>CBDFLS010000001.1:0-512206 GCA_965249185.1 Dehalococcoidia bacterium
CTGGCCTCGGGCCGCGCCCGCTGGCTTGTGGGCCGGGCCATTGACCCGGAGCGGACGCCGAGGTTTCAGGCGCTGCCCGGACCCAAGCCGGTGCTTGGACTTGGGCGGCTTGGCCTTGCGCCGTCTTGGGTGGTCCTTACTGAAGGGGTGTTCGACTGGCTTGCCCTTGAGCAGTGGGGCCTCCCCGCCTGCGCAGCCCTGGGGACACAGGGCATGGAGCGGGTGGCAGGTAGCTTGCTTGCCTTCCCTCGCGTGTTCCTCGCCTTCGACTCAGACGATGCGGGCCGCGAGGCCGCCGAGCGGCTTGAAAGCTTGCTTGGACGGCGCGCCGCCACGGTGCGCTTGTTTGGGGTGGCCGCTGACGTGGCCGAGCTCGCCACGACGCCCCACGGACAGACCACGTTCCGGGGCTTGCTTGCACGGGCATCCCGCACCGTTAGGTAGCACACAGTTCCCCTTCGACACGGGCCTCCCGCCCGCTCTTGTGCCCACGCCGCCCGCCGTCTTGCAGGCTCCGTGCCTGCGCCATCGACCCCCCTACAGCATTACCCAAGGAGGCGCTATGCCCAATGAATGACGGGGCTTGCCCCGCCTACGGGCTCCCCATAGGGGCAACCTGCACCGACCAGAGAAACAGCAGAGACATCACAAAGGAGAAGCACAATGACGACCTCATCGACCAAGAACGGAAGCAACGGCGTCCACCCGGACGCTGCCATCACTCCGGAGCACGACCTGCTCTGGGACAGCCTGTCCCCCAAGGTGGTGACCGAGCTGGAGAAGCCCCTCGACCCGAGCCTGGTCTCCCAGCGCAAGGGACGGGCCGGGCGCAATTACAACTACATCGAGGGCCACACCGTCATCGACCAGGCGAACCGCATCTTCGGGTTAGCGGGTTGGGGTTATGAAGTGGTGGGCGACGTGACCCTGCGGGAGATCGAGCAGGTCGACCCCAAGACGGGCGAGATCAGCCGCATCCGCGCCTACAGCGCTCCGGTGCGGGTCACCGTCCCCGGCGCTCCGCCCCGCACGGATATCGGGTTCCACGCCGTGGCGGAGGAGACGGCGGAGGGTCACGACACAGCCTGCAAAGGGTCGGTTACCGACGGTCTCAAACGCGCCCTGCGCAGCTTCGGAGACCAGTTCGGGAATTGCCTCTACGGAGACCAGGCGGCCACCGGGCAACCGGCGAAGCAGGAAAGCGCAGCCGACTCCCTTGCTCCGCCGCTGCGGGCGACGCTGATCGACCTGGGGGCGATGCAGGGGTTCGACGAGAAGCAGGTGCGGGCTGCGGTCAAGGGCAAGACGGGCAAGGACCTTGAGGCGGTATCGGCATCGGAGCTGACGCCGCTCGTGCAAGGGGCGACCCGGAAGCTCCAGCAGACGCGGGAAGCAGAGGCGGCGGAAGCGGCATGAGCCCAACGCGCCATAGCGAGCCCACGTAACGGGGCTGTCTGCACACCGGGGCAGCCCCGTTTTCATCTACAGGACCGAAAGGAGACGACATGAAAGTGAACACTATGTATACCCCGTGGGGACCTCCCCAGGACGTCGTAGCACTGGCCGAGGGCGTGGTGCGGATCGAAACGGCCAGCCACGGCGGGCTGAAGCTGAGCTGGGAGCGGTGGGACTCCCTTCCCCCTGCCGTCCAAGAGACGCTGCTGACCCCGACCTACGCCGAAGAGGACTGCGAAGAGGTCATCGTCCAGACGCTGCTGGGCATCGGCGACAAGAGGGACCGGGAGTGTGCCCTCAAGGTCGCCAAATTCTTCGACCGCTACGCCCCAGCCCTTCCCTATCTCCTTGAGAAGGGGGAGGGACCATGACCCCGGCGACACGGCCCAGGCCCAGGACGCTGCCAAGCAGCACGACCAAGCTCCATACCGAGCACGGGAACCTCTACATCACGGTGTCCCTGGACGAGGACGGTGAGCCCTTCGAGGTCTTCGGAAGCATCGGCAAGGCGGGTTCCTTCACCTCCGGGGTGACGGAGTTGGCCTGCCGACTCGTCTCGCTGCACTTGCGGAGGGGCACGCCCGTCGCCGAGATCGTGGACCAGTGCCAGGGCATAGCTGAGATGCAGCCCTTCGCCAATCAGTTGAGCGATGGGTCGAGCATATGGGTGCTCGGTTTAGGAGACGCTATCGCCCACATCCTGCGGGGCTTCCTCAAGGCCAGGCAGGAGAGAGAGGAGAAGCAGAGAGGAGAGGAAGAAGGAACCGAAGCTAAGGCAGCCGCATGAGCTGCACAGACAACCGAGCGTTGCGCAAAGGCGGGGCTGTCTCTACGGGGGCGGCTCCGCTCTTCATATTCAGGAGCAAAGGAGAAGTGACCATGAGCCAGAACGAGGACCTGACCAACGA
Source organism: Dehalococcoidia bacterium (assembly GCA_965249185.1). Taxonomy (GTDB): domain Bacteria; phylum Chloroflexota; class Dehalococcoidia; order Lucifugimonadales; family Australimonadaceae; genus CBDFLS01. The sequence continues at coordinate 2,364 of CBDFLS010000001.1, forward strand.
CCGGTCGGAGGTCTACTCACGACCGGCAGCCCATTTCGACGGCGACGGGGCGCTGGTGGTGCGGGCATCGGCCGCCAGCAGCTGCCGCAGAGCCCTTTGGTATGCCGCCACTGAACATCAGCCCACCAACCCTCCCAGCGACGAATCCCTGACCGTCATGGAGGCGGGGCAGGCCCTTGAGCAGGTGGTGCTGCGGGCGATGGAGCGTGCGAGCTGGGACGTGACCCCGGTGGACCCCAACAACCCCAGGGAGGTGACGGCCCAGATCACCCCCAACCTCCGCGTTACCGGCCACCCCGACGCCACCGGCATCCTCCCCTTCTTCGGAGGGCCGGAGGTGATCGTCGAGGTCAAGACCAGGGGGCCGGAAGCCTACAAGCGCTGGCAGACCCTTGGCGCAGAGCGGAGTCACCCCGAATCGGTCGCCCAGGCCGCTCTCTACACCTACGGGCTATTCGGGGAGAAGCGCGATGTGGTGATCGCCACGATGGACACGGGCAGCCGAGCCTGGGACACGGAGACGATTCCCGCCGAACGCGTGGAGGACGCGATGGAGGCCGTTACATTCCGGCTCGGCGAGCTGGCCGACCACTACGCCGCCCACGGACAGGACCCGGACGAGCTGCCGGAGCGGGACTTCCGCGCCGGTAGCTGGCAGTGCCGGAGCTGCCCGTTCCTGAACACGTGCAAGCCCGGAGCAGCCGAGGAAAGAGGAGAAACAGACGAGTCACCGGACATAGAAGGAAGGGAGGTGAGCGCGGAGGAGGCCCGGGAGGCGGCGCGGGCATACCTGGAAGCGCAGGAAGCCCTTCGGGAGCCGGAACAGGCCAAACGCCGGGCGCTGGACACCCTCAAGTCGTGGATGCGGCAGCGGGGGATGACCAAAGCAAGCGTCGAGGGCCGGTCGGTAAGCCTGGTGCAGACCCGCCGCTTCTCGGTCGACTACCGCAAGCTGAACGCGCTGCTGGACCCGGATACCCGCGTCGACATTGTGACGGAGGCCGTGTCTCAGTACGTGCGGGTGAGCTAGACGCTCTGTAACGGGAGCGCATGGACAAGACCGTTCCCTTCGGAAGGGGACGGCGCTGCATTTCCATTCGAGTGCGGCAACGCCGCACTACTACACACACAAAGGAGAAACGACATGGCACGCACAATCAACAAGGTAGAGCTACTGGGACGGGTCGGAGCAGACCCCGAAATGAAATACACCCAGAGCGGCACCGCCATCACCCAGCTACGGCTGGCCACCGACCGACACCGCCAGAACGGAGAGACGAGCACGGACTGGCACAGTATCACCTGCTGGTCCGGCCTGGCCGAAGCGGTGAACCAGTATGTCGCCAAAGGGGACCGGCTGTACGTCGCAGGCAAGCTGGCCCAGAACTCGTATGAAACCGAGGACGGACAGCGCAGGCACCGCACCGAGATTCACGCCTCCGAGGTGGTCTTCCTCGACTCTCGCAACGGGAATGGCTCTGCGAAGGAGTCTGAGGACGCGGCTGCTGAGGAACCGGTGACGGCCAAGTCACCCTTCTAGGCCAGAAACACCTACTGCCGTCCGCCGTTTCGCAGGCGCTCCACGGGGCCGTTCCCACCTTTGGGATCGGCCCCGCTTCTCGTTTCAGTCCACTTACACCTACGGGAGGTCCCTATGACCACGGAACGCTACACCGACACACTACTGGAGACCCTCCGGCGCAACGTCAGCATCCTGGGAGAGCTGGCCGTGCGCTACGGGGTGGAGACCCATCCACCGCGCCCCGCCGACCCTCCGGCGGTCTATTCGCCCGAGGCGGTGCGGCTGCTGCTAGCGCCGGAGATGGCCCGCCTCGCCCAGGAGCAGCTACGGGTCCTGCTCCTCAATACCAGGACCGAAGTGGTGGGCCAGCGGGTCGTCTACCAGGGCGACGTGAGCTCCATCACCGTCAGACCGGCGGAGGTGTTCCGGCCCGCCGTCATTGAGGCGGTTCCAAGCATCATCGTCGTCCACAATCATCCCAGCAGAGACCCCGAACCGAGCCCGGCTGACGTGGCTATTACCAAGAAGCTCATGGAGGCGGGCAAGCTCCTGGGGGTCGAGCTACTGGACCACGTGGTCATCGGCGGGGACAAGGCCGTCAGCCTCAAGGAGCGCGGCCTCATCACCACCCTCTAACCCTATAGGAAAACCCAGGCAGCCCAGCAACGACCCTTACCGGCCCCACGGAGTCACCGCGCCTCCGCGCATCAGCATTCCAATTACCGAAAGGAGACATACCCATGCTTGCAACCGACCACACACTCGACCCCGAAGCCCTGTACACCATCAACGCCGGGGGGTTCTCGGCCACCGCCGACGCCTTCGCCCGCGACGAGGCGACCGACGGCCTCTGGTTCGTCTCGATGGTGGGCTCCCAGACGGCGCTCAAGGCGATCTGGGCCTCCCTGCTCAAGCAACCGCCCGATGTTGCCCACCTCATCCAGGGCGCGGATGGGATGGCCCTCTCGGGAGGGTATGAGCGCTGCGGTATCCCGTACCAAACAATTGGCACGTGGACGACCAAGATCGCCAAGCTGCCGGTGAGTGGGGGCTGGCACGCGTTGGTCTATACGAAAATGGCCCAGTACGCCTCCGAACACGACACCTTCCTCCTCCTGGCCCAGACGGAAGACGAGGCCCCCAGGCTCCACTACCGCTTCCTGGACAAGAGGAGCCCACTGCCGTTGCATCCCTCCTGGGCAGACTGGCTGTGGCGGCGGGGCCTTCAGAAGGAGGAGACCACTCAGCTCCAATCGACGGGAGTGGTCGCCTACCGCTGCAACCCCAACCCCGAATCCCTCAAGGAGGACCTCTCGGAGGCGGTGGCTTCTGGGACGCTGACCCTACCCGGAGAGGAAGAGTCCATCGTGGCAGCAGTGAACGGAGGAGGGTATGGATAAGACGCTGACAATTGCCAAACGCACAAACAAACGCAGGCAGGAGCGGCATTTCAAAGCCTGGCAGCGCTTCTCGCCGGACGGAACGACCTGCCGTTTCTGCCGGCACGACCACACGCAGCACCTGTGCACCTCCGCGCAACCGCATTTCTATCGGCCAGCGACGGAGGCAGAGAGGCGCGACCCCAGGGTAACCCTCTACCGCCACCCGCTAGTCGATGGGGGCTACGTGCTGGTCAGACGGATGCCGGTGGCGAAACACGCCGAGATTATCACAGCCTTTTGTACCGCCTGCGCAGAAGCTGCCGGCACCCGCCAGGTCCTCTGCTACCAGCGGACCCGCGCTATCGGAGAGGTGGTGGGAATCAAGTCAGAAAAGCGGCTCGCCGCCTGAAGGCGGTAGCCGATGAAAGGAGAAACACTATGACCACAAACCAGACCCTGTTCTTCACCTGCCCGCACTGCGAGGAGCGGTCCGCCCAGATTGAGGAGCCGGACAAGGATGTCCATACCGGAGAGAGCTACCACTGCAACTCCTGCGGGGTGCAGGTGATATTCCAGGCGCTGTCCGCCGAGGACTACGTCCCACCGCCCAGGGCGAGGAGGGACTGCTACTTCTGCAACCCCGAACCCTGCAAGTTCGGCCCATCAATATCGACCGACCATGAGAAAGGAGAGACGTCATGAGACTAGCAGCACAGAGTAAAGGGGGCTTTTACCCCACGCCAGAACGGGTGGTTGACTTCATCGCCTCGCTGATACGGGTTCCTTCGGGCTCCTACTACCGGAACCGGGAGGCGCTCCGCATCCTCGACCCCTGCTGCGGTGCGGGGGAAGCGGCGGCCCAACTGGCGGAGCGGTTGGCCAGCGTCAACACGGTCCCCATCGAGACCTACGGGGTGGAGCTGCACCAGGAGAGAGCGGAAGAGGCGGCGGGCCGTTTGCGCCGCACCCTGGCGGCGGACCTGTTCCAGACCTCCATCGGCAACCAGGCGTTCGGCGTCTGCTTTTTGAACCCTCCATACGACCACGATCCGGAAAGTAAGCGGACGGAGCACGCGTTTCTCACCCACGTCACCCGCTACCTGGACCAGGGAGGGCTGCTGGTGTTCATCGTGCCCCGGCAGCGTCTCGCCGTCTCCGCCAAGTACCTGGCGTCATACTACGCCAGGCTGAGGTGCTGGGCTTTCCCGCACCCTGAGCGTGAGGCATTCGACCAGGTGGTGGTCATGGGCTACCGGCAACTGGAGCCCCATCTGGACGTGGAGGTCGAGAGGGAGATACGGGAGTGGTCGGAGGGGGAGCCAAGACCGCTGGTCTCCTCGAACTACCCCGTCTACACCCCATCCACCGCCGATGCAGGCGACATCCTGTTCGCCACCCGCAACGTCGATCCCGTGGCCGCTGCTGCCGAGGCGAGGCGTTCCGGCCTGTGGGCCAACGCCGAGGTCACCGACGCGCTGTGGCCCAGCAAAGACCAACGCACCCGTCCACTGATGCCGCTCCGTCGCGGACACATGGCCATGCTCATCGCTGCCGGTTTCCTGGACAACCTCCAGCTCCAGGCCGACGGTCGGCGCATCCTGGTCAAGGGGAAGACCACCAAGGAGCTGGTCCTGGTGGAGGAGACCCCCGATAAGGAGACCTACCGGGAGAAGCTCCGCACCACTGTCGTCGCGTTGGACCTGGAGGACGGCATGATAACCGACATCGCCGCATAAGACTGCTCACCCAGAGCCGCATCACGAGGCCCCACTGGTGTCAGTGACCAGCGGGGCCTCGCCTCTTGCTACAACCCACAAGAACCCGGCATACATATCTATATATAAGGAAGGAGACGACCAATGGACCTCGCTCAGTTCATCGACACCTACCGAGACGCAATAGCTCAGCGGGTGGTGGAGTCCTACCCGCCCCTCTACCGGCCCTCTCAGAACGGCGTCGGCCTGCCCCAACTCCTACGCTCCCCCCTGGGGGCGCAGGCCGACGCCATACGGGGTGTGACCCTCTCCCTCAAGGCCCACCAGGGCACAAACATCGTGGGGGAGATGGGCACCGGCAAGACCTTCCTCGGCGCATCGGCAGCCTACGCCGCTGGCTTCCAGCGGGTGCTCGTCCTCACACCCCCGCACCTGACCCGGAAGTGGAAGCGGGAGGTCGAGCAGACGGTGCCCAAGGCCCGCGTCGCCATCGTCGCCTCCATCACCGACCTGGAGAAGCTGCGCCTCTCCACCGGCCCAGGACCCCTCTTCGCCATCATGTCAAGAGAACGGGCGAAGCTCTCCTACCGCTGGCGGGCGGCGTACATCGAGCGGTGGGCCACAGCCAGGGGCGGGCTGGTCCGAGACGAGGAGACGGGGGAACCCTTCAAGGTGCCCTGCTGCCCCCTCTGCGCCAGCCAGATCGTGGACAAGGACGGTGTGCCCCTGACCGCCGAGGAGATGGGGCGCAAGCGGCGCACCTGCGCTGGGTGCGGCTCCGCCCTCTGGCAAGCCGACCCCAACGGGCCGAAGCGATACCCGCTCGCCGACTACATCAAGAAGCGGATGAAGGGCTTCTTCGAGCTGCTCGTAACAGACGAGGTGCATGAGTACAAAGGAAGGGGCTCCGCCCAGGGCATCGCAGCGGGCGTCCTCGCCGACTCCTGCGGGCGCTCCCTCACCCTGACCGGCACCCTCTCTGGAGGGTATTCGAGCACCTTGTTCCACCTGCTCTACCGGTTCAGCCCGGCCATCAGGACGGAGTTCGGGCGCTCCGAGGAGGGAAGGTGGATATCCCGCTACGGCTTCGAGGAGCACACCATCGGCAAGGACGACGACGACTCGGTGGAGGACGGACGGTTCAGCCGTAGGCGGAGATACCGCAAGGTGGTGCGGGAACGGCCGGGGCTCGCCCCAGCCGCCCTGTTTCACCTCATAGGCAATAGCGTGTTCCTCAGACTCTCCGACGTGGCATCGGGGCTGCCTCCCTACGAGGAGCAGGTGATGCTGTGCGGGATGGACTCCGAGCCCGATGCCATCGGCTACACCCAGCGGGGAGCCTACGGCACCCTCTTCGAGAAGCTGCGGGCTGCATTAACCGATGCACTGGCCAAGGGCTCACGGAAGCTCCTGTCCACCTATCTTCAGTCGCTGCTGGCCTACCCCGACGGCTGCACGCGGGGCGAGACCGTCTTCGACCCGGAGTCGGGGGACGTGCTCGTCCAGGTGCCGCCCCTCTCCGAGGAGAAACTGTATCCAAAGGAGAAGGCACTGCTGGACCTGGTGGCAACGGAAAGAATGGAGGGGAGGAGAGTGTTGGTCTACGCCACCCATACCGGAACAAGGGACGTAACCGAAAGGATGAGCGACATCCTGGCGAAGCACGGATTCCGGGTGGCGGTGATGAAGGCCGATGCCGTGGCCCCGGACCGGAGGGAGGCGTGGGTGGAGCAGAAGGTCAAGGAGGGCATCGACGTCCTGATCTGCCACCCACGTCTGGTGCAGACGGGCCTCGACCTGATCGACTTCCCAACGATTGTTTGGGCGGAAACGGATTACAGCGTCTACACCATGCGGCAGGCGTCGCGCCGCTCCTGGCGCATCGGACAGACCCGGCCCGTCAAGGTCGTGTTCATGGCCTACAGGGGCACCCTCCAGGCCGACGCATTGAAGCTGGTGGCCCAGAAGCTGCAAAGTTCCCTGGCCGTAGAGGGGGAGCTGCCCGAGGATGGCCTCGCGGCCTATGGGGATGACGGGGACGACCTGATGCTGGCCCTGGCAAGAAAGATCGTGAACGGAGAAGAGGATGAGGAGTCGGTGGAGGCGGTCTTCGCCCAGGCGAGGGAGGCCGAAGCCAGCGGCGAAGAGCTGCTGGTGGACGAGGAGTGGCACGCGGTGGAGTTGGAAGCCGAGACGGTGCCGGTTGTGATCGAGACGCATCGGAACGGAGCCAGCCACGCCGCCAAGGTGGACGCGGGCAACGGTCATCACGACGAAGCCCCTGAGACACAGCGGTCGCTCTTCTCCTGGGCAGAGTTCATGGCCGAGGAGCCGGCGAAGCCGGCCAGAAGAAACGGGAAGCCCACGCCCGCGACCCTCTCGATGTTCGAGTGGGCGCTGAGCTTGGAGGAAGAAAAGGAGGAGGAGAGGGCCGGCGCTAGGCGTTGACCAGAACTACACAGGGGGACCACTGCGGATGTAGCAGCGGTCCCCCTGTTCCATCCATATATGCGACCCCTTTTTTGTTGCCCGAATTCATCATTGCTCTTCCATGCATTGGAAGCAGCGTCCAGAGTCCATGCCCAGGGCCGGGCGGTAGGGCTATTGCTTTACGACCTGAATCTCGATTTCCCTGACCAGGAATCCGTCCCCCAATCTAAGGGGGATGCCCCAAGAGTCGTTCATCAACATTACTAGCTCGAACCCGTCGCCGCTATACAGAACCCCACGCGCATTCTCTTCGCAATCGCCGTTGAAGCACACTGTCGCACTGCTGACTACTTGGGATTTCGAGAGCCCCGGGGTGTCGTCCATGGAGTTAGGCGTTGCCAAAGCGTAAGCGAAAGCCGAGTTCGGCACGAAGATGCTGTCCTCGGAGACGGCGCTCTCCTCCATGCTGCCATCCATTGCATCGTACTCGTCGATAGCTCTGCCATCCAACCTCGTGTACGAGCCGACGTTACTCCCGACGCCATACCGGCCAAGGTCGACCGACGGAGACTCGATCACGGTGTCGACCCATTCAGTCTCCGACTGGTATTCGAGGCGATGCAACTCCTTAAAGGGCTCGATAGAGCGCTCCCCGACGGAAATGGAGGGGCCGTACACTTCGTACACCATCGTCATGCTTGGAAGCAGATTACCTGAACTGGCCTGAACCCCAGCTTGGTCCGTGTATACAAGCAAAGAAACTACGAACAGTGCTGTAAGCGCTGCTCCCAACACCAAGAAGGTTGGCTTGCTCTTTATCGTCCATTTAGTCATTACTTCGTCCTCGCTTTCACTCAAGGAAGTGATTGTGATAGGGTCCTGAGTACTCGGCCCAATCCGAAGCCAGAGTCAAAACATTGTCCTCGCTTTCACTCAAGGAAGTGACTGTGGTAGGGTCCTGAGTACCCGGCCCAATCCTGAGCCAGAGTCAAATATTTCTTATACCGGAGACGGTTCTTAACTGATGCATTTGCACTATCTTCCTTCAAGAGATTCCGGTATTCAGCCCGGATGAGGTGGAGTCGACACAGGCGGAGGCGAAAGGCGCTAGATCAGACCGAGACGCTGGGCGGCGAGCACCGCGCCCAGCTTCGTCTTCGCCTGCACCTTCCCCCGGGCATTGCTGAAGTGGTTGCGAACAGTGTTGCTGCTAACGTGCAGCTCAGCAGCGATCTCCTTGGTCTCAAGTCCCAGGGCCAGAAGATGCAACACTTCCACCTCACGGGCCGTCAGGGGACTGACCCGTCTGAGTGCCGCTTGTGTGATCGGGTCCGCTGATGGTGCCGACGTACTCCCTTTCAGCAGCACATTCTGGACGGAACTGGCGACCCTTCTAGCCCGTTCGTCATCTGCCTCGACGTGGAACAGGTGTACCAGTATCGAATCATTGGATCGGGTGGCCGGAATCGTTATTGGGGTGATAGTAGCTCGCATTCGGCGACCTGAGGCGCAGAGCATCCGAACGTGGACTACCGGCGGGATGCACCCTTCCCTGGCGAGCCGGATGGAGGGGCAGCTCTCGATGCATATAGGGGTCGAACCCTCCTCGGGCAGGTTTCGTAAGATCTCGTAGCATCGACGTCCGATCAAGTTTTCCGCTTTATGGCCGAGAATCCGCTCGGCGCTGGGGTTCCAGAACAAGATGGTCTGGCTCATGTCCACGGCATAGGCACCGTATGGCGCTTGGTTCAACAGGTCAAGGATGCCAATGGTCGTCAACGAGAAACTCCAGCCCACCGCATATGGAATGGCCGCACCCCAATGCTGTAAGCGCCGATCTCGTGGCCCGGTTCCTGAAGTACAGAGAGGCATGACGACGGCCGCTGCCCTTCAAGCAGAGCAAGGCGGCGGCGGATATCACACGGCCCTTTCTTCTTGGCGTAACCCACCGTATGAAACGTCATGTTGCGCTGCTCCCTTCGCTCAGCTCCGGCCTATCGGCCCCCGAGAGGGCCTTCCTGCAAATATCCAGGTGTCCCCCATCACAGAAATCTGCCAAAGGCAATACGAATCGCAGCTGGGCATGGCGTCACCGGTTAGCGCCACAGCCAACTGCTTCTTAAGAGCCTGAGTGAGTTTTTCCTGTCGCTAGGAACCTATTATAGCAGGACTACTACAGGAAAGATATTAGTCAGCTGCCTCCTAGTCCGACCCCCACTCAAACAGGGAGAGCGACTACACTGTCCTCTACCATGAGGTCGGAGGAGTCAATGCCAAGCTACTTGTCTCCACGGACGTCTCCGGAGGGTTCGCCGGCATCAGCTTCCCCAGGTTCGACGGACCTAGCCTCATCGCTTATGGTCACGATCTCACCCGGGAGCAGCTGCTAACTGCCATTGGCGTCTTCAAGACCATCCATGGAATCGAATAGCATGGCCGATACTGAGACGACTCAGAAGTTCATGTCGGCTGGCTTCTTTGGGTTATACCCTACATCCTGGCGTGAAGTTGCGCTCTCGAACCTAGTAAACTGAGATCACATTCAAAGTCTCAGTAGCCCGGCTCACGGAGTGGACCATTCGGTGGTATTGACCTGCTCCCCGGATTAGGTCTAGGGATCCTTAGAGTCCGACCGGCGTTTTCCTGACCATCTGTTGTGCGAACTCCTCTGGTGTCCGGTTGCCCAGGGCGCTGTGGGGCCGGATGGCATTGTAGTCGTCTCGCCAGGTCGCCACGATGCGCTGGGCAGCGGGCAAGCTCATGAACCAGTGCTCGTTGAGACACTCGTCGCGGAGCTGTCCGTTGAAGCTCTCGATGAATGCGTTCTGGATGGGCTTGCCGGGGTCGATGAAGTGCAGTCGCACCGCTCCGGTAGGGCCCATGCATCCAAGACCCTTCCGGCGAATTCGGGGCCGTTGTCCACGATGACCTGGAGCTACAGCCGTAGTCATAGGAAACGCGTAGTCGCATCCTCACTGTAGCAAGCCATGGGAGCTTGTCAAAAAGACTGTGCGGTATCAGCGGTCTTGGGCCTATCTCAGAGCGTGCAGGGGAGCTGCCAACGCATCTCTACTCGACGACCATGGGAGCCGCTTTGGATCAGGAGAGCGGCGACCCCCCGGGCTACGCCAGCCCGTATCAAATCATATGCATCAAGGTGTGAGCCGGGGGATCGGCTACAGCACCTCCTCTATTCGTCTACCAACAAATTGGTGTCGCCAAGCGGAGAGGCTGGCACCCTGTCGTGTGTAGCAAGGGCCACCATCGCTGCGAAGCTAGCGGGATTGGCGTCAGGTGCGAAGGTAGGTTCCGGACGGGCGCCGCCGTATTGGACGACTGTAGGCCCTGAAACGTCAACCAGCGCCCACGGGCCCAGGAAGCTGTAGCTCTTGTCGTCGGGGTTTCGGCTGAGGAAGAACACGAACTCGTCCCCGACGTCGGGCAGCGATATCCGCAGTGGTGATGACCCGCGCTTGCTCTTGAACCCCTTGAGCTTGATCACGAGGTTGTCACGAACCAGACCATCGTCCAAGACTACCACATCAGGGGCGATGCTGTAGTACGTGTAGGGATATTCAGCAGGTTGGGGCACATCCCGCTGATCAGTGTTTTCTGAAGCGCCGTATGGTCCCTCGATACGCTCGGCAAGAATGCTGTCGATGCGACCGATGACGATGGCGTCGGACCGATTGACCAGCGTCTGTATGCTGCCCGGCTCCGGTGCCCAAACGGCGAGGCTAGCTCCAACGAGTGGGTTCGCAGCATTCTGGGCAGAGACGATCAAGAAATATAGAGCGAGGACGACCATCACCACTGTGACGAGCGGGAGTAGGAATCGGGCTGGCGTTTTGAGTCTTCCGGATGATGCTTCCACGAGAGTCTCCTTAAATGAGGGATTTTGTGCCTCGGGCAACCCGAACAAACCTGGGTTAATACTTGCTGTTCACGTCCGACCTGTCGTGACTGGTTAGCACTCCCCAGACCGAACCCGAGCAGGCGTTTATCCACATCACGGAAGCGGTGGAACATGCGACGTGGTCCAGACCCCACACATGGCCCATTTCGTGCCGGGCGTAGTAAGCGACAAGGTTTGTAGCGTACGAGTGGGTATTGTAGTAAATGTATGAGAAATCGACTTTATGGTTGGTCTCATTGCAGTAGCCATTCAGCACGTGGTCGTCATCAGAGCATGGCTCCATTTGTGACAGCGGATCTGCCCAGGCGGGAGGCTCCGACGACCCGTAGTTCCCGTCGTAGTGAATCACATTGCCGCAGTTTCCATTCGGTGTGCATCGATTAACGTTAAGGTCAGTATTGTTGTCGTAGTCATCAGCGGCGGAGTGAACATCCGTACTTTGAGGAATTCGGCTCTCGACGGTAATCGTGTCGTCAGTATCCCAAATGAAACTGGGAGAATAATTGTGAGCCATCGCTTTGGGCACTGTCAGCAGTAGAATTACCGCACTGCCTAACAGGGGTAGGACCTGGAAAAATATCATTGGCCGGGCAAAAAGAGAAGCCATTGCTCAAGTACCTCCGTTGGCGAAATGATTAGGAATCATCAGGTTCAGAAATTTGCATCCATCGGCATTGAAGTCGTCTTGTCCTAATTGAATGGGAGTGTTTCTAATTCGTCGCCATATCTCTGACGCGCATCGTTGGCGACCCACTACTGACCAATGGGCTTCGTCGCCATCTCCCCTTAAACGTTGGCAACTCTAAAGATATCACTGTTGTGAGCCGACCGCATGATACATTTGTATCATATTTGACAACGGATTCTGGACCCTGCAACAGGTCAGGGGGAAGTGAACACAGTTGGAAGGTCTCAGAACCTGAGACCCAAAGGGTATGGCGACTCATGTGCCTCGTCTCATCGGAGGTAATGAGTGATGAGGCCCAAAAAGTCTGCGAGCAGGCCAGAGACGAGTTTCGCCCCCTGCTGCTCGCGTCGTGACGCATTGAGGAGAACCCCCGCTGGGCGAGGACGTGACTATAGCTGCACGTCGCGTCGATAAATGACTATCCATACTATGCGTTCACCATGCGGCGGCGTAGCCTTCCCCAAAGGACAAGAAGCTACTTGTAATGCTCAGAAGCTGGCCCACACGAAGATTCCCACCGCTGAGCGTATCGGGCACAGGTGACTACTCACTAGGCCGCCTGGCTAGTCCATGCCACCAGTTGAGACAAACGAATCCATGAACATATAATCTCCGACACAAGTTTTTTGAGACACATGATATAATGGTTCGCTAACCTTGAAATAGCTTCTTTAGAAAACACCCGTCATACAGCGAGGACGTCAGCGATGAAGGCTGCGGCAATTTCCTCTATGGTGTTTGGGCAGAGAATGAATATCCCGACGATACAGAGGCGTCTCAATTCGGCGGTTTTACGACCTATGTGTACGTTTGTGATGAATAGACGAGTTTGAGGTTGAGTAACGGAGGGGCTTCTCCGATTGAGATGGAGGTTTGCTTAGAGGTAGAAGTTTCTGGCTCGTTGGGATGAGGTGAGCAATTCAGAGACCGCATCGTGAACGATCTGGCATGAGCCGGGCCAGCCACCGTTTGAAGACTAGACTCCTGCCCTGCGCCGTATGCGTGGGGCTTCTTCTTTATTAACGGGGGTCATTGCCTATATTAGGTGAGCCCTGACGGCATCTGGGAGTAGATGGGCACTAGTTCGCTTAGGAGACGCTAGTTCATGGAACGGAATTGACAGTTGAAGCGTATACCTAATTAGAACGGGAGTCCAGCTGATGAGAGTGCTGAGCGACTGAGAGCCGTGGACCAACGTAGCCGCTGATACAGAATTTGCTTGGAGAAAGAAGGGGCAGAATTATACTCCCCGGGAACTATTCCTCCGGCAAGAGCGTCCTATTTAGAGAAAGTATTCGATTCTCGACTTAATGGGGGTGGCATCATGCGACTTCTAGGAGCCATCGTAGTTGGAATGGTGGCCTTGACGGTAGCTGCCTGCGGAAGCTCCACACCAACGCCTACCAGCGATGTGGAGTGGGCCGGTGGGGCAGGGACTCAGGTAGAGACGCCATCAAGCACACCAACAGCTATGATTGACGCCGGTTCTGGCGCTGGGACGCCGCTCCAGACAGAGGTGTCATCAAGCACACCAACGCCTACCAGCGATGTGGAGTGGGCCGGTGGAGCAGGGACTCAGGTAGAGACGCCATCAAGCACACCAACAGCTACAGGTGAAGTGGGGTCGGACACTGTGTCGCCGACACAGGCAGAGACACCATCAGGTACAGCAGGGACAACTCCAACTCCAGCCAGCGCTCCGGTAGTCGGACAATCGGAACCTGCCGTGGACCATGAGGCTCGGGACGCACAGCGTCTAAGAGAGGTCATGGAAGAGTTTCCTGAAAGGATGAAGACGTGGATAGACCAAGATACCATCGTGTACTTGCTTAATCGCCATCCTCACGGCAGTGAAGGAGATTTGATCGCTGTAGCCCTATACCTGCCAACTAGGACAGTCAAGAACTATGAACTTGTAATAGACGGTAATGGCCAGGCTAGCATTACCCTATATTCGGAAAGAACGTCCGACTCTCCTGAAGGCAGAGCGGCTTCCCTGCGGCTAGAAGAAGACCCAAGAGTCGCGGACGCAGCACTCCACCTTCTGACGACCGTAAAACGATGGTCCAAGAATTGATGCTTCGCATTCTGAGGGAGACCACCTGTAATGTCAGCGTTGTTCTTCGTTGAGGCTTTCGGGGAGCTGCAACGGTTTTGGTCGAGCCTCACAGCTTTACGGCCAATCGAAAAGTTCGCAGTTCAGTACACGTAGGCCCACCAAACTGGACAAAATCAAGAACCTTCACATTGAGATTCAGGCTAGCAGCCTGACATGGACCTTGGGCTAGGAATGCCCTGATGATCCCAAGAGAGGAAGCCGCGACGTATGACGAGATGCCCCGCCAACGACTCTCCCGTAGCCCGCGCATTGGGGGACGACTTTATCAATCTACACACGGCGGTGCGTAAGCACTACTCTGAGCCAACGGTGGTTTTGAGTGGGGTCATGAACAGTATCAATGTTAAGACGGCAATCAGGCCAGTAGCATTGCTCTCATACATGCTGTTCCGTGCCCCGGTCCCGCACAACGGAGAGAATGTTGAATTCACCGTGCACAGCCGAGTCGATGGTTCGGGCGTGATGCATTGGCTTAGGACCTTCTTCGGCAACGACGGCTTTCGTAGGGACGTGACGTTCTCTTCTCACATGGTATTTTCAGGCGACCATAGAATCATCGAAACTACGAGATGGGGTCTGGGGGTAGAGTCGGACTTGCGAGTTGACGACGTAGGAAGCTTGGTCTATGACATCCGGAAGTACGTGTTAGCCCGAATCCACCGAAGGACGGCCTTGGGGACAGCCCTTGAAGAAGCCAGCGGGTGCTCCTCTGAATCTGGGATAATGGTTTTGGAACAGAAACCCGCCCGGAAACAAGGAGCACCCAATAGATGCTGCCACAGAACAAACCCGACCGTATCCGCATCCTCTTTGACGACCATCGCCTGGTGGCCAATGCCGGCCTGCTCCTGCCGGCCACCCTAGCCCGGCACCTGGGCCTGCGGGAACTCGTCGACCATCACCTTGACCTCGGCGGAGCGCCGGGACGGGCGAACACTGGGGACAAGATGCTGACGCTGGTCGCTTCCGCGCTGGCAGGCGGCGACTGCATCGACGACGCCGATGCGCTGCGCGCTGGTGGGACGGTCGGTGTTCTAGGCTGCGTGGTCAAGGCGCCATCCACCCTGGGGACCTTCCTGCGCAGCTTCCGGTGGGGGCATGTCCGTCAACTCGACCGCGTGAGCCGCCAGTTGTTGGCCCGGGCCTGGGCCGCTGGGGCCGGACCCGGCGACTCGCCCCTGACCATCGACCTGGACTCGACAATCTGCGAGACCTATGGACTGGCCAAGGAGGGAGCGCGCCACCACGGCTATACCGGCGCCCGCGGCTATCACCCGCTGCTGGCCATTGCCGCTGGCACCGGCGAGGTGCTGATGTCCCGGCTGCGCGAGGGCCGGGCCAACACCGCCCGTGGCGCCGCCCACTTCCTGCGTGAGACGGTGGGGCGGGTGCGCTACGGCGGGGCCAGGGGACAACTCACGGTGCGGGCCGACAGCGGCTTCTACGCCCACACTGTCGTTGCCGCCTGCCGGGAAATGGATGTCCGCTTCTCTATCACCATCCGCCAGCGCGCCAGCCTGCGGGACCTGATCGAGGCGATACCAGAGGAGGACTGGACTCCCATTCCCTACTGGATGGACGGCGCCGCCGATGTCGCCGAGACGACTTACACCCCGTTCCAGACCAAGCCGGACGCCGCGCCGGTGCGGCTCATTGTCCGGCGGGTGAAGCCGACGCCCGGTTCCCAGCTCGCCCTCTTCGCCAGATACAGCTATCACGCCTTCATCACCGACCGCGATGGGGAGACGCTGGAACTGGAGGCCGATCATCGCCGCCACGCCGAGGTCGAGAACGCCATACGCGACCTCAAGTACGGCGTCGGGCTGAACCACATGCCGTCGGCGCGCTTCGCCGCCAACGGCGCCTGGCTGGCGGTCCAGGTGATGGCGCATAACCTGGCCCGCTGGACGGCGCGGATTGGTCTGGGCGAGCGGACCGTGATCACCAAGACCCTCAGGCGGCGGGTCTTCGCTCTGGTGGGACGGATCACCCGCTCGGCGCGCCGCCTCACTTTGCATCTCCCCCGGCGCTGGCCTTGGGAAACCCAATTCAGTCGCGCCTTGGCCCGGCTGCAAGCCATTCCGTTCCCGGCCTGACGGCCAGCCTGCAACTGACCCAACGTCCCCGCAATCTCGCGCCACCCCGGTCGCGAGAGTCCCCTGCTGTGTATCCTCTCGCCATCCCGCGCATCGCAACTCCCGCATAGGGCCTTAGGGGCCCTATGCGGCGACTGAAGACCGGCCGCCGGCCTCCCATCTACCCCAAGACCCCAGGCCATCTCCCCTGTAGCTCCCTCACCCACCCCCTTCCGCTGTCCTCACGCCGTCCATCGGTGTCCTTCGGTGGATTCGGGTTTAAGGGTACCTTTTCTTGGGCTGATTATTGGGTTCCCCACCTGGGTCTCGCCTTTTGGAGGTGGCTGCACCACCGAAACCGGAGAGAGTGAAGCCAGTTTCAGTGTCAACTTTGAGATGACCCATCCGGTATTCGGACGAACTATCGGCTACTCGGGTAGGTGTCGGATGTCGTCCTCTTGAGCTAGCCAAGACTGGGCAGGCGGCAAAAGACATGGCCAAGGGCCAGCCACTGCCGCCGGGGTCGCCGTTGCAGCTGCGGGGGTTGCAAAGGGTGGGGGCATAACTAGAATTGGGCTATCGCTCGGTCCCTTCGGGCGACATCTCCAGGACGAGGCCAAATAGGAACCCCGCTAACGATTCTGAGAAACTAATGGTTCATGCGCTGGGGCAACTGTAAATTCGAGAGGGAAGTCGCTCTCGATGACCTGACGCGCCCGGTCGGTCTGTTGCGCCCGGTCAAGCCGCTCAGTGGGTTCAATCCCGACTCCTATCCCTGAGAAATCAGGAAGAGGTCCTGCCTCAGTGACATTAACGCCTGCCCCGGAGAGATCAAGTTCGACAAGCCGCCTTGCTTCCCGCTGAAGCTCTACGAGTGAGTAGGGTCTTTCAACTACTCGAACTGGGACGCTGGCCCGCAACGTCCGCACAAGCACGGCCATCCTGTGAGGGACTTGTCCTTTCCAGTAGAGGATCACTTCCCCCTTGTCATTGTCAAACCGCATCCCTGTGAAGCCTTGCAAGCCTTCTCTCCGCCAAAGCTCGTAGATTTGACTCGACGCGTCTGCTAGAGGCATCTGCCTAACGATCCTAGGGTCTATTGTTCGAGGGGGGGACTCGTGGGATATCGATTTGTGACCAGTTGCCGATTCGTAACCACCGGTGCCTCGGGCGTACAAGAACCCCGCAGCGGCAATCAACGTCAGCGCTACTACCAGAATTGCAGAGTATGTGAATCTCCGACTCATACCAAAGCTTCTTCGTCTTCACGAATGCAATTACTACAGCAATGTCGTCAAAGCCGACGAACCCTACTAGAATGGAGAGGCATCTAAGTTTCGATTTTACCACGCCGGGGTTTAGCCATCTCAACCTGGATCTCCTGCCGGGTGGCATCGCGCACCGTGTCACGGGACAGCCGCTCCCTGCCCGCCTCCATGAACTCCTTGGTCCACGAGTAGTAGGAGTGGGGCTTGATACCCTCCCGCCGGCACAGGTCGTTCACGGTGACCTCGCGGCGGAAGCCCTCCAGCACGATACGGATCTTCTCTTCCGGGGTGTATTTGCGCCGGGTAGCCGCTCTAACTCGTCGAACGAAGGACCTAGTCTGCTCCGACCGCTGATCGGCGGCCTCGGCCTTGCTGACGTCTGACTGGGACATCGCTGCTCCTTTCATGAGGTACTCTACCCTCACTTCAGGAGCTCACACCACTCTCAGACTCTCGGGTTTTCTACCCCTCTCACGTGTCCCATTATCGCTGACGGTCTACACTCTTAGACCGCAACTTCTGCACGTGCACTCATGTCCAAGCATCAGGTATATTGAAAGGCTTCGTCCACAAACGCTGCATGTCTCCGTTGTCTCTACCTGCGTTGGCGGCGTTGCCATCTTCCGACGCTCTTCTTCAACCGGAAGTACCCATATCAAGCTGCCTGGGTCCAAGCAACGCACCATCCTCGACGAGAGCCATCGTAGTATCAGTCACGGATGCCGTCAACCATCCAATCAAGCGCACAAAACCATCTCTCGGCGTGGTGAGTTAGCGGCCCCAGGCAGCGGAGGTGGCTTTCACCACGTTTGCACTCCCTTCAAACTCCTCCGGGCGCGCACCTCGCCCTTGGTTGCCTCTCTTCACCTCTGATGACCTCAAGGATAATCGCTACCCTGGTGCTGGATGGAGCCCGGCGATACGCTCCAACACTTGCCGGAATACCTCCCGGGACACTGCCACCTCAGCAAGCTGAAACACCAACCTCCTGGCATGCCGCACCAGACGTCCACCCATCTTGATGAGCTTGGTCTGCACGCTTCGCAGTGACCAGTGTTTCACTGACTCTGGCAAAGTCAGCCTTCTCATGAAGTTGCCCAGGTTGTAGGCCAGCACAAACAGCCACAGCCTCACCTGGTTAGCAACGAACCTGTGACACGAGAGCCGCGTCCAGTTCAGGGCGTATTTACCTTCCTTGATCCACTGCTCGGCCGTGCCCCGCCCGTTGTAGAAGTGGGTTACGCCTGCCGGCGGTAGGTTGAGGTTGGTGACGACGAACCCGACCCTCGGGAATAGCTCACCCTGGCGCCACTCCACCTTGGCGACCACACGCCGGGGAATGTCCCAGCTCTGGGCCTGGTAAACGAAGTCGTGATACCGGACTACGGGCTTCCCTTCGACAGGCTCAGGGCAGGCTTTAGGCGGCCTGCCCACGGGCCGCTTCAGCAGGTGCCGGATGTTTCCTTGTAATACCTCGTTGGCCGGAAGCCGCATAGCGTAGCCAGTGTCCCTTGACTCCAGGTACCCGTACACCTCGGGCTTGGCAAAGGCAGCATCGGCCCGGAACAGCAGCCGAACTCCTTTCTCCTGGTATCGCTTCACGACTGGCTCCAGAACCTCCCGCCACCGCTCAGCGCTGTGGACGTTGCCCGGGCGAAGCATTGCACCTTCGCAATCTCCGAAATGGTTGAACAGGAAGAGCGGGTGATAACATACGGACTCGAAGTGGCCGTTGTAGGCGACTCCCTCTTGCTGCCCATGCACCGGGCTTTCAGAGCTGTCCATGTCTAGGATAACTCGCTGGTGAGATGTCTGGGCCATGGCCCTGTCCACCCACTCAACATTCAGGCGCGCAAGCCCATCCAGGTTTTCCTCTTCGGTTAACACCTCAGTCTCAAATCGGCTCATAGTATTGGTGCTGGCTGCCTGCTTATCAGTACCTTGCCACCCGACGATGACACGCATAGCCGGGTCTTGGGCAAGCCGTTCAGCGTCGTTGGTGTCCTCATAGCCAGCGAGACGGCTATACACCGATTGTCTGAGCAAGGGCAACAGCGGGTGTTGCACATTGCGGCCGGTGCGGCTTTCATGGATATAATCGTTGGCTGTCTCTGTGAGCCCCAGAGCGGCATCAAGCTCGCGGCATGCCAGGAGTCCGGCGTCCGAGGTGATGGTAGCGCCACGAAAATCCAGGCGGACTCTGCGGTCGAATTGGAGCTTCAAAGGGGTGTCGGAGCTTTCACCCATTGGGTGCCTCCAGCGAGATTGCGGTATCCAGAACTAGACCCGCTAGCTCGGCCAGTCTAGCACCCACACTGCCCATAATGCCCAGGTAGGCGGCTCAAATAGGCAGCACTCTTACCGGATTACGACGCACCCACGCGGCTGATCTGGGAAATGTGGGCTCAACTCAGGCGCTTCGTGATATCCGGGAGCCCGGTGCACGAAACGTAGTAGCGCTTGGTACGGAGGGACATCTGAGGTCTATCGGCGTAGCGACAGTATCTGCATGGGTCGCCCATGCCTTTGCCTGGGCCGCTGGGGTCTGGTTGGCGTTCTGGCCCACCTATGAGGGTGCGTCGGTAACGGCGACACTCCCTGGTGAGCCTGGCGGGGAGGTGATTCGCTCTAGCGCTACGGCAATAGAAGCAAATGGCCTGCACGTAATCTTGTTGCTGCTAGTGCCTATCCTGTTGACCGCCATCACTTTGTTGGGCCTTCGGCTCCAACAGACGACGATGCGCAAGATACTCCTCTGGAGCCCCGCCGTCGTGCTTCTGGGATTCTGTTGGGTAAAGTCCCGTTTTAGCCACCGGATTAGCTTTGAAGCAGCTTGAACAATGTCTTAACCTGTTCTGGTCCCAACAGACGCCGATGATTGTAGCGCCAGACATACTCAGCAAGATAGAGGGGCAGCCGTTCTCGGCGGACTCCCCCTTTGGCTGCCAGACGCCGCTTGAGATAACCCCAGAAGCCCTCCAAGCCGTTGACGTGGCTCCCTTGCCGATCGCTGAACGCCTGGCTGTGGTCCACAAGCCGATGGACGTAGCCCCCCGCTGCGACGCCCGTGTAGCTGTAAAGGTGTCCGAGCAGACGATGGAGCCACGTTGCACGCGTTGGTGCAGGAGCGGCAGCAGCGTCTTGGCTTCCACGTTAGGTACCACTTGCGCCCACACCAGGCCACCTCGACACAGGATCCCAAAGACAGCTTGCTTAGTGGTTCCACGGCCCCGCTTCGTGCCCTGAACACGCTTTGCCAGGCGCCTGTTGCGCCAGGAACCTCCCAGGTAGGTCTCGTCGACCTCCACCACGCCGGAGAAGACATGGGGAACGTCCCGGACCATGGCCTGGCGCACCACGATCAGGGCTCGCAGGACTCGCTTTCGCTCCAGGCGGGCCTCCTGGGCAATCACCTCGGCACTCTGCCCCAAGACGAACCAGCGCAACAGTCGCCGCCACTCCCCTGGCGACAACCGAAGCGGCAGCGCCCTGGGCACCCACTCGTAGTGGCAGGCTGCACAACGACTCTTACCTCGCCGAATGCCCCAGCTCTTGGCGTGTTGACATCGAGGGCACCCAATCTTCCGTCCCATGCCACCATTCTCTCACAGGTGGCTGTTTTGGGACTATACCCTTCTGTTTTGTAGCGATAGCTTCCATCGGCATGTTCTACCTGCCAGCGGCGCTCGCGCTCCTTGTTGCAGCCATTGCTGTTCTCGGAGGTCAGGAGGGCAATGAGCCAATCTAATCGCAGCGTCGTCACGGGAGCCTTTGGGCACACGGGCAAATACATCGCGCGGCGGTTGCTGGAACAGGGTGGCATTGTGAAAACGTTGACCCGTACTCCCGCCTCCCGCAGCCCCTTCGGTGATCGGGTGGAGGCTCTACCTCTGGACTTCGGCGACCTTGATGGTTTGGTAGAAAATCTCCGGGGAGTTGACACTCTGTATAACACCTATTGGATTCGCTTCGCCCGAGGCACGGTTACTCACGACATCGCCGTTCAGAACTCCCGCATCCTGATAGGAGCGGCGGTCGAAGCAGGCGTTAGACGCATCGTCCATATCAGCATCACCAACCCCTCGGAAAACTCGCCACGTCCTTATTTCCGGGGGAAGGCGCTGGTGGAGAAGGCAATCCACGAGTCTGGGTTGTCCTACGCCATCCTCAGACCCACGGTGCTGTTCAGCCCCGAGGATGTGCTGATAAACAACATCGCCTGGTTCCTGCGGCGGTTTCCAGCGTTCCCCATCGCAGGGTCTGGGGACTATCCGATACAGCCGGTGTTCGTAGACGACCTGGCGCAACTTGCCGTGAATGCCGGGGCGGGAAGCGAAGATGTCGTGTTAGACGCCGTGGGTCCAGAAACATTCACGTTTGAGGAGATGGTACGGCTCATAGCTCGCCGAGTAGGCAGCCGAGCCCGACTGATACACGTACGGCCTTCGGTGGCACTGCTGGCCGCCCGAATGGCGGGTTGGTTGGTGCGGGATGTGGTGCTGACCAGGGATGAAATAGACGGACTGATGGCGGGCCATCTGGTTTCGGTTGACCCGCCTACCGCCTCCACCCGGTTCACCGAATGGCTGGAAGCCGAGGGCGCCAGGCTGGGACGGCGCTACGCATCGGAACTGGGCCGCCACTACCGCCGCCCGTAAGGTCGCACATACTTGTTACCAAATAGACACCAATAGCTCAGATACTGGTGGGCGGTTGACTTAGCTTCAGTCGGAGGTAGCAATACCAAAATCTCCAGCTAGTAGCATAGTGGGGCCGGAGCGCCAATCGGAAATTCGTTTACGTTCTGTGTAGAGTGTCAACCGGCCCAATACGAATCGGATGTTGACGCTGAAACCGTAGAGATATGCTGATTGCCGCCCCAGATTCGGGAGCACTACAGCATTAGCCACATGGGATGTGCCGGTTCGATTCATATAAGGACACGCTCCCTAACCGGATGTCTTCCTTGCGAGAATGGCAAGCTGGGATTGTCCGTAGTTCCTATGGGGACTACTCGCTGTTCTGAGAGAGCCGAGCGACATCGACGCGGACGCGCTCCAAGTTAACACCCATGCTCTCCAGGACCCTAGCCGCCACACCCTCGCCCTCCCGCATGATGCCGATGAGCAGGTGCTCGGTGCCAACGTATTGGTGACTCAGGCGCCGTGCCTCATCCACGGCCAGCTCGATCACCTTCTTGGCTCGGGGCGTCAGCCCGATGTCGCCGGGGCCAGGGCGCTCGCCACTTCCAATGATGAACTCCACCGCCGACCGCACCTTGGAGAGTTCCACGCCAAGGTTGGTCAGGACTTTGGCTGCTACGCCTTCGGGTTCCCGTACTAGTCCAAGCAGGATGTACTCGGTCCCGATGTAGTTGTGGTTGAACCGCTGGGCTTCCTCCTGCGCGTGGGACAGAACGCTACGCGCCCCTTCTGAGAACTTCTCGAATCGCCCCTGAGGCGCCTGCGTGGGAGCCCCTTGGATGTTCGGTCCAACTAGAGAGGATCGGCGGTGAGAAGACGAGACGCCCTGCCAGGACCCTCTCTGCCAGGACTTGTTCCGCGAGGGCCAAGGTATAGTCACCAGTAATGCGCCGAGTAGAGCCGCGCTGACCAGTGAGGCAGGGGAGTCTGCAAAGAGGCTCACGATGAGCAGCGGCACTCCCATAAACATGAGCTGAAACGGAACCATGGGCTGTAACCGATTGGGTAAGACGAAGAGACGTCGTTCCTTAGAAGGCAGGAAAGGGGTGCCCCGGGCCACCGACATCGCCCCTATGACGACGGCTCCCGCCAACATGGCCAGCACCACCTGGACTGCGACTTGGGACGCTAGTTGAATCCCCACCAGTGGCGCCAGCACCAGGATTGATGTAAGCGCACCAATGGCGACGCTCATCAGGCTCTGACTGAGTTGGTTCATCCACCCTATTATAGCCCCTCCCAGACACAGCATAGGGACGTTGTTTTTTACTCGACGGGCCGGTCCGTCTAAGGGTCTGCGTGCGCCGGCTGCGGCTGTCCCAGCGGACCGTGTCGGGAGGCATGGTCAGCTCGTGTTCCCTGATCAGCCCCTCGACGAGGTTGCTCAGCTTGTCCCTGGTATCAGTGAACTCAACATTCCCCTTCCGCCACAGGCCTTTACCACAAAACCGTTCCCAAAACAATGGCTTGCAGGGCATTACCTTCAACGTTCCCGCCCTTCACAATGGACTATTGGGCCATTGCCGCCGGGAAACAGGATGAACACGCCGAAACACGGAACGCGAAACCAGACAAAGCCTCTTCCGAGGGGCCGTAATCTAACTGGCCTATCGGGGCCTCCCTACGTGCCTCTGGGCTAACTCCGAGCCGAGCGCGTGGGAGGTAGCGACATGGCCCTCTCCGGACGACAGATCCTGCACTCCCTCAGCCGGATGCCGTTCATTGATTCGACGGAACTGGCGCTCATCCTAGGCGAGCCTCACACGACAGTCCACCGCGCCCTGACCAGCCTGTTGGCCGACGGCATCGTCGGGCGAGTGAGTCACGGCACCGCCCACCTACCATCGAGCCGGAGATACTATCTGACGGGCAGCGGCATCAGAGAGGCTGCCCGGATGCTCGCCTTCGACACGCCCTCGGACTTCGTGCGGGCCTACCCCGTGTCCAAGGAGTGGCTGACGCTACTCATCCGCCGGATGGACGCGGTGGCTACCATCTATCGCCTCGCCGCCTCACTGTCGCCCGGCGTCGACGGGCTCCGGTCGCACGTGGAGTTCCACCGCCGGGGCCGCTTTGACCCCACCATCACACTTCACGACTGCCGGACATTCGGAGTGGTACGCCAGGGACTAGCTCTGCGACGCCGCTCCCTCTACGACCGACTCAGAGCCATAGCCGAGTACCACTACACGCGCCGCCCTGACACGATCCTGGTCCTGACCTCCAGCGTCTGGGAGCAGAGGCTGACGACGAGGTTCTCCATGGAACTGAATCTTGAAGACTCCTACGTCGGTGTGGAGTCTCAGGACACACTCGAAAGACGGAACTACCACGTCTGGCAGAAGACCTCGGGTCTGTTCAGTGGCTCGTACTACACTCTCGATTTTGTGAGTTCACAGGGCGGCACCGGCGGAGCGCTTCATACGGAGTCGCCGGAGCGGAAGCGGGCCTCGATACCCAATCCTGAACGGATGGTGCAGGCTGCGCCGATCTTCGGGGTCAGCCCTTCGGAGAAGCGGATTCTCGACATGGTGACGGACCACCCGATGATGCCCCGTGACCACCTTGCGTGCGGGCTTGGTGTTTCGGAAGGGCGGATCAGCCAGATGATGCACAGCCTCGCCGACACGTGGGGACTGGTCGAGCGACGAGGAAAACGCGGAGATACTCGCTACACGTTGTCCGCTGAAGGCATTCGCTACATCACCCACCGGGACCGTGCTCAGCTCCCGACGACACGGGGCATCTGGAGCACAGCCCTCACGACAGACCATCAGGGCCGGACACGGCATGTGGGCCACCGCATCGACACGTGGGCGCGGCAGACGAGGCACGCAGACGGCATCACATGGTTCCTCTCGAAGCTGGAAGCCGAGGCCAGGGCCGACCCTGACAGCGAGCTGCTGTGGTCGGTGCCCACCGCGAGATCCGACCGGGCCTACAACTGGGGTCAGTCGGCCATCGCCCCAGACGCCGTGGGGAAGATGGTCGCGGAAGGCCTTGAGATACCGTTCTACCTCGAGTACGAGCTGCGCGCCCGTCACCCCGAAGGAGTCCTGGCCCGCCTGAGTCCCTACATGAGCTACTACTGGTCCACCGAGCCCGGCGAAGACCAGCCCCAGTCGAGGCTATTCTAAGCGCCTGAGTCGAGCCATTCGCAGAACGGCCTGCAAAGTGGAATAGACGGCGAGAGTCACCGGGTCCCGGGGGTCGCTCGCGTTGTTTCAGCCGGAATTACCCATATCAAGCTGCCTGGGTCCAAGCAACGCACCATCCTCGACGAGAGCCATCGTAGTATCAGTCACGGATGCCGTCAACCATCCAATCAAGCGCACAAAACCATCTCTCGGCGTGGTGAGTTAGCGGCCCCAGGCAGCGGAGGTGGCTTTCACCACGTTTGCACTCCCTTCAAACTCCTCCGGGCGCGCACCTCGCCCTTGGTTGCCTCTCTTCACCTCTGATGACCTCAAGGATAATCGCTACCCTGGTGCTGGATGGAGCCCGGCGATACGCTCCAACACTTGCCGGAATACCTCCCGGGACACTGCCACCTCAGCAAGCTGAAACACCAACCTCCTGGCATGCCGCACCAGACGTCCACCCATCTTGATGAGCTTGGTCTGCACGCTTCGCAGTGACCAGTGTTTCACTGACTCTGGCAAAGTCAGCCTTCTCATGAAGTTGCCCAGGTTGTAGGCCAGCACAAACAGCCACAGCCTCACCTGGTTAGCAACGAACCTGTGACACGAGAGCCGCGTCCAGTTCAGGGCGTATTTACCTTCCTTGATCCACTGCTCGGCCGTGCCCCGCCCGTTGTAGAAGTGGGTTACGTCTGCCGGCGGTAGGTTGAGGTTGGTGACGACGAACCCGACCCTCGGGAATAGCTCACCCTGGCGCCACTCCACCTTGGCGACCACACGCCGGGGAATGTCCCAGCTCTGGGCCTGGTAAACGAAGTCGTGATACCGGACTACGGGCTTCCCTTCGACAGGCTCAGGGCAGGCTTTAGGCGGCCTGCCCACGGGCCGCTTCAGCAGGTGCCGGATGTTTCCTTGTAATACCTCGTTGGCCGGAAGCCGCATAGCGTAGCCAGTGTCCCTTGACTCCAGGTACTCGTACACCTCGGGCTTGGCAAAGGCAGCATCGGCCCGGAACAGCAGCCGGACTCCTTTCTCCTGGTATCGCTTCACGACGGGCTCCAGAACCTCCCGCCACCGCTCAGCGCTGTGGACGTTGCCCGGGCGAAGCATTGCACCTTCGCAATCTCCGAAATGGTTGAACAGGAAGAGCGGGTGATAACATACGGACTCGAAGTGGCCGTTGTAGGCGACTCCCTCTTGCTGCCCATGCACCGGGCTTTCAGAGCTGTCCATGTCTAGGATAACTCGCTGGTGAGATGTCTGGGCCATGGCCCTGTCCACCCACTCAACATTCAGGCGCGCAAGCCCATCCAGGTTTTCCTCTTCGGTTAACACCTCAGTCTCAAATCGGCTCATAGTATTGGTGCTGGCTGCCTGCTTATCAGTACCTTGCCACCCGACGATGACACGCATAGCCGGGTCTTGGGCAAGCCGTTCAGCGTCGTTGGTGTCCTCGTAGCCAGCGAGACGGCTATACACCGATTGTCTGAGCAAGGGCAACAGCGGGTGTTGCACATTGCGGCCGGTGCGGCTTTCATGGATATAATCGTTGGCTGTCTCTGTGAGCCCCAGAGCGGCATCAAGCTCGCGGCATGCCAGGAGTCCGGCGTCCGAGGTGATGGTAGCGCCACGAAAATCCAGGCGGACTCTGCGGTCGAATTGGAGCTTCAAAGGGGTGTCGGAGCTTTCACCCATTGGGTGCCTCCAGCGAGATTGCGGTATCCAGAACTAGACCCGCTAGCTCGGCCAGTCTAGCACCCACACTGCCCATAATGCCCAGGTAGGCGGCTCAAATAGGCAGCACTCTTACCGGATTACGACGCACCCACGCGGCTGATCTGGGAAATGTGGGCTAAGATGCCCGCCCTTCCGCTGGAATAGTACGCGCTATAGGGGTCGTAGGACTCAAAGGGGCTTTCGCCGCCGCCCCTCTCCAAGACCAGGGTGTCCGGGTGCTGCGCCTTCCAAGCCTGCCAGGTGGTGAGCTGGACGGGCAGGAGGGTGAGCTTTTCACCGGTCAGAGGACCCCGAACAGCCTCGCCCAGGAACTGGCTCCAGAGAGTATCCGTCTGGTGGTCGTACATGACGAGAGCGTTCAGGATCAGCTTTCCGGAGACGCCGAAGGTGAGCTCCTGTCCCTTCACTTCGCGGGCAAAAACCATGCCCGTAAAACAGAGGGGTCACCAAGTGACCGCGACGGGCACGCCTCCCACCACGTCGTTGACGATCTCGCGGCTGCTGAGGTATGAACCCACATTTCCCAGATCAGCCGCGTGGGTGCGTCGTAATCCGGTAAGAGTGCTGCCTATTTGAGCCGCCTACCTGGGCATTATGGGCAGTGTGGGTGCTAGACTGGCCGAGCTAGCGGGTCTAGTTCTGGATACCGCAATCTCGCTGGAGGCACCCAATGGGTGAAAGCTCCGACACCCCTTTGAAGCTCCAATTCGACCGCAGAGTCCGCCTGGATTTTCGTGGCGCTACCATCACCTCGGACGCCGGACTCCTGGCGTGCCGCGAGCTTGATGCCGCTCTGGGGCTCACAGAGACAGCCAACGATTATATCCATGAAAGCCGCACCGGCCGCAATGTGCAACACCCGCTGTTGCCCTTGCTCAGACAATCGGTGTATAGCCGTCTCGCTGGCTACGAGGACACCAACGACGCTGAACGGCTTGCCCAAGACCCGGCTATGCGTGTCATCGTCGGGTGGCAAGGTACTGATAAGCAGGCAGCCAGCACCAATACTATGAGCCGATTTGAGACTGAGGTGTTAACCGAAGAGGAAAACCTGGATGGGCTTGCGCGCCTGAATGTTGAGTGGGTGGACAGGGCCATGGCCCAGACATCTCACCAGCGAGTTATCCTAGACATGGACAGCTCTGAAAGCCCGGTGCATGGGCAGCAAGAGGGAGTCGCCTACAACGGCCACTTCGAGTCCGTATGTTATCACCCGCTCTTCCTGTTCAACCATTTCGGAGATTGCGAGGGTGCAATGCTTCGCCCGGGCAACGTCCACAGCGCTGAGCGGTGGCGGGAGGTTCTGGAGCCCGTCGTGAAGCGATACCAGGAGAAAGGAGTCCGGCTGCTGTTCCGGGCCGATGCTGCCTTTGCCAAGCCCGAGGTGTACGAGTACCTGGAGTCAAGGGACACTGGCTACGCTATGCGGCTTCCGGCCAACGAGGTATTACAAGGAAACATCCGGCACCTGCTGAAGCGGCCCGTGGGCAGGCCGCCTAAAGCCTGCCCTGAGCCTGTCGAAGGGAAGCCCGTAGTCCGGTATCACGACTTCGTTTACCAGGCCCAGAGCTGGGACATTCCCCGGCGTGTGGTCGCCAAGGTGGAGTGGCGCCAGGGTGAGCTATTCCCGAGGGTCGGGTTCGTCGTCACCAACCTCAACCTACCGCCGGCAGACGTAACCCACTTCTACAACGGGCGGGGCACGGCCGAGCAGTGGATCAAGGAAGGTAAATACGCCCTGAACTGGACGCGGCTCTCGTGTCACAGGTTCGTTGCTAACCAGGTGAGGCTGTGGCTGTTTGTGCTGGCCTACAACCTGGGCAACTTCATGAGAAGGCTGACTTTGCCAGAGTCAGTGAAACACTGGTCACTGCGAAGCGTGCAGACCAAGCTCATCAAGATGGGTGGACGTCTGGTGCGGCATGCCAGGAGGTTGGTGTTTCAGCTTGCTGAGGTGGCAGTGTCCCGGGAGGTATTCCGGCAAGTGTTGGAGCGTATCGCCGGGCTCCATCCAGCACCAGGGTAGCGATTATCCTTGAGGTCATCAGAGGTGAAGAGAGGCAACCAAGGGCGAGGTGCGCGCCCGGAGGAGTTTGAAGGGAGTGCAAACGTGGTGAAAGCCACCTCCGCTGCCTGGGGCCGCTAACTCACCACGCCGAGAGATGGTTTTGTGCGCTTGATTGGATGGTTGACGGCATCCGTGACTGATACTACGATGGCTCTCGTCGAGGATGGTGCGTTGCTTGGACCCAGGCAGCTTGATATGGGTAATTCCGGCTTAGGCGAGTCCAACCCGGACGAGCGTCTTCTCACCAAGGAGTTTGTGGTCGGCCTCGTCAGCGGCACGGTCCAGCGGGCATATCCGTTCCGGTACCTGAACCAGACCCCAGTCTTGAACGACACCTTCGCGGGCAGGCCCATCGTCGTG
This sequence comes from Dehalococcoidia bacterium, assembly GCA_965249185.1. Lineage (GTDB taxonomy): Bacteria > Chloroflexota > Dehalococcoidia > Lucifugimonadales > Australimonadaceae > CBDFLS01. Next base: position 31,487 of record CBDFLS010000001.1, read on the forward strand.
ACCTTCGATAAGGAGATCGGGACCACGGCGGTGTTCGACCGGACCGTGGGAGCGAGGGTCTTCACCTTCGAGTTGTTGGGAGAACGCACCGACGGCCAGTCCCTCATGAAAGACCTGGAGACCGGGTCCACGTGGACCGGCACCACCGGCGAAGCCGTGAGCGGCCCTCTGGCTGGGCAGCGGCTGGAGCAGATCGAGTCCTTCGTTTCTTTCTGGTTCGCGTGGTCGGACTTCCATCCGGACACCGAGCTGTATGTGCCCTAAGCGTCTGGGAATGAGTCCAGACGATACTACGAGCCGGCGGTCTCAGTGACCGTCGAAGGCTGCGGGGAGGTAGCGAAATGACAACGATTCCCGTCCGTGACTTGGTCCATATCCACGCCGACCGCCGCTCGGTCTTCCAGATGCTCACGACCTTTGGGGAAGACGCTCCCGGTATCGAGGAGTCCTCACGGGTGCTTTCCCAGGAGGGCGCTCGATCGCTGGTCGAGTTCTACACTCGGAAATGCGGCGTCGTGGGAGGGTGCGGAATCTACCGCACCGTGGAGTGGGTCACCCCCCACGAACCTGAGCGGATCGAGTTCGAGACGGCGGAGGACCCGCTTCCCATGACCCGCGAGCGGTATATTCTGGAGGAGCAGGGCGGTTGCACGGTCCTGCACTACGAGAGTAAGTTCAGGTCGCGAGGTTGGCTGGCCGGCTGGCTGATTGGCGTGCTCGTGGCCCGGCCCGCGCTGAAGAAGAGCATGCGCGAGCACCTCGAAGGGGTGACGCTGGCCATCGAGGCGCGGGCGACGGGAACGATGGAGGCGGCGACGTGTGGCTGATTCCCGTTCGGCTCACGCCCTTGGAGGTCCACCTCCACGCCGACCGCCGCCTCGCCTTCCAGGTCATCACCGCCTTTGGCGCGGGCCAGGAGGGCCAGGCCGCCTCCCGGGTGCTCTCGCGGGAAAACGTCAGGCTTCTGGTGGAGTTTCATACCCCCGGGAAAGGTCTCTTCGGCAGGCGTAAGATCTACCGCACCGTGGAGTGGGTCACCCCCCACGAGCCCGAGCGGGTCGACTTCGACACCGTGGAGGGGCCGCTCACCATGATGCGCGACCATATCATCCTGGAAGACCAGGGCGGCTGCACCCTCCTTCGCTACGAGAGCGAGTGCGGCCTCTGGGGCTCCGTAGCCGGCTGGCTGATGATGGTGCTCTACGTTCGTCCTCTAAAGCGCCGGCTCATGCTTGAGCACCTGGATGAGATGAAGCAGACTAATGAGCAGCGGGCGAAGCGGAGCAGAGTGTATCCCCAGCAGCCGTGTGAAACATGGGAGAGCGAGGGCAGCCATGACGCTTGAGCGGGAGGTCCTTTCCTGTTGTGCCACCACCTACAGCCATCCTCTGGCGCGATGGCTCCTGGGCGATTCCCTGCATCCGGGAGGGCTGGCGCTGACCTCGCGGCTCGCCCGCCTCGCCGGCGTCGGTCCTGAGTCCACCGTCCTCGATGCCGGCTCCGGTCTCGGCGCCACCGCCGTTCACCTGGCGGAGACCACCGGGTGCCGTGTGGTCGGGGTCGCGCTGGAGCGGGCGGGTATCGAGGCGGGGGAGGAGCTGGCCCGGAGCCATGGCGTGGAGGACCGCGTGAGCTTTCTCCAGGGCGACCTCCTTGAAGTCGAGCTGAGGGACGATCGCTACGACGTTGCGCTCATGGAGTGTGTGCTCTCCATCCTGCCCAGGAAGGGTCAGGCGCTGCGTCGCCTCATCGGCGCGTTGCGGCCTGGGGGACACCTCGCGACCACCGACGTGACCGTGAGCGGACCGCTGCCCCAGGAGCTGCGCGGAGCGCTGGCCATAGCCGGCTGCGTGGGCGATGCGCTGTCGCTGGAGGACTACGGCCGGCTGCTGGAAGAGCAGGGACTGCTGGTTGACGCGCGTGAGGAGCTTGGGGAGACCGCCGCTTCCACTCTGGGGAAGGTGAACGAGAAGCTTGCCGTCTTGGAATCGTTTGCCGGTCTTGGGAAGCTCCCCCTGAGCGATGGCCTGCTCACTCACGGGAAGCGGGTGCTCGCCGCGGCCCACGAGCTGGTGCTCCGGGGCACCCTCAGCTACGGGCTGCTGGTGGCGCGCAGGCCGGAGGCCCCCACGGGTGCTTCCGTCGTTGGAGAGCGGTAAACCGGGACCCGGGCTCTTACGTAGCATATGAGTGGGAGAGGTGTGTGATGGGGACTGCGAATACGCAACGGGGAGGCCTGCAGGGCCGCTATCGGCGGCTCCGGCGGCCGCTCGGCCTCTTCACGCTGGTTGGCACGGGCCTTCTAGTGCTGGCGGCGTGTGGCGGCGCCTCCACTCCCACGCCGGTCAGCTCGGCCGCGACACCTTCGGCTGAGGTGCGGGTCCCCTTCGATTTCGAGATATTGGTCTACCAGGGCGCGGACGAGATCGGCGGTGAAACGGTGCGGTTCTCTGACCTTTTTGCCCAGGGCAAGCCTGTGGTGCTCAACTTCTGGGCCGGCGCATGTCCGCCCTGCGTTGCCGAGATGCCCGACCTGCAGTCGGTCTACGAGGAATTTGGGGACCGCATCGTACTCTTTGGACTGGATGTGGGCGTCTTTACCCTCCTGGGCACCCGGGAGGAGGGACGTGCGCTGCTGCAGGAGCTGGAGATCACCTACCCCGCGGGCTCCACGCTTGAAGGGTCCGCCGTAAAGGAGTATGACGTCCTGGGCATGCCGACGACCGTCTTCCTGACGCCCAGCGGAGACGTGATGCGGACGTGGAGCGGGCTGCTCAACAGGGACAAGCTGGCCGACCTGGTGCAGCAGTTGCTGGCGGTCTCGTAAGCGGCTGGCAGACCAAAGGCCCCGCACTTGAGGCGGGGCCTTTCGCTTACGAGAAGAGGTGCCTGGCGACCCGGACCGGATTCGAACCGGCGATCTCCTCCTTGACAGGGCTTACAGAAGAGCTAGCTGGTGTACTCCTGTCCTGGCCTTGGCTAAAGGACTCCGCCCGCGGTGCTGGGCTATTGCCTTTTGAATGTCATATGGCTTGTAGACCTGGAGCATCCTAGCCGTGGTCCAGCCCATGATTCCGACTAAGAGCGATTCGTCACCATCCCATAGCCTGACGAACGTATGGCGAAGAGACTGTGCTGAAGCTCGCCGCCCGCTGAGTCCTGCCCTTCGGAAAGCCTTACGTACTGCCCACCCTGCGGCTTGTGAGCTTGACCACGCCCACGGGAGGGCGATTCGGGCTGTTTGAAGCACCGCTGGTGTCACCGGTATCTCCCTCTCACCGACCTTGCCCTTGACGGTGACGGTTCGCTCTCTGCGCTGCTGGTAGTCTCCTATCGACAGAGCCTCAGACAGCCGCATTCCGGTGTCTGCTAGCAATAGCAAGAACGCCCTGACTGCTTCCGGGTGGCCTGGGTGCTCTATAAGCTGGTGGAGATCGCTTGGTGTCAGTGCCCGGGCTATTCTGTGCCGCACCACCGGCCGCTCTATGGCGTCCATCGGATTACCGGCTATCCGCTTTCGCCGGTGGAGCCAGCGGTAGAACGCCCGGAATCTGCGGAAGTACGTCTCCCGTGTTTGATCCGATGGCCCGAGGCGTGCCAGCAGCGCCTCTATTGGCTCGGGCTCTTCGGGCAGGTCTGAGAAGTAAGTTTGGAATAGGGCCAGGCTGTAGCGGTATGACTCTATTGTGTGGAGACTGAGCCCTTTGGCTCGCTTAGCAGCTAGGAAATTGTGAATGGCTGGTCCGGTGAGCACGAGTAGTAACACCTCCTCTGGTAGTCAAGAGAAGATGCACACTACCAGTGAGATTACGGCTTGCTAGTGCCTACATCTTGCGGCGGCGCTTGAACGGGTTGGCGGGTGGGCGCTTCGGTGTGAGAGCCGATGGTGGCGGCCCAAAGTAGCGGAGCTGTCCTGGGAGAAGGTAGACGCTCCCCTTCCCGCTTCTCATTCGATACCCTTCCCCGTCCTCTTTTAGCAGGTACGTGCCGGCCGCTTCAAACCGTTTGAGCGTTTTGCCATCCAGTACTGTCGTCCGGTACGCCGTTGGGATGATGATCTCTCCACCGCGGCGTAGGTAGGCCGACGCTTTTTCTAAGCTGCGCGGTGGGACGATAGTTGGATTCGCAGCCATCACATCCTCCTTCTGCGCTTGAACGGGTTGCCGTTCCTACCCTGAGCGCGCTGCCGGTCCAGCGCGAATGACAGTGACTTCGACGTGACGTGCAGCCGCTCGAACCCCATTCGGAGGCGCTGCTCGTCGGGTGGCGTCTTATCCGTCCTGGTGACGGCGAACGTCGTCTTAGGGGTGCCACGCTTCCGCGTCAGCGCCGTGCGCCGGGCGCCCGTGTCGAGGTTGAGCGTGATCTGGACGAACCCCTGCGTCCAGGCCACCTCACGCGGGTAGACGCCGGGCGGTAGGCTCTTGCCTCCAGGCAGCTTATAGCGCTGCCCGGTGGTGGCCGCGCGTGTAAACTGCCCTGTCCTGGTGCGGATAGGAGCGGGCGTCTTTAGCTTCTCGGGGTCGGGCAGCGGCCGTGGCGTCTTGGTTGGGTCAGGGGTGCGGCCTGGGCCCGGCCCGGGCAGCTTGCCGGTGGTGGACGGCGTGGTGATCCGCGAGCTCCCAGGTTCATCTGGTGTTGTCCTGGTGGACTTTCTCGTGGGCTCATCTGTGGGTGTCTCTGTGGGCTCCTTTTTGGGCGCCCTCTTGGGTTCCTTGGGTTCTTTGATGGGGGGCGTCCTCGGCTCTGTTTCAACGTCGATGTCTGGCACCGCGATACCCGGTATGGGCCCGGTTGTGCCAGGCAGTTGCGGCGTGAACGGAGTCCTTGCGGGCTCGGTGATCTCCGGATCTTTGCCAGGCGTCACGGTCGGCGTGGTATCCGGGGTCACGTCGGGGGTTCGTGTTGGCGCCCCCGTCTCGCCTCCGTCCACCTTCGGCACCGTGGCCCCGCCCTTCGTGGTGCCGGGGGCGATGATGAGCGTGCCCGGCGATACGGCGAATACCGTCTTGGGCCCGCCGCTGCCAGTCACCCTTGTTAGGCGTCCGCCCTTGGTGCTGGACGCCCCACCCGCAAAGAAATTGGCGGGGCCACGCCCGCCTCCCGCCGCCACGGGTTCTTTGACCCGTACGCCGCGCACGGGAGCCTCTGGCTCCAGCTTCAGCACGCGCTGAATGCGCGTCTTGCCACCCTTGGAAGCGGCTCCGACTACGATGTTCTCCGTCTTGGCAGCGACCCCCCTCTTGCCGAGCTCCGTGCGAACCCTGGCCGTGGACTTCGATAGCCGTTCGGATGCCGCGAGCGCCGCCCGTCCGCCCCGCCTGGCTGACTCGGCAGCGATGAAGCCGCCGGACCCCGGGCGATTGCTCAGCAGCTCCTCGATGTCTCGCTCTAGCCGCGTCGCCTCCTTGGTGGCGCGCGTTGGCCTCCCCGCCGTCTGTGCCGCCTGGGTGGACCGGATCGTTATTCGCTTGGGAAACGGTGCGTAAAGGATGCCTTCATCCGCACCGGACCTGGAGAAGTGCTCCACGACCTTTTTCGCGTCGGCTTTGTTCAGCCGTGTACTCACGTCTATGACGAGCCGGTTCACCCTCCTCCCGCCCACTTCAAGGGCCCTAACGGTGGCTCCCATATGCCTCATCCCGATGGGCGTGGCGGGTGCCTCAACGGTAACGCGCTTGATGATGCTGGAGAACGTCTTATCCCCACCTCCCAGCGCCTTACCGAGCGCGGCCACCTGCTCCTGGTGCTTCGAGCCGCCGGTGGCAACGACGGAAACCTCTTTGACCTTCCCCCCTCGGATGGTGGCCCGCCTGGTGCTCACATGGGTGATCCCTGCTGCATCAAGCGAACGTATCTCTTTGGTGGCTGGTGTGGCCTTGACGCCGACCTTCGCCAGCCCCACGACCTCAGACGCCTTCTCGGCGGAGAGCGTCTGCTTGACGATGCCGCCCCTGGCCGCCTGATTGAGCACGCGGATACTAGAGCCCACGATCAGCACGTCGGCGCCCGCCGAGAGCGCGATGAGTCCGACGGCCTTTGCCCGCTGGAAAGGCGTCATCTTGCCCCAGCCCTGCGTGAGCCCCGCGGCCGCGATCCCTGTCCCGACGACGGGGATCATGCCAACTATCATGTCGATGACCGCCTGGTCCTTCTCCGGCAAAGGCATGCTCTCCCGCCTACTGAGGCCCGCAATGCCCGCCAGTTCCCTTGTGCCCGGCTTGCTGCGCTGTTCGTCACGCTCGAAGGCGCTCAAGGGGCCCGCCGCCGTGCGTTTGTTGACCGGCTTTTTGATGAGCATGGGGTGCTGCTTGCTCTTGAAGGGGATCGGCGCGTCGGGCTCCGCCTTGGTCAGCTTGGTCAGCGTTACCCGGGGCTTATTCGACGGCTCGACCTCCTCCGGGCGTTCCGACGGGCCGAATATCTCGCTGCCTTCTTCGTCTAGCATTATGACCAGACTCCTCTCACCACACCTATGAATCCCATCACGAAGCCGACGATGAGCGGGACGCCGAACGCGGCGGCCAGGAACCAGCGCACCATCTCCAGGTCGCCCTGGAACATCTGGTAATCGAACAGGGCCAGCTTCGGCAGGGTGGTTGTGAGCAGGCTAATGCCCGCCCGGGGGATACCGATAAACCCGAACCCCGCTCCCACCTGGTCCACCTGGAAGCCCAGCAGGTAGTCGAGCCGTGTGCCGAACGCCGCATCGTAGAGCGTGGCGTCCCCCACGTTCGATATGAGCGTGAGCACTGCCCACATCATCGTGTAGATCATCCAGAAGCGAACGCTCATGCCTGCGCCTCAAACGGCCTGGGCAGCAGTACCAGCAGGGCGATGACTGAAATAACGATGAGCAGGACTATCACATTGGCCACCGGGCCCATGTAGATGATGATGCTGGCCACCAGCCCCGAAGCTATCAGGCCCGCCGCCGGCATCTTGGTCCCCGCGTAGGCGGCGAACCCCGCCATGATGCCGAGCACCGCTGCCAGCGTGAGCATGAGAAACGACACGGGTATGCCCGCTGGCGACTGGCTTGTGATGATAGAGAAGGGCCACGCGACCGCCTGCGACTCGTCAAACGAGTCGCCCAGGGGGTCGTCCACCGGGGCTCCCCCGAACGCCGTGGGGAATGTTTCGGTGGCCGAGATGATGGAGACGTTGTTGGCGGCGGTGAGGGGCCCGCTCGTCACGGTGATGCCCGTCGAGTCACGGACGAATGTGTAGGCGCCGTTGTTGGTGCTCGCCGACTGGTCCGTGATGGTGCCCAGCCAGTTCCATGAGTTTCCGGCGTTGCCAACCTGGGTCTGTGTTATCTGGCTCGGCTCGTAATCCAAGTCGAGCACATAGGTGGGCGTGGTGGTGGACGTGCCCCCGATGCGGCTGCGGCCAATGCTTACGTTCCACGCCCCGGACCCGATGAGCACGTTGGCGGTGGTGACGTTGACCGCTCCGGTGACGGCCGCGGTGGCCTGCTCCACGTCGTTGATGAGCAGGGCCATGTTCACGCCGTCGTAGGTGCCCCGGATGTCATACTCGGTGCCCGCTGTGATCGGGCTGTAGGTGAGCGTGGTCGCTGGAATGTAGGCGACCGAGACGTAGACCTGGGTGAGCCGATGCCCACCGGTGCCCGCCTCCGTGAGGTCCATCGCCACTTCCAGGTCCGCGAGATCGGCGATAGCCCACGAGCCGCCACCGGGGCGCGCCAGCGTCTCGGACTGGTCCGTGTAGCTGGTGCCGGTAGAGAAGGGCGTCCCGGTGGTCCTGGTGGCGCAGGACGTGAAGCAGAGCGAAGGCGTGGCGTTGGCCGTGCCTCCTTCAAGCCGCGAGCGCCAATGAACCGTCACGCTGGTAATCACCGAGTCGGTGGGGATGGCCGACGCCGCCAGCTCGTAAATATCCTCCTCACTTGCCGAGCCCCCTATGGGGTTCCGCACCCATGTTGTGTCGTCATCGGGCGCTCCCACCGGGTCATCCCCGCAGAGGTGGTGGGAGCCTGCCGCGCATCCCACTTCGGTAGTAATGCCCGTGGTGTCCATCGCGTTTGGCAGCAGGTTCTCCGTGGAACTGCCGGCCGTCACGCGCCAGAAGGCCGAGGTGGTGCTGGTGAGCCCGAGGGTGTAGGACTCCGCCTTGCGGAGCAGATAGACATCGCCGCTGGCGGGCAGGGCCCCCGAAACCGTATCCTGCGACTCGACGGTGAGGTTGGTGGTCACGTCAAGGCTGGCCGCGTCGGTGACCGTCACGAGCTCGCTTGTCCCGTAGAGCCGGAGATATTGGGGGTTCGTCGTCGTGGCCGCCCCCATGTAGAGGTTGACGGTGGTGAGCGCACCGCTGGGCAGGCTATTGACCGGCGCCCACCAGGTGGTGGTGCTCGTAACGCTCACATCCTGGGCGAGCCCGTGGACCAGCTCGGTCCCGCCCGAGTTAGTAAAGAGAAGGTCGGTCCCAAAGGCGTTGATGTACACGCCGTCCACCAGCGCCCCCACCTGGATAGGGATGGCCACCGGTGAGTCGTCCAGGGTCGCGCCGGTGTTATTCGAGACGGTGATTGGGATGACGTAGGTGAAGTCCGTGGGCTGCTGCGCTCGGGCCGTAAAGAACACGAGGAGGCCGACCAGGACCCCGATAAGGGCCAGCGCCTTGATGATGTCCTGCCTGGTGGTGCTCATGCGCCCACCCAGTCACGGGCGACCCTTAGCACGGCGAGCACGGCGATGATCCCCAGCGCCAACGCTCCCGCCGCCCACCCGATGAGGCCGGCCCACATCGCCGTCGGGATGATGATGATGATGCCCATACCGAGCCCCAGGACGGCCCCCTGGCCTCCCCCGAGCTTCAGCCCAACTACGACGAGGGTAAGGATGCCCACGGCCACCAGCAGCGATTGGATGAGCCCGTGGGGCAGGTTCATATCGTCGGCCAGCGAATTGAAGGCAGGGTTCAAGAACGTCACGGCGTTGTATCGGTCGCGGGACGTGTTCGCCAGCGTGGATGGGTGGACATCATCGGTGAAGGTCGGCGCCGTGGTGGTGACCTCGAAGATGTCCGGTGCCATCGAGCGCAGGCCCGGGATGGCGAGTGTGAAGTAGCTGGTGGCGTTCCCAGTGGCGATCCGGTTGCCCGCCTCGGTGAGCATGGTGATCTGCCATTGCTGCTGGAGCACCGTTGCGATGGCGATCACCTCCGTGCCCAGTTGCGCGATGTTGGTAGCGGCCGTCGAGCCGGTGGAGTAATCGCCCGCCGCTATCGTCTCGTCGTAGCCCTGGGGCCCGCCGGTGAAGGTGAGGCCGGGGTTGCCCTCCAGCCGCACGGTGTAGCCCGATGTGCCCCAGGTGAGCGCCGAGGACGTGAACTCGGCGGCGCTCAGATACATGGAGACCACCCCATACCCGTAGCCTATGTCGTTGAACGGGTAGGGCGTGTTTCTGGCCTTCTCGGTGGTCCCGTCCAGCAGCCGGACGATATACGCCTCGCCGGCGTGCTCGCTGGGAAGCGTGGTGTATTCGATGCGGTACTCGGCCAGCACCAGGAAGTCGCCCGTTTCCAGTAGGTTGCGGAAGATCGAAACGTCGTTGACCTGCACGATGGTGGCCTGCTCGATGGCGAACGCCCGCCCAGTCAGCAGGGCGAGCGCTGCCACCAAGCCTATGAGGATGAACCGGCGCAAGAGGCGCATATGTTCCTACTTCGTGACCCAATCGTAGGTTCCTGACCCGCTCCTCAAACACACCTGGAAAAGGTCGCCCGTCAGGGTCAACACGGTGAAGGTCTTGCCCCTGTTCCCGTTGTTGCATGGTGGGCGCTTCGAGAGGGTCCCCTTCGTCTTCTCCAGGTCGGTCACGCGGGCTTCTATCTCTTGGAATCCCTTGACCAGAACGGCAGAGAGGGCCCCGGTGTCGATTCCTGGTGCAGCCTGGAATGAGGTGGGCTCCTGCACCTGGACGTTCTGCCCCTTCTCGTTTCGTACCGTCTTTGTAGTCCACCCTACGGGGTAGCTCTTGATGGGCGTCATGGTGGGCTCGGTCTGAAGGCTCTCGGCGACCAGTCCCAGCTTCAGCCGCCCGCTCGGGTCCAGGTCGGTAACGTGCTTGAACTTGATGACCTCCGCTGCGCGCAGGATGGCAGTCGCGCTCCCCGTGTAGGGGACGATGTTCGTCTTGAACAGCTCCGACGAGGAGACGACCTCGGCGTTGGTGGTGTCCTGGTCCACCGTCCATATCTTCGAGACGCGGGTGCCCGATGCTCCGATCTCGCCATCGATGCGAACGTTGCCCGCGTCTATGTACATGGCCCAGTTGGTGGTTCCGATGGTGGGCGCGTTGGCGATGTAGATGCCGCTGAACGTGTCGATGGTTCCAGAGCCAGTCTTGGTGAAGTTCCCCGGCGCCATGAAGATGCCGCCCCCCGACAGCCCTGTGAATGTGCCGGAAGCCACCGTGGAAGCGAGCGCGCTCATTTCTATGAACCGGATGGAGTCGCCGTTGGCAGCGGCCGTGAGCACTCCGCCCAAGCGCAGTCCACTAACCCCACCCGCTGAAGCTGTTTTAGAGTAACGGAAGGTGGAGTAGACGCCTGCAGATGGGCCAGACCCTATGTTGGTCCCAACCTGAGCCGAATCTATGATGATCTCCGTCGCGTCGGCAATGATGGAATCCAATGTGATGCTGCCGACGCCGGATATGTTGCCACCCGTGAGATTCAATGAGGTGAACGTGCCGGCGCCCGCGCTGGTCCCGCCTATCGTGGCGCCGTCTATGGTCCCGCCGTTGATGTCCACCGATGAGACGATCCCGAGGTCGGCCCATGTCGCTCCCGCCGCCGTCGGGGACGTGGCGATAGTCGGCGATGTGAGGGTGGGGCTGGTTGCGAACACCAGCAGCCCACTACCAGTCTCGTCTGTGACCGCTGTGGCGAGATTGGCGCTGCTGGGTGTCCCCAGGGCGGCCGCCACCCCAGCGGACAGCCCCGATACTCCCGTGCTGATCGGCAGGTCGGTGGCGTTGGTCAGCACCCCCGAGGCCGGTGTGCCGAGGGCGGGAGTAATGAGGGTTGGGCTGGTGGCGAATACGATCAGGCCCGAACCAGTCTCGTCCGTGACCGCCGTTGCCAGGTTGGCGCTGCTGGGCGTTCCAAGGGCGGCCGCCACGCCGGCGGCCAGCCCCGAGACCCCCGTGCTGATCGGCAGGTCGGTGGCGTTGGTGAGCACGCCAGATGCGGGCGTGCCGAGGGCCGGGGCCACGAGCGTCTTACTGGAGAGCGTCTGGACGCCGGCCGTTGTGGCGAACGTCGTTCCGGTGGTGGGGACAGACAGCGCCGTGCCGCTGGTGGCCACGATGCTATCAGCCCCGGTGATATTGAAGTCGCCCATCTGGAGGTTGCCCGTCATGGCCAGCGAGCCGTCCCTGAGCACGCAGGTGGTGACCGCTGCCTTGACCGTCTTCTGCCAGCCCACGGTGGACGGGACGGTGAGCGCAGCGACAATGGCGAACATGGCCACGAACACCAGGATGGGCCAGCGGGCGAAGCCCGCCTGCGCGCCGCCGAGCCCGCCGCCGCCCATGTTCTGACGGTTGATGAGCCACACGCTGCCGACGGCGGCAACCAGGATCATCGCCACCATCGCGTAATAGATGACCGGCACGAGGTCCACGAGGTTGCGGAGCTCCTGATAGCAGACCGCCCAGACGGACCCGGTGCCACCACCACCGCCTGTATTGGCGGCATTCTGGAGCACCGTGGGAGCCAGGGCGAGCGCCACAATGGCGATGAACGCGATGATAGCCGGGACGAAAAGAACCCTACGATCCATGACGGGCCTCCATGTTCCGATTCTTACGCGCTGAGATGCCTATGACGAGCCACCAGACCATCGAGAGCTGATAGGGCTGCCAGGTGTAGTAGTCGAGCATTGAGAGCCCCAAAAGCGCGATTGCGAGCCAGCGCACGGCCCCATGCCCGCGCCAGATGGCATACCCGGAGAGGAAAAGCCAGGCCAGCGCCGAGAGTATCCCGCCCTCAATGCCGACCCGAACGGGCGCTGAATGGGCGCCGTACTGATACGAGATGCCCCGGGGGAGCGGCTGGGGCGCGACGTTAGAGGACAGGCGGGTGAATGCCTCTGCCTCCACCGCCGCGATAGCCCCCAGCTCGGCGCTGCCGGTGCCCCTGCCCAGTAACGAGTGGCCGAGGTCCGCCCAGAATGGGACGGTGAGTACTACGCTGCACCCCAAGATGGCCACCCACGCCTTCCATGGAACCGCGCGAGCCACGAGCATCGCCACCAGGACCACGCTGGCCACCGCCACGCCCCATCGGGACCCGCTGAGAGGAAGCGCCACCAGTAGCGGGATGGCCAGTGGGCGGTAACGCTTCGTGGTCAATAGGTAGATGGCGCCCACCGCCATGAGCCCGGCGGCGGGGTTCGGGTTGCTCATCAACCCGTACTGACGGAGCCCCTGCCCGTGGTGGATGAGCCCCTGGGCGATTGTGGCCGCCGCCTGGACCAGCGAGGCAGAAACGAGCATCGGCAGGATGCTGGAGGAGACGGGCCCGGCGAACAGACCCGCCATGAGCACCATCCAGAAGGCCAGGATCGTTGTGCCCGGCCAGAAGCCGCCGTTGATGATGCTCAGGGGCACCGCCGCCACCATGCTCACCGTAATCACTCCCACGGCTACCAGAGGGGCACGGCGCGGCATCCTTGGCTCGCCGATGGCGATGGAGAGCGCCAGCAGTCCGATGGAGAGGCCGAACATCCAATGGGCGTAGTGCGGAACGAAAAAGGAAGTGCTGATCGCGCCGCCCAGCACAATGCGTGAGAGCAGGCGCATCGTGGCCGTGCTCCCAAGGCGCAGGCGGAGTGGCAAGCGGGAAGATAGGGTTGTCATGCTTTGCTAGCGGCGTTCGCCAGCGCCTTCCCACCGATGATCACCACCGTGGCCCCCATCCCGGCACGGAACACACGCTCCCACTCGTCGTGCATTCGGCGCTCGCGGGGCCGCCGGATGCGAGCCTTCAAGCGCCTGTCCGGCCGCTTCGCCCGCTGACTCGCGCGGGAGTCGGACGGCCTGGGGCGCTTCTTTATAGACTGAGGTCTCATAGCTTCACCCTCCATAGGCGGACGGAGCCCGCCGAATACTCAGGCGTCAGCCACGGCGCCGCCGCCGTCAGCGCCCAGATGCGCTCCGGCTCCTCGTAGGGCGCCCCGTAGATGGTCCAGCTCTTGCCGAACGGCAACGGCCAGCGTGTGTCTATCAGGACGTAAGAGGCGTCGAGCCTGCCCGCCGCCCCCGCAACGTCGCACTCGGGAACCCAGCCCAGAACGCAGCGCACGTCCTTGTCCGACTCGGTGAACGCCCTCGGCGGCTCCCAGGTGAATGTGTAGTGGACCGGCAGGCGGGTCAGCCCCGCCACCCAAAGCGCCTGCGAGAAGTTATTGGTGATGACGTGCCCAGCCGGGGCCCCGGCCTCCAGGTGCTCGATGGTCCGCACCATGTCGGGCGTGATGAACGTCGAGTAGCGCGACTGGTTATAGAACTGGAAGATGGACCCGATGATCAGGAACGAGAGCAGGTACGCCCCCAGCGGGTAGGTCACGCGCCGGCTGAAATACCGGGGCGCGTAGGTGGAGAGGGCCCACGCGGCCGAGATGTAGAGCGGGATGGCGACGAAGTACCGGCTGCGATAGAAGATGTTGATGACCGTCTCATCAGCGCTCAGGAACAACAGGAGCGTCCCGTGGAGCACGGCGAGGCCGCCAATCGCTCGTAGGGCGGGCCTGGGGGCCTTCATCCATACGAAGATTCCCAGCGGGACGGCGATGAGGAACTGGAGCCACACACTGGACCCCCAGCCGCTCAGGTAGACCACCGGGCCTGGGTAGCTGAGTATCGAGGAGCCGGGGGCGACGGAGAGATACCACGGCAGCGCCGTCAGCGCCAGAAGGCCGCCAGCTCCGATGGGAAGCGCCAAGCGCTTCAAGAGCGGTATGGCGGGGGTGCCACAGAGCACCAAGAAGAGCACCAGGGCGGGGATTGCTATTGCGGCGATGCCCGCGCTGGTCTGATTCACGTACGCGACCGATGGAAGAGCGACGGCCAGCGTCAGTGCCTCGCGCCTCCGCCAGCCATGCTCCGCCAGCCCCACCACTGCCCACAGAGCCACGGCTATCAGGCCGAAGGCCACCAGCGGGAGACCGCCAGTGACGAACATCTCAGCGTGGAGGAGATCGAAGGCCAGGAAGCCGCACATCGCCACCGCGATCCACGGACGGAGGAAGCGCGTGGCGAGCAGAAACGAGCCAAAGAGGATAGGAACGGATGAAAAGACCGACGCCCACACCTTATAGCCCACGTCATCGCCCCAGGCACTCGTGAACGGCACCAGGAGCCATCCGGGTGCGAATGGGGGCCTCGGGAACCCGGCTCCGGTGGGCTCATCCCCCAGTACCGCGTTGCGGCCCAGGAGATAGGCGCCACCATCAACGCCGAGATACCCGTCGAAGCCCAGGGACAGGGCGAGCCGGAACGCCACGAGGCCCAGGGCGATGAGCGCGAGCACGGAGATTGGCGTCAGTCTGAATCGGGCCGGGAACGGCATATGACACCTCTAGCGGCGGCGCTTGGTCGCCCGCTTTGCCTTCACCCTCACGCGACGGGTGTAAGCCTTGTGGCCGTGACCCGCCTTGACTCTGACCCTTCGAATTGGCACCTTCTACCCCCTATTCAGCGGTATGTGGATTTTTCCCCCGCCTCCGCCATTTCCAAGATGGGGCATGAGGGAGCGCCGGGTAAGCCCGTCCGACGCCCCTCATGCCCCGATGGGCCGATTACCGCTTGGACATGGGGCCTTTCCCGCTGACACCGGCGCCTCCCACGGCCATCATCGAAACCCCCAGGAAGATGATGATCGCGTAGTACAGCAGCGGCGTGAGGTCGTTCAAGCTCTGCGCTCCGCTAAACGACCCGATGGTCGCTGCGGACCCAGCAGTAGCCGCCTGCGAGAGCACGGTGCTCGCCAGGCTCAGGCCCACCACAAAGGTGATGACCCCCGCGATGATGACCATGATGCTGTTCTTAATTGATCCCATAAAAGGTGTTGCCTCCTTCCTACACCAAGATTGGGGGTTCTGTGGGTGATCACTCCACGACGACCCCTATGTGTCCTGTTCACCGGCGCGTCACCAGCAGCACCGTGGCGATGAGCGTCCCGCAGGCGAGAACGCCACTGACCATGTAGACGAAGATGGGTGTGAGGTGGGTGAAAAACGTGCCGATAGCCCCGGCCTCGGCCTCCCCCATCGTCTGGAGACTCGATACCGAGGTGACGATGAGCAGCCCCGCCACTATCGCGAGGACCAGACCAAGGGCTGCTGTGAGGTGACCTGCGCCCATGCGAGCGATAGTAGCCACCACTACCACTGGCGGACAAGACTGTCTTGTATGCGCTATATGTTGTGCATTTCGATTACCCCTTTGTATTATAAGAGCCGGTCACCAAACAGTTGTATAGTCCAAGTGGTGACTAGGCAGTCATACAATAGAAGCGGACAAGCATATGTCGAATGAGGCGTTGACGGAGCGGACTGTCGCCGTGTTCCCGGACTCGGCGCCTGCCGGAGCCGGGAGTTGGCACCGGGTCGTCAATGGACAGCTCCAGGCGTCTAAGTACGCCTCCCATGCCATCTCGACCCATACCCTCGTCACCATTCGAGACCTGATCGGCCTATCCACCTATCAATTCGCAAAGTTTCTGTCCTTGCCCCAGTTTTCTACCATCTATAGGTGGCTGTCAGGTGATTCCAGGCCATCCCAGGCCTATATGGTCAGGGTGCTCCACCTACTCGTCCTTCACACAGCGGGGAAGCTGGACATCATCAACTTCAATGGGAAGGCTTACTGGCCGGCATGGGAGGCCGAAGTCGAGCGGCGGATTGGCGCCGAAAAGGAAAGGAAGCATGGGACAATCAGTACAGCTCGTGTACGTTGATATAAGCGGGCGGTTCCGGTTTCGGAATGGGAAGATCAGGGACAAGTGGGTGGAGAACCACCACGACCGCCAGGCCCACACCATCTCCAGGAACCGCGTTTTCGCACCGAACAAGCCCGTCCTGGTGGACTCGGTGGCCGACCTGGCCTCATATGATCTGGCTCCAGTGCCATACGAGGACTTAACCTCGTCCCGGCGGGTCGTCGTCATCGAGGACAACACGATAGTCCCGATGATGCCCGAGGGCCCCGCGCAGCCGGCCTTGACGCAACTCGAAGTGAAGGTGGCCCACCAGGTGACGCTCGCCGATGTGGACCTGGGCGCCGCCGAGGCGACGCAGCGCACCGAGACGACCCGAATGTGGTTCAACGCCCTGATGATCGCCGCGATGGTCGGCCTGGGCATCATCGGCTTTATTCTCATCACGTCGGGGCTGGGCGGCGGCCCGGCGGCAGGATAGGGGAAACGGATGCAGCGCACCCTACGACTCAGGCTCACTTCGGCGGGGCTTCTACAAGCGCTAAGGGCTAATCTCCGCGGCTGGTTCACACGGAGGGCGGGACAAGAGAGGCGGGCGAAGCCACCGAAGGTCATCCGAGATACCGTCTACATCGTGGACCATCCGCACACATGGATAGCGTCGGTGCCCAGGGACGAACTGCTGAAGGCCACGGCCACCCGGGGGATGTACGGCCCCACGTCGTACAACACCAAGCGCATCTTCTCCGCCCTCATCGGAGGTCTGATTGGCACGATCCTGGGCAGCATGATCTTCTGGTGGTACAACTCCTGGGTCTGGAGCGTGGTTATTCCCGCCGCCGCCGTGCCCGTCGGGACTCTCCCGCTCGCCGCTCTGGGCTGGCTATTCGGAGGCCGATTCAAGCCCCAACCCATATGGGTATTCCGACGCTGGATAGAGGACGGGGTGACGCACCTGGAGCCGGTTTCGGTACAGCCCCTGCTCGCCGATTACGTGGAGCTGGAGGAGCACCAGGCCAACGCGGAGGCGAGCGCCCCGATGGTTTATCGCTCGGACCACCTGTACCTATGGATGAAGCAACGCGACTGGCGCGAGGAGAACCGGCTGCCCAAGTCGTTCCGTGACACGCTGCTCGACATCGGCATTCCCCTCATGGCCATCTTCAGCATCATCGGCATCGGCTTCTTTATCATCATCGCCCTGACTGGGAGGTAACGATGACAGCAAAGGCCAAGGCAGAGACTGTAGAGCAGCCACCAGAGCCCGAGGTGGTGGTAAGCACAAAAGAGGACGAGCAGCGGGGAAGCATCCCCACCACAGAGGAGATATTCATGCGGCCGGCGGGCTCCTCGTGGAACCCGGGCCGCGAGCTCGCCGAGATGCCGGAGGACATTGGCCACTGGGGCGGGCGCACGAATATCAACGAGGCGAAGGCGCAGCGGTGGACCCGCATATTCAATAGCGAGCAACGGCTGTTGACTGGGCACGTTGATCTGCTCCGGTCCATGCACTTCCAGGCCACCGTCCTAAACAGCGTCGGCGGGGTTGGCCGCGAACAGGTGATCTCCGTGGCCATCGGGGAGGCGCGGAAGTTCGCCATGTCTGGCCGCGTGAGCACCCCGGCGTCCGATAGGGTGCGGGCGCAGGCACCGCCTCCGACGAACAGGCCGGGGAACCCCGAATGAGCACGGCCCTGAGCCGGATGCCAACGGGCGCCGCGATGATGTCCCGGTTCCATACGAGCAGGCCGCCCAGCCTTGCAACCGGCACCGACGATCCAGTGAAGGCGCTCTGGCGCCCCGAGGAACTGGGGGCGCAGGGCGGCGGCGGATCGCCAACGGTGGGGCTCATGTTCGCCAGGCGCGGGCGTGGCAAAACACTCACGCTGACGGTGCTCTCCAAGATCATGAAGGCGCGATACGCCAAATCCCAAAAGCGCCTGAGCATCTACACGAATTACTGGAACGAGATCGCCGACTTCGCCGACCCCTTCATACTCGACGCCGTGACGGACCCCCGGTACATGGGGCAGGTGAAGGATGGGTTGATGTGCATCGACGAGATTCAGTCGTTCGCCTCGTCCCGCCGGTCCATGAGCCGCTATAGCGTCGGGCTCTCCCAGTACCTTACGCAGCTACGGAAGCAACGCCTGGACGTGCTGCTCACGACGCAGTTTCCCCAGGTGGTGGACTATCAACTGCTCATCCAGGTGGACTATTTCATAGAGTGCGACCTCCAGCCGGACAACCGCTCGTGCATGCTCTACGTTCACGATTACTGGGGGCAGGTCACCGGCAACTTCTGGCGCAAGACGTGGCCACCGCCCTTCTGGGAGGCGGACTGGACACTGGAGTTGCTGAACGTCAACACTGTTTTCGGGCTCTACGACCGATACGTGTACATCCCGCCCACGTACCAGGACCAGGAGCAGCGGTTCGCCCAGGTGATCAACGAGTGGGCGGTCAAGGGACACACCGGCAAGCTCATACGCCGCTTCGACGATGACTATTCAGGCGTCGAGGCGGGCATTGTGATCCCAACGGCCAGCGTGCCCCAGAACGCGGACGACGTGCTGGCCCAGTGGATCGGCAGGACCACGCCGTTCAACATCCGCCGGCCCTTGACCGAGGCGCAGATATTCGAGCCGAGCATGACTGCGGGCGAGCTCGCCGGCGTCCTTGAGCAGCACAACTATCGCATCGTAAAGAAGGGGGGACAGACGTTTGCAGAACCCAAAGCGGAAGCAACGCTCATTCCCGCTTAGTAAGGCGCTCACGGAGGAGACAGACGAATGAACACGCTCGCACACATGGCCGCGCTGCTGGCGTGGCTCTGGCTCTCCATCTTCGGCTTCTCGACGCTGAACGATACCCCCCTCGGGCTGGCGGTGCTGGCCGGCGGGGTGCTGGTAACGCTGGTGGCGCTCATAGACGCCATGATGGCCGACTGGGGGCAGCTCATCACGGGCAAGAGCGTCCGAGCTTCCTGCCGACGAGCTGGGCCGGCCTGGCGGTGGTGCTGGCGGTGTTTGTGTTCGCCGGTTTCCAGGCGTCGGCGCAGGTGGGGGGCCTCTCCACACGCGACTTCCCCAGCGTCACCGCGCTGGTCAACTCCACCTCGCCGGTCACCGCCGATTACTACGACTCCTACGAATCGCCCCAAGGCACGGACTACGTGGTGCCCGCCGGCCAAACCCTCTATATCACGTCCCTACAAGGGCATCCGTTGGCGGCGGCCGCCACGTCCACCACCGTGCGGATCGGTTATGGGGACACGGCGGTCAACGCCACCACCACGGCGCCCACGGCCGCAACGGTGGTCTACACCATCACCTTCCGAACGAACGATGACCCGCCCGCCCCCTATGCGGTTTTCATACCGATCCCAACGGGGAAGTACCCGTTCATGCTCGTGGACCAGGACGTGAATATCCAAGCGACAGGAGTTGCCCGATGAAAAAGAGACTTCTCTTACCAGTACTGGCCCTGTTACTGCTGGCCGCTTGCGGCGGCGGGGACCAGCGCGTGATCGACATACTGCCGAGGGCCACGGCGACGACCGAGCCGACCCCTACGCCCTCCGTAGCGCCGCTACCGGACAGATTCGTTGACCTGTCCAGCCCGGACCAGCTGTGGGTGATCGAGGTGTCGAGCGATGGGGGAGGAACAGAACCCGCGGTCTACTACGCTCAGGGCCCCGTGGTTACAACGAGCTTCGGTGGCTTTCAGGAGCTCAGGTGGCTGGCCTTCGATGGAGGAGCGGCCACCCGCCTGCTGCTGACCCCCACGAGCCAGGTCCACGTCACCATCACCGAAGGGCGTCTAGCGCAGCCAGCGCTCGCTCCCGCTCCGTAGCGGCGGCAGGCCAGCCCAATTCGTCCACGGAAGCAAGTCCTTTTGTCCCGCTGCGTGGGAACGCGATACGGAGCAGCCATCGCATCGTGACGCCCAACTCCGCCAGCCCCAACTCCCATGTTGGACACGGCACAGCGAACTTGCACATCCGACAGAAATAAAAGGCGACGGCGAACCCCGGCTTTCGCTTGTCATAAAACGATAGAGGCGATTGAATATAGCCAGCCAGGACCCGCCGACGGTGGAGGTTGCATGCGGGGCACTCATATCGAGTGGGCGACGGGCCGAGATGATAATGGGAATCGGCAAGGTAGGCCCACAAACCATAGATGCGCTGTGGATCGTTCGCCACTGCCCGCATGATCCTCAGCGCTGTCCGCCGCTGAGCGCGATAGGACTTCTTCGCCGCCGTCTCATGTTGGACGTGAGCCTCGTACCCTTCTTCTCTTCTCTAGCCGCCGCCATATTCGCCATCGCCCGATCATCACCATCCTCTGTTTCAGCCGGTGTTGTCTCTTTTCTCATTCCCTCTACCTCTTCCATCGCCGAGCCTAGACTTCGGGCGAATTATATACCCCGGGGGCGGCGCTCCAAGCCCTATAAGCTGGGATGGAACATACTTCTACGTAGTGGACTACCCCGACACTAAGGTGTACGTCTACGACTCCGATGGGAACTACCAGTCAGACCGCGACTTCGACCTCCATGCTGACAACAATAACCCCTATGGCATAGCCTGGGATGGAGCATACTTCTACGTGGCGGACGGTGACGACACTAAGGTGTACGTCTACGACGCCGATGGGACGCACGTGGGGTAGGACACCCCTATCTCTGATCGGCCAGTCGAGAAGGCGGCTGAAGTCTTAAGAGGTAATACTCGACGTCCGGACACGCTTCAACTCCAATTATCCGTGGACCGGTTTTCGGGGAGCAGGTCACATCATGCACAACCTGCCGTGGCTGCGGGGGCGGGGGTACCCGCTGCTGATTCTGCCGACCATCGAGATGCTGGAGGGCCTAGGCAAGCCCTACCCGGTCGAGAACGTCATGGGGGCGCGGCACGGGTCTGCCACGCTGCGGAAGCGTGGGCTTGAGTCGCACGGACTCAAGACTGGCTGGCTGTGCGGGGCGATGTTCGGGCTGCCGTTCTACCGGCACCGGCTCTTTGCCAGCAAATTGACTTCCGAAGCACGGTAATTCCTGCAGTTCCCCTTCCTAATCCTTGCGGCACTAACATACTTCGCTTCCAAAGCCTATGACAACGTCCTCTTTTTCGAGGTTCAGCCGACCCATCTTGTTAATGATATCGATGGTCTCACCACTTATGTTCGTAATCCATATTTTTGGAGAACCACAAAGGAACAACTCTCCACCATCAACAAATACGAGCTCTTGATGGTAAATGTCATGAATACCCTCGGCGAAATCGATGGCTATTTTCCTGAATTGCGCCTTCCTCTCTATGAACTCCTCGCTGTGGATATAGATATCGCCTATTCGTTCGCTCCGCCAGTCTGTATCAAGAAAGACATCCACGTGTAGCTCCTGGCGCTCCACATCTATCCACAATGCAGCAAAAATGTCGGCGACACCGTCTCTGGGGGTCAATACAGGCGAAATTCTGACGGCCGGCTCTGTCAGTAAGACTGAGCTCAGCTCGATTGCACCTGACGTTGCGCCAAACATGAAAGGTATATCATTCCCTTCGAAGGTGAGTATGATCTGATTTCCTCGGTCTAGCTTTGCGGAGCCACCGCTCGCCTTCTCCACGTCTATCCGAACGGCGCCCCCACCTTCCCTTTGGGCATATGGTGGCAACTGACCCTGATCTTGGGATGAGGTACAGGCCGTCAGCGCCACGATCGCAAGCATTGCACTCGCTAGTAATCTTACAAAGCACGTGGGCAAGTCGCTCATGCTCTGTCACTTCCGACGATAAACTTGGTTGGACTTGGTTTCCTTGCTCAGTCGGGCACCGAGCAAGTTCCCGACACTACGGAAGGCTCAATGTTAGGAGGGTCAGCCGGCCAGTTCCCTAAGACTACACGACTGGAACCAGTGACAGGAGTTTGCGTGCTGCAGCTACTGCCAATACCCACCGTGCTAATTCCTAGGACACGGCGCAGCCCAATACCCTGGAATTGAGTACCTAACTGCACTAAGCTTCACTCTGCGTGCTAGGCCGCCTACTATCATCAAGGCGTTCTAAGGGCGCATTCCTCGGCAATTGCGTGGATCACACTGGTTCCCTCCTGGGCGGAAACGGAAGCTCGGCGTGGAGCGCACGGCAGTCGTCCTCTGCCTGCGCGCGCGCCCTGCCCTTGGCCCCTATCGCCGGGCACAGCGAACACGGGGGGCCACCGAGATAGAACCAGGCGGGCTCGCCAGACCGGGGCGCCCGAGCGTGGAGGGGGACGTAATAATGCACCCACAGCCACCAAGCAACGCGCAGGACACTGAGCACCGTGAGCCCGAGCCCAGCGGAAGCGACTCGGTAGGCAATGATGTTCATCTAGCGCCGCTCCATTTCATTCTGTATTCGATCAACTGTTTCTTCCAGGAGCCTAGCCCCTGTCGTACAAAGGTTAAACGGATGAGCTTCGCACTGTTGGCAAACGTCTAGGTGGTCGTGGAACTCATTTATGCCGGAATTACCCATATCAAGCTGCCTGGGTCCAAGCAACGCACCATCCTCGACGAGAGCCATCGTAGTATCAGTCACGGATGCCGTCAACCATCCAATCAAGCGCACAAAACCATCTCTCGGCGTGGTGCGTTAGCGGCCCCAGGCAGCGGAGGTGGCTTTCACCACGTTTGCACTCCCTTCAAACTCCTCCGGGCGCGCACCTCGCCCTTGGTTGCCTCTCTTCACCTCTGATGACCTCAAGGATAATCGCTACCCTGGTGCTGGATGGAGCCCGGCGATACGCTCCAACACTTGCCGGAATACCTCCCGGGACACTGCCACCTCAGCAAGCTGAAACACCAACCTCCTGGCATGCCGCACCAGACGTCCACCCATCTTGATGAGCTTGGTCTGCACGCTTCGCAGTGACCAGTGTTTCACTGACTCTGGCAAAGTCAGCCTTCTCATGAAGTTGCCCAGGTTGTAGGCCAGCACAAACAGCCACAGCCTCACCTGGTTAGCAACGAACCTGTGACACGAGAGCCGCGTCCAGTTCAGGGCGTATTTACCTTCCTTGATCCACTGCTCGGCCGTGCCCCGCCCGTTGTAGAAGTGGGTTACGCCTGCCGGCGGTAGGTTGAGGTTGGTGACGACGAACCCGACCCTCGGGAATAGCTCACCCTGGCGCCACTCCACCTTGGCGACCACACGCCGGGGAATGTCCCAGCTCTGGGCCTGGTAAACGAAGTCGTGATACCGGACTACGGGCTTCCCTTCGACAGGCTCAGGGCAGGCTTTAGGCGGCCTGCCCACGGGCCGCTTCAGCAGGTGCCGGATGTTTCCTTGTAATACCTCGTTGGCCGGAAGCCGCATAGCGTAGCCAGTGTCCCTTGACTCCAGGTACTCGTACACCTCGGGCTTGGCAAAGGCAGCATCGGCCCGGAACAGCAGCCGGACTCCTTTCTCCTGGTATCGCTTCACGACGGGCTCCAGAACCTCCCGCCACCGCTCAGCGCTGTGGACGTTGCCCGGGCGAAGCATTGCACCTTCGCAATCTCCGAAATGGTTGAACAGGAAGAGCGGGTGATAACATACGGACTCGAAGTGGCCGTTGTAGGCGACTCCCTCTTGCTGCCCATGCACCGGGCTTTCAGAGCTGTCCATGTCTAGGATAACTCGCTGGTGAGATGTCTGGGCCATGGCCCTGTCCACCCACTCAACATTCAGGCGCGCAAGCCCATCCAGGTTTTCCTCTTCGGTTAACACCTCAGTCTCAAATCGGCTCATAGTATTGGTGCTGGCTGCCTGCTTATCAGTACCTTGCCACCCGACGATGACACGCATAGCCGGGTCTTGGGCAAGCCGTTCAGCGTCGTTGGTGTCCTCGTAGCCAGCGAGACGGCTATACACCGATTGTCTGAGCAAGGGCAACAGCGGGTGTTGCACATTGCGGCCGGTGCGGCTTTCATGGATATAATCGTTGGCTGTCTCTGTGAGCCCCAGAGCGGCATCAAGCTCGCGGCATGCCAGGAGTCCGGCGTCCGAGGTGATGGTAGCGCCACGAAAATCCAGGCGGACTCTGCGGTCGAATTGGAGCTTCAAAGGGGTGTCGGAGCTTTCACCCATTGGGTGCCTCCAGCGAGATTGCGGTATCCAGAACTAGACCCGCTAGCTCGGCCAGTCTAGCACCCACACTGCCCATAATGCCCAGGTAGGCGGCTCAAATAGGCAGCACTCTTACCGGATTACGACGCACCCACGCGGCTGATCTGGGAAATGTGGGTTCAGTGGACGGCGAGCTTGGAGCAACATGGAGAGGAGGGGGTGGTCGGCACAGGGCGCTGGCCACAAGACCACAGGGGCAGCTATCGCTTGAAAACGGTGGCTGCCCCTGCATACGTATCGATATGTGAGGCCCTTTTTTGTTGCCCAAGACAGCCTCAAAGGAGGTGATCAGTGATCAAAAGGGACCGGCAGCGCCCCGCTCGACCTCCCTGGGGCCAGGCACAACCAATAGAACACCTCTCTAGCTTGCTACCGTCTGCTCTATACGGCCGAGCTCCAATCGCCCGAGGGAGTAACAAGGCCAAAGCCGACCCCTTGCGGATCCCCTCGAAGGCTATACGTCCAACGGTGGCTATGTCCGTTGGAGCCAGGTGCACCACGCCTCCTAGAGAAGTCACCCTTCAACGCTGGTATCCACCTCCTCCACATGGAAGTAGACGTTCCAATGGGAAGGGATGTTCATCGCGCGTATTTCCTCCGACATGGCCATAGTCCCCGCTAAGGGCACTCCATCACGCATGTACGCTGTGTATTCGTTGCCGTCCGGCATGGTGGCTGTTTCGGACTCGACTCCCAGGAGACAGGTATAGAGATACTAAGGAAGCCACCAACTTTAGCCAAGTCAGCCCTCGCATTATGCCTTTGGCTGCAGGCTCAGTGGTTTGACCACGTTGCCGCCTAGACGCCCATGCCAAGACAAACTGTGGGCCACGCACTGCGAAACAACTTTACAAGCGATTGCCCTGTGACCCACCTGTGACCCGTGTTAACATGTTGGTCATACTGGGTGGCCTAATCTTTCAAACGTCTCCCATCTACGCTACCGATAACACCCGCGATATACACTGGCACTCGGAAAGCCCCGACTTCAAACTACTGACCGACGAATTGCCGGATTCCTGGGAAGATGCAATAGAGGATGCGGCAGATGAGTGGAGCGATGAAACGAATATCAGCATCAGCGAGGATTCATCTTCAGGAAACGAAATCTCTGAAGACTCAATTCCTGTTGCTTGGCAGGCTAGTTGCCCACCTGCGACTACGCTGGCTTGCATAGGCCTTACTTATGGTTCCATCTCACGCCACATCTCAGAGGCCACGATTGTATTCAACGAGGACAAGTCCATGGGAACAAGCGGCATTTGGTGTTTCCTTGGAATTGGCACTGACGTTGAGACGGTGGCCCTTCACGAGTTTGGCCATTTCATGGGCCTAACCCACGCGGACGATAGCGATGCTGCAATGTATGAGACATACAACGGTTGCCAGCGCACGCCCGACGAGCACGACATCGACAGTATGAACGAACAGTATGACAACCATCCGTAGCCTCAGACGAGTTCAACAGCCAATCCTGGGTGGTTAGGAGGAGCGCCTTGAAAACGATGTTAATGATGATAACCCTGTTCACGCTTGGTATCTCACTGCTTGCGTGCGGTGCAGATGAAACTAGCAGTCCAGGCCATGCTGCTGGAGGCTTCTCGGATTCGAACGATCCACATGGCTCCGGTGAGATTCGATCTGTTGTGTCTGGCTCACAGATTCATCTAACTCTCGACGAACTTGCATCTGTTTCTAGTCTGATCGTGAGGGGCACTCCAGATGGAAGAACAACACTTGAAAAGAGGCCGGCAACGACTTCAGACTATCCAGCCTCCCGAGTCGAATCGGATAATGACCTCGTTCAATTTGTAGACAGAATCACATTTAGAGTGGACGAATACTACAAGGGAGACGGCCTGCTGGTGATACCGATCATGCTCAGCGCGCCTTCTGAGTTGCCGTCGGCCGACGCGATTCGTTTGGAAGACGGCGCATCCTACGTCCTGTTTCTCTTCCAGCCAGACTCGGCAGAAGGCCGGTCCTATTGGGACGGCGGATACCTTGTCCAGGGACTTGGGCAGGGAGTTTGGACGGTCAACGGCAACTCGGCTGTTCGAGGCGACGGGACTGGAGAAATCGTGGAGCTTTCCAGATTCAATGCATTGATCCCGGCCCCTGACCGAGGGCCGAGCGGTACTTAGAACTCACTTCTCGCCCTAAATGTTCGGGTGCCAAACCTGAATCCTTTGGATGCCCCTTCTTGCCTTCCTGTTCCTCCTGTTCCCGATTGTCTTGTACGTTACCTTCGCTGGCGGTTCCGTGAACATTCCGATGGACTTTGGCGGTCTTAGCTTTAATTATCGTGGACGCCGTCAGGCCACGTGTGGTCAACAGCGATCCCTCTGGTTGCCTCTGAGTTCGCGGATGATATGCTTGGACTTGGAGTTCCGCGGCTACCACCATATCACGGATATCGACTATCCATTCCTCCCGGTTGTTGTAGGATGCTACAGGCGAGGGTCGAGCGTGCCTGGGTCCTCAGCGCATCCATCCAGTTAACATATAAACTCACTGAAAGACAGTAGACGGTGAAACAAGGTCACCAGATCCGCAATCTCTCGTGGCCTTGTTTCTTGCCTCCAGTTCATGAATTGACATCGGGAAACTCGTCGACGTTACGTCCTTGCTGCAGTGCCGCTCATTTGCTCACACCATGACCTCGACCGGCCAAGTGTATCTGATCTACCAGAGTGATGTTGAGCGAAATTCATAGCTTCACGGCCAGTCGAAAAGTTCGCAATTGAGCCTGTCCCAGAAGTGGAAATTGCGGATAGGGGGAGCAGATAGAAGTCAGAGGTGTGTATCGTCAGCACATATGGGACAGCTGATGGGGAATTGAGAAGCGACAATTAAGGCGATTGTCCTGGCTCAGGTAGGAGAGTAGATTCACGGAAGTGAAAGGAGCCAGGATGCAGGAAGTCAGTCGAAGCTACGATCAAGCCGACGAGAACGCGAGGCAGGTGGTCCGACGGACCAGAAACGTTACACGTCGCAAGTACACACCTGAGGAGAAGGTACGGATCGTCATAGAGGGGATCCGCGGGGAGATATCAGTCAGCGCCTTGTGCAGGCGAGAGGGAATCAACCCCGGGGTCTATTACAAGTGGCTCAAGGACTACATGGAGGCGGGCAAGTCGAGGCTGAAGGGTGACACGCTACGGGAGGCGAACAAGGCGGAGGTCGATGCCTTGAAGCGCGAGAACGAGCGGCTCAAGGAACTTGTTGCTCAGCTGTCGGTGGAGAACCTGGTCCTGAAAAAAAGCCTCGGTTAGAGCCCATGGGCAAGCCCTATGTGAGAAGGGAGGCCCAGCTCAAGGCGGAAGTCCTTCAGATCGTCGAGAGGTCTCCTCTGCCGGTCAGGCAGACCCTCCAAGAGTTGCAGATAGCACCCTCGACCTACTACCGCTGGAAGAGCAGGTATCGAGACAAGGGGTTTAACGGTCTGGTAGACCGGCCACCAGAGCCCAGGCGAGTGTGGAACCGGTTGGCTACAAAGCAAAGACGGTACGTGGTCAGGTATGCGTTGGAGCACCCATCGTTGAGCCCGAGAGAGGTGGCGACCACCCTGGTGGACGAACAGGTCATGTACGTCTCCGAGTCCACCATATACCGGATACTGAAGGAAGCGGGGCTCATCAAGCCGCCCGAGACCAAGGGCTTCCCAGCAGGAAAGGAGTTTCACACCAAGACTGGCAGGCCCAATGAGCTATGGCAGACCGATGCCAGCTACTTCTTCGTGGTGGGTTGGGGCTACTACTACCTGATCAGCGTGCTGGATGACTATTCCAGGATGATCGTGGGCTGGAGGGTGCAGACCAGCATGAGCAGTGCCGACATCATCGAGGTGGTCCAGGATGCGGTGGAGTTCACCGGTCAACCGACGGCGCCTGTAGAGCCAGGTCCAGCCCTTCTGAGCGACAACGGTCCAGGCTTTCTGTCTAGGGCGTTGGACGAGTTCCTAAGGGCCAGGTTCATGAAACACATCTTCGCCTCACCTTTCCATCCCCAGACCAACGGCAAGTTGGAGCGGTACCATCGCACAGCCAAGGCTAAGGTCAACGTCTTTGTCCACCACAGCCTGGAAGAGCTTGTAGCGGCTATGGAGGGCTTCGTAAGATACTACAACTACGAGCGCTATCACGAGGCTTTGGGGAACATCACGCCGGCGGATATGTACCACGGACGGCAAGACGCCATACTGGCGACGAGACAGGAGGTGAAGCAAAAGAGTCTAGCCGAACGGAGGTTGGCAAATCTGAGAACTGCCTGAGCCGGTTAGCGTCCAAGTTGCACGCTTTAAAGGCTCCCCTTTTGTCCCACTTGTTTTGACGACGTACACCGAATGCGGTCATGGACTCGTGGCAAGGCCCACGGCGGAGTTATCAGGTCGTACGGAGCTTTCTGGGTGGGGTCGAGCTCGTGGCCGTACTGTCGGCCATGGACGGACAGGAGGCCCTCAGCCTGTTGAAACGGCTTGTTCCGATCGTGGCTGATAGCCCCCTGGCCCGGTGGCATGACGCCCAGCAGGAGGCGTACAGGCGCCTTCTGGAGACCCTTTAGTGCGGCATAGCCTCCGCTCAATATTTCGTGCAGTCGCGCGAAAGGGGGCACTAATGGCCTCCGTAGACCGTCAACGCGAGAGTGGGACACATCGGAAGGATAGAGAACCCGAGAGTGTGAGTGGTATGAGTTCCCCAAACGAACGTGGAGTACCTTGGATGCGGCGCATCCCTGCTTGCGGGTCAGGCAGGATGTCGTGCCGCACGATTCATCCGGCAAGTCGAAAGTCCTATGCCCGAAACGTCTGCTTGGCAGGCTTCCCGGCCATTGGGAGTTGGGCAAGTGGTCATTTCCCCAAGGGACGATGGTCGATTGAGCGATAGTTATGGCTGATAATCAACCAGACGGCTTTGTGGAGGCTCAGGCGCGCAATACCCGTTGCCACAGGTGCGGCGGTTTGTTGGGCATGGGGCAGGCAATGCTACTGCGTGCGGAAACAGGCCAGGTAGATCAGATCCCCCAGGACATACTTGACCTATTCGAATCATCCCTCCAGCGGCACACGGATGAGGTGGCAAGTGACCAGGCTCGTGTTCCCGAAAAGCTCCGGGAGCAAATGGACCGGTGGCGACGCGATAACGTCCATCCGCTTAGGAGATTACTGCTGCGGGTACGACGGATGTTGAAAGGCCCTTCCCCGGCAGGCCACTTCGGCTACGTGGCGTTCAAAGGTGACATGTTCTGCCGCACATGTGGGGAGAAGTCGATTGAAGGAAGCGCAGCTACGTACTCCCATGAGGACACCGGCAACGTGCTCAAGCGGCTACTGTATCGGCTGAAGGAGAGGCATCTCTTCGTGGCCGCCCTGAGACGCAACGCATCCTACGAGACTGTAACGGGCCTCATCGATCTGTCCCGCCTGGTGGCCGATGCTGCATTCCCGGTTTATGGTCTCAAGGGTAGTCCCCTGGGACTGCGCCTAGAGGGCGTAGGCTGGAGTAGTAAAGGGAATGGATGCACTGTTGATCGTGTCACACTCACCTACGTTGCAGCGGGGCCGAAGGGCGCTCAACAGGCCATAGAGCTGAGCCAGCATGCCGACACCACCGGAGTATCCAACGAAAGCCGTCTTTCTAGGGAGTTAAACGCCATCCTTAGCCTGGTGACGTCTCATGGCTCAGAGAAGTTGAGGCGAGAGTATCAGCGGAGAGGCAACATCCACCGCGACTGGAATCTGGCGCGCATCAGCAGCACCGAGCGTCGAAGGTTGACTGTCGAAGTGGATGGAGCACCAGTTGAGGTGGAACTGGCCTTCTGGTGGGAGCCGGAACCGGTGGTTCTGGCCCACATTGTGCGAGACAGCGATTCGATCCTGGCTACGTCGATCGGCATCACGCATGTAAAGCTGCTCAGCCTACTCAAGACGATGGTAGTGCTCCAAAGGGACCCTGAAACCCTAGCGGGACACCAGCAGGAATACGAGCGGGGCCACAGATCCAGGAGAAGCCCCCAGCGCAGCACACCATCCTAGAACAATGCGAAGCATATTGAGGTTCAGCTTTGCTCAATAGGCCCCACTTGAGACAGTCTCCGTCAATACCAGGACTCGATTGGCAATAGAGTATGAAGTACATCCGAAAATCATGGATTCAGAAACTGCGCCGGGCGTTGGGAACGAACCGGGGCGGCATGCCCCGTATGTACACACTCTCCACTAGAGGCGGCATTCCCATCCGGCAGACGAAACTGGCACCCGATGGTGTGGAGTTCACCGAGGACGTGTCTGAGGCCCGTTGGGTGGAGGAGAGCTTCTCAGCTTTCGGGACGCTGCGTTCCTTACTGCCCGAAGGGTTTGCGGCGTACGCCCGGATTTTCCACCCTGCCTACCTGAATAGAGATGAGGAGAGGCCGGTCCGGTGGTCTACGGTGGCCGAGTGGACGGGACGTACTGTCCATCCGTTGATGCAGTTCGAACGTATCGCAGGTCTGAGTGAGGACTCTCACGACATGTACAAAGACCCGCTGTGGGGTTCCCTACCACAGCATCGCTCGATCCCGGAACGGGAGTGCCGTACCCTGGTCGAGGTGCTCAGGGGTTTTACCGCGACCCCTGACAGTTGCTACTTTTGCCTTTGGGAAGGATATGGAAACATCGACACTCGCCTCTACAAGGCTAGTTCTCGGGTGAGAGCTCCGGGGCGGGACTACCTGCTATTCCGCGGGCCTATTGATGCCATCATGGCATTCATTACAAGGGATGGGCCTTTCTGGGGGCATTCGCCGAGCATCTGGTGGCCGGAGGACAGGGCGTGGTGTGTAGCAAGGGACATCGACCTGTTCGACACCTATGTTGGTGGGAGCCGAGAGTGCATCGAGGCGGTCCTAAGCAACCCGGACCTGGAGGCGTTACTTACAACTTTAGACGCTCGACTTGATGTAGGTGGGGACACCATCAATGCCCGAGACCTGTGAGGGAAAGGACATGATGGAGCTGGAGATTAGGCCATACACGGAATCAGACGACGCGGTAGCAGCAGACCTATGGCGACCCTGCTCTGATGTTGCCCTTATGAGGGAGACTTCGTGACATTGGCTCTCCCCAAAGGCCACCCCGTGGTGACGGCTGGACTGGCCGCTATCACAGGCACGGGTGCCGCATTGGGCTTCACGGAGCTTGGTAGCTCCACGAGCACCTGGCTTCTCATCCTTGCCACGGCAATCCCGCTAGCAGTGTCGTCCCCCTTCGTTGCAGGTTGGCTATCGCCAGAGCTAAAGCATGCCTGGTTCTTCCCGGTCGGTGTACTGGTCGGCCTGTCCATCGCGACGGCCATCTATGGGAACCTCTCTCTAGATTCCCACCCCGTCGCGTTCGTCTTCGCCCTCACAGTCTTCTATGGCGGAGCGGCATCCTTGGCATTCTGTGTGGGCTGGATAGCGAGGCAGTACCTCCGCCGGTTACGAGGACACAGGTTACCCGTGAGCCACCTTGCCGTTGCGTCGTTGGTTGCTGCTTGCTGCTCGGTGGCCCTCAGTGCGCTCTTCATCGCGGTATCGCTTCCTTCATTGACTTCAACGCGAGCCCCGTACTGGTCAGCCGTCCTGGCGCCGATTGGATTGATAGGGGTCGCTGCGGGGTCTGCGATCATCTGGAGCGACGGTAACAGGGGGCGTTGGGGTTTTCTGGGGCTGGGACTGTCCTTGCTGTACCTGGGGGCATCCCTTGCTCCGCCGGTATTCCTGACAACTGCGCACTGGTATGGGCCTGTCGCGCTGGTCCTTGTAGGGCTTGCGGTATGGAACGTTCTCAGATGGAGGCAAGGCGACGAAAGAGCAGCGTTGGGTGATTCGTAGTCGATGACAGTATTACTGTGGCTTCTCTCAATGATCCCGCCTGCCGCGTCCTGATCGCAGGAATCCGGGTGGCCAGGTGGAAGTACGGTGGTGTGCGTCACGTGTTCGGCGAGGCAGCGGATCCCGTCAAGCCGGAAGGACCGATATGTATGCTCTGTTCCCCAGGAAGGTTGCCAGCTAAGTCCGGTCATCACGTGAGCCGACACCACCAGATCACTTCCGTGAGGGAACGCTTTATTGATTTGAAGCGTACTATCAAGTATGGGCTCAAGCGAACAATCCAGGACCGTTGGCATCGCGCGGGCTTCTTTGCTATCGGGGAACTTTTGCTTGAGCCGATACGTCCTATTCAATGTAAGACCACTCCCACGCAATGGGTGAGCGGTGCGTCAGGGCAGAGGACCTTCCTGCTGCGACTCAATTTTCTCAGAGGAATAGGATGCTTATGGGTAAAGTCCCGTTTTAGCCACCGGATTAGCTTTGAAGCAGCTTGAACAATGTCTTAACCTGTTCTGGTCCCAACAGACGCCGATGATTATAGCGCCAGACATACCCAGCAAGATAGAGGGGCAGCCGTTCTCGGCGGACTCCCCCTTTGGCTGCCAGACGCCGCTTGAGATAACCCCAGAAGCCCTCCAAGCCGTTGACGTGGCTCCCTTGCCGATCGCTGAACGCCTGGCTGTGGTCCACAAGCCGGTGGACGTAGCCCCCCGCTGCGACGCCCGTGTAGCTGGTAAAGGTGTCCGAGCAGACGATGGAGCCACGTTGCACGCGTTGGTGCAGGAGCGGCAGCAGCGTCTTGGCTTCCACGTTAGGTACCACTTGCGCCCACACCAGGCCACCTCGACACAGGATCCCAAAGACAGCTTGCTTAGTGGTTCCACGGCCCCGCTTCGTGCCCTGAACACGCTTTGCCAGGCGCCTGTTGCGCCAGGAACCTCCCAGGTAGGTCTCGTCGACCTCCACCACGCCGGAGAAGACATGGGGAACGTCCCGGACCATGGCCTGGCGCACCACGATCAGGGCTCGCAGGACTCGCTTTCGCTCCAGGCGGGCCTCCTGGGCAATCACCTCGGCACTCTGCCCCAAGACGAACCAGCGCAACAGTCGCCGCTACTCCCCTGGCGACAACCGAAGCGGCAGCGCCCTGGGCACCCACTCGTAGTGGCAGGCTGCACAACGACTCTTACCTCGCCGAATGCTCCAGCTCTTGGCGTGTTGACATCGAGGGCACCCAATCTTCCGTCCCATACCACCATTCTCTCACAGGTGGCTGTTTTGGGACTATACCCTTCCGGATTAGAGGACGGCGAGGTAACCCTGTTCGAGGCGGACACGAACCCTGGGGCCAGGATCGGCGAGGACCTGCTGGACATTCGAGGCAAGGTCACGTCCATCGACGTCCTCAGCACCAAGAACTCGATTAAGGTGCTCGGCACGAAAGTGGAAAATGGGAAGATGTGGTCCTCGGCAAGATAGAGGAAGAACGCGCCATCGAACGTTTCGTCGAAATGGTGTTGGATTCGCCCGTGGACCAGGGGCGTCGCGACCGTGAGGGGCCGCGCTATTTTCTCTACTTTAGGCTCGCCGATGGCACGTCCGTGGTGCGGGCCTTCTGGTTGGAGTCGGGAGAGCTCTCGCGGGGCATCATGACGGACGCTGTCGTCACCCTGTCCGTATGGAGCGCACTGGGGGAGGAGCACCGGCCCGCGGCCAGTGAGCAGGGGCCGCGAATCTCGGAACGATTGGCCGCTCGGCTTGGGTTGGCCTATCTGAGCTTCGCCGTCCCCGAACTCAATGTCACTGGCAAACCCCACTCGCCGGTTGTTCGTCTTATGGGGAGAGGCGAGTTCCAGGCGATGAGAGGGTCAACACCGACAACGGACTCGGACCCATTGGTATGGGTCGTCGAAGCTCAGGGTTCCTGGCGAACCGGCGGCATCGTGCCCGAGGAAAAGCGGCAGGACTTCTCGGTGGGTCTGGTAGCCTTCGATGCCGACACAGGCCGACGATACGGCGGCTCCCACGGGAACACCTCGCTGCTGGGAACGCCCGGTGGCTCTCAACCTTCAACACCACCACCCCCAAAACCTACGCCATCTCCCCCGCCGAACATACCAGAGCCTCGTTCATCCCAGGACACTGTGACCAGCGAAGAGCGGGAGGAGGTCAAAGCACGGCGTGGACCACCACCATGGGGACCGCATACTGCGGGGTCCGTGATCCAAATCGCGGGCCAACATTTGCAGCTGCCATCAGACGTCTACGTAGAAGCGATAGTCTCGGAAATACTGTGCATTGCAGGTGAACCCTGCCCTGTGGCGCCCTTGTATGTCCTCCGCCGAGGGGATTCTCTCGCGAGCATCGAGAAGCGAACGGGACGATTCGCGCCTGGGACGCCCGTCTCCACTATGGAAACGTTCGACTTCATTGAGAAGGCTTTGCGATGAATCAGACCATGCCATCGTGAGAGGCCCTAGAGTGCGACCACTAGCCGGAAAGTTCGCAATTCAGTACACGTAGGCCCACCATTAGCTAAATACTAAAGGGTATAGTCCCAAAACAGCCACCTGTGAGAGAATGGTGGCATGGGACGGAAGATTGGGTGCCCTCGATGTCAACACGCCAAGAGCTGGAGCATTCGGCGAGGTAAGAGTCGTTGTGCAGCCTGCCACTACGAGTGGGTGCCCAGGGCGCTGCCGCTTCGGTTGTCGCCAGGGGAGTGGCGGCGACTGTTGCGCTGGTTCGTCTTGGGGCAGAGTGCCGAGGTGATTGCCCAGGAGGCCCGCCTGGAGCGAAAGCGAGTCCTGCGCGCCCTGATCGTGGTGCGCCAGGCCATGGTCCGGGACGTTCCCCATGTCTTCTCCGGCGTGGTGGAGGTCGACGAGACCTACCTGGGAGGTTCCTGGCGCAACAGGCGCCTGGCAAAGCGTGTTCAGGGCACGAAGCGGGGCCGTGGAACCACTAAGCAAGCTGTCTTTGGGATCCTGTGTCGAGGTGGCCTGGTGTGGGCGCAAGTGGTACCTAACGTGGAAGCCAAGACGCTGCTGCCGCTCCTGCACCAACGCGTGCAACGTGGCTCCATCGTCTGCTCGGACACCTTTACCAGCTACACGGGCGTCGCAGCGGGGGGCTACGTCCACCGGCTTGTGGACCACAGCCAGGCGTTCAGCGATCGGCAAGGGAGCCACGTCAACGGCTTGGAGGGCTTCTGGGGTTATCTCAAGCGGCGTCTGGCAGCCAAAGGGGGAGTCCGCCGAGAACGGCTGCCCCTCTATCTTGCTGAGTATGTCTGGCGCTATAATCATCGGCGTCTGTTGGGACCAGAACAGGTTAAGACATTGTTCAAGCTGCTTCAAAGCTAATCCGGTGGCTAAAACGGGACTTTACCCATATAAAATTCACCGGCGCTCAGCCGATGGAGGTTTTCCGGAAGGTGGCGGAACACGCGCAACAGATGCTGGAGGCTGATCCGCAGTCGTTCATCCGCAAGCGCCGGACCCTCTAAAAACTAAGCGGGTGACCAGCTTTGGAGCGAACTCGCTTCAAAGCCAAGTGATGAGGGCATCAAGCACCCGCTTCGTATGCAGGGCGCGGCGGCGTCTCGCGGCCCTAGACGAACCGTAGGGAGACGCTGCCGATGGTGGTGAAGGTGGCGCGGACGGTGTCGCCGGCCTGCACGCTGGCGGCGCCGGTGAGGGCGCCGGGCATGATGATGTCGCCGGCGTTCATGGTGATGCCGTATTCGTGGAGCTTGTTGGTGACCCAGGCCACGGCCTCAGCCGGGTGGCCCAGCACCGCTTCGCCCCTGGCGCGGCCCACCTCTTTGCCGTTCTTCTCGAGCACCACCTCCTCCGCGACCAGGTCTACGCCCTGGAGGCGCAGGCGGTTGGTCCCCACCACGACTCCCGCCGATGAGGCGTTGTCCGCGATGGTGTCCGGCAGCTTGATCTTCCAGTCCTTGATTCGGCTGTCGATGAGCTCCAGGGCGGGGAACACGTAGTCGGTGGCCTCCAGCACCTGCTCCATGGTCACGTTGGGCCCCTTGAGGCCCGATTTGAGCTTGAAGGCGATCTCGGGCTCGACGCGCGGCTGCAGGAGCCGGCTGGTGGGCTGCTCGGCGCCGTCCTCGATGAGCATGTCGTCCAGGATCAGCCCGTAGTCCGGCTCGTTCACGCCGAGCATCTGCTGCATGGCCGCGCTGGTAAGCCCCACCTTCTTGCCCACCACCTTCCGTCCGGCGGCGAGCCGGTGCTCCAGCACGGCAAGCTGCACCCGGTAGGCGTCCTCCACCGTGATCCCCTCATCGGTCTCGGTGAGGGGGGCGATGGGCACCCGGGTGGATGCCGCGGTGATGAGCTGCTGGGCCAGCTCTTCGACTCGCTCTTTCGTCAGACTCATGGGACCTCCTGTGGCGCTGAGGAGTTTCGATTATCGGCTTTGACGCTAGGCGAGTCAATCGTCGTGGCCGGGGTTCGAAGTGTATACTTCTGGATGCTTCGCCGTACGCGTGTGAGGAGTCGAAAGGAGGGCGCCGTGGCAGAGACTGGGAGGCTCGCCGTCTTCAAGGGCCCGGGGCAGAAATTCGAGCTGCGCGAGTACCCGCTCCCCGAGCTGGAGCCCGGAGCGGTCCTGATCAGGGTAACGGCCGCCAACATCTGCGGCTCCGACCTGCACGTCTGGCGGGGCGATATGGAACCGTACCGCTATAGCTCGGACGGCAGCGCGATGGGACACGAAATGATGGGCCGGGTCCATCGCCTGGGCAAGGGGGTTGGCACCGACTCCTTGGGCGAGCCCCTTCGAGAGGGAGACCGGGTGGCCTACTCTTATTTCTATCCGTGCCGCCGATGCCGCGTCTGCTCCACGGGTGACCTGTACGCCTGCCCCCACATCTGGGACGTAACCCCCGTGCTGGGCGAGCTCCCCTATTTCACCGGCGCCTTCGCCGACTACTACTACCTTCGCCCCGACCACTGGGTCTTCAAGGTGCCCGACGAGCTTCCCGACGAGCTGGTGGGGCCGGTGAACTGCGCCTACAGCGAGGTGACGTTCGGGCTGGAGAAGGCGGACGTCAAGTTCGGCGAGATGGTCGTCATCCAGGGGGCCGGCGGCCTGGGGCTCTTTGCGACCGCCGTTGCCAAGGAGCGAGGCGCCGCCCAGGTCATTACCATCGACGGTCTGGCGCCGCGGCTGGAGCTGGCGAAGCGCATGGGAGCCGACCAGACCATCGACCTGAACGAGTACCCAACCGCCGAGGCGCGGGTGGAGCGCGTGAAGGAGCTGACCGGCGGCCTCGGCGCCGATGTGGTGATGGGCCTGGTGGGCTTCGGCCCCGCCTTTATCGAGGGGGTCCGGATGGTGAGGCCGGCGGGCCGTTACGTGGAGATCGGCGCCATCAGCCAGAAGGAAACGGTGTCGCTGAGCCCGGCGCAGCTCGTCTACAATCGGGTCAATATCCTTGGCATCGGCCTCTACGACCCGTGGACCATCCCCAAGGTGCTGGAGTTCATCGCGCGCACCAGGGACCGGTACCCGTACCACGAGATCGTCTCAAACCGCTACGCGCTGGAGGAGATAGACCGGGCGTTCCAGGAGTCGGAGTGGCGCCGGGACTCGGGCGCCCAGACCGCCGTGACCCGGGCGCTTATCGCTCCGTAACCCCATAGAATCCGTGTGGGTGGCAATGACGCTCGGCGAAGCTGGAACAGGGAAGGCTGGCGCGTTGCCCAGGGGAGGATAGCGCCCATGCCGCCGCTGGAGAAGCGCTACCCGGCCGCTTCGGACAAGGCGGTGTACTGCTCGGGCGTGAGCCGCCAGCCGGACGCGCCGTAGTTCTCCTGCACCCGGTGGACTCTGTTGGTTGCCGGTATGGTGATAACCCACGGGTGGTGGACGCACCAGCGGAGCAGCACCTGAGCGCGGGTCTTACCCGTCGCGGCGCAGACCTGGTCTAGCGTCTGTGTCAGCCGGGGCCGGGCGCGCAGTTCCGCCTCCAGCCGGCCCTGGGCCAGCGGGCTGTAGGCGACGACCGTCACCTGGTTCGCCTCGCAGTAGGGCAGCAGCTCCCCTTCGATCTCACGGCTGAAGATGCTGTAGAGCACCTGGTTGGAGACGATGGGGTGCGGGTGGAAGGCCTGCTGGGCCTCCCGCAACTCCCGCACCGAGAAATTGCTGACCCCCACGTGCCGCACCTTCCCCGCAGACAGCAGCTCCTCCATGGCCCCCATCGTCTCATCGATGGGAACGCTGGGGTTGGGGGCGTGGAGCTGGTAGAGGTCCATGTAGTCGGTCCCCAGCAACTTCAGGCTGCCCTCGGCGGCGGCCAGCACGTCGTCGTGCTGAAGGTGGGACGACGAGACCTTGGTGGCGATGAAGTAGGCGTCGCGGTTGCCGCCGACCGCCTTGCCCACGAGCCCCTCGGTCCGGTAGTTCTCGGCTGTGTCGATGTGGGGTCCGCCGAGCTCCAGCGCCTTGTGGACCACCTGGGGGTCGCCGCGGTACTGCCAGGTGCCCAGGCCGATCTCAGGCACCATGACGCCGGTGCCGCCCAGGGGCTTCAGTTCCATGGAGTCCTCCTCAGCGCGCCGGCTGCCGTGCGGTGGCTCATCCGAACTGGTTGGCCTCGGTGGAGCCGGCCAGGGCGCTGGTGGAGGCCTCACCCTCGCTCACGGTGAGGAGGACCTGGTCGAAATAGCCGGCCCCCACCTCCTGCTGGTGCCTGGTGGCGGTATAGCCGTCGCTCTCGCGGGCGAACTCCCGCTCCTGGACGCGGACGTAGGCTGTCATGCCCTCCTCGGCGTAGGCCTTGGCCAGCTCGAAGGCGTCGAGGTTCACCAGGTGCCAGCCGGCCAGGGTGATGAACTGGAACTTGTAGCCCATGGTGGCCAGCTCCCTCTGGAACCGGCCGATCACGTCGTCGTCCAGACTGGCCTTCCAGTTGAAGGAGGGAGAGCAGTTGTAGGCCAGGAGCTTGCCGGGGTGCTCCGCGTGGACCGCCTCGGCGAAGATCCGGGCCTCCTCCAAATCTGGCACGGAGGTCTCGAACCAGAGGAGGTCGGCGTAGGGGGCGTAGCTAAGACCCCTGGCGATGGCCGAGTCGAGGCCGCCGCGCACCACGTGGTAGCCCTCGGCGGTACGCTCGCTGGTGACGAACCGCTGGTCGCGGGGGTCCACGTCGTTGGTGAGGAGCGTGGCGTTGAGGGAGTCGGTCCGGGCCACCAGCAGGGTGGGGACGCCCAGCACGTCGGCGGCCAGGCGGGCCGCGTTCAAGGTGCGGATGAACTGGGAGGTGGGCACCAGGACCTTTCCGCCCATGTGCCCGCACTTCTTCTCGGCGGCGAGCTGGTCCTCGAAGTGGACCCCAGCGGCACCCGCCTCGATCATCGACTTCATTAGCTCGAAGGCGTGGATGGGACCGCCGAACCCCGCCTCGGCGTCGGCCACCATCGGTGCGTACCAGTGGATGCCGTTCCTGCTCTCCAGGACATCGATCTGGTCGGCGCGGATCAGGGCGTTGTTGAGCCGCTTGACCAGGGCGGGGACGCTGCTGGAGGGGTAGAGGCTCTGGTCGGGGTAGGTCTGGGAGGCGAGATTGGCGTCGGCCGCCACCTGCCAGCCGCTCACATAGAGGGCCTGGAGGCCGGCCCGCACCATCTGGGTGGCCTGGGCCCCGGTCAGCGCGCCGAAGGTGGCCACATAGTCCTGGGTTTGGAGCAGGCGCCACAGACGCTCGGCCCCCGCCCGCGCCAGGGTGTGCTCGATGGGCAGCGAGCCCCGGAGCTTGACCACCTCGGTGGCCGTGTAGTCGCGCTGGACCCCGCGCCAACGCGGGTCGGTGGCCCAACGCTCCTCGAGCGCCCGTGCCTGTTCGATCGGGTCAGGGCTGTGAGAGTTGATTCATGCCTCCGTAGCGGCTACTCCAGGGACTGGTATCCGGGCAGCGTGAGAAATTCGGTGAACGTGGGACTGGTGACCAGCTCGTCCAGCAGCTCCGATGCCCTGTCCAGCGTGTCTCTCCGCTCGGGCCCGCGGGCGTCCGAGAGCTTGGCGGTCTCCTCCGCGCGGACTTTTAGATAGAGCTCCGTGGTCACGGGCCGGCCATCTGAGAAGCGGGCGTCGCGCCATATCCACTGCCAGAGCTGGGACCGGGCGATCTCCGCGGTGGCGGTGTCCTCCATCAGCGCGTAAATGGGCACCGCGCCCCGGCCCTGGAGCCATGCGTCGAGGTACTGGAGGGCGACGCTGACGGCGTTGCGGAGGCCGGCCTCGCTGATCTCGCCCTCGGGGACCCGGAGCAGGTCCTTGGCCGTGACCCGGACCTCGGGGACGTAGTTGAGATGATTGAGGCCTGGGAAGGCCCGCTGGAAGACCTCTTGGACCGTGGGGACCAGTCCGGGGTGGGCCACCCAGGCGCCGTCGTACCCCTGGGACGCCTCGCGCTCCTTGTCGGTCCGGACCTGGGCGAAGGCCCGCTCGTTCGCCTCCGAATCGTCGCGGCGCGGGATGTAGGCCGACATGCCGCCCAGGGCGTGGGCGCCCCGCTTGTGGCAGGTCTGGACGAGCAGCTCGGCCGCCGAGCGGAGAAAGGGGGTGGCCATGGTCAGCAGGGCCCGGTCCGGGAAGGTAACGCCTTTGCCGCGGCGGAAGGTCTTGATGAAGCTGAAGATGTAGTCCCACCGGCCCAGATTGAGGCCGGTGACGTGGTCGCGCAGCTCGTAGAGGACCTCCTCCATCTCGAAGGCCGCCAGAATGTGCTCGATGAGGACCGTGGCCCTGACGGTGCCGGGGGCCAGGCCGAGCTGCTCCTGGGCGTGAAGGAAGATGTCGTTCCAGAAGCGCGCCTCGGTATGGGCCTGGAGCTTGGGCAGGTAGACGTAGGGGCCGGTGCCCCGTTCGATAAGCGTCTGGGCGTTATGAAAGAGGTAGAGGCCGAAGTCGAAGAGGCTGGCGGAGACGGGCTCGCCGTCCACCAGCAGATGGCGCTCGACCAGGTGGAGCCCCCTGGGCCGGACATTGAGGGTGGCGGTCCGGTCTTTGAGGCGGTACTCGGTGCCGTTGGGGTCCGTGAACTCGATATCGCCCGTGGCGGCGTCGCGCAGGTTTATCTGGCCTTCGATGGTCTGGGACCAGCCGGGGGAGTGGGAGTCCTCCAGGTCTGACATGTAGACCTGAGCGCCGGAGTTCAGCGCATTGATCACCATCTTGCGGTCCGAGCAGGGGCCGGTGATCTCCACCCGGCGGTCGATCAGGTCCTCGGGGGCGGGGGCCACCCGCCAGTCCCGCTCCCGGACCCCCTTCGTTTCGGACAGGAAGTCGGGGAGGCGCCCGGCATCGAGCTCGGCCTGAAGGGTGGCGCGCGCTTGCATCAGCTCTCTTCGGCGCGGCTCGAACTCTCGGGCGAGGCCCGCGACGAAGTCGAGGGCCTCCGGGCTCAAGATCTCCTTGAACTCAGGCGTGAGCGTACCCGTTATTTCAATGGTGGGTGGCATACCGATTACTCAGTCGGCGTCCGGCTTTATCGTCTGGGCCGTGGGGTTGTGCTGCGCGCGGGCAGCGGCGTTCAGGGGCAGAATATCGTCGCGTGTAAAGAGACCGCGCACCACGCTGGGACCAGAAGCGCCGTCGCCCAGTATAAGCGGGGCCAAGGTATAACACAAGAGCATCGCTTCTATTGTAAGCATAGATGTTATCTATGGCTTTGGGGAACCTCAAGTGCGTCCGGACCCAGGAGGTGCTGGGGCTCAAGGCGTGGGCGAAGGCCTCCCCAAACTGCTCATAACGAGCAAGAGAGGAGCTTTCTACCGTGAGGAGTGAAGATGGGCCGGAGGGGGGAGCCTAGACACGAAACGCCACGGCGGCAACGCCTGGCGCCACGGCGTTAGGGAACGAGCGAGACGGTGGCCATGATGGTGCCGTGGGGCCGGTCCGGAATACCGGGCGGCTCCAGGCTGATGGTGATCGTGTCCATCTGGTCCAGCGCGCCGGGGATTACGATCCACATGCCCGTGTCCATCGTCCGCAGAGGACGCGCGGCAGTGGCCACGCCCTCCTTCATGATCCAGACCTGGTACGTCTTGTCCTCGGCATGGGGGAGGCCCCAT
Source organism: Dehalococcoidia bacterium (assembly GCA_965249185.1). GTDB lineage: Bacteria > Chloroflexota > Dehalococcoidia > Lucifugimonadales > Australimonadaceae > CBDFLS01. The sequence goes on from CBDFLS010000001.1 coordinate 73,565, forward strand.
ATCACCAGGCAGGCCGCCTCCTGCTTCTCGGCGTAGGCCAACGACCCGGTGGCGTCGGGCGCGGCCGCCGTGCGCTGGATGGGCCACCAATGCTCGGCTTGGCCCATGATAGAGATGGCCTGGACCGTTTTGGCCTGATAGAGCTCGTTACGGCTGACCGTGTCCTGTAGGCGGGAGGTCCATACGGCAAGTCCGGCCACCGTCAGCAGGAGCAGGGCGGCGCCCGCCGCCAGCGCGGCGCGCCAGGCGGAAAGCCTCCAGCGGGCAGGGGCGGGCGCCTCTACGACGACGACGGCGCTTCTCACGCGTGCCCCTTCGCCACCGGCAGCCGCCAGGATGCGCGCCTTGAGGGCCGCCGGCGGGTCCTGTTCATCCACGAGCAGCGGCAGCGAGTGGACGACGCCCTTCAGCTCCGCCACGAGCCGCGCGCACTCGGCGCACCCCGACAGGTGGTCCTCGAAAGCCGAATGCTCCTCAGCATCCAGGGTCATGAGGACGTATCCCGCCGCTAACGCTTCAAACTTGCTGTGGTACGGCACTTCAAGCGCCTCTATCGTGGTCTATCAAGAGGACCCGGAGCTTCTCCAAGCCTTTGCGAATGCGCGACTTCACCGTGCCCAGTGGCAGGAGCAGCCGGCCAGCCATCTCTCGGTGGGTGTAGCCTCCGAAGTAGGCCAGTTGTATGACCTCTCGCTGCTCCTTGGGTATGCGGGCCAGCGCTTTATCCAGGGCCTGGCGGTCGAGACGGTTGGCCAGGGCGGTCCAAACCTCGGCCAGCTCGATAGGGGAGTGATCGAAACCCTCCTGGTCCAGCGGTACCGACGGCCGCCGGCGTCGCTGGCGGGTGGCATCGATGGCCCTATGGTGCACCACCGACAGGAGCCATGTGCGCGCGCTTCCCCGCTGGCCATTGAAGCTGGTGGCCATGCGCCACACACTCAGAAACGACTCCTGGACCACATCCTCCGCGCCGCCGCTGTCGCCCAGGATTCGGTAGGCCAGCGAGTAGGCGAGCCTTCCATACCGGTCGTAAAAGAGGGCCAGGGCCTGCTCATCTTCCAGGCCGATATCCTTCAGCAGCGCCTCGTCTGTTGGCGGTTCCATATGCTAATACGAATTGCCCCTTCGATCAGATCTCATGTCCCAGCCGGGCAGATCTCATGTCCGAGCCGGGGCCAGCATTCATCGGGCGGCGGCTGGCTGATGGCGCTCTTTTTTGCTTAGGACAGGCTTCGCGCATTCGTAAATGGCGCATGGTTGCACAGAAAGCGTGGGCCGACGGAGCGGAGGTGGAGGTTACGGAACGGGAGACCTCACCTCGGGCTCGACGCTCAACCCCTCGGCGTTCGGAAAGAGCTCCCACGGCCTGAAGGATTCCACAAACGCCTTCGCCTCCTCCAATGTGGGCATGCCCTTTTGGGCGCGGCCCGGGTCATAGCCAAAGGTCTTGGCGAAGGCATCGAAGCCGCGTTTGGTCTCCCGCACGCCGCCGACGGTCTCTTCCTCCATGCCATCGCCGGGGCTCAGCACCAACACTTGGCGGTTGCTCATCTGCTGCCAGAAGACTTTCATTCAGCGCTCCTCCGTGGCCGTTGACGTTGGTCCGCATTCAGTAGTTGAGGACGGTATTCAAGATAGCCGTGGGCCCATGAGGTGTCAATTGCGTCTCAGCGCACCTTGTTCCCGGTCCCGGCCGTGCGGCCGGGGAGGGAGTTACCGAAGGAGACCGCCCGCATGACGACCCCCGCCAGCGTGTTCGACCGCTGTGCGAGCTGGTCGGGGGCCTCCTTACGGATACGGGGAATCCGGAGCGTGATGTGGCGCGGAATCGCCCGTCGGAGCACGAACAGGAGTATCCACGCCCCCACGAGTAAGGCGGCCACGCTGACGACGTCGTTGATGATAGCGGACGTTTCAAACTCGAATCCAGTCATATCTTGCTCCTTCTCGATGTTGCTGCGCTCCGACCGGTGACACAGCGGGACGCCGCTTGGAGGGGCGCGGCCAGGACTTATATGGCGGCGATTCCCATCATATCCGCAGTCGTTCGCTATTTCACCGTTGGTGGTGCGTTTGCTCAGAGACGGGCTGTCCGGCAACCGGGAGGAGCGGACCATTTTCTCGGAGTGCGATTCCCGCGGTGCGGGCTCGCCGGCTGGCTTTGTGCCATTGACGCCGGAGCCCGAGTGAGGACGGGAGGCTATGGCGTAGAAGAATTGGGTAGAAGAATATATTAAGTTTGAGAAAAAACCTATTGACAATTTAAGACTTGTTCATCTAATAATAGGCGCAGCCTCGTATTGCTAGGTGTTCATGGTCAAAATCAAGGAGCCGTTGACACAGTTGCTCCGTGTCGGGGTCACACGGACCGATGGCGGTTGCCTCTTCGGCGCTGCGGCTAAAGAGCGCTGGGAGGCCTTTCGCGCCCCCGATCGCCAGAACCGGGTGTCCGTTGGCAACTACTGCATGCTCGTCTCCCATCCGTCCGGCTGGATTCTGGTGAACGTTGGTCCGGGAGATAAGGACCCGCCCCCAATGGAGGCGGCGCCAGTCCGTGGCCGTTCCTCCCTGATGCGAGACCTGCGAGAGCTGGGCGTGGCCGCCCGCGATGTGGCGGTGGTGGTCCTGACACATATGCACGCGCAGTACGCCGGCGGGGCGACCTACGGCACCTACTCCGGTCGTCTGCTGCCTACGTTTCCCAACGCCCGTTACGTGGCCCAGCGGGCCGCTTGGGAGGAGGCGTGCGAGCCCAACGAGCGCAGCCGCCGCCATTACCGGGCCGACGATTTTCTGCCGCTGAAGGAGGCGGGCCAGCTTGAGTTGATCGATGGCCGCCAGGAAGTGGCGTCGGGCGTTTGGGTGGAGCCAGCGCCGGGTCCCGCGGCAGGCCACCAGATTGCGATGGTGGAGACGACGAGGGGGACCGTGGCCTTTCTGGGCGCTCTGATCCCCACGCTGCTCCACCTGACCGCTGGAGTGGTCTCGTCCGCCGACCGCGATCCTGAGGAGACGGTGGCTTCCAAGCATGGCGTCCTGCGCCGGGCCGTGGCCCACGGGTGGCAGTTGGCCCCGGTGGGAAGCGACCGGATTCTGGCCGCCGAGGAGGTCCTCAACCTCTCGCTCTGGCGCGAGGCTACCACCCCCGCCGACCGCCACGCTGTGCGCCAGCCGGCCACCGTGGCCGTGTAGCCGGCGTTTTAGTCCTCAGTCCCTTTTACCCTCGTTTTCCCATCCCAAGCGTCGTAGCTCCTCGCGGTCCTCGGTCGTGAGCTCGGCGCTGGCGAGCAGGTCCGGCCGCCGCTCCAGCGTCCGGCGGAGCGCCTCATGGCGCCGCCAGCGGGCGATCTGGGCGTGGGCTCCAGAGAGGAGGGTGGGGGGCACGCGCCAACCGCGAAAATCGGCGGGGCGCGTGTACTGAGGGTGCTGCACCAGCCCGGAGGTGTACGTATCGTCGCTGGTCGCCTCGGCCCCGTGTCCGAGCGCGCCCGGGAGCAGCCGCACCACCGCTTCGACCACCATCATGGCCGCCAGCTCGCCGCCGGTGAGCACGTAGTCGCCGACGCTCAGCTCCTCGGTGGCCAGGTGCTGCCGCACGCGCTCGTCCACGCCTTCGTATCGGCCACAGACCAGCGTTAGCACCGGTTCCTTCGCCAGCCGTTCGGCTTCGGCCTGGCTGAAGGGTTTGCCCTGGGGCGAGAGCAGGACCACGGGCGCTCCCGCTGGCAACGGGAGGGCCTCCACCGCCTCGAAGAGCGGCTCCGGCCGCAAGACCATGCCGGGCCCACCGCCGAAGGGCGAGTCGTCGGCGGTCCGGTGGCGGTCGTGGGTGTGCTCCCGAATGTCGTGCAGGTGGACGCGGGCGAGGCCGGCCTGCTGGGCCCGGCCCACGATACCCGCGCCCAGGGGGGCCGGAAACATCTCCGGGAAGAGGGTCAGGATGTGGATCTCCATGTGCGGGCGCTACACCGGGTGGCCCTGAGCCGAGCCTTTCAGGAGCTCCAGGGCGTGGGGCAGGACCGGCGCCAGCAACTCCAGAGAGTCGCGGACCGCCTTGGGGCTTCCGGGCAGGTTCACGATAAGTGTCCGGCCGCGCACGCCCGCCACGCCGCGGCCCAGCATGGCCATGGGCGTCTTGGTCATGCCGTGGGCCCGCAGCGCCTCAGCTATGCCCGGCGCCAGGCGGTCCACCACGGCCAGGGTCGCCTCCGGCATCACGTCGCGCTCCGTCAGCCCCGTGGCCCCGGTGGTGACGATCAGGTCGAGGCGGTCGTCGTCCGCCCAGCGGACCAGATGCTCCTGGATCGTTTCGGTGTCGTCGGGCACCACAACGTAGCGTAGGTGCTCGTACTCGGGCGGGGCGAGCAACTGCTGGACGAGCTGGCCGCTGGTGTCCTCGCGCTGGCCGCGGGCGCCCAGGTCGCTGCTCGTGAGCACGCCAACGGTGGACATAGCCGGCCCATGATACCACGCTGCCGGCGCTCCCCTTTGGGACGCCATAGGACAGGGGGGCGCCGTGGGATGGGGCTCTGCTACACTGGTCCCATCCTCAAGGAGGCTGCGGTTTCTATGACGTTGGGCAGCGTTGGCAAGGCGTCGACGGAGCAGTTCTCCGGTGCGCGGAAGCTGCTGCTGGTGCCGCTGATGGCGGCCGTGCGCGACGACGATGAGCTTCGAGAGCTGGTCGAACGCTACTGGCGCGAGGCCGGGGTGCAGGTCCGGAAGCTGGAGGCCGGCCTGGGCGCCGTCGTCCACATCTATCACGAGGGCTCTGACCGGGAGGGGGAGGCGGCTCTCGCATCGCTGGAGCAGGGGAACCCAGCGGCCTACCCCATGCTAAAGGAGACGTGTGAGCGGGGCGCCCGGCTCCGGCCCACGGAGGATACGGAGGCGCTGTTGGAGGTACTGGACTTGCAGCGGTGCATGTTCCAGGGGCTGGTCAGCGCCAGGGTGGCGCGCCAGCTCTCCGAGTGGTACCGCGATGCGCTCAAACGCCGCTACGAGGCTATCGCCCAGCGCATCGACCAGACGCTTGAGAAGGACCAGGTGGGCCTCCTGATCGTGAGCCAAGACCATCAGGTGCAGCTCCCCCAGGACATCCAGGTCTTCTACGTGGCCCCGCCGGCGCTGAACGACATCGCCCGCTGGCTCCGCGACCATCCGCCGGGCGGCGGGCCACCGCCCGCCGAGGGACCGGGGGATGAGGAGGAGCAGGCGGGGGCCGAGCCGGACGAGAAGCCGCCTGAGGCGCACGGGGCTACGCAGTAGGAGGCGCGGCGCCGGGGGCCGTCCGGCTGCCGCTTCCGGCCCGGGACGTCCTGGGTCCCGCCTCGGTGATCAGGGCGGTGATGTAGCGGGCGGAGATGCGCTCGACGCCGCGGGGCAGGGGGGCGCTCTCTGTAACGGCTCCGGCCGCGACCTTCAGCGAGTCGCTTACAACGTAGAAAGGGAGTCCACGATCGGCGCACCAGCGGGCCAGGCCCAGGCTGGGCGCTCCGTTCACCACCGACCCGCCCAGGGAGATGGCGTCGGCCCCGATGAGCCCGACGGTGTCTTGCGCCGTGGCGTTCTTGGGCAGGGTGTCGACCACCCGTGCGTCCACGCCGTGCTTGCCGGCTTCCTCCGCGGTGCGCGTCCCGTAACCCGCCGATGGCAGCACCTGGGCCCGGAACCGCCGCCCGTCGCGCCACGCCGCTGCGAGCGTCAGGACCACGGTGGCGCTGTAGCTGCACGTGAGGACCACTCCGCCCTCGGGGATGAGTGAGGCCGCGTGCCCGGCCGCCCGCTCCGCCCACTCCTGGGTCTCGGCGATAAGTCCGGTGGCCAGCGCCGGCGCCTTGGAGAGCGCCCACTCCGCCGATCGGAGGCGGTCTAGCAGGAGACGCGCTCCGTTGTCCACGGAGACCATGTCGGGCCGCGGCCTCCCGCACCGATTCGGGGGTGGCGCCCTCCGCCATGGCCGCCTGGGCCAGCGCCCAGATGGCCCGCTGGGCGAGGAGGGCCGCTCCGTGGGTCCGGTCGTCACGGATGGCCGCTAGCTGCCGCTGAAAAGCGTCGCTGCCCGCCTCCATGTCTCCTCCAGCTCCGGCACGTGCACGGTCCATACTCACCGCCCGCTACGCCGCGACCGCTGACATCCCTCCGCAGGCCGTCTGGTGCAGGGGGCAGGTGTGGCAGCCGGCGCCCACGTGGGCCTGGTGCACCTGTTCGAAGCTCCGCGTCGACGTCTGTGCACTCGGGAGCGCCGGGCTTGCCGTGACCGGGTCGGCGGAGAGCTCGTGGAACAACGGAAGCCGCCCCTGGGTGGCCTGGACCGGTTTGTGGCCGGGGTAGCGGATAAAGGGCAGCGCCCGCTTTATGGTCACGCCCATGGCCTGGAGCTCCTGCCAGCGGGTGATGGCGTGGCGACTCCGCTGCTGGACGATTCGCTGGGCCGAGAGGGGGCCGATCCCCAGCGCGCGCACCAACTCCTCCTGAGTGGCGTGGTTCACGTCCAGGGGGAACCGCTCCATCTGGTGGGCCGCGATGGTCAGCTTGGGATCCACCGTCAGGTCCAGGAAGCCGCCATCGTCGAAGGCGGGGCGCATCTCCTCCTCGGCGAAGCCGTAGACGCGGGAGAGCCAGTCCATCTGGTAGAGCCGGTGCTCCCGGATTATGGGAGTGGCGGGGTGCTCCTCCAGGGGGGTGAACTGCACCGGATGGAAGGCGGAGTAGTAGACCCGCTTGAAGTTCCAGTCGCCGTAGAGCTGGCGCTGGCGCAGGTAGATGTCCCAGTCCGACTCGCCGGCGGCGCCCACCACCAGTTGGGTGGCCTGGCCCACGGCGCCCCCGTACCGCTCTTGAGTGAGGGCATGGATTGCCTGCATGGGCTGGAGGATGTCCTCCTGGAACCGTTTCATGCCGCTGACCCTCTCCAAGTGCTCCTGGGTTGGCGACTCCATGTTGATGGAGAGCCGCGTGCCCAGCCGCTGGGCCGCCTCCAGGTACTCGCTGCCGTTGGTCCCGGGCATCACCTTGAGGTGGATGTAGTCCTTGAAGCCGTAGCGTTGCCGGACTGCCTCCACCACGTTGATGAGGCGCTCCGTGGCGTGGCCGGGGCTGTTGAAGATGCCGGAGCTGAGGAAGAGGCCGTCCACCATGTGGCGGCGGTGATCTCGTCGAAGAGCCGGGCCAGCTCGTCCACCTTGAAGCCGTAGCGCTTCCTGGGGACCCAGTAGCTGTTGGGGCAGTAGTGGCAGTCGAAGTCGCATTGGTGGGTGAACATCACCCGCATCAGCGAGATGCGCTTGCCGTTGGGCATGGCGGCGCGGTAGACCCCGGCGTGGGGCGTCACGCCGCCCCGCTGGCGGCGATCCGGCGCGGCGGCGGGCCGGGGCGACCCGTCCAGGATGTCGTCGGTGGCCATGCCGCCCAGGTGCTGGAGCTTCTCGTAAATGTCCGGCGTGCGCTGGATGAGCACGATTGCCTCCGTGAATAGAACGAATGTTCTGAATTCTCTTGGAAAGAGGCCCTCCGGTCAAGGGGCCACTGACGGGGCGCTTTGACCGCTCAAATAGCGATGCCTATAATGAATGCGTGCCCCCCACGGGCGCGCGGCGTTAGACGGGGAGTGGCGCAGTACGGTAGCGCGCTACGTTTGGGACGTAGAGGCCGCGGGTTCGAATCCCGCCTCCCCGACCAGCAGAACCCCGGTCTCGGTTAAACCTTCGTCGCCACGTCCAACTACTAGGTGACGACCCCTCCAGGAGGAGACGAGCATGGCCCGCGAGGCGTACCTGAGTCGAGACGACGTGCCGTCATCCCAGCGGCACCTGGTGGACGGTATCACCGCCAAGCGGAGCCGCCTGGCCCACCCCTTCGCGGCCCTGCTCCACAGCCCGGAGGCCGCCGCTCGCGTGGCCTCCGTGGGGAGCTACGTCCGCTTCGAATCGGGGCTCGACGCCCAAGTGCGGGAGCTGGCTATTCTCGCCACGGCCCGTGCCAACGGCAGCCAGTACGAGTTCACCTACCATGTGCCCCTGGCGCGCCGAGCCGGCGTGAGCGAAGAGGCCATCGTCGCGCTGCAGCAGGACACGGCGCCCGATGGCCTGGCGCCGGAGGAGCGTCTGGTGGTGCACTACGTTCAGGAGCTATTGCGCGACCGAAAGGTCAGCGATGCCACGTACACCGCCGCGCAGAAGCGCTTCGGCCTCAAGGCCCTGGTGGACCTGACGGTGCTCGTGGGCTACTACACCATGCTGGCCTATGTGATGCACGCTCTGGAGGTAGAGCTGGAGCCGGACGTAGCCCCGCTGCTGCCGAGCTAGCGTAACCGGAGATGAGCGCAGCGGCGGCGCGCTCACCCGCGGCCCGTTGACATCGACCGCCTCTAGGTCAAGCGTGATCTACCCGCTGCCGTAACCGCAGTCGATAAGCGTGGCGCGACGATGCCATATCCGGCAGGCCGCGATCAGCGATAGACGCCGAGCGATTACATCGGCAGCTGTAGTGACTCGTGAACTCCGATCTCAAAACCCTCTCCCATTTGAAGGTGCGGGTGCGCCTTCAGCAACGCCTGAGCGGATTCGATGTCCTCCGCTTGGAGAATCGAATAACCGGTGACACCCTTGTCGCTGGGCAAACTGCTGGACTTGGTTAATTTCTGTCCGCCCCCAAGCGGCGAGCCCATGTCAACCAGGCTATCTCCACAAGAAGAGGCCCAACCCATCCACTTTTCCATTTGCGCCTTCATATCTTCAGGCGCCATACCTTGCATCTATTCCATGGCCGACGCGGACGCATGATAAAGAACAAGGGTAAAGTCCCGTTTTAGCCACCGGATTAGCTTTGAAGCAGCTTGAACAATGTCTTAACCTGTTCTGGTCCCAACAGACGCCGATGATTGTAGCGCCAGACATACTCAGCAAGATAGAGGGGCAGCCGTTCTCGGCGGACTCCCCCTTTGGCTGCCAGACGCCGCTTGAGATAACCCCAGAAGCCCTCCAAGCCGTTGACGTGGCTCCCTTGCCGATCGCTGAACGCCTGGCTGTGGTCCACAAGCCGATGGACGTAGCCCCCCGCTGCGCCGCCCGTGTAGCTGGTAAAGGTGTCCGAGCAGACGATGGAGCCACGTTGCACGCGTTGGTGCAGGAGCGGCAGCAGCGTCTTGGCTTCCACGTTAGGTGCCACTTGCGCCCACACCAGGCCACCTCGACACAGGATCCCAAAGACAGCTTGCTTAGTGGTTCCACGGCCCCGCTTCGTGCCCTGAACACGCTTTGCCAGGCGCCTGTTGCGCCAGGAACCTCCCAGGTAGGTCTCGTCGACCTCCACCACGCCGGAGAAGACATGGGGAACGTCCCGGACCATGGCCTGGCGCACCACGATCAGGGCTCGCAGGACTCGCTTTCGCTCCAGGCGGGCCTCCTGGGCAATCACCTCGGCACTCTGCCCCAAGACGAACCAGCGCAACAGTCGCCGCCACTCCCCTGGCGACAACCGAAGCGGTAGCGCCCTGGGCACCCACTCGTAGTGGCAGGCTGCACAACGACTCTTACCTCGCCGAATGCTCCAGCTCTTGGCGTGTTGACATCGAGGGCACCCAATCTTCCGTCCCATGCCACCATTCTCTCACAGGTGGCTGTTTTGGGACTATACCCCTATCTATTCGCCGTATACAATGCTTCTTCAAGTTTACCGGCCAGGATGGGGGCACGAAGGTGGTCCATGATGTCGAGGTGGACTTCGGTCCCCAGACAGACCCGCAGATGATCGGCCTCGTGGAAAATTACGATCAAATACGGGCTCCATACGTAACCTCGGGCATGGAGAAGACCCTGGCCAATCTGAAGGGAGCGGCGGAGGCGTGAGCGGCTAGACTCACCGCTCCATCTTCCGCGCTCGGCTCCACGTATCGCCGGGCTTTTTAGCCACGGAGCTACTCAGGCCTAGAAAACGGCTGCCATGCCCCTCGACCCGCTGGCTAAAGCCTGGCTCGATCAGTGGAGAGCGTCCGAAAAGACGCCGCTCGATGCTCGTCCGCTTGAGGAGGCGAGGGCGGCCCTCGAGTCGCTGCCGCGCAATCCGGGGCCCGAGTTGGCGCGCGTGGCGGACCAGCGTATCCCGGGACCGGCCGGTGAGTTGACGTTGCGCGTCTATACTCCCGGCGCCTCCGCTCCTTATCCCGCGCTCGTCTGGTTCCACAGCGGTGGCTGGGTATTCGGCAGCATTGAGACCGCCGATGCCACCTGCCGCTTGTTGGCCAAGGCGGCGGAGTGTCTGGTGGTGTCGGTGGGCTTCCGGCTGGCCCCGGAGGCGAAATTCCCCGCGCCGTTGGAGGACTGCCACGCCGCGCTGCGCTGGGTGGCGGAGAACGCAGCCGCTCTCGGCGCGGATGCTCGCCGCATCGCCGTGGGCGGCACATGCTCGGGCGGCAATTTGGCCGCAGGCGTCGCGCTGATGGCCCGCGATAGGGGCGGGCCCGCCCTGGCGCTCCAGCTCCTGGCCCACACCGAGGTGGACCCGGCGCCTGATACGCTCTCCTATGCTGAGTACGGCACGGACTACGGGTTGACTCGCGAGGCCATGAGCTGGTACTGGCGACAGTATTTGCGAAACGAGGACGACGCGAATAACCCGTATGCAGCCCCTCTGCGCGCCCGGGACCTCTCGAACTTGCCCCCGGCGCTGGTCATCACCGCCGAATACGACCCCGTGCGTGACGAGGCCGAGGCGTACGCTCAGCGGCTCGTCGAGGCCGGCGTGCCGGCGGCTTGCACCCGGTACCAGGGCACGGTCCACGGTTTCTTCGATATGGCGTTTCCACTGGACAAGACCGAGCAGGCATTCGCAGAGGCGGCATCCGCGCTGAGGGAGGCCTTCGGCCGATGAGCGAGAGGTTGGAAATTGACGGTGGCGGGGCGTCGTGCTACGTTTCGTGGTGCGCGCCGAAAGCTTTGACGGCCAGCGGAGTGAGACCGGCACGCCGCGGCTGGGATAGTCCAGAGAGGTGAGGGCCATGATCGAAGTCTACGATTGCGATAGCCACGTCTGGGAGGGGGACCACACCTTCTCCGACAAGTACTGGGACAAGCGCTACCGGGGCCGCAGGCCCATGGTGATCGAGTCCGACGTCAAGGGCAACCTCTCCTTCATGATCGACTCGCGCAGCTTCCCACGCTTCACCGGCCCTGGACCGGCCATGGGGGGAAACCCGGTAAGCAAGAAGGGGGTCCCTTCCGAGCAGTTCGTGCGCAGCAGGGCCGTGGCGGCGGAGAAGGGGCATCTCGATACCCTGGCCTCCTGCGAGCTCCACTCGGCGGCGGACCGTCTGGAACAGATGGACCGCGAGCATGTGGCCGTGCAAGTGAACTTCCCCTCGCTGGCGCTCCACTGGCCCTTCGCCCACGACCCCGCCATCGGCGGCGCCATCGCCAGGGCCTACAACAGTTGGATGGGGGATGTCTGCGGCCAGGCCCCGGACCGGCTCAAGTGGGTCACCCTGGTCGACCCGGCCGACGTGGAGGAGTCGGTGCGTGAGATCAGACGCGCCAAAGAGATGGGCTCCACCGGCCTCATGCTCCTGGGCAGCTACGGGAAACGGCACCTGGACGACCCTGCTTTCGAGCCCATCTGGGCCACAGCCGCCGAGCTCTCGATTCCGGTGGCGGTCCACATCGGCTTCTGCAATCAGGGCTTGGACGAGCAGTACTTCACCATCTTCGACACCATCGCCATCCCCTTCTCCTTCAGCCTCATGCTGGGGTTCCATGCCATCATGCGCTCCGGTCTCCTGGACCGCTATCCCGATTTGCGTGTCGGCTTCATGGAGAACGGCGCCCGGTGGGTGGACTTCCTGGCCCAGCGTATCGGCGAGAACTGCGGCAAGCTGGACCGGACGACCACCACCAGCCCACGGCAGCGGGCGAGCGAGGCGGAGATAGCGGGAAGCTCGGCCTACCACCGGCTCACCGACGCGTATAAGTCCGAGCTCGTGCCCGAGGAGTACATCAAGCGCGGCCAGATATATGTGAACTGCGAAGTGGACGAGGAGCAGCTCCCCTTTGTGACACGGCAGTACGGGAACGACTTCCTGATGTTCGCGGCCGACATTCCTCACGGCCATCGGGTGGTGGACCCCATCACCAAGCTGCTGGACCGCACGGACTTGAGCGAGGAGACCAAGCGGAAAATCCTGGTCGACAATACGGCCCGGTTCTACGGCCTGCCGGTCCCCCAAGCGGCGCCGGAGCTTGCGGCCGCCGGTGAGTGAGGTTTCGAAGGCAGCATAGTCGAGCGAGCGGAGGGGAAAGCATGATCAGGGGATACGACTGCGATAGCCATGTGCAAGAGGGCGAGCGCATGCTCACCGACGAGTACTGGGACCAGCGCTACCGGGGACGCCGGCCCGTGGTGGTGGAGGGCGACGTGCAGGGTAACCTCTCCATGCTCATCGACTCCCACGCTCATCAGCGCATCACCGGTCCAGGCCTCTCACTGAGCGGCTCGCCCATGTCCAAGAATGGGGCGCCCTCGCCGATCTTCGTTGCGCAGATGGGGGCCGCGGAGGCGACGGGTCATATCGATACCCTGGAGTCCGCCGAGCTGCACACGGCCCAGGACCGTGTCGACCAGTTGGACCGGGAGCAGATCGCCGTGCAGGTGAACTTCCCCTCCATTCTGCTTACGTGGCCCGTTGCGCACGATCCCAAGATAGGCTGCGCCTTTGCCCGTGCCTACAATAGCTGGATATCGGACGTGAGCATGCAGGCCCCGGACCGGCTCAAGTGGGTGACGGCCATAGACCCAGCCGACGTGGAGGAGTCGGTGCGGGAGATCCGGCGGACCAGGGAGATGGGGTCGGTGGGCCTGATGCTGCTGGGCTCGGTGGGCGGCAAGCAGTTGGACCACCCGAGTCTGGAGCCCATCTGGGCCACGGTCAACGAGTTGAAGATGCCCGTGATCGTTCACCCCGGCTTCTGCAATCCGGGGCTTGATAACCAGTTCGACGCGATGGTGGACGCGGTGACTATTCCCTTCGTGTTCAGCCAGCTCCTGGGGTTCAACGCCATCATGCGCTCCGGCCTGCTGGACCGCTACCAGAATTTGCGGCTGGCCTTCGTGGAGAACGGCGCGTGCTGGGTCGACTACATGGCGCAGCGCATCGCCGAATACTCGCTGACCTTCAAGGGCAAGACGCAGCTGCGGACGACCCAGCGGCCGAAGCCGACCATGGCCACGGTGGACGAGGCGGCCATCGGCGGCTCCTCGCTGATGCGGCCCATCTCCTACGTCTCCGAGTACCTCCCCGAGGACTACCTCCGTCAGGGACGCATCTTCGTGAACTGCGAGGTGGACGAGGACCAGCTGCCCTGGCTGGTGGAGCGGTACGGCGACGATTTCCTGATGTTCGCGGGAGATATTCCGCACCCTCACCGCGTGGCGCACCCGGTGGAGAAGTTGCTGGCCCGGACCGACCTGCGCGAGGAGACCAAGCGGAAGATTCTGGTGGACAACTGCGCCCGGTTCTACGGTCTGCCGCTGCCCGCTCCCGAGCCGGAATCGCTGGCGGCCGGGGACTAGCCGTCGCTTTTTGTGGCGCGCGGTGCGCAGGCGCGGTGGTCCCTGGCGAACGCCTCGGCACGCTATGTAATAATTGACACGTCCATCGGGCCGTGCTACCGTCCGCCGGCGTGCGCCGGGTCAAATTGGGCCGGTGCCGGACTCATAGGCCGTACGTGTGCGCTTAGGCGCTTAGGGAGGTATTTAATGCTTCGACGGATAAGCGGGCTATTGCTGATTGGGTTTGTGGTCGCACTGGTGGCCGCAGCGTGTGGCGAGGACGAGCCCACCCCAACGCCGGTGGTGATCGAGAAGGAGGTTGTGGTCCAAGTCGAGGTCACGTCGACGCCGACTTCGGCCCCCACGGCGACCGCCACCCCCGACCCCTCGACGCTAACCCAGGAGTTCCTGGCATTCATTCAGACCAAGGCGGCACCGGGCCTCTTCATGCCGGGCTTCCAGGAGATGGTCTCCCAGGGCACCAATGAGCGGATCACCATCACCGTGCGGGACGCTCCGCTGGCCGCCGAGGTGGTCAACTACATGCGCCGCAACCCCGACCAGGCCGACAAACTGATTTGGATCAGCAGCGAGGCGCCGACGCAGCTCGCCGCGGTGGGCATCGACCTGACCGGGGCAGGGGTGATGGTCGCTGCTCCTCGGGCGCTCTGGAACACCTTCCCCATCGCCTGCGTACACCTGCTGACCATCGACCCGAACATCAAGACCGTCCAAGACCTGGTCGGAAAGCGGGTCCACTTGGGCAGGCCCGGACAGACCTGGGTTAGCTATGCCGAGATCATCTTAAATGCGGCCGGCATCCGCGACCAGGTCACGGCCATCGTCGGTGGTGGCAAGGAGGGCTTCGACCAGATGGCGGACGGTGAGGTGGACGCCATCATGTACGCCACCGTCGCCTCGGATGCCCCAGGCGCTCTGTCCGGCCCCCAAGTGCACGCGATGGCCCGGAGCAGCGGCAGCTTGGGCTTTATCGGCTTCGATCAGAGCATCATCGACGAGATGCAGGCGCAGAACCCGATCTGGGTGGACCAAGGCCTGCTCCAGCCCATGGTCGCCGGTAAAGGCTATCTGAAGGGCGCGGCCCGAGTGGAGTACGACATCATACGGACGAACACTTTCTGCCTGGGTGGCGGCACGCCGTACCTGGCGGTGGCCGACACGGCGGATGCGGAGATCGTTTACCAGATGACGAAGGCGGTCATCGAGAAGCAGGCCCTGGCGGACGAGTTCTTCCCCTTCTTCGCTCCTCTCTGGAAGGAACGCATGGCCCACTCGTTCACGCCCCAGAGTTTCTACCACGACGGCGCGCGCCGGGCCTTTGACGAGGCGGGAGTGCTGTATGGCCAGGAAGGGAGCGCGACTTGGGCGGAGGCGATGATGATGATGATGATGGAGGATGACGCCTAGCGTCGGAACCCCCGAAATCAGCCGACACCGCATTGAGACTTCGAAGTGAGGGCAGTCCTAGGACTGCCCCCACTTGGGAATAGCGACGGGCCGCCACTCATGAGCGAAGCGCTACCGGAAGCGGACGTGGCCGAAGGCAAGGGCCTGAGCGACCGCATAGTCACCGCTATGTTCTGGGCCGGGCTCGGCATCATCCTGGCGATCTACTTCGCCCAGTTCAGGACACCTATATGGGGCGGATGGAACCCGCACCACTTTGCGTATGAGGTTGCCCACTCGGCCGCCGCGGGCCTGATGATGGTGATCTGGCTCCTGCACCGTGGAGTCCGCATCCGCGACTGGATCATTGCCCTGCTGCTCATCGTGGGCTTCGTGGTCTGCGGCTACTACTTCTATAGCCGTGCCCTGGAGCTCTCGATCCAACGGGCAGGCATCGGCTCCTGGCCCGATATGGTCTTGGGCTTGGTCATGTATGTCCAGATCAACTATCTGGCCTGGCGCTACTGGGGGCCGCTTTTCCCAATCCTTGGGGCGATTTTCGTTGTCTATATCTTCACCGCCAGCCATCTCCCGGGCGCCCTGCGTGGACCCTTCTTCGAGACGCCGGAGATCGTCAGCAGGGTCGCGACCCACCAGTTCGGCCAGATCGTGCGCCTGGCGGCACGGTTTCTCTGGGTGCTGGTGTTCATGGGGACGATTATGAACGTGGCCGGCGGGGGCATCGCGCTCCTGGGACTGGCCAAGCTCCTCTCGCGGAGCTTCGGGGCGGGCGGGCCGGCCTTCGGCAGCCTGGTCTCCAGCGCAATCGCCGGGTCGTTCGTGGGCGCCGGCCCCAGCAACGTGGCGGTGACCGGGCCCATCACCATTCCCGCCATGCGCAGCGGCGGCTACACCGCCGAGGAGGCGGCGACCGTGGAGGCGCTGGCCTCCAACGCCTCGGCCATCACCCCGCCGATTCTCGGGACAGTGGCCTTCATCATGGCGGACCTCATCGGCGTAGCCTACGTGGATATCATCGTCCTCTCGCTGGTGCCCGCCGCGCTCTGGTTCCTGTCGGTGGCGACGTTCCTCTTCGCCCATGCGCGACGAAACAGCGACCGGCTCGGCAGCGCCGATATCGTGAGCGAGCCGGGGAGTCCATGGCTCTACATCCGGTCCGCCCTCATCATCTTGGTGCCCATCGCCATCATCCTGCAGCAGGTAATCGACGGGCGCACGCTACAGCGCGGGACCATCGCCGCGTTCCTGCCTCTGGTGGCGCTCGCCGTGGCCTTCCGGGTCGAAACCCGGTGGTCGGTGTGGTCCAAGGGTCTGCGGCAGGCGGCCTTTATCGCCAGCGCCATAACCGTGGTGCTGATGATCATCGCCGTCATCGCGGACTCAATCACCTGGACAGTGCTGGGCCAGCGCATGGGAGACCTGATAGAAGCGGCGTCGGCGGGCTCGGTGGTGCTGGCGAGCATCATCATGATCATAGCGGGCGTGGTGCTGGGCGCCGGGCTGCCGTCGCTGGCGGTGTACACCATCATGGCCTCCACCTTCGCGCCGGTCTTCACGCGGCTCGGCGTGGACTTTCGGGTTTCCCACTACACCGCCTTCTATATCGGGAGCCTCAGCACCATTATCCCGCCGGTGGCGGGCAGCGTGCTGGTCGCGGCGGCGATTGCCGGGACCAAGTACTGGCCCGTGTGCAGAGTGATCGCCCGTGTATCGTGGCCGTTATGGATCGCCCCCATTATGTTCATACTCGCGCCCGAGCTACTGCTGATCTCCGATGAGGGCGCCGGCGCTATCGCGCTGGTCGTCGTGGCCACGGCCGTAACGCTGGTCGGAGTCCAGTGTGCTACGGCGGGCTGGCTGCTGCGGCCGCTGGTCATGCCGCTGCGGGTCCTGCTCTACGCAAACTTCGCCCTGCTGCTGACTGCGCTCAGGCAGGACTCCGAGCTCCTCCTGGCCGTGAGTATTGGCGTCGTTCTGACAGCGGTGGCGGTCAACATGCTGCTGAAGGGCGAAGCCAGGGAGCCGGCGGTGGCTACCGGGGCCGAAACGTAGGCTGGCGCCTTCCATTGTGCCACGACCATAGCGTTCGAGCCTCCATCGCTAGGCGCTTAGGATTGACAGCACAGAAGCGCCGGTATTAGATGGACAGGCGAATGGGTCTGACAGCGGCAGGCGAAGGAGGCCGGTTATGGACTACGACCTGATCATCCAAGGGGCTCACGTCATCGATCCGGCGCGGGGCATCGACCGGGTGACCTCGGTGGCGGTGTCGGACGGCGTGATCGCCGAGGTGGGCGACGGCATAGACGCCTCTCGCGCGGCCAGGGTGATACAGGCGGACGGCAAATACCTCTCGGCCGGCTGGGTCGACATGCACGTCCACGCCTACAGCACCCTCTCCTTTTCCAATGTGGACAGCATCGGCGTCCTACAGGGCGTGCCCACCATCGTGGACGCGGGCGGCGGCGGCGTGTGGACCTACGACCACTGCCGGCGATACTGGGAGGGGCACTGCAAGACCGATATCTACTCCTTTGTTCATCACGTGCCCGCTGGCATCTACACCGGCAGTCTGGATGTGCTCGATATCGAGACGGAGAAGAAGGTGGAGGTCCACCTGGACGAATGGCGGGAGATGGTGGAGCGGAACAGCGACAAGATCGTCGGGGTCAAAGGGGGCGCCCACACCTATCTCGGCATGGCGCCCATCGATTTCGTCAACACCATCACCGGGGCTGTGGGCCTGCCGGGCTACCTGCACATCGGAGACATCAGGAAGTCCAAGGGCGGGGCTATCGTGACGCCCCAGGCCTTCGATACGCTGGGCCCGGGAGATATGGTCACCCACGCCTACACCGGGAAGTGGGGCAATTTACTAGACCCAGCCACCGAGCGGGTCTATCCGGAGGTGCGCGCGGCTCAGCGGCGGGGAGTCCTGCTGGACATCGGCTTCGGGTCCACGAACTTCGCCTTCGATGCCATGGACAAGCTCATGGCCCAGGACGTGGTGACCGACGTCATCAGCTCGGACCTGCAGGGCGTGAACGTCACCGGCCCGGCCTACTCGTTGGCGAATGTGATGTCGATCTTCCTGAACAACGGCTACGCCTTGAAGGATGTGGTCCAGCGGGTGACCATCAACCCTGCCAAGGCCATCCGGCTCGATGGCAAGCTCGGCAGCCTCACGCCCGGGTATCCCGCCCGTATCACCGTGTTCGAGCTGCGGGAGGGCTCCTGGATGTTCCGCGACTGTGAGGGGGCCAAGCGCGAGGGGAACACCATGATCGCTCCCAGCTTTTGCGTGATGGACGGCGAGGTGATAGAGGCCGATTTCGAGGCGGGCTTGGCCCAGGAGAACTGGTCGCTCATGCCATCCCTGGAGGAGCTGCCGCCCAACGCCGGGGGCCTGGACAGGGAGCAGCGGGAGTTCGCCCGTGCGCTGGCCGCCGCCTGCGAGGACGCGGATTGGAGCGACGGCCGTGAGCTGCACACGCGCTTCAAGCGCTCCGTGGCCGATGTGGGCATCGAGGAACGCAAAGCGTCCAACGCGGTCTACGACCTCATTCTGGAGAGCCCCTTCTGCGTGCCCGTGGGATGGCTGCTCAACGGCCTGGAGCGGGAGGCGGTGCTCCACAGGCTTCAGGAGCAGTAGCCTTGGCGGAGGAGGAGCTGGCGCCTATTCTCGAGGTACCGTTTCCACCCGAGCTGGAGAGCGAGGGGCTGGCCACGGTGGAGTGCGACGGGCGTGAGATCGTGCTCCTGAAGATGGGCGACACGTATCGCGGGGTCGACCGTTTTTGCCCTCACGAAGAGGGAGACCTGGGAGAGGGGCTGATGTTCGGCAAGAACATCAAGTGTCCCGTCCACGGGTATATCTACGATCTCAACACCGGCAAGTGCATCAACCGGGTGGGCGCTTCGAGCACCCGGTTGTACGACGTTGAAGTGAAGCAGGGCGTTGTGTTCTTGCGGCTGAGGGGGGCCGGGCTCGGGGGCGGCGGAGGCCCCCCGTCCATGCCACAACTGGCCATCGATTGAGCGGAAGAGGGCGGCGGTTGCCCGTGGCGCGGTTGGGCCCTATTATGGCCGCGCGTTAGACCGAAAAATGCGTTACGCACCTTCGGCGCGGAGGTGAGCCATGCCGACAACTCGCACACGCGTGCCCATCGAACGGAATATGGCCATGGAGCTGGTCCGGGTGACCGAGGCCGCGGCGATGGCCGGGGCGCGGCAGATGGGCATGGGCGATAAGAACCTGGTCGACCAGGCGGCGGTGGACGCGATGCGGTTCACGCTGGGCGGCATCTCCATGAGCGGCATCGTCGTGATCGGCGAGGGGGAGAAGGATGAGGCGCCGATGCTGTATATCGGTGAGCACATCGGCGACGGCTCCCCGCCGGAGGTGGACATCGCGGTGGACCCCATCGATGGCACCACGCTGCTGTCCAAGGGGCTGCCGGGCGCGATCGCGGCGCTGGCGCTCTCGTCCCGCGGGACGATGACCGTGCCACGCGAAGTGGCGTATGTGAACAAGATCGTCGTGGGGCCCGCGGCCAAGGATGCGATCAATGTCAATGCGCCCGTGAAGGTGAACCTCAACAACATCGCCAGGGCCATGAAGCGGGAGGTGCGGGACCTGACCGTGGTGGTGCTGGATAGGCCGCGTCACGATCAACTGCTGGCGGACATCCGCGCGGCGGGCGCCCGTGTGAAGCTGATCTCCGACGGCGACGTTGCGGCCGGCATACAGGCGGCGCTGCCGGAGAGCGGGGTTGATGTGCTCATGGGCATCGGCGGGACGCCGGAGGGGGCGCTGACGGCGGCGGCCATCCGCTGCATAGGCGGCGCAATCCAGGCCAAGCCGTGGGCGAGGAACGACGAGGAGCGCGAGGCGGCCCGTGCGGCGGGACTCGACCTGGACAGGGTGTTAACCACGGAAGAGATGGTTGGCGGCGAGGACGTGTTCTTCGCGGCCACGGGCGCGAGCACGGGCGAGCTGCTGCGTGGGGTCCGCTTCTTCGGTGGCGGTGCGCAGACGCAGTCGCTGGTGATGCGCTCCCGCTCGGGGTCCATCCGCTGGATCGACTCGGTGCACGACTTCACCCGGCTGAACAAGATCCGCTATCAGGAGGAGGGGCCTTAGCCACCTCTGACGGGCAGCGGCGCCCAGTTGAACGACAAGGCGGCTGCCTCTCTCGGCAGCCGCCTTGTCTCGTGTCGCGGGAGGCTTAGGTGGAGGCGGACTCGCGCTCCATCTGCGGGGTGTAGAGCCCCTGGCGTGCGGCGGCGGTGACCCGGGCGCGGTGGGCAAAGGCGCGTTGGGCTTGGCCGACGTTTTCGGCCTTGCCGGCCCAGGTCTTCATCGGCGCCGCTTGCAGGCCCCTGCCGTAGGAGAAGCTGAGCTGCCAGGGAGCGCCCACCGAGGCTGCCCGGCGGTTGATGGCGTCCAGGTTGCCGGTCGCCTCATCGTCGCTCTGGCCGCCGGAGAGGAACACGATGCCGGGGACGGACGCGGGAACGGTGCGCTTGAAGCAGTTGATGGACCTCTCCGCCACCTCCTCGGGCCCCGCGCGGCCGGGAGCGGAGGAGCCGGAGAGCACCATGTTGGGCTTCAGCAGCGTGCCCTCCAGAACGACTCGCTGGAGCTCCAGCTGGGCGTAGAGGGCGATGAGGGCGGCCTCAGTCGCTTCCAGGCAGCGGCCGATGGCGTGGTCCCCGTCCATGAGCACTTCGGGCTCGACGATAGGGACAAGGCCGGCCTCCTGGCTCAGGGCCGCGAACCTGCCCAGGGCGTGGGCGTTGGCTTCAATGCAGTACGCGCTGGGGATGTCCGGGCCGATGGTGATAACGGCGCGCCATTTGGTGAAGCGGGCGCCCAGTTCGGCGTACTCGGCCAACCGCTCCCTGAGGCCGTCGAGGCCCTCGGTCACCCTCTCGCCGGGCGCTCCGGCCAGCGGCTTGGCCCCCGAATCCACCTTTATGCCGGGGATGATGCCCTGGCCGGCGAGCACTTCCACCAGCGGTGTGCCATCGGCCCCACGCTGGCGGATGGTCTCGTCGAACAGGATCACACCGCTGATGTGCTCGGCCACGCCGGGGGTCCGAAAGAGCAGCTCACGGTAGTCGCGCCGGCTCGCATCCGTGCTCTCAACACCGATGGAGTCGAACCGCCGCTTGATAGTCCCGCCACTCTCATCCGCGGCCAAGATGCCCTTGCCCGGCGCCACCAGGGCCCGGGCCGTGCTGATGAGCTTCTGAGTGTCCAGGGTCGTCTTCCTTTTTAGCAGGGCTGGGAAATGGGCGCGGCGCTAAGGAACGGACCGGCGCGCCCACGCCGCTTGCCGATTATAGCCGTATAAGGTGGCGGGGCCAAGCTCAAGTCGCCGTCCCGCGCTCGCGCCCGAGGCCCCGGCCGTGGAGATGCTATCCTGGGCGCGCTGCATCCCGTCTTTCGAGCCCTGGCCGTCTTCGGAAAGGAGCAGGCAGCGACCGTGCGAACGAAACGAGGAGGCTTTTTCTACGGCTGGGTGATCGTGGCCGTGGCCTTTATCGGCGCGGGCTTCAGCTCCGGTGTCCATATCTGGGGGCTGAGCGTCTTTGTGTTGCCCATGACCGATGAGCTGGGGTGGTCGCGGACGGCCTTCTTTACCGCCCTGACCGTCCGGTCCCTGCTCGGCGGCTTTATGGCGCCGGTGGTGGGCCCGTGGCTGGATACCCGGCACGGTCCGCGGCTCCTGGCCTTGGGTGGCGCCATCGTCCTTGGGGCATCGCTGGCGAGCATACGGTGGGTCCACGAGCCGTGGCAGTTCTGGCTGCTCTTCGGCATGCTGGGCGCCGTGTCCGACATGGGGTCGGGGTTCGTCGTGTCCCAGACGCTGGTGCCCAAGTGGTTCGTGCGCCGGCGGGGGCGGGCGCTGGGGGTCGCGACCATGGGCACTGGCCTCGGCGCGCTCGTCTTTCCCGTGTCGGTGTCGGCGCTGGTCAGCGCCATCGGCTGGCGGGACGCATGGACGATTCTGGGCGGCGCGGCGGTCGTGGTGCTGGTGCCGCTGGCCCTGCTGCTGCGGACGCGGCCGGAGGATGTGGGCCTGTTGCCGGACGGGGATGCGCAGCCTGCGGCGACGGGTGAAGTGGGAGCGGCCCACCGTGAAGAGGTGAGCCTGACCCGGCGCCAGACGCTGCGGACGCCCGCCTTTTGGCTCCTGCTCAGCGGCTCGGCCCTTATCGGTGTGGGGATCGTTGGCTTTCAGAGCAACTGGCTGCCCTATCTGCGGGAGTCCGGCTTCAGCCCTGTCCAGGCCTCCGCCGGCATCGCCATCTACGGGGGGTTGTCGGGCCTCTCCCGGCCGCTGTGGGGCCTGCTGAGCGAGCGTATCCCCCCTCGCTATTTAATGGCGGTGGTCACGACGCTGACTTCGGCGAGCATCCTGATGCTCCTGAACGTCCGCACCGTTCCGATGCTGGCGACCTATATGACCATCGCCGGACTCGTGATGGGTGGCTACATCATTCTCCAATCGCTTATCGTGGCCAACTACTTCGGCCGGAGGCACCTGGGCGGCGTCACGAGCGCCATGCGGCCACTGCTCACGCTGAGCATGGCGGTAAGTCCACTGCTGGCGGGCGCGCTCTACGACGCCAGGGGCGGGTATACGTTGGTGTTTCTCATGTCCATGGCCGCGTGGTTCGTGGCGGGGCTCATCGTGCTCCTGGCGAAGCCGCCCCTTCGTGAGCCACGGCGTCCGGCTTAGCTATTGTTAGCAAAAACTCTCCCTCAGAATATCTGAAAGAGCCGGATGGAGCTTTAGGGCCGTGCTCGGCCGATGACAGATGGCTGTGGCGCTCCGGCGAGGGCTTTTAAGGAAGCGCCAATTGACGGGTCCGGGATCCTGCATGTGGGGCCAGGGTCGCGCCGCGGCTATCTCCGCTCGCGGAGCACCAGAAATGCCATGGGCACGGAGGCGGCCACCACCAGGAGCAGCGCCGGCGCCGCCGCTCGGGCGAAGAAGGCCTCCGATGCGGCCGACCAGATGGAGGTGGCCAGGGTCTTGAAGCCCAGGGGCCCCAGGATGAGCGTGGCGGGCAGCTCCTTCATGGCCAGCAGAAAGACCAGGGCGGCGCCGGCCAGCACGCCCCGTTGGATGAGCGGCGTGGTGATGGTGGCGAAGACTGCAAAAGGACGTCTGCCCAGGCTCCGCGCCGCCTCCTCCACCCTGGGCGGGACCTGGAGCAGCGAGGTGCGGGTTGCTCCCACGGCGGCAGGCAGGAAGAGCACCACGTAGGCGAAGATGAGCAGCGCCGACGTCTGGTAGAGGGGCGGCGCGTAGCGCACGCCGAAGAAGACCAGCGCCAGGGCGACGGCGATGCCCGGCAGGGCGAACCCCAGGTAGGTGATTCGCTCCAGCATGGCGCTGATCCAGCCCGGATGGCGCACGGAGAGCACCGCCACCGGCATGGCGGCTATGGCGGCGACCACCGCGGCCAGCCCCGAGACGTACATGGAGTTGAGGGTGGCCCCCCAGAGGAAGAGCAGCG
Organism: Dehalococcoidia bacterium; assembly: GCA_965249185.1. GTDB lineage: Bacteria > Chloroflexota > Dehalococcoidia > Lucifugimonadales > Australimonadaceae > CBDFLS01. The sequence continues at coordinate 97,067 of CBDFLS010000001.1, forward strand.
GCTCGCCGGCCGAGACGCCCCGGACGACCCAGTAGCTCAGCATGGCCATGGGTATGGCCAGGGCCAGGGCAACCAGGGCGCCACAGAAGGCCAGGGCTGGCCAGCGCCACGCTCCCAGCCGTACCGGCGTGGGAGGCCGTGCCGTGCCCGGCGTGCTGCGGTGGTACTTGGACCTGCGCTGCGTGTGCGCGGCCAGGAAGAGGATTCCCATCGCCAGGAACACCAGCACCAGCGACAGTCCGGCGGCAAGGCTCCGGTCGAAGGCCGACTCGTACTGGAGATAGATGGCCCAGGTGAAGGTCTCGAAACGGAGCAGGGAGACCGCCCCGAAGTCGCTCAGGGTGTAGAGGGCCGCCAGCAGCCCTCCAGCCACAATGGCGGGGCGGAGCAGCGGCAGGGTGATGCGGACGAAGGTGCCCCAAGCGCTCTGTCCCAGGCCGCGGGACGTCTCCTCCAGGGAGGGGTCCATGCGCGAGAGGGCCGCGCGGACCGGCAACAGCACGTATGGATAGCTAAGGAGCGTCAGCGTCAGCACCGCGCCGGAAAAGCCGTGGATGTCGGGCAGCCGGTCCACTCCCAGGGGTTCCAAGAGCCCTTGCAGCGTTCCTCTGGGGCCCAACGCCAGGACCACCAAGAAGCCCGCCACGTAGCTGGGAATGACCAAGGGGAGGGCGGTGAGCACCGCCCAGAGCCGCCGCAGGGGCAGATCGGTCCTGACGGTGAGCCAGGCCAGGGGCACGGCGATGGCGATGGAGGCGCCGGTTACCGTGGCCACCAGGAGGGCGGTGCGGCCCAGGATCTGGAGGGTGCGGGCGCGGGCCAGCAGCTCCCACGCCTCGGCCCCGCCGCCTATGGTGCGGACGCCCAGGTAGACCACGGGGAGCAGAGCGGCTATCCCTACCAGGGTGGCGGAGAGCCACACGTAGGTGGGAGGCCCCTGGCGCCGGGCCTTCGTGTTCCAGCCGGCGAAGCTCATCGGCAGCCCAACTCAGCGCTTCACTTTCTCGGCGGCTAAGGCAGCACGCCCGTCTCGCGCAGGAGGCGCTGGGTGCCATCCACGTCCGCCAGATCGGCCAGGTCGACCTCCGGCCGTTGGACATCGTCGATGGGCACCAGGATTCGCAGGGTGTTCACCCCTTCGACCAGGGGGTACTCGAAGGTCTGGCTGGCGAAGTACTGCTGGCCGACGGTGGAGAGCAGGAACGATATGAACCTCTCGGCGTTGTCGCGGTTCTTCGCCGTGGAGAGGATGCCGGCGCTGGCGACCATGACCAGCGCTCCCGGGCCGCCGGCGCGGGGATGATAGTTGCGGGCGGGGAAGGCGTCACCCTCCTCGGCCAGGAAGCGGAAGAGATAGTAGTGGTTGACCATGCCCACGTCGATCTCGCCGGCGGCCGCGGCTGCTACCTGCGAGGTGTTGTTGGGATACAGCCCGGGGTTGTTGGCGTTCACGCCCTCAAGCCACTCCCGCGTCTTGGCCTCGCCCCAGAGCACGCGCATGGCGGTGACCATGGTCTGGAAGGAGCCGTTGGTGGGGGCCCAGCCGAGCCGTCCCTTCCACTTCGGGTCGGTGAGGTCCCAGATATCGTCGGGCAGGTCTGCCTCGGTCAGCCGCTCCGTGTTGTACACCAGGGTGCGCGCGCGGGCGGAGATGCCCACCCATTTGCTCTCGGGCGAGCGGGCCCAGGCTGGCACCCGTGACAGGACGGAGTCGGGCAGCGGCGCGAGCATCTGCTCCACGGCGCCCAGCCCGCCGGGGTCCTGGGCGAAGAAGATGTCGGCGGGGCTCCGCTCACCCTCCTCCAGGAGCGTGGCGGCCAGTTGGCCGGTCCCGGCGTAATTCACCGATACGTTGATGCCGCTGATCGCGGCGAACTCCTGAATGATGGGGTCCACCAGACTCTCGCTGCGGCCCGAGTAGACGGTGAGGGAGCCGGACGCCGGGTCGCCGCCGCCGCACGCCACGGCCAGCAGTCCCATCACGAGCGCGATTGCTGGGACCCAAAACAGGGGCCGGGGCGCGGTCCGTTTCCTTGGAGAGCGCTTGGACGGGGGAGAGCCCTTGGACGGGGCCTGAGACGACATCGGGAACTCTTTCGCGGATAATTCGTTCATATACCATTCTAAAGTTAGTATGTACGAAATTACAAGAGGGGCCGTCCTGATTATTCTGTGCGGTGGACGGCATAGGCGGAGGCTGCCGCGCCGATGGCGAGTGGGCCTCTGTTGCGCCCTGGGAAGCGCTGTGCTAGTTTGACGCCTGCCGATGACGTTACCCCCAGAGCGCAAGGAGGGAGACGATGGTGTCGCAACAGCCGGCCATGAAGCTGGGCCTCTCCAACTACGACCGTACCGCCGCTTTGATCAACGGCACGATCAAGATGGACAACGTTGAGGTCATGCGGTTGCCCGGCCCCTTCAAGGACATCTTCGCAGCCTGGGACGCGGTGCTCAGCGGTGACCTGGACGCCGTGGAGATACCGCTGGGCGGCTACGTGCTGTGGAAGGACAAGGGGCATCCCGTGACAGGTGTGCCGGTCTTCCCGGACCGGCTGTTCGTTCAGCAGTACATCTACATCCGCAAGGACGCTGACGTCCGCAGCCTGGCGGACCTGCGCGGGCGGAAGGTGTGCGTGCCCCAATACAACATGTCGTCCTCCTTTTGGCACCGGGACACGCTCAAAGAGGACCACGGCATCACGCCCCAGGAGATCGAGTGGGTCACCCTTATGCCGGAGGCGTGGCCGTCGCCCACTCCCGCCGGCGTGAAGGTGGAGCTGCTGCGCCCCGAATCGGGCAGGTTCAGCGGCATCGATCTGCTGGTGCAGGGGAAGATAGACTGTCTGATGCACGAAGGGGTCCCCAAGATGACGCCTGAGGAGCGCCCGAAGGTGAAGCGCATCCACGACGATGTGAACGCCCTTCAGCGCGACTACTACCGGAGTACCGGCTTCCACGTACCCACGCACCTGGTCATCGCCCGGGAGGACGCGCTGAAGCGGCGGCCCGACTTCGGCGAGGTGATCTGCGAGGGCTTCGACCGAGCGAAGGCGGAGGTCTATCAGGCGCTGGAGGACGAGCGGCGGACGAGCCTCCCTTTCATGCGCCACTATGTCGAGGACGCGGTGGCGCTGTTTGGCACCGATCCGTGGAGCGATGGCTTCGCGGATAACCGGCCCGTGCTGGACAAGTTCCTGGAGCTGGCCAAGGACCAGGGACTCAGCCAGCGGCGCTTCACCCCGGAGGAGCTCTTCGACAAGCGTGCTTGCGGTTACCAGTTCAAGGCCCGCATGTCCGGCGGCGGGCTCTAGAGTCGAGCTAGAAAAGACTATTGGGCGCCGAGCCCATGCAGCGAGGAGAAACCCCGTGACCACCCAGCGACGTGCCCCCATGATGACCTTGGCGATGCAGCGGTTCGACCGCTCCGCGCCGCTCCTGGACCGTCTGGTCCGCATGGACAATGTCATGGCGATGGAGGTGCCCGGCACGGCGGGCTGGAAAGGGATAGTGGACGGCGTCTTCGATGCCGTGGAGATGCCTATCGGCGGATACATGCTCCGGCTCGACCAGGGCGTGCCCGTTACCGCAATCCCCGTTTTCCCCGACCGGGTGTTCGTCCAGCAGTACGTGTATGTCCGCAGCGACTCGGATATCAAGAGCCTGGCGGACCTGCGGGGGCGCAAGGTGTGCTTGCCCCAGTACAACATGGCCGCCTCCTTCTGGCACCGCGCCATGCTGAAGGAGGACCATGGCATCGCGCCCGAGGAGATCGAGTGGTACACCAGCTCCCCGGAGGCCTGGGAGACGACCTTTCCCAAGGGAGTCCAGGTGACGATGAAGCCCAGCTCGTTCATCGGCCTGAGCATGCTGCTCGATGGCACCGTGGACTGTCTAATGGCAGAGGGGACGCCGATCACGACCCCAGAGCAGCGTGGGCAGATCAAGCGCCTGCACCAGGACGCGCCCGCCCTTCAACGCGACTACTACCGCCGCGTCGGCTGCCATGTCATCACCCACCTCATCGTGGTCCGCAAGGAGGCCCTCGAAAAGCGTCCTGAGTACGGCGAGGTGCTCTGCCACGCCTACGATGAGGCCAAGGCGCTGGTCTACCGTTCGCTCCAGAACGAGCGCCAGGTCAGCCTGCCCCTCATGCGCTCCTACGTAGACGAGACGGTGGAGCTGTTCGGGTACGACCCGTGGCCTTATGGCCTGGAGGCGAACCGCGCCGCCCTGGAGAAGTTCCTGTTCTATGCGCACGACCAGGGGCTCACCAAGCGGCAGTACACGGCCGAGGAGATCTTCGACCAGCGCTCCCTCGCCTACGAGTTCACGGCGCGCATGCCCGACGGCTCGTTCCCTTAGGCCGTTCTCGCCAGGCCCTCGGTGTAGATAGTCAGCCCTCTGTAGAGATAATCCGAGAAGAGGAGGCGCTCCATGGCATCTCAGCAGCCGCGGCCCCTGATGACCCTTACGCTGCCCCGGTACGACCGCACGGCGCCGCTGTTGGACGGCGTCGTCACGATGGACAACGTGCGGGTGTGGGACATCCCGCTGGTAAAGGCGTGGGATGGGTTGATGAAAGGCGTCTTCGACGCCGCCGAGGCGCCCATGGGCGGGTTCATCTATTGGATGGACCAGGGCGAGCCGCTCATAGGGTTGCCCATCTTCCCCGACCGCATCTTTGTACAGCAGTACATCTATGTAAGGACCGACTCGGACATCCAGAGCCTGGCGGACCTGCGGGGCCGCAAGGTATGCGTGCCGCAGTACAACATGTCCTCTTCCTTCTGGCACCGCGCGACGCTGAAGGAGGACTACGGCATCCAACCCCACGAAATAGAGTGGTACACCACCCGGGCCGAGATGTTCCCGACGCCTCGGCCGGAGAACATCAAAGTTACCGTTTACCCGCCCAAGAAGGGCACGTTCATAGGCTTCGAGCCTTTGCTCGACGGCGTGGTGGACTGTTTGATGACGGAGGCGACGCCGCGCATGACCGTGGAGCAGAGCCAGCAGGTCCGGCGGCTTCACCAGGACGCGCCGGAGCTGCAACGCGACTACTACCGCCGCACCGGCTATCACGTGCCCACCCACGTCATCGCGGTGCACAAGGAGGCCCTGGAGCGGCGGCCGGAGCTGGGCGAAGTGATCTGCCGGGGCTTCGACGATGCAATGGCGTTGATCTACCGGGGCTTCCAGAACGAACGGCTGACCACTTTGCCGTTCATGCGCGCCTACGTGGACGAGACGGTGGAGATGTTCGGCGACGCGCCCTGGCGCGATGGGTTCGAGCACAACCGGCCGGTGATGGCCAAGTGGATGGAGCTAGCCTACGACCAGTGCTTGACCAAGCGGAGGTGGGAACCGGAGGAGTTGTTCGACGAGCGCTCACGCTCCTATGAGTTCCAGGCGAAGATGCCGATTGGCTCGTTCTAAAGCGGCATAGAGAGTTAAATAGAAAAGGGCCGGCATGCCGGCCCTTTTCGGTTCTTTCCTACGACAGGCGGTTGGCTATCTACGGCTTGAAGATGGCGAAGCACTTCTCTGAGTGGAAGCACCAGGTCTCGGCGTAGTCTACGAACTGCGGCGTGCGGTCCTCCATGGCGCCGGCCAGGCAGATCCAGTTCTTGAACTCATGGTCGCCGGCGTCCTCGATCTCCGCGTTGGTGAAGTCGGCCCACTTGGCGTGCTCACCCCTCCGCAACTGTTCGACGTGCAGCCGGTCCGCCTCCACGTCGGGCCATATGCGGGAGTGTTTGGCGGTCAGCGAGGCGTGGGACCAGCCTGAGGAGGCGATGACCACGGTGCGCTCCGGCCGCTCCTCCAGGATCTCGCGCACCAACTGGCCCATCCGGAAGCAGCTTCTGGGCGACGGGCCCGGCAGCCGGTAGGGCTGAAAGTCCGGGTCGTTCCTGCGCGGGCGCATGACATCCTTGCCGTAGCAGTTCACCTCGATGGGTACGATGGGGTAGGGCCAGCCCTTGCGGTCCCAGTCCAGGTAGAGCAGGGCGTCGCCGAAGGAGTGGGTGAGGCCGTGCTCGAAGTGCAGGTGCTCATAGGAGTATGAGATGGGAAAATCTCGCTCGATGAGCTGCTCGGCGAGATGCTTGGCCAGCTCCTTCTCGACCTTGAAGGGAAAGACCTTGTCTAGGGGCTCGCCCCAAACGTTATTCTGCCCCATCCAGTAGGGCGTGGTGGGCTCGTCGCCCGTCACATAGATATGGAAGGGCGGAATCATGTCCTCTTTGAAGTCCTCGTACTGGTCGTCGCCCCACATAATGACGGCGTCGGGTTTGAAGTCGTCGATGGCCTGGCGCACTTTTCGGAAGCCAGCCACGAGCTGCGCCTGGTGAGCGTGGGCCCGCTCCACCTCGTTGGCCCACTCATCCTGCATGTCGGCGGGCCAGCTCTTGGGGTCCTTCAGGTGCTCTGGGGTCTCGGGGCTCTTGAGGCGCCGTTTGAGGATGTCGGCGAAGCCCTCAGGCGGTTCCAGCAGCGATGTGTAGTGGGTGATGCCGATGCCGAGTACTTCTCCCATGGTGTCTCCTGTGGGCCTCCAGCCCCTGTTTTAAGTGCGAGGGCTGGTGGGTGGTCCGATAGGGCGGCAGTCCGCCGGTCCGTCGTTGGGCGCTCGCGGTCTTCAGGCCCCGTTGGGCTTGAAAATGGCGAAGCACTTCTCGGAGTTGAAGATCCAGGTCTCCAGGTAGTCGATGATCTCCGGTTTGCGGTCCTCCATGGCGCCGGCGAGGCAGATCCAGTTCTTGAACTCGGCGCCCGCGGCTTCGTCCATCTCCTGGTTGGTGAGGTCCGCCCACTTGCGCTGCTCGCCACGCTGGAGGTCCTCGAAGTTGCGGCGGTCAAAGTCCCGGTCGGGGTGGAGGTAATGGGCCTTTTCGTTCAGGAAGCCGTGGGACCAGCCGGAGGAGGCCATGATCACCACGCGCTCCGGCCGCTCCTCGCAGATCTGGCGGATGAGCTGGCCCATGCGGAAGAGGGACCTGGGTGTCGGCCCGCCGGGGCCCTGGTAGTCCATGAACGGGTCGCGGGCGTCCTCGTCGGGCGGGCTGAAGTGGCCCATGGCGCCCCGGCTCGAGACGATGTCGCGACCGATGCAGTTCACCATGATGGGGACAATCGGGTAGGGCCAGCCCTTCTGGTCCCAGTCGAGGTAGATGAAGGTGTTGGCGAAGGCGTGGGCCAGGCCGTGCTCGAAGTGCAACGGCTTATAGGAGTAAGGGACTGGGAAGTCGCGGTCGATGAGCTCCGTGGCGATGTGCTTGGCGAGCTGGCCGGCGCCCTCGTACTGGAAGACCTTGTCAATGGGCTCGCCCCACATGTTGTCGGGGCCCCTGCGGAAGGGCACGGTGAAGAACTCGTCCATGCAGTAGATGTTGAAGGGAGGGATCAGGTCCTCTTTGAAGTCCTCGTACTGGTCGTCGCCCCAGACGATGACGGCATCGGGGTTGAAATCGTCTATGGCCTGGCGCACCTTCCGCATGGCGGTAATCATCTGCTGCTGGTGGACCTTGGCGCGTTCCGTTTCGTTGGCCCACTCGTCCTGCATGCCGGCGGGCCAGTTCTTCGGGTCCTTCAGGTGCTCCGGCACCACGGGGCTCTTGAGCGCCCTCTTCAGCGGACGGGAGTAGTTCTCCGGCTGCACGAGGAGCGGCGGAAAGTGTGTGACTCCTACTCCGAGTACTTCACCCATGGTGTGTCCCTCTTTTCTGTCCGGTACGCTGGTCGTTTGCAGGGCTACGGCTTGAAGACCGCAAAGCACTTGGCCGAGTTGAAGAGCCAGGTCTCGGCGTAGCCCAAAATCTCCGGAGTGCGGTCCTCCATGGCGCCGGCTAGGCAGATCCAATTCTTGAACTCGGAGCCGCCCACCTCGTCGAACTCCGCGTTGGTGATGTCGGCCCACTGGCGCTGATCACCTCGCCGCAACTGGGCGATTAGGATGTCGTCGAACTCCTTGTTCCGGTGGAGGTAGTGGTCCTTGGGATTCAGGAATCCGTGGGCCCAACTGGAGGAGCCCATGATGACGACCCTCTCCGGCCGCTCCTCCACGATTTCGCGGATAAGCTGGCCCAACCGGAAGCACGACCTGGGCGACGGGCCACCTGGGCCTGGCTGGTCCATGTAGGGGTCCTTGCGCTCCTCCTGCGAGCGGCGGAAGTGTCCAAGACCTCCACGAGCCCAGATGATGTTCGGGCCGTAGCAGTTGACCGAGATGGGAATGATGGGATAGTTCCAGCCCTTCCGGTCCCAGTCCAGATAGATGATCCCGTTGGCAAAGGCGTGGGGTATTCCGCCCTCGAAGTGAGCGGGCTTATACGAATAGGGCACCGGGAAGTCGCGGTCGATGAGCTCCGTGGCGATGTGCTTGGCCAACAGCCCGGCGCCCGGGTAGGTGAAGACCTTGTCTCGGGGCTCATCCCAGACGTTCTTCTCCGCGTGACGAAGGGGCTTGGCGTAGAACTCGTCCATGCAGAGGATATTGAAGGGAGGGATGATGTCTTCTTTGAAGTTCTCGTACTGGTCATCGCCGAAGATGATCACGGCGTCGGGGTTGAACTCGTCGATGGCCTGCCGCGTCTTTCGGAGGCCTTCAATCAGCTCCCGCTGATGGAGCTCGCCCATCTCGGTCCGGTTCTCCCACTCGGCCTGCATGGGCGCCGGCCAGTTCTTGGGGTCCTTCATGTGCTCAGGCACGAGAGGACTCTCCAGCGCGGTGCGCAGGGAGATGTCGTAGCGCCCAGGTCCCGCTATGAGGGGTGGGTAGTGGGTCGTCCCGATGCCGAGTATTTCGCCCATGGCGTGCTCCGTTCGTAGCTCAGCGCGCGGCTGCTTGGTGATTCGCTTCAGACGCTTCACGCGCGGCGCCCTCGGGCCAGAACACGGCGAAGCACCTGGCGGAGTTGAAGATCCAGGTCTCGATGAAGTCCAGGATCTCCGGCGTGCGCATCTGCATGGCCCCGGCCAGGCAGATCCAGTTCTTGAACTCAGAGCCTCCCACCTCGTCGAACTCCTCGTTGGTGACATCGGCCCACCGGCGCTGCTCGCCGATTTTGAGCTGGTTGAAGAGGCGGCGGTCGAAATCCCGGTCGGGGTGCAGGTAGTGGTCTTTCGAGTTGAGGAAGCCGTGTGCCCAGCTCGAGGAGCCCATGAGCACGACCCGCTCCGGCCGCTCGTCCACGATCTCGCGGACGAGCTGGCCGAACCGGAAGCAGGACCTGGGCGACGGCCCGCCCGGCCCTCGGTAGTCCATGTAGGGGTCTTTTTGGGTGGGCGGGTTGAGGTGGCCCATGCCGCCTCGGCTCGAGATCACGTCGGGACCGTAGCAGTTCACCGACATGGGGATGACCGGGTAGGGCCAGCCCTGCCGGTCCCAGTCCAGGAAGATGAGCGTGTTGGCGAAAGCGTGAGGCAGGCCGCCCTCGAAGTGGAGCGGCTTGTAGGAGTAGGGAACGGGGAAGTCCCGGTCCATGAGCTCCGAGGCGATGTGCTTGGCGAGCTGGCCCGCGCCTTTGTAGGTGAAGAGCTTATCGCGAGGCTCGTCCCAAACGTTCTTGGGAAAGTGGAGCGGCCGGGAGTAGAACTCATCGGAGCACTGGATGTTGAAGGGCGGGATCAGGTCCTCTTTGAAGTTCTCGTACTGGTCGTCGCCCCAGATGATCACGGCGTCGGGATTGAAGTCGTCGATGATCTTCCGGACCTTCCGCATGTTCGAGATGAGCTGCTCTTCGTGGATCTTGGCCAGCTCCAGCTCGTTGGCCCACTCGTTCTGCATGTCCGCCGGCCACGTCTTGGGGTCCTTCATCTCCTCCGGGACCACGGAGCTTTTCAGGGCGCGTTTGATGGAGTTGGCGTAGTGCTCCGGCCCCACGATGAGAGGTGGGTAGTGGGTTGTCCCGATGCCGAGCACTTCGCCCATGGGGTCCTCCGTTGCGATGGGCACCGAATAGGCATGCAGCGGTGCGACCGTGCATTCTACAGCCCAACAGCCCGCTGGCCACGGCTATTATAGCGGGTGGGTGGCCTCAGTGCACGGGGCACTGCAAAGCGGGTCTTGCACGGCTCTCCACGGAGCGGCCCATTGACGGGGCCCGCGCCGGCGATGTAGAACGTGATGGCGGCAAGCCATTGAGGAGGCCTTGCGATGTACGACCTGCTGGTGAAGGGAGGACGCGTCTACGATCCGGGCCAGGGCCTGGACGCCATGCTGGACATCGGCATCACCGGCGGGCGGATCGAGGCCATCGAGGCGGAGATAGACCCGGCCGATGCCCAGAGGACGATGCAGCTCAAGGGCCAGTTGGTGGCGCCCGGGCTCATCGATATGCACACCCACGTGATGGTGGGATCGCAGACGCCAGGCGTCAACGAGTTGACGGCGCCCCCCGACCTGGCCGGCGTCTACTCTGGCGTGACCACGGTGCTGGATGCGGGCACCACCGGCGCGTGGAACTTCGGCATCTACCCACGGTACGTGGTGGGGCAGTGGAAGACCCGCCTGCTGTGCATGCTCAATGTGGGCAAGACGGGCATTTTGGGCTACGCCGCCCGCAAGTCGGAGATCGTCACGCCGGAGGACGTGGACATGGAGGCGACGGTGACGACCGTGAACAACTTCCGTCACCTGATCCAGGGCGTGAAGGTGCGCCTGATCGGCCCGGCGCTGGAGACCATGGGCGCGCAGATGGCCGGTCTCGCCAAGGAGGCCGCCCGCGAGGCCAAGGTGCCGTTGATGGTCCACCTGGGCGACCTGATCACCCGAAGCCCCACCGCAGACAAGGTCACCCGGGAGGTACTGGGGATGCTCGACCCCGGAGACATCGTGACCCATCTGTGCACGGCTCTTCCCGGGGGAGTGCTCGACTCGAACCAGCGGATCATCCCGGAGCTGACGGAGGCGAGGGAGAAGGGCGTGGTGTTCGACCCTGCCCACGGCCGCAACGGCTTCAATTTCGAGGTAGCCCAACGCCTGGCGGACCAGGAGTTCCACGCCTCCACCATCAGCACCGACCTCTCGATCCACGGCCGTAAGGGCCCCGTCTACAGCCTCACGGAGGTGATGTCCAAGTTCATGGCCGTGGGCTACACACTGGAGCAGGTGGTCCGGATGGTCACGGTCAACCCCGCCCGCACGGTGGGCATGGAGGACAGCATCGGGGCCATCGCCGTTGGCAGGGAGGCCGACCTCTCCATTCTAGAGGTGGTGGCCGGCGACTGGCAGTTCAACGACTCGGCGGGCAATGTCGTGCGCGGCGACAAGGCGATCGTGCCGGTGCACACGGTCCGCGCCGGCGAGATGATCCCGCTGGACTGGGGCCCCCACCCCTGGGGCTGGCTGCCCGCGGAGGCGGCCCCAGCTTAGATTTTGCAGTGCCAGCCGCCGCGTTCCCACCCGCTCCACCCTCGTGAGGTTTCATGACAAGGGGGGCACCCCCTTGAACCCCCGGCAAGGAACCAAGGTTCCCTGCACCCTCCGCAAAGAACTTGCGGGGGCTCTAGTCCTCTCTTGGTAGGGCGGATCGGCACCACGCGGTGACGGCGGGAACGGCGGCAGCCAGGGCGCGGCTGCTGAGAACGAGCCCCCAGTGCGACGCGCCCTCGATGCTCTCGTAGTCCGCATCCAGCCAGAGGCCGTCGTACCGCTCTCGTGGCCAAGCTGTATCGTCGGTGCCGGTGACGATGAGCAGCGGGCAGGGCAGCGATTCGATGATGACGCCGGACCGCCGTTCGTCCCTCGCCAGCAGCGATTCGGGGCCTAGCGAGGCCAGGGCAATCTTCCGCTCCGCCGGGCCCAGGTCGGGCATCGCCGGCTGGTCCGCGGGGTCGACGCCGGTGATGCCGTAATCCTCGGGCCCCAGCTCGCCGCTGCGTAGCGTCACCGAAGAGTCCACCCGGCGTGCCGGCGTGCTCGGCGCCAGGGCCACGCACGCGGCGGCGTCTCCGGTGGCCGCCACCATCATGGCTACGAGACCTCCCATGCTCCATCCCATCACAATCGGGCGTTGCTCTAGCTGAGCTGCCACCGACCGGACGTCGTCCACGTAGTCGCTCATGCGGGTGTTCGAGAGGCCGAAGGGACCACTCCGTCCGTGGCCACGGAGGTTGACGGCGCGGGATGCCCAGCCCCGGGAGGCCAGCTCCCGCTGCCATGGCATCCAGACGCCGGCTGAGTTGGGCGCACCGTGCACAAGGACGATGGGTGGGTGGCCGGATGCCTCCGACGGGACCGTGGAGGAGACGGCGATCATTGGATGGCCGGCCGGCCGATTACGCCCGCGCCGCCAGCGCGAGCCCGAAGAGCCGCTGGTCGTCGGTGTACCAGCGCTCCAGGGCCATGCCCGCGGTCTCCAGCATGGCGGCGGTGGACTCGCGGGTGAACTTGTGGGAGCTCTCGGTCCACAGCATCTCGCCGGGCCGCACCTCGATGGTCAGGTCCAGGTCCGCTACGCGGACTGTCTGAGCGGAGTCCGGCGTCAGGTGCATCTCGATCCGGGCCTCTTCCTGGTTGTACAGGGCCAGGTGCCGGAAGGCCTCCGGGTCGAAATCGGCGTGAAGGCCTCGGTTCACCACCCGGAGGATGTTGCGGTTGAACTCAGCGGTCACGCCCGCGAAGTCGTTGTACGCCGCCTCCAGGACGTCCACGTCCTTCACCAGGTCCACGCCGAGCAGCAGGCGGTCCTCGCGCTCCATCAGATGCCGTACTTGCGAGAGGAACCGATGGCGGTCGGGGGGATTCAGGTTGCCGATGGTGCTGCCAAGGAAGAGCACCAGCCGCCGTCCGATGGGCGCGGGGACGAGTCCCAGATGGCGCTCGAAATCGCCGATAACGCCGTGGACGCGCAGGAAGGGGTAGTCGCGCTTCAGGGACGCCGCCGTGGAGCGCACGATGCCCTCGCTCACGTCGAAGGGAAGGTACCGGGCCAGGCCGTGGGCGCCGTTGAGCGAGTTGAGCAGCACGCGCGTCTTTGAGGAGGAGCCGGAGCCCAGCTCCACCAGCTCCTCGGGGCGCACCGCCGCCAGCAGCTCTTGGGCGATGCCGTGCAGCAGCCCCCGCTCGGCACGGGTGGGGTAGTACTCGGGAAGCTCGGTGATGCGCTCGAAGAGGTCGGAGCCGGCGTCGTCGTAGAAGTACTTGGCGAGAAGGTACTTGGGGCAGGCGGTCAGCCCACGCCGGACATCCTCCGCCATGGTGTGGAGGGTATCGTTCGCGTTCAGGTGGACGTCGATCTGGAGGCGCTGCAAATCGCTCTGCTCATCCGCCTTCTTGGTTGCTGGACGGGCCGTTCCCCAAAGAAGGGTAACGGGCCCATGGCGGGCTTACCAGTGCCAGATGGCTTCGTGCGCGTCGAAGAGGCCGGCGATGCCGCTTCTCGGTACGAGCTGTACGCCTTCGACCAGCTCGTCTTGGCGGATGCCCCGGTCGGCCAGGTCCTCCACCACCACGTAGGTGGGCACGCCCGCGCGGACCAGCTCCTCCACGTCCCGGTCCAGGGTAGGGGGGACCGACAGCGGCACGCCGCCGATGCTCAACCCCTCGGCGTTTTGGCCTCTGACCGCGTAGTTCACGGCGTTGCTCCGCAGCAGCACCGACATGGCGCCGCCGGCGTTCTTTACCATGTGGGTGATCCACAGCGCGGTGTCGTCCTGTTCCTCCAGCGTGCCCCGGTAGGCTTGATCAACGACGGAAAGAATGGCCACGATGCGCCTCCTAATGGGTCGCGATGATCAGTGTATTGGTGCTTTCGTTGGACCATTTGAACAGGTCGCCCGGCCCGCCACGGCGGGGCCCATCTATCCACTCCGTGGCCCCCCGCTCGTCCACGCACATGCCGCAGTTGATCCAGTCAAGCCTCGGGCCGTCGGCGCTTGTTTTGAACAGCCCCTCGATGAAGCGGGCGGTGGTGGGATGGTCCTGTTCCTCTATGGAGGTCCCTTTTATCGGGTTCGGGTGGGGACTCTGCGCTCTGAGCGTCAGGCTCACCGCGCCCTCGTAGGCGAACACGTTGACGTTGATCCCTTTGCGCAGGGCGGTGTCGATGATGCGCAGGGCAGTGGTCGAGGTCTCCGACTCGTAGGGTGGGTCCATCAGGGCGATGGTGAGGGTGCGTTCCACGCTGGTGGTCATGGGCTCCTCCCTAGTGCCAGACCGCTTTGGTGTTGGGGTCGGCCAGCAGGTCCACCAGGCGGTCGATGGGCGATGAGGAAACGCCCGCCGCCAACCGGTCCTGGGTGATGGCCCGCTCTCGCAACGAAAAATCGTCGGCCAGGATGCTGACCGAGGGCGCGTCTTTGCGCAGCTTCGCCACGGGACTCCTGGCGGCCCCCCGGCGGGCGGGCAGCACTCCGTTCTGGACCAGGAAGAAGGTGACCTGATTGCCCGCCTTGGCCAGGTCGGCGGCGACCTGGTAGAAGGACGCCGAGTCGGCGTACTCGAACGGGTCGCGGGACTCGATGAGCAGATAGCTCGCCATATCCACCTCCTCCGCCGTGCGACTGCGCTGCACGACGCGTCTCGGAGGCCATGCTATGGGGAGGCTCCACGGTTGTCAATTGGAGGTCGAGAGCCCGGTCCGCTCAATCGGGCCGCCGCCGCCCTATAATGCGCCGGAGACGGGCCCGCCGCTCCGGCAAGGCTGGTGAACACCCATGCGCTACGTCGCCGACCTGCATCTCCACTCCTCCTTCGCCATGGGGACCAGCCCCCAGCTCACCCTGGAGGGGCTGACCGCCTGGGCCAAGCTCAAGGGGATCGACCTGCTCGCCACCGCCGACTTCACTCACCCGGCGTGGCTCGCCGAGCTGCGCGCAAAGCTCAAGGAGGAGCCGGGCGAGCTGTATAGCTTCGGTGGGGTCCACTTCGTCCTGGGGACCGAGGTGAGCTGTGTGTATGCGCAGGGTGGCCGCACGCGGCGGCTGCACCTCCTGCTCTACGCTCCCAATTTCGCAGCGGTGGACCGGCTGTGTGAGGCGCTGGCCCCCTGGCGCGATCTGAGCTTCGATGGCAGGCCCACCCTCCGTCTCTCCGGCCGCGAGCTGGTGGCAGCCGCCCTGGAGGCGGACCCCCGGTGCGTGGTGGTGCCCGCCCACGCCTGGACACCGTGGTACGGAGTCTACGGGTCCAAGGGTGGGTTCGATTCCCTGGCGGAGTGCTTCGGCGACCTGCTGCCGCATATCCCGGCCATCGAGAGCGGCCTCTCCAGCGATCCGGGGATGAACTGGCGGGTCCCCGAGCTGGACGGAATGACCATCGTCTCCTACTCGGACGCGCACTCCCTGGCGCGGATGGGGCGCGAGGCGACGGTGTTCGATGGGGAGCTGAGCTACGAGGGGTACAGGCGGGCGCTGCGGGAGGGCTCAGTTGCCTACACCATCGAGTTCTATCCGGAGGAGGGCAAGTATCACTACGACGGCCATCGCCGCTGTGACTTCCGCCAGCCGCCGGCCAGCACCGCCAGGATGGGCGACCGCTGTCCCAAGTGCGGACGACGTTTGACCGTAGGCGTGGCCTCTCGGGTGGAGTCGCTAGCCGCGAGGGAGGCGGCGGTCCGGCGGGGCGCCGATGGACTGATGGCGAGCAGCGCTCGGCGACGGCCGTCTTACAGAAGCCTGGTGCCGCTTCAGGAGATCATCGCCGAGACGTTGGGCCGGGGAGTTGCGACCAAGGGCGTGCAGGCCCTTTATCACCGGTTGATCGGGCTGCTGGGGCCGGAGCTCCATCTGCTTCAGGAGGCGCCTCTGGAGGAGATCGCCCGGTCGGCGGGTGAGCGTTTGGCCGATGGGATTGGACGGGTCCGCCGTGGCGAGGTGTCGGTCGAGCCTGGCTACGATGGGGTCTACGGCACCGTGAGGGTCTGGGAGTAGGCGGACGGCAAGAATTTAGGGTAGGCCCTTTTCTTCGTGGGCACGCTTACTTATGGAGATATGGAGTGGCTTGCACGGCCATGGAGGCGATATTCGCGGGCTTTGTGCAACCGTTGGAGGCCAATAAATAAGTGTGCAAATGGAACCTCCAAAGAGACGAGTTCGCGCCGGATAACTGTGCTTTCTTTAGGGTAAAGTCCCGTTTTAGCCACCGGATTAGCTTTGAAGCAGCTTGAACAATGTCTTAACCTGTTCTGGTCCCAACAGACGCCGATGATTGTAGCGCCAGACATACTCAGCAAGATAGAGGGGCAGCCGTTCTCGGCGGACTCCCCCTTTGGCTGCCAGACGCCGCTTGAGATAACCCCAGAAGCCCTCCAAGCCGTTGACGTGGCTCCCTTGCCGATCGCTGAACGCCTGGTTGTGGTCCACAAGCCGGTGGACGTAGCCCCCCGCTGCGACGCCCGTGTAGCTGGTAAAGGTGTCCGAGCAGACGATGGAGCCACGTTGCACGCGTTGGTGCAGGAGCGGCAGCAGCGTCTTGGCTTCCACGTTAGGTACCACTTGCGCCCACACCAGGCCACCTCGACACAGGATCCCAAAGACAGCTTGCTTAGTGGTTCCACGGCCCCGCTTCGTGCCCTGAACACGCTTTGCCAGGCGCCTGTTGCGCCAGGAACCTCCCAGGTAGGTCTCGTCGACCTCCACCACGCCGGAGAAGACATGGGGAACGTCCCGGACCATGGCCTGGCGCACCACGATCAGGGCTCGCAGGACTCGCTTTCGCTCCAGGCGGGCCTCCTGGGCAATCACCTCGGCACTCTGCCCCAAGACGAACCAGCGCAACAGTCGCCGCCACTCCCCTGGCGACAACCGAAGCGGCAGCGCCCTGGGCACCCACTCGTAGTGGCAGGCTGCACAACGACTCTTACCTCGCCGAATGCTCCAGCTCTTGGCGTGTTGACATCGAGGGCACCCAATCTTCCGTCCCATGCCACCATTCGCTCACAGGTGGCTGTTTTGGGACTATACCCTTCTTTATTTCCTTTTTAGGTCTTGCAGTAATCGAATCGGGGCGTATAATTGCGCCGCTACACGCACTGATTCAAGGAGGACTCGATGGCGAAATTTGATCTAGTTGCCCTGGATGACGCCCGCGTGAAGACCGCCACGGGGAAACGCGCGGGAATAATCAAGGAATATTCGGGATACTTGGAGCAGCTCAAGAGCGGACGAGCGGGCCGGCTTCAGGCAGGTGCGGGTGAGACGATAGGCGCGGTCAGGCGGAGGCTCGGCGCCGCCGCTCGGCTGGCGGGTAAGGATCTGACCATCAAGCGGGTAGGGGACGAGATCTTCTTCTGGGCGAAGTCCGGCAAAGCCGGAGCGCCCCGCCGCCGTGGCAGGCCGCGCAAGTCGGCGTCCTAGTTCCCAAGGCGCGTCTTCCGCACCTTAATCTTCGCGGCGTGAGCGGTTATCCGAACGGAGGGAAATATGCAGGCTCCCGAGCGTATCGAGCCCCGTTCCCTTGGCGATTACCTTGAAGTGATGAGCAAGTCCGTGTTCCAGACGGGTATGTCGTGGCGAGTGGTGCAGGCCAAGTGGCCTGGCACCCGCGAGGCGTTCCGGGGCTTCAATGCCGAAGCCGTCGCGGCGCTGAGCCCGGACGATATCGATGCCCTGGCCCAGGATACACGGGTGATCCGCAACCGGAAAAAGCTGGAGGCCGTGGTGGGGAACGCGAGCAGGATGCTCGACCTGGAGCGGACGCACGGCTCCTTCAGGACCTACCTGCGTTCCCACGATGGTTTCGATGCCACGGTGGCCTCACTGCGTAAGGACTTCAAGTTCTTGGGCGATATGGGCGCTTACCACTTCCTCTACGTGGTCGGGGAGCAGGTGCCCTCCTATGAGGAGTGGTGCGCCGCCCGTGGCCAGACCCCTCGTTCCGTCGCCCGTTAGCACCAGGCCGCGTTTCCCCCGGCGCAA
Source organism: Dehalococcoidia bacterium (assembly GCA_965249185.1). Classification (GTDB taxonomy): domain Bacteria; phylum Chloroflexota; class Dehalococcoidia; order Lucifugimonadales; family Australimonadaceae; genus CBDFLS01. The sequence goes on from CBDFLS010000001.1 coordinate 114,926, forward strand.
CTGCATTCCCCCCGGCGTATCTGCATCCCCATAGATGACCACCGCCGGCTCCCCGTGGCAGCGGAAGGGCCTCCACACGGTTCGCGGAGGCGTGTTTTTGGTTAAAAAGAGCGTTCCGGCTAGCTATGGAATGGCTAGGGCATGGAGGACGGCCTGCAATGCGCGGCTTTCCCCGGCTCGGGCAGCGACCACTTGGTCTTTGGCGTGGGCATCAGCTCGCCGTCGACGTAGAGGGCGTCCACGAGCTCGTTGAAGAAGCAGATGTGGGCCGCTATCTTGGCGGACTCCGGCGTTGGGTGGCGGTAGTGCCAAGCTATATCGGGGAACAGGTTACCGCCCACCGCCGCTGAGTGGTAGTTGGCCGCTCCCTTATAGGGCAGCGGGTCAGCTTCTCGCTGGGAACAAGCAGGTCCATCCGAACGTCCAGCTTGGGGATGTAGTATCGGTGGGGCAGCCCCGGCTCGAAGAGCAGCACCGGACGATGGGTGTCGGCGACCATTTCGCCGCCCACGACCACCTGCACGTGGCGGGAGCTGGGCAGGACGTCGATGCTCTTGTACGGGTCGCGGGCGTGGACAAACACCTCTTCGTCCTCCTCGTACCACGCGTCCAGCGCGTTCCAGTAGAAGGCCACGTATCCCCGCAAGTCGGGCGCGTCGCTGAGCTTTGGGTCGCTGGCGAAGGGCTCGGGGTAGGCCCAGGCGGCCTTCTGAACGGTGCTTCCGCCGGCGGTGAGGCTCCAGTAAGAGGCGTCCCCCTTGCGTGGGCAGTGAGAGGAGTGGTCCGTGGGCGTCATAAGGTCCATGCGCACGTCTGCTTGCGGGATGTAGTAGACCGGCACGTGCGCTCGCTCGCGCAGCAGGACCGCGCGCTTGGTGTCGAGGACCGTCTCGCCGCCGAGCGTTGCGCGGAGCCACTTGGGGCTCGGCTCGATGTCGATCACCTCGTTGGCGAAGTGGGTGGCGAGCTGCGCTTGCTGTGCCTTCTCCGTCTGCGTCATTATGCCTCCTTGCGAGCCCTGCGACGGGCGCATCCACCCACGATTGTCGCACGGCGGCCCCCCCAGGGCAACGCGGCGCCGGTATCGGCGCGAACGGGGCGGGGGAGCGCCCGGCCGTTGCGCAGGGAGAGCTAGCGCGGGCTCAGGGAAGACGGACGCCGCTTAGCTGAGGGCGCCGGTGGCCTCCAGCTCAACGCGCCGCGCCTCGTCCATGCCCAGGACCTCCCGCAGTACATAGGCCGTGTGCTCTCCGAGCGCGGGCGAAGTGTGGCGCACCCGGCCGGGCGTTTTGGTGAGCCGAACGGTCATGCCGGGGTGCTCCAGCGGGCCGGGCACCCGATGGGAGATGGAGACGATGTACCCCCGCTCGCGGAGCTGGGGGTCGCGGTAGAGGTCCTCACTGTTGGAGACCACGCCCGCCGGCACGCCCGCGCGCTGGCAGAGGAGCATCGCCTGGTGGGAGGATCGCTGGAGCGTCCACTCCCGGATGCGGCCGTCCAGCTCATCGTGGCGCCGCCGCCGCTGCTCAGGCGTTGCAAGAGAAGCGTCGGTGGCCAGACCGGGCTGGCCCATCAGCGTGGAGAGCGCCTGCCATTCCTGGTCGGACGTGCAGGCGATGGCGCACCAGCTATCGTCGCCCTTGCAGCGGTACACCCCTTGAGGGGCCGCGTTCCAGTCCCGGTTGCCCATGGGCTCGGGCGCGGCGCCGTTCAAGAAGTGCTCCAGGTACGCCGTGCCGATCATGCTGGCGGTCGCTTGGAGTTGGGGAATCTCGATCTGCTGGCCCTCGCCCGTACGGCTGTGGTGACGCAGGGCCGCCATCGCGGCCAGGGCCAGGTGGGCCGACACGATCAGGTCGGGGTAGGCCGACTTGCTCCGCGACGCCGGAGGCGAGCCCGGATGGCCCCACAGATAGCCAAGACCGCTGAATGCGGTCAGGCACTGCCCGATGGCGGGATAGTCCCGAAGCGGGCCGGACATACCGTAGGCGGGGGAGCGCACCATGATGGTGTCCGGCTTCACCGAGCGAAGCTCATCGTAGGTCAGGCCGAACCGCTCCATGGCCCCGGGCCTGTTGTTCTCCACGACGATGTCGCTGGCCGCGGCCAGCCGTTTGAACAGCTCCTGTCCCTCCGGTGTGTGCAGGTCCAGGGTCACCGATAGCTTGTTGCGGTTCATCTCCGCGAACATGCTGTTGAGCTCCCACCACATCTCCCGTTCCTTCTCGGGGTCCACCGTCCGGCCGTCGGAGAACTTGGTGGACTCCACCTTGATCACCTCGGCGCCATAGTCGCCAAGGTAGCGGGTGCCATAGGGCGCGGCCCATCCCCGGCTGAAGGCGGTGACCCGGACTCCGCCCAGGGCCATCGCGTCGCCCGGCGGCGTGGCGGATGGAATCGCCGGGGAATCCTGCCTTGCCGCGCCCGTGCCGCTCCACTCCTTGAGCACGTCTTGGGTGTGCTGGCCCAAGAGCGGCGCGGGCCGGCGGATACGCCAGGGTGTGCGGCTGTAGTGGGCCGGCGGGCCCATGGCCCGGTAGCGCCCCACCACCGGGTGCTCGACCTCGGCGAAGATGCCCCGCTCTATGGCGTGGGGGTGCTGGATGAACTCCGCGGGGTTGTGCATGGCGGCGACCGATAGGCGTCGGCGCACGGCCTCCTCCACGAACTCGTCCCGCTTCCATTGGGCCACGAAGGCGGCGATGCGCTCATCGATGAGCTTGAGCTCCGCCGTCCGCTGGTCCGGGTCGTGGTATTTCGGGTCGAGGAGTATCGGGTCCTGGGACCACTCGGTGAGCGTGTTCCATGCGCGCTCGGAGGTCATGGCGATCACGGCCCAGCCGTCCTGGCAGCGGTAGTTGTTGGTCGGGTAGAGGCCGCCTTTCGGCCCGGGGAGGCTGCCCCATCGCGACCCCAGGTCCAGTTGAGCGGTGTAGTCGCGGAGGTGCATCTGGCAGCTTGCCATCACCTCATGGATCGCCACGTCCACCTGCTGGCCATCGCCGGTGGTGTCGCGGTGGCGGAGCGCCATGAGGGTGGCGAAGGCGGCGTGGAGCCCCGCTAGCTGGTAGGTCTGGTAGTGGGGCTGGGCCACCGGGGTATCGCCGGGCTCGCCCTCGGTGAAGACGTACCCCCCGATTGCGTCCAGCACCAGGTCGTTGGCCTTGAAGTGGCGGTATGGGCCCGTCTGGCCGAAGGGCGTGATGGAGGTGAAAACGAGCCCGGGGGCTTCGGCGGCGAGGTCGTTGTACCCCAGCTCCAAGGAGTCGAGATAACCGAGCAGGAAGCTTTCGAGGATGACATCGGCCCGTAGGGCGAGGTGGCGGAGGCGCTCCCGGCCCGTGGCCGACTCCAGGTCCAGGACGAGGCTGCGCTTGTTGGTGTTGAAGCTGAGGAAGTAGATGCCCTTCTCGGCGTGGGGAGCGCCGCCCGCGAAGGGGGCCATCCGCCTGCTGGGGCTTCCATCCGGCGGCTCGATCAGCACCACGTCGGCGCCCAGGTCGGCCAGGGCGCGGCCGCAGGGCTGGCCCATGGCGTTGGTCAGGTCCAGGACCCGCAGGCCGTCGAGGGCGCCGATGTCCGCCTTGCTATTGCTTGGCATGGGAGTCACCTGTGGCACTGCGCAGTCTAGGGGGCTCTGTTGTGGTGTCAAGGCCGGCGCTGTGCGTCCCGGGAATTCGCGGGTTCCGGCGACGTGCTACACTCGCCCGGCTTCTTCCACGCGGCCAGCGCGCCGCGGGACCTTGAGCGGAGGCGCCATGCCGGAACTGCCGCGCGCGGTGGAGATCCAAGAGGAGGGGCCACGGGAGGGCTTTCAGATCGAGCCCGGGCCTATCGCCACGGCCAGCAAGATCGAGCTGATCGACGCTCTCTCCGGAACGGGCCTGAAGGAGGTCCAGGTAGCCTCCTTCGTGAGCCCCAAGCGGGTCCCCGGCTGGGCCGATGCCCAGGTCGTGGTGGAGGGCATCGCCCGAAAAGAAGGCGTCCGCTACACGGGCCTCTGGCTCAACGAGCGGGGCTTCCTGCGGGCGGTGGAAGCCGGCGGGCTCCACCTCACGGGCTCCATCACGGCGGTGGCTTCGGAGAGTTTCCTCCAGAGCAATCAGCATATGAGCCCGGAGGAGAACGTCCGCGCTCAGCATAACCTCGTCGCCCTCTACCAGCGGCATGGCGTGCCGGTGACGCGCGGCTATGTCCAGGCCGCCTTCGGCTGCAACTTCCAGGGCGATATTCCCCTTTCGCGGGCCGTGGAGTCGGTGGAGTCGGTCCACGCAATCGCCGCCGAGCACGACGTGAGCCTTCGGGACCTCACCCTGGCCGATACGATGGGCTGGGCCACGCCCCAGTCCATCAAGCGGGTGGTGGGCGCCGTGCGAGAGCGGTGGCCGGCGCTCAGGGTGACGCTGCACCTGCACGACACGCGTGGCATGGGTATCGCCAACGCGTACGCGGGGCTCGAGATGGGGGTGGACAGCTTCGACGCCAGCGTGGCGGGCCTGGGCGGTTGCCCCTTTGCGGGCCATAAGGGTGCAGCCGGCAATGTGTGCACCGAGGACCTGGCGCTCCTGTGCGAGGAGATGGGCATCTCCACCGGCATCGACCTCGAGAAGCTCATCGAGGCGGCCAACCTGGCGGAGCGGATCGTGGGACACCCGCTGCCGGGATCGGTCATGAGGGGGGGCAGCCTGGCCGCCCTTCGCGCAAAGGTCCGCGCCTCGGGAGCGTAGGCTGGGTGCTTGCGGAGTCGGGATGGAGCACAGCTTCAGTCCCGCGGGCCGCGGGGCTGTCCCAGCCCAGCATCCATCGCCGGACTGCCCCGCTCCTACTCGAAGTAGGCGGTACGCAATTCTGGCGGGACGACCCTGGGAGGGCCAACCAGACTGAAACCCTCCGTGACGGTGTTCAGGGCTTCGATTTCGTCAGGCTTCAGCTCGATGTCGACCGCGGCCGCGTTAGCCTCTACCTGGGCGATGCTCTTGGCCCCCGGAATGGCGATTAGGTTCGCCTGCCTCAATACCCAGGCCAGCGCGATCTGGGCCGGGGTGACTCCATGGGCGCCGGCCACTTCTCTCACCACGCCGAGCACCGGCTGGACTCGCTGGGTGTTTTCCCGAGAGAACAGGGGATTCTCCTCCCTGACGCCGCTGGGAAGCCGGTCGGGTGTGTACTTGCCGGAGAGCATTCCCATGGACAGCGGGCTGTAGGCGATAACCACTCGTCCGTTGGCCTGGGCGTAGGGAAGCAGACTGTTCTCAGCGAATCGCCGGAGCAGGCTGTAAGGGACCTGGTTGGAGATCACCGGCGCGCCGAGAGCGGCCTCGGCCTCTTGCCAGCGTTCCAACGGATAGTTGCTCACTCCCACCTCATCTACTTGGCCCAGCTCCTTCAACTCCCGCATGCCAGCCATGGTCCAGGCGGCGGGTATCAGAAAGTTGTGCGAGTGGACCTGGTAGAGGTCCAGCGTCTCCATGCCAAGGCGCTCCAGGCTGCGTTGTCCCGCGCGGACCACCCCGGCTTTGGTCGCTTGGTTCGCGCTCACTTTGGTGGCCAGCAACACCTGCTCGCCGGCGCCTCGGACCGCCTCCCCGACTGTGCGTTCCGACTCGCCATCGCTGTAGCTCTCCGCCGTATCGATGAAGTTGATGCCGAGCTCCAGGGCCCGCCGGGTGATCTGGCGCGCCTCGGTGGGGCCGAAGTCGGTGCCCCATCCCCAGCCGGCATCGTTGAACTGCCAGGCCCCCAGGCCGATGACGGATGCTCTCTTGTTGCCGACGGTGATATAGCGCATAGCTTTGGCCTAAGCGTTCTGGGGATATACGACGGTGGGCTCCGGCCCGGCTAGCCGTCGAGGACGGCGATGGCCTCTATCTCAATGAGCAGTTCCGGGCGGCCCAGCCCGGCGACGATGACCAAGGCGCTGGTGGGCAGGGTGGAGCCGAAGAGCGCCTTCCGCACAGGGCCGGAGTACTGCGTTAATTCTCTATCCATCATGTAGGTGGTCGTCTTGACGATATTTGAGACCTTCCCGCCCACCGATTCGACGGCGGTCTTCAGATTGTCGTAGGCCCGCTGGGCCTGCGCCGTCATGTCGCTGCCCACGACGTTGCCATCGGCGTCTGTACCGGTCTGGCCGGCGATGAAGACCAGATTGCCCACTCTGACCACGTGGGAGTAGCGGCTTCTGGGGTCGCTTAATCCGGGCGGGTTGGACCGCTCGATTTGTGTCATGTCGTCCCTCCTGCGCGTTTTACCGAACGATGCCGCTCATTCGCGTTCAAGACACTTTTGCGCAGGCGGACGTTGCTGGGAGTAATCTCCGCAAGCTCGTCACTTGCCACAAAAGCGAGCGCTTCCTCAAGACTAAACTTAACCGGAGTTTCTAAACGCTCAACAATGTCTGACGTGGCAGACCGCATGTTAGTCAACTTCCGCTCTTTGCAGATATTCAAATCGAGGTCTTTACTCCGGTTATGCCTCCCAACAACCATGCCCTCATAGACAGGTGTGTGAGGATCTATAAAAGTCTGGCCTCGCTCTTGAGCATTCTTAATGCCGTAAGTGAACGCTACTCCCGCTACGGAGGCGACTATGGCTCCAAAACGGGTCGATTTCACTTCTCCCTTCATGGGCTGCGGTTCCAATAATTCGCTGTTCATGGTTGCGTTGCCACGCGTGGCCCGGAGTAAGAAGCTCCGAAAACCGATCAGACCGCGGGTAGGCAACATATACGCGATCCGCATATTGCCATTTCCATCGTTCTGCATGTCCTGCATCTGCGCCAAGCGGGATACCATCTCCTGGGAAAGAACACCCACATACTCTTCAGGGGTCTCTATAGTGACGCGCTCGTACGGTTCGTAAACCGTGCCGTTCACACGTTTGATGATAGCCTCGGGTTTCGATACTTGGAACTCCATTCCTTCACGACGCATATCTTCAATGAGCACGGAGAGGTGCAGTTCCCCGCGCCCCGAAACTATAAACTCATCGGCCCGTTCTGTCCGTGCGACCCGTAGGCTCACATTAGTCTGCAATTCCCTCTGTAAGCGGTCCCAAAGCACGCGAGAGGTAGCACACTTGCCATCTATGCCGGAAAACGGAGAGGTGTTGACTCCAAAGCTCATTTGTACCGTTGGCTCTTCAATGGTGATCCGCTCCAATGGCTCGGGACAGTGAGCAGCCGCTATTGTGTCCCCAATAGTCACTTCTTTCATCCCGGTCACGGCGCCGATATCGCCGGCGCTCACCACATCGACCTCATGCCTACCCAGATCGCGGAAGCGAAATAGGTGCTCTGCCCTGCATGGAATTGGCGCGCCCGATTGACCGATAACAACCAATGGATCACCACGACGGATAGCTCCCCGGAAGATGCGACCCACCGCTATCTGCCCCAGATGGTTGTCGTAATCCAGTGCCGTGACCAGCATCTGCAAGTCGCCATCCAGGTCCGCTATCGGAGGCGGGACATGCTCAATAATCGCATCGAAAAGAGGCGCCATGTCCACGGGCTGGTCGGCTAACGCGGCAAGGGCATATCCCTCTTTTCCAGACGCGAATAGCACCGGAAAGTCCAATTGGTCAGCCTCCGTAACCAGATCAAGAAAGAGGTCGTTCACCGCGTCAATTGTTGCCTGCACCCGTATGGTAGACCGATCAACCTTGGCCACAACAACCACCGGCTTCAGTCCATGTGCGAGCGCGATCTTGAGGACGTAGCGTGTTTGCGGCATTGGACCTTCAACCGCATCCACGACCAGCAGGCATCCATCGGCCATATTGACGACACGCTCCACTTCCCCGCTGAAATCTACATGCCCCGGGGTGTCGATAATATTGAGCGTTACTCCTTGATATTGAATCGCCGTGTTCTTGGCAAGAATGGTAATGCCCCGCTCACGTTCTTGGGGGTTGGAATCCATGATCTGCTCGTTAACCCGCTGGTTCTCTCGAAAAATCTTACTGAATTTCAGCATGGCATCAATGAGCGTGGTCTTGCCATGGTCAACGTGAGCGATAATCGCAACGTTACGAAAATGCTTCTGTAGCTCTAACGACATTGTTGTATTCCTTGAAACAGCGAACGGAGCGTGAAGCTATGAGACAACTTGCAACCAAGTTATACGGTGAAATGATTCCCGGTAATAACCGCGTTCAGGCAACCGGATACCACTACTCACACATTATAACTGGCAACGTGGAATAAAGTCTGGTTGCGGAGAACGCGGGACTCCAGAATACCGGGGTCCAAGTAGCCGGCATGCCGCTCGTGTGGCTGGCACCAGCATCACGTCTTCACACACGAGCGGCAAGCTCGCCTTTCCGGCCACGTCACGAACGCTCAGGCCCCAGCCAGCGCCGATTCGCTCAAAGCCAAGGCCCTCTGGGGGATACCAGAGGGCCCTCTTCGTGCTCCTGGCCGGGATGTGGGAGGGTCAATCGAGGCCGTCAATACGGCCTTAGTGTATTCCTAGGAGCATAGAAAGGGTGGGCTCGTGCCTTTCCATCTGTTCTTGCGCCAATGACGCTGGAGGTCTAGTCCGGACTTGAGCTGAACACCAGCGTGGAGGCGACTTCGGGCATGACACCGATGGTGACGTATGTCTCGGCCTTGTTTTTGACCTGCCGTGGGCCCGCCCGTCCCTGGAGCTGCTCCATGCCGTCGGTGATGAAGGTCGTGCGCATGCGCCCGGTCCCTAGGTTGCCACCGCCAGTGTTGAAGGGGTTTGGCCCCTCGATGCTGATATCCCCGGCGTAGAAGTCGTGAGCATCTCCGCGCTTCACGCCGCGCCACTGGAAGGCCTCCAGGAAATACTGCGTGAAGGTGGCGAACCCGTCGTACGAGCTGAAAATATCGATGTCGCTGGGACGGAGCCCGGAGCCCGCGTAGGCCTTCCGGGCCATGATGTCTGTCCACTCCTCGGCCTCGTCCAAGGTTTGGACAAGACTCCGATACTGGAACTCGCTCTCGGTATGGTCCAGGACATAAACCGGCTTCTGCTTCATGTCCCTGGCACGCTCGGCGGTGGTAACGACGAAGCACGCGGAAGCATGGACGGGCCGGTCGCAATCGAAGATGCTCAGGTCTTTGGCGATGAAACGCCCATTGAGGTAGTCCTCCGTGGTGAAGGGCGCCGGCTCGTGGAGGGCGTAATAGGAGAACGGGACCATGAGGCCGTTCTTGCGCTCGGTCACGACGAAGGGGGCCATCCGGTCGTGGTTTGTGCCGTACTTGCGGCAGTACGCGTTGAAGACATAACTATTCGACGCAGCCCCCCAACCCCAGGGACTAGTCCACTGCGCGGCCCCGCGGGCGCGGGTGTCCGGGTTCTGATGGTACCGGCCCTCAAGGTTTCCGGTCGGGTAGGTCACCAGGCAGACCGAACACCGGCCGTCACCCACGGCCTGAAAGGCCAAGCCCATCAACCGCCAAAGATAGTCCCCGTGCGAGTTGAAATACTTCACCTTCTTCAGCCCCATCTGCTGGGCCAACCACTCCCCGGTCACCTGAGTGAGGCCGTCTTCGGAGTGGTATGGCGGGTCAAAGTAACCCCGTGGTGCCCATGGGTCTCCGATGGCGCCCCCAGCGCTCTGTCCACCCGGGGACGTGATGATACCGTCGACCTCGTGCGGCGAAATGCCGGCGTCTTCCATGGCCGCCTGGGCGGCCATCATGGTGTAGGCCCCCAGCGTCTTGTCCATGCTCACGCCGTCCCAGCGCCGGTCAGTAGGGGAGTGTCCTCTGCCCGCGAGGGCGACTTTGCCCCGGTGCTCCCATATTCGCACCGGCTCTTTATTTCTCTCCCATCCCGTTTCAACAGCCATGGTTCACCGTTTTCTACGTCGCCCCCTCACGGTTGCAAGGACAGCGTGGTCTAGGGCGCTATGCGCCACTCGGGGATCAGCCGGCCTGGCTCCAGCTCCAGAAACGCTACCTGGACCTTGGCCCCGACCGGGACCTCGTCCACTGGCACGCCTGGAAGGTTGGAGAAGAACTTGATAGCTGGGTCCTCTTCCAGGGCGATTATGGCATTGTTGAATGGCTGGTCGGCCTGCCACGCCTGAATCCGCGTCTGGTGCGTCACACCGTAGCCATCGATCGTGCCGCGACCGCTCGTTTCGAGCCAGCTCAGGTGGAAATGCCAGCCACATTCCGCGCACAACGGCGCAGGCGGAAACTGTCTCCGTTCGCACACGGTACAGTACTGGACTATCAACCGACGCTCGTTGCATGCGTCCCAGAATGGCTGGCTCAGCGCATCAGGTTCCGGGATGGGCCTTGGCATCTCCGACCTCCCTATCTTGGTATATGTTCGCCGAGATTCCGGTAAATAGCCAGCGCCCTTGCCCGGGTGGCGCCATTACGGCCAAGCGGCCTAGTAGTACGACAGTACGCGCACGTCCGTGCCGTCGGGCACCAGCAGAACGCTGGGACCGGTCGCGTTGCTGATGCGGTCGGCCAGTTCCTGAAACTGCTCGCTAGTAAGCAGCGGCGAGGGGACGTCGGTGTCGGCACGTTGCCGCACTATAACGCGGTAGCCCAGCGCGGCCTCCAGGCCTTGCGTTAGGGCATCCCCGCCCTCGGTCGCCAGAGCGTGACCTCTTTCCTTCAGCGGCGCTCCACGGCAACGGCGGGCTCCGGCTGTGCGCGACGGTCCTGCCTGTGCACGAGCCAGTGGTAGGGCAAGAAGGCTGCGACCGTGGCGATGACGACGATGGCAGGCCTGGCGTCCCGCAGCGTGGCGAGGGCAAGCCCGTCTCCTAAAGAGTCCCGCAGAAAGATGAAGAGCGCGGCGCTGACGCTGCCTAGCAGGGCAAGCATGCCCGCGGCCAGTGTACCGAACAGGTAGAGGCGGCGGGCCAACGCCGTTCTCTCTTCGGGACCGCCGGCGCTGGCCCGCCGCTGGGCACCAGCCCAGAAGTAGCCCCAGACCGGCGCCCCCAGCAAAAAGAGGGCGATAGTCAGTGCGACGGGCTCCCGCCACACGTCCTCCCCGGTGAGGAGCGTCCGCGAGGTCTCGGTGAACACGGCTAAAGCCATGTGCACCAGGGTGCCAACCGCCACCAACAGCGCCCCCAGGCCCAACGCGGACATGACATATGCGTAGGTCCTTTGAGCGCCTGCCGCCTCAAGCTCGGAGCCCTGGGCCTCGGCTCGCACGGCCGACCAATGGTAGGCCCATAGGCCCAGGCCCGTGACGAGGGCCGTCATGGCCCCGGGGAGAAAGCGAAAATGGATCGTGGCCGGCTCGTCAGTGGCGCCGAGGGACCAGGCGACGGCGCCGAAGATGGTAATCCCCAAGGCCACAAGGACGGTGACCACGCCGCCCAGAATGGCGAAGACGTATAGGTACACCTGCCGGAGCACCGAGCCGGAGTCGCTACGAGCGAACACGAACCAGTGCGCCGCCCACGTGCCGGCCCCAACCAGACCGAGAGCAAGCACGGCTCGGACCGGCTCTTGCCACAGGCCCGACTGGCCGGGGAGGAGCACGGGTACCGATAGAAGGGAGTCGTATCCCTCCAGAAAAATGAAGCCAGCGAGGCGACCGAATCCAACCGCGGCCATCACCAGGCCCGCAAGAGAAGCGAAGTACAGATAGAGGCGGCGCACCGCCAGCGTCTCGGCGGTGGGCTGGCCCTCGGCGGATTCCAGCTTCCAGTGGTAGGCCCATACGAGGGGCCAGACGATGGCGGCAGCCCAGTTGTAAGCGTCGAACTCCTGGCCCCCGAAGAGCCAACGGAGCACGCCCACCAAGGCGGCGAGCATCAGGGCGAGGGCGACGCCCAGCACTACGTACATGTACGCCTTGCGGACGGTGGAGCGCCTCTCCGCCGGGACCTGAGCGACGTCGCGTTGGACAATGCGCCAGTGAATAGCCCAAAGTGGGAGTCCTACCACCGTCAGCGCGAGACCCGCGGCGAGTCCGCTACTCGAGGACGCAAGCAGATCCGGGCCCAACAGGCCATCCAGCGGGAAACGGGCAATCTGCACTATCCCGTTGGCTGTCATCAGCAAGGCCACGAAGGAGACACCGTAGAAGTAAAGCCTTCGGATGGTGCCTATGCCGGGGTCATCGCGCTCGCGGCGGCGCCATTGGACGATGGCGTAGATGGCAGCGCCCACCAGCGTCAAAAAGAGCAGCAAAGGGAGGGAGGCGAGAAACTCCATGGTGTGCTTCCTCTAGGCTGTGGCCGTGGCCGCAGGCTCGATCACTGGCTCTCGAATTGGCTCGAACGCCGGCTTCTGCCTCGGCTCGAGCTCAGATCTGAACGGCCCGCATCCATAGAATGGCCAGGGGTATTCGGTGAATTTCCAATTGCCGTCCTCCTGCCGCAGCGTAAAGCGATGGCGGAAAGAGGACTCGGAGGTGCCGAAAGGGCCGCTGCTGTAGAACTGCACGATTCCCACCGTTACGAAGGTGGTGCTGCTCACGGTGGTCGTCTTTTCCAAGGTGATTCGGGCACCCTTCAGCGGGTCTTTGGGGTAGGCGTCTCTGCCGAAGAACTGCTCGATGGAGCAGTCGCGTCTCAGCTCGGCCGAGAGGAAGTCGTAGGCGCTCGTGGGAGCGTCATTCTGGACGGCCTTGAGGAAGCTCTGGACCGCGGCTTCGGGCGTTCCCTCGTCGAGCGGCTCCTCCCGCTCCAGCAGTGCCACGACGATGGCGGCGATTAGCAGCACCGCGAGGATAGCGGACCAACCAACCAACCATGCTTTACCCATGAGATTGGCCTTTTCCCCAGAGTCCGAGGCCGTAGAGCCCAGCGGACCTCGGCCTGTGTCGTGTCCGGAGCGCGTACAGGCCTAACGTGCGGCTTACTTGCCGGGAAACGGAGAGGTTGGCGCTGCCAAGCATGATATCGGAAATCCTTGCCTGCCGCCGCCGTCCGGTGAGCCCAATGCCCACGGGTATCGCCGTCGCTTCCTCTGCCCGCCACGATGCGAGCACCAGAGCCGCGGCCCATTAAGCACGTCGCGCTTGAGCGGCGCTCAGGAAAGCGTTACTTGGATGCGGCTAACCGCCATGACACTTCTTGTACTTCTTGCCGCTGCCACATGGACACTTTTCGTTGCGTCCCACCTTCCGGCCTTGGGTTGCGGCATCAAACCGGCGCTGCGCCCCCGCCCGCGTCACGCAATCGGCACAGGTGCAGGCCGGCCCATGGTCTTGATACCAGCTAGTCCGTTCCTTTCCTATGACCACGGCGCCTCTCAGGACTCAGTCGAGAAAGCAGAATTGCCCTAGGCCATTGCCTAGAATGATTCTATCGTGTTCTTGGTGGAGATGGGCAGGACCGCTCTCTACCGTGGGAACAGATGGTGCGACAGCGGCTAGGCCGTGGCGCCCCCGGTGAGCACATTGAGGCCATATTCCATCCGGCGTGTACTCGGCTACTCACCCTGCGCGCAAGCGAGACTGTGCCGTGAGAGGGGGGCGAATCTAGAATGGTTGCGAACATGCCGTTCCTGAACGTCCCTTACGGCGCGTACCTCCACAACGAGGTGCCCTCGGAGGACGAGGAGCTCACCCACGTGGGCCCCGGCACGCCTGCCGGCGAGTGGTTCCGCCGCGTCTGGTTGCCCGTGTTCGTCGCGGACGAGTTGAAGGACCTGCCCGTGGCCATCCGCATCCTGGGCGAGGACCTGGTGGTCTTCCGCGACCGCTCCGGCCGGGTGGGCCTGCTGGAGCTCCACTGCTCGCACCGGGGCACGTCGCTGGAGTTCGGCCAGATAGAGGAGCGGGGCATCCGCTGCTACTACCACGCGTGGCTCTACGACGTGGACGGCAGACTCTTGGAGACGCCCGGTGAGCCTGCCGAGAGCACGATCAAGGACCGGCTCTGCCACGGCGCATACCCCACCCACGAGTATGGCGGGTTTGTCTTCGCCTACATGGGCCCGTCGGAGCAGCGCCCCGAGTTTCCCATCTACGACACCTTCGAGATGGCGGGATACCAATCCCTCGCCCGCGCTGGAGCTGTCTGGCCGTGCAACTGGCTTCAGGTCAGGGAAAATGTCATGGCCCCGTCGCACTTTATCTTCCTTCACGGCAGGCCCGGCAACATTGGGTTTAGCGAGGACTTCAGCGGTGTTGGCGAGTTGGACTATATGGAGACCCCCATAGGCATGGTATGCATCGACACTCGCAGGCTAGGCGATATGGTGTGGGTGCGGGTGTCTGACTATGTGCCGCCCAGCATGCACCAGGGCTGCGAGATCGATCGGAGCCCGGCGGAACGGGGCGTGCAGCCTGCTACAGTCACCACATGGATTGTCCCCATAGATGATACGCACACCATCAACGTTGGGCTGACGCGCGCCCGCGTGGGCGAGAAGCTTCACCGGAAGGCTGGATTCGGCCAGACGATGGACCGGCCGTACGAAGAGCGGCAAAGGGTGCCCGGTGACTACGATGCCCAAGTCAGCCAGCGGCCCATCGCCCGTCATGCCCTGGAGCACCTGGCCACCACCGACCGCGGGGTGATCATGCTGCGCAACATGGTCAGGCGAAGCATCCGCGCAGTCCAACACGGCGAGCATTCCGCGGGGACCGCGCGCGACGGAGGCGGAAGCATCGCTACCTACGCCCAGGAGAGCTGGCTGCGTATTCCCCAGGGGGCTACCCCTGAGGAGGACAGGCGACTGTTACGGGAAACGGGACGGAGCGTGGTGGTGGACCGCATTAGGGAGCTCTCGAAGGTTTAATGCGCCATTGCCATTACGCCTCAAAGGAGGCCTGGGATAACGTTCCACATATCGCTCTTCGGAGGATTGAAGTATCCATGGACCCGATAAACCTAGGGTATAGTCCCAAAACAGCCACCTGTGAGAGAATGGTGGCATGGGACGGAAGATTGGGTGCCCTCGATGTCAACACGCCAAGAGCTGGAGCATTCGGCGAGGTAAGAGTCGTTGTGCAGCCTGCCACTACGAGTGGGTGCCCAGGGCGCTGCCGCTTCGGTTGTCGCCAGGGGAGTGGCGGCGACTGTTGCGCTGGTTCGTCTTGGGGCAGAGTGCCGAGGTGATTGCCCAGGAGGCCCGCCTGGAGCGAAAGCGAGTCCTGCGAGCCCTGATCGTGGTGCGCCAGGCCATGGTCCGGGACGTTCCCCATGTCTTCTCCGGCGTGGTGGAGGTCGACGAGACCTACCTGGGAGGTTCCTGGCGCAACAGGCGCCTGGCAAAGCGTGTTCAGGGCACGAAGCGGGGCCGTGGAACCACTAAGCAAGCTGTCTTTGGGATCCTGTGTCGAGGTGGCCTGGTGTGGGCGCAAGTGGTACCTAACGTGGAAGCCAAGACGCTGCTGCCGCTCCTGCACCAACGCGTGCAACGTGGCTCCATCGTCTGCTCGGACACCTTTACCAGCTACACGGGCGTCGCAGCGGGGGGCTACGTCCACCGGCTTGTGGACCACAGCCAGGCGTTCAGCGATCGGCAAGGGAGCCACGTCAACGGCTTGGAGGGCTTCTGGGGTTATCTCAAGCGGCGTCTGGCAGCCAAAGGGGGAGTCCGCCGAGAACGGCTGCCCCTCTATCTTGCTGAGTATGTCTGGCGCTACAATCATCGGCGTCTGTTGGGACCAGAACAGATTAAGACATTGTTCAAGCTGCTTCAAAGCTAATCCGGTGGCTAAAACGGGACTTTACCCTAAACCTATTTGACCTCGAGGAGATGGCCAAACTGCGGATGCCCCCTAACTTGTGGGACTTTGTCGCCGGCGGTGCAGGGGACGAGATAACCCTGCGGCAGAACCGGACCGCCTTCGAGCAGATCACCATAAACCCGCGGTTCCTGGTGGATGTGGACCACCGCGATCTCTCGACCACGGTCCTGGGACGGAAGATCAGTTTCCCGGTGATGCTCGCTCCGGCGGCAGGTCAAAGTTGGGTCTGCTCCGATGAGGAGCTGGCGACGGCGCGGGCGGCCGGAGCGGCTGACACCATAATGGTCCTGACGTACCTCGCCGGCTACAGCCTGGAAGCGGTGGCCGAAGCGGCAACGGGACCGTTATGGCTCCAGATCTACCACTCGGACGATGAGACGACCAAACAGCTCACAACTAGGGCCAAGGCCGCTGGTTATGCGGCCATATGCCTTACCGTCGATGGCCCAATTCCCAGCCCTAAGGAGCGCGACGTCCGCAACCGGTTTGTGCCCCAACGCGAGGCGCATTCGGGCAGTCAACGAGAAGCTGGCGAAAACGTCAAATCAGGCGATGGCAACGTGCCCGCGGCCGGCTGGACCCCGCCTGGTTATCACGGCCTTACCTGGTCGCGTCTGAAGTGGCTGCGTGGCCTCACCGATCTGCCGCTGGTGGTCAAGGGGATAAGAGGAGTAGAAGACGCGGTGCTCTGCGCCGACCATGGGGTGGATGCCATCGTGGTCTCGAATCATGGGGCGAGACAGCTCGACAGCACGCTCTCCTCAATCGAAACGTTGCCCGCCATAGCGGAAGCGGTAGGGGACCGCCTTGAGGTTTACATGGACTCCGGAATACGGAGAGGACTGGATGTGATAAAAGCGCTGGCGCTGGGAGCGCGCGCCGTGCTCATGGGGCGTCCGATTTTCTGGGGACTGGCAGTCGATGGCGAGCATGGCGTGCGACGTGCGCTGGAGATACTGCGGACCGAATTTGACCATGCCATGGCGTTTTGTGGGCGCACCGACGTTGCGGCTATTGACTCGCCCGTCGTGTCAATGCCGTATCACTGGAGAGCAGGCGGTTGAGCATCTCGGCCCTGGCGCCGCTGTCTTAGTCGGGCCGCATCCTAGAATATCGCGATGGGATTGACCGGCGCCCCGGTGCCGTTGGCCAGGCGTAATGGATTGACCACCACGAGAAACTCCCAGCGGTTCTGCTCTCGGCACACGCGGGCCAGGTCTTCCAGGTTGCAATTGTCGATCATCCAGCACCCCATCACCGGAATAACCACTTTGTGAATGGGCATGGTGAATTCGGGGTAGCCACTGGGGAGAACATCGCTGGCCAGGTCAGAGCCCAGCATTGCGATGTCGCGCTGGTGAAGCCAGGGAAGGCAAGCGGCATGAAGGCCCGAGGCCCCGTGCTCTAAGGGGCTCTTTGGCCCTTCGGCCTTACGGCGCTCCCAGTTGCCGGAACGGACCAGGAGGACGTCTCCGGACTGGACCCGCACGTCGAACCGCTTCTCCGCCTCCTCCAAGTCCTCGGGAAAGATAGCCTCGCCGGGCTGCATGTACTCCACGCCCTTGAGGGTGGGCATGTCTAAGAGAACGCCCCGGGTTACCACCCCATCTTTGAGCAGGTCCACGCTCTCGACCTGAGCGCCACCGGAAGTACGCACGAGGTCCGCCGGGTGGCCGTTGTAGGTCTTGTCGTCCAGGAAGATGTGCGCCGGGCTGTCCACGTGGGTGATTATGAAGCTGTGGAAGGCCATGCCAATGTCTTCCATGGCATAGTGGCTGGATTGCTCTTTTTTCCCTGGGGTGCTGTTCCAGCCTTCGCCGCTCTCCATCATATAGAGGGTCGGCGGGGTGGAGGCGTCGGCGGAGCGCTCTGCCACGATGGGGCGGGCAAGAGTGACCGTGATGCCCTTCTTCACCAGGCCCACGGCCTCAAGCCGCTTCTCCGGCGTAATGAGATTGATGGTGCCGAGCTGGTCGTCTTTGCCCCAGCGCCCCCAGTTGCTGAGCGACGTGAAGTATCCCCGAATGTCGGCTGCTGTCGGAAGGGTCGTCGCCATCACTCCTCCTTGCTATCGCGGATGCCGTAGCGCGATAGGGGGCCATAGCGGAGTCGTGGGACAGGACCGGCCCCGGAGGTCAATTTCTCAGAAAATAGGGCTCGGAGAGTAGCGGAGAAGGCCCATTTCAACGATCGCTAGGCATCTCCATCGACAGTGCCAGTAATGTGTATGTTGGCGATTCAAGGAATCGTCGAGTGCGGGTATTCGATTCCCATGGGAACTTCCCCATGGCGTGGGGTTCTGAAGTTATCGGCTTGGGCCAGTTCCAAGACATAGTCAGCGTGGCCGTGGGACCGGGCGGGAAAAGGTACGTAGTGGAAAGCGACAGAGTGAAGGTGTTCGGAATAGAGCTGCAGTAGCGAAACCTTCCCAATTTACTTTGAGCAAAGAAGAGCCCGCTGGTTATCCCAACAGGCTCTTTCGTGTTCGTGGTGGAGATGGGGGAGAGTCGAACTCCCCGTCCAGAAGAGACCGGGTGAGGACATGCTACAGGCTTGTCCGGCGTTTTATTTGAGCGCCGCGGGCCTCCACCGGCGGAGTCCCACATCGCCTTGCCGCTGTTCTTAGGCGGCCCTTAGTGGCATCTGGGCCGCAGCACCCCGGCTGTATGTCGCCTGCGGCCGCCGTCGGGGTGAGCGGACCGAGGCGTGGTCGCCTGGTTTAGGCGGCCAGGGCTACCGGTTGTCGGTTGCCAGTTACTTGTTTGCCGCCTTATTTACGAGGGGGCGACAACCTCGGCCTGCAGTCCCTCCCAGCGATTCCTCTGTCGAGACCACGCATCCCCAAAAGCACCGGCGGCGGCCGGAAGGCCGCGCTCGACGGAGCGGCACGTTTGTGCCGTGACTCGATTATAGCATGGGTGGGCGGGCTGGACGGGTAGCGGGGCTACCAGCGGGAGCGGAGCGCCCGGGCGATCTCGCGGTCGCTCTCCCGCTTCTTAATCGCCTGCCGCTTATCGTAGTGGCGGCGGCCTCGGGCCAGGGCCAGCTCCACCTTGGCACGGTGCCCGCGGATGTAGAGCCGCAGCGGCACCAGCGTGAGCCCCTGGGCGTTCACGCCTCGGGCCAGGCGCTGGATCTCTTTCTTGTGCAGCAGCAGCTTCCGTGGTCGCAGCGGTTCGTGGTCCCAGGTGCCCGCGCCGGGCCACGGGGCGATGTGAAGCTGGTGGAGCCACAGCTCGCCGTTCTGGGACCGGGCGAAAGCGTTTCGCAAGTTCACATGGGCGGCGCGCACCGATTTGATCTCCGTGCCCATGAGCGCCAGACCCGCCTCAACGCGCTCCAGCAGCTCGTAGTCGTAGAAGGCCTTGCGGTTCTGGGCGATGGCCCTGGTGTATTCCTGGCCCATGGCACGCTACGGCGAGCGCCCCAGCTTCTGTTTCAGCACGGCCACCGCGCGCTGGAGCTGGAGCTCGGCGGTGTCTACCGCGGCGTCCGCCTGGGAGGGCTGGCAGAGCTGCTTGATGGCGTCGATGAACCCCTCGGAGCCGGAGACCTGGCCCTCAACCTCAGCGTAGGCGTCGCAGAGCGGCGAAGCCAGGGCGAAGAGTTGATAGATAGCCCTCGCGCTTTCCGCCTCTCCCACGGCCACGTCGGGCTCGAGTCCGGTCCCTTCGATGAGCCGGCCGTTTGGAGTGTACCAGTGGGCGATGGTGAAATAGAGGCCCGCGCCATTGCTGAGCGCTGAGAGCTGATTGACGCTGCCTTTGCCGAAGGTCGTGGTCCCGACCACCGTGGCCCGGCCGTTGTCCTGGAGCGCGCCGGTCACCACCTCGCTGGCGCTGGCGCTGAAGCCGTTCACCAACACCACCATCGGCAGGTCCGTGGCCACACCGCCGGCGAGGACCTCCCACTCGGAACGCTGGCCGCCGGCGCCGAGCGCGTAGAGCACCAGGCCCTCCTCGATGAACTGGCTGGTGACGCTGATGGCCGTGCCGAGCAGGCCGCCCCCGTTGTTGCGGAGGTCCAGGACCAGGCCCTCCATGCCCTCGCCGCGCATCTCCTGGACCGCATCCTGGAGCGCCTGAGTCGTTGGCTCGTTGAAGCCGCGGAGCTGAACGTAGCCGATTCCAGGCTCCAGCAGCCGGCTCTCCACGTCGCGGGAGAACTGGATGGTCTCCCGGACCACCGTGATGTCGACGGGCGTGATGTCGCCTTCGTGGAGGACCCGGAGGGTCACCGGCTCGCCCACGGTGCCTCGGATTATGAGCACGGCCTCCTGGAGCGTCTTGTCTTCCAAGCTCTCGCCGTCGACGGCCAGGATGATGTCGCCAGCCCGGATTCCCTCCCGAAGCGCCGGCGAGCCGGGCAGGGGGGCCAGGATAACGATCTGTCCGTCCCGTGCGGCCACCTCCGCGCCGATGCCGCCGAAGTGACCCTGCTGCTCATCGGTGGTCAGCCGGTAATCGCTGGGCGTCAAATAGGAGGAGTAGGGGTCGTCCAGCGACTCCAGGATGCCTCGAATCGCCGCCTCGTTGATCTCCCCGATGGCAAGCTCGTCTTGCCGGATGAAGTCACTCTGCAGGGCCTGCCACGTCTCCCAAACCGGCTCCAGGCCCTCGGGGACGTCGGGCGTGGGTGTCGCCGGCGATGAACAGCCCGTCAGGAGTCCCAGGGCTAAGATGGCTGCGACCGCGCCGGCGGCCATGGTCCGCGCCGGCGCCGAAAGCAGAGCGCGAGGCGAGCGAAGGAATGGAGACTGCGGGTGCTGGAGAGGCATGATGGTGGTGGGGCAGGCGGGCTCGGCGCTCCGGTACACCCAGGGGAATTCTAGCATAGTAGCCCTAGGCGAGAGTATTACTTTACATAACTATAATAGTGCGGCGTTATGCGGTGGGCCATGACGGTTGGCCTCCTCCCCTGCTTCCGGCCACGCTGTCACCCAGCGGCGATAAACCCATTGCCGTCGTTCCCCTCATCGATTCCCCCGCGGTAGAGGAACTCGCCTTCGGGTGTGCGTTTCCGGGCTGCGCCGGCGTCCAGGTCCAGGTAAACCGTCACCCCGCCGCCGCACTCCACGGCCACCGTGCTGCCGGTACGTTCGACCACCCGCCGTGGCCGGTGCTGAATGATGTTCTGCTCACCGATATCGAGCTTCAGCCATGGAGTCACTTCGCCGCCGCGCAGCGCTGTGCGGAGCTCGTCGGCGTCCACCACTGAGAAGCCGGCGTCATCGCAGTTAAAGAAGGGTCGTCGTGGAAGCACCAGAGAGTCGCCGCTCATCTGAGTCATACACGTCCTCTAGAGAATGGGATCAGCCGGCTTGGACGGCCCTCGCAACCTATGAGGCTGCGGCGACCGGCTCCAGCGCTGTCTGAAGCGCGGCGAGGAGCTCATCGAGGCCGGAGCCGCGCGTGGCCGAAACGGGCACGGTATTAGGGGCGAGCATGGCGCTTTGGGCGCTTCCGTCGAGAAGATCGACCTTGTTCAGCGCCAGGACCTGGGGGACCTCCCGAAGCCCGAGCTCCTCCAGGATGCCGTTCACCACGTCCACATGCTCGGCGGCGTTCGGATGGGCGATGTCCACCACGTGCAGCAACAGGTCCGACTCTTGCAGCTCTTCCAGTGTCGCTCGGAAGGCCGCGACAAGCGTCGTGGGCAGCCTTTGAATAAACCCCACCGTATCGGTGAGCAGCACCTGCCGGCCGTTGGGCAGGCGGACCTGCCGCGTCACCGGGTCGAGCGTCGAGAAGAGCTGGTCTCTCACTACCACTTGAGCGGATGCCAGGGCGTTGAGCAGGCTGCTCTTTCCCGCGTTGGTGTAGCCCACCAGCGAGACGGTGGCCTCTCCGCTACGGCTGCGGTTCTGGCGGTGCAAGGTCCGCTGGCGTCGCACCTGCTCTAGCTGCGCCTTCAGCTTATGGATATGGCTTCCCACGATACGCCTGTCGGTCTCTATCTGGGTCTCGCCCGGGCCCCGGGTGCCTATCCCACCGCCCAGCCGCTCCAAATGGCTCCACTGTCCCTCCAGTCTCGGCAGGAGGTACTGAGCTTGGGCCAGCTCCACCTGCAGGCGACCCTCACGGCTTCTGGCGTGGCGGGCGAAGATGTCCAGGATCAGGGCCGTGCGGTCGATGACCTTGACGTCGTCGCCCAAGGCGCGCTCCAAATTCAACTGCTGCATGGGGGTTAATTCGTCGTTGGCGATCAACGTGTCGAAGCGCGCCTCGCGCCGGAGCTGTTTCAGCTCCTCGACCTTTCCTTTGCCCAAGTAGGTGTGGCTGCGGGACTCGAGCTGCTGCACGACTCTGCCGACCACCTGGGCCCCGGCGGTGGCTGCAAGCTGGGCCAGCTCGTCCATCGAATCGTCTAGGGACCAACGCGCGTGGGAGCGCTTTCGCGTTACGGCGGCCAGGAGCGCCTGCTCCGGCTCCGGGCGGGTGTCTATGGGCGTGCGGGCTCTTCTGCCGATGGGACCCCTCCTCTGCTATCCGCCGGCCGGCGCCGTAGGTATTCGCCAGCCCTCCAGGCGTCGCAGCCCCTCCTCCACCCGGTCGTCCGGCGTGGTGAGCGAGAGCCGGATATACCCCTCGCCGTGAACGCCATAGCCACGACCCGGCGTGACCACCACGCTGTGCGCGTCCAGCAGCTCGGCGGCCAGCTCGGCCGACGTCCACCCCTCCGGCACGCGGGCCCACACGTAGAGCCCGGCCTTGGGCGGCGTCACCCGAAGTCCGATGCGTTGGAGCACCTCCACCGTCCGGTCCCGCCGACGCTGGTACACGGCGTTGTTCGCCTCCAGCCACGCCCGCGGTGTGTTGGTGAGCGCCGCGATCCCCATCCGCTGAATCGCCTGGGGGACGCCCGAATCGAGGTTCGACTTCACTCGCAGCAGCGCATCGATGAGCGTCGCGTTGCCCACGGCCACGCCGAGGCGCCAGCCGGTCATGTTGTAGGTCTTGGAGAGCGAGTGGAACTCGACGCCAACGTCCTTCGCCCCCGGCGCCTCGAGAAAGCTGGGCGCCCGGTAGCCGTCGAACGTCACCTCGGAGTAGGCGGCGTCGTGGCAGACCGCTATCTCATACCGCTTGGCAAAGGCCACCACCCGCTCGAAGAACGACGGGCCGGCCAGGGCGCCCGTGGGGTTGTTTGGGTAGTTGATCCAGAGCACCTTGGCCTTGCGGGCTACCTTGTCGGGGATGGCCGACAGGTCCGGCAGCCAGCCGTTCTCCTCGGTCAGCGGCATGGAGTAGACCTTGCCGCCGGCGAACATGGTGCCCACGGAATAGACTGGATAGCCCGGATCGGGAATGAGCGCGATATCGCCCGGGTCGATGAGGCAGAGGGCCATATGCCCGATGCCCTCCTTGGCGCCGATAAGAGAGAGGACCTCCTTACCCGAATCTAAACTTAGCCCAAAACGCTGCTCGTACCACTGGGCGACTGCCTCTCGCAGCTCCGGCAGGCCATCGCTCTCGGGGTATCGGTGATTGGCCGCGTCCTGGGCAGTCCTGGTCAGCTCATCGATGATGTGCTGGGGGGTCGGAATATCGGGGTCGCCGATGCCAAAGCTGACCACATCGATGCCCTGGCGGCGCTTCTCCTGTATCTTGCGGCTGATTTCAAAGAAGAGGTAAGGGGGCAACTGGTCCAAGCGGTGGGCTAGCTGCACAGCTATTCGCTCCACTCGCCGGTGTACACCTCTTGGACAGGACCCTCCAGGACCACGGAGCCGTAGCCGGGCCAGGTGACGGTAAGCTCGCCGCCGGGCACCGCTACCGTTACGGTGTCGTCCATCAGGCCATGGAGCCGCGCGGCCACTGCTATGGCGCTGGCGGCGGTGCCGCAGGCGAGGGTCTGTCCTACCCCGCGCTCCCAGGTCCTGGACATCAGCCGCTCGCGCCCAAAGAGGTTGATGATGCTGAAGTTGACCCGCCGGGGAAACGCGGGATGGTGCTCAACCAGGGGTCCCAGGCGCTCCAGGGGCACCATGGCCACCGGCTGTTGCACGAAGGCCACCGCGTGGGGGTTTCCCATGGAGACCGCCGTAACCTTGAAAGTCTCGCCGTCCACCTCCAGCGGGGCATCGAACAGCAATTCCTCCGGCGCCAGCCCCAACTGGCCCAACAGCGAGGCATCGAGGTCCGACTGATCCGAGGCGCCCACTTGGGAGGGGTCGGCGGGGACGTCGCTCCACCGGAGCACCGGAGGCCCCATGTCCACCCGGGCGGCGGCGATGCGGCCGTTCTCCAGGCGAGGGAGCACGCTCAGCAGGCCGGCGCCCGTCTCCACCCGCAGCTCACCCTCTTCCGTCTGGGCAAGGCTCCGCTCCAGCACATATTTGGCGAAGCACCGGATGCCGTTGCCGCTCATCTCGGCCTCGGAGCCGTCCGGGTTGAACTCCCGCATGCGCACGGGCGCCTGGGAGGAGGGCTCCACGACCAGCAGACCGTCGGCGCCCACGCCGAAGTGGCGGTCCAGCAGCCGCTGGGCCAGATGTCCCCAGTCGCGCTCCAGCCCGCGGCCGTCCACGGCGATGAAGTCGTTGCCCGCGCCGTGGAGCTTGGTGAATTGCATGACGGTCTCGGCCCTTCTTTCGCTACTTTCCGCTAGCCGATTCTACCATACCATCCGCTATCAGCCGCGATGCCTGAGCGATGAAACTCTCGCCGTCGTCGGCCCACCGGATGCGCGGGTCGGTCCGCCGGAACCACGCTCCCTGGCGCCGGGCGAGCCGGTGCACCGCGACGTTGGTGCGGTCGATGGCCTCCCGCCAGTCCGTCCGTCCTTGGAGATACGCGGCGATCTCGCGGTATCCCGCGCTGGAGAACGACGGCAGCTCGGGTGCGTATCCCCGTTTCAGCAGCCGTTGGACCTCCTGCACCCACCCCGCCTCCACCATCGCCTCGATCCGTGCGCCGATGCGGCGGTGCAGCTCCTGCCGCGGCACCCAGAGGCCTAGCACGTGTGGCGTGAACGGTGGCGCGGCCCGTCCGCGCTGGGTTGAGAAGCGCTGGCCTGTCGCCTCCCACACCTCCAGCGCCCGGACCACGCGCCGCACGTTACGCGGGTCGATAGCCTGGGCGGCGACGGCATCCACCCGCTGAAGGCGCTGGTGCAGGGCTTCGGCCCCCAGCTCGCGGGCCTCGTGCTCCAGCCGCTCCCGTAGCTCTCGCTGCGGAGGCACCTGGGGAACCTGCCATCCCTCCGCCAGCCCCCACACGTACTGGCCCGTGCCGCCCACCACCAGGGGCAGGCGGCCCCGCCCATGGATACCGGTGATGGCCTCCCGGGCCTGGGAGAGGAAGGTGGCTAGGCTGTAGGGCTCGTCCGGGTCCGCGAGGTCCAGCAGGTGGTGCGGGGCCGAGGCGCGCTCATCGGCGGATGGCTTGGCCGTGCCGATGTCCATGCCCCGGTACACCTGCCGGCTATCGGCGTTCACCACCTCCGCGCCGTGCCGCTGGGCCAGCGCGAGCGACGCCGCTGTCTTGCCGGAGGCCGTGGCGCCCACCAGGAAGATGACCGGCGGTGGATACAGCGGTCTCATCATAATGGTCCAACGGTCATTTTGAGACCCGAGCACGCCGGGACGAAGAACCTATCACCCCGAGGCGGCTCTCCCAATACCTTAGAGTGAGGTTCTTCGGTCTTTCTTCCTCGAAGGACTCCCTCAGAATGACGCAGGGATGGCAGCCGAGAGCGGCGGAATTCCTCTGGTGAGAGGCCTCAGGCCCGCGCGTCGCGGACCCGGCGTGCGATATCCACGAACTCCTCGGCCCGCAGGCTGGCGCCGCCCACCAGGGCGCCGTCGATGTCCGGCTCGCGGGCGAACTCCCCGATGTTCTCGGCGGTAACGCTGCCCCCATACAGGAGCGGCACCTCATCAGCCCCATCGCCCGCCTGCTGTCGAAGCAGCGTCCGCAGCAGGCCCATCATCTCCTGGGCCATGGCGCCCGTGGCCGCCCGGCCGGTGCCGGTGGCCCACACCGGCTCGTAGCCCACCACCAGCCTGGCCGTATCGGCCTTAGCCACGCCCGAGATAGCGGCGCTGAGCTGTCGGGACACCACCTCCGCCGCCCTGCCCTGTTCCCGCTCCTCCAGACGCTCGCCCACGCAGAGGATGGGTGTGAGGCCGACTGCCATGGCGCTCAGCAGCTTCCGGTTGACCGTGGCGTCGTCCTCGCCGAAGTGCCGCCGCCGCTCCGAGTGGCCCACGATGACGTGGCTGCATAGCCCTCGCAGCATCGTGCCCGAGACCTCGCCGGTAAACGCGCCCTTGGCCTCCGGATGCAGGTTCTGCGCGCCCACCTGAACGGCGCTGCCCTCCAGCTCCCCGGCCACCGCCGCCAGCGACACGAAGGGCGGGCACACCACCCGCGAGATGCCGTCGAGCCGCTCCAGGGGTATACGGAGGGCTGCGGCCAGGGCCACGGCCTCCTCGACCGTGGTGTGCATCTTCCAGTTGCCGGCTATGAACGGTGTGGCCATGGGGTCAATCTCGTGGGTCAGCGCAGGGTGCTGCGATGGACGCGAGACCCTTCGCGGAGTTTATCCGTTCGCTGCGCTCTCCGCGGTGGCGGCCCGCCCCGGTCGGGCCGGGGAGTCCGCACCTACGGCCCGAACTTCTGCAGCTTGCCGGCGTGGGCCAGGGCCAGCGCCATGATGTGCTTGGCCTCGAACTGGCCCAGGGAGCCGTGCCCGAACTCGCGCTCGTTGAACCGGTCCACGCCGCCGCCGCGGGTGGAGGAGGAATGGAGCAGGAAGGGGACCGGGTGCCAGGAGTGGGCGGCCAGTATAGAGGGCGTGGCGTGGTCTCCGGCCACCATGAAAACGTCGGGCTTCAGTGCCAGGAGCTGTGGAATGAACTCGTCCAGCGCCTCCAGCGCTCGCTTCTTGGCCTCGAAGTCGCCGTCCTCGCCGGCGGCGTCGGCGGGCTTGTAGTGAAGGTAGAAGAAGTCGTGCTTATCGAAGTGCTCCCGCAGCGTCTTCACCTCCTCGGTGAACGTGACGCCCGTGGCGAGCACCTTCATGCCAAGGATGCGCGCCAGGCCGCGGTACATCGGGTAGGCCGCGATGGCGGCGGGCTTCAAAGCGTAGGCCTTGCCCATGTCCGGGAGCTTCGGCAGCGAAGCCCAGCCCCGCAGCAACACCGTATTGGCCTGGGGCTCTCCCTTGAGCAGTTGGCCGGCCTTGTCCACGAAGGCGTTGGCCACCTGGGCGGTCCGCTGGGCGCCGCGGCCCTGGGCCTTCACGGGCCGCGGCGCCATCTCCGTCCGCTGGGGGTCCGTCTCCGTGATCCGCTCGCTGAGCCCTTCCCCGCGCAGCCGCAGGACGAACCGGTATTCCTTCACGTGGGCCACCGTCACCTCCACACTGTCCACCGCTATCTCGTTCAGCTTCTCGCAGAGGGGCGCCGCCAGCTCCGAGGCGATGCGTCCGGCGCGGCGGTCCGTGAGCAGCCCCTGGTCGTTGATCGTGGCGAAGTTGCCCCGCGAGGCCACGTCGCCCGGCTTGAGGTCCATCTCGATGCCCATCGCCTCCAGCGCGCCTCTGCCGATCAGATACTTCAGCGGGTCGTAGCCGAAGAGCGCCAGGTGGCCTGGGCCGCTGCCGGGCGTGATGCCCGGCGATACGGGGATGGTGAGGCCGCAGGCGCTCTCTTGGGCGAGCCGGTCCAGGTTGGGCGTGCGAGCCGATTCGAGCTCCGTGCGCCGGGACTGGGGAGCCGGGGCTCCTCCCAGCCCGTCGACCACGAGCATCAGGATCTTGCTGTCCGTCTTCTGGACCAGCTCGGAGAGGTATGGGAAATCGATCATTGGCAGCCTCGGGATAGCAGCGTTACCGGTCCTCCAGCGCGGCGACCCCCGGCAGGGTCTTTCCCTCCAAGAACTCCAGCGTGGCGCCGCCTCCGGTGGAAATGTGGGTCATCCGGTCCGCCAGCCCCAGCGAGCCCACCGCCTCCACCGTCGAGCCGCCGCCCAGCACCGTCGTGGCGTCGCTGGCCGCCAGGGCCTGGGCTATCGCCCTTGTCCCATTGTCGAAGGGCTGCACTTCGAAGACACCCATGGGCCCGTTCCACACCACTGTCTTCATGGGCCGGAGCGCTTCAGCGAACGCCCGGGCGGTGCCAGGCCCGATGTCCGCGATGGTCCACCCCGCCGGCACCCGGTCCACCGGCACGGTGCGCGACGCCGCTCCAGCCTCGAGCCGCTCCGCCACCACCAGGTCGTCGGGCAGGTGGAGCGCCACGCCTGCGTCCCGCCCATGGCGCATGATATCACCGCAGAAGGAGACACGCTCCTCCTCCAGGAGCGATGCTCCCACGTCGTGGCCCAGGGCCTTCAGGAAGGTGGCCGCCATACCTCCACCGATGAGCAGCGCGTCGGCGTGGGTCACGAGGCGCTCCAGCACACCGATCTTATCGCTGACCTTCGCGCCGCCCAGGACCACCGCCATGGGCCGGACGGGGTCATTCAGAACGCCGCCCAGCATGGCGACCTCCCGCCCCATGAGGAGTCCCGCCACGGCGGGCAGGTGGTGCGCCACCCCCTCCGTGGAGGCGTGGGCCCGGTGGGCGGTGCCGAATGCGTCGTTTACGTACACATCGGCCAGGGACGCCAGTCCGCGGGAAAACTCCGGGTCGTTGGCCTCCTCACCGGGGTAGAAGCGTAGGTTCTCCAGGAGGAGCAATTCGCCTGGACGCAGCTTCGTGGCCCGCGAGCGCGCCAGCTCGCCCACGCAATCGTGGACGTACTCGACCGGCGCCGCCAGCAGCTCCGAGAGCCGCCGGGCGACCCGCCCCAACTCCAGCTCCGGCTTTGGCTGGCCTCCGGGCCGTCCAAGATGCGTGCTGAGCACCAGGCTCGCGCCCCGCTCTCTGAGGTGGGCGATGGTGGGCAGCGCCGCGCGGACCCGCACATCGTCGGAGATGGCGCCGGTGCCTCGGTCCAGGGGCACATTGAAGTCCACCCGGACCAACGCCCGTTTCCCGGCCCACTCGACATCCGTGACCGTCCTCTTCGCCATCGCCGTTAGCGCCCCGCCAGGTACACCGCGATGGCGTGCCAGCGCTCCGTCGCCTCGGCGGAGAGCCCCGCCGGCCCCAGCGCATCGAGGGCCTGCCGCATCACCGTCTCAGCCTTGGCGCGGGTGTACTCCCGTGCGCCAACCTCGTCCAGCACACGGCGTACATTCTGGACGTCCTCGGGTCCCATGACCCGTTTGAAATAGGCCTCCCCCAGAGCGCGCTTCTGGGCCAGGGTACCCTTCTCCAGCGCGTGGACCACGGGCAGCAGCTTGCTCTTGTTTAACACTCTAGCCGCCGCGCCGTCTGGGCCCGATTCGTCCCACATCGCCTCCTCGTCCTGGCGTATCTGGGCCGCGACGCCCAGCAGCTCGCCACAGCGGCGGAAGGCTTCGGCCGTGGCTTCGCTGGCCCTCGCCGCATGGGCGCCGATGGTCATGGCCCCGCCCACCAGCGAGCCGTGCTTGGCTTCGGCCATCTTCAGGTACTGGGTCTCCAGCACATCGAGCCGCTCCTGATACGTGAGGTCCATGAACTGGCCTTCATAGAAGCGGAGCGCGGTAGTATCCAACGCTCCAGCGGTCCGAAGGATGGCCTCCGGCGCCAGGCCCGCGGACTGGAGATGGAAGATGCCGAGCCGGGCCAGCGCATGGAGGCCGTCGCCCACGTTGATGGCCTGGGCTGGCCCCCAGACCCACCAGACGGCGGGGCGCGTCTCCATATGGGGCTCACCGACCTGCATCTCCTCGTGGACCGTCACGGAATTGTAGAAGAGCTCCGCCGCCGTGGCCGCGGGGCCGACTGCCCGAGCATCGCCGATAGCCTGGGCGGCCTCATGACAGAGCGCTCCGTAGAGGCGTGGCGGCGAAGCGGTTGGGGATGGGGTTCCATCGCTCTCCATCCATCCCATCTGGTACTGCATCATTCGATACAGTGAGATACCGCTGGCGGCCGACTCCTCCACGAACGCCCGCAGGTCCCGCTCGACGGCGGGCTGATGGTCATTAAGCGGCGGTGGAAGCTCCACGGTTCCTCCTCGCAGCGTTGGCTGACGTTACGCCGGCGATGCAGCCGTCACTTGCACGGCGCATATCCTCCGGATCTCCTCCACCGGCAGCGCGCCCGCTCTCAGCAGCCGGGCGGGCCTCACGGTCACGTCCAGCACCGTGGAGGGCGCGCCCAAGCTGGCGGGGCCGCCGTCCAGCACCAGGTCCACCAACGCTCCAAGCTGGCCGATGACCTCGTCGGCGGTCGCCGGGTCGGGGCCGCCGCTGCGGTTGGCGCTGGTGCCGGTGATGGGAGAGCCGCAGGCGGCGATCAGGGCCAGGGGCGAAGGATGGGCCGGATGGCGAACGGCTATCGTGTCGCCGCCGGTCACCGCCGCGGGCAGACCTGGGTGGCGCCGCAGCACGAGGGTCAGGGGGCCGGGCCAGAACTCGCGGGCTAGCTTCAGCGCTTCGACGGGAAGCTCGTCCGCCACGTGCCGCAGCCGCCCCAGGCCGTCCACCAGCACAGGCAGGCCTTGTCCCGTGGCCCTGCCCTTGATGGCGAATACTCTGCCGACGGCCTTGCTGTCGAAGACCGAGGCTCCAAGCCCGTATAGCGTATCGGTGGGGTAAG
This sequence comes from Dehalococcoidia bacterium, assembly GCA_965249185.1. Classification (GTDB taxonomy): domain Bacteria; phylum Chloroflexota; class Dehalococcoidia; order Lucifugimonadales; family Australimonadaceae; genus CBDFLS01. The sequence goes on from CBDFLS010000001.1 coordinate 145,229, forward strand.
CGATGACTCCGCCGGCCCGCAGGAGCTGGCCTGCCGCCAGGCGGTTCTCGTCCGTATCGGGAAGGCGGGGCAAAGGGGACTCGCTCCGGCTGCTACGAAATCCGTCTTGACTGAGTATAGCACAGGTGCTAGCGTTGGACGGAGCTAGCGGACTCATGGCACGACCCAAAATACCTCCACAGGCGTCATCCCCAGAGGCAAGCCGCCGTGTCGCCACCAGTGACGACGTGGAGGTCTCCACGTATCTGGAGATCGCCCGCGAGCGCAGCGGTCAGCGGCGGACCATGAAGACGGCCCCGAGGCCCGCCACCGAGGCGATCGTCATCCTCGACTTCGGCTCCCAGTACAGCAGGCTCATCGCCCGCCGCATCCGCGAGCTCCACGTGTACTGCGAGCTGGTCCCGCCAAACGCGACGTGGGAGCAGGTGGCGCACCTGAACCCTCGTGGCGTGGTGCTCAGCGGCGGTCCGGCCAGCGTCTACGACGAGGGCGCTCCCGTGGCGCCGGCCTGGGTCTACGGACGCGGGCTGCCGGTCCTTGGCATCTGCTACGGCATGCAGCTCATGGCGCACCAGCTCGGCGGCCGCGTGGAGCCTAGCGACCGCCGCGAATATGGACACGCCGAACTCCATCAGAACGACCAGTCCACGCCCCTTTTCGCCGACCTGCCTCCATCGCTACCCGTGTGGATGAGCCACGGGGACAGGGTGACGGAGCTGCCGCCCGGCTTCCGGCCCCTGGCCTACACGGAGAACTCGCCGGTGGCCGTCATGGGCAACGGGCAAGGGCTCCTGGGCATTCAGTTCCACCCCGAGGTGGCGCACACTCCCCAGGGCAAGTCGATCCTGGCAAACTTCCTCTTCCGCGTCTGTGGCTGCTCCGGCACGTGGACGCCGGAGAACTTCGTGGACGAGGCCGTCGACCGCATCCGCCAGCGGGTGGGCTCGGGCCGCGTGATATGCGCGCTTTCGGGCGGTGTCGATTCGGCGGTGGTGGCCATACTTATTCACAAGGCCGTGGGCGAGCAGCTCACCTGCATCTTCGTGGATAACGGGCTGCTCCGGCGGGAGGAGCCGGAGCGGGTGCTGCGCACCTTCAGCCAAAACCTCAAGGTGAAACTGGTCCACGTGCAGGCCACCGACCTCTTTCTGGCGCGGTTGGCGGGCGTGGTGGACCCGGAGGAGAAGCGGATCGCCATCGGCCTGGAGTTCATTCGGGTCTTCGAGAAGGAGGCCGGCAAGCTGGGCCGGGTGGACTTCCTGGCCCAGGGCACCCTCTACCCCGACGTTATCGAGAGCCTGACGCCCGAGAACCAGGCCTCCGCCAAGATCAAGACGCATCACAACGTAGGCGGCCTGCCGGAGACGATGGCCCTGGAGTTGGTGGAGCCGCTGCGCTATCTGTTCAAGGACGAGGTGCGTGAGGTGGGGCTCGCCCTCGGCCTGCCCGAGGAGATGGTCTATCGCCAGCCCTTCCCGGGACCGGGCCTGGCCATCCGCATCATCGGCGAGGTGACGCCGGAAAAGCTGGAAGTGCTGCGCGCCTGCGACTGGGTGGTGATGGACGAGATCAAGGCGGCCAATCTCTACCGGGAGCTCTGGCAGAGCTTCGCCGTGCTCACGAGCAGCCACGCCGTGGGCGTGATGGGCGACGCGCGCACCTATGGCTACGTCGTGGCCGTTCGCGCCGTCTCCAGCGAGGACGCCATGACCGCCGACTGGGCCCCCCTGCCCTATCAGGTGCTTGGCCGCATCTCCAACCGTATCGTGAACGAGGCGCCCCAGGTGAACCGGGTGGTCTACGATATCACCAGCAAGCCCCCCGGCACCATCGAGTGGGAGTAGGCCAGAAGGCGCAACGCACGCACGAGAATGCAAGAACAGGTGTCAGTTCCCGCTCGTGGTGAGCGGCGATACCGCCAGGCTCACGACGACCCTTCGACAAGCTCATGGTGAGCGAATTACGTAGGGTATAGTCCCAAAACAGCCACCTGTGAGAGAATGGTGGCATGGGACGGAAGATTGGGTGCCCTCGATGTCAACACGCCAAGAGCTGGAGCATTCGGCGAGGTAAGAGTCGTTGTGCAGCCTGCCACTACGAGTGGGTGCCCAGGGCGCTGCCGCTTCGGTTGTCGCCAGGGGAGTGGCGGCGACTGTTGCGCTGGTTCGTCTTGGGGCAGAGTGCCGAGGTGATTGCCCAGGAGGCCCGCCTGGAGCGAAAGCGAGTCCTGCGAGCCCTGATCGTGGTGCGCCAGGCCATGGTCCGGGACGTTCCCCATGTCTTCTCCGGCGTGGTGGAGGTCGACGAGACCTACCTGGGAGGTTCCTGGCGCAACAGGCGCCTGGCAAAGCGTGTTCAGGGCACGAAGCGGGGCCGTGGAACCACTAAGCAAGCTGTCTTTGGGATCCTGTGTCGAGGTGGCCTGGTGTGGGCGCAAGTGGTACCTAACGTGGAAGCCAAGACGCTGCTGCCGCTCCTGCACCAACGCGTGCAACGTGGCTCCATCGTCTGCTCGGACACCTTTACCAGCTACACGGGCGTCGCAGCGGGGGGCTACGTCCACCGGCTTGTGGACCACAGCCAGGCGTTCAGCGATCGGCAAGGGAGCCACGTCAACGGCTTGGAGGGCTTCTGGGGTTATCTCAAGCGGCGTCTGGCAGCCAAAGGGGGAGTCCGCCGAGAACGGCTGCCCCTCTATCTTGCTGAGTATGTCTGGCGCTATAATCATCGGCGTCTGTTGGGACCAGAACAGGTTAAGACATTGTTCAAGCTGCTTCAAAGCTAATCCGGTGGCTAAAACGGGACTTTACCCTTACGTATTCCCGCTCGTGGTGAGGCACTCGAACCATGAGCGGGGACGGTAAACCACAGCGCTTATATCCGTTCGTCCTTCGAGTGCCTCTCCGATACGCCCCGATTCCATCGGGGCTATCGAGAGTCTCGATGAGCGCAGCATCATCGGACAGGACGAACGGAGTACGTATCCCCGCTCAAGACGACCCTTCGACAAGCCTGTCCGATACGTCCTTCCACAGGAAGGACTATCGAGAGTCTCGCTGGTCCCGATCCCATCGGGAATGAGCAGAGCATCATCGGACAGGGTGACCCTTCGACAAGCTCAGGGTGAGCGGTTACAGTACTTACGCTCATGGTGAGCCCGTCGAACCATCGTGGTGAGCTTCGATCTTATCGAGAGTCCGACGTTGTCGGACCCGTCGAACCCCGGGCGGGGCCCTTGAGCCGCAGGCGCCTTATTACTGAAGCGATGGTCCTATGAAAGTCCTAGTTGTCGGCGGCGGCGCGCGCGAGCACGCCATGCTATGGAAGCTGGCCCAGAGCCCGCGCCGGCCCGAGCTGTTCGCCGCGCCCGGCAACGCCGGCACCAGTGCCATCGCCACCAACCTGCCGGTGCCCGCCGCCGCCGTGGACGGCCTCCTCCGCGCCGTTCAGGACAAGGGCGTCGACCTCACCATCGTGGGTCCGGAGGCGGCCCTGGCGGCCGGCATCGTGGACCGCTTCCAGGCCCGCGGGCTGGCCATCTTCGGCCCCACCCAGGCGGCGGCGCGGCTGGAGTCGAGCAAGGCCTTCGCCAAAGAGGTTATGGCCACCGCGGGCGTGCCCACGGCGGCGTCCCGCACCTTCGACACCTACGCCGAGGCCGCCGGCTACGTCCAGCTCCACGGCGCGCCGGTGGTGATCAAGGCCGACGGCCTGGCCGCCGGCAAGGGCGTGGTGGTGGCCGAATCAACGGATGAGGCGCTGCATGCATTGGACGCCTCCATGCGCCGCCGGGCTTTCGGGGCCGCGGGAGAGCGCGTGGTGGTGGAGGAGTGCCTGCGCGGGCAGGAGCTCAGCGTCTTCTGCTTCACCGACGGCTCATCGGTCTCGACCCTGGTGGCCGCCTGCGATTACAAGCGCATCCACGACGGCGACCGGGGCCCCAATACCGGCGGCATGGGCGGCTACAGCCCCCCCCCCCCGTGGACGCCGGAGATGGAGCGGCGGGTCAGGGAGGAGATCATGCTCCCCGTGGTCGGCGCCATGGCCGGTGCGGGCGTCCCCTTGAGCGGAGTGCTCTACGGCGGCCTCATCCTCACTGAACGCGGCCTTATGGTGCTGGAGTTCAACGTCCGCTTCGGCGACCCCGAGGCCCAGGTGGTGCTGCCCCGCTTGGAGACGGACCTGCTCGACATCATCGAGGCGGTGCTGGCCGGCGAGCTGGATAGCCTGCGCCTTCAGTGGTCGCCGGAAGCCTGCGTGGGTGTGGTGATGGCCTCGGGTGGGTATCCGGGTCCTTACGAGACCAGCGTGCCGATCACCCTGCCCGGTCGGCTGCCGCCGGACACGCTGCTCTTCCAGGCCGGGACGGCCAGCGAGGGTGATAGGGTCGTCACCGGCGGGGGCAGGGTGATGACAGCCGTGGGCTTGGGCGCTTCCATGACCGAGGCCAGGGAGCGGGCATACGCAGCGGCCGCCACGGTCCAGTTCCAGGGCGCGCACTACCGGCGTGACATCGCCGCGTTTGGGGACAGCTCCGCCTAGGCTTCGAGGTTGCCGGCTCAGGCGTCCTCGGCCAGGCGGAGGCCGCTGAACTGCCAGCGGGCGTCGGCGTGGAAGAAATTGCGGTACGTGCGCCGGATGTGCGATTGGGGCGTGACGCAGGAGCCTCCTCGCAGCACCATCTGGTTCACCATGAACTTGCCGTTGTACTCTCCGGGCGCGCCCTCCAGCGGTTGAAAGCCCGGATAGGGCGTGTACGCGCTCCGGGTCCACTCCCACACGTCGCCGAAGAGCTGTTCGAGTTGCGAGCCGTCGCCCGGCGCCGTCATCGGGTGGCAGATGCCGGATTCGAGCAGATTGCCCTCGATGGGCTGCTCCCCCGCGGCGTGCTCCCACTCCTGCTCGGTGGGGAGCCGCTTGCCGGCCCAGTGGGCGTAGGCGTCCGCTTCGTAGTAGCTGATGTGGGCCGCGGGCGCGTGCTCGTCCAGGGGCAGCATTCCGGAGAGCGTCTGCGTCCACCATCCGCCATCCACCTGCTGCCAGTAGAGGGGCGCGGCCCACCCCTGCTCCTTGATCGTGCCCCAGCCATCCGAGAGCCAGAGCTCCGGCCGCTGATAGCCTTCAGCGTCCATGAACTGGAGGTACTCGCCGTTGGTCACGGGCCGCGAGGCCAGCCGGTATGGCCGGAGATACGTCTGGTGCCGGGGCTGCTCGTTGTCGAAAGCGAAGCCGTGGCCGTCGTGGCCCACCGGCTGTAGACCTCCCTCGAACCGGCGCCACCGGAGCGGGGGCGCTCCTTCTGCGCGTGGGACCTCTTGAGCGTGGTACGCCGGCCGCAAGGGGTTTACGCCCAGGTTGTATTTGATGTCGGTCAGCAACAGCTCCTGGTGCTGCTGCTCGTGATGAAGGCCCAGCACCAGCAGCGGCCCCGCCTCCTCCAACCGCTCGCCGTCCATGCCTTCAATAAGCCTGAGCATGGCCTGGTCCACATGGGCGCGGTACTCGTAGACCTCGGCCACCGTGGGACGGGAGAGGTGGCCCCGGTGAGGACGGAAATACTGGGGGCCGACGCTGTTGTAATAGGAGTTGAAGAGGAACTCGTGCCGGGGGTCCAGTGGTTGGTATCCGGCCAGGTATGGCTTGAGCAGGAAGGTCTCGAAGAACCACGACACATGGGCCAGATGCCACTTCGGAGGGCTCGCATCGGGCATGGCCTGGACCACGTAGTCCTCGGTGGCCAGCGGCGCGCAAATGCGCTCGGTGGTCCGCCGTATCTCCTGGTACTGGGCCGCCAGGTCGGTCACTCCACCCTCGGACGACTGCTGAGGTTGCCCGCTCACGTTGCCGATCTCCTCGGTCCCTTCGTGCGGCTTCCGCCACTATACGAGGCATCGTCTCAATGCACAATAATGGCAACACGGTGAGGCGGGCACGAAGCCGGGGGCGCACAGCGATGCGCGGCGGCGCGGCGGAAGCTACGGGGTTGCCCGGCCAGGGATAATCGCCGGGGACTCCGATGCCCCGACCACTCCCAAACCTCGGAGGGCCGGGTTGAAGATGCCGAGGGCCACGATGTTCAAGAGCATGAGCACGGCCGCTCCGCCAAGCGCCAGGGACGGACTGGTGAAGTTCGCCACGGATGCCACCAGAGCGGCGCCCAAGGCCGGCAAGGCCCAGATAATAGTCATCAGGCCGATGACGCGGCCTCGCAGCTCATCCGGCACCATCACCTGAAGGTTTAGCTCAACCACCAGAAAGCCTATGGTCGCGGAGAAACCAGCTATCACGAGGAGAAAGAAGGAGAGGAGATACCATGAGCTGAAGGCGAAGGCCAGGAGCGTCCCGCCGAATACAACCGTGCCTATGACGGCCACTTTCCCTCCGGCGTACCGCCTGAGTACTTTGGGCGCGGAGAGGATGGCGGCAATCGAGCCCACTCCTCCAGCCGAGGCCAGGAACCCGAGCCCCAGCGCATCGACGTACAACATGTCTTCGGCAAAGATGGGCAAGAGCATGATATAGCTCATGCCGAAAAGGCTGTTGAAGTAGGCGAGGCCAAAGAGGACGCGGAAGAGTGGATGGCGCCGGATGTACCCTATCCCCTCCGCTAGGTTGTGGAATGCGTTGCCAGAGCGGACCCGTTGCACGCGACGAGGCCGTAGCAGTTGCACGACCACCGCCATGGTGGCGAAGGCCACGACGCTCACAAAGAAGCTGGTCTCGGCGCCCGCCGCGTAGATGACAAACCCAGCGATGGACGGTGTGACGATGCGGTTGAAGTCCCAGGCGATGCTCATAAGGGGGACCGCGTTGATAAGCTGGCGCTGGTCCGGCAGGAGGCGTGGAAAGAGGGCCTGCTGGCTCGGCTGATCGAAAGCCTGGACTGTTCCCGATACGAAGGCGGCGGCCACCAGATGCCACAGCTCGATCCGGTCGGTGAGGGTGAGGAAGGCCAGCACGCCGACAACGGCGGCTATCAGCACTTCAATGACGGTGATGATGTGCCGGGGGTCCAGGCGGTCGGCGAAAACGCCGCCTACCATCGTCAGCGTCACACTGGGGACGGCTATGGCCAGCGTCACGAAGCCCAGGTCCAGCGGGGAGCCCGTCAGATGGAATGCCAGCCACCCGATGGTGAAGTTCATCATCATGATTCCGACGATCTGGAGCTGCAGGCCGCTCCAGAAGAGCCGGAAGCCCGGATACCGCAGAACGGTAAAGACGTGGAGTTGACGTGTGATGATGGAGCGCAGCATTCGTGGGTCCCAATCACCGGCTAGGCCGACGCCCGCGGCGAGGGCCTCTACCGCCGGCTAAGCCTATACGGCGTCGAAATTGGATATGACGGAGGACAGGGCCGCTGTGCGGCCGGCGGTCACCGCTGCAGCGCCGGGCTCACGGTACGATGGCGCTGCGGATGACAGGGGTGGTTTGGTCGAGCCATTCCGACTGGTCGAAGGCCTTGCTGATGTCGGCGAGCGGAAACTTGTGGGAGATGATCTTGTGCAGCGGGGTCGTGCGATAGTTGCGCACCAGGAAGTCCAGCATGAGCGGGATGTAGGCTGGCCGGTAGGCGGTGGTACCGATGATCCGCCGCGCCTTGCCGACCACGGAGCTGGGCTTGAAGTTGGTCGGGGTGGCGGTGAAGTTGCCTATCTCCACAAAGGTGCCCCAGGGACCCAACATCTCCAGGCCTTCGAGCAGCAGGTCGCTGAACCCCACGAGCTCCAGCACCACGTTGGCGCCACGGCCGCCGGTGAGCTCCAGCACCCGGGCCACGCGCTCCTCCGGCGTCTTGAGCTCGTTGATGTTAATGGTGGCGTCGGCGCCCAGCTCTCGGGCGAGGCTCAAGCGGGCCTCCTGGCCGTCGATGGCGATGATGCGGCTGGCTCCCATATCCTTGGCCAGAGCGATAGTGTAGAGGCCCAGGCCGCCGGCGCCTTGGGTCACCAGCGTTTGTCCCTGCTCCAGCCCCGCCGATTTGAGCCCCTGGAACACCGTGCCCAGGGCGCAGTTGAGCGCCACCACCATCTCGTCGGACAGCTCGTCGGGCACTTTGAAGATCGGATGCAGCGGCGGGAGATAGAGGTAGTCGGCGTAAGTGTTGACGAAGTAGGGGTATTGTCCGCCCTCGGGCTTATAGGTCAGCTTGAAGCTGACGCAGCGGTTGTGATCACCGCTCAGGCAGTAGATACACCGGTAGCAGGGGAAGCCCAGGCCGAAGATGATGCGGTCACCCTCTTTCAGCGAGGAGCCCAGGAAGTCGGTGGACACCCCCTTGCCCAGGGAGTGGACCACGCCGACGCCCTCGTGCCCCAGGGGGACGCCCGCCGCCGGTAGCGGATAGCCGTACTCACCACGCCACGTGTGCAGGTCGGAGCCGCAGAGCCCGGCCTGCGTGATTCGCAATATCAACGCCCCTGGGTCGGGGTCCGGGACATCGTACTCCTGGAGCTCCAGGGGCTTACCGTACTCTTTGAGGATCGCGGTCCGGCCTTTCATGTTCTCTCCCACGCGCCCGGGGCGGCTAACTTCCGATGTAGATGCTGACGGCCTTCTCCCTGGTGTACTCCATCATCGCGGAGTAGCCACCCCCATGCAGGAAGCCGCTCCGCTTGGTGGTGGCGAAGGGAGAGCCGATGACTCCCCCGCTGGAGAATTGATTGATGCTGACCATCCCGGCGTCGATCTGATTGGCCATCCGGTGGGCCCGGCCGATGTCCCTGGTCCAGATGGAGGCCGAGAGGCCGTAGGGGTTGTTGTTGGCGACTTGAATCGCCTCTTCGTCGTCGTGGAACTTCAGCACGGAGAGCACCGGCCCGAAGATCTCCTCCTGTGCGATACGCATGTCGGGGCGCACTTCGTCGAAGACCGTGGGCTCCACGAAGTACCCGCGCTGGAACCGCTCGTCGTCTGGTATCCCGCCGCCGGTGGCGACGCGCGCGCCCTCCTTCTTCCCGATGTCCAGGTAAGAGAGCACCCGGTCGTACTGCTGCTTGTTGATGAGGGGGCCGATGTCCTTGTCCTCGTTCCAGGCGCCCAGGGTCACGTCGCCCATCGCCTTGGACACGGCCGCCACCATCTCATCCTTGCGCTTCTCGTTCACCATCAGCCGGGAGCCAGCGAAGCATGCCTGGCCCGAGAGCATGGTGATGGAACGGGTAACGATGGGCACCGCGCGCTCCAGGTCGGCGTCCTCCAGGACGATGTGGGGCGACTTGCCTCCAAGCTCCAGCTTGACCGGCACCAGGTTCTTGGCACAGGCCGCCATGACCAGGGAGCCGGTCTCGGGGGAGCCGGTGAAGCTCATGTGGTTGATTCCCGGATGGCTGGAAAGGGCCGCGCCCGCCTCCTCGCCGTAGCCCGTGACCAGGTTCAGCACACCTGGCGGCAGGCCCGCCTCCAGGCCTAGCTGTGCGATGCGTATGCAGGAGAGCGGCGCGTCCTCGGGGGGCTTGGCCACCACCGTGTTGCCGGCGGCCAGGGCCGGCGCCGTGTCACCAACGAGCTGGACCGTGGGCACGTTCCAGGGGAAGATGATGGCGCAGACGCCGTGGGGCTCCCGGAGCGTGTAGCCGAAGTAGTCCGACGAGCCGGAGGGCAAGGTCACGCCCGTCAGCTTGTCGGCCGCGCCCGCGGAATACCGGAGGGTGCTCGCCACGCCGGATATCATCCCTCGGGCCAGGCTCAGCGGCTGCCCTACATCCTGGGCCTCTATCTCCGCGATCTCCTCCAGGTGCTCGGTTACCAGCTCGTGCCACCGGTAGAGGATTCGTCCCCGGTCGGTGGGCGAGGCCCTGGACCACTCCTTGAAGGCCCGGTGGGCGCTCTCCACCGCCTGGTCCACGTCTTCCTTGGTGCCCCGGGCGATGGTCTGGATCACCTCCTGGGTCGCGGGGTCCACCACGGGGATCGTCCCTCCCTTGGTGGCTGAGACCCACTGGCCGTCGAGCAGAAGCTTGCCATCCGGCAGGACTTGCGTCGTGGTCATGTCTGTTCCCTCTCCTTAGCAAAAACTCGTCGACGGACTTAGCCGGACTCTAGCATGGCGCCGATAGGCCGTCAATTGTGGGGCCGGGGAGGATTGACCGTGGCCCAGGGGAGCCCTACCCTTACGCTTGGACGGCGCGTCCATGGCCGGAAGTCCCCACGATCAGCAGTCCAAAGAGGAGCCCATGCCTCAAGTCGGCATCGTCATCGGCAGCAAGAGCGATAAGCCCATCATCGAGCGGACCCTCACGCTGCTGGATGAGCTGGGCATCGAGCACGAGCTTACCGTGGCGTCGGCCCACCGCACCCCGGAGCGCACGAGGGAGTACGCCATGAGCGCCCGCGACCGGGGCATCGAGGTCATCATCGCCGCCGCGGGAGGCGCCGCCGCCCTGCCCGGGACCATCGCCGCCTGGACCACCCTTCCGGTCATCGGCGTGCCGGTGCCGTCCAGCGAGCTCAAGGGGATCGACTCCCTCTATGCCATCGCCCAGATGCCGCCGGGGGTGCCGGTGGCGTGCATGGCGGTGGGCGAGTGGGGCGCTCGCAACGCCGCGCTGCTGGCCGCCCAAATCCTGGGCCTCAAGTATGCTACAATACGCGAGGCGTACGAAGCGTACCGGCGCCGGATCGCCCAGGATTGACCCCCTCTCACGGCAAGCGTTTCAACGGTTATGGGGCGAGTTAAGCACCCGATGGTCATCCTCTGTGACTTCGACGACACCACCACCGAGCAGAACGTAGCTACCCTCCTCCTCGAACGGTTCGGCGGCAACGGCTCCGGCTCGGAGACCGACGGCGGGTGGCGGGACCTCCGGCAGCAGGTCGCCGACCGCCGCATGGCCCTTTGGCAGTACCAGGAGATCGCCTTCTCCCGGCTCAGCGAGAGCCGCCAGGAGCTGGCCGGCTTCGCGGGCGCCCACGCCCGGCCGCGGCCCGGATTCGTGGAGCTGGCCGCCTACTGCGCCGAGCGTGGCGAGGGGATGGCCGTTGTGAGCCACGGCTTGGACTTCTACGTTGAAGCCGTGCTGGAAGCGCACGGGCTCCCGCACCTGCCCCATTACACGGTGGGCACCTCCGTCGCGGATGGCGGGATAGCCTACGCCTACTCGTTCACCCGCCCCGGCTGCGAGCGGTGGGGCAACTGCAAGTGCCGGGTGGTGGAGGGCTACCAGGCGCTGGGCCACGACGTTGCCTACGTGGGCGACGGCATCTCCGACACCTGCCCGGCCTCTAAAGCCGACTTCGTGTTCGCCCTGGGGCGGCTGCTGCAGTACTGCCGGGACGAGGGCATCGCCCATCGGGAGTTCAACGATTTCCACGACGTGATCGCCTACCTGAAGGAACGGCCGGCGGAGAGCCCCCTCCCCGCGACGCCCCCAGAGAGGCTGCGCTTTGATTGAGCGGTACGCGCGGCCCAAGATGAAGGCGGTCTGGTCCGACGCCGGCATGTACGACCGCTGGCTGGCGGTGGAGCTGGCCGTCTGCGAGGCGCTGACCGCCGCCGGCGTTATCCCCGACGCGGACATGGCCAAGCTGCGAGGCGCCCGCTACGACCCGGCCATCATGGAGGTGGAGCTCGCGCGGATCCGCCACGACGTCAACTCCTTCATACGCTCCATCACGCCCGGCCTGGGCCCCGAGGGCCGCTGGGTGCACCACGGCCTCACCTCCAACGATGTGAAGGATACGGCGCTGGGCATGCAGCTCCGCGATGCATCGAGCCTGCTGTTGGCGGAGGTGGACAGGCTGCTCGATGTGCTGGCGCGGCGGGCCCTGAAGCACAAGGACACCCTGGTTATCGGGCGCACCCATGGCGTCCACGCCGAGCCCACCACCTTCGGGCTGAAGCTGGCGCTGTGGTGGGACGAGATGGGCCGCAACCGCAAACGGCTAGCCGAGGCCGGCGCCCAGGCGAGCGTCGGCAAGATATCGGGCGCAGTGGGCACCCACGCCACCGTATCACTGGAGGTCGAGACGGCGGCGTGCCAGGCCCTGGGACTGGAGCCCGCGCCCCTCTCGAACCAGGTCGTTCAGCGCGATCGCCACGCCCACTTCGTCTCCACCCTGGCCGTGGTGGCGGCGTCGCTGGAGAAGTTCGCCACCGAGATACGACACCTCCAGCGCACCGAGGTCCACGAGGTGGAGGAGCCCTTCGGCGAGGGGCAGACCGGTTCCTCGGCCATGCCCCACAAGCGCAACCCGGAGCTGTCGGAGCGGGTGTGTGGGCTGGCGCGCCTCGTCCGTGGCCACGCCGTCACCGCCCTCGACAACGTGGCGCTCTGGCACGAGCGGGACATCAGCCACTCGTCGGCGGAGCGGATCATCCTGCCCGATGCTTGCCTGGCCCTGGACTACATGCTGGACATCTTCACCGGGGTCCTCGACGGCCTGCGCGTCTTCCCGGAACGGATGCGGGAGAACGTTGAGCTCACCCGCGGGCTGGTCTTTTCCGAGCGGGTGATGCTGGCCCTGGTGGAGAAGGGCATGGCCCGGGAGAAGGCCTACGCGCTCAATCAGCGGCACGCCGCCCACGCTTGGGACCAGGGCGCCGACTTCCGCCAGCTCGTCCGGGACGATAAGATTGTCCAGGCGCTGCTCTCCGCCCAAGAGCTGGACGCAATCTTCGACTACGCCTACTTCACCCGCCACGTGGACGAGCTCTTCGCCCGCGTGGGGCTGCTGGCCAGGGAGACGAGCCATGCTGCTTCTTGAGACGGACCTGCCCGACATCCTCTATCGCGGCAAGGTGCGCGATACCTACGACCTGGGGGACGGCCTCCTGCTGATGGTGGCCACGGACCGCATCTCCGCGTTCGACGTGGTCCTGCCCAGCGGCATCCTGGACAAGGGCTACGTGCTCTCGCGGCTCTCGATTTTCTGGTTCGGCCTCACTCAGCACCTGATACCCAACCACTTCGTGGCCATGGCCGGCAACACCGCGGCCCTAGGCGAGCTGGCCGGCCACCCACGGCTCCGCTCCCTGCCGCCGGGGATCGCGCGTCAGGCCATGGTGGTGCGTCGGGCCCAGCGGGTGGACGTGGAGTGCGTGGTGCGCGGCTACCTGGCCGGCTCCGCGTGGGCGGAATACAAAGAGCGGGGCACCATCTCGGACCAGCCGGCGCCGCCGGGGCTCCGCGAGGGCGACCGGCTGCCGGAGCTGCTCTTCACGCCCACCACGAAGGCGGAGGTCGGCCACGACGAGAACATATCCATGGACGAGGTTGCGCGCATTGCGGGCCCCGAGCTGGCGGAGCACCTGCGCGAGACCACCCTCGCCGTGTACCGGTACGCCCACGACTATGCGCTGGAGCGCGGCATCATCATCGCCGACACGAAGATGGAGTTCGGAACGGTGGATGGCGAGCTCCTGCTTATCGACGAGCTGTTCACTCCCGATTCGAGCCGCTTCTGGGACGCGGAAGGTTATAGCCCGGGACGGCCCCAGCCCAACTTCGATAAGCAGTTCGTGCGCGATTGGCTCCTGAGCACCGGCTGGGACCGCGAGCCTCCCGCGCCCGCGCTGCCCGACCACGTGGCGGTTAAGACCAGGGAGCGGTACCTGGAGGCTTACCTCCGTCTGGTTGGGCAGCCGCTGCTGTCGTGAAAGTGTGTTTGAACTCTAATCGCTGAGGCAGATGAGTATGGCTGAGGATAATTCGAAACGACATGCGCAGGGGCGTAAGAGCCGGGCCCGGGTCGACCGAGGCCTGCGCGCCACCCGCCGGAAGGCCCGCCGCCGCACGCTCTACTTCATCGTGGGAGGCTCCATCGCGGCGCTGCTCATCCTCTCTCTGCTCCTGCCCCAACTGCCCTTCGGCGGAGGCGCCCCGGGGACGAACCCCGTTACTGTGACGAACACTCCGTTCCCCATTGACGGAACGGCCGTCGACGGCGGCACCCCGGAGGAGGTAGGAACGCTCTTCCTGGGCCAGGGCCAAACGCACATCCCATTCGGCTCCCCCCACCCGCGCTACAACTCCGTGCCGCCAACCTCCGGCTGGCACTACGACACACCCGCCCCTTGGGGGGTCTACGACAGCCAGCTGGCAAACGAGACGTTCATCCACAACATGGAGCACGGCGGCATCGTGATTAGCTACAACCTGGCCGACGAGGCCCAGATCGCCGAACTGAAGGAGTTGGTGCAGGGGCAACCGGGATACCCTGGCTGCTTCATTGTGCAGCCCTACGGGGCTATCGATGAGGGCACGGTCGCGCTCACCGCTTGGTTGTGGCTCCAGCGCTTCGATGGCGTGGATACCGAGGGGATGCAGCGGTTCATTAACGCCCACAAGAACCGGGGAACGGAGCAGCTTGGACCCGGCTGTGGCGGGTCGAGCCAGTCGGCCCGCTGAGATCCGCGTCAAGCCGAACCGAGGGTAGAGACATGCAGTTCCTGGCGCGGGTCTACGTCACGCTCAAGCCCACGGTAAACGACCCGCAGGGCCTCACCATCATGGGCGGGCTCAGGTCCCTGGGCTTCGACGGCGTGGAGGAGGTTCGCGCCGGGAAGTTCCTCACGATGCGCCTGCACGCTCCTGACCGCGCCGCCGCCGAAGCGCAGCTCGACGAGATGTGCCGGAGGCTGCTGGCCAACCCGGTCATCGAGAGCTATCGCTACGAGGTGGAGGAGGCTCCCTAAGCCCCCGCGCCCCGGCGGCGTCCCACCCGGTAGGTTACATAGAGGAGCAGGCCCAGCAGCGCGACGCTTATGGGCGCCACGATGGCGGAGATCACCCCCCAGTTGGGCTCCTCGCCCTTCACGAAGACCAGATTGATGCGAGCGTCGGGGTCGCCGGTGCGCGCCGCCTCTTCAGCCACGGGCGCGGTTCCCTCTTGCAGCTCCTTGCTGAGGAGCTTGCCCTGCCGCTCGATGGCCGTGAGCACGCCACTGAAGTCGGGGGTGAACACCCGCAGGGAGATGTCCGCCCGTTCGGCGCCTTTACGTATCGAGAGGGCCACCATGTCCAGCTCGCCCTCCTTCAGACCGATGAGCCGCTTCACCTCATCCACGCCGCCGGTGATAGCAGAGACCTCGATGGTGAGCGATGCGGCGGGCGGCACCGTCGTCTCGTCGGGTGAAAAGAGGGTGAGGGAGATAGTAGCCAGGTCCACCCGGCGTTCGAGGAAGGTGAGCTGTCCCTGGAGCCTCTCGACCTCCGAGCGCACGCGGGAGAGCTCCCGCTCAATGGTCAGGATCTCGCTAACGGTAGTCGCCCTGTCCAGCAGCGACAGCAGGCTCTCCTCCTCACGCAGGGAGCTTTTGAGCCGCGCCTCCAAGTCGATGAACTGCTCCGACACGTCGTCGCTTCCCACATTCCGGCTCTGGACCACGCCGAGAGCCTCGATGCGGTCGATGGCCGTGAAAAACACCTGCTGAGGGACCCGGATGGTCATGGTGGCATATTGACTGTCCCGGTCGCCCGAGCTGCCTATGCGCTCCACGAACCCTCCAAGCTCTTCGGCTATGTGGCGCACCTCGGAGACCGTGGGGTCCACCAGCTCCACTTCGATGGAGAGCGAGGCCGCTGAGATGACCTTCCGACCGACGATTTCCAGCGCCCCGGATGAGGCCCCGGAGGCGGGCCCGGAGTCCCCCACCACTTGAATGGCCGCCGTCTCCACCAGCACCTCCATTTGCGTGGACGCTCCCCTGCTTATCTCGTCGACCGCCGATTCCCGACCGTCCACCGCCGGGCTATCCTCCGCTATGGCCCCATTGCCACACGCGGCGGCCAACATCAGCAGCGAAGCAACCGCCATGAGCATCATTACCAGCTTCTTCATGATCGCCCCCTCATGTTCGTGTTGACTGTTAGACGGCCCGCGCCCCCGAAAAGTTCCACCGCTCGGGATGACCCGCGTGACCGCGACATCGCTATTGTCATTCTGAGTCCCGTGTAGGCGGGCGAAGAATCTGTGGTGCAGATCCTTCGCTTCCCTCAGGATGACAAAACCGCCCGCTCATGGTGAGCCTGTCGAACCATCGTGGTGAGGCGAGTGTGCCCTGAGTCTATCGAAGGGAACCATGAGCGGGTGTCCGGAGCGGCGGCGAGTCTTCCCTTGAGGCCTTCCGTAGAAAAGACGTGGGTTTGCCAAACCGTCAACAAAACCGCCCGCTCATGGTGAGCCTGTCGAACCATCGTGGTGAGGCGAGTGTGCCCTGAGTCTATCGAAGGGAACCATGAGCGGGTGTCCGGAGCGGCGGCGAGTCTTCCCTTGAGGCCTTCCGTAGAAAAGACGTGGGTTTGCCAAACCGTCAACAAAACCGCCCGCTCCCAAGAGCTCGGAGTCCGGCGTGAGGGGTCAAGATTTTGGAGGCCGTTGCAAGAGAGAAGCCTTAAGATTTCCGGCGCGGGGCTACCGCCTCAGCTACACCGACAGCAGGTGGTCGGCTAGCTCCCGGGGCGCCGAGAGGAAGGGCGAGTGGCTGGTGTCCATGGTGATGACCCTCCGGCACGGGAAGGCAGTGTAGAGCCGTTTCTGCACCGACGGGGCCAGCGAGCGGTCGCGCAGGCAGGTGATATAGACCCGGGGCACCCTGCCGAAGTTCTCTTCCGTGGTGTGGACCGGCGTGGTGTTGGGTGCGATGGCCTCGGGCGTCGTAAGCGCCTTGGCCCACGCCACGTCCTCGTCGGAGCAGTCGCCGTACAGGATATCCTTGATGGCTTCGTCCCAAAGAGTGAACGACTTTTCGTCCGGCGCCATAACCACATTCTTCAGAAAGATGCTCTGGGCCGGGTCCGTGTTCTCCCTGGCCGCCTGGAACATCGATTCGCCGTTCTTGAGGATGCGGGCGTTGAGGTAGACGAGGGTTCTGATCCTGTCGGGACGCTCTTCGGCCGTCTGGGTGATGACCATGCCTCCCATGCTGTGGCCCAGCAGCACCACCGGCTCCGGCTGACCATCGATGGCCTCACACACCCGGTCCACGTAGGACTGGAAGGTCACTTCGCCGATGGGCGTCTTGTCCTGGCCGTGGCCTGGCATGTCCAGGGCGAGGGCTTTATGGCCCGCCTTTTCCAAGAGTGGGACCACCTTGTCCCAGCACCAGGCGCCTCCTCCCGCCCCATGGACCAGGACGAATGTGCTCACGTCTCCCTCTTCATCCCGTTGTCTTACTTCGGGCCGATGTCTTACTTCGGGGAGCTTTTGGGTCCAAGAAGTGGATGTCCGGGCCCTCACTGGGGGTGGGGTGCTGTCAGGACGGCGTTATCGGGAGATGGTGCCCTTGGTGCTCGGCACCTGCTTGCCAGCCCTGGCGTCTATCTCCGCGGCGTCCCGGATAGCTTTAGCCAGCCCCTTGAAGGCCGCCTCCGCCATGTGGTGGGCGTTGACGCCGCTGAGCAGCTTCACGTGGAGGGTGGCCCTGGCCTCCGTCGCCAGGGTCTGGAGAAAGTGGCGCACGAGGTCGCCGGGCAGGTCGGCTATGCTCTTGTCGGAGATGCCCAGCTCCACGGTGGCGTAGCCGCGGCCGCTGAAGTCGATGGCGACCTGGGCCAGCGCTTCGTCCAGCGGGACCAGCGCGTGGCCCATGCGCCGGATGCCAGCGCCTTCGCCCACCGCCTCGTTGAGCGCGCGGCCCAACGCGATGGCCGTGTCCTCCACCGTGTGGTGCCAGCCCGTCTGCGGATCGCCCTTGGTGACCACCTCCAGGTCCAGCAGGCCATGCTTGGCGAGCTGGGACAGCAGGTGGTCCAGTACGCCGTTGCCCGTGCTCACCTGGGCGCGGCCGGCGCCGTCCAGGGCAATTGTGGCGCTCACCTTGGTCTCCGCCGTCTCCCGGCTGACCGTTGCTTTACGTTCAGGCATTCCGTTCCTCGTCGTTAGTTGGGTGAAACCGTCTGGTCCCGGAGCGTCCCGTCCAGCGCTTCCATGAGCCGGTCCGTCTGCTGGGGCGTACCCACGCTGACACGGACGAAATCGCGCAGCCTTGGGTGGCCGAAGTATCGCACAAAGACGCCGCGCCGGGCCAGCCCTTGGTAGACGGCCTGGCCTTTGCCATCGGGGAGCTGGCAGAGGACGAAGTTGGCGTCCGACGGCAAGGGCGTGACGCCGGGCGCCTTCGCCAGCAGGTCGCTCATCCGCTCCCGCTCCCGCACCAATCTGTCCACACGCTCGCGAAGCAGATCAAGGTCCTCAAACGAGGCGAGCAGCGCGGCCTCTGCCGCCTGGCTCACGCTATAGGGCGGCTTGATGCGCAGCAGCAGCTCCGCCAGCTCCGGCGCCATGACGCCGTAGCCAACTCGCAGTCCCGCCAGGCCGGCCCATTTGCTCAGCGTCCGCAGCACCGCCAGATTGGGGTAATCGGGCACCATGGGCACGACCGAACCCTGGGCGAACTCGTGATACGCCTCGTCGACGATCACCACGAGGCCGGCCTTCAGAAGCCGCTCGATGGCGTCCGGGGGCGTGCCTTTGCCCGTGGGGTTGTTGGGCGACGAGATCACCACCACCCTTGCGCCCTGCCCCGCGGCCTCCAGCACCGCCGCCGTGTCCACCTCGAACCGGGCATCCCGGGGCGCCTCCAGGGTCCGGACGGCGTTCACGTGGGCGGTAAACGTATACATACCAAAAGTAGGTGTGCAGTCGATAAAGGCATCACCCGGCGCCAGGAACGTGCGCATCAGCAAGTCGATGAGCTCGTCGCTGCCGTTGCCCGCCACGATGCACTCCGGTCCCAGGCCGACGTACGTGCTCAGAGCCTGGCGCACGGCCGTCTGCCGAGGGTCCGGATAGATGGGCGCCCTGCCCAGGCCGGCCAACGCCCGCTGGACCCGTGGCGACGCGCCGTAAGGGTTCTCGTTGGCGTTGAGCTTGACTACGTCGGCCTCCGGGATGCCGGCCTGCTGGGCCAGCGCCTCGGGCGGGTCCACCGCCTGATAGGCCGGGACCTCCAGCAGGTGCGCCCGCACCTCGGAGAGCGCGTCGCGGGTCTTAGCCATCGCGCCTCTCCAGCCGAAGCTCGACCGCCCGGGTGTGCCCGGTCAGCCCCTCGGCCTGGGCGAGGGCGGCGGCCTTCGGCCCCAGTTGCCGCAGGCGCTCGGCGCCCAGCTCCACGATGGGAACACGCTTCAGGAAGTGGTGCACGCCCAGGTAGGAGCCGTAGCGGGCCGTGCCGCCCGTGGGCATGGTGTGGCTGGGCCCCGCCACGTAATCGCCCATCACCTCGGGCGAGTGCTCGCCCACGAAGATGCCGCCGGCGTTGCGGACCAGCGGAACGTAGCGCCAGGGGTCGCGCACCAGCAGGCAGAGGTGCTCGGGCGCATAGGCGTTGGCCAGGGCCAGCGCCTCCTCCAGCGTGTCGACGACTACCACGGCGCCCTGCCCTGTCACCGCAGCCTGGGCGATGTCCCGGCGCTCCATGCCCTCGAGCTGGCGCTCTATCTCAACGGCAACCCGCTCCGCCAAGGGGGCGCTGGTGGTGAGGAGTATGGGCGACGCCATGGTGTCGTGCTCGGCCTGGGCCAGTAGGTCGGCGGCGCACAGCACCGGGTCCGCCGAGTCGTCGGCCACCAACACCGTCTCCGTCGGGCCGTAGAGGCCGTCGATCTCCACGTCGCCGTAGACCTCACGCTTGGCCAGGGCCACGAAGAGATTGCCGGGGCCGCACACCTTATCGACCCGGGGCACCGCCTCCGTGCCGTAGGCCATGGCGCCGATAGCCTGGGCGCCGCCTATCTGGAACAACCTGTCCACGCCCGCTATAGAGGCTGCCGCCAGGGTCGTGGCATCGGGCCGGGGCGTGCAGAGCACCGTCTCCGTCACACCGGCAACGCGGGCGGGGATCGCGTCCATGAGCACCGTGGACGGGTAGCTGGCGGTGCCGCCGGGCACGTAGAGGCCCACGCGCTCCAGGGGAATCAACGCCTCGCCGTACCCCTGCTGGCGGTCGCGCCACTCCTTGGGCATAGCCGCCTGGTGGAAGGCGCGAATGCGCTCCGCCGCCGTCTTCAGCGCGTCGGCCAGGACGGCGGGGAGCCCCGCCAGCGCCGCGCTCCACTGCTCACGGGGCACCTCGATGGGGTCCACCTTCACGCCGTCGATGCGGCGCGTATACTCGATCAACGCGGCGTCGCCGCGCTGACGCACATCCGCCAGGATGCGCCGCACCGCTTCGAGCGCGCTCAGCGGCTCGCCGAACAACTCCCGCACCCGCTCCAGCACGGCGGGAGGCGCCTGCACCGCGAAGCTCGGCCGCCGTTCCAGCAGCGCCCTGCCCTTCTCGTACCCTCGGACGATCCGCATCCTTCCTCCGGATGAAGGCAAAATTCTCCGCAAATCCGTAGCCACGAGTATAGCAGATGCCTTGCTACGGACCGGCTGCTGGCTGCTGGCCGGGCTCCCCGCTATACTGGGCGGACCGGCGGGCCCGGCCCGGCGCATCGAGTCCATCATGGCTTACAACTCTCTTATCCAAGCGCGCTCGTGGCTCTTCGTTCCGGCCCACCAGGAACGGATGGTGGCCAAAGCATCGGAGCGCCGGGCCGACGCGCTCATCTTCGACCTGGAGGACAGCGTGCCTCCCTCCGAAAGGGAGCGGGCCAGGGCTGCCGTGGTCAAGCTCCTGGAGGCGGCGCCCTATCCCGGGCGGTCTCTCCGCTATGTGCGGGTGAATGCTCTCCCCCTGCGCCAAGAGCTGGAGGCCGACCTCGAGGCGGCGGTGCGGCCCGGCCTCGATGGGCTGCTGCTGCCCAAGGTCGATACTACCGACGCCGTGCATCAGGTGGCGTCGCTGGTGGCCGCCTGGGAGTCGAAGCGGGGCATGGCGCCCGAAGCCGTGAAGCTGCTCGTGGCCATCGAGAGCCCCATTGGACTGCTCAACGCTCCGGCCATAGCCGCCGCCTCCAGCCGTGTCGCCGGGCTCTCGCTGGGCGCCGAGGACTTCGGCCGGGAGCTGGGCCTGCCACTGCGGCGCGAGGGCGAGGCCCTGGAGCTGCTGTACGTCCGCTCGGCGCTGGCCATTGCCGCCGCCGCCGCCCGGGTCCAGGCGGTGGACGGCGTCTGGACCGGCCTGGATGATGCCGATGGGCTTGTGGCGGAGGCGCGGCAGGCGCGACGACTGGGGTTCACGGGCAAAACGGCCATCCACCCATCGCAGCTCGAACCCATCAACGACACCTTCACCCCAGTCCCCGATGAGGTGGCCTACGCCCGGGAGGTGGTGGCCGCCTATGAGCGAGCGGTCGCCACCGGCAGCGGCGCCGTGGCCCTCCGCGGCCAGATGCTCGACCCGCCGGTGGTGGAGCGAGCGCGGCGGGTGCTGGACCAGGTCGAGGCGCTGGGCCTCGACGGCGGGGTCGAATCCACAGAGTGAGGTTGTCATCATGGCGATCGTTCCCGGCTGACAGGGCCGTTACTTCGAGGACTTCAACGTCGGCGACGTCTACCGCTGCCGAATGGGGCGCACGGTGACGGAGGCGGACAACATCTGGTTCAGCCTGCTTACCAACAACACGAATCAGGTCCACTTCAACAACGAGTACGGCAAGCGCACCGAGTTCGGCAGGTGCCTCATCAACAGCACGCTGACGCTGGCCATCGTCACGGGGATGAGCACCGCCGACGTCAGCGAGAACGGGTTCGCGCTGGGGTGGGACGAGGTGAAGCTGCCCAACCCGCTCTTCGCCGGCGACACCCTCTACTCCGAGAGCGAGGTGCTGGAGGCGCGGGAGTCGAAGTCTCGGCCCGAGCAGGGCATCGTCAAGGTGCGCTCGCGAGGCATCCAGCAGGAGGGGAAGGTGGTGCTGGAGTTTACCCGCGGCGTCATGGTCTGGAAGCGGGACCACGCCCCCCGTCCGGGACCTGTTCCCGGAAGTCTAGTCGCGGCTACTCCCGCCCCAGCTCGCGCAGCAGCGCCGCGAAGGCCCGGCTCTGCTCATGGAAGAGGTAGCCGGTCTCCGAAACCGCGACGGAGGCGGCGCCGATGGCCCGAAGATGGTCCACCGCCGCCGTCAGGTGCACCTTGGGCACCAGGATCGTCACTGCATACCACTTGCCGCTGTCCGGCCCGTACACCCGTGCCACCGTGGGCCCGTGGAGCCCCGTCAGCTCGGGACGGTCCAGCGCCCTGGCGGCCACCGCCTCCTCCGACGGCCCCGCCACGTTGGCGGTGAGCCGGTAGTAGCCGCCGGCGTCCAGGTGGGCCTCCATCCGCTCCACCACCTCGCGGGCGGCCTCCAGCGCGCCGGGACGCTCCCTGAGCAGGCGGCGGTTGGCGATTAGACAGCCCTCCGACCTCAACACCCCGCCGTCGGCCAGCGTCTTCAGCCGGTTCTCGCGCAGGGTCACCCCGCTGGAGGCGATATCCACGATCACGTCGGCGTAGCCCATGGCCGGGGCCGCCTCCAGCGTGCCCGTGACCGCCGACAGGCTGAAATAGTTGATCCCCTGACCGTGGAGGAACCGCTGGACCAGTCGGGGGTACTTGGTGGCCACCTGCAGCTCTCGTCCGCTCTCCCGGAACTCCACCGCCAGATCGGCCAGGTCGGCCATGGAGCCCACGTCCACCCATGAGTCGGGCACCGCCACCACCAGCTCGCACCGCCCGAAGCCCAGCCCCTGGACCACCATGAACGCCTCGCCATGTTCCAGCCGGTTCTCCTGGAACCGGTCGTAGCCCACCACCCCCATCTCCACGTTCCCCGCTTCCACCTTGGAGGTGATGTCGGCGGTGCGTTGGAAGAGTACTTCCAGTCCCTCCACCGATGGGACCGTGGCGGTGTAGCGGCGTGGGCTGGGACGCCAGACGTCCAGGCCGCAGTCGGCCAGGAACCGGAGCGTGGGCTCGTACATCTCCCCATCGCTGGGGATGGCCAGCCGCAGCCGAGCGCTATCGGGTGCGTTCATCTGTTGAGCCATCTGCATACACCATCACCACGCGCTTGAACCCTTTGCGTCGCGCGTAGGCCATCGCTTCGGTCTCCGTCCTTCCCGACACCTCGAGCACGGCGGCGACGCCCTGAGCCCGCAGCCGCTCGGCCACCTCCACCGCCGCATCGGGCGCTCCGAGCGGCACCACCAGCACGTCGGCGACGGCGTCGGCCTGGGCGCCACGGGACGCCTCCGGCAGCGCCTGGAGCACGCGGTCGAGCGAGTAGGCGAAGCCCAGGGCCGGCGCGTCCCGCCTGCCGCCCAATGCCTTGACCAGCCCATCGTAGCGTCCGCCGCCGCCCAGAGAGACGCCGGTGCGCGGGTGGTCGATTTCGAACACCATCCCCGTGTAATAGGCGATACCCCGGGCCATGCCCAGGTCCAGCGTCACCGGCGCGCCCTTGAGGCCGTAGGGGGCCAGCGCCTCCAGCAGCGCCTCCACGGGGCGCAGCAGCCCTCGGTCGAGCCGGTGCTGTCCCAGCAGATGGTTGAGCTCCTGGAGCGTCTTCTGCGGCGGGCCCGCTATCCCGGCCAGCGCAACGGCGAACTCGAGCCCCAGTTCCATCTGGGCGGGGTCCTCGTGCTCCCGGAGCTTCCGGAGATAACGCACGAGCACCTCCTGGGGGGTGCGCTGGCCCATGGGGCCGCTTACGGCATTTCCCAGGAACCCCTCCACCATCTCCTGGGCCTCGCTGGCTTCCAGCCGGCGCACGAGCCGGGTCAGCCCGCGGGGGCCTTGGGGTCGCAATAGACCCAGGTCGGCCGCCCGCTGCCGCACCCGGTCCACCGCTTCAGCCCCCTGGCGCAGCTCCCCCAGCGATCCCAATAGAAAAACGCGGGCCCGCTCCGACAACTTCAGGCCCTGGAGCATGCTGTTGACAGCGCTCAGGTGTCCGAGCCGCAGCCGGCACCCCCGGAGTCCAAGATTCGTGAGCCCCTGTAGTGCCAGCGCCACCACCTCGGCGTCGGCGGCCGTGCCTCCCGCGCCAATCAGCTCGGCCCCCAACTGAAGGAACTCCCGAGGCCCGGACTCGTCGGGCTCGTACCGGAACACCGTGCCGGCGTACTGCCACCGGTGGGGTGGCCGGCTCTTCAGGCTCCCTTGCACGTAGGCGCGCACCACCGACGACGTGAACTCTGGACGGAGGCTCACGCGGCGTCCGCTGGGGTCCGTGAAGCTGTACATCTTGGCGGCCAGCTCGCCGCCGGACTTGCGTAGAAAGAGCTCCGTCTGCTCCAGCGCAGGCGTCGCGACGGTCTCATAGCCCCGCTTGGCCAGGAACTGCTGGGCCTTGGACTGGAGATTTGTCAGCCGCCGCCACTGCTGGGGCGTCTTGTCCTGAGCGCCGGCAAGGCGCCGCACCTCAGCCGCGAGGACCGCGTTCCCCGTGGCCTTGGCGGCCGCCCGCAGCTCCAGGGCTGTCCTGCCCAAGGCCTCCAGCCAGCGCTCCATGGTGGGCCGGGAAACGCCCAGCTCGCCGCCGACGCCGACCAGGTTGCCGTGGTGGGCGTACAGCTCTACCAGCACATCCCAGATCGGCCTCTCATACTGGGCCTCTGCGAGCACCATTCTTGGAAATCGGACCGTTATGTTCCGGTCTGTCATAGCTGCACCATAAGATTATTCCCATATGAGCAATAAACTGTCAAGTAATGATACAAATACTATGGCAAATTAAGGCGGCCGCGAGCATGGGCCCCTGCTCCCTTAGGTGGGGCCGCGTGAGATGCGTGCCAATAGAAGGGGCTAAGTGGGCTCTCGCTCCGAGCCTTCGCGTATGTCGAGCACTTGGCGCCGCCGCAGTACCGCTTGTCCCACGACAACTGAGCCGCCGATGGTGAGCGCCACGGGCACGCCGATAACGCTGCCGATGGCGCCCATGACGAAGCCGCCAACGGAGGTGAGCGCCACGGCCATGCTGTAGATACTGATTATCCGGCCTCGCATGTGGAGGGGCGCCAATAGCTGAAGCAGCGTGGAGAGGGTCAAATCGTACGCCATGAGACATCCCAGTGTGAGCATGGCTAAAACAAGAGAGAGGGGAAAGGAACGTGAAAGCGAGAAGCCGATCAGGGCCAAGCCTCCCGCCCCGGCGCAGACCAGGATAACCGGGGGTTTGCGCCAGGCGCCGGCCGTGGCCGCTACCGCCAAAACCGCGATGAACCCTCCCACGCCCGTAGCCGCGGAGAGGAAGCCCATCGCGAGAGGCCCCATGTTCAGCACGTTCTTCGCCATGACCGGGATCATGGTAAGGAAGGAGAACCCGAGGCTCTCCACCAAAAAACTGAAGGTGAGGAGGGTGCGTATCGGAGGGTCCTTGGCGGCATAGCCGATGCCCTCCTTGATCTGGCTCGCAAAGCTGGTGCCAACCAGGTCGACCTGTCCGGTGACTCGAAGGGGGATGAGGACGAGGGCCGCGAGCAGTTGGGCAACCCCCATGAAAGCATAGGCCGACCAGATGCCGGCCCATGCGATGAGCAGTCCCACGGCCAATGACCCCACAGCCATCATGGGGCTGAGGCCGAGCCGCCAGAGAGCCGAGGCGTTCAGGAGGCGGCGGGGCCCCGCTATGTCATAGAGGAGCGCATGGGTGGCGGTCCACGTCAGCGCCTGAAACGCGCCCATGACCGCCGCTATGACCAGCGCCAGCCACAGGGTGGTCGCGGAGAAGTAGCTGGTCACCGCGATCACTCCGGCGGCGGCCGAGCCCGCGAGCCCGCCGATGATGATCAGCTTCTGGCGCTGCACCCGGTCCACGATCACGCCCGCGACGACGGAGAAGACCACTTGGCTGCCGCCCATGAGCACCGCCGACACCCCTACCCACAGAGGCGAGTCGTTGGTGAGGGTGAGAACCAGCCAGCCGTGGACCACGAGCCGGACGCCCAGCGCCGTGGCGGAGAGCATGCCGTTGGTGAAGACGAGCCGGAACCCCGGCAAGTTAAACGCGGCCAGGGGCCGGTCCCGTGCCTGGGACTTAGCCACTGGCTTTGACGCGATGCGGCAGGCCGGCGGGCGGAAGGCCCGCGACTCCATGGCCCGCGTTGCTCACGACTGTGTTGTTCACGCCTCTGTTGTTCATGATTGAAGGGTTACCTCGCCCGCCTGAAGCGTGACTCTGCCGCCGTCGCCGCGGAGGAGCACGAGAGCGCCATCGGACGTCACGTCCTCGGCGAGCCCCGACGCTTCGCCACCGGGCCAGCGCACCGTGACCTGTCGTCCCAGCGTGTCCAGCGCCTCGCGCCAGAGAGCGATCAGCTCATCTCCCGCTGCTGCCCGACCGTGCAAAGCGTCCATCGCCTCAAGCACCGCGGTGGCCGACTGCTCGACCTCGACTCGACGCCCCGTGGCCGCTCGCAGACTCGTAGCCGATTCGCTGAGCTCCGGGTGCCGGCGGAAGTCCAGGTCCAGGTTCAATCCTATGCCGGCCACCGCCGTGATCTCTCCTTCGGTATCGGCCCGCGACTCGACCAGGACTCCGCAGACCTTCTTCCCATCGATGCGCACGTCGTTGGGCCATTTGATGGTGCACCGCGCCTCCACCAGCGTCCTCACCGCCCGGACCGCCGCCAGGCTGGCCGCGATGCTCAGCAGCGGCGCCGCCGACAGGGTTGGCCTGAGCACCACGGAGAGGTGCAGCGACCCGCCAGGCTCGCCAACCCACGGGCGGTCGAACCGGCCTCGGCCGCTGGTCTGCTCATTGGCGATGACCGCCGTTCCGTCGGCCGCGCCCGCGCCCGCAAGCTCCCACGCCACGTTCATGGTGGAGCCTACCCGGTCGTAGAGCAGCACATGGGCGCCCATACGCCGGTCGGGCACAAACCACTCCACCTGAGCGCGCGGGGACTGCGTCATGGGACCGTATGGCGTACCGGAGATGTGCGCCGCCGAGCGCCGGGACGAGCCGTGGCTCGCGGCCTCGCCGTCACGGCTGTTTCCACCAGCTCGTGGAGCAGGCCGAGCACCTCGGCGCACTGCTCCAAGGAATACCCATCCACGGACGCCTCTTGCTTCCCAGTGATGGCGTCCACAGCCCCCAACTCCAGGGCGCGCCGGAGCAGCATCTCCTGGGCAACGGCCGACGGGAGCAGGTTGCGGCCGGTGAGCGTTGAGAGGGCGGCGAGCAGCCCGTATGCACCCCAGTGGGAGGTCCCAGCGATGATGGTGTGGGCGGTCTTGGTCAGAGCGGGATAGGAGGTGACATCCTCCAGCACCAGCGCCTTGGCCAGGTTTCCCATGCCTATCTCGTTCCCAGTATCGCCGATGCCGATGCTGGCGGAGAACTCCTCGAAGAGCAGGTCCAGCTTGGACATGGCCAGCGTGATATCCATGCCCCGGTGGTTCAGGTACCGCTCCCCCTGGGTAAACCCGACCCGCTCGATGGCTATCAGGAGCGATGGGCGAAGGGTGTCGAGAAGGCGCCTGGCCTCGGCGCGGCTGGTCTCCCGCTCGCCCCAAGGGAAGTCGATCACCCGCGAAGGGTCGTCCACCATGCCGGCCAGCACCGGGACAGTGGGCCCATCGGTTACATAGTGAACGGGCCGCCCAAGCTGCTCCAGGGCCCGGCCCATGGCCACCGCGCCCAGGGGACCGTCGGTCTCGCCGCTGCCGGCGTGCAAAATGAAGAAACCGGTGGCGATCACCACCGGCCCAGGACGGTCCAGCAAGAAGCGGGCCGCCTCCGTGCAGTAGTTGTCGGGCATATAGTGCGCCACCCGGGAGATGCCCCGGCGGTCGCTCCGCAGAATCGCCTCTTCGATCGCTCCCATGGGAGTGCCTCTTGGCGCAACAGCCTACCGCCTCAAGAGGGCAAGGGCAACCGGGCGGTTACGCCCGTGGGCTATAATAGGAAGCGATGCGGGAGTAGCTCAGCGGCAGAGCCCCTGCCTTCCAAGCAGGTTGTCGTGGGTTCAACTCCCATCTCCCGCTCCATCAGCTATCGAACAGTCTGCTCTTGAGCGGCTTCCCTGCCTGCCGTGAGCGCGATGCTCCCACCCCTCCCCAGGATCAAAGTGGCCGCAAGGCGCCGCAAGGGATGCCAACCCCGCGTTAGCTAAGAGACCCATGCGGGGTTGCGTTCTCGACCTGCCCGGCCCGGCGAATTGGTAGCCACCCGCGGTCAGGCAGCAAAGCCGATCGTCTAGAAGCGGACCACCTAGCCGGCTCCCCACTCGACAGTGCCTTGCATCAGTTCGTGGTGAAGGGGTATTCCCAACTGCAGCCCGTGAGATCAGTCAGGACGCCAGGGGTGCCCCCCTAGTAGATGTAGGGCGTAGCGGTTGGCTCGGGTGCAGGTGTAGCGGTCGGCCAGGACGTAGCGGTTGGCGTGGGTGCAGGCATGGGGGTCGGCTCGGGTGTCGGCGTAGCCGTAGCCGTGGGGGTCGCGGTTGGCGTAGGTGTAGGCGTGGGGGTCGGCAGCGGCGTGGCCGTGGCCGTGGGGGTCGCGGTTGGCGTGGCTGTAGGCGTGGGGGTTGGCAGCGGCGTGGCCGTGGGCGTCGCGGTTGGCGTGGCTGTAGGCGTTGGGGTTGGCTCGGGCGTTGCGGTGGCCGTGGGCGTCGCGGTTGGCGTAGCTGTAGGCGTTGGGGTTGGCTCGGGCGTGGCCGTGGGTGTCGCGGTTGGCGTAGGTGTCGGCGTTGGAGTTGGCTCGGGTGTCGCCGTGGCCGTGGGCGGTGGAGACAGAGTTGGTGTTGGCGTGGGTGTAGGCTGGGCGCAAGCCGTGGCGAGCAATGCCAAAGAGAAGAAGGCCCCCGCGTAAATCCCCGCCACTTTCATGCCACCATCTTGATGAAGATAAGGATACGACCGCGCAAAGTACAAAGCAACGGACTGCGGGACCCGCGAAGGTCGCTCAGCCCAGCAGCGCCTACTCGAACGCCTCGGCGGAGTCCTGGGGCTCGTACGCCAGCACCTGACGGGGGTGCTCGATGTCCCGGTAGCCCCACCGATTGCTGGAGGTGGCGAAAAAGATGTCGTAGGCCAGCTCCGGCGGGGCCTCGAAGCACTTTTCGAGCACCTGCACCACATCCCGATGGCTCAAATACAATGAGGTCTGGCGGGGTGTCCGGGGATGGTCCTCCCGGCCCACCCAGCCGATGCGCACGCACAGGACCGACAGGCCGTGGGTATCGGAGAAGTAGCGCCCTATCGCCTCGCCCCAGACCTTGGACGCGCCGTAGATGTCCGTCGGCTGGACGGTTGCGTGGGTGACCCTGGCGAACCGCTCGGGGGACCTCGTCATACCTGCCCGTGGTCAGCGCGTCGTAGGGGGGCGTCCGCTCGATGCCCCGGACGGTGCTGCCGCTGCTGGCGAACACCACTCGCTTCACGCCCGCGAGCCTGGCCGCCTCGTAGACGTTGTAGGCGCCGACGATGTTGGCCGAAAGCGCCGCCTCCCAATCGGTAAAGCCCAAGGAGGCCGCCAGGTGCACCACCGTGTCCTGCCCCTGGAATGCGGGCTTGATCGCCTCCAGGTCCGATATGTCCGCCTGGAAGCATTCCACGCCCTCGACAGGGCGGCGGTTCAAGGCGCTCAGCAGGTATCCGCCCTTGTGCTCCAGGTGCCGTCGGAGCAGGCCGCCGATGAGACCGCTCATGCCGGTGATCAGGACACGTTTCATCCGCCGTTGGCCTCCCGCGCCGCGCAGAGCTTGACGATAGACCGCGGGCATTCTACCATCTGCCGCGCGCTGGCTTGACGCCCACACCCGCGTCCAGACGGCGTCTGACCTCCATCGATACCACATCAGCAGAGATAGCGAGGCGAGCATGGCGCCGTACCGAGGCTTTGACCTTCTGGGGCTTGAGGAGTCGCTCACCGAAGAGGAGCGGCGTATCCGTGACACCGTCCGCGAGTTCGTGGAGCGCGAGGCCCTGCCCCTGATAACGCCCCATTTCCGGGATGGGACCTTCCCCATGGAGCTCCTGCCGCGCCTGGCCGATATGGGACTCATGGGCGCCCATATCGAGGGGTACGGCTGCGCCGGAGTCAGCTCCGTGGCCTATGGCCTCATCATGCATGAGCTTGAGCGGGGGGACTCGGGCCTCCGCTCCGCCCTCTCGGTCCAGTCCTCGCTGACCATGAGCGCGCTCTACATGCACGGCTCCTCGGAGCAGAAGGAGCGTTACCTTCCGGAGATGGCGGCGGGCCGGGTGCTGGGCGCCTTCGCCCTGACGGAGCCGGGACACGGCAGCGACCCCGCCGGCATGGAGACCCACGCGGAGCGCGTCAACGGCGGCTACCGGATCAGCGGCTCCAAGTTCTGGATCACCCACGCGCCCATCGCCGACTTCATCATCGTGTGGGCCAAGACGCAAGATGGCATCCGGGCCTTCATCGTGGAGCGGGACACGCCGGGCCTGACCACCGAGGAGGTCACAAACAAGCTCTCCATGCGCATAAGCATCACCGGCGCGGTGGGCTTGGACGGTGTGGAGGTGCCGGAGGAGAACATGCTGCCCGGCTCCACCCGGGGTCTGGGCGCGGCGCTCTCCTGCCTCAATTTCGCCCGCATCGGCATCGTCTGGGGGACCATGGGAGCCGCCTCGGCCTGTCTCCACGAGGCCCTGGAGTACACCAAGGGCCGCGTCCAGTTCTCCCGGCCCATCGCCGCCTACCAGCTCGTCCAGGCCAAGCTGGCCGACATGGCCACCGCCATCTCCCAGGGTCAGCTCATGTCGTATCACCTGAGCAGGCTCAAGGACCAAGGCAGGCTCCACCACACCCATACCAGCATGGCCAAGTACACCAACGCCCAGAACGCCCTCGACGTGGCGCGCACTTGCAGGGACCTCATGGGCGCCGCGGGCATCCTCGATGACTTCTGCGTCATGCGGCACCTGATGAACCTGGAGACGGTGAACACCTACGAGGGGACCCGGCACGTCCACCAGCTCGTGCTGGGCCGTCACCTGACGGGCATCTCCGCCTTCGCCGGATAGCGGCCGGTGGCGCGGGAGACCGGCCGCCGGTCCATGGGGCTGCGCCACGCAATCCATATGACCGAGCCTTTTTATGGCCTCGTCTTTTAAGGAACAGCCGTGAGCAGACGGCGGTGGGTTATCTATCTGCTCAGCCTCGTGCCGGCGGGCGCGCTGCTCGCCCTGCTGGCCTGGGGTTCCGCCAACTCAGGCGGCAACCCAGGCGGCACGCTGGTCAACAGCCGGCCGGGCGAGGAGGCCATCGATTCGCGTTCGGCGCCCAGTTTCGTGCTGGAGTCCCTGAGCGGCGGCCCCCCCGTGGACAGCGGCGCGCTGCTCGGCAAGATCGTCATGATCGACTTCTGGTCCTCCTGGTGTCCTCCCTGCCGGGCGGAGGCGTCGGACTTGGCCCAGGTCTACCGCGAGTATGAGGGCGCGCCGGTGGAGTTCGTAGGCGTGGCCATTTGGGATGTGCCCGAGGACGCGCGAGACCATCTTGAGCGGTTCAACGTCACCTACCTCAACGTGCTGGACGCCCGGGGAAAGGTGGCCGTCGACTACGGGGTGAAGGGTATCCCCGAGAAGTTCTTCCTGGACCGTCAGGGGACCATCGTGAAGAAGTACCTCGGGCCCATGGCCCCGGACACGCTCCGAAAGATACTCGACGATCTCTTGGCCTCCTGATAAGCGAGGCGCCTCCTTGACGCAGACCGCCGCCGCCAAACGCCTCCATCCCGCCGCCCGGAGCCTCCATGCGGCCGCCCGGAAGTGGTACGCGAGCCACGCCCGGGACCTGCCGTGGCGGCGCACCCGCGACCCCTACGCCCTGCTGGTGGCCGAGGTGATGCTCCAGCAGACCCAAGTGGACCGGGTGGCGCCGAAGCACACCGAGTTTCTGGAGCGGTTCCCCAGCCTGGAATCCCTGGCCAAAGCCTCGCCGGGCGATGTCATCCGCGCGTGGAGTCCGCTGGGCTATAACGGGCGGGCCGTGCGGCTCCACCGCCTGGCCCAAACGGTGGTGCGCGAGCACGGCGGCCGCCTGCCCCGGAGCAAAGAGGAGCTCCGGCTGCTGCCGGGCCTGGGGCCTTACACGGCGGCGGCGCTGGCCAGCTTCGCCTTCGGCGCGAGAGTGGCTGTGCTGGACACGAACATTTACCGGGTACTCAGCCGCGTGGCATTCGGCGTGGAGCCGCCGTCCAAGCGTGACATCGAGGCCGTGGCCGGGGCGTGGCTGCCCCGGCGCGACGCGGCCATGTGGCATCAGGCGCTCATGGATATCGGCGCCACCATCTGCACCGCCGCCCGCCCCCAGTGCTCCGTGTGCCCCCTGCGGCCGTATTGCCGGGCCGCGCCGGACCTGCAAGGAGCGGACCGCCGGAGGCTGGCCGAGGCCTCGGTCCCCTACACTCCCAAGCAGCCGGCCTTTGCCGGCTCCTCCCGCTTCTACCGTGGACGAATCGTCGAGGCGCTGCGAGCCCTCCCGGCGGGCGGCTCCATGGAACTGGCCGTGCTCGGCCGTGCCGTGCGCTCAGACTTCGATCCTGAGAAGGACGCCCCGTGGCTTCAGGAGATATTGGCCGGCCTAACCCGCGACGGCCTGGTCCGGCTCCAGAGCCCTACCCTCGCCTCCCTGCCCTGAGGGTGCGCGGCTCGCGTCACCGCGTGGCGGGACCTCGGCGCTTATCCTCAAGCAAGCCCTCCACCAGCCGCCGGAGACGCGGACGGAGTTGGAGCCACGGGGCCTCGGCGGCCTCCATCTCGGCCTCTGTCAGCCTCCAGTACCGCTTTCCGTCAAGAGGCGAGAGCCAGAGGCCGGTCACCCAGAAGCCCTGGGGCGTCTCCGGCGCGGGCTCGAACGAGCCGGCCAGCAAGCCGTGAAGCCCCTCAGCCTGCCATGCGCCCAGCACCGTCCCGCCGCGCGCCACCGCCAGCGCCTCGGCGAAGGAGACCCGCCGCGCCTCTCCGTAGTACGGCCGCATCAGCTCCAGCATCCGCTCGGCCCGCTGCCGGTCGTCAAGGCCTTCGCCCATCGCGCGGCGGGTCGTGAGGCTGCTCCAGGCGCCTTGCAGCGCCGGCACCACCAGGCCGCCGTCGCTGGCCACGGCCAGCCCTCCAACCGCCTGGGACCAGGCCACTGCCTTCTCACGGGCGTTTTCCAGGTGCGTCGAGCCGTCCTCCAAAACGGTGGGGGGCTTCGCGACCCGATCGGGGTAGCTGAAGCGCAGCGGAAGCCCGGCGAAGAGGCCTCGAATCTGCTCTGCCTTGGCCTGGTTGCGCGTGGCCAACAGGATGGAGAGTTCCGTACGCTTCGCGCTCACCGGCGGGGGGCTCATGTGCGACGGAACTCGCGGTCCAGGGCGCCCCTGCTGAGATGGACGGTCGTGGGCCGGCCGTGGGGACAATGACGGGGGTTCTCGGCTGATTCGAGGGCCGCGACCAGGGAGACCAGCTCCTGCTGGTCCAGCGCCATGCCCGCGCGGACGGCGCTGTGACATGCGATGGAGACGGCCAGGGTCCGGTGGGGCGAGCCGAAGGAGACCGGCTGCTCCCGCATCAGGTCCAGCATCTCTCCCAGAAGCCGCCCCAGGGATACCTGGCGGGCCACGGCGGGCACCGTCCGGACCAGCCACGTGTCGTCGCCGAAGGGCTCCACCTGGAACCCATAGGCCTGCAGCAGCGGCAGCGTCTGCTCCACCACCTCGAGCTGCTCCAGCGTGAGGTCCAGGGGCAGGGGCTCCAGAAGCGCCTGGACCTCGGGCTGGCGTTCCTCCCACTGACGCAGAAGCCGCTCGAATAGCACCTGCTCGTGGGCGGCGTGCTGGTCGATGAGATAGATGCCGTCGGGGCCCTCCGCCACCACGTAGAGGTTGGCCATCTGTCCCATCACTCGAAGCGCGGGCATGACCGACACGGTGGCGCCAGGGGCGCTGGGCATGCCCGAGGCCGAGGGCGGAGACTCCGTGGGGACCGTGAACTGAAGCGCCTGAGCGCGACCGGCCTCCTGCACGGTGTCCGGCGGCGGCGATGGAACAAGGGCTTCGGTTATAGGCGACCCACCCACCAGCGTCTCCCGGACGGCCCGCTGCACGCTGGAGAAGGCGTCGCCCTCGCGGGCGAAGCGCACCTCGCGCTTCGTCGGGTGCACGTTCACGTCCACCTCTGCCGTGGGCACCTCCAGAAAGAGCGCGGCCACGGGGTAGCGTCCCACGGTGAGGAAACCCTGGTATGCCTCCTCCACGGCCACCTGGAGTAGCCTGCTCTGGACCCATCGCCTGTTCACAAAGAAGCTGGCGCCCGCCCGGTTGGACCTGGACACGCTGGCGGGGCCGATGAGTCCCCGCACCACGTACGCCGCCCGTTCCGGCGCGGAGACCTCCAGCAGCGCGCCGGCCAGCTCGGGGCCGTGGACCGCCGCCATCACGTCCCGGAGCGAGCCATTGCCCGCTGTCTGGAGCACCAGCCTGCCGCCCGCGCGCAGGGTGAACTGGACGGACGGATGGGCCAGCGCGAGATGGCCGACCGCCTGGTGGACACGGGAGCCCTCGGACGCGGGTGAGCGGAGGTACTTGCGCCGCGCCGGGAGGTTGTGGAAAAGCCGCTCCACCAGCACCGACGTTCCGGGCGCGCCGGCGGCCTTTGCCTCGCGGACGACGCTGCTCCTCTCCAACTCGATGCTCGTGGCCGCATCCCCATCGGCGGGACGGGTGACCATGATCACGCGGGCCGCGGCGGCGATGCTGGGGAGCGCCTCGCCTCGAAAGCCGAGGGTGGCTATGCGGTCCAGGTCCTCGACCCCCTGGAGCTTGCTGGTGGCGTGGCGGGCGAAGGCCAGCGCGACTTCGTCGCTGGGGATGCCGCCGCCGTTGTCCGTCACACGGATGCTCTCGGTCCCACCCTGGACCAATTCGATAGCGATGCTGGAGGCGCCCGCATCCAGGGCGTTCTCCACCAGCTCTTTGACCACGGAGGCGGGGCGCTCCACCACCTCTCCGGCGGCGATAGCTGCCGCGACATCGAGCGAAAGCACCCGAATGGCCACGTTATCCGCTCCACGTGCGCTGGGGTTCGGGCTCATATCGGGACTCCACGGCGTCGGGTGGGCAAATTGTACGAAAGAGGCCTTGGCGGCTGCAACGAAGTGCTATCTTACCCCAGTGAGGCGCCGTCCACCGCCTGAGACAAGGGCCTTCGCGACGGAGCGCCGCATTGAAGCCTTTTTTACTGCTATGCTGTCGGCTACTTTGGGCGTGGGAGGAGCAGTGATGTGGATACTTTTGGGGTATAGTCCCAAAACAGCCACCTGTGAGAGAATGGTGGCATGGGACGGAAGATTGGGTGCCCTCGATGTCAACACGCCAAGAGCTGGGGCATTCGGCGAGGTAAGAGTCGTTGTGCAGCCTGCCACTACGAGTGGGTGCCCAGGGCGCTGCCGCTTCGGTTGTCGCCAGGGGAGTGGCGGCGACTGTTGCGCTGGTTCGTCTTGGGGCAGAGTGCCGAGGTGATTGCCCAGGAGGCCCGCCTGGAGCGAAAGCGAGTCCTGCGAGCCCTGATCGTGGTGCGCCAGGCCATGGTCCGGGACGTTCCCCATGTCTTCTCCGGCGTGGTGGAGGTCGACGAGACCTACCTGGGAGGTTCCTGGCGCAACAGGCGCCTGGCAAAGCGTGTTCAGGGCACGAAGCGGGGCCGTGGAACCACTAAGCAAGCTGTCTTTGGGATCCTGTGTCGAGGTGGCCTGGTGTGGGCGCAAGTGGTACCTAACGTGGAAGCCAAGACGCTGCTGCCGCTCCTGCACCAACGCGTGCAACGTGGCTCCATCGTCTGCTCGGACACCTTTACAGCTACACGGGCGTCGCAGCGGGGGGCTACGTCCATCGGCTTGTGGACCACAGCCAGGCGTTCAGCGATCGGCAAGGGAGCCACGTCAACGGCTTGGAGGGCTTCTGGGGTTATCTCAAGCGGCGTCTGGCAGCCAAAGGGGGAGTCCGCCGAGAACGGCTGCCCCTCTATCTTGCTGAGTATGTCTGGCGCTACAATCATCGGCGTCTGTTGGGACCAGAACAGGTTAAGACATTGTTCAAGCTGCTTCAAAGCTAATCCGGTGGCTAAAACGGGACTTTACCCTACTTTTGTTGGTAGGGCTCGCGGCGTTGGCGGTTATCGAGGCGCAGGCATTCATGAATGTGGCTGCTATTTCGGAAGTGCGGCTTTTGCTGGAGCCTTGGCGCGCGCCGGCAGGCGCGGCCATCGCGTTCAGCTTTCTGAACACGTTGGCGCTGATCATCGTTGTGGCAACGAAGCCGTGGGGCTCGTACGTCAGGTGGGTTGGCCGTGGACGTGCAAAACGCGAGGCAAAGAAAAACCCCCAGCCGTAGCTAGAGGGCTTGTGCAATTCTAACGCTATCCTTGGAAGGAGTTGTACCTGTTTTGAAGGGCAGGAGTTACCTAACCAATTCTCGCTTGGTCCCTATCTTCACTTGATGCAACGAGGCGTCCGTGGTTGAAGCGCTCCTTCTGATCGTCCGCTGGCTCCACGCCATGGCCGCCGTTGCCTGGGTGGGGGGCGGCATTTTCTACTGGTTCGTCGTTAGACCGGCCATCGAAAACGATTTGGCGGTGATCGGCTCCAGCGGCTTTGGGCCCCGGTTTCGTCAGCTTGTCCTGCTGGCTATGTGGATGCTGACCATCAGCGGAATCGTTCTCACCCTGGACCGGCTATCGGCGGAAACGGCTACCCCCACCTA
This sequence comes from Dehalococcoidia bacterium, assembly GCA_965249185.1. GTDB lineage: Bacteria > Chloroflexota > Dehalococcoidia > Lucifugimonadales > Australimonadaceae > CBDFLS01. Next base: position 181,754 of record CBDFLS010000001.1, read on the forward strand.
TTTCGCCGTCCTTATGTTCAAGGTGACCGTGGCGGGGTGGATGTTCGCCATCGTTTGGGGACGAGGGCGCGGCGCTCCCGTTCGGCGGCCAGCCGGCGAAGGGCGCCTGCGAACCGTGGTGGGCGCCCTTACCAACGTGAATGCCGTGCTGGTGCTTGGGCCCGTGGTCTTCTTTGCATCCGACCTCCTGCGTCTCCTGGTGGAGCGGGGATTGGCCAGCTAGAATGGGCTGCCGGGAGGGTGACGGCCGGACCGGAAACCCGGTGCGGTGCCCCGTGCCGTGCCCCGGTGCGGTGTAAGGAGAGTGACTCGATGCGACGAGAGCTGATGGAAGTGCTGGCCTGCCCCGTATGCAAGGGCCAACTGGAGCTGGTGGTGGAGCAGGAGGAGGGCGAGGAGGTGATGACCGGACATCTGATCTGTCAGGCCTGCAACGAGACGTACCCGATTGAGGACTCCATCCCCAATCTGCTTCCGCCCCATCTCCGGAGCTAGCGCCGTCACCACCGTTTTCAAGGGTGTGGCGGTGGAGCGTGGAGGAGCGATAGGGATGTGGGTAGCCGGATGGCGGCCCGCTTATCCTATCCTCCGAGGCCGGCGTGGCCGCGGGCCGCAGCCTTGAAATTCGTTCAATCAGTTCATCGCTTTGCTTGATGCAGCGGCATGCTGGTGCTAGCATGATGAAGACTTAGACGTACGTAGAATGGCGAAGCGCGATGGCTGTTCAGAAAAAGACGAACGAGAAGCTCGAGGAGCTGCAACAGAGGCAGGAGGCGGCCAAGCTCGCCGGCGGCCGCGGGCGCGTCGAGCAGCAGCACGCCAAAGGCAAACTGACGGCCCGAGAGCGGATCGAGCTGCTGGTCGACCCCGGCAGCTTCGAGGAGACAGACGCTTTCGTTGCCCACCGGACCAGGGAGTTCGGCACCGAGGAGCGGCGGTACCCGGGCGATGCGGTGGTCACCGGCTACACTCGGATCAACGGCCGACCCACCTACCTATATGCGCATGACTTCACCGTGTTCGGTGGCTCTCTCTCAGAGGTGGTCGCCGAGAAGATCTGCAAGATCATGGATATGGCCATGAAGAGCGGAGTTCCGGTGGTTGGGCTGGCCGACTCCGGCGGCGCGCGCATCCAGGAGGGTGTCAAGAGCCTGGCAGGCTATGGGGACATCTTTCTGCGCAACACCCTGGCTTCCGGCGTCATCCCTCAGATCTCGGCCATCCTCGGCCCGTCGGCCGGCGGCGCCGTCTACTCGCCCGCCATCACCGACTTCACCTTGATGGTCAAGGGGATCTCCCAGATGTTCGTCACGGGCCCGGATGTGGTCCGGTCGGTCATGGGAGAGGAGATCACCCACGAGCAGCTCGGCGGCGCGGGTAGCCATGCGCTGCTCTCCGGCGTGGCCCATTTCGCGCTGGACTCCGAAGAGGAGTGCATGGAGACCATTCGCCACCTCCTCAGCTTCCTGCCCCAGAACAACCTCGACGATCCGCCTTTAGGCGAGATGGGCGACGATCCGGACCGGGCCGACGAGGAGCTGCGGACCATCGTCCCCGACGACTCCACTAAAGCCTACGACATGAAGCGGGTCATCGAGCGGGTGATAGACGACGGCGAGTTTCTGGAGGTCCACCGGGAGTTCGCGCCCAACATCATCGTCGGCTTTGCCAGGCTCATGGGGCGGAGCGTGGGAATCGTGGCCCAGCAGCCCGCCCACGTGGCTGGAGTCATCGACAGCAACGCGGCCATCAAGGCCGCCCGCTTCGTCCGCTTCTGCGATGCATTCAACATTCCAATAGTCACCTTCGTGGACGTTCCAGGCTTCATGCCGGGCAAGGAGCAGGAGCACGGCGGCATCATCCGCCACGGCGCCAAGCTGCTGTATGCCTACGCCGAGGCCACGGTGCCTAAGCTCACGGTCATCACGCGCAAGGCCTACGGCGGCGCCTACGTGGTCATGGGGAGCAAGCACCTCCGCAGCGATGTGAACTTCGCCTGGCCCACCGCCGAGATCGCCGTCATGGGCCCCGATGCCGCCATCAATATCGTGTACCGGGAGCGCATCGCCGAGGCCCAGAACCCGGAGGCGACCCGCGCCGCGCTCATAGAGGAGTACCGCGAGCACTTCGCCAACCCCTATGTGGCCGCCGAGCACGGCTACCTGGATGCCGTGATCGACCCCGCCGAGACGCGGCCTAAGCTCATCCGCGCGCTGGACATGCTGCAGAACAAGCGCGACTCACTCCCACCCAAGAAGCACGGGAATATCCCTCTCTAACAGAAAGAGGCCGGGGGAAACACCCCGGCCTCTTCTTTTGCGAGCGCTGTGTAGAGAACGCGCTTCCTAGTAGCGGGCCGCCGCTGCCTCCAGGGTTGCCACGAACTCCCGAATGAACCGGCGCATCTCGGATGGCGCGCTGTTGTTCAGCCCCGAGACCTTGTTCGGGACGATGGCCAAACGGGCGTTGGGCAGCGTCTCACGGATCTCCATGGAATGGGCCAGTGGGTGGACCGGCTCCGGGGTGTCGCCGCGAACGACCAGAGTGGGGAGCTTCACGTCAGCGAGAAACTTGCGGAGGTCGAGCTGCTCCTGGAACTCCGGGTTGTTCCGGAAATTGAAGTAGTTGATCACCACCTGCTCCCAGTCCTCGCCGTGTATGACCCGGTAGTTGTCCTTCCGCTCCTGGGGCATCTTGGACACGTCGAAGTTGGCGTTCAGCGCCGCGTCGCCTCCGCCCTCCATGAGCACCACGGCGGCGTCGAGGATCAGCGACCTGGTGCGGTCCGGGTGGTCTATGCCGAAACGCAGCGCCACCCGAGCGCCGAGGCTCACGCCGTACACGTGGGCCTTGTCGATCTTCAGGTAGTCCAGCAGGCCGACGAGGTCGCTCACCCAGTCCAGTGGCAGGGCCTCCGTCACGTGCGCGCTGCCGCCCAGCCCTCTCAGGTCCGGCGCGATGACCCGGAAGTCCTTGGAGAGATCATCGAAGTTGTGGGCCAGCGTGTGGCTGCTGCTCGACGCGCCGTGGATCATCACGAGGGGCTCACCGGAACCCACGTCCTCGTAGTGGTGCTTGAAGCCGTTAATCGTTGCATCTGGCATGGTCTGCGCCTCCTTTTCCGCGTCCCTCATCCGAAGTGCCGGACAGCATACCATAGGCGCCGGCGCCTGTGGAGCAACGCCCGCGGCCGTCGTGGTATCCTTCCCGCTGACGCCCACCGATAGCCGTCTTATGGAGTGCTAGCTATGAAATTCCGCGTTGGCCACGAGGTCCGGCACGAGATCATCGTCGAAGCCGCCAATGCGGCCGAGGCCCAGGAGATGGCTGCCGCCGTCCCCTACCAGGAGTGGGAGCACCAGTACGTGACCATCGAAGACTGCGTCCCCATGGACGAGTCGCCCGTCAACCCGCAGGCCGGCTAGAGCGCCGCGCACGATCTCTACAGAGGAGTGGTTCCGTATGGCGCAGAGCACCCTGCTGGATGTGAAGGAGCGCTACGGCCGCCTGGGCAACTACATCGGCGGCGAGTGGCTGGAGCCGGAGACCGGCGCCTATCTGCCGGTGGAGAACCCAGCCACCACCCAGGTCATCGCGGAGGTGCCGCTCTCCGGCCCGGAGGAGATGCGCCGGGCGGTCGAGGCCGCCCAAAAAGCGTTCCCCGCCTGGAGGGAGACGCCGCCCGTTGTCCGCGCCCGCTACCTCTTCTCACTCAAGGCGCTCATGGAGGAGCGGTTCGAGGAGCTGGCGCGTACCCTGACCCAGGAGCATGGCAAGACCATCGCCGACTCGCGCGGCGAGGTCCGGCGCGCCATCGAGAACGTGGAGGTGGCCGCCGGGATACCCTCGCTGATGATGGGCCAGGGCCTGGAGGATATCGCCAGGGGTATCGACGCGGAAGCGGTGCGACAGCCGTTGGGCGTCTTCGGCATCATCGGGCCCTTCAACTTCCCGCTCATGGTGCCGCTCTGGTTCCTCCCGTATGCCATCGCTTGCGGGAACACCGTGGTGGTCAAGCCCTCGGAGCAGACGCCCCTCTCCCTGCAGCGGGTCGCCGAGCTGCTCCATGAGATCGGCCTGCCGCCAGGAGTGGTGAACGTAGTCCATGGCGCACGGGAGGCAGTGGACGCCATGTTGGAGCATCCCGACGTCGTGGGCATCTCCTTCGTGGGCTCCACCCCCGTGGCCAGGCATGTGTACGCCCGGGCCTCAGCGGCGGGGAAGCGGGTGCAGTGCGGCGGCGGCGCCAAGAACTTCCTGGTGGCCATGCCCGACGCCGAGATGGACTCCACCATAGACGGCATGATGGGCTCCATCTTCGGAGCGGCGGGCCAGCGGTGCCTGGCCGGCTCGGTGGTGGTGCCGGTCGGCGACGCCTACGGGCCCGTCCGGGACCGGCTGGTGGCCGGCGCCCAGAGCCTGAAGCTGGGCAACGGGCTGGACGAGTCGGTGGAGATGGGCCCGGTCATCTCGCAGCGGCACATGGAGCGGGTCCTCGGCTACGTGGAGAAGGGGCTTCAGGAGAGCGCCAAGCTCATCGCCGACCGCCGGACCGCCCGGCGGGACGAGGAGCTGGCCGGCTACTTCGTGGGGCCCTGTGTTTTCGACGAGGTGGGTCCTGAGATGACCATCGCCCGCGAGGAGATATTCGGGCCGGTGGCATCCCTGATTCGCGCGGGGAGCCTGGACGAGGCCATCGAGCTTATCAGTGCCCTCCCCTTCGGCAACGCCGCGTCCATCTTCACCGCCAGCGGCAAGTCGGCCCGCGAGTTCAAGCACCGGGTGCCCTGCGGCAACGTGGGCATCAACGTCGGTGTCGCCGCGCCCATGGCTTTCTTCCCCTTCGGCGGCATGAAAGACTCCTTCTTCGGCACCCTGCATCCCCAAGGCAGGGAGAGCATCGATTTCTTCACCGACCGCAAGGTGGTAATCAGCCGCTGGTTCTAGCGGACGAGATGCGCTGGGCCGCCTTGCCCGCCTAGGGGCAGGCAACTATAATGGCGCGGCCCTTCATCCGACCGCGCCCTCGTCTTAAGAAAGGAGCCCTCGTGGCAGACCCGAGTGTGATAGAGGCGGCGAAGCAGCACTTCGGCCATGTGCTGGAGGAGCAGCTCGCCCGTGTGGACCGCCTGAAGAAGGGGGGGGAGTTCACCGATTTCTCCAAGCTCTCGCCCGTCGTCGTCGGCATCATCGGCGGCGACGGCATCGGCCCCACCATCTCGGCGGAGGCCCAGCGAGTGCTGGAGCACCTGCTGGAGCCTGAGGTGGCGGCGGGCAAAGTCCGGTTCAAGGTCATCGAGGGGCTGACCATAGAGAACCGGGCCGCGAAGCTGCAGTCCATCCCCGACGACGTGATGAAAGAGATCGAGACCTGCCACGTGACGCTCAAGGGCCCGACCCACACGCCCGAGCAGGGCGACCCGTGGCCCAACATCGAGAGCGCCAACGTGGGCATGCGCAAGGCCCTGGACCTCTTCGCCAACGTCCGGCCCGTGCGTATCCCCGCCCTGGGCATCGACTGGACCTTCTTCCGCGAGAACACTGAGGACCTCTACGCCGTGGGAAGCCAGGGCATCAACGTGACGCCCGACCTGGCCGTGGACTTTCGGATCATCACCACCCAGGGCTCCCGACGGATCATTGAGGCGGCCTTCGCCCACGCCCGGCGCACCGGCAAGAAGCGGGTGACGGTGGTCACCAAGGCCAACGTGGTCAAGACCACCGACGGCAAGTTCCTGGACGTGGCCAAGGAGGTGGCCGGTGGCTATCCCGACCTGGAGTGGGACGCCTGGTACATCGATATCATGACGGCCAAGCTGCTCGACCCCAAGCGCCGCGCCGACTTCCAGGTGCTGGCCCTGCCCAACCTCTACGGCGACATCCTGACCGATGAGGCCGCCGAGATCCAGGGCGGCGTGGGCACCGCCGGGGCCGCTAATATCGGCACCAAGTACGCCATGTTCGAGGCGATCCACGGCAGCGCGCCCCGCATGGTCAACGAGGGCCGGGCCCAGTACGCCGACCCCAGCTCCATGGTCAGGGCCAGCGCCATGCTCATGGAGCACATCGGCTTTCCGGAGCTGGGCGCTAAGCTGAACATGGCCCTGGACGTCTGCGGGCAGTACGAGCGCAAGGTGGTCATGACGGGCCGGAGCAACGGCGCCACCGCCCAGGAGCTCGGCGACTATGTGATGGCGACGGTGAAGGACTCCAAACTGGCCAGCCGTTGGGAGAGCCACCTTCGGGCGGTCTAACACGAGAGCGGGAGTTCAGCAGCTATGAGAAAAAAGGTCACGGTCGTGGGCGCCGGCAACGTGGGCGCCACCACGGCACAGCGTCTCTTCGAGCGCGGTTACATGGACCTCGTCCTGGTGGACGTGGTGGAGGGGCTGCCCCAGGGCAAGGCCCTGGACCTGCTGGAATCGGGCCCCGTCCTGGGGGTGGACGCCGGCATCACCGGCTCCAACAGCTACGATGAGACCGCCGGCTCCGACCTGGTGGTTATCACCGCGGGCATCGCCCGCAAGCCGGGCGTGAGCCGGGACGACCTCCTCTTCACCAACATGAAGATCATGGGCGATGTGGTGCGGCAGGTGACGGCCCACTCGCCCGAAGCCATCCTCGTGGTCGTCTCCAACCCCCTGGACGCCATGGTGCAGCACGCCTACCAGGTCAGCGGCTTCCCCAAGAACCGCGTGCTCGGCATGGCGGGAGTGCTGGACACGGCCCGTTTCCGGACGTTCCTGGCCCAGGAGATGGGCGTATCGGTCAGGGATGTTCAGGCCTACGTGCTCGGGGGCCACGGCGACCAGATGGTCCCCTTGACCCACTACACCACCGTCGGCGGCGTACCCATCAGCCAGCTTCTAGACGCGGCGACGCTGGAGGCCGTCGTGAAGCGCACCCAGGGCGGCGGCGGCGAGATCGTGGCCCTGCTCAAGACGGCCAGCGCTTACTACGCGCCCTCGGCGGCCATCGCCGAGATGGTCGACGCCATCCTGCTCGACCAGAAACGCCTGCTCCCCTGCGCCGCTCTTCTGGAGGGCGAGTACGGCATCAGCGGCATCTATATGGGCGTCCCCGCCGTTCTGGGGGCCGGTGGCGTGGAGCGGGTGGTGGAACTGGAGCTGACGGACCGCGAGCGGGAGCTGCTCAAGGGCTCGGCCGAGGCGGTGCGGGAGCTCGTGGACACCATGGCCGCCGCATGAGGCATCGGACGCCCGGTCCCGCTTCTCGTCGCGTTCGATGAGCGCCCCGCAGCCCGCCGACAGCCCCGAGACACCGGTCCCCTTCACCGACGTGGTGCTGCTGCTCTACCTGGACGAGCTGCCCCAGCACCAGGACACCGCCGCCGAGCCCCACTACGAAGCCGAATCGCTGCGCCGGGCCGCCACCGGCGCCTTCGCCCTCGGGTGCGCCGCGGGCATCGAGCATCCCTATCTGGTCAAGCCCATCCTGGAGCAGACCCATGCGGGCGAGTCCGACGCTATCGTGGCGGAGTGCACGGGCACACTGACCGAGCAGGTGGCCCACGCACGGCAAGCCAGCACCCCACTTGAGCCGTCCCTCTTCCTGGAACCCCTCCTGGAGGGCATGGTTGAGGAGCCTCACGTGCCATCGGATGCCGCCTGCCACATTCTGAGCATTGGCTTCGAGTACGGCTGCATCCTGGCAGTGGTGGAGCCACGGGCGGCCAGGCTTGTCCGCAACGGCTTCAACCGTCGCCAGGCCGAGACGCTGCGCGCGCTCGAGGCGGGTGAGAGCGCTGTGGCGCCCCTGGGCCTGGACCCCCATCAGCCCATCCAGCAGGCGGCCCGCGAGCTGGTGGCGGCCTACCGAAAAGACATCGGGTTTGGCATCGAGTGAGCCCATCGCAGCTTGCGCCTGAGGGCTTGAAATAGCGGTATGGCAGGCGTAGGCTATCGTTGTCAGAATCGGTTTCGGCGCGGCAATTGTCGCCGGCTCCGCCAAGGAGCTGAGCACCCAAGAGGTGAGCGATGGCTAAGAAGCTTCGGGTGGTCCACTTCCTGAACCAGTTTTTCGCGGGCCTCGGCGGTGAGGAGAAGGCGAACATCGGATTGCAGGTCATGAGGGGCGCCGTGGGCCCGGGCCGTGCGCTCCAGGCGCAGTTCGGCGACCGAGCGGAGATAGTGGGCACCATCGTCTCCGGCGACAACTATTTCGCCGAGAACACCGAGAAGGCGAGAGACGAGGCGCTGCACCACATCAAGGAGATGGCCCCCGACGTGGTGGTGGCAGGCCCCGCCTTCAACGCCGGCAGATACGGTGTGAACTGCGGCGAGGTCGCCAAGAGCGTCACTCAGCACCTGGGCATCCCGGGAGTCACGGCCATGTACCCCGAGAACCCCGGAGTGCTGCTTCACCAGACCAGCACTTACATCCTCCCCACGAGCGATTCACCCGCTCAGATGGGTCAGGTGGTCGACTCCCTCGCTAAGTTCGCCCTCAAGCTGGGCGCCGGCGAGCCGATAGGCCCGGCGGTCGAAGAGGGGTACATGCCCCGTGGCCACCGCGAGCTGGGCTTCCGGGACAAGCCGGGGTGGCAGCGCGCCGTGGAGATGTTGCTGGCCAAGCTGAACAACCAGCCCTTTACTACCGAGATCGGCATGCAGGTCCACGAGACAGTTGAGCCGGCGCCGCCCGTCACGGTCGCGGACTCCAGGCTGGCGGTGGTGGTCACCAGCGGCCTCTCGCCCAAGGGCAACCCGGACGGCTTCACCACCTTCAACGCCACCAAGTGGGCCAAATACCCCATCGAGGGGATCGCCACCATGAACGCGGGGGAATGGTTCTCGGTCCACGGCGGATACGACACCAGACACGTCAACGAGAACCCCAATTTCTCCGTGCCGCTGGACGTGCTCAGAGAGCTGGAGGACCAGGGGGCCTTCAAGTCGCTGAGCGACAGCTTCTACTCCACCACGGGCGTGGGGACTCCCGACGCCTCCTCGAAACGGATAGGCGAGGAAATGGCCCAGGAGATGCTGAAGGAGGGTGTGAACGCCGCTCTCATGGTCAGCACCTGAGGGACCTGCACTCGCAGCGGGTCTGCGATATCCCACGAACTCAACCGGGTCGGCATCCCCGTCGCGCTCATCGGCTCCATGGTGCCGGTGGCGCTGCAGAAGGGCGTCGGCCGCGTGGTGACGGGCGTACGGATCGAGCACACGATGGGCGACCCTGCCCTGCCCGCGGAGAGCGACCGGAAGCTACGGAAGGAGATCGTCACTCGGGCGCTCAGGGCGCTTGAGACCGATGTGAAGGAGCCGACGCTCTTCTCCTAAACGCCTGCCATCCTCCAACGCTCCATCAAGGAGAGGCCAATGCCCTTCGAGTTTGGGACTTTTCCGGTGAGAGACGCCGTTTTCGACAGCGTCACCCGCTTGGACGGCGATGTGCTGCACATCAACCACGACGAGCTCGCCTCCGTTATCCTGGAAGACCCGAAAATCAAGCAAGTCACGGTGGAGATCGTGAAGCCGGGGGAGAACGCCCGCATCATCCACGTGCGTGATGTGCTGGAGCCTCGAATCAAGGTTGACGGCCCCGGCTGTGTCTTTCCCGGGGTCATGGGCGGCACGGAGCCGGTGGGCAGAGGCACAACCTTCCGGCTGGGCGGCCTGACGCTCATGGAGTCGGCCCAGATGCCCCAAGCGGTCATCGGCCTCCGCGGTACATCCCGGGACACCGTCCTGGACATGACGGGGCCCGGCGCGCTGAGCCCCTTCACCGAGACGATCAACGTGGTGCCGTGCATGGAGGTGGACGAGGAGCTCAGCGACCTGGAGTTCGAGAGCACCATCAGGCGCTCCGGCATACGGGCGGCGGCCTATCTGGCGGAGGTCACCAAGGGCCTGACGCCACCCCAGCTCGAGGTCTTCGATTTCGAGCGGACCGACCCGTCGCTGCCCGACGTGGTGTACATCCACCAGATCTCCGGCGTTGGCCGCGGGTCTGCCCAGGGTGTGGACTTCTACGGACTGCGGCTGGGCGAAATCCTGCCCACCTTCGTCCACGCCACCGAGTTCCTGGACGGCGCGCTCGTCTCCGACGCCATAGGCTCCAGTGCCGTCAAGGCCCCCACCTGGGAGATACAGAACAACCCCATCATCCTGGACCTGCTCCGCCGCCATGGCAAGGACGTGAACTTCCTGGGCGTTATCCTGATGCGCATCCGTTTCACCACGCACCCGGAGAAGGAGATGGTCTCCGCTCAGGCCGCCAACCTGGCCAGGCAGCTCGGAGCCAAGGGCGCCATCGTCACCTGGCCCGGCGGGGGCAACATGTTCATCGAGACGATGCTCACCGCCCAGGAGTGCGAGAAGCGGGGGATCAAGGCCGTGCTCATGACCTACGAGCACGGCGGCAAGACCGGCGACGAGCCGCCCCTCCTCTACATGTCGCCCCAGGTGGACGCCATCGTGAGCACCGGCAGCCTCGACAGGCCCGTCAGCCTGCCCAGCGTGGAGCGCGTCGTGGGCGGAGACGTTGTGCTGATCAATCCCGAGACGGCCGAGCCCCCTCGCCCAGCCAAGGGCCCCATAGAGCTGGACTGGTACCTGCCTATGTACGCGGCGGTGGACCACTACGGCCTGACGAAGCAGAGCTGCATCGAATACTGATCCCTCTCCCCATCCTCTTTCACAGGCAGTTGCCATGAGCTTGGAGCTGGGAACGTTTGAGGTGCGCGACGTTGTCTTGGACAGCGCCACCCGCCTGGAAGGCGACGTGCTGCACATCGACCACGATGCGCTGGCCTCCCTCCTTCTGGAGGACGCAAGGGTGAAGGGCGCTACAGTGGAGATCGTAAAGCCCGGGGAGAGCGTGCGCATCATCCATCTGCGGGACACGGTGGAGCCTCGGGTGAAAGTGTCGGGCTCCGGGTGCGTGTTCCCCGGCATCCTGGGCGGCATGGAGCCCGTGGGCGACGGAAGGACGCACCGGCTGGCCGGGGTGACCGTCATGGAGTCGGCCCCGTTCCGGCGCGGCAAAGAGGTGCGGATGGGAACGGCCAGCGACAGCTTCCTGGACATGACGGGGCCCGGTGCGCTCAGCCCCTTCACGCAGACCACCAACGTAGTCCTGTGCATGGAGATGGACGAAGACCTCACCGACTTGGAGTTCGAGCACTCCATGCAGCGCGCGGGCTTTCGCGCGGCCAGCTATTTAGCCGAGGTCACCAGGGAGCTCACGCCGCCCCGGATCGAGACCTTCGACGTTGAGCGCAGGGACCCTTCGCTGCCGAACGTGGTGTACATCCACCAGGTCTACGGCGTTGGCCGCGGCGCCGCCATGGGCGTGGACTTCTACGGGCTGCGGCTGGGCGAGATCTTGCCTACCTTCGTCAACCCCACTGAGTTCCTGGACGGCGCCGTGGTCGCCGACGGATTCGGCGGCGGAGCCGTCAAGGCCACCACCTGGGCGGAGCAGAACAATCCCATCATCCTGGACCTGCTCCGCCGCCATGGCAAAGAAGTGAACTTCCTGGGTGTGGTGCTCATGCGGATCAGGTTCACCAATCATCCGGAGAAGGAGATGGTCTCCGCCCAGGCCGCCCAGCTCGCCAAGCAACTCAACGCTCAGGGCGCCATCGTCACCTGGCCGAGCGCGGGCAACATGTTCATCGAAACGATGCTCACCGCCCAGGAGTGCGAGAAGCGGGGAATCAAGGCCGTGCTCATGACCTACGAGCACGGCGGCAAGACCGGCGACGAGCCGCCCCTGCTCTACATGTCGCCCCAGGTGGACGCCATCGTCAGCACCGGCAGCCTCGACAGGCCAATCAGCGTGCCGGCGGTGGAGCGGGTGGTGGGCGGCGCCGATATAGCCATCAACCCGGAGACGGGTAAGGCGCCCAAGCCGGCCAAGGATGCCATGGAGCTCGAATGGTTCCTGCCCATGTACGCCACGGTGGACCACTACGGGTTCACCAAGCAGAGCTGCATCGAATACTGAGCGCCTGGCCACTGGCTATTTTAGGCTAAACAGAGCCAAAAACGCCCCAGCCATTCCAGCCGGGGCGTTTTGTTTCGTCGGAACGTAGGGTCGCTAAGCCCGGACGCTCGCCTTCGCCATCACCCCCTTGGTGGAGACGATGTGCTTCTGGAGGCCGAGCTCTCGCTCGCCCATGCCCATGGCCAGGCCCAGGAGCTGGGGCAGGTGGAGGATGGGCAGGTTGATCTTCGTGCCCTTCTGTGCCTGGGCCTTGGGCTGGTAGCCGTCCAGGTTCAGGTGACAGAGCGGGCACGGCGTCACCATGGCGTCGGCCCCGTGCTCCTTGGCGCTGTGGGTGTGGTTGCCCACCATGGCCAGGGAGTTCCGCTCGTTGATGGTGAGCAGGGGAAAGCCGCAGCACTTGGTGCGTCCCGGGAAGTTCACCGCCTCGCCGCCGCACAGCTCGATAAGCTGCTCCAGGTACTGCTCCCGACCCGGGTTCTCGTCGATGCCCAGGGCCCACGACGGACGGAGGATGTAGCAGCCGTAGAAGGGCGCCACCTTCAGCTCCCGCAAGGGGTTCGTGATGAGCGGACGCAGCGCGTCCAGCCCCACCTCCTCCACCAGCACCCACGCCAGGTGCTTGATCACCACCCTGCCCTGGTACTCCAGGTCCTCCTCGGCCAGCACCTGGTTGATTTCATCCAGGTAGTTGGGGTCGGCGAGCAGCCGGTAGTTCGCCTGGGCCATCACGCCCTGGCAGGTGGAGCAGATGTTCATGATGGTGGTGTGGCCCATGCGCTCGGCCATGGCGAAGGTGCGGGCGTTCAGCGTATCGCCAAGCCGCAGGCCCTTCTCCTGGAGGACGCCGGCGCCGGTGCAGGAGGCGCCCACGATCTCCTCCAGCTCCAGCCCGATCTTGGCCGCCACGGCCATGGTGGAGGTGTAGAGCTCGGGGCAGCCGCCGCGCGAGACACAGCCGGGATAAAAAGCGTAACTCATTTCGTTTTCTCCGAGCGGCGAAAGATGCCCGCCAGGTTCTTTGCTCCCGGCCGTTTCTTATGCCGGATTGGAGGCAGCTTGCCCCGCAGCAGCGCGCGCAATCCCACGGGCAGCGCCGCGATCAGTTTGGGCAGATTGAACATGCCCCAGGTCTCGATGGGCAGGCGCAGCTCGTCCAGCCATCCCGTGTGCTCCACTGACTTCGCGAAGGATGCCACGTGCCGTGAGCCATACGCGCCGTAGCCCTTGGCCATCCCTGCTTCCATGATGCCTTCACGTAGCGCCATGATCCGCTCCATGGGCTCGACACCCTTGGGGCACACCTCCACGCACTCGTAGCAGCGGGTGCAGTCCCAGACGCCGCCGTACTCGTTCAGGCTGCGGAACCGCTCCTCGTCCGCTCCATCGCGGGGGTCTCCGACGAACCGATAGGCCTTGGCCAGCGCGGCGGGGCCCAGGAAGTTCTTGTCCACCTCCAAGGCGGTGCAGTCGGAGACACAGGCCCCGCACATGATGCAGGCCATGACCCCGGTTAGCTCCAGCATCGCCTTGTTGGGTGCGATGTACTCCTCCTCGGGCTCCGGGCCCTCGGGCTGCAAGTAGGGCGCCACGGACCGAATCTTCTGCCAGAAGAGCTGCTGGTCCACCACCAGGTCCTTCACCACCGCCTGGTTCCCCATGGGCGCCACGTCGACCGGCTCCCCCTGGGGCGCCACCGATTGCAGTCGCGTCTTGCACGCCAGCCGCGCTTGGCCGTTGACGCGCATGGCGCAGGAGCCGCAGATGGCCGCGCGGCACGAGCAGCGGAGGGCGAGACTCGGGTCAACCTCCTCCCTCACCTTGATCAGCGCGTCCAGCACGGTGAAGTGCTCCTCGGCTTCAATCTGGTACTCCTGGATATGCGTCTGGGGCTGCTGGCCCTCGGGATCGTAGCGTTGTACGCGTAGCGTGGCTTGCATGAACACGTCCTCTATCGTTTCCATCTCCCAGACCTGGCGGGCTAGTAGACCCGTTGCTGGGGCTCCCAGCGAGTCATGGTCACCGGCAGATAGTCCACCTGGGGACCACCGTCCGAGTGTGTCACCAGCGTATGCTTCAGCCACTCGGCGTCGTTCCGCTCGGGCATATCGCGCCGGAAGTGGGCGCCACGGCTCTCCTTGCGCGCGAGCCCGCTCACGGCCACGGTCTCCGCGATATCCAGCATGTAGCCGAGCTCCAGGTGAAAGAGCAGGTCGGTATTGTAGACGTGCCCCTTGTGGACCACCGGCAGCTTCTGATATCGCTCCTTAAGCTTCAGCACGCTGCCGAGCGCCGCCTGCATGCCCTCCTCCGTGCGGAAGACGGCCAGGTGTTCGTTCATCGTCTCGCCCATCTCCAAGCGCAGCTTGGAGGTCGCATCGCTCCCGCTTGCCGGACGGCCCATCATGCTCTCGAGACGCGCTTGGGCATCGCTGAGATGCGCCGGCGACACGTCGGTGTCCGGCCGCTCGCCGGCATAGCTGGTGGCCGCCTCGCCGGCACGCCTGCCGAAGACGACCGTCTCCAGCAGCGAGTTGGCGCCCAGCCGGTTGCCGCCGTGGACGCTTATGCAGGCGCATTCGCCCGCCGCGAAGAGCCCAGGCACCCCCTTCCACCGGTCCCCGCCCACATCCCAGGTACGGCCCTCCTCGTCGGTCTTGATGCCGCCCATGATGTAGTGCTGGCCCGGCCGGATGGGCACCGGCGCCTCCACGATGTCCACGCCAGCGAAGTCCACGGCCACTTCGTGGATGTACTTGAGCTTGGTGCTGATCAACTCTCTGCCCAGGTGCCGGATGTCCAACAGCACACACCCGTCCACGCCCCTGCCCTGCTCGATCTCCATCTGCTCGGCCCTGGAGACCACGTCCCGGGAGGCGAGTTCCTTCATCTTCGGAGCGTAACCCTCCATGAACCGCTCTCCCTTGGAGTTCAGCAGATAGGCGCCCTCCCCTCGGGCGGCCTCGGTCAGGAGCACGCCGTTCCCCTTGAGCGTGGTGGGGTGGTACTGGACCATCTCCATGTCCATCAGCGTGGCGCCCGCCCGGTACGCCTGGGTAATGCCGTCGCCGGTGCAGATGAGCGCGTTGGTGCTGGGCTCGTAGACGCGGCCGATACCACCCGTGGCCAATATCGTGGCGTTGGCGGTGACGGCATGGAGCTTGCCCGTGAGCATCTCCAGGGCAATCACGCCGCGACAGACGCCGTCCTCAACGATCAGGTCCGTGACGAACCACTCCTCGTACGAGCGGACGCCAAGCTTCATGATCTGCTCGTACATCACGTGGAGGATCGCCTGGCCGGTGATGTCGGCGACGAAGAAGGTGCGGGCGTAGCTGGCGCCACCGAAGGCGCGGGTGCCCAGACGCCCCTCCTCATCCCGGTTGAAGATGACGCCCATGTGCTCCTGCTCGATGATCTCGTTGGGCGCCTCCTGGCACATGATCTCGATGGCGGCCTGGTCGCCGAGGTAATCGCTGCCCTTGACTGTATCGAAGACGTGGGAGTCCACCGAGTCCTCGGTCCCCCGCAGGGCGGCGTTGATCCCGCCCTGGGCGGCGTTCGAGTGGCTGCGGACCGGATGCACCTTGCTGAGCATGGCCACGTTGGCCCCAGCCCGGTGCGCGGCGATGGCCGCCCGCATGCCGGCCAAGCCAGCCCCTACCACCAGAACGTCGTGGTCGACCATGGACTCAGCACCTTCCTCTTAGGGGAATAACCGCACGGCCAGTAACTATAGCAGAGGGGCGATGGGCGGACAACGGCGGGCGACCATGCGGCGGCCACCTGCGCGGGGGCAGACATGCAGATGGGCCACCCGTGTAAGGTGGCCCATCTGCTCATCGCACGGCCCGAGCCGTTCCCCTAACTAGCGGACTGTGCGCCGTTCGTCTAGGAGTGGCCTACCAACGGCCGCTGGGACGACGATTGTCCTGGGAACCTCGGGGCTTCGCCTCGTTTACCGTGAGGGCACGGCCACCGAGCTCCTTCCCGTTCAGTCCATTAATGGCGTCCCGAGCATTAGTCTCGTCCGCCATCTCAACGAATCCAAATCCGCGGGACCGCCCTGTGTCGCGGTCCATGACGACCTGCGTCGAGGAGACCGACCCGAAGGGGCTGAATACCTCGCTAAGGTCATCGTTGGTTGTGTTGTACGACAAGTTTCCGACATAAATGTTCATTCGGCGCTCCTTATGCACCATGAATTCTCCATGACGTCGCGGTGAGCGCCGAATGCAACTGTGAAACCCAAAAGAGTGCAGAGAGGGGGGAACGTCGTCGCCATGAGCTCGGTCACTAGTGGAGTAAGGCAATTATACCACACGCTTAATTGCAACGGCAATCCCCGTTCCGCTCAACGTTCATCGGCACACGAACCAGTATGCCTTACAAGCTCTCAGCGATAGGTGGCGTTGTCGTGGGTGCCGCGAGGTGTTACTCTTAAAGCAGTCCCTCATACAGACCCCATCTGCGTACGAACCCAACCGGATGGGACCGCTGGCCGAGAGTGGCGGCGGTCTTTTTTTGACTGCCTTAGTCTCCATCAATCGAGAGCCCTAGTGTCCATCAATCAAGAGACGGTCTGCCGGAGGCACCAGCCCAAGGAGATGCGGAGGGTCCATGAATATTTTTGTGGGGAACCTTTCTCACCGAGTATGTGAAACGGACCTGGGCGCGCTGTTCGAGGCGCACGGCAACGTTAGCTTTATCACCATCACCACGGACAGCTATGACGACGTCCGAGTGCGCGACTTTGAGGACCATGACTCCGTGAGACGATCACGGGGTTACGGGTACGTAGAAATGCCTAGCCGCGATGAGGCCCAGGCAGCCGTCGATACGCTCCACGGCACAGTCCTCTTGGGCCGCGCCCTAACAGTTATCGAGGCTCTCCCAAGGGCCACGAAGTAAGGGAACGTTAGCGCCCGCTCCGCGGGGTACATTCGCGGTGGCATTGTCGCCCTCGACGACATCGTAGAAGACTGGACGAGCCAAACGCTGTAGGCGGATTGCCCTGGCCGCCGGTGACGAGCTGGCGGCGACCTGCGGTCCCAACTCCCGCGCTACTCGCCGCTGTCCACCACGCTTCCCGGGGATGGAGACCCCTCGGGAGCCACCAAAGACCCCTGGGGAATCGGTGGCGCCGCTACGGCGCCCCTATCGCAATGGACCCGCAGATGCGACGGCATCCACTGGTGTGCTCTCCGCGATAGGTCTTTTACGTAACAACGTGACGCCTAGCGTGGCCACCACGACGCTGGTGTCGGTGGACATTTGAAATAGCGGCAAATGTCAGCGGGGGCGCAGACACCGATAGATGGTACACCTACGCAACAATAGTGAGAACTCTGTCCATCTTTGAACTGCGCTTAAGACGGTGTGTTTAAGAAAAAGATGGGTAAAGTCCCGTTTTAGCCACCGGATTAGCTTTGAAGCAGCTTGAACAATGTCTTAACCTGTTCTGGTCCCAACAGACGCCGATGATTGTAGCGCCAGACATACTCAGCAAGATAGAGGGGCAGCCGTTCTCGGCGGACTCCCCCTTTGGCTGCCAGACGCCGCTTGAGATAACCCCAGAAGCCCTCCAAGCCGTTGACGTGGCTCCCTTGCCGATCGCTGAACGCCTGGCTGTGGTCCACAAGCCGATGGACGTAGCCCCCCGCTGCGACGCCCGTGTAGCTGTAAAGGTGTCCGAGCAGACGATGGAGCCACGTTGCACGCGTTGGTGCAGGAGCGGCAGCAGCGTCTTGGCTTCCACGTTAGGTACCACTTGCGCCCACACCAGGCCACCTCGACACAGGATCCCAAAGACAGCTTGCTTAGTGGTTCCACGGCCCCGCTTCGTGCCCTGAACACGCTTTGCCAGGCGCCTGTTGCGCCAGGAACCTCCCAGGTAGGTCTCGTCGACCTCCACCACGCCGGAGAAGACATGGGGAACGTCCCGGACCATGGCCTGGCGCACCACGATCAGGGCTCGCAGGACTCGCTTTCGCTCCAGGCGGGCCTCCTGGGCAATCACCTCGGCACTCTGCCCCAAGACGAACCAGCGCAACAGTCGCCGCCACTCCCCTGGCGACAACCGAAGCGGCAGCGCCCTGGGCACCCACTCGTAGTGGCAGGCTGCACAACGACTCTTACCTCGCCGAATGCCCCAGCTCTTGGCGTGTTGACATCGAGGGCACCCAATCTTCCGTCCCATGCCACCATTCTCTCACAGGTGGCTGTTTTGGGACTATACCCAAAAGATTGCCCTAGCGAACCCGTAGAACAAAGCACGAATTGCTCACATCTGCTGTATCTGAAGATCGAATTCCCAACGCGGTCCACAACATTAACGCCTGCACCTCCGAAGAACTGAAAGATCTTCGGAATCGTCCCCATAAACGACTCCATCGAGCTCGTCGAGAACCATAGCGGTGTCGGGAGAGCGGATGAGACCGAGCCACTGTATGATGACTGCCAGCCATTACAAAATGCAATCTTACGATGAAGTTGTGGAACAGGACTTCGGATCAGCCGGTGGATCGTCTACGTTAGCTCTGATGGCGAGGTTGTGTGTAACCTCGTTCACAACCTCGAGGATGGTGGAGAACGCAAGATCAAAGAGCAGGCTCCAACGGTTCTTCCCGACCCCCATGTACTGCCTTCAGTCGGATAATTCCCTACGATCTTGCCACATGAAGTCGAAGAGGCTGCCTGGTACGTACCATCGGTGGTCTCTTCGCATCCGTTACAGGGGTTATCCAAACATCCCTTGACTCCACTCATGCGGCGTTCCTTTGTCCACACCAAGCAGAACTCGTCATCAATAGGTACGATAGCCCCATCGATAAAACGGCCGACCCAACATTCGGCTTATCATCGTTGCTAGACTAGTGTAGTTTCGATTACGATGGAAAGAGTTTGTACTGACTATTGCTCGAGAGATGTATCGGCGAAGGGAGGGCCTGCATCGGTTCCGTCGTGACCAAGATGGTGGTGAAAGACATGGAGGTCGTCGTTTCTACCAACCCGGCTAGCATGCGGAGTGAAGGCGGATGATTGAGTTCTTGCTATTATCGCGAATGGTACCCCTGGGGAGACTCGAACTCCCGCAACCGGCTCCGGAGGCCGGTGCTCTATCCACTGAGCTACAGGGGCTTGAAGCCAGTATACCAACCGGCCTATGGGCTCACAAGAAGCCGAGGCACCCCGGCCTCTCATATATCGCGCGGAGGGATGATGAAGAAGCCCAGGAATGGAACTGCAAAGGGGTTGACATCCCCTAGTGGGCTGCATATGATTGGGCAGGTTCGCGGCTTGGCCAGCGTCTATTAGGCTGTCCAAGGTATTTTCGTGGGGAAGAACACGCTAAGCGCTTGAAAGGGGGGTCGATGAAACGCTTCCTCAGTGCCCGAGGAATGATTTTAGTTCTCCTGGCCGCGGGTATTGCTTTGGTAGCCGCGGCATGTTCAGGCAGCGATGGTGGCCAAGGGGCTCCAGGCTCCCAGGGTTCCCCAGGCATCCAGGGTTCCCAAGGCATCCAGGGTCTCACCGGTCCCCAAGGCATTCAGGGATCTCAGGGTATCTCAGGCGCAGACGGCGCCCGGGGCCCTCAGGGTCCAACAGGTTCGCAGGGTGACACGGGTCCCAAGGGCGATCGCGGAGCCCGTGGACTCCAGGGCGTTGTTGGTCGATTCGGCCCGACGGTCCCGCTGTCCATCGTGCTGAGCGCTTCGACCCAGGCGGCTGGCACGCTCAACGTCACCGTCTACGGCTCAGGCTTCACCGCGAGCTCGACCGTGACACTGCAGCTCGCATGGCCTGACGGCTCGACGAGCAGCTTGGGATCCGCCACGGCCAACGCCGGCGGCGCGTTCTGGACAGACCTGACAACGACCACTTCCCTGACGGAGGGTGGGTACGCCGTCTGGGCCACGGACACATCCGGGGCCAGCGCCACCGCTCCTCTGGTCGCGACCGCGCCCAAGTAGTAGCAACTCGCTGCAATCGAGGTAAAAGAAGGCCCCTCTGGTGTTCCAGAGGGGCCTTCTTTTGACTTCGCGGAGAAAGAACCAGCTAGTTGGGAGTGTTGCCGCCGCCGTCCACCGCCTCTTCCGTGTAGTGTACGCGGACCTTCTTTATACGGCGCCCCAGCGTTGAGTACACCTCCAGGCTCAAACCGTCCGCCTGCACCCGGTCGCCGGGGCTTGGAATCTTGCCAAGCTGGTTATAGAGGAACCCCCCGAGCGTATCGAACCCCACTCCGGCTATGGCCGAGCGGAACACTTCATTAAAGGTGTCCAGGGAGACCCGGGCATCCACCACGGCCTCGCCTCCTCCGGTCATCTCAATGCTAGGCTCATCGGTATCGAACTCGTCCTCTATCTCGCCAACGATCTCTTCGAGCGCGTCCTCAATGGTCACAATGCCGGCCACGCCTCCATACTCGTCCACCACCACCGCGATATGGATATGCAGCTCCTGGAGCTCCTGGAGCAGCTCGTCCACCCGCTTCGACTCGGGGACAAAGAAGGAGGGCCGCACGAGTTGCTCCAGCGACTGCCTTGCCGCCGTATCGGGGCCGATGGCCGTCAGCAGGTCGCGCGCGTAGAGGATCCCCACCACGTTGTCCAGCGTCTCGCGGTAGACGGGCAAGCGGCTGTGCCCGCTCTCCCGCACCATCTCGCTGGCCTGCTCCAGGGTGCTCTCGACGTTCACCGCCGACACGTCCACTCGGGGGACCATAACCTCACGGACCGCCGTTTCCTCCAGATTAAGGATGGCGTGAATCATGGCCCGCTCCCTGGGCTCCAACGGCTCCTCGGCGATCTGCTCTTCCACTGAATGAGTGGCCTCCGACGAGCGATCTGTTGCACGCCGGGCAGGACGGAATGGCCCCGGCACCGCCAGCACCGCCAGCCGCAGCAGCGTCCTCCAAGGCCATAAACCCACCAAAGCAACAGGGGAGAGGCGAAGCACCATGCCCGTGGAAAGCCGGCCCACCAGGGCCGACAGCAGCCAGTGAAGGAGCCCCATGGCGACCCCAATGAGGACCAGGGCGAGTAGGGTTATCGGCCAGGCCACGTCCAACCGGACTGCTAGGAGAGCGACCCCAAAGGAGAAGCTGGCCGCGACACTGACCAGCCGGAGAGCCGCCAGCAGCCGCTGATGCTCATCGGCTGAGGCCCCGAGCGTCCGCACCGCCGAGGCCTGCAGACCCGTGTCGGGGAGAATCGCCTTCAGCTTGCCGCGCCGGATGCGCCACAGGAGCCTCTGGACGCCGCCAAGGACGGAAAAGGTGAGCGCCGAGAGCACCAGAAAGACCAGGACGAGGGTACTATCGCTATCCAAGGGAGGTCTTCCCCTCCTTCGCCGGACCCCTTGAGGCCGTGCGCCTGCTCGTCATCAAGCCGCGGGCCGGCATGCCGGCCACCGTCGTATCGGGAGGCACATCGTGGGTGACGACAGCGCCCGCGCCTGTAATGGCCCGCGCGCCCACCTTGACGGGCGCCACCAGCATCGTATCGCTGCCAATCAGGGCGCCCTCCCCGATCTCCGTAACGTGCTTGGCAACGCCGTCGTAGTTACAGGTGACCGTGCCGGCGCCGATGTTCACCCCCGGCCCCAGAATGGCGTTGCCTATGTAGGAGAAATGGCCCACGCGGCATCCCGCGCCGATACGGCTCTCCTTGATCTCCACGTGGCTTCCTACATGGACGCCACGCTCCAGGTGGGCGCCGGGCCGCAGATGACAATAGGGGCCCACCTCCGCCCGCTCTTCCAAGATGGCGCCCTCAAGCACCGAGCCCCCAACGGTGCACTCCTCGCCGAGAACGGTGTTGCTAATAAGCGCGTTGGGACCGATGGTGACTCCCCGGGCAACCCGGCTGGTCCCGTGAATCGCGGTGTTTGGCAGCACCACCACGTCTTCGTCCAGCGTCACTGTGGAGTGGAGGTACGTGGTGGCGGGGTCCTGGAGCGTCACCCCCCGCTCCATCCAGTGGTGGCGGAGCCGCTGTTGCATGGCCGATTCCGCCCGAGCAAGCTCGCCCCGCGTATTGATGCCTATCACTTCCAGGGGAACCTCCAGCGGCACAGCCTCAATTACCAGGTTGTCCTCCGCCGCCAGGGCGACCAGATCGGTGAGATAGTATTCGCCGGAGGCGTGTCGCGGCAGCCGCTCCAGCGCCGCTCTCGTCCAGGAGACGGCGAGACAGTAGACGCCTACGTTGATCTCGACCGGCGCCGTGGAGAGGGGTCCCGCCTCCGAAGACTCCACGATGGATACGGGCCTGCCTGCATCGTCCCGCTGGAGCCGTCCCAGGCCCTGGGCATCGGAGGCCGGCACGACGGCGGTGAGAAGCGAGACGGTGGCTTGTGTTTCCAGATGCCGGCGTACCAGCCCCTCGAGCATATCGGCCCGGACCAAGGGAGCATCGCCGTTCAGGACCAGGAGCTGCTCGTGGCGGGAGTCGACGTGCGGCAGAGCGGCAATAAGCGCGCGTCCGGTGCCCAAAGGGTCCCGCTGCTCGACACACTCCACGCCATCGCCCAGGGCGGCGGAGATCTCATCCCGGTCGCGCGGGGCCACCACTACCTGGGTTGCCGACGGCCCGAACTGCTGTGCGCTCCGGACGACGTGCCGGAGCATGGGCTCACCGGCGATGAGGTGCAGCACTTTCGGAAGCCGCGAGCGCATGCGAACGCCCCGGCCCGCCGCCAACACGATAGCTGTCCACTTCTCCATCCGCCGGTAAATCACGCGATGTCCCTCAGCCGCTCCCAAGCAGCTTCAGGCCACCGTCCGTTTCACCTTCAGGAGTATCCACTGACAGTCCCAGCATAGGTTAGGTGGCGGAAGAGTGTCAAGAAAGCCGTGGTCTTGGCGTCCCTGGGCCCGGTGCTATAATCCGCCGGCAAGAACGGAATCATGCGGACGGCCGCACGCCGAGGAGGGGCCATGGCAAGAGTTGTGCGGAGTGGACTCGTCCAGGCTTCCTTCGATGGCGACGGGTCCGGCGATATCCAGGCCATCAAACAGCGGATGATGGACAAGCATCTCGCGCTCATCGAGAAGGCGGCGGGCGCGGGGGTCCAGGCGCTGTGCCTGCAAGAGCTCTTCAACGGCCCCTACTTCCCCGCCGAGCAGAACATCCGTTGGTACGAGATGGCGGAGCCTATCCCCGGCGGGCCGACGGTCCAGACGATGCAGGAGGTGGCCAAGCAGCACGGGATGGTCATGGTGGTCTCCATCTACGAGGAGGAGATGCCAGGGGTCTATTACAACACCGCCGCAGTGCTCGATGCCGACGGCGCCTACTTGGGCAAGTACCGCAAGACCCACATCCCTCACATCGCGCCCAGCTTCTCCGAGAAGCTCTACTTCCGGCCCGGAAACCTCGGCTACCCGGTCTTCTCCACGCAGGTCGGCCGGATAGGCGTCTACATCTGCTACGACCGGCACTTCCCCGAAGGCGCCCGCGCCCTGGGCCTGAACGGCGCGGAGATCGTCTTCAACCCCTCGGCCACGGTGGCGGGCCTCTCCGAGCACCTGTGGAGTCTGGAACAACGCGCCCACGCCATCGCCAACGGCTACTTCGTGGGCACCATCAACCGGGTCGGCCGTGAGCAGCCCTGGGATTGGGGCGAGTTCTACGGCTCCAGCTACTTCTGCGATCCCACCGGCAAGGTCCTCGCCCAGGGCTCCCGCGACCGGGACGAGGTGGTGATCGCAGACCTAGACTTGGACCAGATCCGGGAGGTGCGCCAGACCTGGCAGTTCTTCCGCGACCGCCGTCCGGACCAGTACGGGGACCTGGTCACTCCCTGAGCAAGCTCGCTACCCCGCCGCCCAGCCGGGCCACGCACTGCCCCATGCTATAATCGCCACGGGAGAGGTGGCTGAGCGGCTGAAGGCGACGGTCTCGAAAACCGTTTTCCGACTTGTCGGAACGTGGGTTCGAATCCCACCCTCTCCGCCAATGCCGCCACCCTTTGGCGGCTCGCCCCTTTACCGGAGAGGTGCTGGAGCGGCCGAACAGGCACGCCTGGAAAGCGTGTAGAGGCTTTGGTCTCTCGCGGGTTCGAATCCCGCCCTCTCCGCCATCCCATTCCCGTTGCAGGCCCGTATTCCGCTCTCGTAGCCGTTTTTAAAAGGGTATAGTCCCAAAACAGCCACCTGTGAGAGAATGGTGGCATGGGACGGAAGATTGGGTGCCCTCGATGTCAACACGCCAAGAGCTGGAGCATTCGGCGAGGTAAGAGTCGTTGTGCAGCCTGCCACTACGAGTGGGTGCCCAGGGCGCTGCCGCTTCGGTTGTCGCCAGGGGAGTGGCGGCGACTGTTGCGCTGGTTCGTCTTGGGGCAGAGTGCCGAGGTGATTGCCCAGGAGGCCCGCCTGGAGCGAAAGCGAGTCCTGCGAGCCCTGATCGTGGTGCGCCAGGCCATGGTCCGGGACGTTCCCCATGTCTTCTCCGGCGTGGTGGAGGTCGACGAGACCTACCTGGGAGGTTCCTGGCGCAACAGGCGCCTGGCAAAGCGTGTTCAGGGCACGAAGCGGGGCCGTGGAACCACTAAGCAAGCTGTCTTTGGGATCCTGTGTCGAGGTGGCCTGGTGTGGGCGCAAGTGGTACCTAACGTGGAAGCCAAGACGCTGCTGCCGCTCCTGCACCAACGCGTGCAACGTGGCTCCATCGTCTGCTCGGACACCTTTACCAGCTACACGGGCGTCGCAGCGGGGGGCTACGTCCACCGGCTTGTGGACCACAGCCAGGCGTTCAGCGATCGGCAAGGGAGCCACGTCAACGGCTTGGAGGGCTTCTGGGGTTATCTCAAGCGGCGTCTGGCAGCCAAAGGGGGAGTCCGCCGAGAACGGCTGCCCCTCTATCTTGCTGAGTATGTCTGGCGCTACAATCATCGGCGTCTGTTGGGACCAGAACAGGTTAAGACATTGTTCAAGCTGCTTCAAAGCTAATCCGGTGGCTAAAACGGGACTTTACCCTTTTAAAATATCGTCCCAAGAGTGAACCGTGGAACGTGAACTCGCATATTGGGTGGCCTTCAGCCGGATACCGTCGGTCGGCCGGGTGCGCTTCACCCTGCTGGAGAAGCACTTCGGCTCCCTGGAGAAGGCCTGGAGCGCCGGGACCGGCGAGCTGCGGGCCGCGGGCCTGGACCCCAACGTCGTCAACGCGATAGCCGCCGTGCGCGGACGGGTCCAGCCGGATGAGGAGTTGACGCGGCTCGAGCGCGCGGGAGTCCAGGCCATCACCTGGCACGACGACGCGTACCCCGAGCTGTTGCGCCACATCCCCGACCTGCCTCCGATCCTCTTCGTGAAAGGCTCGCTGCTGCCACAGGACGGCCGGTCCGTCACGGTGGTGGGCACGCGCAAGGCCACGGCCTACGGCCGCGAGGTGGCCCGGCATCTGGCTGGAGACCTGGCACGGCAAGGAGTCACTGTCGTCAGCGGGCTGGCCCGGGGCATCGACGGCGTGGCCCATCGCGCGGCCCTGGACGCCGGCGGACGGACTATCGCGGTGCTCGGGTCAGGTATCGACGTTATCTACCCGCCGGAGCACGCTAACCTGGCTGACGAGGTCCAGCACCACGGCGCCGTGGTGAGCGAGTATCCACTGGGCACCCGGCCAGAAGCCCGCAATTTTCCGCGCCGTAACCGGTTGCTCAGCGGCCTTACGCTCGGTACCCTGGTGGTGGAGGCTGGCGAGGCGAGCGGCGCCCTCTGGTCCGTTCGTCACGCGCTGGAGCAGGGGCGCGAGGTGTTCTGCGTGCCTGGCAGCATCTACTCCCCCGCCAGCCGGCTGACGAACACCCTCATCCAGGAGGGAGCCAAACTGGTCTTGGGCGTGGAGGACATTCTGGAGGAGCTCAACTTGACCGCCGTGGCCGCATCGCAGGAGCCGCTGCCCGGCCTGCTGACCGCCGACACGCCTGATGAAGCACAGCTCCTCACCCTGCTCAGCGCCGAGCCGGTGCACATCGATGCGCTGAGCCGCCAGAGCCAACTCTCCATCACATCCGTCAGCGGTGCCCTGACGCTCATGGAGATGAAGGGCCTGGTGCGCCAGGTGGGAACCATGAACTACATCCGAACACGAGAGGCTTCGGAAGAGTACCGGACCTCGCTCGTGGCCCGGTAGCCCGCCATGGCCAAGTCATCCAAACGACATCTCGTGGTGGTGGAGTCGCCGGCCAAGGCCAAGACCATCGGCCGCTACCTTGGCGCCAGCTACACCGTCAAGGCCTCCATGGGCCATGTGCGCGACCTGCCGGGAGGCAAGCTGGGCGTAGAGGTGGACAACGGCTTCCGCCCCCAATACGCGGTGCTCAAAGAGAAGCGGAGCGTAATCGCCGAGCTGAAGAAGGCCACGGAGGGCGCCGCATCGGTGTACCTGGCCACCGACCCCGACCGTGAAGGCGAAGCCATCTCCTGGCACCTGAAAGAGGCCGCCGGCTGGAAGCGCATACCGGTCCACCGGGTGGTCTTCCACGAGATCACCCCCGAGGCCATCCGTGAGGCCTTCCTACACCCGCGCGACATCGATATGCGGCTGGTGAACGCCCAGCAGGCCCGGCGCATCCTCGACCGGCTGGTGGGCTACCAGCTCAGCCCCCTGCTCTGGCGGAAGGTCCAGCGAGGGCTCTCCGCCGGGCGCGTTCAGTCGGTGGCGCTGCAGCTTGTGGTGGAGCGCGACCGGGAGATAGCCGCCTTCACTCCAGTCGAGCACTGGCTGCTCGGAGTCTCGCTTCAGCCCGAGGGGTCTCCCTCCTTCTCGGCGAGGCTCCAGGCCATAGCCGACGACCGGAAGCGCGTGCCCCTGGCCAATCAGGCCGCCACCGAAGTGGTCGTCAACGACCTTGTAAACGCCGCCTACGCCGTGGTCAAAGTGGACCGGCGGGAGGCCCGTCGGCAGCCGGCGCCCCCTTTCATCACCAGCACGCTCCAGCAGGAGGCCTGGCGTAAGCTCCGGTTCTCCGCCCGCAAGACCATGACCGTCGCCCAGCAGCTCTACGAGGGGCTGCCCCTGGGCAAAGAGGGGAGCGTGGGTCTCATCACCTACATGCGCACCGACTCGCCCCAGGTGGCGGCCAGCGCGGTCCGGGATACCCGCGACTACATCCGCGCCCACTTCGGCGAGGCCTCCCTCCCCAAGACGCCGCGCCGCCATGCCTCCAAGTCCAAAAGCGCCCAGGAGGCCCACGAGGCGATACGCCCCACCGACGTCGACCGGACCCCCGACGCCCTCCAACCCCACCTGTCGCGAGACCACCTCCGCCTCTACGACCTGATATGGAAACGGATGGTGGCCAGTCAGATGAGCGACCTGGTCCAGGACGTGACCCAGGTCGACATCTCGGCCAAGGGCCGCTCCGGCGAGGCGTATGGGTTTCGAGCCCAGGGCTCCGTCGTCACCTTCCCCGGCTTCCGCGCCCTCTATATGGAGAGCACCGATGACGCCGACGAGGAGCAGGAGTTGACGCTGCCGAAGCTGAGCGCGGGGCAGGCCTTGAGCTGCCTGGGCCTGAAGCCGGAGCAGCGCTTCACTCAGCCGCCGGCCCCCTACAACGAGGCGAGCCTCATCAAGTCGCTGGAGGAGAAGGGCATCGGGCGCCCCAGCACCTACGCTCCCATCATCAGCACCATCGTGGACCGCCAGTACGTGCTCCGGGAGCGCGGGGTCCTCCACGCCACCCGCCTCGGCGAGGTCGTCAACGACCAGCTCACCGGCCACTTTCCCGAGATCATGGACCCGGGCTTCACGGCCCAACTCGAGGAGCGGCTGGACCGGGTGGCCAGCGGCGAGCAGGAATGGGTGCCGCTGCTGCAGGAGTTCTACCAACCCTTCGCTCTGGCTCTGGAGAAGGCCCAGGAGGAGATGCCTCGGGTCAAGGTGGAGGAGCCCACGGAGGAGGTCTGCGAGGTCTGCGGCCGGCCCATGGTGATAAAACGGGGACGGTTTGGCCCCTTCCTCTCCTGCTCCGGCTTCCCCGAGTGCAAGACCAGCCGTCCGCTGCTCCAGAAGACGGGTGTGGCCTGTCCCAAGTGCGGTGGCGATCTGGTGCAGCGCAGGGGGAGAGACAAGGGCCGCACCTTCTACGGCTGCTCGAACTATCCCAAGTGCGACTTCACCGTGAGCCGCCAGCCTCTGGAGGCGCCGTGCCCAGAGTGCAGCGGACTTCTGGTCGCCGCGGGCCGTGGTCGCGCCCAGTGCACCAGGTGCGCCTACAGAGGGGCCGTCCCGGAGTTGGAGACGGCGGAGGCGCCGTGACCGCCGGACTCATGCTGCCCCTTCTGTCCCACTATCAGCGGCACCTGCTCGCCAGCCGGGGTCTGTCGCCGCTCACCGTCCGCAACTATGTGGCAGACCTGTCCCCCTTCGTGGAGTATCTCCAGAAGCAGGGGATCGAGCTAGCGGATGACGCCTCCAGCCTGCGCCGGTTTGTGGAGCGCCACGGCGCCTCCCACGTCTCGCAGGAGTACCGGTATGTGGTCCGCGACTACGTGGCGTGGCTGCTGGAGCGCCGCCGCCTGGGAGCGGGGCGCCGCACCGGCCAGCTCGGCCACCAGCGGGCCAGCGTGGTCCGCGCGCTGGCGGCCCTCCGCTCATTCTTCAAGCATCTGGTCTCGCAAGGGCACGTGCCCGACGCCCCGCTCTGGGCGCCAC
Organism: Dehalococcoidia bacterium; assembly: GCA_965249185.1. GTDB lineage: Bacteria > Chloroflexota > Dehalococcoidia > Lucifugimonadales > Australimonadaceae > CBDFLS01. Next base: position 210,397 of record CBDFLS010000001.1, read on the forward strand.
GCTCCACGCTGATGCGTCAGTTCATGCCCCGGGTCTCCCGGCGCCTGCCGGATACCCTCTCGCCCACCGAGGCGGCGCAGCTCATGGAGTCTCCCGGCCGGGCCGGCTCGGCCAGCGGCAGGGCTCTGGCGCTCCGCGACACCGCCCTGTTGGAGCTCCTTTACGGCGGCGGCCTGCGAGTCAGCGAGACGGCCGGCCTCGATACGACCGGGCTCTCCCTGGAGGCACGGCGCGTCCGCGTGTTGGGCAAGGGTCAGAAGGCGAGGGCGGTCCCGCTGGGCAGACCTGCCGCCGGCGCGCTAGGGCGGTACCTCCAAGACGGCCGTCCATCGCTGGCGGGCCGCCGCACCGACGGCGCCATCTTTCTCAACCGGCAGGGTGGCCGGCTCTCGGTCCGGGCCATTCAGCGGCTGGTGGCGCGGCATGCGGCGGCGGCGGGGCTACGGGCCGGCGTGCATCCGCACACGCTCCGCCACAGCTTCGCCACCCATCTCCTGGACGGCGGCGCCGACCTGCGAGTCGTCCAGGAGCTGTTGGGCCACTCGTCGCCGAGCGCCACTCAGGTGTACACTCATGTAAGCCAGCGCGAGGCCAAACGCGTATACCTCGCCGCCCACCCCATAGCACGGAAGGAGACCTCCAAATCATGAAACTGCTCATCATCAACGGGCCAAACCTGAACACGCTGGGCCAGCGGGAGCCCGAGATCTACGGGACCGCCACTCTGGCCGATATCGAGATCGCGGCACGCAAGCACGCCGAAGACCTGAATGCTACGGCCGATTTCTTCCAGTCGAACAGCGAGGGCGAGATCATCGACTACATCCAGGAGCACCATGCCGAGGCCGGCGGCATCATCATCAACCCCGGAGGGCTGGCCTACTCCAGCCTGGCCCTGCGCGACTGCCTGGCGGCGGTCAGCGCGCCGGTGATCGAAGTGCACCTCTCCAATCTCTACGCCCGCGAGGAGTTCCGGCACCGCTCCCTTATCGCTCCCATCGCAAAGGGGCAGATCACCGGCCTCGGCATGCGGGGCTACATGCTGGCCATCAGCTACTTTGTCCGCGAGTATGCGGCGATCGCGCGCGCGGCCAAGTAATGGGAGTCCCCGACCGCATTGCGCGCCTGCGCGGACTCATGGAGGGGGAGTCGCTGGACGCCCTCCTCATCAGCTCGCCGGAGAACCGTGCGTACCTTTCGGGGTTCGTCGGCACCGCTGGCTATCTCTTCATCACGGCTTCCGCAGCGCACCTGGCCACCGACTTCCGGTACGTGGAGCAGGCCGGGCGCCAGGCGCCGGAGTACGAGGTGGTGCGCACCGGCGCATCCCTGGACTGGTTCGCGGGGCTCGTGTCCGATTCGGGGGCCCGGCGCATCGGCATAGAGGCCAGCTACCTGAGCGTCTCGGTGCACCAGATGCTGCTGGCGGCGCTCAAGCCGCTAGCGCCAGCCCGGGCGCTGGTGGCCACCACGGCCTTGGTGGACCAGCTCCGGGCGGTCAAGGAGCCGGAGGAGCTGGCGGTCCTCGAGCGTGCCGTGGCCATCGCGGACCAGGCCATGGACCAAGTCACGGAGCGTCTGAGGCCCGGCATGACGGAGCGCGAGGTGGCCTGGCAGATGGAGCTGACCATGCGGGAGCTTGGGGCCGACGCCATCTCCTTCGACACCATCGTGGCCTCCGGCCCCAACGGCGCCCTGCCCCACCACCGGCCCACCGACCGGCCCATCGCCGTGGGCGAGCCGCTGGTCATCGACATGGGCGCCAGGTACCAGCACTACTGCAGCGACATCACCCGCACGGTGGTCCTGGGCCACGCGGACGCGACCTTCCGTAAGGTGTACGACACGGTGCTAGCCGCCCAGGAGACGGCCGAGGCGACGGTGCGCACGGCCATGTCCAGCGGCGACACGGACCAGTTGGCCCGCACCGTCATCAGCGACGCGGGCTACGGGGAGCACTTCGGCCACGGCCTGGGCCACGGCATCGGCCTGGCCGTCCACGAGCACCCCAGGGTTGGCCTCAACGCCACCTCCGTGCTGGAGGATGGCATGGTCTTCACCATCGAGCCGGGCATCTACATCAGCGGTTGGGGCGGCGTCCGCATCGAGGATATCGTGGTCCTGGAGCAGGGCAAGGCGCGCATCCTGACCGGCGCCCGCAAGCGGGACGTGGTCCGGGTGTAGCGGATGGTCCGAGCCCTCATCTTCGACTTCGACGGCCTCATCGTCGACACCGAGAACCCGACCTACCAGGCCTGGCGGGAAGTGTACGAAGCGTTCGGCTGCGAGCTGCCGCTGGAGAAGTGGACGCTCCGCATCGGCGGAAGCGACCACCTCTTCGACCCATGGGAGTATCTTGAGGAGATGCTGGGCAGGTCCGTCGACCGTGATGCCGTTGAAGCCCGCCGCGAGCGCCGGCGCGGTGCCCTGGTCCTGGAGCAGCCGGTGCTGCCGGGTGTGCGGGAGTGGGCCGCCGACGCCAAGCGGCTTGGGCTGAAGCTGGGCATCGCCTCCAGCTCATCACGCGGGTGGGTGATGGGCCATCTGGAGCGGCTGGACATGGCCCGGTATTTCGACTGCGTCCGGTGCCGCGATGATGTGGATGCAGCCAAGCCGGACCCCGCCGCCTACCTGTCGGTGCTGGAAGCCCTGGGGGTGCGCGCCGGCCAGGCCGTAGCCATTGAGGACTCGCCCAACGGCATCACCGCGGCAAAACGGGCGGGGCTCTTCTGTGTGGCGGTGCCAAACTCCATCACTCGCGGCCTCCCTCTCGAAGAGGCAGACTTGCGGCTCGACTCATTGGCGGAGATGCCCCTGGAGCGGCTGCTGGCCGAGGTGGCCCAGCGGAGAGGAAGCCCCAGCCCAATCTGACCCAGAAAGAGGAGAGGCCTATGGTTATCGGCTTCGGAGACCTGCGAAAGGGCAGGGCCATCGAGATTGACGGCGTCCCCTACAAGGTAGAGGACTACTCCCACCAGAAGATGCAGCAGCGGGCGCCGGTCTATCGGCTCAAGCTGCGAAATCTCATTTCCGGCCAGCTCATAGAGCGCTCCTACTCAGGCTACGGCGTCAAGCTAAACGTGGCCTCAGTGGAGAACCGCACCTCGCGGCTCCTCTACGTGGACGAGGGGATCTACAATTTCATGGACATCGAGAGCTTCGACCAATTCCCCGTCTCCAGGGACACCCTGGGCGACGCCGTGAACTACCTCACGGAGCAGGCGGAGGTGGACCTGGTCTTCTACAAAGACAACCCCATCGCCGTCGAGCTGCCGACCACCTTCGACCTGCTGGTGACGGACTCGCCCCCTGGGCTCAGGGGCGACACGGCCACGGGCGGAACGAAGCTGGCCACGCTGGAGACGGGACTCACGCTCCAGGTGCCTCTCTTCGTCAACAACGGCGACAAGGTCAAAGTGGACACCCGCAACGGCCAGTACCTGGAGCGGGTCTAACCCGCCACGCCATGCAGCTCTTCACCGTCAGCCAGGTCGCCCAGTACGTGAAGCAGGTCGTGGACCGCGACGCGCTGCTCCAGGACCTGTGGGTCAGCGGCGAGGTGTCCAACCTGGTCCGCTCGGCGGCCGGCCACGCCTACTTCACCATGAAGGACGCGGATGCCCAGCTCCGCTGCGTGCTCTTTCGGAATAACCGTAGCGCCGAGCTCCTGGCAAACGGCGGCGCTGTCAACGCCCACGGACGCATCTCGTTCTACGAGACCCGTGGCGAGCTCCAGCTCTACGTGGACCTGGTCCAACCCTCGGGGCTCGGAGCGCTGGCGCTGGAGCTGGAACGGCTCAAGCTGCAGCTCGAGGAGGAGGGGCTCTTCGATCCCTCCCGCAAGCGCCCGCTGCCGTTTTTTCCCCAGCGCATCGGCGTGGTGACCTCGGAGCAGGGGGCCGTGTTCCACGACATCCGCACCGTCGTGGAGCGGCGGTACCCGCTGGCCGAGCTGGTGCTCTGCGCCTCGGCGGTCCAGGGCGAGCAGGCGGCCGCCGAGGTCGTGGACGCCCTGCGCGCGCTGAACGCCACCGGTGACATCGACGTCATCATCGTCGCCAGGGGCGGCGGCTCGCTGGAGGAGCTCTGGACGTTCAACACCGAGCCGGTGGTCCGCGCCATCCACGCCAGCCACGCGCCCGTGGTGAGCGCCGTGGGCCACGAGACCGACGTGACCATCGCCGACCTGGTGGCCGATGTGCGCGCCGCTACCCCATCGGCCGCCGCCGAGCTTTGCACGCCGGATGCCGCGCTGCTGGCAGCCGAGCTCTCGGCCCTGATGGAGCGGGCGCGGAGCACGGTCGCCTACGAGCTGTCGGAGCGCGCCCAGTCGGTGGACTCGCTCGCCCGGCGCATGCGCGGCCGGCTGCCCGACATCGGCGGCTGGCGCCAGCGGGTGGACGAGCTGCTGGGCCAGGGCTCTCGGTCCCTCAAGGGCCTGCTCGGCTCCCGCCGGGAGCAGGCGCACGCCTTCGAGGCCCAGCTTCACGCGCTGGACCCGTCGGCGGTGCTCGGCCGCGGATACGCGGTGGTCGCTCTCCCAGCGACGGGCGCCATCGTCACCTCCGTGGACCAGGTCCACGATGGCGACCTGGTCCGGGCCACCGTCCACGACGGCCGGTTCGACGCGGAGGTCCGTCAGCAGGCGGCGAAGGCTCCTGACAAGAACGCGTGACTCGCATCCCGTATCCCCTTAGAATAGACGTGCGGCGGAGCGGCATCCGCCGGGAGGGCAGTCGTGGCGGCAGAGGGCGAAAACAAACGTAAGAAACAACCCGTTTTTGAGGACACCTTCGTCCAGCTCCGGGAGACGGTGGAGGCGCTGGAAGAGGGCGGCCTCACGCTGGAGGATGCTACCCGGCTCTTCGACCAGGGGATGCGGCTGGCCAAGACCTGCAACGAGCTGCTGACAGCGGCGGAGTTGAAGATCACCCGGCTGCAACGCAGCTTCGGCGAGCAGATGGCCATGGTGGAGGAGCCGCCTCTTGACGAAGGCGAGGAGGACTGATGCTCCGGGGCGACTTCCACATGCACACCCACTTCTCGTCCGACTGCCTCACCAGGCCCGAGGCGCTGGTGCGCCGCTGTCAGGAGGTGGGGCTGAACTGCATCGCCGTCACGGAGCACAACACCATTCGTGGCGCCCAGGCGGTGCAGGCGCTGGCCCCCTTCATGGTCATCGTGGCCGAGGAGGTCCGGACCACGGAGGGCGAAGTGACCGGCCTCTTCCTGTCGGAGGAGGTGCCCCACGGGCTGACGCCGGTGGAGACGGCCAAGCGCATCGTGGAGCAGGGCGGCCTCGTCTCCATTCCCCACCCCTACGACCTCTTCAGGGGGTCGCCGCTGTCACGCCAGGGCATCCAGGAGGTGCTTCCCTACGCCTCCATCGTTGAGGCCTTCAACGCCCGTACCACCCGGCTCCGCGACAACGCCGTCGGCCACCGGCTGGCCGTGGAGCGCGGCCTCTTGCCCACGGCCGTCAGCGACTCCCACACGCTCGCCGAGCTAGGACGTACCTACACCGAGCTTCCCGAGTTCGACGGCACGCCCCAGGGCTTCATAGAGGCGCTAAAGGAGGCCCGTCTGGTGGAGCAGCGGGCCAACCCCGTGGTGCACCTCTACTCCACGCTCAACAAACTGCGCCACAAGTTCATCAGCGTGCCATGACGCTCCGGCTCGGCTGGTTCTCCACGGCCCGCGGGCCCGGCTCCCGGGGCATGCTGGTAAAGGCGCTGAAGGCCATCGACGCGGGAGCGCTCGACGCCCGCCTGCTCTTCGTCTTCAGCAATCGGGAGCGGGGCGAAGGCGAGGGCAGCGACGCCTTCTTCAATCTGGTGGAGCGCCACGGCATCCCGCTGGTGACCCACTCCTCACGCCGTTTCCGCCGCGCCCACGGCGGCGAGTTCGACGCTCACCGTCACGAGTACGATGCGGAGGTGCGCGAGCTCCTGGCGCCCTACGAGCCCGACCTGTGCGTTCTAGCCGGCTATATGCTCATCCTGAGTCCCACGCTGTGCGAGAGTTTCACCGCCATCAACCTGCACCCTGCCCTCCCCCGTGGTCCGACCGGCACCTGGCAGGATGTGGTCTGGTGGCTCATCGACGACTGGGCCATCGAGAGCGGCAACATGGTTCACCTGGTCACGGAGGAGCTGGACCGTGGCGCGCCCATCGCCTTCGCCCGCTACCCGCTGCGAGGCTGGCGTTTCGACCATCTCTGGATGACCCACGGCAAGCGGCCGGTCGAGGACGTGCAGGCGAAAGAGGGAGAGGCGTACCCGCTGTTCCAGGCGGTCCGCCGTGAGGGACTGTTGCGCGAGCCGCCCCTGCTGCTGGAGACGCTGAAGGCCCTGGCCGGCGGCGCCATCGGCATCCGGGACGGGCAGGTGGTGGACGGCACGGGCGCGGCCACGGGCCCGCTGGACCTGACGGCCCAGGTGGAGGCGGCGCTGCCGGCCGCCGAGGAGCCCTCGTGATCAAGGCCGTGCTGTTCGACATGGACGGCGTGCTGGTAGACAGCTTCGAGGCGTGGGTGGTGCTCATGAACGACACCGCCCGTCACTTCGGGGCCCCGCCGGTGTCGCGCGATGGATTTCGCGCCGTCTACGGCCAGCCGACGGAGGATGATGTAACCGCCTTCTTCCAAGGCCAGACCATGGAAGCGGTGGAAGCCTACTACCAGGCCCACTTCTCCGATTACGCCCATCTTGTGACTGCCTACCCGCAGGTGGCCCGCGTGCTGGATGAGCTGCGCGTCCGGGGCTTGCACATCGGCGTCATCACCAACACGCTGTCGTCGCTGGCGAGGTCGATCCTAGCCGCCAACGGCCTATCGCCGGATGCGATGGTGGGCAGCAGCGACGTGCCCAGGGCCAAGCCCGCGCCGGACATGGTCCACCGGGCCTGCGAGCTGCTGGGGGTCGCGCCGGAGGAATCGGTGGTGGTGGGAGACTCCGCCTACGACCGTCAGGCCGCCGGCGCCGCGGGGGCGCGCTTCATCGGCGTTCACGGCATCGAGGGCGAAGATACGATTCAAGAGCTGTCGGAGCTGGCTACGCTGCTGGACAGCTACCGGTAAGCGTCGCCCGCCCGTGCCCCCTATTCCAGCGGGCCCGGCGCCACGGAGCGGATCTTCTTCGAGATCCCCAGTCCGTCAGCGATGAGCCGACCGAGGATCCGGAGCCTTCCCCTGTCTCCCAACAGCAGGCCCACGGCCAGGGCCAGATAGAGCAGCGAGAAGAGGTCCCGGCTGAACCGCAGGCTGCCGTCGTGACTCACGATGCCCAGGATGAGCTGCGCGAGAAACATCGAGGCGAGCACCAGGGCCAGAGGCCATGAGAACCGCAGCCGTGCCAGGGCCACCACTCCGAAGATGGCCTGCGCGCCGGTGAGCAGGAGCTCCGAGCGCTGCCGCGAGTCCAGCATCAGGTCTCCCGCGTCGCCCAGCACCATGCCGTGCGCGAAATAGACCAGGGGCAGCGAGGCGAGCAGCAGCGTCCATTGGCTCAGCGGCGACGAGAGCAGCACCCCCATGGCGGAGTTGGCCCGAGCCCTCCACACCAGGAGGATGACGATGATGAACTCGGGCGCCTCGTTGGCCACCGGCGCCAGTCCTTGTACCAGCACGAACTCATCGATGCCTAAACCCGAATCCACCGAAGGACACCGATGGACGGCGTGAGGACAGCGGAAGGGGGTGGGTGAGGGAGCTACAGGGGAGATGGCCTGGGGTCTTGGGGTAGATGGGAGGCCGGCGGCCGGTCTTCAGTCGCCGCATAGGGCCCCTAAGGCCCTATGCGGGAGTTGCGATGCGCGGGATGGCGAGAGGATACACAGCAGGGGACTCTCGCGACCGGGGTGGCGCGAGATTGCGGGGACGTTGGGTCAGTTGCAGGCTGGCCGTCAGGCCGGGAACGGAATGGCTTGCAGCCGGGCCAAGGCGCGACTGAATTGGGTTTCCCAAGGCCAGCGCCGGGGGAGATGCAAAGTGAGGCGGCGCGCCGAGCGGGTGATCCGTCCCACCAGAGCGAAGACCCGCCGCCTGAGGGTCTTGGTGATCACGGTCCGCTCGCCCAGACCAATCCGCGCCGTCCAGCGGGCCAGGTTATGCGCCATCACCTGGACCGCCAGCCAGGCGCCGTTGGCGGCGAAGCGCGCCGACGGCATGTGGTTCAGCCCGACGCCGTACTTGAGGTCGCGTATGGCGTTCTCGACCTCGGCGTGGCGGCGATGATCGGCCTCCAGTTCCAGCGTCTCCCCATCGCGGTCGGTGATGAAGGCGTGATAGCTGTATCTGGCGAAGAGGGCGAGCTGGGAACCGGGCGTCGGCTTCACCCGCCGGACAATGAGCCGCACCGGCGCGGCGTCCGGCTTGGTCTGGAACGGGGTGTAAGTCGTCTCGGCGACATCGGCGGCGCCGTCCATCCAGTAGGGAATGGGAGTCCAGTCCTCCTCTGGTATCGCCTCGATCAGGTCCCGCAGGCTGGCGCGCTGGCGGATGGTGATAGAGAAGCGGACATCCATTTCCCGGCAGGCGGCAACGACAGTGTGGGCGTAGAAGCCGCTGTCGGCCCGCACCGTGAGTTGTCCCCTGGCCCCGCCGTAGCGCACCCGCCCCACCGTCTCACGCAGGAAGTGGGCGGCGCCACGGGCGGTGTTGGCCCGGCCCTCGCGCAGCCGGGACATCAGCACCTCGCCGGTGCCAGCGGCAATGGCCAGCAGCGGGTGATAGCCGCGGGCGCCGGTATAGCCGTGGTGGCGCGCTCCCTCCTTGGCCAGTCCATAGGTCTCGCAGATTGTCGAGTCCAGGTCGATGGTCAGGGGCGAGTCGCCGGGTCCGGCCCCAGCGGCCCAGGCCCGGGCCAACAACTGGCGGCTCACGCGGTCGAGTTGACGGACATGCCCCCACCGGAAGCTGCGCAGGAAGGTCCCCAGGGTGGATGGCGCCTTGACCACGCAGCCTAGAACACCGACCGTCCCACCAGCGCGCAGCGCATCGGCGTCGTCGATGCAGTCGCCGCCTGCCAGCGCGGAAGCGACCAGCGTCAGCATCTTGTCCCCAGTGTTCGCCCGTCCCGGCGCTCCGCCGAGGTCAAGGTGATGGTCGACGAGTTCCCGCAGGCCCAGGTGCCGGGCTAGGGTGGCCGGCAGGAGCAGGCCGGCATTGGCCACCAGGCGATGGTCGTCAAAGAGGATGCGGATACGGTCGGGTTTGTTCTGTGGCAGCATCTATTGGGTGCTCCTTGTTTCCGGGCGGGTTTCTGTTCCAAAACCATTATCCCAGATTCAGAGGAGCACCCGCTGGCTTCTTCAAGGGCTGTCCCCAAGGCCGTCCTTCGGTGGATTCGGGCTAAAGAACGGCTGGTCTTCAAGAGGCCCTCGGCAAAGGGCTCCGCCGCCAGCACAAGCACCAGCGCGCAGAGGATGAAGATTCCGGCGGCGGCCGCGCGCCGCTTTGCCCGCACCAGGTCGCCCATGACGGCGCTGGGGCCTATAAGCTCACGCTCCTCGGAGGGCATCTTGGAGGAGCGGATGATATAAAGCCCAAAGAGGGCCAGGAGGACCACCCCATCGAAGATGGAGAAGAATCCCTTGAGCGCAATGGTGAGCCCATACAGCGCGCCCAGCAGCAGGAAGGTGAGCTCTATCGTCCTCCCACTGTCGAATTGGAGCACGCCTCTCCGGCGCTTCATCCAAAAGAGAAGGAAGAGCACGGGCCAAGCCAGGCCTATCAGAAGCCGGTTGGCCCCCGTCATGTTCGCGCCGGTGTATGAGGAGTACTCCGCCGTGGCGGGGTCGGCCCCCGTCCACGCCAGGTAAACATCCACTGAGTATTCAGGAAGCAGAATGATGAAAGCTAGAAAGGCCACCGCCAGAGTCTGAGGGATCTCGCGCTCGGCCACGTCAACCGCCCAGCTCAGCAGAAAGCCGGCGGAGAGGATGGCGACGCCGAACACCAGCAGCGTCACGCCGGGCGGCTGCGCGGGGAGTACGAGCCGGAACGCCAGGGCCGGGACGAGGCCGGCCAGCGCCACGGCGATCCAGGCCCAGCCGCCGGCACCAGCCCTTCGGCGTTCCTTTTCGCTCGCAGCCCTTCGAGGACGGTCACCCATCGGCTGTTTGGCCATTCACTCCTCCTGGATTGGGCTAGATGGTCAGCATCATGAAAAGGGCCACGGCCGCCAGCGCGAAGCCGAAGGTGGTCTGAAGCGTCGCGCCGCTGATCCTCGTCACGATGAAAGACCCGGCGGTGGCGCCGCTCATGCCTCCGGCCGCGAAGAGCGCGGCCACCTGCCAGTCGGGAGACGCAAATTGCAGGTGCAGCGGAAGGCTGACACCCGCGGTGATCAGAATGACGAAGAGCGAGGTCCCCACCGCCTCGTGGATCGGCAGACGGCCGACGCCCATCAGGAGGGGGACCTTCAGAAAGCCGCCGCCCACGCCGAAGAAGCCGGTGAGCACGCCGGCAAGACATCCCGCCGCCCAGAGCCCCACGCCGTAGCGAGGCGTTTTTTGCCGAGCGATAGGCAGCGCGCTCTCGGGCCGGGGAAGCCGGCGGCTCCGCAGAAGGGTCCATCCGGCCACGGGGAGCAGCAGCAACGCGTAGAGGAGCAGAAGCAGGTCGTTGGGCGCCGCTCCGCTGAGCCATGAGCCGCCTATCGCTCCGGGTATCCCCGCCAGCGCAAAGGGCAGCCCGACGCAAATATTCACCAGCCGTATGCGGTACTGAAACAGGACCGCGGAGAGCGCGGTGAACACCACCACGATCAGGGATGTCGCCAGCGCGTCGTGGACCGGCATTCCAAAGAGGTAGACCAGGATCGGAACGGTGAGGGTGGATGCACCCGCGCCCAGGGTGGACGAGGCCAGCCCCGCGACGCCGCCCAGCAGCACAGCCGGCGTTGCGAGGTTCATTCTTCCCCCTGGGCCGTAGATTCGGTCCGTGACCGGGGCCCCATCGGCTGCCAAGCATTCGCGTGATGTATGTCCAAACAACCTCCTGGTGAGGACTGGTGTGGTCACCTGCCGCCGGCCGGTGTCGGCACTAGTGCTGAGAGTGGCAGAGAAGTGGTTACATTTCAAATACAGATCGTGTGACCCGATTGATAAGAAGGCACGGTGTACGAACCAAACTTCCATCACCTCCACACCTTCCGCGAAGTGGTCGGCGCCGGAGTCTTCGCCAAGGCCGCCGAGCGGCTGCTGGTGAGCCAGCCCGCCGTGACCGCGCAGATCAAAGCCCTTCAGCAGCAGCTCGGCTCGCCGTTGTTCGACCGGGTTGGCCGGAGAGCGGTGCTGAATGAAGCGGGAAGGGTCGTGTACGAGCACGCCTCACGCGTGCTCCAACTAACCGACGAGCTGACCGACGCGCTGAAGGAGCTTCAGCACGGAATCGCGGGGCGGCTCCGGGTGGGGGCGAGTCCGGCCTGGCAGTACACCGTGGCAAGAGCTCTGGGCGTCTTCAAGCGCACCCACCCACGAGTTGAGCCTTCGCTCGAGGTCACCGGCAACGGTCGAGTCGTCGAGCTGGTCCTGGGCCATTCCGTGGACCTGGGCTTCGTGGGTGAACTGCCCAGGAGTCAGGAGATCGCAGTCCAAAAAATAGCCGAGGAATCGCTGGTGATCATCGCGGCCCCGGGGCACCGGTTCATGGCGCTGGGCCGTATAGACGTGTCAGCGCTTCGAGGAGAGCCTTTCGTGATGCGCGAGCCGGGCTCGGCGGTGCGGCGCATGGCGGAGACGTACCTGGCCCAGCTCGGCGTGGTCCCGGAGGTGCCGTTGGAGATGAGCAGCGACGAGGCGGTGAAGCAGGCCGTGATGGGCGGACAGGAGCTGGGCATCACCGCCCGAAGCGCCGTGGAGCTGGAGCTGCGGGCGGCCCGCTTGGGCGTGGCCGACGTCCCGAAGTTCCAGTGCGTCGTGACGCTCTATGCCATTCAGCACCGCCAGCGGCGGCGCAGCACTACTCAACAGACGTTCATCGAGGAGCTGCAGGCGGCGCAAAGCCCTGGACAGAACGGGAACCTCTCTTCAGAAAGACCTCGAAACGGCGCCGAGAGCGAAGGGAGCAGGTAATCCGCCGCGCCGCAACAGAACGGCGGCTCTCCTGGGAGAGCCGCCGTTTCCTAACGCCCTTTGTGGCCGCGGTAGGTTGTCAGGCGCTCTTCGCCTGGTCCCCGCTCTGCTCCACCACTTGGCCCGTGGCCGTCAGCAGCAACGGAGGGCCAAGCCGTCCGAGCGGATCCGCATCGATAACACAGCGGGTCACGTGAGAGAGGGAGGGGAGATCATACATCACGTCCAGCAAGGTCTCTTCGATGATCGTGCGCAGGCCCCTGGCGCCCGAATTGCGCTCCAAGGCCTGGTCGGCCGCCGCCGCGAGAGCCGAATCGGTCAGATGCAGCTCCACGCCATCCAGCGAGAAGAGGTGCTGGTACTGCTTCACCACGGCATTCTTGGGCTCCGTCAGCACGCGGAGCATATCGGCCTTATCGAGGCCGCTCAGACCCACCACCAGGGGGAATCGCCCGATGAACTCGGGAATGAACCCGTACTGCAAGAGGTCCTCCGGCGCCACCTGGCCTCGGACCTCATCCTCGACGGGAACAATCCCGTCGGAGCGGAAGCCGATGCCCCGGCCGCCGGAGGCGATCCGGCGCGACACGATCTTGTCCAGGCCCTCAAAGGTGCCGCCACAAAAGAAGAGGATGTCATCGGTCTTGATCTGCAGGAACTCCTGGTGTGGGTGTTTGCGCCCTCCCTGGGGAGGCACGTTGGCCACGCATCCCTCGACGATCTTGAGCAGCGCCTGCTGAACACCCTCACCGGAGACGTCCCGGGTGATGGACGGATTGGCCGTCCTGCGGGAGAGCTTGTCGATCTCGTCGATATAAATGATGCCCTGCTCGGCGCGGCCGATATCGAAGTCCGCGGCCTGGATCAGCCGCAGCAGGATGTTCTCCACGTCCTCGCCCACGTAGCCGGCCTCCGTAAGGGAAGTGGCGTCGGCGATGGCGAAGGGCACGTCCAGCACCCGCGCCAGGGTCTGGGCCAGCAGCGTCTTGCCCGAGCCCGTGGGCCCTACGAGCAATACGTTGCTCTTCTGGAGCTCCACCCCCCCTTCCTTCGCCGCCACGTTGGACCAGATCCGCTTGTAATGGTTGTAGACCGCAACGCTGAGGACGCGTTTGGCCCGGTCCTGGCCCACCACATACTCGTTGAGATGGTCGAAGAGCTGGCGGGGAGAGAGGCCCTGCCGGGACACCGCCGGGGGCGGCGCCGCGGGCCCTCTCTCCTCCAGAATGATCTGCTGACAAAGGAAAACGCACTCGTCACAGATGAACACCCGGCCCGGCCCTGCGATGAGCCGCTTGACCTGCTCCTGGGCCTTGCCACAGAAGGAGCAGAGGTGCGCGCTCTTGCCGCCGGACCTGCTGGGGGTAGGCATTGCGACAGCCGCTCCTAGGTGCTCGCCTTGGCGTCGTCGGACGAGAGTTTGGCGGGGGAAGAGCCCAGCACTTCGTCCACAATGCCGTACTCGACGGCCTGCTCCGAGCTCATGTAGAAATCGCGGTCCGTGTCCCTGACGATCTTATCGTAGGCCTGGCCGGAGTGCGCGGAGAGGATGGTGCGTATCTTGTCCTGCATGCGCAGGATCTCCCGCGCGGCGATCTCCACATCCGCCGCCTGTCCCGATGCGCCTCCCATGGCCTGGTGCATATGGATGGTGGAATTGGGCAAGGCGTAACGCTTCTTGGGCGCTCCGGCGCCAAGCAGGACGGTCGCCATGCTGGCCGCCATGCCCACGCAGATGGTGGAGACGTCGCACCGGATGAGCTGCATCGTGTCGTAGATGGCCAGCCCCGCCGTGATAATCCCTCCCGGGCTATGGATATAGAGGCTGATGTCCTTCTCCGGGTCCTCGCGCTCCAGATAGAGGAGCTGAGCGATGATCAGATTGGACACCTGGTCGTTGATCGGCATCCCCAGGAACACGATTCGCTCCTTGAGCAGCAGCGAATAGATGTCGAAGGCGCGCTCCCCGCGGGCGCCGCTCTCGATGACCATGGGGATGATGTTCGTGGCACGCTCCCGGGGATCAAGCATTCTTCCCGCCTCCTTTTTTGGTGGTCTTCTTCGTTTTTGCTGACGCCGTTTTGCCACGCGTGTCCGTGGCCCTGCCCTTGGCCTTGGCGCGGGCAGGCTCCGCCGCCGGAATCTCGCCCTTCGCGATGCCGGTGAGCATCTCCATGGCCTTGCGGCTCACCACGGTGCGCCGCAGCGATGTCCGGCCCTCCTCCGACGCGAATATCTTGCGTACCGCATCGGCCTGAGCGCCGGAGTCCGTGGCGAGCTTCTCGACCTCGGCCTTGATCTCGTCGTCCGAAACCTCGATACGGTGCTGCTCGATAACCTCCCGCAACACCAGGGCCCGCCTGATCTGCGCCTCCGCGCCCGGGCGGGACGCGTCCCGCACCTCGCCGGCGCTCTTGCCTGCCCATTCGAGCTGCCGCTGGTACTGCTCCACCGTTACCCTGCCGGTGCGGAGAGCCTCGGCGTGGTCATGGAGCTGGTGTTCCACCTCATGATCCACCAGAAGCGGCGAAAAATCGATGGTGGCGTTGCGCAGGACCGCGTCGAGCATCTGCTCCTGGTACCTGGCTTCCGAGGCCTGCTCCTCCTGCCGGGTGAGGTCCTCTTCCACCTTGCTTCTCAACGCCGCCAGCGTCTCGTATCCCTCGCCCACGCCCTTGGCGAACTCGTCATCGAGCGGCGGCAGGCTCTTGCGTTTGACGTCGTGGACCGTCACCTCGAATCCGCAACTCTTGCCGGCCACTTGAGGGTTGTCCTCGTCCTCCGGCACCTCGATGGTGAATTCCAAGCGCTGGTCGCTCTTTGCGCCAACCAGCGCTTCGGCAAAGCCGAGCACCGGCAGCCGCGATCGTTCGCGGACCACATAGTCCGCGCGCTCACTGCTGAGAATCTCTTCCTCCCCCGCCCAGCCACGCACGGTGATATTGAGGAGATCGCCGTAGGCCACAGACCCGTCTATCGGCTCCCAGGGGGCCATATCCAGGCGGAGCTGCTCCACCACATTGGCCACCTGCTCCTTCGAGATGCGCGTGCGCTCCTTCGGAATGCGCAGGGAGAGGTAGTTGCCCAGGTCTACCTTAGGCGTGAGCGGGATGGTGGCGGTGAAGCTGGGCGGGTCCAACTGCTCCAGCTTAATGGAGGGTACACCCGCCACTTCCAAGGAGGACTCCTCCAACGCCCGGTTGGTGGCCTCGGGCAACATGAAGTCGAGGGCCTCGTTCAGCAGGTACTCGCGGCCGTACAACTGCTCGATGATGCGGCGCGGCGCCTTGCCCTTGCGGAAGCCGGGCACATTGAGCCGCTTCACCGTTTTCCGGTAGGACCGCTCCAGGTATGTCTCCACATCATCGGGCTCAAGCTCTATGTTGAGCAGGGCCTCTTGCTGGGGACGCTCCTCAGTGGTGACCTTCACGCTGCCTCAGTGGTAGCCTTCACGCTGTACGCGCTCTAGCTAGGGGAATGAGAGCATTATAGCGCATGCGAAGGTGAGGAGGAAACGGGCGCCCGCTGCGGTCTGAGTCACCGGAACTTTTCTCCGTCGTCGTCCGTCGTTATGTGGGGAGGGACCGTGCCGCATATACTCTGGCGAACAACCCTGATGACTTAAATGAAACGATTGCCTGCCCTTACGCCTATCGCCCTGCTGCTTGGCCTGCTGGTGCTGGCAGCCGCATGTGACCAGAGCACACCCACGCCTACACCAACGTCAACAGCGACCCCGACGCTTAAGCCTACCGCCACGCCAACACCAGAGCCGGATTCGGGTCCCGGCGCTTCCTGCCAAGACCGCTTGGCCCTCTCCCTTTCTTTCGAGGCAATGGCCCGGGACGCGGTGGTGACCTCCTACCGTTGCGATAGGCTCTATATAGACTCCACGGGCCAATACCCGGATGCGGACCCATCCTTCGCCGTTCCAACGGGAGCGGCCCTTGAGCTCGCCTTCGACCCGCGAGTCCAGCAGCCTCCGGTCCGCACGGAGCTGCGGCTTTACACGCAAACAGGGGCCCACGGGTGGTTTCTGCAGTTTCCCGACGACCTGCCAGATGGCGCCCAGGCGATAGACCGGTCCATGCCTGCTCCGGCGCTCTCATTCCGGTACCGCGTTGATGCGCCTCCAGGAGAGTACGCGCTGGTGGTCAGGGCCACATGGGAAGGGCCGGTGGACGTGTTCTACGCCACGTCCCTGCGTATCGTAGAGCCATCTTGAGGGTCCGGCATCCGTCGGTCACGGACACACTGGGTTTGCGGCCGTATTCGGGGCTGGGGCGCCCTACCCGGCCGCGGCGGGCTCGCTCACTGTGGGGTAGAGCTCCTGGAGCAGGTCGAGGAAGACGGTAACGATGGCCCCGTAGCTGGCGGCCCGGCGCACCATGACCGACGTGGGCAGGGTCACGCGATACCCCTCCTCGAGCCGCACATGGGCCAGCGTCCCCAGCTCCAGCTCCCGCTGCAGCGAGTTATAGGGCAGGAAGCTGATGCCCAGCCCCCGCTCGATCATCCGCTTGGTGGCGGCGATGCTGTCCAGGTCCATCTGAACGTTGGGCACGATGCCCGCCTCGCGGCAGACCCGGTTGATGAGCACGAAGTAGGTGGACTCCTTATCGTAGAGGATCAGGGGCTCGGAGGCCACCTCGTAGATACTCGCGGTCCCCGATCGCGCGAACCGGTGGTCGGGATGGGTCACCAGGACAATCTTCTCATCGTAGAGGTGCGTGGAGACCACGTCCGGGTGCACCAGCGTGCGGGCCATGCCAACCTGGATCTCCTCGGAGAGCACCATCTCCAGCACCTGGGTGGAGCGGCCCGTCTTGATGGCCACGTCGAGACCGGGGTGCCGCTGGCGGAAGGTGGCCACAATGTCGGGCAGAACGTAGGTGGAGACGGCCCGCGCCGCGCCGATGTAGAGCTTGCCCGACGAGGCCGTACGGTGGGCCTCCAGCGCCTCCTGGCCGTTGCGCAGCGCCTCCATGGAGCGCTCCACGTAGGGAAGAAAGGCGCGGCCCGCATCGGTCAGCCGCACGCCGCGGCCCAGCCGGTGGAAGAAGGGCTCCCCCACCTCCCGCTCCAGCGATATCACCCGCGCGCTAAGCGACGGCTGGGTAACACCCAGCGCCTCCGCCGCCCGGGTAAAGCTGCGGTGCTGGACCACCATGAGAAAGGCTTGGAGCTGGCCTATCTCCACCTAAGTCCTCCATCCCATAGATGTGCTCAATGCCTCGCGCGGCAGGCTATCCTTTTCATTATATCTCACCACCTGTCGGCGAGGTGGCCTCTCGGTTGGCATCCACCCCCATTTGCGCTAGAGTAAGAGAAGCGTGGCCCCGCTCTGGCCTTTAGCCGCGAGGCACGGACGCCGGAGCAACGACTCCCCAGACCACGGAGGAGGAAGCGCGTGTTGGGTCTCTTTCGCTCGGTTTTCTGGCTCGGCGCCATGGCGCTCGTGATCATCGGACTTCGCAAGGCCGTGGCGCAGTCCGGCGACAAGGCCGATGCGCTGGGCCAGCGCATCGAGGGGGGCGACGACTCACCCCACATAGTCGCGCTGGTCCGCATCCACGACGCGCTGCACCGCCGCCCACACACTAACCACGACGCCAGCCCCGAGGCTGCCAAGGCCCCCGACGACGAGGCGTAAGGGTCTTCGCATATCCGGTCTGCCAGCGAGGGGCGCGCCCAAGGCGCCCCTTCGGTTTACCCGTCCCCCGGCGCTGTCTATAATGCGCGCGCCGGCTATCCTCTCACGACCACGGGGCCCCCTTGCTTAAGACCATCCCCTGCGGCGACTTGCGAACAGAGCACCAGGGCCAGACAGTCACCCTGGCTGGTTGGGTCCACCGACGGCGCGACCACGGCGGCCTCGTCTTCATCGATCTGCGGGACAGCCGCGGGCTCGCCCAGGTGGTCTTCAATCCCGCCGATGCCCCAGACGCCCACCGAGAGGCGGAGCAGCTCCGCGGCGAATGGGTGGTCCAGGTGACCGGCAAGGTCCAGCGCCGCCCCGAGGGCACGGCAAACCCAGCCCTGGCCACCGGCGAGGTGGAGGTGACGGCCTCCGCTCTCCACGTGCTCAACCCCGCCAAGACGCCGCCCTTCGAGGTGAACGAGGACGCCCCCGTCGACGAGGCGCTCCGTCTCCAGTACCGCTATCTTGACCTGCGCCGGCCCCAGATGCGCCACAACATCACCGTGCGGCACCGGGCGGTCAAGTACATCCGTGACTTCCTGGACGCCAGGGGGTTCTTGGAGGTGGAGACTCCCATCCTGATCAAGAGCACGCCCGAGGGGGCCCGCGATTACCTGGTCCCGAGCCGTGTCCACCCTGGCAGCTTCTACGCCCTACCCCAGTCGCCCCAGCAGCTCAAGCAGCTCCTCATGGTGGGCGGCATCGAGCGCTACTTCCAAATCGCCCGGTGCTTCAGGGACGAGGACCAGCGCGCCGACCGGCAGCCGGAGTTCTCGCAGCTTGACCTGGAGATGTCCTTCGTGGAGCGGGACGATGTCATCGGCCTGATGGAGGAGCTCTACACCTCCCTGGCCGAGAGCGTGGCGCCCCACAAGCGCGTGATCACGCCGGTCCCACGCCTCTCCTACCCCGAAGCCATGGCCAGGTACGGCACCGACAAGCCCGACCTGCGGTTCGGTCTCGAGCTGGTGGAGCTGACCGACTTGGCCGCTCGGACGGAGTTCCGGGTCTTCCGGGACGCCGTGGCCAAAGGGGGCGTCGTCGTCGGTTTCGCCGCGCCCGGCATGGCGGGCCTCTCGCGCCGGGAGAGCGACGAGCTGATCGCCCTGGCCCGAAGCCACGGCCTTGGTGGGTTGGTCACCATCGGCCTGGATGAGAAGGCGGCGGCGCTGGAGGCCATGACGGTCGAGCAGGTCCGCTCCTCGGCGGGCAGGGCCCTGGGCTTGGAGGACGTGCTGGGCCTGGCCGTGCGTACCGGCGCCAAACCAGGCGACATGCTCCTCATGGCCGCGGGGCCCCTGGAGATTGTGGGGCCGGCGCTCGGTCACGTGCGCCAGCGGGTCGGCCACCAACTGGGCCCGGCTGACCAAAATATACTGGCCTTCGCCTTCATCACCGACTTCCCCCTGCTCGAATGGAACGGGGACTTGAGTCGCTGGCAGGCGGTCCATCACCCCTTCACATCGCCCACCGACGATGGGTGGAACTCCCTGGAGTCGGACCCCGGCTCGGTAACGGCCAAAGCCTACGACCTCGTCTGCAACGGCAGCGAGCTTGGGGGAGGAAGCATCCGGATCCACCAGCGGGAGCTCCAGGAGCGGCTCTTCAAGGTCATGGGCTACTCGGCCGAGGAGGTCCGGAGCGAGTTCTCGCACCTGCTGGACGCCTTCGAGTACGGCGCACCGCCCCACGGCGGCTTTGCCGGGGGCATCGAGCGGCTGGTGACAATGCTGGTGGAGGACGCCGAGTCGATCCGCGACGTCACCGCGTTCCCCAAGAACCAGGCCGCGGTGGACCTCCTGTTTGGCGCCCCGGCGCCGGTGAACGATAAGCAGCTCCGCGAGCTACACCTGCAGCTCCTGCCCAAACCGAAGGCCGAAAGCGAGACTAAGGACCGCTAGCGGGACCCAGGCCTCTTGCTTCCGCTTGAGACGTGCGTCCGGCCACGGCCCTGAAAAAAGCCTATGCCCAACACCCCGGAAGCCCGGCTGCCCGATACCCCGGAAGCGCGGCTGAAGAAGTTGGGGCTCTCGCTGCCCGCGCTATTCCCGCCGGGCGCGAACTACATCCCCTCGGTCCGCACCGGCAATCTCCTCTTCCTGGCCCAGATGTGCCGCACTCCCGACGGCAAGCCGCTTCCCGGCAAGTTCGGCGCGAGCATGTCCGTCGAACAGGGATACCAGGCGGCACAAAACGCGATGCTCAATATCCTCGCCGTGGCCGGAGATGCCGCGGGCGGCCTGGACCGAATACGCCAAGTGGTCCGCATGTTCGGCATGGTGAACGCCACGCCCGACTTCGACGGCCACGCCAAGGTGATGAACGGCGCGTCCGACCTGCTGGTCGGCGTGTTCGGTGAGCGCGGCCGCCATGCCAGGGCGGTGGCGGGACACCCATCGCTGCCCTCGGGCGTCGCCATCGAGATCGAGTGCGTATTGGAGTTGGCGGGGCCTTAGCCCTCCGGCCCAGGGCCCTCCAGCCCAGGGAATGAAAAGAAGCTCAAGAAGGAGGAAACATGGCTACTGGCATAGAGGCGAGACTGCAGGAGCTGGGGATCGCGCTGCCTGAGGCGCCTAAGCCGGCGGGCAGCTACGTCCCGTCGGTCCGCACCGGCAACCTGCTGTTCATGGCCGGCCAGGTCTCGAGGAACGAGGATGGCAGCGTCCTCACCGGCAAGCTGGGCGACACCATGAGCGTCGAGGAGGGATACCAGGCCGGGCGCTCCACGGGCCTGCGGATCCTGGCGGCGGTGAAGGCGGCCCTGGGAGACCTGGACCGCGTGAGCCGGGTGGTGCGCCTCTTCGGAATGGTGAACTCCACCCCCGATTTTGAGCGCCACCCCAAGGTGATGAACGGCTGCTCCGACCTGCTGGTGGAGGTATTTGGCGACAATGGCCGCCACTCCCGCTGCGCCGTCGGCCACGCCTCGCTGCCCGCCGGAGCGGCGGTGGAGGTCGAGTCGATATTCGAGATCGCGGAGTGAGCCCACGCTTCCGCTGAGTGGTGGGCGGCCCTTGCCTCCGCTCATGGTGATCCTTCGACAAGCCTGTCCTGAGCAAAGCCGAAGGGCTCAGGGTGACCCTTCGACAAGCTCAGGGTGCGCGGATTTGGTTCCCCGCTCATGGTGAGCCTGTCGAACCATCGTGGTGAGCTCCGATCTTATCGAGAGTCCGACGTTGTCGGACCTGTCGAACCATGAGCGGCAATAACGCCAGGCTCATGGAGAACCTTCGCGGAATTCATCCTGAACGAGAAGTAGATTCTTCGTCCTTCCTGCGGAAGGACTCAGAATGACAAAGACGAAACGCTCTCTCACGCGAACCGCGCCTGCCCGCCTCCCGCGCACCGTCCAGGGCCATCGCTCAAGCGGAGCGGCCTGTGAGCCTCTCGATCTCTCGAACGGTGTCTGGAAGATGGTCGTTGACGACCACCGGCACGCCGTGGGCATGGGCCTGGGCAACGAGCTCTTCTTGGAGCTGAAGCAAGCTCGTTAGCTGCCCCTCGGAGAGTTTCCGGAGGTCGTGGCTCCGGCTGACGACACGCTGACGCAACGCCTTCCGGTCGGGCACATCCAGCACGCAGAAGAGGGTGGCCCCGAACTCGCCGGCATCGAGCACGCCCGGCACCAACTGAGTCCCCTCCACCACCAGCCCTATGCCCTCCTCCAGCGCCCTCTCCACACACGTCCTGATGGAGGGCCCGATGATCGTGGCCTGATGGGCCACCCCCTGGAGCAACGTCGAGACACCGCCGTCCGAGGGGTTGGGAAGCTCCCGCCAGGCGTCGTAGGAGTCCCTCTGGAGCGCGCGGGCCTGGGCTTCCGGAAGCAGATGGCGGATTGAGGCGCGGATAAAGCCGGTGCTCAGGTGATGGACCAGGTCAAGCTGGCGTACCAGCAGGTTGGCCACGGTGGTCTTGCCGGTGCCGGGCGCTCCCCCCAGCAGGATGACGACGGGCCGGGATGCCATGCCTCGAAGCGCCTCCTAGGCGGCCGGGATCACGCCGGCGCTGTGCTGGGCGGCCCGCAGGGTGTTGACGAGGAGCATGGCGACGGTCATGGGGCCCACGCCGCCGGGCACCGGGCTGATGGCGCCAGCGACCTGGGACACCCCAACGAAGTCGACGTCGCCCACGAGCCGGTACCCCCTGGACGCCGACGGGTCCTCGACGCGATTGATGCCCACGTCGATAACCGCCGCGCCCGGCTTGACCATCTCCGCCCCGATGGCCTTCGCGCGGCCGATGGCGGCCACCAGGATGTCCGCCTGGCGGGTCATGGCGCCCAGGTCGGGCGTGCCGGTGTGACAGATGGTGACGGTGGCGTTAGCGTGCTCGGCCTTCTGCATGAGCAGCGCGGCCAGGGGCTTGCCCACGATATCGCTGCGCCCACAGACCACCACATGCTTGCCCGATGGGCTATGGCCGCTGCGCACCAGCATCTGCTGAATGCCGGCAGGGGTGGCGGGCACGAACCGCGGACTGCCGTTCAGAAGCCGTCCGCCATTCAGCGGATGCAGTCCGTCCACATCCTTGGCCGGGTCCATGCTCATGACCACCGTGCGCTCGTCGATGGAGGCCGGCAGCGGGAGCTGTACCAGGATACCGTGGAAGCGTGGGTCTGAGTTGAGACGCCGGACCCATCCCACCAGCGACTCCTCCGTGATGGAGGCGTCCAGTTGGAACGTCTCGCTGACGATGCCCGCCTCCCGACAGGCGCGTGTCTTGTTGTGCACGTAAACCGCCGATGCCGGGTCGTCTCCCACCAACACGGCGGCCAGGCCGGGCGTGACTCCCGTTGTGGTGACGAGGCGCCGCACGCCGTCCGCCACCTCGGAACGGACATCCGCGGCCATCGCCTTGCCATCAATGATCTGGGCGGGCATGGGCACCTTTCGTGGAGTGAGCGCCCAGCATGATAGCACAGCCATGACGTACGTCAGTCCTAGCCGGACCGGGCTCCGGTTGGACACTTCGGGCGCCAGCTAACTATAATCGTGAGCCCCGGGCGGGAGGCTTGATAGCAGCAATGGATATGATGGTGGGCGTCGACATGGTGGAGATCGACCGGATCGCTGCGGCGGTGACGCGCTGGGGCGACCGGTTCCTGCAGCGGGTCTACACCCCCGGCGAGATTGCGTTCTGCCGGGGACGGGCCGAACGGCTGGCGGCCCGGTTCGCCGCCAAAGAGGCCGCCATGAAGGCGCTGGGCACGGGCAGGCGGGGAGTCGGCTGGCGCGAGGTGGAGGTGGCGCGCGAGCCAGGCCAGGCGCCCCGCATCCTCCTCCACGGCCGCGCCTCCCGGCGTGCCGAGTTCTTGGGCCTCGACGGTCTGGCCGTCAGCCTCTCGCACTCCAGGGCTTACGCCATCGCCTCCGTGGTGGGGAATCGCCCATGAAGATCGTCACCGTCGAACAGATGCGGCGGCTGGAGGAGCGCAGCGAGGCCGCGGGCGTCTCCACCGACACCCTCATGGAGGCGGCGGGGCTGGTCGTTGCAAGGACCATCGCCCAGCTCCTGGACGGCATCCGCGGCAAGCGGGTCCTAGTGCTAGTGGGACCCGGCAACAACGGCGGCGACGGCCTGGTGACGGCCCGCTACCTCTCCGACTGGGGCGCCCTGGTAAGCCTCTATATGACCGCCGCCAGCCGGGGCCGTGAGGACAAGTTCGAGGAGTGCCGCAGCCGGCGAATGCGCGTGGTGGAGGCGCGGGAGGACCCCGACCAGTTGGCGCTGAGCAGCTACCTGGCCCTGACCGACCTGGTGCTGGACGCCGTCCTTGGCATCGGCCAGGACCGTCCCCTGGAGGAGCCCCTTCGCTCCATCTTCCAGGCCCTGGGAGAGAGCCGGACCCAGCAGCAGGCCCTGAAGCTCGTCGCCCTGGACCTGCCCACGGGAATGAACGCGGATACGGGGGCCGTGGACAGCGTGTGCGCCATGGCGGACCTGACGGTGACACTCAGCGCTCCCAAGGTGGGGATGTTCCGCTTCCCCGGGGCGGAGTACGTGGGCCGGCTGGAGACGGCGGACATCGGCGTTCCAAAGGATGCCGATCACGACGTGGCCCTGGAGCTGGCGGAGGATGGGCTGGTGGCGCCGCTGCTGCCTCCTCGGCCGCTGAACAGCCACAAGGGCACCTTCGGGCGACTCGTGGTCGTGGCGGGCTCGCGCCGCTTCGTGGGCGCGTCGTCGCTGGCGTGTGCCGGCGCATACCGGGCCGGCGCGGGGCTCGTGACCCTGGCGACGCCCAACAGTGTCTACCGTCTGGCGGCTGCTCAGGCCATGGAGCCGGTGTTCCTGCCCCTGGACGAGACCCCCGAGGGAGCGGTGTCCGCCGCCGCCGCACATGCGGTGCGCCAGGCCCTGGAGGAGGCCGACTCAGGAGTCCTTGGGCCCGGCCTGGGCCAGGCCGAGTCGGTGCAGGAGTTCATCCAGCAGGTGCTTTTGGTGGAGCCGCCGTTGCGCGGGCCCCTGGTCCTCGACGCGGACGCGCTCAACGCGCTGGCCCGGACCCACGGATGGTCGGAGCGGCTCCAGACGCCCTCGGTGCTGACACCGCACCCCGGCGAGTTATCGCGACTGCTGCGCTGCTCCATCGCCGATGTCGAGGCGAACCGGATGGCGGCCGCCCAGAGCGCCGCCGAGCGGTGGCGGCACGTGGTGGTGCTGAAGGGCGCCTATACGGTGATCGCCGCGCCCGACGGCCGCACCTGCATCAGCCCCTTCGCGAACCCGGCCCTGGCCTCCGCCGGCACCGGCGACGTGCTGGCGGGAGTCATCGGCTCGCTGCTGGCCCAGGGCGCGCAACCCTACGAAGCGGCGGTGGCGGGCGTCTACGTCCACGGCTCCGCGGGCGAGCGCGTGCGGCAGGACATAGGCGACGCCGGCCTCATGGCCGGCGACCTGCTGTCGGAGCTTCCCCGGGTGATGAAGCGCCTCCGCGCTCTGGCGTAAGGACCCCCACGCTCCTCGCCCACCATCTGCTGGACGGGGAGATCGACTCTCCCCATCTCCACCGTGGCTTCGAGGTCGTCGACTCGCATGCGCCTTCGCCTAGCTTCGGCCGCATGGTTGAACGGGAGCAAGAGATAGGGCTCAGGACAGACCTGCGCGTCGTGATGCCGCGCGACGCCTAATTCTGCCCGCTGAACATACCGTAATACTTGGCCAGGACCGCCTCTCCCAGCCGGGCTCTGAGGCCGTTCTCAGCGATGGGCTGATCGACCATGTGGTAGGCCCAGGTGAAGGAGCCTGCAACCCATGGGCGCTCATCGATGGCCCGCATGATTCCCTCGAGCTGATTGGCCTGTGCGACCTCGTCGCCCTCCCCACCGCTGGATGCCGGGATGGTGAGTTGGTAGATCAACACGGGCAAACCCCATCGCTCCCACTTGGGGTCTAAGACCTCTTTGAACAGGTCGTCGTACGTCGTGTACCACTCCTCGACGCTGGCGCTCGGCGGAAGAATACTCGTGCTGATGCCGAAGGTCGTGATGCCAACAACGTCCGCTTCGCCGGGCAGGTCTGAATCGAGCAGCTCTCCGCTGATGAGGACCCTGCCGGAGTAGACCTCACGGACTCGATCCACGAGTCCGATCAAGCGTTCATCAAAGAGTTGGAAAGATTCGAACGATTCGAATCGGTCGGAGCTTGAGAAGACGTGATATATGAACCCTGGGAGCATGAGCAAGTCCGCGTCGATGTCTTGCGCAAGGTCTGCGTGATAGAGCCAGAGTTCTTCGGCTACTTCGAACCAGCCGTCCCGCCACCCATCGCTCTTGATCTCATTGATCTGGTCGGAGAAGCCTGGGACCATCTCCATGTTGAACTGGGGAGCGAGGAAGGTCTTGAGGCCCATCTCTCTCGCGACGCGCGCCTGTTCCACGACGTGTGGCCGCGGCGTGAGCACCCCAGGCGAGTAGAGTTGCCGCGACTCAATCGTGGGCAGTGGCAGGATCGTACCGTAGTGCCACACGGACGACAGCGCGACCCAGCCACCGTTGTGTTCCGCGATGCGACGGTAGGTAGACTCGGTAAGCGGCTTCATCCCGTCAGACCAGAAATCGGGCGTGTGAAACCCGGTGATGTAGTCAGTCCGTATGCCTCCGGTGGGCAGCGGTGCATCCGACCAAGCGGTCACCCAGTCGTCGACCACCTGGCCAACGTACTCCACGGTCAGGGTGCGCTGAGGGCCGAGCCGGGGTCCAGCACCCGACGCGTCGATCTGGTACGCCACCTCCGCGCCCGCAGGGAGTTGAAGAGTCCCTACCCAGAGTTGGGCGCCCGGCACTCTGCGAAGGCCGAAGCTCCGTGCGGCTGAGCCAGCGCTCGTTACGACGCGGACACTGGCATCGGCGGGCGTGCCGCTGGGCAAGCTCGCCCGGAACGCGATGTCGACCTCGGTGCCGGGGGTTGCGGCGCTGACCCGCGGATGCGCGCCCCAGCGTTCGACCGTCACGTGCTCAACGGTGCTGGTCTCGCCCACGATTACCGTCCTCTGACCACCAGGTCCGGCATCTGACGATGCGTCGGCCACCTCGTGGTGATCACCTAATTTCAGAGCATACGTGATGGTTTCGCCCGGGAATCCCGTGAGGTAGGTGACGAATTCCGTGCGGCTGACGCGCGACGCTATATGCGTGGGGCCGGTCACGACGCCCAGGAAAGTGTTGGGGTCCGTGTTTGGTGGCGTCGTGATGCGAAGCTCGACCATGCGCTGGTGCTCCGACTTCCATGCGACGACCCGGTCTGACAACGTCGGCGACGAGGCGCTCACGAAGGATTCGTGATACGCGAATTGATTTTCGGCGGTGAACTCATGACCATGGAATGTCCCAGCGAGAGTGAAGTAGTAGTTCAGATACGTCCCTTCGTGTAAGCGAAACGTGCCCCTGGCGCGGGTTTGCGACACGCGCTCCAGCGGGGGTAGCGAGATGTCCTGGACGAGCCGCGGTTGGTTCTGGAATACACGTGCCGCGCCCAATTGAAAGACGTTCCCGGCCACCCTGATCACAGCGTCCGGTGGCGTCTCCTCCGGCAGCGCGACGTCAAACGTGACGTCGACAGCCTCCGCTGGCTCCATCGCGATCGTGACCTCGGCGGCGCCCTGAGCAGGGACCGTGGCGGACCCATCGGTCGCACGATAGTCTCCCAAAGTTGTGTGTGCAGTAACTCGCTGGACACCAGCGGCGATATTGTTGAACTGGAATCTTCCCTCGAAGTCGGTTGCGATGTGAATTCCGCCCGCGGTGACGTCGACGTCGATGAGCGGATCACCGGTGATCGCGTCCGTCACGATCCCAGACAGCGTGCCTGTAACAGCGGGAGCGCGCGTGTCGTTCCACGTCTCGACGACGTCCTCGACGAGCGTCCTACCGGATGCGACAAGCAACAACCTGCTGTGGACCTGGACCGTGTCACTGTGGGCCTCGCGCTTGCCCTTGAAGTTTTCCTGGGACTCGCCGCTCTTGAAATGGTCGTACACGTAGCTGATCAAGCTGCTGGGTGGTAGTTGAACAGTCGCGGTCCACACTTTCCCGCTCTTCTGCATCTCGACTTGCTGAAGCTCCTGGAAGTCACCAGCGAACAATATCTGCAGCCGCACCGCGTTTTCGTCGCCGGTCTCGGGCGCGGAGACCCTGAACTCGACCTCCTGCGTCGCGATGGGCGTGGCGGTTGGCGCTGGTGGTGTCGCTGTCGGGGTAGCGGTCGATGTCGCAGTCGGCGTGGGTGTTGGAGTACCACCTGATGGCCCTGACCCGCTGCTTGGCCCTTTCTGCCCATCATCGCTGCATGCAGCGATGATCCACAGCATGCCGACGACCACCGTTATCTTCAAAAGCAGTTTGGCCATCGTACGATCTCCTCGCACTGTGAGGAACCGTACCATACCGCGGCTACATCACGTGTTCACAGCCGAAATCGAATCTCCCCCATCTCTACCATGAACACGAAAGAGCCCGCTGGTTATCCCAGCGGGCTCTCGTTTGCTCAGAAATACTTTCGTCAACCTGGGTTCACCGAAACAGAGTGGTATGGAAGCTGCTGGCAGCCTAGGAGGCAACCCAGATGTGACCATCTTCCAGTCGCGTTTGCAAAACCCTCAGTGCCCTTTTCCGCCGAATCGCTCCCAGTACTCGCCCTGCGCCTGGCGGGCATGGGCTCCACGCCTTTACGTCACCGCTACGCAGGTCGAACGCGCTGTGGTGCCAGGGACAGAAGATGACGCCATCTTCGGTGACTTTGCCTTTCTCCAGCGGCCCTCTCAAGTGAGGGCACTTGCTCTCCACAGCGTAAATCTGGCCTTCGTGGTGAAGGAGAAGGATAGAGCTTTTGCCTGCATCCACAACCCGACGGGCGCCCGGGGGGAGTGCGTCTTCGGAAAGGACCCTAACCCAGTTCAAAGTGGCATCCATGCGAAGGATATTCTAGGGGTATAGTCCCAAAACAGCCACCTGTGAGCGAATGGTGGCATGGGACGGAAGATTGGGTGCCCTCGATGTCAACACGCCAAGAGCTGGAGCATTCGGCGAGGTAAGAGTCGTTGTGCAGCCTGCCACTACGAGTGGGTGCCCAGGGCGCTGCCGCTTCGGTTGTCGCCAGGGGAGTGGCGGCGACTGTTGCGCTGGTTCGTCTTGGGGCAGAGTGCCGAGGTGATTGCCCAGGAGGCCCGCCTGGAGCGAAAGCGAGTCCTGCGAGCCCTGATCGTGGTGCGCCAGGCCATGGTCCGGGACGTTCCCCATGTCTTCTCCGGCGTGGTGGAGGTCGACGAGACCTACCTGGGAGGTTCCTGGCGCAACAGGCGCCTGGCAAAGCGTGTTCAGGGCACGAAGCGGGGCCGTGGAACCACTAAGCAAGCTGTCTTTGGGATCCTGTGTCGAGGTGGCCTGGTGTGGGCGCAAGTGGTACCTAACGTGGAAGCCAAGACGCTGCTGCCGCTCCTGCACCAACGCGTGCAACGTGGCTCCATCGTCTGCTCGGACACCTTTACCAGCTACACGGGCGTCGCAGCGGGGGGCTACGTCCACCGGCTTGTGGACCACAGCCAGGCGTTCAGCGATCGGCAAGGGAGCCACGTCAACGGCTTGGAGGGCTTCTGGGGTTATCTCAAGCGGCGTCTGGCAGCCAAAGGGGGAGTCCGCCGAGAACGGCTGCCCCTCTATCTTGCTGGGTATGTCTGGCGCTATAATCATCGGCGTCTGTTGGGACCAGAACAGGTTAAGACATTGTTCAAGCTGCTTCAAAGCTAATCCGGTGGCTAAAACGGGACTTTACCCTATTCTAGTCCCGGCTCACAGACATTGTCTACAGCTAGTTTCTTCCTTTCCTCGGTAGAACAACGAGACCACAAGGTGCGTGCCTGACGAGACCTAGCTTATTTGGGTGACCAGAATCATTTCCTTCTGGAACGGGCCAAATCAGGAGTTGATTAGGAACAGATTCAGGCCGGTTGGCCCGCCCCTGTTTCGGAACGGGGCTTGGGAGCCAGACGGTCTGCACGGGAGCCCAAGACCAAAGCGGCAACGATAACTAGGCAACCGCCCCCGCCGCCTCCAGTTGACGCTGGTCCTCCTCGGGGATTCCCAGTATCTCCCGCAGCACGTAGGAGGTGTGCTGGCCTATCGTGGGGCAGGGATAGCGTACTTGTCCGGGGGTCTTGGTCAAGCGGACGGTCATGCCTGGATGCTCGAGACGTCCGATCGTGGGATGGTCGATGGAGACGATGTAGTTGCGCTCGCGTAGCTGCGGGTCGCGATAAAGGTCCTCGCTTGAGGCCACGACGCCCGCAGGTATGCCCGCACGCTGGCACAGGAGCATGGCCTGGTGAGGGGAGCGCTGCGCGGTCCAAGCCTCAATCGCGGCGTCCAGCTCGTCGTGGTGTTGGGCCCGCTCGCCCGCCGAACTCAGGGACGGCTCGCCGGCCAGCTCCGGCTTTCCGATGAGCTCGCACAGCCTCCGCCACTCATCATCGGTGGTGCACGCGATGGCGCACCAGCGGTCGTCGCCTTTGCACCGGTACACCCCCTGGGGGGCGCTGTTCCAGTCCCGGTTTCCCATGGGCTCCGGTCCCGTTTTGTTCAGGGAGTGCTCCAGATAGGCTGTCCCAATCATCGAGGCCGTGGCCCGGAATTGGGGGACTTCAACCTGCTGACCTTCGCCGGTGGCGTCCCGGTGACGGAGGGCCACCATGACGGCCAGGGCGATATGCGCTCCAACGAGCAGGTCCGGATAGGCGGACTTGCTTCGCGATTGGCGCGATGAGCCTGGAAACCCCCAGAGATATCCGAGCCCGGTAAACGCCGTGAGCGACGGGCCGATCGCCGGATGATCGCGGAGGGGACCCGTGAGCCCGTAAGCCGGAGCGCGCACCATGATGGCATCCGGCTTAATCCGGCTCAGGTCTTCATAGGTCAGCTCGAACCGTTCCATGGCGCCGGGCTTGTTGTTCTCCACCACCACGTCGCTGGCTTTTGCCAGTTGCTTGAACAGGTGCTGCCCCTCCTTGGTGTGCAGGTCCAGGGTGACCGATAGCTTATTCCGGTTCATCTCCGCGAAGAGGCTCCCAAGCTCCCACCATGTGGCGGGCTCCTTCCGCCGGTCCACCGTACGGCCATCGGAGAACTTGGCCGACTCCACCTTCACGACCTCGGCGCCATAGTCGCCAAGGTAGCGGGTCCCATAGGGCGCCGCCCACCCCCGGCTGAAGGCCGCGACTCGGACGCCGGCCAGCGGGAGCTCATCGCGGGGTGCATCCGGAGCGCCGCTTGAACGGGAGCGGGCCGGCGCTCGCTCTGCCGCCAGCCACTCGGCCCGCACCTCCTCGGTGTGCTGACCCAGAAGCGGCGCGGGACGGCGAATGCGCCAAGGAGTGCGGCTGTAGAGGACGGGCGCGCCGATGGTCTTGTACCTGCCCACCACGGGGTGTTCCGTCTCCACAAAAGCCCCGGCCCCAGCTACATGGGGGTCCTGGGCAAACTCCGCCGGGCTGTTCATGGCGCCAGCCGTGAGACGCCGTTGCGTCGCCTGCTCCAAGAACTCGTGTTGGTCCCAGCGGCCGACGAATGCACCGATCCGCTCATTGACGAGCGCTATCTCCGCGGTGCGTGTGGATGGGTCGCGGAACTTGGGCTGGAGAAGGACCGGGTCCTCCGTCCACTCGGCAAAATTAGTCCATTGGCGGTCCGACATTATCGTGAACACGACCCAGCCATCCCGACACGCATAGATGTTGCAGGGGTAGAGCCCGCCCCGTGGACCGGGAAGGCTGCCCCAGCGCTTCCCCATGTCCAGGTGGGCGACGTAATCGCGCAGATGCATTTGGCAGCCCGCCATCACCTCGTGAGCGGCCACGTCCACGTGCTGGCCCTCGCCCGTCCGGTCGCGGTGTCGCAGCGCCAGCAGCGTGCCGAAAGCGGCGTGCAGACCGGTGAGCTGGTACGTCTGATAGTGGGGCTGGGCCACCGGGGATTCGTCCGGCTCCCCCTCGGTGAACACGTATCCACCCACGGCGTCGAGGACGAGGTCGTTCGCAACGAAATCGCGATAAGGACCCGTCTGGCCGAAGGGCGTGATGGATGTGAAGACGAGGTCAGGACGATGGGAAGCGAGGTCGCGGTAACCGAGGCCCAAGGAATCGAGGTAGCCCACCGGATGGCTCTCGATGATGGCGTCAGCGTGAAGGGCAAGCTGCTGGAGCGTTGACTTGCCCTGAGGAGCGCCGAGGTCTAACGCAACGCTTCTTTTGTTCGTGTTGAAGTTGAGAAAGTAGATGCTCCTTTCGTGGTGGGGGATGTCGCCCGCGAAGGGCGCCATCTTGCGGCTGGGACTTCCCTCGGCGGGCTCAACGAGGACCACGTCGGCCCCGAGGTCCGCCAAGGCGCGGCCGCATGGCTGCCCCAGCGCGGAGGTCAGATCCAGGATTCGCAGACCGTCGAGGGCGCCCGGCGGGTTGTTACTCGGCATTTTGGCTCGCCTCCTACGCTATGTGAGCGCCCGACTGGTCTCCCGACACTTCGGGGCTCTCAGCGGGAGAGAGACGGTCGCGCTGCCCCGCACGGTGGTGATTGTCTGGCCGTCCCGGTCCGACTCGTACCACACGTCAAGCTCCACCCGTCCCTCGCCATCTTTCGTGTGCTTGTCGATGACCCAGCCGCGGCAGGTGACGATGGTGCCGACGTAGTTGTGCGTAAGCATCCGGAAGCCCAGCCGCCTCAGCCTTCCTTCGAGCCCCATCCAGTTGCGGAGGGTCATCTCAAATAGCAGTCGAATGAACATCCCGTTGGCGAAGGCGTCGGGCGCGCCTCCCGCCCGGGCATAGCCGCCATCGTGGTGCAGGGGAACGAAGTCCCGGTCGGCCGCCGCCTCCATCACCAGCCGCTGAAGGGTGATAGGCGTCACGGTCGGCGGGACCTCCTGTCCCACCTCCACGTCCTCGAAGTGAAGCTGTCGCGACCAGTCCTGTGTCACCCGCGCTCCCCGCTACGTAGACTCGTCTGGCCTCCTACGTGGTCTCGTCTGGCCCGCTACGTGGACTCGTCTGGAGTATAGGAGAAGGTGGTGAGGTCCTCGGTGGCCACCACCTCGCCCGTCTGCTTCCAGTAGACCGTCCGAGCCGTGATGAACGCACCCTCTCCGATCCGGGTCCGCTTTGGAACTATCTTGGTAAGCACGCCCTGCCAACTAATCCGGTCGCCCGGATAAACGGGCTCGCCATACTCCACATCTATGTCCGTCACGATGCCGCGGGTCCCTGGCATTGGCATCGTGGAAACGGAGAAAGTGGGCATCAGCGGCGGCTCTCCTGGATGGGGCTCCGGGTCGCCGGGCTTCCAGTAGGCTGGCAGAGCGAAGGTGCCCACCATGATGGCGGGCGCGACGATGTCGCGGTACCCATGGCGCTTCGCCACGGCGGCGTCATAGTGCAGGGGGCAATCGAAGCCGACCACCTCCAGCCTGCGCCGGATGTCCGAACGGGTCACCTCGTCGGCCCCCTCCCCCGCTGGGAGCTTACGGCCGAGCCACTCCTCCATCTCCTGCAAGGACTTGGCCTGTCTTCTATTTCGCGGCGCCGTGGGCTGAGTCACCGGTCACCTCTTGGCCTTACGTTGTGCCGTCCAGCCGGTGGATGGACAAGAAGCCGCTAGCGGTTCCGGGGCAGGCCAAGCCCCCGCTGAGCGATGATGTCCCGCACGATGCCACCGCCGTTGCCAAACTTCGACATGGGATAGGCGCGATAGTAGGCCTCGGCGAAGCCGGCCAGGGGCGCGCCCGCGGCGCCCTTCCGCACAAGGCTCAGGGGACCGATGATGTTCATCGCCTCGTTGGCCAGCCGCTCCCGGTATTCCACCACCCACAGCTTGTTCATGGCCGCCTCCACGTTGAGCGGCTTGCCCTGGTCCACCGCCCACAGGGTGCGCAGTCCCAGGAGCCTGCCGATCTCCATGTCCACCGCCAGCCGGCCCAGGATCTGCCGGACCTGCGGGTCCTGGCTCAGGAGCCTGCCGTCCACCACGGTCTCGCGCGTGTACTTGACCAGCTCATCGTAGAACCACTGGAGGTGGCTGATCACCATGATCCGTTCCAGGTCCGCCATGGCCATGGCCACATACCATCCGCGGTTCTCCTCGTCCACCAGGTTGGTGACAGGGGTGCGGACATCGCTGAGGAACACCTCGTTGGTCCGTTCGTCAGCCTGGGTGTAGAGGGGACGCACCTCAATGCCGGGAGTCCCCATCGGCAGGATGATCATGGAGATGCCCTTGTGCCGGGGCTCATTGGGGTCCGTGCGGGCCATGAGCCAGAGGTGGGTGGCGTGGTGACCGCCGGTAGTGAATATCTTCTGGCCGTTGATGCGGTATTCGTCTCCCTCCCGCACGGCCCGGGTCTGAAGCCCCGCCAGGTCGGTCCCGCCCCGGGGCTCCGTCCAGCCCTGAGCGAAGCGCACATCCCCCGTCAGCATCCCGGGGATATACGCTCGCTTTTGCTCCTCGGTCCCCATTTTCGCCAGGACGTTGGCGTACATCCCCCCCGTGACGCTGGGGAGATCGTGATAGCTCATCTCCTCCCTGAGGAGCCAATCGTCGGCGGCCGTTCTTCCGCCACCGCCGTACTCCTTGGGCCAGCCCAGACCCGTGTAGCCCCGTTCCCGCTGTTTTTGAATGTACTCTCGGACCTTGGGATGATTCGCGGACAGCCCATTGCCGGAGCCGAAGGTGACGCTACGGGCGTCAAAGAGCTCCTGAGGCGTCTCGTTCTGAATGAACTCGCGCACCTCTTGTCGGAACCCTAACTGCTCTTCTGTCAGTCGGAAATCCATGGAACGCCCCTTAGCGAGACGATTTCAAACGGGGAAACTTCGGGAATGTTTGACTGAGTGAGTCAGACGAGAGGTCTGCCGCGTGCTCGCACGTGCCACATGCGGGGAAATGGACAACTCCCAGGGTGCGCACCATCGTGATCTGGAGTGCTACGGCGACTCCATACCCTTAAGATGGGGAAAGTCTGTGCGCTAGTAGCCTGTTTGTCAATGAATGGGCTTGATTGTGCTAGAATCGCGGCTTCGCTCGACAATTTGTGGGCGAGGAGGGACGAATCCGTGCAATCTTCGACGAATTGGGTTCACTACGAAAAGAGTGATGGCGTGGCCCAGATCACCCTCAACAGGCCGGAGGTGCTCAACGCCATCAGCCATGAGATGTCCCGCCAGTATGCGGAAGCGTTGATCGACTTTCGCGATGACCCAGCCATGTTCGTCGCGATAATCACCGGCGCGGGCGGGAGGGCGTTTTCGAGCGGGGCCGATCTAAAAGAGATCAGCGAGCGTCAGTCGAAGGGGCTTTCAGCTTTTGCCGGAGCGGGGGCCAAGGCGGCGAAGGGTGAACCGTCATGGGTGAGCATTTCCGAGCTCAACATTTGGAAACCGATCATCGCGGCCATCGACGGTTACTGCGTGGCGGGTGGCCTGGAGCTGGCGCTGGAGTGCGATATCCGCGTGGCGTCCGAGCAGTCGAGCTTCGGGCTCCCCGAGCCGCGCAGGAGTCTGCTGGCCGGATACGGGCTGCACAACCTATCGCGGATGATACCGCTGGGCGAGGCGCTCTATATGCAGCTCACCGGGAGCCTGATCAGCGCACGGGAGGCGTCCCGGATCGGGCTTGTCCACGGCGTTCATCCGCACAGGGAGACGACCATGGCGGCGGCGTGGCAGATCGCCGAGGAGGTCAAGCTGTGCGGGCCGCTGGCGGTGCGGGCGATCAAGCGAATCGTGATGACGGCGCGGAACCTGCCGGTGGAGTACTCCACCAAGTTCACCGAGGATATATTGGCGAGCATCCGGGAGACCGAGGACTCGCTGGAGGGGCCACGGGCCTTCGCGGAGAAGCGTAAGCCCCAGTGGAAGGGACGGTAACGATAGCGGGGGATAGCCCGCATAGGGCGGCTCCTCCGGCGGGGGCCCGGCGGGGTTAGGCGTCGACCGGTGAAAGGCGACGAGGTGTGCGATGGGATACGACTTGGTCATACGCAATGGACGGGTCATCGACGGCTCAGGCATGCCCTCCTATGCCGGCGACGTGGCGGTGAAGGACGGGCGGATTGTGGAGACGGGCGGGCTCGCCGGCACGGCCCTGCGCACGATCGATGCCGACGGTCGGGTAATCGCGCCCGGAATTGTCGATATTCACTGCCACTTCGACGCCCAGGCGCTTTGGGACCCGCTGTGCACCTTCTCTTGCTTCCACGGTGTCACCACTGTCGTGTTCGGCAATTGTTCCCTGGCGCTGGCCCCCGTCCGGCGGGACCCTCACGAACAGCACATGCTTGCCCAGATGCTCTCCCGGGTCGAGGCGATCCCCATGGAGGTGCTTCAGGCTGGCGTCGACTGGTCTTGGAGCTCTATCCCCGAGTACTTGAACGTGCTGGACCGCCGTCTTGGAGTAAACGTTGGCTATCTTATCGGTCATTCCGCTGTAAGACGGTACGTGATGGGCGACGACTCCCAAGAGCGAGCGGCAAGCGACAGCGAGATCGAGGCGATGAAGGAGATCGTTCGAGAGTCGATGGCCGCGGGCTCCACGGGCATCTCTTTCGACCGCAATCTCGGCCATCTGGACCTTCGAGGCAAGTCCATCCCCGGCAGCGTGGCCCCGACGGAGGAGCTCTACGCGCTGGCTGCGGTCCTCCGCGAGTTCGGCGCCGGTGTCATCCAATGCGGCGCCGCGACCCGCTACGAGATGGACGAGGAGATGTGTACCCGCCTCTACCAGATCAGCGGGCGCCCCGTGGTCTACAACGGCATTTCACACTTTTGGGTGGACCCGGACCGGTGGAAGGGGCATCTGGAGTTCGTGGAAGCCACGGTGAAGCGTGGGAATCTCGCCTACCCCCAATTGAACCCCAGGCCCACATACCAGCGTTTCACCATGAAGAACTGCCAGCTCTTCGATCAGTTCCCTACCTGGCGGCCCATCATGGATGGCCCCGTGGAGGAAAAGATGCTGGCGCTTGGTTCTCCAAGTCTTCGGGGACAGCTCCACGCAGAGGCGGTGGAAGGACCGGCGCCCATGAATATCGGTTTCAACAAGCGCTGGGACCTGCTGTTTGTCACCCGGACCACGCTGGAAAAGAACGCCGGGCTCGTGGGCAAGAGCATCGCTCAAATCGCCGAAGCGCGTGGCGCGGATGTCCTCGACGTGTTCCTGGACTTGGCGGTTGAAGAGCACCTGGAGACTCAGTTCGTGTCGAACACGGCCGGCGGCGACGAGCAGGTCATGACGCAACTGCTGACAAGTCCCTATCCCGTTCTCGGCGCCTCGGACAGCGGCGCGCACATCGCGTTCGACCCGGGCTACGGCTTCTCCACCTACTTCCTGCGCCACTGGGTGGGCGATAAGCAAATCATGTCATTGGAGGAGGGAGTGCGGAAGCTCACCTTCGTGCCCGCCACCCTGTTCGGTCTCCACGATCGAGGCCTGCTCCGACCCGGGTTCGCGGCGGACATCGTCGTCTTCGACCCGGACCGGATCGACCTCCAAGACATGGAGGAGGTCCATGACCTTCCGGGCGGAGGCGCGCGTCTCAAGCAACTGTCCGAGGGGATCGAGTGGACCATCGTGAATGGGCAAGTGCTCATCGAAAGGGGCGAGCACACCGGGGCGTATCCCGGTCGTGTGCTCCGCAACGGCGCCACCGCCGGCGCAACGCTCGCCTGAAGTCCATGCACTGACGCGGCGCAAGGGTGGCGATGGCGTCGCCTCAGCGGTACAAAGATCCGGCGCGCCCGAGTTCTGGAGCGGTGCGCTGGATGGGCTTCCGCGAGTGGAAGCGGCCCATCGCGAGGGCTGTCACAGGCTGTAGAGGGCCTTGGGGTTTTCGTACAGAATCTTCCGCTTCGTCTGCTCAGAGAGGTCTGTACGCTGCTCCAGCTCCTCCAGGTTTTGGGGGAACTTACTGTCCTGGTGGGGAAAGTCCGAGGCGTAGAGGAAATGATCGGCCCCGATGTAATCGACGGTCTGGGCGAATAGCCCCTCATCGGGTTCGCCGCTGATATACACCTGCGACTGTCGGAAAAGCTCGCTTGGCTTCATGGGCAACTGGGGAGAATCGTATTTCCCTCTGAGCTCCCAGTGCTCGTCCATGCGGTCCAAGTAGTACGGCAGCCAGGTGGCCCCCGCTTCCAGAAAGGCGAGCTTCAGCTTCGGAAAGCGCAACGGGACGGCGTTGAACATGATGCTGGTGAAGTGCAGCATCACCCCGGCGGCCATGACCCAGGTGTGCACCTCGTTGAAGGTTTTGAAGATGTCGGCGCCCACTTCGGCCTCGTCGAAACGGGTGGCGTGGATGCATATGGCCACGTTCATGCGCTCCGCTTCGGCGTAGATGGGGTCGAAAAACGTGTCGCCGAGCCCGAGGGGCAGTCCTTGGGGCGCGATCATGAAGCCGCCCAGCCCAAGCTCGCTGGCCGCCCGCCGGAGCTCGCGGGCCGCCGCCTCTGGGTCCCGCTGGGGAAGGATACCTATGGGCTTCAGCCGGTTTGAATGCACCGCGAATTCGTTGGCGAGGTGGTCGTTGTATGCGGAACACACCGCCTGGGCGAAGGCCGTCTCTCGGATGTTGACCACCTGGGGCGTGGGGAACAGGACCGCGGTCTCGATGTTCTCCCGCTCCATGACCCGCAGCCAGGTCTCCGCCTGCTCCGAGGGCGTGACCGCGTGCTGGTAGGCCGGAGTGTTGAGCGCGCCGAACAGGCTGGAATCCCAGGGGCTGGTGGGCCACAGCGGAGACTGGTACCGGTCCCACGGGGGCTTCAGGTACTTCCGGACGTCGCTCTCGCGCTCTCGAATGTGGCCGTCGGCGTCGATTACAGGCGAACGTTTCATGGGAGCACTCCTGTCTAGCCCTGCGCGCATTATTGTCTCGCCTGGAGCCGCCGTCAACTTGCACCGCTGATTTCAACTCGCGCCCTGCTCGGTGGGACCGTACGGGGGCCGTACGGAGCACGGGCCTCGGTACCAGTCGAATAACACCGCTCTCTGAATACGGAGCGCCAATTTACGAAATCATGCATTCTGTGCGCCGGTTTATAAGAATACATCCCCTCTCACGCCGATTGACAAGTTGATGCCACTGTGCTATCAAGTCCCACGAATGTTAATTGGTCAATCCACGCTCGGTTGAGACCCGGCACGCGGCCAGGTCGATGTGGCTGGGCGGTCGTGCCGTACGCTGGACTGGCGGAAGCTTGAAATGGAATTGCTGAGGGAGGTGAGGCATGATTCGTCGTCTGACTAGTTTTGGAATGGTTGCGCTGCTCATGCTGTTGGTAGCAGCCGCTTGCGGGGGTGAAGATCCGACCGCAACTCCCACTCGCGTTCCCTCAACCGCGACACCGACCGCTATGGGTTCGATGGAGTCCGCTGGAACGTCTGCTCCCGCGCCCACGCCCACGCCCACGCTTGAGTATGGAGGGGTGTTCAAGTTTGGGTTCAATGAGGCATTGCAGGTGGCCTGGGGCCTGTCCGAACTGCGTTCGTTCTTGATCGTAGCCGACAAGTACAACACGGAATTTGGTGGAGTGACGGTCGGTGGGAAGGTGTACAAGATCGAGATACCGTACTACGACAACGAGTACAAGGGAGACATCGCCATCTCCAATGCAAAGAAGCTGATTTTCGAGGACGGGGTGAAGTTCATGTACGTTGGCGGGTCCGGGCCGGCCCTGGCCGTGGCGCCGCTCCTCAGGGCCAACAGTATTCTTTGGAACGCGGGGGCCTATGCCGATGTCATAAATCCCGAAAACCCGCTCGCCTTCCGGACCATGCGCACCGGGAACGAGATCGACCTGGCCATCAACCTGTGGTTTAAGGCGAATCTGCCTGAAATCAACAAGATCGCGCATTTGACCGTGGATGACGACGCAGGCCACAAGATCAATGAGCAACTACGGTATTACTCGGAACAGGTCGGGTTCGAGGTGGTGCAGGACTTCGTTGAGAGAGGACTGAAGGACTTCTATCCTTCACTGACGAGGCTCATCGGGAAGGACCCTGATATATTCTTTTTCACCGGTGGAGACCGGAACGACTACTATCTTGCGATCAAGCAGGTCAGGGAACTCGGCTGGACGGGACCGATCCTGATGACCAAGCCCGTCGCCGAAGATCTCATCGCGGTTGCGGGGTATGATGCGGCCCAGGGCGTGTATGGCGAAGGTCTTGCCCCGGGAACCACAGAAAAGGAACTGGTCCCCTTTGCTCTTGAGATTCAGGATGAGTACAGAGAGACCTACGGCACCGATCCCTACAGTCCTTACGAAATTGACATGCTATGGAGCATCCTCCAGGCCATCGAGAAGGCTGACAGCTTCGACGCGCAGATGGTCAGGCAGGCTCTCGAGACCGAAGAATTCGACACGGTCTTTGGCAAGGCCCATTTCTGTGGGGGTCTGACGTACGGATTGAACCACCAGCTCATCGCTCCGGTCTTCATGATGCAGTTGCAAGGAGAAGAGATGGTCCAGCTGGATAAGCTGGTACCAGGAGGTTGTTAGTCCGAACAACGCTGCGGGAACACTGGTTCCCATCAAGCCACGAAGAGGACTGAGCAGGCCACTACCGATGTAGAATGACGGATGCCCGCAGGATGCACCATCCTAGTGGGCATCCGTCATGAACCCTCCGAATAGAGCACGCTTGGAGTGCGAATGAGTCAAGAGCTATTTGTCCAAGTCCTGTTGAATGGTTTCATGCTTGCCATGGTCTATACGCTGTTGGCCACAGGCCTGACCCTTGTGGTTGGTGTCCTCAAGGTCTTGCAACTGGCCCATGGCTCGATTTTTATGCTCGCTGGTTTCGTGGTGTATTACCTTGTCGTCGAATGGGGCCTCAGTTACTGGCTGTCCATTCCCGTAGCAATGCTTGTTGGGGGGGGTATCGGAGCCATCATTGAACGGTTCCTGCTTCGGCCTTTCGACTACGCAATCCGTCCCACCGTCATTATCACCTTGGGGCTCTCCTTCATGATAGCCCAGGGCACCTTGGTGGGCTTTGGAATCAAACACCGGGTGGTCCCGTCCGCCATCTCAGGGCTTGTACAGATCTTTGGAGGCATTATCTCCAAGGAGCGGTTATTTATCGTCGTGGCGTCGGTGGTCTTGATGCTTGCGCTGTACTACCTCATTCGATTCACCAAGTCCGGCCGGGCAATGCGCGCAGTCTCTCAAGACAGAGTAGCGGCGGCGCTTCAGGGCATTGACATCCACTTCATAAGCTCAATGGGCATCTTCATCGCCTCGGCGCTGGGCGCGGCCGCCGGCGCACTGATGGCGCCGGTCTTCTCCATAGCCCATGACAACGGAGTCTTGGAGATGTGGGGAGCATTCATAGCCATCGTGATAGGAGGCATGGGAAGCCTTCCAGGCGCGCTCCTCGGTGCGTTCATAGTCGGCGGTACGTTGAGTTTTGGGGCTTTTTTCCTGACAACTCCGGGAGCCGTCGTGCTCCTGTGGGGTATATTCCTTCTGTTCATCATGTTCCGGCCCACGGGCTTCTTTGGCCATGCACCTGAGACTCATTAGCAAGAGCGGCATTACCTTCCCGATGCTGCTGCTTGTGCTGCTGTTCTTTTTTATCCTTCCTTCGTTCGTCACCAGCCCGTTTCACCGTGAGGTCCTCATCCAAGTCGGATACATGAGCATGATGGCGCTGGGCCAGCGGCTCGTCATGCAGACCGGACAGTTGACCGTTGCTCAGGGTGTGTTCATGGGCATCGGTGGGTACGCCTCCGCAACAACGATGATCGAGTTCGGTTTTCCTTTCTACATCTCCCTCCCTCTCGCAGGCCTCGTGGCTGCGACTTTCGCCCTCGTCTTCGGCATTCTTTCCATGCGGCTGAAGGGGATCTATTTCTTCATGGTGACCTTTGGCCTGATCGAGGCGTGGCGCATCGGGATGAGCAACTTCTTGGAGGGCGCTTTTGGCGGTTTCAGTGGAATCGCGAACATACCGAGGCCGGGAGTGGTCAACGTTCCCGGGTTGTTCCAGGTCGATTTTGCAGACCAGCTTTCGATGTACTATCTAACGTGGGCACTTGCAGCCGTAACGATCCTCGTAATGTACCGGTTGTTCATATCGCGCTTCGGCATGATATTTCGCTCGATCCGGGAGCAGGACGTGCTGACCGAACATCTCGGCCTCAGCATCATGAAGTACAAGGTGATCTCGTTTGTGATCGCATGCTTTTTCGCGGGATTGGCGGGGAGCATATTCGCACACAATGTTAACTATATCCTTCCGCAGTCCTACGGTATTGAAATGCAAGAAGACGTGCTCTTCTTCGCCATTATCGGCGGGACCGAGGCGTTCATGGGTCCGATAGTTGGCAGTTTAGGCCTGAAGATGATGACGGAGGGACTGCGGCCCGTGAGAGAGTACCATCTCATAGTAAAGGGTGGGTTGCTTATCTTCGTGATGCTCTTCATGCGAGGCGGCTTAGTCAGTCTACCCGAGCGAGTATTTATCCTTTACAAGAAATTCCGCTCCGTCCTTCTGAAGAGAATCGCGGGACAGCCTGCAACTGCCTCAAGGAGAGATGTCTGAGCGAACGAAGCGTTCCCATAACGCATGAGGGACAGCTTCTTTGGACAGGGGTGGACCGACGACATGGCGCTACTTGAAATACGAGGATTGACTAAAAGGTTCGGCGGATTTACCGCTATCGACAAGCTGGACATGGATGTCCACAAGGGTGAGATCCTGGGCATGATAGGGCCCAATGGCGCGGGTAAGACCACGCTCCTGAACGTGATCAGCGGAGTCCTTAAGCCCGATGAGGGCCAGGTGTTTTGCGACGGCAGTGACATAACAGGTCTCAAACCGCACCAGGTTGTTGAGAAGGGCCTCGTTCGCACCTTCCAGGCCACTACACTCTTCAAATCAACGTTCACAGTCCTCGATAACCTAAAGATGGGTTGCTACTTCAGCTCTGGTATTAGCCTGATGGACGTGTTCTTCCGAATAGGCCTGAATCGGCGCAACGAACAAGCGATCGAAGAGAAGGCGATCGGGATTCTATCCACTATCGAGATGCTGGATAGGAAAGACCAGCTCATGTCCACGCTGTCCCACGGCTGGCAAAAATCGCTTCAGCTTGGCGTTGCCCTGGCGACGGAGCCAAGGATAATGCTGCTGGACGAACCAGTGGCGGCCTTGAGTCCACAGCGAGTGGGCAGCATCATTGACCTGATCAAGAGAATACGGGACACGGGGGTTACCGTGTTCGTGATTGAGCACAATATGCGCGCGATATTTGGCCTGTGCGATAGGTTGGTGGTGATAAATGCGGGAGTCAAGATCGCCGAGGGCACACCTGAGGAAGTCCGCGGGAACAAGACGGTGATTGAGGCATATCTTGGCGCAGCACGACAATAGTCCACCAACTAGCTTCCTCGACATACGCGACCTCGTCGTCCACTACGATATGCTCGAAGCGGTACGGGGTGTTTCCATGGAGGTTCCTGCGGGGAAAATCGTCGCACTCCTCGGGGCGAACGGCTGCGGCAAAAGCACCATCCTCAAGACCATATGCGGCCTCAAAAAGTCGACCCGCGGGGAGATCTGGTTCCGGGGCGAGAGGATAGATGGCCTTGCCACTCCTCAGACCGTTAGAAAAGGCGTGGCCATGGTCCCCGAGGGCCGGGGAATGTTCCCAAATATGACGGTTTTAGAGAACCTTCATATGGGTGCTTACACGAGGTCCAATAAGAGTGAGATACGAAGAGACTTGGACAGCGCGTTTGAGCGTTTCCCCGCGCTGTGGGAGAGAAAGAATAATCAGGCCGGGACGCTCAGTGGCGGAGAGCAAGAAATGGTGGCCATTGCCCGGGCGCTCATGTCGCATCCAAGGCTTCTCTTGATGGACGAGCCCGTTCAAGGACTCGCACCCGTGGTGATTCCGACAATAGCCGATATAGTGAAGGGGCTGAACAAAGACGGCGTTGGCATCATCCTCGTCGAGCACAATGTCCACCTCGC
Organism: Dehalococcoidia bacterium; assembly: GCA_965249185.1. GTDB lineage: Bacteria > Chloroflexota > Dehalococcoidia > Lucifugimonadales > Australimonadaceae > CBDFLS01. The sequence continues at coordinate 253,696 of CBDFLS010000001.1, forward strand.
GTTGGGGCTGTCCGACAAGGTTTACATCATGGGCGTTGGAGATATCGTCCGGGAGGGCAGCCCCACGGACCTCTCCGAAGACGATTACGTGAGAGAGATTTATCTGGGCGGCTAGGCGCCGAGCCCATCCATCCTCCCCCTTCCTTCGGCTACGTGTTGTGCGTTTGCCCAGCCTCCCGTCAGAGGATGACCGGGGGCTGCTCAGGGAGACCGGCCGCGGGGTGTTCGAGGGGTGTATCAGCAACTCGCACTCATGGGCCCAGAGCCTATCCTAGAACTGGAGAGATCAGCGCATGACTACGAACGCCCCCTTCCTGAACACGCCCTACGGTGGGTACCTGCACAGCCGCGTGCCTCCCGAGGACGCTGAGCTCACCCACGTGGGTCCCGGCACCCCCGCCGGCGAGTGGTTCCGGCGCTTCTGGCAGCCCGTGGCCGTCTCCGAGGAGATAAAGGACTTGCCCCAGGCCATCCGCATCCTGGGCGAGGACCTGGTGCTGTTCCGCGACCGCTCAGGCCAAATAGGGCTCCTGGAACTCCACTGCTCCCACCGCGGCACCTCGCTGGAATTCGGCCAGGTCCAGGAGCGGGGCATCCGCTGCTGCTACCATGCCTGGCTCTACGACGTGGACGGCAAAATCTTGGAGACGCCCGGCGAGCCGGCCGAGAGCACGCTGAAGGACCGGCTCTACCACGGCGCCTATCCCACGCTGGAGCACCAGGGGCTGGTGTTCGCGTACATGGGCCCGCCGGACCAGCGTCCCGCCTTCCCCGTCTTCGATACGTATGAAATGCCGGGATACCGTTCCGCACCCCGTACTCATGCGGTCTGGCCCTGCAACTGGCTCCAGGTCACCGAAAACGCCATGGACCCAGCGCACTTTCTTTTCCTCCATGCCATCTCCGGCAACGTCGGATTCACGGAAGACTTCCAAGAGATTGGCGAAATAGATTTTATGGAGACGCCCATCGGCATGGTGTACATCGATACACGGCGGATGGGCCACAGAGTATGGGTGCGCGTAACGGACTATATCTATCCGGCCGTCCACCAGGGCTGCGACCTTGCGGGGGACATGGACCAACGGGACTTGAACCGGCCCACCATAACGACGTGGACGGTGCCCATAGACGACACCCACACCATGCGGATGGGCTTCACACGCACCCGGGAGGGTGAGGAGGTCTCGCGGGATGGTGGGTTTGGCCAGAGTCTCGACCGTCCCTATGAGGCCCGCCAACGGACGCCCGGCGACTACGACGCCCAGGTCAGCCAGCGACCGATAGAGGTCCACGCCTTGGAGCACCTGGCCACCACCGACCGTGGTGTCATCATGCTGCGGAACATGACCCGGCGAGGAATCCGAGCGGTCCGAAAGGGCGAGGACCACTATTGGACTGTAAACGGGGACGCGAAGGTTGTTCCAACGTACGCGGTAGAGAGGGTGCTGGACATCCCCCCGGCCCCAACACCAGAAGAGGACAGGCGGCTGCTGCGGGACGCTGGCCGAAAAGTAGTGAGCGACCTCATAAGCAGCCCTGCATAGCAGGGGTCCGGGGCCGCGCCCCGGCCCTGGTATAATGGCCTTCCTATGCTGCTGGCTATCGACATCGGCAACACGAACATCAGCGTCGGCGCCTTCGACGACGAGCGCCTGCTGGCGAGCTGGCGCATGGCCAGCGACACCCGGCGCATGGCCGACGAGTACGCCCTCGAGTTGCAGGGCCTCCTGCCCATGAAGGATGTGGCGGCCGAGCGGGTGCGGCAGGTGGCTATGTGCAGCGTGGTGCCGCCGCTCACAGGCGTCTTCCAGGACGTGGCGCGCACGCTCTTCGGGACCGAGCCGCTGGTGGTGGGCGCGGGCACTCGCACCGGCGTCCGAGTGCACTACGACAACCCCCGCGACGTGGGCGCCGACCGGGTGGCCGACGCCGCGGCCGCCTACCGGCTCTACGGTGGACCGACCATCGTCGTCGATTTCGGCACGGGCACGGTCTTCGACGCCATCACCGCCGACGGCTCGTACATCGGCGGCGCCATCGCCCCCGGCTTGAATGTGGCGGCGGAGTCCCTCTTCCTCAGCACGTCTCAGCTCCGGCGGGTCGAGCTGGTGCGGCCCAAGACGGCCATCGGCAAGAGCACGGCCCACTCCATGCAATCGGGCCTGGTGTTGGGGTACATCGGCCTGGTGGAGGCGATGGTGGGCCACTTCAAGCGAGAGATGGACGCCCCCAACGCCAAGGTGGTGGCGACTGGCGGCCTGGCATCCCTTATGGCCCAGGAGAGCTCCGCCATCGACGTGGTCGACGAGGACCTCACGCTGCGGGGTCTCCAGTGCATCCACGCCCTCAACACCAACGACGTGGCCGCGACGGCGGGAGGCGACGCGTGAGCGGCCTGTTCCAGGACAGGCGTATCGTGCTCGGCGTGACGGGAAGCATCGCCGTCTATAAAGCGGTGGACCTGGCCAGCAAGCTGACCCAGGCCGGCGCGGCGGTGGACGTGCTGATGACGCCTTCCGCTCTGGAGTTCGTGACGCCGCTCACGTTCCGCAGCGTGACCCACCGGCCCGTCATCACCAATCTGTTCGATTCCCAGAGCCCGGAGGCGATAGAGCACGTGGCCCTGGCCCAGCAGGCGGACGTGCTGGTGGTGGCCCCCGCGACGGCCCACACGCTGGCCAAGCTGGCCTGGGGCATGGCCGACGACCCGGTGAGCACCACGGCGCTGGCCACCTCGGCCCCGCTGGTGCTGGCGCCGGCCATGGACGCCGGCATGTGGGAGCATCCGGCGGTCCAGGCCAACGCCCAGACGCTGAGAGAGCGTGGCGCTCTCATCGTGGGACCCGCCAGCGGACATCTGGCGTCGGGCCTCAAAGGACAGGGCCGGCTGGTGGAGACCCAGGAGCTGATGGGGCACATCGCCCAGGTGCTGGGGCGCCACGGCGACCTGGCGGGCCGCACGCTGGTGGTGAGCGCCGGCGGCACCCAGGAGCCAGTGGACCCGGTGCGGACGCTCACCAACCGCTCGTCGGGAAAGATGGGCTACGCCCTGGCGGAGGCCGCCAGAGACAGAGGGGCGCAGGTGGTGCTGGTGGCTGGGCCCACGGCTCTGCCCGACCCGGTGGGTGTGCGCCTGGTCCGGACGCCCACGGCCGAAGCCATGCGCGAGGCGGTGCTGGAGGCCTGCCGCGATGCCCACGTGCTCATCATGGCGGCGGCGGTGGCCGACTACCGCCCCGTGAACGCATCGCCGGACAAGGTGAAGCGGGCAACCGGCCGCTGGAGCCTGGAACTGGAGCCGACGCCCGATATCCTGGCCGAGGCGCCAGCCCACCTGGTACGAGTGGGGTTCGCCGCCGAGAGCGCAAGCCTGATAGAGAACGCCGAGCTCAAACTCCACGAGAAGGACATCGACCTCATAGCCGCCAACGACATCACCCAGCCCGGCTCCGGCTTCGACGCCGACACCAACCAGGTGGTGCTCCTCGACGCCCTGGGCAACCGGGAGGATCTCCCTTTGCTTCCCAAGTACGAGGTCGCCCAGCGTCTCCTGGACCGGGTCGTGGCCCTTCTCCAGGGCAGAGGCCAGCCGGTCCCCTCGTAACCCGCCCAGCCTCGGTTGTCAGGAAGCGGCTTCCGGCGCCCTCTGCCCGCGCAGGAAAACGGCCCCCGCAATCGCGGTGATGACCAAGAGCACGGCGCCGGCAGGGAATACGCTCCGCAGCCCCAACGACACCGCCAGCACTCCACCGAGCAGCGGCCCCATCCCCAGGGCCAGTGCGATCGCGCTCTGGACCGCCCCAAAGGCGGAGCCGTATTTGTCGGGAGGCGCCGCCAGCGCCATGAGCGCGTTGGCGGAGCCAGCGATGCCTCCCTGAAAGAGGCCGGCGGCGGCCACGAACACGGTTAGCAGCACAAAGGTCTGCGCGAAGTAGGCGGGGATGTACATCACGGCGGCGGCGATGCACCAGATAATGAAAACAGTCCGAACGTTGATGGTGGAGACCAGCCGTGCCGTGACCACGCTGCTGACGGCCGAGGCGCCGCCCACCGCCATCAGCAGAACACCGCTGGCGGTTGCCACCTTCAGATCCTCATGAAGCGTCGCGACCATCAGCGGAAGCACCGGCGTCACCACCATCTGCGCGGCGTTGGCCAGGAAGATCATGAAGAGGATCGGCAGCATCTGTCGCGAGGTGGCGAGGCGCCATAGGTCCCCGAAAGCCTGGAAGGGCCTGCCGGGCCGAGACGATTTTGCCGCTGGCCTGCGGACATCCTCTCGCACGAAAAGATAGGCGATCACCGACGCCGACAGCAGCGCAGACCCCGTGGCGTAGAAGGCGGCCCGCATCCCAAAGGTGTCGAAGATGATGCCCCCGAAAAGCGGGCCTAACGTGGTGCCCAGAAAGAGGGCCGATTGCATCAGCCCCAGCGCGAAGGCCAGGTGGCGCCGGGGTGTTCCGGCGCCCGCCAGCGCCATGATGGTGACGCTGATCCCGCCCAGAGCGCCCGCCAGGAAACGGCTGAGCACCAGATGACTGGGGCTCTGGGAGAACCCCGCCAGGGTCATGACGACGCTTGCAAGCAGCGTGGCCCGAATCAGGTTACGCCGCCGTCCGAAGCGGTCGCCGGCGATCCCCCAGATGGGACCGAAAACGGCCATTGCCATGCCGAAGGCCCAGCCCGAGAAGCCGTTCCACAGAGCGGCCCGCGCTTCGTCCTCGATGCCGAGTTGCTGGAAGAAGAGGGGGAAGAAGGACCAGGTGAAGGTGAACCCCAGAGGTGTCATCGCCTGGAGCAGCCACAGCAGGTAGAGGTTGCGGCGCCAGGGAAACGCGGATGCGGGGGCGGGTGTGGTCATCGGAATGAAGGCGCTATGAGGCCGGCTGGGGTCAGCGCGGGAAGATGTGTCAGACAGCATACAGCCGGCGGAGCGCTCCGCCGGCTGCGCGCGCAACGCCGATTTCAGGCGTTCACAAGGTTTCCACCGCCCGCGTCTTCCCGTGGCACGTCTGCTGACTGGCAGGTTCCTCGCTCATGGTTCGACGGGTCCGACAGCGTCGGACTCTCGATAAAATCGGAGCTCACCACGAGCGATAATACGGAACCCGCTCACCCTGAGGCTCTCGAAGGGTCGCCCATGGGCGGTCTTTACCCCGAGCGAAGCCGAAGGCTCACCCTGTCCGATGATGCTTCGCTCATTCCCGATGGGATCGGGACCAGCGAGACTCTCGATAGCCCTCCGTCCGCCGGAGTCCTCCGTTCCGACAGCCCGCCCCGGTCGGGCCGGGGAGTCCCGCCGCCGGGACGGTCGAGCCGGACCGATGGAATCGGGGCGTATCGGAGAGGCTCTCGAATGGTCACCCTGAGCGTGGAACACCCCCGCGTTGACGCTCTACCTACGCCTCCCTAAAATGGGCTCACGCCATCCTCAAGAGACCACTGCTCATGCCCACCGGCCCGCCGGCACGTCAGCTTCCCAAGGCCTATGACCCCCAGGAGGTGGAGGAGCGCCTCTACCGCTGGTGGGAGAAGTCCGGCTTCTTCACGCCCACGCCCAGCCGGGACAAGCCCTCCTTCACCATCGTCATGCCGCCGCCCAACGTCACCGGCGAGCTGCACCTGGGCCACGCGCTCACCGCCTCCATCCAGGACGCCCTGACCCGCTACCATCGCATGCTGGGCGAGCCGACGCTGTGGCTGCCCGGCGCCGACCACGCGGGCATCGCCACCCAGATGGTGGTGGAGCGGGCCCTGGCCCAGGAGGGCCTGAGCCGCCAAGACCTGGGCCGCGAGCGCTTTCTTGAGAGGGTGTGGGGCTGGGTGGAACGTTACGGCGGGATCATCGACAACCAGCACCGCCGCCTGGGCGCCTCCTGCGACTGGACCCGCAAGGTCTTCACCCTAGACCCGGGACCCAGCCGGGCGGTGCGGACCACGTTCGTCAACCTCCACCGCAAGGGGCTCATCTACCGCGGTGAGCGGATGATCAACTGGTGTCCGAGCTGCCGGACGGCGCTGTCGGACCTGGAGGTGGACCACCGCGAGGAGCAGGGCAACCTCTACCACATCCGCTATCGCCTGGAAAGCGGCGACGGCCATGTGACCGTGGCCACCACCCGGCCCGAGACGCTGCTGGGCGATACGGCGGTGGCGGTGAACCCCACCGATAAGCGGTTCGCGGCCCTGAAAGGCAGCCGCGTGTTGCTGCCGGTCCTGGGCCGGCCCATCCCCGTCATCGAGGACGAGGTGGTGGACCCGAGCTTTGGCACGGGCGCGCTGAAGATCACCCCCGGCCACGACCCCAACGACTACGAGACGGGCCAACGCCACAGCCTGCCCGTGGTCAACATCCTGAACCCCGACGGCACGCTGAACGCCAAGGCGGGGCCTTACGAGGGCTACGACCGCTACGACGCACGCCGGGCCATCGTAGAGCAGCTTGAGCGCGAGGGGTTGTTGGAACGGGTCGAGCCCTACGCGCACTCGGTGGGCCACTGCCAGCGCAGCGACGACATCGTGGAGCCCATCGTCAGCGAGCAGTGGTTCGTACGTGTGGAGCCTCTGGCCAAGCGGGCCATCGAGGCGGTCACCGGCGGCCGCATCCGCATGGTGCCGGAGCGGTTCGTGAAGGTCTACCTGAACTGGATGGAGAACATCCGCGACTGGTGCATCAGCCGACAGCTCTGGTGGGGGCACCGTATCCCGGTGTGGTACTGCGACGCCTGCGATCAAGCCACCGTGGCCGTGGACGACCCGTCGGCCTGCGAGGCGTGCGGCGGCGGGTCGCTCCAGCAGGACCCCGACGTGCTCGACACCTGGTTCAGCTCGGCGCTCTGGACCCACTCGACTCTCGGCTGGCCCGACGACACGGAGGACCTGCGCGCCTTCTACCCCACGTCGGTCATGGAGACGGGGTACGACATCCTCTTCTTCTGGATCGCACGCATGATCATGATGGGCCTGGAGAACATGGACGACGTTCCCTTCCACACCGTGTACCTCCACGGGCTGGTGCGCGACGAGCACGGCGTGAAGATGAGCAAGACCAAGGGGAACGTGCTCGACCCCATCGAGGCCATCGGACAGTACGGGGCCGACGCGCTGCGGTTCGCGCTCTCCACCGGCGGCGCGCCGGGCAACGACACGCGGCTCAGCGAATCGCGGCTCCAGGCGGCGCGGAACTTCGCCAACAAGCTGTGGAACGCCACCCGATACGTGCTCTCGACGCTGGAGAACGCCCCGGACCTGGAGGGCTGGCTCGACCGCCCGCCCCGCGAGCAGCGGCAGGACCGCTGGGTGCTCAGCCGGCTCGACCAGGTCACCGCCGAGGTCCACCGTTTGTGGGACGAATGGCAACTCGGCGAGGCGCAGCGGGTGCTCCACGATTTCATCTGGGGCGAGCTGTGCGACTGGTACATCGAGATGGCCAAGATACGCCTGCGCCAGGGCGATGGCACGCCGCGCCGGGTGCTGGCCCACGTGCTGGAGCGGAGCCTGCGCCTGCTCCACCCGTTCATGCCCTTTCTGACCGAGGAGCTGTGGCAGCAGCTCCAGGCGCGGCTCCCCGACGAAGGCGGACTGCCTGAGTCGATCATGATCTCGCCCTACCCCACCGCTTCCGAGCACGATGTAGACCCCGCCGCGCTAAAGGAGATGGGGCTGCTCACCGAGCTGGTGCGGGCAATCCGCAACGTGCGTGCGGAGTTCAAAGTGGACCCCGCGTTCCAGCTAAGCGCGGCGGTGGAGTCTGCCGAAAGCATCGATCTCATTGCAGAAGAATCTCAAGCGATCGGCGCGCTGGCGCGGACGCTGGTCAGTCCGGCTTCACAATTTGAGCATGACGTGAAGGCGGAGAACATTATCAAGCTGGTGGTGGGCAGCGTGACGGTAGCCCTTCATCTTGGTGGTTCGGTTGACGGGGCCAAGGAGCGGAAGCGCTTGGAGACTGAGATGGCCGACACCGAGAGGCGGACAGAGTCGCTCGCGCAGCGCCTAGGCAACGAGCAGTTCACATCGAAGGCGCCACTCGACGTAGTAGAGCGCGAACAAGAACGCCTCAAAGAGCAGCAAGCGCGCATCGCACGCCTGGGCGAGCTGCTGGAGCAACTCGGCGCGTGACAACCGCCCTCCGGCGCCGTCCCGAATGCGATCGAGAGCAGTGCAGCCCGGTCACGCGGGACGCTTGGGGGCCCAGCGCAGGTGCGAGTCGGCGTCTAGGCGAAGCTGGCGCAGCCCCTTGCTCGTATCGCTGGCCGCGCGGGCCTGGTCCGACCGCTTCAAGCGCAGCTTGTGGAGCCAGTAGACGAAGGCCTTCCACTCGCCCAGGGTGAGCCTGCGATGATGGCGATGGCCCTCCTCGCCTTGGCACTGCTGGAGCAGCGAGCCGTAGGTGCCGCCGTAGAGTTGCTGGGCCACCTGCTCGTCCACCCCCCTGCCCTGCGTAAACCCCCGCGCACGGCCCTCCTTGAGCGCCTCCAGCTCCACCGCCTGCATCAGCGCCTCCTCCACCACCACGCCATAGAAGAAGTTGAGGTGGCCCCGGTACTTTTCGACGCCCAGGCGCCGCTTGAGGTGCTGATCGGTCACGTGGGCGGGCAACTCGCCATGGAAGAGGAGCTTTTCCTGCTCCCTTTCAGGCACCGCCCCCGGCACTTCCATCAGCAGACGCTCGGCCACCAGTAGCCAGTCGAAGGCCTCATCTTGGACCAGATACGTGAAATGGCGCCCCAGGTACTCCTCCTCGGGGGCTGTCCAGAGCGCCACCGCCTCCAGAAGCGCATCTGCCCAGGGGCGGCCCGCCTCCAGCTCTCGGCGCAGGTGCTCCACCGCCAGCGGCTGGTGGCCGTTGACCACGACGCTTCGCTGGGTTAGCTGAGATACGCGGTCATCGGCGGACTCAGCCTGCATCGCCTCACCTATTGGCGCCGTGACACCTCTTGTACTTCTTGCCACTGCCGCAGGGGCAAGCGTCGTTGCGGCCGACCTTCCGCGCGCCCACCGGCTCCACGGCGCGTGACGCCACCGCCTTGGACAAGACGGTGGTTAGCTTCCCGGTGTCGATTGACGCGGCCCTCCGCCCCGCGGTCGCCGGCTGGCCGCCGTCGGCTGCGGGATGGCCGGCGGGAGCCACGTGGTAGATCGTGTGGGCAACGTCGTGCCGTATCTGCTCTTGTAGCCGGCCGAACTGGTCGTGGGCCTCCTTCTTGTACATCACCAGCGGGTCTCGCTGGCCATAGGCGTAGAGGCCGATGCCCTGGCGCAGGTTCTGCATGGTGGTGAGGTGCTGCACCCACAGCCGGTCGATGGTCTGCAGCATCACCGTGCGCTCCATCGCTCGGCTAACCTCGGCGCCGAACTCCTCTTCCCGCCGCGCGTAGAGATCATCCACGGCCGCCAGCAGCTCCTCCTGCACCTCTTCGGGGCGCATGTCGAGCACCTGCTCCTCGTTCAGGTCCGCCGGCAGCGGGAAGATGGTGGCCAGCTCCGCCAGAAACGTGTCCACAATCCAGTCGTTCGGCTCGCCCTGGAGGTGGGCGCCCACCAGCGAGGCCACCTCGTCGGCGATCATCTCCTGGACGTTCGCCTTCACGTCGGCGCCGGCCTGCACCTTGTTCCGCTCCCCGTAGATGATGTCCCGGTGCCGGTTCATCACGTCGTCGTACTCGAGGAGGTGTTTGCGGATATCGAAGTTGTGGGCCTCCGCCCGGACCTGAACGCCGTTCACACGGCCGGTCACCAGCTTGCTCTCCAGAGGGACGTCATCCGGGATGCGGGCCCAGCTCATGATGGTCTTCATCCGATCGCCGCCGAAGCGGCGCATGATCTCATCGTCGAAGGAGCCGAAGAAGCACGTAGTCCCGGGGTCGCCCTGGCGGCCGGAGCGCCCCCGGAGCTGGTTATCGATGCGGCGGGACTCGTGCCGCTCGGTGCCGATGATGTAGAGGCCGCCCAAGCCGACGACAGCCTCGTGCTCGCGCCTCCACGCCTCCGGCGACTCGGCCATGTTCGGGTCGCCTCCCAGCACGATGTCTGTGCCTCGGCCCGCCATATTCGTGGCGACCGTCACCGCGCCGGACCGCCCGGCCTGGGCCACGATGAGCGCCTCGCGCTCGTGCTGCTTCGCGTTCAGCACGTCGTGGGGCACGCCACGGCGCTCCAACATGCCGCTGATCCGCTCCGAGCGCTCGATGGAGACGGTGCCAACCAGCACCGGCCTCCCCTGTTTGTGAAGCTCGGCTATCTCTTCGGCCGCCGCCGCATACTTTGCCTCCTCGGTCTTATAGATCAGGTCGGGGAGGTCGTCTCGGGTCATCGGCAGATTGGTGGGGACCACCACCACCTCCAGCTTGTACACCTTGAAGAATTCCTCCGCTTCGGTGACCGCGGTGCCGGTCATGCCCGCCAGCTTGTCGTACATGCGGAAGTAGTTCTGCAGCGTAATCGTGGCGTAGGTGATGGTCTCGCCCTGCACCTCCACCCCCTCCTTGGCCTCGATAGCCTGGTGGAGCCCGTCGCCATAGCGGCGCCCGGGCATGAGACGCCCCGTGAACTCATCGACGATGAGCACCTCTCCATCGCGCACCACGTAGTCCTTATCGCGTTGGTAAATCATATGGGCGCGCAGGGCGTTCTCCACGAAGTGCGTCAGCACGTAGTTGGCGGGGTCGTAGAGGTTGCCGACGTTCAGCCACTGCTCCAGCTTGCCGATGCCCTCCTCGGTCAGGACCGCGGCCCGCTCCTTCTCCTCGATCTTGTAATCGGCGTCGGCTGAGAGGCGAGGCACCAACTGGGCGAAGCTGTGATAGAGCTTGGTGGACTCCTGGGCGGGACCGCTGACGATGAGCGGTGTGCGCGCCTCGTCGATGAGGATGTTGTCCACCTCGTCCACGATGGCGTAGCGGAGCGGGCGCTGCACCTTCTGCTCCAGGCTGGCGACCATGTTGTCCCGCAGATAGTCGAAGCCGAACTCGTTGTTCGTGCCGTAGGTAATGTCGGCGCTATAGGCCTCGGCGCGGGGCACGGGACGCAGGTGGAACAGCGGGCCGTCCTCGTCCGCCGAGGGATCGAAAAGGCAAGCCTGCTCGTGCTGCAAGCAGCCGACGCTCAGGCCCAGGGCATGGTAGATGGGGCCCATCCAGGTGGTGTCCCGCCGGGCAAGATACTCGTTGACGGTCACCAGATGGGCGCCCTTCCCCTCCAGGGCATTGAGGTAGAGGGAAAGCGTCGCCACCAGCGTCTTTCCCTCGCCGGTCTTCATCTCACCGATCTTGCCCTCGTGCAGCACCACGCCTCCCATGAGCTGCACATCGAAGTGGCGAAGACCGATGGCGCGCCGGGATGCCTCCCGCACGGCAGCGAAGGCTTCGGGCATCAAGGCGTCCAGCGTCTCGCCGCTTTCGAGACGTTGGCGGAACTCGCCGGTCTTCGCCGCCAGGTCCTGGTCAGAGAGGGCCTCCATGGCCGGCTCCAGAGCGTTGACCTGGTGCGCCAGAGGCCGAAGCCGTTTGACCTGCTTTTCGTTGGTGTCGCCGAGGAACGGCAGCAGTTTGCTGACCATACGCCTTCTCTCAATGCCTGACGGTGGCGACAGACATTACCGCATACCATTGTATCGCACCTAAGAACAACGGCGCAGTCCTGCCAGGCAGTGTGACGTGTCACTTTGGCTGGCAAGTGGGCGCGCTAGGCCCATGCAATGATCGCTGGGCAGATGCTTCGCTCCGCTCAGAATGACATGGGTGGGGAGAGCCCGGAATGATGTGGGTGGTGGGAGCGAGCTCAGAATGAGGTAGGTGGAGGCGGGCGGGCTAGCCCGCCTGCCTCACCGCTCGCCACACGGCGCCGAGAGTCATCCGCTGACCGTACAGCAGCAGGCCCGCCCGGAAGATTCGGGCTGAGACGAAGAGCATCACCAACCCGGCCAACGCAGTTACCGCCAGGCTCGCGAGAATCTCGGCGTTCGACATGTCCCCCGATCCTAGTCGCAGCATCATCGTCGTGGGCGCCGTGAACGGAATGAAGGAGAGAACCCTGGCGACTCCACCCTCGGGATCGCTGAGGATCACGGGAAGCAAGGCAGCCACAGGAATGATCGTAGGAAGGATGACCATAGTGGAGATAGGACCCGCCTCCTTCGCCGAGGCCGTGGCGGACCCGATTCCGGCAAGGATCACCGAGAACAGAAAGTATCCGGCGATGAAGAACAGAGAGACGTACGCGAGGGTCAGAGGCGCGATCTCCAGGTCCGCCGCGTTCGGGATCTGGTCGACGATCTGGGGTCCGATGATCGCGATCGAGGCCATCCATAGGGTCATCTGAATCAGCGAAGTCGTCCCCAGCGCCAGGATCTTCCCCGCCATCAGCGAGAGAGGCGAGACAGAGGTCAGCAGCACGTCGACCATCCGGTTCTCTTTCTCCTCCGAAACGCTCTCAAGGAGGGTGCCGGCGCCCATGAAGATGGACATCGTGAGTAGCATTGTGAAGATGAGGGGGACCACGAACTGGTTGAGCTCGTCGTCGTCGTCCGGAGAGACCGAGCCGTCTTCGCCGACGTGGACACGGACGTAGTCGGCTCCGGCGATCACACGGGCCAGCAGGCCCGAATCGAGCCTCTCCGCGATCAGCGACACGGTCAGAAAGGAGGCGAACCGGTCTCGGTTGCCTTCGCCGGCGAATATGCCCGACCGTTGCGAGAGCCACTCGGCGTCGCCGGACTCGAGGAAATCTGCCGGTACGATGAAGAGATCCTCGATGTCGCCGGCCGTGATGGCGTCGACCCCGTCCTCCCGAGTGTCGAACCGGGTGAGGTTTGGAAAGCCCGCCTCTGAAAGCTCTCCGGACAGGTCCACGTAGCCGATCGGCTTTGGCCCGTCATCGTCGTCTGTAAGCGACCGGACGATCGGCACGACTATGAGGAGGATCAGGAGTATCGCCGGCACGAGCGCGGTGATGACCAGCCAGATCCGGCGCCTTATGTGGCGTCGCAGCTCCTCCGAGAAGACGATGCGGACTTCACCCGCGGCTTCGCGCACCGCGCACCTCCTCAATGAAGATCTCGTTGAGCGTGGGCAGAGCGATCTCAAATCGCTCCACCGGGATCTGGGCGTCAAGGAACGAGCGAAGGATGGCCTGAGGCTCCGAGCCGGACGCGAGCTTGTATTCGAAGTGCCCGTCGACCGCCACTGGCTCCCTCACCCCGGCCACCGGCTCGGGCCGGCGCTCGGCTGCGATCTTGACGGTGCGGGTCCCGCGGGATCGTTTCAGCTCCATGAGCGACCCGTAGAGCAGCGTCTTCCCCGCGTCGATGAGCAGCACGCGCTCGCACAGCTCCTCGACGTCAGACATGCTGTGCGTGCTGAAGATGATGGACGCACCGCGGGCCTGCTCCTCGCGGATTATCTCCTTCATCAGCTTGAGGTTCAGCGGATCCAACCCCGAGAACGGCTCATCCAAAATTATCAGGTCGGGATGGTGGAGCAGAGCACCCGAGAACTGGATGAGCTGGGTCATTCCACGCGAGAGGCCCTGGACCTTCGCGCGCGCACTATCCGCCAGGCCGACCCGCTCCAGCGTCTCCTCGGCGCGCCTCTCCGCGGCTTTGGCCTCCAGGCCTTTGAGTCGGCCTAGATAGCGGAGCACGTCTATCACCCGAGCACGCTGGAACAGCCCCCGCTCCTCGGGCAAATACCCGACGCGCCTGAGGGCGCTGCGGGTCGGCATGCCACCCAGGAGCGCAACCGAGCCCGAGTCGGGCCGGATCAGGTCGAGCGCCATCCGCATGGTCGTCGTCTTGCCCGAGCCGTTCGGCCCCAGGAATCCGAAGATCTCGCCGCGTTGCAGCTCGAAGGAAACGCCGTTCACGACTCGCCGGCCGCCGAACGTCTTGACCAGCTCCCGCACTTCCAGGGCCGGGCTCGCAGGCGAGTTCACGAGCTGGCTGTCGGATTCGTTTGTCATTCGTCACCTGAGTTTGAATTGTGCGGGTGACCGTCCGTCCCGTCAACAGCTATAGGAACGAGCTCATCGCCGACAAATGGCCGACCCGAGGTCAGCCTTATTGCCGAGGAGCGGCCGTATTTTCGTAGGGCCGATCGGCTGCAGCCGGACCGGTCAACCCGTCACCCTTGCGACATCCCTCGGCAGAATGTATCTATATCAACTTACACAGGCACACGGGCGGGCGGGGTGAGAATAGTCGTCGCCGCACATCTTGCCCTCAGCAGACTGATGAAAATGGAGAGTGCAGAGGCAACCCCTTCGCGGAGACCACTCAGTAGTGGTCCGCTCGCCCTTCGAGAGCCTCAGGGTGAGCGGACTGAAGGACAGGCTGAGGATTCGATTGCGACAGGCTCTCCGATACGCCCCGATTCCATCGGTCCGGCTCGACCGGACTCCGGCGGACGGAGGGCTATCGAGAGTCTCGATGAGCGGCTCGCCCCGGTCGGGCCGGGGAGCATCATCGGACACCACGAGCGGAAGGAGAAGTCGCTCCCTTACGTGATGCGCCTGCAACACCTCCCGCTCGTCCTGAGGTACTCGAAGGACAAACGGGAACGCCGCTGCATCTTCTCACGCCGCTGGCGCCTCGCGGACAGCCACCGCTGATGCTAGACTCCAGGCCAGCCGCGGCCTCTGGCGGCCCACTCACACGCGCGAAAGGAGAATCGATGACAACGCAACGCGTCTCGGGCCCGTGGGAGGAGATCACACCCCGCTTCGGTGAGATCACCAACGATCTGCTCTTCGGCGAGATTTGGGAGCGGCCGGAGCTCTCCAAGCGCGACCGCAGCCTTATCACGGTGGCCGCCCTCACGGCCCTCTACCGCACCGACCAGCTCCGCAGCCACGTCCGCCGCGCGCTGGTGAACGGCGTCACCAAAGAGGAGCTCGGCGAGCTGTTCCAGCACATGGCCTTCTACGGCGGCTGGCCCGTGGCCGTGAACGCCTTCCGCGTGGCAGGAGAGGTGTTCGACGAGAAGTAACCGTGGGCCCGGCTCACAGTTCGAGAGGTCCCTTCGTCCCGACCTGTCGGGACTCGAGGGCTAAAGGCTCACGATGAGTTGAGTTCATCCTGAAGGAGCAATAGATTCTTCACTTCGCTCAGAATGACGTAGAGTGAAGGCCTCAGGATGACGTGCGTATCCGCTCGTGGTGAGCCTGTCGAACCATGAGCGGAGTTTACCCCGAGCCGAGCGCATCCCGCCCCAGGACGAGTCCACCGGCAGTCCAGCCGCAGCCGCTGACCGGCAGCCCTTCCGATGGCCAAGCCTTCCTGCCGTCCCCAGCGTGCGTCCCCAGAGTGCGCTATGATGCCCCCGTGCCACGCAACACCGCGTACTGCCGCACCAAGATCGTCGCCACCCTGGGCCCCGCCAGCAACGATGAGGCCACGCTGCGGCGGC
Organism: Dehalococcoidia bacterium; assembly: GCA_965249185.1. Taxonomy (GTDB): domain Bacteria; phylum Chloroflexota; class Dehalococcoidia; order Lucifugimonadales; family Australimonadaceae; genus CBDFLS01. The sequence goes on from CBDFLS010000001.1 coordinate 269,103, forward strand.
TCATCCAGGAGGGCGTGGACCTCTTCCGGCTCAACTTCTCCCACGGCACCCACGCCCAGTTCCAAGAGACCATCCCTCTCGTCCGGCGCCTGGCCGCCGAGGAGGGCCAGGACGTGGCGTTGCTCCAAGACATCCAGGGCCCCCGGCTGCGCACCGGCAGGCTTGCGGGCGGCAAGCCCGTGACCCTGAAGGCCGGGCAGCGGCTAACGGTGACCTCGGAGGATCTGGAGGGTTCCGCCACCACCATCGCCATCAGCTACCCGTCGCTGGCCCAGGACATCGCGCCGGGCCACCGCATCCTCCTGGCCGACGGCGCCATCGCCCTCCGCGTGGTCAGCGCGTCGCCGCCCGCGATAGAGGCGGAGGTGGAGGCCGGCGGCGCCCTTGGGGAGCGCAAGGGAGTGAACCTCCCCGACAGCCGCATCTCCGCGCCGGCGCTCACCGACAAGGACCGGGAAGACCTGGCCTTCGGCGTGGCCCACGATGTCGATTACGTGGCACTCAGCTTTGTACGGCGCCGGGAGGACGTGCTGGCCTGCCGCCGCCACATCCACCTGCTGGGCGGCTCGGCGCCGGTCATCGCGAAGATCGAGCACCCCGAGGCCATCGAGAACCTAGAGGAGGTGCTGTCGGCCTGCGACGGCGTGATGGTGGCCCGAGGCGACCTGGGCGTGGAGCTCTCGCCGGAGCGGGTGCCATTGCTACAGAAGCTCATCATCCGCCGCGCCAACGAGCTTGGCCTGCCCGTCATCACGGCCACCCAGATGCTGGAATCGATGGTGGAGCGGTCCACGCCCACCCGCGCCGAGGCCAGCGATGTGGCCAATGCCATCCTCGACGGCACCGACGCGCTGATGCTCTCCGCCGAGACGGCCACCGGACGCTACCCCACGGAGGCGGTACAGACGATGGTGCGCATCGCTCGGGAGACGGAGCGCGCCGCCCTCCCCCGCAGCGCGGCCCACACATCCGACACCGCCTTCAACCGCTCGACCGACCAGGCCCACTCCATCGCCCGCGCGGCCCGGGTCGTGTCCGAGGACCTCGGCGCGCCGGCCCTGGTCGTTTTCACCGTGAGCGGCCGCTCGGCTCAGCTCCTCTCCAGCCAGCGGCCCTCCGCCCCCATCTACGCATTCACCCCCGACCAGTCGGTCTATCGCCGGCTAGCCCTCTGGCACGGCATCACCCCCATCTTGACGGCGATGGCCGATGACGCCAGTAGCATGGTGGACGACGCCCTGCGGGAGCTGACGCGGCTTGGCGTGGTGGCCGGGGCCGACAGGGTCGTGGTCGTCGGGTCCGCTCCACGCCTTGAGGAGGGCCTGACCAACATGGTCACGGTGCGTACGGCCGGTGGGGACTAGCATACCCGCGCCGCGAGGAGCGTCCATGCCGAGGCGAGGCATCCTTCTTCCGCTGAACTTGGTGGCGCTGGCGCTGATCGCGGTGACTGCCGCATGCTCCGGCGGCGGCAATGGGGAGCCCACGCCCCTGGTCCCCGAGGGCGCGGCGACGCTCCAGGTGACGAGCGCAGCCTTCGAGAACGGCGGCCCCATACCCGCCAACTACACGTGCGACGGTTGGGCCTTCTCTCCACCGCTCACCTGGAGCGGCGTGCCGGCAGGCACCGCAAGCCTCGCGCTTCTCTCCGAGGACCCGGACGCGCCGGGAGCCGCCTGGGTCCACTGGGTGCTCTACGGCCTCGCGCCCGCCGCATCGGGCCTGCCCGAGGGGATCGAGGCCACCGAGACGACGAGCGGCGGCGCCAGGCAGGGTAAAAACGACTTCAAGCGCATCGGCTACGGCGGGCCATGCCCTCCCGGGGGCAGCCCCCATCGCTATTTCTTCCGGCTGTACGCGCTGGACACCGAGCTGTCGCTTGACGGCGGCGCCACGAAGGCCAGCCTGCTGAAGGCCATGGAAGGCCACGTGATGGGCGCGGGCCAGATGATGGGGACGTACGAGCGATGATGCAGAGGACTGATGGGAGGATGCCATGACCGGCCCTGAGCTCCACTATCTCCGGCTCTTCCCCCTGGGCTCCACGGTCCTCTTCCCAGGCATGGAGCTGCCCCTGATGGTCTTCGAGCAGCGCTACCGGCTGCTGGTCGAGGAGTGCCAGGACGAGGAGGCCCCCTTCGGCGTCGTGCTGCTCCAGTCGGGCCGGGAGGTGGACGACCCGATGGCCGAGCCCCACAGGGTCGGCACCACGGCCCACTTCACCAGCGTCGAGGCCACGCCGGACGAGCGCCTGCGCGTCCTGGCCGTGGGACGCCACCGCTTCCGAGTACACACGCTGAGCCGGGAGCGGCCGTATTTGGCCGCTCAGGTGGAGTATTTTGCGGATGAGGAGAACGGACCGGTGCCCCAAGAGCTGGCCCAGCGGGTGCGGGACGCCACCGCCGACTACGTGAAGGCGCTCGCCTCCCTGCGTGGAGGCTGGCTCAGCGAAGTCCCTCTCCCCGAGGCGCCCGAGGCGCTCTCCTATCTGGCTGCCCAGCTATTCCAGGGCCAGCAGGCGGCCCAGCAACAGCTGTTGGAGGCGGCGACCACCGCTGAACGTCTAGAGCAGGAAGCGGCGTTGCTGAAAAGCGCCCGCGAGCGGGTCCAGGAGCTCATCGAGCGGAAGTGGTCCAAGCGAAAGCTCAACTAGAAGCGACGGCGGCGGCCCTATCGGCGGACGGCGGCGTGAAGAGTTGGGGATGGAGCAACGCGGCCAGCAGCTCGATGCCGTCCACGAGCCTCGGCCCCGGCCGGCTGAAGTATGCGTTGGCATCGACGGCGTGGACTCTTCCCGTGCTCACCGCGGGCAGCCCCCGCCACCGCTGGTCCCACCGGAGCACCTCAACCTCGGCCATGGTCCGCTCCACGTCGAACCCGCAAGGCATGAGGACCAGCACCTCCGGGGCGGCCGCCTCCATCTCGTCCCAGGATACCGCTCGCGAGTCCTCTCCTCCGCGGCCCAACACCTCCACGCCACCAGCCATCTCCACCATCTCCGGCACCCAGTGGCCACCAGACATCGGCGGGTCGAGCCACTCCAGACACAGCACCCTCGGCCTCGCCACGCTCTCCACCCGCGCCGAGACAGCGGCTATTCGCTCCCGAAGCGCACGCACCAGCCCGCGCGCCTCCGGCCGCCGGCCCGTCCGCTCGCCAACCCGCGAGATATCCTCCAGCACGCCCTCGACTCCCGTGGGCGCCAGCGAAAGCACCGCCGGCGGCGGCGAGATGCCCTGGACCGCTCGCATCACCTGGGCCAGCGAGAGGGCGCACACCTCGCACAGCTCCTGGGTCACGAGCAGGTCCGGGCGGATGGACTGAAGCAGCTCCGCGTCCAGCGCATAGATGGCGCGATTGGCGTCCTGATGGGCCTTCACCAGCCGGTCGATGTCGAGGCTCGAGCGGCCCCGGGAGTCGAAGGCGCTGTGCACCACCACCGGCTTGGCGCGGGCCTCGGGCGGGTAGTCGCACTCGTGGCTCACGCCGTACACCTGGTCGCCCAGGCCGAGGCCGTAGAGGATCTCGGTGCCGCTGGGAAGCGTCGAACAGATGCGCATGTCGTTAGGTCGAGGCCGCCGGCGGGAAGGTTACTCCCACGCCTTGCTTGGCGTGGCGCCGCCCTCACCTATCCAAGGGCAGGTAATGGTACTCGTGATGCCGGCCACGGGGCGGACCTTCTGCCGCAAGATGGAGGTGACGTACTCCGGCGCCTCGGCCTCCAGCTCCATGATGATGTCGTAGGGGCCGAGCACCTCGCGGACCGTGGCCCCCGAAATGGAGCGGAGGTGCGCCAGCACTCTCTGCGTACGGGCCGGCTCTACGTTAATCAAGATGTAGGCGTGGGATTCCATGGCGCCTCCTCACGTACTCAATACCGGTCCGTCCGCAAGTCCAGACGGCGCGATACCATTATGCGCCATCAAGCAGCCGCTCCGCCATCAGAAGCGCGGCGATGCTCTTCGCGTCGTTCACCTTACCGGTGCGCGCCATCTCCATGGCCTGGAGCAGCGGCACTCGCTCCAGCTCGATCCGCTCATCGAAGTCGGCGGGCAGCGTGTCCGCGCGCAGGCCCGTGGCCAGGAAGGCGTACATGAGCTCGGTGGTAAAGCCCGGTGTCGTCCAGAACTCGCCCAGCGGCTGAAGCCGCCCCGCGCCGAAGCTGGTCTCCTCCCGGAGCTCCCGCTCGGCGCAGGCCTCGGGAGACTCGCCCTGCTCGATAGTGCCGGCGGGGACCTCCAACAGCGCCGCCTCGACCGACTTCCGGTACTGCCTGACCATGAGCACGTTGCGCTGGTCGTCCACGGCCACGATGCACACGGCGTTGGGATGCTCCACGATCTCCCGGTGTGTGATTGTGCCATCCGAGAGACTCACCCGGTCTCTTCGCACGCCGATGCGCTCTCCCCGGTATATCCGCTCGGTCTCCAGCGTCCGCTCGGGCTCAGGCACGGCGCTCCATCTCCTGCCGCGGAGCGAGCCGCGCCGGGTCCCGGTCCTGACGCAACCGGCCCGCGATACGCTCATAGAAGGCGGCCCTATCGCCGGTACGGAGAAAGCGGGCCACCAGGGGACTGGTGGAGACCCGGACGGCATCTCCCTGGTGCAGCGGCAGGTCGTGATGGCCATCGGCGGTCAGGGCGGCCTGGTGGTCGGTGAGCAGCGTCAGCTCCACCACCGCGCTCCCCGGCACGACCACACCCGCCGAGAGGCTGGCGTGGGGCGCCACCGGCGTAAGGAGCATATCGGACGAGGTGGGATAGAGGATGGGCCCGCCGGCCGACAGCGAGTAGCCGGTGCTTCCGGTGGCGGTGGCGACGATAACGGCATCGGCTCGATAGGTTGCCAGCTCCACGCCATCCACCACCGCACGAATGTGCACCAGCCTCGCCGGGACGCCCCTGCCGGCCACCACGTCGTTCAGCGCGTGGACCGGCCCCCAGGAGCCGCCGGCGTCCGTCGCAGGCTCGACCCGGGCCTCCAGCATGCTCCGCTCCTCCACCCAGGCGTACCCCGGCTCCAGATACCGGGGCACCCGCTCCAGCGCATCGAGCGCCGCCACCTCGGTCATGAAGCCGAGATGGCCCATGTTCACTCCCAGCAGCGGGACGCCGGCGGGCGCGGCCAACGAGACCGCCCTCAGAATGGTGCCGTCGCCGCCCACGGTGACCACGGCTTGGAGCCCGGCCATCGAAGCCGGCTCGCCCGTCTCATCCGCCGACCTGATGGGGTGGGCCGTGCCGAGGCGTGAAGCCAGCGCCTCCGCCAGCCCCCGCGCCTCATCCGAGCGGGGGTTGTATACGATCAGGACATTCGGCAGGACATCCGGGTATTGCACGGCCATTCGCTTTCAGGAAGAGGTTCCAGCCGCCATTATAATACTACCTCGTGGCCGTCCACCGCCCTCCCTTCTGCTTGACGCAGCTTTGGCACGCGCCCTATAGTGGTGCCGCCGGAGCCCCCACTTCCACGAGGTGTTTATGGAAGTCTTGCTGAGCGCCCCCCGCGGTTTCTGCGCCGGGGTGGTGCGCGCCATCGACATCGTGGAGATCTGCCTGGAGCGGTTCGGCAGCCCCGTTTACGTGCGCCATGAGATAGTCCACAACCGCTACGTGGTGGAGAGCCTGCGGCGCAAGGGGGCCATCTTCGTGGAGGAGGTGGCCGAGATCCCGGAGAACCAGACTGCAGTCTTCAGCGCCCACGGCGTCTCGCCCACCGCCTGGGACGAGGCCCGCGCCCGGAACCTGAAGGTGATCGACGCCACTTGCCCCCTGGTGACAAAGGTCCACGTGGAGGCGGTGAAGTACGCCAAGGAGGACTACTCCATCATCGTCATCGGACACGAGGGGCACCCCGAGGTCATCGGCACCATGGGCCAGGCCCCCGCGCACACGAAGCTCGTTGGAACGGTGGAGGCGGCCCGGCAGGTGCGGGTGTCCGACCCCGAGCGGGTAGTCGCTCTCACGCAGACCACCCTCAGCGTGGAGGACACCCAGGCGATAATCACCACGCTCAAGGAGCGGTTCCCCGGACTAATCACCCGCAACGACATCTGCTACGCCACCACCAACCGCCAATCGGCGGTCAAAGCCCTGGCCGAGCAGGTGGATGTGGTGCTGGTTATCGGCGCGCAGTACAGCTCCAACTGCAACCGGCTGCGGGAGGTCGCCGAGTCCATGGGAGTGCCCGCCTACCTCATCGACGGCCCCGAGGACTTGGACGAGAGCTGGCTGGCAGACGCCAACCGGGTGGGCATCACCTCCGGCGCATCCACGCCCGAAACGCTGGTGGAGGCGGTCATTGACCGCCTGGCCCCGTCGGATGTCTCGACCCTCGAGGTCATCGAGGAGAACGTCTCCTTCGTGCTCCCCAAGGAGCTGCGGACCTCGGAAGAGAAGTGGGCCCGCAACAGGGGATAGCGCGGTAGGCCGCGTCCTGTCGCCAAGGCCAACGACGGCAGGCTGCAAGCCGAGCAATCCCTATCGTCCCACACTCCAAACCGAGGGCTGACCATGCAAACACAGATCACACGACGACCAATCGCGATGGCCTATACGCTGCTCATGGGCCTCGCCACTACGGAGGTGGTCCTCCAAGCCTTTCTGTTTTCGGGCTTCTATGCCAAAGGGCGGATCGGCTTCTTAGACGTCCATGAATGGCGGGAACGATCACCGGGCTCGTTGTCCTGCTCCTGATCCCCGTGAGCCTCCTCGCCGGATTTCCACGGAGGCTACGGCTGGGCTGGTGGACTGCCTTGCTAGCGGTCCTATGGAACGTACAGGCCCACGTATTCGGCTACGGTATCGCGGATAATCGGTGGTTCGCGATGGTGCATATCCCCGTGGCCTTCGGCGTTCTCCTCCTGGCTGCCTACCTCACGGTGCGGGCTTGGAATGCGCTTCAGAGCAGCCGCGCATGAAGTTTTCAGCACCTGCAACCGGCTAGCCCTTTTCCTCAGACGGGTCCGTCGGCATGTCGCTGGCGTGCTACATGGCCGGCCTATCACTTGGAGCGTACCGTGAACGACGCCGAGCTACGGGAGATCGAGGAGGCCGCCGCGGAGCTGGCCCGGGGCGCCGGCGAGCTGCTCATGGGCTACTTCGGCAAGCCGCTGGAGGTCAGCTACAAGTCGCCGAACAACCGCAGCCCCGTCACCGACGCCGACAAGGCCAGTGACGCCTACCTGCGCGAGGAGATCCGGCGGCGCTTCCCCGGCCATGGGATCATCTCGGAAGAGGCGCCCGACGAGGAGGAGCGGGAGGCGGAGGTGATCTGGGTGGTGGACCCGCTGGACGGCACCATGAATTTCATGAACGGTCTGCCTGTCTTCGGCGTCTCCATCGGCGTGCTGGAGCGTGCCAGGCCCGTGGTGGGCGCCATCTTCCTGCCATCGGTGGATAGGAACGGTGGAAGCGTCCTCCACGCCCGCGCTGGGGCGGGTATCCGCTGCGACGGCATCTCCTTTACACCGCCCGAGCCCCAGGCGCCCGGCGGCAGCCTGCTGGCGGCCATGCCCACCTACTTCCGAGGTCTCTTCAAGCTCCAGCCTCGGCTCTGGCGTCAGCTTGGGGAGGTGCGCAGCACCGGGAGCGTGGCCTACGAGATGGCCTTCATCGCCCGGGGCGTCTTTCAGTACGGCGCATTCGCAAGCCAGATCATCTGGGACGTGGCTGGAGGCATCGTCCTCGTCCAGGAGGCGGGAGGCTCCGTGCTCCAATGGCATTCCAAGCCCAACGGGTGGAGGCCCTTCCATCGGTTCCATGTCGCCCATGCGGGCGCCCTCCCCACGTCGAAGGAGCTGCGGCCCTGGCGCGGCACCCTGGTGGTTGGTAACTCCAAGGCGGCCAGCTTCGTGGCGGAGGGCCTGAGCAGGCGGTCCTACGGCAGGTGGCGGCTTTGGTCCCGAATGAAGCGGTGGTTCAAGCGGCGCGGCGCGGCGGCGGGCTCGCGGGAAGCGGCGGGCAAACAGGCCGGCGGGGCCTCCCAGAGCACCACGGCTTCCACTCGCCGGGTTAGACGCCGACGCCGGGCTCAGAGCAGCGGCCAGGGCAAGTCCCTGCGCGAGTAGGGGCTGGGGAAGAAGGGCGTCTGAAGCACATCGACGATACGCCCGCGTAGCGCCCGCATCTCTTCCGGGGCCAGCAGACCGCCGAACTCTCTCACGGCGTCGGATGTGGCCGCCTCCAGCTCTCCCAGCAGCAGCCGCAGCTCCTCCAGCAACGGCTCGGGTATGGGGCGCTCCGCAAACTCCCAGATGACGGTACGGAGCTTGGGCTGCGCGTGGAAGGTGAGGCCGTGGTCAACGCCCCAGACGCCGCCCGACTGGGCCTCGAAGCAGTGGCTGGCCTTCCGGTCGGCGTTGTTGGTCACGACATCGAACAGCGCCATACGAAGCACCTCCTCTTGGCGCGCCTCGCGGATGGCGAAGTAGTTGGACTCCCGCACCGGCGGCACGTAGAGCTGGAGGGAGCCGACGCCGTACGCCCCCTCGCGGACCACCGTGAGCGGCACCAACTCCCAGCCGAGGAGCCGGCCCATCAGGCAGGCAGCGTACTCCCGCCGATAGAGCGTCCCGGAGGGAAAGTCCCAGAGAGGCGCCTCGCCCGCCTGCGGCTTGTAGACGCCGTAGCCTCTCCTGTCGCCCAGGCATAGCTCCACCAATAGCGAGTAGTTGGAGACATTGGGCAGCAGCCGGCTCTCGCCCAACGTGGCCTCCGCCAAGAAGGCGAACGCGCTGGGGTCCGAGGGAACCACATCGCTGGGGCCCGAGGGAGCCCACGTCCGCCCAGGAAAGCGCCCGTAGTGTGCTGGAAACACGCCGCGTAACTCCTCCGGCGCCGCCGCGGGGCGTGTGGAGTCGGATTACAAGGTGAGGTGGCCGTTGCCGCGGGGGCAAGCATGCTCCTTGCCCTCGTCCAAGGGGGAGCCGCACAGAGGGCACTGGGGCCGGCCCGCCGCGCAAACCTCGAGGGCCCTGTCCGCCAGGCGGTCCAACTGCGCATGGTCCGCCCAGAAGGCCAAAGCCACCGGCTGCTCATCGTCGCCACTGCCATTGGCGAGAATGGCGTACATGCGCTGATCGCGGTCCTGGCCAAGCGCCAGACGCACCACCTTGAACTCGTAGTCCACCACCCGGTCCTCGGTTGTGTCGGCGGTCTTGGAGCTTTCGGTATCCCCCATCTCGGTTTTCAGCGTCTGCTTGATGGCGATGCCGAGTTGCTGGAGCTGCTCCTTCTCCAGCCAGAGCACCGCGGCGCCCCCGTCAGCGACCACCCGGAGCCGGAAATGCCGTTTGCCGGCAGGTCCCACGGACTCGGCGTCCAGGAAGCTGCAGGGGCCGAGGTCGTTACGGTCGGGTTCCTGCCCCTCTGTGCTCATATCATCAACAGCCCGCAAGTGGAGAGTATTTCCGAAGAGGGCGGCCGCCCAGCCCCGCGAATCGCCTAGACGGGGGCAAAGCCGGCTCCAGAAGGGGTTATGGCCACGCTTCGAACATAGCGCCAACCGAGAGGCCGCTGTGGATTCGGTGGATAGCCTCTCCCAGCAGATCGGCCACGGAGACGACGGTTATCTTGCCGTTGCGCATGCCGGATGGGATGGGAATGCTGTCGGTGACCACCAGCTCGCGCAGGTCGCTCTTATTGATGATGTTGACGGCGTTCCCTGAGAGCACGGGGTGCGTGCAGCAGGCGTAGACGTCGTGCACGCCCAGCTCCTTCAAGGTGGTGGCGGCGGCGAGAATGGAGCCGCCGGTGTTCACTTCGTCATCCATGAGAATGGCGGTCCGGCCTTGCACGTCGCCGATAACGTTGAGCGTCTTGGTGTTGTCTTCGTTGCCCATGCGGCGCTTCTCAACGATGGCCAGAGGCGTCGAGAGCCGCTCCGCGAAGTCGCGCGCCCGCTTGCTTATCCCGATGTCCACGGCCACCACCACCGGGTTCTCCAGCTCCTTCTCCTCGAAGTAGCGCACCAGGAGAGGCAGCGCCGTCAGCTCATCCACCGGACTGGTGAAGAACCCCTGGATCTGGCCTGCGTGGAGGTCCACGGTGAGCACCCGGTCGGCGCCCGCCACCGTCACCAGGTCCGCCACCAGCCGGGCGGTGATGGGCACCCGGGGCTGGTCCTTCTTGTCGGTACGGCCGTAGCCGTAGTAGGGGATCACCGCGGTCACCCTGCCCGCCGACGCCCGCTTGGCCGCGTCGATCATGATGAGCAGCTCCATGACGTGGTCGTTGACCGGGGCGCAGAAGGACTGGACCAGGAACACGTCGCGCTGGCGGACGTTTTCCAGTATCCGCACGAAGGTATTGTCGTTACTGAACTTGAACACCTCGATCTTGCCCGGGGACATGCCCAAGTACTCGCAGACGCTGGCGACCAACTCCCGGTTGGAGTTGCCAGAGAAGATTTTCAGCTCCTCAAAGAGCGCCATCAACCCCCCTTTAATGTAATGAAGCCCAGGCCGCCCCCCCTCCGCCAGGCCGCCTCCAAGTATATACTCGCCGGCCGCTAAAGCGCAGCCAGGATACGCGTATTCTTGGCTAAATCGTACCCGCCTCAGCGCCCGCCAGCGCCGATCCAGCCGGAGGCCCGCTCCGCGATCATGATGGTGGTGGCGTTGGTGGCCGCGCGGACCACATCGGGCATGATCGAAGCGTCCACGACCCGCAGGCCCTCCAGGCCGTGCACCCAGCAGTGCTGGTCGACGACCGCCATGGAGTCCGTGGCCGGCCCCATCTTGCAGGTGCCGGACGCGTGGTGCCCCGTGCCGACGTTGCGGAGCATCCACTCGTCCAGGGCCTCATCGGTGGCCAGTTCGCTCTCGATTGGAGAGATACGCCGCGCCAGCACTCCCTCGAACTCCGGCCGCTCCCCAAGCCGGACCACCAGCCGGACCCCATCCCGCATTCGCTCGCGGTCCCAGGGCTCCGACAGGTACCGATAGTCGATCTCGGGATGGCGCCCGGGGTCCCGCGAGACGAGGCGGACCCGGCCCGCCGAGACCGCTTTCCCCAACCCGAAGCTCAGGCTGGTGCAGTGGCCCCGGCCGCCTGCCCTAAACTCCTCTGGCAGATGCTCGCTGGCGATGAGAATAGCGCCCATGGATACGTCATTGCGGAACGGCGAGCCCGGCGACGTATACCGCATCCCCACCTGAATGGCGTGGACCTGGTCCTCCGTGGGCTCGAAGCCGGTCTCGTAGATGAGCAGCACCGAGGGATGGTCCCGTAGGTTGGCGCCGACACCCGGAAGGTCACGCACCACCTCGATGCCCAGGCCACGCAGGTGGTCCGCTGGACCCACGCCGGAGAGCATGAGGAGCTGTGGCGAGTTGATGGAACCACCGCTGAGCACCGTCTCCTCGGCCTCCACCGTGAACGTCTCGCCGCCGCTCTCGGCCTCCACCCCCACCGCCCGCCCGCCATCGAAGATGACCCGACGCACCAGCACGCCCGCACGCACCGTCAGGTTCAGACGGTGCCGGGCCATGCCCAGGTATGTCAGGGCGGTGCTCATGCGGACGCCGTCGATGTTGTTTAGCTGATGCGGCCCAACGCCCGTGGAGTCGGGGTGGTTCTTATCGAGGGTCTCGGGGTACCCGGCGGCCAGGCATGCGTCCCAGAAGGCCCTAGCGGTGGGCGACAGCTCCGCTCTCTTGGGCCTCTTCACCGGAATCGGACCATCGGAGCCGTGGAAATCGTCCCCCTGGAAGTCCAGGTCCCTCTCCATCTTTCGGAAATAGGGCAGGACCTTGGTGAACGCCCATTCGCCGTTCCCCGCCTCGGCCCACTCGTCGAAGTCGTCGGGTATGCCCCGCATGAACACCTGGCCGTTGATGGCGCTGGACCCGCCCACGACCCTGCCGCGGGGCAGCGTCATGGACGGCTGCAGGGGCGTTGCGGTGCCCGTGTAGCCCCACGTGTGGGCGTTGGGGCCATAGGCCGAGAGCCAGGGGTCGTTGCCCTGCCGTATATCCTCGGGCAGCGCATCGTAGTCCGGATAGTCGGGGCCCGCCTCCAGCAGAAGCACCGACCGGCCGGCGTCCTCGGAGAGCCGGGTGGCCAGGACGGCGCCCGCGCTGCCCGCACCGACGATCACCACGTCATAGCGCATGTTCACCCTCCAGGAACCGGCCGTTCCGGCCCACAAGGCCATGGGGCTCGATAACGACCCGCCGCTCCGCGTCATCGACGGCGTGGCCGATGGGCACGGCGGCGCCTCCGGCCGAGCCGATGACGGCTAGCGCGGCGTCCACCTCTTGGGGCGCCACGACCACGCAGAAGCCCACGCCCATATTGAACACGCGGAACATCTCCGCCGTCGATACGCTCCCCTCGGACTGGACCACGGGGAAGATAGAAGGCGGAGGCGGCAGCGAGGTGATGCGGTAGCCCACGGGAGCGGCCAGGCGCGTCAGGTTCAGCAGACCATCGCCGCTGATGTGGGCCAGACCCTTCACATCCACACCGGCGTCCAGAAGCGCCATGACCTCCTGCACGTAGATGCGAGTCGGCCTCAGGAGCTCCTCGCCCACGGTGCGCCCACACTCGGGGAGTTGCCGTGCCACGCCCGCATCGCCCTCCCGGAGCAGCACCCGCCGCGCCAGGGTCAGGCCGTTACTGTGCACGCCGTTGCTGGGGAGCCCTATGACCACGTCACCGGGCTGAATATTCTTGCCCACGATAGGCTCGCGCCCTTGCAGAACGCCCAAGGCCATTCCCACCAGGTCGAAGGCGTGGCCCTGCGAGAGCTCTCCGCCCACGATGGCGACCCGCGCTTGGCGCGCGCCCTCGTGCAGGCCCCGGCCGATGTCTTCCAACAGCTCCCGCCGGGGCTCCTGAACGCCGATGTAGTCCAACAAGGCCACGGGCTCGGCGCCGGTGCAGATGACATCGTTGACGTTGACGGCCACGCAGTCGATGCCGATGGTGTCGTACCGCTCCATCAACTGCGCCACCAGCACCTTGGAGCCGACGCCATCGGTGGAGATGGCCACGGAGAGCTGGTCCGTGAGCCGCAGGACGTTGGCGAAGAAGCCGATGGGCAGCAGCGGCTCGCCCATCCCCTTCCGAAACTCCAAAGTCTCGCGTACCCAGGAGAGCATGCCGGCCAGACCGGCGGACGCGGCGTCGGTATCGACGCCTGCCGCGCTATACGTCAACGGCTCCTCGGCACCCGACGCCATAGGCCCTCCTCCATGCGGCTCTTCACGCTGGCCTCCAGCGGCCCGTCGCGCTGGCCCAGCCGCCGGAAGAGCATCTTACCCCATTTGCCCGCCTGCTCCCAGCTTCGCCGCCACCCACGTCACATGGCGGGCGCATCCCATGCCGCCGTGCTACACTCGGTGCCGCCCGTCCGCTTCAAAGGCCCCCATGCAGCAGCCACCACCAGCCCCTGGCCTTCCCAAGAGCCGGTCCAGCCTACCCCCAGCGTTCCGATTCGCCACCTATCGGGCCTACTGGCTGGGGCTCATAGGCACCGCCAGCGGCACCCAGGTCTTCCACTTCAGCCAGCTCTGGATGATCCATGAGCTGACGGCCTCTCCCCTCTTCTTAGGCTTTGTGGGGCTTGCTCAGGCCGTGCCCGCCATCTCCCTCAACCTCGTCGGCGGAGCGGTGGCCGACAAGGTGGACAAACGCCGGCTCATCGTCACCACCTCCAGCCTGTCGGCCTTTCTCATGTTCATGCTGGCAACACTAAGCGTGCTGGGCATTGTAGAGGTGTGGCACGTGTTCGTGGTGGACTCCCTGACGGGGGCCGTCACGGCCTTCGACTATCCGACCCGCATGGCCATCTTGCCGAATCTCGTGGACCGGAGCGCGCTCACCAGCGCCGTGGCCCTGGACGGCTCGGTCTGGTGGGGCACCCGGCTCGTCTCGCCCGCCGCGGCAGGCTTTGTGATCGCGGTGGCCGGGACAGGGGCATCCATGTACATGGGAGGGGCCGGCCTGCTCACGGCGGCCATTGTGATGTCCAGGCTCCGGCTGCGGCACGCAATCAGCGCCGCCCCCGGAGGCACCGTCAGGCGGCTCGTGGAGGGGCTTCGGTACATCAAGGGCAACTCCGCCGTGGCCTTCCTGCTCGGCATGGGGCTGTTCACCACCTTCTTCGGCACGAGCTATATGTACCTCATGCCGGTGCTCGCCAAGGATATCTTGAAAGTGGGCTCCGGGGGCCAGGGGGTGCTCATGAGCGCCGGCGCCTTGGGCGCCCTCATCATCTCTATCTGGGTGGGCTCACGAGGACCCTTCCGCCGGCAGGGTCTCGTGCTCATCAGCGGCGCCGCCATGGGCGGGGTGTCCCTGATCGCCTTTGGGTTGACCTCCCATTACCTGGGCTCCTATCTCGTGGCCTTCGGAGCGATGTTTTTCATCGGCTTCTTCAACTCGCTGTACCTGATCTCCAACACCACCTCCCTCCAGATGCTGATCCCCGACCGGGTGCGCGGCCGGGTCATGGGAATACACTCCATGTCCATAAGCTTTATCCCGCTGGGCGGCATGCAGGCCGGCGCCATCGCCAATGTGATCGGAGCGCCCTTCGCCGTGGCCATCGGCGGCCTGGCGGTCACCGCCTTCGCCTTGGGCCCCGCCCTGCTCAACTGGCGCATGCGGCAACTGGGCTCGCTCGTGCGCCAGGCGGACCGCGACAACTCGGCCTGAGGCGATAGGGCTCTCCAAGGCGTCGTAGGGGTCCGGGCCCTTCGAAACGCCCAAAGCCCCGGACCGCGTCCCCCGAATCGAGTCCATTGACGGCTTTGCCGTGCGTGCTACACTCGCCCTGCCGCGCATGCAAGGCGGCGCAGCCAGAAATCCCACAAGCAGCCAGCCCCTTTGCAAGAGCCACAGACAGCCGGTGGGCCCAACGCGCGCCGGTTCACCATTCCTCCGGCCTTTCGCTACCCCGCGTACCGGGTCTACTTCCCGGGGCTGGTGACCATGGCCGGCGCATTCCAGGCCTTTCAGCTCAGCCTGGTCTGGCTGGCCTTCAATCTGACGGGCTCCCCGCTCTACCTGGGGTACGTTGGTCTGGCCAGCGCCCTGCCAACCATCGCGCTCAACTTGCTCGGGGGCGTTGCCGCCGACAAACTGGACAAGCGCCGCCTGCTCATCACCACCACGGTCCTCTCCGGGCTCCTCATATTCGCGCTGGCGACGCTGACGCTGCTCGACCTGGTGAATATCTGGCACGTACTCGTCATCGCGCTCTTGACGGGCTCTGTCAACGCCTTCGACATGCCGGCCCGCAACGCCATCTACCCGCAGCTCATGGACCGCTCGGCGATGACCAGCGGCATCGCGCTGGACTCCTCCGTCTGGTGGGGCACGCGCATCTTCTCGCCGGCCCTGGCGGGCTTCATCATCGCCGTGGCCGGGACCGCCACCGCTCTGTACCTGGCCTGCGCCGGCATGTTCATCTCAGCCGCCATCATGTCCCTGGTCCGGCTGCGGCCGATGACGCTTGCCCCCACGGGCAGCCCGGTGAGACGAATGCTGGAGGGCGTCAAATACATCAGACGCAACCCCACCATCGCGTTCCTGCTCGGCATGGGCTTCTACGCCAGCTTCTTCGGGGCCAGCTACACGATCCTCATGCCGGTGTTCGCGGAGGAGATCCTGGACGTGGGCCCCGAAGGCCTGGGCATCCTCATGAGCGCCGGGTCGTTGGGCGCCATCATCGCGTCGGTCTGGGTTGGCGCGGCGGGGGACTTCCCCCGGCGGGGCTTGGTGCTCATCGGCGGCACCGCCCTAGCCGGACTTTCCCTGGCAGCCTTTGGGCTTGCCAACGAGTACGGGGGCTCCTATCTGCTGTCCATCGTGTTGATGTTCGCCGTCGGGTCGTTCAGTTCCCTGCACGGCATTGCCAACGTGACCTCTCTCCAGCTCCTGCTCCCCGACCAGATGCGGGGCCGCGTGATGGGGATTCATTCCATCTCCTACACCATCCCCACGCTGGGGGGAATGCCCATGGGCGCCATCGCCAATGTGATCGGCGCGCCCTTCGCCGTGGCCATAGGCGGGCTGGCGGTCACCGCCTTCGCGTTGGGCCCCGCCCTATTGAACTGGCGTATACGCAACCTGAGCGCGCTGGTGCATCAGGCCGAGGAGGCCCGATTGCCCTGAGCGAAGCAGCGCCCACGGGCACAGCCACTCGCCAGATGAACGGCCGCCCTGGAAGATGTACAATGACACCGAGCATGAGTGGGTGGATGGCATCGGGCCGGCATCCATGCGGCGAGGACGCCATGGTAGCGACCAAGGCTCCAACAGGCGAGACGGCCAATGCGGCGGCGGGCGGCGCGCTCCCGGACCTCCGGGGCGACATCCGGCCGCTGGTCCCGCCCCTGGGCCTTCGCAACTACTGGTACCCGGGCATTCCCAAGAGCAAAATACCCAAGCGCCATCCCGTTCAGGTACGGATGCTGGGCGAGGAGCTCTGCCTCTTCCGGGGCGCCCAGGGCCAGGCCGTGGCCATCCGCGATATCTGCCCCCACCGGGGCGCACGGCCCTCCGAGGGCACCTGCCACTGGAAGGGCACCGTCACCTGCCCCTACCACGGCTGGACCTTCGACGAGCACGGCAAGAACGTGGCGGTGCTCAGCGAGGGCCCCGACTCCAAGATCTGCGGCAAGCCGGGCACCGAGGCCTACGTCTTCCCCACGCGGGAGCTGAAGGGCGTGGTCTTCGTCTGGATCGGGGACACAGAGCCGGCGCCCATCGAGGAGGATGTGCCCGAGGAGTTCTTCGACCCCAAGGCGTACATCCTCCACAACGACCGCATCTCCTGGCGGACCAACTGGGCGGTGGCGCTGGAGAACTTCTTCGACGCCCACCCGAACTATCTGCACCGGGACGATCTCCAGTGGATGCTCGGCTCTCCCAGGTTCATCGCCCGCGCCACGGTGGAGGTCACGAGCCCATCCTACGAGAGGACCTCGCTGAGAGTCGCTGCCCAGCGGTCCGCGTCGCCTCCCCCCCAGGACTTCTACCCCAGCGGCTGGAGGTGGCCCAAGCACCGGTTCCGCCGGCTGTGGGCGTGGCTCTTCCTGCCCATCTTCTCGCTGACCCGGGTGGCCGCTCCCGAGGCGAAGGACCCCAGATGGCGCGCCCCCGCCTTGCACCCGCCCGGCCTGGTCCGCGTCGGCCCGGAGCACATGCCGGGCACGGGCCGGTTCCACTACGGCGGCGGCGGCCTCTTGGGCAGACTCACCCGATGGCCCGTGGCGGTTGAGGCATGGCAGAGCCGCGTCTGGTATTTCCACTACACGCAGCCCACCAACCGGGTGCAGCGGATGTGGTATAAGCTCCTGTACACTGCCTTTTACCGCTTCGCGTCACAGTACATCTTCTCTGCCCAAGACGGCGTCGTGACGCCGAACCAGCGGTGGGACTCGCCCGAGATGCTATCGCCCACCGACTCCGGAGTGGTACAGTACCGGAGGCTGATGGCTGCCAAGCACTTCGGGGGCCGCGATGCCGGGCTGCCTCAGGACGGGGCGCCCAGGGAGGCCACCCCCAGCGAGGCCGCCCACAAAGCGGCAATCAGCGGACCATCGTCCAAGTGAACGGTTCACCCCTGTTCCCAGGGGAGCGACGGGGAGGAAGGAGAGTGTCATGGGTGAAGTAATCGGTATCGGAGCAACGCACTACCCGCCCCTGATGGGGAAGCGGATGGATAACTACGCCAACGTTTTGCACCGGCATCTGAGCGGCGAAATGGGCGAGGGCGTGCCGGAGCACATGAAGGACCCCAAGAACTGGCCCGAAGAGATGCAGCGGGAGTGGGCCAACGAGATGGAGGTCGCCGCCGAGCACAAGGAGCGGCATATAGCCGGATTCCGAAAGGTGCGGAAGGCACTCGACGACTTCAATCCCGATGTGGTCGTCCTGTTCGGCAACGACCAAGCCGAGAACTGGCATGAGGACGTGATCCCGGCCTTTCACATCTGGATCGCCGACGAGATACCCACCCGCCGGTTCGCCACGGGCCAGAAGTTCTGCTGGAAAGACGGGAACCATTGGGACGAGCCCGAAGACCTGATGATCAACTACAAGAGCAACAAGGACCTGGCGAGGCATATCGCCACGGAGCTGATCGAGCGGGAGTTCCCCATCTCCTATTCGTACAAGGACCTCCATTACGATGGGCAGGGCATGGTCCACGCCTTCACCAACACTCTCATGTATCTGGACTGGGACCGGAAGGGCTGGGACTATCCTGTCATCCCCATACACATGAACGGCCACGGCAAGGACGTATTGCGGCGGCGTCTTCCCGGCGAAATCGTGCCGCCCGGCCCGACCCCCAAGAGCTGCTTCCGCCTGGGGAAGATGATCCGCCAGATCGTGGACGAGCGTCCCGAGCGGGTGGCCTTCATCGCCGGCGCCAGTTGGTCCCACGCGTTCCTCCTCGAAAAGACCAGCTTCCTCTATCCCGACCTGGAGTTCGACCGGCAGCACGTCGAGGACATGAAGATCAACAGGCACGACAGGTGGGCCGAGATTACCAATCAGGAGATCGACGACTCCGGCGACGCCGAGTTCAAGCTATGGATCGCGCTCGCCGGGGCGGTAGCGGATGCCGACGTGGAGCTCGTCGACTATCTGGACAACTATATCTTCAACTCGCCCAAGTGCTTCGCCATCTTCAGGCCCAACGGGAGCTGAGGCCGCGTGCGGCGAGATACGACGGCCGGTTAGACGAGGCGGCGCATGGTCGACACGGCGGGACCCAAGGTTGCGGCACGGGGAAAGAGCGAGACGGGCGTGATCCCCGACCTGCGGGGCGACGTCCGGCCGCTGGTCCCGAAGCTGGGCCTGCGCAACTACTGGTATCCCGCCATCGCCGCGCGCAAGATACCCAAGCGCCATCCCGTTCAGGTACGGATGCTGGGCGAGGAGCTCTGCCTCTTCCGCGGCCCCCAGGGCCAGCCCGTGGCCATCCGGGACATCTGCCCCCACCGGGGCGCGCGGCCCTCCGAGGGCACCTGCCACTGGAAGGGCACCGTCACCTGCCCCTACCACGGCTGGACCTTCGACGAGCACGGCAAGAACGTGGCGGTGCTCAGCGAGGGCCCCGATTCCAAGATCTGCGGCAAGCCCGGCACCGAGGCGTACGTCTTCCCCACCCGCGAGCTGAAGGGGATTGTGTTCGTCTGGATCGGCGAGGACGAGCCTGCGCCCATCGAGGAGGATGTGCCCGAGGAGTTCTTCGACCCCAAGGGATACCTCTTTTTCAACGACGGCATTTACTGGAAGACCAACTGGGCGGTGGCCCTGGAGAACTTCTTCGACGCCCACGTGAGCTACCTGCACCGGGACAACGTCCAGCAGGTGCTGAAGTCTCCCACCCCCATTGCCAGGGCGTCGCCCGACGGAATCCGGGTCGTCTTCACCGGCAACGGGTTCCGGTTCGGCCGTCAGAGCGACGCCTTCGTTCCCAGCAACCTCAAGCCGCCGCCAATCCAGGACGTCTACCCCAGCGGCTGGAAGTGGCCCAAGCACCGGTTCCGCCGGTGGTGGACCTGGCTCTCCGCTCCCTTCTTTCTCCTCACCTGGGTGCCCGTTCCAGCCCCCGTGGACGCCGAGCGATGGGGCAGCGGCCTGAAGCTGCCGGGCATGACCCGGGTCGGCGCCGACCCGTCAGTCCGGGGCTTAGGCAAGCTGCGAGTGGGCAGCGGCACCTTCGCGGGCAGGATGAGCCGCCAGGTGGTGGCAGTGGAGCCGTGGCTCACGCGCGTCTGGTACTTCCACTTCACCCGGCCCCGGAACCTGCTGTCGCGCGCGTGGCACCGGCTCATCTACTGGAGCGTGTACCGCTGGATCAACGAATACAACTTCTCCGAGCAGGACGGGAGCGTGATGCCGAACCAGGTGTGGGACGCACCGGAGGCGCTTTCGGCAACCGACTCCGGCGTTCTCCAGTGGCGTAGGCTGGTGATCACCAAGCACTTCGGCGGACGCGACGCCCCCTTCGGTGAGGAGCGGGCGGCGGAGCGGCCCGAGGGGCAGGCTGCCGAACCTCGGCCAACCCCGTAGCCAGCTAGTCCCCGGCGGGCACGGCCTTCTCAGCGGGCTTGGGCACTGGCAGACCGTAGAACTTGGCGGTGTTGTCCACCAGGATCTTCCGTTTAGTCTCCTCGCTCAGGTCCGTTCTGCTCTCCAGGTACTCCACGGAGTGGCAGATCCGGTGCGGGTGAGCGATGTCCCCGGCGTACAGCAGAAAGTCGTCGCCGTACTCCCCCACGATAAACGGGAGCTGGTTTTCGTCCACCTCGCAGTTCACGAAGAGCTGGCCGCGCTCGATGTATCCCTGGGGTAGCAGGTCAGACCGATAGACCCTCCGCCTGATGACGCTGGAGCCGCCGATGAGCGCCTCGTCGGGGTCCTTGGACTTGGCGAACACGGTCGTGCGTTCCGATGGCAGGCCGGAGACCTCGCCCATGCGCATGGCCAGGTAGTCCAGCCACCGGGCGCCGTTTTCCATGAAGCCCACCCGCAGATTGGGGTAGCGGTCCAGCAGGCCCGAGCGGACGATGGAGTAGAACCCCAGCATCAGGCTGAACACGAAGGGGATGGCCACGGTGTCGGCCACCGCCGTGTACTGGTTGTCGAGCCCGGGGTTGCAGAAGCCGGGGTGGATGGCCACCGGCATATCCAGCTCGGCCACGGTGGCCCAGATGGGCGCCAGGCTGGGATGATCCAGGTGCCGCTCGCCGTAGGTGCCCAGGAGCATGAGGCCCACGGAGCCCAGCTCCTTGGTGCGCCGTATCTCGCGTACCGACTCCTCCACGTCGGCGGGGTCAATGACCGTCACGAACTTGAGCCGGTCCGGGGCCTGGCTCGAAATATCCGCCATGTAGCTGTTGTAGGCCCTGGCGATAGCGCACCCGATCTTCGGGTCGTGGGCTATGGGCCAGGTAAGCAGCACCGTCGGGAAGTTCACCTGCACCGCGATGCGCTCGCGGTCGTTCTGCTCCACGCGGGCGGCGGCCGACTCCATATCCATGGACTCCAGCGTGTCGATGTGCCCTTTGGTGGCAGCGGCCTGAATGCGCATGAGCGCAAACTGCGTGGGCACGCCGTTTTTGCGGTTCGGGTTGCCCGCGGTGGCGCTCCCGGGGCCTACATGGCGAGGAAAGCTGATGGAATCGAAGATCCAGGAGAGGTTGCCCATCACGTCGGACTCCACCACGATGGGCCTGCGCCCCAGGTAGCGCGGGTCCCAATACTTGTCCGTGAACATGAGCTCGCTCTCTTCCACATGGCTGTCGCAGTCGTAGGCCTGGTACATAGTCGCCACCTCCGTTGGTATCGCCGCCGTGCTTCATTAGCCGGTTGCAGAAGCAGACGTAGCTCGCAGACGCAACTATGCCCCGGCGCTGCTGAGATGTCAACGGCGGCGGGGCATAGGGAGGGAGCGGGTGAGCGGAACGGCTAGTCGGGGGCGCGCTCCTTGAGGAAGGTGCTCACCAGCCTCCAGAACTCGTCCATCTGCAAGGTCCGGGCGTCGTAGGCCGTGTTGGCGTATATGGCCAGCCACGAGCCCGGGATAAGCCGATGGAGGTCCTGGGTGTGCTTCAGCGGGTGGATCTCCTCGTCGATATCCCCTCTGACGATGAGCGTTGGCGCCTTCACCCGGCCCGCCACGTCGTAGAGGTCGTAGTAGCTCTCGAAGTCGGCCCGGTCGTGGAGCGCGCAGTAGGCCGCGACCACGTCCGCCCAATCGTCGCCGTGGGCGGTCTTGAGGTCCCGGCGGCGCTCGTCAGTCATGTTGGCCACTTTGAGAACGCGGTTCCGCTTCTCATTGCCAGCGGGCTCACTCTTGGCGATGGATGCCGTGAGCACCAGCGACTTGACGCGGTCGGGATGGTCGGCGGCTATCCGGGTTGCCATCCGCGTGCTCAGGTTCTCAGCAACGATGTGGACCGAGGGGATAGAGAGCACGTCCAGGAGGCCGACGAGGTCGTCCACCCATTGCTTGGGGGCTATATCAGCGCTGCGGCCGCTCTTCCCCATGCCCAGGTAGTCGGGCGCGATGAGCCGGTAGCCGGAGCCTTTTACTTTATCCTCCGACATGGGGCCCACCCACCGGGTGTCCACGCTGTCCGATATGGAGTTGGACATGCAGAGCATGGGGGTCCCCTCGCCCTGGTCCAGGTAGTAGATCGAGTGGCCGTTGATCGTCTGAGTTGGCATGGCGTCTCTTCCCCTCCGTTGATTGCCGAACGGTTGCAAGCCGGCGGAGTATACAGCACCCCCACGGGCGCCCACAAGCGAGTCCTTGACGGCGCTCAGGAGGCCGCCACATACTATTCACGCATGAATGGGCCACGCGTCACTTGGCCTATCGGCATGGGGCGGGGCATCGTATAGGCGCGCGGCGGCACGGGAGCGTGAGCGGCAATTATGAGTGTTTCCCAGCTTGGCTACATCGGGCTGAACGTTAGCGATATCCTCGCCTGGGAGGCGTTCGCCACCGAGGTGCTGGGGCTGGAGGTCTCCGGCTGGGCGGAGGACGGGGCCATGTACTTACGCATGGACGAGCACCACCATCGGTTTGCGCTCCACCCGAGCGGTGACGACGACCTGGCCTACGTGGGATGGCAGACCGCTACCGCCATCGAATACGAGGAGACCAAGGCGAAGCTGCGCGAGGCGGGCGTCGAGTACGCCCAGGGCACCCCCGAGCAGGTCGGCCATCGAAGGGTAGTCGACCTGGTGTCCTTCGAGGCCGGCGGCATCCCCATGGAGGTCTACTACGGCGGCCAGGTGCTCTGGGAGCAGCGGTTCCGGCCCGGCCGGCCCATCACCGGCTTCAACACGGGAGAGATGGGCCTGGGCCACCTGGGCCTGAGAGTGGGCGACCCCGAAGCGGTGAGGCGGCTTCTCCTGGGCCCCCTGGGCTTCAAGGTCAGCGACCACGTGGGCCCGCTCACCTTCTACCACTGCAATCCCCGGCAGCACACCGTTGTCCTGTCATCGCCCGGTGAAAAGCGGATCGGCCACTTCATGATCGAACTCAACTCGCTGGACGACGTGGGCACGGCCATGGACCTGTGCGAGGACAGAGACATCCCCATCACCGAGCGGCTGGGGAAGCACACCAACGACCATATGGTCTCCTTCTACATGCGGAGCCCCTCCGGCTGGTCGGTGGAGTACGGCTGGGGCGGCAGGACCATCGACGACCGCACCTGGCAGGTCCAACGCCACGAGCGGGGAGATATCTGGGGACACCGGAAGCCCGTGCGGCAGCCGGCAACCCCAAACGGCTAACGGCTCTCCCGTGGGGCCTCGAGCGGAGCGGTCGCTCCCGAAGCCTCCTCGACTCAGCCCCAAGGCACCAGAGGCGCCAAAGGCACTATGTACGGCAGCATGTCGGTAGGCTCCCGGTCCCTGGAAGAGTACCGCCCCGTGGTGGGAAACGAGGTGGTGGATGAGCTTCGGGCTCTAGCGGCGCCGCTGCGGGGCACACGCGTCCTGCACCTGACATCCCCCGTGGCCGGCGGGGCGGTCCGGGGCATTCTCGAACGCACCGTGCCCCTGCTCATCGACCTCGGCCTCAGCGTCAAGTGGGAGCAGTTCCGCATGCCCGTGGAACTCCAGGACGTGGACCGCGACCTGCACCGCGCGCTATCTGGGGAACCCGTCGAGTGGGACCTCCAGAAAACCGCCGCTTTGAGCGAGCTCAACCATATCAACGCCCGCCTGTACGACCAGGAGCACGATGTGGTGGTGGTGCATCACACCGCCTCCATAGGGCTTCACGAAGCGATAACCCAGCTCCAGGGACGGCCCCCCGGCGGGGTATGGGTCTGGCATTCCCATCGCGATTACCGGACCGCCGTGCCGGAGGCCTGGGCCCTCGTCCGACAGCACGCCGTCCACTTCGCCGCCGCGGTCTTCGACTACCGGGAGTTCATGCGGGACGACGTGCCGAACCGGGTCAAGGCCGTGATCCCTCCCTGCATGGACCCAACGGGCGCCCGTACTCAGCCCGTGGACCCGGCGGTCCATGCCGCGCTCCTCTCGCAGCGGGGCATCGACCTCGAAAAGCCCATCCTCAGTCAGATAAGTTTCATGTACCGCGAGGGAGACCCCCTGCGCGCCCTGGACGCCTATGAGGTGGTGAAGAGGTTTCGTCCCGACGTGCAGTTGGTGATGGTAAATATGACAGGAGTGGACACGCCCCAGCAGCAACAAGTCTTGAAAGAGGTCCACGCCCGGGGCGCCAAGCTCGGCGGCATCCTAATGCTCACCGACCTGGACAGAGTAGGGAACGTGGAGATCGCCGCGCTGCGCGAGAAGTCCACCGTGATGCTCCACGAGGGACTCCCCCGCGGGATCTCGATGGAGCTGCTGGAGGAGATGTGGCAGGCCAAGCCAATCATCAGCGGGAGCAGCCCCGTGGCCCTGGCTACCCTCAAGCATGAGCGCACGGGCCTGCTGGCCGACTCGCCCATGGACCAGGCCAACCATGTGGTCCGGCTGTTGGAAGACCCACGCCTGGCCCGCCGGCTTGGTGAACGGGCCCATGCCGAGGTGGCCCGGCGCTATCTCGTGACCCATCACCTCAAAGGTTACCTGCGCTTGTTGCGGCGGCTCGTCGCCCGCAGGGCCTCCTGAAGCGCTCGCCCATGCCTTTACCCATACCCGTCACCCCCAAGCCGCCGGAAGACTACCGTCCCATCATCGGCGACACGAAGATCGACGAGATTCTATCGCTGGCCCGGCAGCTCCGGGGGGCCCGCGTGCTCCACCTGAACGCCACCGCCTTCGGGGGAGGAGTGGCCGAGATCCTCAACAGCCTCATACCGCTCCTTCAGGACCTCGGGATCGACGCCCAGTGGCACGTGATGGAGGGGAACCAGGAGTTCTTCGCCGTCACCAAACAGGTCCACAACGCCATGCAGGGCATGTACGTGCCGTGGACCGCGGCCATGGGCGCGACGTGGCGCCGGGTGAATAAGACCAACGCCGAGTCGCTCAAGGGACCCTACGATTTTGTCTTTGTCCACGACCCGCAGCCCGCCGGAGCGCTCCACTACGTTTTGGCCAAGGACCCCCAAGCCCTTGGCGCCCGATGGGTGTGGCGCTGCCATATCGATACCACTGAAGCGATGCCGGAGGTCTGGGACTTTCTCCGCCCCTATTTGGAGCCCTTCGATGCCGTTATCTTCACCCGCGACGAGTATGTGAAAGACGACCTGCGGGGGCCCAAGGTGGTCCATGTGCCCCCGGCCATAGACCCCCTCAGCACCAAGAACATCGATATCCCCGGACGGGTCGTGCGCGATATCCTCGAACGCTACAGCATCGACCCCGACCGGCCAATCCTCTCCCAGATCTCCCGTTTCGACCCGTGGAAGGACCCGCTGGGCGTGATCGACGTATATCGGAGCATCAAGGAGTCACGCCCGGAGCTTCAATTGGTGATGGTGGCCTCCATGGCCGACGACGATCCGGAGGCGTGGTCCTTTTACGAGCGGATCGTGCGGAAGGCGGGCAAGGACGACGATGTCCACATTCTGACCAACCTAGATGGCGTGGCGAACCTGGAGGTCAACGCCTTTCAGCGGGCCTCGCACGTGGTGCTGCAAAAGTCGATCCGCGAGGGCTTTGGCCTGGTCATCTCCGAGGCGCTGTGGAAGGCGCGCCCCATGGTGGCCGGCGGGGTCGGCGGCATCCCCATGCAGATGCTCTACGGGCGCTGCGGCTACCTGGCCAACACCACGGCGGAGTACGTGGACCGCGTTCGCTACCTGCTGGACCACCCGGAGGCCGGCAAACGGCTGGGCGCCCTCGGCAGGGAGCACGTGCGGGAGAATTTCCTCATAACCCGGCTGCTCCGCGACCACCTCTGGCTGATGAAAAGCCTGGCCGCCCAGCCCGCATCGCCGCCGGCCTCTGGGACAGCCGCTTCGGATGGCGCCAAGCCTCGCTCCATCGCCCAGCGGCAAAGGCGGAAGGCCCCCCAGCGCCATGAGCACTAGCCAACAGCCTCCCCCGCTCTATCTGGGCATCGACTTGGGCGGGACCAAGGTGCTGGCCCTGGTGGGCACCGCTCACGGGCGCACCCTGGGCGAAAGCGTGGTCTCCACTCCCGCCGACCAGGGCCCTCTGCCGGTAGTGGAGGCTATCATAAAAGCGGCGCGGGAGGCCGCGCGTCAGGCCGGAGTCCAGCTCGATGCCCTGTCCGCCGTGGGCGTGGCCGCGGCCGGCGCCATCGACCGAGAGCGGGGTGTCGTGGTCCGCTCGCCACAACTGGCCGGCTGGGACCAGGTGCCGCTGGTGGAGATGCTCCAGCGGGAGCTCAAGAGCCGGATCGTCATCGCCAATGACGCCAGTCTGGCCGCCCTGGGAGAGCACCGATACGGCGCCGGCCGAGGGGTGCCCAACCTCCTCTACCTGACGGTCAGCACGGGCGTTGGCGGCGGCATGATCATGGACAACCGGCTCTACCAAGGCGCCCAGGGATACGCCGGCGAGGTGGGCCACATCACCGTCAAGGCCGGCGGCCCGCTATGCGGGTGCGGCGACCGCGGCTGCCTGGAGACCCTGGTCTCCGGCTCCGCCCTGGCCCGGGAAGCCCGGCGCCGGTTAGAGGCCGGGGAGACATCGCTGCTGAAGGAGCTGGCGGGAGGGCGCGGAGCGGGCACCATCTCCGCGGAGCTTGTGTTCGAAGCGCTGCGCCGGGAAGATGCACTGGCCCGGTCCATCGTCGAAGAGGGAGTCCACTATCTGGCCGCGGGCCTCAAGAGCCTGGTCAACATCATGGACCCGGACAAGCTCATCATCGGCGGCGGCCTCTCCCAGCAGTGGGAGGCGTACATCGCGCCGGCCGTGGAGCTGATGCGTGAGTGGTCCTTCGCGGGCATGGCCAAGGAGCTTCCGGTGGTGCCCCCGGAGCTGGGGGCCCGGGCGGGCGCGCTGGGCGCCATCGCCCTGGCCGCGGAGCAGAATTGAGGCGCACGCCGGGGTAGCTGAAGCACGGCGGCGGCCAGGCATCCCTTCCCAGCGAACGAATGCCCTATGGTATACTGCCCGCGGCCTGCGCCGGATAGGGCGGCAAGGAGGATGCGGTATGCCCGCTTTCGGGATAATCGGCGCCCAGTGGGGCGACGAGGGCAAGGGAAAGATCGTCGATTTTCTGTCCGCGAAAGCGGACATGGTCGTCCGCTTCTCGGGCGGCAACAACGCAGGCCACACCGTCATCAACGACCTGGGCGAGTTCAAGCTGCATCTCGTGCCCTCCGGCATCTTCTGGCCCCAGGTGACCTGTCTCATCGGCAACGGAGTGGTCATCGACCCCGAGGTGCTGCTGGAGGAGATAGCGGGCCTGCGCAGCCGGGGTGTCGACACCCGCCGCCTCTTCATCAGCGACCGAGCCCACGTCATCATGCCCTACCACGTGCTCCAGGACCGGCTGGAGGAGGAGGCCCGCGGGCAGGGAGCGCTGGGCACCACCGGCAAGGGGGTGGGTCCCGCCTACATGGACAAGGCGGCGCGCACGGGCATTCGCGTGGGCGACCTGCTGGACAAGAGCTCCCTCCTTGAGCGGCTGGAGGCTGTGCTTCAGCACAAGAGCACGCTGCTTACCAAAGTCTACGAGGCGGAGCCCCTGAACCTGGAACAGACGCTCGCCTGGTGTCTGGAGTATGGGGCGCGGCTCCAGCCGTACGTCGTGTCCACCGAGGTGTACGCCGCCAAGGCGCTGGCCCAGGGGTCGCGGGTGCTGCTGGAGGGCGCTCAGGGAACGTTGCTGGACATGGACCACGGCACCTACCCCTTCGTCACGTCGTCGTCTCCGTCCATCGGCGGCGCCTGCAGCGGCCTGGGCATCACCCCGCGGGACATCCAGGGCGTCGCCGGGGTGTTCAAGGCGTACTCGACCCGCGTGGGCTCGGGCCCCATGCCGACCGAGCTTTTCGACGAGGTGGGCAGCCAGATCCGGGAGCGCGCGTGGGAGTACGGCACCACCACCGGCCGCCCCCGGCGGGTCGGTTGGTTCGATGGCGTGGCCGCCCACTACAGCACCATCGTCAACGGCTACACCTCCGCCATCCTCACCCGCCTCGATGTCTTGGACGGCTTCACGCCGGTGAAGATGTGCGTCGCCTACGAGCTCGATGGCGAGACCATCAACACGTTCCCCGGCAGCGTGGGACTCCTGCAGCGGTGCAAGCCGGTCTACGAGGAGCTGCCCGGATGGACCGAGCCCACGGCCAGCTCCCGGCGGGTGGAGGACTTGCCACCGGAGGCAGTGCGCTACGTCAAGCGGCTGGAGGAGCTCATCGGTTGCTCCATCGACCTGATCTCCACCGGGCCCAATCGTGAGGAGAGCATCGTCCTGCGGCCCATAGTGGTCTAGCCGCTCGCCCCTCCGCTAAAGGGCCTCAACGCCACGGGCCATCAGGGTGACGATATGAAGCTCGGATTTTTCAACGAATACCAGCTCGGCGTCGTCAAGGGCGACCGAATCGTGGACGTGATGCCGGTCTTCGACGAGGTGCACGCCCACTCGCCCCAGGACTTCATGGCGGGCATCATCGCGGAGTGGGATGAGGTGCGGGAGCATCTCGTCCACTATACGGCCAGGAAGCGTGGGGTGGCGCTCAACACGGTGAAGATCAGGCCGCCGCTGCCCAGGCCCGGAAAGATCCTCTGCATGGCGGTCAACTACCTGGAAGATGGGCAGCGGCCCATGCCGGAGATCGACGCCTTCATCAAGTCCTCCGAGTGCGTCATCGGCGATGGCGAGACTATCTACATGGACCCTGCGTGCGATGCCCAAATCTTCTTCCATGAAGCGGAGCTGGCGGTGGTCATCGGCCGGGAGGCCCATCAGGTGTCCGAGGAGCACGCCCTGGACCACGTCTTCGGCTATACTGGATTCATCGACGTCACGGCCCGCGGGTTCCAGCCCCGGGGCGCCAACAGCTACTTCCAGATGAAGTCGTGGAGCACCTTCGGCCCCATGGGCCCCTTCATCGTCACCCGCGACGAGGTCCCCGACCCCAACAACCTCGAGATCCGGATCGTCAACAACGGCGAGGCCAGGCAGTCCTTCAACACCAGCGACATGGCCCATAAGGTGCCCGCCGCCATCGCCTTCTGCAGCCGCATCACGCCCCTGCACCCCGGCGACATCATCAGCACGGGCACCAACCACCAGGGGCTCGGTCCCATCCAAGACGGCGACCGGCTCGTCATGGAGATAGCGGGGATCGGCGAGATGCGCCTGAGCGTGGAGGACCCGCTGCACCGGGAGTGGCCGCGGGGAATCGACACGGCTTTCGCGGAGCGGATGCGCAGCCTCAAACGCTAGCGCCACCCTGAGAGAAGCGCCCGGCACCCCGAGAGAAGCGACGGGCCTATCCCACCCCGCCGACCGATGCTCCTCCCGTCCTTCACGAGCCTGTCCCTCACGGGCCCGTCCTGCCCGGGAAGGACGCACTCAGCGGGACACAACGCTGGAAGGGACCCGGCCCGGCCTAACCGAGCGAGCGTACCGGTTTAGGCCGGAGGGCCGCCGAGCCCTGCTATAATGGCAACTCGCCCGTGAGGAGATTGGGCGCATCCCATGGCCAGTGCATCCCCCATACGCGTGGCGGTCCACGGCGCCGCCGGCCGAGTCGGCCGGGAGGTACTTCGCGCCGTCGCCGGGGCCTCGGACATGGAGCTGGTGGCCGCCATCGACCATCTGCCGGCGGCTGAGATGCCGCCCCTGCCAGTAGCGGCTGCTTACTACACGGACCTCTCCGAGGGGCTGGCGAGCGCCCACCCCGAGGTGATGGTAGATTTCACCAGCGCCGAGGCGTCGCTGGCCATGGCGCCCGTGGCCCTGGCCGCCGGGACCCGGCTGGTCATCGGCAGCACCGGCTTTCGGGAGGAGCACCTGGCGCACCTGGAAGCGCTTTGCGCCGAGCACGGACTCAGCGCCCTCTACGCCCCCAACTTCGCCCTGGGGGCCGTGGTGCTGACCCGGCTGGCAGCCACGGCGGCGCGCTTCTTCGACTACGCCGATGTGGCCGAGGAGCACCACGAGACCAAGATAGACGCGCCATCGGGCACCGCGCTAGCCATCGCCAGGGCGATCAGGGAGGCGAAGGGCGCCGACTACCAGCACCCCACACCGGAGCGGGAGCCCCTGGAGGGCACTCGTGGCGGCGCGTACGGTGGCGTGACCATCCACAGCTCCCGCATGCCCGGGCGCATGGCCCACCACCAGGTGACCTTCGGCGCGCCGGGGCAGACGCTGACCCTCCGCCACGACACCATGAACCGCGAGTGCTACATGCCAGGGGTGCTGCTGGCGGTGCGGCGGGTGCGCGAGCTGAGCGGGCTCACCGTGGGCCTGGAGAAGCTGCTGGGGATTTGACCCCGAAGGCGCACCAACACGCCATGGAGAGGTATTCAAGATGAATTGGCTCGATATCGTTATCTTGGTCGTCATTTTTGTGGGGGCTTACTACGGCCTGAAGTCCGGGCTGATTGGCGCCTCCCTGAGTGTCATTGGAATTGTTGTGGGCATTCTGCTGGCAAGTCAGTTAAGCGATGACGTAGGTGAGTTACTGACCGACTCCATCTCGAACGACGCCCTAGTAACCGTCGCTTCTTATGCCATCATCATCGTTGCGGTGCTGGTGGGGACGTGGATAGCTAAGCGGATTCTGCGCTCGTTGATCTCCCTCATGTTCCTAGGATGGGCTGACAAGCTGGGAGGCCTGGCCTTCGGCCTGTTGGCGGGCGCGGCCATTTCCGGGGCGTTGATCACGGGCATGGCGAGGTTGACCTACAGTCTCGAAATTCCTTCAGGAGGGGCCGGGGGGGGATTTCTGCCGGTGGCCCAGGCGAAAGGATGGCTGGAGGACGCGCTCGTTGGTTCATCCCTCGTCCCGACATTCGTCGACATAACGGACGCCCTGCCCGCGGATGCGCTGGGGTTTGTGCCGTCAGACTTCCGAGTTGCTCTGGATATTCTGCAACAGAAGATTGAAGCGAACGGGTCGTAACCGGTTATCAGAAGGGCACCTGCGATGTCAGCCATAAGAATCGCGCTGGTCGGCGCCACGGGAGCGGTGGGCGAGGTGTTCCTCCGCGTGCTGGAGGAGCGCCGGTTCCCGCTGGGCTCGCTGCGGCTCTGCGCGTCGCCGCGCTCCGTGGGCAAGCGGCTCCGCTTCCGGGGCGAGGAGCTGCCCGTGGAGCTGGCGTCCAAGGAGCTCTTCGCCGAGTGCGACCTCGCCTTCATCTCGGTCACCGCCGACGTGAGCCGGGAGCTGGTCCCGCTGGCCGTGGAGGCCGGGTGCGTCGCCATCGACGACAGCTCGGCCTACCGCATGGAGCCCCATGTGCCGCTGGTGGTGCCGGAGATCAACGCCGACGACATCGACGGCCACCAGGGCATCCTGGCCATTCCCAACTGCTCCACCACCCCCATGGTCATGGCCCTCCACCCGCTCCGGCAGGTCAACCCCATCGTGCGGGTGATCGTGGACACCTACCAGTCGGTGTCGGGCACGGGCCGGGCGGCCGTTGACGAGCTGCGCCAGCAGTCGGAGCAGGCGCTGCGCGGCCAGCAGGTCCACCCGGAGCAATACCCCCACCAGATCGCCTTCAGCGTGCTGCCTCAGGTGGAGCCGTTCCTTGAGGACGGGTACACCCGCGAAGAGCGGAAGATGGTCCAGGAGACGCGCAAGATCTTGCACGAGCCCAAGATGGCGGTCTCCGCCACCTGCGTGCGGGTCCCAGTGTTCGTGGGCCATAGCGAGGCGCTCCACGTGGAGTTCGAGCGCCCCATGAGCGTGGTCAAGGCCCGGGAGCTGCTGGCCGCCTTTCCAGGCGTCACGGTGGTG
Source organism: Dehalococcoidia bacterium (assembly GCA_965249185.1). Lineage (GTDB taxonomy): Bacteria > Chloroflexota > Dehalococcoidia > Lucifugimonadales > Australimonadaceae > CBDFLS01. The sequence continues at coordinate 300,961 of CBDFLS010000001.1, forward strand.
GACGACCCGGCCAGCAACTCCTACCCCATGCCCATCGACGCCGCCGGCAAGGACGACGTCTTCGTTGGCCGCATCCGGCGGGACGCCTCGCACCCCAACGGCCTGGCCATGTGGCTGGTGTCGGACAACCTGCGTAAGGGAGCGGCCACCAACGCCATCCAGATCGCCGAGGAAGTTGTACGGCGGGGCGCTCTTCTGCGGCAACGGGTATAACCGCGGCCCGGCAGCGGATATTCCGAGTTGCGAACCGCCGGGAATGCTGCCGAGAGCGCCATGAGGTGGTCCTTTGTCCCAATGGCTGCTGGTCCGCCACGGCCAGTCCGAGTGGAACGCCGAGGGCCGGATTCAGGGCGGCTCCTCCACCACGCTGAACAAAGAGGGGGTGCGCCAGTCGCAACTTCTGGCGGCCCGGCTGGCGGATACGCCGCTGAGGGCTATCTACTCCAGCGACAATCCCCGCGCCAGGGAGACGGCCGACATCCTTGCGGCCCCCCACCGCCTGCGAGTGGAGCCCGTCGCCGAGCTGCGCGAGCGGTCCTTTGGACAATGGGAGGGCCTGACCTACGATGAGGTCCGGACCAGGGACCCGCAGGCCTACGCCCGGTGGCAGAAGGGCGGCGAAGACTTCATTCCGCCCAACGGCGAGAGCATTAGCGAGGTAACGGTTCGCGCCTTGCGGTTCGCCTCAAAGCTGAGGGCAGAGCATCCGAACGATGAGGCAGTGCTGGTCGTGGGGCATGGGAGCTGCCTCCACTTCCTGGCGATCGGCGTGCTAGGTCTTCCCGCCTCGACACGCAGGGGGCTGGCGCCCTTGGACAACGCCAGCCTCTCCGCCCTGGACGGGTCCCCGGAGGGTGTCATACTTCGGGTCTGGAACGACACCGCCCACTGGCACGGAGTCATCAGCGGCCCTGGAGTCCTCGGCCTGGCCTGGTAACGGTCCCTCAGCCGGCGGGCTTAGAGGGCCGGCTTCACCACCCTATTGGCGATGTTGCGGAACTCCTCTTCGTTCAGCATCCGCTTGCGCTCCAGCGAATAGCTCTTCACCTGTTGCAGCATCTCCAGCATCTCTTCATCGTTGGCTTTCACCCCGATGCGGTCCAGCCAGATGCCGATGGAGTCGAGGCCGCTGCCCTTTCCGAGCACGGTCCGCGGGTCCGCTTGGCCCACCATGCTGGCCAGGAACGGGTACATCTCCGTCATCCGCTCGCCTCCCAGATTCTTGAACCAGGTGGAGATGATCCCCGATTCCACCTCGAATAGCTGGTCGCCCACGATCTGACGGTTCTGGGGCACCCGGTGGCCGGCACGCTGGGTAACCTCATGCGAGAGGGGGTAGAGCGTGTTGGTTTTCACACCCGTATCGATGCCGTACATCGTTTTGAGCGTCATCACCAGGTCTTCCATGGGCACATTGCCCGCGCGCTCGCCGATGCCGGTCACCGTGGTCTGGGCGATCTCCACACCATTCATCAGCGCGGCGATGGTATTGGCCACGCCCAGCCCGAAGTCCATGTGGAAGTGAGTCTCCAGCGGCACCTTGATTCGCTCCTGGGTCCGCTTTACAAAGTAGCGCACCGCCTCGGGGGAGAGGACTCCGAAGGTGTCCACCAGGGCCAGCGCGTCCATGTGGCCCTCCGTGGCGATGGTCTCGATAAGGTTCAGGTACCAGGTCATGTCGGCCCTGGAGGCGTCGATGGGGAAGAAGACGGTGTAGAGGCCCGCCTCCTTGGCCACTAACGTAGCCCTGATGGAGGTCTCGATGGCCCGCTCCAGCGGCCACTTGTAAGCGTGCTCGATGAGGTGCCCCGAAGCGGGGACCTCCATGACAATGCCCTTGACCCCGGCGTCGGCGGCGCGCTTCACGTCCTCCGGCATGCACCGGGAGAAGGCGAACACCTCGGCGTTCAGGCCCATGTGGGCGATCTCCTTGATCGCCTCGGCATCGGCGGGCGATACGGCGGGCATCCCCGCCTCGATGCGGTACACCCCCGCCTCGTCCAGCATGGAGGCGATACGGAGCTTGTCCTCCTTGTTGAAGACCACCCCCGCTTGCTGCTCACCATCGCGCAGCGTGGTGTCGTGGATCTTCACCTTTTTCGGGAAATTCCATCCCTCCGTCGCCTCCGGCAAGAAGTTCCACGGGCTGACAAACCAGTCGTCGCTCCTCCAAGGCTCCGCCATACGGTCTCCTCTCTTGGCCCAGTGGCCTGGGCGCCTGTGGTGGACAGGTGAGCGGCGGCAGCATAGGCGCGGCCTTGGGCCGTGTCAACCGCTCCCCGGCCCACGCGCTAGGCATTCCCGTCTCCTGAGCCCGCCTTGCACAAACACCCACCTGCGGCTAGAGTAGCCATCACACAGACTTCCCGGCGGGAGGTTGGACATGGCGAACATAGGAAGGCTCCTCACGGCGATGGTCACGCCATTTACCCGAGAGGGTGCGGTGGACTACGCGCAGGCCCGCCGGCTGGCCCTGGCGCTGGTGGAGTCGGGCAGCGACGGCCTGGTGGTCACCGGCACCACCGGCGAGTCGCCGGCGCTCTTCGACGCCGAGCGGGTGCGGCTGTGGCGCGAGGTGAAGGAGGCCGTGGGCGACCGCGCATCGGTCATCGCCGGCTCCGGCACCAACGGCACGAGTGAGAGCATCGCCCTCTCCAAGGAGGCGGAGCACGCCGGCGCGGACGGCCTGCTGCTGGTGGTGCCCTACTACAACAAGCCGACCCAGGAGGGGCTGTACCGGCACTTCAGGGCCATCGCGGAGAGCACCCCCCTGCCCTGCATTCCCTATAACGTGCCCAGCCGCACCATCACCAACATGACGGTGGAGACCACGCTGCGGCTCAGCGAGCTCCCTAACATCGCGGGCATCAAGGAGGCCTCCGGAGACCTGGACCAGATGGCCCAGATTGTCGAGCACGCCCCCAGCGGCTTCCGGGTGTGGAGCGGCAACGACAGCGATACCTTCGGGCTGATGTGCCTCGGCGGCTACGGCGTGGTCAGCGTAGCCTCCCACCTGGTGGGCCTGCAGATCAAGGGAATGATGGACTCCCTGCTGGCGGGCGACCTGGAGGGCGCAGCCCGGGAGCACCGGCGCCTGCTGCCCGTATTCAAAGGGATCTTCGTGGTCTCCAACCCGGTCCCCATCAAGTACTGCGTCAACCGCGCGGGGTTCGATGTGGGGCCCCTGCGGCTGCCGCTGACGGAGCCCGACCAGAAGACGACCGCCTTCCTGGACGAGCTGATGGCCCCGTACACGGTGGACCTGCCCCTAACCGTCGCCGCCTAGGCCCTCCGTCCGCCGGAGGGGACCCACGTGCGGGGTCCCCTTCCTCGTTACTTCACCGATGGGGTTGCTTCACCGACGGGTTCAAGCCCTCGCCGGAGCGGCTGCGACTACGAGCAGTCCTTATGCTTCCTGCTGTTTCGGGTAGCCTATGAGGTCGGTGACCGCGTCGCGGATTGGGCCTGGGAACCACTGCTGGTCCTCCAGCTCGAACAGGTGAAGCCGCCTCATAAGCACATCTCCTGTCTTGGCCGTTCCGCCGGAGTTTCGAAGGGAGCGGTCAGCCCTCGTCCTGAGGCATCTTCACCAGCCCCTTCCGCAGGGCGTAGAGAACGGCCTGGGTACGGTCGTTCACCTGGAGCTTGGAGAAGATGTTGGCGATGTGGTTCTTGGCCGTCTTCTCGCTGATAACCAGCTTCCCGGCGATCTCCTTGTTGCTCATGCCTTCCGCCGCCAACTGGAGCACCTCCTGCTCCCGCTGCGTGAGCTCCTCGTAGGGCAGCCCAGGCTGGCGCCGCTTGGCATCCGCCCCGAAGTGCTCCATCACTTTGACTGCGATGAGGGGGCAGAGGATGACCTCGCCACGGTAGGCCGCCTCCACGGCGCGTCGCAGCTCCTCCGGGTCGGCCTCCTTGAGGACGTACCCCCTGGCCCCGGCGCGCATTCCCGAGAACACCGACTCCGGGTCGTCGAACATGGTCACCAGGATCACGCCTATGTGGGGGTTCTCCTGGAGGATCTCGTGGGTGGCCTCGATGCCGCTGCTGAGGGGCATCTTGATGTCCATGAGGATAACGTCGGGGACCAGCTCCCGCGCCTGGGCCACCGCCTCCCGCCCACTGGCGGCCTCGCCCACGACCGCGATGTCCGGCATCTGCTCCAGCAGCGTGCGGACGCCCTTGCGGAAGAGCGTGTGGTCATCCGCCAGAAGGACTCGAATAGGCTCCAACGCTCGCCTCCTTTGCAGGTATGAACAGGACTACCTCGCAACCATGCCCTGGGCTGCTCCGCACGGAGAGGGTGCCCCTGAGCAGGTCCGCCCGCTCCCGCATGCTGGCGAGCCCCACGCCCTTGCCGCCCGCGCTGGACGCCTCCTCCTGGAGGTCGAAGCCCGGCCCGTTGTCGCTGACCTTCACCTCCAGACCGGAGCCCACATCCTGGAGCCTCACCTCCACCTGGCTCTGGCCCGCGTGCTCCTGCGCGTTGCTGAGGCACTCCTGGACCACACGGACCACGGTGACCTCGGCCAAGGGGTCCAGCCTGGTCTCCACCGACGCGCTGAAGGAGACCTGCATGCCCGTCTCCTGGCTGAACCGCTCCACCTGCTGCTGGAGGGCGCCAACCAGTCCGAGCTGGTCCAGCGCCAGGGGCCGCAGCTCGTAGATGAGCCCCCGTATCTCCTGAATGTGGCCTTTCAGTCCGTTGACGACCTCCCCCAGCTCAGTCTCGGCCCGTTGCGGCTCGGTGCGCACCATCCGCTGGCAAGCGCGAAGCCTGTTCCCGATAGCGGCCAGAGAGGGGCCCAGCCCGTCGTGGAGCTCGCGGGAGATGCGCCGCCGCTCCTCCTCCTGAGTGTAGGCCACCTGCTTTATCTGCTCTTGCAGGGCGCGCGCCCGCTCTTCGGCCATGGCCGCCTCTTGAAGCCAGGCCAGCTCCTGTGCCGTGGAGTTGATCCGGTCCGCCAGCTCTCCAAGCTCGTCCCTGTTCTGCACCTCAATCGGCTGGGAGAGGTCCCCCGACGCCATCCGGCGCATCCCCTGGCTCATCCTGCGCACCGGGTCGATCACCGACCAGGCCATGGCCGCGCCGAGGGCCGCGGCCACCAGCACCCCAACGACCCCGAAGAAAGGGATCATGCTGAAAAACGCGCCGTGATTGGTGTCCTCCAGCGCATTGACTTCACGCATGAGCACATCGGGCTGCGTCCCCGCTCCCAGGTCCTGGATGTCGTGTAGCCCCTCGTGCATGTAGTCCATGGACCCGAAGCTGATGATGCTGACGGAAAGGAAGAGCATGGCCACGACCAACAGGGCGATCTCGAACTTCCAGCGGATACCGTAGTTGAGGCGTGCGATGAACCGGGAGAGGGGCTTCGAGACGTGCCGCAGGAGGACGTAGATGAGCCCCAGGATCACGAGCACCTGCACGGGATCAAAACGGGCCATGAGCAGCATGAACCCAGTCACCGGCAGGGCGAACAACAGCAGCAGCGTTTCATAGCTAATAGCCCAGCGTTTCATGTCCTGCATTGTACGCCTCCCCACCGTCCAGCCCCAATCGCCCGACTGCCCCCACCCACCGCGCCGTCTCTAGCGACCGTTTCACCGCAGAGCAAGTCTCTGCCTCAACGCCACGACTCCTAAGACCACTATCAGCAGCGCCAGGGCCGGCGGGATGAAAAAGAACCACCAAACAAACACCGCCAATGGGACGGTGAAAACCACCACCAGAGCGCCGCCCGCGACCGGCCAGCGCATGCTCATGAAGATTCCAGCCACGATAGCGGCCGCAACGGAGACTGCGGTCAGACCCCCAGCTAAGTTGACATCCCCATCATCATGCCCAAAGAGGGCCCCCACGCCGAAGAAGCCGTAAATGCCCGCCAGTACGAACGCCGCTCCCAGGAACCCCTTGTGTGCCAGCGATATGGTCATGCCGCCATCTCCTTGCTTGGGCGCCTCTAAAATCCGCTCTTCTCTAGGTACGCCCGAAGTTTGCCACGCGGCGGGCCCCATGAAATGGGCCCCTGGGCCCAAAGGCGCTGGGCAAATATGCCCACGGCTCCTCCGGGTCCAGGGGCTCGGCGGATGGCCTAAAAGGGATAAGCAAATGGGCCTACCGGAGTGGTAGGCCCACAGGCCCAGCGGCGGGAGCGAAGGCGACTACGCCCGATGGGTGGACAGCCGTGCCGCCCAGTGCGACGGCGCGCCGCCGCCCGAGGACCCGGAGCCTACGGCTTCTCGAAGACCCGATAGGCCCACCGGCGGTCGTCGATCTTGCGGAGCACGGCGAACCCCGCCGCCAGCGCTGCCTCCTCCACGGCGGCCACATCGAACAGCGGGGGCATCGTGACGAAGCGCCCGCCGGCGGGCAGCAGGCCGAAAGCCATCTCCATGCCCGCAATCACCGGGCGGATATTGGGGATATTGCAGAGAATCAGGTCGGCGGGCGGAAACTCCACCCCCTCATAGAGGGCCCTCAGCAGCTCCACCTCGCCGGAGGTGAGACCGTTCGCCTCCAGATTGGCCATGACCGTGAAGAGCGCCATCTTGGAGATATCGATGGCGTAGACCTTGGCCGCGCCCAACTTGATGGCGGCGATGGCCAGAATGCCGGACCCGGTGCCCGCGTCGATGACGGTCATACCGGGAGTCACGAGCCCCTCCATCTCCTCCAGCAAGAGGCGCGTGCTGGGATGGCTGCCGTCGCCAAAGGCGATGCTGGGGACTAGCGTGACGCTCAGGCGGCCCTCCGGGACGGCGCCCGTCTCCCAGGTCCCCTTCAGGCACAGCTTGGCCCCGATCTCAAGCATCAGCGGCTCACCCAAGAGGTCGTCTTGCGCATCGTGAAAGTCTACAGGTAGACGAGCGAGAAGCCCAGGGCCATCAGGCCGCCGGCGACCACGAGCCCCGTCAGGAACGCGGAGCCGCCGGCACGGCGCAGCACGCCGCCAAAGACCGTAGTGGTAAGAGCGGCCATGGCGCCGCCAAGGATGCCAAGCTCGGCGCCGATGATGCCGCCGCTGACCATGACCGACCCCCGGAGATAGCTCCCGGAATCGGTGTCCGCGTAAGCGAGTAGCGTGCCCACCACGGTCCCCAGCGGAACGCTGAGAAGGAGCCAGAGGAGGAGCCGCCTAAGCATCTTCATGATGGAGAGCCGCGCAACGCCCTTGGGGTCACGTCTGCGCTTGGAAGCGAGGCCATGAACCGAAGAGGGAGAGGCGCGCGTTCCAGACCGCGCCGCCTCTCCCTCTTAGCCGCCGCCCATTAGCCGCCGATGAAGCGTCCGCCCCCGAGCGAGCGGTCGCCGAAGTCTCAGCGCGGACCGCCACGCGGGGGGCCGCCACGTCCCGGAGGCCTGCCGCCGCCACGCCGATCACGGTCGAAGCCACGCCCTGGAGGGCCGGTCTGCTCCCGGCGCGCTCCGTTCTCGCGGCGCACATCTTCGGGCTCCCGGCCCTGCAGAATAGCGCGGCGAGAGAGGTTGATGCGTCCCATGTGGTCCACCTCCACCACCATCACCGGGATCTCGTCGCCCACCTTGACCACGCTCTCCACGTCCTCCACCCACGTCTCGTCCAGCTCGCTGACGCGGACGAGCCCCTCCTTGCCAGGCAAAATCTCCACGAAGGCCCCAAAGCTCATAAGCCTGGTCACTTTACCGGTGTAGGTCTCGCCCACCTCCACATCCTTGGTCAGCCCCTCGATCATGCCGATGGCCTTCTTGGAGGCCTCCCCGTCCACGGAGCCGACGGTGACCGTGCCGTCGTTGGCCACGTCCACGGTGGCGCCCGTCGCCTCCACGATGCCACGGATGGTTTTGCCGCCGGGTCCGATAACGGCGCCGATCTTGTCCACGGGGATGCTGATGCGGACCATGCGCGGCGCGAAGGGGCTCAGCTCGCCGCGGGGCTCCGCGATAGCCTCACGCATCCGCTCCAGGATCACCATGCGCGCCTCGCGGGCCTGCTCCAGCGCCTGGCTCATAGTGGCCAACGTAATGCCCGCGGCTTTGATATCCATCTGGACCGCCGTGATCCCCTGGGAGGTGCCCGCCACCTTAAAGTCCATGTCGCCCATGAAGTCCTCGATGCCCTGAATATCCGTAAGCACCGCGAACTCGCCCTCGTCACCCGTGATCAGGCCCATGGCCACGCCGGCCACCGGCATCCGGATGGGCACACCGGCGTCCATCAGCGCCATGCTGCTGCCGCAGACGCTGGCCATGGAGGTGCTTCCGTTGGAGCTGAGCGCCTCGGAGACGACCCGGAGGGCGTAGGGGAATTCCGTCTCGTTGGGCAGCACCGGCTCCAGCGCCCGCTCCGCCAGGGCCCCATGGCCGATCTCACGCCGGCCGGGCGAGCCGACACGCCTCACCTCGCCGGTCGAGTAGGGCGGAAAGTTATAGTGGTGCATGTAGCGCTTGGTGTCCTGGGGGCTCAGCGTGTCGAGCCGCTGCTCCAAGGTCAGCGAGCCGAGGGTGGCAACGCTGAGCACCTGGGTCTGGCCCCGCTGAAAGAGGCCGGAGCCGTGGGTGCGGGGAAGCAGGCCCACCGCACAAGAGATAGGCCGGATCTCCTTCAGCCCCCGGCCGTCGGGCCGGCGGCCCTCCTTCAAGATCTTCGAGCGCACCACCTTCTTCACCACGCCATCGAAAGCCTTGGCCACGGCGGGTGCGCCGTACTCCTCGCCCAGCGAGGCGAGCAACTCTTTCTCCAGAGCGACCGTGGCGGCGTTCCGTTCGCCCTTACCCTCGCCCCGGTCGATAACGCCGGCCACGCCTGCCCCGCTCAGCTCCTCGGCGCGGCGGTCCAGCTCCGAGTCCGCCGGAATAGGCGGCGCCCACTCGAACTTGGCGACGCCCTGCTCCTCCACCATCCGGTCCTGGACCGCAATCGCTTGCAGGTTGGCCTCCTGGCCCACCCGGACCGCCTCCAGCACCTGATCCTCGCTCACCTCGGAGGCGCCCGCCTCCACCATGATCACGGCGTCGCGGCTGCCCGCCACCATCAGGTCCAACTGGCTGCGGGTAAGCTCCTCGAAAGTGGGGTTGATGACGAATTCGCCGCTCACGAAACCCACCCGGCAAGCGGCCACGGGCCCATTGAACGGTATGTTGGAGATGGAGAGCGCCGCCGATGCGCCAACGATGGAGAGGACATCGGGAGGGTTCACCTGGTCGACGGAAAGGACGGTCGAGATGATCTGAATCTCGTTACGGAACCCCTTGGGAAACCGGGGCCGCAGGGGGCGGTCGGTAAGACGACAGACCAGGATCCCCTCTTGGCTGGGCCTGCCCTCGCGCCGGAAGAAGCTGCCGGGGATCCTGCCGGCGGCATAGAGCCGCTCTTCATAGTCCACCGTCAGCGGAAGGAAATCGACCCCCTCTCGGACCGACGTCGACATGGTGGCGGTGACCAAGATCACCGTGTCTCCACAGCGGACGACAACGGAGCCGTTGGCCTGTTGGGCCAGCTCTCCCGTTTGGAGGGTAACCTGCTTCCCTCCTACCTCTAATTCGTAGGTGCGTGACATGAATGGGACTCCTCTTGCTCTTCCCTTAGGCGGGAGGGGCGAACTGCCGTAATAATATCAAGAAAAAGAGAGATAGCACCGTCGTGGCGCTATCGTTTGGAATGCTATCTCCGAAGTCCAAGCTGGCCTATGATCTCGCGATACCTGCCGACGTCCTGGTCGGCCAAGTATCGGAGCAGGCGCCGCCGCTGTCCCACCAACTGGAGGAGACCTCTTCGGGAAGCGTGGTCCTTGTTGTGAGCGCGGAGGTGGTCGGTCAGACCCCGGATGCGCTCGGTGAGGATTGCTACCTGAACCTCAGTGGAACCGGTGTCGCTCGTCGTACGCTTGAACCGCTCGATAATGGCCTGTTTCGCTTCGGTGCCGAGCATCCTGCCTCTACTCCATTTCTCGCGGGCTATTATACATGGGTGTGCCACGAGAGGCAATCGGCGGCGCCTGCTAGGAGACCGCGCCGCGAGGACTTCGGATATACTCAATTTTCGGGCGGTATCGGGGCCGGACGGCATTGGAAGCGCGTCCACGAACGGACGTGCTCTTCGCTTTTCTCACCGACGCCGCCAAGGAGCCGCTATGGCCTCGCATTCCTACGCCGGCAAGGTGAAGGCCCCTGAGTTTCCTCCAGACGCCCAGTGGCTGAACACCCCACGACCGTTGACGCTCCAGGAGCTTCGGGGCAAGGTGGTGCTGCTGGACTTCTGGACCTACTGCTGCATCAACTGCATGCACATCATCCCTCACCTCCGTCGCCTGGAGCGGGAGTTTCCCGAGGAGCTGGCGGTGGTCGGCGTCCACTCGGCCAAGTTCGACCAGGAGCGGGCCACCGAGAACATTCGACAGGCGGTCATGCGCTACGGCGTGAGCCACCCGGTGCTCAACGACGCGCGGATGCGCGTGTGGCAAGAGTACGGGGTGCACGCCTGGCCCACCCTCATGTTCATCGACCCGCTGGGCAAGGTGATCGGGAGGCTGGAGGGGGAGCTGACCTACGAGCACGGCATGGAGCTGATCGGCGGCATGGTGCGCGAGTTCCGAGCGGCAGGCACGCTGAAGCCCTTCCCCATGCACACCACTCTGGAGACGGCACCCGCTTCGCTGTTGAGCTTCCCCGGCAAGGTGCTGGCCGACGCCTCCTCGCGGCGGCTGTTCATCTCCGACTCCGGCCATCACCGCATCCTGATCGCGGACCTGGAGGGCCGCATCGCGCAGGTCATCGGCAGCGGCGACCAGGGCCTGGCCGATGGGACCTTGGACGGCGCCCAGTTCAACGCTCCCCAGGGAATGGACCTGGTGGAGAACACGCTCTACGTGGCCGATACGGAGAACCACGCCATCCGCCGGGTGCACCTGAGCGCCGGCGTTGTGGAGACGGTTGCCGGCACGGGACGCCAGGGCACGGGCCAGCGCGATGGGGGACGGGCCACCGGCATGGACCTGCGCTCGCCCTGGGACGTTGCGCACGTAGACGGCACCCTCTACGTCGCAATGGCAGGCACCCACCAGCTCTGGGCGCTGGACTTAGCCGGAGACCGCATCGCACCCTGGGCCGGCAGCGGCCGCGAGGATATCGTGGACGGACCGCTCGCGTCGGCGGCGCTGGCCCAGCCCAGCGGCATCGTCCACGAGGGGGGCGTGCTCTATTTCGCCGACAGCGAGACCAGCTCCATCCGCTCGGCGGAGGTGGCGCCGGATGGCAAGGTCAGCACCCTGGTCGGCCGCGGTCTCTTCGAGTTCGGCGACCGCGACGGCACCGGCCCGGAGGTCCGCCTCCAGCACCCCCTGGGCCTGGACGCGCGGGACGGCACGGTCTATGTGGCCGACACCTACAACCACAAGCTGAAGCGCATCGCCGCCGCATCCAAGGGGGCCGCAACCCTGGCCGGCACGGGCAGCCCCGGCCTCAAGGACGGCCCAGCGCGCGAGGCGCAGTTCTACGAGCCGGGCGGAGTGAGCCTCCTGGACGGCCGCCTGTACGTCGCTGATACGAACAACCATGCCATTCGTGCGTTGGACCTGAACGCGGGAGTCGTCAGCACCCTGCCGGTGGACTTTTAGCGGGAGATTAAAGGGGCGACCGTGTCCTGGCACCGGCTTCTGCTGGCGGCGATCATGGGCCTCCTGGCGGGAGGAGGCGTGCTCGTGGTGCTGGCCGCCAGCCTCCGAGGCGATGGCAAGCATATCGGTCCGGTGGTAGCCGCGCCCACGGCGGCGCTGGTGGCCGCCGTGCTGGTGGGAGCGGGCGCTAGCTGGCTCATCGCTCCCCGGCACCGGCTGCTGTATATGCTGACGGGGGGCACGGCCTGTTTCATGGCGGGAGCCACGATACTCGTGCTTCTGGCCATCGTGAGTGTACTATTGCCGTAGCGACTGCCAGACCCCTTGACGACTCGCGACCTTCCCTCCTACACTGAAACCAGTACGGCCTACGGGCCGTCCTTTTCGTGTACAGGGGGCCGCCCCAAGGCCCGAGTGGCGCAACGGCAGCGCAGCCGATTTGTAATCGGCAGGTTGAGGGTTCGACTCCCCCCTCGGGCTCCAAGCCGGACCCCCAGGAGCCGGAGTCGCGGGAGCATCGTAAACGGGATTGGCCCGCTGCCACCGGTATGCTACACTAGCCAAGGCCCGCTGGAGGGGTGGGTGAGTGGCTAAAGCCACCTGACTGTAAATCAGGCGCCCTGACGGGCTTCGTAGGTTCGAATCCTACCCCCTCCACCAGCGCATGCTCTCAGAATGCGGGCTCGGGGCGCCCAAGCCCACATAGCTCAGCAGGTAGAGCACGTTCTTGGTAAGAACGAGGTCACCGGTTCAAGTCCGGTTGTGGGCTCCAGCAAGTTAAGAAACGCACGGAGGTAAGGAGTCGATGGCTAAGCAGAAGTTTGATCGAAAGAAGCCCCACATCAATGTGGGCACCATTGGGCACGTCGACCACGGGAAGACGACCCTTACCGCAGCCATCACCAAGGTCATGGCCCTGCAGAGCGGGACTCAATTCCGCCCCTTCGATTCCATTGACAACGCTCCCGAGGAGAAGGCCCGGGGCGTCACCATCGCCATCACCCACGTGGAGTACGAGTCGCCGAACCGTCACTACGCCCACGTGGACTGCCCCGGCCACGCCGACTACATCAAGAACATGATCACCGGCGCGGCCCAGATGGACGGCGCCATCCTGGTGGTGGGTGCGCCCGACGGCCCCATGCCCCAGACCCGCGAGCACATCCTGCTGGCGCGGCAGGTGGAGGTGCCACGCATCTTGGTGGCCCTGAACAAGGTCGACATGATGGACGACCCAGAGCTGCTGGACCTGGTGGAGCTCGAGGTGCGTGAGCTGCTCACCAAGTACGGCTTTCCGGGCGACGACACACCCATCATCCGGATCAGCGCCCTCCAAGCCCTGGAGTCCACCTCCACGGACCTCCAGGCGCCGGAGTACGCGGCAATCAACGAGCTCGTGCAGGCCCTGGACGACTACATACCCATCCCTCCCCGGCCAAAAGACCGGCCCTTTCTCATGCCCGTTGAGGACGTGTTCAGCATCAAGGGGCGGGGGACCGTGGTCACCGGCCGGGTGGAGCGCGGCGTCGTCAATACCGGCGACGAGATCGAGATTGTGGGGATGGGCTCCACTCGAAAGGTCGTGGTTACCGGCGTGGAGATGTTTCATAAGACGCTGGACGAAGGCGAGCCCGGCGATGCCATCGGTGTGCTCCTGCGCGGCATAAACCGGGAGGACGTGGAGCGTGGACAGGTGCTGGCGAAGCCCGGCTCCATGATTCCTCACGCCGAAGCACACGCCGAGGTCTACGTGCTCACCAAAGACGAGGGCGGGCGCCACACCCCGTTCTTCCCGGGCTATAAGCCCCAGTTCTACATCCGCACCACGGACGTCACCGGGGAGATTACCCTTCCGGAAGGGGTGGAGATGGTGATGCCCGGCGACAATATACAGATGGGGGTCAAGCTCATCGCGCCGGTGGCCTTGGAAGAGCAGTTGCGGTTCGCGATCCGCGAAGGCGGCCGCACCGTGGGCTCCGGCGTCTTCACGAAAATTGATAGCTAAAGGGAACCATGGCCAAGAAACGTGGCGAGGCCCGCGTGCTGATTAACCTGGCCTGTACCGATTGCCGGGAGCGGACCTACCACACCGAGAAAAACCGCCGCAACGACCCCAACCGGCTGGAGCTGCGGAAGTTCTGTCCGCGCTGCCGCGGGCACCGTCTCCATCGAGAGGTCCGCTAGCAGTGTCCTCGGCATCCCGCAAGAACCCCGTCCGCTCCATGATGGAGGAGTCGTCCCAACGGCCCAGGCGACGGTTCCAGTTGGTGTCGGAGGTGTTCAGCGAGCTCTCAAAGGTCACCTGGCCCACCCGCCAGGAGGCCACCCGTCTGACGATACTCGTTATCGTGGTAGCGGTGACCATGGGCATTATTCTGGGGCTATGGGACTTCGGGTTCAACCAGCTCATGAACCGCTACATCTTCTAGCACAACCCGCGAGGCGCCCATGGCAGAGCAAGCCACCGACCAGCAGATAAGCAGCTTTTACATTATTCACACCTACTCCGGCCAAGAGGACCGGGTGAAGAAGAACCTGGAACAGCGCATCGAGACCATGGATGTGAAGGACAAGATTTTCCAGGTGGTGGTGCCCACGGAGGAGGAGATCGAGATCAAAGACGGGCGCCGCAGGCCCGTCCAGCGCAAGGTGTTTCCAGGCTACATCCTGGTGCAGATGGAGATGGATGACGAAAGCTGGCACGTGGTGCGCAACACACCAGGGGTGACTGGCTTCGTCTCCGCCGAGGACGAGCGCGAGCGGCGGCCCAAGCCAGTCCCGCTGGAGCAGCGGGAGGTGGACCAGATCATGAGCCGCATGATCTCCGGGGTTCCCCGCGTCAGGGCCGGGCTCAAGGGGGGCCAAACGGTGCGCATCACCACCGGCCCCTTCGCCGATTTCATGGGCGTCGTGGAGCACGTGGACGAAGACAAGGGCAAGGCAACGGTGATGGTCTCCTTCTTTGGCAGGGAGACGCCGGTGGAGCTGGACTTCGTCCAGATCGAGAAGTTTTAGCGGCGGTGTCCGGGAGCCCATAGATTGGCTAAACGAGTCCGCGCCATTGTAAAGCTGCAGATACACGCCGGTCAGGCAACGCCTGCCCCGCCGGTGGGCCCTGCGCTGGGCCAGCACGGCCTCAACATCATGCAGTTCGTCAAAGACTACAACGCCCGGACCGCCAATCAGGTGGGGACTATCATCCCGGTGGAGATCACCATCTTCGAAGACCGCTCCTTTACGTTCATCACCAAGACGCCGCCGGCGCCGGAGCTGATCCGCAAGGCCCTCAATATCGAGAAGGGCAGCTCCAAGGCCGCTCGGGAGAAGGTGGGGCAGCTGCCCCGGTCCACCCTCCGGCAGATCGCTGAGGCCAAGGCCAAGGACCTGAACGCCAGCTCCCCGGAGGCCGCTATGAAAATCATCGAGGGGACCGCCCGCAGCATGGGCGTGGATATCTCCGAGGACTAGCTCCATGCCAAAACACGGCAAGAGGTACCTGGCGGCGACGGCTCTGATTGAAGAGGACCGCGCCTATACGCCCGCCGAGGCCGTTGAGCTGGTCAAGAAGATTACGGCCCCCGGCTTCGATGAGACGGTGGAGTTGCACTTGCGCACCAGCGCCGACCCCCGGCACGCAGATCAGATGATCCGCGGCGTGGTCGGCCTCCCTCACGGGCTGGGGCGTGCAGTGCGCGTGGCCGCTTTTGCCCAGGGGGACGCAGCACGAGCGGCCAAAGAGGCCGGGGCCGATGTGGTGGGCGACGACGACCTAGTGGAGCGCATCGAGGGCGGCTGGCTGGAGTTCGATGTGGCCGTGGCGACGCCCGATCTCATGGGGAAGATAGGCAAGCTCGGCCGCATCCTGGGGCGCCGAGGACTCATGCCCAACCCGCGCGCAGGCACCGTGGTCCAGCCCCGGGACATGGCCCGGGCCATCACCGAAGCGAAGGCCGGACGCGTGGAGTACCGCATGGACCGCACGGCCATCATCCACTGCGCCGCCGGCAAGGTCAGCTTCGACGAGCAGATGCTGGTCGAAAACCTGGCCGCTCTGATAGACTCTATCAACCGGCAGCGGCCCGCGGCCATCAAGACGTCGTTCATCAAGACGGCCTACCTGACCACCACCATGGGCCCCAGCATCCATCTGGACTTGGCCAGCACGCTGGCGCTGCGGGTGGAGTAGCGGACAGCGACAACTGAATAGCTCCGGTCACCGTAGACAGCGGGTTCCCGATACCTTCGGGATTAAACCTCCGGCCCGCCGAGGTATGCTTGCTCTCCCGGCTTGAGGGAACAGCGGCCCGCGTCTACGGAGGCGGGCCTTTTTAGTTGCAGGCGGGCCTTTAGTTGCCAAAGGCCCTTTAGTTGTAGGAGGCCTCTTTAGCTGTAGGAGGCCCTTTAATTGTAGGAGGAGTGAAGTGCCGACCGAAAAGAAACGAGAGCAGGTGGCCGAGCTGGCGGAACTGATGCGCCGGTGCACCATCGCCATCTCCACGGACTTCCGCCGCGTGCGGGTAAACGAGATGACGGGCCTCCGCCGCCACCTCCACGAACGGTCGCTGACCTACCGTGTGGTGAAGAACCGGCTGGCCGCTCTAGCGGCCAAAGAGGCAGGCCGTGAAGAGCTGGCGCAGCTCCTTCAGGAGTCCACGGGGCTGGCTCTGGGCTACGGCGACCCGCTGGAGGCGATCAAGGCCTTCGACGAGCATATCCGGGCCGCCCGGCTGCAGTTGGTGGTCCGCTCAGCGGTGTTGGACGGCCAGCTCCTGAGCGCGGCCCATCTTGCGACGCTGGCAAGCCTCCCATCCAAGGAGGCCCTGCTCGCCAGACTTATGGCGCAGTTCCAGGCGCCGCTATACCGACTCGTCAATATTCTCAACAGCCCCATTCAGGGGCTCGCCATCCTGCTCCAGCGCAGGGCGGAGCAGCTAGCCTCGTAGGCGCGGGCCTCAAGGCAGAGACCGGAACATCGCACGGAGCAAACAAAGGAGAAACGTATGGATAAGCAAGAGATGCTGGAGGCTATCAAGGGCATGTCGGTGCTGGACCTCTCCGAGCTGGTGAAGGCGCTGGAAGAGGAGTTCGGCGTCAGCGCCGCGGCGCCGGTGGCAGTGGCAGCGGCGGGTACCGCTGGAGGCGCCGGCGCGGCCTCGGAGGAGGAGGAGCAGACCGACTTCACGGTAGCGCTTCAGGAGATCGGCGCCAACAAGATCAACGTCATCAAGGCGGTCCGCGAAGTGACCACCCTGGGCCTGCGGGAGGCCAAGGACCTGGTGGAATCGGCGCCCGTCGACATCAAGGAGGCGGTCACCAAGGAGGAGGCGGCGAGCGTCAAGGAGAAGCTGGAGGCCGCCGGCGCCTCCGTCTCGGTCAAGTAGTCCCTCCTCTTCACACCCACACCCCACCCGCGGGAGAACCAGGGCAACGCCTCTGGCTCTCCCGCGGGCCACTTAGTCGCCCACGACCAGACCGCCCTTCGCGACCCGACCTACCCACGGCCCCGCATCGGCTATACTGCACGCGCTTATCATCCACCGGATAGACCGCCGAGGAAGCGCACGTGCAATCGACCGCTCGCTGGGCCCTCATCTCTCTGCTGGGCACGCTGCTGCTCGCCGCCTGTGCCGGGCCCAGTCCCACGCCCACGGAGGCACCCGCCTTTGCGCTGGAGGTGCTGCTGCCCGGCGAAGCCCCCCAGCTCACCGCCAACGTACGGATGGGCGACCTGCTGGGCGACGGCAGCCCCCAGGTCTTCATCGCCGAGCCGCTGCGGGGCCAGGTGCTCTGGCTGCACGGCCCCGGCGACCTTGTCGCGCTCAAAGAGGGGCTGCGGCAGCCGGTGCGGACCCATGTGGCCGACGTGGACGGCGACGGCCATCAGGACCTGCTGGTGGCGGACATCGGCATCTTCTTCCCCGATGATCGCAAGGTGGGCCGCGTCGTGCTCCTCCGCAACGACGGCGCCCAGCAGTTCGAGCCGGTGGTCCTGCTGGAGAACGTGGGGCGAGTGACCTGCGCCGAGGCTGCGGATCTGGACGGCGACGGCGACCTGGATATCGCCGTTTGCGTCTTCGGCGATATCCACGGAAAGCTCGTCTGGATCGAGCAACGCGAGGGCTTCACCTTCGAGGAACACGTTCTCGATGACCGCCCAGGCGTTATCCACGCCCTGCCCTTCGACGCCGACGGCGACGGTGACCTGGACTTGGCGGTATCCCTGTCCCAGGACTTCGAGGAGGTCCTCCTCTTCCGCAACCAGGGGGGCGGCGCCTTCTCCAAAGAGGTGCTCTTCCGCGCCCCAGTCAACTACTACGGCATGTCCGGCATCGAGCTGACGGACCTGGACCGGGACGGCGACACCGATATCCTGGTCACCAACGGCGATCTCTTCGATGGCGACTTCCCGGAGGGGACCGACCCCTACGAGCTCTACGGGGTCGCCTGGCTGGAGAACGACGGCTTGGGAACGTTCACCTACCGCGATGTGGCCCGCCACTGGGGCGCCTACGCGGTGCGCGCGCTCGACGTCGACGGCGATGCGGACCTGGACCTGGTGCTCTCCAGCTTACAGATTCCGGCCCTCTTCCCCGACGCTCCGGTGAAGGGCCTGGTCTGGTTGGAGAACGACGGCGCCCAGAACTTCACCGTCCACACAGTCCAGGTCGGCGTGGCCTCCGCCATGCTCACTATCGAGGTGGGCGACATCGACAACGACGGCCTGCCGGAGATACTGGGCGGCGTCTACGAGGATACCGTGACCGACAGTCCGGGCCCCCGGCTGGCGGTGATCAGCATTCCCAGAGACAGCGTCCACGCCGGCGAACCTTAGTCTTTGCTAACGGCCGCCACGATACCCAGGAGGAGCCATGGAGCAGCGAAGGCGCACGGTGAGGGAGGTGGAGTACCGCCCCATGATGCGCGACTTGCCCTCGGGCGAGCGGCCCCGGGAGCGGCTCCGCGACCGCGGCCCCGGATCGCTGAGCAATGCGGAACTGCTGGCCATCCTGCTGCGGACGGGCACCGCGGGCGAAAACGTGGTGGACTTGGCGGCACGGCTGCTCTCCCATTTCCAGGGGCTTGATGGCCTGGCCCAGGCGAGCCACCAGGAGCTGTGCGGCGTGCATGGCCTGGGCGAAGCCAAGGCCGCGCAGCTTCAGGCCGCCCTAGAGCTGGGCGTACGTCTCCCAGCGGCGCGCCGGCCGGAGCGGCCCTCGGTACGCTCGCCCCAAGACGTGGCGGACCTGCTCATGGCCGAGATGTCGCTGCTGGAGCAGGAGCACTTCCGCGTGGTGGTGCTGAACACCAAGAACCAGGTCATGGCCACGCCCGAGGTGTACAAGGGCAGCGTCAACGCCACCAGCATCCGGACGGCGGAGGTCTTCCGGGAGGCCGTGCGCCAGAACTGTCCCGCCATCATCGTGGTGCACAACCACCCCTCCGGCGACCCGGCACCCAGCGACGAGGACGTGGCGGTGACCCGCGAGCTGGTGGCAGCGGGCGAGCAGCTCGACATCGACCTGCTGGACCACGTCGTCATCGGCAGGCACGCCTTCGTGAGCCTCAAGGAGAAGGGACTGGGGTTCTGAGGGATAGGGATGTGGGCCCATGCCGCCCTGGGCCTTTTTGCCCAGCGCATCATGGGCCCGGCGGCTCTCCCACCTAGCCAGCGGTGCTGCAAAACTGCTCGCGCGGGGCACCCGCGTTAGCCAAACGTCTCGAAGACCGGCCCAAACACACCCGCGCCGGCAGAGGGCGTTCGCGTGGGCGCAGGCTATACTAACGAGCGCTCTAGGAACCGGACCCAGCACGGGCCGCCCCGACCGGAGGACTCTATGGCCAACAGCGACATCATCGCCGCCACGGGAATCCACAAGACCTACGACACGGGAAGGCTGGAGGTCCACGCGCTGCGGGGCGTGGACCTTACCGTCTCCCGGGGCGAGATGGTGGCCATCATGGGCCCCAGCGGCTGTGGGAAGACGACGCTGCTCAACTGCTTCTCGGGGCTGGACGACATCGACTCCGGCGAGGTGCTCATCGACGGCGTGGTGCTCCACAACCTTCCCGACGACGAGCGCACCGACTACCGGGCCCGCCGAATGGGGTTCGTCTTTCAGCTCTACAACCTGCTCCCGGTGCTGAACGCCGTCGAGAACGTGGAGCTGCCGCTGCTCGTCTCGGGGGTGAGCGCCGCGGTGTCCCGCACGCAGGCCATGGAGGCGCTGGACGTGGTGGGGCTCAGCGATAGGGCGCAGCACCTACCGGGCGAGCTCTCCGGAGGCCAGCGCCAGCGCGTGACCATCGCCCGAGCGCTCGTGAACCGGCCCGCCATCGTGTGGGCCGACGAGCCCACCGGCGACCTGGACAGCGAGACCGCCGAACAGATTATGGACCTGATGGTGGAGCTGAACCGGTCCGACCGCCAGACCTTTGTGT
This sequence comes from Dehalococcoidia bacterium, assembly GCA_965249185.1. Taxonomy (GTDB): domain Bacteria; phylum Chloroflexota; class Dehalococcoidia; order Lucifugimonadales; family Australimonadaceae; genus CBDFLS01. Next base: position 320,995 of record CBDFLS010000001.1, read on the forward strand.
TGGTCACCCACTCTCGCGAGGTGGGCGAGCGCGCTCATCGCATCGTGCGGATGCGGGACGGGCAGATCGTAGACCACGGAAGGGGTGCGTAAGCCCACCCCTAAGCCGGCCGGAAGGGCGGGTAAAGAGGGCGGATAAAGGGAGCGATGGAAGAGATTTTCGGCCTCTCCATGGACGTGCTGATGTGGGGCCTCCTGGCTATCTTCCTGGTGGCCATGACCACGATCGTCTTCCTGGCATGGCGCAACCGGATCATGCTGAAGCTGGGCCTGCGCAACATACCCCGCCGCAAGACTCAGACCGTCCTCAGCATCATCGGCGTGATGCTCAGCACCGTCATTACCTCCGCCGCCTTCGGCACCGGCGACACGCTCAGCTTCTCTATCCGCAAGGAGGTGCTGGAGTCGTTGCGGAACATCGATGAGGTGGTCGTCGCGAGCCGGGCCACCGCCGACGACAGCTTCGGCAGCACCCCGTACATTCCCTTCGAACGGTTCCAAGCTATCGAGCGGGAGCTCGAGGGCCTGGACAGCATCGACGGGCTGACCCCGCAACTCGGCGAGGCCGCGCCCACCGTGGACCTCAGGACCTCCCTCAGCGCCGGGCGCATGCACGTGGTCGGCATTCCGCCGGACCGTCTGGAAGGCTTCGGCGCCTTCACCCTCGTCTCGGGTGGAGAGGCGCCGCTGGAGGCGCTGGCCAGCGATGAGGCGTACATCAACGACAAGGCCGCCGATGAGATGGAGGCCACTGTGGGAGATGAGCTTCAGGTGTTCGCCGGGGATAGGCAGGTCTCCTTCAAGTTGAAGGGGGTGGTCCGCCGAGGAGGACTCGCCGGCGACGGCCCAACCCTGATCCTACCGCTGGAACGCGCCCAGGCCCTCTTCAATAGGCAAGGGCAGGTCAACGCCATCATCGTCTCCAACCGTGGCGATGACCTGCGAGGGGCCGACCTGAGCGAAGAGGTCACCCCCCACCTCCGCGTGCTCTTCACCGACAGGTCGGTGGCATCCCAGCTCAAGGGGCTGCTCGGCCGGGAGCCGGTGCTTGCCGTGCTGGAGGAGCGCCAGAAGACGCTGGGCGGCAACCTCGAGCTGGACTTGGGGCAGCTCCGCCACGAGCTGGCGGGGGAGACGGTGAGCGACGAGCTGGTCAGTCTGCTGGCGGACGAGGAGGTCTCCTCAGAGGTCCTGGACGTCCTCGGCCAGGACGAACTGCGGGATGTGGAGCGGGAGGTCAGCACGCTCTTCAACGAGCTGGCGGAGTTCCGCGTGTTCGACGTGAAACGGGACTTCCTGAACACGGCGGACGAAGTGGGGAGCATCGTGGTCACGTTCTTCCTGGTGATGAGCATGTTCTCCATCGCCGTGGGGGTGCTGCTGATCTTCCTGATCTTCGTCATGCTGGCGGCGGCGCGCCGGTCGGAGATGGGCATGGCCCGGGCCGTGGGCGCCCAGCGCAGCCACCTGGTGCTCATGTTCGTCTTCGAGGGCACGGCCTACGCGCTGGTATCGGCGGCCGTCGGCGTGGTGCTGGGCCTGGCCATCAGCACCGGGATGGTGGTGGTCCTCAACCAGATCGTCTCCAGCTTCGACGAGGCGTTCAAGTTCACCGTCCACTTCGAGCCCCGCAGCGCCATCGTGGCCTACTGCCTGGGGATGATCATCACCTTCGCCACCGTGGCGGTCTCCTCCTACCGGGTGAGCCGCCTGAACATCGTGGCGGCCGTGCGCGGACTGCCTGCTCCCATCACCGTGTCCACCACCACGTTGCGGCAGCTCGTGGCCATCCCGGGGCGTGCCGCGATTCGGCCCTTCCTCCTCGCCGGGCGGACCGCCCGCGCCCATTTCACCAATCACCCGCAGCGGGCCCGTGGGTACTTGCGGCAGATGGCGTGGGCCATCGCCTCCCTCCCTTTCATCGTTGTGCAAACCCTCTACCGCGTCTTCTGGCGGTTCTTCATGCAGGGGTGGCTGGCCTTCCTGCTGGGCCTGTTGCTGACCTCCGGGACCGACCGTGTATCGCTCCTCGGCGGTGGCGTCTCCCTAATGGCCCTGGGGATTGGACTCACTATCCGGCTCGTGCTCACTCGTGCCCGCGTGCGCCCAGACATACGCGACCGCATCGCCTACACCTTCACCGGCGTGATGATCCTGGTCTTCTGGACGCTGCCCGTAAGCTTCGTCGAGGGGATCGTTGGGAAGCTCCAGGGCGATATCGACGTAATGTTCGTCTCCGGCATAGCCATGGTCGCGGCCGCGGTATGGGTGATCATGTATAACACCGACCTCCTCTTGCGCGCGATGAGCCGGCTCACGGGCCGGTTTGGCAAGCTGCGGCCCGTTCTCGTGACAGCGGTGGCCTACCCGCTGAGCGCCAAGTTCCGCACGGGACTCATCCTGGCCATGTTCTCCCTCGTCATCTTTACCCTCGTGGTCATTTCGGTCATCTCCGCGAGCTTCAGCACCCAGTTGTCCGATACCGAGGCGTTCACGGGAGGGTGGGATATAGAGGGCTCGGTGAGCTTCAATACCCCTATTCAGCGGATCGACGCGGAGATCGCCAACGCGCCAGACCTGCGCGCCGAGGACTTTCTGGCCATCGGCGGATATACCTATGTGGGCGTCCAGTGGCGGCAGCTGGGAACGGAGACCCAGCGGTGGCGCGGCACCGGCTTGCAAGCCAGCAACGATGGCTATCTGGACGCCGCCCGCTATAAGTTCAAGCTCATCGCCAACGGCTACGGCACCACCGCCGACGAGGTGTGGCAGGCGCTGAAAGCCGATCCCACGCTGGCGGTGCTGGCGGGCTCCGTTATCGCCACCCGGCCGGAATCCGGCGACACCTGGCGGGACTTCTACGACCTCGAAGGCCTCTACTACGACAGCGAGGAGATGTCTCCCACGCAGTTCGAGGCCCGTGAGCCGAACTCCGGCACCATCATCCAGCTCACGGCCATCGGCGTGCTGGACCGAAGCCACGAGTCCGCCACGCCCGTCATCGTCTCCCTGGCCACGGTGGACAACGCGGCGCCCTTCCCGGTGCCCATCACCACCTATCGGTTCAGGGTGGCCGAGGGCGTTGACATGAAGCAGGCGGCCAGGAGTTTGGAGGCCTCCTTCCTAGAGCACGGAATGGAGACGGAGGTGCTGGAAGAGCTGGCCGCTAGGGAGCAGGCGGCCGGCAGGTCGTTCATCAATCTCTTCACCGGCTTCATGGGCCTGGGCCTCTTCGTCGGGATCGCGGCGCTGGGCGTGGTGAGCACCCGGGCCGTGGTGGAGCGGCGACAGCAGATCGGCGTGCTGCGGGCCATCGGCTACCGGCGGGGCATGGTGCAGCTCAGCTTCCTGCTGGAGTCCTCCTTCGTGGCGCTGCTGGGCGCTATCATCGGCGTGGTCCTGGGCATTGTGCTGGGCTGGAACGCCGTGGCGGACATCCAGGACGACGAGGGCATCGACAGCATCCGCTTCAGCGTTCCTTGGCTCCAGATCGCCGTTATCCTCGTCGCAACGTACGTGTTCTCTCTGCTGGCCACATTCTTCCCCGCTCGTCAGGCCTCCCGGATCTACCCCGCCGAGGCCCTGCGCTACGAGTAACGCTCCCTTCACCAACCGGCGAAATCGCAGAGAGCCCGCCTCAGGCGGGCTCTCTGCTCGACCGGGTCCAAGCCTCCGGCCTTCTTCAAGCTACGGGCATGGCGCGGGTGCGCCGCACGCCTGGAAGCCACCCAAGTATGGATGCAAGTCGGACACCGGAGGTATTGTGAAATTATTTGCTTTTCGTAAAATGGTCTGGTGAATCCAATCTTGCCCTAGGAGCACATCATGCTCTCCAATCTCTCCACCCGGTCCCTGGCGCTCAGTAGCGCACGCAGGCCCAAGACCACCATCCTGGTGTGGGTCCTGGCCCTGGCCATTGCAATCGGCCTGGTCGCCAGCCTTTTAAGCGGTGCCCTGACCACGTCGTTCACCTTCACCAACACACCCGAGGCACAGCGAGGCGCCGATCTTATCGAGATGCTGCGTGCCGAGCCTGTCAGCACCAACGAGGTGGTCATCGTCCAGTCGGAGACGCTCACGGTGGATGACCCCGCCTTCGAGCAGTTCGTGCAGGAGGTCCATGGGGAGCTTGTGGCCCTGGGGTCCGGGATCATCAGGCAGGACACGCTGATCAACTACTTCGACACCAGGGCGCCCTTCCTGGTCTCCGCCGACCGCGGCACTACGATCATCCCTTTCATCATGGCCGGTGACTTCGACGATGCCACCACAAACATCGCCGACGTGATTAAAGTCGTCGAAGAGGCGAGCGGTACCAGCGAGTTCAGAGTCCTGGTCACCGGGCAGGCCACCGTGGGCGAGGACTTCAAGAATCTCTCCCAGGAGGGACTGGAGAAGGGTGAGACCTTCGGCATTCCCATGGCGCTGATCATCCTCGTGTTGGTGTTCGGCGCGGTCGTGGCGGCATTGGTGCCACTCCTTCTGGCCATCGTCTCCATCTTCGTCGCGCTGGGAGCCGCCGCCGTGGTCGGCCAGGTCTTCGCGCTCTCCTTCTTCGTCACCAACATCATCTTCATGATCGGTCTCGCCGTGGGCATCGACTACTCGCTTTTCGTCGTCGCGCGCTACCGGGAGGAACGGGCCAAGGGCCGGGAGAAGCTCGAAGCCATAGAGAAGGCGGGGGAAACGGCCACCCGCGCCGTGTTCTTCAGCGGCATGACCGTGGTCCTCGGCCTCATCGGCATGCTGCTGGTGCCCTTCAACGTTTTCGTCGGCCTCGGCATCGGCGCCATTCTGGTCGTCATCGCCGCCGTCATGGGGGCCATGGCCCTCCTGCCCGCCATCCTCAGCCTTCTGGGCGACAGTGTGAACAGGCTCTCCATCCCGCTGGTCGGCCGTATCCAAGGGCGGTTCGACGAGCAGCGGCCGGGGGGCTTCTGGGACCGGGTCTCCCACGGGGTCATGCGGCAGCCTCTCGTCAGTCTCGCCCTGGGTGGAGGGCTGCTCATCGCCGCCGCCATTCCGGTATTGGACCTCTCAACCGGCTTCGCCGGCATCAGCACCCTGCCCGACGACATCGAGTCCAAGCAGGGATTCCTGATCCTCGACGAGAAGTTCTCGGCGGGCAACGTCACGCCCGCGCAGATAGTCATCGAAGGGGATATCGACTCACAGGCGGTCCAGAATGGAATCGGTTCGCTCAAGGATGCCCTGGCGGCGGACTCCGCCGGCGCCTTTGGCAACCCGCTCCCCCTGGAGGTGAATGCCGCCCGAAACATAGCCCTGCTCGGGGTGCCGGTGGCAGGCGACTCCGCCGAGCCGCCCGCCCAGGACGCCATCAGGCGGCTCCGCGACAGGTATGTGCCCGATGCCTTCGGGGGCACCGCGGCCCAGGTCTACGTCACGGGCGAGACCGCGTATAACATGGACTTCCTCGACGCGTCCAATAACGCGGCCTTCTACGTCTTCCCCTTCGTCCTCGGCATGAGCTTCCTCCTGCTGATGCTCGTCTTCCGCTCCCTCGTCATCCCGATAAAGGCCATCATCTTGAACCTTCTCTCCGTTGGAGCGACCTACGGGATTATGGTGCTGGTCTTCATCAAGGGGGTCGGCGCGGAGCTGGTCGGCTTCGAGCAATTCCGTATCATCGAGGCCTGGATTCCGCTCTTCCTCTTCGTCATTCTCTTCGGCCTCTCCATGGACTATCACGTCTTCCTGCTGAGCCGCATCAGGGAGCGTTTCGACCAGACCGGAGACAACCCCGGCTCGATAGCCTTCGGCATCCGCTCCACGGGCCGCCTCATCACGGGCGCGGCGCTCATCATGGTCGCCGTGTTCTGGTCCTTCGCCGCCGTCGACATCGTCGGCCTGCAGCAGATGGGCTTCGGCCTGGGACTGGCCATCCTCCTCGACGCCACCATCGTCCGGATGGTCCTGGTGCCGTCGAGCATGAAGCTGCTGGGCAGGTGGAACTGGTACTTGCCGTCGTGGCTCGGCTGGATCCCCGACCTGCGCGTGGAGGTGCAGCAGGCCCCCACCCCGGCGAGCGGGGACGGAGCATAGCAGCCCGGCCCGACAGAGAGCGTTCACAACAGCAACAGGAGCGGCGCGTCAGGGAGGCCTCTGCTTCGCCGCTCCTGTCGTATCGCCGTGGCAACATCTATTCGTCTCTGGGCGGCGGCATCCCCTTTCCCATACCCCCAATGACCGCTCCCGCCCTGGAGCGGGGCGCTTTCCTCCGACCGCCAACTCAGGTATCTTGGGGGCCACCGCCAGGACAATGAGCCCTCACCGCGTATTGGAGGCCGCCATGGACCTGAAAGCCGCCGCCCGCGAACGTCTGGACCAGTCCAAAGACGAGCTGGTCGCCCTCAGTCACCGGATCCACGCCACGCCCGAAGTGGGCTTTGAGGAGGAGCACGCCTCCACGTGGCTCTCGGAGGTCCTCGACGGCGCGGGCTTCGCCGTTCAGCGCGGGGTCTTCGATCTGCCGACGGCCTTTATCGCGCGGGCGGGCTCGGGCCCACTCCACGTGGCCATCTGCGCCGAGTACGACTCCCTGCCGGCCATCGGCCACGCTTGCGGCCACAACGTTATCGCGGCCACGTCCGTGGGCGCCGCCCTGGCCGCCGCGCGCATCGCCGACGATATAGGCCTAACGGTGAGCGTTATCGGCACCCCGGGGGAGGAGGTGCTGGATGGGGGCGGCAAGATTCTGCTGCTGGAGCGTGGCGCCTTCAAGGGCGTTCACGCGGCGATGATGGTCCATCCGGCCCCCCTGGATATGGCAGAGATGCCGATCATCGCGGCCTCGGCCTACCGCATTCGCTACAAGGGCAAGTCGGCCCACGCCTCGGCCTTCCCCGAACACGGCATCAACGCGGCCGACGCGCTCACCGTTGCCCAGACCGCCATCGGTCTGCTGCGCCAGCACCTGCGCCCCACCGACCGGGTCCACGGCATCGTCACCAAGGGAGGCGACGCCGCCAACATCATTCCCGCCGACACCTCGGCGCACTACTACGTCCGGGCCCAGACGCTGGAGGACTTGGAGGAGGTGCAGCAGAAGGTGTTCCGGTGCTTCGAGGCCGGCGCCATGGCCACGGGGTCCACGCTGGAGATCACCGGAGGCCAGCGGCCCTACGCCCAGATGCGCCACGACCCCGACATGGCCGCCGCATACCGGCGCAACGCCGAAGGGGTGGGACGCGTCTTCCCCGACCTGGGCCTCCTGGGGCAGCGGGCGGCCGCATCTACCGATATGGGCAACGTATCCCTGGCCATGCCCGCCATCCATCCCTCCATCGGGCTCAACTCGCTGCCCGCGGTGAACCACCAGCCGGAGTTCACGGCCCACTGCGCGACCGAGGTAGCGGACCATGCGCTTATGGACGGCGCGCTGGCCATGGCCTGGACCATGATTGATATGGCCACCGACAGCCCTATACGCGACCGGTTGCTGGGTTCGGCGGGCTGAGGCCCTGCCCTTCATTCGTGGGCGCGGGTGCGTCCGGCGGAACAGAGAGACGCGGAGCGGGACATGACATTCCGCTCCGCGTCCCGTTAAGCGAGGGCCGGGCCCTCTTCTCTAGCCGAGCCTGCTCGCCACCGCGCTCCAGCCGATATTCTTGAAGTAGGCGTCGATGTAGGCACCACGGCCGGCGGGGTTCGTGGTCCAGTCCACCGAGAAGGCGTGCTCCCACACATCCATGATCAAGATGGGCTTGTAGCCGGCCGGGTGGCCCGTCTCGTGCATGTCGATCCAATGGTTGCTCAGCGCTCCCGTGGAGGAGTCCTGGAAGAGCACGGCCCAGCCCACGCCCCGCAGCTTGCCGATGGCGGTGAACTCTTCCTTCCATTTCTCCACGGAGCCGAAGCTCTGCTGAAGCGCCGAGGCCAGCGCCGCCGGGGCATCGCCGCTGGTGGGCTTCATCGCCTCGAAGTACCCCTCGTGGAGCACCATGCCGTTGTACTCGAACCCCTTGCGCCGCACCAGCTCGGCGAAGACGGGGTTGCCGGCGGCCTGTCCCGCATCCAGCAGCGCCCTGGTCTCCTTATTGAGCCGGTTGACGTTGTTGACGTAGCCCTCGTAGAGGGCCCAGTGGAGCGCGATCTGGTCTTCGGAGATGCCGTCCAGTCCCGTGGGGCGGAACTGGGTCTTGGGAGCGTAGTCGGCCATAATTGACTCCTTTTTCTGGTTGGTGCGCGAGGAGCAGGTTAGCAGGACGTCCAGCCTGGGGCAAGTGCCACGCACGAAGCGATATCGGGCCTGTGGCCGCCTAGAGGGCCAGCGCCTCTCCGGCCAGCCTCGCGGCACGGTCGATGTCGTCCGGGGTGTGGGCCAGCGAGACGAAGGCCGCCTCGAACTGCGAGGGGGCCGTGTACACTCCACGCTCCAGCAGGCCGTGGAAGAGGCGGGAGTAGGCGCCGGTGTCTACGGAGGTCACGTCGGCCCACGTGCGCACCGGGCCCGGCGTGCGGAAGGCGGTGAGCATGGAGCCCACTCGGTTCACCGTCATGGCCACGCCGGCTTTCCGAGCCGCTTCCTGAAGCCCGCGCTCCATCCGGGCGCCCAGCGCCCCGAGGGTGCCGTACGCGCCGGGCTGCTGAAGCTGCGTGATGCAGGCGATGCCCGCCGCCACGGCCAGCGGGTTGCCGGAGAGGGTGCCGGCCTGGTAGACGGGGCCCAGCGGCGCCACCAGCTCCATGATGTCGCGGCGGCCACCGTAGGCGCCCACGGGCAGCCCGCCGCCGATGACCTTGCCGAGGCACGTGAGGTCGGGCGTGACGCCGTAGAGCGCCTGAGCGCCGCCGTAGGCCACCCGGAAGCCGGTGATCACCTCGTCGAAGATGAGCAGGACGCCGTGCTCCAGCGTAAGCCGCCGCAGGCCCGGCAGGAACTCCGGCTCCGGGGACACAACGCCCATGTTGCCCGCCACCGGCTCCACGATGACGGCCGCCACCTGGCCCCGATAGGCCTCCAGGAGCGCCTCCACCGTGTCCAAACGGTTGTACTCGGCCACCAGCGTCTCGGCGGCGTGGGAGGCCGGGACGCCGGCGCTGGTGGGCACGCCGTGGGTGGCCGCGCCGGAGCCGGCCTCGACCAGCAGGCCGTCGGCGTGGCCGTGGTAGCAGCCGCTGAACTTGATGAGCTTATCGCGGCGGGTAAACGCCCGGGCCACGCGGATGGCGCTCATGGCCGCCTCGGTACCGGAGCTGACCAGCCGCACCAGCTCCATGGATGGCACCGCCTGGGCGATGAGCTCCGCCAGCTCCACCTCGGACCCGGTGGGCGCACCGAAGCTGGTGCCGAGGGCGGCCGCCTCCTGGACCGCCCGCACCACCGCCGGATGGGCGTGGCCCAGGATGAGCGGGCCCCAGGAGCCCAGGAAGTCCAGGTACTCGTTGCCGTCGGCGTCCCAGACGCGGGCGCCCTGCCCCCGCACGATGAAGGGTGGCTGGCCGCCCACGCCGCCGAAGGAGCGCACCGGGCTGTTCACGCCGCCGGGCATGACTCGCTGCGCGCGGGCGAAGAGGGACTGGGAGCGGGAGTGGTCCAATGGTTTATCTCAGGAGGTTAAGAGGCGTCATTCACCGTCGGCCAGATCGCAAGGGCTCAACGTTGGAAGGAACACGCGGGTCTCGCCACGCCTCACACCCCTGCCCGCAGGAGCCGCGCGGCCTCCTTGGCGTGGTAGGTGATGATGATGCCCGCGCCCGCGCGCTTGATGGCGGTGAGTACCTCCATCATGGCCTGGGACTCGTCCAGCCAGCCGCTCTGTCCGGCGGCCTTGACCATGGCGTACTCGCCCGAGACGTTGTACGCCACCAGCGGGTGATCGAACCGCTCGCGGGCGCGGGCCAGCACGTCGAGATAGGCCAGCGCCGGCTTCACCATGAGCAGGTCGGCGCCCTCGGCGGCGTCCTGCTCCAGCTCGCGGAGCGCCTCGCGGGCGTTGGCGGCGTCCATCTGGTAGCCCCGCCGGTCGCCGAAGCCGGGGGTGGAGTCGGCGGCCACACGGAACGGACCGTAGAAGGCCGAAGCGAACTTGGAGGCGTAGGCCAGAATGGCCACGTCCGGGTAACCGGCGGCATCCAGCGCGCCACGAATGGCCTGCACCTGGCCGTCCATCATCGCCGAGGGGCCCACGATGTCCGCGCCCGCCGCGGCATGGGACACGGCTATCTGGCCCAGCAGCTCCAGGGTGCGGTCGTTGTCCACGTCGCCGCCGCTGGAGAGCACGCCGCAGTGGCCGTGGTCGGTGTATTCGCACAGGCAGACGTCGGTGACCACCACCATCTCCGGCGCGGCCTGCTTGATCGCCTCGACGGCCTCCTGGACGATCCCTTGGGGGTCATAGGCCTCGGAGCCCTGGGCGTCCTTATGGGCGGGCAGGCCGAAGAGGAGCACGGCGGGGATACCCAGGTCCTGGGCCTCCGCCACCTCCTGCAGCAGGTAGTCCAGCGAGAGCTGGGACTGGCCGGGCATGGGCTCGATGGGCGTGCGTACGCTGCGGCCGTGGGCGACGAAGAGCGGGTAGACGAAGTCCGCGGGCGAAAGGACCGTCTCGCGCACCATGCGCCGCAGGCCCGGGGTCCGGCGCAGCCGGCGCAGCCGGACGCTGGGGAACGAGCCCTTCGCTTCGGAAGATGTCTCGCGGCGGTAACCGCTCAGCACATTTGCCATCTTACCGCTCCTGGGCCACGTCTGCGTAGCGCTCCACCAGCGCCTTCACCACGCCGGGCACCGTATGCTCCCTCGCCTCCACATCGACCCGCACGCCCAGCTCGGCGGCGGTCCGGCTGGTGACCGGACCGATGGAGACGACGACCACGCCGTCCAAGAGCGCCAGGTCGCCGTCCAACAACTCGACCAGATTGCGGACGGTCGAGGAGCTGGTGAAGGTGGCCACATCAATCGTACCAGAAGAGAGCGTCTCCCTGGCGCGGTGGGAGGCATCCGCCGGCGTCACGGTTCGGTATGCAGTCACCTGGTCCACCTCGGCGCCCAGCGCCCGCAGACCGTCGGGCAGCGTCTCCTGACCGATGTCGGCTCGGGGCAGCAAGACCTTGGCGCCCTCCATGGAGTAGCGCCGGAACCCTTCAGCCACCGCTTCCGAGGTATACGTATCGGGCACGAAGTCGGCCACCACGCCCCGCTCCAGCAGCGCCGCGGCCGTGGCCGGGCCGATTGCGGCGACCCGGGCCGGTCCTAACGCCCGCGCATCGCGGCCCAACGCCCGCAGGCGGTCAAAGGCGGCCTCGACACCGTTGGCGCTCGTAAAGACCAGCCAGTGGTAGTCGTGCGCCCAGGTCAGAGCGGCATCCAGCTCGGCGTAGCCTTCCAGCGGCAATATCCGGACGGTGGGCAGCTCCACCGGCTCCGCGCCCTGAGCGGCCAGGAGATGGCTGAGGACGCCCGCCTGAGCGCGCGAGCGGGTGACCAGCACCCGCTTGCCGAAGAGGGGGCGGATATCGAACCAGCGAAGGGACTCGCGCAGGCGGACCACCTCGCCAACGACGGTGACCACCGGCGACGCGAGCCCGGCCTGCCGGCCGCGCTCGACGATATCGGCCAGTGTGCCCACGACGGTGCGCTGCTGGGGGAGCGTGCCCCACTGGGTGACGGCCACCGGCTCATCGGGCGGACGGCCGTGCTCCATCAGCGCATGGACGATGCCCGGAAGGGCCTTCCAACCCATGAGCACCACCAGCGTGCCGGGCATGGCGGCCAGGGCGGCCCAGTCCAGCGCGGGCTCCGGTTTGCCCGGGTCCTCGCTGCCACTGACGACGGTGAAGGCCGAGGCCGCGCCCCGGTGGGTCACGGGTATGCCCGCGTAGGCCGGCGCGGCCACGGCCGAGGTGACGCCGGGCACCACCTCGAAGGGCACGCCCGCGGCGCCGAGCGCCTGGAGCTCCTCGCCGCCCCGGCCATAGACGAAGGGGTCGCCCCCCTTCAACCGCACCACGGTCTTGCCCGCCAGGGCCGCCTCCACGAGCAGGTTGTTGATGGCCTCCTGGAGACCGGCGGGCGTCTCGGGGTCCTTGCCCATGAACACCCGCTCCGCCGAAGGGGGCGCCAGGTCCAGCAGGCTGGCGTTGGAGAGGCGGTCGTAGACGACCAGCTCCGCCCGCCCAAGGCACTCGGCCCCCCGCACGGTGATGAGCCCGGGGTCGCCCGGGCCGGCGCCCACTAGATAGACGGTGCCTGCCCCGCTCACGACGTGCGCTCCACGCCCATGAGCGCGCCCGCCCCGCGATCGAGGAGGCCCTGGTAGGCGGCCCTGCCCGCCCCTTCCGGGTCCACAGCGGGCCACTCGATGCTCACGCGGTGGACGACGGAGCCATCGGGGGCGGCGGCGGCCAACAGCCGCAGGCTGTCACCGTGGACGGTGGCCAGGGCCCCCAGGGGCATCTGGCAGCCGCCGCCGCCGGCGCGGAGCACCCACCGCTCCGCCTTCACGGCCACGGCCGTATCGAAGTCCTCCAGCTCATGGGCCAGCGCCAGCAAGTCGGCGTCCACGGTCCTGACCTCCAATGCCAGCGCACCCTGGCCCGGATCGGGGGTGCAGACGTCGGGCGCCAGGTACTCCGCCACCCGCGCTTCCAGCCCAAGCCGGACCAGGCCGGCCGCCGCCAGCACCGTGCCATCGTAGTCGTCGCCGGTAGACTTCGCGAGACGCGTCTGCACGTTGCCTCGAATAGGCGTAAAGGCGAGGTCGGGCCGGAGCGCGCGGAGCTGGGCCTCCCGGCGGGGGCTGCTGGTGCCGATTCGAGCGCCGGCGGGAAGCTCCGCCAGCGGCGCGTCCCATCGGTCCACCAGCACGTCGCGGGGGTCGGCCCGCTCCAGGACCGGCACCACCGTCAGACCCGCCACCTCGTCGGGGGGCAAGTCCTTGAGGCTGTGGACCGCCAGGTCTATCCTGCCCTCCAGCAGCGCCTCCTCCAGCTCCTTGACGAAGATGCCCCGGCCCAGAGCAGCCAAGGGCGTCTCGGCCTGGCGGTCGCCTCCGCTGTGGACCACTTCGGCAACGAACTCACTGTCGGGGGCGCGCAGGCGCAGCGCATCGATCACCAACTCCGCCTGCCGGAGGGCGAGCGTGCTGCCGCGGGTGCCGACCTTGACCACCCTGGCCACGTCACGCACCCTGAGTCTGGTCCAGGCCAAACATCGCCCTGGCGGCATCCGTGTAGGCCCGGTCCTTGCGCTCGCGGAGCGCCTTCGTCGGCTCGTGCAGCAGCTTCTTCACCAGCGCCTTGCTCAGCGCCTCCACCCGACGGCGCTCGGCGGCCGAAAGGTTGGGCAGGCGGCGGAGCGTCTGCTGGAGCTCGGCCTCCCGCAACGCCTCGGCCCTATCGCGGATGGCGGCGATGGTGGGGATAACCTCGCGGGAGCTCCACCAGCTCTGGAAGCGGGCCACCTCCTGCTGCACGATCTCCTCCACCTTGGACACCTCGGCCTGCCGCTCACGACGGTTGGCCTCCGCGACCAGCTCCAGGTCATCGATGTCGTAGAGGTGCACGCCCGGAATATCGCCCACGGCGGGGTCCACGTCCCGGGGGACGGCGATATCTATCACCACCAGGGGCCGCTCCGGCCGGAACGCCATGGCCTCGCGGACCACCGACTCCGTGATGAGAAAGTCGGGCGCCTCGGTGGAGGTGACCGCCACATCCGCGTCTCGCAGCAGCTCCGGGACGTCGGCCAGGGGGGCGACTTCACCATCCAGCACGGCGGCCAGCTCCTGGGCGTGCTCCCATGTCCGGTTGGCCACCACCAGTGAACCCAGGCCTCCGTCCCGGAGCGCCTGGGCCGCCAGCTTGCTCGCCTCGCCGACGCCCACCACGAGGGCCCGGCGGCCGCGCAGGTCGCCGAGCACCCGGCGGGCCGTCTCCACGCAGGCCCTGCTCACGGAGAGGGCGTTGCGGCCGATGGCCGTCTCCCGGCGGGCACGCTTGCCGACCCGGAGCGCTTGGTGAAACAGGCGCGTCAGCACGCCACGGGCGATGCCCTGGGCGGCGGCGGCGCTGTACGCATCGCGCACCTGGCCCAGGATCTCGGACTCGCCCACGATGAGCGAGTCGAGGCTGGAGGCCACCCGGAAGAGGTGCTCCACCGCCGCCTGCTGCTCGAGGGTGTACAGATACGGGCGCACCTCGGCCATCTCAACGCCGAACTGGGCCTCCAAAAAACCGTCCAGCAAGTCGCGTCCCTGGCCGGCATCGGGGGCCACCACATAGACCTCGGTCCGGTTACAGGTGGAGAGGACAACAGCGCTCGCGGCCCGCTCCTTCAGGACATCGAGGGCGCCCGGAAGCTGTGACTTGGTAAGGCTCAACCGCTCGCGGACGGCGAGGGGGGCGGAGCGATGATTGAGTCCGGTGAGGAGGATGCGCACGGCGTGCCTCGCGTCAGCTCGAAGGGACCTGCGCGGCCTCTTTGAGGGCCGCCATCAGCCGCCGCTTCGCCTCCGGGCCCCTGCCCGCCTGCACCAGCGCCAGCACCTCATCGTCCATGGCCCGCTGCCATGCGTCGGGAGGCGCCTGAATCGCCAAAGCCTTCAGCTCCTGACGCGCCTGGACCAGCACCTGACTGGACTGGGCCCAGTCCAGGCCCGGCCACCGCTCCAGGCCCTCGCGGAGCTTGCGGGCCAGCGCGGGGCTGGTGCCGCTCGTCGAGACAGCGACAATCACTGGGCCTCGCTCGACCACCGCCGGAGCGATGAAGTCGCAGCGGGCGGGGTCGTCCACCACGTTCAGCAGCACCCGCGCCTCCCGCGCCTCCTCATGGACCTGCTGGTTGACCGCCACGTTGTCCGTGGCGGCGATGGCGAGAAAGGCGCCGGCCAGGTCTCCCGGCTCGTAGCGCCGGGGGCGCCAGTGGGCCTCGCCCGCTTGGGCCATCTCCCGCACCCCCGCCGTGGCCTCAGGGCTTACGAAGACGACGGTGGCGCCACAGTCCAGGAGCTGCCGGCCCTTGCGCTCCGCCACCTCTCCCGCGCCGATGACCACGCACGGGCGGCCACGCAGGTCCAGGAAGGCGGGGTAGTAGTCACCCATGGTTAGAAGGTGACCTCGTGCTCCACGAAATAGCGCACCCTGGTCTTCTTGTACTCGCGGGTGCTGTAGAGGGCCTGGTACTCCGCGATCCCCGTGGCCTGGGATATGTCACGGGCCACGCCCTCGCACTCGGTCTTGGTGGATGCGTGGATCATCGTGAAGTGGGTGTACGGCCAGTCGTGGAACGTGGGACGCTGATAGCAGTGGGTGACCCAGGGGCTCTGTGCCATGATCACACCCACCTCGGCGGCCCGCTCCTCCGGCACCTTCCACACCACCATGGCGTTGGACTTGAAACCCGCCCGCCGGTGGTGGAGCACCCCGCTGTAGCGGCGCATGATGCCCCGGGCCTTGAAGCTGTCAGCGTGGGCGAACAGCTCAGGCGTCGTGATCCCGAGCCGCTGGGCCATGCCGTCGAAGGGCCGCGACTCCAGGGGCAGGTCCTCCTGAAGCTCCCGGACCACGTCCACCTCGAAGGGCGTGACCGGCGCCGCCTTGTTCCAGTCCTCCCCGATGCCGTTGGCCCCGCCGTCCTTGCCGTAGCCGTCGGGTGAGTAGAAGTCGTAGGCGGCGCCCTTCTGCGCCACCATGTCGAAGTTCACGCCGATCTTGAAGAAGCGAATGGTGGGCATGATCCGAAAGGCCTCGGCACCCGTGGCCGCCGCCATCCGCTCGATGGTTCCCTGAAGGTCTCCCTCGGGTGGAATCGCCAGGGTGAACCAGAGATTGAAATAGCCGTTGCGCGCGTAGTTGTGGCTGACGCCGGGATGCGCGTTGATCTTGTGCGCGCCCGCGTCCAGCATCCCGGCGCCATAGCGGAAGGCCACCAGCGTGCTCCGATAGCCCAGCCGGCGGGTGTCGAAAATGGCGTTGATCTCACGGATGATATTGCGGCGCTTCAGCTCAGCGATACGTCGCAGCACGTCGTCCTCGTGTACACCCAGCTCCTCAGCGATTTTACGGTAGGGCTCCTCCACCAGCGGGAAGCGGGACTGGACGAGGTTCAGGAGCTGCTTGTCGATCAATACCAATGCAGTGGTGGCCACGCTGCCTCCGTTGAATGATGGCGGTGATAGCTCATCGACCCGCGCCCTGAGCCGTGGCGGCCTTGGGCTGGGTGCGCTGATAGCCGCGGGTGAGGCTCAGCAGCGCCTCGTCGGTGAGGCGGTTAAGCTGGTGCCAGCAGCGGCCCAGGTCATGGATGGAGATGCCGCTGCGGATCAACGCCTCCTTGATGGCGTCGAGGACCGCGTTGCGGAAGAAGGTGAAGGCCTGGATGGCGTCCGGCAGCGGCACGCCTCTGGAGGCGGCCTCCAGCGCATGCTCCTGGCCCAGGACCCTGGCCGCCGCCAGCGCCTCTCCCTGCCGGCGCCGCGAAAGCGAGTCCACGCACAAGGAGAGGAGCCGCCGGCCCAGGTCGCGCATTCGCTCGCGGCCCGACTCATCAAAGCCGGCGTGCCAGCCGGGAGTGTTCAGGCGCGTGCCGCCGAGACGGCGCCGGATCTGGCGCAGCACCGAGGCGTCGATGTCCAGGGGAGGCCCCAGCGCGTCCCCCAAATGCCGGCTGCCATTCTCGGTCATGGCGTCGATATCCTGCCGCGAGAAGCGGCGGTGTCCGCCGGGCGTCCGGAAGGAGCGCAGCACGCCGTTGTCCGCCCAGTGGCGGAGCGTGGCCTCATTGATCTCCAGCAGCGCGCACGCCGCGCCCAGAGAGAGCCAGGGCCGTTCCCTCAAGTCCTTCGTGGCCGTCTGCATGATATGTAGAAACCTATAGAAATCTGGGGAATCCTGGTAGCGCCAACGCCCTTGAGGTTACTATCCCCCGGAGGGTGCGTCAATAGGCGGGAGCCCATCCGAGCGCGGTGATTCGCCGTGCAGGGGTACGATGGCTCCGGCTCATCCGTTCCCTCGCGAGGGGAGCGTTGTCCTGAGGCGCGCAAAGGCCTACGCTAGACGTGAGCGCCATAGAGTGAGCACGGCCCATAGTGAGCAGCATGGACTACGCAAAGGCCAGGACACGGCTGATGGCCGAGCTGCGCAAGGAGGTGGACGACCAGGGCGTCCTGGAGGCGGTCAGCCGCGTCCCGAGAGAGGACTTCGTGCCTCGGGAGTACGCCTCCGCCTCCTACGAGAACGCGCCGCTGCCCATCGGCGAGGGGCAGCCCATCTCGCAGCCGCTGATGGTGGCGCTCATGCTCCAGGGGCTGGCGCTCAAGCCCACGGACCGGGTGCTGGAGGTGGGCACCGGCAGCGGCTACCAGGTGGCACTGCTCTCCCGGCTGGCCAAAGAGGTGGTGACGGTGGAGCGCCTGCCCACCCTGGAGCGTCGTGCGAGAGCGCTGCTGCGCGGTCTCGGCTACGAGAACGTCACCGTCCTGCCGGCGGGGCCGGACCTCGGCTGCCCCGACCGGGGCCCCTACGACGCCATCGTCGTGGCTGCCGCGGCCCCCTCCGTGCCGCCCGGGCTGGTGGGCCAGCTCACGCTCGGAGGCCGGATGATCGTTCCGGTGGGCACGCGGACGGAGCAGCCCCTGGTGCGCGTGGTGCGGAGGCCGAACGGCACGGAGGCCAGCTCTTTGGGGCCCTGCCGGTTCGTGCCGCTGATCGGACCCGGCGCCTGGCCCCAGCGGACGCACGGCACCAACGGCGGCCCGCCCACGGACAGCGTCCAGTAGCGGCGGCGGCGAGGCCGGAGCGGCATACCTGGTATACTGACTATCCCATGACTGAGTACGAGCCCGTCATCGGCCTTGAGGTCCACGCACAGCTCCGCACCCGCAGCAAGATGTTCTGCGCCTGCCCCACCGACTACCAGCAGGCGCCGCCCAACAGCCGCGTCTGCCCTGTGTGCCTGGGGCTTCCGGGCACCCTTCCCGTCATCAACCAGCAGGCGGTGGAGGGCGTGATCAAGACCGGCCTGGCCCTCCACTCCGAGATCGCGGAGCATACCAAGTTCGACCGGAAGAACTATCCCTACCCCGACCTGATGAAGGGCTACCAGATCTCCCAGTTCGACCTCCCCATCTGCCGAGGGGGATACATGGAGATCGAGGTGGACGGCGTCCAAAAGCGCATCGGCATCACCCGCGTGCACTTGGAGGAGGACGTGGCGAAGCTCGCGCACCGGGCGGACCCGGCCACCGGCGAGCAGTACAGCCTGGTGGACGTCAACCGCTCCGGCATCCCGCTGATGGAGCTGGTGGGCGAGCCGGACCTGCGCTCGCCCGAGGAGGCGCGGCAATACCTGGTGAAGCTGCGCGCCATCCTCCAGTACCTCGGCGTCAGCACCGGCAACATGGAGGAGGGCTCCTTTCGCTGCGACGCCAACGTCAGCATCCGTCCGCGAGGCTCCGATGAGTTCATGACCCGTGCCGAAGTCAAGAACATGAACAGCTTCCGGGCCGTGTACCGGGCGCTCCAGTTCGAGGTGCAGCGCCAGACGGCCAGGGTCGAGGCGGGCCACACGGTGGAGCAGGAGACCCGAGGCTGGGTGGAGGAGCGGGGCGAGACGGTCTCCCTGCGAAGCAAGGAGTACGCCCACGACTACCGCTACTTTCCCGAGCCCGACCTGCCCCCTCTGAGCGTCGACCGCGCCTGGGTGGAGCAGGTCGCCGAGGGGCTGCCGGAGCTGCCCGACGCCAAGAAGGCGCGTTTCATCGACCAGTACAGCCTCTCGGAGTACGACGCCTCCCTCCTGACCATCTCGCCAGGCATGGCCCAGTTCTATGAGGATTCGCTCAAGGAGTGGGAGGCGGCCCACGGCCCCTCCGCCGCCAACGGCTCCATTCCCAAGTCCACGGCCAACTGGACCATCACCGAGCTGGGGAGGCTCCTCAACGCCGCCGGCGCCGATATCGAGGACTCCCCGCTGCGGCCCGCGCACCTGGCGGAGCTTCTGGACCTGCTGGAGCGGGGGACCATCGGGACCGCCCAGGCGAAGGTCGCCTTCGAGGAGATGTTCAACACGGGCAAGACGGCCCGGACCGTGGTGGAGGAGTTGGGGCTTGCCCAGATCACCGATACCTCGGCCATCGATTCGGCGGCGGCGCAAGCCATCCGGGAGAACCCGCAGGCGGTCGATGACTACCTGAAGGGGAAGGAGACGGCCGTGAAGTTCCTGGTGGGACAGGTGATGCGCGCCACGCGTGGGAAGGCCAACCCCTCGCTGGTGGCGGAGGTGCTGCAGGAGCGCCTCCAGGCCCTCAAGCGGTGAGCATCGGGCCGAGACGCCGGCGGGACGCGACGCCCGCTCGCTCGCTTTGGCTCGTTCCGCCAGAAGCAGCTTGTCCTCCTCGGAGGCCAAGGCAAGTGCTCACCGATTGTGCGCCCAGCACTGGAGGGTTTACCCCCACTTAGGCTAAACTGCGTGTGGCCGGGCAAGCGGGATCGCCCCAGCCGGCCGCCCTCGCGGGTCGAAAGGGACTCAGCATGGAAACCTTCGTCAGCTACGCCGTCATCTTCGTCGTCCTTCTGCTCATCTCCACCATCCTGCTCCAGGTGCGGGGTGCGGGCGGAGGCCTCTTTGGCGGCGGGGGCACCACGTACCGCACCCGGCGGGGCGTCGAGAGGACCCTCTTTCGATTTACCATCGTCCTGGCCGTCATCTTCGCCTTGTTAGCCGTCCTCAACGTCTGGCGCCCCAGCTTTCTCTTCTGATCCATGGCCAGGCCGGTCATTACCCTGACCACCGACTTTGGCACGGCGGACCCCTTCGTCGGGACCATGAAGGGGATCATCCTGGGCATCAACCCCGAGGCCTCGGTGGTGGACATCACCCATGAGGTCCCACCCCAGGACATCCACGCCGGCGCCTTCCTCTTCGACGCCGCCCACCAGTACTTTCCGCCGGGCGCCATCCACGTGCTGGTCGTGGACCCGGGCGTGGGCACGGGACGGCGCCCCCTGCTGGTGGTCAGCCCCACGGCACGCTTCGTCGGGCCCGACAACGGCCTCCTCTCCTATCTGTACGCCGAGGCGGGCGCGCCCATACCACCGGGAGAGTCCTTCGAAGACGGCGAGTCGCCGCTGCCCGACGGCTGGCGGGCCTACCACCTGACGAACCATCAGTACTGGCACCACCCGCTGAGCAGCACCTTCCACGGCCGCGATATCTTCGCCCCGGTGGCGGCCTATCTGAGCACCGGCGTCCCGCCCGAGGCCATGGGCGCGGCGGTGGACACGGTGACCGCCTTCGTGGTGCCCCGGCCCGTGGAGCGCGATGGCAAGCTGGTGGGGTGCGTGCTCCAGGTGGACCGGTTCGGCAACCTGGTCACCAGCATCCAGGCCAGCCTCCTCTTCAGCGCCGACGCCGACATTGTCATCGACGTTGGCGGGCATGAAGTGCAAGGGCTGGCCGGCTCCTACCAGGAGGGCACACCGCTCCTGGCCATCATCGGCAGCCACGGCTACCTGGAGATCTGCGCCGCCAACAGCAACGCCTCCCAGATGCTGGGCCTGGGCGTCGGCGACGAGGTCCGCGTCGGCCTGACGGCGTAGGCGTCCGGCCGCTCACCCCACGCTCAGTCCTGGAAACACCCATTCGGCAAGTCCGGGCTCCACTTCAGCACACTCCTGAAGGAGTCGATCACGCTGGAGATAGAATGGACCGCCGGCGGGCCGGCCCTCTCCCGGTGCGACGGCCACGCACAGCGAGCTATCGCCCTCCGCGAGACGGAGCGTGCGGTCAACCATGTAGCCGAACCGCTGGAGGGTCGAATCCGAGCAGCGCCGCACGTAAAGAGGCGCCCCGCTCGCAGCGGCACCGGCTTCCATACAGCGCCGGTACTCCTCCATGTGGAGCTGTCCATCCGACAGCTGACCGTAGCTGAACAGCTCATCCTCGAACTGCGTACGTTTGCACGTGTGTACCTGGAGCGCATCATTCAGCATGACATTGAAGCCGAACCCACGCACGTCGATACAGTAATACCCGGGCTCGTCCAAAGGGTTGATGAGCTGGATGAGGCTGACCGGCGGAACGGATGCGGGGTCCACCTCGGCGATTCCGTCCGTGGCATCCGAGCATGCCGCAAGCACTCCAGCCGAAGCCACAAGGCAGACAACGATCAGACTCTTCATGACACCTCAGCGCGGTCCCGGAGACCGGATAGCCCCGGAGAGCGGATAGCAATCAAGACCATTGTACCGCTGGCGCTAACAACCGCGTGGCGTCATTCCCGCATCATGCGCCGTTGCCCCCGCACCTTTGCAGCCGCCTCCCCGCCGTGAACCGCGCCGCCGGCGTCGGGTACAATAGCTGCCGTTGCGCACCATACGGAATGACGTGCGCGAAGCGAGGCATCGAATGGTACGCACGGCGGCTTCCCTCAAGCCCTATCTCATCGTCTTCACGGCCAGCGCCTGCGGCCTCATCATCGAGATCGTGGCCGGCCGTATCCTGGCGCCCAGCATCGGCGTCTCGCTGTTCACCTGGACCAGCATCATCGGCGTAGTGCTGGCGGGCATCAGCGCCGGCAACTACCTGGGCGGCCTGGTGGCCGACCGCTTCCCCTCGCAAACGACCCTGGGTCTCATCCTGCTGACCGGCGGCGTCACGAGCCTCGCCATTCTGCCCCTGGTCGGGCCCGCCTCCGACGCCTTCGACACGCTGCCGATCATCGCTCGCATCGTGCTGCTCACGACGGTGCTCTTCCTGGTGCCGAGCCTGGTGCTGGGAATGGTGACCCCGGTGGTGGTCAAGCTCCGCCTCCAGGACCTGGCCCACACCGGCAACGTGGTGGGTAAGATTTACGCCATCTCCACCGCCGGCGCCATTTTCGGAACATTCCTCACCGGCTTCGTGCTCATCCAGTGGTTCGGGACCCGGCCCATCCTCCTGATGGTCTCCCTGGTGCTGGTCGCCATGGCCCTGGCCTTCGGCGACGTGTGGCGGGCGCGGCTGCCGGGCATCGCCCTGCTGGCCATCTTCGCGGGCGTGGGTAGCTACAGCTTCGCCAGCGGCTCCCTCGATTCCCAGTGCACGCGCGAGAGCAACTACTTCTGCATTCAGGTGAAGGAGCGTACGCTACAGAGCGGCGAGGTGGTGAAGACTCTCACCCTGGACAAGCTGCTCCACAGCTACGTCTCGCTGGAGGACCCCACGCTGCTGGTGTACAGCTACGAGAAGGTGTTCGCGGACGTGGCGACCTACGTGGCGCAGCGAAATCCCAGCCCGCGGGTGCTCTTCATCGGCGGCGGCGGCTACACCATGCCCCGGTTCATCGAGACGCTCTACCCCCAGAGCACGCTGGAGGTGATCGAGATCGACCCGGCGGTGACCGACGTGGCCTTCGATTATCTGGGGCTACGGCGCGATACGAAGATCGTGAGCTACAACCAGGACGCCCGGATGAAGGTGCCGGAGCTTCCGAAGGGCCGGTACGACCTGGTCATCGGCGACGCCTTCAACGACGTGTCGGTGCCCTACCACCTGACCACCCTGGAGTTCAACGAGCAGGTGCGGGGTCTGCTGAACTCCGAAGGCATCTATATGGTGAACGTGGTGGACAAGCTCCAGAGCGGGCGGTTCCTCCGGGCCTTCGTGAATACCGCCCAGCGCACCTTCCCCTACGTCTACCTGATGCACGTGGACCCCCGCTGGGATACGGACGTGCGGTGCACCTGCGTGGTGGCGGCCTCGCTGCGGCCGCTGACCACCGAGGCGCTGCAGCAGGCGAGCGTCGCCGCGAGACGGGGCGACGCCGTGACCCACACCATGCCGCCGGAGACCTTCGCCGCCTGGCTCGGCTCGCGGGAGAATATCCTGCTGACCGACGACTACGTCCCGGTGGACAACCTCACGACGCCCCTCTTCCTGGAGAGCCGGTAAGCGGCAGCCAGTCGCGAGAGCCAGACGCGCCGTGGGAACCCCTTTTGAGGGCCCTGTCATGCTGAGTCCGTCCTTCCTGTGAAGGATGGGCGAAGCATCTCTCGACGGCGGACGATAGACCCTTCGCTTCTCTCAGGGTGACATAGGCGAAGGGGGGACATGAACGGCGAGGCGGGCTGGGGGACTTTGAGTCCCCCAGTCTGCTCGCCCAAATACGAAGTTTTCTGGAAGGGGTTCGGGGAAACCTCTCTTTTCAAAAGAGGTTTCCCCGGCGCATCCACTCCCAGACGGCTCCTAGCCGCCGGGCTGGGCCGGGTCGAGCCCCAGCTTGCCGGGGTTCAACGTGCCGCGAGGGTCCAGGGCGTGCTTGAGGCGCCGGGCCAGCACCAGCGCATCGGCCCACTCGCGCTCCATCAGCGGCGCGAGCTTGGCCCCGATGCCATGGCAGTACACGATGCCCCCGCCCATGGTCTGGGCCATCGTGAGCAGTTCCTCCACCGCAGTGGCCAACGCCGCTTGCCGGTCGTCCTCGCCGCCCTGCGGGTCCACCACCAGCAGCGAGAAGAGGCGCGGGTCCGTCCACACCGCGGCCTCGTGGGCGGCCAGGCCATGCCGCTGGACGACGCCCTCTGCCTTTCGCTTGTAGTCCAGCACCCCGGAGACCGGCAGCGAGAGGTGAAGATAGTCGGCGGCGCGCCAATCGGCCTTGCGCCACCGCTCGGTGGGGCGCAGCGGGCGCACCTCGTCCCGCCACCGTTCCGCCCATTGACGCCTCGACTGCCAGTACCGTTCGGTGGGACCTGGGCCCAGGTCCACGCCACCGGCGGCGACGCCCTCCTGGAGCGCCCGGCCCCGCTGGGCCTCCACCTCCTCCCGGTATCCTTCGAAGCCCAAGTACAGCACGCACGGAAAGCCATCGGTGGGCGGCTCCTCCTCCGACAGGTCCACCAGCGCCGGCACGAGCCCCAAGTCGAAGAGCCTCGCCACCAGCGGGAAGCCGGCCTCGAAGGAAGCGAAGCCCAGCGTGGCGAATGCGCGCTCCTCGGGCTGGAGGTATAGCTGCACCGTGGCCTCGGTGATGACGCCAATGGAGCCCTCGGCGCCGACGAAAAGGCCGTTCAACGAGGGGCCGCTGCTGGGCCTGGCCACGGGCCGGGTCCGCACCACATCACCGCTGGCCAGCACCACCTCCAGCGCGCGGACCTGTTGGCCCATGGAGCCGTACTTGCTCGCGCGATACCCCACGCTGTCGGTCGAGATGGCGCCACCCACCGTGGCGATGGGCACGCTCCATGGGTCGTGGCCCAGCATGAGCCCGTGGCCCTCCGCCTCACGTTCCAGGTCGGCCAGCACGACGCCAGGCTGGACCCGGGCCAGCCGGTCCTCCGCCCGCACCTCCAAGATGGCGTCCATGCCACGCAGGTCCAGAGCGATGCCGCCCCGGAGAGGGATGACCGCGCCCATGACGCCGGCGCCGCCGCCGTAGGGGACCACGGCCACACCGTGCTCGCCGGCCAACCGGACCACCGCCGACACCTGCCCGGTGGTAGCGGGCCGGACCACCGCATCCACCCGGTGCTCCGTGAGGCGCCGGCGCTCGAAGAGCCGGTAGGGGCCCAGCGCATCGAAGGAGCAGCGCTCCCGGGTCTCATCGTCGGTGAACACGGCGCCGGAGCCGACGATGGAGTGGAGCGCACCGATGAGGGTGTTGGTCAGCATGAGCGTGGGCGCCGGCCTATCTAGCCGTCGTTGATTTCTATCCATCTACGGGACGAGCGTAAACCCCTCGCCGAGTGTTCGGCGGCCGGTCAAGCCGAAGGCAATATCCTTGCCGGTGCCACGGCGGACAGCGAGGTCGGCTAACAAATAGAGGCTTTCGCGCATGCAATCTTCGGGCGCTTCCACGCTTGCGCCGATGGCATCGGCCAAATCGAGGGTGTGGATAGTGAGCTCGGCGACACGAGAGCGGAGGTAGTCGCCTAGCCGCATCTGCCCAAAGGGTGTGGCCATTGGATGGTCGTCCGGTAGGCTGTAAACCCGCGCGCGGACTCGCGCGGCGATATCCGCGGCGATATCGTTGACTGCGCTCGCGGTGTCGTCGCCCAAGGCACGAGCGGCTTCGCGGCCGCGCTCGGCGATATCATCCGACGAGCCGATGCCAGCACTCTCGGCACCAATAGCTGAGTACTGCTCGACTGTGGTCATCGCACGGCTCGCGTGACTAACAAGTTCGCGGACGTTCCATACCCCCAGGCCAGGCGCCTGCCATTGGCCGGACGAGATACGAGCAACGGTGTCCAGATAGAAGCTGATGGCGTGGTCGAAGGCCGCGCGGCTCATTTAGGACGTCACCTTCCACGCGGTGCCATCGGGACCATCGGTGAGGGTGACGCGCATGGCCGCAAGCTCGTCGCGCACTGCGTCGGCGTCGGCGAAGCGCCTGGCGTTGCGCAGCTCGGTCCGCCTATCGACCAGCCCTTGGATGCGCGCGGCCAGCTCGTCCGGCACGGCGGCTTCCCGCCCGGCGAAGGTGAGGCCGAAGACCTGGCGGCCCAGCTCCAAGAGCGTCGTCCGAGCCTCGGTCACGCTCCGACCCTCCTCCTGGGCGCGGTTCACCTCCCGGGCCAGGTCGAAGAGCGCCGCCAGGGCCTGGGGCGTGTTGAAATCGTCGTCCATCGCCTCCAGGAACTGCAGGCGGTACGGCGACGCGTCCAGCGCTCCGTCCGTCCCTTCTGGGGCATCGGCAGTGGCCGGGGCGTCCGCGGTGGCGGCCTGGCGCAGCCGGCCCATGGCCCGCTCCGCGGCCGCGGCCGCCTCGTCCGAGTAGGTGGCGGGGCTCCGGTAGTTGGAGCCGAGAAAGAAGAGACGCAGGGCGTCGGCCGAGAACCGCGCCAGCGCCTCCTGGACGGTGACCAGGTTCCCCAGCGACTTGCTCATCTTCTCCTCGTCCAAGTGCAGCAGGCCATTGTGGACCCAGAAGCGGACGAAGGGAGCGCCGCCCGAGACGGCCTCGCTCTGGGCTATCTCGTTCTCGTGATGGGGAAAGACGAGGTCTTGGCCGCCTCCATGGATATCGACGGGCTGGTCCAGGTAGCCCAAGGCCATGGCGCTGCACTCGATGTGCCACCCCGGACGCCCCGGCCCCCACGGGCTCTCCCACACGGGCTCTCCCGGCTTGGCCGCCTTCCATAGCGCGAAGTCCATGGGGTGCTCCTTCAGCTCCGACGCCTCGATCCGGGCGCCCGCCCGCATGCTATCGAGCGTGCGGTGGCTGAGCTTGCCATAGGAGGGGTGCCGCGTAACCCGGAAGTAGACGTCGCCGCCCGCCGCATAGGCCGTCCCCTTGTCCACGAGCGCGGCGATGAGCTCCACCATGCGCGGGACCTCCCGGCTGGCCCGCGGATAGACGTGGGCCTCCAGCACGTTCAGCGCGCCCATGTCCCGGAAGTATTCGGCGATATACCGCTCGGCCAGGTCATCGACGCTGATCCCCTCCTGGGCGGCCCGCGCGATGATCTTGTCGTCCACGTCGGTGAAGTTCTGGACGTGCCGGACGCGGTGGCCGCAATACTCCAGGTAGCGGCGGACCACGTCGAAGACGATGTAGCTCATGGCGTGGCCGACGTGGGCTGGGGCGTACGGGGTGACGCCGCACACGTACATGCGCACCTCGTCGCCGGCGGGGACAAACTCCCGCTTCTCGCCCGTGAGCGTATCGTGGATCCTCATGGGGCTTGGTCTACCAGGGAGGCCACGGCATAGGCGGCGATCCCCTGGCCGGCGCCGGTGAAGCCCATGCCGTCGGTGGTGGTGGCCTTGACGCTGACACGGTCGATGGCGACGCCCAGCGGACCGGCTAGCGCCTGCCGCATCTGCTGCGCGTGCGGCGCCAGGGCGGGCTTTTGCGCGACGATTGTTGCATCCACGTTGCCCACTCCCCAGCCGCGCTCCCGCACCATGGCCACGGTCTCCTCCAACAACAGCAGACTGGAGACGCCGGGCGGATAGTGTGGGTCACCGGCCCGAAAGTGCGAACCCAAGTCCCCAAGGGCGGCGGCGCCCAGGAGGGCGTCGATGATGGCGTGGACCGCTACGTCGCCGTCGCTATCGCCCTCCAAGCCCCGGTCGTGAGGAATAGTGACGCCACCCAGCACCAGGGGCCTGCCAGTCACCAGGGGATGTGCGTCGAAGCCGATGCCGAAGCGGGTCATACGTTTTCCTCGCGCGTGCTTGTGGGCCCTCTAGCCCCGCTCATGGCTCGACAGGTCCGGCAACGGCGGCCTCTCAATAAGATCGGGCTCACCATGAGCGGGAATCCGTGCTCCGTTCATCCTTCAAGTGCCTCAGGACGAACGGAGCACAAGTGCTGGGTTGACCGTCCCCGCTCGTGGTTCCCTTCAATAGGCTCAAGGTAAACTCGCCTCACTATGAGCGGGTGTACTGTACCCGCTCACCCTGAGCTTGTCGAAGGGTCACCCCAAGCCCTTAGCCCTTGAGCGGAGAGAAGGGCCCTTCGGCTCTGCTCTCCGCGGTGGCGGCCCGCCCCGGTCGGGCCGGGGAGTCCGCACCAGTCCGAATAGCGGTGGCGGACAGGACAGGCTTGTCGAAGGGTCACCCTGTCCGATGCTTTCCGTCATCCTGAGCGCTCCCAAGCAGGGCCTCGGCCACCAGCAGGTCCTCGGGCGTGGTCACCTTCAGGTTACTTGCCGAGCCCATGAACACCCGCACCGGCAGGCCCAGCCGCTCCACCATGGAGGCATCGTCGGTGACATCCTCCGACACCTCTCGGTGGGCACGCTCCAGAAGCTCCCGGCGGAAGACCTGCGGCGTCTGCGCCAGCCAAACGCCGCCGGGGTCCAGCGTAGACTCCACGCTGCCATCAGCTCCCACGATCTTCACCGTATCTTTGGACGGCACGGCGGCGACGGCGCACCCGGTGTCCCTGGCCGCCTCCAGACCTCGCGATACGAGCGGCGGCTCCACCAGGGGGCGGGCGCCATCGTGGACCACCACCCATTCGCAGTCGGGGAGCGCCCGCAGTCCATTTGCCACGGAGTCCTGGCGCCTCGGTCCGCCGGGGCAGACCGCCACCACCTTCGTCCAGCCGTGGGCGCGTGCGGTCTCGGCGGCCGCGGCCAGGTTCCGCTCGGCAACCACCAGCACTATGGCCCCGATATCAACGCAGGCCTCGAAGGCGGCCACGGTCCGGGCAATGAGCGGGACGCCCCCAAGAGATGCGAAGGTCTTGTCCACACCGTCCATTCGGGTGCTGGCGCCGGCGGCAACCACTATAGCTCCCGCCAGGGAGGGGGCGCCCGCCGTGGCGGACGGACGGGGCCGCAACCGCCGCTGCCCGCGGGACTGATTCAAGCCCGCGCCGGGGCGCTCTGCACCCGCCATGACGCTCCTGTGCGGTGGGCCACGATTAGGACTCTGGGGGTTGTGCGAAGATAATGCGGCCGGCGGCGGTCTGAAACACCCGGCTCACCGTCACGTTCACGTGCTGGCCTACATGGCGCCGGCCACCCTCCACCACCACCATGGTGCCGTCGTCCAGAAAAGCGACACCCTGGCCCGCCTCCTTGCCCTCCTGGATCACGTGGACCTTCATCTCCTCCCCGGGCAGGGCCACCGGCTTGAGGGCGTTGGCAAGCTCGTTGACATTCAGCACCCGAACGCCCTGGAGCTCGGCCACCCGGTTGAGATTGAAGTCCGTGGTGACGATGGGCGCCTTCAGGTCGCGGGCCAGGCTGACCAGCTTGCTATCCACCTCCTGGCCCTCCGGCATATCCACATCGAGCACCTGAATGCTCACGTGGGCCTCCTTGTGAAGCCTGGTGAGCACCTCTAAGCCACGGCGGCCTCGGTTGCGGCGCATGGAATCGCTGGAGTCGGCCACATGGCGCAGCTCGTCCAGGACGAAGCGCGGCACCACCAAGATGCCTTGGAGGAAGCCGGTCTCGGATACATCGGCGATGCGCCCATCGATGATGGCGCTGGTGTCCACCACCACCCGGCCGCCCTGGCCCGCTGCGGTCCTGCCGTTGGACGCGAATGCGCCCGCTCTGGAGCCCGGCGAGTACCCTGGCAGGCTCCATTCACGGCGGGTGGCCACCACCACGCCCAGGGCACCGCAGAGCACGCTCAGGCCCAAGGGTACGCCGACTCCCGCCCAGCCAGCGATGCGAGTAAGAGGGATGGAGAGGAGCGCCGCGGCCGCCAGGCCGACCAGAAGGCCCGCCACGCCCGCCACAATCACTGAGGAGGGCAGCTCCTCCAGGAGCTTCAAGCCTCGTTGGAGCGGCGCCACGAAGAGGTGCGGCGTGACGACGAGACCAAAGGCGCCGCCGGAGGTCAGGCCCGTCAGCCCCCATGGCAGGAAAGCAGAGGATGCGGCTGCGCTGTCGGCCACCCACCACCCGATGGCCGCCATAACGGCGCCACCCAGGAGGCGAGCGCGCCAATGTTTCGTGATAACTCTACCCACCGCCGGCCCCCAACCCCAGGATGAAAAGATGATGACAGAGAAGACGCCGTGCCCTTCCCCACTTTACCAGCCTCCCCCACTTTATCAAATGGACGCCTCCCTTTTAGGGCGGCAACCATTGCGCGCACACGCCAACGGCTCATGAAGCGCTCGCGGTAGACTCATCGCGCAGGAAACGGAGCGCCAGCGCATTGAAGGCCTCCGGCGCCTCCATCTGCGGCCAGTGTCCCACACCCGGCAGAACCTCGACTCGGACGGAGGGGAAGCGCCGGGCGATGTCCCGGGCGTGCTCCACGGGAAAGACACGGTCGCGCTCGCCCCAGACCACCAGCACGGGCGCCGCCACATCGCCCAGGCGGGGCAGCTCGTAGGCGCCATCCCGAAGGCCCCGGAGGCCCGCGCCGTTCCGGGCCACCTGGACCATCGCCTCGTTGGCCACCTGCTGGGTCCTGACCCGGTGGAGGGCGGACAGCAGCCGGCGCTCCATGCGCTCGGGCGCCTCGAAGAGCCGCTTTGCCAGCCCTTTGACCGTGACGATGCTCCGGCTGTGCAGCAGCTCGCCGATCCCGGGGACGGCCGTGAGGCGGAGCCACCACGCAATGCTCCTGCCGAGTCCAGCCGAGTCGACCAGCACCAGACGGCTTACCTGCTCAGGCCGCTCCAGGGCATACCGCAGCGCCAGCAGGCCGCCCATGGAGCTGCCCATGAAAGCGGCGCGGTCGACCCCCACCCGCTCCAGAAACCGGCGTATGACCCGCATCCCCATGTCCAGGCTGTAGTCGATGGCCAGCTTGTCGGAGCCACCGTGACCTGGCAGGTCCAGCGCGTAGACGGTGAAGCGCCCGGCCAGAACGGGAAGGTTGGCGCTCCAGGTGATGGAGGAGGTTCCCAGCCCGTGAAGCAGCACCAAGGGAGGCCCGGCGCCCGCCTGGTGATAGGCCAACCGGATGCCGTACACGTTGATGTGACGCCGGGTGGCGCCGGGCAGAGAGTCGGTTGTCATGGCACGTACCGTTTGAGAGGGACGGCCGCCGTGGGCTGCCACATCGGTTTCGGACGTCGCACCCGCTCCGGTCCGACGGGCCCTTCGTCCCGACCCGTCGGGACTCAAGGGCTAAAAGCCTACCACCATGGTCCCCTTCGATAGACTCAGGGTAAACTCGCCTCACCCTGAGCGGGGATACGTACTCCGTTCATCCTGAGGCACTCGAAGGAAGAACGGTGCACAAGCGCTGGGTTGACCGTCCCCGCTCGTGGTTCGAGAGCCTCACCATGAGCGGGGATATAAAACCGCTCACCCTTCGACAAGCCTGTCCTGAGCAAAGACGAAGGGCTCAGAGTGAACGGGCCAAGCCAGGGCAAGTACGCCTACGCCGTGGCCGCTGCCGGCCTCTTCTTGCCGGCGGCCCTCCTCCTCTTGCCCCCGGCCGGCTTCTTCTTGCCGGTGGCCGGCCCCTTCTTGCTGAACGTCAGGCGGTCGACGCCGGCGTCCACCGTCACCACATCGCCCTCGCCGAACTCGCCGGCCAGCACCCGCTTGGCTAGGTCGTTCTCCACGTAACGCTGGACGGCGCGGCGCAGGGGCCGGGCCCCGAAGACCGGGTCGAACCCCTCCTTCACCAGCCATTCCTCGGCGGCTGCCGTCAACTCCACATCAATGGAGAGCTCCATGAGCCGCTGACGGACATCCCCGACCATGAGCCCCACGATCTGGGCCAGCTCCTCCTGGGTGAGCTGCCGGAAGATGACGTACTCGTCGATACGGTTCAGGAACTCGGGCCGGAACGTCCGCTTCAAGGCCTCCTCCACCGAGTCCCGCAGGCGCTGCTCGTCGGTGGCTTTCTGGGAGGCCGCGTGGAAGCCGATGCCCTCGCGGCCGAACTCAGCCGTACCCAGGTTGCTGGTCATAATCACCACCGTGTTGCGGAAGTCCACGGTGCGGCCGTGGCCGTCGGTGAGGCGGCCATCCTCCAGGACCTGGAGCATCACGTTGAACACATCGGGGTGGGCCTTCTCGATCTCGTCGAAGAGCACCACGCGATAGGGGCGGCGCCGGACCAGCTCGGTGAGCTGCCCCGCTTCGTCGAAGCCCACGTAGCCGGGCGGCGCGCCGATGAGCCGGGAGACCGTGTGCTTCTCCTGGTACTCGGACATATCGATGCGCACCATGTTCTCCTCGTCGTCGAACAGGAACTCGGCCAGAGTGCGCGCCAGCTCCGTCTTCCCCACGCCCGTGGGCCCCAGGAACATGAAACTGCCGATGGGCCGCCTCGGGTCTCCGAGGCCCGCCCTGGAGCGCCGGATGGCGTCCGAGACGGCGTGAATGGCGGCCTCCTGACCGATGACCCGCTGGTGGAGGCGCTCCTCCATGTGCAGGAGTTTGTCTCCCTCGCCCTCCATGAGCCGGGTGGCGGGGATGCCGGTCCATTTGCTGATGAGCTCCGCGATATCCCCCCCCCGCACCACCATATCGGCGCGGTCCGCACCGAGAAAGACAGCGCGCTCGTGCTGGAACCGCTCCTGGGCCTGCAAGCGCTCGGCCTTGGTCCGCGCGGCCCGCTCGTAGTCGCCCCGCTGGATGGCGGCCTCCTCTTCGTCCTGCAACCGCTGCGCCTGCCGGTCCAGCTCCTTGGTGGCGGGAGGAAGGCTCTGGACATCCAACCGCAGCTTGGCGGCAGCCTCATCTATCAGGTCCACGGCCTTGTCCGGCATCAAGCGGCCGGCGATGTAGCGGTGGCTCAACCGGGCCGCGGCCACCAGCGACGCATCGTCGTAGGTCACCTTGTGGTGTGCCTCGTACCGGGGCCGCAGGCCCCTGAGAATCTCTATCGTCTCGTCCACCGTGGGCTCGTCCAGCCAGATGGGTTGGAAGCGTCGCTCCAGCGCCGTATCCCTTTCGATGTGTTTCCGGTACTCGTCGGGCGTGGTGGCGCCCACCACCTGCAGCTCTCCGCGAGATAGGGCCGGCTTCATGATGTTGGCGGCGTCGATGCCCCCCTCGGCGGCGCCCGCGCCCACGACCGTGTGCAGCTCGTCGATGAAGAGGACCACTTCGCGCCCGGCCTCCTTCACCTCGTCGATGACAGCCTTCAGGCGCTCCTCGAACTCGCCCCGGAACTTACTGCCCGCCACCAGGCCGGCCATGTCCAGCGCCAGCACCCGGCGGTCGCGGAGCTGCTCGGGCACATCTCCGCTGACGATGCACTGGGCAAGCCCCTCGGCGATGGCGGTCTTGCCGACGCCGGCGCCGCCGATGACGACGGGGTTGTTCTTGGTGCGGCGCGACAGGGTCTGCATCACCCGGCGGATCTCCTCCTGGCGGCCGATGACCGGGTCCAGCTTTCCCTCGCTGGCCAGCAGCGTCAGGTCCACGGTGTACCGTTCGAGCGTGCGGTAACGGCTCTCGGCCCGGGGGTCCGTGACCCGGTGGGCACCGCGGACCTGCTGAAGGGCCTGGTAGACCTGCTCCTTGCCCACTCCGTGCCGCTGGAGAATGCGCGCCGCCTCGCCTTGCTCGTCCAGCGTGATGGCGATGAGCAAGTGCTCGGAGCCGATATAGTCGTCGTGGAGGCGGTCGGCCTCCTCCTTGGCGCTTTCGATGAGGCCGGTGGCCCGGGGCGTGGCGTAGATCTGGCTGCCCTCGTGGGCGGCCTTTGGCGAGGCCTCCAAGACCAGATGCACCTCCTCCTTGACGCGCTCCACGTCCACGCCCAGGTGCGTGAGGACCTGGACCGGGACCCCCTTCGCGGCCTCCAGCAACGCCAGCAGCACATGCTCCGCGTCCCACTGCGTGTGGCGGTAGCGGCGCACGATCGCTTGAGACTCGGCCAGCGCCTCCTGGCCCTCCTCGGTGAAATCCTCGGGTTTGATGGCCATCTTCAGCCCTCCTTGCTCTGGCGGTCTCTCCGACGGCTGCGGACCAGCTCAACGGCCAGCCGCTGGATCTCGTGCTCCATGGCCTCCATGCGGGCCAGCATACGCATGGTGACCTCGACGCCCGCCAGGTTGATGCCCAGGTCCTCGATGAGCGACTTGATGCGACGCAGCCGCTGGATGTTGTGGGGCGAGTAGAGGCGAATGTTGCCCCGGGAACGGGCCGGCTCCACCAGGCCCATCCGCTCGTAGTAACGGAGCGTCTGGGCGTGGGCCCCCACCATGCGGGCGGCCACGCTGATGACGTAGCAGGGCTGGTCGCCATCGACCGCTGGGGATGCCTTCAGGTCCGGCTCACGCACCATCGTCTCGTCTCCTCCGACTGCTTCAACGGGAGCGCAGCCCACGCAGCCGTTGGAAGAGCGTCTGCTCCTCCTCGCTGAGGCCCGTGGGCAGCACCACCTTCACCGTCGCGAGCAAGTCCCCATATCGCGTCGAGGTCTTCTTGTTGGGCATCCCCTGGCCCTTGAGCTTGAAGGTCCGCCCATTCTGGGTCTCCGGCGGCAGCTTCAGGACCAGCGATGAACCCTTGATGGTCGGCACCCTTGCCTCGCCTCCCAGCACCGCATCGGCCAGGGGCACCGGCACCGTGACCCGCAGGTCGTCGCCACGCCGCTCGAACTGTTCGTGCGGCGCAACGCTCACCACCAGATAGAAGGCCCCCCGGCGCTCACGGGCGGGACCGTTGTTCGCCACGTGGACCTTGGAGTTGCTGGCGACACCCGGCGGCACCTTGACCTCCAAACGACGTCCGGGAGCGCCGGTCACGGGGTCCGGCGGCAATTGAACGATCCGGGTGGCGCCTCTGTAGGCCTCCTCCAGGGTGATGGTGGCCGGGACCTGCAGCGGCTCCGGACGCAGCGCCTCCTCCTCGATGGTGGGAGAGCTCCGCCCGAAACCGAACAGGTCGCCAAAGAAGCTGCCAAAGCCTCCCGTGTTGCCCAGGTCCACCCCAGGGGCTGGACCGCCGCCGCCGCGCCGGGAGCGGAAGCCGCCAGGCCTGACGGGCCGGCCGAAGGGACCACCGGCGCCCGCCTGCTGGACACGGTCGGCGTGGCGCCGCCGGTCGCCATAGGCGTTGTACTGCTTGCGCGAATCGGGGTTGGAGAGGACCTGATAGGCCTCGTTGATCTCCTTGAAGCGGGCCTCGGCCCCCTTGTCGCCCCGGTTGACGTCGGGGTGATGTTTTCGCGCGAGCCCGCGGTACGCCTGCCGGACCTCTTTGTCCGTAGCGCCCCGGGAAAGTCCCAGCACCTGGTAATAGTCCCTTGGCATAAAATCCCACCTGGGGCCATAAAATCCCCACTGGGGCCATAAGGTCTCACCCAGTTGGATGCGGCGTCCCTCCGCGCGTTGCCGGCCCGAAGAAGCGTCAACACCATTTTACAGCCGCTTGGTGGTACTGTCAATAAACATTATTCGATAAACAGCACTAACATTGATAGTTAGACTATCAAGTATATGCGGGCAGAGGTCTCTGAATGCCTCCCGAATCAGGCCGTTGTCTCCTCCGGACGGCGGTGAAATGGGCTGGGCAACGACGAGCAAGTAGCTTGACCCCTCCTAGCTGTCCTGCTAACATGCAGCTTCGTGGCGGAGCAGGACCCGCCTTTGCCGGCGGCGGAGCTCCCTCGGGATGGAGGTGGCGGCTGTGGCCTTTGTCAGCTCGATGCGGTGCCGGGAGTGTGGCCGAGAGTACCCGGTTGAACCGCTGAATGTCTGCGACTTCTGCTTCGGGCCGCTGGAGGTGGTCTACGATTACGACGCCATCGCCAGGGTCATCAGCCGCGAGCGGATCCAGAGCGGCCCGCTCAATATGTGGCGGTACCACGACCTGCTTCCGGCCGACTACCAGGAGGCGGTGGACCTCAACGCCGGCTTCACTCCCCTGCTGAGGGCCAGTAACCTGGCCAGGGCCGTGGGACTGAACGAGCTCTACATCAAGAACGACAGTGTGAATCCCTCCTTCTCCTTCAAGGACCGGGTGGTGACGGTGGCGGCGGCCAAGGCCCTGGAGTTCGAGTTCGATACCCTGGCGTGCGCCTCCACGGGCAACCTGGCGTGCGCGGTTGCGGCCATTGCGGCCCGCGCCGGAATGAAGTCCTACGTCTTCATCCCCTCGGACCTAGAGGCGGGCAAGGTGGTGGGGGCGGCGGTCTATAACCCGACCCTGGTGGCCGTGGACGGCAGCTACGATGACGTGAACCGCCTCTGCAGCGAGCTGGCGGACAGCCATCCGTGGGCGTTCGTGAACATCAACGTGCGCCCTTTCTACGCCGAAGGGAGCAAGTCCCTGGGCTATGAGGTGGCGGAGCAGCTTGGCTGGAAGGCCCCGGCCCACACCGTGGTCCCCTCGGCCTCGGGCGCCATGTTCACCAAGATCTGGCGGGGGCTCAACGAGTTCGCCGACCTTGGGCTCATCGGCCCCGTTTCGACGCGGATGCACCTGGTCCAGGCTGCCGGCTGCGCGCCCATCGCCGAGGCCTACCGGGACAAGCGTTTCGTCATCAAGCCGGTGAAGCCGAACAGCATCGCCAAGTCGCTCGCCATCGGCAACCCCGCCGACGGCTACTACGCGCTGAAGGCCATCCAGGCGTCCCGAGGGTCGGCCACCATCGTGGAGGAGGACCAAGTGGTGGAAGGGATCAAGCTGCTGGCGGAGACGGAGGGGATATTCACGGAGGCCGCCGGCGGGGTGGTGATCTCCGGCCTCAAGCAGCTTGCCGAGTCCGGCCGCATCAAACCCGATGAGCCCACGGTGGTCTACATCACCGGCAACGGGCTGAAGACCCAAGAGGTGGTGGCCGATCTGGTCAACCCCCTCCGCATCCCGCCCAGTGTGGCGGCCTTTGAGGAGGCCCTCGCCGCCAGGGTAGCCTAGCCCAGTGGATGGTGCGCCGAGCCATGAAACGAGTACGTTTTACCTTCAAGGACCAGCTCATCAAGCAACCCATCATCTATGAGGTGGGCGCTCAGTTCCACGTGGTCACCAATATCCGGCGCGCCGATGTCCAGGAGGGCGTGGGATGGGTGATCCTGGAGTTGGAGGGCGACGAAGAGGACATCGAGCGCGGGCTCGACTGGGTCCGCGCCCAGGGCGTGCGGGTGGACCCGGTGCTTGGCGACGTGTTGGAGGGCTGATGGCGGTCCCCATCCGGCGAATCGAGTCATCACAATAAGGAGAACCGTATGAGCGTGACGGTGCGTATCCCCAGTCCGCTGCGGCGGATCACCAGCGGCGTCGCGAAGGTGGAGGTGGAGTGCGACACTATCGCAGCATGCGTTGGCATGCTGGAGGAGCAGTTCCCCGGCATCAAGGACCGGCTGCTGGATGAGTCGGGAGAGATGCGCTACTTCGTCAACCTCTACCTCAATGGCGAGGACATCCGGTTCCTCCAGGGGTTG
Source organism: Dehalococcoidia bacterium (assembly GCA_965249185.1). Classification (GTDB taxonomy): domain Bacteria; phylum Chloroflexota; class Dehalococcoidia; order Lucifugimonadales; family Australimonadaceae; genus CBDFLS01. The sequence continues at coordinate 357,707 of CBDFLS010000001.1, forward strand.
GAGACCTCCACCAAGACCGGCGACGAGGTGAGCATCGTCCCTGCCGTGGCCGGCGGCTGACCTGGGCCTCTCCACCGCATGGCCCCTGCTCGCTCAAGTCACGGTTTTCGCCTGCTCGCCCCCTTAGCCGTAGCCGTCTTGGCGCTGGCGGCCTGCTCGGGGCCTGAGCCGACGCCGCCAACACCCACCGCCACCGCCACGGCGGTCCAGCAGGCAGTGGCCCTGCCCGCCGCTTCCGAGCTGGTGGTGGGGGAGAACCGCTTCCCCTTCGGCCTGCTCACCGTGGACGGCCAGCCCATCGAAGATGCCCAGGTCCACGCCCGATTCTACCTGCTGCGGAACGACGGCCAAGACGAGCTGAGGCAGGAGGCCGACGCCGTCTATCGGCGAGTGACCGGGGTAACGCCCCATACCCACGCCGGCGGTGAGGTCCACGAGCACGAGGAGGCCCAGGGCCTCTACGTGGTAGACCGAGTGCGGTTCGACGAAGCCGGCGTGTGGCAGGCGCGGCTTGAGCTCAGCGGCCCCGACGCCTCGGTTCCACCGACCGCGAGCCTCGCTTTTCTGGTGCAGGAGCGCTCGGTCACGGTCGCCGTGGGCGAGCGGGTGCCCGCAAGCAGCAACCCCACGGCGCGCGATGTAGCGGACCTCAGCGAGATCACCACCCTCCATCCGCCGGTGCCTGGCCTCTACCAATTTACGGTGGCGGAGGCGCTGCGGCGTGGCAAGCCGCTGCTGGTAGTCTTCTCGACGCCCGCCTTCTGCACCAGCCGGATGTGCGGGCCCGTGACCGATGCGGTGGTCCAGCTCTACGGTCGCTATGGCGACCGGGTGAGCTTCATTCACATCGAGCCGTGGGAGCTGGATACGGCCCGCAACGAGGGGAGGCTGGTGCTCACCGGCATCGCTAAGGACTGGGGGCTGCCCACGGAGCCGTGGGTGTTCGTGACCGATGCGACGGGAACCGTCGCCGCCCGCTTCGAGGGCCTGGTGGGCAACGAGGAGCTATCGACGGCGCTGGAGTCCGTGCTCCAGTAGCCGTGGCTACGGGCCGGCCAGAGCGGTGAGCACCCCCTCCACCTTGTCGGCGGGCACCGGGCCGTGGACCCCCGCCCTGCCCACATCCTCCAGCAGCACCCACCGGAGCTCGCCGGCGGAGTGCTTCTTGTCCAGGGTCATCGCCTCCAGCACAGACGCAAGGGGGACCTCCTCGAACCGCTGGGGGAGCCCGAAGCGCCGCAGCAGCTCGCGCTGGCGCTCCAGCACCCCATGGGGCGTCACGCCCACGCGGTGGCCCAGCATCGCGGCGCCCGTCATGCCGATGGCCACCGCTTCGCCGTGGAGGTACCGCCCATAGCCGGAGGCCGCCTCCAGCGCGTGGCCGATGGTATGGCCGTAGTTCAGCAGCATCCGCAGCCCGGTGGTCTCACGCTCGTCCTCAGTTACCACGCGGGCCTTGACCGCCACGTTGCGGCCCACCACCTCCGTGACCGCCTCGGGGTCCAAGGCCAGGAGGTCGTCGGCCCGGGCCTCGTAGGTCTCCACCAGCCCGGCGTCGAGCGCCAGGCCGTGCTTGAGGGCCTCGGCCCACCCCTCGCGCAGGGCGCGCTCCGGCAGCGTGCCCAGGGCTGCCACGTCGGCGATGACCAGGCGCGGGTGGTGAAAGGCGCCCACCAGGTTCTTGGCCTCCGAAAGGTCCACCCCCACCTTCCCGCCGATGCTGGCGTCCACCATGGCCACCAGGCTGGTGGGCACCTGGACCAGGGCCATGCCGCGCAGGTAGGTGGCGGCCACGAATCCGGCGAGATCGCCGGTGACGCCGCCGCCCACGGCCACGATGGCGTCCCGCCGCTCGGCGCGGCGCTCAGCCAGCCAGCCGTAGACCATCTGGGCGGTGCTCAGGGACTTGCTGGCCTCGCCCGCCGGGAAGGTGAAGAGATGGACTTCCACGCCCGCCTCGTGGAGCGAGCGCTGGGCCAGGCGCCCATAGGCCTGAACGTTGCTGTCGCAGATCACGTAGGTCCGGCCGCCGAAGCCGGTGGCGAGCAGGCGTTGGCCGAGCTGGCCGGCCAGGATGTCCCAGCCCACGACGATGGGATACGAAGCCGATTCGGTGGTGACCACGGCCGCCACATGGGGGTCGCCGCGCGACTGGAGCGCGGTGCCCATGCGCCGCCACGCCCGCAATACCTCTTGGGCCGCCGTCTCCACCGAGAGCGCATCGGTGGAGACGGTCCAGTGGGCCAGTGCGTAGGCCCACTGGCGCTCCCGCTTCAGCGCTTCGATACGCTCCAGGGGGTCATGGTCCTCCCCCTTCAGCAGGGGCCGGACCATGGCCTCCGCGCCCTCGCCTTCCACGACGCCCGAGAGGCGTGCGTAGACCGTCTCAGGCCGCGCGTCCAGACAGACCACGAGGCCGGCCTCCAGCATCGCCTTCCGGTTCTCCCCGCCCACGATGCCGCCACCGCCGGTGGAGAGCACCACGTTCGGCTCCCGGCACAGCTCCGCGATGGCCTCTCGCTCCCTGGCCCGGAACCCGATCTCGCCCTCGTCGGCGAAGAGCCGCTCGATGGGCACGCCGGCCCGCTCCACGATCCACTCGTCGGCGTCCACGAAGCGCCATCCCAGGGCGCGGGCCACGCGGCGGCCCACGGCGGTCTTACCAGTGCCAGAAAAGCCTGTGAGTATGATGCGAGAGGTGGTCATGATGCTGTGTCATCCTGAGTCCCGACACGTCGGGACGAAGGATCTCCTCCGAGGGCGCTTCCGAGAGATTCTTCGCTGCGCTCAGAATGACGGGGGTATGGCGCGCGGGCCACGTGGCGGCCCACAGTGCTCTTGCAGGCCTCCCGCCCCGTCAAACGGGGAAGCCGCTGCCTCACACGGCGACCTCAATGCTTTCGATTATGCCCTCATCCCCCAGCGGGATGGGTTGCCCAATAGCCCTCAAGCCATCTAGCGTAACCTCTATAGCCTCCTTCGCCTTCCCAAGCGCCTCCCTCCGGCTCTCCCCATAGGTGCTCACCGACAAGGCGGCGATGGAGGCAACGTACAACTCCTCTTCAGGGTCCCACTCCACCACAACACTGTAGCTTATCTTTTGCATCGGCTCCCTTTTGCTGCCTCACAGCCGGGATCCATCTAATCTATCCCGGGCGGTTCCACGGTAGCCATATACGCCTTCAGGTTACGGCGGGTCTCCTCCAGGTGGTCGCCCCCGAACTTCTCCAGGAACGCTTCGGCCAGGACGATGGCGACCATGGCCTCGCCGATGACCGCACAGGTGGGCACGAAGGTGACGTCGCTCCGCTCGTAGTGGGCCTCGGCCAGCTCGCCGGTGGTCAGGTCCACGGTGGGCAGCGGGCTCTTGAGCGTGGCGATAGGCTTCACCATCGCGCGCACCACCACGGGCTCGCCGGTGGTCATGCCGCCCTCCAGGCCGCCCGAGTTGTTGGTCCGGCGGGGCCAGGGGAGCGCCCAGCCGCCGTCGGCATCGCGCTGCCACTCCTGGATGGGCTTCATCACGTCGTGCACCTGGGAGCCGCGCAGGTCCGCCTGGGCAAAGCCGGCGCCGAACTCGACCCCCTTGACCGCATTCATGCTCATGACGGCGGCGGCCAGCCGGGTGGAGAGCTTCCGGTCCCACTGGATGTGGCTGCCCAGGCCGATGGGCGCACCCGTGGCGACCACCTCCACCGTGCCGCCGAGGCTATCGCCAGCCTCCGTGGCGGCATCGATGGCCGCGATCATCGCCTGCTCCGCCTCGGGGTCGGCGCAGCGCACCGGCGAGATCTCCGTCTGCTCCCAGTCGATGGAGTCCATCTGTGGCGTGTGGACGCCACCAAGGGCTACCACGTGGCTATGGACCTTCACGCCGAACTCCTCCAGGAATCGCCGGGCCACCGCTCCCACCGCCACCCGGGCCGTGCTCTCCCGGGCGCTGGAGCGCTCCAGAATGTTGCGGGCGTCGGTCTGGTGGTACTTGGATATGCCGGGCGTATCGGCGTGGCCGGGCCGGAGCCGGTGGATGGGCGTCACCTCGCCCTCCACGGGCGTGATGCTCATGGTATGCGTCCAGGGACGGCCATCGGGGCCGGTGCCCGTGGCCCAGTCCCGGTTCTCCATGAGCAGGGCGATGGGCCCTCCCAGGGTCAGGCCGTGACGCACGCCGGAGCGGATGGTGGCGTGGTCCCGCTCGATCTGCATGCGGCCGCCACGCCCGTAGCCCCGCTGGCGGCGCGCCAGGTCCTTGGCGATGTACTCCTCGGAGAGGGCGATCCCCGCGGGCACCCCTTCAACGATGGCAGTGAGCCCCGGGCCGTGGGATTCACCAGCCGTTAGAAACCGGAACATAGCTCTCCTCGCCGCCCCGTTGGGTCCGCATCCCCATTCTCGACATTGCCCGAATTCTCATTATGGAACGGGGGGGCCTCCGCCCCGGGCCCGTCCATAGCCGGCCATAGCCGGAAGAACCCGGCCCCCGGCAGACCGGCATGGGCAGCCCCAAGAGGGTACGGGCGCGGGCTGAGCGAGCGGTCTGAAGAAGGGGCGTTGCTAAAGAATTGTACACCAAGTCGCATGCCAAGCTGTTCGCCGAGACGAGATCGGCCGGCGGCGGGCCCACACACGCCGGGGCAGCGAAGCCCGTCCTTCACGATGTCGCGAACTCGCGCGAAGCGGGGCCCCGCACGGGCGAGGGCTGAACGATGAACCCCTCGCGGAGTACCTCGCGAGGCCCGTCCAGCCACGGCGGCGCGCCCTCGATGCTGACCCAGCCGCGGTCGAAGCAGTAGGCCGTCCAGGCGGCCAGGGCGGCGTCGAGCTGGTCGGCGGTCAGCGGCTCCGTGAAGAGAAATTGGATGCCCAGCTCCTCGAGCAGGGCCCTCCTGGCCCGTTTGCCCTCCTCCTTTGTCTTGGCGGGCAGCCGCTTGGCCGAGACGGTCTTCACCCCCCTCCGGGGTACACCTCTAGGAGGTTCACATCGCGGGTTGAGACGCCGTTCATTCCCAGCAGCCGGAAGCGGCCGCCGCTGGTGACGAGGCGGTGGAAGAGCTGCACGCTCCCCTTAACATATCCGGGGCTGAACTTGGCGGGCAGGACGTAGGGTGTCTTGGCCTGTGTGTTCAAAACACTCTCGGACTCCCGGGCAGCCGCGTCCTTGGTCCCGGCCAGTCCCTGGGGTCCATCGATGGCCAGGACAAAAGCCCTGCCCAAGACCGACACCGGCACGATGCTTGCGCCGGCCTCGCTGTACGGCCAGGTGTCGAAGATGCAGCGGAGCGACGAATCCAGGACCGCCACGTCGCACGGACGGGGCTTGGCGACGGAGGGGTCGGTCAGGTCCCGGCCAACGAAATAGCGTCCCGAGGACGGCTCCCGCTGCTCGGCCTCGAGCTCGCGGGCCATGGAGTGCGAGCGCTTCCACTTGGCCACGTACCGGGCCGTAACGGCGGCGGCCACCACCGAGAAGCCCGCAGCCTTAAACCACCCTCGTGACGCTGGCGCCACTAGCCACCTCTACCCGAGGACACCGGCGACACGCGGCTACCGCCCGCGCCGAGCATCCAAATACGCCTGCAACACAATAGCCGCCGCCACCGAGTCCCTGGCCGGCCCCGAGCCTCTGGCGGACCGCCCCCGGCCTCCCCGGCTCTCCCTTACCTCGTTCAACCGGCGGTCGGCCTCCACCGAGGTGAGCCGCTCGTCCCAGGTGACCACCGGCATCGCGGTACGTGCTTTAAGCTCATCCACAAAGGCCTGGACCGAGCGGGCCTGGGGCCCCATGCGTCCGTTCATGGAGACCGGCATCCCCACCACCAGCGTCTCCGCCTCCCGGGAGGAGGCGTGCTCCAGCACCGTATCGTAGTCGGCGGAACCGCCCACCCGCTGGATAACGCTTACCGGGATGGCCACGCCCCCCTGAAGGTCCGCCACCGCAACGCCGATCCGCCTCTCGCCCACGTCCAGACCAATGACACACCGCAGCCCCGATTCCATCGCCGCGTCTGTCCGCAAGGCTCCGGTCTCCTGTTCCATGGTCACGCCCTCAAGCTCCGCACAGGAGCCAAAGGCCGGTGGTGTCTTACCTCGTACACGGCTAGCCCCCCTTTTCGCGGACCAGCTCCACGGCGGCTTCAAGAGCGGCGGTGAGCCGCTGGGGCTCCCGGCCTCCTGCCTGGGCCACGTCGGGCCGCCCGCCGCCACCGCCACCCATGAGCTTGGCGGCCGCCTGCACGATCTCTCCCGCACGGTACCCGCGGGCTACCAGGTCCTTGGTCACCATGGCCACCACGGTTGGCCGATCATCGAAGACGCCACCGAGGACCACGATGCCGCTGCCCATCTTATCGCGCAGACGGTCGCCCATCTCGCGCAGGGCCGCCACCGTGGGCACCGATGCCTGAGCCGCGAGGACGGAGACGCCGTCCACCTGCCGCACCTGGTCGAGCAGCTCGTCGGCCTGGTGGCGCGACGCGTCCCGCTGGGTGGCGGCGGCCTCTTTGCGCGAGCGCTCCACCTCCTCCAGCAGCGCGTCCACCCGTTGGGGCGCCTCCGCAGGAGCCGTGTGGAGCCGGCTGGCCACGGCATCCAGCCAACCGAGGCGCTGGTCGACCCACTCCTCGGCGCCACGGCCGGTGACCGCCTCGATACGCCGCACGCCGGTGCCGATGCCCGTCTCGCCGGTGATGCGGAAGTAGCCTATATCGCCGCTGTGGTCCACGTGGGTGCCGCCGCACACCTCGAAGCTGAAGGGCTTTACGCCGCCATTGCCCTCGGCCGGCTCGGGCCCCACCACCAGCACCCGGACCCGGTCGCCGTACTTCTCGCCGAAGAAGGCCAAGGCGCCCTGGGCCACGGCCTCCCGGAAGGTGGTCTCCCGCTTGCCCACCGAGAGGTTCTGGAGAACCGCCTCGTTGACCATGCCCTGGACCCGCCGGAGCTCATCGGGCGTTACCGGGGCCACGTGGGTGAAATCGAACCGAAGGCGGTCGGGGGCCACCAGGGAGCCCGCCTGGCGGACGTGGGTGCCCAGCACCTTCCGCAGGGCGGCATGGAGCAGGTGCGTGCCGGTGTGATTGCGGGCGGTGTCCTGCCGGCGAGGGGCGTCCACCAGCGCGCGGACGCTGTCGCCCACGGCGATCTCGCCCCGCTCCACCACGGCGTCGTGGACGATGAGGTCTCCCACGGGCCGATGCGTGTCGCGCACCTGGAGGCGGCCGCCCGGCGCTTCGATGACGCCGGTGTCGCCGACCTGGCCGCCGCCCTCCGGGTAGAAGGGCGTCTCCCGAAGCACCAGCTCCACACGCCGCCCCTGGCCGGCCCGCTGGACCGACGCTCCGTCGGCCAGCATGCCCACCACCACGCTCTCCGCCTCCACGGCGTCGTAGCCGAGGAAGGCGGTGGCGTCCATGCCCAGCGCCTCGTAGGCGCGCTGGACATCCCGCTCGCCGCCGAAGCGTGCCGCCGCCCTGCCCCGCCGGCGCTGGGCCTCCATCTCCGCCTCGAAGCCGGCCACGTCCACCTCCAGGCCGTGCTCCCGGGCGATCTCCTGGGTCAGCTCCAGGGGAAAGCCATGGGTGTCGTGTAGAAAGAAAGTTTCGCTACCTGAAATGTTCTTAGGCCAAACCGCCAAAGCTCCCATCTCTCTATCTACAAGCGCCTTAATCAAGCTATCCATCGCTAACCCGCGGCCAGCACCCTCGTCCTCATCCTTCGTTGTCTTCGTTGTGAGGAAAGGCTTGAGCGGTTCCAGCGGATCTTCCGGAGATGCCTCCGCAAGTATGCGTATTTCAGGCATGCGGCTTTCATATTCCAAGCGCCCTTGAATCATACCTTTCAATATCTTGCCGCCTCGCTCGAATGCCTGCTGAAACTGCTCCTCTTCCAGCTCCAGGGCCCGGAGCACGGAACGGCGGTGCTCCTCCATCTCCGGGTACTGGGCGCCCATGTGCTCGATGACCGGCTCGGCCACCCGGCCCAGAAACGCCCCCTGGACGCCCAGCTTGCGGGCGAAACGGACCGCGCGCCGGATGATGCGTCGCAGCACGTAGCCGCGGCCCTCGTTACCGGGGGCCACGCCATCGGCGATGAGGAAGGCGGCGCTGCGAGCGTGCTCCGCCACCACGCGAATGGCGTAGTCGGCCTCCGGGTCCTCGCCGTAGCGCACGCCGCTCAAGGACTCCACTGCGGCAACGATGGGGGCGAAGAGGTCCGTCTCATAGATGGAGGACTTCTGCTGCATGACGACGGCGGTCCGCTCCAGACCCATGCCGGTGTCGACGTTGGGCGCCGGCAGGGGAGTCCGGCCGCCGTCCGGGTCCTGGTAGAACTGCATGAAGACCAGGTTCCACAGCTCCAGGAAACGGCCGCACTCGCAGTTGGGACCGCAGTCGGCGTCGCGCTTGCCAACGCGGCAGGGGCCACCGAAGTCGTAGTGGATCTCGCTGCACGGCCCGCACGGGCCCTCGGTGCCCGCCGGCCCCCAGAAATTATCCTTCTCGCCAAAGCGCCGGATGCGCTCCGCCGGCACCCCCGTCTCCTCCCACAAACGCTGCGCGTCGTCGTCATCCAGATACACGGTGGCCCAGAGACGCTCCGGGGGCAGCTCGAGCACGCCGGTCACGAACTCCCAGGCCCAGGCGATGGCCTCCCGCTTGAAGTAGTCGCCCACGCTGAAGTTGCCCAGCATCTCGAAGAAGGTGAGGTGGGTCTCGTCACCCACGGAGTCGATGTCCGTGGTGCGGAAGCACTTCTGGACCGACGTGAGCCGGGGACCGGGTGGTGATGCCTCGCCGGTGAAATAGGGCTTGAAGGGCACCATGCCGGCGCTGGTGAGCAGGAGCGTGGGGTCGCCCGCCGGGATGAGGGAGGCGCTGGGCATCACCAGATGGCCCCGCTCTTGAAAGAAGCGCAGGAATGCGGCGCGGATGTCGCCGCCCGATGTGGGACGCAGACCGGCCACCGCCGACCCCTTGAGCACGCCCAGACCGGGCTGGCCCCGATCCGATCGGGGCTGGTCTGAGGCTGCGCCTCTCAGTAGACCTATTCGGAAAATCTAGGGAAAGTCTAAGAACAAAGCCCGAGCGGTGTCAAACGGTCTGGCGGCTTCGTACGGCGCGTTTGAGCCCCCAGCGGCCGGCGGACAGACCATCCCGCAGTTTCATTGACAGCGCCAGAGCGCCATGATATGTTGCCGACGCCTCAGTTGCCGATGCTCTCCTTCTAAAACAGGTGCAAACGGAAGCATACAACAAGCTCTGATTCATATCAGTCAATAGTTGTGGCCCTTCTAAGGGCATCTGTTCTTCTCCTTCTCTCTTCGTTCCTCTTTCGATGATAAGCACCGCCGTATGCCCTGGGCACAGGCGGGTGGCGGCACGTGAGCATGTGGGCGGCGGACCGGACGGACGGCTCTCCGTGTGTGCTCAGTGGTCCGCCACGGCTGGTCAATCGAAAGGAGAGAGAAGAAGGTGACGCAGACCCCTACCATCACCCAGCATGAGCGCCACTCGCTCTGGGACCTGGTAGACGAGCTCCTGGACCGGCAACGGCTGATCCTGGCCTCCAACCGTGGACCCATGGAGTACCAGGCTCACGGAGACGAGGCGCCCCAGCCCCGGCGAGGCAGCGGCGGGGTGGTGACCGCGCTGAGCGGGCTAACCAAGTACGTGGACTTCACCTGGATAGCCAGCGCCATGGGCGAGGGCGACCGCCGCATCGCTGAGGCGAACCGGGGAATGGCGGTCCGTTCCCCGCTGCCTTCGCAGCGCGTCTCCGTTCGATACGTGGTGACACCACGCCGGGTATACCACAAGTACTACAACGTGGTGTGCAATCCACTGCTGTGGTTCCTGCAGCACTATATGTGGAGCTCCCCCTACACGCCTAACGTGGACGGGCTGGTCCACGATGCCTGGAAGACCGGCTACGTACAGGTGAACCGCGAGTTCGCCGACGCCATCGTCAGCGAGGCGCAGCAGAGCACGCATCGCCCGCTGGTCATGGTCCATGACTACCATCTCTACCTGGTGCCCGGTTTCGTGCGCGAGCAGGTCCCGAACGCGCTCATCCACCATTTCACCCACATCCCGTGGCCCGCGTCCAGCTACTGGCAGCTCCTGCCTGCCATGATGCGCACCGCGATCTGTGAGAGCCTTTGCCAAGCCGACGTGGTGGGCTTTCAGGCGGAGCGGGACGTGCGGGCGTTCCTGGATAGCTGCGCCACATTCCTCCCCGAAGCGGTGGTCGCTCATGAAGAGGGCATCGTGCGCTACCGAGGCAGGGAGACCCACGTGCGCGCATACCCCATCTCCATCGATGTGGAGGAGGTGCGCCGAATCGCCGTGTCGCCTCGGGCCCAAGAGTACGAGCAGAAGCTACTCCCCGTCTTGGGGAAGCAGAGCATTGTGCGAGTGGACCGGGCCGAACCGAGCAAGAATATCGTGCGAGGGTTCCATGCCTACGAGCTTCTGCTGGACCAGCACCCGGAGCTGCGCGGGAAGGTGCGGTTCGTGGCCTTCCTGGTGCCTTCACGGACCCACATCCGGCAGTACCAGCGCTACCTGGAAGAGATAGAGGCCGTGGTGACGCACGTGAACCGCCGCTTCGGAACGGATGAGTGGCGGCCCATCGAGGTCTTCCTCGAGAACAACTACACCCAGGCCATCGCCGCCATGCGCCTCTACGCCGTGCTGCTGGTGAACTCCATCATCGACGGCATGAACCTGGTGGCCAAAGAGGGCCCTGTAGTCAACACGAAGAACGGCGTGCTCGTGCTCTCCGAAGCTGCGGGCGCCTACGAACGGCTCAGCGTCGGCTGCCTCTCGGTGGCGCCCGCGGACGTGGAAGGCACCGCCAAAGTCCTCTACCAGGCCCTCACCATGTCGGACGAGGAGCGGGCGGAGAGAAACCGCCGGATGGTGGAGACCATCGAGCGCGAGGACATCACGCACTGGCTCTTCTGTCAGCTTCAGGACGTGCAGTCCCTCATCCGCTAGGACCCGCTCCGAGTACGCCGCTTACAAGGCGCACCCGCTCCCAAGCGCCCTCGCCCCTCTTCGTGTCTTCACTCCTCTCGTTCCAAGCCAAAGCCGTCGGCTTCGGCGACGCTCAGCGCCCGTCGCCGCCGATACAGAGCTCCTAAGAAGCATTAGATATCCCTGATAACATTCCAATATATTCTCTATCTAATTAGCATCCGCTAACTCATACAGGCTAATCTCAACGAACATGTTATCGGCGGAATTTGCTGTCTTTACACCGCCAATTCCTATGGACCCTCCGCTCGCTCGCCGCCGGACCGGGGAGCAGCGGTCTCGACGCCGGTGAGCGCACCACGGAAATCACGGTTGAATCGGGGCTTCGTCTGGCGCGCCAAGCCCCTGCGTTCGATTCAAAAGGAGAGGAATTTACACTCTATATTGTGTTCTTACATCATCACCCTACCGCCCTATGGTGATATCTTCCGCGGATAGATCAGACCAGCTATGGTGCTCCTCCGACCGGGGTGTTACAATACCCGCCGGGGGATTGCTAGCTCGCCGGACGCGCCGGAGGTCCACTTATGGAAGAACCCCTCTTTCAGCCCGCCGGGCTGAACATCTGCATCTTTCCCCATCTGCGGGAATTTCTGGTCATCGATGCCCGCACGGATGTCCCGGGAGGGCCGCAAAGCTATCTGCTGAGCACCGACGAGGTGCTCGACACCGAATTCTACCGCGACCTGGAGAATTCGGTGGGCGAGGTGGTCCGCTCGACCCCGCAAAGCTTCGCGGAGCTGGGCAACCTACCCCAGAAGGTGGACGAGGCCATGCGGGAGCAGGCGCTTCGAGCCATCCTGCGCCGCATCAACATTGCGATCAGCGACGAGGATCTGCCGGAGGTCTCTGTCTTCCTCTGCGCCGGCTCCACCCTTTCGATACCAGCCGCCGAAATGGACGAAGCCGTCCAGACCATGCTGGGAACCCACGCCGACGCCCGGATCCTCACCGACTCCCTCGACCACCTGCACCGGCTGATAGAGGAGGAGCGCTCCCACGCCCGGGCGGAGGACGCGGAGTTGGCACGCGCAGCCGTCAGCGGCGAGGCAGACAACTACTTCACGCTCTGGAGCCGGGAATACTCGGAGCCGACAGCGTCCGGACAGGACTAGCGTCCGCCCTTGCTTCGGGCCCCCGCCTCCTTGCTTAAGGCCCCGGAACTGTAGTAGCGTGGGCCCGCTTCAGCGTCGCCTCGCCCGGAGACACCACCAATGGCCACCCACTCAACGGTCCCCCGCCATGCCCGAAACGTCTATATCGCCCTCGTGCTCCTGGGCATCGTCGCCGCCATGATCACGGGCGCCACCCTCGGATTTATCGTGCACGAGTACGTCACTCGCGTCGAGCTCCGGGAGCCTCCTCCCCAGGAGGAGACGGCGCACGCCGGGCTCCCCACCTTCACCCTCGCGTCTGTCTGCTCCCCAACGCACGGCTTCCAACGCCGTCCAGCGCGCCGTCGCAGCTTTGCTATAATGGCGAAGCTTGGTCCGTGCCATGTATAACGCCCGAATGCGGCGCCCGGCGTGACATCCCCAGTCGCGTCCGGCCATCCGCAGGTTGAGCCGCCGCTCAACGGGCTCGTTCCAAAACAAGGAGTGACACGCCGTGGAGGAAGTGAGTTTCCGGCTCGACGGCAAGGTGGCGCTGGTGACCGGCGCGGGTCAGGGCATCGGCAGAGCGCTGGCCCTTGGCCTTGCGCGGGCTGGAGCCTCGGTGGCGGTGACGGACCTGGCGTCGAGCGCGGCGGCGGCCGAGGAGGTGCGGCGGGAGATCGAAGCCGCGGGCGGCACGGCCCGCGCCTACGCCCTGGACGTGCGTGACGTGGCCGGCATCCGCGAGACGGTGGACCGGGCCGCCGCCGAGATGGGCGGCCTCGACATTCTGGTCAATAACGCGGGCGTCCGCGTCAGACGCCCGTCGGTGGAGGTGGGCGAGGAGGAGTGGGACCAGATCCTGGACGTGAACCTGAAGGGCGCGTTCTTCTGCGCCCAGGCGGCCGCGCGGCACATGCTTGCCCAGGACAGCGGCCGGATCATCAACGTGGCGTCCCAGTTGGCCGTGGCGGCGTTGCCCCAGCGGGCGGCCTACTGCGCCAGCAAGGGCGGCCTCCTGAACCTGACCCGCGCTCTAGCCCTGGAGTGGTGCACACACGGGACCACGGTCAACGCCGTGGGTCCGGGCCCGACCAGGACCCCCATGTCGGAGGACCTCCCCGCCGAGGCGGAAGCGGAGACGCTGGCCCGCTCGCCCATGGGCCGCCGGATGGAACCCCAGGACGTGGTGGGCGCCGTGGTGTTCCTCGCCGGTCCCGCGGCGGCGGCGGTCAACGGCCACCTGCTGCTGGTGGACCAGGGCTGGACGGCCTGGTAGCCGCCCGAACCGCGATAGGCGATGGGAACCGGCGATGGGCTAGCCCTTGGGCGCCCGCTCGGCCAGGAAGGTTTGGACCTGGCGCCAGAACTCGTCGGGATCGCCCCTTCTGCAGTCGTAGGGCATGTTCGGAAAGATACGCAGCCACGAGCCCTCGATGAGCCGGTGCAGGTCCGTACTGTGGGCGATCTTGTGGAGCGGCGTGTCGATGTCCCCCCGCATGAGCAGCGTGGGCGCCTTCACCTTGTGCGCGATGGCCCGCAGATCGTAGTAGCTCCTGAAGTCGTCGCGGTGGTGAAATTCCTTGTACCACTCGACCACCGCCGGCCAGTCGTCGCCGTGGAAGAGCTGCAGCCGCTCGGCGCGCTCAGGACCCCAGGCCGACATATCGAGCTGCCCCAGCCGCCAGGCGTCGCCCGCGGGGTCGCTGCCGGCGATAGAGGCCGTGAGAATGAGCGCCTTGACGCGCTCGGGGTAGCTGGCGGCCAGGCGCACGGCCACCCGCGTGCCCAAATTCTCGGCCACGATGACCGCCGAGGGGATAGAGAGGGCATCCATCAGGCCGCGGACATCCTCCACCCAGTCGGCGGGGGCGACGTCGGTGGCGTGGGCGTTGCCGGCCATCCCCCGGAAGTCCGGCATGATCAAGCGATAGCCCGAGCCCTCGGCCCCGGTCTCCGGCATGGGCCCTACCCAGCTCTTCTCGGCGTTATCGAAGATGGAGCAGGACCAGCAGAGCATGGGCTCGCCCTGCCCTACCTCCCGGTAGTGGAGCCGGTGGCCGTTGATGGTGATGTCAGGCATGACCTCTCCTCAGACGTGATGTGCGAACTGTAGCCCGCGAAACCCAAGCGCTTGTGCATTCTCGTGCATTCGGCGGAGGTGTCAAGAGCAGCGGCGCGAGGGCACGCGGCCCTAGCCTCCCAGCTCCCTCCGCAGCTCGGCGACCAGCGCCGGAACGATGTTGCGCCAGTCGTCCACCACGCCGATGTCGGCGCCGCGAAAGATGAGGGCGCGCTTGTTTCTGTTGACGGCCACTATGGCGCCCGATCGCTGAATCCCCACCGTGTGGTTGAAGTCGCCGCGCACGCCCACGGCGATGTACAGGTCGGGCGCGATGGAGCGGCCGGTGAGGCCGACCTGGCGCCGCTTGGGCAGCCAGCCGGCGTCGGCCACGTCCCGCGTGCAGGCCAGGCTGGCGTCCAGCACCTCCAGCAGCGGGTCCAGGGCGGGGATATTCTCCGGCGCCTCCATGCCCATGCCCGCCGTGACCACGGCCCAGGCATCGTCCAGCTCGGCGGCATCAGCCGTCTCCTGGCGCCGGGTCGCCACTATTCGCACCGCCGGGTCGGCGGGGGCTTCCACGGGGATGGGGACCACGAGAGACTGCCGGCCCTCATTCGGCTGGAGACTCTCCAGCAGCCCGGGGCGCACGGTGGCCATGTAGGGAGTGGTCTTGGAGAAGATGGGGGCCACCACGTTGCCGCCGAAAGCGGGTTTCATCTGCACCAGCCGGCCCTCGCCGTCCACCTCGAACCCGATGCAGTCGCCCGTGAGGCCGAGCTGGAGCCGGGCCGCGACCCGGGCCGCCACGTCGCGTCCGTTGGTGGTGGAGGGCACCAGCACCGCGTACGGCGCATGGGCCCGCATGGCCGCGGCCAGCGTGTGAGCGTAGGCCTCCGTAGTGTAGGCGGCCAGAGCGCCGTCCGCAGCCAGGTAAACCACGTCGGCGCCTGCGTGGGCAAGCCCGGCGGCATGGCCACCGGCCTCCGGACCGCCCAAGAGCAGCACGGCCACGTGTCCGCCGACCGCGTCGGCTATGGGCTGGGCCGCTCCCAGCAGCTCGTGAGTCACCGTGCGCACGCCATTCGGGCCGAGCTCCGCCATCACCCATACGCCCGGCCCCTGGGCGGGCCTCGCCGTGGGTCCCGCCGGGGCCGCCGCACGACGGGCCCGCGTCCGCTGGGGGTCCAGCAGGCCCCGGGCCTTGAGAAAGGCCACCACTTGCCGGGCGGCCTCCTGGGGCGACAGCTCCTGGAGCAACACCTGCTCGCGGTGCGACTCCACGAACTGGATCTCCGAGACCCAGGTGGGGGAGCCCTCTTCCCCGAAGATGCCGGTGTCCTGGGAGAGGTCCAGGGCCGAAAGTTGGGAGATCTCGCGCTCCGCGGCCGCCTGCAGCGCCTCGCGCCCAGGGAACACCTCCCCGGCCACGCCCTCCACAACCGAGACGACCGCCGGCAGCCGGCACTCCACCACCTCGTACCCTTCGTCCACCTCACGCTCGGCCACGACCAACCCGTCCTCACCGCCGTCCAGCTTGGAAACGCCGGTAACCTGGGGCCAGCTCAACAGCTCCGCCACCTCGGGGCCCACCTGGCCCGTCTCCGAGTCGGTGCTATAGGAGCCGAAGAGCACCAGATCGTAGGACTCACGCTGGAGCGCCAGGCTCAGGGCGCGGGATGTGGCCAGCGTATCGGAGCCGGCCAGTGCGCGGTCCATCACATGGAAAGCGCGGTCGGCGCCCATGGCGATGCATTGCACCAGCGCCTGCTGGGCCTGGGGTGGCCCCATGGTGTACACCGTCACGTCGCCGCCGTGGCCGTCGCGGAGCTCGATGGCCCGCTGCACGGCCAGCAGATCGAAGGGGTTCACCTCACTGGGCACACCCTCTCGCACGATCCGTTTGGTCTCCGTATCGAACTTGAGCCTGGAGATCACCGGGACCCATTTCACGCAGACGGC
The DNA here is from genome assembly GCA_965249185.1 of Dehalococcoidia bacterium. GTDB lineage: Bacteria > Chloroflexota > Dehalococcoidia > Lucifugimonadales > Australimonadaceae > CBDFLS01. Next base: position 373,861 of record CBDFLS010000001.1, read on the forward strand.
TATTCTCATCAACAGCACTCCATGGCCGGCGTTCTCCCGCCGTAAGCAGGTGAATTGTAGCAGCAGGCTTCCGAAAGCGCAGCAGCTAGGGCTGCTGGCCGTCTTCGATGGGCGGCCGGAGGTAGGTGAGCAGGGCGCCCCAAGAGTACCCCACCCCAAAGGTGACGCCGCCACCCACAACGGCCCCCCAGATGGCGGTCGCCATGGAGAGGAGAGCGGCCCCGCTCTGCTGGAGTACAACAGTGACAGCGAGTCCGGTGAAAGCGCCCATGAGCGTGCTCACGACCCTCCGCTTCCAGGCGGGCGCTGGAAACCACCGGCGCCATCCTCGGCGTCGCCGGCGTTGCATCTGGACCTTGAGCTTGACCCTGGCGCCACGGGCGGCCAGGGAAGCGCCCACCACGGAGCCCACCCCCGCCACCACCGCGGCCGCTGCCGCCGCCGGCCCCACGACCCCGCCAAACCCGGTGATCTGCAACCGCATCGTGGCGGCGCACACCGTTTCCTGGTCATTAGTCAGCAACGTACCCTCCAGCTTGTACAAGCCGCGGGCGTAACGCGCGTAGTCGGCCACGCGCCTCTCTACCGGGCGCTCGCCCACGCCCTCCACCTCGACCTCAATGGGAACGCCGACTCCCGCAATCCGTATGCTCACCTTCGTGCCGGACGGAACGCCTTCCGCGCGAAGAGCGAGCACCGTCTGCGGGTCCACGCGAAGGGTTGCGCCGGCGTGGTCGGGAAGGATGAAGGGCGACGGGTCGCCACCCTCTATGATGATCCTGGCAGCGCCACAATCGCCCTCCTTGGCCAACGCGGGAGCGGCGGCAACGAGCACGAGCACGGGGACCAGGAGCAGCGCGATGATCACCGGGAGCAGCAGCAATGCGAATGACCTGCTCACGGTGCGTCTTCCATCCTACTCCGGCCCCCGCTGCCGGTATTGGATGGCCTCGGCCAGGTGGGCCAGGCCTATCTGGTCGGCGCCGGCCAGGTCCGCGATGGTGCGCGCCAGCTTCAGGATGCGGTGGAAGGCCCGCGCGGAGAGGTAGAGCTTCTCCATGACCGCCTTGGCCAGGCCCTGGGCCGCCTCGTCCAGGGGACAGAAGCGCCACACCTCCGCGGGCCCCATGTCGGCGTTGGCCTGGTATGGCGTGCCCTGGAAGCGCCGGCCCTGCCGTTCGCGCGCCGCCAGATCCCGCTCCCGCACTGCCTGCGACGTCTCCGCGGTGCCCTCGCCGGTTAGCTTCTCGTATTCCACCCGGGGAACGTCCACGAAGATGTCGATGCGGTCCAGCAGGGGGCCGGAGATCCAGCGCCGGTAGCGGGCGATGACCGACGGCGTGCAGGTGCACTGCTTGCGAGGGTCGCCCAGATTGCCGCAGAAGCACCCCTGCGTTGCCTTTTTGCCATGTGCGTTTAACAGCTTCAAGACCCCTACCTTCATCCTATCCTCGGACATTAGACACTCTTGGAGACCACATCCGCAAGAAGCGGCTTGACCTGGGCCTTTTGCAAAAGGAAGTGGCGCAACGCCTGGGTGTTGTTACGGACTCAGTGACTAACTGGGAGAAGAGCCGCTACGCACCGCGTATCCACCTCATCCCCCGAATTATCGAGTTCCTTGGATATGTTCCATTCTCTGAAGAAACGACGGACCTCGGTAAGCAGATCGTCAAGATGCGTCGCGTATTGGGAGTGCGCCAAGAGGACCTAGCACGTCAGCTACGCGTCGATCCCAGCACTTTGGCCCGTTGGGAGCAAGGGAGAAGGCAGCCCTTTCAGAAACACTTTCAGAAATTGAATATATCACTTGGGCTCAACCCTTGAGTGTCTCCCGACTACTCTATTTTAGCGAACTGGCGGTGTTCAGCTGGTGCGGTGCTGACCCGGAAGATCGATGAGCCGGTGGGGACATTCATCCAGGCACTCATTCTCCCGGAGGACTGGCTGGAAGCCGTCCTGGAGCGGATCAGCCTGCGAGATGAGGTGGCGAGAGTCAGGGCTGAGCGGGAGCAGTTGCACACGAAGCTCAGGAAGCTCGGGACGGCCTACGCCGACCACCTGATCGACGAGGGTGACTGCCAGCGGCAGAAGGCCCGGTACGAATTCGAGCTCTCATCGCTGGTGGTGCCTGAGGCCGATGCGGTGGCCGAGGCTGGCCGATCTTCCCGCTGCCTCTGGCCAAGAATGACCACCTCACTCGGTTTGGCTGCTTGGAGTCTACTTAATCGGCATTAGTCGCCCGATTCTAGGTGAATTGTTCCCCGGCTTGTTGGTGGGGGTGCGGCAGGACAGGCGGAAAAACAGGACGATTAAGAGATTTCGGTGACTAGCGTTGGGCAGGCGGGGAGATCGACTCTCCCCGCCTCCACCCTTGGGTAATAAATTCGGGTAAAGTCCCGTTTTAGCCACCGGATTAGCTTTGAAGCAGCTTGAACAATGTCTTAACCTGTTCTGGTCCCAACAGACGCCGATGATTGTAGCGCCAGACATACTCAGCAAGATAGAGGGGCAGCCGTTCTCGGCGGACTCCCCCTTTGGCTGCCAGACGCCGCTTGAGATAACCCCAGAAGCCCTCCAAGCCGTTGACGTGGCTCCCTTGCCGATCGCTGAACGCCTGGCTGTGGTCCACAAGCCGGTGGACGTAGCCCCCCGCTGCGACGCCCGTGTAGCTGGTAAAGGTGTCCGAGCAGACGATGGAGCCACGTTGCACGCGTTGGTGCAGGAGCGGCAGCAGCGTCTTGGCTTCCACGTTAGGTACCACTTGCGCCCACACCAGGCCACCTCGACACAGGATCCCAAAGACAGCTTGCTTAGTGGTTCCACGGCCCCGCTTCGTGCCCTGAACACGCTTTGCCAGGCGCCTGTTGCGCCAGGAACCTCCCAGGTAGGTCTCGTCGACCTCCACCACGCCGGAGAAGACATGGGGAACGTCCCGGACCATGGCCTGGCGCACCACGATCAGGGCGCGCAGGACTCGCTTTCGCTCCAGGCGGGCCTCCTGGGCAATCACCTCGGCACTCTGCCCCAAGACGAACCAGCGCAACAGTCGCCGCCACTCCCCTGGCGACAACCGAAGCGGCAGCGCCCTGGGCACCCACTCGTAGTGGCAGGCTGCACAACGACTCTTACCTCGCCGAATGCTCCAGCTCTTGGCGTGTTGACATCGAGGGCACCCAATCTTCCGTCCCATGCCACCATTCTCTCACAGGTGGCTGTTTTGGGACTATACCCTAAATTCTTACCGTCCAACGGCTCTGCTCTCCAGGCTGAGAGACTCCTTCCGCTCGTTCCCTGTTGATTTAGGCTTGCCCGCATTCAATTGCCGACCATGCCGTGGCCGCGACAGGATGAGCTAGATTAATATGCTACGGACAGACGCGGTCGCTGTGGGCTCAAGGGATTCATCGAAACCCAATGAAGCAGGTTTACGAGACAATCGGTGTTGAATACGCGAGTGCGCGTAGAGCTGATCCTTGCATCGAGAGCCTCATCTGGGCGGCTCTGGGAAGCGCTCGTACATTTGTGAACGTGGGTGCAGGCACTGGGAACTATGAACCAACCGATCGATGGGCGGGCACTGTGGAATCAGTTGCAACGATGCTCGTCCGGCGACGGGTTAGCACTGTGTCCGCACGCGGTTGTACGGAAAGGCGGGGTCGCCGGACCTTCGACGTGACTCCCGACCGAGGGAAGCGATACCGGCGAATCAAAGGGGCAACAGTAGGAAAGCCTTACCGGGAACGGTGTAGCGCGTTGCACTACTCGCTAGCCAGAATGAAAGCGCGCCGGATAGTCCTCAACTCATCTGGGTTGAAATTGGTGAGGTCAATGGGTGCTCCTCGGACATCCTCAACGAAGGTGAGGAACGAGATGAGAGCGAGCGAGTCCAGCACGCCCACGGCGAAAAGGTCTGTGTCGACTTCTAACGAATGGGCGCGACTGCCAGCGACGGAGCGCAACAGAGCGAGTGCGCGGTCATCGAATTCGTCTTGGGATATCAAGCTGGGGGTTCCTCTATTGGTGAACTGATCTGCCTGGTGCGTTCCCTGCTGGCAACTTCACTACGGAGGGCGTCCCACCGAGACGATAGCTGGCCGCGATCCAGTTTCCCCTGTGTCACCCGAGGGAGCGGGTCGTTGGTCAGGACCGTGACGGATGGTGAGCGACCGCGGCCGAGCCATTCTTCGAGGTGTGTTTCAATCTGACTGACAGACAGTACCGAACCTTTGTTGGGGCGGACGATGAGACCGATGTCTTCGAGTCCGTCCGCTCGATCGAGCCTGACCGCGCCTGCCTCCGCGACCTCTTCTAACGCGGTCGCTGCTTCCTCGACTTCGTTAAGATAAACCGTGAATCCGCCCTTCATCACAGCGTCCTTGATTCTGCCGACGACCCAATGTCGGCCTTCTTCATCACGCTCCAATAGGTCGCCAGTACGCAACCAGTCGCCGTCGAAGAGAGCGGAGTTGGCGGGGCTGTTGTTATAATACCCAGGTGTTACTGTGCGGCCCCTCATCTGCAACTCTCCTCGTGCTGCACCTGAGGTTGAATAGTCGCCATCCGTGTTGATGCGAGCTTCGTGGCTCGGTTCGCCGATCGAAAGCGTGCCGAGCCCCTTTGTGTCGAGGTTCCCAAAAAACGCCGGGAAAGCGACTTCGGTCAGCCCGTAACAGTTTAGCAGTGGCACGCCGAACTGAGCCTGGAAGCGCTTCTGTATTCGAGCTGTGAGTGGAGCGCTCCCGGTCATCACGGTTGCCGCAGGCGGCTCACGGTTGGGAACAGACAGTTTGTTCAGGAGGTCGATCTGCATTGGTGGCATGAAGGACAGATCGACACTCGCTGATACAAACGCATCCCAGAAGCGGCCGGCGGTAGTGAGTGATGGCTCCGGCAGCACCACGATCCTGAACCCCAGAACAAGAGCCCACAAGTAGTGGATGGCCAAAGCGCCCATGCCGGAGAGGCGCATCGGGCAGCCCATCACCAAAGGTGTTCGGCCCAGCAGCTTAACCAGTGAGGAAGCACCCGACGAGTAGGCTGAATGTATGTTGTCGTGAGTCAGAATGACCCCTTTGGGGTCAGAAGTTGAGCCCGAAGTATAGCTGAGAAACGCCGTATGATCGGGCAGCGGCGGGTGTTCATTGCCATCGTTCCGGATGCGTTCGGCTATCCAACGCTTCCTGAAGCGAAGGCGAAGTTCAGCGCCCGAATGGCGAAGTATCGACGCGCGCAAGCCTGTCCCCCACCTCGAGTCCATGGGGATCACAACACCGCCTTCTGCCCAGATCGCCATCACAAGCGGCAACACGTCAGGGTGGTCTACCAGTTCGATAGCGCAGCGCCTCGAGAGACCATGACGATCAGTCCGTAATTCTCGCGCCAAATTGTCGCTTCTGGCCTTGAGTTCGCGCCAAGAGAGCGAAACGCCTTCGAACGGCGGACGCTCATAGAGAATGGCCAGCTTGTGCGGAGTCGTCTTGACTCTCGCTTCAAATTCGCGGATGAGGTCCAAAATTCTCGGCTACTCCCTGAGCATCGCGTCGGCATGGAGCCCTAGCTCGAGGTACACTGCATCCTTAAGTGGATTGACTCGGTAGGCTGGAATATCGACGAATCCGAGCGAACGATACAGTGCGGCAGCTTCGTTCATGCTCCGCAGCGTGTCGAGCCTAACTGCATCATATCCGTACCAACGAGCAACTACGAGCGCGCGTTCGCTAAGTTGGCGAGCGATACCCTGACGGCGCCAATCGAGCCTGACGTACATGCGCTTCAACTCGCAACGGTTGTCTCCAATATCCCGCAGGCCGGCGATGCCGACCGTCACCTCGCCAGACACCGCCAGCAGGGCAGCCCCGCGTCCGACCTCGCCATATCGCGTGCTGATCTCGGCGAGCTCCCGCTCAGTATCTTGAAAGCTCACCGAGAATGGCAGGAAGGCTAGGTATTCCCTAACGAGCGCCGTGAAGGCTTCGTACTGAACCTCCGACGTCGCGAACTCGATGCGAACGACATCAGGCATCTCTCCCGACACCTCCGCACAGCCTTAGAGTTTGTCGGTGCGGTTCGGAACCATAGGCGGGTCAAGAAGGCCAACCGCAGCCAACGTGTCTGTATCTCCTGTGTCCGACACAGCGACTACGGTGCTGTCAGGGCACACTATATCGAAATGGAAATTAAGGTGGCGACCGAGCCCAAGCCCGAAATGTACGCCGGGATGACGCTCGTCGCCTAGGAAGTTGCCGCGTCGGAGTGGTCTGCAGGCCTCGTTGGTCCCGATCCCCAACTCGTGGATCTTGCGATACCGCTCATCTGAACTGAATAGTCGAAGCAGAGCCTCTGCACCTACAACCGCGCCGTTGTCCACGGGACGGACATCAGTTATCAGGCCATCCTCGATGGTCGCAATCACAGCATTGTTTGCTAGCACGGACATCTGCTTGTAGGTGGCGGCTGCCTCTGCACGTCCCAAGCCCGAGTCGCCTCGGTGTACCAGAGTCTCCCCTTGCAGAGTGACCTCGCCATCCATCGGCAAGAACCTATCCGTGAACTCTCCAGATGGGTCCGTGAGGATACTCAGTTCTCCGGTTGGCAGCACGGTTTGCTGCGCGCGGCCAATAGGTCCATGCAGCGAGAACCAGTATTCGCACTGCTGGTGCGCTAACTGGGCGACGGTCCCAGTACGCCGATCAATGATATGAAGTGCATCCGCGTCTTCGAAAAGGCCGAGTAAGGCTTCCTCGATCTCCAGCTGGCGCTCGTAGTTTGTGTTTCGGGTTGCCTCAATAATTGCCGCGAGCCCATCTGGTGTGACACCCGACGAGAAGAACGTCCAACCAGCTATTCGAGCCGGTCCGAGTTCTTCCGAAGTGAAGTGCTTGAACTCAGAATCGGTAAGCCAGAGAACTGTAACTGGTTCATCGGACTGAAACACTGACACGAGGTGGTCTCGCGATTCGTCTCCGTGCCATTCGAACTCGACTACCTTCGTGCCCACATCTTCGAGCTCAACGTGAGGTCGTATACTTGGCGAGCATGCGAAGACTAGAGTCTCTTCGACGACTCCCGGAAACAGCCGTTCTACCATGTCTCGGTCGATGACCTGCCTGTTTATGATGTTCCTCTCTCACGCCTACGGTGTCCTTCGACTTGAGACCACTGGAGGCCGGGGCTAGCGGCCTCCAGTGGTCCTATTGCACTCCCTAACCCTGAAGTGCGTCGTAGTGGCCGTAGCGCACTACTCGCTGCGTGATCTTCTTCACAGCATGCCCCCCTTTCTCTACGTTATCCTGGCGACAACGATGGATTGACACGCGCTGGACCATCGCCTCAAGGCTTAGATCCACCTCGCATCCGATGAATGGCCACGGATATAGTACGAACATTCATGATTCCTGCTCGTTCACAATCTGTGGTCCTGTAAGGACACGCCGGCCGGAGCGCATGGATGACTTGAGTTCCACATGAAGTTTCATCTGCGGTCGGTTTCTGATTGCTTGCAGTCTCTATATTCCGATAGACTCTATTCCATCTGCCGAACTCAGTCAACCAAAGAAGCTACATCTACAAAAACAGTGGGGGGATACCCCTCGTTCCTTTGGGTCTTCGGGTGAGGCTGGTCTTGGACCGGCTGGCCGTTGAGCGTGGCCAGCCGGAGCTGATCATGGTGGAAATCAGCCCTGAAGTCAGGAGGGAAGGTGCCTTGGACGCGTCGGCGTATACTCATGATGTGCCTGCATTTCATCGACCGACAAAGCGGTGTAGAGTGCTTACATCGAGAGCTTCTACTGACGGCTGCGCGACTAGCGCTCAACGAGCACTTGGTTCATCAGCGTCCCCACGGCCATACCATCGTGGAGGCCTGCCGGGAAGGCCACTAGCCGTCCCGGCTGCTCGGGCGCCCTTGGGCAACCGGACACGCGAGGAATTCACAAACAGGTAGCTAAGAAAACTCGGTCGGACTCTAGGACTCTCTGACCTAATCCAGGGGGCAGGTCATGACTGCTGACAAGGTTGCGATTCGGATGCCGACTTGGTCTAAGCTCAGGCCATATCCTTCGCTAACGGTTGGGTGGCGCCGTCATCAGAAACTGATCCTGCTGCGGTGACGCTGGTTTGCCTCCCGCATGCCGGAGGTTCTGCGCAGCTGTTTAGGGAGTGGCCCCAGCGCCTCGGTTCAGGAATCCGAGTCGCCGGTATGCAGTTACCCGGAAGGCTCAACCGATTCGAGTGCATTCAGGCCAAACGGTTCCTTGATATCGTCAGGTCGAGCCTAGTGACGTACCTCGTGTGATCTCCGCTCGAACGACATAGAGGTTGGTGAGTATTTTACCGGTTCTCCCGACGATGACAGCTAGCAAGTTCGTATGGCACCATCGACCTGGCAGATATCTCAACTGGGAACGTGTCAGCATACGGCGAACTGAGTAGTGCCGGAGTGCGTGCAATGGAATTCGACAAAGAGCTCGCAAGAGCGGCGGCAGCCGAGCCCATCTACGACCTTGGTGATCCAGCCTTGATTCGGCAACGGATCAAGAAGTTCTCGATGTTAGTGAACATGATGCCTCGAGTGAAAGTCTTGGAGCGAGAAGTAGAGATAGCTGAACGCCAGATTCCGGGCGCTTCTGGTTCGATGGACATTCCCGCCCGCCTTTACCGAGTCCCAGCAGCCCGAACGCCTGGTCCCTGCGTGCTGTTCTTCCATGGGGGAGGCTACGTAACGGGCGACCTCGACACTGAGCACGCAAGGTGCCTGGAGATTGCGAAGGGCACTGGGTTCCTGGTCGTTTCGATTGAGTATCGGCTGGCACCCGAGCACCAGTTTCCTGCAGCCGTCGACGACTGCTACCAAAGTCTCGTATGGCTACAGGCTTCAAGTCGCGAGTTAGCAGTGGACCTGGATCGAGTAGCGGTTTGCGGACCGAGCTGTGGAGGCGGTTTGGCGGCGGCGGTGGCGCTTATGACCAGGGACCGCAGCGGGCCAAAGGTGTTATTCCAGATGTTGCTTTATCCCGCCCTTGACGACAGGCTGGAGTCTCCTTCAATGCTCTGTTTCGTGGACACTCCGAGGTGGAACAGAGCCAACACGCAGCAGATGTGGAATCACTATCTAGGCAAGCACCGTACCGCCGTTTCCATCTACGCCGCGCCAGCTCGGGCATCGCAGCTCGAGGGACTCCCGAGCGCCTACATAATGACTGCCGAGATGGACCCGCTACGGGACGAAGGGATCGAGTATGCGAGCCGACTCTTAGCCGCGGGGGTCTCCGCCGAGGTCCACCAGTATCCGGGCGCCTATCATGGATTCGACACGCTGGCGAGCCCGCTGATCTCTCGCCGGGCTCGAGGTGAGCAAGTTGCAGTGTTGCAGCGGGCCCTAGCTAACCGCGAGATCGACTGGGCCTGATTCCTCGGTGCCAATCAGCGCCTAGCGGCTTCTATTAGGGTACGCTTCCAGAGATGACATTAGCCTGACGCCAACGGCATCCTCGGAGTCGGTGTCCAGGGTTATTGCCAGCACTCGGACATCAGGTAATTCGCCGCATTCGTGGGCTATCGCTCCCACATAGTCCTTGGACACTGCTAGTGGAGCAATCCCACTCGACAGAGCTACGACTTGAGAATAGGAGAGATCCATGTATGGCAGACCCAACTGGTTCGGTCTGCGGCGTCAGTAAACACGATTTTTGAAAGACGAGAGACGCATGAATGCGAGATAGTAGAGAAATTCTACTTCAATGAGGACCGGCGACGGTTCATTGTATGTCGCGGATTGCTGAGAATGGTACTCAGCCGATATTTGGACAGTGATCCAAGCAGATTACACTTCAAATATAATGAGTTTGGCAAGCCCGCTTTATCTGATGCCATTCATGAAAAGATTCGATTCAACGTATCGCATTCAGGAGAAATCGCGCTTTATGCAATTGCCTTGGTTCAAGAGATGGGAATAGATTTGGAATTTATCCGTCTAAACCCGAATCCACCGAAGGACACCGATGGACGGCGTGAGGACAGCGGAAGGGGGTGGGTGAGGGAGCTACAGGGGAGATGGCCTGGGGTCTTGGGGTAGATGGGAGGCCGGCGGCCGGTCTTCAGTCGCCGCATAGGGCCCCTAAGGCCCTATGCGGGAGTGCGATGCGCGGGATGGCGAGAGGATACGCAGCAGGGGACTCTCGCGACCGGGGTGGCGCGAGATTGCGGGGACGTTGGGTCAGTTGCCGGCTGGCCGTCAGGCCGGGAACGGAATGGCTTGCAGCCGGGCCAAGGCGCGACTGAACTGGGTTTCCCAAGGCCAGCGCCGGGGGAGATGCAAAGTGAGGCGGCGCGCCGAGCGGGTGATCCGTCCCACCAGAGCGAAGACCCGCCGCCTGAGGGTCTTGGTGATCACGGTCCGCTCGCCCAGACCAATCCGCGCCGTCCAGCGGGCCAGGTTATGCGCCATCACCTGGACCGCCAGCCAGGCGCCGTTGGCGGCGAAGCGCGCCGACGGCATGTGGTTCAGCCCGACGCCGTACTTGAGGTCGCGTATGGCGTTCTCGACCTCGGCGTGGCGGCGATGATCGGCCTCCAGTTCCAGCGTCTCCCCATCGCGGTCGGTGATGAAGGCGTGATAGCTGTATCTGGCGAAGAGGGCGAGCTGGGAACCGGGCGTCGGCTTCACCCGCCGGACAATGAGCCGCACCGGCGCGGCGTCCGGCTTGGTCTGGAACGGGGTGTAAGTCGTCTCGGCGACATCGGCGGCACCGTCCATCCAGTAGGGAATGGGAGTCCAGTCCTCCTCTGGTATCGCCTCGATCAGGTCCCGCAGGCTGGCGCGCTGGCGGATGGTGATAGAGAAGCGGACATCCATTTCCCGGCAGGCGGCAACGACAGTGTGGGCGTAGAAGCCGCTGTCGGCCCGCACCGTGAGTTGTCCCCTGGCCCCGCCGTAGCGCACCCGCCCCACCGTCTCACGCAGGAAGTGGGCGGCGCCACGGGCGGTGTTGGCCCGGCCCTCGCGCAGCCGGGACATCAGCACCTTGCCGGTGCCGGCGGCAATGGCCAGCAGCGGGTGATAGCCGCGGGCGCCGGTATAGCCGTGGTGGCGCGCTCCCTCCTTGGCCAGTCCATAGGTCTCGCAGATGGTCGAGTCCAGGTCGATGGTCAGGGGCGAGTCGCCGGGTCCGGCCCCAGCGGCCCAGGCCCGGGCCAACAACTGGCGGCTCACGCGGTCGAGTTGACGGACATGCCCCCACCGGAAGCTGCGCAGGAAGGTCCCCAGGGTGGATGGCGCCTTGACCACGCAGCCTAGAACACCGACCGTCCCACCAGCGCGCAGCGCATCGGCGTCGTCGATGCAGTCGCCGCCTGCCAGCGCGGAAGCGACCAGCGTCAGCATCTTGTCCCCAGTGTTCGCCCGTCCCGGCGCTCCGCCGAGGTCAAGGTGATGGTCGACGAGTTCCCGCAGGCCCAGGTGCCGGGCTAGGGTGGCCGGCAGGAGCAGGCCGGCATTGGCCACCAGGCGATGGTCGTCAAAGAGGATGCGGATACGGTCGGGTTTGTTCTGTGGCAGCATCTATTGGGTGCTCCTTGTTTCCGGGCGGGTTTCTGTTCCAAAACCATTATCCCAGATTCAGAGGAGCACCCGCTGGCTTCTTCAAGGGCTGTCCCCAAGGACGTCCTTCGGTGGATTCGGGCTAAATAATAACGCTGTGACAATCGCGAAGCGATTCTTTTCACCCCTTGAAGTTGACTTGCTACTTAGTCTTCCTGAAAAAATGCGAGGTGAAGCTTTCTATCGGTGCTTCACTCGCAAAGAGGCATACCTAAAGGCGAGGGGGGATGGGCTGTCAATTCCCCTGAGGGCATTTGACGTGTCGTTCATGCGCGATGAGTCTGCAGCTTTGCTGAAATTTGAAGGAAGCCCGGAGGAAGTGGCGCGCTGGTCGTTATATGGTGTTAGTCCGGGTAAGGGATATGTGGCCTCACTCGCTGTGGAGGGTTCTTGAGAGCGTCTCAATTTGTGGCGGTTGCACGGTGCTGATTCCAATTAACTCTGTTAACTTCTACTAAGTAAGCCGAATTAGAACAAGAGCATTCGACGGCGGAGGTAGAATCAGGAGCCTGTAGCTGTTCCTGAGTGCGAAACTGATGCTTCGCTTTAGAAAGGACACCGGAGCTGTTTTGGAAACAGCAGAATCTCCCTTCCACCTGCCAAGCTCACTCTCACTAACGGCAGTCGACGTGGTGAGCCCTTCTGAAGAATCCGTTTTTGTTCCTTCGCACCTTCCTCTGATGGGCAAGCCTCTTGGTTATTGGTCCTACTTGATGGTTGGGAAAGATGCGTATTGATCACGACTATGGAAGCGAAAAAGAGGGAAAGGAAGTACAGATGTGGGCTTCTACTATCGTTCGACTTGGCGAAGCGTTTCCTAATTTCTCCTTGATATGGTCTCTGCTTAGTACCTCAATGTCACGACAGCATACTCCTTGCAAAAGGATAATACTCTACATTCAGGATGCATCTCTGGATTCCCCTATTAACAAGAGATGGCTTGATACGGATAGCCAATCATGGGCACTCAAACATAGATACCCAAGACGTGATGTGATCCGCCTAACTAATTAGCAATGACTGGGCAATCCTCAAACCAAGCAAGTCAGGCTGAATTGATCGACCTAATCACAAGGCTGAAGCTGGTGGCCGATGGTTTGAAGTCGTTCACAGTTAAGTCGATGGATGCACGCTCATTATATGGCATCAACGACTCCTTAATGGCCGAGCTTATGTCGCTGGGGTTGCCGCATGAGCAACGCGATCACTCTCTAACGTTCGACGAAAATGATTTGTACAACGTGGCTTTGTATTTACGGCTTCCCTCTGTACATCGGACCGCCATGAGATCCTGGGCAAGTACTCTTGAACAATTCGGCCAAGCTGAGGAGCAGCTATTTCATTTGGAATATCGTGTCTTGCAATCTCCGCTTCTTGTGGAGAGCCCACGAAAAGTGACTGCAGTCGTTTCCCCGACAGAGAAAAGGTATGTGTATGTATGGCCCGGAGAAACTGCACTAGAAATAGAAGTTCCCATACGAGCCGTCTGGCCATTGGCTCCGCCGCAACTTGAGGAAGTCATTATAGCGCTGTCAGGCCGATTGGAATTTTTTGCTCTTCCTGAAGCTCTTACGACAACTACAATTTTCAGTCAAACCAATGGGCTCGCCGAATGTGCGGTTGGCTCCCGGATGCTGCGTGATGAATGTGAATCGCTCGGATTTGAAGCACGTCAAATGTTCGGGCTATTTCTATCCGTACCAGTTGCATTTCCGACAACGTGGACAGAAGTTCTGTTAGAGGGCGAATGGGTCCCATTTGACCCGCTACTCTTAAATCTCCTGCACCTCCACACAAGACTATCCACAGATAGCTGGCCCATTACGCGATCGTTGGGATCAATCGTCTTACCTATGGCAAATAATGCTTGCGACTTAGTAACCTACAATGGCCAAACTGTTCCAACTAGTTACATCACAAAGTTGGTAACAGCTGGCCTTTAGCTGGATCAGGGCAATCACAGGTCAATTTTGGGAAATAGACTAGCTCAGATGGTTAACATATCGACCTCAGAGTAAGATCCTGAAGTACTCCTTACACGCTCCCATTTTCGCTACGTTGGAAAGAGAGGGTTAACATTAAGTTCCCTGACATTTTGTCAAGTGTGAAGCATAAGCCTATGATACATGTTCAGGTTGCTTTTGAATGTTCGACTTCAAAGCTGGTATAGGACCTTTGTTCCAAAGCCGATTACATGCACTGAACGCGATACTTCTCAACTAGATCAGATTTAGATGGTCCCATCCCCAAAAACTGGTCCAGCCAGAATGTGAGTCTTCAGGGATAATCCGCCGAGAGAAGGAGGAGTCCATGAAAACTTCGCGGTACAGCCCCGAGCAGATCACCTTCGCCCTGCGCCAGGCCGAGAACGGCGTGCCCCCTACCGAGGTCTTCCGGAAGATGGGCATCAGCGAGCAGACCCTTCGACAGACTCAGGGCAGGCTCTTCTACCGTTGGAAGAAACAGTTCGTAGGGATGGGGGTCGCCGAGGTGCGGCGGCTCAAGGTATTGGAGGAGGAGAACCGGAAGCTGAAGCAGCTGGTGGCTGACCTGAGCCTGGACAAGCAGATGCTCCAGAATGTGCTGCGAAAAAAGCCCTCGGCCTGTTCTCCAGCGGGACCACGTCCGCTATCTCGAGGGGGCATACGGGGTGAGCGAGCGGCAGGCATGTGGGGTGCTGTGCTGCTGGCGCTCATCCCACCGATACCGGAGTGTGGCGGACGAACAGGCGGCCTTGCGGATGCGGGACTTGGCGACAGCGCGGGTGAGCTTCGGCTACCGGCGGCTCTATGTGTTGCTGCGGCGGGAGGGATGGCACGTGAATCACAAGCGGGTGCACCGGCTCTACCAGCTCGAAGGGCTCAAAATCCGGGCCAAACGGCCGCGCCGGCACGTCTCTAGCAGTCGGCGTGAGGTTCGGACAACGGCAACGAGACGGGACGAGCGCTGGAGCATGGATTTCATGAGCGATGAGCTCTTCGATGGACGGCGGGTCCGGGTCTTAACGATAGTGGACCACTTCACCCGTGAGAGTCCGGCCGTGGCGGTGGACGTTAGCATCAAGGGGCACCAGGTCGTGGGTGTGTTGGCGGACCTGGCCCTCCGGGGCCGGGTGCCTTAGACGATCGCGGTGGATAACGGGAGCGAGTTCATTTCAAAAGCGCTGGACCAATGGGCCTACCTCAACGGCGTGGAGATGGACTTCAGCCGTCCGGGTAAGCCCACGGACAATGCGATGATCGAGTCGTTCAATGCCCTACTACGGGCTGAATGCTTGAACGAGAGCTGGTTCCTGACCCTCGGCGACGCTCGGGACAAGATTGATGGTTGGCGACACTACTACGATACCGAGCGCCCCCATGGGGCTCTTGGTGACCTGTCTCCGAAGGAGTTCATGCTGGTATCATTACCGGCCAGATAACTCGAATGGCTCACACGCCGACTGGTACAAAGATGGGGTGCGGTCCAATCAGGGACGGACTAACTTTCAATATGGTACAAATGCTCGGGGCAGGTCAGTCACGCTGGTACTCCCAACAGGCGATCGTCATTTAACAACGTACCAGCCTGCTAATTGCAGGCTGTGAGGTCCATAACGTATTCCAGTACGGATCAACGAATTGTAGTGCAATTGTGAGGATCTTAGGTTTGAAGCCGCGAGTGATCCTACATTTACGTTCCCTCTTTGCGATGCCAGTGCTCGTAAACCGCAATTATCGCCTTTGGTGGATTACATCCACAGCTATTATGTTAAGCCAAACCATGTTCGCCATTATAATGAGTTGGCAGGTCCTTAACCCGAATCCACCGAAGGACGGCCTTGGGGACAGCCCTTGAAGAAGCCAGCGGGTGCTCCTCTGAATCTGGGATAATGGTTTTGGAACAGAAACCCGCCCGGAAACAAGGAGCACCCAATAGATGCTGCCACAGAACAAACCCGACCGTATCCGCATCCTCTTTGACGACCATCGCCTGGTGGCCAATGCCGGCCTGCTCCTGCCGGCCACCCTAGCCCGGCACCTGGGCCTGCGGGAACTCGTCGACCATCACCTTGACCTCGGCGGAGCGCCGGGACGGGCGAACACTGGGGACAAGATGCTGACGCTGGTCGCTTCCGCGCTGGCAGGCGGCGACTGCATCGACGACGCCGATGCGCTGCGCGCTGGTGGGACGGTCGGTGTTCTAGGCTGCGTGGTCAAGGCGCCATCCACCCTGGGGACCTTCCTGCGCAGCTTCCGGTGGGGGCATGTCCGTCAACTCGACCGCGTGAGCCGCCAGTTGTTGGCCCGGGCCTGGGCCGCTGGGGCCGGACCCGGCGACTCGCCCCTGACCATCGACCTGGACTCGACAATCTGCGAGACCTATGGACTGGCCAAGGAGGGAGCGCGCCACCACGGCTATACCGGCGCCCGCGGCTATCACCCGCTGCTGGCCATTGCCGCTGGCACCGGCGAGGTGCTGATGTCCCGGCTGCGCGAGGGCCGGGCCAACACCGCCCGTGGCGCCGCCCACTTCCTGCGTGAGACGGTGGGGCGGGTGCGCTACGGCGGGGCCAGGGGACAACTCACGGTGCGGGCCGACAGCGGCTTCTACGCCCACACTGTCGTTGCCGCCTGCCGGGAAATGGATGTCCGCTTCTCTATCACCATCCGCCAGCGCGCCAGCCTGCGGGACCTGATCGAGGCGATACCAGAGGAGGACTGGACTCCCATTCCCTACTGGATGGACGGCGCCGCCGATGTCGCCGAGACGACTTACACCCCGTTCCAGACCAAGCCGGACGCCGCGCCGGTGCGGCTCATTGTCCGGCGGGTGAAGCCGACGCCCGGTTCCCAGCTCGCCCTCTTCGCCAGATACAGCTATCACGCCTTCATCACCGACCGCGATGGGGAGACGCTGGAACTGGAGGCCGATCATCGCCGCCACGCCGAGGTCGAGAACGCCATACGCGACCTCAAGTACGGCGTCGGGCTGAACCACATGCCGTCGGCGCGCTTCGCCGCCAACGGCGCCTGGCTGGCGGTCCAGGTGATGGCGCATAACCTGGCCCGCTGGACGGCGCGGATTGGTCTGGGCGAGCGGACCGTGATCACCAAGACCCTCAGGCGGCGGGTCTTCGCTCTGGTGGGACGGATCACCCGCTCGGCGCGCCGCCTCACTTTGCATCTCCCCCGGCGCTGGCCTTGGGAAACCCAATTCAGTCGCGCCTTGGCCCGGCTGCAAGCCATTCCGTTCCCGGCCTGACGGCCAGCCTGCAACTGACCCAACGTCCCCGCAATCTCGCGCCACCCCGGTCGCGAGAGTCCCCTGCTGTGTATCCTCTCGCCATCCCGCGCATCGCAACTCCCGCATAGGGCCTTAGGGGCCCTATGCGGCGACTGAAGACCGGCCGCCGGCCTCCCATCTACCCCAAGACCCCAGGCCATCTCCCCTGTAGCTCCCTCACCCACCCCCTTCCGCTGTCCTCACGCCGTCCATCGGTGTCCTTCGGTGGATTCGGGCTTAAGCTTACTGATTCACCAGCCTGGGTAGGCGCAGTAATATTCTCGCTCGGGCTTCCTACATTGGTTTTCACATTCCCAGCTGGACTTGCCGCAGACCGTTGGGACAGACGAAAGCAACTTCTATATTGTTTCATTACTTTCTTTCTCGCATCGAGTTCTTTTGTGATCCTAACAGCTACGCAATCACTTTCTCCCGAATTGAGCCTCCCCGTTGCCTTCGTATTTGGGCTCGGACTTGCTTTTAGCCGACCCGCCTTGCACGCTCTACTTCCCGTGATAGTACCAAATGAACATCTGGTTAATGGGATAGCCCTTTCAACGATGTCTCTTAATGTCGGCCGCGTGCTTGCACCTATTCTTGCCGGCGGCCTGATGGCTTTATCTGGAGCTGCAATAGCAATGGCCCCATTAGTTATTATTTCGTTTGTTGCAGCGGGTACAGTTATGGCGATCCAAGTTCCCGGTAATGATACTGGAGCTGGAGAAAGGCAGTCTGGTCTATTAGTTGAGCTTTTATCTGGACCAAAGTTTGTGTTGGCTGTGGGGCCTTTGTTTACGCTTTTGCTGCTGATGATGGCAACGAGTTTGTTCATCTATGGACCCATCCAAACACTTGTGCCGGTGATGATTCGCGAGATCTTCGGCGCCGGACCTTCAGCCCTTGGGTTAACTTTTGCAATAGATGCACTAGGTGGAATGTTCATTGCCATGTACTTATTGAGACATCGAAACATTCAGAACCAGGGATTCTTCTACGCCCTCGCAATGAGTACGCTCGGATTGTCCATTGTTGGATATGCTCTCTTGCCAACATTCACTTGGTCATTAGTGTTATTTTTACTGTTTGGCGTCGCGTCGGGACTATCTGCGGCCACAAGCATGGCCATGGTATTGGGCCATACTCCGAGAGAGCTTGCAGGTCGAGTTATAGCGCTTTATCAAATTGGTGTTTGGGGTTTCATACCACTTGGGGGCTTGCTGGCAGGTTTCCTCGGAGAACTTATTGGAGTTCGATCCACCATGGCGTCCAGTGCGCTTATTGCCGTTCTACTTGCGGTCACTGCGGTTTCTGTTTCTAAGAAGTTCCGTACCATGTCCTGATCACTTGGAGATTTGAATACATATGATGTCAGCCAGTAAAAGTGGGACACGTTGAAACCTGAGAGCTCAGGAGTCGGATAAATGTGCCAGTTCGAGGTGTAACCGCCATTGTCACCGCTGCTGCGTGCGTACGGAGTTGCAGGTAAGCGAATTGCGACATATTCCGCACTAGTGTCTACTATCAATAGACGGCGTTAGGTGATAGACTCCCTACATGGAAGTAGCGACACCGGTTCAGTTGACTGACGACGAACGGGTCACTTTGGAGACCTGGGTGCGCAGGACGACCACGGAGCAGCGCATGGTGCAACGGGCCCGCATAGTTTTGGAGGCGGCAGCGGGAAAGATGACGAAGGAGGTCGCCGCCTTGTTGCAGGTGCGCCCCGCGACCGTGAGCAGGTGGCGCACCCGATTTGCCGAACACCGTGTGGCGGGATTGGCCGACGCGCCCCGGCCTGGCAAGCCGGCCAAGTACGACGAGACCACTGTGCGGCGAATATTGGCCCAGTTGGACCAGCCGCCGCCGGATGGGTACACGACGTGGACAGGCGGGCTGGTGGCAAAGGCGCTGGGAGACGTTCCGGCGCTTCATGTGTGGCGGGTCTTGCAGAAGCACGGGATTCACTTGCAGCGGCAGCGCAGCTGGTGCGTGAGCACCGACCCCCAGTTCGCACAGAAGGCCGCTGACATCGTGGGGTTGTACCTGGACCCCCCGGAGAATGCCGTGGTGATCAGCGTGGACGAGAAGCCCGCCATCCAGGCCCTGGAGCGCGCTCAGGGGTGGCTGCGCCTCCCCAACGGGCAGGCGGTGCGCGGGCATAACCATGAGTACAAGCGCCACGGGACCACCACCCTGTTTGCCGCCTTGGAAGTCCATACCGGGACGGTAGCGGTGGGCCACTACCGTCGTCGTCGCCGCCGCGAGTTCCTGGACTTCATGAATCGGGTAGTAGCCCAACATCCCGAAACGGAGCTGCATGTGATCCTCGACAACCTGAGCACTCATAAGCCCAAGCATGACCGGTGGCTGGCCCGCCACCCCTCGGTCTATTTGCATTACACGCCGACCCATGCCTCCTGGCTCAACCAAGTGGAGGTATGGTTCAGCATCCTGACCCAAGCCGTCCTGCGCGGCCTGAGCGCCACGGACCCCCACCAGGTGCGCCAAGCCATTGACCGATTCACCGATGCCCGTAATGAGCATCCGGTACCCTTTGAGTGGACCAAGACTGTTGTGCATCCCGGTGGCCTCAAACAACGTTACGCTGATTTAAGATAGTAGGTACTAGTTTCCAGAATTCTTCACATCGGCAATAAATCAAGCATCTCCTACTGGAGAGGGAGCATCTGATTTTTTGACGATGCTCGTTAGAATATCTAAGAATCTTTGAAGAATTTCTTCTGCAGTCCTTAATTCGACTTTTTGTGGATTAAACACGAGAGTCAATGTAGTAGATTCATTTCTCTCCGGGACAACGTTCAAATAAAGGTCGAAGGGTGAAGGGAATACTCCCTCATTTACCTCCAGTATTATACACTCGATTTCTGATTTCGGTAAATCGACCCGTGGATAGTTATGGTAATTAAAGGCGATCTGATAACTGCTTTTTATGGCCAGCACTATCTCTTCATCATCTGGTAAATATCGGTGATCTATTGCATCTGTGAGTGAATTTCTACAAATATCTATTAGATCTGTTATTGTTGGATTTTCCCTCAAATCGAGCTTCAAGCAGATCGGATTAATGTGATTTCCGAATATTTTGCCAGCTCCATCCAGAACTCGATCTGCAAATGCAGTGATAATTCCCAAAATAGTAGATCCCACGATAGGACGTAAAGAGGCCGCATATGCAGCTAGATAGATCATGGACAGCGTAGCCCCAAAACCAAGACATTTAGCCTTTAGTGAATCTGAGAGGTTCCTGTCGACTTCATGAAATATGAAATGTGGTTCTAGCTGGATGGTTCGGGTTCCCTTTCGATGCGATGTCTGAAGACTGGTTGTCTCAATACTGAAGGCCATTCTTCTCCACCACTCAATGTACTCAGCTTTTGCCGAAGATTGTTCCACCTGCTGCTTTTGCCAGAGTGCAAAATCAGAGTACGAAACGGGCAATGCTGGGAGCGGCTCTGAAATTTCGCCAGTCAGTACCCTTAGAAGATGGAGGAATTCGCCTATAAGAATCTCAGCAGACCATCCGTCGTAGACAAGAGCATGAGAAATGAAAATTATGAGGTAGTGGTTGGGAGCACACTTAAAGAGCTTAATCCGAAGTAACGGAGCAATTTCGAGATCAAACGGTTTGAAGAGGTCTTCCTGCACTAATGTTCTTATATCATTCAGTGAGTTGGGGTCAGTACCTGTTGGGAGATCAGCCACGCTTAAGGATGTGTCTTTGGCTGTATGAATCACTTGGTGAATTCCGCTACCGGTAGCAACGAACGATGCTTGGAGGGGCTCGTGCCGGGAGATGATCAGATTTACCGCCCGTGTCACTGTTGCAGGAGTGATTTTCCCAATCACTTGGAAAGCTAGTAATTCATTCCTATCAGATCCGATTGGCCCTGGATCCTTAGAGCCTGTCCACATGAATCTTTGAGAAATAGCGAGGGGAACAATTTTTGTCATTTGACCGACTCCTCTCCCCAAGAATCCGGTAGTGACTAGAGCCAAACTGAATAGAATTGGACAAGATCAGGGGAGCGCCAGATTGTTAATGAAATCCATTTCGTAGCAGAATAGCCCGGTCTGGCAGCAGGAAATGTCCTACATGGCTGGCAGCTTTAGTCAATGATACGCGACAGGAATGAATTTGGGATCATGCATTGTCCAGCTAAATTGATGTTCTCGCTACTTCGGCATCCAGTAAGACCCCTGGCGCACCATTTGGAACCGGACAATGCAGAAGAATGCCGAAATGACAGTTTAAGAGCTTGTCTCATAAAGCTGACATTTCCAGAGTCTCAATGTTCTGTATTCCGTCTTTCGACGAGATGACGGACCTGACGCCATATCTCAATCACGTCATTCCGGCGTACGCCGGAATCCAGACTGTCTCGCATAGTGCAAATCAAGTGGAGGGGACTTCTGAGACAGGCTCTTTAAGCGAGAACACGGACCAATTCTACTATAAACAACCACAATCCTCGGTCCACGATGAGGACCACTCAAGATTGGCAGCCTCACATCGTCACAAATAATATGGTCAACTGTAGGGTGAGGCCACTAGACGCCAAGACTCTCGCGAAGTTGGAAACTGGGATTTACTTCCTCAATGCGAGTGGAAGATCTCGCGAAACATTGCAACCTTGGCGGCCACCGATTCCAACTCGTTTCTGGAGGGATTGCGCGGGTCCTCGGCCTTGGGCAGTCTGCCCAACTTCATCATCGCTGCCATGAGAAGGAGCCGAGCTTTGTTGGCGTCCAAATTGCTTCCAGTGATCGTTGGATCCATCGGGTTCACATAGGGGACCATGCCACCAGGGTCGCTCCGGCCCACGCGGACTACAGGTAGTCCACTAAATACGGCGATGCGCAGCGCCGCCATTTGCGAATCTGTTCCCACGCCGTAGGGCGCGCTCCCTTCTAGTACAAGCCCGTGGAGCTTAGGTGAGGAGGGATCATCGTTCGATTGATCGACCAGCGCTTTGTCAATCCGCGCCAGAATGTCCACTTCGTGGTCTGGATTGCCCGAGGTGTCGAACCCACTGAACGAGGCTGCTTTTACAATATGCACGTGGGGGATGGCCGTGTCTAGCAGCGAGCCATCGGCGTCTTTGATGGGCACCCGAGCCAGAGCATTAACGCCCACCCTGTCCTGAAACGCAACTTCGTTTGGTAGCAAACTCAGACGAACGTCTGAAGCAGTGGTGTGCTTGTACGCCGGTTTGTACCATACCGTCACCGGCGGGCCTATTGATCCGAGGATGCCTCCGTGGCCGCCGGTAGCCTTGTAGTTTCCTGGACGGTCGTCCGCCTTCTTCAGCTCCCGGGCGGCGATGATCTGTTCGTCAAGCACTCCCACTGCGCCCAGGCCCACACCCTGGCCAGAGAGCACGTAGTCGACAGCATCAACTATATTCCGGTCGCCGTCGCCCGAAAGCTGGCCATGATAGCGCTGAGCGACTATTCCCGCCATGGGCAGCTCGGTGTCAATGAGCAAGCTTAGCCAGTACATTACTTCTTCCACCGAAGAGCTGGCCTGCATCCAGATGCCACCCTTGTACGTGCCTGAGGCGAGCGTGTAGTGCACTATGTTGGTGGCTCTAGCAAGGGCGCTCACCGGCGGGTACTTTCCAAGTGGAAAGGGCTTGTATGGGAAGTAGTCGACACCTAACTCTTCACCACGACTAGAGTGCCCGCCGGAGGGGAGCACACGGATGAATTCGTAGTGAGCTCGTCGATCCAATGAATTGGCCTCGCCAGTATCGTCTCGGCCAGAAATTGTCCTGTCGATGTCATCGAACACCTGTGCAGCGTCTGGATAGAAAAACTGACGCCCGCCGAAGTACAGGGCTGCGTTCAGCAGGTCCGCATCTTCAAAAGGCACACCTTTGGGTGAGTTGTCAGATCGTCTGGCCATATACGGCAGCAGATATGGACCGTCTTCCGGCCTTAGCTCCACCTCGTAGAAGTCCTTTCCATCGTCGTGGTACACCTTGGTTGCGTCGGCCTCCAACGGGTGAGCGCTATACTTCCTAATCTTGACCCACACCGGCTCATGGAGCGTCTGGGCTACGATGTGGTCGTAGCGCCCCTCCAGTACCCGCTCGCCAAGCAGCCGGCCTTTGTTACTGGTGACCAGAGTCGGCGAGTTGAGAATGGTGGCGTTGGCGCCGGCGAACACGGCGATGCTTGGCTTGGCCATGTCGATTTCCTCCACACGTGAAAGGCGTACTTGACGAGGTCACAATGAGCACTCTGATAGGGATGCTGTAGGACTTCTGGCTGGCTGATCAATGTCCTCCTCAAGAAAATGCGCTACAACCTCCATTGTCTTGAAGGAGGCGCAGGCCAATCCGTTGGCATCGAGAGGGCCTGTGACATGTCTCCAACGAGTTGCTCGTAAACTCATCCTACGCCTTTCTACGCAGCATTTGCACAAGCTCCACCATACTTCGATTTTGCGGCTAGGACTGCTCCTGGAGATTCGGGCTTGCTAGTGAAGGGCTGGAATCAAACGGGGAGACAGGTGGGGCAATTGGACGACAGCGACGGTATGAACGTGATTGGCCGATACGGTGAACTTGCCATGTATGTTGCGGATGATTCCGTTTGGTTCTTCGGCCTTTGGAGACCTTGGTTGCGCGCTAAAGCAGGAGGACTCGCGATCAAAGGCAACCTCGATATCAAGGAAGTTTAGCGAGCGATGGGTCAGTGGATACCAGGCCTTGTAGATAGCCTCCTTTGCACTAAATAACAGGACTGCCAAAGAACCTAACCCAGAGTCATCTAACCTATTGAGTTCCTCGGGAAGGCCCACGATTAAGTTCACCTTATTACTCAGCGGTGCATTCACCTCTGAGTCGATGCCTACCCCGACGAAGTCAGAGGCACGAGCGACCGCAGCGGCACAATATCCATCGCAATGTGTGATGCTGCCAACTACCCCATCCGGCCAGACTGGCTCTCTTGATGGGCCGGCCAGAATGGGGAAGTCAATGATACCGAGAGTTGCCAAGGCCAGCCTGGCGCAGGTTCGGCCCGCAGCAAACTCTCGATACCTCTTCTCGACGGCGTGTGCGACTAACAGCTCCTCATCTTCATGAAGCCAATACTCACCCCGTCCAGGATTGGCATCAACGTAACTGAGTTGGTCGGGCAGTACTAATGTCATCAGCCCTGATCTGTCGGCAGTGGATGCATCACGTACCTTTTGGCAGGCTCGAATGTGCGGAGACCCCGTGACTCGCTTGCACGCGCCTGCATCGCGGCTTTCGAAAGCGCTGATCAGATCGGTCCCCAACCAATCCGCCCGGGTGTAGAGCTGAACGCGCCCCACACCAGTTGATCAAGAGGTTGTTGGCTGTCCTGCAGCAGCCAAGGAGCGACGTATGTCCCACTCATGGTGCGTCTTCTAGGGTGATGCCTTACCGGTAGTGCTTGCCAGGTGCCTTTCGTGCCATCGCCCCCTCCCTTCGTGATTTGTATGACTAATAGTAACCAAAACGAGGAGATTTGCCAAAGGGTTTTAGGCACGCCTTGGTTACATAGAGATATAATTTTCCTTTGGCTATGATTGTATGCTACGATCTGGTGGTTGTTCTGCTTGCGGTGGATTGATGTAGGATATCAGGTCTTAGCATTCTTCGGTGAACCAAGATCACTGTAGACTAGTCAGGCATTTAATTTCCTACCTATACATCTACTGCACCACCAGAAATCTTAGCCATAGTCGATTATGGAGGAAAACCGATGAAACTTACCAGCACTGCGCCAATTCATGCTTCCGCCGATAGTGCTACCGTTTCCGAACTAGACCGTGTCGAAGGGGCCCTGTGTAGCATATGGCAAGACCTACTTGGCAATACAGAAGTGAATCGAGAAGACAACTTTTTCGACATTGGGGGGAATTCTCTACTGGCGATACAATTGATCGCCCGCTTGGAGAGAGATTACGCTTTAGCAGCAACATTGTTAGGAGTGTTCACGGCTCCGGTTTTAAAGGACCTTGCTTCCATGATCCTAACCGCTCCATCAGAGTGACCTGACCCCCAAAAAACTGGTCCAGCCAGAATGTGAGTCTTCAGGGATAATCCGCCGAGAGAAGGAGGAATCCATGAAGACTTCGCGGTACAGCCCCGAGCAGATCATCTTCGCCCTGCGCCAGGCCGAGAACGGCGTGCCCACGAACAAGCTAACGTCATTTGGGCTGAGACCGAGGCTGAGCAAGTACGGCTTTCCAGTGCGGAAGCAGCTTGTCCTTCTGAGATCTATAGAAATACTCGAGCCGACTGATTGGCCAAAGCGGGAAGAACGAAGATATTAGTGCCACATACCCTTCGATTCGTTGCTCATCATGAGCAACAATCCCCATGACCAGGGCGAGGATATTGACTACCGTTAACGCTAAGAAAAAAGACGAATGGTGGTTCAGGACTAACCGTAACCTCTTTCGCTTGGACGGGTCTAGGACCGTCGCCCAGTGGTCATCCCAGCGAAAGTCAGCAGGGGAAAATCCCAGTTCGCTCTTAGCTCGGATGTACGCGTGTGCCGAATAGACCGTATTGATATGAAAGTTCACAGCTCGAGCACATGCAAAAACGACGGCAGCGGAGGCCAGGTTCGCGAAATAGAAGTATGCTCCATCGCCAAAGACGTTTCCGAGGGTGAGTACTATCCCAAGGGAGCCAACAGCTGCTAGTTCAAACTCTTGGGTGCCCTTCAATCGCAGATGGATGTCATCTTTCAGTCTCGTGTATTCTTGCTCAAATGAAACTTGATTTGGCATGCCTCAGAACACCCCCTTCAAGATATCGAGGTCCTTCGCCACAGCATTCCTGCTTTGCCTTTTTGCCATGTGAGTCTGACAGCTCCACGTCCCCTTGCAGCAGCCTATCAACGGGAGCTGAGGACCATAGGTGACCACCTCCGAAAGAAACGCTTTGACTTGGGTCTCTTGCAAAAGGAAGTTGCCCAGCGTATCGGTGTTGACACGGACTCCGTGACCAACTGGGAGAAGAACCGCTACGTACCGAGGCTCTACGCTATTCCCAGGATAATCGAATTTCTCGGGTACGTGCTATTCTCCAGTGACACCAGCAGTCTCGGGGAACGAATTGTCCATTTACGTCGTGCTTTGGGGGTCCGCCAAGAAGACTTAGCGCGACAACTCGACGTCGACCCCACTACCCTCGCTCGATGGGAACGACGAGAGGGAAAACCGTCGCCACGACATCGGGTTATGTTGGACGAAATCCTTAACAGGCCGACGTTACCTCCAAGGGTTTAACGCGAAGTCGTTCACTCCGCATGTTTCTTTATCCAGCCCAGCAGACTCTGGAAATCCACGAGTCCCATTCGGTACTGTACTGGCTCTGCGAAGCTCTTTGCGTCGGAAGTGAACTGGGAGGTTGTAACGATAAGACCAGAGCTTGCGTTCTCTTTCATTACAACCCCATACAAGGAGCGGACAACGGTCACGCCGATAGGGTTTTCCCGTGCATTTCGCTTGCACTCGACGAGGTACAGCTGTTTGCCGAATGGAGTCTGAGCTAACGCAAGGATGTCTTTCCCCCCGTCCCGGGAGGGTGGCGTAAGAGTGACATCCATTCCTTCACGGGTAAGAAGCTCCGAAACGAGTTTCTCAAACACCCTTGGTGCCATGGCAAACAGTTCTTCCGGACTTCGGGAAAGTCTACTGATGACTTTGGTCCACGCATCGACTGAGAATTCAAGGAGGGACTTCGACTCCTCCGGATGAGACGTGATCCGGGAGCCATACAAATTCTCGATCTGACTCCCGTGTTTCGTCTTCCCCGATTGGAGAATCTCATCCAAGTCCTGGGGCCAAAGCATCTCGCGTCTTCCTGTGGAGTTCTTGTAGCTCATCCCGAGTGAATAGCCAAATCCGTAAGTGTTGTAAAGAGCAATGGCCCTTTGCTCCTCTCGTGCGGTACGGCAACGGAGAATAGCATAATAGAGCATCGTCTTTACCGCGTTTCTTCCGGCGTCGGTCGCTGTCATCCCTGCCCATTCTCTCGGCATCGATTCCCGGTAGATCACCTCTCCGACCTTTTCCATATACCAGAAAGTCATCCCATAGGCGGCCTCGGCGATCGCCTCCTTCGACCATCTCAAAGTAATACGCCACTCACCATTCCCCCTCCGTAGAATCTCGTCATCCTTCTGTCGTGCCTCGCCTGATTCAATGTGCAGCGAACGACCGCTCTTAGATTCTTCAAAGTGAAATGTGCGAGGCAGCTTCCGGTTACTGGGTACAACAGCGACTCGTAGAATCCTCCGATCCCTTCTATATCCGACCTGTAGATTCGTAGGAGGATAGTATTGGGTATAGTCCCAAAACAGCCACCTGTGAGAGAATGGTGGCATGGGACGGAAGATTGGGTGCCCTCGATGTCAACACGCCAAGAGCTGGAGCATTCGGCGAGGTAAGAGTCGTTGTGCAGCCTGCCACTACGAGTGGGTGCCCAGGGCGCTGCCGCTTCGGTTGTCGCCAGGGGAGTGGCGGCGACTGTTGCGCTGGTTCGTCTTGGGGCAGAGTGCCGAGGTGATTGCCCAGGAGGCCCGCCTGGAGCGAAAGCGAGTCCTGCGAGCCCTGATCGTGGTGCGCCAGGCCATGGTCCGGGACGTTCCCCATGTCTTCTCCGGCGTGGTGGAGGTCGACGAGACCTACCTGGGAGGTTCCTGGCGCAACAGGCGCCTGGCAAAGCGTGTTCAGGGCACGAAGCGGGGCCGTGGAACCACTAAGCAAGCTGTCTTTGGGATCCTGTGTCGAGGTGGCCTGGTGTGGGCGCAAGTGGTACCTAACGTGGAAGCCAAGACGCTGCTGCCGCTCCTGCACCAACGCGTGCAACGTGGCTCCATCGTCTGCTCGGACACCTTTACCAGCTACACGGGCGTCGCAGCGGGGGGCTACGTCCACCGGCTTGTGGACCACAGCCAGGCGTTCAGCGATCGGCAAGGGAGCCACGTCAACGGCTTGGAGGGCTTCTGGGGTTATCTCAAGCGGCGTCTGGCAGCCAAAGGGGGAGTCCCCCGAGAACGGCTGCCCCTCTATCTTGCTGAGTATGTCTGGCGCTACAATCATCGGCGTCTGTTGGGACCAGAACAGGTTAAGACATTGTTCAAGCTGCTTCAAAGCGAATCCGGTGGCTAAAACGGGACTTTACCCTAGTATTTATCCCGAATCCACCGAAGGACGTCCTTGGGGACAGCCCTTGAAGAAGCCAGCGGGTGCTCCTCTGAATCTGGGATAATGGTTTTGGAACAGAAACCCGCCCGGAAACAAGGAGCACCCAATAGATGCTGCCACAGAACAAACCCGACCGTATCCGCATCCTCTTTGACGACCATCGCCTGGTGGCCAATGCCGGCCTGCTCCTGCCGGCCACCCTAGCCCGGCACCTGGGCCTGCGGGAACTCGTCGACCATCACCTTGACCTCGGCGGAGCGCCGGGACGGGCGAACACTGGGGACAAGATGCTGACGCTGGTCGCTTCCGCGCTGGCAGGCGGCGACTGCATCGACGACGCCGATGCGCTGCGCGCTGGTGGGACGGTCGGTGTTCTAGGCTGCGTGGTCAAGGCGCCATCCACCCTGGGGACCTTCCTGCGCAGCTTCCGGTGGGGGCATGTCCGTCAACTCGACCGCGTGAGCCGCCAGTTGTTGGCCCGGGCCTGGGCCGCTGGGGCCGGACCCGGCGACTCGCCCCTGACCATCGACCTGGACTCGACCATCTGCGAGACCTATGGACTGGCCAAGGAGGGAGCGCGCCACCACGGCTATACCGGCGCCCGCGGCTATCACCCGCTGCTGGCCATTGCCGCCGGCACCGGCGAGGTGCTGATGTCCCGGCTGCGCGAGGGCCGGGCCAACACCGCCCGTGGCGCCGCCCACTTCCTGCGTGAGACGGTGGGGCGGGTGCGCTACGGCGGGGCCAGGGGACAACTCACGGTGCGGGCCGACAGCGGCTTCTACGCCCACACTGTCGTTGCCGCCTGCCGGGGAATGGATGTCCGCTTCTCTATCACCATCCGCCAGCGCGCCAGCCTGCGGGACCTGATCGAGGCGATACCAGAGGAGGACTGGACTCCCATTCCCTACTGGATGGACGGTGCCGCCGATGTCGCCGAGACGACTTACACCCCGTTCCAGACCAAGCCGGACGCCGCGCCGGTGCGGCTCATTGTCCGGCGGGTGAAGCCGACGCCCGGTTCCCAACTCGCCCTCTTCGCCAGATACAGCTATCACGCCTTCATCACCGACCGCGATGGGGAGACGCTGGAACTGGAGGCCGATCATCGCCGCCACGCCGAGGTCGAGAACGCCATACGCGACCTCAAGTACGGCGTCGGGCTGAACCACATGCCGTCGGCGCGCTTCGCCGCCAACGGCGCCTGGCTGGCGGTCCAGGTGATGGCGCATAACCTGGCCCGCTGGACGGCGCGGATTGGTCTGGGCGAGCGGACCGTGATCACCAAGACCCTCAGGCGGCGGGTCTTCGCTCTGGTGGGACGGATCACCCGCTCGGCGCGCCGCCTCACTTTGCATCTCCCCCGGCGCTGGCCTTGGGAAACCCAGTTCAGTCGCGCCTTGGCCCGGCTGCAAGCCATTCCGTTCCCGGCCTGACGGCCAGCCGGCAACTGACCCAACGTCCCCGCAATCTCGCGCCACCCCGGTCGCGAGAGTCCCCTGCTGCGTATCCTCTCGCCATCCCGCGCATCGCGCAACTCCCGCATAGGGCCTTAGGGGCCCTGTGCGGCGACTGAAGACCGGCCGCCGGCCTCCCATCTACCCCAAGACCCCAGGCCATCTCCCCTGTAGCTCCCTCACCCACCCCCTTCCGCTGTCCCCACGCCGTCCATCGGTGTCCTTCGGTGGATTCGGGTTTATCATAAACCCGCAAACCTTGCTTTAATCGTTTAAGATGGCGAGTTAACTGTTCCCGCAAGAGATTTTCCGGCGGCGTATATGACTTGACTTCGGTTACACCCGCGACGACCAGGTTGCCTGTCCTGCCGTAGCCATCCTCTCCGATCAGAAAGTACAGGTCGGCCACCATGGCTCTGGGACCTCGAGCACGATGGAGTTCTTGCAGACAACCAAGCCCGAATTCGCAATTATCAGTGCAGGTCGGACTAACCAGTACGGCCATCCGCATCAGGAAGTTTTGCAGCGACTTCGAGACATCGAAGCCGACGTCCTTTACACTGATGTGACAGAGTCTGACGATACAATTGCCTTGACGTCTGACTGCGCTACATTCGAATTCCAGAGCTCTGAAATCGAGATTGGCTTCGCCCCCACTCCTCCACTGACTCCAACGGTGACTCCTCTCAGGGTTGCTTCAACACCTACACCAACCTCTATGGCCACACCCACTTCGACCATTGCCCCGATTCCAACTTCTACCCCAGAGCCAACTGGCACAGCCTCTGTAGACGTGGACGTGAGAATCGACTGCGTATTCTACGACGGGTTGGTCCCTCGCAGCGAGTCCGACGAGTACGTGCAAGTGACAAACTACGGCGACGGTGTGAACTTGGCAGGCTGGGTGCTGCTTGACGGTGACGAAGGCTCTCCACGGCTGGTGTTCCCGGACTTGACCCTCCAGTCGGGCCAGAGCATCCGCATCTACACCAACGAGGTCCATCCCGAGTGGGGCGGGTTCTCGTTTGGCTCAGGAAGGGCCGTCTGGAACAACAGTGACCCGGACGTAGCGGTTCTGCTCGACGCTGACGGCTCAGTGATGTCGAGTAGAACCTACCCGCCAGGTTGTTGAGCATTCAGATTGACTGAAGTTCGCGCACAGCCGAGTCGTCTTCGCCAAACTCTAGCTAGGATGGTACTTACAACGGGTGCGCAGCGATGTCTATTGTGTAAACCACGCAACTACGATCGTAGCATTTCGCAAGTAATCATACCGAGAGGACACTTGATCCCAACGGGAGAAGCCGTCGATGGTCCGGTGGATCCGAAGGCGGGCGGGGTGAAGCTCAATAGGAAACGAAACAACCCCATCTAACTTAGCCCGAATCCACCGAAGGACACCGATGGACGGCGTGAGGACAGCGGAAGGGGGTGGGTGAGGGAGCTACAGGGGAGATGGCCTGGGGTCTTGGGGTAGATGGGAGGCCGGCGGCCGGTCTTCAGTCGCCGCATAGGGCCCCTAAGGCCCTATGCGGGAGTTGCGATGCGCGGGATGGCGAGAGGATACGCAGCAGGGGACTCTCGCGACCGGGGTGGCGCGAGATTGCGGGGACGTTGGGTCAGTTGCAGGCTGGCCGTCAGGCCGGGAACGGAATGGCTTGCAGCCGGGCCAAGGCGCGACTGAACTGGGTTTCCCAAGGCCAGCGCCGGGGGAGATGCAAAGTGAGGCGGCGCGCCGAGCGGGTGATCCGTCCCACCAGAGCGAAGACCCGCCGCCTGAGGGTCTTGGTGATCACGGTCCGCTCGCCCAGACCAATCCGCGCCGTCCAGCGGGCCAGGTTATGCGCCATCACCTGGACCGCCAGCCAGGCGCCGTTGGCGGCGAAGCGCGCCGACGGCATGTGGTTCAGCCCGACGCCGTACTTGAGGTCGCGTATGGCGTTCTCGACCTCGGCGTGGCGGCGATGATCGGCCTCCAGTTCCAGCGTCTCCCCATCGCGGTCGGTGATGAAGGCGTGATAGCTGTATCTGGCGAAGAGGGCGAGCTGGGAACCGGGCGTCGGCTTCACCCGCCGGACAATGAGCCGCACCGGCGCGGCGTCCGGCTTGGTCTGGAACGGGGTGTAAGTCGTCTCGGCGACATCGGCGGCACCGTCCATCCAGTAGGGAATGGGAGTCCAGTCCTCCTCTGGTATCGCCTCGATCAGGTCCCGCAGGCTGGCGCGCTGGCGGATGGTGATAGAGAAGCGGACATCCATTTCCCGGCAGGCGGCAACGACAGTGTGGGCGTAGAAGCCGCTGTCGGCCCGCACCGTGAGTTGTCCCCTGGCCCCGCCGTAGCGCACCCGCCCCACCGTCTCACGCAGGAAGTGGGCGGCGCCACGGGCGGTGTTGGCCCGGCCCTCGCGCAGCCGGGACATCAGCACCTCGCCGGTGCCGGCGGCAATGGCCAGCAGCGGGTGATAGCCGCGGGCGCCGGTATAGCCGTGGTGGCGCGCTCCCTCCTTGGCCAGTCCATAGGTCTCGCAGATGGTCGAGTCCAGGTCGATGGTCAGGGGCGAGTCGCCGGGTCCGGCCCCAGCGGCCCAGGCCCGGGCCAACAACTGGCGGCTCACGCGGTCGAGTTGACGGACATGCCCCCACCGGAAGCTGCGCAGGAAGGTCCCCAGGGTGGATGGCGCCTTGACCACGCAGCCTAGAACACCGACCGTCCCACCAGCGCGCAGCGCATCGGCGTCGTCGATGCAGTCGCCGCCTGCCAGCGCGGAAGCGACCAGCGTCAGCATCTTGTCCCCAGTGTTCGCCCGTCCCGGCGCTCCGCCGAGGTCAAGGTGATGGTCGACGAGTTCCCGCAGGCCCAGGTGCCGGGCTAGGGTGGCCGGCAGGAGCAGGCCGGCATTGGCCACCAGGCGATGGTCGTCAAAGAGGATGCGGATACGGTCGGGTTTGTTCTGTGGCAGCATCTATTGGGTGCTCCTTGTTTCCGGGCGGGTTTCTGTTCCAAAACCATTATCCCAGATTCAGAGGAGCACCCGCTGGCTTCTTCAAGGGCTGTCCCCAAGGACGTCCTTCGGTGGATTCGGGCTTAGACTGACGGTGAAAGGCTACCGACTTTCAGCATGATTACTTCACGGCTCGCAGATATTCCTCATAATCAATAGCTGGAACTGTGCCAATGTCCTGGAGAAGCTTGAGGAAATTGATCAAGAAAGATACAAGAGAAATGTCGCGCGTCCCGATAATAAGTTTGGGGGTGTCGCCCGCAGTGTAGTTGACGACGAAAGCTCCTTCACGAAGAGCGCAACCTATATCGATCTGTTCGTCCTCGGATAGACTGTCGAGCGCTTTCGTAAACCGTTCGCCAAATGAGGGAGTCCAAGCGCTTTCAGTGGTCAGAATACCTCCGATGATCTTGTTCGGAGCTTTGGGCGGATACTCGCCGCCGGCATGGACAATCCGTGTACTTGTACGACGTAGGTTTCGGACGGTCGCGATCTTATGACCTGCGTACTCCACGTTCTCCTTGTCGAGCTCTTGCCTAACCTCGAACACGGCATAGGCGCTTTCTGCGGGCATGTAATGAACTCCGTCATCGTTGAACAGCATCGGTGAGTACTGACGATCAAATACGACTACGTCCTGCTGGTCACTCGTAGTCCCGTCAGCGTCGATGAGGAAGCCTGTATCCACTTGGTAACGGCTAGGCAGGTAAGTCTCGAACAATTTGCGCCAGGAGGTCTCCGTCGCCGCTCCCTTTTCACCAGGATGCTCTATCGCTTCTCGGTTGCCTAATAGGCGCTCGACCAGCTCCCCTTGCTTCACTTTGAACAACTTTGCCAGTTCCATGCTCTTAGCTACATTAAGACTTTGAGAATAGGGGGCCAAACAACTCTTGCCACTCAGCTAGAGCACCACTGGTCTTCCCCTCTCGCTCTAGTCTAAGCGCTTCAGTGCAGCGAGCCTCAGCATCGCGAAGAGCATTCCAAGCCTCTGACAAGAGCTGTGGGGTGGGGTCGGATGGCAATAGTGGACACCAAACCTTTCAAGCTGCGAGTAATCCTGCATAGAATCTTTGTTGAAAGGCCGCAGGTGACAGGAATCCCAGCCTGGCCTGGCGGCGCTGCCTGTTATAGAAGATCTCGATATATTCTGTAATATCTCGAATTGCTTCCTGTCTACTTTGATAATGACGGTGATGGACTAGCTCCTGCTTGAGTGTTCCCCAGAAGCTCTCCATCGGCGCATTATCAAAACAGTTCCCTTTCCCGCTCATGGATGATCTCAGGCCAGAGCGCTCCATAAGATTTCTGTACTCCTGGGAGCAATACTGAGAGCCCCGGTCAGAGTGATGCATCAGTCCCCTCGCGGGGCGTTTGGCTCTCAGCGCCCGGAATAGAGACTGACTAACCAGATTCCTGGTCATCCGCTCTCCCATGGCATAGCCCACGAGCTCTCCGGTGAACAGGTCCTTGTGGCCCGCCAGGTATAGCCAGCCTTCATCAGTCGGTATATAGGTGATGTCACTCACCCACACGGCGTTGGGCTGACTGACCTTGAACTGCTGGCCCAACAAGTTATCCGCAACTGGCAGTCTGTGCGCGGAGTTAGTGGTAGTCTTGAATCTCCTCTTCTGTTTACAGCGTATGCCGAGCTTTTGCCGGATCCGCTTGATCCGGCAAACACCCACCCGAACGCCATGCTCCGCCAGATCGCGCTGTAACCGTTCCGGGCCATAGGTCTGTCTATTCCGCTGGTGGGCCGCCATTATCTCCAGCTCCAGCCGCACTTCCTCCTGTGCCCGCTTGGACAGCGGCCGGTCCACCCACGCATAGTAGCCGCTGGCCGATACATTCATAATCCGTCGCATCATCCGGACTGGATACTTGAGCCGCAACTCATTCATCGCCGCGTACCGGGCAGCGACTCCTTGGCAAAGTACGCGGCCGCTTTTTTTAGTATGTCCCGCTCCATCTTCACTTCCGCCAGTTCCTTCTTAGTCCGGGCCAAATCCATCTCTACTTCAGTCAAGGGCCTGTACGTCTTGCCGACATCTCCCAGTTTGCCGGCCCTTTGTGCCTTCACCCAGTACCCTAACGTCGATGGCGCCAGGGACAACCGGCGGGCTGCCTCCGGCAATGATAGCCTCTCTTCCGTTACCAGCTTCACTGCTTCCTGGCGGAATTCCCTCGTGTATCTTCCTTGAGGGACACCTTTCATACTGACACCTCCGTCGCTCTATCTTATCCGACTTTGGTGTCCGTTTTTCCCATCCTATCTCACTTCCTCAAAGTCGTTGTCGGGGAGGCTTCGCACGTCCGCGACTCCCTGCGTCAATTTGCTCGATTGGAGGGACATATCGTGATTGACTGTCATACCTTCACCCGATATCAATTAGGAACCACGCTGAACGGGGTTCCGCTTAGCTACTGATAGGGGTCGATAGGCCAGGCAGTGCCTCAAGCCACCCTTGGCCGCGCCAAGAACATTATACACTAGGGGTTGTGGTGACGATCGTGAAAAGCACAGCCGCTGGTTAAATAAAGATAGATCCGTCTTAAAAGCCCTTGGCCTCTTGAACAAGAACCGATGGTTACCGCTTTTGCGTTGCAACGGCCCGATGGAAGCAAAGGCCGCCGCAAGGGAAGTGCAACAAAGATTAGGCTACAAGTGCCAAACCTATGTTGTTTTCCTGTCTTTGTTAACGATAGAATGGCAACACAACAGGATGCGTTACCTGATAAGAGCGGCGTGGCAGGAGGGTTAGGAGTTGGATACACCTAAGTCGGTTGGAATCTGGATCAGGGTCTCGACAGAAGACCAAGCGCGCGGCGACAGCCCGGAGCATCACGAGAAGCGCGCCCGATTCTACGCTGAGTCCAAAGACTGGAACGTACGGGAGGTCTATCACCTCGAAGCCCTGAGCGGCAAGTCTGTGATGGGCTACTCAGAGACCCAGCGCATGATGCAGGACATCCGGGATGGGCGTATTACTGCGCTCATCTTCTCAAAGCTCGCCCGTCTTGCTCGAAACACCAGAGAGCTCTTGGAGTTCGCCGAGTTCTTCAGTGATCATGATGCTGACTTGGTTTCCCTCCAGGAGTCCATCGACACCTCTACGCCTGCTGGACGACTTTTCTACACCATGATCGCTGCCATGGCCCAGTGGGAGCGAGAGGAGATTGCAGAGCGCGTAGCGACCTCAGTTCCCATCAGGGCGAAGCTCGGCAAACCCTTGGGTGGGGCAGCGCCCTTTGGCTATCAGTGGGAGGATAGCAAGCTCGTGCCAGACCCTACTGAGGCCCCAGTCCGCAAGTGGATGTACGATCTGTTCTTGGAGCACCGACGCAAGAAGACCGTGGCCCGTCTCCTCAACGAGGCTGGTCATCGGACAAGGAAGGGCTCTGGATTCTCAGACACTACTATCGAAAGACTTCTGCGTGACTCCACAGCCAAGGGAATTCGCAGGGCAAACTACACAAAGAGCTTAGGCGAAAACAAGAGATGGGTGTTCAAGCCTCAACAAGATTGGGTACTTACGCCAGTGGAACCTATTGTGTCAGAGGACCTCTGGAATCAGTGCAACTCGATTCTAGATGAGCAACGCAGCAAGAACCGGCCTCCTGCCCGAAAGACCGTGCATCTTTTTAGCGGCGTCGCCTA
Source organism: Dehalococcoidia bacterium (assembly GCA_965249185.1). Lineage (GTDB taxonomy): Bacteria > Chloroflexota > Dehalococcoidia > Lucifugimonadales > Australimonadaceae > CBDFLS01. Next base: position 410,060 of record CBDFLS010000001.1, read on the forward strand.
TTGCCACTGCGACCAAAAGATGTACGTCCCCTCCAACTCACCCAAGTACACCTGCTCTAAGTGCCGAAACAGAATCACGCTTGAGGATTTAGAGGGCGTTTTTCAGCACCAGCTCAAGAATTTCTTCCTGTCCCCCTCAGAAGTCAGCACCTATCTGGGCAGAGCTGATGAGGTTATTGGAGAGAAGGAAGATCTCCTGCGATCCCTCACCGAGGAGCAGAAGCGCATCCGTCAGGAGATGGAGAAGGTGTACCGGTTGTATTTAGATGACCAGATTACGCCCCAGGGCTTCGGGGAACGATACAAGCCTTTGGAAGAGAGAGTGGGGCAAATCGAAGACCAGCTTCCCCAACTCCAAGCTGAGATTGACTTCTTGAAAGTTCAGTACCTGTCTAGCGATCAAATAATGACAGAGGCTCAGGACCTCTATTCCCGATGGGACGACCTCAGCCCAGAAGAGAAGCGCAGAATCGTTGAAAGCATCACCGAACGGATCATTGTTGGCGAAGGTGACGTTACCATTCACCTAGCCTACTTACCCTCCACCTCCGAAACGATGGCAGAAGGGCAACGCAATTTCAGGGGTTCATGGCGCCCACCAGCATGAAATTGGCCGGGTAGATGACCGTTCCGTGGGCGCGGCTGATAGTCACCACCTTGTCCTCCAGGGGCTGACGGAGCACCTCCAGGACCTGGGGGCCGAACTCCGGCAGCTCATCAAGGAAGAGCACCCCCCGATGGCTGAGGGTGATCTCGCCGGGTCTGGGAATCCGTCCACCCCCCACCAGGCCGGCGTTGGAGATGGTGTAATGGGGCGACCTGAAGGGACGGAGCGCCATGAGGGGCGTATTAGCCGGCAGCAGGCCGCTGATGCTGTACACCTTGGTGGCCTCCAACGCCTCATCGGGGCTCATGGGCGGCAGGATCGATGGCAGCGAGCGCGCCAGCAGTGTCTTGCCACTGCCCGGCGGACCGCTCATGAGCAGGTTGTGCGCCCCGGCTGCCGCCACCTCTAGCGCCCGCTTGGCATGCTCCTGGCCACGGATCTCGGCCAGGTCCACGCCTCCGGTCGCGACGGGCGCCGCCGCGCCATGCTCGGACCGCTGGAAGGGAGCGATGGGAGCGCCGCCCCGGAAGTGGCCGAGGAGCTGCGCCAGCGAGTCGACGGACAGCACCGTCATCCCGGCCAGGAGGCTCGCCTCCTCGGCGTTCACCGAGGGCACCATCGCGGTGGTGAACCCCCGCTCACGGGCCAGGCCGACCATGGGCAGCACGCCGTCGGTGTGGCGCACCTGGCCTTCCAAAGAGAGCTCGCCCAGGACTACCGTGCCGGTGAGGTCCGCCTCCACCTGCCCGCTGCTGCAGAGGATGCCCACGGCGATGGGCAGGTCGTACGAGGGCCCCTCCTTCTTGATGTCGGCGGGGGCCAGGTTCACGGTGATGCGGCGCATGGGAAACTCGCATCCGGAGTTGCGCACCGCCGCCCGCACCCGCTCCCGCGACTCCTGAACGGCCGTGTCCGGCAGGCCGACGACGGTGAAGGCCGGCAGACCGGAGGCGATGTCCACCTCGACCTCGACGATGACGCCGTCCATACCGATGAGCGCGCAGGTGTTGACTTTGGTGAGCATATTCGGTTTCTGTAGCCGAGGCGGGGATATCATGCCAGGGTGCGCGCCTTGAATGCAAACGGCGGATGACGCGCTCCACCGCTTATCGTTCGCGGCAGTCCGCCGAGGACCACCAGCCCCTGAGCGTGCCCCTTCCGCAGCCAGGCGTCTAAAGCGAGGCCACCAGCTCCGAGGTCAGGGCGGCGGCGGCGGTGATGGGCCCCAACCGATGGGCGCCGTTCCCCAAATGGACAGCCGCCGCCGGAGAGGCAGGCCCCGCCTCTTCCACCAGGCCCGCCACATCCAGGAGGATACGCCGGGACCCCAGGCGCGTCAGAGCGGCCCTCGCCAGAGCGCGCACATGCGGACTGCCCGCGGCGCCCTCCAACGTCACGCGCAAGGGCGGCGCCAGATAGTCCGCCACGGCCTGGCCGTACCCCGCCGAGAAGACGCCGTATTTCCGGTAGTCCTCGGCAAAGGCCTGCAGCGCCCAGTGGGCCTCCTCCAGGTGCTTCTGCTCTCCCGATAGGTCGGCCAAGCGCATGAAAAAGAGAGCGGCGGCGGCGTTTTCGTTCACCAGAGTAAGCCGGAACCGCAAGTTCGCCAGGTCCTCTCCCACGATGTCGTAGAAGCCTCCGCCAGGATTGCGGTGCCGTCCGGCGATCCACTCCGCCAACTCCTCGGCCCGCCGCAGGTAGCTGGCCTCGCCGGCAACGCAAAAGGCGTCCAGCAGCGCCGCGCCCGTGTGCACGGCGTCGGTCAGCAAGCCCGGCGCGTGGGGCTCGCCATCGTAGTAGTGGTACATGCCGCCGCCGGGGGCGCGGCAACGCTCCCAGAGCAGCTCCAGGGCCTTGAGCGCCCGTTCTTTGCAATCGGGCCTTCCCAGCACCCACCACGCATCCAAGTACGCGGAGATGGCCTGGGCGTTGGCATCGGTGTAGACGCAGTCGTCGATGATGGCGAACATCTCGTCCGGGCCCGTCGGAGCCTGGCCGGGCGACCACGCTCCGGTCCGCACGTAGTCCTGACAGCCGTAGAAGGCAACGCCGGCGGGGTCCGAGAGGGTGGCGTCCAGGTACTCGATAAGCTGCTCGGCCACGCGCCGGAAGTCCGGGCGCTCCGTGAGCAGGTACGAGTGGAGATAGTTGCGCAGCAGGCCGGCGTGGTCGGCCAGAAGCTTCTCGTGGTGGGGCTCGCTCCAGTCCGGCTTGGAGGAATAGCGGAAGAACCCGCCGTCCTTCTCGTCGTAGAGCCCGCCCTTACGCATCCGGTCGAGGGTGAGCGCCACATGGGCCAGAAAGAGGGGGTCGCCGGTGGTCCGGAAGCGGTGCAGCAGGAGGTCCGTCGCCTCCACGTGGGGGAACTTGTGGTCGTGGCCGTACCCCCCGTGGACCTGATCGGCCAGGCCGAGCAGCACGCCCGAGACCTCAGCCACGATGGAAGCGTCCGGCTCGGCCTGAGTACGGGCGGCGCTCTCTTTCCCGAACGCCTTCCCGGCCGCCTGGGCCGCCTCCTCCTCAAGCTGGGCCCGCCGCTCCTGGTACACCTGATGGACCCGGGCCAGCACGTCGCCGAACTGCTCCGGCGGCTGATAGTTCACGCTCACCAGGTGGCCTCCCTGGGGAGTCAAGAAGGCGGTGGTGGGCCAGCCGTCCTGGTTGTAGCGGACGTTGATGTCGGGCCGCTGGGCGTCCTCCACGCGGACCGGAATGAAATAGGCGTTCAGCAGCGTAATGACCTCGTCGTCTGAAAACGAGGTCTCGTCCATGAGCTGGCAGAAGTAGCACCAGAAGGCCGTGAGGAACATCGCCACGGGCTTGTCCTGCTCCCGGGCCTCCCCGAACGCCTCGGACCCCCACTCACGCCAGTGGACCAGGTGTGCCCTGTTCGGCTTTGGTGCGAACCGGAACATGCGCCCTCGCGGGGTTTCAACGGCGATAGGGACGCTCAGGCGTCGGCTTCGGGCGGCGTACCCAGGACCTTGCGCAGGAACCCGATGCCCAGGTCGATACCGCGCTGGTCTATGGAGTGGCCCAGGTTCGGCAAGATGTGGCCCTCGTTGGGGACCTTCAGCTCGGTGAACAGTGCGTTTGCCTCTTTGGTCGCTTCATGGGGCAAAAGGCGGTCGTCGGCGCCGTGGATGAGACAGATGGACGGTCTGCTGGCCATCTCCTCCTTGAGCTTATCGGCAGCCATGAGCAGCCCGCTATACCCCAGCACTCCCGCGAGAGGCGCCGGGCGCCGCAGCGCCACGTGGAGGGCCAAGATGGTGCCCTGGGAGAAGCCGAGTAGCACGCACCGGGATGGCTCCAGCCGGTGGTGGGCCAGCACCTGGTCGACGTAGGCGTTGACGGACTCGGCCGCCCGGTAGAGCCCATCGGTCTTGGACAGGTCGTCGCTGATGGAGTACCACTGAAAGCCGGAGGGAGCTTTGTCGTAGGGATCGGGAGCATTGGGCGAGTAGAAGAAGGTGTTTGGCAAAGGACCGGCGAAGAGGCCGGCCAGGCTGATCAGGTCATCGCCGTTGGCGCCGAGGCCGTGCAGCATGATCATGACTGAGTCGGCCGGGAGTCCAGACCTGGAGGACCGGCTGGGGCCGGTAAGCGTGGGCACGGGAGGCTCCTGGTTGCGAGGGGATGCCGGTGTGGAAGTGTAGCACACGGCCGTCGCATGGTCGCACGAGGGTGGCGCGGCATGCCATAATGGGGCCGTGCCCACCGGCACCCGGTTTAGGATAGGACGCCAGTTTAGGATAGGACGACAGAAAGGTGAAGGATGGCCGCTTCCCAGAGCGTGAAGCCACGACAGCGGGGAGGGCAGCCCAAAGCCTCCGGCGCCAGCGCCCCGCAGGCGCAGAGCCGGCTCTCCAGGGCCGCCGAGAACTACCTCCTGTCCCTCGCAATCCTCTGGGAGGACGGCGTAGCCCCCCACGTCGGCCAGCTCGCCACCTACCTCCGACACATTCCGCCCGAGGAGGAGGTGGGCACTACCCTGGCATCGGTGTCCGGCATGGTGCACCGGCTAGCCAAGGAGGGCTTGATGACGATCGATAAGAACAAAGAGGTCCACCTCACCGAGGAGGGCCGCAAGCGGGCGCTTCACATCGTAAGGCGCCACCGGCTGTCCGAGCGGCTGCTCGTGGACCTGCTCGACGTGCCATTGGAGCGTGCCGAGATAGAGGCTCACCAGCTAGAACACAGCGTTTCGCCGAAGCTGCTGACCCGCCTGGAGGAGAAGCTGGGATATCCGGACACCTGCCCCTTCGGCCGTCCCATTTACCCCCAGGATGATCCGGGCACCTGGAAAGCGCCTGCCGATCTGCTCAAGCTCGACCAGGCCAAGAACGGCAAGGAGTATGTGGTGGCACGGATCCCGGACGAGGACTACACGCTGCTCTGCTTCCTGGTGAAGAACCGGATCCTCCCGAACGAGACGGTGCGGGTCCAGGAGAACGCGCCATATCGCGGCGTGGTGGACCTGGAGCTGGGCGGGAGCAGCGTGTCCATCGGCCGGGCGGTGGCCGCCAGGATCCGCGTGCGGCCGGTCTGAGCCCGCGCGCCCTCTACCTCTCCTGCTTTTGCAGCTCGATGGCGGGCGGTTGGCCCCCCTCCATCGCATCGAACAGGCTTGACAGAATGAGAACTCTCCAGACAGAGGACACGGGCACCAGGCTCGCCAGCAGCGCATCCATAGTCCCGCCTGGTGGAGCGCTCTCCTTCTGGTAGAACTCGTCGAATAGCGCTGCCCCTTCAGCCCGCACCGCGGAGTCCCCACCCCGGCTCCATGCAGCGAACACCCGCCTCGCCTCCAAGAAAACGATCGGCTCCTTGTCCTCCGTCACGACGCCAAGGTTGGGGAAAAACCGTTCTTCGTGACCGTTGGTGTTGTCCATGGTAACGAGTATGTAGCTAACCGGGGCAGCGCCGGTCTTGCGCCGGTGCTCCTCGACCCTCTGAACCATCTCGTTGTCAGGAGGAGCGAGCACCGTGTAGGTGAACCGGGTCCCTTTGCTTTCGTACACGTAGGTATCGGACTCGTGCTCGTCGGGGGCCGCCGCGCCACACGCCTGCGCCACGACAGCCACCACGAGAGCCAAGGGGACCACCCACGCCCCGTTCACGCGCACAAAGCCCCCCTCCCCGGACTGGAGACTACCGGCCTCCCGCCTCTACCGCCCTGAAGGCGGGCAAGACCTCCTGGAGAAACAGGCGGAGCTGCGCAGGCTGGTCCCAGGAAGCGAAGCGCACCACCAGGTGTCCGGCGCCGGCCCGGGCGTACTCGGCCATGCTCCCAGCCACCGCCTCCGGGGCGCCCCAAGGCCCCCAGCGGTCGCCCCAGTGCTCCACGCGGTAGTACTGCATCAGGAAGTCCCGCGCCTCGGCCGCCGCCGCGACCGCGTCTCCACCGATGTTCACGGTCAGGTAGAAGGCCCGCTCCAGCACCCCAGGGTCCCGGCCCTCCTCAATCGCCATCTCCTCAACCCGCCGTATCACCTGGGCGTATTCCTCCGGGGAATCCGTGATGCCCATGATTCCATCGGCGAAGCGGGCCGCGCGCCGGTACTGGGCATCGGCGCCGGTCCGGTGGTGGCACGCCAGCAGAATGGGAACGCCGCCGGGCTGAACGGGCCGGGGATGGAGGGTGACCTCGTTCAAGTGGAAGTGCCTGCCCTCAAAGCTTACGCGCTCCTCGCTCCACAGCCGTTTCAGAATCTGCACGGTCTCGATGAGGCGGCCGGTGCGCGACTCCGGGGTGGCGCCCGCCGCGTACCAGTCCTCTCGCTGGTCCGGGGTGAAGGCGCCCCCGGCCCCCGCGGCCACAACGAGCCTGCCTTGGGAGAGGATGTCCACCGTGGCCAGGCTATGGGCCAGTGTCACCGGATGGCGAAGCGCGGGCAGCAGCACGGCGGTGCCCAGCCGGACGCGGCTGGTCCTGGCGGCGAGGGCACCCAGCGTCGCCACCGGCTCCAGGCGTGGCTTGGAGACGAGGCTGTCGCCCACCCACACGGAGTCAACTCCGCCCGCCTCGGCCTCTTCCGCCATCCGCAGCAGCGCAGAGGGGTCCACGGGCACTCCCTCCCGCTGGGCGCGCATGACCATGCCCCGGGTGCCGAGCAGGACGCCTATTTTGGTCTGACCCTCAGCCATCGCCCCCCCTTGGGAGCGCGGGCGAGCCGGAGAGCGCCGCTCCCTCCGTTTGTGGGGATGGGCCCGCACCGCCACGGCGCAGCCACTCCTCCCAGCGGTCCGCCTCGCCGGTGAAGCCCGCGATGGCGATCTCGGCCCACGCCAGGTCTTCGGGCGTATCGATATCGAAGGCCAGGCCGGGGGCCGCCGGCGTCTCCAGGAGCGCCCCTCGGGCCGCCGCCAACTCCACGTGCCGGCGAAAGCTCTGCTCCCCAAACGCCGGCTGAAAGGCGCACGCGGCGGGCAGCAGCAGCGCGTTGGTCCCGCCATCGCCGCTCGCCCGCACGCCCACCGGCCGGCTCAGCCCCACGCTGGCCGCGACCACCGCCGTCACGTCCTCCGGCGTGGCCTGGGGTAGGTCGGCGGGAAGGAAAAGAGTGGCCGCCGCGCCCTCCCTGAAGCGGGCGTCCATGGCCAGCCAGAGCGACCCGTTGAGGTCGTTGCCCTCCTCCGGGCCCCATTCGCATCCGGCCGACTCGGCCACGCGCCGCACCAGGGCGTCTCCGCCGACGACCCGGCAGGCGTCAGCGCCAACCGCATGACGGGCAGCGTCCAGGACTCGCTGGAGCATCAGGAGCGCCAGCGCCCGGCGCCGCGGGTCCGGCACCGCCGGTGCCAGCCGCGACTTGGCCGACGCCAGCGGTTTCATGGGCACCAGCACCTCAAGACCGGACACGGGGGTCTCCACGGACCGCGCCGGCCGCCAGCGCCAATACCGCCTGAGCCAGAGCGGTTTTATCGTCCTCGCTCTCCATAACCGTGCGGGCGACAGCGGCCCTCATCCCCAGCGCTTCGATGGCGGAGACATCGGCCTGGTCCACCTCGTCGATGACCATGATATCGCACACGCCCCGGAGACGGCGGGCCACGCCAACGCAGCTCACCTCCTCGCCCAGCTCCGCCATCATCTTGGCGGCTGGCCCCCGCAGCGCCTGGCCGCCCACGATGGGGCTGACGGCTATCCGCGGTCCGGGGAAGGAGGTTATCGCCTCCCGCACGCCGGGGACCGCCAGGATGGGGCCGATGCTCACCAGCGGGTTCGAGGGGCAGAAGACGAGGCAGTCCGCCTCGGCCAGCGCGCTCCGGAACGCCGGCGACACGGTGGCCGACTCCGCCCCGTCGAACCGGACGCCCACGATGGGAGGCTCGCACCGCCGGTGCACGAAGTACTCCTGAAACTGCAGCTCCCCTTCCCCTGTTATCGCGACGGTGCGGACCGGGTCGTCGCTCATGGGCGCCACCGAGTGCCGCACGCCCAGGCGGCTGCACAGCTCGTGGGTCACCCGGCTCAGCGTCCAGCCCTGGGCCAGCAGGTCCGTGCGACGGATATGGGTGGCCAGGTCGGCATCGCCCAGCCTGAACCAGGTGGGCGCGCCGTACCGGCCCAGCGCGTCCAGGGTACGGAAGGTCTCGCCGGCCAGGCCCCAGCCCATGTCGGAGTTGGAGACGCCGGCCAAGGTGTACATGACCGTGTCCAGGTCCGGGCTCACGTGGAGGCCGTGGAAGGTCTCGTCGTCGCCGGTGTTGACCACAACCGTCAGCGACTCCGGGGGCAGGACGCGCGACAGGCCCAGGGCGAGCTTGGCGCCCCCTACCCCGCCGGCCAGCGCGAGGATATGTGTGCTCACACGCTCACCATTCGGCGTCTGCCATCTTTTGCCAAGCGCTCGTCATCTTGAGTGACCCGCCCGTCATCCTGTGCGAAGCATCTGTCATCCTGAGTGAAACGAAGGATCTCTCACCATTCCAGGCATGAGATTCTTCGTCGCTGCCCTCCTCAGAATGACACTTACTGGCCGTCCCGTGCCGCCCTGGCCTCCTGGAGCGTGGGGCCGTGGAGGTCCGGCGCGCGCTGGCCCTCGTAGCGGAACGCCTCCAGCTTGATGAGCTGGTGGTAGGAGCCGAACCGGTCGGGGTCCGCGGCGGCTACGTCCAGCGGCTCCGGCTCGTCGGGCTCCTCATGGAACACGCGGCGAATCTTATAGAGCGTGGTGCGCTCGGCGGGAGTGCGGCCCGCGTCGCGGATGAACCGCCGCAGCGCCGACGGCGGCACGAGCTGGCCGTGGTTCGCCCCCGCCGCCGTGGAGATGCTCTCGTTGATTAGCGTGCCGCCCACGTCGTTGCAGCCGGCGGCCAGCAGCACCTGGGCCAGCTTGGTGCCCTCCTTCACCCAGGAGCACTGGATGTTGGGGATGTGGCCGTGGAGCATGATGCGGGCGATGGCGTGCATCCTGATCACCTCGGCCCCGGTGGCGCCGGGCCGGATGCCTTTCACCAGGCCCTTCTGGTGCATGGGCGCCTCCGAGTGGACGAAGCTCAGCGGCACGAACTCGGTGATGCCACCGGTGGCCTTCTGGATGTCGCGCAGATAGGCGACATGCCGAGCCCGCTGGAGGTTCGTCTCCACGTGGCCGAACATGATGGTGGACGTGGTGGGGATGCCCAGCCGGTGGGCGGTGGTGATCACCTCGGCCCACTGCTCGACGGTGATGCGGCCCCGCGATATCTTGTCGCGCACGGCCTGGTCCAAGATCTCGGCCGAGGTGCCCGGCAGGCTGCCCACGCCCGCCTCCTTGAGCTCGCGCAGGTATTCCTCGATGGAGCAGCGGGAGCGCACCGCGCCGTAGAGCACCTCCTCGGGCGAGAAGCCGTGGATGTGCATCTCCGGTAGCTCGGCCATGAGCGCCCTGGTCAGCTCCACGTAGAGATTGCCGTCCATCTTGGGGGGCAGCCCCGCCTGAACGCACACCTCCGTGGCGCCCAGCTCCCACGCCTCCCTGGCGCGGCGGAGCACCTCGTTCAGGGGCAGGAAGTAGCCCTCCTCCTGCCGGTGGTCGCGGCTGAAGGCGCAGAAGCCGCACCGCTTGATGCAGACGTTGGTGAAGTTGATATTGCGGTTCACCACATAGGTGACGGTATCGCCCACGGCGCGGCGGCGCAGCTCGTCAGCGGTGGCCATCAGGGCCAGGAGCGCCGGGCCGTCGGCCTCGAACAGCAGCGCGCCCTCCTCCGCCGACACCTCGCGCTCGGCCAGCGCCTTGTCCATGATTCGTGCCAGCTCCGGCGCCGTGGCGCTCATCAGCCGCTCCAGGGCCGCCGCCAACTCCGGCAGAGCCTCAGTCTGTTTTACCATTGCTCAAGCTCCTGTTTCACGAGACCGTCCGGTCCCGCCAACTCCGCCACTCGCCGTGCGACGGCCGCCGGCAGGGGCCAACGGCCGGATGTGACGTACTCAGGGTAGATGGCCAGACGCTCGTGCAACTCGTAGCCCGCCTCGGCGGTGAGCCCTTGCAGATGGGTGAGCTGCGGCCAGGGCGCCTCGGGGTTGATGAAGTCCACCGTCAGGGGCGAGACGCCGCCCCAATCGTTGATGCCGGCCAACAGATAGGTCTGGCAGCCGTCGGCGTTCAGGTTCGGCGGCGCCTGAATATTCATCTCCGCGCCGAGCAACAGGCGGGCCGTGGCCAGGGTGCGCAGCATATCGATGGTGGAGGGCTCGTCCGCCCGGCGCATGCGCGTGTCCGCCTTGGCCCGGAAGTTCTGGACGATCACCTCCTGGATGTGGCCGTGGCGTTGGTGAAGCTCGCGGATGGCCAGCAGCGAGTCCACCCGCTCCTCCGGGCGCTCGCCGATGCCGATGAGGATGCCGGTGGTTATGGCCACGCCCAGCTCGCCGGCCAGCTCCAGCGTGGCGAGGCGCAGCTCGGGCGCCTTGCTCTCGCACCCGAAGTGGGGGCCGCCCCGCTCCAGCAGCCGGGGGCTCACGTTCTCCAGCATCAGCCCCATGCTGGCGTTGTGCCGGGCGATGGCCTCCATCTCCGGACGGTCCAGCAGACCGCAGTTGGTATGGGGCAGCAGGCCCGTCTCCTCCAGCACCAGCCTGCACATATCCGCCACATACTCGGGCGTGGAGCCATAGCCCAAGGCCCGGAGGGTATCCGCCATCTCCGGGTGACGCCACTCCGGGTGGTCGCCCAGGCTGAACAGCGCCTCCTTGCACCCGAGGCGCGCGCCCTCGGACGCCACCGCCACCACCTCGTCGGGCGTCATGGTGTGCGCGCTCCGCTGGCCGGGCGCCTTCACGAACGTGCAATAGCCGCACCGGTCGCGGCAGAGGTTGGTCAGCGGCAGGAAGACCTTGCGCGAATAGGTGACCCGGCGATGGGGCCTGGCCCGCTCGTTCAGCCGGCCCGCCGCCGAGACCAGGGCTGCCAGCTGCTGGCCCTGGGCGGCGATAAGCGCATAGCCGTCGGCGGCCGACAGCGGCTCGCCGGCAAGGGCGCGCTCAAGGACGCGTTCGACAGTGGAGCTTACGACGGCGGTGGATTGGGCCACAAGCTACCCCCCATAAAGCGAATGGGTCTCCCACCTGTCGGTGGGAATGGGCGCGATGGGCCCTCACGCGAGACGGCGAAATGGTAGCATGGAACCACAAGGGGGACAAGCCACGTCCGGCCATCGCATCCCTCAAGTGGACGCGAGAGGACGGACTCGTGGCCGGCTATGCGGCTAACTAAGGGACTGCTCGTGCGCGGGGCCTTGGCCCTGGTGATGGGGGCCTTGGCCATCGTCGCCGCCATCGACCTGGACGCTTGGCTGGGCGACTGGGTGGGCCCCGTGTGGCTGCTCTCGCCCTTCATCACGGCCTTCGTCGTGGAGATGGCCCTGGGCCACCGAGCCGCCGGCAAACGGGGCGTGATTATCGGAGCGGCCATCGGGGTGGCGGTGGTGGCACTGCCCAGCACCGGGTATGTCCTGGCCCAGGCCTCCACCGGCGGCGACGTGGGTGAGGTCATCGCGGAGCTGGAGCTGGGCAGACTGTGGGCGGTCTTCCTCCCACTGGGAGCCCTGGAGGGAGGCCTATGGGGGCCCCTGGGCGCGACAGCCGGCACGTTCCTCAGGGGCAGACGCCGTCAGACGGGGTAGCGCCGCCGGGGCCCATGCCGGTGATCAATGGCTCGGACCGCATGCGGCCGACCGGAGAATGGCGGCGTTTAGCCCAGAGAATGGCGGCGTATAGCTATCTAAAGGGGGTGAGCAGATGGGCGACGGCGATTTCCCCGTTGCAGGTGTCGAGCTGAGCCTGCTGCTGGTGGTCAGCGACATCGAGCGGGCGCGGTGGTTCTACCGTGACGTGCTCGGCGCCACGCTGTATCGGGAGTACGGCGGCACATCGGCGGTCTTCCAGTTCCAGGGCGTCTGGATCCTGGCGGTCACTGGCGGCGGGCCGACCGTGGACAAGCCAGACGTGACGCTGGCTCCTCCAGCCGACCCGAACATGGTGAGCGCTGAGCTGACGCTCCGGGTGCCGAACTGTCAGGGGGCCTACGAGGTGCTCAAGGCTCGAGGCGCCCAGTTTCTCACCCCCCCACTAAAGTCGGACTGGGGTGGCGAGATTCGCTGTTTCTTCCGCGACCCGGACGGCCACCTGTTGGAGATCAGCCAGCTCCTCTATCTTCCGCAAGCAACGTCCCGGGAGAAAGCGGCGGGCGCTCGTCGTCAAGCCAACAGGTCAGGCAGTTGTATCGCGAGGTCGATTAGCCCGCTCATGGCCCCAGCGGTTGACCGGGATAGGAGTGGCCTGTAGGCTTGCCGTGGCAGCAGACCCGCTGCGAGCCCGGGGGCCGCACAATCCATCGACTGCCAGGCCACCGTAGCTCAGTGGTAGAGCAGCGGTTTCGTAAACCGCAGGTCGACGGTTCGAATCCGTCCGGTGGCTCCACTCCTTCAGCTACAGAATGGGGCCCCAGGGCCAACCCTGGGGCCTTCATCATGCCCAGTTGACGACAGTTTTGACGACAATTAGACGTTATCGCCTATCCCAAAGCGTTGCGGTTATTCCAAAGCCACGAAATCTCAGTTGCATTCGAGGGCATTACTAATTCCCCTAGACTCAAGTGCACAAGATTTCAAGTCGCGTCATTGAGCAAATTGTCACTAGGAGATCAACGTATCCCAATCTGGTGGTGCGTCTCATCTGCCGAACTTCTCACGTCATACTCAGCCCACTCCCAGCGCCGTCCTTCCATCCTCAATCTCCAATTAGCTTCCGCCCGGATGGACATAGGAATTTCCGTCAACACCTCATCACCATACACGCTGCAAGCATGTGCCGTCTTGAGCGGCGGATTGGTGTTGTGAGTGAGTTGTAACTCTGTTCAGGCTCGATACTTGGCCGCAGAACCTATCTGAGCTTTTACGAAATCGCCTGAATTTCGTAGTTCCGAGTGATGCAAACGCCAGCCCTTGAAACTAGAGTGGTCTATATAAGTTGAAGGGCCACATGCTACTGACAAGGCGGGCGATTATCGTGATAGTAGCAGCGCTCTTGCTCCTGGGCGGCGGGATTACGGTGCTACGCGCCACGCATCTAGGTCCAGCGAGCGATATTTATCACGGTTGTGTTGACGCGAGGGGAAACGTCCGAATTATCGGTGACCAGCAGACTGGGCAATTCGACACGGAGTGCAAGAAGAACGATACACAAATCGACCTTGCGTCTGGTGAAGGCTTCGAGGCTCTAAGCTGGGAGCTCGACGAGCTTGTTGATGGCTTCGTAGACCTAGAACAGAGGGTCGCCGACTTAGAGACCACCCACCCCCCTACACCCCCAACTACGGCCACGCCTACGCCCGAGGCCAACCTTGAACAGCAAGTGTTGGCCATTCTGGGCCCTACAGGTGTCATCTTGCCCTTGGTCGATACTAGCGCTGGTATCACCTTCACCACGCTTGGTGCCATTCAGGCTACGTTTACCTGGAGCGAAGCTGTTTCTGCTTTTGACATCCCCCCAGGCATACAATGTAGCGTGCCTATCGTAACGTTCAATGGGTTGGATGAACACGCGACTACGCCCGACGCCGCTGCGTGGAGCGTGGACGATAGTGGAGACGCTGGGTTCAGCGTTGGCGCGTGGGTCCACGTAGTAGGAGGCGCTTATGCGGCGATATTCACTAAGTGGCACAACACAACACCGTTGCGTGAGTACCGTTTCATTGTCGAGGATGGCAACAAGCTCAATCTAACCATAGGGGAGGAGAGTGCTACAGCCTTCCCCAAGCGCGTTCCTGACGTAGCTATCCCGCTCAATCAGTGGATATATGTCGTTGTCACCTACGACGGGACTGGCGGTGCGACCGCTGCGAACGGCCTTACCTTCTATGTAAACGGAATCGCTGTTGCGTCTACTGCGACCAATAAAGCGGGATATGTTGCGATGGAGAACTCAATTACAACGCCTATCTTGGGTGATCTCGCAAATGGTGGAATGCTTTGGAATGGTATGATTGCTGGTGGCCCACTCGGTCCCTGGTTCGCTACACATAATGCAGCGGGCACTCCAACGGCGGCTCAAATCGAGCAACTCTACGAACTTGGCAAGGCCGCGCTGTGTCTCTCCTAACCGTAACCAAGTCAGACTACTGGGAACACGCTGACCATTTGGGGCCAACGTAGGCTGCTATCAAGACGATCCTCGGCAGTACTATGACGCAGTTTACGTTTGGGGACCGGACGCTGTGGAGGCTAGATAACGCCACCAAGGGCACCACCACGTCCAGGACCATGTTCATTGACTCAAGCTCACATAATAGAACGCGCTCCAAGAACTCGACCTGGTACGATCGCTCTCCTCGGCGAGGCCAGTTGTGCATCGGATTCCGCTTTCCCCTGCGAAATCCGGTCCATTGGCCTCGACCGAAGCATGAATCTCCCGAGTTGTCGTGCCGGTGACTGGGTAATAGACGGTGTCCAACGAATACGCCAGACGAACTGTGGCTTGAGCTGGGGCAGCTTGGCTGCACCCAGTCAGCGCCAACCAAGTGCTCCCTAAAACCATAAAGGCTTTCAGGGCGGTCAGCATACGAAGCTCCATCAAAAGTTGGCTGCGTGCGCCGCTCAGGCTCGGACCCGACATGAGTCGAGGTGATGAACTCCATCATAACCTGTGGCGCATCGCAGCTGCCAGCCACGCATTTCAAGAACATTTGACTTGTGCGGAAACCAAAGTGAGTCATCGCTCGTCCTAAGAAGTAGCCGATAGGCGCTGGAGGAGGTCACAAAATGGAAAACGTCCTATTCCTTGTACTTGGGGCAGTGCTAGTCACGGGTGGCGTAGTAGCGTATCGGGGGAGCCCCCAAGTTACTATAAGGGCCCCTTCGGCCGCCGCCACTGCGGCTGGGGTTATCCTGTTCTTCATTGGGCTAATCAATGCCATTTCAGGAACCTAAATCCCATTCCCCTTAGGACCTCCTGTGAGTTTCGCAACAGGCTGCATCTGACTG
The DNA here is from genome assembly GCA_965249185.1 of Dehalococcoidia bacterium. Taxonomy (GTDB): domain Bacteria; phylum Chloroflexota; class Dehalococcoidia; order Lucifugimonadales; family Australimonadaceae; genus CBDFLS01. The sequence continues at coordinate 425,139 of CBDFLS010000001.1, forward strand.
GGCCTTCATTGGCACATAGTTGAGTATCGCCCAAGGGGCGGATAGAACAGGTTCCTGAGTCCACTGCCTCCGGTTGGCATTGAGTTCATCCCAAGAGCAGCGTCCAAACTATCCTGCCTCCCATTGTGTCTAGCGGATAGGCCACCAACACGTGTCGATTACTGCACACCGCGGAGTCTATCTCAATCACCAATGGCCACCAATTCCAATTGGTTTTGGGTATAGTCCCAAAACAGCCACCTGTGAGAGAATGGTGGCATGGGACGGAAGATTGGGTGCCCTCGATGTCAACACGCCAAGAGCTGGAGCATTCGGCGAGGTAAGAGTCGTTGTGCAGCCTGCCACTACGAGTGGGTGCCCAGGGCGCTGCCGCTTCGGTTGTCGCCAGGGGAGTGGCGGCGACTGTTGCGCTGGTTCGTCTTGGGGCAGAGTGCCGAGGTGATTGCCCAGGAGGCCCGCCTGGAGCGAAAGCGAGTCCTGCGAGCCCTGATCGTGGTGCGCCAGGCCATGGTCCGGGACGTTCCCCATGTCTTCTCCGGCGTGGTGGAGGTCGACGAGACCTACCTGGGAGGTTCCTGGCGCAACAGGCGCCTGGCAAAGCGTGTTCAGGGCACGAAGCGGGGCCGTGGAACCACTAAGCAAGCTGTCTTTGGGATCCTGTGTCGAGGTGGCCTGGTGTGGGCGCAAGTGGTACCTAACGTGGAAGCCAAGACGCTGCTGCCGCTCCTGCACCAACGCGTGCAACGTGGCTCCATCGTCTGCTCGGACACCTTTACCAGCTACACGGGCGTCGCAGCGGGGGGCTACGTCCACCGGCTTGTGGACCACAGCCAGGCGTTCAGCGATCGGCAAGGGAGCCACGTCAACGGCTTGGAGGGCTTCTGGGGTTATCTCAAGCGGCGTCTGGCAGCCAAAGGGGGAGTCCGCCGAGAACGGCTGCCCCTCTATCTTGCTGAGTATGTCTGGCGCTACAATCATCGGCGTCTGTTGGGACCAGAACAGGTTAAGATGTTGTTCAAGCTGCTTCAAAGCTAATCCGGTGGCTAAAACGGGACTTTACCCTTGGTTTTAGGGATCCAGGTGCGCGAGCGGAGAATAAGTACCACCACCAGGGACCGAGAATAGACCCCCCCATCTGGGTTGGCGCGCAAGGGCATTCATTGGAACGGGTTTGACGACAGTTTTGACGACAACACGGGTGGCCATCCAGGGACGGCGACGAACCTCCAAGGCCAATGAAGTGTTAGAGTAGTACGCCAGCGGCTACCAGGGAACAAGGGCGAACAGGGCGATACGATTTCGTAGACCGCAGGTCGACGGTTCGAATCCGTCCGGTGGCTCCACCATCCTTAGCAACGTACGTAACCAGGCAGGTGCAAATGTCGCAAGTAGAAGACAAGCTCAAGCAGATGGGGTTCACGCTGGACCCTCCCGCGACGCCCCGCGCGTCACTGGTCCCCGCTCAGCGCACGGGGAACCTGATCTACCTCTCCGGCGTCGGCCCCACGAAGCCCGACGGCTCCATGGTCACGGGCAAGCTGGGAAGGGAGCTGACGGTGGAGCAGGGCTACGAGGCGGCCCGCTGCTGCGGTCTCAGCCTGCTCGCCAAGCTCAAGGCGGCCATCGGCGACCTGGACAAGGTGGTCCACTTCGTCAAGCTGCTGGGCATGGTCAACAGCGACCCCGAGTTTACCGATACGCCGGCGGTGATCAACGGCTGCTCGGAGCTGCTGCTGGAGGCCTTCGGCGAGCGAGGAAGCCACGCCCGTTCCGCCGTGGGGGTTGCCACGCTGCCCGCGGGCATGGCGGTGGAGATCGAGGCGATCGTGGAGGTCGCGCCGTAGGGAGAGTGCAAGTCCGACCGCTAGCCTTTTATTAAGAAGGACCGGCCCGAAAGGCCGGTCCTTCCGCTACTTTCGACGAGGAAGCGCTACTTGAGAAACCCGTACAGCTTACCCGTGTTGTCGCGGGTGATCTTGCGACGGGTCTCCGGACTCAGGCCCTGCAGGTCGAGGTCTATCCAGTGCTTGGTATCCGGCCAAACGCCGTCGGCGTGGGGGTAGTCGGAGCCCCACATCACGTTGTCCTCGCCCACCACATGCAGCACGTCGGCGAGACCGGGCTCGCGCTGGAAGGTGGTGTGCCCCTGCCTGCGCCAGTACTCGCTGGGCTTCATCGAGAGGTTGAACTGGCTGCCCAAGTCCTCGAACTCCAGGTCCATCCGCCGCAAGATGTAGAGGAGCCACGACACGCCGCACTCGCCCAGCACGAACTGGAAGCCGGGAAACCGCTCGACCGCCTCGGAGAAGATGAGGCTGGCGATCACCTCGGCCCCGGCGAGTTGGAAAACGGTGAGCCGCACCGCGGAGTGCTGGGGCTCGTACTCCCGGTACATGTCGCCGTTCTCCTCGGGCATGCGTATGGCGATGCCCCTTGTGTGGAAGGAGATGGGCATCTGGCACTCCTGGGAGGCGGCCCAGAGGGGGTCCCAGTCCCGGTGCCAGATGGGCAGCACGGACGTGGTCACCGCGAAGTCGGCGCCCCGCAGGCCCAGCTTCGCGCAACGGCGCAGCTCCCCGGCCGCGTACTCCGGGTTGTCGCTGGCGATCATCGCCAGCCCGCCGAGGCGGTCGGGGCTGTTCTTGCAGAAATCGGCCAGCCACGAGTTATAGATCTCGTAGACCGTGTGCACCATCGCCCGGGTCTTGAGCTGCCGCTCCACGCCAAGGGGTCCGTAGATAATCTCGGCGTCGATGCCGCCCAGGTCCATATCCGACAGGCGCAGGGCAGGGATAGTCGGATGCGGCCGGCCATCGTAGAAGCCGACCTCGTGCATCCGGTCGATGTGCTTGGAGACCCCCTTCGGCGGGATGGCGTCGAGGTCGGGCGAGAAGACGTGGAGATGGGCAAGTTGAGGGGCACCACGGTCATGGCCCGCCCTCCGGCGAACCAGATGGGCCCGTCCTTCGACTCGACCACGTGGGGGACCTCGTCCCGCATGCTGGCTGGCACGTTCCTCACGAACAGGTCGGGCTCCATCCAGCGCAGGTCGATGTGGCTGTCCGAAGATATCACGGTGTAATCGCGGGCCATCGCTTCAGTCTCCTTACCAGTTGGGGTAGCCGGTCCGCCGTTGGGGCTCGCCAGCCCTGCTCCTACGTGTCGAGAGCGGAGGGTAGCCGCCGTCACGCGCGCTGTCAACAATCCGAGCTCCTCCGCGACGGGCGCATTGACATCCACGAAAAGCCGACCTTAGACTCCTCCCGTATCGGGACGCACCCCAGCTAGGCTAGCGGAAAGGACGAGGCGATGGCGGAGACCGGAAGGTTGGCTGTCTTCAAGGGGCCCCATGAGCCATTCGAGCTCCGGTAGTACCCCTTGCCGAAGCTGGAGCCGGGGGCGATGCTCCTGAAGGTCACGGCCGCCATGATCTGCGGCACGGACCTGCACATCTGGCGGGGCGACATGGGCGCGGACTTCGGGCCGGGGGGCCGCCCAAATACCGCCAGAGCCATGGGCCACGAGATGACGGGCCGCGTCCACGGACTCGGGAAGGGGCTCACGGCCGACTCCCTGGGCCAGCCGCTTCGGGAGGGCGACCGGGTGACCTTCGCCTACTTCTATCCGTGCCGTAAGTGCCCCACCTGCGCATCGGGCGACCTGTACGCCTATCCGCACACCGCTTTCTCCACCGCTATTCCCCTGGGAACGTACCCCTATTTCACCGGCGCTTTCGCTGACTACTACTACCTGCGCCCTGGCCATGTGGCATTCAAGCTCCCCGATGGGCTCTCCGATGAGCTGGCGGCGCCCGTGAATTGCGCCTTTAGCGAGGTGGCGTTCGGGCTGGAGAAGGCGGGCGTCAAGTTCGGCGAGCGGGTCGTCATCCAGGGGGCCGGCGGCCTGGGGCTCTACGCCACCGCCATCGCCCGGGAGCGGGGCGCCGCCAGCGTCATCGTGGTCGACGGCCAGGCGGCGCGGCTGGAGCTGGCGAAGCGCATGGGCGCCGACCAGACCATCGACCTGAACGAGCACCCCACCGCCGAGGCGCGGGTGGAGCGCGTGAAGGAGCTGACCGGCGGCCTGGGCGCCGACGTGGTGGTGGGCGTGGTTGGCTTCGCATCAGCCTTCGCCGAGGGCATCCGCATGGTCCGCAAGGAGGGCCGCCACCTGGAGATCGGCGCCATCAACTCCGCCGACACGGTCCCCATCAGCCCGTCGAGTCTCGTCTCCGGGCGGGTCACCGTTATCGGCGTGGGCATCTACGACCCGTGGACCATCCCGAGGGTGATGGACTTCATCGTCCGCACCAAGGACCGCTACCCGTACCACGAGATCGTCTCCAACCGCTACGCGCTGGACGAGATAGACCGGGCCTTCCAGGAGTCGGAGTGGCGCCGGGACTCGGGCGCACAGACCGCCGTGGCGCGGGCGCTCATCGCTCCGTAAACACGTTGACACGCTCTGAGGGCGCTGGTACGCTCGGCCCGCTTGGTGATGTCCCAAGAAACGTGACGTCCAGCGGGAGGATGGCAGCCATGGCATTGCTGGAAAAGCGCTACCCGGTGTTCGACTGCGACGCGCACATCACCGAGCTCCCCGATATCTGGGACTACCTCTCCGAAAAGGAGAAGGAGTTGGTGAAGCCCTGGTTCTGGGCCGATGGCATCAACGTCATCGTCAACGGCAACAAAATGGGTGTCGGCAGTTGGGCCCTGGGCCACGATCCGGCAAACAACATGGGTTTCCAGCCTGACGCCCGGCGCATACCCAATCTGTTGGAGATGAGCGGGCCGGGCATCAACAAGAAGATCATCCGCAAGCTCTATACCATGAAGCTCACGGAGGAGCAGTGCGACGAGGCCCAGCAGAAAGGGGCCAGGGAGCCCCACGCCCGCGTCGCCGACATGGACCTCCAGGGGATCGACCAGGTGGTGGTCATCCCGCTCATGATGTTCTCCAACTTTCTGTTCGTGGAGAATTTCGATGCGGCGGTGCTGATGGCCCGGGCCTACAACGACTGGGTGTACGACTGGTGCTCGGTGGCCCCCGACCGGCTCTTCCCGGCGGCCATCCTGCCGCTCCAGAACCCGCAGCTCGCCGCCCAGGAGCTGCGGCAGGCGGCCAAGCGGGGGTTCAAGGTGGCCATGGTGCGTCCCATCGACATCCAGGGCAGGTATCCGAACACGCCGGCCTTCGAGCCCCTCTGGAGGGCCTTCGAGGAGACGGGCCTGGTGGTGGGCATGCACACGCTCACCGGCGGGTTCGCCCACAAGAAGACTCCGGGTGCGAGCTACACCCCCGGCGCATTCGTGGACCTGGCCATAAATCCACGGCAGCTCGGGGCGGCCTCCCAGACCCTCAGCTTCGCTCACGAGTCCATGGTCTGGCTGGTCAACGTGCTCCTCTCCGGCTTCCTGGAGCGCCATCCCGGCATCACTCGCATGGCCATCATGGAGTCCAACGCCTCGTGGCTCCCCATGCTGCTGGAGGAGTGCGACCGCGCCTTCCACCTCTACCGCAACGAGCGCACCCCCCGGCTCACCCGCCTGCCCAGCGAGCTCTTCCACGAGCGGTGCTTCATCGCCTTCGAGGGCGACGAGACGCCGGTCTACCGCCAGCACGGCTTCTACGAGGAGATCGGCATCTGGTCCTCGGACGTGTACCACCATGACGGCGCCGACGCCTGGACGGCGATCCGGGAGATGGAGGAGCTGGGGGTGCCGGAGGCGGCGCAGGCCAAGCTCATGGGCGCCAACGCCGGCCGCATGTACGGCATCGAGCAGAAGATATTCACCACCAACGAGCCCCAGTCCTACCACAAGCCCGACTGGTACCCCAGGACGGAGGACGTGGAGCGGGAGTACGCCGACCGGATGACGGTACGGTAGCCGAGGGGCCGCTGAGCATGATGGCAGCGTCAAAGGAGAGCCAGCGCTACGCGGTCTTCGACGCCGATAGCCACGTGCTGGAGCCGGCGGCGCTCTGGGACAAGTTCCTGGAGCCGGCGTACCGGGTCGTCGCGCGGTCGTGCTTTTGGCACGAGCGGGACGAGCTGGGGCCTCACACCATCCTAAACGGCAGGCCGGCGCCCGAGCTGCCCAGCGCCGCCATCCCTCGATACGCCATCTGGCGGCCCGGCATGACCCCCCAGGAGATCGGCGGGCTGGACCCCAGCCAGCGGCACGAGGTCAACCCCGGGGCCAGCGACCCGCGGGCCCGGCTACGGGACATGGACGCCATGGGGGTGGACCAGGCGCTCCTCTTCCCGACCCTCTTCGCCGAGTACTACCCCCACGTGGAGAACCCCGACGTGGCCCGCGCCCTGGCCCAGGCCTACAACGACTGGGTCCTCGACTTCTGCCGGGCGGCTCCCGAGCGGCTGCACCCGGTGGCGGTCCTGCCCATGCAGGACGTCGTCTTTGCCGTGCGGGAGGCCAAGCGCGTGGCGGCCGCAGGCTTTCGCGCGGCCATGGTGCGCCCCGTCTTCTTCAACGAGCGCTTCCCGACCAGCGCTTACTACTGGCCGCTCTGGAGGGAGCTGGAGGCCCAGGGGATAGCCGTCTGTGCCCATCCGTCGGCTGGGCCCGCCGGCCAGGAGTTGGACTCCAACGCCCCCTTCGTGGAGCGGGTCGCGGCCAACCTCAGCCTGGGCCATCCCGTGGCCGAGTTCGTGGCCCCGGCCATGGACAACGCCACCTTCCTCGTCGCCATCATGGCCGAGGGGCTCATGGAGAAGTTCCCCGCTCTGCGGATGCTCTTCGCCCACTCAGGGGTGGCCTGGCTGCCCGTGGCGCTGGAGAAGGCGGAGACCTATCTCTGGCTCTCGCACCAGGAGCGCCCCGTCAGCCTCAACCCCGAGGGAATATTCCACCACAGGCGCAACCTCGTCACCTTCCCCGCCGCCGACGGCAGCGTACGCCGGATGCCCGAAGTGTTCGAGCAGGTTGGCGCATGGGGCTCCCGCTACCCCGGCCACGATACGTCGACCGCCTGGGACGCGGTCCGCGACCTGGAGGAGGGCGGCGTGCCGGCGGCGACCATCCGGAAGCTGATGGGCGGCAACGCCACCGGCGTGCTGGGCATCCAGCAGGCGCATCACCTCAAAGCGGCGCGCTAGCGCCCTCTTTAGGCCGGGGGCTCGTGGCCGTGGACCATGGTGCCCGGGTGTGAGATGTACCACCCGAACCAATAGGAGATGATGGTCGGCAGGCGCTCCAGGACACGGGATGGGTCGTCGACGCGGACCAGCGCCTCCTCGGTGACGCGCCAGACCTCGCGCCCGGCGCCCGTGACGGTAATCTCTCCCCCTTGGACCGCTGGCAGGGACTCGAACCGGACGCCCTCGCTCAAGTAGACCCGTGGACCGCTCTGCTGGGGGTCGGTCACCACCACGAGGTTGGTCCCGCCCACTGTATCGTTCAGCACGGGCTCCGCCGCCAGGTCATCGAGGGCGTAGGCCTTGGTGAGTCCGCCAACATTCACTCCCAACACGATGGTCTTCTTGGGGAGCGTGTCGTTCTGGGGCCAAGCGGGGAACCCGATGCCGGAGGCGTTGCGGACAGAGAAGTAGAGAGAGTTCGGGTCCGATTCCGGGAGGTATGACTCCGGCCCGTAGACGCCGGTCTCGTTGCTCAGCACCGTGGTGTCGGGGTGCATGGCCAGCCACGCGCTCCACGTGGTCAGCGTCGAGGGGAATATCTTCAGCTTAATGCCGCTGTCCGCCAGCGGACCCACCACCGGCTCCCCGGTGAACTGCCGCCACAGCGAGAAGGTCACGCGGTCGTACATCACCTTGTTGCTGTGGTAGAGCAGCCCAGAGGTGCCGAACTGCACCGGCTCATCGCTTATCTCGGGGACCCTTGTGGAATACACGATTCCAGAGCCGCAGAGTGTTCAGTAGGCCAAGGCGAAAGGCTCGCCCCCCAGCGAGTCGTTGGCCATTTCGTGGGGGTTCATGACGCGGAGGGGGTACGCCCGGTGCTCGCCGTTGATGGAGACGCCGAAGACCCGGTCGGAGTCGTTCAGGTAGGTTGCCTCGGCCGGAGCTATGTGCGGAGGGAAGATCAGGTCGGGAATGCCGTCGCGGCGCACGCCGCCCCACACGATCTCCTCCAGCCGGATGCGGTGCTTGATGCCCTTATGGAAAAAGGCCTCTATGTTCGCGTCCACCAAGCCGTACAGCGCACCCTTCCATGCAGCGTACTCCGGGGGCCCCTCCACCTCCGGGTGCTCCGATAGCCAGTAGAACCAGTCGTTCAGATTGCCTTGGGGATCGCCGTCCGTGAGCGCTCGGAGGGCCGCGGTCGCCGCTATCAACTGCTCGGCGCTCAGCGTGGCGCGAGAGAACCAGAGGTCCAGCAGCACCGGGACGAAGGTGGTATCCCCCGTCTCGACCATCTGGTTCACGTGGCGGAAGTCAGCGAACAGGTAGCTGACCGTTCCCGCCCACATCAGGTGGTCCGGGTCGTAGGCAAGGGCCGGCGTGGGTGTCGGCGTGGCCGTGGGCTCGCCGCCGGAGCAGGCGGCCAGCAGTGTCGCCGCCGCCACCGCCAGCGGAACGGCCAACAACCGTTTCCCGAACCTGCTTGCCCGCATCGGCGCCTGCTCCGCTCGCTCTCAAGAATGCGGCGACGAGACCGGTCTCTCTAAGCACACTACGCCGGCGCTCGAAGAACGGATGACATTCGACGCGCCGCACACCGGCCATGGGAGCCGAGGTCAGGGGGCCGGACTGGCTACAGGGCGGCCACGCCCGCCAGACACGCCTCCTCGTCCTTTTCGGACGGTGCGCCGCTGCCGCCGACCGCTCCCACCAACTCGCCGTCCTTGCGGATGGGCACGGCGCCCTGGTGGGGAATCAGACGTCCGCCCTCCATCATGATGAGGGATCGGATGACCGCGTTGTCGGCCCCGGCCATCTCTCCGCTCGGCCGGCCGAAGGAGGCCGAGGCGAACGCCTTGCCCTGGGACACGGGCCCGGTCCTCCATGGCGAGCCGTCCATGCGAATCATGGCGATCAGGTCGCCGCGCGGGTCCACCACCGAGATGGAGAGCTTGATGCCCAGCTCCTCGGCCTTGGCCTTCGCCGCCTGCAAGATCCGCTCCGCCTCCGTCAGCGTCAATGTAGCCATCCGGTCCACCTCCTGAGGTCCTCGTCTTAACCGCTCGTCTTAACAACGTGAGGGGGGCGGGCCGCGCCAAAGGCTCCTTCCCACCCGCCGATTGCGAGAGCCTACCACATTTCTCCAGCCCCCGGCCCACGAGCTTCCTTGTGAGGGCCCGTAGCGGCTGCTAGAATGACGACGTGGCTACAACATGAGCGAACTCATCGAAAAGCTCGAAAGAGCGTCCAGAGGCAACGTCACGCCCATGGGATTCGGCGGGGCGGGGCGTAAGGAGAAGGTGGCGCCCATGCTCCTTATGGGCAGCGCCCGGGTCGAGAAGCAGGAGGAGGCGCGCCGCATCGTGGAGGCAGGGCTCGACGGCGCGCTGCTGGTGGCCGCCGCCACGACGGGCGCGAAACAGGTGAAAGCGGCCGTCAAGCTCATGGGCAAGCTGCCGTGGGGGCTTTGGCAGCCGGTCGCCATCCCCACCGCCGAAGAGGGCAGCGACTTCCAGGTCATCGCCTCCGACGCCATGCCCCTGTCGCTGCTGGACGGCGACGAGCGCACGAATGTGCTGGCCGTGACCACGGAGATGAGCGACAGCCAGTTGCGCACCATGGACGAGCTGCCGGTGGACGTCTTCCTGCTCTCCCTGGACGGGCCAACGCCGCTGACGGTGGGCCATCTCATGGATATCGCCCGTGTTCGGCGGTTCACCTCCAAGTACCTGCTGCTGCACCTGGCCGCCAAGCCCTCGGTCGCGGAGATGAAGCAGTTTCGAGACGCCGGCGTCCAGGCCCTGGCCATCGATGCGGCGGGGCAGACGGCGGAGACGCTGAAGGCGTGCCAGGCCCAGCTCCTGGACCTGCCGCTCACCCAGCCGCGGAAGCGCGAGCGGTCCACGGCCACGCTGCCATCCCTCCAGCCGGGCGTGGAGGCCCACCAGCACGAGGAGGAAGAGGAAGAAGAGTACGATGAGTGACCACCGCCAGCCTCTTCCGACCGGAGCGCGCGCCCACCCATGTTCCTCGGCTCCATAGACCTGCTGCTCAACGACCCGGGCGCCTTCGCCGTCCGCCTGCTGCTGCTGGCCGTTGCGCTGCTGCTGGCCATCACCGTCCACGAGTTCAGCCACGCGCTGGTGGCGAACGGGCTGGGCGACCCGACCGCCAAGCGGCTTGGACGGCTGACGCTGAACCCCAAGGCCCATCTGGACCCGACGGGCACCGTGATGGTGCTCGTGGCCGGCTTCGGCTGGGGTAAGCCGGTGCCCGTGAACCCGGCCTACCTGCACGCCGGCCGCCAGGGCATGGCGCTGGTGGCGCTGGCGGGCCCCATCTCCAACCTGCTGCTGGCGGCGGTGCTGGCGGCCGCCTCTCGCCTCGGCATGGCGGAGCTGCCGAGGGCCGTGCCCACGCTCGCCAACCCCGACCCGTCCATCTGGCTCCCTTCGCTGCTGGTCTACGCCCTCTACATCAACGTGGTCCTGGCGGTCTTCAACATGCTGCCGCTCAGCCCCCTGGACGGCTCTCAGGTGCTCCAGGGCGTTGCGCCCCGGGCCCTGCTGCCGAGGCTGCTCCGCCTCCAGATGTATGCCCCGGTGATACTGATCGGCGTCATCATGGCCGATATCGGCTTTGGGCTAGGAATCCTAGGGCGCGTCTTCGGCCCCGTGATAAACTGGGCCATCTCCTCCCTGCTGGGCTGACGGCCCGGCGGGCCTCTGGGACTCGGCCCCATGCACCAGCTCATCAGTCCGCCTTCCACGCTGCGCGGCACCGTCGCGCCACCGGGCGATAAGTCGGTCTCCCACCGGGCCGCCATCTTCAACGCAATCGCCGAAGGGACCGCGGTCGTCGAGAACTTCTGCCCCGGCCAGGACGGCGCGGCCACGCTGCGCTGCCTCCGAGGGCTCGGCGCCCAGATTGCGAGCGAAGACGGCCTCCTGCGGATAACCGGCGGCGCGCTCCACGAGCCGGGCAAGGCCCTGGACGCCGGCAACAGCGGCACCACCATGCGCCTGCTGGCGGGCGTCCTGGCAGGCCTGCCCTTCCCGTCGGTGCTTACCGGCGACCCATCCCTGCGCTCGCGCCCCATGGACCGTATCGCCGCGCCGCTCCGGCTCATGGGCGCCGAGATTTCGGGCCAAGGGGACAGGACCCTGGCGCCGCTGAGCATCCGTGGCGGCGGCCTCCGGGGGATCGCGTATCGGATGCCCGTGGCCAGCGCCCAGGTGAAGAGCGCCCTGCTGCTGGCGGGACTCGCCGCCGATGGCGAGACGGTGCTGGAGCAGCCGGCCCGCTCCCGCGACCACACGGAGCGGCTCTTCGCCGCCATGGGCGTGCCGGTGCTGGAGGACGGGCTGACGCTGAAGCTGCGGCCCGGCCGTCTGCGGGCCATCGATGTGACGGTGCCCGGCGATATCAGCTCCGCCGCCTTCTGGCTGGTGGCTGGCGTCTGCCACCCGAACGCCCAGGTGCGAGTGCAGGGCGTTGGGATAAACCCCAGCCGCACCGGCATCCTGGAGGCGCTGGAGGCCATGGGCGCCGATATTCGTGTCGAGAACGAGCGCACCCAGGGCGGCGAGCCGGTGGCGGACCTGATCGCCCGCTCCAGCGCTCTGCGTGCCACGGAGATAGGCGGCGACCTGGTGCCCCGGCTCATCGACGAGGTGCCGGCGCTGGCCCTGGCCGCCTGCTTCGCCCAGGGGACCACGGTGGTGCGCGACGCGGCCGAGCTGCGGGTCAAGGAGTCGGACCGCATCCGGACCACGGCCCGGGAACTCTCGCGTCTGGGCGCGCGCATCGAGGAGCTCCCCGACGGCCTGCGCATCACCGGCGGGGCCGCGCTCCAAGGCGCTACGTGCCGGAGCTATGGCGACCACCGCATTGCCATGATGCTGGGGGTGGCGGGCCTCTTGGCGCGGGGCGCCACCACGGTCCGTGGCGCCCAGGCCGCCTCTGTCTCCTATCCCTCCTTCTGGACCGACCTCAAACGGCTGCTTCCCGAGGAGGTTGCGGCGTGAGCCGCGGCGAGCCGCTGTTGCTGGTGCTCTCCGGTCCCTCCGGCGTCGGCAAGGATGCCGTCCTTGAACAGCTACGGAAGAGCCGTCCGGACATCCACTACACGGTGAACGCAACCACAAGGCCGCCGCGCCCCGGCGAGGTGGACGGCCAGCACCACATCTTTGTCAGCCAGGCGCGCTTCCAGGAGATGGTCGCCCAGGACGAGCTGCTGGAGCACGCCCGGGTGTACGCCCACTGGTACGGCGTGCCGAAGGGCCAGGTCCGCGACGCGCTGGCCAATGGACGGGACGTGGTGGCCAGGGTAGATATCCAGGGCGCGGCGTCGGTGCGGCGGCAAGCGCCGGAGGCGGTGCTGGTGTTCCTGCAACCGCCGTCCATGGAGGAGCTGGAGCGCCGTCTCCGCCAGCGCAGCACCGAGTCGGACGAGCAGCTCGCCCTGCGCCTGGAGGAGGCGCGTAAGGAGATGGACCAGGCCTCCTGGTTCGACTACGCGGTGGTGAACGAAACCGACGCCGTTCAGTCCGCCGTGGCGCGAGTGCTGGAGATCATCGAGACGGAACGCTCCCACGTCCCATCCCGGCGGGTCCGAATCTAGGCAGTATGCCGTCGCTCTTGCGCCCACTCTTCCTCGGTACGGCTTCGCTGGCCGTTCTGGCCGCCTGCGGTGGGCTCGAGGCCACCCCGACCCGCGCCCCGACGGCGGCGCCCACGCCTACAGAGACGCAGGCCACCCTGAGCGACGGGATATGGCGGCCGGCGCTGGCCACGACCTGGCAATGGCAGCTCGGAGACGCCCCCATCGACCGTACCGTGGAGGCGGAGATGTACGACATCGAGATGTTCGATCACGACGCCACCGTGGTGTCCACCCTCCACGCCCAGGGACGCAAAACCGTTTGCTATATCAGCGTTGGAAGCTGGGAGGAGTGGCGCCCCGACGCGGACCTGTTTCCCGACGCGGTCCTCGGCAGCGATTACGAAGGCTGGTCGGGTGAGCGGTGGCTGGACATCCGCCGGATCGACCTGCTGGCGCCGGTCATGAACGCCAGGCTCGACGAGTGCGCGAGCAAGGGCTTCGACGGCATCGAGCCCGACAATATCGATGGCTACACCAGCGACACCGGCTTTCCGCTCACCTACGAAGACCAGCTCAGCTGCAACATCTGGCTGGCCGGCGAAGCCCACGCCCGGGGGCTCTCCATCGGATTGAAGAACGACTCCGACCAAGTGGCCGACCTGCTGCCGCACTTCGACTGGGCGCTGACTGAGGACTGCTTCGCCGAGGGCTGGTGCGATGAGATGAGCCCGTTTGTGACCGCCGGAAAAGCCGTGTTCGCCGCCGAGTACACTGACACCGGCATCACCATCGAAGAGATCTGTCCGCAAGCGGCCGAGCTGGGCTTCAACGCCATCCTCAAACACCGTGAGCTGGACGCGTACCTGGAGTCGTGCGGCCCTTAGGAGCGGCCCTGCCCTCTCCCCTTCGCGCCCTTATCCACAAACCTCCGACAGAAGAGCAGCATGCGCATCATCGTCGCCCCCCAGGGGTTCAAGGGCACCCTCAGCGGACACGAGGCGGCCTCGGCCATGGCCCAGGGCATAGCGAGGGTCATGCCTCACGCCGAGGTAGTGCGCCGGCCCGTGGCCGACGGCGGCCATGGCACGCTGGACACGCTGCTGGAAGCCACGGGTGGCACGGCGTTCACCGCGCAGGTGATGGGGCCCATGGGCGAGCGGGTGGACGCCCGATGGGGCGCCCTGGGCGATGGCGCAACGGCGGTGGTGGAGATGGCCCAGGCGTCGGGCCTCACTCTGGTGCCGCCGGCGGAGCGGGACCCCATGGAAGCCACTACCTACGGCACCGGCCAGCTCATCAAGACGGCGCTGGCGGCGGGCTATCGACGCCTGGTGGTGGGTGTAGGCGGCAGCGCCACCAGCGACGGCGGCGCGGGCGCCGCGCAGGCGCTGGGCGTCCGGCTCACAGACGCCGAGGACCGCGATATCTCGTTCGGCGCGGCGGGCCTGCTCCATCTCGCCCACCTGGATGTGACACGGTTGGACCCGCTGGTCCGCGAGAGCCGCGTCCAGGTGGCCACGGACGTCTCCAACCCCCTGTGCGGCCCCAGCGGCGCGGCCATGGTCTACGGGCCCCAGAAGGGTGCCCGCCCAGACCAGCTTCCGCTGATGGACGCAGCGCTCTCACGGCTCGCCGACGTGGTGGGACGGGAGATGGGCGTCGGCGTGCGCGACGTGCCCGGAGCCGGCGCGGCCGGTGGCCTGGCCGCTGGGCTGGTGGCCTTTCTGGGAGCGGAGCTGGCATGGGGCATCGAGCTGGTCTGCGACGCCATGGGCTTCGACGACACCCTCCAGGGGGCCGACCTGGTGCTCACGGGCGAGGGACGCCTGGACGGCCAGACGGTATCGCAGAAGGCGCCCATCGGCGTGGCGCGCCGGGCGAAGGCCCAGGGGCTTCCCGTCATCGCCGTGGCGGGCAGCCTCGGTGCGGGCCACCGGGAGGTGCTCTCTCGGGGGATCGACCTGGTCGAGGCGGCCAGTCCGGAGGGCGCACCCTCTCCCGGCAGCGTCGCCGAAGCATCGGCGCTTCTGGCCGACGCCACGGAGCGGGCCCTGCGCCGCGCTCAGGGCATGGGTCTGCTAAGAGATAGCCGCTAGGCCCGGGCCGCGGCCGAAGCCGCAACCGTCGCCTGCTCGACGTGACGGCCGAGCCTCCTGGCCTGGCCGTACACCAGCGGAGCGCCCAGGGCAAAGGCCGCCACCGCGAAGCCGCCGATGGCCACGGCCAGCGGGACCCCGATCACGCTGCCTATGGCCCCGCCCTGCATTCCCGAGAGCGGCAAGATGCTCCAGGTCATGGAGTGGAAGCCCATCACCCGCCCCCGCATCCGGTCCGGGACCATCATCTGGAGGGCCACGGTGATGGAGTTCATGTACATAGTGCCAAAGATGCCGGCCAGGAGTAGCAGCACGATAGCTATCGCGTAGGAGCCAATGTGCTCGAGCGTCAGCCCGAAGGCCGCGACCACCAGGCCCATCATGGCCGCGCCTCCTATGATCAGCAGTCCCATGTGGCGAAAGCTAGTCCTGGTGCTCATCCACACGGAGACGAACAGAGCGCCAACACCGCTGGCGCCCAGCAGAATCCCCATGCCGCTGGGACCCACGGCGAGAATCTCATCCGCGATCACGGGCATCACCATGATGTAGGCCATGCCGAAGAAGCTGTTGAAGAAGGTCATACCGATGAGAAAGGAGAAGAGGGCGTGCTTCTTGATGTATTTCACCCCCTCCAGGAGCTCGCTGGCGGCGCTGCCCGTGGCGGCGCCCTCGATACGCGGCAGCCGGAGACGGTGGGCCACGACGGCCATGACGAGAAAGCCGGCGCCTCCCACATAGAGGTTGGCGGCCGTCCCCGCGGCGAAGATGATGAAGCCCGCCGCCGCCGGCGCGATGATCCGGGTGCCCTGCCAGATGGTGGAGTTGAGCGCCACCGCGCTCATCATCGCCGGGCGCTCGATTAGGTGCGGGAAGAGCGCCCGCCGGGCCGGCTGGTCGAAGGCGTTCACCGCCCCGGCGAAGAAGGCTATGACGAATATGTGCCACACTTCATGCACGTCTAATAACACCAGAGTGGCCAGCGTGAAGATGAGGACGGCGGAGACGGTCTGTGTAATGGTGAGCAGGCGGCGGCGGTCCAGCTTATCGGCGAAGACGCCGCCGACAAGGTTGAGCAGGATGGCGGGGACCGCGTTGGCGACGCCCACGTAACCCAGGAAGAGGGGCGAGTTCGTCATCTCGTTGACGAGCCAGAGCTGGCCGTAAAAGAAGAGCTGAAAGCCGCTGACCGAGGCCAGCATGCCCAGCCAGTAGTTGCGGTACGCCGGGTAGCGGAGGGCGGGAGGCAGCGAAAAGCGGCCCGGACGCCTAGCCGAGTCCGTGTCTGGGCCCAACTCAAGCCTCCTCACGCCCGCCACGGGCCCTCTGGCTAGCCGATAAGCACCAGGTGGACCTCGCGCGGCCCGTGGACGCCGATAGTGATCGTCTGTTCGATGTCGGCGGAGCGGCTGGGACCGGAGATCAGGTTCATATAAGAGGGCATGCGGCCCCGGCTGCGTATATATTCCAGCCGGCGCAGGGCCAGCAGGTCGTCCAGGCTCTCCACCACCTGCTCCGGCTCCACGAGCGCGATGTGGACCGGCGGCGCCAGCGATACCAGCCGGCTGACCCCTCTCCGGGGAATGATCACGCAGCTCCCCGTTTCGGCGATGGCGTAGTCGACACCGGTGACGCCCAGGTCCGCCTCCATGGCCATCCGCTGAAGCGACTCGCGACGCCGTCCCGGGCCGGACGCCAGGACGACGGTGGCGGCCCCGATCCGCCTGAGCGCAGGGTCCACGTCCACACCCCGAAACACGTCGTGGCCGGACCGCACCACCCGTCGGGCGCCGAGGGCGCGGGCTATCTCGGCTACCATCTCGGCAGCGTCTTTATGGGTGGGAGCCCGACGCACGCGCCAGCCGTTTTCCTGGGCGATCTCGGCGAGCCGGGCCAGAATCCGCTGACGTCGGGCCTCCAGCTTGGCCAGGATGGTCTTGACCTTCTCCTCTTGGCGGACCAGCTCCGTCTTGAGGCTCGGATGGTCGGGCATGTGTGTCAGCGGCGCCGCGCGGTCCAGCGCCTCCCGCACCCGCTGCAGAAACGCCTGCATGCCATTATCGTGGAGACCGGTGGTCATGGAGAGGCGGACTTCCCGCGGGCGAGCTCCTTGCCCCACCGCTTCCGGAACGACTCGGGCGCCACGACGGGGAGGTCCCGGTGGCGAGTCCATCGGGAGACGAGCGGCAGCGGCAGCCGCCTGATGCGCCCGTGGCGGACCCAGGGCCGTTGCAGGAGCCTGGCCAGGCTCGTGTAGCGCTCCAGGGCGCGTCGCGTTTTCATCATGCCGGACCAACGGCGGACCATCCGCCGCTCCCACCACCCGGTGGCGCGCTCCGTGGCCGGATCGCCCTCCGCCACCTTTCGCCGGAGCCGCAGCAGCAGACGCGGGATATCTATCTTCACGGGGCAGACCTCCCGGCACGCGCCACAGAGGGTCGAGGCCGAGGGCAGCTCCTTGGCCTGCTTCAGCCCCACCATAATGGGCGTTATCACGGCGCCGATGGGACCCGAGTAGACCCAACCGTAGGCGTGGCCGCCCACGTTGCGGTACACCGGACAGACGTTGGAGCAAGCGCCGCACCGGATGCAGTGCAGCGCCTCTCGCAGCCCCTCGTCCCTCAGCAGATCCATGCGCCCGTTGTCCACAATGACCAGGTGGAACTCCTCGGGGCCGTCTATCTCCCCGGGCGCCCTGGGCCCGCCCGCGAAGGTGGTATAGGAGGTGATGCGCTGGCCCGTGGCCGATCTGGCCAACAGGCGCAGGAACACCGCCACGTCTTCCAGGGCCGGCACCACCTTCTCCATGCCCACGATGGCAACGTGGACCCTCGGGATGGAGGTGGCCATCCGCCCGTTGCCCTCGTTGGTCACCAACACCACCGTGCCCGTCTCCGCCACGACGAAGTTGCCGCCGGTGATTCCCATGTCCGCCCTGGCGAACACATCCCGCAAGGTGGTGCGGGCAATACGGCACAGCTCTTGGATATCGCCGGTGGGCGCCGACTTCAGCCAATGCTGAAAGAGGTCCGACACCTCCTGGCGCGACTTGTGCATGGCGGGAGCGATGATGTGGAAAGGCGTCTCATGGGCAAGCTGGATGATGTACTCGCCCAGGTCGGTCTCCACGGCCTCGATGCCCTCCGCCTCCAGGACCCCGTTGAGGCCCAGCTCCTCGGAGACCATGCTCTTGCCTTTGATGACCCGCTTCACGTCGTTACGCCTTGCGATCTCCAGAACGATCCTGTTCGCCTCCTGGACGGTCTGGGCGAAGTGGACGTGCCCGCCGTTGCGGCTCACGGAATCGTTCATCATCTCCAGGTAGTAGTCCAGGTTGGCCATGGTGTGGGCCTTGATGGCGGCGGCTTGGGAGCGGAGCTGCTCCCAGACCGGCTCGGTCACCTGCTCGATGGCGGCGGTGCGGGCGTCGTTGAAGTGGTGCATCACCCGCGCCATGGTGCGCTGCAGCGGTGCGTTCTTCAGCGCCAGGGCCGATGCCTTGTTGAACTCCGCGGTCTTAACGGCTACCACGTGACGCGCCCTCCCTCCTGGGCCAGCAGCTCCGCCAGGTGCATGGGCCGGACACGCAGGCCGCGGCGGCTAACGGCGCCCGCGATCTGCATCAGGCAGCCGCTATCGTTGGCCACCAGCACGTCGGCATCGGTGGCGCCGATATTCGCGAGCTTGTGATCGACCATGGCAGCCGAGATTTGGGGGTGCTTCACGGAGAAGAGCCCCCCGAATCCACAGCAGGTGTCGGGCTCCCGCATCTCGACCAGCTCGACGCCCTTCACGGCGCCGATAAGCTGGCGCGGCCCCTCCGAAACACCCAGCTCCCGCAGCAGATGGCAGGAGTCGTGATAGGTCACACGGCCGGAGAAGGCGGCGCCCACGTCGGTCTTCCCCAAGACCTTGACCAGGAACTCCGAGAACTCATAGGTGTGCTCGCGGACCCGCTGGGCCATCTCCAGCGCCTCCGGGTCGTCCTCGAAGAGCTCTCCATAGAACGACTTCACCATGCTGGCGCAGGAGCCGGAGGGGATGACCACGTACTCGGCGTCCTGAAAGAGCTCCAGAAAGTGGCGGCCCACCTTGGCCGCCTCGCGCCAGTGGCCGGCGTTGAAGGCGGGCTGGCCGCAGCAGGTCTGGTCCGGGGGGAAGCTGACCTCAACGCCCAGGCGCTGCAGCACCCGCACCACGGCCTCGCCGACTTGGGGGTAGAGCTGGTCTATAAGACAGGTAGTAAAAAGGGCTACACGAACTCTGCGCTGCCCGCTTCGGGGCCTTCGCCGGACCATGCCCCCACGGTAGCAGACGAACGAAGGAGATTGCAAGCGAAACGCGAGCGCCTGGGGCCTGGCGAAGACGCTACTGGCTTCGTTCTCAACGTGAAGCAGCTCACTGGGCTGAACGTGAAGCAGCTCACCGGGGTGAACGTGGAGCGACCCCCCGAGCCATCCTCGGCAAGGCCGGGGCCGCCAGGAGCAGATAGAGGGGCACTACGGGCAGCAGATGCCGCGGCTCGGCGAAGGAGACGAACTCGATGGCGTAGAAGTACACAAGGACCGCCAGGGCCAGGCATACTCCGACAAGAAGCCACGTGAGCAGGCCGCCTGCGACGGTCAGGACGATGAACAGCACAGCGCCCGCGTGGACGAGCCTGGGCCATGTTAGCTAGGCTTCACTGTCGAAGGCCGGGAAGGAGAGGTTGGAGCAGCGCGCGCAGACGTCCTGGGGAACAAGCCCCCAGCGCATCAGATAGCCGAACACGAAGCATCCGGCGCAGAACCCCGCGATGGACTCCAGGCCCGCGAAGACCGCCAGCGTGCCGAGCACAGCCTCGGCGGCAAGGTGCTGTCCGAACCCGTAGCTCAGGGCGAGGGCGGCCGCGGCGAAGACGAGGCCCACCGTCTGGGCGAACCGCTTCGGCGGCCCGGCCACCAGCTTCGTTCGCCTGATGACCTTGGGCGCGATGAGCCGGGTGGCCAGCAGCCCCATGGGACTGAGCGTGGGCCCGGTCAGGACCCGGGCCAGGAACCCATAGGCCAGCAGGAACATCAGCCATCGCGCGTCGGTGAAGATGATGACCAGCGTCAGCGTCAGCACCATGACCGCCACCGACCTGGCGGCCACCTCGTTCACCGGATGGGGAAAGCCGAACACGCCCCGCAGGGCCGCGGCGAGAGGGCGCCGCTCCGCTTTGTCCTGTAACGCCATCGCTAATCTCGCTCCGCCGGCCCTGCCGCCTGCGGGCCAAGCTCATTTCCTCTCGCCCGCGCAGCTTGAATGGTCCCCGGAAAAAGAAAAACCCCCGCGGCTGAGATGCCCATAGGCCGGCGGGGGCGCATCGGTTCCGTAGCGTCCTCGCCTATGGGCAGTTCCTACAAACGCAGGGCCTTCGGTTCATGACACTATCCATGTTAGCACCTAGGCCAACGGTGTCAAGGAAGCGGCGGTGCCAGGCCACCTTTGCTGTGGTAGGATACCGCCGGAGTCCAAGGCGCCGTCGCGCCCAGTCTGGACATCCGGGAGTGGCCATGAAGACCGACCAGGACCTCGCTTTTACACCCGCCTATGAGCTACGGGAGCGCATCGCCAAGAAGGGGCTGTCGCCCGTGGAACTGACGGAGCTCTATCTGCGGCGCATCGAGGCGATGAACCCCACGCTGAACGCCTTCCTGACCGTGACCGCCGACGAAGCAATGGAAGCCGCACGGGAGGCGGAGGCGGCGGTCACCCAGGGCGACCCGCTGGGCCCCCTCCACGGCATCCCAACCTCCATCAAGGACCTGGTGCCCACCAAGGGCATCCGCACCACCAGGGGTTCCCTGACCTTGAAGGACTGGGTGCCCGAGGAGGACGACCCGGTGATGGACCGTATCAGGGGGGCCGGCGGCATCATTCTGGGCAAGACCAACACTCCTGAGTTCGGACTGTCCGGCACCACGCAGAACAGGCTCGGCGACGACTGCCGCAACCCGTGGAACCCGGAACGGGTGGCCGGGGGTTCCAGCGGCGGCGCGGGCTCCTCCCTGGCCGCGGGGCTGAACCCCATCGCCCAGGGAAGCGACGGCGGCGGCTCCATCCGCATCCCGTCGTCCTTCTGCGGGGTGTACGGCATCAAGGGAACGCAAGGGCGGGTCCCGCGCAGGTACAACGCCCTCATGGGCCATCTGCCGGTGAACTTCTCCCAGATAGGCCCCATGAGCAGGACGGTCCGTGACTCGGCCATCTTCCTGCAGGTGATGGCCGGGCCCCACCCCGACGACCCCGGCAGCGCCATGGGCGAGCCCCCCGATTACATCACGGACTTGGAAAAAGGGGTGAAGGGTATGCGCATGGGTTGGAGCGCCGACCTGGGCTCCGCGGCGGTGGACCCCGAGGTGGCGCGGGTGGTCGAAAAGGCCGCCATGGTGTTCGAGGAGCTGGGCGCCACGGTGGAGCGGGCGCCGTTCCATCTCGACATCGCGGCGGCACAGGCCCTGTACCGAACGCTGGCCGGCGTGAGCCACTACCTGGCGTATGGCAAGGCCTTCGATGAGACGCCCGAGTTGCTGACGGACTACGCGCTCGCCGACATCGAGACCGGGAAGGCGATCACGGGCAGTGCGTACGCGGCCGCGACCTCAGAGCTGGCGCGGCACCGAGCGCGGGTCGCCGAGTTCTTCGAGAGCTACGACGTGCTGCTGACTCCGACGCTGGCGGTGCCCGCCTTCCCCTGCGGACAGCGGCCGACGGTCATCGGGGGGAAATCCGTGAACCCCAAGGGGTACTATCCCTTCACCTTCCCGTTCAACATGTCCGGCAACCCGGCCGCCAGCGCGCCCTGCGGCTTCTCCTCCGACGGCATGCCGATAGGGCTGCACATCGTGGGCCGCCGGTACGACGAGGTCACGGTGCTTCAAGCCTCCGCCGCCTTCGAGCAGGCCCGGCCCTGGGCCGATAAGCGGCCGCCCATCTCGTAGGGCCTACAGGGCCAAGCGCACCTCACCTCGAAAGCAGGTCCATGGAACCCCAATACATCGACCCGGTCCTCCTTGAGCAGGCCGAGAAGGCGGGAGTGACCATCGCTCCCGGAGACTGGCCCTCGGAGCGGGAGGTCGTGGCCAACGGCCTGCGGCTGCACTACCTCGATTGGGGGAGCGCGGACGCGCCCGTTGTGCTCTTCCTCCACGGCGGCGCGCAGACGGCCCATATGTGGGACTTCTCGGCCCTGGCGCTCCGGGACCGGTACCGCTGCATCGCCCTGGACCAGCGCGGGCACGGCGACAGCCAGTGGGCCCCCGACGGAAAGTACTCCGGGGAGGACCAGCAGAAAGACCTGGAGGGCTTCATCGAGGCCCTGGGGCTCACGCACCTCACGCTGGTCGGCCTCTCCATGGGAGGAGTGAACGCCTACGTCCTGGCGGCCAACCACCCGGAATGGGTGGAGCGTCTGGTCATCGTGGACATCGGCCCGGAGAGCGGCAACGAGGGTGTCAGCCAGATCAGCGCCTTCGTGCAGCTCCCCGACGAGCTGGACTCGTACGACGATTTCGTGGAGCGGGTCCGCGGCTACCAGCCCTACCGTTCCGAGGAGCAGGTCCGGTCCAGCCTGAAGCACAACATCAAACAGCTCCCCAGCGGCAAGTGGACCTGGAAGTACGACCGTGCCTTCCGGGACCCCAAGCGGCTGCGCGAGCGTCTGCCCCCCGAGTACCACTGGGGGTGTCTGGAGCGCATCGACTGCCCCACGCTCATCGTCCGAGGCGCCGGGAGCCGCATCTTCCCCGAAGCGGTGGGCAAGCGGATGGTCGAGACGATGCGCAACGCCAGGATAATTACCGTTGAGAAGGCCGGCCACCGCGTCCCCGGTGACAATCCGGTGGCCTTCGAGCGGGCTCTCGCCGGCTTTCTGGACGGTGCCTCGTAGCGAAGCCGGCCCCCGCGCGACATCGCCGGGAGACCACGGGCCACCCCGCCGCCCTCGTCCTCTCACAGCACCTGAAAATGGGCCTCGGTGGGCCGCCGGTCGCGGCCGTTGATGGGGAGGATGTCCTGGGGACAGGCGGAGAAGGCGGCGACCAGGTCCATCTCGGCGCGGAAGACCACGTAGTCGCCCGGCTTGCTGACCGGCTCCTCCCACGAGAGAGCGCCCGCCTCGTTCCAGGGTATGTTCATGAAGAGGTTGAGGGGGCTGGGCGTCTCCGGCTTTTCGAGTCCCAGCTCCGCCAGCCCGGCCGTGAGGTTGTCGGTGCAGTTGTCGTGGTACCCCTCGTAGCCCAGGAGGCCGTAGCGCGGGGCGTCGCAGGCGGCTATGAGCGTATCGTGGGCGCCGGGTGACGTATCCTCGACGAGGGTGAGCACCGGCCGCCGCTGGTTGGTGACCAGCGTATCCCCAACCCGGGGCACGAGCCCCATGAAGTAGGCGCGGCTATGCTCCATGGACATGAGCTCGGTCAAGTCACCGGCGTTGAAGGCCCAAGTGTCGACCACCTGCTCGCCGTGGGTGTTGATCACCTTGACCAGCCGCCCGCTTCCAACGCGGGCGGCCTTGCCCCGCCGAGCGGGGATGGTGACGAGCTCCGCTGCCATGGCCTGCCTCCACTGCGCTAAGAGCTGCCCGCTCCGCCGACGCCGGCACTATACGCCAAACGGGAGAGGCTGGAAATCCGGGTGGCTGGAGCGCCTCCGAGATTCGCCCAACAGCCCCATGCCTCGAACGCCATGTGCGTATAATGGGCCGGTGGTCTCCATTGCCGAAGAGGCGTGTCCTAATGACCTCCACAGCCGTAAATAGCGTGCGCGCCGCCGCTATCGTCAGCTTCTCCCACACGGTGGAGGGCAACCCCAGCGCGCCGTCCCAAGGGGGCGGGCCTTGAGACCGCTCCGTGGCGGCGTGGCGAGCATGGGCTACGGAGCGCTGGCCCTCATGCTGCTGGCCGCCGCCTGCGGCAGCCCAGCGCCCACGCCGGAGCCGACCCCCACCCCCACTCCCGAGCCTCCGTCGCAGCGGGTGGCCTACGTGACCGGGAACTACGCCATTTTCACGGCCAAGCAGGACGGCGGCGGCGTGCAACGTTTGCTGGGTGAGGAGGCCGGCGCCGCCTCCGGCGAGGCCGGCACCGACGTGGCAGACAGCCGACCGCGCTACGCCTGGCCGACCTGGTCCCCCACCGGCGAGCACCTGGCCTTCAGCCGGGTACCCGGCACCGCCCGCGGGTCGGCCGCCGCGCTGATGGTGCTCACCATGAGCAACAGGCGGCTGGAGGCGGCCCACAACATGACGCCCGGGCACATAGGGCTGGTGGTCCAGAACGGCCCCCACTACACCCAGTGGTCGCCCGATGGCCGTCGCCTCACCTTCGTCGTCCCCGATAGCAACGGCCTGCTTGTCTACATGGTTACTGTCACCGGTCTACTGGTCCCTCAGGTCTTGATCGACCAGGCGCCCGTCTATTTCGATTGGGACCGGGAGTCGTCGAACCTCTTTATCCACCGGCAGACCCAACTGTTCCAATACAGCCTGGCCGATGAGCAGATGACACCCATCGAGGAGCGGTCCGCGCTCTACCGCGTGCCGGCCATCGGTCCGGCGGGCGACCGAATAGCCTTTCTCGCGGAACGGGACGGCGTTACGACCCTCGTGGTCAGAACGATGGCCACGGGCGAGGAAGAGTGGCTCGCCACGGCGCCCCGGGAGACCGCCTTCATCTGGTCCCCCACCGAGCAATACATCGCCATCACCAGCAGGTCGGGAGCCGTCCCGGCGTTCTACGACGGGCTGGACCTTATCAACGTAGACACCGGCGAGCGGCGGCGGCTCCTGGACGGTCTCGTCCTCTCCTTCTTCTGGTCGCCCGACGGAGAGCGGCTGGCGGTCATCCGTGGCCTGCCCGATTCCATCTCCTTCGAGTGGAGCGTGGTGGAGCTCGCCTCGGGCGACACGCGGCCCCTCACCACCTTCCTCCCCTCCGCCGATATGCTGAGCCTCCTGACCTTCTTCGACCAGTTCAGCACCTCTCACTCGCCGTGGGCCGAAGACTCCATGCACCTCGTCTTCGCGGGCCAGGTGCGGACGTCCACGGACGCCAGCTCGACCGGCGCCGCCAGCATCTACGTCCTGGACACCTCCGGTGATGGGACTCCCCAGGCTATCGCGGAGGGCAACCTGGCCATCTGGATCCCCAGCGCGGCTTCACATTACTTCGAAGACTAGCCGGGCGTGGCGCCGCCGAACAGGCGGGCGAGGCATCTCGAGCGCGTAAGCGGTGGCCGGAGCGGGGCCGTCCCCGAAGCTCACGTCGCACGGCCGGCATACCGGCGGCCGGAATCCTCGTGCAGGTAGCATGCCGCCAGGTGGCCGGGGCGGACCTCCTGCAGGGCCGGACGCTCCAGCTCGCAGAGGCCGGGCATGAACTGGGGACACCGGGTATGGAAGGGACAGCCGCCGGGGAGGTTTGCGGGGCTGGGGGCCTCGCCGGCGACCACGGGCCGGTGGCGGTGCAGGTTCGCGGGGTCCGGTTCCGGCACGGCATCGATGAGCGCCCGCGTGTACGGATGCAGGGGACGCTCGATTACGTCGTCGGGCCTCCCCTGCTCCACGATGCTGCCGCCATACATAACGGCGATCTGGTCGGAGAAATGTCTCGCGCTGGCGATGTCATGGGTGATGTACAGAAAGGCGATGCCGTAGCGCTGCTGGAGGTCGCGCATCAGGTAGAGGAGCTCCGCCCGGCTGGAGGCATCGATCATGGATACCGGCTCGTCGGCCACGATGTATTTCGGCTGCAGCACCAACGCGCGGGCGATGCCGACACGCTGGCGCTGGCCCCCCGAGAGGGTGTGGGGGTAGCTGGCCGCGAAGTTGGCGGCCGGTCGGAGGTGGACATCCTCCAACGCCTGGCGCACGCGGTCCATGCGCTCGGGTCTCTTGCCCAGGCCATGGACCACCAGCGGCTCCTCCACGGTCTGCGACACGCTCCGATAGGGGTTGATGCTGGAATACGGGTCCTGGAAGACGACCTGGGCCTGGCGCCGGAAGCCCTTGAGCTTCCCCTCTTCCAGGCGCGTGATGTCTTCGCCGTCGAACTGCACGGTGCCCCGCACCGGACTCACCAGCCGCAGGGAGACCCGGCCCAGCGTGGTCTTCCCGCTGCCCGACTCCCCCACCATGGCGAGGGTCTCGCCCTGTCGAATCGCTAGGGAGACGCCCGTAACGGCCCGGATGGTAACCGTTTGGAAGAGTCCCTTGCGTGCGTGGAAGTGGACGTCCACGTCCCGTAGCTCCACCAGCTCGGTGGCGCTTTTGCCCTTGGCGCTCGCTTCCTGTCCTTTCATGGTCTCCCGGCCCTCCTATCCCTCGGGGCTCTCGCGGGCCGCCGGCCGGCCGGCGGATGCCTCGGGGCCGTAGAGCCAGCAGCGAAGGGTCTGCGTGCCCCCCGCTTCCGACCAGACGGGCGTGTCGTGGGGGCAAGGCGCGAAGGCGGAGGGACAGCGCGGGTGGAACCGGCATCCCGTGGGGGGCTCAACGAGGTCGGGCGGGCTCCCAGGCAGGAACTCCGGCTTGGCCGGGTCGTGAAGCCTGGGGATGCTGGAGATGAGTCGCTGCGTGTACGGGTGCTTGGGCTGGGTGAGCACCTCGTCCACGGTCCCCGACTCGATGTGCTCGCCGCCGTAGGCCACCACGATGCGGTCGCAGATGTCGCTGGCCAGCGCGATGTCGTGGGTGATGAAGAGCATGGCCATGCCACGCCGGCGCTTCAGGTCCTTCAGTAGATTGAGCACCTGGGCTTGGACGCTCACGTCCAGGGCCGAGGTGGGCTCGTCCAGAATGAGGAGCTGGGGGTCCATGATCAGGGCCATGGCCAGCACCACCCGCTGCTTCATGCCGCCGCTGAGCTCATGGGGGTAGCGCCGCAGCACCTCCGCGGGCAGGCCCACCAGTCCAAGCAGCTCCTCGGCCCGTCGGTACGCCTCCCGTTTCGACGAGCCGCCATCCTGCAACGCCCGCTCGGTGATCTGCTGGTCCACGCGAAGCACCGGGTTCAGCGAGTTCATCGCGCCCTGGAACACCATGGCCATGGTGCGCCATCGGATCTCTTTTCGAAACTGCTCGCTGGAAAGCGACATGAGGTCCCTCCCCTTCCAGAGGAGCTGGCCCTGGTAGAGGACGACGTTCCTCGGCAACAGCCGCATGAGGGCCAGCGCCAGGCTGCTCTTGCCGCTCCCCGACTCACCCACTATCCCCAACGTCTCTCCCTCTCCCCCGATGGTGAAGGAGACCCCATCCACCGCACGGACGGGCCCGGCGGCAGTCCTGTAGTGGAGCTTCAGGTCCCGGACATCTAGTAGTGGCGGCATAGGCTTGGCCTTAACGGGTGCCCCGACGGGCGGGATCAACGCGGGCGAAGGATGTGGAACCCATACGCCGGAGCCTCGGGTTCACCACCGGCTCCATGGCCAGGGCCAACAGCATAAAGGTCACGGCGGTGATAACGATGAGCACTCCGGGAGGGACGATCCACCACCACCAGCCCAAGAAGACGGCGCCGGTCCTGAACCCCTGCTCCAGAATCTGCCCCCACGTGGGGATGGAGGGGTCGCCCAGCCCCAGGAAGCTGAGTCCCGCCTCGGCCAAGATAGCGGCGGGCGCGAAGAAGATCATCTGGGCGAAGACGAAGGGCGCTGTGTGAGGAAATACGTGGCGGTACATGATCCTCCAACGGGACGCCCCCACGGCGACGGCGGACTCCACAAGCTGCCCGGAGCGAAGCTGCAGCACCATGGAGCGGACCAGGATGGTGAGACCGGGCCAGCTAAATGCCACCAGGAACAGGATGATGAGCAGGAGATGGGACCCCAGTATGAAGACGAGAAAGATGAGCAGCGGCAGGAGGGGCACATTCGCCACGATATCGGTCAGCCGCTGGATGACCAGGTCGGTCTTGCCTCCCGAATAGCCGCTGATCACGCCCAGGGTGGTGCCGATGGCCGTTGTGGCCACCGACGCCAGCAGCGCGATAAGCAGAGCGATGGGCAGCCCGAAGAGGAGGCCCTGGGCCAGGTCTCTGCCCAGGGAGTCGGTGCCCATGAGCCCGAAGAGCGAGCCACCCACGACAAATTTCACCTGGTCCACCGAGTCCCGGGGGTCGCTCACGGTCACCCGCAGTATGAGCTCGTACCCGCCGTTGAGGAGGCGAAGCCCCTCCACGGCGGCCGGGTCGGGCAGGCCGACGATGGCCCGGGAGGTCGCGTCTCGAAACTGCTCCAGCGGCAGGCTTGCCCCGTATTCGTCCGCGAAGAAGTCCCGCATGGCCGCCGCCGTTTGCGGAGCGGCCGTGAGGGACACGCGCAGTGGTTCCTGATGGAACCGCTGGAAGGGCCCGGTCTCCTCTGAGCGGGGACTCGGCACCACCTGACGGTGCAGCGTCACCTCCGTGCCATCGGGCCGCGCCACGGAGGCGGCCAGGACCGGTGGCCGTCCGTAGTAGGTGACTCCCGCCACGCTGAAGTTCATGAATGTCGGCGGCTCGGCGGCGGTGAACTCCAGCGGCAGCCGATATGTCCGCACCTCGGTCGTGCCGGAAACGGCGACTTCGTCCGGCTCATCGCTGACCAGCGTGGCATGATGTACCGGTTTACGGCCGGAAAACAGACCGGTCCAGACCGGAGGGGCGCTCTTGGGGTTGTCCGCCCATACAGCCGGATTGTTCCACCTGCTCGTGCCGAAGTCCAGGGGGAAAGTGGCCACCACGTAGACCGATAGCGACACGAGCACCGTCAGCAGCGCCACGCCGGCCTTGCCCGTGCCGCTGGAGAACAGCTCCCGGAGCATCCCGCGCAAGGTCATGAGCTGTACCTCACTCGCGGGTCCAGCACCACGTACAGGACCTCGAGCACCATGCGGGCCACCACGTACATCAGGGTGAATATGAACGTGAGGGCGACGATAACCGCCTCATCGGGCGTGCCGGCGATGGCGTCGAAGTAGAGCCGGCCCATCCCCCGCCAGTCGAAGACGGTCTCGATAAGGATCGCCCCGCCCAGGGAGCCGGTGAGCCCCAGGATGAGGCCGGTCACGATGGGAGGTGCGGCCACCCGCAGGATGTGACGCCGGATGACGACTCCTTCTGGCAACCCCTTCGCCCTGGCGACGGTGACATGGTCCTCCTGGGCCACGTTCAGCGTCATGGTCCTGACGGTGTACAGATAGGGGCCCACGCTGACCAGGACGAGTGAGGCAACGGGCAAAATGGCGTGCT
This sequence comes from Dehalococcoidia bacterium, assembly GCA_965249185.1. Classification (GTDB taxonomy): domain Bacteria; phylum Chloroflexota; class Dehalococcoidia; order Lucifugimonadales; family Australimonadaceae; genus CBDFLS01. Next base: position 454,188 of record CBDFLS010000001.1, read on the forward strand.
TCAGTAGGTCCAGAGTGCGGCCGATGCCGCCCTCCGGCGGAGGCGTGCTGTACATGCCGCCCGCGGGGAGGATGCCCAGCTTGAAAGCGAAGACGAGGATCATGAGGATCCCTATCCACCAGGCCGGTGTCGCGAAGGAGATGGCCGAGAAGTAGGAGATGACGCGGTCCAGCTTGGAGCCGGCCCGCGCCGCCATCCGCGCTCCCACCGCCAGTCCCACCACGGCGGTGATGATCATGGCAGTGGTCAGCAGCAGGACGGTATTGGGCAGCCGCTCCAGGATGATGTCTGAGACTCGGGGGCTTCCGGAGGAGCTCCTGAGCGTCCGGGCCTCGCCCAGATCAAGGGCGAGCACTCGGAAGAGGGTGTCGGGGAGCCGAGTGTACCATCGCTGGTCGACGCCATAGAAGGCCTCCAGCTCCTGCCGCTGGACCTCCAGCGTACGCTCCAGCTCGTCCGGATCGCGGATCGTCTGGGCCAGCGAGACCCGCAGGCCCCGCAGCTCCTCGCCCACCTGGGCGTTCAGCAGGCGGTCCGAAAATCCGGTGGCGCCCAGGCTGATGACCAGCAGCACCAGGACGGCCACCAGGACGCCGAGAAGCGTCAACCCCCGTATGGCTAACGGCCGGACGAAGGACATGGCCGCAGGGCCTCCGCTTCTATACCAGAGAGGTCTCGGCTGCTTGAGGACGCCCAGCGAGCATGATGGGGCTCCTTTCTACCGGCGAAAGGGGGCGGCGAAAGGGGGCGGCCGCGGAAGGCCCTCACGCTTGGCCTAGGGGACCACGTCCAAGCCGACGGCCCGCTCGGCCAGGGAGGCGATCTCGTCGCTGAAGGCAGCCAGGGAGAGAGTGTACACCCCAGGGACGAGTCCGGCGGTCGTCCCCGAGTCGAGCCGGACGGTGAAACTGCCGCCGGAGGACGGCTCGACCTGCCCATCGGCGACGATCCTGCCCTCAGACGGGTCCACAAGCACATAGCGCAGGCTCAGCTTCCCCGGCCCCTCAACCTCGACCGTGACCTCGGCGGCCCGGCCCGCGGTGACCGGCTCCACCGTCACCCGGCCGATCTCGAGGCGAGGCGCGGCTCCGAGGAACCACTGGCCCGGCCGGTAGGGATAGCTCGGGTCACGGTAGGCCACGATCTCGGCGAACTGGGCCGGCGGGTCGTACCGGGTCAGCATGAAGGGACCATTGCTGATCACCAGGAGGCCATGCTCGTCAAACCAGTCGATAGCCGCCTGATACCGGTCCTCGGCCTCCGCCTCGCTGGTCAAGGACACGTTTCCGACCGTGAACACTCCCTTGGGCAAGGCGGCGGCGGTGGCGAAGTCACGCAGGGCGCGGACCACCAGCCGGGCATCCCTGTCCACGACCAGGCTCAGCCAGCTCACCTTGAACCGGGCGGCGGCGGTGTCGCTGTAGGCGGCGCGCCGCTGCTCAAACACCAAGTCGTCCATGGCGGCCAGCAGCTCCCAGGGAGTGCTCAGGCCCGTGGGCGAGGCGTAGGACGCGATCTGGCGCTCATCGAAGTGCCAGAAGTCTACGTAGACCTCCAGCCTGTTGTCGTCCAGGATGCGGTAGCCACGGATCGTGTCGAGATAGGGCCGCGCCGTGACCCCCAGGGCGAACTCGATCTTCACCTTGTTGGGGTCGTAGGAGATCTCATGGGACTGGGCGATGGAGTAGACCGCATCGGCCATGGTGATGGGCTGACCGTGGTGCCACTTGGCGCTGAAGTACTTGGAATAGTCGAAGGTCACCTTGCTGGTGGCCTGGACCCCCTGGCCCAGCGCGCGCCACTGGTCGCGGACGGCGTCCCACATGACGGCGTCGGCGGGCACATCGAGCTTCTGCTGAGGCCCCGCGGTCTCCACCTCAAAGCCGGCCCGGAAGGGCATGGGGATGCCGGTGAAGGGGTGGTTCCAGACCGGCGGGTCGTGGAGATTTATCCAGATATCGTTGCTGTAGACATCGCCGAAGCCGCCCACCGGGTTCCAGGTGGTGCGGTCGGTCCACACCCAGAGATTCCCCACCGTCAGATCGGTCTCGCCGGGGACGAAGGCTTCCCGGACGCTCCAGGGACCCTTGGGGCCGGCCACCAGGTCGGTGGTGATGCCGCGCACGTCCACGCTCACGGGAAAGCTGTTCATGACCGTTGCCACGCCGATGCGGACCGACTCGTCCAGCGCGAGCTCCGTCATGCGCCGGTAGATCTCGTCCCGCTCCTGGGCGTTCTGAAAGTCTCCCGTGAACAGGCGTTGTCCCAGCTCGTCCAGCTCATCCTGCTGGTACTGCCAGAAGCCGACCTCCCGCCAGCCGGGCATGTTGCCCAGCCAGGGGGCCGCCATCTGATTGATGGTGGCGAAATCGTACCGCTGGGAAGCCGAGCGGCCCCAGCCCTCGGTGTAGAGGTGCCAGCTAAAGGCTTGCGGGTCGGAAGCGTAGACCCCGAGGACCGCCGGAGCGAACTGCTGGTAGCTGGGGGCGACGGTAAAGCCCGCCTTCTCCAGCTCCACACGCAGCAGGTTGCCGACGTCCCAGCGCTCGTCCTCCACCCGGATAATGAAGGTGAGCCGAACGGACTGACCCTGGTAGTGCCACTTCCCGTCCACCAGATCGGCCCCCATTGCGGCCATCTCCCGCTGAATGATGCTCCGGGCCCGCTCCGGGTCGTAGCGGATATCCGACCCCTTCACCTGGCTGTAGACGGTGAGGAAATCGAAATCGCTGGCGCCCAGGTGGGTGATCATGGGGAGGGCCATGCCCTGATAGATGTCGCTGACAATGAACTCGCGGTCGACCAGATACTGGACCGCCTGACGGACCGCCTTGCTGGAGAAGGGATTGAGGCGGCCCTCCGGGGGAGGGGCCGGGTTCAGGATGATGGAGATGGTGCTGGCAGGAGCCTCGTGGATCAGTAGGTTGGTCTCTTTGCGAAGCTCGCGGGCGGCGGGAGTCTTGAGGCTGAACAGGTACATATCCATCTCGCCCGCCTGCATGTGCAAAGGCGCCCGGTCCACGTGGAAGGACTTGAAAAACACACGGTCGGCGGCGGGGCCGGGCCGATTGTGGGGCGGCGCATACTCCGCCGGGGTGATGGCAGGCCGCCGCGTGGGTGTCGGCGGCGTCTGTCCCGCCGTACCGGTCTCGGTAGTCCCGAGAGCAGCCGTGGCGGTGGGCTTCGCATCGCCGCTGCAGGCAGCCGCCATCAGGCCGACGGCCAGCAGCGAGATGCCCAGCCAACGCGGTTCGTGCATCACGGTTAGCTTCCCCCCCACGGCGGGCCGTCGCGGCGGCGTCTCGCCTGGAGCGCGATGGTCAGATAGGCAGCACCTACGGCCGCCAGGCCCGCGGCTCCGAGCGCCGATAAGACAATCGTCCACCAGGGCGTGCTCCCGCCGCCATCGCCCCGCCCCTCATCCTCCAGCAGGACCTGCACGCGCTGCAGCTCGACGCCAAGCTGTGCGGCTTCAACGCCCTCGCTGGTCTCGATCGTCCGCGTCAGCTCCTCCAGCCGCGCCTCCACGTCCCGCTGAATGTCACGGATGCTGCCGAAGCCGAACTCGGCGAAGAAGGAGGTAACGGCCAGGTTGCCCGACTCATCGAAGACACGCACGTCCTGAGCGCCCTCTCCAGAGACAGGCATAAACAGCCGTGACGTGAACTGGCCCTCGCCGTTGGTGCGCTCCGTGGCCACGGAGACGCCGCCAACCGTGACGAAGACATTGAGGTCCGGCTGGAAGTTGAACCCCTGGAGGGTCACCTCCTGGCCGCCGGGGCCGGCGGCGGGGCTGAGGAACACCTCGGCCGAGATCAGGGCGCTGCGCCGGGCGAAGCCTATCTTTTGGTTGGGCGCGCCGAACTCGCCCAGCCGCGCATCGGCCCATACGGCGTAGACGTCGTCCCCGGTGGCGGAAAGGGAGAAGTAATCGCCGATGAACAGGCCGAAGGGAAAGGCCCTGTTCGGATTGGATGAGAAGTCGGTCACCCGGGTATCCGCGGTCCGGAAGTCCAGCTCGGGAAGCTCGAACCCCCACGTCTCGCCCTCGTCCTCCGACTGGGTCATGTAGAGGTGGTACCGGGTCTCGGATGCGTCATCCCGCATGTCTCCCCACATGACATAGATATTTCCCGCAGGGTCCGTGTCTATGGCGGGAAAGAACTGGAACCTGTCGGTCTCGTCGCCGCCCAGGATCCGCGCCCTGCTCCAGGTCACGCCCCGGTCCCGGGAGCGAATGAAGTAGACATCGCCATCGTCGGTGGGCTTGGCGGGGTTGAGGCCCACATACACAACGTAGATCTCGCCGCCGGGCCCAATGGCGATCTGGGGGAAGGCGGAGGCCCAGGAGCGGAAGAACGCATTCTTGGAGCGGAACTCCGGCTCGCGGAACAGGCTCGCGTTGACCGGCTTGGTGAACGTCTTGCCCGCGTCATCCGAGCGGGCAACATATATCTCCGCGAGGCCCTTCTGTGAATCGTCATCCGTGCTGTCCATCCAGGTCACGTACACCGTGCCGTCGGGGGCAACCCTCGGCTGGGAGCCCTGCACGACGCGCTTCAGGCCTTCCACCACAGCGGCGGCCGGCCCGGGCTCATCGCCCGAGGCACGCCGGACGGTGGGGCTCACGGAGATGGGCGCGCTCCACGTCTGTCCATCATCCTCCGACTGGACGAGTCTGATGGTGGTCTGTACTTCGTTTACGGCCAGCGCGGGCACATCGCCGATGTAGAGCACCGAGGCGATGACGGTGAAATCGGTGTACGTGATGTAGTTGACGTCCCGGTCGGGAGCGGTGGGATGTGGGCCAACGGCCATCCACGGCTTGTCCAGGAAGGAGATGCTGACCTCGCCCCGGGGCTGACCGCTCCTATCCACGAACAGATCGGAGGTGACCTTTCCGCGGGCGGTTGATATTGACTCCCCCCATGAAAGGCCGCCGTCCTCCGATTTGGAATGGGCGATAGCGGACACTACCGCCTGGAGAACGAAGGGGCCGACGGTGAACTCCTCGACGCCGATGGAGATGAAGATGAGGTGAACGTTGCCATCCCGGTCGAACGCCACCACCGGGTCGCCGGCCGACACGAGGTCCTCTCTCAAGAAGGAGCTCTGAAACGGACCCTCCCAGATCTGGCCGCCGTCGAAGGAGACGTACGTGACGACGGAGGGGAAGTTGTAATCGATGACTCCCACCACGATGTGCTTGGGGTCATTAGGGTTCACCGCCATGTGCGGCTCGGTCTGAAACGGAGAATTGCCGAAGTCTCTGGTCACGAGGACCGTGCGGCTGAAGGCCGGCGAGGGGTCCCGGAAGGGCACCAGCACACCACCGCCCGGCTGCTGCAAGGTGGACCCGGCGCTGATGAACGGGCCCTCCAGGTCCCGCCACGCCAGTCTGGTCACGACATCCCAGCCAGGCCGTTTGAGCAGTCGCGGGTCCATACCCTCGGAGACGAGCCATGCCGTCCCCGAGGCCGCTTGCCTGAAGATGTCGGAGATAGTCTCATTCTTGACGCGAGAGCCTATCCCTTTAACTTTAAGACCAAATTCCCCCTCTTCGGCTTGTACCGTCGCCGGGACCGCGACACCGCCGCCGGAGCCCGTGGCTCCAGAGAGCGCCACCACCAGCGCCAGCGTGAGGATAAAGAGACCGCCCTTCAACATTGTTTTGGTGCCCATATGCTCCAGCCTCTGTACTCCAGCCTCACTTGAGCGCGTCTATCACGAGAATTGGTTGCTACCGGCTGTCTGTAACCCGCACGAGGATGTCGATACGGTCTATAAGGGCGAGAAGCACCGACTGCCAGAAATCGTCCGTGGCCTGAAAGTAGTTGTTCGCCCCCGTGCGCACATAGCTGGCACTAGAGGCTTCAGCGCCGCCCCCCGACGTCTCGAGCCATTCGATGTAGGCCGGGAGATGATTGACCACCCGGTCTACCTTGGGGCCCAGGGATACATTCGACTTGACCGCCAGGGACTTTACCTGGGACCAATAGACCGTCGCCTCTTCCATCGCCCGGGGCGGACTCTTGCGGATCTCAGCGAGGAGGAGACGGTCGTTTTCGAAATCATCGACCAGCTCCGTGATGGCCTGGATAGTATCCTCCGCTCCGGCCACGTCGGTGAAGCGCTCCGGCCGCGCTCCCTCAGACCCGCCACTCCCCACCTGTGCGCCGGCCTGCGCAGCGGAAGCAAGGGCCGCTGGGTCCAGCGCCTGAACCAGCTCATCCACCTGAGTGCGAAGGCGCGAGACTTCGCTCTCCAAGCCGTTGTGCCCGCTGGCTGCCGGCCACACGAGATATGCGATGGCGAACCCGGCGCCAGCGGCCACGAGCAGGGCGATGGCCGCGCGCCGCCGTCCCAGCAGAAGACGCCCAACCGCTACGCGCTGCACTATAGCCCCGCCTCACTACCTGCCAAGATTTAGAACCGAATGCCTCCCACTTGCTCGGAGAGAGGACCCGCCCGCCAAAGTATACGCAAATGGACCTGGGCCGGATCAGAAGGGGCCGTTGCGGGTAGCCAAGGCCTGCCCCAAGGCCGGCAAGCAGGCTTACAAGGGCGCGAGGGTATCACCAACCAGTCTGCCGGACAACCCCGTCGTGAGCGCTCGGTCAGGGCGAGCACCACGGCCGCGTACGTAGCTTACAGCGAACGTGCCACCCGGGACCGCGGTTGCAGCGCGCCTCAGCGGCTTGCCTGGGCGGGCGCTGGCGCTGGTGGGTCGGAGGCGCTGACTACCCCCAGGCCGCGCAGCGCCGGGCTGAACATGTTCACGGCCAGGATGTTTACGATGAGGAACACAGCCGCTCCACCAAATGCCCATGGCACACCGGTGAAATTGGCCACGGCGGCCACCATGCCGGCGCCCAGGGGGGGCAAGCTCCAAACGATGCCATACAGGCCCATTACACGACCTCGCAGCTCGTCCGGCACGTGTGTCTGAAGCGTAACCTCTGTCGCGACGGTATACATGATCCCCGAAAATCCTACCATCGCTAACAGAAAGAGTGAGAGGAGAAACCACGGACTAGCGGCGAAGGCCACCAAGGACCCGCCAAAAGCGATAGTGCCCAGCGTGAATATGCTCCTCCCCCTGTAGCGCCGCAGGATGTTGGGCACTATGAGCACCGCCATTATTCCTCCGACCGGCGCGGCTGAGGCCAGGATCCCAAGGCCTCTCGAGTCGACTTGCAGAACATCCTTGGCGAATATGGGGAGCAGAAAGAGATAGCTCATGCCAAGAAGGTTATTCATGTAGCACGTGCCAATCAGGACACGAAAGAGAGGACGGCTCCAGATATACCGAAGGCCATCCGCCATGTTCCCAACCATGTTGCGCTGCTTCGCTGGAGGCACACGACGGGGCCGGAGCATCTGCACTACCGCCGCCATAATGCCGAAGCCCATGGCGCCCATAAAGAAACTGGCTTCTGGGCCCGCTACATAAATAATGAATCCGGCGGCGGCCGGCCAGGCGATCCGGTTGAGGTCCCAGGCCATGCTGATGAGTGGAACGGCATTGGCCAGTTGCCGACGGTCTGGCAGCAGACGGGGATAGAGTGCCTGTCGACTGGGGTGATCGAAGGCCAGGAATGCGCCCATGAGAGCGGCTCCGACCACCAAGTGCCAGAGCTCCACTCGTTCCGTGAGGGTCAGGAAAGCCAGCACACCGACGATCGTGGCGGCGATCGATTGGACGACGGTGAGCACGTGTTTTGGGTTCAACCGGTCGGCCACGGCGCCACCCACGACATTCAAGGTAATGCTGGGCACGGCCAGAGCCAGGGTCACAAAGCTTAGGTCCAAAGCTGAGCCGGTCAGATGAAAGGCCAGCCACGCAATGGTGAAGTAGGTCAGGGCGTAGCCCATGATGTGGAACTGGAAACCCGTCCAATAGAGACGGAAGCTCGGGTACCGTAGTACGGCAAAGACCTGGAACTGGCGCGCGATGAGGGTCCTCAGCATAGTGCTGCTCCATCACCTATCCGTATCGGCGCGTTCCCGTGCGGGGCGAAAGCGAGCATTCGGGTGGCCTACAGTCTAGCGGAGCGTGGCGGGAGTGCGAGGGGGTCGAACCGTCCCGTGGAAAACGTACAGCCAGAAGGTTACCACGACGCCCACGCCTCCCAGTTGACCGGTGACTCCTCGGGTGGGGGCACTACCATGTCGGACGCGCTCTGTACCATCGCCACGGGCTTGAGAAAGCTCGCTGATGCATTCGAAGAGGTGGCCCAGACAAAGTTTAAATGACGCATCGGTCGGCAGATTTCGACCGAGGCCCAACCTACCAATGATCTACCGCTCGACGTGTCCCAGAGTCTCTATTTAGAGCCAAAATGCTTAGCCGGCTGCACTCCACGTCGTCAGCGAGTATTCAAGAAGGGTATAGTCCCAAAACAGCCACCTGTGAGAGAATGGTGGCATGGGACGGAAGATTGGGTGCCCTCGATGTCAACACGCCAAGAGCTGGAGCATTCGGCGAGGTAAGAGTCGTTGTGCAGCCTGCCACTACGAGTGGGTGCCCAGGGCGCTGCCGCTTCGGTTGTCGCCAGGGGAGTGGCGGCGACTGTTGCGCTGGTTCGTCTTGGGGCAGAGTGCCGAGGTGATTGCCCAGGAGGCCCGCCTGGAGCGAAAGCGAGTCCTGCGCGCCCTGATCGTGGTGCGCCAGGCCATGGTCCGGGACGTTCCCCATGTCTTCTCCGGCGTGGTGGAGGTCGACGAGACCTACCTGGGAGGTTCCTGGCGCAACAGGCGCCTGGCAAAGCGTGTTCAGGGCACGAAGCGGGGCCGTGGAACCACTAAGCAAGCTGTCTTTGGGATCCTGTGTCGAGGTGGCCTGGTGTGGGCGCAAGTGGTACCTAACGTGGAAGCCAAGACGCTGCTGCCGCTCCTGCACCAACGCGTGCAACGTGGCTCCATCGTCTGCTCGGACACCTTTACCAGCTACACGGGCGTCGCAGCGGGGGGCTACGTCCACCGGCTTGTGGACCACAGCCAGGCGTTCAGCGATCGGCAAGGGAGCCACGTCAACGGCTTGGAGGGCTTCTGGGGTTATCTCAAGCGGCGTCTGGCAGCCAAAGGGGGAGTCCGCCGAGAACGGCTGCCCCTCTATCTTGCTGAGTATGTCTGGCGCTACAATCATCGGCGTCTGTTGGGACCAGAACAGGTTAAGATATTGTTCAAGCTGCTTCAAAGCTAATCCGGTGGCTAAAACGGGACTTTACCCTAGATAAAAGACCTTCGTATTCCTCGTGGACCGCATGAGCCGTTGCTTCTTAAGGATCTGGACCATATCCCAGGTCTCTTGGTCTATCAGCGGTGGAATCAGCACTTCTATCCAGGCGTCCTTCGGCTGGTCGAATACCTTCGTTCCATCTTCGGTCGAGACTTGCCGGGTCTTCCCGTAGGCCCAGATGTCCAAGTAGCTGTCGTTTCTCAGGAGGCTATGCACCTGGGCCTGACGCCTCCGCCGGGCCGAGTTACCGCCATCGTCGGCCCTAACGCTTACGGCAAATCCACGCTGTGAAGGCATTCGCCCGCTTGCTCAGCCCCATGGAAGGCATTACCCGGATTGCTGGCCTTGGAAGTTCGGCAGGGCTGCCTCAGGGACTACATCCGTGTCCTTGTTCTTCCATGATTGCCTCTCCTGATTCGATCTTTCCACCCCCATGACACTGAGACTTTGAGGCAGGCCAGATATCGAACGTCTCCCTCTTTCCCCAGCGTGCAACTTGCACGATTCTGCCAGGGTTTTGGTGCAATGCACTCTTTATCCAAAGTGCTCGCTGAAATGACGCAAACTACATCCTGTCGTTGGTCATTCCCCCCTGAATTAGCTACGCTCACGGCCCAACGTGCAACTTGTAACCAAACTCCATTCCTCTGAAACTCCATTCCTCTGTATAGCCCCCTGACTTCAATAAGGCCTCGGGCGACGGATGGGCCTTGCGTCTGGGTCTTATATGGCCCACACTAAAAGGAGTACATATGTTCTCTCGCATTTTCATAGAGATGCCGAGATGGACCTCAGAACAAGCTCTTGGACGGCGTTACGTTCAACATGCCCGACCTTCACGATGGACTGTTAGGACCATTTTCCGTAAAGAGCTGGCGATTTCATACGCACCAACTAAGAAGAACAAGTCAGGAGAGACGTTGATAGACTGTAAGCTCATCGAGCCGATCAGGGACTATGTGCGGGCTTACATGTGGCGGCATGGCCGGGGTAAAGCGGCTGATGCCTTTGGAGTCTCCCGCCACACCCTCTGGCGCTTCCTCGAACGGGGCCACATGGGGGGCTCCCTGCCCCGTGCAGTCCTTAACACCGTTGGCGGCAGCGCCGAAGCTCTCGAAGCAGTCAGGCACGAGCTTGTCGTTGGCCTGCCGGGACTGAGAATCGACAATTCCCTTCACCCTCTGTCCGAAGGGCTTGAGGACACGCTCCTGCTGCTGTGTGCCACGCCCCTGGCCACGGAGGGGGAGCTGTCGCGCTTCGGAAGGGTCCCGCCCTCTACCCTCCACGACCGGCTTGGGAAGCTCGCTGAGCGGGGCCTGGTGGATTCGGTGTCGCATCGCATGGGACCTCTAGGGCCTCAGCCACACCGCCGGTACTTCCCAACGGAGAAAGGCATCACCGCCGGCGGCGCAGCCCTGTCGGGCAGGACCGACTTCCTGCGAGACTTCCCTGTGTCGCGCCAGTGGTTCTGGCTGCTGGCCGAGCGGTTGGATGCCGTTGCCGTGCTCTACAACGTGGCGGCTCTGGTTGCTGATGCCGACCCGCACCGTAAACCCATGAGAGTCGACCACTACCGCCAGGGGCCGTACGACATCCTGCTCACCCTGTCAGGCGGCCGTTCCCTCGGTCTGATTCGGCAGGGTCCGATGCTGCCCACGTCGAACCTGCGCTACCGCCTGAGAAGCATGGAGCAGATGGACCACGATGAGAAACCCTTGGTCACGTTGGTGCTGACCTACTCCGACCAGGCCACCCGCCGGGCTATCCGTTCCCTTGGCGACCCGATAGAACACCGCACCACCTTCGTGGCGACCGAGGGGAGCTCCTGGCTGGAAACGCTGAGGCTGTCGTGTGGCAGCGGTGTGGGACAGGAATCGCGGATGACCCTCCAGTGTCGATAACGCCAGATGTATCCCTGTCCACCATCGTGGGGTGGACCGACCGGCTTGTCGATGCGTCCCACCACGCATCCAGCCAGGAGACACAGAATACTCCGACACCAGACCCCGACGCCCTGTACCCTTCCGACGTGCAGGCCGCCATACCGCAACCTTCCTACCAGCTTGCATCCGCCCTCTCCGCTCAACTGACCCGCTCCGACAAGGACGTACTCGACCTGTTGGCGGCCTGGCCGCTCTGCACCCGCGACCAGCTCGCAGGGCTGATGGGCGGAGTCACCCTCCGCCGCGTCGACCAGGCGCTTCGTTCATTGCTGCGTCGCTCCCTAGTTCGCTCAGACGGCTCTGATTCAGTTCGACGAGCCGGTGCTGGAAATCAGTCTCCCATTGCCCGACCAGGTTCCCGTGCCGATTGTCGACACTGATCTTCCAGAGGGCCATTACCTGCGGGGAGTATGGGTGGTTGGGTATTCCGAGGGGTCCGTGGAGATCCACGGTTTCAAACACGTCTATCTGGTCAGTGACCCATCCCGGACAAGTGATGAGTCTCGACCGATCCCGGTGGACAAACCGACCATATCGGTGGAGCAACCGACGAGTGTCCCTCCAGTTGCGGTGGCGAGACCGGCGGCGCCGGTCACCAAACACACCTGGGAGGTGGACTCGTACCCAAGACCAACCGACCACGGCCCGCGCGAATGGGACATTGGAGACTATAATGATGAGCCGATGGCTATGCAGTTTGCGAACAGCGGCCCTACTCTCGCCTTTCGCGATCAGCCGTTCGGTAGCAACACGGTTACGGTCAACATATCCGTTACCGGCAGCGTCGACGACGATCTGTTCGGCTTCGCGGTAGGGTGCGGGCCGGGGGATGCGACCAACGAATCGGCCGACTACCTGCTGTTGGACTGGAAGAAGGCGGACGAGTCCTACGATTTCCCGGACCCCTCAGTGTCCGACGGCGGCCTCTCAAGCCAGGGCATTGCTCTCTCCCGAGTGCGGGGAGTGCCCGATGCTGACGAGTTTTGGCAGCACAGGAACCTGGACGGCACGCCCTCCCGCAGCGGGCTGGAGGAACTACAGCGGGGCGTTAGTGAGGCTTCCTCCGGCTGGAGGTTCGATCAAGAGTACAAATTCAGGCTGGAGCTCACGCCGTCCAACTTCAGGGTTTTGCTTAACGGGGAGCTGGTAATCGATGCACCGACCCCAAGGGACTGCACCAGCGGCCGCCTGGCGTACTATGCGCTCTCCCAAGCCGACATCTCGTTCTGGGAAAGCACTGGGACCCGGCGATAGGCTGGAAGAGCCGCTGCCATGAGAAGAATCACAAGGCTACTATCCACTGAAAAGTTCGCAGTTCAGTACATGTAGGCCCACCAACCGGTGATTAGCTGCTGGCTCAGTGGTAAGAGCGTCCCGACGTGTCGGGAAGGTTCCGGGTTCGAGTCCTGCTTCGACCACCAGGCCCCGCCTAGCGTTTGCTGGCGCTTCTCTGGCGGGCTTGGAAGAAAGCCAATATCAGCAGACCGACGCTCAACGCAAGGCAGACACTCACCATGGCGATAAAGCCGATGTTGATGCTGTCCGCGAGCGTATCGATATCCACGTAGTGCTTGTAAAGCTTCGTAAGCGCCACGGGGCTATGGAGTGCGAGCCACCAGACCACGCCAACGCCGATGGCCGATACCAGGAAGAAAAGGCCCAGGCCCAAGGTCCGTCGGCTATAGCCTTCCTCCTCGGACGGGGTGTCAAGGCCCTCAACCGGCCTCTGGTCTGTGGTCATAAAGGGATCTCCGGAGCTACGTTCGATTCGAGCGCTTCAGGGAGAGCTCGCTCAGTTAGAGAACGTGGTGGGCGAATCAACCTTGGTCTCGAGCGCCTCCAGGGCCTTGAGGACCAGGGCCCTGCGGAACTCCCTCTCCTTCCCGGGCGACAGGCTTGGGTCACCTGTGACGTGGGGAATTGACTTACCTTTGACGATACGGTTGGCGCCAACGGCTTCGGCCACCGAGTCGAGGGTGGTGATGTAGGCCGTCGGAATACCCTGGGCCTCCAACTCTTTCGCTAGCATGGCACCGCCACGGCTGCAGGACCCTCAGGTGGCGGTGAGGACGACGCCATCCACGCCCGCCTGCTTGAGCTCTTTGACCATCTCCTGGCCAAACTGGTGCATCATCGCTCCGGTGGCCCCGTTGCCGGTGGTGGAGAATATCTCCTGGTGGAGCTGGCCGAAAACGCCCTCCTTCTCCAGCTCTCGGATGGCGTCCAGCGGCACGACCCGGTTGGGGTCGGCGTTGACAGCGGTGGTGTCAAACCCGCCATGGATGCTCTCCCAACTGTCGGAGGAGAGCTCACTGTGGTCGTGGATGTCGTACTTCAGCCATTTCGACGCCCACGCCCGCTCAAGCCGGTCCGGGTTGCCTTTGGAGACCAGGCTGCCGGTAGTCATCAGGGCTAGCTTCTTCTTGGCCAGTCCTTGGATGGCCTGCGCCGGGACCACGCGGTGGTATTTGGGCAGCGGCCACTCGGTTACGAAGGGCTCTCCCTTCACTTTCTTCAGCAGCATTTCGATGGCCCGCGGAGCCGCGGGGCGGTCGCTGATCTTGAACACCCGGCGCCCCATGGGGAAGTAGCCCTCATCGCTGGGAGAGCCCACCGGCTCGTCCCGGCCCAGCCTGACAGCCAGCCCCGCCATGTGCTTGATGGCTTCGTTCATCCCCACGGCCGAATCTCGCGTGCTTACAATGTGCACCTGGGTCTGGTACGAGTCCACGCCGGGGTTCTCCTCGTGCATGCCCGAGACGACAGGCACGCCCAGAGCCTCCTTCGCGTCGGCGCAGACCCTGCCGCAGTTCAGGCCATACCGGCCCGCGGCGAAGGCCGGTCCGGCCACCACCACATCGGGCTTGAACTTGGCGATGAGCGCGACGATCTGGGGCACCACCTCTCCAGGCCGCTCCGCGGCGAGGTTGTCACCGCAGAAGACGGTCCCCACCACCTCACCGGCGTCTCCGAGCGCCGCCTTCAGCGCCAGTCCAGGCCCTACAGGGCCATCCTTGGACGCCGGGGGAGTGTTCGCCTTCTCCTCCGCGCCGACTCCAGCGAAGAACTGGTTCAGGTAATGGACGACTCTCAACGTACTCATACGCACCTCCCGTTCAATCGGTCGACGCCCCGGCTGCCGATGGGGTCGGCAGCACGGCTACTCCAGCTCGGTGACCAGATAGTTCATGCCCAACAGGTTGTTCGCGCCCACGATGTAGCGCAGGCTGGTGGTAAACTCTCCAGCCGCGTCCACGTCCTCATGCAACAGGCGCTCCCCGCCCACCAGGGCCTCCACGGGCGGAAGGGTCACCTCCTGCTCGCGGCTGCCCACGTTGACGATGGCATCGGCTTCCGGAACAAAGTGGACGAAACCGGGGTCGTCGTTCCCCTTCCCCACCTCTTTGTAGATGATGGTGGTCTTGATGCCCATCTGCTCGCACTTCTGCACGGTCAGCATGGAATCCACGGTTGCATTGCTATCGCTCTGGCCCATGAAGACCGCGGCCTCCGCTCCGAGCAGGCGCACCAGGTTGGAGGTGGAGCTGCTCATCCGCTCCTTCTCCGGGTTGGTGCTGGTGTTGCCCCCGAAGACAATGTATCCAACGAAGTTGAGCTCCTTACCGTGGCGCCGGCAGAGCTCCATAAGCACCCCATTGTTCTGCTCCATGTAGAGGGTGGGGTGGAGCGTGGTAGGGGAGCCCGCGCCGGTCATAATCGCGCCGTCGAAGCTCTCGTTGGGATGAAGCAGCGTGCCGACGTGGAGCTGGGCCAGGGTGCCGTACACGCGGGGGCGAGACGTTTGATACACGCAGGCCACCTTCGGCAACGAGGGGTCGCAGGGGCCCAGTTCGACAGTCTCCACCCTAGAAGGAGTTTTTCCGGCGGTAGCGGCCCGGGCGAGGTAGGCGGCGGCCTTGCACCCGACCGCATGGACAGCCCGGTAGTACTCCACCACTTGAGGGGTGGCCTGCAAGTTTGCGCCAGCGCCATCTTGCGCGGGGAAGAAGTCGAGGCTGGGAATGAGCGTGAGCACGACGTTACGTAGCTGGCTGAAGGGAGAGAAGACGGCCCCAGGGCCGCTCATATCCACGATACCTTCACGCCAGTAAACGGGCTCTCCGGGAGCCGCTCCTCCCGCTACGACCACCGCCGCTCCCGAGAGGGCGTTGGTCCTTCCCTGCCCGACGGTGGTTGGAGGGCCAACGAAACCGGGGAAGACGTTTCCGGGCCCCTCCACTTTCCAGCGGGGCTCGACCACGTCGAAGACGTGAACGATGCGGGACGACTCACCCGGCCGCGCCAGGTCTATCTTCACATCCGCGAAGGCAGGGTCGTCCAGGAGCTGCTCTTTGAGCTCCTGCTTATCGATAACCAACGTGCCGCCGGCCAACTCGGTCTTGTCCCCGAAGGCTATCTCTGTCACGTCGAAAGAAGCGACGTCCAGGCGCACTAACCACCCCCTAGCAATGAATGCCTACGACGCTGAGAGGGCCTCCGGACGGGGGTCCGGCCGGAGGCCGGCGGAGCGACGCTACGCGCCAATTGGCATCTGTTCCCGCACCTTCCGCACTGCCTCGCTGATGGAGGCCCCATCCAACACCATCTCCGAGAGGCCTATCTGCTCGCTATACACGGCGGGGTCTACCTGCTCTTTTACCTCGGGCTCAAGGATGTGGTAGACGGGAATGCCGAGCGGCACCCCGGCGAGAGGGCCCGCCCACGTGGGGTCGCCGCTGGTCACCGTCAGCGCGTAGACCTCGCTGCTGTCGGGCGTGGGGGTGCCGAGGACCACAACCACATCCTCTCCCGCATGCTTTTCCGCAGTCTGCTGAATCAACTCTTGACCTTCCAGGTCAAGTGCACCGGCGGCAGTTCAGACGAAGCACTGGGTGACCTCCATCACCACCTCACCACCCGCACTCCTCACGGACTCCGCGAGAGCCGGGCCTTGAATGCCATCGCGCTCCCCCAGTGCGATCACTTTTTTCCCAGACAGGTCCATGATTCCTCCTTACCTAAACAACGCGCAAGTACGACAGAGCTATTTAGGCACCATTGCCTTGACCCATTCGGTCAGCTCGTGGTCGGAGATCATGCTCCGGCTCAGCCGGGCCACTGCGTCTCCATCCCGAAAGACGATAAAGGTGGGCAAGCCCAGAACCTTCAGATCGACGCAGAGCTGCCGATGGTCCGGCGAGTTCACCTTGATCACCTTAAGCTGCCCCGCATACTGCTCCTCCAGCTCCGCCACCGTGGGGTTGAGGGCGATGCAGGGCTGGCACTGGGGGCCCCAGAAGTCGAGGAGCACCGGCACGGGGGATTTCAGCACTTCGCTCTCGAACTGGCCCGTCTGAAGGTCGCTTGGCATCGTCTTACCCTCCGTTTCGCTCGAGGATCACGGAGACCCCATCCGAGAGCTGGGTCATCCTGCCCAGAAATAG
Source organism: Dehalococcoidia bacterium (assembly GCA_965249185.1). GTDB lineage: Bacteria > Chloroflexota > Dehalococcoidia > Lucifugimonadales > Australimonadaceae > CBDFLS01. Next base: position 470,816 of record CBDFLS010000001.1, read on the forward strand.
GCTCCCTTTCGCCAAGAACAAGGCGCTGTCCAACTCACCCTTCTCCATCTCCTGCTGGGCATGGGCCAGGAAGGGGATGGCCGAGGCGATATGCCCCTGGGTGGGCGAGTAGCCCGGCATGCCGTGGGTGTCCACAAACTGGGGCATCTCCTCCCGCGTAATCTCTTTCCGCAGCACCGCCATGGCCGCGATCATGTTGTAGTTGGTCTGCGGAACGTTCCCGCTGCCCGACGGCTCCGTCACCTCCGGGTTATGCAGCTCCGTGGCGTATTTGTCCACATCGGTGAGCTTCCGGCCGGTCCGCTCCGCGGGCTCGACCACGAGGCCCTGGATGATCGCCTGCTGCGACGAGCCGGTGCCGATAGTATGCCTCCCAACGGCATCTATACGCAACAGGGGGCTTCGCCCATCGTTCTCTCCGATGATGGTGGCGAACCCCGCCAGGACGTCCTCCAGGATGGGCATGTCGTGTTTCAGGTGTCCCTGGTACTTCATGCCCAGCTTGGCCAAGGAGCAGCCGCCCACGACTGCCGTGTGGCGATGCATGCGCGAGGCGACCATCGCCCCAGCGATGGTCATGGCCTGGACGGGGCCACAGCAGAAGTCTTTTATGTCGGCGCCGCTGGCCTGGGTGCACCCGCTCATTTCGCCGATGGCCTTGGCCAGGTTTCCACCGCCGGGGTTGTACCTGTCGCCAACGGACTCCTCGCCGGAGCCGAGAATGAACTCGATGGACTCGGGCGCGGTGCCATTGGATGCGAGCAAGCTTCGGAGCGATAGCATGGCCGTGGCCTTGCAGCTCAGGTTCTCCAGCAACCGCGTAGCCGTCAGCGCCGGGTCTTCCTCGTGGGCCCGATGGAAGCACCCGACCAGCCGCTGGCCATCCAGATAGAGCGGGACGGCGGCATCCGGCGTTGAGAGCGCCTCTTCGATCTGCTCGTAGCTCCTGCCCTCGTCCAGCTTCTTCAGGTCCGCCGCGGTGATCAGGGAGTGGGCCGTGAGCTTCTGCCGGACCTCCTCGGCAAAGCCACTCTCAAGCCACACGAGGTCGAAGTCGTCCACGATGCGGAGCACGCCGTAGAACTCGTCCTCCGGCATGATCTCTCCGTACTTTCCATGGCGCGAGGCCGATTCCAGAGGATGCTCATACCACGGTCTGGGGATACCTTTCAGATCGTCCGGGGCTATCCCACCCACAAAGGCCTGGTTTGGGGGATATGCCAGCGCACTCTCGAAGGGCTGCAGGTGGTCCTGAATGGTGCCGAGCAGGTCGGGCTGGCGAGCGATATCACGCAGCGGCTTGGAGCCGAACCGGACCAAGTCGGGGGCGTGGACCAGCACGAATTCAGTCCCCTGGACGACCGGCTGCTCTATGAGGTTGGCCATCTGCAATTCACTGGAGGCGAGGGGCTGCCCATCTCCGCCTATGTCGGAACTCTAACGCACGGCGGGCCGCGGCTGTCACGAGTAGACGACACTCAGAGAGGGCTCGGGCGCCGAACACATATATTCTAGGTATCCTTACAATAGCTGTCAATTTCCTTGCGCTCGGGGCCGGTTTCAGGAGGCCGCCTGTTCCCGATCCTCGCTGACTCCCTGCAAGATCAGGAAGCCCGCGAGGATCTGCACGAAGAGGACGGCCAGGGCAATCCGGTACGCGACGATGCCGAAGTCAGTGAAGATGTCGATGGTGATGCCCCAGATGAGGGGCCCCAGCACGGCGCTGAGCTTGCCCATAAGGCCGTAGAGGCCGAAGTACTGCCCTAGCTGCCCGCGCGGCGCCAGCCGCATGAGGAAGACCCGGTCCGTCGTCCAGGTCGCCCCCAGACTCAGGCCGGCCAGGGCACCGATGGCCCAGAAGGAGGGGATGTACACCGTGCTGGCGCCCGCTACAAGGACCACGGCCCACTGGATTAGGATCAGGGACAGCGTTTTCTTGGGCCCGATCCGCTCGACCACGCGCCCGTAAGCCAGGGCGCCGATGATGGCGAAGACGGTGCCCACCAGTACGAAGGAGCGGTTCATGGCGTCGGTGAAATCGAACACCTTCAGCGCATACACCGCCGCGAAGATACTCACGGTAGTGATGGCGTCCATATAAAAGAAGCGCGCCACCAGGTAGCGAATGATGTTGGTGTGGCGCCGCGCATTCTGGAGCGTATGCAGGAGTTGACCGTAACCTTCTCGCAGGTAGCCCCACTTCCATCGGCCAACGCGACGCTCCTTCACCAGAAGAAAGCAGGGGAGCGAGAAGAGAAGGAAGAGGATGCCCGCGGGAAGGAAGGCCCCGCTACGGCCACCGATGTCGACGAAGGGCTTCAGCAGCAGCACGCCGATGATGACGCCCAGATATCCCAGCGCCACCCCCAGACCGGAGATGCGCCCCCGGCTATCTTCGTCGCTGACGGTTTCCAGAAGGGAATCGTAGTAGACCAGGGCGAGCTGGAAGCAGAACATGGCCAGGGCGAAGAAGAGGAGGTTGAGCACTATCCGGTCGCTCAGGCCAATGAGTCCCATAGGGACGACGGCCATCAAGGTGAAGAGCATCAGGAAAGGCAGGCGCCGGCCGTACCGGTCGGAGACGGCGCCGAGCAGCGGAGACAGCAGCGCGATGGCGAGCATGGTAACGGAGAAGACGGCCGCATAGGCCAGGTCCGTCACCTCGCGGTCCACGGTGAACCACGGCGCAACGTAGAGTGTGACGGTGATGGGCCAGATGGAGTTGCCCAGGTCGTAGAGGGCCCAGCCCGCGACGGAGGGACGCCCCGCCCTGCCGCTGGACGTGGCGTTAAGCCAAGCGCCGTACAGCGCGGCGACGAGTGTGCCTGGGTTAAGGCTGAGGTTGCGCGAGCGTCTCAAAATCCGTGACCGGTGGCTTCCGCGGCGTCGTAGCGATTCCGGACGCCCTCAACATGCCGCTGGAGATGGAAGATGCCCACGCCCGATAACTTAGCATGCCTGAGAAGAGGCATCCGCCCGGATATGAAGGGATAGGGTGCGTTCCATGAAGAGACGCGGGCGGGGCAGGTAGCCCTGCCTGCGTCTCTTAAGCTTCCTTTGTGCTGACCTACGCGTGTGATGACCTACGCGCGGTTGCTCGCGGGCGCCAGGCGAGGCAGGGCGATCTGCGTCCGCTCGCGGACCGCCCCGTACTGCTCCCGCATCACGAGGTTGAACAGCGAGAGGTCGGTGGAGTAGGCGATGGCCCGGCAGCCCTTCTCGACCTGGTGCGCGGCCTGGTCCACACCCCACGCCAGGTTCATGACCGGGATACCCCGCTTGTTGCACGCCTCCAGGGTCTTGTCCAGGTACTTGTCCACCATCGCCTCGGCCTCGGGAGTGCCTACCCCGCCCAGCCGCTGGGCCAGGTCATAGGGACCGAAGAAAGCGATGTCGATGCCGGGCACATCCAGGATGGACTCGATGTTGTCGAGGCCTCGGGGCTCCTCGAAGAGGGGAATCACCATTACCTCCTCGTTGCTCCGGGCCACGAACTGAGGCCATGGCTCCCAGCCGTGCTTGGCCGCGCGGACCGGTGGCGCGCAACTCCTGTTGCCGACAGGAGGCAGCTTGATGCCCTGCACCATCCGGTGCATCTCCTCCGCGTCGTTGATGTGGGGAACGATGATGCCCTTGGCGCCGAAGTTCCCCGCCTTGAGGAGCTGCCCAACCTCTTTAGAGGTGGTGCGGACCAGGGGCGTAACGTCCGCGGCGTAGGCGGCGCGGACCAGTCCCTCGAGCTCCTGCCCCCAAGCCGAGGTGGCGGCATGCTCACAGTCGATAATCACGAAGTCGGCGCCGCTATATCCGATGGTCTCCACCATGGTAGCGCTTCCGGTGACCGAAAAAGGGCCGAGCACCACTTCACCGGCGCGCATAGCGGACATGAGGTCTTTCATACGAGTACCCCTCCTGGCAAGTTCATTGGGCTGCGGTCGGGAGCGAGATCTACGAAAGTCCGGCCACCAACTCCGAGGCCGCCTCGGTGACCATCTCTCGGCTGGCCTGGTAGAAGATCTGCGCGTCCACTCCCAAGCAGCAATAGCGGATGCCGTGCCTGACCCACTCGCGGGCGGCCTCGGGCGTCTCCACAAAGAGGCCCACCACCACTCCGGCGGCCTGCGCCTTCTCACACACCTCGCGGATCTTGTCGACCACCAGCGGGTGGTTGGGCTCCCCAACGACGCCCAGTGACTGGGAGAGGTCGTAGGGGCCGACAAAGACGGCGCTGAGGCCCTCAATGGTCAGTATGTCGTCGAGGTTGCTGAGCCCCTCTTGGCCCTCGATGGAGACGATGGCCAGAGTATCTTCGTTGGCCTGCAGGTAGTATTCGCGGTCATTGTTGGCCGAATAGTCGGCCGATCTGACGAAGGGACAGACGCCGCGGTTTCCGACAGGCCCAAACTTGGTTGCCCGCACCGCGTCCCGTGCGGCTTCCACGGTGCTCACGTGGGGCACATGCACCCCATCGGCGCCGATGTTGAGCGCCGCGGTAATCAGCTCCGGGCGGTTGGAAAGCACACGGACGATGGCCGCAATGCCCTGGGCATTGGCCGCTCGGACCATATTTTCAGCCGTCTCGAAATTGATCGCCCCATGCTCGAGGTCGATAATCACATAGTCAAAACCGGCATGAGCGAAGATTTCCACTGCTCCCACCGAGGGAAGCTGCACGAACGGACCGAACGCCGGAGACCCCGTAGCCCACTGCAACCGCAGGTTCTTGCTTCTCACCGCCATCCTCCTTCCGTGAACTGCTCAGAGATGGAGGTACATGAGCCCGTGGAACTTGCGCCATTACCTTTGTACCACCGCGCGCCAGTTTCTACAAGAGCGGGGCCGGTCCCCTGCACCCCAAATCGGGCATGGAGGCCGCATCTCGCACGCATCAGGCCCCTCCCGCTCAAGTTCTCCCGGCTCATCCAAAAGGCCACGGTCCCTACCGTTGGCGGGCATCCAGACGCCTGGACTCATCGAAGCCTGTGAGCCGGCGCAACCAGATGGCGAGGCGTATGCTCATGTCGCCATATTTTCGGTCCCGCGGAGCGACACGCGCCTCTTGGCACCCACGATATTCCGCATATAGTATCGCAACGCGACAGGCCTGACCGCTCGATGAGGAGGCGACCGATGCAAAGGCTCTTCTTCGATATCCTCGATACGTCGTGGGGCTGGGTGGGCGTGATTGGGTCGGCCACGGGCATCCGGCGCACAACGCTGCCCATGGCCACTCCCACCGAGGCCTTGGCGGACCTTGGCCCGGAGGCGGGACGGGCTGAGGAGCGGCCGAACGCATTCCAGGAGTTCCGCCAGCAGTTGGAGGGATACCTTCGGGGCGAGCGCGTGGAGTGGGACGTGGCGCTGGACCTGAGCGGCGTCTCCGACTTCTACCAGCGAGCGTGGGCGGCGTGCCGGTCCATACCGGCGGGCGAGACGCGAAGCTACGGATGGCTGGCGGCCGAGGCGGGCAGCCCTGGGGCGTCGCGCGCGGCGGGCCAGGCCATGGCCCGCAACCGCATCCCACTGGTGATCCCCTGCCACCGGGTCATCGGCAGCGACGGCCGGCTGCACGGGTTTGGCGGCGCGGGGCTGCCCTTGAAGGCACGGCTGTTGGCGCTGGACCATGACGGCGGCGTCCTGACTGCACGGGCCTAGCACCTCACCGGTCATTCAGGCAGTCTCATCATTCTGTCCCATGACTCTGGAGGGCCCATCACGCTGGCGGGCCCTCCCCTTCGGAGGCCGCCTGCGCCAAGTGCTCCTCCAGGACAGTCAGGGCCTGCGCATTCAGGTGCTCGGGGACCAGCACGCGGCAGGGGGTGAGCGCTCACCCCGAGGAAGCTGCTGACATCGCCGGAGCGCAGCCGGGCTGGGACGTGCGCGTTCACCAGCAGCTCAAGCCACATCTCCGCGGTGAGCTGGTCGGGCGCGGTGGCGGCCACCACCCACTTCATCTGGTGGCCCTTCCCACGCTCACGCCGATGCCGGCTGAACGCTCACCGCATCCTCGTGGCCCAGCCTCTCGCCTAGCAGGCGATGCAGCTCGGAGCAGTAGCCCGTGGTAATGATGGGCATCTCCAACCGCCACCGCTTGCCCTGACTGAAGATGATCAGGTCCACTCCGTCGGTGCCGGGGAACTCCAGGAGGAGTTGGAGCAGTCCCTTCAGGAAACGGGCGTCCTCCTCCGGCCGGTCGGTCTCGGTGAGATTGATCAGCACCTTCTGCCGTTTCTCTTCCCGCGATGCCCGGTCCCCGTTGGAGGGGGGAGAGGCCTGGGCCGAAACGCTGCTAGCCTTCGGCGGGCCGTCGCCGTCCTGCACCGCGGGCCCGAGAGCGGTGTCCGCGGAGCGGGCCGTAGCGCCGTTCGTATGAGGCGCGGCTTGCGGCGTGGCTTGCTCAGGCGCCGCCTCAGAGCTGGGCGCGGCCTCGTAGCTGGGCGCAGCCTTGGACGGGGGCTCGGTCCACTCCTCCACCTTGGGGGATTCCACAGGTGATTCCTCGGGCTCAGTAACCTCGGCGGGCGCCTCGTAGAGGACAGCCTTTTCGCACGAGACCGTCAGGTTATCGCCCTGGCGGCGGATACGGCCCAGGACCTGAACAATGGCGCCCTCCTGCCACAGGTCGGCGGTGGCGGTGTAGACATCGGGCCAGACGGCCACCTCCACCGACTCCACGAAGAGCTCCAGGGTGACGAAGAGGCAGCGCCGGCGGTCCTTGGTGTAGCCCTGACGCACCGAGGAGACCGGCCCCACCACGGTGACCCGGGCGCCCTGCTTCTCCAGCTCCAACTGGTCCCGGGCCAGGATCACATGGGAGGGGACTTGGCCGGCCAGGTAGCTCAACGGGTTGCCGGAGAGGGAGACGCCGAGGAGCTGGCGCTCCCAGGCCGCCTGCTCACCAGCGGAGACCGCCGGCGCTTCGCGGAGCTGCACCGCGTCCAGAGGCGTGGGGACGGACTGGCCGAAGAGGTCGAACATGGTCACCTGACCGGACTTGCGGAGCTGGGACTCCCGCTGCGCCAGACCGATAAGCTGGTCGACGCTTGCCAGAAGCGCTCCCCGAGGCCCCAGGCAGTCGAGGGCGCCCACGCGCACCAGGCTCTCCAGCGCCCGCCGGCCAGCCACCGCCAGCCCCGACCGGCGGCAATAGTCCTCCAGGTCCGCGAATACGCCTTCCTCCCGCCGCGCCTCCACCATCGGGCTCACGGCGGACGCGCCGACGTTCTTGATGGCCGCCAGACCGAACCGAATGGCGGGGCGGCCATCCTCATCGGTGTCGAGGGAGAATCCGACATCGCTCCGGTTGACGTCGGGTGGGAGCACGGGAATGCGAAGGCGGGCGCACTCGCCGACGACGGCCATCACCTTATCCGCGTTGCCCAGGTAGGCGTTCAGCACGGAGGTCATGAACGCGACGGGGTAGTTGGCCTTGAAGTACGCGGTGGCGTAGGCCACGAGCGCATAGCTCACGCTGTGGGCCTTATTGAAGGCGTAGCCGGCGAAGGGCTCGATCAGGTCGAACACCTCCTCGGCCAGCCGACGGTCGTAGCCTTGGGCAACCGCCCCATCGAGAAAGCGGTCTCTCTCCTGGGCCATGAGCTCGCGGATTTTCTTGCCCATGGCCTTGCGGACGATGTCCGCGGTGCCCAGGGAGTAGCCCGCAAAGGCACGGAGCACCAGCAGCACCTGGTCCTGATAGACGATGACCCCGTAGGTCTCCTCCAGGATCTCCTGCAGGACCGTATGAGGGTATTTGGGAGGTACACGGCCATGCTTGGCATCGATAAACGTGCCGATATGCTCCATGGGGCCGGGCCGGTAGAGGGCGATCATGGCCGCGAGGTCGCTCAGGGTGGAGGGCTGCAAGTCCTTGATGTACCGCCGCATGCCGGGGCTCTCCAGTTGGAATAACCCTGTGGTCTCGCCCGACCCGAGCAGCTCAAAGGTGAGCCTGTCGTCCGGCGGGAGTTTCTGGACGTCGATCTCAATGCCCCGGCTGCGCTTTACCAGGTCGCGCGTCATGCTCAGGATGGTGAGGTTGGCGAGGCCCAAGAAGTCCATCTTCAGCAGCCCCAGCTTGGCCAGGGGCCCCATGGAGTACTGGGTCATGGCGATGGCGTTCTCGTCGCCCTTCACCGGCCGCTGGAGGGGCACCTGCTCCACCAGGGGGTCCTCGGAGATGACGACGCCGGCGGCGTGGGTGCTGGCGTGGCGGACCACTCCCTCCAGCTTGCGGGCGGTGTCCACGAGCTCCCGGAGCGTATCGTCGGCGGAGTAGGCCTCTTGGAGCTCGGGGGAAGACTGATAGGCGTCGTCGATGGTCACGCCCAAGCGGTTGGGGACCAGGCGCGCAATGCGGTCCACATCGGCGTAGGGCAGCGCCAGGGCTCTGCCCACGTCCCGGATCGCCGCCTTGGCGCCCAGGGTGCCGAAGGTGATGATCTGGGCGACGTGGTCGTGGCCGTACTTATCGACGACGTAACGGATGGCCTCATCGCGCCGGTCATCCTGGAAATCGATATCTATGTCGGGCATCTCCTTGCGCTCCACATTGAGGAAGCGCTCGAAGACCAGCCGGTGCTCCAGGGGGTTGATATCGGTGACGCTCAAGCAGTAGAGCGCCATGGAGGAGGCGGCGCTTCCGCGCACACCGAGCATGATGCCGTTGCGGCGGGCGAAATCGGCGATGTCGGCCACCACCAGGAAGTAGTTGGCGTAGCGGGTCTTGGCGATAACGTCCAGCTCATACTCCAGGCGCTCCCCGGCATCCGACGACCGCGGAACGGTGAATCGGCGCTGGAAGCCCTCCCAGCAGAGCCGCGCCAGGTAATCGTCCGGCCCCTCCGAAGCAGGGGTGGGGAACTGGGGGAGGTGGAGGGTGGAGAAGTCCAAGGTCACCTGGCACATCTCCGCGATGCGCTGGGTGTTGTCGATGGCTTCGGGCAAGTCGGCGAAGAGCGCCTCCATCTCCTGGGGACTCTTCAGGTAGTACGAGTCATCGGCCATCTTCATACGCTTGTCGTCGTTGACGTTGGTGTTGGTCTGGATGCAGACCATCACGTCCTGATAGGGGGCGTCCTCCACGTTGACGTAATGGAGGTCGTTGGTGGCCACCAGTGGAATGTCAAACTCCGACCGCAATCGCAGAAGGCCCTCGTTGAGCTCGTCGAGAAATGGGAGGTTGCCGTGGCGCTGGAGCTCCAGATAGAAGTCGGGAAAGCGCTCCTTGTACCACCGGGCCGCCCGTGTCGCCCCATCCATGTCGCCGTCCCTGAGGAGACGGGAGAGCTCCGAGCTGGGACAACCGGAGAGGACCACGAGGCCCTCGCCGTGCTGCTCCAGCAGCTCCTTGTCCACCCGGGGCTTGTAGTAGAAGCCCTCCAGGTTGGAACTGGTGACCAGCTTCATCAGATTCTGGTAGCCCTGGTTGTCCTTGGCCAGGACCGTCAGATGGAAGGGGGTCTTGTCAGCGGGGGTCTTGTCATGGCGACTGCCGGAGGCCACATAGAGCTCGCAGCCGATGATGGGCTTGATGCCCGCCTCCAGACAAGCCGAGTAGAACTCCACCACGCCGTACAGGCCGCCGTGGTCGGTGATAGCGATGGAGCCCATCTCCAGCTCCTGGGCGCGCCGGAGCAGCGGGTCGATGCGGCTCAGGCCATCCAGCAGGCTATATTCGGTGTGCAGATGGAGGTGAGTGAACAAGGACGCTCCAGCCATTTCCGATGACGACGGGGGGCCATTATACCGGTGCGGGCCGGGCGCACCAAGAGTAAAAACCTCAACATTTTGCGGCGTGAGACAACCCTAACCCCTCATCCGGTAGCGGAGGTCCGAGGCGCCCCGGGCCCTTGTGCAATCGTGTGGAGCATGGCCTGGGCGAGCAGGTCCACCTCCGCCTCGGTGTTGAACGGCGCCGTGCTGAACCGGACGCCCGCGGGGTAGGCTACGGCCCGGGCCGCGATCCGCCAGCTCTCCCACAGCTCGTCCACCAGGGCTTCGGGCTCCCAGCCCTCGACGGACACGGACACGAGGCCGGACGAAAGCTCCGGGGTCTCAGGCGAGGTAACGGTGCAGCCGGGCATCTCCGACAGCGTGCGCCGGAGCCTTGTGGCCAGGGCCACGCAATGCTGCTCCACGGTCTCCATACCAATGCCGGTGATGAGCTTGATGGCCTCGGTGAGCCCGGCCAGGAGCGCCATGCTCTGCGAGGCGGTGGCCTGCAACAGCTCCAGGGGCGAGCGCGGGGCCGGATAGCCCCTGGCCTCGGCCTGCCGCTGGGCCCGAGGGGTGGTGAAGGATGCGCTGAGGCGCTCCCAGTGGTCAGGTGCGACGAAGAGGGCTCCGGTCCCCAGAGGCCCAAGCAGCCATTTCTGGCCCGAGATGGCGTAGAAGTCGACGCCCAGCTCACGCATGTCCAGGGCGAGATGGCCGGTGGCCTGGGCGCCGTCCACCAGCAGCAGGGCGCCAGCCCGGTGAGCCGCCTCAGCGATCTCTCTCATGGGCATGCGGAGCCCGCAGGAGTACTGAACGTGGCTGAGGGCCACCAGCCTGGTGCGCGGGCCCAAAGCGTGTTGGAGCGAGCTCACTATCTCGTCGGCCGACGAGCGGGGCGAGATCTCCACGACCTTCACCACGACACCCCGGCGCTCGACCAGGACCTCCGCCGGCACCTGGAGGGCCGGGTGCTCGAGGTCGCAGGTCACCAGCTCATCGCCGGGCTCCCAAGGGAGGCCGTGCAGCACGATGTTGACACCCTCGGTGGTGCCGTGGGTGAGCAGCATCTCCCGTGGGTCGGCGCGCACCAGGGCGGCCACCGCGGCCTGGGCCTCACCGTGGACCGTGGCGGCCAAGCGGAGACCGTCAAGACCGGCGGGGCCGGCTTCGCTCTCCTGGCGCAGCACCTGGCGGACCCGCTCCACGACCGGCTCCGGCGACGGCCCAGCCCAGCCGGTGTTCAGATAGACCATCTTCCTGGTGGCTGGCACCAGCTCGCGGAGGGAATCTATGTCCATCTCAACGCCTTTCGACGGTATGCTCCGGGAGTTTGGTCACGGGGTTTCCGCTTGCTGGGCCTGCTTTCGACGCTCAATCATGGCGCGGACCGCGCCGATGGAGCCCAGCCCCTCCCGGGGGAGCACGAAGACCGCAATGACGGTAGGAGGGAGAAAGAGGAGGACGTGCAGGAGGATGGCAAAGCCGAGGGCGAGGTCCCTGGGGACTCCCCACAAGCCCAGCAGGGAGACGGTGGCGAACTCGAAGGTCCCCACGGCCCCCGGAAGGCCGGGAAGCGCGGTGGAGAAGAAGATGGCCCCCACGACTGTGACCATCGCCTCGGCAAAGGTGATCTCGATGCCAAGCCCGCGAGCGAGGACCAGCCCCACGGGGCCGAGCAGGAGCCAGTAGGCGCAGGTCAGGGCAAAGGACGCCCCCACCCGGCGTTTGCTGGCCCAAAGGTTGGCCAGGACCTCCTCGAAGGAGGTGATTCCGGGGAGCCGGCGCATGAAGGGGAGGAACCGAACTATCCTCCTTAGGTTGAGCATGATCAGAAGCCATCCGATGGCAAATGCGCTGGTGGCGGCAATGGCGGGGGTGAAGCGAAGGAGCGTGGGGAGCGCGATAACGGCCGCGCTGACGAAGAAGATGGTGAAGGTGAGGTCCTGAATCCTACTCATCAGCATGGTGGCTATCACCGAGCCGCCGGGAAGGCGGTCGCGCACGGTAAGGATGCCGAAGGTCACTATCTCGTCCATGGCCCGGACGGGCGAGATGTTGTTCATGCCCAGCGCGGCGTTTTCGATCCAGAACAGGCGGAGCGGGCTGACCCGCGCGGTGGTCCACATGAGCCACCAGCGCACGGACCTGAGATACATGGAGAGCAGGAGTATTGCGACGGCCAAGACTAGGAGGCCGGGCGGGAACTCCTTCAGCGCCATCCCGACCCGGTCCCACTCGACTCCCCGGCCGGCCAGCCAGCCGAGCAACAGCCCCAGGCCGGCGCCCAGGGACCCGATGCCGGTCCAGGTCAGCAATCGCCGCGTGTTGTCCGTCATCTCTCCGTGTGCCTCGCGCCGCCTTCGAGCAAGTCAAACGCCTCGTTCAATAAAAGTGCGGTTCTATAATACATAGGGAACGCAACAGCGCCTCGCGGAGAAACGGCGAGAACGCCCACTCCGCCATCAGATGGCTGCCGCCCCGCCGGGGTCTGTATAATAGCTTCGGCTGTCGATAGCGGCTCCCGACCCCTTATCTGAAGGGGCCGTTTTGAGGAGGGTGATTCTTGGCCATGGTCCTGGTAACGGGCGCCGCCGGCTTTGTGGGAAGGCGGGTAGTTCGTGCGCTGCGCCAGCGAGGCCAGCACGTGCGGGGGCTGCTGCGCTCCCGCGGAAACGCGGCGTTGGTGTTGGAGACCGGGGCGGAGACGGCCATTGGAGACGTCACCGATCCCGCTTCGCTGGAGGCCGCGCTGACGGGCGTCACCCACGTGGTGCATCTGGTGGCCATCATCCGGGAGCGCGGAGGGCGCACCTTCGTCTCGGTGAACAGAGAGGGAACGCGGAACCTGGTGGAGGCGGCCCAGCGGTGTGGAGTCCGGCGCCTGGTCCACCTGAGCGCCATGGGCGCGCGGGACAACCCGCGGTTCCCCTACCTCCGCTCCAAGTGGCAGGGGGAGCAGGTGGTGGGCCAGGGGAATATTCCATTCACTATTCTCAAACCCTCCATGCTGTTTGGGGCGGGCGATGCGTTCTTCAATCCACTGGCCGCGGGGGTGAAGGCGCTGCCGGTAACTCCCATTATTGGCAACGGGCGGGTGGCGTTCCAGCCCGTGTCCGTCGATGAGGTGGCGGAGGTGGTGGCCAACACGCTGGAGGATGACTCCACCGTGGGAGAGGTGCTCGAGCTAGGCGGCCCCGAGCGAATGACCTACAATCAGCTCATGGACGCGGTGCGCAAGCACCTGAACGTTCGCAGGCCGCGAGTGCACATCCCCGCAGCGCTGCTGCGGCCCTTCATCGCCGTTGGCGAGAGAGTGCTCCGCCAGCCGCCCATCACACGCCCCATGCTGGACATGGTGGCGTTGGACAATGTAACGGAGGCCAACGCCATGCCCCGCTTGCTGGGCCGCACCCCCCTTTCGGTGGCCGAGGGCATCGGTTACATTCGTGACATCAGCTTTGCCCAGGCATGGCGGATGCTCCTGGGATTTACACCCGCCAGCATCAGGGACCACTGAGGCCCATGCGTACGAAAAGCACCTCCTCCACCCCAGCTTCCGCCTACGCCTCGGCGCTACGGCGGCTGCTGAGCCTGGTGGACTTCGAGCGCATGACGGGCATAGGCGCTCCCCTGCTGAAACAGGACCTAGCCCGCGTGGAGGAGCTGATGCGCCGGCTGGGGAACCCCCAGGGGTGCGCCCCGGTAGTGCATATCGCCGGCACCAAAGGCAAGGGGAGCGTGGCCGCGATGGTGGCCAGCATCCTGCGGGCCGCCGGACTGCGCACCGGGCTCTTCACCTCTCCACACCTCTACACGTTCCGCGAGCGCATTCGTTTGGACTGCAAGCCGGTGTCGGAGGAGCTCTTCGCTCACGAGCTGGACCGCGTCTGGCCGGCGGTGGAGGCGATGGGCGTTGCCGGCAGCGATAGCCGGCCCACCACCTTCGAAACGCTGACGGCCATGGCCTTCGACCTCTTTCGCGAGCAGCAGGTGGACGTGCAGGTGATCGAAGTCGGCTTGGGCGGGCGGCTCGACTCCACGAACGTAGCCCACGGCGATGTGGCGGTCATCACGTCTCTGAGCCTGGACCACACCGCCATTCTGGGCAATACGCTGGCCCAAATAGCCGCGGAGAAGGCGGGCATCATCAAGCCCGGCGCCCGGGTGGTGCTGGCGCCTCAGCCGTCCGAAGCAGCAGAGGTGGTGCTCAACCGGTGCGGCGAGCAAGGGGCGTCGGTGCTGCGCCTGGGCCACGAGGTGACTTGGCGGCCCGGGAGCTTCGATCTGCGGGGTCAGGAGCTGCGGGTGACCACACCCCTCCGCGTATACGGTCTATCGGTGCCCCTTTTGGGCGACCACCAGCGGGAGAATGCGGCCGCGGCCGTGGCGGCGGTAGAAGCGCTGGGGATGGACGTGAGCGCGGACGCGGTGGCCCAGGGGCTGCGCGCCGTGGAGTGGCCGGGAAGGTTCCAGGTGCTCTCCACCGACCCCGATGTGGTGGTGGACGGCGCCCACAACCCCCACTCCATGGCCCGGCTGCGCCAGACGGCGCTGGAGTATTTCTCCCCCGGGAAAACGATTGTGGTGTTCGGCTGCGGCACGGACAAGGACCTGGCGGGCATGGTGACGGAGCTGGCGCCCATCGCTCAACAGGCCGTGGTATGCGCCTCCCGCCACCCCAAGACGGTGCCCCCCTCGCGCCTCCAAGAAGTGTTCCGGCGGGCCGGAGTAGCGGCCCAGATAGCGCCGGGAGTGCCGGGTGCGCTGAGCACGGCCCTGGCCCTAGCGGAGCCCAATGACCTGGTGCTGATCACCGGCTCCCTGTTCGTGGTTGCCGAGACGCTGGAGACCTGGTATGGAATTCCCGCGGAGCGGTACCCGGAGCTGGAGGTCCCGAAGGCGGCCACTCCCGAGGCGATGGTGCAGAGCCCATGACTGAGCTTCTACGCAACGGCAGAAGGCGAGTGGTGGCCACCGGCATGGGCGCCGTCACACCACTGGGTCGAAATGTGGAGTCGTTCTGGGATGGCCTGGCCCAGGGACGCTCAGGCATCGGGCCGATGACGCTCTGCGACCCCACGGACTTTCCCTGCCGGATAGCCGGCGAGGTGAAGGGCTTTGACCCGCAGGAACACATGGATCGGCGGGAGGCCAGGCGGATGGCCCGCTTCTCGCAGTTGGCCGTCGCGGCTACTCAGGAGGCCTTCGGGAACGCCCGGCTGGAGTCAGCGAAGGTGAACTCCGAGCGAGTAGGTGTGCTGCTGGGCAACGGCAACGGCGGGTTCCCGACCATCGAGGAGGGCGTCCGGGTGCTGGCGGCTGGAAACGGCATGAAGATCAGTCCCTTCTTCTTCCCCATGATCCTGCCGAACATGGCGGCGGCCAATGTGAGCAGGGTCTTCGGCGCCAAGGGTTTCAGCAGCACGGTGACCACGGCCTGCGCCGCCGCCACCCAGGCCATCGGCGAGGCGGCGGAGGTGATCCGCCGGGGCGCGGCGGATGTGATGCTCACCGGCGGCACGGAGGCGGGGATCAGCCAGTTGGGGCTGGCCGGCTTTGCCGTCATGCGGGCCCTCAGCACCCTTAGAAATGAGACACCGGAGCTGGCCAGCCGGCCCTTCGATGCCGAACGCGACGGCTTCGTGCCGGCCGAGGGCGCGGGCATAATTGTGCTGGAGGGCCTGGACCACGCCCTGCGCAGGGACGCCCCTATCCTGGCGGAGGTCCTCGGCTTCGGCTGCTCCTCCGACGCCTACCACTCCTTCCAGCCCGACAGCGACGGCGACGGGGCCAGCCGCGCCATCCGCTGGACCCTTGAGGACGCGGGCGTAGGCCCCCACCAGGTGGACTACATCAACGCCCACGGCACTTCCACTCCCCTGAACGACGCCTCGGAGACCGCCGCCATCAAACGGGCCTTCGGCGACCTGGCCTACCGAGTCCCGGTCAGCTCCACGAAGTCGATGATCGGCCACGCTTTGGGCGGAGCGGGCGGCATGGAGGCCATCGCCTGCATCAAGACGATCCTGGACGGCGTCATGCACCCGACGGTCAATCTCCATAACCCGGACCCCGCCTGCGACCTGGACTATATCCCGAACGTGGCCAGGCACGGACGCGTGGAACGCGCGCTCTCCAACAGCTTCGGGTTCGGCGGGCAGAACGCCTGCTTGCTGCTGGGCGCGTACCATCCATAGGCCATAGGAAGGGCCATAGGCCATAGGAAGCGCCAATTCCCAATCCGCGGCATGGGCGCCCGACCGCTTGCCCTAGCGAGGCCCTTTACGCTGTTCGTGGACTATTGATATGATGGATGCCATGAACAGCACCGCAACCCTGGTCCTCTACACCCACCCGGACTGCTCCTACTCCTCCGCGGCCAAAGAAGAGCTGGACCAGCAGCAAGCCGCCTACCATGAGATAGACGTGACGATCCATCCCGAGGCGGTGGCAGAGCTGATGCGGCTGACCGGGGGCGAGCGCATCACCCCCGTGATAGTCGAGGGGGAGAAGGTCACGGTGGGGTTCCGGGGCGGTGGCTGAAACTTCTAGTCCGGAGCGGGCCGTGGGCCCGCCCCAAGCGCGGTGCGCGGCCCGGTGGTGTAGCCTGGTTTAACACACCTCCCTGTCAAGGAGGAGATCGCCGGTTCGAATCCGGTCCGGGTCGCCAGCTTGGACAACCGAATACAAAAGTGCCCGCCCAGTGTTGACAGCACCGGACGGGCGAAGAACGGAGGCCCCCGTGAAAGGAACTCCACAGAAGATTATAGCAGCCTTCGGGGTATTGCTTCTACTTACGATAGGGACAGCAATCGGTGGGCCGATTCTGGTCAGTATGCAGCCAAGCGAAATGAAGGCGGTCACGACGGCTGGGGTCGTGATAGCTCCGTTGGCAATTGGTGCGGGCGGAGCGTACGGCTTGTTGAGGAAAATGATGAAGGGAAGGTGAAGCTATGGTACGTGCTCGCTCGCCGGTGATACAACCGGAAGCAGCCCCATCCCTTCGGGACCGAGTGGCCCGAATCAGGGCTGTGAAAGAGGCGGAGATGGTCTTGGCCATAGAGCAGGAACTCCCACCAAAGGGAACCCCAATCACCATGCGGGCAGGCGGTGAGAAATACGGCATCGCTGGCAATACGGTGGCCAATTGGGTGCGCTATGGCTTCGTCAGCGTTCTCACGCCAGGGAAGGGCCAGGGTTCCAAAACGCACGTGGACGAATACGATATAGCTAGAATTGTGGCGACGCAAGACGTTAGCCAAGGGAAAAGGACTAAGGCCCCATAAATGAAGGCGGTCACGACGGCTGGGGTCGTGATAGCTCCGTTGGCAATTGGTGCGGGCGGAGCGTACGGCTTGTTGAGGACAATGATGAAGGGACTGAATAGAGAATTGCCCGCCCAGTGTTGACAGCACCAGGCGGGCGGCACCAGGAGGCCCAACTTGGAAAAGGCCCTGGAAAGAGTAATCATAGCAGGTGCCATCCTCTTTGCGCTAGCGGCGGCCTTTGTAATCACTATGGTTGTGGGCCTAGCGGATAACCTAACAGGGAAAGCGGTGGCAGGCATTGTATTGGGGAGCATCGGGGGGGTGCTGGTGGCGGTGTGGATGATAGTCGGAGACCGGTTCAGAGACCGATGAAAAAGACTCTGGCGGCAATCAGCGTTTGGAATATCCATAACTGGCGGTAGTAGCTATGGTACGTGCTCGCTCGCCGGTGATACAACCGGAAGCAGCCCCATCCCTTCGGGACCGAGTGGCCCGAATCAGGGCTGTGAAAGAGGCGGAGATGGTCTTGGCCATAGAGCAGGAACTCCCACCAAAGGGCACGCCGATCACAATGAATCGGGCGGCGATGAAATACGGCATTACACCGCCCACGGTGAGGAACTGGGTGAGGTACGGGTTCTTAACCGTGCTGAAACCCGGCAAAGGTCAGGGCTCCGCAACCTACGTGGACGAATATGACGTGGCCAAGATCATAGCCACCCAGGACGTGGGTCCGGGGAAGAGGATAAAGCCGCATAAATGAAGGCGGTCACGACGGCTGGGGTCGTGATAGCTCCGTTGGCAATTGGTGCGGGCGGAGCGTACGGCTTCTTGAGGACAATGATGAAGGGAAGGTGAAGCTATGGTACGTGCCCGCGACCGGATGGTAGGATTGAAGGCAGGACCATCGCTACAGGAGCGCGTGGCCCGAATCAGGGCTGTGAAAGAGGCGGAGATGGTCTTGGCCGTAGAGCAGGAACTCCCACCAAAGGGCACGCCGATCACAATGAATCGGGCGGCGATGAAATACGGCATTACACCGCCCACGGTGGGGAACTGGGTGAGGTACGGGTTCTTAACCGTGCTGAAACCCGGCAAAGGTCAGGGCTCCGCAACCTACGTGGACGAATATGACGTGGCCAAGATCATAACCACCCAGGACGTGGGTCAGGGAAAGAGGACTAAGCCGCCAGGTCAATCACAACGAGTTAAAGTTGTCAATAGGGTACGTGCACGCGACCGGATGGTAGGATTGAAGGCAGGGCCATCGCTGCAGGAGCACGTGGCCCGAATCAGAGCCGTGAACGATGCGGAGGTGCGGGTCATCATCGGAGCGGAGATAGCGGAGTTCCATCATCACTTGGCCCAAATCATGGCTGTGAAAGAGGCGGAGATGGTCGTGGCCATAGATAAGGCACTCCCACCAAAGGGCACGCCGATCACAATGAATCGGGCGGCGATGAAATACGGCATTACACCGCCCACGGTGGGGAACTGGGTGAGGTACGGGTTCTTAACCGTGCTGAAACCCGGCAAAGGTCAGGGCTCCGCAACCTACGTGGACGAATACGACGTGGCCAAGATCATAGCCACCCAGGACGTGGGTCCGGGGAAGAGGATAAAGCCGCCAGTTTAACCACCGATGATAATCGATTGACACTTCTTAAAAGTTGTGATTGACTAGCGGGCGTCATGAGTGACGCCCGCTTTGCTGTGTATATCGTTGCGCTCGTGCTGTTGGCGATGGAGCAGCACTACGCGATGAAAGCCCTCCTTAAGTGGGTCCGCCCCAAAAAACGGGCAATCCGTTTCATAGGGGTCAACATAACGGCCATGCAACTCATCTCATGGTCAGCGTTCGTTTGGCTACTATGGTCAACGACGTTGAGCACCGAAGAGAAGCTGACAGTACTGGCGATAGGGACAGCACTGGTCGGTGGCTTAATCATCTTTGTCTGGCGAATTATTCTGCCACATATCAGGGTGAGGCGCTGATCTCATGAGTGGCGCCCGTTTTTATTATCCCGAAGTCCTCCCGCTACGGTGGGCATCGTAACTTCGAACATACTGACCACCCAAACTCCGGACCAGTACGGGTCCAACGCAAGCGGTCGAAGGGCTGGCGCATGCCGCCGAACACGGTCTATGTGGGAAGGCCCGGCATGTGGGGGAACCCATTCAAGGCAGGTCAGGCTTACCACTTCGGAGGCGGGCTGATAGACAACCCCATCCTCGCCTTTAGGCTAACCATGACTAATGAGGCCGCTTGGCCGTACATGAAAAGGTGAGGGCCGCGCTGCGTGGCAAGAACCTGGCCTGCTGTTGCCCGCTGAACCAGCCGTGCCACGCCGACGTGCTGCTGGAGATCGCAAATGGGTAGTGGCTTCAATTCGAAGGTGCATTGGACCAACGGCACGTCCACGCTGCTGCACGGCGACGCACGGGATCTCCCGCTGCCAGACGAGAGCGTGGGCTGCGTGGTCACCAGCCCGCCGTACTGGGGGCTGAGGGACTACGGGCTCCCGCACAGCGTATGGGGTGGCGATGCCGAGCCTGAGCACGAGTGGGAAAACGCCTCTTACCCGCGGCGATCCAACGATAACGGGACCACCGAGAAGCAACTGAGCAACCAGGGGGCCAACGAGCTTGACGTTCCTGTGCATCACCTCTTCTGCCCCTGCGGTGCATGGCAGGGGTGTCTCGGCTTGGAGCCCACGCCGGAACTATACGTCCAGCACATGGTTGAGGTGTTCCGCGAGGTGTGGCGGGTGCTGAAGCCCACGGGTACGGTGTGGCTGAACATGGGTGATAGCTACGCCAATGATGGTAAATGGGGAGGCTCGACCGGAGGGAAGTACGCTGCTGTCCTGCATGGGGAAACGGGGATAGGGCGGCAACGCGCCACTACCGGCCTTAAGCCAAAAGACCTCGTGGGCATCCCCTGGCGCGTGGCCTTCGCGCTCCAGGCCGACGGCTGGTGGCTCAGGAGCGACATCATCTGGTCGAAGCCCAACCCCATGCCAGAGAGCGTGACCGACAGGCCCACCAAGAGCCATGAGTGCGTGTTCTTGCTCACGAAGGGCCAGCGATATTATTACGATGCGGAGGCGGTGAGGGAACGATGGGCGGATGGGCGTAACGGCCGCGATGGTGGCCGCGCCCCATCTCAGCGCAATCGGGGAGGCAGGGCCGATGGCTTCACAAAGCCAAGCGGTATTGACCCATCATCCAACGGAGGTCGCAACCGCCGCTCCGTCTGGGACATCGCCACGCAGCCGATGGACTGGGAGATGTGCGAAGCCTGCGGGTGCATCTACTCAGGTGCCCAGTATGGGCGGCTCCCGTTCGTTGAGTACCGCGTCTTGAACGTTGAGACGGAGGAGTGGGGGATCAAGGCGGCGAAGCAGTGCCGCCGGTGCAAGGGCTACGATGCCTGGATGAGCCACTTCGCCACGTTTCCTGAGAAGCTGGTCGAGCCGTGTGTCCTGGCCGGCAGCAGCGAGCGGGGCGTGTGCTCCGAGTGCGGGAAGCCTTGGGAACGATTGGTAGAGAAGAACCGCCATTTTGAGAGTGGGTCTGGACGTGCTGGTCACATGCCTGTCGGAAAGAATGGAGCAGGACTCCAAGGTGGTGGGGAAACATTGGACGTGCGGCGTGGCCCCGTAGTAAGCACCATCACCACCGGCTGGGCCGCCACCTGCGCCTGCGGGGCCCCTACGGTGCCCGCTACGGTGCTGGACCCGTTCGCCGGGTCAGGGACAACGCTGCTGGTGGCGCAGCGGCTCGGCAAGCGGGCCGTGGGTGTGGAGCTGAGCGAGAAGTACCTGGCGCTGGCGCAAAAGAGGCTGGAGGCCGTATCGCTGCCGATGGTGCTGGCGTGAACGTGCTCAGTCTCTGCTCAGGCATCGGTGGCAATACGGTGGCCAATTGGGTGCGCTATGGCTTCGTCAGCGTTCTCACGCCAGGGAAGGGCCAGGGTTCCAAAACGCATGTGGACGAATATGACGTGGCCAAGAGCATAGCCACCCAGGACGTGGGTCCGGGGAAGAGGATAAAGCCGCCAGTTTAACCACCGATGATAATCGATTGACACTTCTTAAAAGTTGTGATTGACTAGCGGGCGTCATGAGTGACGCCCGCTTTGCTGTGTTTATCGTTGCGATCGTGCTGTTGACGATGGCGCACCACTACGCGATGAAAGCCATCTATAAGTGGGTCCGGCCCCAAGAACGGGCAATCCGTTTCATAGGGGTCAACTTTACGGCCACGCAACTCATCTCATGGTCAGCGTTCGTTTGGCTAATATGGTCAACGACGTTGAGCACCGAAGAGAAGCTGACATTGCTGGCGATAGTGACAGCACTGGTCGGTGGCGTAATCATCTTTCTCTGGCGAATGATTCTGGCACATATCAGGGTGAGGCGCTGA
This sequence comes from Dehalococcoidia bacterium, assembly GCA_965249185.1. GTDB lineage: Bacteria > Chloroflexota > Dehalococcoidia > Lucifugimonadales > Australimonadaceae > CBDFLS01. Next base: position 492,229 of record CBDFLS010000001.1, read on the forward strand.
TCTCATGAGTGGCGCCCGTTTTTATTATCCCAAAGTCCTCCCGCTACGGTGGGCATCGTGACTTCGAGCATACTGACCACCCAGGCAACGGCGCCGGATGTGTATTGGGTAACGGTCTATCTCCACAGCCCTCATCCTTGGAGCACCGCCCCAGCCCAAAAGGTGGAGTTTCGGTGTATCGGGACCCCAGACAGCAGGGAAAAATGGCACCTGGACTTGGCGGAGCCAACGCTCCCATTGAAACGGATACCCAAAGGGCAGAGCGAGTACCTGATCAATGCGCTGGCAACTCAACTAGCACCCCTGGTCTTTCCGCGAAGGCTGCGGAGATTCAACACGGGGATCGTGAGCGTGGAGTAAGCCATGCCCAGGCGAATGACCACCGCTGCGCGGAAAGTCATTTACCCGGTCCTGGTCGCTAGGGACGGTGAGCGGTGCCGACTATGCGGGCGACGGCCAGAGCAAACGGCAGAGGAATTTCTAGAGATTGACCACGTAGACGGAGACTCGGAACACAACGTACTCGACAACTATCGTTTGCTCTGTAAGCCCTGCAACGTCGGAGAGGAAAACAGGCTGCGGGCGGAAATAGTGCAGAAATCGCGCGCCGGGCGCAGCGTTATGTCAAGTAGCAACGGCAAGCTGCCTAGCTACGAAAATGGCCGTGCTATTCACCGAGTGCCCGGCGGCAGAGAGAGAGAGAAAAAAAACGGGAACACTCCCGCACTCCCTCATATCGACTCTATCCATGACCACCTTGATTACGGTCGTGGTTCACTGGAAATGCAAGCTAATGAACACTTTGAAGTCCCTTGGGTGACTTGGTTAGTGCGACGACTACTGACTGAGGGGCCAGTGAATGCCAAGGATGCCGTAAACGCTGGCGCTGAACACGTCGGTTGCAATCCGTCCACAGCAAAGAAATACCTAGACAAGAAAACGTCCAGTGAGGGGATGTTCGAGCTGGTCAAAGACCCGATCACACGCCGGTCAATGGTGCATCTGCGAAGCAACGTATTTGGCCCCCGGTCAACGGACGGACCAGCGGACCACGCGGCCCCGGTCAACGGACGGACCAGTAGGAGCATAGTCAGCGCGGGCGCTAAGAGACAGGCGCGGCGCGAGCGCAAGAACGGGCATGGCAAGCCACATGGGTAGCTTCATTATGGGGAAGCAGACCAACCCTGCTCTTTTGCCCAAAATGCGGCGGGCAGCACATAGACAAGGGGATATGGGCCACGACTCGCCTCCACCGAACGCACCTTTGCGAGCATTGTGGAACCGAATGGAGGCCGTACTCCGTTCATACGATTGGCGTAGATGTCGCTCCCACGCCACGGGAGGCGCGGCGTCCTGAGGAGATGACCGGATGAGTAGGCAATTCCTGGTGGCCGATCTCTTCTGCGGCGCGGGCGGCAGCAGCACCGGCGCGGAGCGTGCTGTGCGGGAACTCGACGCCGAGTCGGTGCCCTCGGTGCGGGTGGTTCCATGCGTCGGGTGAGTGCCCATCCAGGCAGGAGGATAGCTGACTCACTAAGGGGGTGAGCTGGTGAAGTGCCGAATGTGCGGTAAGTACATGATGGACGAGGAGGAGGCTATGGAGCTGCGATCAGAGATTGAGGCGTCGAGCGCCTCTCTGGAGGGGCGATTCTCGGACCTGAACAACCTGAATCTCTGCGATCCCTGCCTCCGCCGCCAGCTCCAGGAGCGGCGCTAATGGCAGCCTGGAAGCGATGCTTGTTGGTGGAGAACGTGCGCGAGTTCGTGGAATGGGGACCGCTGACGGCCGATGGCCGTCCTGACCACTCCAAGCGAGGCATCTACTTTGAAGCATGGATCCGGGCCATGTGGGAGCTGGGCTACCAGGCCGAATGGCGCTATCTGAACGCCGCGGACTATGGGGATGCCACCACGCGGATCCGCTTCTTTCTCCAGGCCCGCAAGGACGGCCTGCCCATCCGGTGGCCGGAGCCCACGCACGCGGCGCCAAGTGCCGGTGGGCTCTTCGATGGCCTCCTCCCTTGGCGGCCCGCCCGGGAGGTTATCGACTGGGAGAACAGAGGCCGGTCGCTGCTGGATGACCCTCGCTATCAGAAGCGGCCGTTGAGCGATAAGACCCGCATGCGTATCGCCCGTGGGCTTAAGCGGTTCGATGGTCCACTGGCCCCGCTGTACATCGGACTGCTGGACCTGGAGCCCACGGAGGGACCAGGCGGGCCCGGTCCGCAGCCCTTCGTCTGGTGGGCCTCGTTCTGCGTGATCCTGGGAACTGCCGGGGTGATCTGGTCGTACCGGGTCACATGGGACGCAGTACGGAACATTACCCGCGTGGGAGGCAATTGAACATGGACAGGAATGTACGGATCGGCGACACGATCGAGTACACCAAGGGTATGAGCACACCGCGTCTAACGTATCTAAGCCTGGGCTGGGGCGTCCAATCCTTCACGATGGCGGCGATGATCGCACTCGGCGACCTTCCCCCCGTCGATTTCGCCATCCACGCCGATACAGGACACGAAGCAGCCGGCACCTACGCACACGCAAAGGCCTGGACGCCCTGGCTTGCACAGCACGGCGTCCAGGTCGTTACGGTCAAAGGGAGCCGGACCGACGTAGTACGCGAGGACTGGGGCTCCGTGATGATCCCGGCCTTCACGACGGACTGCAAAACGGGCAGCAGGGGGCAGGTCCGGCGCCAGTGCACGCACGACTGGAAGATCATGCCAATTCGTCGGTTCCTCCGTTCGATTATGGGCTCACGGCCAGCTCCCGGCGCTGTCGAATGCTGGCAGGGGATTACGATTGACGAGTTTCAACGAATGCGGACCTCCGACGTGAAATACACCACCAACGCCTATCCGTTGGTGGACCGGCGAATATCCCGCGCCGATTGCATAGGTTGGCTCGTTGCACACGGCTTGACGGTGCCACCTAAGTCGGCCTGTACGTTCTGCCCGTTCCACTCACTAGACGCCTGGCGGCGGATGAAACGAGCGGGCGGCTCGGATTGGAAGCGCGCCGTATTCGTGGACCAGGCCATCCGAGAGGAGCGGCCAAAACACGAGCTATTCGTTCACCCGGCGAGGAAGCCACTCCCGCTGGCTGTGTCCATCCCTGAGGACCACGGCGGCGCCCAGGCGGAAATGGACTTGGAGACGCCTTGCGATGGTGGAGTGTGCTTCACATGAAAGCCGCCCTCTGGCTCCGCGTCTCGACTCAGGAGCAGGAGACGGCCAATCAGGGGGCCGCGCTGTCCAAACTTGCCGCCGCCCGAGATCTCGAGATCGCACGCACCTTCACCGTCACGGAGAGCGCCTACAAAGGCGAGCACCGCGCCCAGCTCCAAGAGCTGATCAAGGGCGCCCAGCAGGGCCAGTATCAAGTCGTGTTCATATGGGCGCTGGACCGGCTCTCCCGTGAAGGCCCCCTGGCGACGCTGGAGGCCGTGGATCGGCTGCTCAGGGCTGGCTGTACCGTCGTCTCGCTACAGGAGCCGTGGTTAGAGGCCAGCGGCGAGCTCAGGGATTTGCTGATCTCCCTGGTGGCGTGGATTGCCCGTTGGGAGTCCGCCCGGCGCTCGGAGCGGACCAAGGCCGGGCTCGCGCGGGCCGTCGCCGAGGGTAAGCCGCTGGGCCGGCCAACCGGAGCCGGAGACAAGCGCAAGCGCCAGAGCCGACGCGAGGCCGATTACCGCCGGCGTTATACGTGAACTGCAGTGCGATAAAAACGTCACCCGAAATGCGGCCGCACTTCAGCTACGGCGCCGGCCCGTTTCGCCGGCAGGATAAATAGGAACCTTTTTAGCAGTTAGGAGGCGTGATGAAGGTCATAAATGAGTTCCACGACCACCTAGACGTTTGCCAACAGCGCGAAGCTCATCCGTTTAACCTTTGTACGACAGGGGCTAGGCTCCTGGAAGAAACAGTTGATCGAATACAGAATGAAATGGAGCGGCGCTAGATGAACATCATTGCCTACCGAGTCGCTTCCGCTGGGCTCGGGCTCACGGTGCTCAGTGTCCTGCGCGTTGCTTGGTGGCTGTGGGTGCATTATTACGTCCCCCTCCACGCTCGGGCGCCCCGGTCTGGCGAGCCCGCCTGGTTCTATCTCGGTGGCCCCCCGTGTTCGCTGTGCCCGGCGATAGGGGCCAAGGGCAGGGCGCGCGCGCAGGCAGAGGACGACTGCCGTGCGCTCCACGCCGAGCTTCCGTTTCCGCCCAGGAGGGAACCAGTGTGATCCACGCAATTGCCGAGGAATGCGCCCACCATTGGATGCTAGAGCGGCCCGCTGGTGGTGCCGTAGTGTCCGGTGTCTGCCGTCTCTGTGGAGCGGGCCCACGCGACTTTCCGGTGGCGCCGCCGGACAAGACGGCCTGGAAGCGCAGGACCTATGAGTCGTAGGCGTCCGCTACATCTTATCCCACATTTCCCAGATCAGCCGCGTGGGTGCGTCGTAATCCGGTAAGAGTGCTGCCTATTTGAGCCGCCTACCTGGGCGTTATGGGCAGTGTGGGTGCTAGACTGGCCGAGCTAGCGGGTCTAGTTCTGGATACCGCAATCTCGCTGGAGGCACCCAATGGGTGAAAGCTCCGACACCCCTTTGAAGCTCCAATTCGACCGCAGAGTCCGCCTGGATTTTCGTGGCGCTACCATCACCTCGGACGCCGGACTCCTGGCATGCCGCGAGCTTGATGCCGCTCTGGGGCTCACAGAGACAGCCAACGATTATATCCATGAAAGCCGCACCGGCCGCAATGTGCAACACCCGCTGTTGCCCTTGCTCAGACAATCGGTGTATAGCCGTCTCGCTGGCTACGAGGACACCAACGACGCTGAACGGCTTGCCCAAGACCCGGCTATGCGTGTCATCGTCGGGTGGCAAGGTACTGATAAGCAGGCAGCCAGCACCAATACTATGAGCCGATTTGAGACTGAGGTGTTAACCGAAGAGGAAAACCTGGATGGGCTTGCGCGCCTGAATGTTGAGTGGGTGGCTAGGGCCATGGCCCAGACATCTCACCAGCGAGTTATCCTAGACATGGACAGCTCTACACAGGGCTGGCTCTTGGCGTGGCCAGCGTATCGGTGGCCGCCATCCTCATCCGCCTGGCCGATGCCGAGCCTTTGACCGTGGCCGCCTACCGAATGGGCCTCGCCGCATTACTGGTGTCCGGCTTCGCCATGGCGAGGGCACGGAGCCAGTTCCGGGGACTCTCCTGGGGGGATGGGCGATGGCTGCTGGTGTCGGGCGGTTTGCTGGCAATCCATTTTGCGGGATTTATCGGCTCCCTGGAGCTCACCTCCGTGGCCAACTCGGTCTTCCTCAGCACCACGGCGCCCCTCTTCGTGGCCATCGGCTCCCATTGGGGCCTGCGGGAGCGAGTGGGGCCCGTAGTAGCGGGGGCGGTGCTAATAAGTCTGGCCGGCGGCGCGGTACTGGCCGTGGGCGATTGGCGGGATGGTGCCGACTCGCTGCGTGGCGATGGACTGGCCCTGCTAGGGGGGCTGGCGGCCGCGGGCTATCTGCTGGTAGGACGCAGGGTACGCCGCCGGTTGCCGCTGCTGCCCTACATCAGCGTGGTCTACACCGTTGCAGCGGTACTGCTCCTGGCGTCCGCCTTGGCTGCGGGGTCGCCACTCTCCGGCTATCCCTCCTCCAGCTACGTTTGGATGGTGCTGGTGGCCCTGATCCCTCAGGTGACCGGCCACTCGGCCATAAACTGGGCGCTGGCCCATCTGGACGCTACCATCGTTTCGCTCTCCATCCGCGCCGAGCCGGTCATCGCCACCGCCCTGGCCGTGCCGGTCCTTGGCGAAACACCACGCTGGACCGTCGTCCCTGGTGGTCTGCTCATCCTGGCCGGCGTCTATCTGGCCGTGCGCGCCAGCGCGCCGTCCCGGGGCCGGTCTGGCGCGGTATAATGGCGCCGTTGCGCAGGCGGTCACCCCATGCTGTTGGAACTCACCGTTCGGAACTTCGCCGTCATCGAGGAGGCTCGGCTGATGCTGGCTAAGAGTCGCTACCTGCCAAGCCACTTGAAAGGACTCAGGGAATGACTGCCAAAAGAGACACGAATCTGAAGGATACGCTCACACAGGAACAAGCACAGCGCAAAGCTGTTGTGACCAAGATGCTTGCGGAGCGAGAGCAGCGCCAGCGAGTGTCCCATGAGGAGATAAGGAGGATGCGCAGCGAGGGCCGCCACTAGTGGCCATCGTCATTGATGCGTCCGTCGCGGCAGCTTGGTGTTTTCCCCCTTATAGGGCTTGGAGCGCCGCCCCCGGGGTATATAATTCGCCCGAAGTCTAGGCTCGGCGATGGAAGAGGTAGAGGGAATGAGAAAAGATACAACACCGGCTGAAACAGAGGGTGGTGATGATCGGGCGATGGCGAATATGGCGGCGGCTAGAGAAGAATGGTACGGCGAAGAAGTCCTATCGCGCTCAGCGGCGGACAGCGCTGAGGATCATGCGGGCAGTGGCGAACGATCCACAGCGCATCTATGGTTTGTGGGCCTACCTTGCCGATTCCCATTATCATCTCGGCCCGTCGCCCACTCGATATGAGTGCCCCGCATGCAACCTCCACCGTCGGCGGGTCCTGGCTGGCTATATTCAATCGCCTCTATCGTTTTATGACAAGCGAAAGCCGGGGTTCGCCGGCGCCTTTTATTTCTGTCGGATGTGCAAGTTCGCTGTGCCGTGTCCAACATGGGAGTTGGGGCTGGCGGAGTTGGGCGTCACGATGCGATGGCTGCTCCGTATCGCGTTCCCACGCAGCGGGACAAAAGGACTTGCTTCCGTGGACGAATTGGGCTGGCCTGCCGCCGCTACGGAGCGGGAGCGAGCGCTGGCTGCGCTAGACGCCCTTCGGTGATGGTGACGTGGACCTGGCTCGTGGGGGTCAGCAGCAGGCGGGTGGCCGCTCCTCCATCGAAGGCCAGCCACCTGAGCTCCTGAAAGCCACCGAAGCTCGTTGTAACCACGGGGCCCTGAGCGTAGTAGACCGCGGGTTCTGTTCCTCCCCCATCGCTCGACACCTCGATCACCCACAGCCGGTCCGGGCTGGACAGGTCAACGAATCTGTCCGGTAGCGGCGCTACGGAGGGCGTAGGGGTCGGCTCGGTCGTCGCCGTGGCCCTCGGCAGTATGTCGATCACGCGCTGGTCCCCGCCGCCGCAAGCGGCCAGCAGTAACAGGGCCAGTACTGGTAAGAGAAGTCTCTTTTTCATCGGGCAACTCCTGTCGCTTGGATATTCACGTCCTGGTCCACGAGCATGAACGGGTACTTCCCCGTTGGGATCGGTATGAAAACCGCATAGGGGGCGGGCGGGTCATCGTTCGTTCGGAAGGTGATGGTGTAGACCACCGTTGCGGCCGTGGGCGCCGTGGTGGTGGCGTTGACCGCCGTGTCCCCATAACCGATCCGCACGGTGGTGGACGTGGCGGCCGCCGCCAACGGATGCCCTTGTAGGGACGTGATATAGAGGGTTTGGCCGGCGGGCACCACGTAGTCCGTGCCTTGGGGCGATTCGTAGGAGTCGTAGTAATCGGCGGTGACCGGCGAGGTGGAGTTGACCAGCGCGGTGACGCTGGGGAAGTCGCGTGTGGAGAGGCCCCCCACCTGCGCCGACGCCTGGAAACCGGCGAACACAAACACCGCCAGCACCACCGCCAGGCCGGCCCAGCTCGTCGGCAGGAAGCCTCGGACGCTCTTGCCCGTGATGAGCTGCCCCCAGTCGGCCATCATGGCGTCTATGAGCGCCACCAGCGTTACCAGCACCCCGCCGGCCAGCACCGCCAGCCCGAGGGGGGTATCGTTCAGCGCCGAGAAGCCGAAGATGGAGAGCCAGAGCCACGCCAGCAGCGCGGCCATGTGTGCGAGCGTGTTCATTCGTCTGTCTCCTCCGTGAGCGCCTTACTAAGCGGGAACGGGCGTTGCTTCCGTTGTGGGTTCTGCAAAGGTCTGCCCACCCTTCTTTACGATGCGATAATTGTGCTGCTCCAAGACTCCCGCAAGCTCGCCGGCCGTCATGCCCGGCTCGAATAGCTGCGCCTCGGTCAAGGGCCGGCGGATGTTGAACGGCGTGGTCCTGCCGATCCACTGGGCCAGCACGTCATCCGCGTTCTGGGGCACGCTGGCCGTTGGGATCACAATGCCCGCCTCGACGCCTGAATAGTCATCGTCGAAGCGGCGTATGAGCTTGCCGGTGTGCCCCTTGACCGCCCACTCGTTGATCACCTGGGCGAACCGCTGCTCCTGGTCCTGGTACGTGGGCGGGATGTACTCGTATCGGTCGTAGAGCCCGAAAACAGTGTTGACGTTCAGCAACTCCAGTGTCCAGTCCGCCTCCCAGAAGGGCGGTGGCCACGTCTTGCGCCAGAAGTTGCCGGTGACCTGCCCCCAGTAATCGTGAACGTAGAGCATGCACGAGCGGTTGTCCGGCTGGAGGTCGCACTCTATGAAATAGTCCACCTGGATGAGCAGTTGATAGTCCACCACCTGGGGAAACTGCGTCGTGAGCAGCACGTCCAGGCGTTGCTTCCGTAGCTGCGTAAGGTACTGGGAGAGCCCGACGTTATAGCGGCTCATGGACCGGCGGGACGAGGCGAACGACTGAATCTCGTCGATGCACATCAACCCATCCTTCACCTGCCCCATGTACCGGGGGTCCGTCACGGCGTCGAGTATGAAGGGGTCGGCGAAGTCGGCGATCTCGTTCCAGTAATTCGTGTAGATGCTCAGGCGCTTTTGGGATTTGGCGTATCGCGCCTTCATGATCTTGGAGAGCACCGTCAGCGTGAGTGTTTTGCCACGCCCGCGCCTGGCGAACATGAGCCCCACCGTTGGCGATCCGCCGCCGCCCTGCGCCCCCAGTTCCTCGGGGCGCCAGAGCGCCTTCACTGGATCGTCGGTGCCGGTTGCAAGGCTGGGCGGCCTGCTCGTATGGAACCGGGACATCATCGCGGCGCCCGTTGGCATCCGGCTCAGGGCCGTGCTCATTCGGGGTTCCCCGGCCTGTTCGTCGGAGGCGGTGCCTGCGCCCGCACCCTATCGGACGCCGGGGTGCTCACGCGGCCAGACATGGCGAACTTCCGCGCCTCCCCGATGGCCACGGAGATCACCTGTTCGCGGCCAACCCCGCCGACGCTGTTTAGGACGGTGGCCTGGAAGTGCATGGACCGGAGCAGATCAACGTGCCCAGTCAACAGCCGTTGCTCGCTATTGAATATGCGGGTCCACCGCTGCGCCTTCGCCTCGTTGATATTCGTGCGCCCGCCCCAGTGGCCAATGTCCTCCGGCATCTCGGCGAGCTCGCGGCCCGGGTTCCACGAGGAGCCCGCCGGCCGCATGAATATCTCCTCTGTGGTGGGGATGCTTCCCCGCTGCTCGTCCTCTTTTGTGCTTACCACCACCTCGGGCTCTGGTGGCTGCTCTACAGTCTCTGCCTTGGCCTTTGCTGTCATCGTTACCTCCCAGTCAGGGCGATGATGATAAAGAAGCCGATGCCGATGATGCTGAAGATGGCCATGAGGGGAATGCCGATGTCGAGCAGCGTGTCACGGAACGACTTGGGCAGCCGGTTCTCCTCGCGCCAGTCGCGTTGCTTCATCCATAGGTACAGGTGGTCCGAGCGATAAACCATCGGGGCGCTCGCCTCCGCGTTGGCCTGGTGCTCCTCCAGCTCCACGTAATCGGCGAGCAGGGGCTGTACCGAAACCGGCTCCAGGTGCGTCACCCCGTCCTCTATCCAGCGTCGGAATACCCATATGGGTTGGGGCTTGAATCGGCCTCCGAATAGCCAGCCCAGAGCGGCGAGCGGGAGAGTCCCGACGGGCACGGCGGCGGCGGGAATAACCACGCTCCAGACCCAGGAGTTGTACCACCAGAAGATCATGCTGCCCAGGATCGTGCCAATCAGACCTCCGATGAGGGCGGAGAAGATGCGCTTGGTGTTGTACGACGTGGGGCCGTACATCCCCCGGGTGGCCGTGGCCTTCAGCAGTTCGTCCCTGGGCACCGACGCTATCCATGTGTGCGGATGGTCCACGATGTAGACGGTATCTCGGATGACCTTCGGTGGCTTCGCCCGCCTCTCTTGTCCCGCCCTCCGTGTGAACCAGCCGCGGAGATTAGCCCTTAGCGCTTGTAGAAGCCCCGCCGAAGTGAGCCTGAGTCGTAGGGTGCGCTGCATCCGTTTCCCCTATCCTGCCGCCGGGCCGCCGCCCAGCCCCGACGTGATGAGAATAAAGCCGATGATGCCCAGGCCGACCATCGCGGCGATCATCAGGGCGTTGAACCACATTCGGGTCGTCTCGGTGCGCTGCGTCGCCTCGGCGGCGCCCAGGTCCACATCGGCGAGCGTCACCTGGTGGGCCACCTTCACTTCGAGTTGCGTCAAGGCCGGCTGCGCGGGGCCCTCGGGCATCATCGGGACTATCGTGTTGTCCTCGATGACGACGACCCGCCGGGACGAGGTTAAGTCCTCGTATGGCACTGGAGCCAGATCATATGAGGCCAGGTCGGCCACCGAGTCCACCAGGACGGGCTTGTTCGGTGCGAAAACGCGGTTCCTGGAGATGGTGTGGGCCTGGCGGTCGTGGTGGTTCTCCACCCACTTGTCCCTGATCTTCCCATTCCGAAACCGGAACCGCCCGCTTATATCAACGTACACGAGCTGTACTGATTGTCCCATGCTTCCTTTCCTTTTCGGCGCCAATCCGCCGCTCGACTTCGGCCTCCCATGCCGGCCAGTAAGCCTTCCCATTGAAGTTGATGATGTCCAGCTTCCCCGCTGTGTGAAGGACGAGTAGGTGGAGCACCCTGACCATATAGGCCTGGGATGGCCTGGAATCACCTGACAGCCACCTATAGATGGTAGAAAACTGGGGCAAGGACAGAAACTTTGCGAATTGATAGGTGGATAGGCCGATCAGGTCTCGAATGGTGACGAGGGTATGGGTCGAGATGGCATGGGAGGCGTACTTAGACGCCTGGAGCTGTCCATTGACGACCCGGTGCCAACTCCCGGCTCCGGCAGGCGCCGAGTCCGGGAACACGGCGACAGTCCGCTCCGTCAACGCCTCATTCGACATATGCTTGTCCGCTTCTATTGTATGACTGCCTAGTCACCACTTGGACTATACAACTGTTTGGTGACCGGCTCTTATAATACAAAGGGGTAATCGAAATGCACAACATATAGCGCATACAAGACAGTCTTGTCCGCCAGTGGTAGTGGTGGCTACTATCGCTCGCATGGGCGCAGGTCACCTCACAGCAGCCCTTGGTCTGGTCCTCGCGATAGTGGCGGGGCTGCTCATCGTCACCTCGGTATCGAGTCTCCAGACGATGGGGGAGGCCGAGGCCGGGGCTATCGGCACGTTTTTCACCCACCTCACACCCATCTTCGTCTACATGGTCAGTGGCGTTCTCGCCTGCGGGACGCTCATCGCCACGGTGCTGCTGGTGACGCGCCGGTGAACAGGACACATAGGGGTCGTCGTGGAGTGATCACCCACAGAACCCCCAATCTTGGTGTAGGAAGGAGGCAACACCTTTTATGGGATCAATTAAGAACAGCATCATGGTCATCATCGCGGGGGTCATCACCTTTGTGGTGGGCCTGAGCCTGGCGAGCACCGTGCTCTCGCAGGCGGCTACTGCTGGGTCCGCAGCGACCATCGGGTCGTTTAGCGGAGCGCAGAGCTTGAACGACCTCACGCCGCTGCTGTACTACGCGATCATCATCTTCCTGGGGGTTTCGATGATGGCCGTGGGAGGCGCCGGTGTCAGCGGGAAAGGCCCCATGTCCAAGCGGTAATCGGCCCATCGGGGCATGAGGGGCGTCGGACGGGCTTACCCGGCGCTCCCTCATGCCCCATCTTGGAAATGGCGGAGGCGGGGGAAAAATCCACATACCGCTGAATAGGGGGTAGAAGGTGCCAATTCGAAGGGTCAGAGTCAAGGCGGGTCACGGCCACAAGGCTTACACCCGTCGCGTGAGGGTGAAGGCAAAGCGGGCGACCAAGCGCCGCCGCTAGAGGTGTCATATGCCGTTCCCGGCCCGATTCAGACTGACGCCAATCTCCGTGCTCGCGCTCATCGCCCTGGGCCTCGTGGCGTTCCGGCTCGCCCTGTCCCTGGGCTTCGACGGGTATCTCGGCGTTGATGGTGGCGCCTATCTCCTGGGCCGCAACGCGGTACTGGGGGATGAGCCCACCGGAGCCGGGTTCCCGAGGCCCCCATTCGCACCCGGATGGCTCCTGGTGCCGTTCACGAGTGCCTGGGGCGATGACGTGGGCTATAAGGTGTGGGCGTCGGTCTTTTCATCCGTTCCTATCCTCTTTGGCTCGTTTCTGCTCGCCACGCGCTTCCTCCGTCCGTGGATCGCGGTGGCGATGTGCGGCTTCCTGGCCTTCGATCTCCTCCACGCTGAGATGTTCGTCACTGGCGGTCTCCCGCTGGTGGCCTTCGGCCTGATAGCCGTGGCTCTGTGGGCAGTGGTGGGGCTGGCGGAGCATGGCTGGCGGAGGCGCGAGGCACTGACGCTGGCCGTCGCTCTTCCATCGGTCGCGTACGTGAATCAGACCAGCGCGGGCATCGCCGCAATAGCAATCCCCGCCCTGGTGCTCTTCTTGGTGCTCTGTGGCACCCCCGCCATACCGCTCTTGAAGCGCTTGGCGCTTCCCATCGGAGCTGGCGGCCTTCTGGCGCTGACGGCGCTGCCGTGGTATCTCTCCGTCGCCCCCGGCTCCTCGATACTCAGCTACCCAGGCCCGGTGGTCTACCTGAGCGGCTGGGGGTCCAGTGTGTGGCTCCAGTTCCTCATCGCCGTCCCGCTGGGAATCTTCGTATGGATGAAGGCCCCCAGGCCCGCCCTACGAGCGATTGGCGGCCTCGCCGTGCTCCACGGGACGCTCCTGTTGTTCCTGAGCGCTGATGAGACGGTCATCAACATCTTCTATCGCAGCCGGTACTTCGTCGCCATCCCGCTCTACATCTCGGCCGCGTGGGCCCTCTCCACCTACGCGCCCCGGTATTTCAGCCGGCGCGTGACCTACCCGCTGGGGGCGTACCTGCTCTCGTTCCTGATCATCGGGTCCATCTTCCAGTTCTATAACCAGTCGCGCTACTCGACGTTCATCACGCCCGACATGGTGCGGACCATCGAGCACCTGGAGGCCGGGGCCCCGGCTGGGCACGTCATCACCAATAACTTCTCGCAGGCGCTTTGGGTGGCGGGGCTGACCCGCCTGCCGGTCCACTACACATTCACCTGGGAGCCGCCGAGGGCGTTCACCGAGTCGGACAAGGACGTGCGCTGCGTTCTGGGCTGGGTTCCCGAGTGCGACGTTGCGGGGGCGGCGGGCAGGCTCGACGCCTCTTACGTCCTGATAGACACACGCTGGCCGTTGCCGTTCGGCAAGAGCTGGACCATCTACGGGGCGCCCTACGAGGAGCCGGAGCGCATCTGGGCGCTGACGGCGGCGGCGCCGTGGCTGACGCCTGAGTATTCGGCGGGCTCCGTCCGCCTATGGAGGGTGAAGCTATGAGACCTCAGTCTATAAAGAAGCGCCCCAGGCCGTCCGACTCCCGCGCGAGTCAGCGGGCGAAGCGGCCGGACAGGCGCTTGAAGGCTCGCATCCGGCGGCCCCGCGAGCGCCGAATGCACGACGAGTGGGAGCGTGTGTTCCGTGCCGGGATGGGGGCCACGGTGGTGATCATCGGTGGGAAGGCGCTGGCGAACGCCGCTAGCAAAGCATGACAACCCTATCTTCCCGCTTGCCACTCCGCCTGCGCCTTGGGAGCACGGCCACGATGCGCCTGCTCTCACGCATTGTGCTGGGCGGCGCGATCAGCACTTCCTTTTTCGTTCCGCACTACGCCCATTGGATGTTCGGCCTCTCCATCGGACTGCTGGCGCTCTCCATCGCCATCGGCGAGCCAAGGATGCCGCGCCGTGCCCCTCTGGTAGCCGTGGGAGTGATTACGGTGAGCATGGTGGCGGCGGTGCCCCTGAGCATCATCAACGGCGGCTTCTGGCCGGGCACAACGATCCTGGCCTTCTGGATGGTGCTCATGGCGGGTCTGTTCGCCGGGCCCGTCTCCTCCAGCATCCTGCCGATGCTCGTTTCTGCCTCGCTGGTCCAGGCGGCGGCCACAATCGCCCAGGGGCTCATCCACCACGGGCAGGGGCTCCGTCAGTACGGGTTGATGAGCAACCCGAACCCCGCCGCCGGGCTCATGGCGGTGGGCGCCATCTACCTATTGACCACGAAGCGTTACCGCCCACTGGCCATCCCGCTACTGGTGGCGCTTCCTCTCAGCGGGTCCCGATGGGGCGTGGCGGTGGCCAGCGTGGTCCTGGTGGCGATGCTCGTGGCTCGCGCGGTTCCATGGAAGGCGTGGGTGGCCATCTTGGGGTGCAGCGTAGTACTCACCGTCCCATTCTGGGCGGACCTCGGCCACTCGTTACTGGGCAGGGGCACCGGCAGCGCCGAGCTGGGGGCTATCGCGGCGGTGGAGGCAGAGGCATTCACCCGCCTGTCCTCTAACGTCGCGCCCCAGCCGCTCCCCCGGGGCATCTCGTATCAGTACGGCGCCCATTCAGCGCCCGTTCGGGTCGGCATTGAGGGCGGGATACTCTCGGCGCTGGCCTGGCTTTTCCTCTCCGGGTATGCCATCTGGCGCGGGCATGGGGCCGTGCGCTGGCTCGCAATCGCGCTTTTGGGGCTCTCAATGCTCGACTACTACACCTGGCAGCCCTATCAGCTCTCGATGGTCTGGTGGCTCGTCATAGGCATCTCAGCGCGTAAGAATCGGAACATGGAGGCCCGTCATGGATCGTAGGGTTCTTTTCGTCCCGGCTATCATCGCGTTCATCGCCATTGTGGCGCTCGCCCTGGCTCCCACGGTGCTCCAGAATGCCGCCAATACAGGCGGTGGTGGTGGCACCGGGTCCGTCTGGGCGGTCTGCTATCAGGAGCTCCGCAACCTCGTGGACCTCGTGCCGGTCATCTATTACGCGATGGTGGCGATGATCCTGGTTGCCGCCGTCGGCAGCGTGTGGCTCATCAACCGTCAGAACATGGGCGGCGGCGGGCTCGGCGGCGCGCAGGCGGGCTTCGCCCGCTGGCCCATCCTGGTGTTCGTGGCCATGTTCGCCATTGTCGCTGCGCTCACCGTCCCGTCCACCGTGGGCTGGCAGAAGACGGTCAAGGCAGCGGTCACCACCTGCGTGCTCAGGGACGGCTCGCTGGCCATGACGGGCAACCTCCAGATGGGCGACTTCAATATCACCGGGGCTGATAGCATCGTGGCCACCAGCGGCACGGCGCTGTCTGTCCCCACCACCGGAACGACGTTCGCCACAACGGCCGGCGTCCAGACGCTCTCCAGTAAGACGCTCGTGGCCCCGGCCCTCGGCACGCCCGCATCTGGCGTGCTCACCAACGCCACCGACCTGCCGATCAGCACGGGGGTCTCGGGGCTGGCCGCCGGCGTGGCGGCCGCCCTTGGAACGCCCAGCAGCGCCAACCTGGCAACGGCGGTCACGGACGAGACTGGTTCGGGCCTGATCGTATTCGCCACCAGCCCAACCCTCATTACTCCCGCCCTCGGCACACCGGCCTCGGGGGTGCTGACCAACGCCACCGACCTGCCGATCAGCACGGGAGTATCGGGGCTGTCCGCTGGGGTGGCGGCCGCCCTGGGGACACCCAGCAGCGCCAATCTCGCCACAGCGGTCACAGACGAGACTGGTAGTGGGCTGCTGGTGTTCGCAACCAGCCCCACCCTCACATCGCCGACTATCGCCACGTCCCCGACGGCGGCGGGAGCGACATGGGCCGACCTCGGGATCGTCTCATCGGTGGACATCAACGGCGGGACCATAGACGGCGCCACGATAGGCGGGACCAGCGCGGGCGCCGGCACGTTCACCTCATTGAATCTCACGGGTGGCAACATATCCGGCGTCGGCAGCATCACATTGGATTCCATCATTGCCGACGCGACGGAGATCATCATAGATTCGGCTCAGGTTGGGACCAACATAGGGTCTGGCCCATCTGCAGGCGTCTACTCCACCTTCCGTTACTCTAAAACAGCTTCAGCGGGTGGGGTTAGTGGACTGCGCTTGGGCGGAGTGCTCACGGCCGCTGCCAACGGCGACTCCATCCGGTTCATAGAAATGAGCGCGCTCGCTTCCACGGTGGCTTCCGGCACATTCACAGGGCTGTCGGGGGGCGGCATCTTCATGGCGCCGGGGAACTTCACCAAGACTGGCTCTGGAACCATCGACACGTTCAGCGGCATCTACATCGCCAACGCGCCCACCATCGGAACCACCAACTGGGCCATGTACATAGACGCGGGCAACGTTCGCATCGATGGCGAGATCGGAGCATCGGGCACCCGCGTCTCGAAGATATGGACGGTGGACCAGGACACCACCAACGCCGAGGTCGTCTCCTCGTCGGAGCTGTTCAAGACGAACATCGTCCCCTACACGGGGAGCGCGACTGCCATCCTGCGCGCAGCGGAGGTCATCAAGTTCAAGCACGTTACCGACCTGGACCCGAGCGGGCGGCTGAAGCTGGGACTGGTCGCCGAGAGCCTTCAGACCGAGCCCACCATGACGCCCATCAAGAGCTACCCCGTAGGGTGGACTACAAAGACGGTACGAAACGAGAAGGGGCAGAACGTCCAGGTGCAGGAGCCCACCTCATTCCAGGCTGCACCAGGAATCGACACCGGGGCCCTCTCTGCCGTTCTGGTCAAGGGATTCCAAGAGATAGAAGCCCGCGTGACCGACCTGGAGAAGACGAAGGGGACCCTCTCGAAGCGCCCACCATGCAACAACGGGAACAGGGGCAAGACCTTCACCGTGTTGACCCTGACGGGCGACCTTTTCCAGGTGTGTTTGAGGAGCGGGTCAGGAACCTACGATTGGGTCACGAAGTAGGAACATATGCGCCTCTTGCGCCGGTTCATCCTCATAGGCTTGGTGGCAGCGCTCGCCCTGCTGACTGGGCGGGCGTTCGCCATCGAGCAGGCCACCATCGTGCAGGTCAACGACGTTTCGATCTTCCGCAACCTACTGGAAACGGGCGACTTCCTGGTGCTGGCCGAGTACCGCATCGAATACACCACGCTTCCCAGCGAGCACGCCGGCGAGGCGTATATCGTCCGGCTGCTGGACGGGACCACCGAGAAGGCCAGAAACACGCCCTACCCGTTCAACGACATAGGCTACGGGTATGGGGTGGTCTCCATGTATCTGAGCGCCGCCGAGTTCACGTCCTCGGCGCTCACCTGGGGCACATCGGGCTACACCGTGCGGCTGGAGGGCAACCCCGGCCTCACCTTCACCGGCGGGCCCCAGGGCTACGACGAGACGATAGCGGCGGGCGATTACTCCACCGGCTCGACGGCCGCTACCAACATCGCGCAACTGGGCACGGAGGTGATCGCCATCGCAACGGTGCTCCAGCAGCAATGGCAGATCACCATGCTCACCGAGGCGGGCAACCGGATCGCCACTGGGAACGCCACCAGCTACTTCACACTCGCCATCCCGGGCCTGCGCTCGATGGCACCGGACATCTTCGAGGTCACCACCACGGCGCCGACCTTCACCGATGATGTCCACCCATCCACGCTGGCGAACACGTCCCGCGACCGATACAACGCCGTGACGTTCTTGAACCCTGCCTTCAATTCGCTGGCCGACGATATGAACCTGCCCCACGGGCTCATCCAATCGCTGCTGGTGGCCGTGGGCATCCTTACCCTCGTCGTAGTTGGGCTGAAGCTCGGGGGAGGCCAGGGGGCCGTCCTGGGGCTCGGTATGGGCATCATCATCATCATCCCGACGGCGATGTGGGCCGGCCTCATCGGGTGGGCGGCGGGAGCGTTGGCGCTGGGGATCATCGCCGTGCTCGCCGTGCTAAGGGTCGCCCGTGACTGGGTGGGCGCATGAGCACCACCAGGCAGGACATCATCAAGGCGCTGGCCCTTATCGGGGTCCTGGTCGGCCTCCTCGTGTTCTTTACGGCCCGAGCGCAGCAGCCCACGGACTTCACCTACGTCATCCCAATCACCGTCTCGAATAACACCGGCGCGACCCTGGACGACTCACCGGTGGCCATCCCTATCCAGGTGGGGGCGCTGGTGGACGGCGTGTACATCAACGCCTTTGGGACCGACCTTCTCTTTACTAACTCGGGCGGGACCGAGCTGGTCCACGGGCTCGCCCAGGATGTGAGCGTTACGAGCACCACCACCTGGTGGGCGCCGGTCAATAGCCTGCCCAGCGGTGCGCTCACCACCGTCAACCTCTACATGGGGGCGGCCACGACGACGAACCCCCAATATCTCCGGCTCTACGGGACAAGCGAGCTCGTGACGGTCACCGACGCGGCCAGCCTTGACGTGACCACCAACCTCACCGTCGAGTCGCAGGATACGGTTTCGGGGGCCCTGCCCGCCAGCGGCGATGTCTATCTGCTCCGCAAGGCGGAGTCCTACACCCTCGGGCTCACCAGCACCACCTCGGCCTTCTGGCGCGTGACGGCCGGCAGTTCCACGGAGAACCTGCTGCCAAACGCGATGGACACCACGGGCATTACTACCGAAGTGGGATGCGCGGCAGGCTCCCACCACCTCTGCGGGGATGACCCGGTGGGAGCGCCCGATGACGACACAACATGGGTGCGGAACCCCATAGGGGGCTCGGCAAGTGAGGAGGATATTTACGAGCTGGCGGCGTCGGCCATCCCCACCGACTCGGTGATTACCAGCGTGACGGTTCATTGGCGCTCGCGGCTTGAAGGAGGCACGGCCAACGCCACGCCTTCGCTCTGCTTCACGTCCTGCGCCACCAGGACCACCGGGACGCCCTTCTCTACCGGCACCAGCTACACGGACCAGTCCGAGACGCTGGCGCGCCCCGGTGGCGGCTCGTGGGCTATCGCCGATCTCGCGGACCTGGAAGTGGCGATGGACCTCACGGAGGCGGGCACCGGTGGGCATCGGCTCACCCAGGTCTACGTCTCGGTCGCCTACATTCCAGCGACCACGCTCACCTACAGCCCGATCACAGCGGGCACCGAGTATGACATCCGGGGCACCTACGACGGCGTGAACATGGCCCTGCTCATCAACGACGTGGAGCAGGCCACCGCGGCCGTCACCGGAGCGGTCAACGTCACCACCGCCAACGTGCTCATCGGGTCCGGGGCGTGGAACGTAAGCATTGGCCGCAGCCGCATCGGGGGCACGTCCACCACCACGCCCACCTATGTGCTCGACTTGGATTACGAGCCGAGCCAGATAACACAGACCCAGGTTGGCAACGCCGGAAACTCATGGAACTGGCTGGGCACCATCACGGACCAGTCGGCGAGCACCAACAACGGCGCCTACACATTCGTCCGTGACTCGACGGGCATCACCGTGACGAGCGGGCCCCTCACCGCCGCCAACAACGTCTCCATCATCTCGGCCACCGAAACATTCCCCACGGCGTTCGGGGGAGCCCCGGTGGACGACCCCCTGGGCGACTCGTTTGACGAGTCGCAGGCGGTCGCGTGGCCCTTCTCTATCATCACAAGCCAGTCGCCAGCGGGCATACCCGTGTCGTTTCTCATGCTCACGCTGGCAGCGGTGCTCGGCATCATGGCGGGGTTCGCCGCCTACGCGGGGACCAAGATGCCGGCGGCGGGCCTGATAGCTTCGGGGCTGGTGGCCAGCATCATCATCTACATGGGCCCGGTGGCCAATGTGATAGTCCTGCTCATCGTTATTTCAGTCATCGCCCTGCTGGTACTGCTGCCCAGGCCGTTTGAGGCGCAGGCATGAGCGTTCGCTTCTGGATGATCTACACGATGATGTGGGCAGTGCTCACGCTCATATCGAACGTGGGGGACGCCACGCTCTACGATGCGGCGTTCGGCACACGGCTCGACTA
>CBDFLS010000002.1:0-2126478 GCA_965249185.1 Dehalococcoidia bacterium
CGTTACCGCCCACTGGCCATCCCGCTACTGGTGGCGCTTCCTCTCAGCGGGTCCCGATGGGGCGTGGCGGTGGCCAGCGTGGTCCTGGTGGCGATGCTCGTGGCTCGCGCGGTTCCATGGAAGGCGTGGGTGGCCATCTTGGGGTGCAGCGTAGTACTCACCGTCCCATTCTGGGCGGACCTCGGCCACTCGTTACTGGGCAGGGGCACCGGCAGCGCCGAGCTGGGGGCTATCGCGGCGGTGGAGGCAGAGGCATTCACCCGCCTGTCCTCTAACGTCGCGCCCCAGCCGCTCCCCCGGGGCATCTCGTATCAGTACGGCGCCCATTCAGCGCCCGTTCGGGTCGGCATTGAGGGCGGGATACTCTCGGCGCTGGCCTGGCTTTTCCTCTCCGGGTATGCCATCTGGCGCGGGCATGGGGCCGTGCGCTGGCTCGCAATCGCGCTTTTGGGGCTCTCAATGCTCGACTACTACACCTGGCAGCCCTATCAGCTCTCGATGGTCTGGTGGCTCGTCATAGGCATCTCAGCGCGTAAGAATCGGAACATGGAGGCCCGTCATGGATCGTAGGGTTCTTTTCGTCCCGGCTATCATCGCGTTCATCGCCATTGTGGCGCTCGCCCTGGCTCCCACGGTGCTCCAGAATGCCGCCAATACAGGCGGTGGTGGTGGCACCGGGTCCGTCTGGGCGGTCTGCTATCAGGAGCTCCGCAACCTCGTGGACCTCGTGCCGGTCATCTATTACGCGATGGTGGCGATGATCCTGGTTGCCGCCGTCGGCAGCGTGTGGCTCATCAACCGTCAGAACATGGGCGGCGGCGGGCTCGGCGGCGCGCAGGCGGGCTTCGCCCGCTGGCCCATCCTGGTGTTCGTGGCCATGTTCGCCATTGTCGCTGCGCTCACCGTCCCGTCCACCGTGGGCTGGCAGAAGACGGTCAAGGCAGCGGTCACCACCTGCGTGCTCAGGGACGGCTCGCTGGCCATGACGGGCAACCTCCAGATGGGCGACTTCAATATCACCGGGGCTGATAGCATCGTGGCCACCAGCGGCACGGCGCTGTCTGTCCCCACCACCGGAACGACGTTCGCCACAACGGCCGGCGTCCAGACGCTCTCCAGTAAGACGCTCGTGGCCCCGGCCCTCGGCACGCCCGCATCTGGCGTGCTCACCAACGCCACCGACCTGCCGATCAGCACGGGGGTCTCGGGGCTGGCCGCCGGCGTGGCGGCCGCCCTTGGAACGCCCAGCAGCGCCAACCTGGCAACGGCGGTCACGGACGAGACTGGTTCGGGCCTGATCGTATTCGCCACCAGCCCAACCCTCATTACTCCCGCCCTCGGCACACCGGCCTCGGGGGTGCTGACCAACGCCACCGACCTGCCGATCAGCACGGGAGTATCGGGGCTGTCCGCTGGGGTGGCGGCCGCCCTGGGGACACCCAGCAGCGCCAATCTCGCCACAGCGGTCACAGACGAGACTGGTAGTGGGCTGCTGGTGTTCGCAACCAGCCCCACCCTCACATCGCCGACTATCGCCACGTCCCCGACGGCGGCGGGAGCGACATGGGCCGACCTCGGGATCGTCTCATCGGTGGACATCAACGGCGGGACCATAGACGGCGCCACGATAGGCGGGACCAGCGCGGGCGCCGGCACGTTCACCTCATTGAATCTCACGGGTGGCAACATATCCGGCGTCGGCAGCATCACATTGGATTCCATCATTGCCGACGCGACGGAGATCATCATAGATTCGGCTCAGGTTGGGACCAACATAGGGTCTGGCCCATCTGCAGGCGTCTACTCCACCTTCCGTTACTCTAAAACAGCTTCAGCGGGTGGGGTTAGTGGACTGCGCTTGGGCGGAGTGCTCACGGCCGCTGCCAACGGCGACTCCATCCGGTTCATAGAAATGAGCGCGCTCGCTTCCACGGTGGCTTCCGGCACATTCACAGGGCTGTCGGGGGGCGGCATCTTCATGGCGCCGGGGAACTTCACCAAGACTGGCTCTGGAACCATCGACACGTTCAGCGGCATCTACATCGCCAACGCGCCCACCATCGGAACCACCAACTGGGCCATGTACATAGACGCGGGCAACGTTCGCATCGATGGCGAGATCGGAGCATCGGGCACCCGCGTCTCGAAGATATGGACGGTGGACCAGGACACCACCAACGCCGAGGTCGTCTCCTCGTCGGAGCTGTTCAAGACGAACATCGTCCCCTACACGGGGAGCGCGACTGCCATCCTGCGCGCAGCGGAGGTCATCAAGTTCAAGCACGTTACCGACCTGGACCCGAGCGGGCGGCTGAAGCTGGGACTGGTCGCCGAGAGCCTTCAGACCGAGCCCACCATGACGCCCATCAAGAGCTACCCCGTAGGGTGGACTACAAAGACGGTACGAAACGAGAAGGGGCAGAACGTCCAGGTGCAGGAGCCCACCTCATTCCAGGCTGCACCAGGAATCGACACCGGGGCCCTCTCTGCCGTTCTGGTCAAGGGATTCCAAGAGATAGAAGCCCGCGTGACCGACCTGGAGAAGACGAAGGGGACCCTCTCGAAGCGCCCACCATGCAACAACGGGAACAGGGGCAAGACCTTCACCGTGTTGACCCTGACGGGCGACCTTTTCCAGGTGTGTTTGAGGAGCGGGTCAGGAACCTACGATTGGGTCACGAAGTAGGAACATATGCGCCTCTTGCGCCGGTTCATCCTCATAGGCTTGGTGGCAGCGCTCGCCCTGCTGACTGGGCGGGCGTTCGCCATCGAGCAGGCCACCATCGTGCAGGTCAACGACGTTTCGATCTTCCGCAACCTACTGGAAACGGGCGACTTCCTGGTGCTGGCCGAGTACCGCATCGAATACACCACGCTTCCCAGCGAGCACGCCGGCGAGGCGTATATCGTCCGGCTGCTGGACGGGACCACCGAGAAGGCCAGAAACACGCCCTACCCGTTCAACGACATAGGCTACGGGTATGGGGTGGTCTCCATGTATCTGAGCGCCGCCGAGTTCACGTCCTCGGCGCTCACCTGGGGCACATCGGGCTACACCGTGCGGCTGGAGGGCAACCCCGGCCTCACCTTCACCGGCGGGCCCCAGGGCTACGACGAGACGATAGCGGCGGGCGATTACTCCACCGGCTCGACGGCCGCTACCAACATCGCGCAACTGGGCACGGAGGTGATCGCCATCGCAACGGTGCTCCAGCAGCAATGGCAGATCACCATGCTCACCGAGGCGGGCAACCGGATCGCCACTGGGAACGCCACCAGCTACTTCACACTCGCCATCCCGGGCCTGCGCTCGATGGCACCGGACATCTTCGAGGTCACCACCACGGCGCCGACCTTCACCGATGATGTCCACCCATCCACGCTGGCGAACACGTCCCGCGACCGATACAACGCCGTGACGTTCTTGAACCCTGCCTTCAATTCGCTGGCCGACGATATGAACCTGCCCCACGGGCTCATCCAATCGCTGCTGGTGGCCGTGGGCATCCTTACCCTCGTCGTAGTTGGGCTGAAGCTCGGGGGAGGCCAGGGGGCCGTCCTGGGGCTCGGTATGGGCATCATCATCATCATCCCGACGGCGATGTGGGCCGGCCTCATCGGGTGGGCGGCGGGAGCGTTGGCGCTGGGGATCATCGCCGTGCTCGCCGTGCTAAGGGTCGCCCGTGACTGGGTGGGCGCATGAGCACCACCAGGCAGGACATCATCAAGGCGCTGGCCCTTATCGGGGTCCTGGTCGGCCTCCTCGTGTTCTTTACGGCCCGAGCGCAGCAGCCCACGGACTTCACCTACGTCATCCCAATCACCGTCTCGAATAACACCGGCGCGACCCTGGACGACTCACCGGTGGCCATCCCTATCCAGGTGGGGGCGCTGGTGGACGGCGTGTACATCAACGCCTTTGGGACCGACCTTCTCTTTACTAACTCGGGCGGGACCGAGCTGGTCCACGGGCTCGCCCAGGATGTGAGCGTTACGAGCACCACCACCTGGTGGGCGCCGGTCAATAGCCTGCCCAGCGGTGCGCTCACCACCGTCAACCTCTACATGGGGGCGGCCACGACGACGAACCCCCAGTATCTCCGGCTCTACGGGACAAGCGAGCTCGTGACGGTCACCGACGCGGCCAGCCTTGACGTGACCACCAACCTCACCGTCGAGTCGCAGGATACGGTTTCGGGGGCCCTGCCCGCCAGCGGCGACGTCTATCTGCTCCGCAAGGCGGAGTCCTACACCCTCGGGCTCACCAGCACCACCTCGGCCTTCTGGCGCGTGACGGCCGGCAGTTCCACGGAGAACCTGCTGCCAAACGCGATGGACACCACGGGCATTACTACCGAAGTGGGATGCGCGGCAGGCTCCCACCACCTCTGCGGGGATGACCCGGTGGGAGCGCCCGATGACGACACAACATGGGTGCGGAACCCCATAGGGGGCTCGGCAAGTGAGGAGGATATTTACGAGCTGGCGGCGTCGGCCATCCCCACCGACTCGGTGATTACCAGCGTGACGGTTCATTGGCGCTCGCGGCTTGAAGGAGGCACGGCCAACGCCACGCCTTCGCTCTGCTTCACGTCCTGCGCCACCAGGACCACCGGGACGCCCTTCTCTACCGGCACCAGCTACACGGACCAGTCCGAGACGCTGGCGCGCCCCGGTGGCGGCTCGTGGGCTATCGCCGCTCTCGCGGACCTGGAAGTGGCGATGGACCTCACGGAGGCGGGCACCGGTGGGCATCGGCTCACCCAGGTCTACGTCTCGGTCGCCTACATTCCAGCGACCACGCTCACCTACAGCCCGATCACAGCGGGCACCGAGTATGACATCCGGGGCACCTACGACGGCGTGAACATGGCCCTGCTCATCAACGACGTGGAGCAGGCCACCGCGGCCGTCACCGGAGCGGTCAACGTCACCACCGCCAACGTGCTCATCGGGTCCGGGGCGTGGAACGTAAGCATTGGCCGCAGCCGCATCGGGGGCACGTCCACCACCACGCCCACCTATGTGCTCGACTTGGATTACGAGCCGAGCCAGATAACACAGACCCAGGTTGGCAACGCCGGAAACTCATGGAACTGGCTGGGCACCATCACGGACCAGTCGGCGAGCACCAACAACGGCGCCTACACATTCGTCCGTGACTCGACGGGCATCACCGTGACGAGCGGGCCCCTCACCGCCGCCAACAACGTCTCCATCATCTCGGCCACCGAAACATTCCCCACGGCGTTCGGGGGAGCCCCGGTGGACGACCCCCTGGGCGACTCGTTTGACGAGTCGCAGGCGGTCGCGTGGCCCTTCTCTATCATCACAAGCCAGTCGCCAGCGGGCATACCCGTGTCGTTTCTCATGCTCACGCTGGCAGCGGTGCTCGGCATCATGGCGGGGTTCGCCGCCTACGCGGGGACCAAGATGCCGGCGGCGGGCCTGATAGCTTCGGGGCTGGTGGCCAGCATCATCATCTACATGGGCCCGGTGGCCAATGTGATAGTCCTGCTCATCGTTATTTCAGTCATCGCCCTGCTGGTACTGCTGCCCAGGCCGTTTGAGGCGCAGGCATGAGCGTTCGCTTCTGGATGATCTACACGATGATGTGGGCAGTGCTCACGCTCATATCGAACGTGGGGGACGCCACGCTCTACGATGCGGCGTTCGGCACACGGCTCGACTACCTGCTGGGCTTCCAGGTGGACCAGGTGGGAGCGGGGTTCGGGTTTATCGGTATCCCCCGGGCGGGCATTAGCCTGCTCACAACCACCCTGCCGAAGCTGGCCCTGTTCGATTACCAGATGTTCCAGGGCGACCTGGAGATGGTGCGCTGGTTCCTGGCCGCCGCGTTCGGCGTCCCGCTCATCGTCGGCTTCGTGATGGGATTCATAGGTGTGGTGAGAGGAGTCTGGTCATAATGCTAGACGAAGAAGGCAGCGAGATATTCGGCCCGTCGGAACGCCCGGAGGAGGTCGAGCCGTCGAATAAGCCCCGGGTAACGCTGACCAAGCTGACCAAGGCGGAGCCCGACGCGCCGATCCCCTTCAAGAGCAAGCAGCACCCCATGCTCATCAAAAAGCCGGTCAACAAACGCACGGCGGCGGGCCCCTTGAGCGCCTTCGAGCGTGACGAACAGCGCAGCAAGCCGGGCACAAGGGAACTGGCGGGCATTGCGGGCCTCAGTAGGCGGGAGAGCATGCCTTTGCCGGAGAAGGACCAGGCGGTCATCGACATGATAGTTGGCATGATCCCCGTCGTCGGGACAGGGATCGCGGCCGCGGGGCTCACGCAGGGCTGGGGCAAGATGACGCCTTTCCAGCGGGCAAAGGCCGTCGGACTCATCGCGCTCTCGGCGGGCGCCGACGTGCTGATCGTGGGCTCTAGTATCCGCGTGCTCAATCAGGCGGCCAGGGGCGGCATCGTCAAGCAGACGCTCTCCGCCGAGAAGGCGTCTGAGGTCGTGGGGCTGGCGAAGGTCGGCGTCAAGGCCACACCAGCCACCAAAGAGATACGTTCGCTTGATGCAGCAGGGATCACCCATGTGAGCACCAGGCGGGCCACCATCCGAGGGGGGAAGGTCAAAGAGGTTTCCGTCGTTGCCACCGGCGGCTCGAAGCACCAGGAGCAGGTGGCCGCGCTCGGTAAGGCGCTGGGAGGTGGGGATAAGACGTTCTCCAGCATCATCAAGCGCGTTACCGTTGAGGCACCCGCCACGCCCATCGGGATGAGGCATATGGGAGCCACCGTTAGGGCCCTTGAAGCGGGCGGGAGGAGGGTGAACCGGCTCGTCATAGACGTGAGTACACGGCTGAACAAAGCCGACGCGAAAAAGGTCGTGGAGCACTTCTCCAGGTCCGGTGCGGATGAAGGCATCCTTTACGCACCGTTTCCCAAGCGAATAACGATCCGGTCCACCCAGGCGGCACAGACGGCGGGGAGGCCAACGCGCGCCACCAAGGAGGCGACGCGGCTAGAGCGAGACATCGAGGAGCTGCTGAGCAATCGCCCGGGGTCCGGCGGCTTCATCGCTGCCGAGTCAGCCAGGCGGGGCGGACGGGCGGCGCTCGCGGCATCCGAACGGCTATCGAAGTCCACGGCCCGGGTTCGCACGGAGCTCGGCAAGAGGGGGGTCGCTGCCAAGACGGAGAACATCGTAGTCGGAGCCGCTTCCAAGGGTGGCAAGACGCGCATTCAGCGCGTGCTGAAGCTGGAGCCAGAGGCTCCCGTGCGCGGCGTACGGGTCAAAGAACCCGTGGCGGCGGGAGGCGGGCGTGGCCCCGCCAATTTCTTTGCGGGTGGGGCGTCCAGCACCAAGGGCGGACGCCTAACAAGGGTGACTGGCAGCGGCGGGCCCAAGACGGTATTCGCCGTATCGCCGGGCACGCTCATCATCGCCCCCGGCACCACGAAGGGCGGGGCCACGGTGCCGAAGGTGGACGGAGGCGGGACGGGGGCGCCAACACGAACCCCCGACGTGACCCCGGATACCACGCCGACCGTGACGCCTGGCAAAGATCCGGAGATCGCCGAGCCCGCAAGGACTCCGTTCACGCCGCAACTGCCTGGCACAACCGGGCCCATACCGGGTATCGCGGTGCCAGACATCGACGTTGAAACAGAGCCGAGGACGCCCCCCATCAAAGAACCCAAGGAACCCAAGAGGGCGCCCAAAAAGGAGCCCACAGAGACACCCACAGATGAGCCCACGAGAAAGTCCACCAGGACAACACCAGATGAACCTGGGAGCTCGCGGATCACCACGCCGTCCACCACCGGCAAGCTGCCCGGGCCGGGCCCAGGCCGCACCCCTGACCCAACCAAGACGCCACGGCCGCTGCCCGACCCCGAGAAGCTAAAGACGCCCGCTCCTATCCGCACCAGGACAGGGCAGTTTACACGCGCGGCCACCACCGGGCAGCGCTATAAGCTGCCTGGAGGCAAGAGCCTACCGCCCGGCGTCTACCCGCGTGAGGTGGCCTGGACGCAGGGGTTCGTCCAGATCACGCTCAACCTCGACACGGGCGCCCGGCGCACGGCGCTGACGCGGAAGCGTGGCACCCCTAAGACGACGTTCGCCGTCACCAGGACGGATAAGACGCCACCCGACGAGCAGCGCCTCCGAATGGGGTTCGAGCGGCTGCACGT
The DNA here is from genome assembly GCA_965249185.1 of Dehalococcoidia bacterium. Classification (GTDB taxonomy): domain Bacteria; phylum Chloroflexota; class Dehalococcoidia; order Lucifugimonadales; family Australimonadaceae; genus CBDFLS01. The sequence continues at coordinate 8,155 of CBDFLS010000002.1, forward strand.
CACGTCGAAGTCACTGTCATTCGCGCTGGACCGGCAGCGCGCTCAGGGTAGGAACGGCAACCCGTTCAAGCGCAGAAGGAGGATGTGATGGCTGCGAATCCAACTATCGTCCCACCGCGCAGCTTAGAAAAAGCGTTGGCCTACCTACGCCGCGGTGGAGAGATCATCATCCCAACGGCGTACCGGACGACAGTACTGGATGGCAAAACGCTCAAACGGTTTGAAGCGGCCGGCACGTACCTGCTAAAAGAGGACGGGGAAGGGTATCGAATGAGAAGCGGGAAGGGGAGCGTCTACCTTCTCCCAGGACAGCTCCGCTACTTTGGGCCGCCACCATCGGCTCTCACACCGAAGCGCCCACCCGCCAACCCGTTCAAGCGCCGCCGCAAGATGTAGGCACTAGCAAGCCTTAATCTCACTGGTAGTGTGCATCTTCTCTTGACTACCAGAGGAGGTGTTACTACTCGTGCTCACCGGACCAGCCATTCACAATTTCCTAGCTGCTAAGCGAGCCAAAGGGCTCAGTCTCCACACAATAGAGTCATACCGCTACAGCCTGGCCCTATTCCAAACTTACTTCTCAGACCTGCCCGAAGAGCCCGAGCCAATAGAGGCGCTGCTGGCACGCCTCGGGCCATCGGATCAAACACGGGAGACGTACTTCCGCAGATTCCGGGCGTTCTACCGCTGGCTCCACCGGCGAAAGCGGATAGCCGGTAATCCGATGGACGCCATAGAGCGGCCGGTGGTGCGGCACAGAATAGCCCGGGCACTGACACCAAGCGATCTCCACCAGCTTATAGAGCACCCAGGCCACCCGGAAGCAGTCAGGGCGTTCTTGCTATTGCTAGCAGACACCGGAATGCGGCTGTCTGAGGCTCTGTCGATAGGAGACTACCAGCAGCGCAGAGAGCGAACCGTCACCGTCAAGGGCAAGGTCGGTGAGAGGGAGATACCGGTGACACCAGCGGTGCTTCAAACAGCCCGAATCGCCCTCCCGTGGGCGTGGTCAAGCTCACAAGCCGCAGGGTGGGCAGTACGTAAGGCTTTCCGAAGGGCAGGACTCAGCGGGCGGCGAGCTTCAGCACAGTCTCTTCGCCATACGTTCGTCAGGCTATGGGATGGTGACGAATCGCTCTTAGTCGGAATCATGGGCTGGACCACGGCTAGGATGCTCCAGGTCTACAAGCCATATGACATTCAAAAGGCAATAGCCCAGCACCGCGGGCGGAGTCCTTTAGCCAAGGCCAGGACAGGAGCACACCAGCTAGCTCTTCTGTAAGCCCTGTCAAGGAGGAGATCGCCGGTTCGAATCCGGTCCGGGTCGCCAGCTTGGACAACCGAATACAAAAGTGCCCGCCCAGTGTTGACAGCACCGGACGGGCGAAGAACGGAGGCCCCCGTGAAAGGAACTCCACAGAAGATTATAGCAGCCTTCGGGGTATTGCTTCTACTTACGATAGGGACAGCAATCGGTGGGCCGATTCTGGTCAGTATGCAGCCAAGCGAAATGAAGGCGGTCACGACGGCTGGGGTCGTGATAGCTCCGTTGGCAATTGGTGCGGGCGGAGCGTACGGCTTGTTGAGGAAAATGATGAAGGGAAGGTGAAGCTATGGTACGTGCTCGCTCGCCGGTGATACAACCGGAAGCAGCCCCATCCCTTCGGGACCGAGTGGCCCGAATCAGGGCTGTGAAAGAGGCGGAGATGGTCTTGGCCATAGAGCAGGAACTCCCACCAAAGGGAACCCCAATCACCATGCGGGCAGGCGGTGAGAAATACGGCATCGCTGGCAATACGGTGGCCAATTGGGTGCGCTATGGCTTCGTCAGCGTTCTCACGCCAGGGGAGGGCCAGGGTTCCAAAACGCACGTGGACGAATACGATATAGCTAGAATTGTGGCGACGCAAGACGTTAGCCAAGGGAAAAGGACTAAGGCCCCATAAATGAAGGCGGTCACGACGGCTGGGGTCGTGATAGCTCCGTTGGCAATTGGTGCGGGCGGAGCGTACGGCTTGTTGAGGAAAATGATGAAGGGAAGGTGAAGCTATGGTACGTGCTCGCTCGCCGGTGATACAACCGGAAGCAGCCCCATCCCTTCGGGACCGAGTGGCCCGAATCAGGGCTGTGAAAGAGGCGGAGATGGTCTTGGCCATAGAGCAGGAACTCCCACCAAAGGGCACGCCGATCACAATGAATCGGGCGGCGATGAAATACGGCATTACACCGCCCACGGTGAGGAACTGGGTGAGGTACGGGTTCTTAACCGTGCTGAAACCCGGCAAAGGTCAGGGCTCCGCAACCTACGTGGACGAATATGACGTGGCCAAGATCATAGCCACCCAGGACGTGGGTCCGGGGAAGAGGATAAAGCCGCATAAATGAAGGGGGTCACGACGGCTGGGGTCGTGATAGCTCCGTTGGCAATTGGTGCGGGCGGAGCGTACGGCTTGTTGAGGACAATGATGAAGGGAAGGTGAAGCTATGGTGCGTGCCCGCGACCGGATGGTAGGATTGAAGGCAGGACCATCGCTACAGGAGCGCGTGGCCCGAATCAGGGCCGTGAACGATGCGGAGGTGCGGGTCATCATCGGAGCGGAGATAGCGGAGTTCCATCATCACTTGGCCCAAATCAGGGCTGTGAAAGAGGCGGAGATGGGCGTGGCCATAGATCAGGTACTCCCACCAAAGGGAACCCCAATCACCATGCGGGCAGGCGGTGAGAAATACGGCATCGCTGGCAATACGGTGGCCAATTGGGTGCGCTATGGCTTCGTCAGCGTTCTCACGCCAGGGAAGGGCCAGGGTTCCAAAACGCACGTGGACGAATACGATATAGCTAGAATTGTGGCGACGCAAGACGTTAGCCAAGGGAAAAGGACTAAGGCCCCATAAATGAAGGCGGTCACGACGGCTGGGGTCGTGATAGCTCCGTTGGCAATTGGTGCGGGCGGAGCGTACGGCTTGTTGAGGACAATGATGAAGGGAAGGTGAAGCTATGGTGCGTGCCCGCGACCGGATGGTAGGATTGAAGGCAGGACCATCGCTACAGGAGCGCGTGGCCCGAATCAGGGCCGTGAACGATGCGGAGGTGCGGGTCATCATCGGAGCGGAGATAGCGGAGTTCCATCATCACTTGGCCCAAATCAGGGCTGTGAAAGAGGCGGAGATGGGCGTGGCCATAGATCAGGTACTCCCACCAAAGGGAACCCCAATCACCATGCGGGCAGGCGGTGAGAAATACGGCATCGCTGGCAATACGGTGGCCAATTGGGTGCGCTATGGCTTCGTCAGCGTTCTCACGCCAGGGAAGGGCCAGGGTTCCAAAACGCACGTGGACGAATACGATATAGCTAGAATTGTGGCGACGCAAGACGTTAGCCAAGGGAAAAGGACTAAGGCCCCATAAATGAAGGCGGTCACGACGGCTGGGGTCGTGATAGCTCCGTTGGCAATTGGTGCGGGCGGAGCGTACGGCTTGTTGAGGACAATGATGAAGGGAAGGTGAAGCTATGGTGCGTGCCCGCGACCGGATGGTAGGATTGAAGGCAGGACCATCGCTACAGGAGCGCGTGGCCCGAATCAGGGCCGTGAACGATGCGGAGGTGCGGGTCATCATCGGAGCGGAGATAGCGGAGTTCCATCATCACTTGGCCCAAATCAGGGCTGTGAAAGAGGCGGAGATGGGCGTGGCCATAGATCAGGTACTCCCACCAAGGGGAACGCCGATCACAATGAATCGGGCGGCTGTGAAATACCGTATTTCACAGCCCACGGTGGGGAACTGGGTTAGGTACGGGTTCTTAACCGTGCTGAAACCCGGCAAAGGTCAGGGCTCCGCAACCTACGTGGACGAATATGACGTGGCCAAGATCATAGCCACCCAGGACGTGGGTCAGGGAAAGAGGACTAAGCCGCCAGGTTAATCACTAAAAACAATATTGACAACTTATTGCAGTTGTGATTGACTAGCGGGCGTCACTCATGACGCCCGCTTTGCTGTGTTTATCGTTGCGATCGTGCTGTTGGCGATGGAGCACCACTACGCGATGAAAGCCATCTATAAGTGGGTCCGGCCCCAAGAACGGGCAATCCGTTTCATAGGGGTCAACCTTACGGCCACGCAACTCATCTCATGGTCAGCGTTCGTTTGGCTAATATGGCCAACGACGTTTAGCACCGAAGAGAAGCTGACATTGCTGGCGATAGTGACAGCAACGGTCGGTGGCGTAATCATCTTGGGTATAGTCCCAAAACAGCCACCTGTGAGCGAATGGTGGCATGGGACGGAAGATTGGGTGCCCTCGATGTCAACACGCCAAGAGCTGGAGCATTCGGCGAGGTAAGAGTCGTTGTGCAGCCTGCCACTACGAGTGGGTGCCCAGGGCGCTGCCGCTTCGGTTGTCGCCAGGGGAGTGGCGGCGACTGTTGCGCTGGTTCGTCTTGGGGCAGAGTGCCGAGGTGATTGCCCAGGAGGCCCGCCTGGAGCGAAAGCGAGTCCTGCGAGCCCTGATCGTGGTGCGCCAGGCCATGGTCCGGGACGTTCCCCATGTCTTCTCCGGCGTGGTGGAGGTCGACGAGACCTACCTGGGAGGTTCCTGGCGCAACAGGCGCCTGGCAAAGCGTGTTCAGGGCACGAAGCGGGGCCGTGGAACCACTAAGCAAGCTGTCTTTGGGATCCTGTGTCGAGGTGGCCTGGTGTGGGCGCAAGTGGTACCTAACGTGGAAGCCAAGACGCTGCTGCCGCTCCTGCACCAACGCGTGCAACGTGGCTCCATCGTCTGCTCGGACACCTTTACCAGCTACACGGGCGTCGCAGCGGGGGGCTACGTCCACCGGCTTGTGGACCACAGCCAGGCGTTCAGCGATCGGCAAGGGAGCCACGTCAACGGCTTGGAGGGCTTCTGGGGTTATCTCAAGCGGCGTCTGGCAGCCAAAGGGGGAGTCCGCCGAGAACGGCTGCCCCTCTATCTTGCTGAGTATGTCTGGCGCTATAATCATCGGCGTCTGTTGGGACCAGAACAGGTTAAGACATTGTTCAAGCTGCTTCAAAGCTAATCCGGTGGCTAAAACGGGACTTTACCCATTGTTATTTTATGGTGCCAGGCGCCCTCGCCCCACATGTCCTGGGGATTGCTGTCCGACCATGCGCCACAGAGCTCGTTAATGAAGCGTATCGGAGGCCTTCCTGGACGCTGGCTGATGCCGGTGCTGCTCCTCCTGACCATCGGGCTGGCGTCCGCCTGCTCCAACGACGAGCCGGAGCGGGTCTTCTACATCGCCGGGATACCCGACCAGGACCTTTCTCTGCTACAGGCCCGGTTCGACGGCTTGGCAAAGTACCTGTCGGAAGAGACCGGACTGACCGTGCGGTACATCCCATCGATCGACTACGCCTCGGTGGTGACCGCCTTCAAGCAGGGGGACGTGCAGATGGCGTGGTACGGAGGGCTCACGGGCGTGCAGGCGCGGCTGGCGGTGCCCGAAGCGCTGGCCATCGCCCAGCGGCCCCGGGACCAAGCGTTCCGCTCCGTTTTCATTGCGCGCCCGGAACTGGGCCTGACGTCGTTGACCGACGTGCGGGGTAGAAGCCTCATCTTCGGCAGCGACAACTCCACCTCCGGCCACCTGATGCCCCGCTACTTCCTGACCGAGGCCGGCGTGGACCTGGACCGGGAGCTGGACGGCCCGCCCAGCTACAGCGGCTCCCACGACAAGACATGGAAGTTTGTGGAGACGGGCGCCTTCGAGGTGGGCGCGCTGAGCGAAGAGGTATGGGAGGCCCGAGTGGCGGCTGGAGTGATAGACACCCAGAAGGTCAAGGTCTTCTTCGTAACGCCTCCTTACCACGACTATCACTGGGTGATCCGAGGCGATGTGGACGAGGAATACGGCGATGGGGCCACGGAGCGGGTCTTTAGCACGCTGTTGCGAGTGGACGCCGCCCAGGGAGACCGAGAGCGAAAGATAGCCGAAGCCTTCCAGACCGACCGGTTCATCCGCACGTCCAACAGGGACTACGAGGCCATTGAAAGGATCGCGCGACAGCTTGGAATCATCGAGGAGTAGCAATGGCGCGGCCCTCACCCTCGAAGCGGTGACGAAACGCTACGGCGCCATGCGGGTGCTGGAGCCGCTGGCGCTGTCCATCCAACCCGGAGAGAGCGTAGCGGTGGTCGGGCCCAGCGGGGCGGGCAAAACCACGTTGCTGCTGCTCATGGCGGGCGCGCTCCAGCCCACGGAGGGCCGCGTGCTGCTGCACGGCCGGGACCTGACGGAGATGCAGCCCGGCGCGGCGCTCTCACGCCTGGTGGGCATGGTGCACCAGCAGTTCGACCTGATCCCCAACTTATCGGCTCTCCACAACGTGCTGGCGGGCCGCCTGGGAGCATGGAGCCTCTGGCGGTCGATGGTGTCGCTGGTGGCGCCTCGGGACCGGCAACTAGGCCTGGCGGCGCTGGACCGAATGGGCATTGCCAGCCGGGCACGCCTGCGGGCCGGACGGCTCTCGGGGGGCGAGCAGCAGCGGGTCGCCATCGCGCGCCTGCTGGTCCAGGACCCGGCGGTGGTGCTGGCCGACGAGCCGGTCTCCTCCCTGGACCCAGCCCGCGCCGACGAGGTGGCGCGCCTGCTGGTGGAGGTGGCCCACGAGAGGGGCAAGACGCTGGTGGCGAGCCTTCACTCGGTGGAACTGGCGTGCGCCCATTTCCAGCGGGTGATCGGACTGCGCAACGGCGCCGTCCAGTTCGACGTGCCCAGCGCGCAAGTGTCGGATGGGATGCTCCGCGAACTGTACGACCTGCGAGGGCTTCGAGATGAGACCGACAGCGCTTGAGGGCCGACGGCTGCTGACCATCCTGCTCCTGGGAGTTTTCCTCTGGAGCGTGCTGAGCGCCGGCTGGAGCGGCAAGCTGCTCCATACGGGAGGGCTCGCCGCCCTGGGCGAGATCGGCGGCGCCCTGTTCCGCCCAGACCTCTCGCTCGATGTGCTGGGCACTGCGGTCCGGGAGGGCTGGCGCACCGTGGCCTACGCCGTGGCGGGGCTCACGGTGGCGCTGGCCATCGGCCTTCCCCTGGGGGTCATCGCCTCGGGCGTGCTGTCCCGGTCGGTCTGGCCGCGCCGGCTCAACGCGGGAGCAGTCCGGTTCATCCTGGCCTTCTTCCGTTCCATTCACGAGCTGGTATGGGCCTGGCTCTTCGTCGCGGCGGTGGGGCTATCGCCCATGGCAGCGGTGCTGGCGCTGGGTATCCCCTATGGCGGCATTCTGGGCCGCATCTACTCCGACCTGCTGCAAGACGTGCCGGAGGCGCCTCTGCGGGCGCTGCGGGCCGCCGGAGCATCGGAATGGCGTGTCTTCTGGTACGGACGTTTGCCCATGGCGCTGCCGGACATGCTGAGCTACACCTTCTACCGGCTGGAATGCGGCGTGCGCTCCGCCGCCATCATGGGCTTCATCGGCCTGGGAGGGCTTGGGTTCCAGGTCCAGCTCGCCCTGGACGACCTCGCTTACACGCAGATGTGGACCTTCACGCTCTTCCTGGCGGGGCTCGTGGTGCTGGTGGACTTCTGGAGCAGCGCGGTGCGCGGCAGGGTGACGGCATGAGCCGTCAGAGCGCATGAAAGCACCCCCTGCCCTCCCCCACGCGCACATTACGTTTCTCAGGGCCTCCATGGCGGCCACGGCGGTCCTGGTGGTGGCCTCGTGGGCGTTCGTGCTGGGACAGGACAGTGTCCAACCGCATGCGTTCTTCTCAACGGAGACGCTGACCCGCGCACGGGGGTTCCTGGGGGAGCTTCTGGGAATCGGCGCCTCCGGCACGCCCGCCTTCGCCCGGTGGGAGGAGTGGCGGGCGGCGGCGGGGCTGGCCTACGACACGCTGATTATGAGCGTGCTGGCCATAGGTCTGGCGGGCCTGGCGGCGTTGGCCACGTTCATGTTCGGGGCCCGCAATGTGATGCTGGACGAGCTGGCCCCCAACGGCCGCTGGGCTTGGCGCGCTGTGTTCTTCCTTGTCCGGGGCATGTACACCCTGACCCGGGGCGTGCCCGAGTTGGTGTGGGCCATGCTGATCATCTTCGTGCTGGCCCCTGGGGTCCTGCCGGGCGCCATCGCCCTGGCCATCCACAACTGGGGGGTCCTGGGCAAGCTCTCGGCGGAGGTGGTGGAGGGGCTGGACCCACGGCCCATGCGCGCGCTCAGGTCTGCTGGAGCCGGACGGTTCCAGATGCTGGCGTACGGCGTGCTCCCCCAAGCGCTGCCCCGGTTCCTGACGTACCTGTCCTACCGGTGGGAGATAATCATCCGGACCACCATCATTGTGGGCTTCGTGGCCGCCGGCGGGCTCGGCACGGAGTTCAGGCTGAGCATGAGCCATTTCCACTACACCACCGTGACGCTCCTGCTGATGTGGTACCTGCTGCTGGTGCTGGGCGTGGACCTAGCAGCCGGGGCCCTGAGACGCCTCGCCCGCTAGCCAGGGCGCGCCGTGCCGGACCGATCCCATCGGGGGACCCACACCAGAGATCCCGAACGTGTGCTGGTAATGCAATGTCATTGAGCACCTGCCGGTGCCCTGGTGCAGGCGTGGCCACAACGAGAAGGGTTTGGGCTGAGGTCCTTCCTGGCAACCGCGGGAGTGGGTGGGCCCACCCAGCCCGCCCCCGTTCGTCCTTCGAGTGCCTCAGGACGAACGAAGTATAAGCGCTGTGGTTAATCGTCCCCGCTCGTGGTGAGGTCCGATTTTATCGAGAGTCCGGCGTTGTCGGACCTCTCGAACCATGAGCGGGAAGATGCATCGAGCGGGGGCGTGGATGAAGAGGGAAAATGATGAAGCGCTTGGCGGAGCGAGCGAGGGTCCGCCAGCCGTCGTTGTAGAAGCGCTGGCGGAGGGCCTATGATGAGGGCCGCGCCGGAGACCACACGACGCCAAAGGAGTCCCAACATTGGCCAAGAGCTCCCAAGTCCAAGCGATGTTCGACCGGATAGCCCACCGGTACGACCTGTTCAACACCGTGACCTCCCTGGGCAGGGACAAGAGCTGGCGCAAGCGGACGGCCCGGCTGGCCGCGCCCACGCCGGTGGAGCACGGTTTGGATGCGGCCACGGGCACAGGAAAGCTGGCGGTGGAGCTGCTAAAGAGGTCCGGCCGGGTGACGGCCTTCGATTTTTCGCACCGGATGCTGCGGACGGCCACCGAGCGGAATCCGCGGTACATCCGGTCGGGCAGGCTGCGACTACTGGCGTCCGATGCCTCGGCTATGTCCTTCTCAAACGACTCCTTCGAGTGCGCCACCGTCGGCTTTGGGCTTCGGAACGTGGAAGACCCATCGGCGTGTCTCCGGGAGATTCTTCGCGTGCTGAAGCCTGGCGGGAGGCTAGCGGTGATGGAGCTCTCGCGGCCTCGCGGCGGCCTTCAGCTCCTGCTCTATCGGGTCTTTTTCAAGACGGTGATGCCACTGGTGGGGCAGCTCTTGAGCGGCGACCGAAACGCCTACCGCTACCTGCCCACATCGGTGGACCACTTCGCGTCGCCTCAGGCGTTGGCGGATGCGATGGCCGCCGCCGGCTTCAGCGAGGTCCGGTACGAAGTGCACCACCTGAACACCGTCACTATTCACGTGGGAACGAAGCCGGGCCACGTAGGAACGAATCCGGACTGATCCACCCTCTTGACGGAGAGGCCCCAGGGGCGCATACTGCGAACAAAACCCCCTGCCAGGGGGTAGGGGTAAAGATGGCGATTCCCAGCTTGTCTGAGGCCGGGCCACCGAGGAGGAATAGGTCATGCTTCCCGATGTAAAGCAGGACGCGTTGAAGCGGCTGAATTACCTCTCGGGCCACCTGGAGGGCGTCCGGCGGATGGTGGAGTGCGACACCTACTGCGTGGACGTGCTCAAGCAGACCCATGCCATCCGCAAGGCCGTCGAGAAGCTGGAGGCGCTGTTGCTGGACGGCCACCTGCGCTCGTGCGTGGCCGATGGAATCAGAGAGGGGCGGGAGGACCAGGTGGTTGGAGAGCTGCTGGAGCTGTACCAGGTCTCCAACCGATAGCGCCGGTCGAGGAGCCGACATGGCCGTGCAAGAAGCCGAAAAGAGGCAGTTAATCACTCTCAAAATCGAGGGGATGACCTGTGCCGCGTGCGTTCACACGGTGCAGGGCGCGCTGGAGCACGTCTCCGGTGTGGAGAGCGCCGCCGTTAATTTGGCGACGGAGACGGCGGCAATCGCCTACGTGGGTGGCGCCACCAGCGTCGGGACGCTGGCCCAGGTGGTCCGCTCGGTGGGCTATGGCGTCGGAGCGGACCGGCTCCGGCTGGGCGTGCCGGGGCTCAGCGACGCCGGCGGCGTCCGGGCCATGGAGCAGCGGCTCTTGGACATGGACGGCGTGCTCCAGGTGTCGGTCAACCCGGCGGCGGAGCAGGTGACGGTCCACCACGTTCGCGGCCTGGTGGAGGTGGATGCGGTTCGGCGGGCGGTGGAGGCCTCCGGCTACGCCGTTGAGCGCATCGAGACCACCGACGAGCTAGCCACCGACCTGGAACGCCTCTCCCGCGTGGATGAGATCAAGCGCCTCCGCAAGCGTTTGATCGTGAGCCTGGCCGGCGCCGGCGCCATCATGGCGCTCATGTTCGCGCCCGGGATCGAGGAACGCATCGGCAGCCCCTGGGTGAACGTGACGGCCCTGCTGCTGGCCACGCCCGTGCAGTTCTGGGCTGGGCGGCAGTTCTACACCGGCGCGTGGGCGGCGCTGAAACACCGCACCTCCAACATGAACACGCTCATCGCCCTGGGCACCTCGGTGGCCTACTTCTACAGCCTGACCACCACCTTCCTGGGCGAGAGCCTTGCCCTCTCCACCCACACCTACTTCGATACGGCGGCTACCATCATCGCGCTGATCCTCTTCGGCCGTCTCCTGGAGGCGCGGGCGAAGGGCCAGACCTCCGAGGCGATACGGGCGCTCATTGGGCTGCAGCCCAGAACGGCGCGGGTTGTGCGCGATGGCGTCGAGACGGATGTGCCCATCGCCGAGGTGGCGGTGGGCGATGCGGTGCTCGTGCGGCCCGGCGAGCGTCTTCCCGTGGACGGGGAGGTGCTCGATGGGCAGTCGTCGGTGGACGAGAGCATGCTGACGGGCGAGAGCATTCCAGTGGAGAAGGCCCCGGGCGTCCAGGTGTACGCGGCCACCATCAATGGGTCGGGCAGCTTCACCTTCCGGGCCACGAAGGTGGGCAGGGACACTGTCCTGGCCCAGATCATCCGGCTGGTCCAGCAGGCCCAGGGATCCAAGGCGCCCATCCAGCGATTGGCGGATACGGTGGCCTCCTACTTCGTCCCCACCGTGCTGGGCATCGCGGCGGTGGTCTTCGCCGTCTGGCTGGTCTGGGGGCCCGCCCCTGCCTACCAGTTCGCGCTGCTCAATCTCATCGCCGTCCTGATCATCGCCTGCCCGTGCGCGCTGGGGCTCGCCACGCCGACGGCGATCATGGTCGGCACCGGCAAGGGGGCCGAGCACGGCATGCTGATCAGGGACGCCGTGGCGCTGGAGCAGGCGCACCGCCTTCAGGTAGTGGTGCTCGACAAGACGGGGACGCTGACCCAAGGAAAGCCCCGGCTGACCGACGTGGTCCCGCTGAACAGGTTCTCAGCCGATGAGCTGCTCCGGCTCGCCGCGTCGGTGGAGAGGAACAGCGAGCACCCCATCGCTTCCGCCATCATCGAGGGCGCCCGTGAGAGGGGTCTGGAGCCGGCGTCCGCTCGGGAGTTCCGGGCCGCACCGGGCCTGGGGGTGCGCGCCAGAGTTGAAGGAGAGTGGATAACGGTGGGCAGCCTCAAGATGGTACAGCGGGCCGGGCTTCCGCTGGCCGATGGGCTCGCGGCCACGGCAACGGAGCTCGCGGGCTCAGGCAAGACTGCCATGCTTGTGCTCCAGGGAGAGGAACCCGTAGGGCTGCTGGCGGTGGCGGACACCGTGCGCCCGGAATCGGCGGCGGCCGTAGCCCGTTTACAGGCGCTGGGCCTGGAGGTGGTGATGCTGACGGGCGACACCCAGGCTACCGCTCAGGCCATCGCCACGGAGCTGGGCATCCGCCACGTCGTGGCCGAGGTGCTGCCGGGAGAGAAGGCGGAGGAGGTAAGAAGGCTGCAGGCGACGGGTAAGCGGGTGGCTATGGTGGGAGACGGCATCAACGATGCACCGGCGCTGGCCCAAGCCGACGTGGGGATCGCCATCGGCACGGGCACCGACGTGGCGATGGAGACGGCGGATGTGGCGCTGATGGGCGCGGACCTGCGGGGCGTGGCCGACGCCATCGGCCTGTCCAAGGCCACCCTGCGCACCATCAAACAAAACCTCTTCTGGGCCTTCTTCTACAATACGGCGCTGATCCCCGTGGCGGCGGGGGTGCTCTACCCCATCTTCAGCGGGAGCGGCGTCCCCGAAGGGCTGGGCTGGGCGCTGGGAGACTCCGGGTTTCTCAATCCCATCCTGGCGGCGCTGGCCATGGCGTTCAGTTCGGTCTCGGTGGTCTCGAATAGCCTGCGGCTGCGCAGGTGGAGGCCCGTCCGCTAGAGACAATCCGTTTCGAGTATAAGGAGCCGATTATGACGACACTGGACGAGATGTTCAAAGCCGAGGACGGCACGGCCACGGACCCGGTGTGCAAGATGACGGTGGACACGGCGAGCCCGCCAGGCGGTACGGCGGTGTACCAGGAGCAGACGTACTATTTCTGCGGAAGAGGCTGCCAGCAGACGTTCGTGGCAAACCCGGCGAAGTTCGTCTAACATCCGGACGAGCCACGTCTGAGCGCCGGCCCCAGAGGGCAACAAGCCGATGCCTCCACGTACAATGTGGGTCTCCATCGCGATTCTCGCGGCACTGCCAGCCAGCGCGGGGCTGGTGGCGGCGCTGGTGCTGGCGGCCGACTTTCCGCTCGTAGGGGGGCTGCTGCTGCTGGCGGCGCTCGATGTCGTGATTCTCCTGGTCGGCTATATAGCCGTGCGCCGCTCTTTCTCCTCACTACCCTAGAGCCGAGGCGTGATCGCTGGGGGTCGCGCTAGATGGGCGCGTCCCAGAGGGGATACCAGTGGGAGGGGTCTCGCTCCGTGGGGATATGCCCTCGCATGGAGTCCTCCATACGGACCTCCAGCGGATAGTCGCGGAGCTGGTCGCGGCCGGTGGGCACGAAGGGCGTAAACCTGCCCACGCGGGCGGTGTATATCCAGTAGGGCCGCTTCTCTTTCCAAGTGAAGGGGAAGACGGCCGCCAGCAGGCGCTGCCCGTACCCGCGGGCCATCAGGGCGCCGCTCGCGAGGCGGAGTCCCTCGGCTAGCTGCTCCAGCGTATCGCCCCGCACCATCACCCAGAAGTGCCCCTGGTCGTCGGCCTCCACGCGATAGCTAACCGCACGCAGAGGCTCGGCGTCGCGGAGGGCGTCCTCCAGCCCGCGCATCCCCTGGTCCGTGGAGTCCTGGTCCTCGGGGCGAACGATGAGGCCAGCCCTGCCGGTGGGGTATGTCTGGAACTGCGTCTGGAGTCTGGCGGCGGCCCGGGCCATGGCCCCGAGGGCATCTGACCACAAGGCAGGGGCCTCCCGTTTCCGGCCCCGTAAAGCCCGTTTCCGGCCCCATAAAGCGTCGAGGAGGCCCATTAGAAGCCGAGAACGCCCTGGATGGCCTCGAGCCGTTCGATGCGCTTGGCCAGAGAGGGGTGAGTGGAGAAGAGGCTGGCGAAGGAGCCGCCCACCGCCGGCAGGATGAAGAAGGCGTTCATGCTCTCGGTCTTGCGCAAGTCCTGCTTGGGGATGCGTTGCACCGAGCCGTTGATGCGGGTGAGGGCGGAGATAAGGTCCTGCGGCGCGCCGGTGATGATGGCGGCGCCCCGGTCGGCGGAGAACTCCCGGTAGCGGGAGAGGGCGCGGACCAGCACCAGACTGATGATCCAGACCGCGATGGTGACAAGGTAGGCGATCATGATGGGCGCGCCGCCGCCACCCTGTCTGCCCCGTCCGCCGAAGCCCCCAAAGAGGCCCATCCAGAAGAAGAGGGTCATCAGCGTGGAGGCGACCACGGAAAAGAAGCTGGGGATGGTCATCACCACCACGTCGCGATTCTTGATGTGGGTCAGCACCGCCTCCAGCTCACGGTCGTTGAGCAGGTTGAGCAGGCCGTCGGTCACGGCCACGGTGGCGCTGGAGGTGGTGCGCCCGGTGGCGAAGGCGTTGGGCACCTCGAGCTTGGAGACGGCGATCTTTGGCTTGCGGATATCGGCGACGGCGACGAGGCGCTCGACCATGGCGTGCAGCTTCGGAGCCTCTTCAGACGAGACGAGCTTAGCGCGCATGGACATGAGTACCATGCGGTCCGAGAACCAGAACTGGAACAGCACCAGGACACCTACGATAACGAGCATGACGACGATGTTGGTGCCCAAGGAGAACAGGATGGCGATGAAGGCGCCGTAGAGGGCGCCCAACAGCAGCAGGGTGATGATCATGCGCGCGGTTAGCTGTCTATCCCGGCCAAAGTCCCTCTGTATCATGTTCTACCTCACCCCTGGGGTCTCCGGCGCCCTTGCCACCGACATGCCGCGATAAGGCGTGTACCCCCATCTCATATCATACCGCGCCGGCGTCCTCGGAGCCACGGCACGTTGAAGGACACTGCGGTGAGCCGGTCTAGGGCTGCGAGACGCCCAGCTCGCGGGCCACGGCGTGGAAGCCCTCCATGGCGCCCTCCAGCACCCGCTGCTCCACGCAGAAGGAGATGCGGAAGTAGCCCGGCATCCCGAAGCCCCTGCCCGGCACTACAAGGACGCCATGGCGCTGGAGCGCCTCCACCAGCACCAGCTCGTCGTCCACGGGCGATTCGGGGAACATGTAGAAGGCGCCCTGGGGTTTGAAGACGCGGTATCCCATGGAGGTGAGCCTGCCGTGGAGGTAGTCGCGCTTGCGCTCGTAATCGCCGACGTCCACGGTAACGCCCTGGATGGCCCGGATGGCGTGCTGCATGAGCGCCGGGGCGTTCACGAAGCCCAGGACCCGGTTGCAGAAGATCAGCGCGTCCATCAGCTCCTGCCCACCCTCATAATCAGGATGGACCGCCACGTAGCCGATGCGCTCGCCGGGAAGGCCCAGGTCCTTGGAGTGGGAGCTCACGGTGATGGTGTGGCGGTAGAGGAGCTGGGGGAAAGGAAAGCTCAGGCCATCGAAGATGATCTTGCGATAGGGCTCGTCGCTGATAATGAAGATCTCGGTGCCGTACTCCCGCTCCTTGCACTCGAGAAGCGCCGCTAGCTCGCGAAGGAGCTCGTGGCTGTAGACGACGCCCGAGGGGTTGTTGGGTGAGTTGAGGAGCAGGGCTTTGGTGCGAGGGCTGATACGCCTCTCCAGCTCGGCCAAGTCCGGGACGAACTGCCGGTCGCAGGAGACGACCACCGGCGCTGCGTAATGGTTATAGGCATAGAAGACGTACTCTCCGAAGTAGGGCTTGAGGACCAGCACCTCGTCTCCCTGGTCGGCCAGGGCATGGATGACCACATTGATGCCGCCGCCTGCTCCCACCGACATCATGACATCGGAGGCGCGGTACGGCAGTCCCGTCTCCCGTGCGAGCTGCTGGGCCACCGCCGCCCGTGTCTCGACGTAGCCCGCGTTGGGCATGTAACGGTGCATGCCCGGCAGGGGCTGCTCCACGTAGCGCCGTAGCTCCTCGCGGAACTCCGGCGGCGGCTCCATGACCGGGTTGCCCAGCGAAAGGTCGAAGACGTTCTCTTGCCCCCGCTCTCGCTTCATCTCCAGGCCGATCTCGAACATACGGCGGATCCACGAGCTCTCTACCATGTGCTCCCGGACCCGGCTGGCGATTGGCATTCTGCTTATCCCTTGGGAAAGAGTGCGACAAGAATAGGCGTGGCCATTGGGCGATGCAAGGGGAAGGGCCGCAAATGGGCCAGCCCTGGTCCGGCCCAGTGAACGCTCCGATCCTAGAGTAAGGGCGGATAGACCGTTTTACTGAGCGGTCTGGTCCAGGAACCCGCGCCAGGCATGGGGGGAGTTGGTGCCGTAGCCCTGGCGGAACCGGACCACCCCATCGACGCCGATGCCGATCTTGGTGGACTGGGTGTTGACGTTCAGCAGGCGGGCGAGGCCGGGTTGGCCAACAGCCATGGGCCAGGTATACCCGTTGTCCAGCCGGAACGCCTCCAGCTTCTCGATGGTCTCCGAGCTGCCAAATCCAACGCCGATCAGTTCGACTCGGTCCCTGTATTCGGGATAGAGGATGCTGAGCGTCCGAAACTCGGCGCGGCAGTGCGGTCACCACGTGGCGAAGAAGTAGACCATCACCGGCTTGCCCGCAGCCAGGATGGAGGTCAGCGTGGTCTCGCTCCCATCCGCCAGCGTGAGGGTGAAGTCCGGCGCCCGGTTGCCCGGTTGCCCGCCGACTACCGGACTGGGGGTGATATCAGACTTCGTCTCGATGGTAGCGACAGGGCTTGGCTGGGCCGGACCGGCGACCGTGCCTCCACCGCAAGCCACAGTCGCCAACGCCACGGTGATGAGGCCAATAATGATCCAACGCATCGTTCTCACTTTAGGCACCGCACGGGCTCCCGGTCAGTACATCGCACGCCGATAGCCGTGGGCCAGCCACTCACAGGCCGCAGGGCGGAAGCCGCCGGACAGGCGCCGAGACCCTTAGAGGCGCTTGGGAATAGGCTAGGCATCTGCTCCTGAGGAGGACATTGGCACGGCGGAACGCTCAGTCTCACGGCCGTGGACCACTGTCGTAAACACCGCCGCTACGATCACCACCATTATCGTCGTCACCATCAGCCAAACCCAGTCCTGGCGCAGAGCGATCGCCAGCAAGCCGAAATTGATGTAGAGCACAACTCGCGTCGGGAATATAACCGGCCGCAGCAGCCAGCCGGCCGTGGCTGTCTGGACGCCGACGATGGTGACGGCGGTGCTCAAGATAATCAACATGGTGAGCCCAGCTCCAGCGTCGCCCACCAGCAGCAGCTCGGGTGCAATCAGGAAGAAGAGCGGGAAGATCCATAACGGCCACGACATTTTCGCCAGCACCTTACACACGGGCCAATACTTAGTTCCAGCCACGCCGGCAGCCACCAGGGCGCTGGTCGCCACGGGTGGGATGATGTGCTCCAGAGTTCCGATATAGAAAGCGACATAGTGGGAGACCTTGAAGTCCACTCCCATGTCTTGCAGGATTGGGGAGAAGGTGAGGGACATGATGAAGTAGATGGCGAGCGCGGGGAGCCCGGCGCCCAGAAAGATCCCGAAGGCGATCATCAGGGCCCCCGCGGCGAGGAGATAGCCACCAGAGAGTATGTCGATAATGTTCGATAGCCGGCCGCCGAGATAGGTGAAGGAGATGGCGTCGGCGATGATGGTGACCGCCACCAGAATAAGCGTCACGGAGCTTGCCCAATACGCCGCTCGCCGCATCCCCTGAGTCCATGCCGACCATCGGGTCTCGATCCTGAGGATGGCGCCCAAGAACATCGCGGTGCCGAAGGCGCCGACCGTGCCTGTCCGCAGGGTGTAACCATTGAGCACCAGGATAAGGATCATGGCCACCGGCCCCGCCAGAAGTAGTATGGACCGGAGATAGAGGTGCCACGGGACGTGCTCGGAACCCACCTCCCTCGCATGGATCGTTCGTATCTGGTCCCGGTTCTTCTGGGCGTGGGCATAGATATAGACTCCCGACGACAGGAACCAGAGGAAGGCGGGGACCAGCGACATCACGACGATTTCGATGTAGTGGACGCCGATGAACTCCGACATGATGAAGGCGACGGTTCCCAGGACCGGGGGCGTGATGGACGAGGCGTTGGAGGCCATGGCCTCAATCGAGGCGGCCTCCTCCGGCGTGTACCCGGCCTTCTTCATGGCAGGAATGGTGATGGGGCCGGTGATCGCCACGTTGCTTCCACCCCCACCCACGAAGGAGCCGGTGATGGCGCTGGCGACCATTGCTCCCATGGCGGGACCGCCGGCTATACCGGTCTTGGAGAGCAGCTTAGCCAGGCCCAGGATGGCTACGCCCGCGCCGGCGGTGCTCATCATCATGCCCCAGATGAGCAGCAGCCAGAGGAAGCGAGCGCCCACGGTTGCGATGGAGCCGAACAGCTTGGTGCCCAATCTCGTGAAGATGCGGTGGGTGTCGAAGTCGGGGCCCTTGAGCGGCCCGGGCAGCAGGTCGGCTATGAAGACGTAGGTGAAGAACAACAGGGACAGGATTGGAAAGATGGGCCCCCAGTAACGCCAGGACAGGTAGAGCACCATCGCGAAGACCGACGTGCCCAGGATGAGGTCGGGGATGGTGCCGTAGACCGACCGGCGGGCCAGGTCATCGGCCACGGAGAAAAAATAGGAGCCGGTGATGATGAAGAGGGCGAAGAGGGAGAAACCCATAAACCAGCGCATCCAGCCGACATGACCGCCCAGGCCGAACCGCTTATCGACGTACCAGACCGAGATCACCAAGCCAGAGGAGGCCACGTGGGCCACGGTGTAGGCGTTCTGCGGCGGGTCCCAGGGGTAGTGCAGGACGATGGAGGTGAAGGGGACGCCAATCTTGAACTGGGCGAAGTAGATGGCGGCGGTCAGCAGGATGGCGGACCAGGCCAGCACCGTCACGATAATGCCGGAGATGTCCTTCGGCTCCGAGACCTCACTTACTTCAAAGACTTCGTCCTGGTCCATCTACTCCCCTCTAGGTTCCTTGAAGACGAGAAGACGGTATTTCGTTCAAAGGTAAAAATAAGCTGGTGCCGAAGGTCGGAATCGAACCGACATGGGGTTGCCCCCAACGGTTTTTGAGACCGTCGCGTCTACCGTTCCGCCACTTCGGCACTGGCGTCGATGCCAACTGCTACCAGGCACAACGATGACGCCGTTCTGGGAAGGCGGGCAGCCACCATCCTATCACAGCGTTCCTCAGCCCTCCTCCGCTAACGAAAGCCGAGAGAGTCCCCGTGGCAGGCTTGGGAGGCACCCCGTCGGGACGGAGAAGGGCCCACGGCCACGCTCAGACCCAACCATGGCGAACCGTAGGGTGGCGCCGGCAGCGCTCTCCCGCCAAGCAGAGGCCCGAGCCCACCTGGAAGAACGATTTGAGAGCGTACCGACTCCGTGCGGTGCCGAGGGCAGGTCCGGAGCAGCCGTTGCATATCTCCCTTCGCCTAAGCGGAGTGGCCACCGCCATTGTTGACAGCGGTCAGCTAAACGGCGGCCTTGATGTACTTCTTGCGCATCTCGGCCCATGCCTTGCCATAGCGCTTAGCCGCCTCGACCCATTCGGCCGGCGCCAGGTTGTACGGGGCCCGGGCGGATCCGAACTTGCCGTAGCCGGAGGCGTTGGAGGCATTCTTGAGGTTCTGGGCGGTGTAATTGGGGGGAGGGACCTCGTCGGACTGGGCGGGCTGATCGAAGCGCGCGGACTCGATGTCCTGGTGGACGGCTTTCATGCGCTCCTCATCCCCGCTCAGGATGGCGTCTATCAGCGCCACTGTTGGCTCGGGGCCCATGCCGGAGGTGACGGTCCACAGTCCGGTGATGTGGTCACCCACCATCTGGTACGCGGGGTAGGCGGTCTTTTCGTCGGGCTGAAAGGCGACCTGATGGCCTGCGGCCCGCACCTTGTCGGGCAGAGTTCCGGGGTCTAGGACCAGCTTGCAGGCGATAACGGTAGGGGCTTTCCGGGCTATCCCCTCCCAGAAAGCGACGGGGTAGCTGGACTTGAAGAAGCGAGGGTTGGCATAGACCATGATAGGCATGTCCGGAACGGCCTCACTCAGGTCGGCGTAGAACTGGACTGAGTTCTCCAGGCCTGGGGCTTGCCACAGAGGGAGGGCCACGAGAGCGGCGTCGGCACCGACATCCTTCAAGCCCCGCATCTGCCGTACCACCTCCTTGGTCCCAAAAGCCGTTGCGCCCGCGATAACCGGTACGCGGCCGCGGGTCACCTGGACGGCGGTATCGATGTAGCCTTGCTTCTCCTCCCAGAGGAGGGCGGCGCCCTCCCCAACGGTCCCGCACAGGCCCATGCCCCCGATGCCGGCCTGAATCATGCTCTCTATGATCCTTGCCCCCTCCTCATGATCGACGGAGTCGGTGTTGCTCCAGTGCTCCCCGCCCTCTTTGCAGGGCGTGGGGTGAAAGGCGTACGCCCCTCTAATATCCGCTTTGGTCAGCATGGCCGGCTCCTTTCAATGCTTGTCCCAAATAGGGCTCGTCCCAAATAGGCCGTGGCGGTGGAAGGAAAGCGCCAAGGCCGCCCGCTGGCAAGTTCTCAACGAGAACCGAGATGGACTCTATCTAGGGGGTCCGCCCCTGTCAAGGCATGGGCTCACCGAGGACTAGCTGCTCACGCGGAGCAGGCCGTTGGAGCCGCTCAGAAGAGCGCCAGCCTTTGGGCGGAGGAAGGGGGCTCCCCTCTTCAACCACGCAGCAGCCACCGAGGGCCTAGAGGCGCCTCAAGCGGGGCACGAGGAGGGTTAGGCCGACAGCGAGCGCCAACAGCCCCAGGCCGTGTACGGTCAGGGCGGCGGCCACGCCAAAGGCCGCCACCAGCGCACCAAGCTGGACATGCCCCACGGGTCCTGTGCCTACCGCCACGAGCCACGAGCCCATGGCCCGGCCACGCAGCTCGTTCCTGACGTTGATCTGTACGAGGATCTGCGAGAGGACGTCCGACATGGCGGTCATGGCGTTCACCAGGACGACTGCCAGCAGCACCAGGGTGAAGTTTGGGGCGAAGCCGAGCAGCACCAGGGAACCACCGAAGATATGGAGCACCACCAGAAAGAGGAGGCCCTTACGCCGCACGTCACCCAGGGCCGACAGCAAAACGAGTCCCACAAATCCCCCCACTCCTCGGAAGGCAACCAGAATGCCCAGCCCGGCTGCACCCACCCCCAGGACGTCCTTCGCAATGGTGGGAAGCACCACCTGATGCGAGAAGCCCAAGACCTCCACGGCCGCGGTGACGATGACGAGGATCAGCAATACGCGGTTATACCGTATCTCACTGACAAATTCCCTCACGTTCTCCATGAGGGGACGCCGCTCTTGGGGCGCCGCTTGACCAGGCGAGTGGAGCGGCACCAAAGCGACGGCGGACAGCAGATAAAAGACTCCCAGCAGCACGTAGGCATAGCCGGCGCCCATCTCTGCCGTGCTGAGCCCCGCGAGCAGGGCGCCGGCTACGCTGCCCAATCGCATGGCCATGGAAATGTGGGAGAGACCACCCAGGGCACCGGCCGACCCCACGATATCGATGGTGAAGCTCTGCCGCGTGGTGATGTTGACCGCCCTAAAAGACCCCAGAACAAAGGTCAGCACCAGCAAGTGCCACACATCCACGAGATCGAACAGGAGCAGCACGCCTATCCCAGCGCTTCCCAGCGCCATGGCAACGTTTAAGAACCTGAGCAGAAACCGGCGGTCGAAGCGGTCGGCCAGGACGCCCGAGAGGACGCCCATGGGAAAGAGAGGCGCCATGCGCACCGCCACGGCGACGCCGACCAGGAACGTGGACTGGGTACGTTCCAGCACCAGCCAGCTCAGGACCACTTGCTCCCCGATCATGCCCATGGCGTTGAAGAGCGTGGAGAGCCAGAGGAACCGAAAATCCCGATAGCGAAAGGCGGGAGCCAGGAAGAGGTTGCGCAGCCACATGGAGGTTGAGGGCATAAGCAGCCGAGAGGGCCGCTGCCTCCCGCCGTAGGAGGCCACTAGATTAGCTCGTTAAGGGCTTAAGCCAATTGCGGAAACAGCGGGGTCGTGCCGATAAATCTATCACAGGCGGCAAACCTATCGAGCGGCCCGCTTGATAGCGGAGCATGGTTGGGAGCCACGCGGTGGAGGCGGCCGCCAAGTGAGCAGCCACCGGAGTCGTTCCCAAACAAGCGGTGTTTAATGAGCGAGGTGTGCTCAGTTGCGCCGGTGGGAGGGCTCGCCGGCGTCTGGGAAGAGGGGATCGCTGAGAAGGCCAGCCCTGGCAGCGATGATGGCGGCGTGGGTGCGGTCGGCGGCGAGTAGCTTCGCGATAATGCTCTGGACGTGCTTTTTTGTGGTGTCCTCCGTCACGCCAATGGCGCCGCTGATCTCTTTATTCGTACGGCCGACGGCCACCAGATTGAGAATCTCCATCTCCCGAGAGGTCAGATCTGGCAAGCCCGTAGCCCCATTGCCTCCCCGACCATCCACGCCGTCGACCACGGAGACCAGGGCCTTTTGGAGGAGTGAGTCCTTGATCAACGTGCCACCTTCCGCGGCGATGCGAATCGTGCTCATGACGAGCTCGCGCGATGTGTCTTTGAGAAGGAAGCCTCCAGCCCCCGCGTAGACCGCATCGATAATATAGGCGCCGCTATCATGGACCGTGAGCACGATTACGACGGTCTCCGGCCTGGTCTCCTTGATGCGCCGGATGGCCTGAATACCATCGAGACGCGGCATGCGGACATCCATGAGCACCACGTCGGGGCGCCATCTCCTTGACCCTCTCGATGGCCTCTAGCCCATCTACCGCCTCACCAGCGATCTCTATCGTCTCGTCGACGGCAAGCAAGGTCCGTAGCCCCTCCCGGATCACGAGATGGTCGTCCACCAGGAGCACTCTGATCTTCTCCTTCATGGGGCCTCCGCAGCCTGATAGGGGGCCTCCGCAGCCTGATAAGGCAGAATGGCTACTACCTGAGTCCCTTGGCCAGGGCGAGTGATAATGTGCAGGATCCCACCGAGAAGCTCGGCGCGTTTACGCATGCTGAACAGGCCCGTGGCTTGCCTCCCACCACGCCGTCCCACCGTCGCAAGCTCAAATCCGACACCCCAGTCCCGCATGGAAAGGGTGAGGGTCCCTCTTTTGTGGGTGAGGCTGACACGAATGCGGGGCGAACTGGCATGACGTCGCACATTGGTGATCGCCTCATGGGCGATGCGATAGAGGGCCAGCTCCACTTCCCAAAGGAGCGGGACGCTGGTGGCGTGGAACTCCACTCGGCATCCGGTCTCCTCCTCTAGCTCGCTGAGCTCCTCAAGGACCGTAGCGGCGAAGCCCCGATCACTGCATGGCGCTGCGCCTACGCTATCTATCATCTCTTGGGACTGCTGAATCGCCTCGCGGATCTGACCGCCGGCGCGTTGGACCCACTGAAGGACCTCTTCAGACGTGGCGTCCGGCGACCCCTCACACGCCTGGAGGAACTGAAGGGCGGAGACCATGTTCTGGGTGGGACCGTCGTGCATCTCCATGGAGATCCATTCCCGTTCGGCCTCCCAGGCCCTAACCACTGAGTCGACCATCCCATTCAGTTGGGCGTTCTGCTGCGCCAGCGAGCGCTGGAGTTGGGCACAGGTGAGCCGGGCGCCCACCAGGTGGGCCACAAGTGAAGTCAGGCTCTGTCGCTGGAAAACAGCGGTGACCTCCGAGTCATCGGGAAAGCCAAGCAAAACGGCGCCCGCAGTCCGGTCCTCTACGTCGACAGGGGCAGCAACAATAGAGAGCCGGCGGGAGTGGGAGCCGTTCGAAGGGGATTGCGGCAGCTCAGCAATGAGGGAGGCGCCCCGACGCAGTATGGCTTCCTGCACCAACGGCTCCTCGATCTCTGGATTCAAGCTGGACTCAACGAGTGTCACTGAGTGGGTGGTCCCATTCATCTCTTCATTGAGCCCGAGATAGGTCCTGGCATGGACAACACCGAGCGCCGAGAGCAAGAGCCCGAGCTCGCCATTCCCCAATAAGCTTGTTGGGCGCGTATCGGTTACCGGCTGCGCCATGCTTGGCCCTCTCTGGTTATAGAAGGGCTCGAAAGTCCTGGGAAGTTGTGTGGTGGATGCATATCATATGTTGACCAGATAGTCGATATATGACTTATCAAATAGGCCTGTTTCAACCCCATGTGGCGCATGATTGGCTGGCCCTCCAGAAGCCACTGCTTGGGATATAATGCGGGCCACTTCGCTTTGTTGGAGCTGTCCATGAGTGTGACCGTTTTAGTGCTCTACGATGGACGAAGCCAGCAGGTGTCGCAGCTCGCAAGGGCACTGAGCGAAGGCGTTCAGCATGTGGAGGGCGCGGCGGCTCTGGTCAAAGAGCTGGATACGGCCGGGCGCGAGGACCTGGTATCGGCCTCCGCTATCGCTTTAGGCACTCCCAACTGGAGCGGCATCACCGGCCGGATGAAAAGCTGGTTGGACGACCAAGGAGACCTCTGGGAGGAGGGCACTCTGAACGGCAAGCCTGGCGCCGCCTTCACCTCCAGCCGAGGCCGGTCCTCCGGCATGGAGTTCACCCTGGCAGAACTTCTCCACTGGATGCTGGCCTGCGGAATGGTGGTTATCGGGCTCCCGTGGAACGATCTGATGGCCGTATCCGGTTCCTACTACGGTGCAACGTCCTCCGGAGGGGTGACCTCGGAAGATTTAGAGCAGGCCGGAAATCTGGGCCAGCGGCTTGCTGAGACGGCGCTTCGGCTCTCCATTCAACGCCAGTAGCTGTTAATTACGGGCGGCACCATGCCCAACAAGGGTGAGCAGGCCCCGGAGTTCACACTGCCAAGCACCAAGGGAGAGGTGTCGCTCTCAGCGCTCCTGAGAGACCATGAGAAGGTAGTGCTCGCCTTCTATGCAGAGGCGCGCACCCCGAGATGTGCCCAGGAGATCGCCGCCCTCAAGGACGAGTACGGCACGCTTCATGAGCTGGGCGCCGAGGTGGTGGGCGTAAGCGCCGATGGACCACAGGCCCAGCGCGCTTTCGAAGCGGCGCTGGGTGGATGTCCGTTTCCGCTCGCCAGCGACGAAGCGCTGGAGACGGCAGAACGGTACGGCGCGCTATCAGACGATGGCAAGCGAAGCCGGCGGGCCGTCTTCGTCATCGACAGAGACGGGACCATTCTGCACGCCATCCCCTGGTACCAGCCGGGGAACCCCGCTCAGTTCATGGAGATCTTCGAAGCTCTCGGGATGCAAGTCTGAGCGGGCCAAAGAGAATCCCGCTTGCAAGAACGAGAGGGGGCTGAAAGAGTGGAGCGGAAGAGGGGATTCGAACCCCCGACCTTCTCCTTGGCAAGGAGATGCTCTACCACTGAGCCACTTCCGCTCACCAACGCCGCAACGCGCTATCGAGTGGTGCCGAGGCCCAGACTCGAACTGGGGACACCAGCATTTTCAGTGCTGTGCTCTACCAACTGAGCTACCTCGGCGCCCAGGAAACCATCGTAGCGAAGGCTCGCGAAGGGTGTCAAGAGGCAGTACAGTCCTGTGGATTAGTGGCACCCGGTTTCCCTAATCCATGAGTTAAGTGGAGAGGGATGAAATAACCGACGGGCTGGTAGGGACGCAACATCATAGGTGCTTGTAACCCCAGTGCTTCGAATGAAGAGCGGCCACCATGGAGCTTAGGAAAGCGAACGAATGACACAAATAGTTTCAATCCCCTGCCCTGGCAAATTTGCCCGAAGACTGCCTGGAACTCGGAGCCACTTTTGACTTAGATGGTCTTGAGGGAGAGGCATCCGTGCCAGCGCTTGATCGAAGAAGCCGACAGCGGTATGAGCGTGAAATGTGCGCAGGATTCCAGTTCGTTCATTGCGGTGACATCTTTGGGCTATTCCGGGCATGGGTCGAATGCCGATGACAAACGCGTGGTGCTGGTCCTTGAGGACCAGCACCACGCGTTCTTTGGCGTAACGGATGACGTCGCGTAAAAATTAGGGTATAGTCCCAAAACAGCCACCTGTGAGAGAATGGTGGCATGGGACGGAAGATTGGGTGCCCTCGATGTCAACACGCCAAGAGCTGGAGCATTCGGCGAGGTAAGAGTCGTTGTGCAGCCTGCCACTACGGGTGGGTGCCCAGGGCGCTGCCGCTTCGGTTGTCGCCAGGGGAGTGGCGGCGACTGTTGCGCTGGTTCGTCTTGGGGCAGAGTGCCGAGGTGATTGCCCAGGAGGCCCGCCTGGAGCGAAAGCGAGTCCTGCGCGCCCTGATCGTGGTGCGCCAGGCCATGGTCCGGGACGTTCCCCATGTCTTCTCCGGCGTGGTGGAGGTCGACGAGACCTACCTGGGAGGTTCCTGGCGCAACAGGCGCCTGGCAAAGCGTGTTCAGGGCACGAAGCGGGGCCGTGGAACCACTAAGCAAGCTGTCTTTGGGATCCTGTGTCGAGGTGGCCTGGTGTGGGCGCAAGTGGTACCTAACGTGGAAGCCAAGACGCTGCTGCCGCTCCTGCACCAACGCGTGCAACGTGGCTCCATCGTCTGCTCGGACACCTTTACCAGCTACACGGGCGTCGCAGCGGGGGGCTACGTCCACCGGCTTGTGGACCACAGCCAGGCGTTCAGCGATCGGCAAGGGAGCCACGTCAACGGCTTGGAGGGCTTCTGGGGTTATCTCAAGCGGCGTCTGGCAGCCAAAGGGGGAGTCCGCCGAGAACGGCTGCCCCTCTATCTTGCTGAGTATGTCTGGCGCTACAATCATCGGCGTCTGTTGGGACCAGAACAGGTTAAGACATTGTTCAAGCTGCTTCAAAGCTAATCCGGTGGCTAAAACGGGACTTTACCCTTAATCAATCCACCGCATCGGATCCTCGCCTCCTTATTCAACTCCATTCAACTCCGCCCCGTCCGGGTAAGTCCTCAGAAACGAAGCGCGCGACCATGAATAATGTGAATAGCGCATTCTACTAAATGTCACCTAACATCCTGTATGAGAGTAGGCCTTTCGAAGCCAGAGCACCCTAGTGGCACTGCATCAGGTCAGACCGCTCGGAAACACCTTAAGGGCTGCACCTGCAATCCGCCGGGATGGCTCAACGCCTGATGCCCGGGCCCGCGGCCCGCTTCTTCGTCTCGAGACTAACGAAGGTCTCGGTATGCCGGACGCCCTCCACGGTGGCCACCTTCCGGTGGAGGAAGGCCGCCAGCGCCTCTGAGCTAGCGAGGTTTACCCAGATGAAGATGTCGTAGCTGCCGGTGGTGATGGCCACGTGCTCCGTCTCATCCAGCCGCGCCATGTGGTCGGCCACAGTCTCCACCCGCGAGGGGTCGATTTGAAGTCCGATAAAAGCGGAGGTGAAGAAACCCAGACTGTTGGGTTCGGCGATAGCCACCACCTGGATAACGTTTTCCTGGAGCAGTTTGGCCAACCGCCTCCGCACGGTCCCTTCGCTCACGCTCAGCTCGCGAGCCATCTTGGCGTGGGAGGCCCGGCCCTCGCGCTGCAATATCTCAATGATTTTTCGGTCTAATTCGTCCGTGGCGCCCGCACCTTTCTGGAGAACACGCTTTGAAAAGCGCCCTCCTGCTATTTTCTTTCACCGTACGCCTAACTCCAACGCAATGTCAATCCGCGAGAAGGCTATTCCGTGAAATGGGAGCCCAATTACGACGGCTTACTACAGCCGCCGCCCATGCGTGAGGCGATCCAGCTCGGGGCCCTGAGTGGAGTCCGACAACGGACGGTGATGAGCGCAGAGCGGAGGTCACCGAGCGGAGCGGCGGTCGCCCCGCGGCTGAAATATGGAGCCCTTGCCGGGAAGGCCGGCGGGTATGGAGCGACGGTCCCGCTTGATCCCGCCGAGAGGTCGGCGAGTGAGGATGGCGTAAGCGGCAGTCGCAGCCAATCCAACCGCTACTCTCTTTAGGAAATTCCGGCGGCCCGTGACGCGGAGATCGGGTGTAGAGACTGCTTCGGACATGGTGCTTCCAGTAGGGGCAGGGCTCTTGCGGTCCGTCAACTCACGACTGAGCCTATTCTAGCGAGCGCCATCGAAAAATCAAGGGGCATGCCGGCAACCGTCTAAGCAGGTTCGCAGGCGAGGCGGACTGCTTCATTCCACTCTCCTGGGGCCAAAAGCCACTCCGAAATTCGTAAGTGAAGGTGTTGACACGTCGGGATGGGTGGGGTAGTGTCCACGACTGGAAGCCTTGAAAGCTTGTCCTTCGTAATCCGAGCCCGTCCGTTCGTATCTGAGAAAAGCATAAGCTAAAAGGGCTCCTGCTCCAGCCTCTTCCGCGCCAAGTTAGGTGAGCCCGATCAATCGTGGCCCTTGAGGGATGCAGGCATGGTTGAAGACCCGAGCTACATCACGCACTCCAACTGGGCCGATATCGGCAACTTGCTTATTTTCATATGGCTGGGGGTCGTGGTGGTAGTGGGCTTCGCGGGGAGCGTCCTGCTTGCCCACGCGGTGATTCCTTCGCTCGCGGCAAGCGGCGAGCTCCCTGATCCCCGGTTGTTGAAGCTACGGCCTCTGCTATACGGAGGCGCGGGGATGCTGCTGGTGCTCGCGGTCGTGCTCATAGCACTGCTGGTCCCCCAAGCGGACGTACTTGGAGATATCTACGAGCGCTGGTGGGTATGATGATTCGGTCTTTTGCCGCCGACTTGAGTGGTCCGCGTAGTGAGATCGAGGGACAACAGGCCGTCACCACTTGATGGGCACTAATAAGACGCTGCTGAAGATCGCTATTCCTCTGGCGGGACTTGCCACCGGCGCGGTAGTCCTTCTGGTGAGCGTTCTCCTTTTCAATAGCTGGTGGAGCTCGCCTCCGTCCGTATTCGGCTTCTCGGTGCTCAACCTCGGTGCGGGGCCAGAGCAGCCTATCGCCTTCCCGCACACGGTTCACGTCCAAGAGGTGGGCTTGGACTGCCAGTTCTGCCACCGGACCGTCAGCACCGCGGAGGCGGCGGGGATTCCGGCGGTACAGCAGTGCCTCTTCTGTCACGACCTCGGGCGCATCGACGGCTCCGAGTTCGACGGCGAAGGCCGCAAGGTCGCGGGCACGGCCAGCGCCGAGATCGTTAAGCTTCAGGAGGCCTTCTATGGAAGGACGCTGGAGGACGGCACCCGGGAGCCGCCCGAGCCCATCAATTGGGTGCGGGTGCACCGTCTGCCGGACCATGTGCAGTTCATACATGAGCCGCACATCCAAGCCGGGTTTGCCTGTTCCACCTGCCACGGAGATGTGGGCACCATGGAGCGGGTCGAGCAGGTGCGAAATCTGAAGATGCGGGACTGCGTGGACTGCCACCGTGCCAACAACGCACCAACGGACTGCGCCACCTGTCACTACTAGGGATTATTAAAGTATGCCACTGACGCGACGACAGTTTCTCAAATGGGCGGGCGCCACAGGCGTCGGCGCGGTGGTGTTCAACGGTTGCAACGTGCCCGAGGAGGAGATTCTGGTCCAGAGCCCTCTGCGATTGCCCGAAGACCTGGTCACCGGACGGGATGCCTTCTACGCCACGACCTATCAGCAAGGCACCGCCAGCGAAGGGCTGCTGGTCAGGGTGATGGAGGGACGCGCCAAGAAGGTTGAGGGCAACCCGGACCACCCGCTCAACACCGGGAAGCATGGCGCCCGCAGCGAGGCGTTGTTGCAAGCCCTCTATCACCCCGATCGGATCAAGGCCCCACTGGCACGGGACGGACGCGGCAGGCCGTTCCGCGTCATCACGTGGCCACAGGCCATGGACCGTCTGGCACGCCTTCTCGAGGAGGCGGACCCCGCATCGGTGTTGTTGGCCACGGGGCCAGTGCGGGGGCAGCTCGCTACGGTGGTCCAGCGTTTCTCCGATGCCTATGGGTCCCGCGTGCTGGGCTTCGAGCCCCTGGACCAAGCGGTGCTGCGGGAGGCGGTCCGGCGCGTGTTCAGTCAAGAGGCGCTGCCGGATTTCGATCTGGCGAATACGCGCTATCTGCTGAACTTTGGCGCCGACCTTCTCGGCACCTGGGTGGCGCCCACCCACTTCATGCGCGGCTATGGAGCGTTCCGCCAGGGCGCGGGCCGGCCCAGAGGCTACTTTGTGCAGGTGGACCCGCGTTTCTCCTTGACCACGGCCAACGCGGACGAGTGGGTGCACGTGAAGCCCGGGACCGAGGGGCTGCTCGCGCTCAGCCTCGCCCAGGTCATTATCAGCGAGCGTTTGGGGGACAACGCCGCTGCCAGGGCGCTCACCGCGGGCCAGGGGGCCAGGTACTTGGAGCGGTTCAGTCCGAATGTTATCGCCTCCGACACTGGCGTCCCGGCGCCGAAAATCGTGGAACTGGCCCGCGCCTTTGCGCGCAACCGCCCAAGCCTTGCCATAGCAGGAGGGTCCTCAGCCGCCCATACCAATGGGCTCTTCAACCTGATGGCGGTCTACTCGCTGAACTACCTGACCGGCAGCGTCAACCAGCCCGGCGGACTGCTGTTCAACCCGACCCGCCTGCTCTCCCAGATAGTGGCCTCTCCTCTAAAGGACTGGACCAAAGCGGTGGAGGAGATGAGTGGAGGCGATATCAGCGTGTTGATGACTCGGGAGGCGAATCTGGTCCACGGTCTGCCCACCGGCCTCAAAGTGGCGGACGCCTTGGATAAGGTGAAGACGATCGTCAGCTTCTCCAGCTTCCTCGACGAGACCACGGCGAAAGCGGACCTGGTGCTGCCTGGCCACACGCCGCTTGAGGAATGGGGCAGCGATACGCCGGACCCCGGCCCGGGCTACGCGGTGTCTGGCCTTCAACAGCCGGTAGTGAACCCGTTCGTAGACACGGTGGCCTTCGGCGATGTGCTGCTGGCGACGGCCCGGCAATTGGGCTTGAACGGGCAGTTGCCTTGGGAGAATGTGCGAGAGGCGCTCCGCGACTCTGCCCGCGAGCTGCATGGAGCCAGCCGTGGGTCTGTCCGGGGAGGCGCCTTCGAGGAGTTCTGGCACGTCCTGCTGCAGCGAGGCGGTTGGTGGGACCAGACGGAGACCGCCCCAAATGAAGCGCCCACGCCACCGCCTCTGCCTCAGACAAAGGTGCAGCCGCGGTTCAGCGGCCGGCCGGACCAGTACCCCTTTCACCTTATTCCTTTCGAGGCGCAAGCTATCGGAGCGGGCCAGCACGCTCACCTTCCCTGGCTACAGGCCACCCCGGACCCAATGACTACGATCACATGGCAGAGCTGGGTCGAGGTGAACCCCCAGATGGCCCAGAGGCTGGGCCTTCGCGACGAGGACGTAGTGGCGGTAGAATCTCCCAACGGTCGGAGCATCCAGGTGCCGGTCTACATCAACCCGGCCACGGCGCCCTCCACGGTGAGTGTGCCCTTCGGCCAAGGCCATACGCAGCTCTCCACCTACGCGGCCAACCGGGGCGCCAACCCATTCCATATCCTGGACCTGGCTGAGGACGTGGAGACGGGCTCTCTAGCCTGGGCCGCTACCCGTGTGCGGCTGGTGAAGACCGGTAAGCGGTTGAAGATTCCCAAGTTCGAAGGGACGGTGCCCGCCATACAGGCGCCGGACGACAAGATCATCCAAGTGACGCGTCAGCGGTAAGACGGCCCGGAAAGAGCGATACGACCGGGAGGAGAGCGATCTTCATGGCAACAAAGCAACTGGCCCCTTCGCAGGCACGTACGGCCCACAAATGGTCCATGGTAGTGGACTTGGACCGCTGCACCGGCTGCCAGGCCTGTGTGGTGGCGTGTCAGTCGGAGAACAACATCCCCATCAACGATGAGGACCAATTCCTCCAGCACCGGGCCATCGAGTGGATCCGCATCGAGCGCTACTGGGAGGGCGAGTTCCCCAATGTGAAGGCGCGATTCATCCCCATGATGTGCCAGCACTGCGAGAACGCGCCGTGCGAGCCGGTGTGTCCTGTCTACGCCACGTATCACAACAACGAGGGGTTGAATGTCCAGGTGTACAACAGGTGTATCGGCACCCGGTACTGCGCCAACAACTGTCCCTACCACATGCGGTTCTTCAACTACTGGGAGCCGGTATGGCCTGAGGAGCTCCGGAACCAGCTGAACCCCGATGTCACGGTCCGGAGCCGCGGGATCATGGAGAAGTGCACCTTCTGCGTGCAGCGTATCCGTCGCGCCACCCAGGGTCAGGAGGAGGTGAAGGATGGCGCCTTCGCTCCCGCGTGTGTCCAGGCCTGCCCCACCGACGCGCTGGTTTTCGGCGACGTGAACAACAAAAAGAGTAAAGTGGCCACCCTCACCCAGGACAAGCGGAGCTATCAGGTGATGAAACAGTTGGGCACGGACCCCAATGTGGTGTACCTGAAGAAGGTGGACCCGAATGCCGGGTAACCACAGCGACTCAGGGCAACTGGGGGGGCTCTCCCAGCAAGAGATGGCGAGGGATGTTCTGGAGCGCTTCCAGGAGATCGGCTCCCGCTTCTGGGGCTGGGTGGCCGTGCTGGTCATCCTCACCCTGCTGGGCGTGGTGGGTTTTCTGATTCGCTTGGCCGACGGGTTCGACGATCGGGCCGCATGGGGCTACTACACAGCGACGCTCATCTTCCTGATGACAACTTTCGTGGCGGCGCCCATCGTGGCGGCGGGACTGCGGCTCATCAAGGGCCACTGGCGGCGCTCCATGACCCGGTCCGCCGAGCTTCACGGCCTGGCGGGCATGCTGGGCCTGCTGATGCTCTTCCCCGCGCTGGCGGCCCTACCACCCCTCCAGGGACGGAACAATATCTGGTTCGACTGGCCGCAATTCGTGCCCATCGGCTGGGACTCCATCGCCGTCATGTCGCTGGCGGTCTGCGGAGTGGTCTTCCTATGGGCCCTGGCCCTGCCCGACCTGGCGGCGGCCCGGGACCACCTGCCTCCGACCGGACGGCAGCGCGTTATTCGATGGCTGTCGCTCGGCTGGCAGGGGGAGAGCAGACAGTGGCGGGTCCAGCGCATGGGAGTGCTCACGCTGGGCGCCTTCTACATGCTGTTATTCGTCATTGTGCAGGTGCTGCTCGCCTCCGACCTTGCCGCCGGCCTGCTCCCCGGGTGGAAGGACCCCATCTTCCCCACTTACCAGATCATGGGCGGGCTCCAGGGCGCCGCCGCGATCACGCTGGTGACCATGCTCATCCTCCGCTCGGCGGGCGGCTATCGCCGCTACCTGGGTGAGGACCAGTTCTGGGGCCTGAGCAAACCGCTCCTGGCCTTCTCGCTCCTGTGGTTCTACTTCTGGTGGTCCGGCTTCATCATCCTCTGGTTCGGACGTCAGCCAACGGAGCTGGCCTTGCTGAGACTGATGATGTTCGAGACGTACCGGTTCCCGTTCCTCATGGCCTTTTTCCTGAACTTCCTGCTGCCGCTGCTGGCGCTCATGTGGAACCCGGTGCGCCGGAGCGTGTGGGGCCCGGCGGTAGTGGCGGTGGGCATCCTGGTGGGGACGTTCTTCAACCAAATTCGCACCTACGTGGCGGCCTTCTCCGTGGAGGACCCGACGGCCCACGTGCTGGAGACGTTGCCGGCCTCCCAGATGCCCGAGGCGCCGGACATCTTGATTATGATTGGGGCCATCTCCGGCGCCGCGTTGCTGTTCCTGCTGGTGAGCAAGCTAGTCCCGCCCATCTCGATATGGGAGGTGGGCGAAGGGTTGCGGGTAAGCCGAGTGCGCCGGTTCCTGGGACGAGAGGTCCGAGTCATCGGTAAGGCCAATTAGTGGACTGTGACCGAGCCGCGAGAACGGAGAGGCGAGAGCTAGATGTACGACCGTAGAGCGCTGACAGACGAGCAGATCAACCGGGAGCTCCTGGGGACGGTGCTGACCACCCCCCTCTGGTGGTTCCTGCTGCTCGGCGCCTTGGGGTTGGTCGTGGCGGGAGCGGGCAGCGCCTTCGGCTTCATGATCAACCAGGGGCTGGGCGTCACGGGCCTCAATCGGCCGGTCTTCTGGGGCTTCTTCATCACCAACTTCGTCTTTTGGGTCGGGATCAGCCACGCGGGGGTCATGATATCGGCCATCCTACGGCTGAGCCAGGCCGAATGGCGCCGGCCAATGACCCGGGCGGCGGAGACGATGACGGTCTTCGCCCTGATGACTGCCGCCCTCCATCCGGTCATCCACAGCGGGCGTCCGTGGCGCACCCTTTACTGGGTGTTCCCCTACGACTTCAGCCGGGGCATCTGGCCCGATATCCGTTCGCCCCTGGTCTGGGACCCCAGCGCCATCTTCACCTATCTGACCGGGAGCATCTTGTTCGTCTTCGTAGCGCTGATCCCGGACCTGGCGGTCATCCGGGACCGGACTACCGGGTTGCGCCACGCCATATACGGCGCGCTGTCGCTGGGCTGGCACGGCAATCCGCGTCAGTGGCGGCTGCAGGCGATAGCGGGCATCCTCCTCTCGGCCCTGATCTTGCCGGTCTTCGTCTCCGTCCACAGCATCGTGTCCTGGGACTTCGCCGTGAGCCTGGTGCCCGCCTGGCACGTGACCGTCTTCGCGCCGTACTTTGTCATCGGCGCCGTCCACTCGGGGGTGGCCGCCGTGGTCACGCTCATGGTGATCATGCGCAAGCTGTTCCATTGGGAGAACTATATTTGGGAGGAGCATTTCGATGCCATTGGACGGCTCCTCGTAGTTATCGGTCTGGCATGGTTCTTCTTCTTCTGGATAGACGTGATCTATGCATTCTGGACACGGGAGACCCAGGAGCTGGAGGTCTTGCATCTTCGGATGTTCGTGCCGCCATGGAGCTGGTGGTTCCTGACCTTCGTGATCACAGCCTTCATTATCCCCGTGCCGTTATGGATGTTCCGGCGGGTGCGGCGCAGCTTTACGCTGATGCTGCTCACCTCCATATCGGTCAACATCGGCATGTGGATAGAGCGGTTCCTTATCATCGTGCCGGGACTCGCCCGCAAGGGGCCGCTGGCCTTCGACTACGCCTCCTACCGGCCCAGTGCAGTGGAGATCACCATCGTGGCCGGCTCCTTCGCCATGGTGGCGTTTATGCTGCTGCTCTTCGCCAAGTTCTTCCCCCTGATTCCCCTGTGGGAGCAGAAGGAGGGGCAGATCCTGAAGGACGAGGTGATGATGGGCAGCACGCGGGTGCCCGCGATCGTGAAGGAGGACTGACGTGCCCGCTTTACAGGAAAAATTGAGCCAGGTGAGGTGAGACGATGTCAATACGGCGACTCTTGGGCCTGTTCCAAGACCCCGAGCGGGTGGTCGATGCCACGACCAAGCTGAAGGAGGACGGGTTCTCAGCCGAGGACCTGGACATCTACTCCGGGAGCCCCTATCCGGAGGGCTCCTTTGGCGAGCACGTGGCGGGGCACCGGCTCTATGTGTTCCCCATCATTGGGGCGATTTGCGGGTTCACCGTGGCTATTCTGATAACGGCGGGCACTCAGATCTCCTACCCCCTGATCACCGGGGGCAAGCCCATTCTCAGCATACCGCCCATGACGATCATCACCTACGAGGGAACGATGCTAGGAGCGCTGATCTTTACGGTGCTGGGCATCCTGTTCGAATCGCGTTTGCCCAAGCGGAAGCTCGGCCTCTACGACCCCCGCATCACTGAAGGGTACGTGGGGCTGCTGGTGTCCTGTCCGGAGGAGCGGGTAAGTCAGGCGGAGCAGACGATGCGGGACGCCGGCGCCGAAGATGTTCAGCGCGATTCGGAAGAGAGCTAGCGAGGCCGGTCAGAAGAGGCGTACGTGAAGCGAAGCATCTCCATAGGAGTAACGTTGCTGGCGGCGCTGGCCTTGGGCGTCGCCGCCACGGCGTGCACTCCGGGCGACGTCGGCACCATCCGGTCCACCGGCGCGTATCCCATCGACATCTTCCAGGAAATGCACTACAACCAATCGTTCAAGTCCCAGGAGCCGCCCCGTTTGGCGCCTCCGGCGGGCTCGGTGCCGTGGCGGGGTTTCGCCGAGACTCCCTCGGTCGAGGTGAGCGAGATGCCCTTTGTGAGCGCGGCGGCGCTTTCCGCCCTGAAGTCCGACGCTCAGGGGCTGGCCAATCCCGTGCCCGTGAGCGCCCAGGTGCTGGAGCGGGCGGCGAGGCTGTTCATCGTCAACTGCTCCATGTGCCACGGGAATCTGGCCAACGCCCAGCCGGGAGAGGACCAACCGCTCTTTGTCGGCGGCCAGTTCGCGAGGTACCAGATCACCCAGCCGCCTTCGTTCGATAGCGACCGCGTCCGGGCGCTGAGCGCCGGCGAGGCCTTCTGGTCCGTGAGCAACGGGACCGGCTTCATGCCGGCCTTCGCCAACCTGCTCACGTCCGAAGAGCGCTGGCACCTGGTGCATCTGATCGAGCTCGCGCAGGCCGGGCGTGAGACGCTGCTGGGGGCGGCGGAGCGATAGAAGCGTCGGCCACGCGCGGCGGTCCCGTCTACAGCAAGACGATTCCCCACCGAATAGCGATACGCAGCGGAGAACGGGAGCGATGACGAGGCACAACGCCTGGCGCAGCCTCCTCCTTCCAACGCTGCTGCTTCTCTTGCTCTCGATAATGTGGCCCATGGCGGTGTCCGCTCAGGAAGGACTGGAGCTGGAGGAGGAGGCAAAGGCCCTCGAGAAGAAGCTGATCTGCCCCGTGTGCCCAGGCGAATCGCTCAACCAGTCCCAGGCGACCCTGGCGAAACAGATGAGGGCGATCGTTCGAGAGCGATTGGCGGAAGGCGAATCGCCTCAAGAGATCATCGACTATTTCGTCTCGGTCTACGGCGAGCTGGTACTGGCGGAGCCGCCCAAGCGTGGGTTCTCGCTGGCCATCTGGCTGGTGCCGCCGGGTGCATTGGCAGCGGGAGCGGCGTTGGTGGTCTGGGCCGTGCGAACGCTGCGGCGTCCCGTAGTCGAGGCGCCTGGTGCGGGCGCAGCCAGCGCGGACAATCCGGATATGGCCAATCCGGATATGGCCAATCCGGAGATGGAAGGATATCTGCGTCTGGTGGACCGGGAGCTCCAGGGTACGGCGGACGAAGACGGCCAAGAGAAAAACAACGGTTAAAAGCGGCCTTTGCCTCAGCTTGGCTGTGTCCGGTATACTAGCGACGAGACGGGCCTCTCCCACTCACGACCGTCCCCCACCGCGTGGCGCATTCGTCTAGTGGCCCAGGACACCGCCCTCTCAAGGCGGAGACCACGGGTTCGAATCCCGTATGCGCTACCACTCCCTTCGACCTATCGAGCGCTCACGCTAAATTGCCATGCCTTAGACGCGATTGACTCGCCTGGAAAGCAGGCCTAAACTGGCCGCAACCGGTCGCCGTGGAGGGAACCAACATGAACTGGGTGTACGACGCAGACAGCCACGTGGAGGAGGGTGACTTCACCTTCCAGGACAAGTACTGGGACAAGCAGTTCCTGGGCCGCCGGCCCATCGTGGTGGAGGGCGACTCCCTGGGCAACCTCTGCTGGATGGTGGACTCCCACGCCTTCCCACGCAATGTGGGCCCCGCATCGGCCACGGCGGGCCCGCCAAACAGCCGCAAGGGGGTGGCTTCGAAGCTGTTCCCCGAGCGCGTGGTGAAAGCCGCGGAGCGTGGCATGACGATCACGCTGGAGGGCATCGAGTTCCACTCCGCCGCCGCCAGGCTCGCCATGATGGACCAGCAGGAGCTCGCGGTCCAGGTGAACTTTCCCTCCATCCTGCTCACCTGGCCCTTCGCCCACGACCCCAAGATCGGCTGCGCTATCGCCCGCTCCTACAACAACCACATGGCCGACATCGCCAGCCAGGCCCCCGACCGGCTCAAGTGGATGTTGACCATCGACCCCGCCGATGTGGAGGAGTCGGTCCGTGAGATCCATCGTTGCAGGGAGATCGGCGCCATCGGGCTCATGCTCTTGGGCACCTACGGCGACCTCCACCTGGACCACCCCAGCCTGGAGCCTATCTGGGCCGCCGCTGCCGGGCTGGACCTGCCGGTGGCCATCCATCCGGCCTTCTGCAACCCAGGGCTCGACAATCAGTACGACAACGTCGGCGATGCGCAGGTCATCCCCTTCGTCTTCAGTCTGCTGCTCGGCTATTACGCCATCGTCCGCTCGGGGCTGCTGGACCGCTACCCCAACTTGCGCGTGGCCTTCATGGAGAACGGCGCCCGCTGGGTGGACTTCCTGACCATGCGCATGGCGGAGTTCTCCGGCAGGATGCCGGACCGGATGGCCGGGGGTATCCGTCCCATCCCCCTCTCGGAAGCCGAGATAGGCGGGGCCAGCGGCCGGCGGCTACCGGCCTACAAGGCGGACCTCTTCCCGGTGGAGTACATCACACGTGGCCAGCTCTTCGTGAACTGCGAGGTGGACGAGGAGCAGCTCCCCTTCATCATCGAACAGTACGGCGACGACTTCTTGCTCTTCGCGGCGGACATGTGGCACGGTCACAACGTGGTGAACCCGGTGCAGCTGCTGCTCGACCGGAAGGACATTCCGGAGAAGAGCAAGCGTAAAATCCTCGTGGACAACGTCGCCCGTTTCTACGGCCTGCCGGTCCCCCAGAGGGTGCCCGAGTCCGTCGCGTCCGGCGACTAAGGCCAAACGCTCCCGCGACTGCGCCACGTCTAAAGAGGCCGGTACCCACGTACCGGCCTCTTTGCTGAGCAATTGGCGGAGGGAGACAGCTACTTCCGTAGAATCATGGCGCTGGTGGTGGACCCGTTGGAGGAGGTCACCATGCTCAGCTCCACGTTCTCCACCTGCGAGGTTGACGTCCCCCGTATCTGCCGCACGCCCTCGAGTATGTGGGTGTGTCCGTGGATGTACGCCTCCGACAGGTGCCCGCCGCTGGTGTTCATGGGCAGATGGCCCTTCCCGTACTCGATGGCGCCGCTCGCCACGAAGGGCCCGCCCTCTCCCTTCTCGCAGAAGCCGTAGTCCTCCAGCGTCATTACCACCCACGGGATGAAGTGGTCGTAGATCTGCACCACGTCGATGTCCTTCAGCTCCACTCCCGCCATTCCGAACAGCTCCTTGGCGCACAGCACGCTCTCGTGCCCGGTGGTGAAGCCCTGACGGTTTCCATGGTCGGCGGCCCTAACGTGCTTCGGCGCCCCTGCCCCCTGGGCGGCGGCCATGATGTAGGCGGGCGTCTGCTTCAGGTCCCGTGCCCGCTCCGCCGACGTCACCACCCAAGCGCACGCGCCGTCGGTCTCCAGGCAGCAGTCGTAAAGGCAGACCGGCTCCGCGATCATCCTGGCGTTCATGTAATCGTCCAGCGTCAACGGGCGCTCATAGAAGACGGCCCGGGGATTCCGGTTGGCGTTCTTGCGCTGCGAGAGGGCAACGGCGGCGTACTGCTCGCGGGTGGTCCCGTACTCGTGCATATGCCGCTGGGCCGACATGGCGGCCCACTGTGCCATCGTTAGGTAGCCCGTGGCCGCGTAGTAGCCAAAGACCCCGGGGATGCGTCCCGCGGCGCTGGACTGGCCGAACCGGTGCCCCGAGCGCTCGTTCAGCGAACGCCAGCCCACCACCACATTGGCCTGGCCCGTGGCCACCATCATCGCGGCCAGCTTCACCAGCGCGGAGGGAGTGTTGCCGCCCATGGTCCAGTGGGCCATGGACCTGACGTTAGTCATGCCCAGCGAGTTCATGATGTCCGTGTCGTCGGAGCTGTCCAGCGATAGCTTGACCAGCCCGTCCACGTCCGCGGGCGTCAGACCGCAGTCGTTCAGGGCGGCGGCGATCGCCTCCACCGCCAGGCGCAGCTCGCTGCGGCCCGAGTTGCGGGAGAACTCCGTCTGCCCGATGCCGACGATGGCCGCCTTATCGCGTAAAAAGCTGCTGTCCACCATCACCTAGGCCTCCACTGGCCGCTCTGCTCCCAACGCCGCCAGCTCCGCGGGCGAATCGATATCCCTGAAGGAGAGGAGCTCAGGGTCCAGCCGGGCCATGGGCCGCTCAGGCAGCACGATGGTGCGGCACCGTTGAAGCAGCGCCTTGAGCGAGGTGTTCCCATCGTCCAGGAGCGCGGCGGCGGCCGGGAGGCAACGCGTGGAGTAGAAGGCGTGCAAGAACTGCACCCGGCCCTGGACCTTCGCCACGACCACATCGTTGCCGCCCAGATGACCCTCCATATGGCGGATGACGGCGGGCGAGAGGAAGGGCATGTCGCATCCTACGACGAAGCACCACTCGGCCTCGGTCGCGGCGAGCCCTGAGTAGACCCCCACCAGGGGACCCCGCCGCGGGCTCGCGTCCTGGATGACCGGCACGGACAGAAAGGAGAAGGGCTCTGGGTCTCGGGCGACAATTCGCAGGGTGTCGAAGACCGGGCGCAGCCGTTCCACGACGTGCTGTATCAGTGGAATGCCATGGAACGGCACGAAAGGCTTCGGCGCGCCCATGCGCCGGCTCCCGCCTCCCGCCAGCACCAGTCCCTCGATCCGCGGTCTGTCCATGCAGGCTCCCTCGCTTGGAATGGAGCGCCCCCCACTGGTATGGAGCGATCGAAAATAGCCGTTATGGCTCTTGGGCCTCCAGGCTAGGGGTGGCTACGTCCTCCAGCTCCGAGCCTTCACGGTCCGGGCCCGAGGACCCGCTCCGCACCGGCGTAGATATTGAAGCCGTCGCCGCGGGCGAAGCCGACCAGGGTCATGCCAAACTCCCGGGCCAGGTCCACGGCCAGGCTGGAGGGCGCTCCGACCGCCACCGCGATTGGGATACCCGCCACGAGAGCCTTCTGCATGAGCTCCCAACTGGCCCTGCCGCTAAAGACCACCGCGGCGCCGCTCAATGGCAGGGCGCCGGTCAGCAGGTGATGGCCGGTGAGCTTGTCCATGGCATTGTGTCGGCCAACGTCCTCCCACGCACCCAGCAGACCGCCCTCCGTATCGAACAGCCCAGCGGCGTGAAGGCCTCCCGTCTGCTCGAACACGGACTGGGACTCGCGGAGGAGCCCGGGCAGCCGACGGACCACTTCGTGTCTGACCGTGGCCGTGCCGGGGGCGATGGCCGGGCACCCCAGCGCGCGCAGCGCCTCGAGGGAGGCCTTGCCGCAAACGCCACAACTGGAGGTGGTGTAGAAGTGGCGCGCAAGCAGCTCCGGCTGGAATTCCACGCCCGCGCGCAGATAAACGTTAACGATGTTCTGGTCGTCCTCCGTGCCCGGCTCGATGCAATAGGCGATCCGGTCGATATCATGACGCTCCCGCACGATGCCCTCCGCCACGAGAAAGCCGGCCGCTAGCTCGAAATCGTTGCCGGGCGTGCGCATCGTCACCGCGATACTGTGTGATCGGCGCTTGCCTCTGCCGCCGTGAAGCACCCTGATCTCCATGGGCTCCTCGGTGGTCACCACATCGCTCAGCGAGGTGATTTTCCCTCCGTAGACGCGTCGTACCTCAAGCGTGGCCGTGGCGCTAGCGCTCATGGGCCGGCCCCCTCGTCCTTTCCGTGGGAGGCTTGGGAGAGTGGGACCACCTCCACCGTCGTGTTGTAGTCGGGGATACCACACACCGGGTCTGTGACCCCTCGTTTGAGCAACACGTTGCCTTCGGGCCAATGGACCTGGACATTCCGGCGTTTCATGGGCGTCACCTTGCAACTCCCCCGAAGCTCCCCGGCATCGGACCTGACCAGCACGGGAGACCCGTTCCGAAGGCCCAGCTCCGCTATGTCCTCGGCGCTCATGAGCACGTCGTGGCGGCGTGCTCCGGTAAGGGGGTCCCTCTGCGCCTGCACCATACTGTTGAACTGCTTACCCCGGCGGGTGCTCATGAGGAAGCGCCCCTCCGGAATCCGGACCTCCGGCGGCTCCAGGGGCACGAACCTGGCCAGACCGTCGGCCGTCGGGAAGACGGCGCCTTCGCAGAGCCTCGGGCCACCCCACTGAATGGCATCGCCCTTGGCCCGTAGCCCCTGGATGCCGTCGTAGAAGGGCACCACGCGGGCGATCTCATCTCGCATCGCCTGGCCGTCCTCGAAACGGACGAGATGGGCCTTCTCGGGCGAGACGCGCTGGGCTAGGTCCATGAAGATGTCGAACTCGGCGCGGCTCTCTCCGATCCTCCGGCCCGGTATCTCGGGGCTGAAGTAGATGCGGCGCTCCGTGGAGGTCTCGGTGCCGCCGCCACGCTGCTCGTACCGGGTCTGGGCCGGGAGGAGCACCACCGTACCGGCTGGGTCCGCCAGCATCTGAGAGGTGACTACGATATCCTGGTGCACCCGAAGCGGCACTCGCTCGACTGCCTCGCGCACGAACTCCGGCTCGGGAAGGGTCTCGAGGAAGTTGCCGCCGACGGAGTAGAGCAGGTCGATGTTGCCTTCGTGGGCCGCGTCGATGGTCTCCACGGCCGATAGCCCTCTCCACGACGGCACGGGGAAGCCCCACGTCTCCTCCATCCGGCGAGCGCTCTCCTCGTTGACGGACGCGCCACCCGGGAACTGCCACGGGACGGCGCCCATCTCGGCGCCGCCCTGAACACCGCTGTGTCCTCTGATGGCCATAAGGCCGCAGCGCTCGTGCCCGACCATCCCGCGGGAGAGCGCCAGGTCCGCCAGCGCCGTCACGTTCTCCACGCCGAACCGGTGCTGGGTAATGCCCATGCTCCAAACGATGACGGCCGTCTTGGCCTCGGCGTAGATGCGCGCGAACTTCAGCATCTCGTCACGGGAGGCCCCCGAGTAGCGCTCCAGGGTCTCCCAGTCCTGGCCCTCCAGCGTCTGGCGCATCGCCTCGAATCCAGTGGTGCGCTGCTCAATGAACTGGCGGTCCACCCACTCGTTCTCGATGAGGTGTTTGAGCACGCCATTGATAAAAGCGATGTCGCCGCCGGTGTGGACCTGGAAAAACTCGTCGGTCAGCTTTGTGCCGAAGAGGGCACTCTCCATGACCGAGGGCACCCAATAACGCTCCAGGGCGGGCTCACGGTGGGGATTGATCACCAGGACCTTGGTCCCCTGCTGCTTGGCGTAGTAGATGTACTTAGTCGTCACGGGCTGATTGTTCGGAACATTGCTGCCCACGAATATCAGAAGGTCGGTGCCTATCCAGTCGGAGTAGGAGCAGGTGGAGGCGGCCACCCCCAGCGTGTTCTTCAGCGCGGTCGTGCTGGGCGCGTGGCAGACCCGTGATGAGTTGTCCACGTTGTTGGTGCCCAGGAAGCGCGCCACCTTCTGCGCGACGTAGTAGACCTCGTTGGTGATGCCGCGGGAGGTCAGGTAGAAGGCGATGCGCCGGGGATCGGTGGCCCGCACGCCCTTGGCCACCAGGTCCAACGCCTGGTCCCAGTCCACCCTCGTGAAGCTGGGGTCGCCCTTCCGCCGGACCATGGGGAAGGGAAGACGGCCCAGCGCTCTAAGCTGGGCCGAGGTCTTGTCCTTGAGGGCGTTCGCATCCCTCAGCACCCGGACATCCATCGGGCCCATGGTATTGAGCTTCAGAAGGTTGAGCCGGACGGTGCACAGGTGGACGCCCTGCATCGTGAAGTCCCGCAGGCCGGTGGTGCCCAGGGCGCAGCCATCGCAAACGCCACGCGTGAGGATGCGCCAGGCGAAGGGGAGCTGCCGCTTGTTGGCCCAGATAGTGGCCAAGATCTCCTTGTAGTGGTTCGGCTTGACATGGCCCGCGCCGTTTGGCAGCAGGCTGGCCCACTGAGAAGGATGCCACCGTTTAAAGCCCATCAGCTATCTCCTCTGTTCCACTTGCGTCCCGCGCAGCCGCATTATAGCAACACCCGCGAACGTCTTCCGATCCCCCCCCGTATTCCGCTCACTATAGAGGGTGGGCCAACCCACAGAGCCAGGGCAGCCCCGTGGCCTCCGCCACGGGGTCGCACCATTGCCGGACCACCTGGACTCAGGCATTTTATTGGGGTGCCATCGACCGCCCCGTCCCAAGGCGTTCCAATCGGCAGAAGCGCCAGCGTAACGGGGGGACGCTCCCCAGCCACGAGAATACTCGGATAGAGGAGGCTGCCAATGCGAATCGATTACACCAACCCGATGGTCTTTTTGGAACAGCGCGACGATGTGCCCGTTGCGGTCCCCAAGCAGAGCGTGAGCATGACCTCTTTGCGGGCGCATCCGCTGCTGGGCAGCCTGGACGAGGAGGAGTTCTCGGCGCTGATAAGCACCGGCTGCTGGATGAATTTCAGCCCGGACGAGGTGGTATCCCGCCAGTCAATGGCGGTGGATGTCGTGCTCTTCATCGTGGAGGGGAGGGCCAAGGCGGAGGTCTCCGCGCCCGCAAAAGCGGACTATAAGGCAGTGATCAACTTTCTCGGGCCGGGAGATGACATCGGCCTGCTTTCGCTCGTCGACGGAGGCGCCCACTCGGCGAGCGTCACTTCCCTCGAAGAGCTTAAAGCCATAGCTATCCCTATGGGCGTCATGCGAGAGCACCTGCGCCGTCATCGGGAGTGGTACCGCTCGCTGGCGGAGACGGCGGTGACGCGACTGCGTACCAGCGGGGTGTGGCTCCAGGCCTTGATCTAAACCGCCCGGGACCGCTCCATCCGCCCCAGCGACTTGGCGCGGCCTCGTGGCAGCCCACCGATTTACCTAGGGTATAATCCCAAAACAGCCACCTGTGAGAGAATGGTGGCATGGGACGGAAGATTGGG
This sequence comes from Dehalococcoidia bacterium, assembly GCA_965249185.1. Lineage (GTDB taxonomy): Bacteria > Chloroflexota > Dehalococcoidia > Lucifugimonadales > Australimonadaceae > CBDFLS01. The sequence goes on from CBDFLS010000002.1 coordinate 52,489, forward strand.
TGCCCTCGATGTCAACACGCCAAGAGCTGGAGCATTCGGCGAGGTAAGAGTCGTTGTGCAGCCTGCCACTACGAGTGGGTGCCCAGGGCGCTGCCGCTTCGGTTGTCGCCAGGGGAGTGGCGGCGACTGTTGCGCTGGTTCGTCTTGGGGCAGAGTGCCGAGGTGATTGCCCAGGAGGCCCGCCTGGAGCGAAAGCGAGTCCTGCGAGCCCTGATCGTGGTGCGCCAGGCCATGGTCCGGGACGTTCCCCATGTCTTCTCCGGCGTGGTGGAGGTCGACGAGACCTACCTGGGAGGTTCCTGGCGCAACAGGCGCCTGGCAAAGCGTGTTCAGGGCACGAAGCGGGGCCGTGGAACCACTAAGCAAGCTGTCTTTGGGATCCTGTGTCGAGGTGGCCTGGTGTGGGCGCAAGTGGTACCTAACGTGGAAGCCAAGACGCTGCTGCCGCTCCTGCACCAACGCGTGCAACGTGGCTCCATCGTCTGCTCGGACACCTTTACCAGCTACACGGGCGTCGCAGCGGGGGGCTACGTCCACCGGCTTGTGGACCACAGCCAGGCGTTCAGCGATCGGCAAGGGAGCCACGTCAACGGCTTGGAGGGCTTCTGGGGTTATCTCAAGCGGCGTCTGGCAGCCAAAGGGGGAGTCCGCCGAGAACGGCTGCCCCTCTATCTTGCTGAGTATGTCTGGCGCTACAATCATCGGCGTCTGTTGGGACCAGAACAGGTTAAGACATTGTTCAAGCTGCTTCAAAGCTAATCCGGTGGCTAAAACGGGACTTTACCCTCACCTACATACCGATGCGCTTGCGCCCACGCGGGCCGGGGCGGCGCCACTGCCCGTTGCCCCCCCATTGCCCCTTATGTGGGAGGCGTCCACGCCAACCCCGCAACCGCTCGCCAATGCGGACGGTCACTGCTTGCCCAATGCGGATGGTCTCTGCTTGCAATGAAGCGGTCGTCGACCTAGGATGAGGCCCCCGAACCGGCCAGCCGCCCCCCCAGCTCCACCGAATGCCAGCCAAGCCTCCCGAAATACCCCATGCCGGTCATCACCCAAGCAACACCGTTTTTCCGCCAGGGCGTACCGGGGAAGCTGGGGTTTATCGCCCTGACGTTTCTGGACCTGTGGCTGACGCTCCTCGCTACGCAGATCGGCATGAGCGAATTGAACCCGTTTGTGGACCGGCTGCTGGCTCGGCCCGAGGACCTCTTCCTGGTCAAGGGCGTTGCTCCGGCGCTTATCGCGCTCGTGGTCCCGGGCAAGTTCCTGGTGCCGGCCATCGGCTTTCTCGTGGCCGTGGCCGGTTGGAACATCGCGCAACTCGCCACCGTCCTGTACCCTCCTCCAATTCGCCCGAAGCCGTGCTATCGTGGTCGCCGTATTATCGTGGTCAGGGTAAGGGGCGCCACCTGAGCATGCCACGGCGCCCGCAAGCCGCCCGCAAGCTGACTAAAATCCTCTAGGAAGGTAGGAGAGATGGCCATGCCACTGGAGGGGGTCCGCGTTCTGGACCTCTCCCAAGTGCTGGGAGGGCCCATCGCCACGCGAATGCTTGGTGACCTTGGCGCCGAGGTGATAAAGATCGAACAGCCCGGCATAGGCGACCCTTCGCGGCGTCTGGGCCCCCACTCTCTCAACGGCGAAAGCGCCTACTTCCTGGGGTTCAACTGGAACAAGAAAGGGATGACGCTGAATCTCCAGCATCCCAAGGGCCGTGAGATCATGCACCGTCTGGTGCGTGTCGCGGACGTGGTGATGGACAACTTCAGGCCCACGGTGCTGCCCAGGCTGGGCATCGATTACGAGACGCTGCGACGGGTGAACCCGCGCATCATCTCCTGCTCGCTGTCCGGTTTCGGGGACGAGGGGCCTTACCGCGACCGTCCAGCTTTCGATGGGGTGGTCCAGGCTATGAGCGGGGCCATGAGCGTGACGGGAGAGCCCGGCAGGCCTCCGGTGTACTTGGGCTTCCCCGCGGGCGACATCGGTGGCGGGTACGCCGCCGCTCTGGGCGCAATAACGGCCCTCTTCACCCGTGAGCGGACGGGACAGGGCCAGCGGGTGGATATCAGCATGCTGGATGTGCTGATCGCCTTTCAGGGACATCTGGGGCAGTTCTATCTCGCCTCGGGCGAGGTGCCAGGCCCCATCGGTTCCAGCCATCCCAGCAATGTGCCGACGGGCGCCTATTTGGCGAGCGACGGCCGGTACGTGCAGGTCCACTGCACGACCAACTCATTCTATGAGAAGCTGGCCCATCTCCTGTCCGCCCACGTCGAAGGGCTCCAGGGCCTGCCGGACGACCCTCGCTTCGCCACACCCGCCGACCGGATGAAGCACCGCGAGGCGCTGGATGCGGTCCTGCGGGATGCCTTCGCCACCAAGACCGCGGGGGCATGGAGCGATCTGTTCGTGGAATGGGATGTGACCGACGCGCTCATCAACGACATCGGCCAGGCGCTGGCGGACCCCCAGGTCCAGGTGCGGAGGATGGTGGTGGAGGTGGACCACCCGGTAGCGGGACGGTATAAGACGGCCGGCAACCCCATCAAGCTGGGCCAGGAGGAGCGCTTCCAGCCGCCACCCACGCTGGGACAGCACACCCACCAGTTGCTGAAGGAGCTCTTGGCGTTCACCGATGCAGAGCTCCGGGCGCTGGAGACGGAGGGCGTCATCTAGGGAGCCGGTGAATACGGAGCCTTGACATTCAGGGGGTAGGAAGGCTACTCTCGGCCCGTATCGAGCGCCGTGCGGGACGTTCCAACGGGAAAGAGAGGCGAGCCGTGGCCTACGAATACAAGATCATCTCGGGCGACAGTCACATAGACATGCGCTGGCTACCCGGCGACCTCTTCGTGGACAACGCGCCGTCCAAATGGAAGGACAAGGTCCCCCAGCTCATCGAGACCAAGGACGGGCTGAAGTGGTTCGCGGGCGACCAGGACCTGTCCCAGCCTTCGAAGGACCTGTCGCGTCCTCGTCTGCATGCTTCACGATCGACCCCTGCTCGCGGGTTCACGAAGCACCTCGACCGGATGCATGATGCGGGCTTCTACGATGGAAGAGACCATCCCACCACTCCCGATATTCGCATCCAGGACCAGGACATGGACGGTGTCGACGCCGAGGTGATCTACGGCCCGCTGGTGATCGATCCGAAGCAGAACAACCCCGAGTTGGTCCGGCTGCTCCACGAGATATACAACACGTGGGTGACCGACTTTCAGGCAACCTACCCCCACCGCTTTGCTCCGCTCGCTTGCCTCGCCAACGACGACCCGAAGCTGGCCGCCCTGGAGCTGCGGCGGAGCGCCAAGCTGGGCCTCAAGGGAGCCGAGCTGGACTTCAGCACGGCGGTTAAACCGATCTGGCACGGCGATTGGGACGTTCTGTGGGCCGCCGCCGAGGAGTGTCACATGCCCATCTCCTTCCACGCGCGGGGCATCCCACAGCAGGCGCCCCACGATGAAAAGATGCACGACGAGTACAAAAACCCGATATTGGGTGTGCAGTACACGGTCTTCCAGCTCGCCGGGGCCGAGGTGGTGGCCAGCCTCGTCTTCTCGGGTGTGCTGGAGCGCTTCCCGGGGTTCCACTTCGTGCTGGGTGAGTGCGGCGCCGTCTGGCTCCCCTACGTTCTGGCGCGGATGGACTTTGAGTACGACGACCAGTTCAGCCATCTCAACTTCCCGCTGAAGCCCAGCGAGTACTGGCGCCGCCAGGGCCACACCACCTTCCAGCGGGAGCCGCTCATAGCCGATGCCCTCCACCTGATCGGGGAGGAGACGGTGATGTGGGGCTCCGACTACCCCCACGGCGACGGCGTGTGGCCGGACTCACACCTCTGGATGGAAGAGGACATGGGACGCCTGAGTCCGGAGGTCCGGCGCAAGCTCACCCGCGACAACGCCGGGAAGCTGTACGGGTTCCTGAACTAGGCGGCTGAAGCGGCCTGTCCAGCGCAGGCTGGGAGATAAGACTGGCCCCAGGGTCTGAACACAGATCCTGGGGCCAGTTCACGTTCGTGAGTGTCTACCTAGGCGTCGTTTCCGTTCCCGCCTCCGGACTTAGAGGGAGCCGGGGCGCCGGCCGCCGCGTGTGCCGTGGCTGGAGCAGCCTCCCTGGGCGCACTGCCCGTAAACAGGGCGACCACCCCCGAGGCCACCGTGATTCCAATCACCGTTGCCATCAGCAATTCTGACTGATTGCGGAGCGCCAGGGCCAGCAGGAAAAAGTTGAGGTATAGCACGACGCGGATAGGCATGATGAGGTTGCGGAAGAGCCAGCCCGCCGTGGCCACCTGAACGCCTGCGATGGCAAAGGCGGCGCTGCCGATAATCAAAATGGTGGTCGTACCTCCTACGACATCGGTATCAACGAGCAGCAGCTGAGGCGCCACGAGGAAGAGGAGCGGGAAGACCCACATGGGCCACGACATCTTGGCGACGTCCTTACACACGTTCCAGTACTTGGTCTCGGCCACGATGGCAGCCACCAGGGCGCTGCCGGCGATGGGCGGGATGATGGTGCCCAGGTGGCCCATGTAAAACGCCACGTAGTGGGAGACCCGCAAGTCTATCCCCATCTTAAAGAGCACAGGGGCGAAGGTGACGGCCATGATGAAGTAGATGGCCAGGGCCGGGAGTCCAGCGCCGAGGATGATGCCGAAGAAGATCATGATGGCGCCGGCAATAAGCATCTCCCCGCCGGAGACGTCCTCGATGAGGCCTCCCAGCCGGCCGCCCAGACCGGTGAAGGTGATGGCGTCGGCGATGATGGCCAGGATAGCAAGAATAATCGTTACCGAGCTGGCGAAGTAGGCCGCCCGCCGGATGCCTTCGGACCAGGCGGACCAACGGGTCTCCACCCGCAGCGTCAATCCCAGGACGACCGTCGTAAGGAAGGCGTAGGTGGCCGCAAAGCGCAGGGTATGGCCCTGCAAGATCACAAAGAGAATGACCCCCACCGGGATGACCATCAGCAAGGCGGAGCGGGTGTATAGGTGCCAAGTGACAGTCCCATCGCCCGTCTCCCGGGCAAAGGTCCGATTGATGACGTCCCGGTTCCGCTGGGCGTGGGAGTAGATATAGACGCCGGCGCCCAGGAACCAGAGGAAAGCCGGCACAAGCGACATGACGATGATGTCGAGATAACTTACGCCCACGATCTCCGCCATGATGAAGGCCACGGCCCCCAGAACGGGTGGGGTGATGCCGGAAGCGTTGGAGGCGATAGCCTCCACGGCGCCCGCCTGCCCGGCCGTATAGCCCGCCTTCTTCATGGCGGGGATGGTGATGGGGCCGGTCACGGCCACGTTGCTAACGCCTCCACCCACGAAGGAGCCGGTGACGGCACTGGCCATCAGACAGCCAAAGGCGGGGCCGCCCGCAATCCCAGTGCGGGAAAGGAGCCGCGCCAGCCCCATGATGGCCACGCCCGCTCCGATGGCGTTCATCAGCAGCCCCCAGAAGATGAGGACCCACAAGAAATCCGCCATGAGCACCATGATGGTGGAGAACATCTTCTGCGTGATCCTGGTGAAGATCTCCAGAGTCGCTATGGGCGGGCCTTTCAGCGCGCCGGGCAGCAGGTCGGCAATGAAGAGATAGGCGATGAAGGCGAAGGCTATGCCGGGGAAGATGGGCCCCCAGTGGACCCAGGAGAGGTAGATGTACACGGCAAACACTAGGAGGCCGATGATCATGTCTGGGTTGGAGCCGACGTTGGGCCTCCAGAACATCTCGGTCTGCCGGGTGAAGAAGTAGTAGCCCCCGTAGGCGAACAGCACGAGCAGGCTGAGAGAGAAGATCCACCGGGGTAGGCCCCGCCGCTTCTGGAGATACCAGAGGGTGGCTATCCCGCTAGCCGCAAAGGCATGGGCCACCTCGAACCCGAAGAATGTTGGGTTCCAGGAGCGCCACAGGGTCACGCCGAAGAACTTCGGCGTGAACTGGGAAAAGTGGAAAAGGAAGATAATGGCCAGGTTGGCCCAGAACCAGACCGAGAGGAAAAGGTCGGCCACGGGCATCGCCCTGGGCCCAGCCTTAGGGGCCTCCGCCTCAAGTACTACTCGCGCGTCGTCATCCATGGGCTTTGTCCCTCGGGGTGAGCCAAACTATCCTTGAACACCCAGGATCTCACAATAAATCCCGAATGTGGGGGCCGGACTGCGATTGCTCGCAGTCCGGCCCGTTGGCACTCTCCACTAGACAACGCAGGTCCTCGACCTAGAACGTGCCGTCGGGGTGCGCTGCCTCCCACTCGCGGATGCCCTCGACGCCATAGCCAAGGCCGGCCTCATCATAGGCCCGGGCCGCGCCGGGGTGGAAGTACCGCTGCGGCACCGAGTACTGGCCCAGCCGCTGCTGCCACAGCTTGGAGTAGAAGCCGAAGTACAGGTCTGAGGTCTCCCTGTTGTCGATGATGCCCTTCATGGTCGCATAGACCACGTCCTCCGGCGCATCGGGGCTGGTGTGGAAAGTGGGGCTGCCACTGCCGACACAGGTAAGTCCATCTTCCTTGATGATGTCGTAGTTAGTGCGAGCCGCGGCACGCAGCCCACCCTTGAACACTGATAGCGGCTGGAGGGCGCCGGCCTCCGTCCAAGCGGGGTTCGCTGCCTGGGCCTTCTCGATGACCTCTATAGGCGTGTCCACCCAGATCCAGTCGCCATTGAGCACCATGGCTTGGTGCGTGCTGGGGTTTTCGGAGGCCCCCATGCTGTCCGCAAACAGCGTCCAGAAGAGGGTGGCGTCGATCTCGCCGTCAGACAGTCGAGCAACCCCGCCCTTGCCTCCCACGATGGTGTTGGGGCTGACTCCGGCCGCCGTGAAGAGCATGTTCGCCTCGAGCACCGACGTGTGCCCCGCGACACCAACGTACACGTCCTTGCCGTCCAGGTCATAGATCGACGTGATCTCCGGGCTCCGGCTGTAGAACATCAGGCAGGCCACCGGATACATGGACCACAAGGCCGCGGGCCGCTTGTGGGCCGCTGGGGCGCCGGTGATGGCGAGGGCCCCCTGCCACAGCAGGACGTCCAACTCCTGCTGGGAGAAGATGGTCGTCGCGTATTGCTCCGGATTGTCGTTGACGAACTGGATAGCACCCAGCCGGGTGTTGTCCTTGGGTGTGATGGTGATATTGCCAGCGTAGGCTATGTCCAGCATCTCCCGCACGGCCTCAACCATGAACCCGTAGGACCTCTGGCTGTCGTTGAAGAGCCACTCGTACTTGATATCGCCGGCGGCCCGTGGTGTCGCCGTGGGGGCCACCGAAGTCGGCGTGGCGGTCACCTGGACCTCCTTGACCACCTCCCTCACGACCACCTTCTCGACCTCCACCTCCTTGATCACCTCCTTCTCCACCTCCTTGATGACCTCTTTGATGACCTCTTTTTCGATCACAATGGGCGTCGGCGTGGGATCGTCCCCTCCGCCACAGGCCGCCGCCACCAGGGCCACGGTCAACGCCATAGCAAACAGTCCGCTTAATCGCCTAAACATCAAAATACCTCCTCCTTACGCTCTTCCTTACAACGGAGAGAGTGAACGGCCCGAAGTGGCGCCGGGTGCGAAAATCTACTCGCGGCCCTTCGTGCCGGTTCAAGTTCGTACGGAAGCTAGCATAGGCTTCTAGCGCTGTCAAGTAATACCTAACAAGCCGATGCGCATCGCCACAGGCGGTGCTTGCGCTCCCCGCACCGGTCCGATGGATTCTTGACATCCACGGGAGGACAATCTAATCTCGCCCCAGAGAATTTTGGAGGACTGTGGGGCCGGTCTGACGCCAGGCACCCCCTTTGGCCACCAAGGAGGCGAAGACCATGGCATACGAGTACAAGACCATCTCAGGAGATAGCCATATCGACCTGCGCTGGCTCCCTGGGGACCTGTTTGAGAAGAACGCGCCCGCGAAGTGGAGGGATAAGGTCCCCCATGTGGAGGAGACCGCCGAGGGCTTGAAATGGTTCGCCGAGGGGCAGGACATGGCTACCCCGTATACCGATCTGTCGATAGCACCCTTGGGAGCGGTCTCTTTCCGGACCCCTCCCCCCGGCGCCTCCAAGCACATGGCCCGTATGCACGAGATGGGATTCTTCGACGGACGGGCCCATCCAACGACGCCGGAGGTTCGCCTGGAGGACCAGGTGATTGATGGCATCGACGCCGAGGTGATCTACGGCCCCCTGGGAATAGACACCCGGCTGAAGAGCCGTGAGCTGCTCCGGGTGGTCTACGAGATCTACAACACCTGGGCGGCAGATTTTCGCAACACCAACCCCCATCGATTCGCTCCCCTCGCCTGTATCGCCAGCGACGATCCGGAGCTGGCCGCCAAGGAGTTGCGGCGCTCGGCCAAGCTGGGCCTGAAGGGGGCCGACTTCGGCGTTACCTCAGTGGCGACGCCCATCTGGCACTCCGATTGGGACGTGCTCTGGGCGGCCGCCGAAGAGTGCCAACTGCCCGTCTCCTTCCACACCCGCGGCATCTCGATTCGACCGCCCCTGAACGTCCAGATGGACCAGGAGTTCAAGACCGTAACCAACGCGGTGAAGTTCAGCGTGTTCCAGCTCGCCGGGGCCGAGGTGGTCGCCAGTCTGGTCTTCTCCGGAGCGCTGGAGCGCTTCCCCGGGTTCCACTTCGTGCTGGGCGAGTGCGGCGCCGTCTGGATCCCCTATGTGCTCTCGCGCATGGACTTCGAGTACGACGACCAGTTCAGCCATCTCAACTTCCCGCTGCAGCCCAGCGAGTACTGGCGCCGCCAGGGCCACACCACCTTCCAGCGCGAGCCGCTCATCGCCGACGTGCTTCACCTCATCGGTGAAGATAACGTGATGTGGGGCTCCGACTACCCCCACGGCGACGGCGTGTGGCCGGACTCACACATGTGGATGGAAAAGGATATGGGGCGCCTGAGTCCGGAGGTGCGGCGCAAGCTCACCCGCGACAACGCCGGGAAGCTATATGGGTTCCTGAACGGCTCGTAAAGAGGGAGGCCCAAGCGGGCTCTGTATCAAACGATATCGAGGAATAAGAGAGAGGCCGGTCCTGAAGGACCGGCCTCTCTCTTATTTAAGAAGCTGTCGCTGCTGGCGCTCTGGCAAGCTTCTGGAGGCTCGTTAGCTCTCGGGGCGGGTCCAGCCGGCTCCCGGCGATGGTCCAAGAGACCTCCGCAACGTACATATCGCCTCTGGAGTCGAGAGCGATGCCGTGGGGCGCAATGAAGAGGCTGGACGTATCCACCGTCTCGCGGTCGCCGATCCTGGCGAGGCGGCGTCCGTCCGTGGAGTATATGTCCACGCGGGGGCCGGCGTTCGGCAGGTCCACGTTCACTCCCGTTCCCGGGCCGAACTGAGTCACGTAAAGGCGCTCCTCCGGCCCATCCTCCATAAAGAGCCCGCAAGGGCGGTGCATGTTCACCCACTGTGTCTCGAATTTGCCGGTCCGGTCGAAGACCTGAATGCGGTGGTTCTCTCGGTCGGCCACGTAGACGTAGCCATTTTTATCGGTGCAGATATTGTGGGGCACGTTGAATTGTCCCGGGTCGGTGCCGGGCTCCCCCCACGAAAAGAGGAGCTTGCCATCCGGGGAGTACTTGTGCACGCGGGAGTTGCCGTAGCCATCGGAGACGTAGATTTCGCCCGTGTCGGAGTCCAGGGCGACATGGGTGCACCGGTTGAAGGGCCGCCCGCTCTGATAGGGAGAAGACTCCCCGGGGACACCGAGGGTCATGAGCACTTCGCCCTCCAGCGTACATTTCCTTACCGTGTGGTCGAGGGTATCGGTGCAATAGATGGTGTCGTCGGGACCCATGGTGACCGCGTGAGCGAACCGAAAGACCCCCTCCCCCCAGGAGGTGAGGAAGTTGCCCTCGCGGTCGAAGACGATCATGGGGTGCTCGCCCCGGCCAAAGGCGTAGACCCGGTCGGCGGAGTCCACGCCAACGCCGGCTACTTCCTTATAAGACCACCCATCGGGCAGCACGCCCCAGTCTTGTACGACTTCGAAGATGAAGGGTTCGGTCCCGACTGTCGTTGTCATGGCGGCACCTCAGGTTACGCTCGCATGGTATCAGCTTATCATTCCGGCGGGAGAGGCGAACGCCAGCCGTCCTGTCGTGAAGCAACCGTCGGCGTTAGGGTCCGGCCCCACCCGTCTCGGCGGGAGCGGCGGCCGATTCGAGGGACGGCGGACGCCGGCCCTTGATGAAAAAGCTGACCGCCGCCGAGGCCGGTACGACTCCGATGCAGAGCAACATGAGCGCCACGGAATCCTGTCGAAGGGCGAGGACCAGCAGGGCGAAGTTGACATAGAGGACTGCACGGACGGGAAACGTGAGGGAGTGCAAGAGCCAGCCGGCAGTGGCGGTCTGCACGCCGATAATGACGATGGCGCTACTGATGATGACGAGCAGGGTCATCTTCGTGCCCGAGTCACTCTGCAGGAGCAGCTCCGGCGCCACCAGGAAGAGGAGCGGATAGACCCACAGGGGCCACGTGATTTTGACGAGCACCCTGCAGACAGCCCAATACTTGGTCTGGGCCACGACGGCGGCAACCAAGGCGCTGGCGGCAATGGGTGGGATGATAGTGCTCAGGTTGCCAATGTAAAAGGCGGTGTAGTGGGAGACCAGGAAGGGCACGCCCATCCTCGAAAGGGTCGGAGCGAAGGTGATGGATACGATGAAGTAGATGGGCAACGCCGGGAGTCCAGCACCCAAAAAGATGCCCGCAACGATCATGATCACTCCGGCAATGAGCACGTACCCCCCAGAGACGTCCTCGATATACCCTCCGAGACGGCCACCGAGCCCTGTCCAGAAGATGGAGTCGGCGATGAGCGCAACGATGACCAAGATGATAGTCACCGAGCTCGCATAGAAGGCCGCCTGCCGAATGCCCTGGGCCCAGACCGACCACCGAGTCTCCACGCGGAGGATGGGCGCCAGGACCACGAGGGTGACGAAGGCGCCAAAGGCGGCGGTCTTGAGGGTGTACCCCTGGAGCACCAGATAGAAGATGACCGAGACCGGCACGGCCATCAGCAGAACGGACCGGATATACAGGCTGGCGCTGTTGCTCTCTTCTACCCGCCCAGTCTCACGGGCTATTCCGATGGTGTCCCGGTTTTGCTGGGCATGGGCGTAGATGTAGGTCCCGGCCGCCAAGAACCAGAGGAAGGCGGGCACCAGGGACATCACGATGATCTCCAGGTAGCTCACGCCGATGACATCGGCCATGATGAATGCCACGGCGCCAAGCACGGGCGGGGTGATGCCGGAAGCGTTGGAAGCCATGGCCTCCACTGCGCCGGCCATCTCACGCGAGTAGCCCGCGCTGCGCATGGCCGGAATGGTGATGGGGCCGGTGACGGCCACGTTTGAGGGGCCACCCCCCACAAAGGAGCCGGTGAGGGCGCTGGCGAAGAGGCAGCCCAAGGCGGGGCCTCCGGCCACTCCAGCCCGTGTGAGCAACCGCGCCAAGCCCCGAATGGACACTCCGGCGCCCGCGGTGTTCATAACCATTCCCCAGAAGACCAGGATCCAGAGGAACGTCGCGGCGAGGATGGTGATGCCAGCGAACATCTTGTTGGCCGCTCTGGTGAATATCTGCACGATCCCCAAAGGCGGCCCGGTAAAGGGCGCGGGAAGAAGGTCAGCTATAAAGAGGTACCCCATAAAGACAAAACCAAGGAGGGGGAAGATGGGGCCCCAATGGATCCAAGAGATGTAGACGCACAGGGCGAACATCAGGCCGGCAAAGGACATGTCGGCGATGGTCCCGTAGGAAGGCCGTAGCTCCATGGCGGCGGCGTTGGTATAGAAGTAGTAGCCGACAACGATGAAGCCCACCACCAAGAAGGGCGCCATGAACCAACGGAAGGTGTCGCCCTTCTTATGGATGTACCAGAGGACGGTCATGAGGCCCGCGGCGCTGACGTGGGTTACCGTGTAGCCGAACCGGGCAGGGTCCCACGATGACCAGAGAGGCGTTTCAAACTGTGCGAAATAGATGACCAGCAGGAGAGCCAGGTTGGCCCAGAACCAGACCGAGAGAACACGGGCACCCAGGCCGCCCTTGCTCTGGGCGCTTTCTTTCCGGACTTCGACGAGGTTTTCAGCCACGAAGGCATCCCCCAAGTCGATTGCTGGGTACGCTCCGCACTTCAGGCAATGGAGCGGTGGTAAGGCTGAAGGCCGGACCCCGAATACGTGCGGTCCGGCCTCCAGCCTTCGATGGTCTAGCCACGGGAGCTATCCCTGCGGGTTCGCGGCCTCCCATGCCCGGGTGCCCTCGAGACCATACTCAATACCCAATTCCTCATAGGCACGACGAGCGCCGGGGTGGTACAGCTCTTGCTTGGCCCAGGACTGGCCAAGGCGCTCCTTCCAGTTGGCGGACATGAATGGGAAGTACTCGTCGCCCAGGTGCCGCTGATTGATCATGGCTTTGGTCATCTGGTAGACGACCTCCTCCGGGACGTTGGGGCTGATCAGGTACAACTGGCTCGTGCCGTTGGCGCAGTAGCCGTCCGTGCGACTGATGTCGTACTCGACCCTGGCCGCCGTCCGAAGGCCGCCCTGCAGGTACTTGACCGGCTGCATGAGGCCCCGCTCGGCCCACACTGGGTTCGCGACGGCGATATCGTCGATAAGCTCCTCGGTGAAGTCGACGGTGTACATGGAGCCGGTGATCTGGGCCACATTGTGCATCACGGGGTTGATGGAGGCCGTCTTGCTGTCGGCAAACAGGAAGCCGTAGCTGATAGCGTCTACCTCGCGGTCCTGGAGGACCTCATGGGACTGCTTGCCAGTGGAGGTCACGACGTCAAGGGTGATGCCCGCTGCCTTAAACAACTCCCGCCCAATATGGTCCCACTGGTAGGCGGGCCGGCCGGTGTTCACTCTCTTCCCCGCGAGGTCATGGATCGTCTTGATGTTGGGGTCCAGGGTAAAGATCGTGGCGCAGGCCGTGGGATAGATGGTCCAAAGAGCCATTGGCCGGGGTACGACGGCCGCCGACCGGGCACTGGGGATGCCCAGGTCCCACAAGATAGCGTGCTCGTCCGCGGTCCTGAAGATGACCTGGTCATACTTATCGGGGTTGTTGATGATGTAGTCGATGGCATCCTCAGGCTGGCCGTCCTGAGGCGTCAGGGTGATGCGGCCATTGGTCTCGAGGTCGAACATCTCACGCATGGCCTCAATAAAGAAGGCCCGGCTACCCGCCTCGATGAGCAGGAAGTTTGCGGTTACCGTGGCGGGATCGATGGGGGTCGCTGTTGGAGGCAGCGAGGTGGGTGTTGCAGTCACCACTACCTGCACCTCTTTCTCCACCACAATCGGCGTTGCGGTTGGGTCGTCTCCACCACACGCCGCCGCTACGATGGCTACTACAAACGCAATGATACTGAGTCCGCCGAGTCGCTTTATCATCAATTGCCTCCTTGCTGCAGAGCGAACTCGAAGGAAACAGTCTCGCCCCAAGCGGTGGGCATACTAGCAGCTTAGTTTGATCCGGTCAATCATCTGTGGTGGGCAACTGTGCTGGCCAATGGTCCGGTCAAAGAAGAGAGGGCCTGTCGGCGACGCCGACGGAGGCCTTGGGGGTTCTGGGCTCGACTTACTCGCCAGCCCAAAGGTCTGGGGCTGTAGCACCATTACGCCGCCTGTGGCAGAATGACGGAGGCTCCCAAATGCCGGGCGGCGTGATGGTGGGCGGCTACGGCGCTTCTGGGCCCGGCGCATGACCCCCGCGGTGTGAAGACGGGAAGGCCCTTGGTGGAGAAGCTATGGCAGAGCTGGGCAACGCGGCGCTAATCATCACTCTGGCGCTGGTCGTCTACGCGGTGGCCGCCTCCTTTCTGGGAGTGCGGGCACGGCTGCCTGGCCTCGTTCAGAGCGGCCGGTACGCCACCTACCTGACGGTGCTGACCCTAGCGGTGGCGACCCTGGCCCTCGTGGTCGCGTTTCTGGACAACCAGTTCGGGATCCGGTACGTGGCCGACCACAGCAGCCTGGCCATGCCCCGAATCTATACCTGGGTTGCCTTCTACGCGGGCAACGAGGGCTCGCTCCTCTACGTCGCCCTGGCCCTGAGCGCCCTCTCATCGGTGGCCCTCTGGCGTTCCCCCCGGCGGCTGGGTAATCTCCGGCCCTACGCCAACGGCGTAATGATGCTGATCCTCGGGTTCTTCGTGGCGGTGATGGTGGCCTTCGCCAACCCCTTTGCACAGCTACCCTTCGCTCCCGCCGATGGGCAGGGCATCAATCCGCTTCTGACCCACCCTGGCATGTTCATCCATCCACCCATGCTCATGACGGGGCTCATAGCCACGGCGCTGCCCTTCTCCTTCGCCATGGGCGCGCTGCTGTCTCGCCGCGTAGACGACGACTGGGTGGACACGGGGCGGGTGTGGGGCATCACGGCCTGGGCGATTCTAGGCTTGGGCTTGCTGCTGGGCTCCTGGTGGGCCTATACGATCCTGGGTTGGGGCGGCTACTGGGCCTGGGACCCCGTGGAGAACGCCGCTCTCATGCCGTGGCTGGGGCTTACCGCCTTTATCCACTCGATCATGGTCCAGAAGCGGCGCGGCATGTTCCGGATGTGGAATATGGTGCTGATCAACGTCAGCTTCGCGCTGGCCTGCTTCGGCATCTTCATCAACCGGGGTGGGCCGGTGCCGTCTGTCCACTCCTTCGGCGCCTCGACGCTAGGGTGGATATTCCTTATGTTCCTAGGCGTGGTGGTGGTCTCCTCCTTCGGCCTTTTCTTCTACCGGCTCGGCATTCTGAAGAGCGCTCAGAGCCTGGAGTCCACGATGTCGCGGGAGGCCGCCTTTCTCGTCAACAACTTGCTGCTCTTGAGTGTCGCCTTCATCACTCTGTGGGGCGTGGTGTTCCCGCTGCTCTCAGAGGTGGTCACCGGCGATACCATCACCGTGGGCGAGCCGTTTTACAACCAGGTCAACGGACCGCTGCTGCTGGCGCTGCTGCTGCTGATGGGAGTGGGACCCCTGCTCCCGTGGCGTCACGCCACCTGGACATCGCTGCGGAGAGCCATAGCAATACCATCCCTGGTGGCGCTGGGTGTCGTGGTGGTGCTGGCGACGGTGGAAGTCCGAAAGCCATACGCTCTGGTGGGGTTCGGGCTCTGCGCCATGGTGGCTACGTCCGTGCTGCAGGAGTGGGCCCGCGGCTCGCAGGCGCGCCACCGAGCGGCGGGCGTGGCCTACCCGCTGGCGTTTCTCCAGCTCATAGCGGCCAACCGGCCCCGCTACGGAGGCTATATCGCCCACCTGGCAGTGGTGCTGCTGGCTTTGGGCATCTTCGGCTCCTCCTTCTACAACCTTGAGCGCGATGTGATCCTCGCCCCAGGCGAGCGGGCGGAGATCGGCGACTACGAGGTGGAGTTCGTCAAGAGTGACATTACGCCGCTGGACGACCGCATTGAGCGTACGGCAACGGTCGACGTCTACCGAGACGGCCGCTATTTCGATACGCTGGTCGCCTGGCAGGCGCTGTATCCGAGCTTCCGAATGCTCGTCACCAGGGCGGCCATCCGCTCCAGGCCCACCGAGGACCTCTACATCCTGTACAGCGAGGTCCAGCCCGATGGCAGCAGCGCGGCTTTCCGGCTGCTGGTGAATCCATTGATCATGTGGATGTGGGTGGCCGGGCCTCTCCTGCTGGCCGGAACCGTAGTGGCCCTGTGGCCATCGCGGCAGCGCGCCGTGGCTTACGTAACCCGACCGGCGTCGAGGGCCCGCGCCGAACCCACAACCTGAGTCACCCTAATTAGCATCTCCCTAACCAGCATCCCCCTAAGCGGCATCCAATGAATATCCTCATCGTTACGCTGCTGGCGCTTGTCTGCCTTGGGGTGGTGCTATTCCCTCTTCTGGCGCCTCGTGGCCACCCCTTCGACGACAACGATCCCGCCCAGGAGCTGGCCGAGGGGCTGCGCCGAGCGAGAGACCGGGTGTATGAGGAGATCCGCGCGCTCCAGCAGGAGTATTTCCTGAAGTCGCTCTCGGAGCAGGAGTACCAAGCCCAGCTCCAGGAGGCCCGAACGCGGGCCGCGCTGTTGCTCCGCAGACAAGAGCAGGTGCAGCAGACGCTGGCGGACCTCGATGCCGGCGTGGAGGAGGAGCTGAAGAGGCTCACCACCGAGGGGCAGCCGGACCAACCACCGGAGGACCGGGCTTGACGGCGCAACCCACGAGGTCAATAAGGCTGGCGCTCCTGGGAATAGCGGCCGTCCTGAGCGCGGCTGCCTGGGGCCTCGGGCCGGAGAGCCCCCTTGCCCGCGCCCAAGAAACGACCGGGATCACCGGCGTCTTGGGGAACGGGACACCGGGCGCCGCCTTCGCCCCCGAACAGGCGCCGGTAACCCTCCGCATGCTGGAGGGCGTCTTGACCCTGGAGCCCCAGACGGTGACGCCCCAGCCAGACGGATCGTTCTCCTTTCCGGGTGTGGAGGCTGCGGAGGAACGTGTCTATTTTCTGTCGGTCGAATACCAGGGCGCGGTCTACTCCGCCACGCTGGGCCCGACCGAGCTCAGCGAGCCGGTGGCGCTCACGGTCTATGAGGCGACCGCCAGCACCGATGTGTTGACCGTGGGGAGCTACACCATCATCGTGACCGGCGCGGACGTCAGCCAGCGGTTGGTGGGGGTGCTGGAGCAGGTGGATGTCATCAATGTGAGCGCTGTCACCCTGGTGCCCGACCTCACCGCGCCGGGCGCCATGGGGTTCATGCGCTTCGGCCTGCCCACGGGCAGCTACAACCTCGACGTGCGCTCCAACCTGGTGGGCGGTCAGGTGCTGGAGGTAGACCGGGGCTTCGCCACCACGACGCCGGTGCCGCCCAGCCACGGCCAGCCCCATCAGATGGAATTCATCTATCGGGTCCCCTACGAGGGCACCACCGTCGATCTGGACCGCTCACTCCCCTTTGGCGCCGGGACTTTTCGTGTGGTGGTTCCCACATCGGTCGGGAACGCCACCTCTCCGGAGCTGGCCGACCTCGGCAGCGCAACGGTGGGAGGCAGGGAGTTCCATTTCTTGGAGGGTGTGAACCTCGCTCCGGGAACCCGGCTGGAGCTGCGACTGGACGGCCTGCCGCAGCCATCCCTCTTGTCGCGGGCCGGCCGTCTTGCAGGCCGGTGGTACCTGGCCGCCGGGATCCCATCGGCAATGGGCGTGGTGTTGATGGCGGCCCTGGCCTACGCGCTTCTGCGGCGCCGGGCCGCCGGACGAAACGCCGCCCGAGACCGGGGCGCGGAGCGCCAGCGGTTGCTCCATGAAGCGGCTGGGCTGGAGGCGCGCTACGGGGAAGGCAAGCTGTCTCCTCGACGCTACAGGGCTGAGCGAGAGCAGCTCAAACGTGCGGTGATGGAGCTGGACTTGGAAGCGCAGATGGAGGAGCTCACCCAGCCGGTGGACCGCCCCGCACCATCCTGATCAGCGAAGCACGGATTGGGCCTGATCAGCGAAGCACGGATTGGGCACCGATGGCGTCCTCGTAGCCAACTCCCGAATTTTTAGCTTGCGTGTTGGTTCGCACCCGAAATCGGGTTAATACATACATTGTAAAATAATCAATGTGGGCGTATCTTTTCCTATGGAGGAAGCGAGTCTGCCTTCCGGCCACCAGTGAGTGATTTCACTGGCCAGGCCGATGCGTTTACCCCTGTTCCCGCGGGCAGGGACCGAGGAGTGCCGATGGACGGATTGGCAGTGCGGTGCGAGGGTCTCTCCAAGGCCTTTGGGGCCACGCTGGCCGTGAAGGACGCCTCCTTCACCGTGGAGGAGGGCCAGTTGCTGGCGCTTCTGGGGCCCAGCGGGTGCGGCAAGACCACGGCGCTTCGACTCATTGCCGGGTTTGAAGCGCCGGAAACGGGGACCGTCGAGATCAAGAAGCGGCTGGTAACAGGGCCAAAGACCTTCGTGTCCCCCGAGGCGCGCCGGATAGGAATGGTGTTTCAGGACTACGCTCTTTTCCCCCACCTGAACGTCCGTCGGAACATCGCCTACGGCGTTCCGAAAAGCCCAAGGAGAGAGGAGCTCCTGGACTGGCTCATCGAGCTGGTGGGCCTTACGGGCCTCGGGCTCCGATGGCCGCATGAGCTCTCCGGCGGCGAGCAGCAGCGGGTGGCGTTGGCCAGAGCCCTGGCGCCCCAGCCCGATGTGGTGCTGCTCGACGAGCCTTTCTCCAATCTGGATACCTCGCTTCGGGTAAAGATCCGCTCGGAGGTGCGGAGGATCCTGCGGGAGGTAGGCATCTCCGCCGTTTTCGTGACCCACGACCAGGATGAGGCCCTGAGCCTTGCGGACAGTGTGGCGGTGATGCTGGACGGCTGGGTAGTGCAGGTGGACACTCCGGAGGGGCTCTACGCTCACCCCTCCTCGCTGGCGGTCGCTGCTTTCCTGGGAGAGGCCAATGTCCTGGATGGCGAAGCCGTGGACGGCACGGTCCAGTGCGAGCTAGGGCCGCTTCCGTTCACAGGAACGGCCCAGGGACGCGTTAAGGTGCTGATCCGGCCGGAGGCCCTGCGCCTGTACCAGGTCGAGGAAGGCATCTGCGAGGTCGAGGAACGGGAGTACTTCGGCCATGACCAGGTAGTCCTGGTACGGCTTCCCTCCGGTCACCTTATCCGCTGCCGGTGCGGTCCCGACGTATCCGTGAACCGGGGAGATCGGGTCGATCTGCACGTCAATACGCCCGTGGCGGTCTACTCCGACCCGTCGTAGATAGAGGAGAGAGATAAAAAGCCCCCATAGAGATGGGGGCTTTTTACTGCCGCTATATGGCTATGCGCACGCGGGTAAGCACTGCCCTACCCCACCGAAGAAGGTCGCCGTACCGCGTCACTGAGAGCGGTACGGTTTCAAAGCGCCCACTTCACTCCAGATAGCGGCTCGGCATCTTGCCCGTTACCTGGTTCTTGATCGCCTGGAGGCGGCCAACAACGAACACGGCCAGCATAACCGCGGCCCACAGGCCGACCATTCCGAGCATGCTGTTCAAGTAGGAGATGGTCGTCAGGCTTTTCCCCGCGGCGACCATGCCCCAGAAGACCATGCCCACCCAGGCGCTGCCGCAGAAGGCGCCGCCGATAACGACGACGTTAGGTATGAGCCACCGGATGCCGTCCCAGACGACCTCAAGGCCAGCCACCAGATCCTTACCCACGAGAATCACCCCCTTCTCTGTGCGAAATGCCCATTGAGTTGCCGGCTACGCCCGCCCGGCGCGTTGGCCAGCAGCAAGCTCCGACCGCTTCGGCGCGCTAAGGATACCACAAGCGAGGCTGGTACAAGCAGCCCAATAAGGAGCACTGCCGGAGCCAGTCATCATCGGACCAGGACAGCGTACTCATCAAGGAGCGGGAGCACCGTCTCCCGGCCGGCGGAGGGGAGCCTGAAGATAACTCGATCGACGCCCGCCTGCTCCATGCGCTCGATGGCATCGCGGGTGGGGCTTCCCCAGAAGATGGAGACGGAAAGGGACGCGGGGTCACGCCCCGCCGCCGCAGCGCGCCGCCGCAGCTCAACGATCTGGTCAGCCAGAGCAGACTCCTGGTCCGAGCGCCGGAGGATAGGCACCCAGCCGTCGCAGAACTCTAAGACCCTATCGAAAGTCGTTGGGCCGTTTCCTCCCATGATGATGGGCGGGTGGGGCTTCTGGACCGGCTTCGGATACGCCCAGAGCTTGTCAAAGCTGACGAGCTCGCCGTGGAACTCAGGCTCTTCCTTGGTCCATATCTCTTTCATGGCGAGCACCCGCTCCCGGAGCAGGCGCCAGCGAGTCTTGAAGACCGTTCCGTGGTTCTCCATCTCCTCGGCGTTCCAGCCGCCTCCGATACCGAAGATGAAGCGTCCGTTGGAGAGCCGGTCCAGGGTCGCCACTTCTTTAGCGGTTGTAATCGGGTCCCGCTCGACGATCAGGCATATGCCGGTGGCCACCTTGAGGCGCGTGGTGACCATGGCCGCGGCGGTAAGGGCGACGAATGGGTCGTCGGTGTGCCAGTACTCCTGCGGAAGGTCGCTCCCTCCCGGTGACGGAGTCGAGCGGCTGGCCGGAATGTGGGTGTGCTCCGGGAGCCAGAGCGACTCGAAACCCCGGTCTTCCATCAAGCGGGCCAGCTCATCGGGGCGAATCGAGAAGTCCGTGGAGAAGATGGTTGCGCCAAACTGCATGCCAGCTCCTATGCGGTATGCGAGCGGGGCCCGAAGCCTTGGGCGCCGCGCTTATCGAGTGGGCCTCCCCTTTGCATGGTACCCCTGCCGGGACTCGAACCCGGGCACACGGTTTAGGAAACCGATGCTCTATCCACCTGAGCTACAGGGGCTCCGCCGATACGAAGGCCGCCCTTGGTGTTTGGATGACGGCGCTATCGTGCAAGCTGCACGCAACCGCCCGAGCCCTACGGCTCAGGCTAGCCTACAAACCACTCGCGGTCAACAACCGGAGGAGGCGCCGGAGGAAGCGATTAGGCGTGCTTTCGAGGGCTCCCGTACATGACATGAATCACCCCATTTTCTGGTAGAGCGGAAACTGCTTGCCAACCTCTGGCGCCGCTGGCAACTCGGGTTGGTCCAGCCGAAAGCGCTCCCACCACCAGAAATGCAGTAAGCCCCCATCACAGTCATCGTACGAGCACTTCACGATAACCTCGCCATGCCGCTCCACCCCGAGCTGCATCGCCAGCTCAGCCCCGAAACCGAAGGGCGATTCCCACTCCTCGGGCAAGTCTTTTCCCGGCGCTTCGGGTTCGCGGCTCAAGTGCACCTCAAAGCAACGCTCACACTGGAGCCACCATATCCACCTGCGAATGTCCATGTAACGAGCGTCTCCATGTGCAACCTACTTGCGGCCCCGAGGTCTCAGCAATCAGAATTCACATAGCCCATCGTCCGATTTTTTGTCTTAGATGCCATTCTATATACTCAGGCCGGTTGAGCGCTGCTCTCCAAACGCGGCTCGCTAAGCCTGTGCAAGGGTCGTTCCGGGGCCGGGCAGCCCTTGGGAGAACGGGTCTATCGAGAGCTTTAACGGTAACCTATTGAATGAGCTGCTGAACGGGGAAGTCTTCTACACCCTCAAGGAGGTCCAGGTGGTCACGGAGCTATGGCGTCGCCAGCGTAACCTCCACCGGCCCCATAGCGCCGTGCACTTTCGGCCCCCAGCTCCCGAGGCAATCTCGACCTACGCGGGTGTTGCTGCCTTAGCGACGGCCTAACTTGACGCGTGGTACAAATGCTGGGGGCAGGTCATGTTGATGGTCTACGATTAGGTCCGCAGTTAACGGTTCAGCGAAAATGTCCATCCATGAAGGATGTGACATTGAAACAGCGAGAACTAGCTAGACTCCAAGTGCTTAACGACATCCTGGAATACCAGGTTCCCACCCTACAGGCTGCCGAGATTCTCGGGGTAAGCGAGCGCCACACAAGGCGACTTTTGAATGCCTACCGGAGGAACGGAGCCGCCGCCCTGGCCCATGGAAACCGGGGACGCCGGCCACACAATGCTGTCTTGGAATCCGAGGCTGCCGCAGTGGTGCGGCTGGCCAGCACCAAGTACGCGGGCACCAATCACACCCACCTAACCGAGCTGCTTAGGGAACGGGATGGCATAAATCTGAGCCGTCCCACCGTCCGTCGCATCTTGGTGAAGGCTGGCATCGGCAGCCCGCGTAGCCGCCGTTCTCAGCAGCACCGTGTACGCCGGCAGCGAATGCCTCAGGAGGGAATGCTGGTGCAGATCGACGGCAGCCACCACCGCTGGCTGGGGAAGGATGGGCCTAGGTTCGCCCTGCTGCTGGCCGTGGATGACGCCACCGGCACTGTGCCCGCAGCCATGTTCTGCCGGGAGGAGGACACTCCAAGCTACTTCCTGCTCATGAACAGGCTGATCAGGAGGCATGGAATACCCATCGCCATTTACAGCGACCGGCACCCGGTCTTCAAATTTACCGGAGACATCGACCGTTACCCCGCAGGCCCTACGCAGTTCGCCCGGGCGATGGAGGAGCTGGGGATCCGGATGATCTTCGCTAGATCACCCCAAGCCAAGGGCAGAGTGGAGCGTGCTGCCGCCACATTCCAGGACCGGCTGGCAACCGAGCTTCGGCTGGCCGGGGCCGCCACCATCACCGAGGCCGATGAGATCTTGAATAGCTTCCTGCCGCGATTCAATGAGAAGTTTGGCGTGCAGGCCGAGAAGGATCATCGTGCCTACCGTCGCCCGGAGCAGTCAGTGTCTCTCGATCAGGTCCTCTGCTTCAAACACCGCCGGAAGGTGTCCAGGGACAACACCATCAAGTACAACCGGCGCACTCTGCAACTGTTGCCCAGCGGGACCCGCCCTACTTACTCCGGGGTGCAGGTGGAGGTCCAAGAGGACATGGAGGGCCGGCTTCTGGTGCAGTACCAAGGACAGACCATCCCAACACAGGAGGCTCCGCCGCGCTCTGGTATGCTGAGGGCAATCGCCGTCGCCCCTATGGAAGCCTCCGGGCCAAGCCATAACATCAACGGCGCGGGAGGCCAATGGGACGCCTGCTTGGGGAGATTGGAAACAGGCGAGGTGGACCGGGACTTGAGGCCTCGCAAATCCAAGGCGCAACAACACAGAATACCCACTGCTCGCCAGAGAACTCTATGGGAGAATGTGCAGGAGGCCAGGCTTAGGGGACTATCACTTAGGGCAATCGCCCGCGAGTTGAGCATCCACAGAAACACTGCCCGCAAGTATGCCTTGGCCAAAAGCCCGCCGCTGAGAAGCATCAGTGGCACAACTGGGACACCAAAATCTGGGGAGGCAGAGTTCGCCTAAGCGGACACTTTCGCTGGACATCAACACAGGTCACCACGATGAGGTGCTTTCGGATTACAAGAATGACGTGCGACCCTTCGTCGAGAAGCTTGGCGCCATCTTGATTGCAAGCTCCATCACTGAGGAGGAGTCGCGCTTTACGCTGGTCGTTACGCTTCAGGAGTAGCCCTTCCTTAGGAATCGAACCCATGAGCGAGTTTAGAGCCTGTCATCTGGGAGCAGCAGAGCAGACCCTTTATCGAAGGTGGCTGACGCGTCTAATAATAGCCGCAGTGCTAGTGCTGTTGACGGTGGCGTTTTCAGGGCGGGCGGAGGGTCAGGCTACGACGCCTCATGTAGAGGTCTCCTTTGAAGTGAGCCCGGCCCGGGCCACAGGTCTTCTTGAAGAGGTGGCGATAGAGGTTACTGTAAGCGGTCTCGGCGGTCGTATAGGTGACCTGCCCAAATCGGTCCGCGACCGCCTGCCTCGCAAGCCACTCGAGGTCGCGCTGGTCCTGGACCGCTCTGGAAGCATGGAACGCGACGACTACCGTCCAACACGGATCGAGGCTGCAAAGACTGCGGCCAAGGTCTTCCTCGAGCAGATCCAGACAGGAGACTCGACCGCGCTTGTCTCGTTCAATGAGAGAGTAACTCTAGACGTCCCGCTGACGGAGGACCGAGACCGTACGCTGGATGCCTTGAGTCGCCTGCGTCCCGACGGTTACACGGCTATTGGAGACGGCCTGCAACTGGCGTTCGAAGTCCTGCAGCGCGAGGATTCCACTGAGACCGTGAAAGCGATAGTTCTTCTATCTGATGGTAGCTCGAACGAAGGGCGCGATCCCGTCGATGTTGCCGAAGCTGTCGGCAACGCGGGCATACCGGTGTTCACCGTGGGGATCGGGGCGCCAGGCGACGACTTCGACGAGTCCGTTCTGAAGACCATTGCCGAAAGGACTGGGGGAGAGTACCTCTACGCTCCCAACGAAAGGGAACTGAGCCGCGTATACGAGGGGATGGGTGGCAAGGTAATCAATGTCGCCGGCGTCGACGTCGAGTTGCAGTTGAACATAACCGACTTCTTTCAAGTCACCGATTTCACCGTTGAAAGTCTCGAGTCCGACAGCGCCGACAGTCTCAGCTACCGCTACGACCTCATACCAGTCGGCGAGCAGAAAAAGATTCTTCTACGAGGTAGCCCCAACTTCTACCTGCCGGGCGAAAGTGTCCCTCTGATAGGCAGCATAATACTGCGTTACCATTCGCTTGCGTCGGGACAGCAGGCATCCTCAGTCTACGGCCCGGCCGCGATCGTATTCGAGGGCCTGGATCGAACCGTGAGAGACCGTAACGATGACCCGGAGATCGACCAGATCAGTTTCGAGCGGACTCGAGAGGACTATCCCGATGTGGTTGCCTACTCAATTGACGATTCAATCGAGGCCGAAATCTGGGGTCGGATGGCAATAGTGGACACCAAACCTTTCAAGCTGCGAGTAATCCTGCATAGAATCTTTGTTGAAAGGCCGCAGGTGACAGGAATCCCAGCCTGGCCTGGCGGCGCTGCCTGTTATAGCCCACATTTCCCAGATCAGCCGCGTGGGTGCGTCGTAATCCGGTAAGAGTGCTGCCTATTTGAGCCGCCTACCTGGGCATTATGGGCAGTGTGGGTGCTAGACTGGCCGAGCTAGCGGGTCTAGTTCTGGATACCGCAATCTCGCTGGAGGCACCCAATGGGTGAAAGCTCCGACACCCCTTTGAAGCTCCAATTCGACCGCAGAGTCCGCCTGGATTTTCGTGGCGCTACCATCACCTCGGACGCCGGACTCCTGGCATGCCGCGAGCTTGATGCCGCTCTGGGGCTCACAGAGACAGCCAACGATTATATCCATGAAAGCCGCACCGGCCGCAATGTGCAACACCCGCTGTTGCCCTTGCTCAGACAATCGGTGTATAGCCGTCTCGCTGGCTACGAGGACACCAACGACGCTGAACGGCTTGCCCAAGACCCGGCTATGCGTGTCATCGTCGGGTGGCAAGGTACTGATAAGCAGGCAGCCAGCACCAATACTATGAGCCGATTTGAGACTGAGGTGTTAACCGAAGAGGAAAACCTGGATGGGCTTGCGCGCCTGAATGTTGAGTGGGTGGACAGGGCCATGGCCCAGACATCTCACCAGCGAGTTATCCTAGACATGGACAGCTCTGAAAGCCCGGTGCATGGGCAGCAAGAGGGAGTCGCCTACAACGGCCACTTCGAGTCCGTATGTTATCACCCGCTCTTCCTGTTCAACCATTTCGGAGATTGCGAAGGTGCAATGCTTCGCCCGGGCAACGTCCACAGCGCTGAGCGGTGGCGGGAGGTTCTGGAGCCAGTCGTGAAGCGATACCAGGAGAAAGGAGTCCGGCTGCTGTTCCGGGCCGATGCTGCCTTTGCCAAGCCCGAGGTGTACGAGTACCTGGAGTCAAGGGACACTGGCTACGCTATGCGGCTTCCGGCCAACGAGGTATTACAAGGAAACATCCGGCACCTGCTGAAGCGGCCCGTGGGCAGGCCGCCTAAAGCCTGCCCTGAGCCTGTCGAAGGGAAGCCCGTAGTCCGGTATCACGACTTCGTTTACCAGGCCCAGAGCTGGGACATTCCCCGGCGTGTGGTCGCCAAGGTGGAGTGGCGCCAGGGTGAGCTATTCCCGAGGGTCGGGTTCGTCGTCACCAACCTCAACCTACCGCCGGCAGGCGTAACCCACTTCTACAACGGGCGGGGCACGGCCGAGCAGCGGATCAAGGAAGGTAAACCCACATTTCCCAGATCAGCCGCGTGGGTGCGTCGTAATCCGGTAAGAGTGCTGCCTATTTGAGCCGCCTACCTGGGCATTATGGGCAGTGTGGGTGCTAGACTGGCCGAGCTAGCGGGTCTAGTTCTGGATACCGCAATCTCGCTGGAGGCACCCAATGGGTGAAAGCTCCGACACCCCTTTGAAGCTCCAATTCGACCGCAGAGTCCGCCTGGATTTTCGTGGCGCTACCATCACCTCGGACGCCGGACTCCTGGCATGCCGCGAGCTTGATGCCGCTCTGGGGCTCACAGAGACAGCCAACGATTATATCCATGAAAGCCGCACCGGCCGCAATGTGCAACACCCGCTGTTGCCCTTGCTCAGACAATCGGTGTATAGCCGTCTCGCTGGCTACGAGGACACCAACGACGCTGAACGGCTTGCCCAAGACCCGGCTATGCGTGTCATCGTCGGGTGGCAAGGTACTGATAAGCAGGCAGCCAGCACCAATACTATGAGCCGATTTGAGACTGAGGTGTTAACCGAAGAGGAAAACCTGGATGGGCTTGCGCGCCTGAATGTTGAGTGGGTGGACAGGGCCATGGCCCAGACATCTCACCAGCGAGTTATCCTAGACATGGACAGCTCTGAAAGCCCGGTGCATGGGCAGCAAGAGGGAGTCGCCTACAACGGCCACTTCGAGTCCGTATGTTATCACCCGCTCTTCCTGTTCAACCATTTCGGAGATTGCGAAGGTGCAATGCTTCGCCCGGGCAACGTCCACAGCGCTGAGCGGTGGCGGGAGGTTCTGGAGCCCGTCGTGAAGCGATACCAGGAGAAAGGAGTTCGGCTGCTGTTCCGGGCCGATGCTGCCTTTGCCAAGCCCGAGGTGTACGAGTACCTGGAGTCAAGGGACACTGGCTACGCTATGCGGCTTCCGGCCAACGAGGTATTACAAGGAAACATCCGGCACCTGCTGAAGCGGCCCGTGGGCAGGCCGCCTAAAGCCTGCCCTGAGCCTGTCGAAGGGAAGCCCGTAGTCCGGTATCACGACTTCGTTTACCAGGCCCAGAGCTGGGACATTCCCCGGCGTGTGGTCGCCAAGGTGGAGTGGCGCCAGGGTGAGCTATTCCCGAGGGTCGGGTTCGTCGTCACCAACCTCAACCTACCGCCGGCAGGCGTAACCCACTTCTACAACGGGCGGGGCACGGCCGAGCAGTGGATCAAGGAAGGTAAATACGCCCTGAACTGGACGCGGCTCTCGTGTCACAGGTTCGTTGCTAACCAGGTGAGGCTGTGGCTGTTTGTGCTGGCCTACAACCTGGGCAACTTCATGAGAAGGCTGACTTTGCCAGAGTCAGTGAAACACTGGTCACTGCGAAGCGTGCAGACCAAGCTCATCAAGATGGGTGGACGTCTGGTGCGGCATGCCAGGAGGTTGGTGTTTCAGCTTGCTGAGGTGGCAGTGTCCCGGGAGGTATTCCGGCAAGTGTTGGAGCGTATCGCCGGGCTCCATCCAGCACCAGGGTAGCGATTATCCTTGAGGTCATCAGAGGTGAAGAGAGGCAACCAAGGGCGAGGTGCGCGCCCGGAGGAGTTTGAAGGGAGTGCAAACGTGGTGAAAGCCACCTCCGCTGCCTGGGGCCGCTAACTCACCACGCCGAGAGATGGTTTTGTGCGCTTGATTGGATGGTTGACGGCATCCGTGACTGATACTACGATGGCTCTCGTCGAGGATGGTGCGTTGCTTGGACCCAGGCAGCTTGATATGGGTAATTCCGGGTAAATACGCCCTGAACTGGACGCGGCTCTCGTGTCACAGGTTCGTTGCTAACCAGGTGAGGCTGTGGCTGTTTGTGCTGGCCTACAACCTGGGCAACTTCATGAGAAGGCTGACTTTGCCAGAGTC
This sequence comes from Dehalococcoidia bacterium, assembly GCA_965249185.1. Lineage (GTDB taxonomy): Bacteria > Chloroflexota > Dehalococcoidia > Lucifugimonadales > Australimonadaceae > CBDFLS01. Next base: position 80,006 of record CBDFLS010000002.1, read on the forward strand.
AGTGAAACACTGGTCACTGCGAAGCGTGCAGACCAAGCTCATCAAGATGGGTGGACGTCTGGTGCGGCATGCCAGGAGGTTGGTGTTTCAGCTTGCTGAGGTGGCAGTGTCCCGGGAGGTATTCCGGCAAGTGTTGGAGCGTATCGCCGGGCTCCATCCAGCACCAGGGTAGCGATTATCCTTGAGGTCATCAGAGGTGAAGAGAGGCAACCAAGGGCGAGGTGCGCGCCCGGAGGAGTTTGAAGGGAGTGCAAACGTGGTGAAAGCCACCTCCGCTGCCTGGGGCCGCTAACTCACCACGCCGAGAGATGGTTTTGTGCGCTTGATTGGATGGTTGACGGCATCCGTGACTGATACTACGATGGCTCTCGTCGAGGATGGTGCGTTGCTTGGACCCAGGCAGCTTGATATGGGTAATTCCGGTATAGAAGATCTCGATATATTCTGTCATATCTCGAATTGCTTCCTGTCTACTTCGATAATGACGGTGATGGACTAGCTCCTGCTTGAGTGTTCCCCAGAAGCTCTCCATCGGCGCATTATCAAAACAGTTCCCTTTCCCGCTCATGGATGATCTCAGGCCAGAGCGCTCCATAAGATTTCTGTACTCCTGGGAGCAATACTGAGAGCCCCGGTCAGAGTGATGCATCAGTCCCCTCGCGGGGCGTTTGGCTCTCAGCGCCCGGAATAGAGACTGACTAACCAGATTCCTGGTCATCCGCTCTCCCATGGCATAGCCCACGAGCTCTCCGGTGAACAGGTCCTTGTGGCCCGCCAGGTATAGCCAGCCTTCATCAGTCGGTATATAGGTGATGTCACTCACCCACACGGCGTTGGGCTGACTGACCTTGAACTGCTGGCCCAACAAGTTATCCGCAACTGGCAGTCTGTGCGCGGAGTTAGTGGTAGTCTTGAATCTCCTCTTCTGTTTACAGCGTATGCCGAGCTTTTGCCGGATCCGCTTGATCCGGCAAACACCCACCCGAACGCCATGCTCCGCCAGATCGCGCTGTAACCGTTCCGGGCCATAGGTCTGTCTATTCCGCTGGTGGGCCGCCATTATCTCCAGCTCCAGCCGCACTTCCTCCTGTGCCCGCTTGGACAGCGGCCGGTCCACCCACGCATAGTAGCCGCTGGCCGATACATTCATAATCCGTCGCATCATCCGGACTGGATACTTGAGCCGCAACTCATTCATCGCCGCGTACCGGGCAGCGACTCCTTGGCAAAGTACGCGGCCGCTTTTTTTAGTATGTCCCGCTCCATCTTCACTTCCGCCAGTTCCTTCTTAGTCCGGGCCAAATCCATCTCTACTTCAGTCAAGGGCCTGTACGTCTTGCCGACATCTCCCAGTTTGCCGGCCCTTTGTGCCTTCACCCAGTACCCTAACGTCGATGGCGCCAGGGACAACCGGCGGGCTGCCTCCGGCAATGATAGCCTCTCTTCCGTTACCAGCTTCACTGCTTCCTGGCGGAATTCCCTCGTGTATCTTCCTTGAGGGACACCTTTCATACTGACACCTCCGTCGCTCTATCTTATCCGACTTTGGTGTCCGTTTTTCCCATCCCATCTCACTAATGTGACACATCTGATTCAAGTGGACCCCATCATCAGGACAGCGGTGAGGCTAAAATAAGAGAGTCTACCGCTGGGGTGTCTCGTAAACCTTCATCCGATGGTAAGGCTCGTTGATGTTCCAGTAAACACCTTTGTGGGCTCACCGCTTGGAACACCTGACCCGGTGACCGATAGCCCAGGGCTTGATGGGGCCGCTCTTGGTTGTAGAAGGCCAGATAAGCCCCAATCCCCTTTCTGGCCTCAGTCCCATTTTGGTATGCCTTCAGGTACACCTCCTCGTACTTGATGCTGCGCCACAGCCGTTCCACGAAGACGTTGTCCATGCACCGGCCCCTGCCGTCCATGCTCACTTGAACGCCTTGCGCCAGCAGCATGGACCAGATGCAACCGACACAAAAACCTGCGGTACTCCTGGGCGGTTGATTTGGATGCAGCGAGCGGAGACGGTCGCATATCCTAGCTGGTTTGGCGTCGCCAGCTCATTGATCTGACGCCGAACGGCCTGATGACGGGTCCGAGTCTCAATACGTGGGCCGGCGCATGGTCCTGGTAGACCTGGCGGACCGTCAGGCCGGCACGCTCTGCGTACTCGGTGCAGGCGTGGATCTGAACGCCGAGGTCCTAGCGTTCGTCGTTTGTGCTCACTCTGGCATAGATCACGACGCTCGGCATTGGATCACCAGCCTATCCGCCCACAGTGCGGGCATGCGCTCCATACCACGCGCCGCCACTCGGCGGACGACCGGGGAGACTCACTCTGGACCTGGCCTCCACCCTTCAACGTTGGCTGAAGGTCTGGCGGTCAAGGGCGTCAGCATGCGCCGGAGCGGTCAAACCGCCGTCAACCGGGAGGCCGACGGAAGGGAAAGGCTGATACCCCGTTTCTCGGCAGCGAAATGCGCCATAGTCAAACACGCGCTGGGAGCGCCTCCTGGACGATATGCTGTCCGTCCCCGGCTGAGGGCGCGTGACTTCAGCAGAAGGGCAGGCCTCCAAGAAGAAAGTCATAAGAGCTGTCCAACTGGTCTTCCAGGCTGCTTGGCACGCACCCGCCCAAGGAGTTGCCGCCAAGGCTCAGCCATATCAGGTTGGAGAGGCTACCCAGCTCCGCCGGTATCTCCCCGCTCAAGCCGTTGTTGTGGAGGTACAGATATTCCAGGTTGGAGAGGCTGCCCAGCTCCGCCGGTATCTCCCCGCTCAACTCGTTGTCGCCGAGGCCCAGATATATCAGGTTGGAGAGGCTGCCCAGCTCCGCCGGTATCTCCCCGCTCAAGCCGTTGTTGCCGAGGTACAGCCCTGTAACGCGCCCGTCGTCGTTGGTGGTGACATCGTACCATTCGCCGAGGGGAGCGTCGCTCAGCCAGTTCTTACTGTACTCCCAGTTCTCACCGTTCGTTGCGTTGTAGAGGGCAACCAGCGCCTCCCGGTCCGTTTCGGCGAAGCCGGTTCCGCAGAAGGGCAGGTCGCCAAGGTAGGAGGCGTCAAAGTCCAACTGGTCTTCCAGGCTGCTTGGCACGCACCCGCCCAAGGAGTTGCCGCCAAGGCTCAGCCCTATCAGGTTGGAGAGGCTGCCCAACTCCGCCGGTATCTCCCCGCTCAATTCGTTGCCGCCAAGGCTCAGCCCTATCAGGTTGGAGAGGCTGCCCAACTCCGCCGGTATCTCCCCGCTCAATTCGTTGCTGTCGAGGATTAGCCATGCCAGGTTGGAGAGGCTGCCCAACTCCGCCGGTATCTCCCCGCTCAACTCGTTGCTGTAGAGGATCAGATATTCCAGGTTGGAGAGGCTGCCCAACTCCGCCGGTATCTCCCCGCTCAACTCGTTGCTGTAGAGGATCAGATATTCCAGGTTGGAGAGGCTGCCCAACTCCGCCGGTATCTCCCCGCTCAACTCGTTGTCGTCGAGGCCCAGCCTTGTAACGCGCCCGTCGTCGTTGGTGGTGACACCGTACCATTCGCCGAGGGGAGCGTCGCTCAGCCAGTTGTGGCTTCGAAACCAGTTCTCACCGTTCGTTGCGTTGTAGAGGGCAACCAGCGCCTCCCGGTCCGTTTCGGCGAAGCCGGAGACCGGTGGCGCTGCGGTAGGAGTGGGCTCTGGTACTGCCGTAGCCGGTGGCGCTGCGGTAGGAGTGGGATCCGGGCGCTGTGCGTAGATGAGTGAGCCTCGCCGGCCGAGACTAAACTCGCCCTCAACTATAGGAGATGCCGCAACGACCACCACTCCGTCGACGCTTACAACGGGACTGTCAATCCAATCCTCTAAATCGTCTTCTACGTCCCGCTCCGCATCGGAGGCGCCATCCTCGTTCCGGAAGACGAACCCGTATGCCGTGACCAGCTCTCGATTCTCCGCGCGCAGGCCGGTCGCCCACTTCCGGCAACCCCGGTAGCTGCAGTCGTCCGCCACGCTGTACACCAGCACATCGCCCAGCGACTCTACGGCCGAGGCGACCTCATCGTCCTGCCCCATAGATCGCCCTCCGTCTTTGAATACGTCGATCGACTCCTCCACGCGGTCCTCCTCGCCGATGACCACCACATCTCCCCCAACGATAGCGACGGCGGCGTTGCCCCCACGCTCAGTCCAAACGGTGACGTCCCGATAGGTGTCGTCTCGAAAGCGCGCGTCGTCGAGCGCATCCTCCACGTCCTCGACCGAGAGGTCTCCGCGCAGGATCGTCAGCGCGTCCGCGCTTCCCAGCTCCGAGACGATGATCGAGTCTACGTCGTCGAGGTCGACCCCCCAATCATCCAACTCATCGGCCTTTACCAGATCCGCGAGCTGATCCTCTAGGTCGTTGAGTCGTTCTTCGCGGACGCTCTCCATGTCAGCGAACGTGAAAGTGTCCGCTCCCCGGGGGACCAGCTCAAGTAGACTGCCGACGACGGCCGTCTCTCCCGAACGTCCTTCCGACGAAGGAGCCTCTCCGTCCCCACCGCACGCCGTCGCGAGCATGGCGGTGAGAATGGCGAGCGACACCGAGATCGCTCTTAGCCGGAATTACCCATATCAAGCTGCCTGGGTCCAAGCAACGCACCATCCTCGACGAGAGCCATCGTAGTATCAGTCACGGATGCCGTCAACCATCCAATCAAGCGCACAAAACCATCTCTCGGCGTGGTGAGTTAGCGGCCCCAGGCAGCGGAGGTGGCTTTCACCACGTTTGCACTCCCTTCAAACTCCTCCGGGCGCGCACCTCGCCCTTGGTTGCCTCTCTTCACCTCTGATGACCTCAAGGATAATCGCTACCCTGGTGCTGGATGGAGCCCGGCGATACGCTCCAACACTTGCCGGAATACCTCCCGGGACACTGCCACCTCAGCAAGCTGAAACACCAACCTCCTGGCATGCCGCACCAGACGTCCACCCATCTTGATGAGCTTGGTCTGCACGCTTCGCAGTGACCAGTGTTTCACTGACTCTGGCAAAGTCAGCCTTCTCATGAAGTTGCCCAGGTTGTAGGCCAGCACAAACAGCCACAGCCTCACCTGGTTAGCAACGAACCTGTGACACGAGAGCCGCGTCCAGTTCAGGGCGTATTTACCTTCCTTGATCCACTGCTCGGCCGTGCCCCGCCCGTTGTAGAAGTGGGTTACGCCTGCCGGCGGTAGGTTGAGGTTGGTGACGACGAACCCGACCCTCGGGAATAGCTCACCCTGGCGCCACTCCACCTTGGCGACCACACGCCGGGGAATGTCCCAGCTCTGGGCCTGGTAAACGAAGTCGTGATACCGGACTACGGGCTTCCCTTCGACAGGCTCAGGGCAGGCTTTAGGCGGCCTGCCCACGGGCCGCTTCAGCAGGTGCCGGATGTTTCCTTGTAATACCTCGTTGGCCGGAAGCCGCATAGCGTAGCCAGTGTCCCTTGACTCCAGGTACTCGTACACCTCGGGCTTGGCAAAGGCAGCATCGGCCCGGAACAGCAGCCGGACTCCTTTCTCCTGGTATCGCTTCACGACTGGCTCCAGAACCTCCCGCCACCGCTCAGCGCTGTGGACGTTGCCCGGGCGAAGCATTGCACCTTCGCAATCTCCGAAATGGTTGAACAGGAAGAGCGGGTGATAACATACGGACTCGAAGTGGCCGTTGTAGGCGACTCCCTCTTGCTGCCCATGCACCGGGCTTTCAGAGCTGTCCATGTCTAGGATAACTCGCTGGTGAGATGTCTGGGCCATGGCCCTGTCCACCCACTCAACATTCAGGCGCGCAAGCCCATCCAGGTTTTCCTCTTCGGTTAACACCTCAGTCTCAAATCGGCTCATAGTATTGGTGCTGGCTGCCTGCTTATCAGTACCTTGCCACCCGACGATGACACGCATAGCCGGGTCTTGGGCAAGCCGTTCAGCGTCGTTGGTGTCCTCATAGCCAGCGAGACGGCTATACACCGATTGTCTGAGCAAGGGCAACAGCGGGTGTTGCACATTGCGGCCGGTGCGGCTTTCATGGATATAATCGTTGGCTGTCTCTGTGAGCCCCAGAGCGGCATCAAGCTCGCGGCATGCCAGGAGTCCGGCGTCCGAGGTGATGGTAGCGCCACGAAAATCCAGGCGGACTCTGCGGTCGAATTGGAGCTTCAAAGGGGTGTCGGAGCTTTCACCCATTGGGTGCCTCCAGCGAGATTGCGGTATCCAGAACTAGACCCGCTAGCTCGGCCAGTCTAGCACCCACACTGCCCATAATGCCCAGGTAGGCGGCTCAAATAGGCAGCACTCTCACCGGATTACGACGCACCCACGCGGCTGATCTGGGAAATGTGGGCTTAGTTGTAACAGCCTGTCTATCATGCATCTCTCCTTTTCGTATCCCACACCTCTCAATCCACAGCGCCGGTGCGATTCTAAGGAAGTTGCTCAGGGTCGTAGTCGTCTTCGTCTACGGATACTGTGACAACGACGAATACTGAGATAGGATGGAAAAAACGGACACCAAAGTCGGATAAGATAGAGCGACGGAGGTGTCAGTATGAAAGGTGTCCCTCAAGGAAGATACACGAGGGAATTCCGCCAGGAAGCAGTGAAGCTGGTAACGGAAGAGAGGCTATCATTGCCGGAGGCAGCCCGCCGGTTGTCCCTGGCGCCATCGACGTTAGGGTACTGGGTGAAGGCACAAAGGGCCGGCAAACTGGGAGATGTCGGCAAGACGTACAGGCCCTTGACTGAAGTAGAGATGGATTTGGCCCGGACTAAGAAGGAACTGGCGGAAGTGAAGATGGAGCGGGACATACTAAAAAAAGCGGCCGCGTACTTTGCCAAGGAGTCGCTGCCCGGTACGCGGCGATGAATGAGTTGCGGCTCAAGTATCCAGTCCGGATGATGCGACGGATTATGAATGTATCGGCCAGCGGCTACTATGCGTGGGTGGACCGGCCGCTGTCCAAGCGGGCACAGGAGGAAGTGCGGCTGGAGCTGGAGATAATGGCGGCCCACCAGCGGAATAGACAGACCTATGGCCCGGAACGGTTACAGCGCGATCTGGCGGAGCATGGCGTTCGGGTGGGTGTTTGCCGGATCAAGCGGATCCGGCAAAAGCTCGGCATACGCTGTAAACAGAAGAGGAGATTCAAGACTACCACTAACTCCGCGCACAGACTGCCAGTTGCGGATAACTTGTTGGGCCAGCAGTTCAAGGTCAGTCAGCCCAACGCCGTGTGGGTGAGTGACATCACCTATATACCGACTGATGAAGGCTGGCTATACCTGGCGGGCCACAAGGACCTGTTCACCGGAGAGCTCGTGGGCTATGCCATGGGAGAGCGGATGACCAGGAATCTGGTTAGTCAGTCTCTATTCCGGGCGCTGAGAGCCAAACGCCCCGCGAGGGGACTGATGCATCACTCTGACCGGGGCTCTCAGTATTGCTCCCAGGAGTACAGAAATCTTATGGAGCGCTCTGGCCTGAGATCATCCATGAGCGGGAAAGGGAACTGTTTTGATAATGCGCCGATGGAGAGCTTCTGGGGAACACTCAAGCAGGAGCTAGTCCATCACCGTCATTATCGAAGTAGACAGGAAGCAATTCGAGATATTACAGAATATATCGAGATCTTCTATAACAGGCAGCGCCGCCAGGCCAGGCTGGGATTCCTGTCACCTGCGGCCTTTCAACAAAGATTCTATGCAGGATTACTCGCAGCTTGAAAGGTTTGGTGTCCACTATTGCCATCCGACCCCATTATCGCTGCTGGTCTACAATTAGCTAATAATTCATCAACATTTATCTTGTATCTTGGGAAATTATGCTGGGGCGCATCTGAAGCGGCCCTGTGGCGCGCTCTCCGGTCGAAGTTGGCGCTTCACTGTCTCCGTACTGGGAAGAATGGGTGAGGATTGTCGCCAAAGGAAGATCGTTGGGCAAATCAAACTTGAAACAACGGCTATCACGCCGAGGCCTTGGGGTGATAGCCGATCGCGTTCCCACCGCGAGTCAGAGAACCCGCAACACCCCAGTCAAGCTGGGTATTGCTGCCTTTATCGTCTTCCTGTTTGCGGCTGCTGCCACATTAGAGCACCCCGTTTTTGCCAACAGCCACGGCTGCGACAACGGTATAGCCGTGCCCGGCCAAGAGGTAGGCCTCGTCGCCAATTGCGAGACCCTGCTTGATGTCAAGGCAACACTCGACCCGGAAAATGTGTTGGACTGGAGCGTCAACACGCCCATCGCTAACTGGGAAGGTGTCTCCGTTTCACGTGGCAGGGTCGCGAAACTCCAGCTCAGAAGGAAAGACCTCAGCGGCTCGATCCCCGTAGAGCTGGGCAATCTCACAGACCTGACGGTCCTCAATCTCCGCAATAACGAGATCAGCGGCTCCCTACGCGTTGAGCTGGGCAACCTCTCTAACCTGACCGAACTCTACCTCGACGGCAACAATCTTACCGGCTCAATCCCTCCTGAGTTGGGCAACCTGGCCAACCTAACGCTCCTCTACCTCTTCAACAACGGACTCACCGGCTCCATCCCCGCAGAGCTGGGCGACCTCCCCAGGCTGCTCGAGCTTTACCTCGCCGACAACAGTCTCACCGGCTCAATCCCTCCTGAGTTGGGCAATCTCACCAACTTGGTGGCGCTCAATCTTCGCAGCGATGGACTGACCGGCCCGATCCCGGCAGTGCTTGGCGACCTCTCCAACTTGAAGCTCCTCTACCTCGACGGCAACGAACTCACCGGCCCGATCCCCGCAGAGCTGGGCAATCTCACAGACCTGACGGTCCTCAACCTGCACAGCAACGAGCTCACTGGCTCCATTCCTCCTGAGCTCGGTAACCTCACCAACCTCTCGCTCCTCAACCTGCATAGCAACGAGCTCACCGGCCCAATCCCCGCGGAGCTCGGCAACCTCACCAACGTGACAAGGCTCTACCTCTACAGCAACGAGCTGAGCGGTCCCATCCCCGCAGAGCTAGGCAACCTCACCGACCTGACGCTCCTCTACCTCTTCAACAACGGACTCAGCGGTCCCATCCCCGCTGAGCTGGGCAACCTCTCCAACCTGACGGTCCTCAACCTGCATAGCAACGAGCTCACTGGCTCCATCCCCACTGAGCTGGGGGACATGGCTGCCCTGACGAACCTCCAGCTTCAAGGCAACGAGCTCACCGGCCCAATTCCCGCGGAGCTCGGCAACCTCACCAACGTGACAAGGCTCTACCTCTACAGCAACGAGCTGAGCGGTCTCATCCCCACAGAGCTAGGCAACCTCACCGACCTGACGCTCCTCTATCTCTACGCCAACGGACTCAGCGGCCGCATCCCCGCTGAGCTGGGCAACCTCATAGACCTGACGGTCCTTAGCCTGCACAGCAACGAGTTCACTGGCCCGATCCCCGCAGAGCTGGGGGACCTGGCCGCCCTGACGAATCTCCAGCTTCAAGGCAACGAGCTCACTGGCTCCATTCCTCCTGAGCTCGGCAACCTCACCAACCTCTCGCTCCTCAACCTGCACAGCAACGAGCTCACCGGCCCGATCCCAGCAGAGCTGGGGGACCTGGCCGCCCTGACGAATCTCCAGCTTCAAGGCAACGAGCTCACCGGCCCGATCCCAGCATCGCTGGGCGACCTGGCCGCTCTGACACATCTCTATCTCTACGCCAACGAGCTCAGCGGCCCGATCCCAGCATCGCTGGGCGACCTGACCGCTCTGACGCATCTGTATCTCTACGGAAACGACCTAGCCGGATCGATCCCGGCAGAACTAGGTACCCTCACAGGCCTCACGCAACTTGATCTCAGCAACAACGAGCTCACCGATCAGATCCCCGTCGAACTGGGCAACCTGGCAGATCTGACGATCCTCACGCTCAACAACAACGGGCTGAGCGGCGCGATTCCTCACCAACTAGGCAACCTCACCGACCTGAGGGAGTTGACGTTGAGCGACAACATGCTCGACGGCCCCATCCCGGTGGAGTTAGGCGACCTCACCGACCTGACGATCCTCACGCTCAACAATAACGAACTGAGCGGCGCTATTCCTCACCAACTGGGCAACCCCACCGACCTGAGGGAGTTGACGTTGAGCGACAACATGCTCGACGGCCCCATCCCGGTGGAGTTAGGCGACCTCACCGACCTGACGATCCTCACGCTCAACAACAACGGGCTGAGCGGCGCGATTCCTCACCAACTGGGCAACCTCACGGACCTGAGGGAACTCACACTGGGCAACAATGAGCTCGACGGCCCCATCCCGGTGGAGTTAGGCGACCTCACCGACCTGACGATCCTCACGCTCAACAACAACGGGCTGAGCGGCGCGATTCCTCACCAACTGGGCAACCTCACGGACCTGAGGGAACTCACACTGGGCAACAATGAGCTCGACGGCCCCATCCCGGTGGAGTTAGGCGACCTCACCGACCTGACGATCCTCACGCTCAACAACAATGGGCTGAGCGGCGCGATTCCTCACCAACTGGGCAACCTCACGGACCTGAGGGAACTCACACTGGGCAACAATGAGCTGAGTGGCGTCATCCCCCCCGAACTGGGGCACCTCACGAATCTTAGGGAGCTGACACTGAGCGACAACATGCTCATGGGCCCCATCCCGGTGGAGTTGGGTGAACTCATATACCTGACGGTCCTCACGCTCAACAACAACGAACTGAGCGGCGCGATTCCTCACCAACTGGGCGGCCTGACCGACTTGAGGGAGTTGACGTTGAGCGACAACCTGCTCGACGGCCCCATCCCGATGGAGTTAGGTACTCTCACAAGCCTGACGATCCTCACGCTCGGCAACAATGAACTGAGCGGTGCGATCCCTCCGCAATTAGGCAACCTCACCGACCTGACAAACCTTAGCATCGAGGGCAACGAGCTCAGCGGCTCCATCCCGCTCCAACTGGCCAATCTCACTGGCCTCACAGTCCTGAGCCTCAACAACAACGCGCTCACCGGTCCGCTCCCTCCCGAGCTGGGGGACCTGACAGACCTGACCGAGCTTCATCTCAACGTCAACCGCTTCAGTGATCCCATCCCCGCCGAGTTTGGCAACCTCATCAACCTGACGGTTCTCAGCTTGAGTGCGAATGGGCTGAGTGGTCCGCTCCCTCCCGAGCTGGGGGACCTGACAGACCTGACCGAGCTTCATCTCAACGTCAACCGCTTCAGTGGTCCCATCCCCGCCGAGTTTGGCAACCTCATCAACCTGACGGTTCTCAGCTTGAGTGCGAATGGGCTGAGTGGTCCGCTCCCTCCCGAGCTGGGGAACCTGACGGACCTGACCGAGCTTCACCTCGGCGGCAACCAGCTCACCGGCCCCATCCCCGTAGCGCTGCGTGACCTCGTCCACCTGACAGACCTCGACGTCGGCCGCGACAGGACCACGAGGTCCGACCCTGTTGAATTCGGCGATACGTCGACGGCCGAGCACACGGCAGAGACCACCGGGCCGATGCCCTCGGTGACGAATGATCGTGGCCCACAACTCTCTGCGCTGGCCCTGGCGCTCGTAGCTATCGGGGGTATGGCGATTGGCGCAATCACCGGAGGCATCGTAGTAGCCGGGGTGCAACGTAAGTGGGGCTGGACGAGGTTCTTTTGGGGAGCCAACAGTCTGCCGACAACGATGGCACGAGGGGTAGCCACGGCGGTGCGTTGGCTGCATAGCTCGCTCGATTCCACAGCTCGTGCCCTCACTACGGCCGCGCGTATAGCGGCGCTATGGGTGTTCAATAGTTCGCCCAGATCCCTGACTGACGACGTGACAATCGTCGTCCGAAAGGTGGTGCGAATGGTGAGACGAAACGACTAGAGGCACGATTGGCATTAGGAGCCTCAAGCTGAATGGACATCTCTCCCACGCTCTGCCGGTGTCCATGACAGCCCTGTGCAGGAACTTAAGTTGGATGGTCAACCCCCGCGGGTCTGCTGCAATCTGTCCCGATCATTGCCAGAGGCAGGCCGCCGGCTGTCCTTGCCGCCATCGACATTAGGGTACTGGGTGAAGGCACATAGGGCTGGCAAACTGGGAGATGTGGGCAAGACGTACAGGCCCATGACAGAAGTAGAGATAGACCTTGCGCGGACGAAGAAGGAACTGGCGAAAGTGAAGATGGAGCGGGACATACTAAAAAAAGCAGCCGCGTACTTTGCCAGGGAGTCGCTGCCCGGTACGCGATGATGAAAGAACTGCGGCTCGACTACCCCCAAATGTGTCTTGGGCCGGTTGTTGAACGTATCGGCCAGTGGCTACTATGCCTGGGTGGACCGGCCATCGTCCAGGCGAGCACAGGAGGAAGTGCGGCTGGAGCTGGAGATCAGGGCAGCCCACAAGCGGACGAGACAGACCTATGGCCCGGAACGGTTACAGCGCGACCTGGCGGAGCATGGCGTTCGGGTGGGCATCTGTCGCATCAAGCGTATCCGAAAGAAGCTTGGCATACGCTGCAGGCAGAAGAGGAGATTCAAGGCCACCACCGACTCCGGGCACAGACTACCGGTTGCGGATAACATATTGGGCCAGCAGTTCAAGGTCTGGAGGCCGAACACTGTGTGGGTGAGTGACATCACCTATATACCGACCGATGAGGGCTGGCTATATCTGGCGGGTCACAAGGACCTGTTCACCGGAGAGATTGTGGGCTATGCCATGGGAGAGCGGATGACCAAGAACCTGGTTAGTCAGTCTCTATTCCGGGCGCTGAGAGCCAAACGTCCAGCGAGGGGCCTGATGCATCACTCTGACCGAGGCAGTCAGTATTGCTCCCAGGAATACAGAGGTCTTCTCGAGCGGTCTGGCCTGCGATCTTCCATGAGCGGGAAGGGGAACTGCTCTGATAATGCTCCGATGGAGAGCTTCTGGGCTACACTCAAGCAGGAGTTGGTCCACCACCGTCATTACAGAAGCAGGCAGGAGGCAGCTCGAGAGATCACGGAATATATCGAGCTCTTCTATAACCGCCAGCGCCGCCAGGCCAGGCTGGGGTTCCTGTCACCCGCGGCGTATGAGCAGAGATTCTATGCCGGACTACCAGCAGCATGAAAGGTTTGGTGTCCACTATTTACGTCCGACCTCACCCAGCCACGAGCACCACGGAATTCAAACGAGTCACAGGGTTCATCGCCAATTACCCAGGCGTCATGGCCGGGCGGGATATCGAATGCTTCACCAGGTCCAATAGTCCGCTGGCTACCGTCGTCAGTTGCGACATGCAAACGTCCGGACAGTACAACTCCTTGGTGGTGATATTGGCAGCTGGAGGTGCCGACTATTGGCTTGACGTCCTTGGCCCAACGCCAACCGGGTTGGTAGATATAACGCGCAAGGTACGTCTCACCGAGCGCAACGATTTGTCCGGCAAGATTGGGCAATGACACCACCTCGTCAGGTTCCTCGAAGCGTTTGGATAGCAGTTCGCCCATGGCCTACTCCAAGAATGTTTTCTAGCTCCACCTACCACGGGATTATACCTAATAGTTTGACGCGACAGGAATGCAAAAACAACTTGTAGAGGTAACCAGGGGGCTCTGTCCTGCTAATAGTGGAGATGGGGGGTGACCTGACCCCAAAAACTGGTCCAGACGTTAAGTTAGCGCCTGGTCTAGTGAACCGCACCCAATCTTTGTATCACTCGGCTTGTGCGCCGTTCGGATCATCCGGCCTGTAATGATACCAACATAACCTCCTTCGGAGACAGGTCACCATATCGAGGAACTATGACGTGCCATCTAAGTCTCAATCGATTGACAACTAGGTCAACCCGAGGAATAGAATGCACAGGGGAAGCTCGGTGCTCACGGTGGGTTGAGAGAGAAGGAGGTCGACATGCAGACAAACGGCGATGCTGTTGCAATTGGCGCCAAGGGCAAGACCCCCTACGAGCGCGCCGTCCTTGGCTTCCCCAACTACTGGTACCCCGCCTGTGGCGCCCGCGAGGTCGGCACCCGTCCCAAACCCCTCACGCTCCTGGGCGAGCGCCTGGTCTTCCTCCGCCGCCAAGGCAAGGTCTACGCCATCCAGGACGAATGCCCCCACCGCGGCGCCCGCATGGCCCTGGGTAAGTACGAGTTCCCCGGCTCGAACACCATCACCTGCCGCTTTCACGGCTTCACCTACGATGTGACCAACGGCGCGTGCGTGGCTGCGCTAACCGACGGCCCCGACAGTCCGGTGGTGGGGAAGCTGCGCATCCGCACCTACCCGGTGGAGGAGCGCAAGGGGATCGTATGGGTGTGGATGGGCAAGGAGGCGCCGGTGCCCCTGGAGGAGGATGTACCGAAGCTCATGCTACGTGACAATACCATGGTGAAGCACCTGAGCCGGGTGGTCTACGGCAACTGGCGTTACCACGCCGAGATCGGTATCGACGCCCATCTGCCCACGCTCCATGCCGACGCGCTGTCGCAGCTCAACAAGGTCATGTACGGCTACATGTCGGACTACGCCCCTGCTATCACCAAGGACGACGAGGTGGACGATGGTGAGTGGCTCTTCAAATTCTCGGGAAAGCCGGTGATGCGGGACAACTACCCGGGTCTGGGAACATGGCCGCCAAAGCGGTTATGGAGACGAACGAACCGGCGGCCCAAGGGAGAGCGTACCGCGGTCCAAGGCGCGCGGCAGGTTGGATTGAGGCTACCAGGACTCGTGCGTGTACCGAATGTCCCCCTCAAAGGCGGCATTCTGTACGAGTGGTATGTGGCCGTTGACAAAGACCACTACCGCTACTTCCAGGTGCATTGCTTCTGGCCTAGCAATCCCCTTGTTCGGCTAGGGATACACTTCCGGCACCCACTGGCCTCGAACTTGGGCTTTACCCGGTTCAATGGCCAAGATTCAATGATGATAGGGCCTATGACAGAGTATCAGCAACGCCACGGAGCCAACCGTCCTTTGGTCCCGTACCGGCCGGATGCCTTCCCGCTAGCCTGGATCCAAATGTGCAACGAACACGCCCGAGGCGAGGCGCCGGCTCCCGTGGCTCCGAAAAGGCAGGAGGCCACCACACGCTTTGGGAGGCCATGAACGCCATCGAGCGAGATACTCACAACGGGCATAGTGGGAGCGGCCTAAGGAGGGAGACCTCCTACGAGCGTGCCGTCCTCGGCTTCCCCAACTACTGGTACCCCGCCTGCGGCGCCCGCGAGGTCGGCACCCGTCCCAAACCCCTCATGCTCCTCGGCGAGCCCCTGGTCTTCCTCCGCCGCCACGGGCAGGTCTACGCCATTCAGGATGAGTGCCCCCACCGCGGCGCCCGCATGGCCCTGGGTAAGTACGAGTTCCCCGGTTCAAACACCATCACCTGCCGCTTCCACGGCTTCACCTATGATGTGACCAACGGCGCCTGTGTGGCCGCGCTCACTGACGGCCCCGACAGCCCGGTGGTGGGGAAGCTGCGCATCCGCACCTACCCGGTGGAGGAGCGCAAGGGGATCGTGTGGGTCTGGATGGGGAAGATGGCCCCGGTGCCCCTGGAGGAGGACGTGCCGAAGCACATCCTACGAGACGACACTAGGGTGAAGCACCGCTACCGCACGGTGGTCGGCAACTGGCGCTACCATGCGGAGCTGGGCGCCGACGGCCACCTGCCGACTCTCCATGCCGACGCCGCCACGAAGCTGTTCCATAAGCAGTTCGGGTACCAGTCGGACTGGGCCCCCGAAATCGGCCCCGACGACGAGGGTGGTAATTCAGGGATGCAGGTGCTGCGTAAGTCGGGCAAGGCGGTGTTCCAAGCGGACTATCCCGGCCTGGGCAAGTGGCCCCCCAAGCGCTGGTGGAGGTTCCTGAACCGGTACCGCTATGGCACTCGCCGGCCCACCCAGGGTATCAGCACGACCACCCTGCGGCTGCCGGATGTACTCCGCTCGCCGAGCATACCGATGATCGGGGGCATTAACTGCGAGTGGTACGTGCCCATCGACGAGGACCACTACCGCTGTTTCAAGGTGAGCTGCATGTGGCCCAGGAACCTGCTCAGCCGGCTGTGGAGCTATCTCTGGTACCATCTTTGGGCGAACCGCATAGTCAACGGCCGGTTCAACTCCCAGGACCTGAGCATGCCCGCCGCCGAGACGGAGTTCGAGAAACGCCACGGCTCCAATCCACCCTCGAATCTGTACCGGCCAGACTCGTATGTGCTGACCTGGCGGAAGCTGTGCAACGAGCACGCCCGGGGCGAGGCGCCAGCTCCCGCACCCCGAAAGCCGGTGGCCGTTCCGCAGCCGGAAGCCAGCCGCTCGTGAGGCCTCCTCCACACCCCGAGGCTCCAGAATGAAGCCCGGCGACTTCGTGGAGGCCCGTCGGCGGCTCGAGGCCAAACAGAGGGCCAGCGGCGAGAAGCTCACGACGCTCCAGGAAGCGGTGGCCCTGGTGGCCGACGGCGACCAGATCGCCATCGGCGGCTGCCTCTACTCGCGCACGCCACTGGCGCTACTCATGGAGGTGTTGCGTCAGGGCCGCAAGGGCCTGGGCCTATCGCGCAACCTGATGTGCTACGAGGGCGAGTGGTTCATCGCGGCAGGCGCCGTGGAGACCGTGACCACAAGCTGGTTCGGCATCGGCCTGCCCTGGGGACTCTCGCGGGTGCTGCGGGAGGCCGTGGAGGGCGGCCATGTGCGCTTCCAGGAGCATAGCCACCTGGCCCTGGGCCTCCGGTACCGGGCCGCGGCCATGGGCGTTCCCTTTCTGCCCACACTGAGCATGCTCGGCTCCGACCTGATGGAGGTGAGCGACGCCAAAACCATGACCTGCCCCTTCACCGGCGAAACCCTCTGTCTGGTTCCGGCGCTCTTCCCCGACGTCGCGGTGCTGCACGTCCATCGGGCGGACCGCCTGGGCAACTGCCAGATCGACGGCTACCCTCACATGGATGCCGACATCGCCCTGGGCGCATCCACCGTACTCGTGACCGCCGAGAAGATCGTCCCGGAGGAGGACATACGTCGCCATCCCGAGCTTACCGTGATCCCCAGCTTCGCCGTGGACGCGATAGTGGAGGTGCCTTATGGCGCCTACCCCCACGAGTGCTACGGGCTCTACGAGGCAGACTTCGCGCACTTGGACGCATACGTCGGCCAGGGGAGCAGCGTCGGTGCCGACGGCGTCCGCAGCTATTTGGACCGTTACGTCTACGGGACTAAGAATCACGAAGAGTACCTGGCCCTCTTTGGGACCGAGGCCCTGGAGCGCCAGGCCCGCTATGCCCAAGAGCTGACCGGAGGTCCATGAGCTACTCAGCCACGGAGCTGTTGACCGTGATGGCATCGCGCCAGTTGGTGGACGCCGGCTCGGTGTTCGCCGGTGTGGGCGTCCCACTGCTGGCGGCCGCTCTGGCCCAGCGTACTCACTCCCCCGAGCTGGTCATCGCAGTGGAGGGAGGCTCCATTGGCCCCGAACTGTTGCCCGGAAGACTCCCCATCTCCACCAACGAGATGCGCGTTGCCCACCGCGCCCGCATGCTGCCCGGCATCACCGACCTGTTCCTCTTCGCGCAGCGCGGCTTCCTGGACGTCGGTTTCGTAGGCGGCGCCCAGATCGACCGGTACGGCAACGTCAATTCGAGCGTCGTTGGCGCTTATACCACCCCCAAGGTGCGACTGCCGGGGAGCGGAGGCGCCAACGACATCATTTCGCTGTGCCGCCGGGTGATGGTGGCCACCATGCACGAGCGCCGGCGCTTCGTGCCCCAGGTGGACTTCATCACCAGCCCCGGCTTCCTCACCGGGGGCGGCTCGCGACGGGAGGCGGGGCTCCTCTTCGGCCGGGTGAGCAAGGTGGTGACCGACCTGGGTATCATGGGCTTCGACGACGAGACAAAGGCGATGCGGCTGGAGAGCCTTCACCCTGGTGTGTCGGTGCAGAATGTGATTGAGAAGACGGGCTTCGACCTGGTGATTCCTGATGACGTGCCGGTGACCGATCCGCCGCGGGAAGAGGAGCTGGCCGTGCTGCGAAGCCTCGACCCCGACAGGAGGTTTCTATGATGCTGTGGAGGTTCCCACGATGACTGTCCAGTTTGGCCTGGCGCTTCGAAACTTCGTGGGCCCCGGCGAGACTCCAGACGCCGACGGCCTGATCGCCTACGCAGAGCGGGCCGAGGCCCTGGGCTTCGAGTCGCTCTGGGTCTGGGACCACATCCTGTTGGGTGTGGACCCCTCTTTCCCGATCCTCGATTCCCTTACCCTGCTCACGGCCATCGCGGCCCGCACCGAGCGAATCAAGCTCGGCACCAGCGTCCTGGTACTGCCGCTGCGCAACCCGGTGGTCACCGCCAAGGTGCTGGCGAGTATCGACAGGATCTCCCACGGCCGGCTGGTGCTGGGCATGGCCGCCGGTTGGTATGCGCGGGAATTTGACGCCGTGGGCGTGCCGTTCAAGCAGCGGGGGCGCATCTTTGAACGGAACCTGGAGCTGATCCTGCGCTTGTGGGCAGAAGATGCTGTGAGCGTCGAGGTCGACGAGTTCAACCTGCGTAACGCCGTGCTGCTGCCCAAGCCGCTCCAGACGCCCCGGCCAACCGTACTCATCGGCGGCTACGTCGACGTTGTGCTGCGGCGAGCTGCGCGAATGGCCGACGGCTGGCTCACGTACTTTTACACCGCCGAGGGGTTTGCCAATTCCTGGGCCAAGGTCAAAGGCTTCGCGAAAGAGTACGGACGGGACCCGGAGAGTCTCATCTCGACGAACCAGCTCGCGATCTATGTCGGCCCGCCGAAGCAGGAGGCCGACGCTCCGATGCGGCAGTGGCTCACCACCGAGTGGGACGTGGCAAAGTGGAGCGACTCAACCGTGGAGCACGCCATCTGCGGCACTCCCGAGGAGTGCGTCGCCCAGCTACGTCCGCACGTCGAGGCGGGCGTTGATCGCATCATCTTCGTCCCGTATCGCTATCAGCCCGAGCAGGTGGAGCTGATCGCCCGCGAGGTGATCCCTCGCCTCACTGCGTAGGGAGCGCCGTTGGAACCCCTTCCTTGGGAGAAAGCGGTTCCTCCTTCGTTGGGCCATACTCGGCGATTTCAAGAGCTTTTGTTTTGGCGTTTGAGCGGTGAGGCTGTCATCGGCTTAGAGGCTTGCGCCCGCGTAGTCTCTAGCGCAACTGATGAATGAAGGCAAAACAGCCAAAGAGGGTGCCACATCTTCTGATCACCGTATGCGTACGTGACCTTGTGTGCTAGCGAGGAACAGGTCTTCCAGCACGTGGTCTGCTCAGTAGAGGTGACAGGAAACCCAATGCCCTGAAGCCATCTGCTTGCTCTCAGGCACCACTCGGGAACATTTATCCATTGCAACGGGGCATCGAGGATGGAAGCGGCAACCCGATGGTGGATTGAGCGGGCTAGGAACCTCACCCTGCAAGATGATCTCCTCCCGGTGGATGTCAGGGTGGGCCGAAAGGGCCGCGGAAAAGAGCGCTTTGGTATATGGATGCAAAGGATTCTCGAACAGCTCTTCAGTGGTGGCGCTCTCCACAATCTGGCCCAGGTACATCACCTTGACCTCATGGGCCAAGTACCTCACGGTGGCCAAGTTGTGCGCTATGAGGAGATAGCTCACTTGCAACTCCTCTTGCAGGTCCTTAAGGAGATTCATTATCTGAGCTTGAACCGAAACATCGAGGGCCGATACCGGCTCATCCAATACCACCAACTTGGGATTGGCGAACAGGGCACTGGCCAGTGCCACCCGCTGGCGCTGGCCGCCACTGAATTCGTGCGGGTAGAGGCTCTCTTGCTCGGGACGCAGGCCCACTTGGGCTAGCATCTGGGCAACTCGCTCTTTAAGCTCGGCACGGTCAATCCTCTGGTTGACAACAAGCGGCTCGGCCACGATGTCCCTCACACGTCTGCGGGGGCTCAGGGAGCTCCACGGGTCTTGGAAAACCGCTTGGACGTCCATTCGGTACCGCCTCAACTCTTTACCCTTGAGCTGGTGGATGTCCTTGCCATCCATCCGGACGTGACCTGAGGTGGGGCGCTCCAGCCGGAGCAACATTTTTGCGGTGGTTGTCTTTCCGCAGCCCGATTCTCCCACCAGGGCCACGGTCTCCCCCTCCCGGATTGACAGACTTATACCGTCCACAGCTTGGACCCAGCCTACGACCCGCATCAGGATCAGCCCCTTGGTGACGGGAAAATACTTCTTCAGGTCTTGAATCTGGATCAGGACGTCGTTTGCCACGAATCCTCCAACCGCCAACAGTCGGCAACGTGGACTTCTGGTCCTTGGAACCGGGGAGGGTACTGGCTGTGGCAGCGGTCATCCGCATGGGGACACCGCACTGCGAAGCGGCAGCCAGGGGGCAGGTCAAAGAGCGCGGGGGGCTGGCCCTCGATCGAGTCGAGCCGCTCGATCCGCCCCTCCATTTTGGGAACCGAATTGAGCAGCGCCTGCGTGTAGGGATGGGCCGGTTCGGTGAACAGACTCCGGACCGTGCCCTGCTCGACGATGCGTCCACCGTACATAACGGCGACCCGGTCGCACACTTTGGCCACCACGCCAAAGTCGTGGGTAATGAAGAGGATGGCAACACCTGTCTCCCGCTGAATCTCCTTCAGCAGCCGTAGATACTGGGCCTGGATGGTCACATCCAGGGCGGTCGTGGGCTCATCAGCGATGAGCACCCGAGGCTGGCTGGAGAAGGCGATGGCCCCCACGGCGCGCTGTTTCATGCCCCCACTTAGCTGGTGGGGATAGCTTGAGAGCACTCGAAGTGGATCGGAAACTTGCGTCTTGTGCAGCGCATCGACAGCTCTTCCCAAGAGCGAGCGGCGGCCCTCCCCCTTGTGCTGCATGGCCAGGGTCTCCCTCATCTGATTTCCGACCGTGAACACAGGGTTGAGCGAGGTCTGGGGATCTTGCAGAATCATGGAGATCTTGCGACCTCTGACTCGGCGCATCTCCGATTCACTCTTCTTGAGGAGATCTTCTCCATCCAGCAGGACCTGTCCGCCGATGATCCGGCCCGCGGGTTTGGGCACGAGCTGCATCAGAGAGAGCGCCGTCATTGATTTGCCAGAGCCGGATTCCCCCACAATGCCAAGCGTCTCTCCCTCTCGAAGTTGAAAGCCGACGCCGTCTACTGCCTTGGTAATACCCCAGCGAGTGTAGAGGTACATGCGCAGGTCGCGCACGTCCAGCACGATATCACCAAGCTTCCCGTCGGTATTGAACTTGGCCTTGCCGTTTGTCGTCATGATCTATATCTGCCTCAACTTGGGGTCCAACCGGTCACGCAGCCAATCTCCTAGCATGTTCATAGATAGCACGGTCAGCATAATCGCCAACCCGGGTATCACCGATATCCACCAAGCAAGAGCAATATAGTCCCGCCCATCCGCCACAAGTGCACCCCAAGATGGCTGTGGACGCGGGATGCCGGCGCCCAGGAAGCTCAGCGTCGCTTCCAGCAGGATAACCACGCCCACCTGGAGCGTGGCCAACACGATGAGCGTGTTCACCACGTTCGGGAAAACATGCCGTACGATGATCCGGAAATCGGAGGAGCCCGCTACACGGGCCCGCGCTATGAAGTCCTGCTCCTTGATTGTGAGCACTTGAGCCCTGATAAGACGAGCGTAGCGCGACCACAACAGCAACGCTACCACGCCAATGGTCGTCCCGACTCCGGGCTCGAACACAATGACCAGCACCAGGGCTATAAGGATCAGCGGCATAGAGAGCATCATGTCCACCAGCCGCATGATGACGCCATCCACCCACTTGCCGTAGTAGCCGGCCATCAGTCCCAGTACCGTCCCAATTGACCCGCCGATCAAGAGGGCCACCAGCGAGACGCTCAGTGAGATGCGCGCACCGAAGAGTATGCGGCTGAGGATATCCCGCCCTTGACGGTCGGTGCCCAGCAAATAATCGGAGGAGCCGCCGTCTACCCAGAACGGGGGCTTTAGCCGGTCGGCCAGATTGCCGGTGATGGGGTCATGCGGCGCCAACACGTTGGCAAAGATGGCCGGAATTATCAGCACAACCAGGAGGACGAACACGGAGATGACAGGGTAGCGGCGCAGGAAACGCCAACCCGGGCGAAGAAATCGGAGAATCGTCTGTCCGCCATGAAGAAGAGCTGTCGTGGGGGTCTCTTGTTTGATCGCCACGCCTCCCTCCTATCTTCCCCGTGAGCCGTAGCGAATTCGGGGGTCGAGGTATGCGTACAAAATATCCACAATCAGGTTCAGGGCAATGAACATTGTGGCGGTGAGGAGCACGATGGCCTGGATTACGGCGTAGTCACGGGCCCGCACTGCCTGTAGCGCGAGCAGGCCCACTCCAGGCCAGGCAAAGACAACTTCAATGCTCACGAAGCCGGTGACCAAAGTGCCTATGATGATGCCGAAGAGCGTCAGCGGAGGGATTGCAGCATTCTTCAGCGCATGCTTCCAGACCACCTTCCAGCCGGCCGTCCCTTTTATGCGGGCGAACTTGATGTACTCGCTGTCCAGCGCTTCTAGCATGGCAGAGCGGGTCAGGCGCATGAACGCGGCTACAGAGAACCATCCCAGGGCCACCGATGGGAGGATCATATGTTTAATGCCGCCCAGCCCCGCCACCGGGGTCCAACCTAGCCGCACCGAGAAGATCCAGATGAGCACGATAGCCAGCCAGAACGACGGGAGTGACTGGCCCAACAGGGCCACCGTCTTGCCGATCCAGTCGAACGGCGTGTCCTTCTTGACTGCGGTGATGACACCGATCGGCACGGCTAGGGCCACGCTGATGACGATTGCCAAGCCAGCGAGCTTCAAGGTGTTTGGCAGGGCCACCATCACTTGGTCTATAGCTGTGGTGCCACGCCGGTAGAACGAGGGCCCGAAGTCGCCCTGGACAACATTGGACAGGAAAACGAAGTATTGCTCGAATATCGACCTGTCCAGACCCCATAGCCTTTCCATGTGTTCGATATCGGCGGTCGTAGCATCATGCGGCGTCAATACGTCGACGGGGCTGCCGGTGAGTCGCACCAGAGTGAAGACAATGACGCTCACGCCCAACAGTGTTATCACTGCCTGGGCGAATCTGATGAGGATGTACCGCTGCATTTCTCCCTCTGCGGTAACAGGGCCCTATACTGGCTATCACTGAATCCCCTCCCTGGAAGATTGGTCAGGGTGGGGACAGGTTCTGAGATGCCAGACAGAGACCAAGGGCAGTCTACCCGGCAACTAACACGGTCCAACTACAATCCAAAAGAGCAAGGGGATGGCCGTGGAGGCCATCCCCTTGCTCCAGTCACTGTCCGAGGTACTACTCCTCCGCCACATTGATATTCCAGACGAAGTCCACCGGTCCCTTGATGCCGGAGTACACCCAATCCTCGATGATTTCGGGGTTGACGGCAACGTTGTTCCCCAGCCAGAACAGCGGAACCGTGGCGTACTGGTCGTACAGGAAGGTCGCGACTTCCGCAATCATCGGGTCCTGCTCCTCGGGAGCAATCGTGGTCATGAGCGTGCCGATGATGTCCTGCGTTGTGGGGTGCTGCCACCCAAGGTACAGGCCAAAGAGTGAGGTGTGGTACACGTTCATATTGATGATCTCCGTCGCGGGAGAGGAAGCCAGCCAGAAGTGGTTGCCCCACCCCAGCGCCCGCTCCGTGGAGCGCCGCGTCCCCTCGTCGATGGTCAACAGTTCGACCTCAACACCCACGGCCCTCCACATGGCGCCGATGGCCTCAGCAACCTCCAGCGAGGACGGGACTCGGGCGTCCACCTTCAGGTGAATAGTGGTCTCGAGGGGGTTGTTCGGCCCGTAGCCTGCATCCGCCAGAATCTGCCGGGCCGCATCCGGGTCGTAACCGTAAGCCTCGTCCCATCGGGTGATCAACGCCGGCATCAGCGCCGCCACCCTCGTGGGGTTAATGTGGGGTTGGACCTGGTGGATTCCGTTGCCGCCGAAGAAGGCCTCGTTGATGGCATCGCGATCGACGGCCTTGTTCAGGGCCTTGCGGACGTTGACGTCGTGCAGCGGGCTGTCGGGGTAGACCGGGTACACTTTGCCCGCTTCCAGATCCGACCTCTTGGGATTGTAGCAGCAGTAGATGTTCAGCCACGTCCGCAGGGCGGGGACCGTGTTGATCAGGATCTTCATCCCAGAGGCTATTCCAACCTCCTCGAGGTCCGTCGGCAGCGTGGCGCCATGCACCTCGCCCGTGATCAATGAGGCCAGGCGGGTGGAGGCCTCGCCGATGAAGCGGTACTCGAACTCCCGGTAGTTGGGGAGGGAGTCCTGGTCCCAGTAGTCGTCGAATCGCTCATATACGTAGCGAACGTCTTTAATGGACTCCTTGTGTTTGAAGGGACCGGTGCCGGCCAGGGGCGGGCCGTTGGGGTCCACCCCATCCGGGCCACGCGAATCGTAGTCGTCCTTGCTCATCATCTCCATGCCCCAGCGCATCTCGGTGAGGAGCTCGAAGATGTCGATATTGGGCTTTTCCATACGGAAGATCACTTCATAATCGTTGATCACTTCGACGGCTTTTACATTGCGCATCGACCGGGCCGTGCTGCTGGCCACATCCTCGTCTGTGTACCGCTCCCAGGAGAAGGCCACGTCAGAAGCGTCGAACTCGGAACCGTCGTGGAACTTCACGCCCTCGCGGAGCTTGAACCGCCAGGAAAACCCATCCGGCTCCAGGTTCCACTCCGTGGCCAGCTCGGGGATGAACTCGCCCGTGTTGACATCGAGGCCGACGAGCCACTCATAGATCGGATGCCAAATCCACATGTTGGAGGGACTCATTTCCCACGGGACGGAGGCCCACTCTCCAGGTGCTTCGATGGCGATGACGACGCGGTCGGTCTTCGCCATCGGGACCGAGGTCGGTGTGGCCGTGGCCTGTACCCCAACCGTAGGCGTGGGCGTTGGATCGTCGCCGCACGCCACGAAAAGCGCCAGGCCCAGAAGACAGGTCATACTCAGCCAGAACAGTTTTTTCCTCATCAACTTCTCCTTTTTATCGATCGGTTCACTTGGCAGCCCTAACCAGCGGCGCCGGTGACCGTCTCCGGCGCTGTAGTCCTCTCAGCAGATGCGCCCTGGCCCTCGCCCCGCGCGAGTTCATTGCACATCTTTATCCACGCACGGGGGTAGGCGTCCGCCCGGAACAGCGATTCCGGCGAGGGCGGATTTGAGCCATAACGTTGCTCGAACTCCGTGGAATGGGAGGTCATAACCATGTCTTGGGCAAGAAAATGACCGTTGAGCATCGGTTTCAGACCTGCGTACCACCGAAACAGCAGCCATAGACGGTGGAGGGAGTTCTTCGGGAACATGCAGTAGATTCTGAAGTAGATGTAATGATCGGCGTCGATGGCTGTATGCCACCCATAAAGGATGCGGCCATCACCGCTCTGGGTCCGCTGGAGACAGGGTAGCCGTATGCCTCCCATGCGGAGCCCTTGCGTAACTGGTGCGTGTCCGCCGGGGCGCGGCCGGCTCACCTTGGTCCGCCACAAGCGCTTCGGCGGCCAGACGCCCAGGCCGGGATAGTCCGCCTGCCAGTGGACCTGTAGCGCATGATTGAAGAGATAGGGGCCGCCGTCGTCCACGTTCTCGTCATAGCCAACGTAGGGGGCATACTCGCTCCGGTACCCGTAGAGCTTCACACGCAGCATGGAGAGCGCGTCCTTATGGAGCGTCGGAAGGTGGGAGTCCGCGCCAGTCTCAGCGTGGTACCGCCAGTTGCCGCGGACCTTGGAGACCTGATACCGAATAAGCGTGTCTTTGCGAAGAAGGAGCTTAGGGACGTCCTCTTCCAGCGGCACCGGGACCATTTCCCCCATCCAGATCCACACGATCCCCTTGCGCTGCTCCGTGGGGTACACCCGCGCCCGCACCTTCCCCACCACGGGGCTGTCCGGCCCGTCCGTCAGCGCCGCCACGCACTTGCCATTGGTCAGGTCGTAGGTCCACCCGTGGAACCGGCAGGTAATAGTGGTGGAGCCGGGAAACTCGTCCTTGCCCAGGGAGAGCCGCGCGCCACGGTGCGCGCACTCGTCCTGGATGGCGTAGACCTTGCCCCTGCGCTTGACCAGGGCTATGGGCTCCCCCAGCAGGATGATCCGCTCGGGCAGCCGGCCTACCTCTTTCTCTCCGCAGGCGGGGTACCAATAGTTCTTGAACCCCATCACCGCCCGCTCATAGGGGGTCTTCCCCCTGTTCTCCACTCCATTCTTACTTTTCGAACTGGTAGCCACGACCACCCCTTACCCAAGCCCTCTACGCCCCTTGCGACAAGGTCCCCTGTTCAAGGCGTATGTCAGTCTCTTTCAGAAAAAGTACCTGGCCGCTGGCACTCGGGAAAGCACATGAGATTGGCACAAGTTGCTGTTCGCATCGAAAGCAAGCGCCGCGGGGATCAACGATCCCAGGAGCGTTGTCCGCGAACTCCTCAACGATCACCTGGTACTCAGCGTTGGCGGAGCGGTCACCGACAATCATTTCTCATTTCGACTGGTTTGACCTAGCCCAGCCGAAAATGGAGAATACTCTCGCCCTTGGTAGCCTGTCAACCACCATCTCTGCAGCCTTCCGACCCGATTCAGCTCTTCCCCAGCTTGAAAAGCGCGATTAATCGTCATTCAGAGCCACCGTGCGCCCTAGAAGACCTTGCCGAGGGCGCACTTCTTCCCGGGATTCCCACGCAGCTGCCTCGGACCGTCTTCTTCTGCTGCCTGGCGCTGGCCACAACCTGCTGATGGCCATGAGCCTGGCAATCGTCGTGGCCTTGGCGGTGCTCAACATGGTACTATCGACCAGAGCCGTGGAGCGCTCCGCCGCAGAAGCCGGTGGAAGCTGGGGCCGCCGAGGCTGGCTAGGAGACCGCGCCATCCCAGGCGCTCACGAAGTGCCGAGTGAACGACTGTCCGTAAAGCTGGCCGCAGAGGTGTGCCTATGACAAGCAGAGCTACCACCGCGTGGGACGTCATCCGTTGGGATATTCTCGGGACTATCGCTTTTCGGGTCCTCCTGTTCGCCGGTGTCTTCTTCGCCGCCGCGTGGGTGGCGATGGTCTTCTGGGCCATCTTCGCCGAGCGCACAGCGCTTGTCACGATCTCCTATACTACCGCCGCCCTGGGAGTCGTAGGCCTGTGGCTGGCCGTCGGTCCCATGGCTTGGCTGGTGGCCTTCCGTGTGAAGAAAGGGAGCGTCATCGAGTTCTAGGGCGGCTGTTCCAGGAAGCCCTGGGGCGCCGCAGGCAGGGTTCACGCTGCCCCCTGGCGCTTGCTGTGGATTACTTCCGAGCCGCTGCTCTCACCGCATCCAGTGAAACGGGCACGGGCTCCGGCGCTTGGGCCGCCTGGAGCGCCGAGTCCACGTCCTTCAGTCCGCTGCCGGTGACCATGACCACCACCCGCTCTCCCGGCGCCACCTCACCCTGGGCGCGGAGCCGCAGAAGCGCCGCCAGCGAGACCACACCGGCGGGCTCGCCGAAGATGCCAGTGGTCCTGCCCAGGAGCCGCATCGCCTCGAGGATCTCGTCGTCGGAGACGGCCACTGCGGTGCCGCCCGAGGCCCGCAGGTCCTGCACGGCCATGGCACCGTTACGGGGCAGCGACACCGAGATGCTGTCCGCCAGCGTATGGGGCTCCACGGGCCGCACTTGGCCGTCGCCATCGAAGGCACGCTTGACGGCTTGGGAGCCCTCGGCCTGGGCCGCCACCAGCCGGGGCAGCCGGTCGATCAGTCCCACCCGGTGCAGGTCCACGAACCCCTTCCAGACGCCGCTCAGAATGCAACCGTCGCCGACGGGCACCACCACCGTGTCCGGCGGCTCCCAGCCGAGCTGCTCGGCCATCTCCGTGGCCACTGTCTTTTTGCCCTCTACGGTGTAGGGGTTGTAACCCGTGTTCCGGTTGTACCAGCCGAGCTCCCGGCAGGCCTCGATGCAGAGGCCGAAGGCGTCGTCGTAGGAGCCCTGGATACGTAGCACGTCGGCGCCATAGACCAGGAGCTGGGCCAGCTTGGCCCTGGGCGCCGCCTCCGGCACGAAGATGTGGTATGGCACGCCCAGGGAGGCCGCGATGCACGCCAGCGATGCCGCGGCGTTACCCGTCGAGGCGGTGGCCACCTCTGTGTACCCCAGCTCCAGGCCCTTGAGTAGGACAACGGCGCTTGCCCGGTCCTTCAGGGAACCGGAGGGATTGGAGGTGTCATCCTTCACCCACAGGCGGTCCATACCCAGGGCCTTGCGTAGCCCTGGCGCCTCGTAGAGAGGCGTTGCGCCCACCCGAAGGGGCATCGTGACCTGGGGCGTTTCCAGGGGCAGGAGCGGCAGGTAGCGCCAGTGGTCAGCAAAGGGTTGGGTGGCAAGTGCCTGGCGAATCATGGAGGAGCGGATGGCGTCGTAGTCGTAGGCCACTCTGAGGTTGGCCAGATCGCCGCAGGCGGGACAGGTGTAGAGGTCGGGGGCCTCCTGATACGAGGCGCCGCAGAGAACACAAGTGAGCGAGACGACGGACCCCATGCCTAGTGGACGATGTGCAGGCTACGCTTGGCTAGATTCTCGCGGTCCTGCTCCCGCAAGGGATGGTCGCGCTCGGGGATGTCGGCCGGCGCTTCATGACCGAATAGAGGCGTGGAAAAGTAACGCATCCCCGTGTCGTTGATCATGGTCACGATAAGTTGGGCGCCGGGCAGCTCCCGCGAGAGCTTGTTGGCCGCCGCCACGTTGCAGCCCGAGGAGATGCCGCAAAAGACTCCCTCCTCCCGTGCCAGGCGCCGTGCCATCTCTATCGACTCCTGCGAGGAGACGGTCACTACACCGTCCACGTAGTCCAGGTCCAGATTGTCGGGGATGAAGCCGTCGCCGATCCCCTCGATGAGGTGGGGTCCCCAGCCGCCCCCCGAGAGGATGGCGCACTCGGCCGGCTCAACGGCGTAGACCTTCACTTGCGGGTTCTCCTCCTTCAGGCACTTGCCGACGCCGGAGACGGTGCCACCGCTCCCCTGCGAGGCGACGAACACGTCCACGCGCCCCTGGGTCTGCTCCAATATCTCCGGACCGGTAGTGAGGTAGTGGGCCTCTATATTGTCCTGGTTTGAGAACTGGGCCGCTACCCAGTAGAGGCTGGGTCTGTCGCGCTTTAGCTCCTCCAGCTTTTCCAAGCAGAGATCCACGTCGCTCTCGGCGCCTGGGGTGAGCACCAGCTCGGCGCCGTAGGCCCGCACGCAGTCTTTGCGCTCCTCGCTCATCCCTTGCGGCATTACGATGGTTACCGGGTATCCCCTTGCGGCGCCGATCATGGCCGTTGCGATGCCTGTGCTGCCCGTAGAGGCCTCCAGGATAGTCATGCCGGGCCTTAGCTCGCCCCGCTCCTCGGCGCGGCGGACCATGTGCCGCAGGATACGGTCTTTCAAGCTGGAGCTGGGGTTCATGAACTCCAGCTTGCCGCACAGCGTCTGAGGTCCGGCGGCTACCCTCTGCAACTGGAGCAGCGGTGTCATGGCAGCGGCTTCAGTGATGTCCTGCGCAATGCGGCCTCGAGTGTCCCAATCGACCATGTTCCCTCCTAGTTCCCTCCTGGTTCCCTCCTAGTGAAGGCGCTGAAGCGCTTACAGGCGGGCCTAGAGCCCCAGCATGGCCCTGGGCGTGCTCTTGATGAGCTTATCCACGTTGGCGGGGGAGACGCCCTTCTCGTAGAGTCCCTGACCGTAGAGCCAGAGGGCCTCGGGAGGCAGCGGGTTGTGGGATTGGCCGGTGTCGCTCATCACCAGGCAGTTGTCGTAGCCCAGATCATCCATGATCCCCTTTGTGAAGTCCAGGTTGACATAAGCCCACATGGGCGAGATGGTGCAGTAGCCGAATTCAGCGATGGCCCCCAGGCGGATCATCTCCTTGAGAAAGTCCACGTTCATGCCCGCGGGCACCTTGAAGTAGGGGTGGGTGATCAGGATCTTCTTCACCCCCCGCTCGTGGGCCGTCTTCACCAAAACGCCGATCTCATTCAGTGAGAGGTGGGCGGTGCCCAGGATGGCGTCGTGCTTGGCGATGAGCTCCAGGACCACCATGGCTTCGTTCGTTACCTTGCCGTCCACCACCGCCGAGATCGGATCTCCCCACACGAACTGCCCGTCGCTGGTCTGCACATCGTAGGCGCCTCTGGCGCCGTGGACCTCCACGTGGTGGGCGGCGTCAATGGTGGGCATCCACACCTCCTTTGCTCCCAGGCGGAGCGACACCTCGGCTGCAGCGGGGTTGATGCCCCCCACGAACTGGTTCATCACCACGCCGCCGAAAATTTTCAGGTCGGGGAACTCCGACTGCAGCAGGTAGGCCCGGCTCACCGTGCTCTCGTGATGGCTCTTGAGGATGATGGCCTCCATGCCGGCGTCGGAGGCTGCCTGCGCCGCTTGCCGGTCGTCGATGCGGCGCTGGAACACGCAGGGGTACGAGTGGATGTGCAGATCAACCGCGCCCTTCAGCTCGATTAGTGCCATAGGTTCA
Organism: Dehalococcoidia bacterium; assembly: GCA_965249185.1. GTDB lineage: Bacteria > Chloroflexota > Dehalococcoidia > Lucifugimonadales > Australimonadaceae > CBDFLS01. Next base: position 110,483 of record CBDFLS010000002.1, read on the forward strand.
CTCTCCGTATCTGCTCGTGGGATGCATAGAGGCTGCGCTACGCAGGCTGGACCGCCCCCGCCTGCTCCAAAGAGAGCGCTTGGCGCACCGCCCCCAGCGCGGCCTGGTTGCTGGTGACCACCGGGGCGCCGTAGAACTCTCGAAGCATGGGCAGCGCGGCGACCGCCTGATAGTTGGTGCAGGAGACGAACAGCACGTCGGCGGGCAGCGTGCTCCCCAACTGCCGCTGAGCGTACTCCACGATCTGCTCCGCCTCAACCATGGCGATATCGAAGTTGTGCGTGATGCCCATGCCGTGGGCCGCCGTAACCTTGAGGCCGTCGGCTTCGACGCTGGCCACGATGCGCTGGGTCAGTTGGTCCACGTAGGGCGTGAGCACCGCCACCGTGGCGCCGCCGGTGGCCTTCAGCTCTCGCCGCACCGACTCGATGACGCTGATGGTGGGGACGCCGGTGGCCTGCGAGATACGCTGACAGAGCTCGGCGTCGTAGGCCGCGCCCCGCAGCGCGCCGGCGCTGGTGCACCCAAACACCACTACGTCGGGGTTGGCCGTGGCGAGCACCTGGGCCGTGGGCAGCGTGTACTCGTCCAGCATCAACTCCTCGCCCTCCACGGTGGTCGATTCCATGTACATCCGTCCGGTGTGGACGGTGACCGACGGCGGTAGGTGGCGGTAGAAGTCCACCTCCATCACGGTGTTGGACGAGGGGATGAGCAGGCCGACGCGCTCTTTCATAGGGGCACTCGCCTAATCTACCGCCTCTCCCCGGGCCCTCGCCTCCTGAATGGCGAAGTAGACCCGCTCGGGAGTGGCGGGGGTCTCGGTGATTCGCACGCCTACGGCGTCGTAGATGGCGTTGAGGATGGCTGGCGTGGTGGGAATGGTGGCGGGCTCGGCCACCCCCTTGGCGCCGTAGGGCCCGTTGGGGTCCGCGACCTCCACGATCTCGCACTCGATCTCCGGCACGTCCATAGAGGTAGGCACCAGGTAGAAGGCCAGGGAGCCGGTCTTTGGCACACCCTGGTCCAGCACGTGCTGCTCGTAGAGCGCTTGGCCCAGCCCCATGGCCGCTCCGCCCTGAATCTGGCCCTCCACGCCCACGGGGTTGATCGCTTTGCCGGCGTCGGTGGCGGAGACGATCTTCAGCACCCGCACGCGGCCCGTTTCGGTGTCCACCTCCACCTGGGCCAGTTGGGTGGCCCAGCCGTAGGTCGCGTAGGCATCGCCCTGGGAGGTCTCCGGGTCGACGTCCTTGGTCGTGATGTCGTGCCAGCCCAGGGTGGCGCAGCGCCTGCCAAGCCGGTGCATCTCGAAGGCCACTTTTGCTACAGGGACTAGCGGATCGGGGCTTCCTGTCCCGTAGACCTGGTCGTCGCGGGCGTCCAGCTCCTCCACGGGCCGGCCGAGCATCTCCGACGCCATCTGGAGCAGCTCCTCCCCCAACTCCTCCGCCGCCTTCTGCACCGCCACGCCCTGGACAAAGGTGGAACGGCTGCCGGACGTGGGTCCGGAGTCGGGCGTGCTGCCGGTGTCGGCGGCCACCACACGCACAGCGCCGGGGTTGATGCCGAGACCTTCAGCGGCCACCTGGGCCACGATAGTCATCACCCCCTGGCCCATGTCGCAGGCGCCGGAGTAGACCGTGGTGGTGCCGTCCTCCGCCATCTCGATCAGTGCGGAGCCGATATCGGCCCGGTTGAACCCGTAGCCGATGCCGTAGTACATGGAGCCGACGCCGATGCCCTGTTTCTTGGTCATGGCTGCCCATCCGGTGATAGCGGCAGCTTAATCGCCAGGTTATGGGACGTCATGTAGTCCTTGATCCGCTGTACCGTCGCCTCGATGCCGCACCCCTCGTTCATCACCTGGCCGGTGCTGGAGGTGAGCCCCGGCTTGAGGCAGTTGATGAGCCGGAAGTCCACGGGCGACATGCCGAGACGGTGGGCCAGCTTGTCCATCTGCGACTCGTGGGCGATGGCCGCTTGGAGCACGCCAAAGCCCCGCATGGCGCCGGACGTGAGATTGTTGGTGTACACGGTGTAGGTGTCGACGCTGATGTTCGGCACATGGTAGGGGCCGCATCCATGGATCCCCGCCTTCTTGATCACGAAGAGCCCCAGAGAGAGGTATGCCCCCGTATCACCGTAGAGGTCGGCGTCCACGAAGGTGAGATGGCCGTCGGAGCGGGCCCCGGTGCGGTATTTCATCAGGAACGGATGGCGCTTGGTGTTGGCGATGAGCGAGTCCTCACGGGTATAGACCAGGCGCACGGGCCGCTTGGTGGCTAGGGCCAGCATTCCCACGTGGATCTCGGTAGTGATGTCGTCCTTACGGCCGAAGCCACCGCCGATGGGCGCCTGGATGACTCGCACCCGGTTCATCCCGAGGTCCAGGGCCGGCGCTATCTGACGCCGGTCGCGGAATGGGTACTGGGTGGGCGTGACGATATTCAGCACGCCCGATGGGTCAAGGTAGGCCAGGCCGGCCTCGGGCTCCATGGCCATGTGGTCAAGCTGCTGACTGCGGTAGGTGCCCTCCACAATTACGTCCGACTCGGCGATGCCTCGCTCCACATCTCCCTTACGCACCTTGGTGTGCTGGAAGAGGTTGCCGCCCTCGTGGATGGCCGGGGCCGACGGGTCCAGGGCGTCTTCGATGGAGAGGACCGGGCGCAGCGGCTCCAGGTCGAGCTCGATCTTGGCGAGGGCCTCCTCGGCCTGCTCCTTGGTCTCCGCCGCCACCAGCGCGATGGGGTCCGCTGCGGTTCGCACCTTGTCGTCGGCCAGCACCCGCTGGTCCTGCACCGCCAAGCCGAATCGGTTGACGCCGGGCAGGTCGGCAGCCGTGAGCACGGCACGGACTCCCGGCATCTCCCTGGCTTGCGAGGTGTCGATGCCCCGGATGACGGCGTGGGGCACTCCCGCCCACAGGATACGGGCGTGGAGCATGCCAGCCATCTGCATATCGCCCACGTACTGGGTGGCGCCCAACGCCTTCTCCAGCGCATCGATCTTCGGCACACTCTTGCCTATCCAGCTAGTTTGGCCCTCAGACGGCACCGGTGTCTTTTCGCGCTGCGTCACCATGGCTTCTCTCGCAGGTCTGCGGCGGTGGCCTGCACCGCCTCCACGATCTTGCTGTAACCCGTGCACCGGCAGATATTGCCCGAAATGGCCTGACGGACCTCCTCACTGGCCGGATCGGGATTCTCCTGGAGCAGGTCGTAGGCGCTCATGATGATGCCGGGCGTGCAGTAGCCGCACTGGATGCCGCCCAGGTCTGTCATGCGGGCCTGCAATGGGTGGGGCTCTCCGTTCCTGGCCAGCCCCTCGATCGTAAGCACCTCCCTGTCGCGGGCGTCGCCGATCAGGGTGAGGCAAGAGAGGACCGGCACGCCGTCGAGCATCACCGTGCACGAGCCGCACTCCGCCTCGTTGCAGCCGATCTTGCTGCCGGTCAGGCGCAGCTCCTCCCGTAGCACGTCCAGCAGCGAGTGGTGGGGCTCGGCGTCCGCCTCCCGCTGCTCACCGTTGACCCTAAGAACGTAACGCTCGCTCACATCGTCTCCCTTATATGGGCTACCGCTATGTGGCTACCGCCCGCCTCTGGGCGCGCTCCAGGGCCCGCTCCAAAGTGCGGCGCACGAGCACCCCCACCATCGCTTTGCGATAGGAGGCCCCGCCGCGGATGTCGTCGATGGGGCTGCACTCGTCCATGGCAGCGGCGCCGGCTTTCGCCAGCAGCTCCGGTGAGGGCTCGTGGCCGCGCAGGGTCTCCTCGGCCTTGGACGCCCGTACAGGCGTGGGCGCCACGGCCCCCAGGGAGATGGCCACATCGTGCACCCTGCCGCTGGAGGGCTCCAGGGTGAGCTGCGAGGCGGCGCTGACGATGGCGATGTCCATGGCGCTCCGGGGAGTCAGTCTCTCGAAGCTGCTGCCGGTCATCCCTGCTGGTCCCGGCACGTCGATTCGGAGCAGCAGGCCCGATGGACCCAGGATGGACCTCCCGGGTCCGGCGAAGAGCTGCGCCACGGGCACCGTCTGCTCTCCACCGCCATCGTCCAAGAACGTAGCCGTTGCGCCGGCCACCATAAGCGCGGGCGCACTGTCGGCCGAGGGAGAGGCGTTGCACAGGTTGCCACCTATGGTGGCCATGTTGCGCAACTGGAGGGAGCCGATCACCTGGATCGCTTCCACCAGAGCGGTGAACCGCTCTTTGACGAAGGGAGATGTCTCCAGCCAGCGGAAGGGTGTGGCCGCGCCAATGCTCAGGCCATCCCCTGGCCCGACGGACCAGCCGGCGATGTCCGGCAGCCGCTTGATGTTGACCAACGCCTGGTAGCTCTTGGCCCGGCGTCGCAGGTGGATGATGACGTCGGTGCCGCCCGCCAGGGCCTTGTAGCCGCCCTTGCCTTGGCGCAGGATGTCCACCACTTCCAGGGCGGATAAGGGCTCGAAGTAGTCGAAGCGCATAGGCGCCACCCCTTCGCGACGAACGTGGTCCGGCGAGCCCAAACGATACTCGCGGTCCCGCACCCCGTCAATGGCAGAGTGCGCTAGGGAAACCTCTATTCTCGAGAGAGGTTTCCCCAGTGTGCTCCCATCCCCCAAAAACTGATCCAGGCTTTCGGTTAGAGTCTAGGCAAGGAAATGCGGAGATATGGCCAGGAAGAGGTTCACCCCGGAAAAGACATCGGAAAGCTGTGGGGTGTGGATGTGCGCCTAGTCCAAGGAGAGCAGGCTGCTCTGGCATTAGAGTGAATGTAAGTGAATATTTACGCCGTAGCCCATGATTTGGTGCATAGGCCGGTGACGATCGCTGACATAAACAGCTTGGTAATGGTTGCTGGATGGCCGGATGTGACTGCCGATGTACGGGCAGCTGACTCTTAATCAGCCAGTTCTCGGTTCAAGTCCGAGGCGGGTCACCAGATGAATCAGAACAATGGACAGCCTGCGCCAACTATCGCTCTGTAGGCCCTAACTGCATCCTCCGAGCCCACTTGGTCGGCGTAGATGCGGGCCAGTCTCCACGATTCGTCAGCACAAACATGCTGAATCTCGTTGCATTGTCTACGTCGGTCCAATCGCGTATCGTTGTCCACGCCATGTTCAAACTGCTTCTGTTGGCCCCTGGCGTGACGGTAGTGCTCATCACGGCCTGTACTACCGCCGCGCCTCTCCAGCCCAACCTGCAACCCACCATTGACGCAGCCGTCGCGACCGCGGTAGCGGGCCAGCCACAACCAACGCCAACACAAGTGACTACGCCGCCAAGTACACCTAAGCCAACGGCTACCCGGACGCCAATTCCCATCTTGATTCCCACACCGACTCCAGCCACCGGCTCGCGTGAAGCCCGTGTCGGAGAACCCTTTGTGCTCGACGGCAGCGGAAGCATCGATGACGCAATCGTCAGTACTTTCGCATGGGTCCAGGTTGGCGGGCCACGTGTGCCGTTGAGCGACCCCAACAGCAAGTCACCGATGGTGGTGCCTCAAACGGCTGGACTCTTCGAGTTTGAACTCGTCCTTACCGACCGCAGAGGGAGAGTATCAACACCAACTTCAGCTGCGTTCGTCGTCGGCAACGACCCGCCAGCGATTCAAATCACGAGCCCCGGTACCGGAGTAGTAGGTACAAGAGCTCCTATTCGCTTTGTTCTTGGGTAAAGTCCCGTTTTAGCCACCGGATTAGCTTTGAAGCAGCTTGAACAATGTCTTAACCTGTTCTGGTCCCAACAGACGCCGATGATTGTAGCGCCAGACATACTCAGCAAGATAGAGGGGCAGCCGTTCTCGGCGGACTCCCCCTTTGGCTGCCAGACGCCGCTTGAGATAACCCCAGAAGCCCTCCAAGCCGTTGACGTGGCTCCCTTGCCGATCGCTGAACGCCTGGCTGTGGTCCACAAGCCGGTGGACGTAGCCCCCCGCTGCGACGCCCGTGTAGCTGGTAAAGGTGTCCGAGCAGACGATGGAGCCACGTTGCACGCGTTGGTGCAGGAGCGGCAGCAGCGTCTTGGCTTCCACGTTAGGTACCACTTGCGCCCACACCAGGCCACCTCGACACAGGATCCCAAAGACAGCTTGCTTAGTGGTTCCACGGCCCCGCTTCGTGCCCTGAACACGCTTTGCCAGGCGCCTGTTGCGCCAGGAACCTCCCAGGTAGGTCTCGTCGACCTCCACCACGCCGGAGAAGACATGGGGAACGTCCCGGACCATGGCCTGGCGCACCACGATCAGGGCTCGCAGGACTCGCTTTCGCTCCAGGCGGGCCTCCTGGGCAATCACCTCGGCACTCTGCCCCAAGACGAACCAGCGCAACAGTCGCCGCCACTCCCCTGGCGACAACCGAAGCGGCAGCGCCCTGGGCACCCACTCGTAGTGGCAGGCTGCACAACGACTCTTACCTCGCCGAATGCTCCAGCTCTTGGCGTGTTGACATCGAGGGCACCCAATCTTCCGTCCCATGCCACCATTCTCTCACAGGTGGCTGTTTTGGGACTATACCCAAGAAATATTCGGACAAGCTGGTGATCATACCCGGCCAGACCAACATCGTTACCTACATAGTGAACCTAGCCAACGGGTCGCGAAACCCGGAGAAGGTCAATGAGCTGACGGACGTCCTTCCTCAGGACGGGTTCCAGTATTGCAGTCCCTCTCTCCCTCCCCCGACCGGTACTTGTGATGCGCCGATGACCAAAGCAACGGACACGCCCTTTAACCCCGCGACCGATAGTTTCACCGATCTTACGGGGTTTAGTGTCTGGTTTGAGCCAACATTGACGTACGACGCGACGGCCGACCGCTGGACTGCACAGTGGTTACCTTCACCCGCCCCCCAAGTAGGCAAGGACGGAGACAGCGATGACACGCTGATCATTCGCTTCCAGACTTACATCACTCCAAGCACCTCCGGCGCCTACTACAATGAAGTTTTCATTGACTCGAGTTGCCCTAACCCGCCCAATGCTCTCGGAAATGAAGGCATCGTTAAAGCAGAGTATTGTGCTATGTATTCCTGGCCTTCCGGAGGGGTTCTTGTACCCACCTATGACGTCTTGGCTGAAACGCCCCGCTTCCGAGGATATGGCAACGTCATTGTCGACTGGGGAGGGCCACTCCCCACTGGCCAGCTGCAGTCTTGGCATGTCAATCCCGGATAGACTCATAGGATTCGGACCTCCTCATGAGTGAGCGTCGCGAAATCCGGCAGAGCTACGACGACGTGAGCCTTAGGCTCCAGCTTTCCCGAGGCTCCCTTTCAGATTTGGTGATGGTTCCTACGGTTTTCACAATTGCGACTGCGGTTGCGGCCGCCTTTGGATATCACTCAGTCACCGCGTATGGGACCAGTATGGAGCCCGCGGTACGAAATGGCGATGCGCTTTATGCCAAGCACCTATACCCCTCCACGGTCAATGCTGAAGACATTGTACATTCGGAGGATCCAAAGGGGGGTGGATAACTCACCACGTTCTAAACATAGAGCCTCCGCCACAGGGTACCTATCAGGTGCTGACAAAGGGTGCCGCGACCGTATACGTTGAGGAGTGCCTCTTCAAAGATAACGAACGTGTACTAGTAGCAATTGCTCGTGTTCGCTCAGAAGCTTCCGGGGTCTCCTCAGGAGCGAACTCCGTTCGAAGCGAAGAGCTTAATAACCGCACTATCTCAAGCGGAGACAGGCGATAACTGGACACGTTTCGGTGCCACCCTCACTCGTATCGCACAGCGCTCAGTGCCGCCTGTTTTACACCTCGATTGTTTTCGATGCTCGGGAAGGAGCGTTTGAGCGCTATGCCTCAGGGACCACCAGCTGCGTGCAGCTGGCGGCCTGGATGGACCGAGAGGGCTTCCGCTTGGTCCTCCTGGCCACTGACGCCGCGTGGTAGTCTATGGACATTGAGGAGAAAATGTCTTTCCCGACACCAACAGAGGAGGTCCGCGGGATGGTAATCACCGCATCGTCGCAGCATGATCCATCACCAACGACGGTCAGTCTACCGGTTTTCTGTGCTTGCGACCTCGTTCCAGGGGCATTCCACGGCATCTTACCGGGGCGCTGCCCGGGCACCTTCACCGAGTCTGGAGATGGTGTGCGAGTCACCCTCCTCCCAGGCGATGCACCTGGAACGCTTCCCGTGCTGACCTCCCCTCCCCCTGGACCCAACCCCGCCAACCCCGATGGAACCGTCACCCTGCTGCCGATACCTAAGGCGGTGAACGGCAGTACGCAGGAGGTTATCGAGGACCTGAGACGGCACTTCCGTCACCTGGGCCTCAAACCCTCCACCGTGGCGACCTACGAGAAGCGCTGGCGGCAGTTTGAGAAAGCATTCCCGCTGCTTCCCACCTCCACCAATCCGCTTCTGGAATACCTGGCCCAATTTGACGGGCCGACAGCGCGCCATCGTCGGAACCACCACGAGGCGGTAAAGCGCCTGCTGGACCATGCGTGCAAGGTCATGAGCGTCATCCAGAGTAACCCGCTCGATCGGGTGCCGCGTCCACGCATCCATCACCGGCCAATTACGACACTCTCAATCCAGGACGTCGCCTCGGTGAACGCGCTCCCGATGACGTTGCGGCAACGTGTGGTATGGGATCTGCTCGCCGGCCACGGTTGGCGCCAAGTCGAGGTGCTGCGCATCACCGCCGGCGACGTTCGAATGGCAAACCACGGCTCCATATGGTGCAGGGGCAAGGTCCGGGATGAGTGGGCGCCCATCCTTCCAGAGACATTGGCGCGACTCATCGAACTGGCGGAGGATGTGCCTGACGCTGGAGCGGTTATCCGCAGTCGCCAAGCAACCTCGGCGTCTTACGACACGCTGCGCCGAACGGTTCGAGATCTCCTCGGTCAGCTGGGCTTGTCAATCGAAATCCACGGGCTCCGGCGCACCTTCGCCACAATCGCCACTGAGCTCTCCGGCGACGAAGTGCTGGCCATGAGGTTGATCCGAGACCGTGTGCCCGGCGTGGGAAGATTCTACGTCGAGCGACAGTTGCCGGCGCTCTTGGCAAGATTCTCGCCGCTGCGCCTGGGCATCAATTTCCCCGAGACAAAGGCCCCAGGAGAACCGCCACCGTCGGAGACGCCAGCCACAGTGCTAGGGGGGCCTGGCGGGAGTGCGAGGGGGTCGAACCCTCCCGGGACTGGGATACCAGCCCCACAACGGTTTTGAAGACCGCGAGGCCCACCGGGACCCATCCACTCCCACAGAAGAAGGCGCCCCGGTCACAGCCGGGGCGCCTTCATAGTAGCAAGCGTTCCAGACAGGGTCAATTACGGCCCAGCACCTGGTCCAGCCGCTTCTTCAGCACCGACTTCGGCACCGCGCCGATGACCTGATCGGCCACCTGGCCGTCCTTGAAGACCAGCAGCGTGGGGATGCTGCGGATGCCATATTGCATAGCCGTCCGGGGGTTGGTGTCCACGTCCACCTTGGCGAAGCTCACCTCGCCGTCGAACTCCTCCGCCAGCTCCTCCACAAACGGGGCGATCATCTTACACGGACCACACCACTCGGCCCAGAAGTCCACCAGGACAGGCTCCGTCGCCTGGAGCACCTTCTGGCCAAAATCTGCATCGGTCACCTCGTAGGGCTTCGACATTCGCGCACCTGCCTTTCTCCGCTGCCGCGACGCAGCGCTCTCGCACGTTCCATTAGTGAGATGCGGGTGAGGCCGTGGCGATGCATCCCGGCGGCATTGGCAGTGTAATAACACCCCAGCTATACGTCAACGACAGCCTGGCCGCCATTACCCCGCCAGGGGCGGCGCCGCTTATATCCCGCTACTCATCGCCAACGGCTACCGATCCCCAGAACGCCCCGTCGCCGCCGGCGAAGTTGGGATAGAAGCCAGAGACCCGGGAGCTGTAAGCCCATCGCTCGGCGGTGATCACGGGCATGAACAGCAGCCCCAGCGCCAGCACCCGCTCCTGGGCCGCCCGCACCAGCTCGCCCCGACGCAGGGGGTCCAGCTCCACGGCCTGCGCCTCGATAAGCTCGTCCAGCTCCGGGTCCGCGTAGCCGGTGATCCGCCACTGGCCTTGGCTATGGAGCAACCCGAACAGGAAGGCGCCGGTGGTGGCAACGGGCGGCAGGGGGCCGATAAACACCTGGAACCGCCGCTCCTGCCACACTTGGGTGAGGTACTGGGAGCGGGTAAGCGTCTCGATGGTCAGCTCAAACCCCGCCGAGGCGAGCCGCTCCGCCACCCACTCGCCATACCGCACATACTCGGCGCCGAAATTCGCCACGGTGAGCGTAACGGGCGACGACCGGGCGCCATCCAGCGCCTGGGCCGCGGTCTGGACCCGGTCGAAGTGCGCGGCCACGGCCTCCCGCTCCAGCAGCCAGTCCGTCGCCACCACGGGCACGCCGACGCCCACGCTCCCCAGGCCGTCCCACACCTCGGCGAGCGCCTCCCACGGGTCCAGCGCCAGCAGGAAGGCCCGGCGGACCTCCAGGCGGTCGAAGGGCGGCGCGCGAGTGTTCATCGCCAGCACCACGCCCATGCCCTGGCGCTGCACCACCTTCGACTCGAACCCAGCGGCAGACAGCGATGCCCACTGCTCCTCGGTCACCGGGGCGATATCGGCGGTGTCCGTGAGCAGGGACGCGGATGCGGTGTCCTGGTCCGGCACCGAGATGATCACCAAACGTGCGGCCGCCGGCACGCCGGGGCGGTGGTAGTCCGGAGCGGGCGTCAGGTCCAACTGGCCCGAGAGCGTCTCCCGCCAGAGCCACGGGCCGCTCCCGATCACGGGTCCCCGTCGGAGGTCGTAGGTCTGTGCCACCTCGGCGGCGACGATGACCGCGTGGGGGTTGGCCAGCTTCTGGGGGAGGTCCGCATCCCGGTACCGGAGCTCCAGCCGCACCGTGGAGGCGCCGACCGCCGAGATGCTGCCCACCGCGTTCAGGAGGCTTGCGTGGGGCCATCCGGGGGTGCGCAGGCGCTCCAGGCTGAGCACCACGTCTTGGGCCGTGACGCCCCTGCCAAAAACGGGCTCCACGTCCTGCCAGCGGGCGTCCGGGTCGATGCTGAACTCATAGGTGAGCGGGCCCACTATCCGCCAGCTCGCGCACAGGTCGCAGGCGACCTCCATGCTCGGCAGCGCCACGTCGGGGCCCGCCGCGAACTTCAGCAGACGGCTGTAGACTAGGCCGGGCCCCAGCAGCGTCGCCCACTCGGAGACCATCTGATGCGGGTCGCGGTGAGGCGCATTGCCCACGGCCACCACCCGGAGCGTGCCCGCCGGAGGCGGAGCGGCTGTGAGCGTAGGTCTTGGCGTAAATGTAGGTGCAAGCGTTTCGACCGGGAGGGGAGTGACGGTGGGAGTGGGGGACGGCGTGAGCGTGGGCGTAGCGGTGGGAGAGGGTCCTCCGGCACAGGCCGCCAGGACGCCCGCCAGCAGCGGGTACAACGCCCAGCGCCACAGCCGCATCGGCCTTGTCACGGGGACGCCTACGGCGACGGCTCCTGGGCCGACGGCTCCTCGGCCACGGCGGCGTCCCCGTTGGCCGGCCTTCGGAAGAGTGTTCCCACTCCGAGCCGCGAGACCATGGCCAACGCGATGGCGGAAGAGGGCACGAACACGAAGACGTGCATCACCACGGCGAAGGCGAAGGCGGTGGCAGGGTCCACCCCCAGCAGATCGAGCGTGTAGATCATGGCGAACTCGTAGGTGCCTGCCGCCCCCGGTAGCGATGGCACCGCCGAGGTGAAGAAGGTGGTCGCCACCATCAAGGTGGTCAGCGTGAGAATGTCCAGGTCCATCCCCAGACCGTTGGCCAGCACCCACGCGCTGACACCCAGAAGAAACCAGTGGGCGAGGGTGGCCGCGAAGGAGGCCCACAGTCGGCCGGGAGACTCCCGCAAAAGGCCCCCCGCGACGGTCATGCGCTGGAAGAACTGCATCCGGTTGGCGATGGGAATGGCGCCCAACCCCCTGGCCACGATAACGAACACGAGGATGCTGACGACGAAGAGGATGAAGGCGCCGGCGAGCTGAATGCTGAGTCCCCTCAGCTCCGGCTCCATGACCACGCCCAGCGCCATGAGGATGGCGGTGGCGAAGATGTCCAGCGTGTTCCCCGCCACCAGCGTGGCCAGAGCCACCGGACCGGAAACGCGGTACCGGCGGGTGATGACGGCGAGCTGAATAGGCTCGCTGACCATCCGGATGGGCAAGAGGTTGTTGAGTCCGATGCCGGTGTTCTGGGTCAGAAAGACCTGCATCGCGTTGACCGGCTGCTTTTGGAGCAGCACCCCCCACCGGTAGGCGCGCATGACCATGCTGCCGGCGAAGGGGAGTATGGCGAGGATGGCATAGGCGATGGGAAACTGCTGAAAGGTGGAGAAGACCTTGCTCCAGTCGAGGCCATGGAGCACCGCCCAGGAGAGCCCGACGCTGGCCCCGGTGGCCACCACGAGCCGCCCAACTTTGAAGGTCCGGGTCTGTTGCCACTCAGTGAATCGTTGGCGCAGGGTCATAAGCCGGTGTTGCCAGCGGTACCGTCGGATAGAATGGTTTCATGGAAGCGCCCACCGTGGGACCCGGGCGGTCCCGAGTCCGCCTGGCCGACTGTCACACGCATCTGGACCAGTACGAGTCCCATGAAGTGCCGGAGGTGCTCGAGCGGGCCGAAACGGCGGGCGTCGGTCTCATTATAGCAGCCGCCACGACGCTGGCATCCTGCGAACGCATCTTGGACCTCTGCCGCGAGCACCCCACACTCTACGCCGGCGTAGGACTCCACCCCATGGACCTGACGGGGCCCGTGTACGACGCCACCGCCGAGGCGCTGCGGGCGTTCGCCGAGACCGAGAAGGTGGTGGTTTGGAGCGAGACCGGGCTCGACTATCTTCCGACCTCGCCGGCCAAAGACGACCAGCACCAGGCCTTCCGAGCCCAGATCCGTCTGGCCAAAGAACTGGACCTGCCGCTGGTCGTCCACTCGCGGGAGGCGCATGAGGACCTGTTGCGGCTGCTGCGGGAGGAGGGAGCGGACCGGGTGGGAGGCGCCCTGCACTACTTTCAGGGAGACCTGGCCACGGCCCAGGCCGCCATGGAGCTGGGGTTCTACATCTCGCTGGCCAAGCCGCTGCTCCGGCTGCCCGAGCTCCAGAAGGTCGCCGCCGAGCTGCCGCTGGACCGCATCGTTCTGGAGACGGACTCCTACCCTCAGCCCTTCAAGAAACACCGTGAGCGGTGGACGGAGCCCCATCACCTGCCCCAGGTGGCTCAGAAGCTGGCGGAGCTTCGGCACACCTCGCTGGAGGAGGTGGCAGAGGTCACCACCGCCAACTTCCTGCGAATGCTGAAAGGCCGGGTGAGCAAGGAACGGCTAGCCCGGCAGGCCGGCGGCCAGGCGCAGCAGCCGAGCGGGCCGTCCCAGCCACCAGCGTAGGCGCCGGAAGAGCACCACGCGCTGCACCGCGCGGCCGAGGGCGGCCTCGTCGAGCGCTCCCTGGTGCGCCACTTCGAAACGACCGTCCGTTGGGTTGTAGCGCACCACGCGGTGGCCCGCCACCCGGTCCATGGCCTGGCGAGCGCGTTGGGCGCACCGGCCGCACACGATGCCCCGCACGCGGACGGCCGCCGTTCCGCCGGGGTAGGCGGTGCGCTCGGCCAGCACCCGGGGCGTGACGAAGATGTTCCACCACTTGATCATCGGCCCATTTATGGTATCGGAGCCCGGCCCGCCGGTAAAGCCGGAGGGTGGGCTGCGCCGCGACACCCCATCTGCTCCGCGACACCAACGAAGGGCGGCGCTATAATGGCCGGGCATCCTCGCAGAGGCGGTCCGCGCTATGGGATTCCCCGACACCTACTCAACAGCCCTGCCCGCCACTGCCTCAATTGCACTAAAGGAGTGGTCGGTGGCCGTCCAGGCGCTGGCGCGTGGCCGGCAGGTGCTCATCATCCGCAAAGGGGGCATCCGCGAGGAGGGACGGCACTTTCGGGTGACGCACCCGACCTTCCTGTTCTATCCCACCTTCGAGCACCAGCAGCTCGAGCTGCTCAAGCCCGGGCTGGACAAAGGGTCCGCCCTCCCCGACGGGCCACGCGACCCCATGACGCCCGTCCAGCTCACTCACTACGCGGAGGTCCACAAGGCCTTCCCCGTGTCGGAGCTGGAGGAGCTGCGGGCGCTGAGCCCCCACCATATCTGGTCCGACGACTACGCCGAGAAGCGGCTGCGCTGGAAGCCCCGTCACCCGCTGACCGCCATGGTGTTGCGTGTCTACGAATTGGAGACGCCGCGCACGCTCCAGGTGATGCCGGAGTACATCGGTTGCCGCTCGTGGGTCGCGCTCGCCGCGCCGGTGGCCCTGGGCGCGCTGTCGGCGGTGCTCTCGGACGAGGCCTTCGCCCACGAAGCCGCGGCCATCGACCGGGCGCTCGCCTCCATCGCCGTCGCATCGCCCGGCTAAGGAGTGACTGGTGAAGCACCGCTATATCGGCGAAACAGGGCTGAAGGTCTCCGAGCTGGCCTTCGGCGTGTGGACGGTGAGCACCGGCTGGTGGGGGCGCATCGACCGCCCGGACGCCATCCGTCTGCTCGAGGAGGCCCACGAGGCGGGCGTCACGCTCTTCGACACGGCGGACACCTACGGCCTGGGCGAGGGCGAGGAGGTGCTGCGCGACGCCCTGGGCAAGAAGCGGCACGAAATCGTCATCGGCACCAAGTTCGGCTACGACTGGTACACCCACCAGGAGCGGACGGGCCACCAGGAGCGTCCCCAGCGCTGGGACGCCGAGTTCGTCCGCTACGCCTGCGAGGAGAGCCTGCGGCGCCTGGGCACCGACTACACCGACCTGTACCAGCTCCACAACCCGCGGGTCGCTACCATACGTGACGACGAGCTGTTCGATACGCTGGACACACTGGTGAAGGAGGGGAAGGTCCGCTACGTGGGCGCGGCGCTGGGGCCGGACATCGGCTGGCGGGAGGAGGGCGAGGCCGCCATGACCGAGCGCCACGTGGCCAGCCTGCAGGTCATCTACAGCGTCATCGAGCAGCAGCCCGCGCGCCAGTTCTTCTCCACGGCCCACCAGGAGCGCACCGGCCTGCTATCCCGGGTGCCCCACGCCTCGTCGGTGCTCACCGACGAGTTCGTGGAGCAGGCCAAGGTGGAGTTCGACCCCAGCGACCACCGGGCGCACCGCAAGCGCGAGTGGCTGGACGAGGCGTTCCGAAAGCGGGAGAAGGTGCTGTTCATCGCCCGGGAGACGGGCCGGACGTTGGCCCAGGCCGCTATCCAGTTCGCCCTTAGCGAGCCGAGCATCGCCAGCGTGCTGCCGAACATCATCACGCCGCAGCAGCTCAGCGAGTACACCGCCGCCACCGACGTGCCGCCCCTCACGCCCGCCGAACTGGCCGAGCTCTACCGCCTCTACGACGAGGAGTTCCAGCATCTCGAGGCCATCCAGCCCCAGCAGGGGTAGGCAGGGTTCACCCTGCACCCACATGGGGGTCCCAAATCGCTCAGATATCAGACGCGGATGGGGAGTACGGCGCTCCCCCATCTCCATCATGAACGCCAAAATTCGGACCTTACGGCGGAACGGGCATTAAGCCTTAAGTATCTCTTTGCGGCCCAAGGCGCGTTCGTACAGCCGGCAGCTATCGCCAGCGTAAGGACCAAGCCTGCTAAGGTGACCTACCAGTTCTTCATAGCCTACTCGCGACGAGCAGGACCAACTCTTTCAGGCTCTCTAGCGAAAGCAGAGGCTCCTGGCCTTCCGGCAGCGTAGTATGCAACGAAACAACCCACTCCCCGTTCAGAACAACAAGGGTAAAGTCCCGTTTTAGCCACCGGATTAGCTTCGAAGCAGCTTGAACAATATCTTAACCTGTTCTGGTCCCAACAGACGCCGATGATTGTAGCGCCAGACATACTCAGCAAGATAGAGGGGCAGCCGTTCTCGGCGGACTCCCCCTTTGGCTGCCAGACGCCGCTTGAGATAACCCCAGAAGCCCTCCAAGCCGTTGACGTGGCTCCCTTGCCGATCGCTGAACGCCTGGCTGTGGTCCACAAGCCGGTGGACGTAGCCCCCCGCTGCGACGCCCGTGTAGCTGGTAAAGGTGTCCGAGCAGACGATGGAGCCACGTTGCACGCGTTGGTGCAGGAGCGGCAGCAGCGTCTTGGCTTCCACGTTAGGTACCACTTGCGCCCACACCAGGCCACCTCGACACAGGATCCCAAAGACAGCTTGCTTAGTGGTTCCACGGCCCCGCTTCGTGCCCTGAACACGCTTTGCCAGGCGCCTGTTGCGCCAGGAACCTCCCAGGTAGGTCTCGTCGACCTCCACCACGCCGGAGAAGACATGGGGAACGTCCCGGACCATGGCCTGGCGCACCACGATCAGGGCTCGCAGGACTCGCTTTCGCTCCAGGCGGGCCTCCTGGGCAATCACCTCGGCACTCTGCCCCAAGACGAACCAGCGCAACAGTCGCCGCCACTCCCCTGGCGACAACCGAAGCGGCAGCGCCCTGGGCACCCACTCGTAGTGGCAGGCTGCACAACGACTCTTACCTCGCCGAATGCTCCGGCTCTTGGCGTGTTGACATCGAGGGCACCCAATCTTCCGTCCCATGCCACCATTCTCTCACAGGTGGCTGTTTTGGGACTATACCCTAGTAGATTCGTAATTTTCCTCGAGCTGAAATGGCGAACGGTCCCAGAATTCGACTGCTTTCCCGCTCCAGTCATCCTGGATTGCTTGGGCTGAAGACATCACATCCTGGAGGCCCGAAAGTAACTTATAATAGGCCTCCTTAGCTTCGTTATCGAGATAATGTTGTACGTCCTCACGAGTTCGAAGTAGGTAAAAATGGCAAGCTTGTCGTGTACGCGCTTCTAGCACCTGTGCCCTTTGTTGAGCGGACTCCAGAATGTTCCGTACCTCTTGGGCGGTAATTTCCTGTGCCTGCTGACGGGCATCGCTTAGCGCTGCACGAGCCTTTTGTTTGGCTTCGCCGATAATGCGCGCAGCCTCTACTTCTGCCTGCTGAGCAGCCCTTGCCTTGACGAATGAAGCTTGCCGCTCCGCGTCTTCAAGCGTCTTCCGGGTCGCGCCAACTGCTCCCGGCTGCTGTTGAAGAAGCCCTTGGTAACGATCTAAAAGGTTTTCGAATGCCTGAGGTACGGCGGAAGGGTCTTTCTGTTGGAAGGCGTCAGAACCGTCCTGATTCGGGTTTTTGTTTTTCAGCTGTTTCTGATGGGCTCTTGCCAGCTTCAAACGGGGGACTCTAACCTTTCCTACACGAGGAAGCCTCACTTTGAGCGAGAAGAACTCCTTCCAACCAGCTTTCTTGTTGTCCATATCGATTCCATTCCTGATTTTTCGCGCCGGTCAATCAAGTGTCGCTGGAAAATAGCCGAATTAGTCAAATCAGAAGAGTGAGAACGTCATTCAGAGATTCCAGCATGCGAATTCTCTATTTGATAGAACAAGTTAGCTTATGCCAATGTCAATTAAGGTGGCTTTTGAGTGGCGAGTTGATTGCCTCGAGTAGATAGGGAACTGAGAAGCTCACATGGCTTACGCGTAGAGCATAATTGTACCCATGGACTCCTGACGCCGTGGTGGTTCTGAGTGGGATCGAGTGCTTCTTTGATTAATCTGAGCTGTCGTTCACCTGGATAACTTCCGCATCAGCGGTAACCGTATAGGCATACATCGTCTGGGAAAAACGCAAGTAATCCACGTTCCCCTCAGGCACCCCATCAGGAGTGTTGTCATGGCCAAAAAGAACGTATCCGCCCTTATCACCATTTAATAACCCTTCCTCCTGAGCAGAAGTCGCAACGTCCGGGGACTGGCTCATGTCAGTGGTGGGCTCCAATACAGGATTGGGAAGAACAGTAATATCATTGTGGACCATCATCATCGAGACCGCTGATTGGATAGAGCGAAGCTCTCCGCTCCCTGACGGAAGGCGATGGAGCCTACGCTGGTGAGGATTACGACAGCTATTAGCAGCAAGAGCAATCTGCTGCCCGGAAGAATGCCTTGTCGGCTTGATTCACGCATCAAGCCTCCACGGAAAGCACAATCATAAGTGTTCTTAGCCTATTCAATCTCTGTTCGTCTTCATTTACCATTCTCCAAACGAATTGTCCCATGACGTGAGTTGGACCACTCATCGTTGATTGGTCAGGTGAGAAGCAATGACCTGAGTGTTGCTGGTGGCGTCCCGAAACGCGTCGGCGGGCGCATCCGCTATATCGTCGTCCTCACACCTGTCTGTAGTACAATTAAACACGACTTCTTCCAGACTCAGAACGCTGACCTTATCAGGGAGCATTATATCGGAGCCCTCGATTGCGATAGATCAAGGAATAGACATAGATGTCGGAGTAGCGGTGGTCGTTGAATTTAGGGTGCGAGTAGGAGTGGGCGTCAGGGTAGCGATGGCTGTCGGAGAGGGCGTTTGAGGTAGTGCCGGCTCAACAGGGCTTCTCTAGGACCTTCGCCAGCGACTAGCAGGAGCAAAACAGCAAGTGAAGCGCTGGTCAGGACCCGGCTTAGCATCCGGATGGCCGCATCATAACAATTCCAATAGCAATGTCCAAAACGCTTCCCTTCTGGAACAACCGATCTAGGCCGGGCGTCAGGAACGAAATCGGCACCGATGGGTGAGCCCCTTTTCGGGGCGTCCAGGGATGGGGACTACACGCCCATGATGTGGTAGCCGGCGTCGACGGGGACGATGGCGCCGGTGATGCCGGAGGAGAGCGGGCTGGCCAGGAAGAGCGCGGTGGCGGCCACCTCCTCCTGGGTGATGTTGCGCTTGAGGGGCGCTCGCTCGGCGTGGATGCGCTGCATGTCGGTGAAGCCGTGGATGCCCCGGGACGCCAGGGTGCTCAGCGGCCCCGCCGAGATGGCGTTGACCCGTATGTCGCGCGGGCCGTACTCGGCGGCGAGCTGGCGCACCTCGTTCTCCAGGGCTGCCTTGGCCACGCCCATCACGTTGTAGCCGGGGTAGACCTTCTCCGCCGCGTGGAAGGTCATGGTGACGACGCTGCCGCCGTCGGGCATCCGGGCGGCGGCGAGCCGCACCATGGGGAGCAGCGAGTAGGCGCTCACCTCCAGGGCCAGCCGGTACCCCTCGCGGCTGGTGGCGGAGAAGTCGCCCTCCAGGTCCTCGCGTTGGGCGAAGGCCACGCTGTGCACCACCACGCCCAAGGGCGCGGGCAGGCCGGCGGCATGGGCGAAGGCCGTCTCCAGCGCGGCGTCGTCGGTCACGTCGCACTCCACGAGATTCGTCCGCTCCATCCCGCCGGTCAGCTTGGCAACGGACTCGCGGAGGCGCTCGTTCTGGTAGGCGATGGTCAGGTGGGCGCCGGCGTCGTGGAGCCGCTGGGCGATGGCCCACGCGATGCTCCGGTGGTTGGCCACGCCAAAGACGATGGCGCCCACGCCCGACAGGTCAACGACGATTGCCACGCTACTCCTTAAGAAGCCGCACGGTGCGGCGCGCGGCGTCGCCGGTCAACGAGCTTCCGCATCTCATCTTCCAGGAGCAGCAAGTCCTTTTTAGGGACCAGGTGAAGCGGGCCCTGAAAGGCCAGGGGCCATTCCTCCGGCGTCCACTTCCGCACATAATCCAAGCGCGGGGCCACTTGCCGGGCGTCGATATACTCCTCCTCCTGCAGCACCACGTCGGGCTGGGTCCGCACCCGCCAGGGATACGTCTCCTCGGGGTCGCTGGAGCTCCAGATAGCGGTGTGCTCCTCGAAGTAGGTCGACTTCACCGTGGCGGTGGCCGCGAAGACGCGCGCCATGGACAGATAGTAGAGCAGGCGGTCGCCCACCTCCATCCGCTGGACCCGCTTCTTTTCGCCGCGCGCCATGCCCAGCACCGTGACTCCGTGCTCGCGGGTGGCCCGGAAGTGGTCCGGCGTGACGATCGCCATCCAATAGTTTCGCGGCTGGTTCTTGTTCATCTGAGGGCACTATACCCGTGAGGTCTCCGCGCGGCCCGTGAGGTCTCCGCGCGGATTGTATCACGGGACCCGTGGCCACGCAGATGCCACGAAGCTGCCGTTGTGGCCTCAAGTCGGCTCCGCTACAATGGTTCGCCGTTGCTGTCCCTCAGACCCCAAGAATAAGGAGCCACCTTTGCTGATCACCGCCGTAGGAAGCTATCCGAGAATTGGAGCGCCCGGCAGCGCGCCAAACCTGCGTACCGCCATCCACAAGCACGATACCAGCCAGCTCTCCGACCAGGAGCTCCACGCCATCGAGCGGCAGGTCACGGCGGATGTGCTGGAGCAGCAGGACCAGGCGGGCGTGGAGCTGGTGACCGACGGCCAGGTGCGATGGGCCGATGGCCAGACCTACTTTGCCCGGGACATCCCTGGGTTCACCATCGGCGGGCTCATCCGCTATTTCGACACCAACACCTACTACCGGCAGCCCGAGGCCACGTCTCAAGTAAGCTGGGGAGGGCCCATCAGCGTGGACGACTACGCCTTCGCCAAGAAGCAGAGCGCCAGGCCCGTTAAAGCCGTGGTCACCGGCCCGTACACGCTGGCAAGGCTCTCACGGCCGGGGATTTACGGGTCCGTGGACGCGCTGGCACGGGAGCTGGCCGGCGTGCTGAACCAGGAGGCCAAGGCCCTGGAGCGGGCGGGCGCTGAGCTGGTCCAGTTCGACGAGCCGGCCATCGGCCGGTGGAAAGAGGACTTCGCGCTACTCCGCGAGACCTCCGCGATCGTCACGAAGGGGCTGACCGCCAAGACCGCCATCTACACCTGGTTCCGCGACGTGGCGGACCTGGCCCCGGACTTCTTCCACCTGCCCTACCAGGTCATCGGCCTGGACTTCGTGTGGGGGCCGCGCAACTGGGAGGCCCTGCCCCTGTTCCCGCCGGGCAAGGAGCTGGGCCTGGGCATCATGGACGGAAGGAACACACGCCTCGAGCCGGTGGATGAGCTTGTGGAAGGGATAAAGAGGGCCAGCGAGCACGTCGCGCTCGACCGCATCCACCTGAACCCGAGCTGCGGGCTGGACTACCTGCCCCGGCAGAAGGCCTACGACAAGCTAGCGCGGCTGGCCGAGGCGGGCCGGGCCGCCCAGCAGGCGCTCGCCTAGCCGGGGCCCGAGCTGGAAGCGGCCGCCAGGGGCACCCTGGCGCCGTGGGTGACGATGGTGCCGGCGGCCTGGGCGCCACCATTCTCGGCGTAGAAGGTCACGGTGATCGTGTCGGCGATGCCCGACTCGTAATCGAAGTTTCTCGCCAGCCGGTTCAGCGCTTCCGCGTCCAGCTCCCACCTGAGCATCCCACCGCGCACCGGAACGTCCTGGTCCACCAGCACGATGCCCGGCATGGTCACGGCCACCCGCGCGGTGGCGCTGCTCCATCCGCTGGGGAGCGCGGCCCAGAAGCTCGCGCTTCGCACGTCCTCGTACCAATCCGCCGGCGTCAGCCGCGACAGGTCGGTCTGGACGTCCAGCGGAAGCGTCCCATCGTCCCTCACCACGAACGTGAAGGTGGCGCCGTCCGGCGTGAGCGGCCCGCCGGTGGGGAACGGCAGTTCCACCGCGCCGGCGCTGGTCAACCCGTCGTGGGTCACCGCCAGCCTCACCGTCCAGAGACCGGGCAGGTCCAGCACGAAATCATCGGCGGGCTCGTAGAAGTAGCCCACGGCGTTGGCCAGTCCGTCGAAGGTACGCACTGTGCCGTCCGGCGCGGTGACGGTGTACTCGACCAGGCTCGGCAGCGTGGGCATGACAGGCCCGGCCATGCGGAAGGTGTCGCCCGTCTGGAGGACCGCTCCCGGACGAACGCCCAAGGGCACGACGAAGATATCGATCTCACGGCCGTGGACAGTGATGAGGGGGCCCCCGCTGGGACCGCCGGCCGCCCCTTGGAATGGCGGCATCACGCGGGCTCCAAGCGGGTCGTCACCGGGCAGCAGCATCCACCCGGAACCGTGGATGGCGTACACCCCTTCGCCTCTCGCGGCGTCGCGGATCACGGCGGCGCCGTACAAAAACTTGAAGTCGCCGGGCAGATCACCGGAGCGTCCGTTGCCGGACTGGGCATGGTACGCGTCGCCGAAGCGCCAGTAGGACCCGCCGATGTCATCCCCGTTGATCACCTCGCGCACGCGCACGCCGGGCCGCTGCGCCGAGCTATACGTATAGGCCCACAGGGTGATCTCATCCGGGTGCGCTCCCTGGTACCCACTCCCCTTGTCAGAGAAGGTAATGAGCGGCATTTGGCCCGCCTGCACCAGCTCCCTCAGGGACGGCCCCGTATAGAAGTCGAACCGCTCGAGCTGCTCGCGGGCGCGGACGACCAGCGGATGCTCGCTGTCGAGCAACTGAACGCTGAGGTAGGTCACCACCGCGTTTCCCGCGTTGCGGGGGTTAGCGTCCCGGAAGGTCTCCTGCTCGATCCCCCACACGATATCGCCGTTGAAGTAGGGGAAGTGCATGTGGGGCGCCGTGGCGCCCTCATCGAACTTGAACTCGCGCTCCAGCCCCCAGGGACGCGACAGCTCGATGACACCGTCGGACCCCCGCCTGCCGTGCGCGACGATCGGCGCATCGGGCGTGGCCACGACGCTGCCGGACCGCAGGCGCCCGGCCCATAGCCGGCCATCGGCGCTGGCGTAGCAGGCCTGCGCGTCCACCCGGTACTCGCCATCGCGCTCGAAGGTCCACACGGCGCCGCCGCCGTCCCACCAGCCATCCGCGCCGGCCCGGCCGGAGAAGGTCTTCTGCGTGACGCTCCCGTCGCCGGCAACGTGGGTGATTGTGTAGGTGACGTCGGCGGGCACGCCCGGGAATACGGTGAGCGCCACCGGCAGATGGTCGCCCACCTCGAAGGGCGTGCCGGGCAGCATGGCGGTCTCGATGTCCAAGATGTTGGCGACGGTGAGGTCGTAGACCCCGCTGATCTCATGCCTGCGGCCGCTCCTATCGGCGATATGGCGGCGATGGTGATGACGTAGTCGCCGTCCAGGGGGAAGCGATAGGCGAAGGTGTCGCCGTCGCCAAGGAGCTGCGGCACCTCGCGCAGCTCGCCGCCACCCAGGCCCATGGCAACGTTGTCGCGCCAGGGCGTGCGCGGCGATTTGACCCCGTAGCGTGTTAGGCGAGCGCGGCCCAGCACTTCCCTCACGCCGTCGGGACGCTCAATCGTGACCGTGAGCTTGCTGTCGGAGAAATCGAAGGCCAGGGCCGGACTGCTGGGAACGATGCGGTCCACCACGTCGACCATGGGGACGAAGGGCTCCAAACGGTAGACGCGGGAGTCGCCGTAGGCATCCATTCGGGGGAGGACCGGCTCGTGACGGGTAACCGCGCGGGGGCTGATGTCGAAGAGCCCCTGGTCCTCTCGGGCGATGATGCCGCCGCGCGAGCCCTCGCTCACCTCGTCGGCCAACAGGGTGGTGGCCAGCCGCATGGGCGCGGAGTCGCCGACAGTGAAGACGCCGAGGTTCGTCTGATTGGCGGCCTCATCGCGGACCGTGAACTCCATGGCCCGCAGGCCCGAGGGCGGCAGCGGCACGTCCCGAAGCTGCCACAGCCCGCCCGCGCTCAGCGTGTAGAGACCGGTGCGGGCCTCCCGGGGCAGGTCCAGCATCTCGGAGAAGTCGCTCACCCAGCGGGCGCCGTCGTAGGTCCAGCGGAGCTGGACGGTGCCCAGGGTCAGGAACCCCAGGGGAGGCCCGGAATCGGTCGCCCTCCAGTCATCATTGATCCGCGCCAGCGTGCGCTCGACGGGCAGGCCGGTCGTCGTCAGGAAGGGAGAGGCGAACTTGCCCGCGCGCCCCACCTGCCGCCCATCGGCGTCGCCGATGAGACTGCCCTTGAAATCGAGGCTGGCCGGCGGCGGCGTGGACGAGTCGTCGGCCCAGAGGGTCACGCGGCCGGCGATGCGGAACCGGTCGCCGGGCGCAAGCGCATCGCGCTCGAAGGTGCCCTGAATGGACCAGGGAGCGTTCTTGGCGTTTTCGCAACACCGGCGGGCGCCGGCGCCGAAGGCGACGCCGTCCGTGGACGCGGGGACGGGAATGCGGAGCATCACGCCCGATGAGATGGTGTCCTCGCCGATCTCGACCTCACCCGGCCGAATGATGCGGCCGGTGACGTCCTGCTTGACCAACACGTGGGTCCCGGGCACGCCGGCGACCTCGGCGCCGAAGGCCCCTCGGCCATCCGCGCGAAGGATGACGAAATCGTTGAGCTCCACGTTGCCAATCAGCAGATACGCCATCTCAGGCACGGCCCCAGGGCCGCCGGTGACCCGCGCGCGCAGGGTGGCGTCGTCGTAGTCCACGGTGATGGCACGCGTGTCGGGCGTGGCCAGCAGACGCTCGAGCTCCAGCGCGCCACCCGCCGGAGCGTACCGCCAGGCGGGGTCAACCTCCGCGGCCAGGGGAGTAGCCATGTAAGGGCTCCAGCGGTCGGAGATGAGCCACGTCTCATCGCAGCACGTGCCCGCCCGGACGCCAACGCCCGTGAGCCGCACCTGCTCCGGCGAGTCCACGCCGATGTCCCGGAAGTCGATCCTCGCCTCCAGGGCGGTATCGAACGAGAAGGTCGAGAAGCCCGTGTCGCCGATCCCGCTCCAATCGTCTGTCAAGTCCGCCAGGAAGCCCCGGCTCGAGCCGGGCCTCCAGTTGATGGCGAGCCGGCGGGGCCCCGCATCGAATTCGATCTCGAAGTGCACGAAGAGAGCGTCGCGGTCCACCACGTCCACAAGCAGATAGAGGGCATCCCCGCCGACGAAGGCGTAGCCGGCGGTCAGGTCAGGGGAATTCACCAGCGGGTCTCCGGACGGGTCCTCGAAGAGCACGGAGCGCCCCGTCCAATCGCCGGCACGGCCATCGATGGACGGCACGGGCCCGGGCGCACTCTCCACGGGGGTGCCGAGGGTCGGCGCCCACCGGTCGGAGGAGCGCCACGAGGGGCCGCAGCACTGGCCCACCCTCACCTCGACCTTGACGAGCCGCACGCTGTCCGGCGGGGCATCATCGAATAGGTCCCGCAGGTCGATGCGCATCTCCACGGCCTCGTCGAGGGCAAAGGAGGAGTACCGCGTGCCTTTCAGCGGCTTCCACTCGCCGGTGATGTCGGCCATCCACGCAGAGCCGTTGGAGGGTTCCCAACCGATGCGCAGACGCCGGGATCCGGCCTGGATATCCGCCTCGAAGGAGGTGACGGGGGCCTTGGCATCCACGGCGCCGAGCAACAGATAGAGGGCGTGCTCGTTGACGAATGCATAGCCGTCGGTCAGGTCCAGAAAGCCCTCCTCGGCGTCACCGGCGGGGTCGCTGAAGAGCACGGGACGTCCAGCCCAATCTCCCGGCTTGCCGTCGATGGCGATGCGGGTCTCGTTGGCAGGCGGAGCGGAGGAAGCGGACGTGGCAGCCGGACCCGCCACCGAGACCGGTGAGGAGGAGCCCGTGAGCGGACACGCCATCCGGGGCGCGGCGATGCCCGCCGGTCCAAGCGCGCCCGAAGCGCCGGCGCCGGCTGGAGTGGCTGCGGCCGTGGGCGAAGGCGTCAACTCCGGTATGTTGCTCGGCAGCCTGGGCAAAGGCGGGAATGGGGTCGGCGTGGCCTTGCCTGAAGCCGATACCGGACCGGCGGTTGGGGTCGGAATCGGGGGAAGGCCAGCGCCAACGGAGGGAATTGATGTTGGCGTGTGCGTCGGAGCAGGTCCCGGCGAGCTGCAAGCGCCCAGCGCCAGGAAGAGGGCGAGTACCGCGAACAGAGCGCCTCTGCCCCACGTCATGCGGTTATGATAGCAGCCGCCAGTGGCGATGGGACAGTCCACCGCCGGCGTTAGCCTTGACCACCGTCCGTGGAGATGGGAAACTCGGAGAAGAGGCTGGAAGCCGGCCTTCGCCGGTTGGCCATACTAGCCAGTCCCCTCATTCCAGCCGTCCCCTAAGGAGAGCGAGCGTAACTATGCCCAAAGGCCTGCTGACCACATCGGTTGGGAGCTTTCCCAAGCCGGACTACCTCACCAAGGCCCGGACCAAGACGAGCCGCGGTGAGATGTCCAAGGAGGAGCTCCAACAGCTAGAGCGCCAGGCCGTTGAGCACTGGGTCCGGCTTCAGGAGGAGCTGGACATCGACGTGCTGGTGGACGGCGAGATGTACCGGGGCGACATGGTGACCTATTTCTCCGAGCATATGGAGGGGTTCGCCATCTCGGGCCTGGTGCGCTCCTACGGCAACCGGTACTACCGCAAGCCGGTGGCCGTGGGCCCCGTGGGGCGCGGGTCCGACATCACGGTGGAGTGGCGGGACTACGCCCAGAGCCTCACGGACCGGCCGGTAAAGGGGATGCTCACGGGCCCCTACACCATCGCCGACTGGTCGTTCAACGAGCACTACGCCACCCGCGAAGCCTTCGTTATGGACCTGGCCCGCCTGGTGCGGGAGGAGGCGCTGGCCCTGGAGAAATCGGGCGCCGAGTACATCCAGATCGACGAGCCAGCCGTCTCCACCCGGCCCGAGGAGATGGAGCTGGCATCCCGAGCGCTGGGCGTGGTGACCAAGGGACTCAAGGCCACCACCGTCACCCACATCTGCTACGGCGATTTCCACCAGGTGTTCGATGAGCTGCTGCACCTGCCCGTGGACATGCTGGACCTGGAGCTGGCCAACGGCGACTATGCCCTGCTGGAGGACTTCCGCCGGCACCCCACGGACAAGCTGATCTCCATGGGCGTGCTGGATGTGCATGCCCACCAGGTGGAGCCGGTGGAGGAGATTGTGGTGGGCATCCGAAAGGGGCTGGAGGTGTTCAGCCCGGAGCAGCTCTACATCGACCCCGACTGCGGGCTGAAGACGCGCACCGAGGAGGAGTCGGTGGCCAAGCTGCGCAACATGATGGCGGCGGTCAAGCAGGTGCGCCGCGAAGAGGGGCTGGAGGACTAGGTCGGACCGAGCCCCCTTTACCCAGCCGCATCCGCTCCGCTATGCTTACCGCCGTCCCACGGTCACGGTCGCGTGCCTGCACCCCCGACAGCTAACTGAGGAGGAGCCATGGTCGACGTTGGACAACCGGCCCCGGACTTTACGCTCACCGACCACAATCGGGCGGAGGTGAGCCTGAGCCAGTTCAAGGGCCAGAAGTATGTGGTGCTCTCCATCTTCCCCGCCGCCTTCACCAGCGGGTGAGCCAACCAGACCTCCTCGTTCCACCGCGCCAACGCACGGTTCGACGAGAAGGAGGCCCAAGTTCTGGGCCTGAGCGTGGACAGCAGCTCGTCGCTGAAGGCCTTCGCCGCCGGCATGGGCGGCGTCGCCTACCCACTGCTGGCCGACTTCTACCCCCACGGAGCGGTGCTCCAGTCCTACGGCCTGCTCAACGAGGAGCGGGGCACGGGGCGCCGTGCGGCGTTGCTCATCGACAAGGAGGGCATCGTCCGCTGGATGTACACGCCGGAGCCGGGGACGCTGCCCACCCCCGACGACGTGCTGGCCGAGCTGGACCGGATCCGCGGTTAGGGAGCGGCACGTGATGGCCGCGGGGCCGGGAGACCGGCGAGGCCCGCTTCAGGCCGGCGAGGTGGTCATCCTCCACGACCGCCGGGGCCGCCGCTACCGGCTGAAGCTGTCGGCGGGCGCCACCTTTCATACCCACCTGGGCAGCCTGGACCACGCGGACCTCATCGGCCGCAACGAGGGATGCTTCGTCCCCACCGCCAAGGGCAGCCGGCTGCTGGCGCTCCGCTCCACTCTGGTGGAGGCGGTGCTGGAGATGCCCCGCCACAGCCAGGTTATCTACCCCAAAGACCTGGGGACGATCCTGCTGCGGGGAGACATCTTCCCCGGCGCCCGGGTGCTGGAGGTGGGCCTGGGCTCGGGGGCCACGGCGGCCACGCTGCTGCGGGCCGTGGGGCCCACGGGAGAGGTGGTCTCCTACGAGGTTCGCCCCGAGGTGGTGGAGGGAGCCCGGCGGAATATCCAGGAGCTGGTCCCCTCCATGGACAACCACACGGTCCGGCTCCGGGACGCCATAGTCAATGGGATCGACGAGCGGGACCTGGACCGGGTGGTGACGGACGTGCCGGAGCCCTGGGATGCCGTGGAGGCCGCCGCCGAGGCGCTGCGGCCGGGCGGCATCCTGCTCTGCTACCTGCCGACGGTGCTCCAGGTGCACGAACTGGGAACAGCGCTGCGGCGCGAGCCGCGCTTCCATCTGGCGGAGACGGTGGAGGTGCTGGAACGTCCCTGGCACGTGACGAGCCGGAGCATCCGTCCCGTCCACCGCATGGTGGCGCACACCGGCTTCATCACCACGGCCCGCCGGTGCGAAGCAGGCGGCAGCGGATGGCTTGTCCAAGCCCACGAAGAGACCGACGAAGAGGCCCACGAGCCGTAGGCCCCCCGTAGGCCACCCATAGGCCGCCCATAGGCCGCCCATAGGCCGCATGAGGGGAAGCCTCGCTCCGGCGTGGAGAGCGCACGCCCGCCGCGCCCCTAGCGCATCAGCTCCTCCCAGGTCGGCAGCGACGACATGGGCCGTGAGGCCCCGGCCAGCGGCATATGGCCCGTCGTCGCCAGGGGCGCCCGAGGCTCCGTCTCCCGCCGCTGGAGAGACTGGAGCAGCGGGTTGCGGGGCGTGAACCCGTGCAGGGGCGCGCTCGTCACACCCTTGCTCAGGACGAGTGCCTTGAAGTCCCCCATACCACCGGGCTCCACAAGGGTGTCGATAGCGCGCAAGTTGGCGCGGCGGACCTCGGCGGAGAGGCCGTCGCGGCGGGCGATGACCTCTCGGTAGCGGGGCAGGCCGAGGTTGGCCAGGAACTGGGCCTGGCTCGCGTATCCAGCCACCTCAAGACCGTATCGCCTGGCCAGCCTCTGGAGCGTGGTGAAGTCCACGTGGACGCTGATGTCCTGACGCCCCACATGCTGGTAGGGGTTGGCGTTGAGCGTGTGGCGATAGTAGCAGCGAAGAATGCCACTGCTCCGCGACTCGTCGTAGAGGGACGCGGCCTCGTGGCCGTAGTCGATAACCATCACATAGCCTTGGTCCAAACCCTCAGCCACTTCGCGGACCCACCGCTCCAGACCAAGGCACACCTCGGTCCGGTAGCCCTCCGGCAGCCGTATGCCCAGGTCATCGAGCCGCCGCGCCAGGGCGGGCGTCGAAGGCGCGCCCATCTTCTCGGTGAACGTGCCCTCCCCATCCAGCGTGACGTAAAGCTCGCGCAGGCGGCCTTCCCGGACCGTCACGCGGTGCACCGGCATAGCGTCCAGAAGCTCGTTGGCGAGCACGCACCCTCGGAGGCCACGAAAAGGCGGAGCGGCCGCGCGGACCCAGTGCGCGCCGTCGGTCCCGGCCTCAGCGGGCGCGTAAAGATCCACCGGCACGTATTGAACGGCGCGGGCGAAGGCGGGGTCCAGGTGCTGGGCATGGGCCAGGATGTCGCCGGCGAGCCGGCCGTTCCCCGCGCCTAGCTCCGCCACCCAGAAGCGGTGGGGCATCCCCATGAGACGCCATTGCTGCTCGAGCTGATGGGCCAGCAGCGCCCCGAAGAGCGGATGGGCCGTGGGCGCGGTGTAGAAATCCCCCCGGGCGCCCACGGGACTCCGCGAGGGGTAGTAGCCGCCATGGGGCCAGTAGAGGGCCACCTCCGCGAACTCCGCGAAGGTGACCGCCTCTTTGGCGGCTATGCGGGCCCGCAGCTCCTCCTCAACGTCCCGGAACACCATCTTCTCCGTGGAGACGCAGGTCCGTGCGTGATAGTTCGCAGAGACAACGAAGCGCCCCGGCGATGCGGGGCGCTTTAGAAAGCCGGCGTGGAGACCTAAGCGCTGGGCGGGGTGGCGATGCCGCGATTGCGATGCAGATGGTTTCCATCGGACTCCCAACTGGTGACCTGCACGGAGTTCTTGAACTCCCGATTCTCCCCGCACCACTTACATCTCCCACTGCTCATGGGGCCATTGGGGCTTTCAATCAGCCAGTGGTGATTACACTCGGCGATTGCTGGCTGTGGAATCGTGGTCTGCGGGAGACTCGTTCGCTGCATGTTCAATCACCCCATCCTTTTGGAGATTAGGAGCTAGCCTCGCTGATCGATGGGCACGTACTGGAGGTCCATGGGGCCCACATAGCGCAGCAGCGGGCGGATAAGGATGTTGCCCTGCTGCTGTTCCATCACCTGCACGACATAGCCGGGGACGCGAGCGATGGCGAAGATGGAGATGAAGAGGTCTTCGGGAATGCCGAGGAGGTAGTAGACGGAGCCGGACCAGAAGTCGACATTGACGCAGACGCCCCGCGCGGCGTAGGGCTGCATCCTCTCCTCAACCTTGCTGAGAATGCGGAACCACTGGGGCTGGCCCTTCTTCTCAGCCAGGAGCTTGGAGCCCTCCCGGAGGTGCCGGGCCCGGGGGTCGTCGGCTTTATACACCCGGTGGCCGAAACCCATGATGCGCTCACGCCGCGCGTGACGCTCCTGGAGATAGGCGTCCACATTGGCCTCATCGCCGATCTCGAGGGCCATCTTCATCACGCTCTCGGCGGCGCCGCCATGGAGGGGCCCTTTGAGCGTGCCGATGCCGGAGACCACCGCCCCATGGAGGTCCGCCATGGTGCTGGCGGTCACCCGCGCGGCGAAGGCGGAGGCATTGGAGCCATGGTCGAGATGCACAATGAAATCGCGCCCCATGAGCCCGGTGGTCTCGTCGTCGGGGCGCTCGCCAAGCAGCATATAGAGGAAATTACCGGCGTGATTAAGAGAGGGGTCGGGCTCCAAGGGCTTGAGGCCGTGCCTGATCCGATGGTGGCCGGCCACAATAGTCGCAACTTGAGCGGTGAGGCGCACGCCCTTGCGGTAGGTCGCCTCCTGGGAGATGTCCTGAAGTTCGGGCTCGAAGGCAGCGAGCGCGGAGACGGCCGTACGAAGCACGTCCATGGGATGGGACTGCTTCACCCGTTCGATGATTTCGAAAATAGCTGTCGGGAGGGTCCGCGAATCGCGAAGGGTCTTGTCGAATCGGTCCAGCTCCACGCTGGTGGGCAGGGAGCCGTTCATCAGGAGAAAGACCGTCTCTTCAAAGGTGGAGAGCTCGGCCAGATCATGGATATCGTAGCCCCGGTAGATGAGCCGGCCCACATCACCCATAACGTAGCTGGACTCAGTAGAGTCGAGGTAGATGTCCTTGAGCCCACGCCTCAACTCAACGTCTTGGGCCTGCTGGGCCATGCGCCTCCTCCGGAGAGCCCGATGTGCCCTGGGGTGAGCCTGTCGATGCGCCGAGGCTCATCCGCTGCCGACGCCACGAAAGAGGTCAACGACACTCCTCTAGGGAGAGCGAACCTAATCGGGCAATCTACTGTCGGCGGGCAATACGGTATTCGCGCCAAATACCCTCAAGCGTCACGTACAGAAATGCCTCCCCGAACGTGGCCCCTGAGAGCCGGATGAGTATAGCACCGGCACCCAGGGGTGTCAACGACGACCCATGGCCCGCAACGGTGCCAGCCCCAGGTGATACCCTCCGCTTATGGGTCCAGCCGACTCCTTTCCTTACGGTCGTTGCGGGCGGTCCTTACGGACGGTTCTTACGGACGGTCCTTGCGGGGCGGGCGCCACTTCGCCCCTGGGACCACGATTCCAAGCACGGCCAGCCGCGCTTCTTTCGATAAGTCAAACCGTCTATCCACTACCTTTTCGTGCGCCGATACCCCAAAACATACATAAACAGAGGCGTTCTAACCGCAACAACGTACGAATTCACCTGTTTGACACCCTAGAATGCAGAGGCGTATGTTTGGAGAGAGATCTGTCCTAGGCTTCCCCTTGACATCCATAAGCACCCCATCAGCTAAGAGGTTTCCAAGCTGACCGCAAGGTCGGAGGAGTCTGCCATGGCCGGTGGCAACGGGAACGAGATCGTCGTGCGATTCGCGGGCGAGGGTGGCCAGGGCGTGGTCACCGCCGCCGACATGCTGGCCCGCGCCGCGGCGACCGTGGGCTATCACGTATTCACCTTTGCAACCTTTCCTTCCCAGATCCTTGGCGGGCCCACTTGGACTCAGACCCGGGTCTCCACGAACCCCCTCCACAGCCCCGGGGACGATATCGATATCCTGGTGGCGCTGAACGACGAGGCCTACCAGAGCCACCGCTCCGAGGTGCGCAAGGGTGGCGTCGTCCTCCACGATCCGTCCGTTCAAACGGCCGCTGACAAGGGCCAGCGGAGCATCAGCGTACCCTTTGATGAGCTGGCCAAAAAGACGGGCGAGACCCGCTCGGCCAATATGGTGCTCATGGGCGCCCTCGCCTATCTCGTCAACATGCCGGTGGAGTACCTGCAGAGCTTCGTGGAGACCCGGTTCAAGGGACGGGACGCTATTATCAAGGCCAACCTCATGGCCCTGGAGCTGGGCCGCGAGCACGTAGCGAACGAGCCGCCCATCGGGGACCTGGGGACGCCCAATAAGCCTCCGTACGAGCAGGTCCTGCTGAAGGGGAACGAGGCCCTTTGCCTGGGCGCCATGGCGGCGGGGCTGGACTTCTACGTTGGCTATCCTATCTCGCCGGCCACGCCCATCCTCCTCTTCATGGAGCGCTATTTAGTGGGGCCCGGCAAGTTCGCCCACCAGGTGAGTTCGGAGATCGAGGCCATCACCGCGATCATGGGGGCGGGATTCGCGGGGAAGAAAAGCATGACCGCCACGGCGGGGCCCGGCTTCTCCCTGATGAGCGAAGGACTTGGCCTCGCGTGGATGACGGAGATCCCAACCGTGGTCATCGATGTGCAGCGGGGTGGGCCGGCCACGGGCCTGCCCACCAAGACGGAGCAATCCGACCTGCTGGCGGCGATCCACCCGGCGCACGGCGACGTGGCGCTGCCCATCATCGCGCCCGGCACCTCGGAGGAGTGCTTCTACGCAGCCATCACCGCCATCGACTGGGCCGAACGCTACCAGGGTCCGGTGATCTTGCTCAGCGAGCACTCGCTGGCCGAGCGGTCCCAGAACGTCCCCAAACCCGATCTGGCGGCCGTGCGCCCGGCGCAGCGGAAGATATATACCGGCACCAACGGCTACCACCGCTACGACGGCTCCGAGCTCTCGCCCATGCCCATCCCGGGCAGCCCCGGCGCCTACGTGGCCAACGGCAGCGAGCACGATGGCATGGGCGACACCACGCACCTGCCGAGCAGGCATATCCAGATGACTGAGCGGCGCTTCAGCAAGCTCAAGCTCCTGGAGGACGGCGACTACGAGGCGGAGAACACCAAAGAGCCCATCGCTCTGATGCCCTGGGGTGGCTCCAAGGGGCCCGCCTGGGAGGCCTTCGAGCAGCTCACGGGGCAGGGAATAAAGCTCGGCTGGTACTACACCATGTACCTGCATCCGCTCCCGTCGGCATTGCTGGAGGTGCTACGTGAAAAGGAGCTAGTGCTGGTGCCGGAGCTGAACTATCTGGGCCAGTTCGCCGGACTCCTGCGCGCCCAGGGCGTCCGCGCCCAGGCCATCACGCAGTACACCGGCCTCCCCTTCAAGGTCCGGGACCTGGTCTACGAGGTGATGGAACGCATGGACGCCAAGGCGAAGAATAGGACGGTGAAAGTATGAGCGCAAAGAACCCGGAATACGATTTCAAGTGGTGCCCCGGCTGCGGTGACTTCGGTGTGCGCCGGGCCCTTGAGTTCGCCATGCAGGACCGCGTGGTGCGGACCGAGCTCCCCATGGAGAACAACGTGGTCGTGGCGGGCATCGGCTGCTCGGGGAATCTGGTGCACCTGCTGGAGGGGCCTCAGCCCTACGGGTTCCACGGCATCCACGGAAGGACGCTCCCCGTGAGCCTGGGAATCAAGATGGCCAGGCCGGAGCTGAACGTGGTGGTGGTGGCCGGCGATGGCGACTTCCTGAGCATTGGAATGGAGCACATCGCACCCCAGGCCGCCCGGAACCTGGACATCTGTGCCGTGATCATGGACAACGGCGTTTACGGGCTGACCAAGGGCCAGAGCTCACCCACTACCGAGCTGGGAGCCACCACAAGCTCCACCCCCTACGGGAAGATAGAGGATGCACTCAGCCCGCTGGAGCTGTACCTCACCCTGGGCGTCTCCTTCATCGTCTCGGCCTTCTCCAGCAAGCCCAAAGACCTGGCCAACCTAATCACCGAAGGTATGGACCATCCGGGGTTCGCTATAGTCCAAGTACAATCGCCCTGCACCACCTACAACGACACCTACGAGGCCCTGAAGGGCAGCAGGGCGAAGGGGATCAAGCCGGGGACCTGGGACATCCCGAAGGACCACGACCCCGCGGACCGGGGGGCTGCCCAAGAGATCATCCAGGCCGGCGGGCTGCCCCTGGGCGTTATCTACCGCAACGAGAGCCGGCCGACCATAGGCCAGCGGGTGGACGAGCTGCAGCAGCGGGTCAAGGCCAAGAGCGTGGAGGAGTTGATGGCGCCCTTCGCGCTGTAGACTTCCAAAGGCTCTCGCTCAGAGGAGGCCCGGCATAGGATTGCCGGGCCTCCTCTTGCTACATGAGAGCGTATGCCGCGGGAGCGGATTTCAAGAGCACGCCTGAGGCCGGACGCCGGCTCAGTTTTTGGAGGCGCGCCCTCAGCTTTTGGGGGCTTGAATGTACGGGGCTAGATGGGACCGGAGCTGGAGGCGTCCCCGGTGGAGCCGGGCTTTGAAGGCAGGCAGGCTGATCTCCAGGGCCTGAGCGGCCTCCTCATTGGAGAGCTCCTGGATGTCCCGGAGGACCACCGCCATGCGCAGGTCCTCGGACAGCAAGCCAATGGCCTCCTCCAACTTCTCCTTCAGCTCGGTGTTGAGCGTCTGGGACTCCGGCCCGGGGCTCGAGTCCGCTATCTCGATCTCGTCCACGTTGGCCTGGGCCGCCTGCCGGGTCCGTTGCTCCTTTCGCAGCTTCATCAGCACGGCATTGACCACTATCCGGTAGACCCACGTGGTGACGGCGGCATCGCCCCTGAATCGGTCCCGGGCCCGGTAGGCGGCGATGAAGGCGTCCTGCACCGCGTTCTCGGCATCCGCCTGGCTGTTCAGCATCCGATAGGCGATGTTGTAGGCGTAGCCGGCGTACTGCTCAACGATCTGGCTGAAGGCCGCGTCATCCATGAAGAGGGTGCACCTTTACTAGACCCGCTGCATCAAACTCGTTAGTAGACCCGCCGCATCAAGCCCTTTAGTAGACCCGCCGCATCAAACATGGTAGAAACAGAGCGCATTGTACATGAACCACACAATCATTAAGCTCATGCGAGTCCGCCGCCTCTTTGGGTTCGGCAGGAATCAGCTCGACTGCGCTGAGGTGGCGGGCCTCTCCTCCGACTACATCGACGGCGAGCTTCCGCCCTCCCTACGGGAGCGGTTCCAGCGGCACGTAGATAACTGCGCGCGGTGCAATCCGTTCGTGGCGACGCTGCGGGCCACGGTGCTGACCCTTCGCGACCTGCCGCGGCATCAGGCCTCCGCGGACCTCCGCAAACGCATCCAGGAATGCCTCGAAAACGAGCGGAGCGGCCAGCCGCCCACCGGCGAGCAGCCTTCCTCAACCAGCTAGACCGTCTCGTCCCAGAACCGCTGCTCCCGCCACGGGTCTCCCCGGCTGTGGTACCCCCGCTGCTCCCAGAACCCCTGCCGGTCGTCGGCCAGCAGCTCGAGCCCGCTGACCCACTTGGCACTCTTCCAGCCGTACCGGCTTGGCACCACCAGCCGGAGCGGGCCGCCGTGGTCGGTCGCCAGCGGCTGTCCGTCGTGCTCGTGGGCGAAGAGCACGTCCCGCTCCCACAGCGCCTCCAGGTCCATGTTCGTGGTGTACCCGCCGTAGCAGTGGACCATGACGTAGCGCGCCTCGCGGGCGAGGGCCGCCAGCTCAAGCACGGCCTTGGCCGGCACGCCACGCCACGTGTTGCCCAGCCGGCTCCACTGGGTAACGCAATGGAAGTCGGCGGTGACGGTGACCTGGGGCAGGGCCATGAGCTGCTCCCAGGTGAGCTCCATCTCCTTGGCGACCAGGCCGTGGATGCGGAAACGCCACTGGCCCGGGTCGATACGGGGAGATGGGCCGGCGCTCAGCACCGGAAACTTCTCGGTCAGGAACTGTCCGGGCGGCACACGGCCCGACGGGTCCTCCGGGGCCTGTTTTGGCTGCTTGACGCGCATAGCTCCCCTAAAGGGGCCGTAGATTGAAGGCGTCGGCAGGATACACTATCATGTCGGCCTGCGATATCGCCTGTCCCGGGGGAAGCGGAGCCATGGTGACGGCGCCTTGAGTGTGGAGGTAGGGGCACAGCCGGCGGTAGCGATACAAGGGCTGCACCAGGCATACGGGCTCATTCCTGCTCTGCGAGGGGTGAACCTTGAGCTGGAGTGGGGCCGCTGCCTCGTGGTGCTCGGCCCCAACGGCGCCGGCAAGACCACGCTCCTACGAGTGCTGGCGACGCTGGTCAAGCCCGACTCCGGGACGGTTCACGTGGCCGGCTACGACCGCCGCCGTCAGCCGGTGCAGGTGCGCTCGGCGGTGGGGTTCCTCTCCCACCAGAGCTTTCTCTACGACGAGCTGACACCCCGAGAGAACCTCCGCTTCTACGCCCGCCTCTACGGCGTCCCGGACGTGGAGGAGCGGGTGTCCCGTGTGCTGGGCCAGGTGGAGATCGGCGGCTGGGCGGAGCGCCGCGTGCGCACCCTCTCCAACGGCATGCAAAAGCGGGTTGCGCTGGCCAGAGCGTTGCTGCACCGGCCCCGGGTGCTCCTGCTCGACGAGCCGGAGACGGGGTTGGACCAGCGGGGCCTGGAGGTGCTGGCCGACGCGCTCCGTGGCGTTCTGGACGACGGCGCCTCGGTGGTGATGACCACACACGCCATGGAGCGGGGGCTGGCCCTGGCGGACCAGGTGGCCGTGCTGGTGGAGGGACGGCTCGTCCTGCACGCGCCCACCACGCAGGTGGACCTGCCATCGCTCCGGGAGCTGGTCGGCCGGCAGGGAAACGAGGCCCCGTGAGCAGCTACTGGCAGGGCGTGCTGACCATCTACAGCAAGGACCTGCGGCTTGAGATGCGCACCCGGGAGACGGTGGCCACCGTGCTGGTCTTCAGCCTGCTGGTGGCCTTCATCTTCAACTTCGCCTTCGACCCGTCGCCTCGCATCATCGCCGTGGTGGGCCCGGGCATCATCTGGGTGGCCTACACCTTCGCGGGCATCCTGGGCCTCAATAGAAACTTCATCTTGGAGAAGGACCGGGGAACGCTGGACGGCCTCCTCTTGTCGCCGGTGGGCCGGGACGCGATCTACGGCGGCAAGGTGCTCGGAGCGTTGACCGTTATGCTGGTGGTGGAAGCGCTCATGCTCCCCGTGTTCCTCTTCCTCTACGACCTGCAGGTGCTGACGCCCTGGTTCGTGCTGACGGCCCTGCTGGCCACGGTGGGCTTCGCGGCGGTAGGCACCGTCTTCTCCGCCATCGCCGTGAACACCCGGTCCCGGGAGATCATGCTGCCGCTGCTCTTTCTACCCGTGGTGCTGCCCGTGATCATCGCCGCCGTGGCGGCCACCGGCTCGGTGCTGGAGGGCGAGGGATGGCGCCAGCTCGGCCAATGGGTGCAGCTCATCATCACCTTCGACGTGGTGTTCCTTGTGGTATCATCCTTCGCGTTTGAGATTGTGTTGGAGGACTGACCGTGGCCAGTGAGGCGACCTTCCGGACCACCGCCAGCGAGGGCTGGGGCCTCAGTGTGCTGCTGGTGGCCGCGGCGGGCCTGCTGCTGGCCGACATGGCGCTCATCTTTCTCTGGGTGCCCACTGAGATCACCATGGGCGTGGTCCAGCGGATCTTCTACTTCCACGTGCCCGCGGCGCTGGTGGGGTTCATCGGCTTCTTCGTCGTCTTCATCGCCAGCATCGGCTATCTGGTGAAGCGGACCCGCGGGTGGGACCGCGTGGCGCAGTCGGCGGCGGAGGTGGGCGTGGTCTTCCTGAGCGTCGCCATCATCTCCGGCGCCATCTGGGCCAAGCCGGTATGGGGCACCTGGTGGACGTGGGACCCGAAGCTCACCACCACCTTCATCCTGTGGGTCATCTACCTGGGCTACCTGATGGTGCGGAGCTACACCGATGGCAAGGAGCAGGGCGCCCGGTTCGCGGCCGTGGTGGGCATCATCGGCTTCGTCGACGTGCCCATCGTCTACATGGCCGCCGAGTGGTGGCGGACGCTCCATCCCAACGTGCTCACGGGCCCACTGTCGGAGTCGGGCTCGCTGGAGAGCAGCATGTCCAATCTGTTCCTCTTCTCCCTGGTGACCTTCGCCGTCGTCTTCACCTACCTCCTGCTCACGCGGGTGCGGCAGCGCCAGGACCAGGACGCCGTGGATGAGCTGAGGAGCGCCCGGCTATAGCCCAAGTGACTTAGATGAATTGGAGGGGGAGAAGCTCATGCGTGTGAAACTCGTCATAGTGCTGGCGCTGACTCTCCTGACGGCGCTGGCGCCCCAAATGGCGCTGGCAGCCTCCTCGGGCCAAGAGGCCGCCGGCGAGGGCAACCTGCCGTACCTCTTCGGCGGATTCGCCGTGGTGTGGGCCGGCTTTTTCGGCTACGTCTTCTACGTGCATCGCCGGGAGCGCGAGCTGCGCCGGGAGATAGAGGCCATGCGCCGGGAGCTCAGCGAGCGCCAAGAGGAGAGCAGCTCCTAGAGCCCGCTTCGAAATCAAGACACCGTGGGAACCCCTTTCTTGGGAGAAAGGGGTTCCCACACCCTCCGCAAAGAACCTTAGTGTTAGGAGAGCAGGCTGGGGACTAGAAGCCCCCAGCCTGCTCTCCCAAATTACGAAGTTTTCTGGACGGGGTCTGGGGAAACCTCTTGTTCCAAAAGAGGTTTCCCCTGCGCGTCCTGTTTTCGGAACGGGACCCCAGGTGTTTCTGTTGCCCCGTTCCGTTCTCTACCGTAGAATGGACTCGTACTGAACAGAGGGTAACGAGTGGATCACGAGTCGATGGAGACATCGTCCTCCCACGGCGCTGGAGAGGGGCTGGCCGCGCTGCTCCGCCGGCACCGGAAGCTGCTCATCGCGGTGGCGGTGGTCGTCGCCGGCTTCAGCTATTTCGGCTTCATCGCCTTCCAGAACGCCACCGCCTACTACCTCACGGTGGACGAGCTGGTGGCCCGGGGGCCCACTTCCATCTCCGAGACGTTCCAGGTCAAAGGGAAGCTGGTGCCCGACACCTTCACGAGGGAGAAGGGCTCCCTGGTAGCCCATTTCCGGCTCACCGACGGCGGGCAGGAGATGGACGCCACCTACGATGGTGTGATGCCGGACCTCTTCTTCAACCCCCACTCGGAGGTCGTTCTATCGGGCCAGTACGACGACTCGGGCCTCTTTACCGCCGACCGGGTGCTCGTGAAATGTCCATCGAAGTACCAGTCGGTCGAATACACCGAGCCGCCACCCTCATCGGGATAGCCGTCCCCCGGCAGCCGAACGCCTCGATGCTCTCTCGTCCGCTCATCTCCCTCTTCGACGGGCCCCGCCCACGCACGAGGTCGGGGTGAACCACGCGCCCCGGGGAGGCAGGCGCGCCCTGGACCGGTGGTGGCTGGAGGAGCTGCGGCGCACCGGCCTGCGCGACAGCGGAGTCGAAGCGCCCAAGCCCCCGCCGGAGCTGACGGCCGGCGTGGCCCAGTTCAACGCGGGCCGGTTCTACGAAAGCCACGAGACGTGGGAGGGGCTGTGGCACGCCACCGGCTATCCGCTGCGTCTCTTCTACCTGGCGCTGACCAAGCTCGGCGCGGGCCTCACCCACGCCCAGCGGGGCAACGCCACGGGGATGCGCCGGCTGCTGCTGGACGGGCTGCGGTTCCTGGAGCCGTTCCACCCCGTCTTTATGGGCATCGACACCGCCCGCTTGGACCGGGAGCTCCGGGGATGGCTCCAGCGGGCGCCGGATGCGTCGCCACGAGAGCTCCCGCAAATAAGCGTGGCGCCTCCTCAGTGAATCGGAGGGCCCCGAACGCAAAGGACGCCCCCAGGGGTGCAGGGGACGTCCGCCGCATCAGCTATGAGCCGCGATTATGCCGCGACGCCGGCCTCAGTCCCAGAGGACACGCCATGGCCCACAAGCTGGGGCTCCTCAAGCTGTTCGGCCGTATAGCCACACTGCAAGCACTTGTAGTATGGCCCGTACTGATCGCTCGTTCCGTGGATGTCCCCTCCACAGCGGTCACACGCTTTGAACAGGATCATGGCTCCTCGCCTCCCTCTCCACGACGCCCATCTCTTCGAGCGGCCGCCCAATTCACCAAGTCAGATGACGTTCTAGAAGAATCGTTGTCAGGCCCCTCTAAATGCGCTTCTCCCTTTCGACTCCTTCAGTGAACGCTCCGCTCATAGTATAAACATTGACATGAGTCGTATCAACTCTTAGAATACTCCGTGGTAGCGCCTGCGGCGGGCCCCGATGCCCTGAACACGGGGAGATGCGGTGAGCAGCAATGAAGCAACAGGAACGGGCTGAACAGGCCCAGCGGATGCGGATCCCCTTCGAGCGGATGGTAGCCCCGTCAGCGGAGGACACCGCTCCCCTGCTGCCCGAGCCGGCGGCACGCGGCGCCCGGGGTGAGGCCAGGCCCCCCGAGGAGCACGCGGCGCCCCAGGAGGGCGTGTACATCATCAGCGTGGCCTCCCGCATCCTGAAGATGCACCCCCAGACGCTTCGTAAGTACGAGCGCATGGGGCTGGTGAGGCCGTCGCGCACCATGGGAATGCTCCGCCTCTATTCCGAGGAGGACATCGCCAAGCTGCGGATGATCAAACACCTGGTGGAGGAGACCCGGCTGAACCTGGCGGGCGTGGAGCTGGCCATGTCCATGGTGGAGAGGCTCATCGCGTTCCGTCAGCGGCTCGTTCCCCACCGGCCCACGCAGCTCGACGCCCTCCAACGCGAGGTCGAGGGGCTCCTCGACCTCTTCAGGGGGCGCTGAGACCCCACCGCCTGTTCGAGCAACCCCAGAGGAGTGAGATGCGGGAAGAGGAGCAAGACCTCCAGGCCGTCGAGAACGAGCAGGAGCCGCCCGAGGCGGAGTCAACGGGCGCGGCCGAAGCCGCCGAGAGCCCCCAGGACGAGGTCGCCAGGGAGCGGGACCAGTTCCGCGCCATGGCCCAGCGCGCCCAGGCGGACTTCATCAACTACAAGCGCCGCGCCGAAGAGGAGCGTCAGGAGCTTGTCCGGAGCGCCGCCGGCCGCCTGATCCTTCAGCTCCTTCCCATCGCCGACGACTTCCGGCTGGCCCTAGAGCACCTGCCTCCGGAGGCGCCCGCCGCATGGAGCGAAGGGGTCCAGATGATCCTGCGAAAGCTCCAGGGCCTTCTGGAAGCGGAGGGGGTGAAGGGCATCGAGCCCAGTCCGGGCGAGCCCCTGGACCCCTTTGAGCACGATGCCGTGTTCTACGAGCCGGCCGACGGCCATCCGCCCGGCGCCATCGTCCGCGTGGTCCGCCCGGGCTACCGGCTCAACAACCGCGTGCTGCGACCGGCCCAGGTCACCGTGGCCCAGGCCGAGACGGAGGAGGCTGAGTAGCCATGCCCACCGCAAGGCGCTCACCTGCCAGGCGAGACTATCTACACATTTAGCTGCGGCGCATCTAGTTAAGGGCCATATAGTTAAGGCCCACCTAGTCAAGGAAGGAAAACATCCATGGCCAAAGTCATCGGCATAGACCTGGGCACCACCAACTCCTGCGTGGCGGTCATCGAGGGCGGCGAGCCCACCGTGCTGGAGAACAGCGAGGGCGGCCGCACCACGCCGTCCATGGTGGCCGTGAACGCCAAGACCGGCGAGCGCTACGTGGGCCAGATGGCCAAGCGCCAGGCCATCACCAACCCCCAGAACACCGTCTACTCCATCAAACGCTTCATGGGCCGCAAGTACCAGGAGGTGCTGGAGGAGGCCAAAGGAGTCGGCTACACCGTGGAGAAGGCCAAGAACGGCGACGCTGCCGTGAAGCTGGGCGACCGCACCCACACGCCCCCAGAGGTCTCCGCCATGATCCTCCAGAAGCTGAAGGCCGACGCCGAGGCCAAGCTGGGAGAGTCGATAAGCCAGGCCGTGATCACTGTCCCCGCCTACTTCAACGACAGCCAGCGCCAGGCCACCAAGGACGCAGGGGCCATCGCCGGCCTGGAGGTGCTGCGCATCATCAACGAGCCCACGGCGGCGGCGCTGGCCTATGGCCTCGACAAGAAGGCCGATGAGACCATCGCCGTCTACGACCTGGGTGGCGGCACCTTCGACATCTCGATCCTGCACATGGGCGAGGGCGTGTTCGAGGTCAAGTCCACCAACGGCGACACCCACCTGGGCGGCGACGACTTCGACCTGCGTGTGATGGACTGGATCGCCGACGAGTTCAAGCGCGACCAGGGCATCAACCTCCGGGATGACCGGATGGCCCTCCAGCGGCTGAAGGAGGCGGCGGAGAAGGCCAAGGTGGAGCTCTCCAGCGTCATGGAGACGGAGATCAATCTCCCCTTCGTCACCGCTGACGCCTCGGGCCCCAAACACTTGAGCATGACCCTGAGCCGCGCCAAGCTGGAGCAGATGGTGGAGGACCTCGTGGAGCGCACCTCCGAGCCCGTCCGGCAGGCGCTCAAGGACGCCGGCATCCCCGCAGGCGACATCGACGAGGTGGTGCTGGTCGGTGGCATGACCCGCATGCCCGCGGTGGTGAACAAGGTGAAGGAGGTGTTCGGCAAAGAGCCCCACAAGGGAGTCAACCCCGACGAGGTGGTGGCCGCCGGGGCCGCTATCCAGGCCGGCGTCCTGCAGGGCGAGGTGAAGGACATTCTGCTGCTGGATGTAACGCCCCTCACCCTGGGCATTGAGACGCTGGGCGGGGTGATGACGGCGCTCATCAAACGCAACACCACCATACCCACCTCCAAAAGCGAGGGGTTCACCACGGCAGCCGATGGCCAGACGACCGTGGAGGTCCATGTGCTCCAGGGTGAGCGCAGCATGGCCACCGAGAACAAGACCATTGGCCGCTTCTCGCTGGACGGCATTCCTCCCTCGCCCCGCGGTGTGCCGCAGGTCGAGGTGACCTTCGATATCGACGCCAACGGCATCCTCAACGTATCGGCCAAGGACAAGGCCACCGGCAAGGAGCAGCGCATCACCATCACCGCCAGCTCCGGCCTTGCCAAGGACCAGGTGGAGGAGCTCATCCGCGAGGCGGAGCTCCACGCCCAGGAGGACGAGAGCAAGCGGGAGAAGGTGGATGTCCGCAATCAGGCGGATTCCCTGGCGTACAACGCCGAGAAGACGCTCAGGGAGCACGGCGACAAGGTGAGCGCGGAGCTGAAGACGGAGGTGGAGGAGAAGGTGGCCGCCGTGCGGCTGGCCATGGGCGGCGATGACATCGCCGCCACCCGCGACGCCATCGAGCAGCTCAGCGCCTCGATGAATAAGATCGGCGAGGCGATCTATCAGCAGCAGGCCGCCAGCGCCGAGGAGCCAGCAGCCGAAGAGCCGACAGCCGAGGCGGCGGAGGGAGCGGAAGGTGAGGAATCATCCTCCGAGGAGAAGCCCGACGATACGGTGGAGGGCGAGTACCGGGAGGTGTAGGCGGAGCCCGGCATCAGCGGCGGCGGAGCGCCTCGATGGCATCGGGGCGCTCGTTGTAAGGGAGCAGCGTTCCACCGGTGAATAGCCTGCGTGTGCTCGTGGTGGCGGAAGACTCGCTGGCCCGCGCCGGGCTGGCGGCGCTGCTCGGCGAGCAGCCGGGCTGCACCGTGGTGGGCCAGGCCGATGGCGGCCCGGAGCTGGCCTCCTCCGTGGCCGTATGCGGCGCCGATGCCATCGTCTGGGACCTGGGCTGGGAGCCGGCCTCCGCGCTGGAGCACCTGGCCGGACTGCCGGCGGACGCCCCACCCGTGGTGGCGCTGGCACCCACGGAGCCGTACGCGGCCGAGGCTTGGAGAGCCGGCGCCCGTGGGCTGCTGCCGCGGGACGCTTTGCCCGCCAGCCTGTTGCAGGCACTGGCAGCCGCGGCCCAGGGCTTGGCGGTGCTGGACCCCGCGCTGACCGGAAGTCTGGCCCCCGCCGCCGA
This sequence comes from Dehalococcoidia bacterium, assembly GCA_965249185.1. GTDB lineage: Bacteria > Chloroflexota > Dehalococcoidia > Lucifugimonadales > Australimonadaceae > CBDFLS01. The sequence continues at coordinate 154,588 of CBDFLS010000002.1, forward strand.
GAGAGCGCCCGAGTCCGCCCCCGGAGCGCTGACCCCCCGCGAACGCCAGGTGCTGCAGCTCCTGGCCGAGGGCCTGCCCAACAAGGCCATCGCCCACCGGTTGGGCGTCAGCGAGAACACGGCGAAGTATCACGTCAACGCCATCCTGGGCAAGCTGGGAGCCCAGTCCCGCACCGAGGCAGTCATTCGAGCCACGCGCCTCGGGTGGGTGCTCATCTAACCTCGCCCTTCTACCGGGTCCCATCCTGCCCATATGGGTAGTGTGCGGCGCCCCCACCAGTGGCACGCTGGTTGGTGAAGCAACCAACGCGGGCCTGGGAGCGGGAGCAGACCACCCCCGGGCCTCAGATCTCTGGAGGTGCAGCATGGCAGGAGTCCTGTCGAATCTCTCCGACGCCCTGGCCGAGACGGTCGAGACCACGGGCCCCGGCGTGGTGCGGGTGGACGCCCGCAACCGCCTGCCCGGCAGTGGGATCGTGTGGTCCGCCGATGGCGTGATCGTCACGGCCCACCACGTGGTGCAGCACGACGAGAAGATAAGGGTGGCGCTTCCCAACGGCGAGACGGTGCCGGCGGCGCTGGTCGGACGCGACCCCTCCACGGACCTGGCGGTGCTGCGCGCCGAGACCACGAGCCAGACCATGGAATTGAAGCCGCCCGCCTGGGCGGAGGCAAGCGGCCTGCGCGTGGGGCACCTCGTGCTGGCCCTGGGCCGGCCCGGCAGGAGCGTTCGGGCAACCCTGGGGATCGTCAGCGCCCTGGGCGAGAGCTGGCGCACGCCGGTCGGGGGCCGGCTGGACCGGTACCTGCAGACCGACGTGGTGATGTACCCCGGCTACTCCGGCGGGCCGCTGGTGGATGTGTCGGGGCAGGTGCTGGGGCTGAACACCTCGGCCATGATGCGGGGCGCATCGGTGACGGTGCCCACCTCCAACGTCCGCCAGGTGGTGGAGACGCTGCTGGCCCACGGGCGCGTGCGGCGGGGCTACCTGGGCGTGAGCGCCCAGGCGGCGCCGCTGCCGGCGGCTTTGGCCAAGCAGATGGGCCAGGAGACGGGGTTGCTGCTGGTGACCATCGAGGCCGGCAGCCCTGCCGAGCGGGGCGGGCTGCTCCTGGGCGACACCATCGTGGCCATGGACGGCGAGCCGGTGCGGCACCTTGACGACCTGCTGTCGGGACTCACCGCCGACCGGATCGATGCGGAGGTGCCCTTCCGGGTGGTGCGGGCCGGCCAGGCGCGGGAGCTGTCCATCGCCATCGGCGAGCGGAAGTAGAGGAGGCGGGCATGGCCACCGTCGTGCAGGAGCTGAACACCGAGCTGGCCAGGGTGATCGGCGAGGTGGGCCGCAGCCTGGTCCAGGTCAGCAGCGGAAGCCACGGCGCGGGCGCCGGGACCATCTGGCACCCGGAGGGGCTCGTGCTCACTAACGCCCACGTGATCGGCCACGGCCCCCTGCGCGTGACGGCGCCGGGTGGCCCCGCTCTACCCGCCCGGGTGCTCGCCCACGACGCAGGGCTCGACCTGGCGGCCCTGGTGGTCGAGGCCAGCGGCCTGCCTACCATCGCGTTGGGAGACTCGCGGAAGCTGCGGCCGGGTGAGCTGGTCTTCGCGCTGGGGCACCCTTGGGGCGTGCTGGGCGCCACCACCGCCGGCGTTGTCATCGGCCTGGAGACCCAGGGGCCGGAGCTGCCGGGCTCCGCGCGGGAGTGGATAGTGGCCAGCCTCCATCTGCGGCCCGGTAACTCAGGGGGGCCGCTGGTGGATGCGCAGGGACGGCTGATGGGCATCAATACCGTGATGGCCAGCCCCAAGGTAGGCATGGCCGTGCCGGTGCACGTGGTCAAAGCGTTCCTGCGACGGGAGGTGGGAGCGGAGACGGCCCCATTCGAGGCGGGGGCCCAGCCGGACCCACGGGGCGAGGGACGCGCTCTTGGCTAGACGGTGCGGAGGATTCCGATGAGGGAACGCACCAGCAGGGGCTTGGCGCGTTCCATGCCGCGCAGAAGCCGGGCCCGGTTGATCGCCAGCAGGGTCGCCAGCACCACCGTCGTCCCTACGATCAGCAGCAGGTAAGTGAGCCCACGGCCAAAGAGGTTGCTGTCCAGCGTGAAGTGGGCCAGAAGGTAGCTCAGCACCAGCGATGCCACCGGCGCCACTACCCAGACGCTGGCAATATCGCGGACCACCTGCTTCCGCAGCGCCTGCCGGCCCCGGCTGGCGAAGCCGACCCCCATGATGCCGGCCGACGTGATCTGGGCCAGCGGCACGGGAATCCCGAAGAGAGCGGCGGTCAGCACCAGGGTGCCGGAGATGCCGCTGACCGTGGTCCCGCTGACCACATTCAGCTTCGTAACGCGCTTGGCGCTGGTCTCCAGCACCCGGTGTCCCAGGGTAAGCGCTCCGATGCCCAACGCCGCGCCACCCAGAAGCAGCCCTCCGTTCATGGAGAGGAGTCCGGCGCCCACCAGGGGGCCCACGGCGTTGCCCACGTTGTTGGCGCCCGCCGAGAAGGCGACGAAGATGCCGCTTCCCACCAGCGCCAAGGTGAATAGCCGGACGGCCAGCCTCCGGCGCCGGAACAGGAAGTACCCCTCCAGCCGTATGCCCACCAGCTTGGTGAACAGGGCCGAGAGCAGGAACGCCGCCACCGGCAGCGCAAGCCACGCGGCGATAATCGTGGCCAGCAAGCCACCGTGCAGTCGCGAGATGGCGAGCCCCGCTCCCACCACAGCGCCCACGGTCACGGCGCTGGTGGAGAGGGGAAATCCCAGGAGGTTGGCCGCCAGCAACGGCAGAGTGGCAGAGAGCAGCACGATGAGGACGAGGGCGACGGTGAGGTTCTCCTCGTCCACCAGGCCACCACCGAGAGTCCCGGCAACCCGGTCGCCCGCCAGGACGGCGCCCAGGAAGAAGGCCACGCCCACCAGCACCAGCGCCCCCGCCCGCCAACGCAGCGCGCCCGAGCCGTAGACCGGGCTCATGGCCGCCGCCGCGCCGCTGGCGCCGATGTTCAGCGCGAAGGCCAGGGCTATAAGAAGTGCCAGTGCTTCAATCAACCGGTTCTCCTCGCCGTCTCACCACCGAAGCCCACAAAAAAGGCCCCCTCCAGGCATCCTTGAGGGGGCTCGCTCGTCCGCTTTTTGGTTGTCGTTACGCGACAACACCGGCATAGGCAGCAGCTCCCTCGGCTGGGCTACAACAAGAGCACATGAGAACTGCTACAGATTCCACAAGCGGCACACTACCAGGCTTCGCCGCCCGGTGTCAAGGGGCCCGGTGTTAAGGGGCCCCCAGTGTCAAGGGGTTGTATGCAGGCGCCTCTGCCCCGCTTGAGCGGAGCGGCGCCAGCCCTAGCCAGCCTTAAAATGAGATGCCGTGCATCGGGAAAACGGTGCGCTGGACAGCCTCGACGCTCTCCCGGGCGAAGCGCCGGGCTTGTGTCCGAAGCGTTTCGTCCAGCCGTGGCGCGTCGGCATCGCGGAGCCGGCCCTTGCGGACGCCCTCGGGCCCGGTCTCCGGGAGCTCATCCGGCCACTGGCGGCCCGCCATCACCCCGTAGGCCAGGGTCCAGCACCGGGCCACGGCGTCCAGGTCGTACCCGCCGCCGCCGAAAGCGAGCCAGGGGTACCCCATGCGGCCCAGCGCCTCCACCGCCTGGCTATAGCCCTGGCTCGTGAGCGCCAGGTGGGTCAAGGGGTCGGTGACGTAGGTGTCGATGCCGAGTTGGGTGGCGAGCACGTCGGGGTGGAAGGCCTCGATGAGCGGCGGCACCACCGCCATGAACGCCTCCAGGTACACCTCGTCGTCGGTGTAGGGAAAGAGGGGCAGATTGACCGAGTAGCCCCTGCCCTCCCCCTCGCCCAGCTCCTCCACCCCGCCGGTGCCGGGGAAGAGATAGCGGCCGCTCTCGTGGACCGAGATGGTGAGCACGTCGGCGTCGGCGTAGAAAGCACTCTGGACACCATCGCCGTGGTGGGCGTCGATGTCCACGTAGGCAACGCGCAGGCCCCGGCGCCGCAGGGCGTTGATGGCCACCGCCGGGTCGTTGAAGACACAGAAGCCGGAGGAGCTTGCGGCCGCGGCGTGGTGGAGCCCGCCGGCGGGGTTGAAGGCGGCGCGCGCCCGGCCGTCGGCCACCAGCTCGGCGGCCTGAATGGAGGCCCCGGTGGAGAGCAGTGCCGCTTCGTACATGCCGCCAAAGATAGGATTGTCCCCCCGGTCGGAGAAGCCGTACCGGGCGGCATCGTCCCTGGGGCCCCCGGCGCTGTAGCGCTCCACGGCCTGGACATACGCGGACGTGTGCGTGGTCAGCAGCTCCTCCACGGAGGCGGGCCGAGGCTCCACAAGCCGGGACGTCGCATCATCGAAGGCCCCGTAGGCGTCCAAAAGCTGGTGCGTGTAGCGCAGCCGCACCGGACGCAAGGGGTGGTCGTCGCGGAGGATGTGGCGAGACATATCGTCGGCGTAGACGTATGCGGCATGCCGCTGGCGGTCAGCCATCATCCCCACGCCTCCCCGAGCGCGCCGTCCTCCAGGCTGTGGCTCCGGCCCGCCACATCGACCAGCGCCACGGCGACACCTCCGGCAAAGGTCCCGGCCATTGTAACACACGGCTAGCTAGGCTCTAGCTTGTGCGAGCAGAGTGTTGCGGGCCGATCTCAGGCGCGGCGGTTGTCATGGAGCGGCGGCTGTAATAAAGTCCTCTCGCCAGCACCGCTGGCGGTCAACCCTAAGGAGGTCCTCTCTATGGCTACTGTCCCGCCCGTAAAATCTGGGTACATCGCGAACGGACCGAACGTCCGATTGAATTATTTGGAGTGGGGCGACCCCGATGCTCCGCCACTGGTGCTCGTCATCGGTCTGACAGCCCAAGCCTACAACTGGCGCAGCACGGCGGATGCGTTGAAAGACCGCTACCGGTGCATCGCGCTCAACCTGCGAGGCCACGGCGACAGCAGCCCCTTCCCGAACCGGGTCCCCAATTCGCCTGGCGACGACCGGTGGGCCGACTGGGCCTCCGATGTGCACGCGCTTGTACAGGAGCTGGGGCTGAAGAAGCCGGTGGTGCTAGGCCACTCCCTGGGCGCGCGCGTGGCCTACTGCTACGCCGCCTACTACCCCGACGAGCCCCGCTCCATCGTGGTGATCGACAACGGACCCGGATTCCCACCCTTGGTGGCGCTGAACGTCCAACACAGTTTTATGCGGAACCGGGTCATGGAGTTCGATGGATGGCCGGACGCTATCGCCTACTTCAAAACCCGCCGGGGTACGTCTCCAGGCGGGCCGAAAGCGACGCCGGTGCCCAACGAAGAATACGAAGCGCGTGCTGACTACGCGCTAAGGCAACTGCCCAGCGGGAAGGTCATTTGGAAATTCGACCCGATTCTGCGGGACGAATGGATGCAAGGCGCCGATACCGGGCAACTCGCCTATCGAGCCACCGTCCAGTCGTGGCTGTGGAAAGAGGTCTCCCAAGTCCACTGCCCCATGCTGCTGGTGGTGGGCGAGACCAGCAAGTTCCAGACGCCGGAGACCTGCGACAAGATGGTGCAGATGACCTGGGGTCCGGCGCGCTGGGTGATGATACCCAACGCTGGGCATGGGATCATGGACGATAACCTGGAGGGATTCCTCAAAGAGGTGGAGCCCTTCCTGGCGGAGTCTTTCGCCAGCTAAGGCTCCGTGTTAAGGAGGCAGTTCTATGGCCGCGCCGCCGGTGAAATCAGGGTACGTGTCCAACGGACCCAACCTGCAGCTCAACTACCTGGAGTGGGGAGAGCCCGATGCGCCTCCGGTGCTGCTGATCATCGGCTTGACCGCCGTAGCCTACAACTGGCGGGAGACCGCCGAGGCGCTCCAAGACCGGTACCGGTGCATCGCCCTCAACCTGCGAGGCCACGGCGATAGCGGGCCCACGCCGGAGCGGGAGTTCAGCTTCGACCTGTGGGACACCGACGTCCATGCCCTGGTCACCGGCCTCGGTCTCGACCGTCCGGTGATCATGGGCCACTCGCTGGGCGGCCGCGTGGCCTTCGCCTACGCCAGCAGGCACCCGGAGCACACGCGGGGCATCGTGGTGGTCGATGTGGGGCCCGGCTTCCCGAAGGATGCCGCAAGCGGCGTCCAGAAAAACTTCATGGGCAAGCGGCCCACGGAGTTCGACTCGTGGAAGGACGGCGTCACGTGGCTCCGGGCCCAGCGCAAGCCCGTGGTGACAGACGCGATGATCGAGGCGCGGGCGCCGTACAACCTCCGGCAGCTTCCGAGCGGGAAGGTGGTCTTCAAGCACGACCCGTTGCTGCAGGACGAGTGGCTGGGCGATAAGCCACCGCCCCGGGCCCAGGCCCACACCTGGCTCTGGCAAGACCTGGCGAACGTCCAGTGCTCCATGCTGCTGCTGAAGGGCGAGGTGACCCCCTTCCTCACCCACGACCTGTGCGAGCAGATGTGCGCCGCCACCAGGGGCGAGGCGAGATGGACCGAGGTACCGGGCACCTCTCACGCCATCATGGACGACAACCTACCGGCGTTCCTGGGCGAGGTGGAGCCCTTTACGGCGGCATGCTTCGGCACGTAGGCCCCGCGCGGATACATCTCAAGTCACACACTCCAAACGCAAGTCACACGGGCCAAACGCAAGTCACACAGTCCAGAAATAAGCACGGAGGCGAGATTATGGCTACGCCAGCGGTGAAATCGGGGTACGTGCCCAACGGGCCGGACCTACAGCTCAACTACCTGGAGTGGGGGAAGCCCGACGCTCCGGCGGTGGTGCTGCTCCACGGCTTGAATGGCCTCGCCTACAACTGGAACCCCACGGGGCAGGCGCTGGCGGACCGGTACCGGGTCATCGCCCTGAGCATGCGGGGCCACGGAGACAGCGGTCCGTCGCCGGAGCGCGAGTACAACTTCAAGCTCTACGCCACGGATGTGTACGCCCTGGTCAGCGGCCTGAAGCTGGACAGGCCCGTGGTCATCGGCCACTCGCTGGGCGGTCGCGTCTCCATGGCGTACGCCGCGGCCCATCCTGCCGACGTGCGAGGCATCATCGTGGTGGACGTGGCGCCGGGCATCACCGACGCGGGGGTCCAGAGCATCAAGCAGGGGATGGTGTCCAGGCCCGACGACTGGGGCACATGGGAAGAGGCCCTGGCGTGGCTCAAGCAGCGGCGGGCCTCCGTGCCCGAGGCCGTGGTGGTCGAGCGCGCTCCCCACGTCTTCCGGCGGCTACCCACCGGAAGGTTCGTGACCAAGGGCGACCCCTATGTGCGCGACGAGTGGCTCGGCCCCGAGCTGCCTCCCCGGGCTAAGACGCACCTGTGGAAGGAGTTGGGCGAGGTCCAATGCCCCGTGCTGGTGCTCAAAGGCGAGGACACGCCCTACCTGACCCCCGAGCTGTGTGAGCAGATGATGGAGACGCTGAAGGGGGAGGGACGCTGGGCCGAGGTGCCCGGCACCACCCACGGCATCCCCGACGATAATCTGACGGGGTTCCTCAAGGAGGTCTCGCCCTTCGTGGCAAAGGCCTTCGGAGGCTAGGCCTCGATTCTATCGGGCGCCCCGCCGCCGGGGAGCCCAAAGTGACCGGCGCTGGAGCGCCGGTCGTTCCCGCGCCGGTAAGCTTCAATCAGTCAAAATAGGCGGGCGAAATAGGAGGTGATTGATGGCAGCGACACCCGTGAGGTCCGGATATATTCCCAACGGGCCCGATCTGCAGCTCAACTACCTGGAGTGGGGCAAGCCCGATGGGCTGCCGGTGCTCCTGATCATCGGTCTGCGCGGCTTCGCCTACACCTGGAGCACCACCGCCGAGGCGCTGGGCAAACAGTACCGGGTCATCGCCTTGAACCTGCGCGGCCACGGCGACAGCGGCCCTTCGCCGGACCGGCAGTTCAGCTTCGCCACGTGGGACGATGATGTGCACGCGGCGGTGACCGCTTTGGGGCTGGACCGGCCGGTGATCATCGGCCACTCGCTGGGCGGCCGCGTGGCCTTCGTCTACGGCGCCAGGCACCCGGAGAACACCCGTGGCGCGGTGGTCGTCGACGTGGGGCCCGGCTTCCCGGAGGACGCCGCCCTGCGGGTCAAGAAGGGCATGGAGAGCGACATCACTGAGTTCGACTCGTGGAAGAAGGCGGTGGACTACCTGATAGCGCGGAAGCGGCCCACGGTGCCCGAATCCAGGATCGAGGAGCGCGCGCCCTACGCCCTTCGGCAATTGCCCAGCGGCAAAGTGGTCTTCAAGTACGACTCGCTGCTGCGCGACGAGTGGCTGGGCGACAAGCCGCCGCCCCGGGCCCAGCACGCGGCGTGGCTGTGGGAGGACTGGGACGCAAACACCTGCCCCACGCTGCTGCTCAAGGGAGAGAACACCGATTTCCTCACTCCCGCGCTGTGCGATGAGATGGTGAGCAGGACCAAGGCGAACGCGCGCTGGGTGGAAGTGCCCGGCACCACACACTTCATCATGGACGATAACCTGGAGGGGTTCCTGAAGGAGGTCGAGCCCTTCACGGCGGCCTGCTTCAGCAGCTAGCCCCGGTCTGATCGGGGGAGCCTATGCGGGGTCCCGTGACGCCGCATACGGCGGTTGGGCCCGAGCCATCGCCGGAACGCCCATGGCCCACGGCTGAACACGACGCGCCCCGCACTCGCGGCCGGTGTCTTGGGCGGCCTGACTCAGCGCCCTCGAATACTCGGCCTGCCGCGCTTGTTGTCACCGGCTCGGCCCTGTAGTAAAGTCCCCTCGCCAACCGCGCCGGGCCGGGAGACGCTTCCGGCCCCTATTCAAGGAAGAGGTACTCCATGCCGGCGCCAGCCGTGAAGTCGGGATACATCTCCAATGGCCCCGAGCTGCAGCTCAACTACCTGGAGTGGGGCAATCCCAAGGGCCCGCCGGTGCTCCTGATCATCGGCCTGACGAGCTTCGCCTACGCCTGGAACGAGACCGCCGAGGCGCTGGCGGACCGGTACCGGTGCATCGCCATCAACCTGCGCGGCCACGGCGACAGCGGCCCGACGCCGGAGCGGGAGTTCAGCTTCGACCTGTGGGACACCGATGTACACGCGCTGGTGACCACGCTGGAGCTGGACCGGCCGGTGATCATCGGCCACTCGCTGGGCGGCCGGGTCGCCTTCGTCTACGCCGGCAGGCACCCGGAAAAGACGCGGGGCATCGTGGTGGTCGACGTGGGGCCAGGCTTCCCGGAGGACGCCGCGGCCATGGTCCAGCGGGACTTCTTCAAGAAGCGGCCCATGGAGTTCGATTCGTGGGACGCCGCTCTGCCCTGGGTCCCCAGGGGACCCAAGGTCTCCGACGACCTCGCCCGGCGGCGTCTCCCCCACGGCTTCCGGCAGTTACCCAGCGGCAAGATCGTGTTCAAGCACGACCCGCTGCTGCGTGACGAGTGGCTTGGCGACAAGCCGCCAGCCCGCGCCCAGGCCAGCAGCTGGCTCTGGCAGGACCTGGGAAACGTCCAGTGTCCCATGCTGCTGCTGAAGGGCGAGGAGACTCCGTTCCTGACCCACGAGCTATGCGCCAAGATGTGCGACACCACCAAAGGCGAGGCCCGCTGGGTCGAGGTGCCCGGCACATCGCACTACATACAGGACGACAACCTGGAGGGGTTCCTGAAAGAGGTGGAGCCCTTCACGGCCGACTGTTTCGGCCGCTGACGGCCAGCGAACACCCGAGGATTCAGCATCATGCCCGAGGATTTAGCAGCATGGAGGTAAGATTAAGATGGTTGCACCAGCGGTAAAGTCCGGCTACATCTCCAATGGGCCCGATCTGCAGCTCAACTACCTGGAGTGGGGCGACCCGAGCGCTCCGCCCGTGCTGCTGATCATAGGTCTGACGGGCATCGCCTACACCTGGCGCCAGACCGCCGAGCGGCTGCAGGACCGGTACCGGTGCATCGCCCTGAACCTGCGCGGCCACGGCGACAGCGGCCCTTCACCCGAGCGTGAGTACAGCTTCGACCTGTGGGACAGCGACGTGCAGGCGCTGGTGAACACGCTGGAGCTGGACCGGCCGGTGATCATCGGCCACTCGCTGGGCGGCCGGGTGGCCTTCGCCTACGCCGGCAGGCACCCGGAAAAGACGCGGGGCATCGTGGTGGTCGACGTGGGGCCAGGCTTCCCGGTTGAGGCCGCCCAACGGGTGCAGCGCAGCTTCTTCGGCAACAGGCCGCCGGACTGCGCCACGTGGGAGGAGGGCGTGAAGGTCTTCCCCAGGGGGCCGAAGGTGTCCGACCAGATCGCCCGCGAACGGGCGCCCTATGCCATGCGGCAGGTGCCCGGCGGCCGCGTGATCTTCAAGCACGACCCGCTGCTGCGGGACGAGTGGCTGGGCGACAAGCCGCCGGCCCGGGCCCAGGCCCACTCCTGGCTCTGGCAGGACCTGGCGAACGTGGAGTGCCCCACCCTCTTCGTCAAGGGCGAGGTCACCGACTTCCTCACCTACGAGTTGCTGGACAAGATGTGCGCCACGACCAAGGGCGAGGCCCGCTGGGTGGAGGTCCCCGGCACCACCCACCACGTGATGGACGACGACCTGGACGCTTTCGTAAAGCACGTGCGGCCCTTCACGGACGACTGCTACAGCCGCTAGGCGGGGCTGGCCCTAAACAGCTACCTCTTGCCGCTCGTGTCGCGGAGAAAGCGCACCGCCACCTCCTTCTCCAGGGGGTGGTTGTTGTTGCCGCACTTGGGCGACTGGATGCAGCCGGGGCAGCCCTCGGCGCAGGGGCAGTCCGCCACGGCCTGGAGCGTGACGGTCCACAGCTCATCCACCACCTCGTACCCGTGCTCCGCGATGCCGATGCCGCCCGGATGGCCATCGTAGATGAACACCTGGGGTGCGCCGGTGTCCGGGTGCACGGCGGTGGAGACGCCGGCGATGTCATTACGGTCGCAGAGGGCGAAGAGGGGCAGCACGCCGATGGCCGCGTGCTCCATGGCGTGGAGTCCGCCGGCCAGGTCGCGGCGCTCCCGAATCGCCCACTCCAGCGTGGCCGCCGGCAGATCGAACCAGAGCGCCGCGGTCCGGAAGGGACGGACGGGAAGGTCCAAGGGCTCATCGCCCAGCGGCTCGTCCGAGTGGAGGGCCTTCCTGCGGTAGCCGACCACGGCGCGCGACACCTCCACCTCCCCCAGACAGACCGTCACGCCACGGAGCGCCTTGGAGCGCAGCGTCTCCAGCACCCTGATGTCGGTCACGTCCCGCGACTGGGTGTAGTAAGGCGCATCGGTGGAGCTCAGGTAAGCGGTCTTCGTATCCAGGTCCAGCCGCTCCACCAGGTACGGCTCGCCCTGGTGCAGGTACACCGCGCCGGGATGAATCTGGCTGAAGGCGGCGAACTCCTCCACGTGCTCCAGCACTCTGCCGGACGTGCTCTCCACCACCAGGTACTGGTCTCCCCAGACGGAACGGATGCTCACGCCTTGGGCCGGATAGCTGACCGCCGGCTCCAGGTGCCATCTCTCATGGCGCCGGTGGAGCAGCCCATTTCGCTCTAGCTCTTGGACCTGTCCGATGAACGTGTCGCCGAAGAGCTGGGCGTCCTCATCGGCCAGGGGCATTTCGTAGGCGGCGCACTGCAGGTGAGGGGCCAGCACGTGGGGGTTCTCCGGGAGGATCCGTGCGTGCTCGTGCGGGCTGCCGAAGAAGAAGCCGGGATGGCGCATCAGGTACTGGTCCAGGGGGTTGTCCTGGCCCACCAGCACGCTCAACGACTCATGGCCGCTGCGCCCGCTGCGCCCCGCCTGCTGCCAGGCGCTGGAGATGCTGCCGGGGTAGCCGTTGAGGAGCGTGGCGTCCAGGTCGCCGATGTCGATGCCCAGCTCCAGCGCGTTGGTGGCCACCACGGCCAGCAGGTCTCCGTGGAGAAGCCCCTGCTCCACCGCGCGGCGGTCCTCGGGCAAGTAGCTGGCCCTATAGGGACGCACCCGCTCGGCCAGCCCGGCGGGGCCGTCACGCAGCCGGTCCCGCACGGCCATATAGACGAGCTCCGCCTGCCTGCGGGTGCGCACGAAGGCCAGGGTGCGCACACTCGCCCGGACGAGGGCCTCCAGCAGTTGGGCCGTCTCCCGACTCGCGCTCAGACGTATGCCCTCGACCTCGTCTAAGAGCGGCGGGTTCCAGAAGACGAACCGCTTTCCCCCCGGAGGGAGCGCCGTCGTCATCCACCACGGTGGCGGGCCTGCCGGTAAGCCGCTGGGCGAACTCTCCGGGGTTGGCGATGGTGGCGGAGCAGAGGATGAACCGTGGGTCGCTGCCATAGCGGCGGCAGAGCCGCCGGAGGCGACGCAGCACGTTGGCCACGTGGGAGCCAAAGACGCCCCTGTACACGTGGGCCTCGTCCACGACCACGTACCGAAGCCCGGCCAGCAGCCTGGCCCACGAGCGGTGGCGTGGCAAAATGCCGAGGTGCAGCATATCCGGGTTGCTCAGCACCACGTGGGCGCTGCTCCGGAGGGCGGACCGTTCGTGGTGGGGCGTATCGCCGTCGAAGATGGCGGCCCGACGCCTCATGTTTGGAGGCAGCAGCTCCCGGAGCCCACGGAGCTGATCTTGGGCCAGCGCCTTCGTGGGAAAGAGATAGAGGGCGCGGCTCGTGGGGTCGTCCAGGAGCGCCTGCACCACCGGAATGTGGTAGCAGAGGCTCTTGCCGCTGGCGGCGGGCGTAACCACAGCCACGTCCTGGCCGTCAAAGAGCGCGTCCACCGCGCGGGCCTGATGCGCGTAGAGAGGAAAGAGCGCCAGCGACTCCAGGCTCTGCTCCAGGACGGGATGCAAGGGGTGGCGCAGGGCGCCGGTTACGGCGGGACGGGGAGGCAGCTCTTGGACATGGGCTATCTGGTCCTGGTGCCAGGGGGCCTGGCGCACCTCGCGCAGAAAAGCCTCGACCTCCACGCCTAAACGCCGTTCATCGTTTCGCGCTGGACATCCACCAGCTCGGCGTCCAGGCGCAGTCCATGCGCGTAGCGGATCGCGGCGTCGATCATCTCGCTGGCGTGATGGGCTTCGTTGCTGACACAACTGAGTCCCACGACCAGCCGCTGCCACGCCTCCTGGCCGTCCACCTCGGCCACCGAGAGGTTGAACCGTTGTCGCAGACGCGAGATGAGGGAGTGGGCAACCTGGCGCTTACCCTTGAGGGAGGCGTTTTCAGGGAGGCGAAAGGTGAGGCGGCAAACGCCGAGGTACATATGGCCCCCGTGCTGGCTCGACGAGCGAAGCAGTAGCGCGAGATGGATGGGAAAGGATGGCCGGCCGGCGGCCCCCATGGGCTGGAGACACACGCAAGTATAGCGAAGCGGCTTCGGCCCGCGCAAGACGCGCCCCGCCGGTGAGATGCGTCCTCACCCGTTGGGTCCACCGCCCGCGGAGCCGGCGTCCGCGCGGATTTGTTGACGCCCCCTGCGCTTTCCATTACCATCTTTGGGTGCCACAGTCGCTCGTTTTCTACGAGATTTCAGCTTGTAATTTTCATTACAATTCCTAAAGGCTCTCACGCAATATGGAACCCCCTGAGATCGTCATACAGCGGCTCCCGCAGTACCTTCGAGCCCTTACCGAGCTCCGGCAGTCGGGCGTGGAGGTGGTCAGCTCCCAGCTCTTGGGCGCACGCCTCCAGGTGACCCCCGCCCAGATCCGCAAGGACCTGAGCCACTTCGGCCGTTTCGGAAAGCAGGGGCGCGGTTACAGCATCCAGAGCCTGGTGGAGGAGCTACGCCATATTCTGGGCCTCGACCGTACCTGGAACGTGGCGATCGTCGGCGCGGGGCGGCTTGGCAGGGCCATCCTCAGCTACCCCGGCTTCGGGCCCGAGGGCTTTCGCGTGGTGTGCGCCTTCGACGCCGACAACCGGCTGGTGGGCCAGCTCGCCGGTGGGCTCATGATCCAGCCCATATCCATGCTCGCCCAGGTTATTGAGCATGAGCAGGTGCACCTCGTCATCGTGGCGGTGCCGGCGGCCGAGGCCCAGGCGGTTATCGATGAGCTGGTGGCCTGCGGCGTCAAGGCGGTCCTCAACTACGCGCCCGTCGCACCCCAAACGCCGCCGGACGTCCAGATCCGCAGTATAGACCCGGTGCTGGCCCTTCAGTCCATGACCTACTACCTCAGCTCCTCCCAGCACGGGTAGCGCCCAAGAGTCCGGACCAGCCGGAGAAGCCCCCGCCCCGAACACCAAAGGGCCCGCAAGCAGCTTACGGGCCCCCTGATGACTCGGACCCCGAGGGCCCCCCTGCCCCACCCTTCGGCCTGCTTTGCCTCCGGTGGCGCACGAGCTGGAAACGCGCCTGGGAGCGCCGTAGCGACTGCATCGCCTCCTCCAGGTCGATGTCGCTGCTCCGCTGGGCGATGCGCTCGCGGGCCCGCTCCATGGCCTCCTGGACTCGCGCCTCGTCGATCTCCTCCACGCGCTCGGCGGCGTCCGCCAGCACCGTCACCCGGTCGCCGGTGACCTCCATGAAGCCGCCGGAGACCGCCAGATAGCTCTCTTCGCCGCCCTGCCGGTATCGCAGCTCGCCTGGCTGGAGCATGGTCATCAGCGCGGCGTGGTGCGGCAGGATGCCCAGCTCGCCCTCGCTGCCCGGCGCCACCACCACATCCACGTCGCCCTCGAAGACGACGCGCTCGGCGGTGATGATCTCTAGCCGCATGGATGCCATGAGACCCGCCTCTTTCTGCTACGCCCCCGCCAGCGTCTTGGCCTTCTCCACCGCCTCGTCGATCGTGCCAATCATATAGAAGGCCTGCTCCGGCAGGTCGTCGTGCTGGCCCTCCAGGATCTCCTTGAAGCCGCGGACCGTCTCCTTGGTGGGAACGTAGCGGCCCTCCTGTCCGGTGAAGGCCTCCGCCACGTACATGGGCTGGGAGAGGAATCGCTGGATGCGCCGGGCCCGGGACACGGTGACCTTGTCCTCGTCCGACAGCTCCTCCATGCCCAGAATGGCGATGATGTCCTGCAATTCCCGGTAGCGCTGAAGCACCCGCTGCACGTCCCGGGCGGTCGAGTAGTGGTCCTGGCCCACCACGGCGGGGTCCAGAATGCGCGAGCTGGACGTGAGGGGGTCCACGGCCGGGTAGAGCCCCTGCTCCGCGATGGAGCGCTCCAGGGCGATGACCGCGTCCAGGTGGCCGAAGGTGGTGGCCACGCCGGGGTCGGTGTAGTCGTCGGCGGGCACATAGATGGCCTGGAAGGAGGTGATGGAGCCCTTGGTGGTGGAGGTGATGCGCTCCTGCAATGCGCCCATCTCCGTTCCGAGGGTTGGCTGGTAGCCCACGGCCGAGGGCATACGGCCCAGGAGCGCCGAGACCTCCATTCCGGCCAGAATGTAGCGGTAGATGTTGTCTATGAAGAGCAGCACGTCCTGGTTCATCTTGTCGCGAAAGTACTCGGCCATGGTCAGGCCGGTCATGCCGACCCGCAGCCGCACGCCCGGGGGCTCGTTCATCTGCCCGAACACCAGTACGGTGTTCTTCAACACGCCGGACTCCTGCATCTCGTGCCACAGGTCATTCCCCTCGCGGGAGCGCTCTCCGACGCCGGCGAAGACGGAGTAGCCCTGGTGCACGTTGGCGATGTTGCGGATCAGCTCCATGATGATGACAGTCTTGCCCACGCCGGCGCCGCCGTAGGCGCCGATCTTGCCCCCTTTGGTGAAGGGCGCTATCAGGTCGATGGCCTTGAGCCCCGTCTCCAGGACCTCGGTAGTGGAGCTCTGCTCCTCATAAGTCGGCGGCTCCCGGTGGATGGGCCAGTGCTCCTGGGCATTCACGGCGCCAAGGCCGTCCAGCGGGTCGCCGAGCACATTGAAGAGGCGGCCCAGGGTTGCCTCGCCCACGGCCACCGAGATGGGCTGGCCCATATCTTTGACCGACGTGCCCCTGGTGAGCCCCTCGGTGGGCCCCAGGGCCAGACACCGGACCCAGTTGTTGCCCACGTGCTGCTCCACTTCCAGCACCAGCCGCTGGCCGTTCACCTCCAGCTCCAGGCCGTTATTGAGCGCGGGGAGGTTGTCCGGCGGGAACTCGGCGTCCACCACCGTACCGATGATCTGTACAATCTTGCCTTCAGCTCCTGCAGCCACAGTCACGCACCTCCTGACGTCTATACATCGGTCAGAGCGGCAACGCCGCCCACGATATCAAGCAGATCGCGGGTAATGCTCTCCTGTCGCACCTTGTTCAGCTCCAGGGTCAGATCATCGGCCATCGCACTCGCGTTGTCGGTCGCGCTCTGCATGGCCACCATACGGGCCGACTGCTCGCTGGCGATGCCCTCCAGCACGGCATGGTAGACCTGCATCTCCAGGAACCGGGGCACCAGCGCCGCGAAGAGCTCCGTCGCACCGGGCTCGTAGATATAGTCCTGGGAGACGGCGACGGACTCGAGCTCCGGCGTCTCCACCGGCAGCACCTGGACGACAGTCGGGCGCTGGAGAATGGTATTCACGAAGCTTGAATAGGCCAGGACCACCTGGTCCACCTCCCCATCGACATACATCTGGGAGACGAGGTGGGTGATGGGCAGCGTATCGGCCAGGCTGGGACGGTCGCCGAGGTCGGTGAACACCGCTTTCACGTCCCGCCCGGAGCGGACCATGAAGTCGCGTCCCTTGCGCCCCACCGTAATCACCGTCACCTCGGACGCCTGCTCCAACATGAATTGGCCAACGCGCCGGTTCATGCTGGAGGGCAGTCCGCCGCACAAACCCCGGTCGGGCGTGACGTGGATGACCAGGACCCGCTGGACGGGCCGGCGCTCCAGCAGGGGGTGGAGCGGCCCCTCGCCATCTTGCCGCTGGGTCGAAAGGCCCGCCAACACCTGACGTATCTTGTCCGCATAGGGACGTCCGGCCAGGACCCGCTCCTGCGCGCGGCGCATCTTGGAGGCGGCGACCATCTGCATGGCCTTGGTCACCTTGGCCGTGTTCTGAACGCTGCGGATGCGCCGTCTGATGGTGCGTACGTTGGCCACGTCGGCCTCTTCCCCTACAGGCGAGGGATGCTTACTCCACGCCCAGCGTCTGTTTCACAAATCCGATGGCTTCCTTCAGTGTCTCCTCGGCATCGCCGGTCAGGTCCTTCGTCTCCTGAATGGACTGGATATACTCCGGCTTGCTGGTGCGCAGATATGTAGTCAACTGCTCCTCGAACTGAGTCACCCGCTCCGTGGGCACATCGTCCAGATGTCCATTGACCACCGCATAGAGGATGGCCACCTGATCGGCCAGGGAGGCCGGCTTGGACTGGGGCTGTTTGAGCACCTCCATGCTGCGCTGGCCCCGCTCGAGCTGGTTCCGGGTCGCCCGGTCCAGGTCCGCGGTGCCGAACTGAGCGAAGGCCGCAAGCGCCCGGTACTGGGCCAGCTCAAGGCGGAGACGCCCCGCCACCTTCTTCATGGCCCGGGTCTGGGCGGCGCCACCCACCCGCGAGACCGAGAGGCCGGCGTTCACGGCGGGGCGTGTGCCCGCGTTGAACAGCTCCGCCTCCAGGTATATCTGGCCATCGGTGATGGAGATGACGTTGGTGGGGATGTACGCGGAGACATCGCCCGCCTGGGTCTCGATGATGGGGAGCGCGGTCAGCGAGCCGCCACCGTTGGCATCGTCCATGCGGGCGGCGCGCTCCAGCAGCCGGCTATGGAGGTAGAAGACATCGCCCGGATACGCCTCCCGTCCTGGGGGCCGGTGCAGCAGAAGAGAGAGCTGCCGGTACGCCCATGCGTGCTTGGAGAGGTCGTCGTACACGATGAGCGCGTCCTTCCCCTGGGCCATGAACTCCTCGCCTATGGCGCACCCGGCGTACGGCGCCAGGTATTGCAGGGGCGCGGGGTCGGAGGCGTTGGCCGTGACAATGACGGTGTGGGCCAGAGCGCCGTGCTCTTCCAGCACCGCCTGGACCTGTGCCACGCGGCCCACCTTCTGTCCGATGGCTACGTAGATGCAGAGCAGGTCTCCCCCCCGCTGGTTGATGATGGTATCGACGGCGATGGCCGTCTTGCCCGTGAAGCGGTCGCCGATGATCAGCTCCCGCTGGCCCCTGCCGATGGGGATCATGGCGTCGATGGCCTTCACGCCGGTCTGCACGGGCGTGCTCACCGATTGGCGGGCGACCACATTGGGCGCCACGAGCTCCAGGGGCCGGTTCCGCTCCGTCTTGATAGGCCCTTTGCCGTCCAGCGGCTGCCCCAGGGGGCCGACGACGCGTCCCAGCAGGGCTTCCCCCACCGGCACCTGGGCGATACGGCCCGTGGTGCGCACCTGGTCGCCCTCGCGAATGCCCGACGCGTCGCCCAGGACCGCGACGCCCACGGCGTCCTCTTCCAGGTTCAGCGCGAGACCCGTGACGTCGCCCGGGAACTGGACCAGCTCACCGAAGGCCACGCCGCCCAGACCCTGGATGCGGGCAATGCCGTCTCCCACCTCCACCACCGTGCCCACCTCCATGACGGCCACCTCGCCGCCGAACTCCTCGATCTGGCGTTTGAGGACCGAGGTGATGTCCTGCCCACGAGTAGTCATTGCCCTTCTCTCCTCTGCTCGGTCCGCCTAGATGACGGCCGCTTGTGTGAGACGCTGTTTGAGGGACTCCAGCCGGGTCCGCACGCTCCCATCGATCACCCGGTCGCCCACCCGGGCGATGAGCCCTCCCATGATCTCCGGGTCGTCGCGCACGTCCAGCACCATCTCCTTGCCGAACATATCCGCCAGCAATCCCCGCAGACGGGCCTGCTGTTCGTCCGAGAGCGGAACGGCGCTGGCCACCTGCGCGCGCACTCGCCCCCTGCTCGCATCCAGGAGCGTTTCGTATTCCTGGACCACCAGCGGCAGGAGTGCAAGCGAGCGGCGGGAGATGAGGAGCTGCACCAGGTTGACCAGCAACCGGTCCTGGTCTACCAGCAGCTCGCGGGCCGCCTCCTGCTTCCGCGCCAGCCCCACGCCTGGGAGCGCCAGGAAGGTGGCCGCGGTGGGCTCGGAGAGGACACCGTGGGCCCGCTTGAGTCCGTCCAGCCATCCCTCCTCACCGCCCTGCTCGTGGGCGATCTGAAAGAGGGCTTGGGCGTATCGTTTGGCGGTGGGCGCTCTCGCCACGGCGGCTACCTCCCCGGTCCCTTGTCGACGACGCCTTCGCGGAGCACCTCGTCGATGAGGTCCTGGTGCACCTGAGCGTCCAACGAGCGACGGATGACGCGCCCGGCGGCGGTGATAGCGAGATCACCGAACTGCCTGCGCACCTCTTCGACGGCGGCGTCGCGCTCGCGCCTGATCTCGACCTGGGCACGCTCCATGAAGGCCTGGGCCTCCTGCCGTGCCCGCTCCGTCTCCTCCTGCCGGTAACGCTCCGCCATCTCCCGGGCCTGGGCGAGGAGCCGCTGGCTCTCCTGGCGCCCTTCCGCCAAGGCGCGCTGCATCTCCACCTGGCGCTCCTCGGACTCGCGACGAACGCGGTCCGCCTCCTCCAGGCTGTCGCGGATGCGCTCCGAGCGCTGGTCCATCATGCCCAGGATGCGCTTGTAGCCGACCAGATAGAGGATGATCAGCAGCAGTCCGAAACTCACCAGGTAGGCGACCATGCTCTGCCAGTCTACGCCCAGTGCGGAGATGCCGCTCGCATCCTCGGCCAACGGTGGTGACGCCAACACGTGAAACCCCCTTCTTGGCTACGAGTTGCTGGGATCAGGCGACAAAGATGAGCAGAATCGCCGTCACCAGTCCGTAGATGCCGATGGCCTCGGTGAACGCCAGGGCCAGCACCATGTTCGGCACGATGGCAGCCTTCGCCTCGGGGTTCCGGCCCAGGGCATTCATGGCCCCGGAGCCCAGTATACCGAGACCTATTCCAGCGCCTGCCAGACCAAGGCCCGCCAAGCCCACGCCAAGGAACTTAAACGCCTCATCAATCATGGAAGACTCCTCCTGTGCTACAAGTAATCCGCGCTGCTCCCCACCGTCTGAGCCCGAAGGCATCAGGCGGTCTGCAATGTAGTCTCCATATGTTCCTCCTCATCGGCCCCCTCGTGGGGCGCCACCGCCATCATGGCGAACACCAGTGTGAGGCCCACGAAGATCAGGGCCTGGACGCCGCCCACAAGCAGCTCCAAGCCATAGAAGGGGATGGCCGCCACGAAGGTGATGAGGAAGGTGATCATGAGCAGGACGATCTCCCCGGCCAGCATGTTGCCGAAGAGACGGAAGGTGAAGCTGATGAGCCGTATACCGTGGCTCAGCGCCTCCAGCATCCCCAGGAACGCCTCCACGAAGCCGGAGAAGAGGACGCCAAAGTTGAGCGTTCTGAGGCCCCGGCCGATGCCCCCGAAGCGGATGAACTCCCGGACGTACCCAACGCCGTGGGCCCGGAACCCCCACGTCTCCACGAACACGGCAGAGATGAGGGCCAGCGCCAAGGGCATGTTGATGTCGGTGCCCGCGGAACGGAGCAGATGGGTGGAGATGTGCCCTTCAGCGTTCACCTCGCCCAGGGTCGGGTATATCGGGAGCAGGGCTATCCAGGCGTTGAAGGCAATGAACAGGAAGATGGTCGCCAGCAGCGGGAAGAAGCGGCGGCTGTACTTTTCGCCGGCCACGCCCACGATGAACCCGTAGAGCGCCTCGATGAGGGCCTCCAGAAGGTTCTGGAGGCCCGTGGGGACGAGTCGCATGCGGCGTGTGCCCACGGCGAAGAGGAACACGAGCAGAATGCAGGTGAGCCAGGCCGAAAGGAGGGTGTTGGTTACCGAGAACCCGCCGATCTCGAATACGGCCTGAGGCGCCAGGTGGATCTCCGGCACCGGAATAAAGGGCTTCTCCCGGCCAAAGAGGGCGGCGCCCACGGCGCCGGTAAAGAAGCCCACCCCCAGCAGTACAGCCGCAACTCCCAGGAGAAGCACGACCACTTTTCGTTGCGCCAACTCTAAGGTCCCTTGCCCTGTTTGGAGTCTTCCCCGTCTACGAAGAAGGCAACCGCCATCCGATACGTCCCGTAGAAGCCGAGTACAACACCCAACAGGACACCCAGAAGGAGGAAGAGGGGAGAGGTACCAGCCCAGCCGTCAAGCCACGAGCCACCCAGGGCACCCAGCACAATGGCGCCGGCGATGTACCACCCGACACCGGTAAACTGGAGGCCGGTCACCCACCAGCGGCGCTGGTTCACGGCTCGCCTCGGACTTGGTGAAGCGTATCACAACCACCCCTGAGGGTCAACGAAAAACGCCCCCTCTCCACCCTGTCCCCGGCATACAGAAAGCCCCGACAGGGCCGGGGCTTTCCGCATGCTTTTACGTTGGTAGCTCAACGATCGGTCATGAGGTGAACGAGCTGCCGCCGCCCAATTCTTCAAGCTCGTGGAGGTTGCTGATGAAGTCCTTGAAGGCGGACATCTGGTTAAGCTCCTCCTCATTGACCTTACCGCCGGACGACTCGGCGCCATCGGCCTCGCCGCCAAGCGGCTTGCCGCTCTCCTTGTCCATGAGGATCCCCGCCTTCTCCAGCACGCTGTCCTCGACGAAGATCGGCACCTTGGCCCGGACCGCCACGGCCAGAGCATCGCTGGGCCGGCAGTCCACCTCCACGTGATTGCCATTGCTGTCCAGTACAATCTTGGCGTAGAAGGTATCGTTCGCCAGCTCCGAGACCACGATGTGATCGATTCCCGCGCCTAAGGTCGTCACCAGCGAACCCAGCAGGTCGTGGGTCAGCGGGCGGGGCACGGCCACGTCCTGAAGCTTGACGGCGATGGCATCCGCTTCAGCCGGACCGATCCAGATAGGGAGGTATCGGTCAGCCTCCTTCTCCCTTAAAATCACCACGCGTTGGTAATTCATGAGACTTACGCGGATGCTATCGATAACCATCTCTAACATCGCCATAGCCTCCTTTAACGTGCCCTCGTGTGCATTCTACGTCGCCTTCGAAAAGGGTGTCAACCAAGCTAACCCTGGCCACCGGCAGGTTGGGCTTGCGCCATAAATAGAGAGGAGGAGCAAGCATGGTCGATTCGAAGCTCGACGATCTGTGCATCAACACCATCCGGTTCCTGGCGCTGGATGCCGTGCAGCAGGCGAACTCCGGCCACCCAGGTACGCCCATGGGCGCGGCCCCCATGGCCTATGTGCTCTGGGACCGGTTCCTCCGGCACGACCCCCACGACCCCGACTGGCCCGACCGGGACCGCTTCATCCTCTCGCCCGGCCACGCTTCGGCGTTGCTCTACGCGCTCCTTCACCTCACCGGCTATGAGCTTCCCCTGGATGAGCTCAGGCGTTTCCGCCAGTGGGGAAGCAAGACGCCGGGCCATCCCGAGCACGGGCTGACGCCGGGCGTGGAGATGACCACCGGCCCCCTGGGCCAGGGCTTTGCTCACGGCGTGGGAATGGCCATCGCGGAGCGCTGGTTGGCCCAGCACTACAACCGCCCCGACCACACGTTGGTGGACCACTACACCTACGCCATCATCTCCGACGGCGACCTGCAGGAGGGGGTGGCCTCCGAAGCGGCCTCATTGGCCGGCACGCTGCGCTTGGGCAAGCTTATCTACCTCTACGACGACAATGACATCTCCATTGAAGGAAGCACGGATATCTCCTTCGGCGAGAACGTGGCCCAGCGCTTCCAGGCCTACGGCTGGCACGTGGTGGGGCCCATCGATGGCATGGACACGGCGTTGGTGGACTCGGCCATCGGCATGGCCAAGGCGGAGGCGCAGCGCCCAAGCCTGATCATCTGCCGGACGGTCATCGGCTACGGCAGCCCGAACAAAGCCGGCACGGCCTCCGCGCACGGCGAGCCTCTGGGGGAGGAGGAGCTGCTCCTGACCAGAGAGCGCCTGGGATGGCCCCACCGGGAACCCTTCACCGTCCCACCGGAGGCCCTGGAGCACTTTCGGCGGGCCCTCGAGCGCGGCCAGCGGCTGCACCGGGAATGGGAAGCGCGCTTGGAATCGTACCGCTGGAGCTACCCCGACGACGCCCGCCAGTTCGAGGCGGAGCTCTCCGGCGCGTTGCCGGAGGGATGGGACCGGGACCTGGAGGGCCTCTTCAAGGCGGGCGACAAGCCCATCGCAACGCGGGAGGCATCAGGCCGGGTCATGAATGCTATCGTCGAGCGGGTCCACGCCTTCACGGGGGGCTCGGCGGACCTGGCGCCCTCCACCAAGACGACCCTGAAGGACCACGGCCACTACGGTTTCGAGGACTACTGTGGGCACAACATGCACTTTGGCGTACGCGAGCACGCCATGGGCGCCATCGCCAACGGGATGGCGCTCCACGGGGGCACCATCCCCTATACGGCCACCTTTCTCATCTTCTCCGACTACATGCGGCCACCGATACGCATGGGCGCGCTCATGGAGCAGCGCGTGGTCTACATCTTCACCAACGACTCGATAGGCCTGGGCGAGGACGGCCCCACGCACCAGCCCATCGAGCAGCTCGCCGGTCTGCGGAGCGTACCAAATTTGGCGGTGCTGCGGCCCGCCGACGCCACGGAGACGGTGGAGGCCTGGAAGGTGGCGCTCGAGCGGCGTCATGGCCCCACGACGCTGGCGCTGAGCCGCCAGGACCTGCCGGTGATAGACCGGACTGCCATGGCGCCAGCCAGCGGTGTCCAGCGCGGCGGCTACGTGCTGTGGGAGGCGGGACCGGACCCGAAGGTGGTCCTCATAGGCACCGGGGCGGAGGTCCACATAGCCCTCGAGGCGGGGCGGCTTCTTCAGGAGCGAGGGGTGCCCGGCAGGGTGGTGTCGCTGCCTTCGTGGGAGCTGTTCGACGCCCAGCCGGTGGAGTACCGCGAAAGCGTGCTGCCTTCCAGCATACGGGCGAGGGTATCCGTTGAGGCGGCTACGCCGGTGGGCTGGGAGCGGTACGTGGGCCTCGACGGGATAGCCATTGGGCTGCCCCACTTCGGGGCCTCCGCGCCGGCGAAGACCCTTTACGAGCGGTTCGGCCTCACCGCCGAGCGCGTGGCGGACGAGGCCATGCGGCTCGTGGCTGGTAAGTCGTCGTAGCTATCGCGCCACGGTCCCTGGGCCACCCCCACCGGCATTGGCGGCAATCCTAGCTTGCCCGGCGTTTGGCCTTATCGCCCACGGCAGTCAGGAACATCACGCTCTTCCCCCTGGCGTGGGGCGAGAAGAAGTCGGTCACATCGTCATCGAAGAAGGTGAGGCCCGTCGCCGCCAGCTTCAGGGCGTAGGCCGCCAGGTAGAGCTTCCCCGCGGTGACGCTCGCCTCGAGCTGGGCGAGCCGGTAGCCCCGGTTGCCATATCGCTCCAACACCGGCGCCAGGTCGGTGAGAAAGTAGACGTTGACCGCGGCATCGGCGGCGAGCTCCTGGCCCAGGTCCAGGTATCCAGCCTCCCTACGGAAGTCTCCCGCCGCCAGCAGCTCCAGGGCCTGGCTATCCCGGTGGAGCATATAGGCGCCGCTGGACAGCCCCTCCACGGCGTTGACAATCAGGTAAAGATCGCTCAGCGCCCCGCCGCCAGGATCGAGGAAATCGGCGGGGATGCCTCCGGTGGCCGCCGAGAGCATGGTTGAGAGCTGCTCGAAGCCGATGGAGGAGCGCTCGAAGCGTCTGGCCGAGCCTCGCCGACTGATCACCGTTTCGATGGGGTCCTGGGACGCCGCGTCCAGCGCCAGAGGGCGCAAGGGGACCGTCTCTCCGCTGGGCGCCGGAAGCGTCCTGGGCTTCGCGCGGCTGCGCCACTGCTCCACCGCCGCCTCACCGGCCAGCGAAGAGGCCTTGTGCATGGCACGGATGGCCGGATAGTCCACCTCGGTGCTGGAGAGCGGGACCGTCTCCAGTCGCAGGCGGTCCAGGTGAGGCTCCGGGCCCGGGACATAGGCTGGAGCATGGCCCAGGGGCACCAGCCCCAGCGCAACTTCCCGCTCGTCATCCAGGGCCAGAAGCCGGTTCACCTGGTCATCGTCGAACCCCTCCACGATCCGTGCGGGAAGGTGGTTCGCCGAGGCGACAGCGAGCAGGTTAGCCAGGATCGTGCCGCTGTCCCAGAAGCAGTGCCGGTAGGTGCGAGCCTGATATTTCCATGCGTTGCGCCAGTAGGTGCTGGTGAAGACGATGGTCACGGGCGCCGCGCTCACCCCCGGCTCGTTCCCGGCGGCCTTCGCCAGAAAGCCGCGGTAGTCGCCACGGCGAAGCCGTCTCAGGGCCATATCGTGGACCCCGAAGTGATACACCCCGGCCTCCAACCCCGGAAGCTCGCCGCACGCCAGATACAGCTCGATGTGATAGAGGGCGCCCGTGCACGCGGCCGCGCGGAAGGCCATCTTCCCACCAGGGGACTGAAAGACCTTGGTCACGCCCGCCGAGAAATAGAGGAGCGATGTGAGGAGCTTCAGATCGGGGATGGTCTCTTCGCGCTCCGGACCACTTGTGGCCGAGACCGCCGTCAACGCCGGGACTGCTGACCGCGGCAGCTCCTGGGGAAGAGCAAGCGCTTCTTCCAAGTCCGCATAGAGCTTGTACGAACGCGGCTGATTAGACCAGTTCAAGTGGTGGTGGCCGGCGTTGACGCTTTGAAGCGAATGCCCGGTGGAGCGATGGTATTCCCACGCGGCGGAGGTCTCGGTGTTAGGCATGCCGGGTCTCCTTGACCATATCGCACACAGCGTAGACCCCCCGAGAGATCCGGACAACCCACCACGGCCAGCGCTGCTTCATCCGCCCATCGCTGGTAATATCTAGTCGAGAGCCACGACCGGCGCAGTCCGGAGTGCGCTCGGCAGAGGCGACACCAACACGATGGCCACTTTCCGTAGCCACCCCACCGACTATCCGCGCCTAGGCAGCCACATCCGGCGGGCCATGGAGACGCTTTGGCTGACCACCGTCCTCCTGATCCCGATCATTATGGCGCCGAACGGTTCGATGATTGTTCCCTTCGAGACGCCCAAGGTCTTGCTGCTCAGGACGCTGGTGGGGCTCATGACCATCCTCTGGGTCCTGGAGACCGCGGTGGAGGGAAGGCGGCCGCCACTGCCGCGCCTCGACGCCTGGTGGCCGCAACTTAACCAGTGGGTCCGTGCGCAGCCGGTCCGCCTTGTCCTGGTGGCAGCTAGTCTTTTCGTCGGGGTAAACGTGGTTTCCGCGCTCTGGTCCCTTTCCTTCCGCATCAGCCTTTGGGGCAAGGTGCCTGGCGAGGACGGCTACGGTCTGTACACCGTGCTCTCGTACTTCCTCCTGCTCATCATCATTGGCGCCCACGTCAGGCGGCCCGCCCAGGTGTGGCGGCTCCTGGGAGCTATCGCCGTCATGGGGACCGTGGTGAGCGGCTACGGCATCCTCCAGTATGTCGGCCTGGACCCCTTCAAATGGGTGGGGAGCGGAGAACGCATCGTCTCCACCGTAGGGAACGCCGTGCATCTCGGCGGTCTTCTCGTGCTCACGGTCCCCGTGTCATTGGCGTTGGCAATGGTAAGCCTCCAACGCTGGCGCCGGCGGCGTCTTCCGCTCTGGGGCGTTTTGTTAGGCGTTTCGCTAAGCGTTCAGCTCTTCGCGCTGATGCTCACGCTAGGCCGGAGCGCCTGGGCCGGCCTGGTGGTGGGGCTCCTGGTGTTCCTGGGCCTGTCGCTGCTGGCTTTCTGGAGCCGCCGGTTCGCCAGGAGGACGGCGATTGCCACGGGCGCCGCCGTGGCACTTACAGCGCTCGTATTGCTGGCCGGCTCGGGCAAATTTGGAGGCGGCGGCTGGACTCCCATCAAGTCGGTGGTTACACGTGGCGCCACCATTCCGGCGCAGGTGCTCCCGGAGACCTCCAACGAACGGGTGCTGACGTGGGAGGGATCGCTAGCCCTTGTTGCACAACGGCCGACCCCGGAGCACATAAAAGACCGGCTCGCTCCTGCCCGCCACCTGGTGGGGTACGGCCCGGAGATGTTCCAGTTCATCTTCCCGCTGCGCAGCCCGGCGGAGCTGGAGGCGCAGAGCACCCGGTATTACGATTACGCCCACAACCACCTGCTCCATGAGCTGGTGGAGCTGGGGGCCCTGGGACTCCTGAGCTACGTGGGTTTACTGGCCGCCGTCATCGGAGTGGGCAGCATGCAGCTAGCCCGACGCCGCGGCGACTTCTCCCCCGCCCACCGGTGGGTGATCATCGGCCTGCTGTCGATGGTCGCTGCCCGCGTGGTGGAGGAGCTCCCAGGAATCGCGAGGGTCTCCGATCTGACGTTGTTCTGGGCGCTTCTGGGGCTCTTCGTTGCGTTGCCCTGGGCCATGGGCGCCGCCGCTCCCGAGGCGGAAGGGAAGGCGCCACCAGAGCGCCCTCCGCGCCGCGCGAGGAGGCGCCGGGAGCAATACGATCAGCCGCTTCCCTGGGCGCGCTTCACGCTGGCCGGAATGGTTATCGTTGCCCTGGGAGTCGTCACGTGGACGAAGAACGTGGACTATGCGTGGGCGTCGGTCACAGCGGCCTCTGGCGTTGAGGCGGGCAAGCAAGGAGACGCAGACCGTGGGCTTGCACTGCTGGACCAGGCGATAGCCCGGGCGCCCGATGTACCGGACTACCACATCTTTCGGGGCACCTTTTTCACCAGCTCCAGCGATTTGAACGATGACATAGCGCTCAAAAGACGGTTCTTGGAGGAGGCCTACAACAGCAATGTACGCGCTCTTCGGTCATCTCCCTTCCTGGCGCCTGCCATGATCGCAGTAGCCGATTCCGCCCTGGCGTTGGCGCTGCTGGGCCGGGAGGAGAAGCTCTCCGAGGCGCTTGCGTACTACGACCTCCTGCCAAAGCTGCTCCCCAATGAGTGGGAGGTGTATAACATCCGTGCGGGTGCGTTCCTGAAGCTCTCGGAGCCGGAGAAGGCGCTGGTGGAGGTGGAGAGGTCGTTAGCGATCACGAAGGACAGTCTCTACGCCACCCGGGCTCACCTCCTGGCGGCCCTCGCCTACTTCCAAACGGGGGAGCTGGACAAGGCGGAGGCCGCGGTGAAGCGTAGCCTGAAGCTGCGAGTCAGGCTCTCCAACAAAGACCTGGCCGCGGCTGAAGAGCTTCTGAACATCATTGAGACGGCCCTGGCGAAGGAGAAGGGCCCTTAGGGCCCCAAGGCTCGATAGCCACCAACGCTTGCCGTCCCGCGTTGACCCCCGTTGAGCCCCTTTGCTATACTCGCCTGCCCAAAACCCTAAGCGGGGCCTTCCGCCGCCGTACCGAAGACGCCGCTCGCGAGGTGCACCTCCATGCAGAACGCCGCCGCCCGCTCAAGGCAGATCTCCCGCTGGGGCATAAGGGCGCTCATAGGAGAGCGGAACCCCTCACTGATGCAATCGCTGTTGCCTTCAGCCAGCGTCTGGCAGAAGGCCGCCATCGCGATTCTCTTCATCGGGCTGCTGGTGGCGTTCGGAAGAGCGCGATTCTACCTGCCGGACATCCCGGTCCCCATCACGCTCCAGACTTTCGGCGTGCTGCTGACCGGAGGCGTGCTCGGCTGGCGTTGGGGGCTCGTGAGCATCCTGGGCTGGTACTTCCTGGGCATGGCTGGGGTGCCCGTGTTCCAGGGCGGCGGGAACGGCTGGGCCTACGTCTCCGGCCAGACCAGCATCACCGGCGGCTTCCTGATTGGGTTCATCTTCTGCGTGGGGCTCGTCGGCTTCCTCTCGCAGCGCGGGTGGACGCACGGCCGGTCGCTGTGGCCCATGCTGCTGGGCGCGCTGGCCATCTACCTCCCGGGGCTTCTCTTCTGGGCCTCCTTCAGCGACACGCTCAACCAGGACAACCTCTTCATCAAGGGGATGTACCCCTTCCTACCGGGGGACCTGGTCAAGCTCATGGCGGCCTCGGTGGTCACGGGAGCACTCTGGACGGTCGCCGACCGCCGGCGCCGTTAAGCCGCCGCTCATGCAGCTCACCTGGCTGGGCCACTCCGCGTTCCACCTCCACAGCGGCGGAACGGTGCTGATGACCGACCCCTTCCCCAGCTCACTGGGGCTCCGTGTGCCCGATGCCCTCTCGAATCCCAACGTCGTAACCATCAGCAACGCACACCCCAACCACAGCGCCACGAAGGGGCTCGGCCAGCACGTCACGGTGCTCACTGAAGCGGGCGACTACGAGGTGGCCAATCTTCAGATCAGAGGCCTTCGCACCCCTCTGAGCCCTTCTGGGTCCGTTCAAGCAGTCAGGGAGTGGAACACCATCTTCGTCATTAGGATAGAGGGAATGACGGTCTGCCACCTGGGCGACTTGGCCGCCATGCTGACCTCCCGCCAGATCGAGGAGGTCTCCTCGCCGGACGTACTGCTGCTGCCCGTGGGTGGCCACTGCACCATCGCTCCGGCGATCGCGGCGGAGCTTGCGAATGCCATTGCTCCGCGTATCGTGGTCCCGATGCACTACGCCCATCCAGCCATCGATGTCGATCTGGACCCGCTCTCTCCATTCTTACGGGAGATGGGTCTCAGAGAGACGGAGGCCCAACCACGGCTGGAACTCACAAAAAGCTCCTTGCCCGGCGAATCTCAGCTCGTGGGACTCCAACCCGCCGCCACGTCCGCCGGCTAGCCCCACGCACTCGCTGAGCGTTCCCAAGAGCGCCGGAAGCCGGAGCGGAGCGTGGCTTATCTGCTCCTGCGCCTATCGGCCCTGCTGGTCCTCCTGGGGCGCGTCCCACGCCGGCGGAGCGCAGCCGGCAGTACGATGAGCAGCAGCGCCAGCCCACCCAGCGCACCACCTACGACTGCCAGCCAGGGAAATCCTGAGGTGTCTTCCTCCGGCGGCTCAGGACCAGCCAGGGGAAGAGACGTCTCTCCCTCAATGGCGGTGAAGTCCAGCCGCAGCGTCTCGAACCGTGGCTGACCGAGAGATGGGAAAGCGAAACGTTGCTCCGCCCGCAGGCCCCCCAGGTGGAAGGTAACTTCCTCACCGATGTAGTCGGGGGATGGCGGCCCAACGACCAGATTGATATACGCGCCGTCCCGCACGGGGACCGGCCCGCTCTCCCAATCGCCGACGCGAACCGTCAGCTCCGCGTCCCGCGATAGCGCTTCGCCGTCCAGGTACACGGCCCCCTGGTACACCACGGGCAGCGGTGGCGGCCCGACGGTCTGGGCCAGAGCAGGGGTTACGGAGAGGAGCAGCACCAACGCCGCGGCGTAGAAGCTGGCCGCCCCCAGGACTCCCGGGGGCCAAGGGTGAGCACGGCCATCAGACATCCCGCTCCACCTCCGAAGAAGGTCTTTAATTGGGAGTTTAGAAAAGCCTCCCTCCCGCGAGGGGAGGGAGGCTTTTCTCGGATCTACTTCTGGCAGGACTGGGCTCCGCCGAAGGCTCGTTGAACCTTACGGTACCAGTGTGGCGTCCCTGGTGGCCCAGACCCAGTAGCCCTTACCGTTCACCACATCGCCTCCGCTGGATGACAGCTTAGACCATGTGTTGTTCTGGGTGTCGAAGGAGTAGGCCACAGACCAGGTGATGCTGGTAAAGTAGACCACCGCGGAAGTGGTCACTCCGCCTGGGCCGCCACCGGCCGCAGCTATCTGCAAGTCAACCACCGGCAGCAGGTTCCATCCAGCCTTCACCGCAATCGTGGGCAGGACGGCCGCCGGGTCACGCTCGGGAATCAGCGTGCTGATGGCCGTGAAGGCGGTGGTGGAGACCCAGTAGGCATGCTTGGAATCAATCGTACTCAGGGTCCCCGTCCAGGTGCCATCACCGGCTCGGCTGGCAACCAGCCACTGGCCGACGCCACTGGTCGTGTCGTAGCTCAGGACGGACGTGGCCGGGTGGACGGGCGGCAGCACCGCGTCGATGGCCGTGTCAGAGGGATCACCCGGCAGAGAGATGAGGTTCCAACCCGGCGACAGCGGCACCGAGTATGGCAGGCGAGCGCTCACCGTGAAAGTGAAGGTCTGGTTCGAAGTGAACGTGTTACCCACGTCGTCCTTACCGTTGAACTTCACAGTGTGGGTTCCAACGCTCAGACCGCTCGCCTTCAGCACAAAGGAGTCGGAGTCGACACTACCCTGGGTTCCCAGGACGCTCACATCGTCCAAGAGGAGCGCAGTCAGCGCCACTCCATTGTGGGAATCGATCGCCACCGCGACGGCCGGAGTGCCAAAAGAGAGGCTGTCAACGCCGTTGATGTCGTACTCGGCCCCCTCCGAAAAGTCTATACGGATGAAGGGGTTGGCACTCTCCGTGGAGGTGGAGGTAGTGCTCGGCGTAAGTGTGACCGACGCCGTCGTCAAGTTGTCGTCGAACTCGAAGAGCGTGGCCAAAGTCAGGACCACGGCATCACCGGCGGCCGCACCGGACCCGACCGTCGCGACGTTGGCGTTCCCGCTGGCATCAGTCCCGGTGACATGGACCGAAATGAGCTGCCTACCGCCGGAAACCGATGTGAGCAGACCCGTGCTGGTCCAACTGTTGGCGGTCCCGCCTACCGGAGTCGCGGGAACGCCGTTTACAACGTTTACCTCAAGCCGGTTATCGGTGACCGTGTCGAATGTCAAAGTGTTCAGATTAACCGTGGGTGCGGTAGTCAGCGCTTCGTCGGAAACAACGGTTATGGTAATCGCGGAAGCAGCCACGGTAGAGGTCGCTACCACGCCCCTGGCCACAGGCCTCCCGGTAGCAGCGGCGTCTCCGATAACCGTCACCGTCAACGCGGGGTTAATCTTGTCAAGAGCCGTTATGTCTTGCGGGTTATTCAGGTTGCCCGCAACGTCTGTAAGGGCGCTGGAGAGCAGCTGCACCACTGGCTTGGCCGTGGCCCTAAGGGGACTCGCCAGCGTCAGGAAAACGATGTTCTTGGTCGCGGGGCTAGTCAAGTTCGGATGAATGATGCCCGTTACCGTGCTTCCCACCACATTGAAGTCCGAGGCGGAAACGG
Source organism: Dehalococcoidia bacterium (assembly GCA_965249185.1). Lineage (GTDB taxonomy): Bacteria > Chloroflexota > Dehalococcoidia > Lucifugimonadales > Australimonadaceae > CBDFLS01. The sequence goes on from CBDFLS010000002.1 coordinate 186,463, forward strand.
TGGTGGTGTCTAGGTTGTCCGCGGGAGTGGTCCCGGCGGCGGCGTTACTGGTGAAGGTCACCTTGATAGAGCTGCGGTCCTGCTTGTCCGCAAGCGTGACTGCATTCCAGCCTTTGCCAGCTTCCGCCAGTCCGATGCCGGGCTTGGTAGTATCGACCGTCAGAATGAACTTGTCCTCAGCGAATCCATCAGACGGCAAAGCTGCGGTAGACGTCAAAGCGTCAGTCTCCGTCTCGTTGCCGACGCGGTCCATGGCCGTGACGAACCAGAGGTTGGGGCCCGTAGCCAGCGAGCTCGTAATCAGATAGGTGAAGCCCTTCCCGCTGCTCGTGTAGTCGGCGTTGCCGGCCTTGTTCGTGCCTCCGATGCTAATTACGATCTCTTTAGGAATGCCGGTGACCGTAACAGGTTGACCCGACACGGACTCAAGGCCAGCAGTGGCGTCATCGATCTGGCCGCTGAACGAGGCGGTTATAGCACTCTGGGTCACGTTGTTCGCGGGAGCGACGCTGGTAATGGTGGGGCCCGTGCCATCCACCGTAAGGTCAAGACTGACCGCAGCCACTCCCGTTCCAGTAGTCACCCGGATGATCTGCCCATCGGCCGTTGCCTTGATGGCCTGGGTGGGGGAAGTTGCCGTGCCGACGGCGTCGACCACGAAATACCCTGTGAATACGCCGGTGTCGGCGATCTCGGCCAGATCTAGCGTCCCTCCCGCTATGGAACTCAGAAGAGAGACGTTCTGGACAGTAACTGTCGACGTGGTCGACCCATTGCCAATCTCCGTGGTATCCGCAACCGTCACCAATACCGCGTCGTAGGCGCCCGATTTGTTGGAGACGTACAGGGTGCTGGGCGCCACGAGAGTGCTCTGCGTGACGCCGCTAACGACATCTTGCACTTCCAATTTCAGGGTTACAGTCCCCACTACAGCCGACCTTGTACCCGCCATCGCGGGTACAATGGCCACTACAGACAGGGCGAGGGCCAGGATAATGCCGATAATCGTGTATCTGCTCTTCACTTTCACTTGCTAAATCCCCCTTTAGAGACTATGAATGGCGCACTTTTGAGGGTACTAGGCATCAACACATCCCAACCCCCTTTTCCGTATGGAAAGGCCGAACTGCGAAACAAAGGATAAGCGCACGTTTCTCCCTTGCTGACCATGCTCGCGACTTTTTTACACTAGGGCCATTCGTTTGTCAAGGCCGCTCGTGTACGGAAACGCAGCATTGTTGCCGCGATTCCATCGCCTCTGGCGGACTGTGGCCCACTCCCCCCGCTGCCCTGGGCTCTGTGAGGACAGGAGGTCCCTGTCCACTCAGAAGCCACTCCTTACTCTTCAACACTCCGGGCGGTCCCATAACCTTTAAGGCCCGGCCGGGGAGGAGTACAACTCACGAACGGCCAGCGGGCACTGTATGATAACGCGGTAGGTGTGTCAATAGGTCTACAGTGCCAACTCCACTCATTTTAACAGCCATCCCAAGCGCCACTAGATCTCTCTCGTGAGGGTGGTCAGGAACTCAGCGTTGTCTTTGGTCCTAACCATCCGCTCCATCACGCGCTCCGTGGCCTCGGTGGAGTTCACCGCATCGGAGGCGATCATGGAGCTCATCCGCCGCATGAGCCACACCTGTTTCAGGGTGAGCTCGTCCAGCAGCAGCTCCTCACGCCGGGTGCCGCTGCGCTGGATGTCGATCGCCGGGTAGACCCGCCGCTCGGCGAGCTTGCGGTCCAGGTGGAGCTCCATATTGCCGGTGCCCTTGAACTCCTCGTAGACCACCTCGTCCATGCGGCTGCCGGTTTCGACGAGGCAGGCGGCCAGGATGGTGAGGCTGCCCCCTTCCTCTGTGTTGCGGGCGGCGCCGAAGAAGCGCTTGGGCGGGTAGAGGGCGACCGGGTCGATGCCGCCGGAGAGGGTGCGCCCGCTGGTGGGCACCGCCAGGTTGTAGGCACGGGTGAGCCGGGTAATGCTGTCCAGCAGGACCGCCACGTCCCGGCCCCCCTCGACCAGGCGCTTGGCGCGCTCCAACGCCAGCTCCGCCACGCGGCAATGGTCCTCCACCGGCTCATCGAAGGTGGAGCTGAAGACCTCGCCCAGAACGGAGCGTTTGACATCGGTCACCTCTTCCGGCCGCTCGCCGATGAGCGCGATCATCAGGTGGATGTCGGGGTAGTTGGCGGTAATGCCGTTGGCGATTGTCTTCAGCAGCGTGGTCTTGCCGGCCTTGGGCGGCGAGACGATAAGCCCGCGCTGTCCCCGGCCGATGGGCGATAGCAGGTCGATGAGGCGGGTGGAGAGGTCCTCCTTGACCGTCTCCAGTTTGATCTGCCGGTCCGGAAAGATGGGAGTGAGGTCCTCGAAGTTGGGGCGCTTGCGAGCGGTCTCCGGGTCCATGCCATTGACCGCCTCGACCCGCGTGAGCCCATAGTAGCGCTCGGCTTCTTTGGGGGAGCGCACCTGGCCCAGCACCATATCGCCGGTGCGCAGGGCAAACCGCCGCACTTGGGACTGCGAGACGTAGACATCGTTTTGCGCGGGCCGCCGGCCGTTCTGCCGCAGAAAGCCGTATCCCTCGGACATGATGTCGAGCACGCCGCTGGCCAGCAGATAGCCCTGCTGCTCCGCGTATCCCTTCAGCAGCCGGTACACCAGCTCATCGCGCCGGAACCTCTCCAGCAACGCTCCGTTGGCCAGGTTCATTTCATGGACCAGACCCACGAGCTCTTCGTTGGTCTTTTCCTCTAACTCAGCTATGTTCATAAGACAGACGGCTCCGTAACGGTCTACAAGAATGGAGGCGGAAATGCGGCGGGTGGTTGCTTTGCGGGGGGATAGACTGTGGGCGGTAGAGACTGGCTGCTCTTGCGGCTCTGCCCTATGCCACACAACAGGCCAATGAGGGGTCGCTCGCACGGCCAACTGACCTCTGAAAGGCATTCCGGAGAAGATCGCGCTCACGCGCTTGAGAGGACAGCATTTAGGGGTAGCCGCAGGCCCGGTCGGGCCCTCGGTAGGCGAATAGCCTTGAGCTTTAGAGCGACACTGAGTAGGGGATGGTGAACCACTGGGCGGACGCCGAAGCGTCAGCTTAGTGTAGCAGATGCTATCAACTCTCGCAATACTCCTGCGGAGCGTCTATCGCTGAGTCTCCGTGCCACGCCAGAGGCCGAGCGCTCCGGCTTCCTGCCCGTTGCAACGGTACCCCTTTCCTAATCTTAAGAGGAGGCTTTCCTAAATCTTAAGAGGAGACTCGCTGCCGGTCAGGCCGGGCGGCCGTCGGTGGAGTCGAGCGGCAACGGGTGTTGGGCTCCTTCACGCAGGACCCACATAGCATCTCCCAGGAAGTCCCGGAAGAGAGGATGCGGGGCCTGGGGCCGGGAGCGAAACTCAGGGTGAAACTGCACGCCCACCATAAAGGGGTGGTCGGTCTGCTCCACCACCTCCACCAGGCGCCCATCGGGTGAAAGCCCGCTGGCCAGCAGGCCCACCTCTTGCAACGGCTCGCGATAGGCGTTGTTGAACTCGAAGCGGTGCCGGTGCCGCTCCTGCACCAGGGACTCGTTGTAGGCCTGCGCCGCCCGGGTGCCCTCCACGAGCTGGCACGGGTAGTTGCCCAGCCGCATGGTGCCACCCATCCCGCTGACGTCGCGCTGGTCGGGCATGAGGTCAATGACCGGATCGGGGGTCTCGGGGTCGAACTCGGTGGAATTGGCGTGGGGCATGCCGCCCAGATGCCGGGCGTGCTCCATGACCATGACCTGCATGCCCAGGCAGAGGCCGAGATAGGGAAGCCGCTGCTCGCGAGCGTACCGCGCCGTCTGGACCATGCCCTCCACTCCACGGTAGCCGAACCCACCGGGCACGACGATGCCGGAGACGGCGCCCAGGAGCGCCTCGGGGCCCTGCCGCTCGACCTCCTCCGAGTGGACCCAGCAGACCTCCACGTCGCGGCCGTGGTGGAGGCCCGCGTGGCGCAGCGCCTCCCGCACGGAGATGTAGGAGTCCGGCAGTTCGGCGTACTTGCCCACGACGGCGATGGAAAGGACCGGCTTGGGCTCCAACATGCGCTCGACCATGACGCGCCAATCGTTCAAGTCCCTCCCGTGACCTCCCAGCCCTAGCTGTTCAACCAGCAGGTCTCCCAGGCCGGACTCTTCGAGGATCAGGGGCACTTCATAGATGTTCGGCACCGTGGCCAGGGGAATGACGGCGTCGCTCGAAACGTCGCAAAAGAGGGAGATCTTGTCCTTGACCTCATTCGTCATGGGCTGGTCCGCCCGGCAGATGATGGCATCGGGCTGGATGCCGATGCTGCGCAACTCCTTAACGCTGTGCTGGGTTGGTTTGGTCTTGAGCTCACCCGTGGCGGAGATGTAGGGCAGCAGGGTGACGTGGACATAGAAGACGTGGTCCCGGCCCACCTGGTTCCGCATCTGGCGGATCGCCTCCAAGAAGGGCTGGCCCTCGATATCTCCCACGGTGCCGCCCACCTCCACCACGATGACGTCCGGCTGTGTCTCCTGGGCCAGGGCGAGTATGCACTCCTTGATGGCGTTGGTCACGTGGGGCACCGACTGGATAGTGCCTCCGAGGTAATCGCCACGGCGCTCCTTGGCGATGACCGTGGAGTAGATCTCACCGGCGGTGACGTTGGAGGTCTTGGTGAGGTTCGTATCGATGAACCGCTCGTAGTGGCCCAGGTCCAAGTCGGTCTCGCCGCCGTCCTTGGTGACAAAGACCTCGCCATGCTGGTAGGGCGACATGGTGCCCGGGTCTACGTTGAGGTAGGGGTCCAGCTTCTGGACGGAGACGGAGAGGCCTCGGCTCTTGAGCAGACGCCCGATGGAGGCGACGCTGATGCCCTTGCCCACGGAGCTCACTACGCCGCCGGTCACGAAGATATAGGACGTTGTCATGGGCTGGGGCTCACCTCGGGAAGGCGGCACTCACCGCCCTCCGCGACACGGGTTGAGGATAAAAGGCTATGAAGAGATATGGACAGGGAACGGAGTCCGTCATCGGAAGCATGGAGATTGAGCGCGCAGGCCGAACCCCACGCTCCGCTCGGTCCAATATCTGCTCGGGGAAAAAGAGGGGCCACGGGGAATACTAGGGCAGATGCAAAGAGGCGTCAAGGAGCGGTGCGCCTCTATTCGTTGAATGCGGCCGCAAAATCAGGGCGGTTGAATGCAGCCGCAAAATCAGGGGCCCGAGCCGTTTTGACCGGAATCCGCCAGCAGCCTCGCTACATCTCCTTCGACAATGGTGCCCTTGAAGAAAGCGGGGTTCGCGCCGGTCCAGAGCCTTGCGGCGTTGGCGAAGGCGAAGTCACGGAAGTCCCGTTCCGTCATGGGGCCCTCCTCCACCAGCTCGTAAGCCTCGGCGACCACATCTCGCATATCGGGCACGTCCCAGTGGCCGATGTCCGAGCTGAGCATGGCGCCGAGCCGCGCCCCTAGCGGATTGACCTTCTCGTTGAAGGCCCACGCATTTATCGGGTCGTCGGCCTCACAGCCGAAGAAGAAATTGGGCACGAACTGATCGCGGATGTCCTCCTCCCGCGAAATGCCGCACGCCGCCCATTCGTCGATTATCCTCGGCGAGGGGGCGCGCACGTCGTAGAAGCGCCGGATCTCGTCCAATCGTGGGGCGGCGAACTCCCCTCCATACTCCTTGAAGAGCTCCATCACCAGGTCCCGGTCAACGTTCTCCGGGTCCAGGCGGTGTATCTGCTGGGCGTTCCGCTTCTTCCAGTGCCCGATGAGGTCGGCATACAAGCCGCATGCCCAACCGACGCCGCCCTCCAGGAAAGCGAACTTCAGCTTCGGGAAGCGCCGGACGACTCCACCCATGAACATGGCCTTGCACAGCGCCTCCTGGCCCGAGGCGAAGTTGCCGATGTGGTTGTACATGTAATTGGAGGGAGACCGGCGGCTACCCCAGCCATATCCCGAGGAGTGGGTGGTGGGCGCCACTCCCAGCTCCACGCACTTGGCCCAAAACGGGTCGTAGTCGTGCTCACTATCGATGCCCAGGACGTCCAGACGGTCGGCCTGCGAAGCGAGCTCCGGGTGGCTCCGCTGGAGCGCGGGCACCGGCCTCCGGACGTACCCGATAACGATGGCCTTCAAACCCAGAACGTTAACCGCGTGTTCCAGCTCCTCGATGGCCTCTTGGGGCGTGAACATGGGTATCACAGCCGCCGGCGTCATCCGGTCGGCGTACTCCCGATAGTAATCGGCGTGGTAGGTGTTCAGCGCCCGGCACCCTACCCTGCGGAGCTCCTCATCCGCCGCGTGGGGGTGCTCGAAACCCACGGTGGGATAGAGGACCGAGAAGTCTATTCCCAGATCGTCCATCCGTTCATGCAGGAGCCGAGGGAGCGAGGCGGTGGCCAGGTCCAACGAGCTCTCCGCTGGGACCCCCCACCACGGAGGGCACCAGACCCACTGGTCCCGCCGCTCCTCCTCGGAGAGCCGGAACCAGCGCCACGAGCGGTACCGGTCATAGGGATTGGCGCCGTCATACAAGCTCTTGTAGCGCTCCAGGACGCGGTTGCCGCCGACCTGCTTCAAGTAGTCCATCAAGATCGGAGCTACTTCAATGGTGTGGCCGTCCGCGTCGATGATGGGGTGGTCCAGACGCGCTCTGATCTGAGCCGAGTCCGAGAGGTGTGCCGCAACCATGACGCTCCTCCTTCCCAACAAACGGAACGCTAGCTCTCGGATTCAGAGGCGCCGTTGTCCTGGCGCTGCTGCCTCAGGAACTCCTCCAGGTCGTTCATGGTCTCCTCCGGCGCCGGCAGCTCATCCCACGCCGACGCCCCCCGGCCCATCCGGTTATCGTAGTGGGCCTCCAACCGCTCGACATATTTATTCACGTTGGGCTCCTGGGCGACAACCTGGGCCACCCGGCGCTCGAAGTCGTCGCCCTCGGAGCGCATCGGCTTCATATCGATATCCACGCCAAGCAGGCTACCCACCGCCGTCAGGAGCCCCAAGCTCACCTTCGGATTGGGTGCGACCTGAAGGTAGTGGGGGGCGTGGCCCCAAACGCTCATGAAAGGAGTGCCCTGGCGCCGAAAGCTGTCCATAAGAACGCTGGAGATGCCGGTGGGGCCGGTGTAGCGGGAACGCCGCACCTCGACGCCCTCAAACTGCTCCATCATCTCAGGGCTGGTGGCAGTGCCCGTCATCCAGGGGGCCCGTGTGTGGGGCACGGCATCCAGCAAGGCGCCCAACTGCACCACCCGGCTGACGGCCAGGTCTTGCGCCACATCCAGCACCACCTGAGAGAACTTGCGCCACTGGAGGCTGGGCTCGATGCCAACCACCATCACCAGGTCGCCGTGGTCCGGCCGCCCTCTCCAGACGAAGAACTCGTTGGCCGGCCAGGTGATGACCCGCTCTCCCTCATCGTTGAACCCGACGTGGGGCCGCACCTGGGTAAAGTCGTAGAACTCCTGGGGGTCGAGCTCCGCGAACTTCGTCGCGCCGAGGTGCTTGATCAGATAGTGGAGGGCGTGGGTGGCCGACTCGGCGGCATCCGCCCAGCCGGAGAAGGCGAACAGCAGGGTGGGCGATTCCAGCTCTGGCCGTTCGTAGTTCGCCAGGTAGTCCATAAACACCCCAAAGGAGTGTAGCAGGCCCCACCCGCAGGCACCAGCCGCAAGCGCACCAAGAGCCCCTCTATCACCTCAAGAGGAGGTTATCGATCAGGCGCACCGGCCCGATGCGCACGGCCACTGCCAGCAGGCCGCCATCCTCATTATGCAGATGCTCCAAGGGCAGAAAGGTCTCGGAGTCCACCAGCGCCACGTAGTCGACGGCGCCGACCATGCGCTCTCCCACCAGCACCGTGCGGCACGCCTCTTCCAGAGGCCCTCGGCGCCGCTCGCCCCCGCGATACAGCGCTCCCGCGGCATTTAACGCGCGGTACACCACCGGGCCCGCGGCCCGCTCCTCAGCGGAGAGATAGGCGTTGCGGCTGCTCGTGGCCAAGCCATCCGGCTCCCGCACGATGGGCAGCGCGACGATCTCCACGGGAATGTTCAGGTCGCGCACCAGCCGGCGGACCACCGCCACCTGCTGGGCGTCCTTCCAGCCGAAGTAGGCGCGGTCGGGGAGAGCCATGAGCAGCAGCTTGGCAACCACGGTCGCCACTCCCTGGAAGTGGCCGGGACGCGCCTCGCCCTCCAGGGGCAGCGCCGGCCCCTCCACGCGAACGAAAGTGGCGTGTTCAGCGGAATAGACCTCATCGACGGGCGGTGCGAAGACGATGTTGGTGCCCGCCTCCTTCAGCAAGGCCAGGTCCCGCTCAAGGTCCCGAGGGTAGGCCGCCAGGTCTTCGTGGGGGCCGAACTGAGCGGGGTTGACGAAGATGGAGGCGACGGTGGTGGCGTTGTCCAGCCGGGCCTGATGCACCAGGCCCATGTGCCCGGCGTGCAGGGAGCCCATGGTGGGCACCAGCCCCACGGGGCGCTTGGCCCCCCGGCACGCCTCCCGCAGATCATGGACGGTGTTCAGCAGGCGCATCATCCCTCGGGATGGACCGCCCCCAAGACCTCTTCCAGGACCCCCTCATCCAGGGAGTGGCTGTGCTCCTCTCCCGGAAAGCGCTGAGAGCGGACCTCTTCGGCGTAGGTCTGGAGCGCCTGAGCGATCGTTTGGGCCAAGCGGGCGTAGAGCTTCGCGTGCCGGGGCACGGCGCCCGACCCGAGGCCCAGGATGTCGTGCAGCACCTGAATCTGGCCGTCGCAGTGGGGTCCGGCGCCGATGCCGATGGTGGGGATGGTCAGCCGCTCCGTGATGGCCTGGGCCAGCGGCGCCGGGACCGCCTCGAGCACCAGAGAGAAGGCACCCGCCTCCTCGATGGCCAGCGCGTCCAGAAGAAGCTGCCGGGCCTCCGCGATGCCCCGTCCCTGGACCCGGTAGCCTCCGAGCTGGTGCACCGACTGGGGGGTGAGGCCGATGTGACCCATGACGGGGATGCCCACCTCCACCAGACGGCGTACCGTCTCCGCCGAACGCTGGCCGCCCTCCAGCTTCACCGCCTGGGCGCCGCCCTCTTGGAGCAGGCGTCCGGCGTTGCGCAGGGCCTCCTCCACGCTGACCTGATAGCTCATGAAGGGCATGTCGGCCACCACCAGGGCGCTCCGGCTGCCCCGGACCACCGCCTTCACGTGGTGGAGCATCTCCTCCATCGTCACCGGAAGGGTGGAATCGTAACCCAGCACCACGTTTCCCAGGCTGTCGCCGACCAGGACCACGGGGATGCCCGCGTCATCGGCGATGCGGGCGGTGGGGTAGTCGTAGGCGGTGACGGAGACGATACGCTCGCCCTGCTGTTTCATGGTCTGGAGGTGGGTGGTCCTGATACGCATGGCTACGACTCCCTTCTCGCTTTGGCCGGCTCCTGATATGGACGCAACAGCTCTCGCCACGCCTGGGCCTGCCCGTGGGTGATGCGGCCGCCGGCGGCGGCGAGCTGGGCCGAGCGGTCGCCCAGGACAGCATAGCTTGGAAGCAGCTCCGGGGCTTGGAGCGCCAGGGCCTCCAGATGGTCACGCACAACCCCTATATCGCCTCGGGGCACGGGGCCGGTGAGCGCCTCCGACGGGCCGAGGTTACGAAGATTGGCCAGCGTCGCGCTCGCCAGGTGCGTCAGGGCCGGGGCGGCCTCGGCGTCCGGCAAGCCCGCCCGCCGCCAGAGGGCCATGGCGGCGTCAAGCAGAGCGACCAGATGACCACAGCTCATGACGGCCGCGGCGTGATAGAGGGCTCTCGCCTCGGCCGGCACGGCAAGGGGAGTGCCACCCAAGCGCTCCGCCATCTCCGCCAGCGCCACCCGCAGGCCGCCCTCGGCCTCTATGCCAAAGATGGCGCCGCGGAGGCCGGGGGCATCGCCGTCGCCCGAGCTGCCGCTGTTTGAGCTAAAGGTGGAGAGGGGGTGAAAGGAGCCGGTCTCGGCGCCCGAGGCGGCGGCGGCATCCAGGGCCTGCCGGGTCAGGGCGCCGCTGCAGTGGACCGCCCATTGGCCTTGGCGCCACCGGATGCCCGCGGCCAACTCCGCGACAACGGCGTCCGGTGTGGTGATGAACACCTGCTGGGCCATATCCGCCACCGCCTGGCCGCTGGGCGCCGTGGCACAGCCGGCGATGCGTCCCGCCAGACGCCGGGCCGATACGGGGCTCCGGCTGGCGATAGCCACCACCCGGTACCCGGCAACGCTCAAGCCAAGGCCAAGCGCCGTGGCCGCGCGGCCGGCGCCGACAAAGCCCACGGAGGGCCCCAAGGCGTCAGTTCCCATGGCCAAATACCTCGCGCCAAGAGGGGATGCCGCCCAGGCTGTCCGCGGACCGGATGGCGTTCAGCACGGCCTCGGCCACCACCGACGGCGCCACGGCGCAGACCCGCAGGTACTCCTCGGGGGCCTCCACCGCGCCGGTGGCCAGCGCGAACAGCGTATCGCCGTCATGGACGGTATGACAGGGGCGGATGGCCATCGCCAGGCCATCGTGGGCCACCTGGGCCAGCCGGTTGGCCCGGGCCTTGGTCAACCCGATGGTGGTGGCCACGACGCCAATGGTGGTGTTCGCCAGTGGCTCCGGCGCCGGCTGGCCCAGGGGAAGGCGGCGGCCGTAGGCCGGGTCCGCGAAAAGCCCCACGCTCTCCAGCACCTTTCCAGACTCGTCGCGCGGCCCAGCCAGCAGCTCTCCCGTGGCCGGGTCCGTCACGCCACCCACGGCGTTGACGGCCACCAGCGCGGCGACCACGACGCCCTCTCCGAGGTCTCGGCTGGCGGCGCCCAGGCCGCCCTTCATGCCCGCGGCCCGGCCCAACGCTTTGCCCACCACGGCGCCGGTCCCAGCGCCCACGCTGCCCTGCTCCACCGGTCCCGGCGATGCGGCAGCGGCAGCGGCATACCCCTCCTCTTGGCCGGGCCGCACGCGGGAGGTGATTAGGCCCAGGTCGAAGAGTATCGCCGCCGGCACGATGGGCACAACGATGGAGCCCACCCGGTGGCCGATGGACCGCTCCTCCAGATAGCGCATGACACCATCGGCGGTGGAGAGGCCGTACGCGCTGCCGCCGCTCAGGGCCACGCCGTGGACGCTCTCCACGAGATTCTCCGCCCTGAGCAGGTCCGTCTCCCGCGTGCCGGGCGATGCACCACGCACGTCCACTCCGCCGACGGCCCCCTGGCGGCAGAGGACCACGGTGCAGCCGGTGGCGTTGGCCCTATCCGTATAGTGGCCGACCTCCAGCCCCAGCACATCCGTCAGCCCGCCATGCATCATCGTGTGCTCCAAGAACGAAAAACGCCCGCGCGGGCGGGCACAACAAGTCGATCTCAGACCCCTGTCGTGCCGTCTCGGTCCGTAGGCTCCCAGCGGCATTCGGGCGGCTATTCAGTTTTTATGCCGACGCGCATCTGCGCATTAAGGCCGACGCTCATCTCCCTATTAAGGTAGATGGCGACTGTAGCTTACAGAACAGCGAGGCCCAGCGTCAATCCTGGATGCGGACTCTTGCTGCTCGCTCCGGAAGGTCCGGCAAACCATTCGCCGGTCGGAGGCGGACTCATGGTTCGAGTGCCTCACCACGAGCGGAAGAATAAGACCGCGCACCCCGAGCGCAGTCGAAGGGTCGTCTTTAGCTTGTCAAAGGTGAGGGATGGCTGTGCCCCTGCCCGGGGCCCAGACGGAGCGCAGGCTAGCCGGCGTTGCCGAGCTGGAAGGCCTTGCCCTCGGTGCGGATGGCCGGGGCCACCACCAGCTCCGCTCGCTCGTGGAACTCCGCGATGGTCGTGGCGCCGCACATGCTGAGACAGATCTTGAGAGCGCCCATCAGGTTCTGCGTGCCGTCGGTCAGGGAGCTGGGACCGAAGAGGAGCTGCTCGAGCGTGGCTTTGGTGCCCATCTTGATACGGATGCCTCGGGGCAGGTCCGGATGGGGGCTGGCCATACCCCAGTTGTAGCCGCGGCCGGGCGCCTCATGGGTCTGGGCGAAGGGTGAGCCGAGCATAACCCCATCGGCGCCCGCGGCGATGGCTTTGCAGAGGTCTCCACCGGTGCGGATGCCGCCATCGGTGATAACGGCCACATATTTGCCTCCGCGAGCGTGGAAATCGTCCCTGGCGGCGGCGCAGTCCAGGGTTGCCGTGACCTGGGGCACGCCCACGCCGACCACCTCTCTGGTGGTGCAGACGGCGCCGGGGCCTACCCCCACGAGCAGGCCGTCGATCCCCGCCTCCATCAGCTCCAGGGCCGCGCTGTAGGTCACGCAGTTCCCCACCACCACCGGCACCTTCAGTATCTCCATCAGCTCGGAGAAGGCGAGCCCACGGTAGCTCTTGGAGATGTGCCGCGCCGTGGTAACGGTGGACTGGACCACGAGGATATCGGCGCCCGCCTCCACGGCCACCAGCCCCAACCGCTTGGCGTTGGCAGGCGTCACCGATACCGCGCAGACGGCGGCGACCGCCTTGATCTCGGCGACTCGGCGCGCAACCAGCTCCTCTTGAACAGGCGGGCTGTAGAGCTGCTGGAGCAGGGTGGTTATCCCATCCTGGGGCGTGGTGATCCGCTCCAGCACCTCGGTGGGGTCTTCGTAGCGGGTCTGAACGCCCTCAAGGTTCATGACCCCCAGGCCGCCGGCGCGGGACATGTGCCCCGCAAAACCGGGGTCCACCACCGCGTCCATGGCCGAGGCCAGGACGGGAATGGAGAACTCGTAGGGGCCGATCGCCAGACGGATATCCGACTGCTCAGGGTTGGTGGTGACATCGCCTGGTGCGATGGCCACTTCATCGAAGCCGTAGGTCCTGCGGAGCTCTTTCACCTGCACGTGGGGCATGACCATAGCGTCACCGTGGCTGAGCTCAGGTGGGGATGTGGTGGAGCGAATATAGCACCCCCCGCGAGCCACCGTCAACGAAATTTCGAGCCTTTCCACAACCTTTTCGCCGATCGTTCCCCACCTCCTCCGAGTCCGGATACCCCACTTCCGGGGTATCCATCTGGAGCGTTGTGGCTCCCAGACGAGCCCCGGAGGAAGCCCCCGTTCAGGGACGCCGCCATAAACCAGGCGCCGAAAGAGGCCCCGGAACGCTTGACCACCGAGGGGGCCGGTGCTACATTCGAGGTGGAACTGGCACTTGAGGCTGTCGACTGCTAAGAGGAGCCGGATATGCAGCCCCTCCAAACCGAGACGAACGAACGGCGCCAAGCTCTGCTAGCGCTCATCGTGGGCGACTACATTCGCACCGCCACGCCGGTGGGCTCCCAGCAGCTTGCGCAGCGGCATCGGCTGAAGGTGAGCCCCGCCACCATTCGCAACGACATGGCGGAGTTGGAGGAGCTGGGGTTCATCTCCCGGCCGCACACGTCGGCCGGTGGCATACCAACAGACCGGGCGTACCGTTTCTTCGTGGAGCGGGTTATTCCCGGCTCTCGGCCCCCCCGCACCTTCCCCGTCGTGGTCCAGCACACCTTCCACCAGGACGAGGCGGACCCGGATGGCTGGGCCAAGGCCGCCGCCAACGTCCTCTCGCAGGCGGTCCAGAACGTGGCCATCACCACCTCTCCACGAGCCTTCCGAGCCCGCATGAAGCAACTTCAACTGGTGCACCTCCAGGAGCACCAGGCCCTGCTCGTGCTGGTCATGCAGGAGGCACGGCTCCGGCAGCACCTCATCCCATTCAAAGAGCCCACCCGGCAAGAGGAGCTCGACGAGCTTGCGAAGTCCCTAAACACCCTCCTATCCGGCGAGACAGCCGAAGGGGTCCGGTTGGTCTGGTCCTCCGGGCCGGCCCGGGACACCCTGAGCACCCAGGTCGTGGAGGAGGTAGTGCGGCTGATGGCCCTGGAGGAGCAGCAGGAGTCCAAGCGCCACTACGTTGAGGGGCTGAGTCATATGCTCGGCCAGCCCGAGTTCACGAGCGGCGCCCGAGCCCGCCAGGCGGTCGAGCTTCTGGAGGACGAGTACCTGATCCAGAAGGCGATGCTGGAGGACCCGGAGCCCGGCGAAGTGCGGGTCATCATCGGCGAGGAGAACCGGGACCAGCACCTTCGTCCCTATAGCATGGTCATCGCCCGGTACGGCGTGCCCGGCGACGTCGCCGGAACGATCAGCGCGCTGGGACCCACCCGCATGGACTACGTGGGCGCCGTGGCCAGCGTGCGCTACATGGCCAATTTCCTCAGCACGCTTCTGGCCACCCTGCACGGCGCCCCCAAATAGGCACGGCGCTCCCGAATAGCCATCGCCATCCGCCGCGCCCGCACATTGTCCGGTGACACCCTCCGTGGTAGCCTAAAGATACGTATGCCACGCAGCTATCGCACGCCCAATGGCCGCTAAGTCCGACTACTACAATACGCTGGGTGTCCCCCGGAACGCCACTGAGGAGGAGGTCCGGAAGGCGTTCCGGCGAAAGGCCCTGGAGTTCCACCCGGACCGGAACAAGGACCCGAACGCCTCCGAAAAGTTCCAAGAGGTCAGCGAAGCCTATCAGGTGCTGACGGACCCCCAGCGGAGGAGCCAGTACGACCGGTTCGGCCACGCGGGGGTCGGAGCCCAGGCCGGGCAGGGGTTCGAGGGCGTCGATACCTTCGGCGGCTTCGGCGACATCTTCGAGGCCTTCTTCGGGGGCGGAGGCGGGGGCACCCGCACGCGGACGCAGCCCCGTCAGGGCGCGGACCTGCTGGCGGAGCTGGAGCTCACCTTCGAAGAGGCGGTCTTCGGCGCATCCAAGGAGGTTGCCGTCGCGCGCTCCGAGCGCTGCCAGCGGTGCCAGGGCGTCGGCAGCGAGCCCGGGACCAAGCCGGAGACGTGCGCCAACTGCAAGGGCACGGGGCGCGTCCGCCGCTCACACCGAAGCATCTTCGGGCAGTTCGTGCAGGAGGCGGCCTGCGACGTGTGCAACGGCGTCGGAGAGCGGATCACCCATCCGTGCCGCCAGTGCAGAGGAATCGGCAGAGAGCGCGCCCAGCGCCAGCTCTCGGTGGATGTCCCCGCGGGGGTTGAGGACAGGCTCCAAGTCTCCCTTCGCGGTGAGGGGGAAGCGGGCGAGCACGGCGGCCCTCCAGGAGACCTGCTGATCCTGCTGCGCGTACAGCCGCACCCGCAATTCCGGCGCTCCGGCCACGACGTGCTCTACGATCTGAAGCTCATCTTTCCCCAGCTAGCCCTGGGAGACGAGGTGGCCGTGCCCACTCTCGACGGCGATGCGTCGCTGCGGATACCCCCCGGGACTCAGGCCAACACCGTTTTCCGGCTGAAGGGCCACGGCATCCCCCACCTGGAAAACAAGAAACGGCGCGGCGACGAGCTGGTCACGGTCCGAGTGACGACTCCCACTCGGCTCAACCAACGCCAGCGGGAGCTGCTGGAGGAGCTTCGCGGGACCCTCTCTCCAGACGGCCGGGAGCCGAATGCGCGCCCGGATGCGCGAGGGACCGCTCAACCCGCCGGCGAGTAACCGCATCGGGCGGCATCTCCTCTCACCACACTCCGATTAGAGGCTTTCCATGCCCGGAAAAGACTGGCTGGAGTTGAGTATTCAGGTGCCCAGTGAGCTCGTGGAGCCGGTGGCGGAGCTGTTCCGCCGCTACGGGAAGGGAGGCGTGGCCATCGAAGAGCCGGGCGGCCACAACCCCGACGATGGCGAGCCCCAGCCGATTCCCACCAGCGCCACCCTTCGCACCTACATGCCGGTGACACCCGGCTTCCACTCCAACCGGGAGCTGATTCACATCGGCGTCAAGCTCATCGGCCACATTCATCCCTTGCCGGAGCTCCAGGAGCGGGAGCTGAAGGAGGATGAGTGGGAGACGGCCTGGAAGGCCCACTTCACCCTGCTCAAAGTGGGCCGCCGCCTGGTCGTGCGGCCCCCATGGCTGGCGTATGAGCCCGAAGCCGGCGAGGTGGTGGTGGAGGTGGAGCCAGGGATGGCGTTTGGGACGGGCCATCATCCCACCACGCGCAGGTGCTTAGAGAGCCTGGAGCGGCTGAGCTTCCCCGGCTGCCACGTGGTGGACGTGGGCGCGGGCTCAGGCATCCTGAGCATCGCCGCGGCGATGCTCGGCGCCGGATGGGTGCGGGGATTCGAGATAGACGCCGTTGCCCTGAAGGTGTGCCGTACCAACCTCAGGACCAACGGGGTTTCCGGCCAGGCGCGCTGCTACAAAGGGACGCTGCCCCATCCGCAGGCGTCCGCCGGCTCGGCGGACCTGGTGCTGGCCAACATCAACTCGGTGGCCCTGGCCAGCCTGGCGCCGGAGCTGCGGGCGGTGCTCAAGCCGGGGGGCTGGCTGGTTGCGGCCGGCATCCTGGAGGAGCGTCGCGCCCAAGTCGAGCAGGCCTTCGAGGACGCCGGGCTCACGGTTCGCGAGAGGCTGCTGGACGACGACTGGGTGGCACTCCTGGCGCAATGAGCAGCGCCGGTCGTCACCCGCCACCGGCGGGACTCAGCGGCGCCACGCTGAAGATGACGTGGAACGGCTTGCAGTAGACGACCACCGACCGGTACTGCGTTGCATCGACGCCGTCCGGGATTTCGTAGTTCTGACTGCCCCTGTTTCCCTTCAGCTTTCCGAGGTCGATATAGCCATCGTCCTTGACTTCGGACCCGGAGTTCGGGTCCGCGTGCGTGCTCAGCAACAGATGCAGGTCCGGACCGTTGGTAACGCTGAAGTTCTCGAGCCGCAGCAGGTACTCGCCGGTGGGCTGGAGGTAAAGGGCGGCCTCGCCGCTCCCTAAGTGGAAGCGGTCTTGGTCGCGGAAGGCGCCGGTGCTGAGCTTTTCCGCCGCCCTCGCGGCGTCGGGCATGGCTTCTGTCATCTCGGTGTCCACCTTGGCCATGACCTCCATGACCATCTCTACATCCGCCCGTTTCATGTCCGGTGGAATCTCGGCGGAGACGGTGAGCGGGAACTCCTCATTCACCGTCTTATTCAAGAAAAGGGGCGAGCCCAGCCACCAGGTGACCGCAAGGGCCGGGATGGCGAGGACGGCGAGGATGCCCGCCACGGTCCGGCGGCGTCTGGTCGCTAGGGTCCAGCGAAAGATGCGCATCAAGTCCTCCATGGGGCCAAAGATGGGGGGCCAAAGGTGTGTCCAAAGCGAAGAGCTAGATACCAGTCCTCTCGGGCCGGGGGGCGCGGCCAAGGAGCTCCGCCACGGCCTGGCGGGGGTCCAAGCCCTCGAACAGCACTCGGTACGTCACCTCGGTGATGGGCATCTCCACGCCCATCTCACGCGCCATCGCCACCGCCGCGGAGGTGGTATTAACGCCCTCGGCCACCTCGCCCAGTCCCGCCAGCACCTCCGCGAGGGGCCGTCCCTGGGCGATCTGCTCGCCCACGTGCCGGTTGCGGCTCAGCCGGCTATAGCAGGTGGCTATCAGGTCGCCCAGTCCCGCCAGGCCGGCGAAGGTGAGGGGGTCGGCGCCCGCGGCCACGCCCAGCCGGGTGATCTCGGCCAACCCTCGGGTAACGAAGGCGGCTTTGGCATTGTCCCCGAGCTCCAGGCCGTCGCTCACGCCCGCTCCCAGGGCGATGATGTTCTTGAGCGCCCCGGACAGCTCCACGCCCACGACGTCGGTGTTGGTGTAAACGCGGAAGGTGGTGGAGGTCAGCACCGCCTGGGCCGCTTGCGCCACCCGCTGGTCCGCCGAGGCGACCACGGCGGAGGCCGGCCTGTCGTCGGCGATCTCCCGGGCGAGGTTCGGTCCCGACAAGACGCAGATGTGGGGGTGAAGACGGGCGGGCAGCACCTCGCGGGCCACCTGGCTCATGCGCAGGCTGCTGTCGCGCTCCAGCCCCTTCGCGGCGATCACCACCAGCGGCGCTCCATCGAGGTGGAGCACCGTCGCCACCAGGTTCTCCCGCAGGGTGTTGGAGGGCACGGCGTATACGGCGGCCCGAGCGCCCCCAATGGCCTCCGAGGGCTCGGCGGTGACGGTCAAGGAGGAGGGGAAGGGATGGCCCGGCAACCGGCGCGCATTCTCCCCCGCCCGCCGCAGCTCCAGCGCCTCCTCCGGCGTGCGGGCAAGGAACCGGACGGGCACGCCCCGGCGCGCCAGGATGATGGCCAGGGTGGTGCCCCAGGTGGTGGCGCCAACGACGGCCACCGGATCGGGCTGTGCCTCAGCGTTCACGCCCGCATTCTACCAGGCAGGGCTCGCCCTGGCAGGGTGCGACCCTGCACCTGTTTGCGGGGTCCCGTGACGCCGTTTGAGGCAGACGCTGGTGAGTCCGCGCCGGGGCGTGTTCTATCTGGGCACCCACCAGGGTTCACCCTGGACCCACATGCGGGGCCCCAGACCTCTACTCTGCCTATCGCCTATAAGCCCACGCCGGAGCGCCAGGCTCAGCGCTTGGCTTCCGCCTAAAGCGGACGGGGTCCCGGATACTCTTCATGCAGCACCGCTCATGGTTCGAGAGCCTCACCACGAGCGGTGCCGCTCCACATGCCGCTGACGCTCAGCGTCCGGCTGCGCTGTCGTCCTGGATGCGCGAGACGATGTCGGCGATGGGCACGGCGCCCAAGTCCTCGCCGCTGCGGAGGCGGAGGGCAGCGGCGCCGGCCTCCGCCTCGCGGTCGCCCACCACCAGCATATAGGGCACCTTCTGGAGCTGGGCGTCGCGGATCTTGGCGTTCATGCGCTCGCTACGGGCACCCACCTTGGCCCGCAGCTTGGCTGCGTCGAGCTGCGCTCGTACCGCCTCCGCGTACTCCAGATGCCGGTCGGCGATGGGGATGACCAGGGCCTGGACCGGGGCCAGCCACACCGGGAACGCGCCGCCGTAGTGCTCCACCAGCACGCCGAAGAAGCGCTCCAGAGAGCCGAGGATGGCCCGGTGGACCATGTAGGGCCGGTGCTCGCCGCCGTCTTCCCCAACGTAGGTCAGGTCGAAGCGCTCCGGCAGGTTGAAGTCGAACTGGATGGTGGTGCACTGCCAGGACCGGCCGATGGCGTCCCGAATCTTTACGTCCACCTTGGGGCCGTAGAAGGCGCCGCCACCCTCGTCCACCAGGTATTCCACGCCGCGTCGGTCCAGGGCCCGGCGCAGCGATTCCGTGGCGTGGTCCCACTGCTCCACCGGGCCCACCGCCTTCTCCGGCCGGGTGCTCAGATAGATGTCGTAGTCGGAGAACCCGTAGGCGCCCAGCAGATCGAAGGTGAAATCCAGAACGCCCACCACCTCCTCCTCCACCTGCTCGGGCAGGCAGAAGATATGGGCGTCGTCCTGGGTGAAGCCGCGGACGCGCAGGAGGCCGTGGACCACGCCGCCCCGCTCGTAGCGGTAGACGGTGCCCAGCTCGGCGAGCCGCATGGGCAGCTCGCGGTAGGAGCGCTTGGCGGAGCGGTACACCTGGATGTGGAAGGGGCAGTTCATGGGCTTGACGTAGTAGGCCTGCCCGTCCACGTCCATGGCGTCGTACATGCTCTCGCGGTAGAAGTCCAGGTGGCCACTGGTGCGCCACAGATCCTCGCGGCCGATATGGGGCGAGTAGACCAGGTCGTAGCCGCGGGCCAAGTGCTGCTCGCGCCAGTGGTCCTCCATGATCGCGCGGACCCGTGCCCCCTTGGGGTGCCAGATGATGAGGCCCGAGCCGACCTGCTCCGAGGTGGAGAAGAGCTCCAGCTCCCGGCCCAGGCGGCGGTGGTCGCGGCGGCCGGCCTCCTCGATGCGCTGGAGATACGCATCCAGCTCGCCCTGGGACTCCCATGCGGTGCCGTAGATGCGTTGGAGCATGGCGTTGCGCTCGTCGCCGCGCCAGTAGGCGCCCGCCACGCTCATCAGCTTGACGGCCGGTATCTGGCCCGTGGACTCCACGTGGCGGCCCCGGCACAGGTCCAGGAAGCCACCGTGACGGCAGGTGGTGATCCGCTCCCCCTCCGGCAGGTCGTCGATGATCTCCTGCTTGAAGGGCTGGTCCGCGAAGAGCCCCCTGGCCTCCTCGCGGGTCACCTCGCCCAGCTCGAAGGGCAGGTCCTTGCCGATGCGCTGTCGCATAAGGGCTTCGATGGACTCCATGTCCTCCGGCGTGAAGGGCCGGGGCGCCTGGAAGTCGTAGTAGAACCCATCTTCGATGGGCGGGCCGATGGCGTACTTGGTCTCGGGGAAGAGCTCCACCACGGCGTCGGCCATCACGTGGGAGGCGGAGTGGCGGATGCGGAACCGCCGGTCCTCCAGCGCCTGCTCTTCAGGGGTCAGTTGCTTCTCGGGCATGGGTCACCTCGCGCATCCGGTACGAGGGGATGCGAGTGCAGGATTTCGTAATGGCATGATACGGGAGGCGAGGCCGGCAAGCAAAGGGCGGGCAGGTGAAAGGCTGCTGAGAATGAGATGGCCCGCGCCCGCCGGCCCGGCTAGTCCCCCGCCACGGTTGCCTGGGCGCCCTCCCGCTCCCGGATGGCCCAGAAGACGCGCTCGGGCGTCATGGGGAGCCGGCGCATGCGAACGCCGGTCGCGCGGGCTATGGCGTTGGCCAGCGCCGCCGGCGGCGGCACGATGGGCACCTCGCCGACGCCCCGGGCGCCGTAGGGCCCAGCCGTGGCGGGCACCTCGATGAGCTCCGTGTCGATCATGGGCAGGTCCAGCGCCGTGAGCATGCGGTAGTCCAACAGCGCCGGGTTCCGCAGCACGCCGCGGTCGTGGGCGTAGTACTCGCTGAGGCCCCAGCTAATGCCCTGGTAGGCGCCGCCCTGGAGCTGGCCCTCCACCTGCTGCGGGTTGATGGCCTTGCCCACGTCCTGGAAGGCGGTGTAGCGGAGGATGGTGACCTTGCCCGTCTCCGAGTCCACCTCCACGTCGGCCAGGTGGGCCGCGAAGGTGGGGGCCGGAGGCTGGCGGGTGGTGGCGCCGTGGCCCACCACCGGGCCGTTGTTGCGCCGCACGCTGAGCCGGGCCACCTCCCGCCAGGGCATGTGCTGCTCAGGGTTCTCTCGCACCCGGAACACCCCGCCGGCATAATCGACGTCCGCCGGCTCGACCTTCATCTGAGCTCCTGCGTGGGCGCTCATCTGCCCCAGCACCGACTTGCAAGCCTCGTAGGTGGCGAAGCTCATGGTATAGGTGGTGCGACTCCCGGCGCTCAGGTCCGTGTAGGGCGACGAGTCAGTATCGGTGACCCGGGCGTGCACGTCCTCCAGGGGTATCTGCAGCTTCTCGGCCACCATCTGCTGATGCGTAGTGCGAGTGCCCGTGAGGTCTACCTGCCCCGACTGATGGGTCACGGTGCCGTCGGGGTGCACGGTGACCAGCGCCGACGAGGTCATGCCGGCCCCGCCCCAAAAGCCGAGCGCCAGCCCGCGGCCCCGGTTGGGGCCCTCCAGCGGTGCGTTC
Organism: Dehalococcoidia bacterium; assembly: GCA_965249185.1. GTDB lineage: Bacteria > Chloroflexota > Dehalococcoidia > Lucifugimonadales > Australimonadaceae > CBDFLS01. The sequence continues at coordinate 207,831 of CBDFLS010000002.1, forward strand.
CAGTGCGGATGCTTCCCGATCCGCTCCAGCACCTGTTTCAAGCCGACACGGTTGAGAGGCTGGTCGTTGGTCATCAGGTCGCCCTCCTCCACCGCGTTGAGCTTGCGGAACGCGAGGGGGTCGATGTCCAGACGAGTGGCCACCTCGTCCATGTGGGCCTCCACCGCGAAGCCGGCGGGGGTGCCGCCCGGCGCCCGGTAGGCCTGGACGCGGGGCTTGTTGGTGAGCACGTCGAAGGCCTCGATGCGAAGGTTGTCCACCTTGTAGGGCCCGAAGCTGACCACGGAGGCGCCCGCCGTGGGGCTGCCTGGCAGACACCCGGAGTCGTAGACCATGCGCGTGGAGCACGCGAGCAGCTTGCCATCCTTGCGGGCGCCCGTCTTCACCGTGATGTAGGCGGGCGAGCCGGGGCCGGTGGCGCGAAACACCTCATTGCGGCTCATGACCATCTTCACCGGACGGCCCGTCTTCCTGGCCAGCATGACCACCAGGGGCTCCAGAATGGTGTATATCTTGCCGCCGAAGCCGCCGCCGATCTCCAGGGGAACGATGTTCATCTTGTCCTGGGGCAGCTCCAGCAGCGCGGTGAGCTGGCGCTGGGCGTTGAAGGTGCCCTGCGTGCTGGTCCACACCGTGACGCGGCCGCTCGGGTCCACGTCGGCGATGCACGCCTGGGGCTCCATGTAGCCCTGGTGGACCATCATCGTCTCGTAGCTGGTCTCCAAGACCAGGTCGGCCTCCCGGAAGGCCGACTCCACGTCGCCTCGGCCGCTCTCAGTGATCATGGCGATGTTGCTCGGCTCCGTCGGCGGCTCCCCCAGCGTCCTGGTGATGAGGCCGGGGAGCACCAGCGGAGCGCCCGGCTCCATGGCCTGAAGGGCGTTCTCCACGGGCGGCAGCACCTCGTACTCCACCTCCACCAACTCCGACGCTTCTTGCGCCACCTCGAGCGCCGTGGCGGCCACCACCGCGATGGTGTGACCGTCGAAGAGCGCCTTGTCGTGGGCGATGGTCAGGACGCGCAGGTGCTCCAAGGCGATCAGCAGCTCACCCCCGAAGGTAACCCCCGTCTCGCCCACCTCGGGCAGGTCCTTCCGCGTGATGACCCCCTTGACGCCAGGAAGCGCCTCCGCTTTAGAGGAATCGATGCTCACGATGCGTGCGTGGGGATGCGGGCTGCGCGCCGCCACGGCGTGGAGCATGCCCGGCAGCTTCATATCGGCGCCGTAGACGGCCCTGCCCGTGACGCGCTCCACGGCGTCGGTCTTGGGCGCCCGCCGGCCGATGTGCTTGAACTCCCGCCGGCCGTCACCGCTGGTGGTCACGCTGCGCCTCCTATCCAACCGCCCTTGCCTGGGCGGCGGCCTGAATGGCCCGGACGATCTTGTCGTAGCCGGTGCACCGGCAGAGGTTGCCCGCGATGGCCAGACGTATCTCCCACTCGGTGGGACGCGGGTTGCGGTCGAGAAGCCAGCGGGCCGAAAGGAGGAAACCGGGCGTGCAGAAGCCGCACTGGAGACCGCCCTCGTCGATGAAGGCCTGCTGGAGCGGGTCCAGCTTTGCGCCCATGGCCAGCCCCTCCACCGAGACGACCTCTTTCCCCTCCACCTCGGCCGCCAGCACCAGGCACGAGTCCACCGTGCGGCCGTCCATCAGCACGGTGCAGGAGCCGCAGTTGCCGTTGCCGCAGCCCTCTTTGGTGCCGGTGTAACCCAGGTCGTCGCGGAGCGCGCCCAGCAGGGTCTGCCACGGCTGGACCAGCGCCTCCTGGGGCTCGCCGTTGAGGGTGAAGCTAACGGGTATCTTGGGCACGGCGTCTCCTTTCAGCGGGCTAGATGGGCCAGCGGGCTAGATGCCAAGGTTGTACAGGCAGCGGCGCAGGGCGCGGCGGGTGAGCACCTTGACCAGCTCGCGCCGGTACTCCGCCGAGCCGCGCACGTCGGAGATGGGGCTGGCGGCCCGGACCGCCGCCTCCGACGCCTCCACCAGCAGGGCATCGGTGGGCCGCTTGCCGGCCAGGACCGCCTCTGCGGCGTTCGCACGCACCGGCGTGGGCGCCACCGACGCCAGGGCGATACGCGCTTCGGCTATGGTGGAGTCTCCGGCGCTCAGGGCCACCATGCAAGCCACCCCAACCACGGCGATGTCCATCTCGTTCCGGGGGATGAACCGGAGATAGCTGGAGGAGCTGCGCTCCGGCGGCGCGGGCGCTCGCAGTTCGATCAGCAGCTCGTCCCGCCCCAGGACGGTCCGGCTGGGCCCCGTGAAGAACGCCCCCAATGGCACCTCGCGCTGGCCCTGGGGCCCCGCGAGCACCGCCACGGCGTCGTATACCAGGAGCGGCGGCGCCGTGTCGGCGGAGGGGGCCGCGTTGCTGCCGTTGCCGCCGATGGTTGCCCGGTTCTGTATCTGGTAGGAGCCGACGAGCAGCGCCGCGTCACGAATGGCCGGGTAGCGCTCCGCCAGCTCCGCGTGTCCAGCGGCGTCGGCGCAGCTCACGGCGGCCCCGATACGCAGGCCCTCGGCCGGCGAGTACTCCAGGCGGAGCATCTCAGGGACGTGCTTCACGTCCCTGACCACCGCCGGCCGTGGTCTGCCCTCCTTCATCTGGGCGATGAGGTCGGTGCCGCCGGCCAGCGGCTTCACCTGGCCGCCGGCGGAGGCCATCACCGCCAGGGCATCGGCCAGGCTCCGGGGGGCCACGAACTGAAAGCCACGCATCCAGCACCTCGCGAGCGAATCGGGCCCAATCGGGCCCCTAAACCAGCCACATTGTAGAGTCGTCCCGGAGCCCTGGCAACGAGGCGAGGCACCGCCGAGGGAAGTAGTATCATGGGCCCATGGACCTGAGCTCCCGCTTCGCCTACTCACGGTGGGACGGCACCCAGCGCGTCTTCGAGATGGACGAAGGGGCCATCATGGACGAGCTGGCCGACGACCTGATGGCCCACGGCGATGTGCGCCGTGCGTTGCGCGAGCTGTTCCAACGCGGGCTGCACGGCCCCGAAGGCCGGCAGACGGCGGGGCTGAAGGAGATGTTGGAGCGGCTTCGCCAGCAGCGCCAGCAGCAGCTCGAACGGTACAACATGGACTCGGTCGTCAAAGACTTGCAGGAGCGGCTGGAGCGGTTGGTGCAGGCGGAGCGGGAGGGCATCGACCGCCGGCTTCAGGAGGCACGGGGACAGCTCAACGCGACGGAGCGGGGAGAGCGGGCGGAGCGCCAAAGTCTCATGGAACTGCTGCAGCAACGGGCCGACCGCAATCGGGAGCAGCTCGACGAGCTGCCCGAAGGGATGGGTGGAGCGGTCCGGGCGCTCCAGGACTACGAATTCATGGACCCCGAGGCCCAGCGTCAGTTTCAAGAGCTGATGGACCTGCTGCGGCGGCAGATGACCCAGAACGTGGTCCGCGAGATGAAGGACCGCATCCAGCGCATGGACCCGCGGGAGATGACGGAGCTGCGGGAGATGATGCGGGACCTGAACCGCATGATGCGGGAGAAGATGACGGGCCTGGAGCCGGACTTCGAGGGGTTCATGGAGCGGTGGGGGCCCATGTTCGGCGAAAACCCGCCCCAGAGCTTCGATGAGCTGATGGGGATGCTGCAGCACCAGATGGGGCAGACGCAGTCGCTGCTGGACAGCATGTCGCCGGAGCAGCGCCGCGAGCTGTTCGAGGCGATGAACGCGGTCATGGACGACGAGACCGCTCAGGAGATGGCGGAGCTGGCCATGAACCTGGGGCAGCTCTACCCCATGGACGAGATGCGCCAGCACTATCCGTTCCTGGGAGAGGAGAACCTCACGCTGGAGCAGGCCATGGAGCTGATGGGCGAGCTCCAGTCCATGGACGACCTCGAAAAGGAGCTCCAGTCGGTGATGCGCCAGGGAAACATCCAGGACCTGGACCCGCAGGAGGTCGAGCGGTTGCTGGGCGAGGAGGCCCGGGGCGAGCTGGAACGCCTGCAGCGGCTGGTGAAGGAGCTGGAGGAGGCGGGCTACCTCCAATGGAAGGGCGATAAGCTGAAGCTGACGCCCCAAGGGATACGCAAGATCGCCATGAAGGCGCTGCGGGAGATCTTCGCCCAGCTCAAGAAGGACCAGCCAGGCCACCACGAACTCCACGCGCGGGGCGCCAGCGGAGAGCTGGCCGACGAGACGAAACCGTACGAGTTCGGCGACCCCTTCGAGCTCGATTTGCAGAAGACGGTGATGAACGGGGTGCTGCGCAACGGCGCGGGCACGCCGGTGCGGCTCACCACCGACGACTTCGAGGTGCACCGAACGGAGCACGCGACCCAGGCGGCGACGGTGCTGCTGCTGGACCAGAGCCGGTCCATGGGGCTGTTCGGCAGCTTCGCGGCGGCCAAGAAGGTGGCGCTGGCGCTCTACGCGCTGGTCCGCAGCCGGTTCCCCCGGGACCAGCTCTTCATCGTGGGCTTCTCGGACTACGCCGTGTCGCTGAAGGGCGATGACCTGCCGGAGGCGACCTGGAACGCCTGGGTCTCGGGCACGAACATGCAGCACGCGTTCATGCTGTCGCGCAAGCTGCTCTCGCGCTACAAGGGGGGCACGAAGCAGATCATCATGATCACCGACGGCGAGCCCACGGCCCACCTGGAGGGCGACCGCCCCTACTTCAGCTATCCGCCGAGCTACCGGACCATCCAGGAGACGCTGAAGGAGGCCAAGCGGTGCACCCAGGAGGAGATCACTATCAACACGTTCATGCTGGAGACCAGCCACTACCTGCTGGACTTCGTGGACCGGCTGACGCGCGCCACCCGCGGCCGCGCGCTCTACACCACGCCCGATAAGCTGGGCCAGTACGTGCTGGTGGACTACCTCACGAACCGCAAGCGGCGGGTGGTGAGCTAGGGTAGTCCGCTTCCCAGGAGAGGGACGGCCCGCTTTGGTGTTGGCTAACGCCTCTCTCTGCTAAAGCAGAAAGGTGTTCGCCCACCCAGCTCGCCCTCCCGAGCTAGACTCGGGACAGGCGATGGGCCGGACACCGATGATATTGAGGCGGCAGGCAGACGGGGATATCGACGCTTCCCCATCTCCACCACGAACACGACAATGCCCCTTGCGCGTGTGATCAGGGGGCTGTTTACTTTGCCTCGCGAAGGGTGCTGGAGGTCATGCAAGTGTCGCTGACCAGTCAACTCGACCAGAAAGATAGCTCCATCCGGGCTTGGATGGACTCCACTTTCCCGAACACAGTCGCCTTCATCCGTCGCCTAAATAGGGAACAGACCTCGGGCATTCCGCTTGCCGTCCCAACTCCTCTTGGCGTTCCGCTTGGCAGCATTGGAACGGCGTTCGATTACCGGTTGTGGTACTTGTTCGCCATCACGCCCATCAGCGATCTGGTTGCTTACCAAGGCGCCCGGCGTGTAACGGGTGGGGTGATTCGACACGACGACGTGGAGATCGAATACCCTCGATCAGTGGAGACTGTCAGCCGAGCTGCTGTCGATGGCTTCTTTCAGCAATTGATGGGGGCTCTAGGGCGTATTGGACCGATCGGCAGTGAGCTTTCGGCACCAAAAGAGACTGAATTGGCCAGGATTTGTCTCGTGCTGGCGCTGTTCGAAGAGGTGTCCGGGCTGGATTGTGGCCGGGATCCCCACTATTGAGCAGGCAAATCGACACGCCAGATGAACTGTTATCGATCATTCCTTCTGCATCGGTTGCCGACGTCGCCGCTCTCGCGCGCACCATGTATCCAATCTGGCTACCACTCACAAAGAAGCCTTTTGAACTCAACCCGACATTCGAGGGCAGCCCCGATGTCGGCGGTGCGGACGCCGACATGATCATTGACGGCACGCTTGTTGAGATCAAGACATCATCGAAGCCGGGTCTGGACAAGTTGACCTTGTATCAGCTGATTGGATACCTACTCCTCGATTATCGTGGAGAGCACCATATCCGGGACTTAGGGATCTATTACGCTCGGTTGGGCAGACTCATACGTGTGTCCCTCACAGAAGTGATTACTGCCGTCGCGGCCGACCCTGCTACAAGTCTTGAGCATCACCGAGCTGCGTTATGGGCATTATTGCATCCCGCAGGCACGGACCGGGCCTGAGAAAAACGATTCCCTTTTGGAACGGGCCAAATCAGGAGTTGCTCAGGAACAGATTCAGGCCCGATTGCCCAGCCCCGTTTCGGGGCGGGTTGGTCTGACGTTGGCTGTGAGGCTGGCGCGGCTTGGCGGCGCGTTGCGTAAAGGCCATCCCTCCTCCCCTTGCCTCACCCGCCTCATCGCGCTATACTCCCCACGGACCTTTAAGCCAGTCCCGCGAGGCTGGCAAGGTACGCACCGGTGACCGAGGCCACCCCACGAGCGTCGTTTGGGAGGCCCCACAGCAAGCCAAGTGCACCCCTTGCCAGCCAGGGCAAGGGGTTTTTGTATGCCCGCCGAGCAGACTCTCCTCCTCACCGCCGACGACATGCGCCGAGCGCTCACCCGCATGGCCCACGAGATCGTGGAGCGCAACCACGGCGCCGGCGACCTGGTGCTGGCCGGGCTCCAGACCCGGGGCGTGCCCCTGGCGCAACGGATCGCGCGCATCATCGCCGGCTTCGAGGGCGCCGACGTGCCCGTGGCGTCGCTGGACATCAACCTCTACCGCGACGACCTGAGCAGCCGGGCCCAGCCCCTGGTGCGGCCCACTGCCTTCCCTACGAGCGTTGACGATAAGCGCATCGTGCTGGTAGACGACGTGCTGTTCACGGGCCGCAGCATCCGTGCCGCGCTCGACGCGCTCACCGACCTGGGCCGTCCCCAGGTGGTGCAGCTCGCGGTGCTGGTGGACCGCGGCCATCGGGAGCTGCCGCTCCGCGCCGACTACGTGGGCAAGAACGTGCCAACGTCGCTGGAGCAGATCGTGCAGGTGCAGATGCAGGAGGTGGATGGCCGCGACCAGGTGGTGCTCATCCCACAGGAGATGGAGGTGACGGCATGAGGGTACAAGCGCCCGAGGAGACGGCAGGCAGGCTCAAGACCGCCCTTGCGCCCCGGCGTCACGTGCTGGACCTGGACGATTTCGCCGCCGCCGAGATCGACGCTGTCCTGGACACGGCCGACGGCATGCTCGAGGTGCTGGGCCGGAGCATCAAGAAGGTGCCGTCGCTGCGGGGCAAGGTGGTGATGACACTCTTCTACGAGGAGAGCACCAGGACCAGGGTCTCCTTCGAGCAGGCGGGCAAGCTCCTGAGCGCGGACGTCATCAACATCTCGGCCTCCTCCAGCAGCGTCGCCAAGGGGGAGTCGCTGCTGAACACGTCGCTGACGCTGCAGGCCATGCAGGCGGACCTGCTCGTGGTGCGGCACCCCCACGCGGGCGCGCCCTACTTCCTGGCACGGCACCTAAACCACACCGGCATCATCAACGCGGGCGACGGGCGCCACGCCCACCCGACCCAGGGGCTGCTGGACCTGCTCACGATGCGGCGTCACCTCGGCTCGCTGGAAGGGGCGAAGGTGGTGATCGTAGGCGACGTGCTTCACAGCCGGGTGGCCCGCTCCAACATCTGGGGCCTCATGGCCACCGGCGCCAGGGTCACGCTCTGCGGGCCCCCTACCCTGCTGCCGCTGGACATGCTTAGGCCGCCGGAGGCATCGTCGCCCCACTACCTATTAGGCGGGCTCACGGGCCGGATAGAGGTGCAGACGGACCTGGACGTAGCGATGGAGGGGGCCGACGTGGTCATGGCGCTACGGCTCCAACGCGAGCGGCAGGCCTCGGGCATGCTGCCCAGCCTACGCGAGTACACCCGCCGCTGGCAGGTCAACGAGGAGCGCTTGCGCCACGCCAAGGAGGGTGCGCTGATCATGCATCCCGGCCCGATGAACGAGGGGGTGGAGATAAGCAGCTCGCTGGCCCACGGCAGCGCGTCGCGCATCGAGGAACAGGCCACCAACGGCGTGGCGCTGCGCATGGCGCTGCTCTACTGGCTGCTGGCCGGCCAGTCGAAAGAGGGGGTGACGCCGTGAGCAAGCCGGTGCTTATAAAAGGCGCGCGGATCATCGACCCGGCCCAGGGCATGGACCGGGTGGGAGACGTGCTGGTGCGCGACGGCGCCATCGTGAGCTGCGGGCCCGAGGCCTCGGCGGACGGCGCCACGCTCGTCAGCGCGAAGGGCCTGGTGGCCGCTCCCGGCTTCATCGACCTGCACGCCCACCTGCGCGAGCCGGGCTTCGAGGACAAGGAGACCATCGCCACCGGCGTCCTGGCCGCGGCCCATGGCGGCTTCACCACACTCTGCTGCATGCCCAACACCAATCCGGCCATCGACTCGGCCAGCGTCGTGGAATTCATCCTGAGCCAGGCGCGGAAGGCGGGCGCCATCCGGGTGCTGCCCGTGGGCGCCGTGAGCAGGGGACGCGCGGGAGTCGAGCTGACGGATATGCAGGAGCTGATGCACGCGGGCGCGGTGGCCTTCAGCGACGATGGCAACCCCGTGGCCGACGGCCACCTGATGCAGATGGCGCTCACGTACGCCAGGGACCTGGGTCTGCCGGTCATCGACCACTGCGAGGACCCGTTTCTGGTACGCGACTGGGCCATGCACGAAGGGTGGGTCGCGTCACGGCTGGGGCTGCCCGGCTATCCGTCCGCCGCCGAGGAGTCCATGATCGCCCGGGACATCGCCCTGGCGGAGCTGACGGGCGGCCACGTGCACATCACGCACCTCAGCACGGCGGGCGGCGCCGAGCTGGTGCGTCAGGCCAGGGCGCGGGGCGTGCGGGTGACCGCCGAGGTGACGCCCCAGCATCTCACCATGAGCGAGGAGTGGGTCATGGGCGTCCGCGATGCCGCCGGCGCTGCCACTCCCCTGGACCGTCACGCATACGACTCCCGCGCCAAGGTGAACCCGCCCCTTCGCGCCGAGGCCGACCGCCGGGCCCTGGTGATCGCGCTGAGCGAGGGGACCATCGACGCCGTGGCCACGGACCACGCGCCGCACACGATGGCCGATAAGGCGGTGCCATTCGAGGAGGCGGCCTTGGGCATCAGCGTGCTGGAGACGGCCTTCGGGTCCCTGATGTCGCTGGTCCACGACGGCGCCCTGGAGCTGCACACCCTGGTCCGCCGGCTCAGCACCGGCCCGGCCCAGGTGCTAGGCGAGCGCTTCAATGAGCTGGCGACGCTTCAGCCCGGCACGCCCGCCGATATCGTGCTGTTCGACCTCGACGAAGCGTGGACGGTGGACGTGGGGGCCTTCGCCTCCAAGGGCGCCAACACGCCCCTGGCCGGCGCGACGCTCAAGGGCCGGGTGAAGCTGACCATGGCGGCCGGCCAGGTGGTCCACGACGGCCTTGGCCAGCCAAAGGCATCGGAGGGGGCGTAGCCGTGGCCATACCTGCCTACCTGGTGCTGCAAGACGGCACGGTGTACCGGGGCGAGTCGTTCGGCGCCCAGGGGGGCGCCTCGGGCGAGGTGGTGTTCAACACCAGCATGACCGGCTATCAGGAGATGCTGACCGACCCCTCCTACGCAGGCCAGATCGTGATGCCCACGTATCCACTGGTGGGCAACTACGGCATCAACGAGGGGGACATGGAGTCGGCGCGAATCCAGGTGGCGGGCTTCGTGGTGCGCGAGCAGTGGACCCATCCAAGCCACTACGATTCGACGCGCACCTTGCACGAGTTCCTGGCCGGCCAGGGGATCGCGGGCGTCAGCGGCATCGATACGCGGGCCGTGACCCGGCGCATCCGCGCCCAGGGCGTGATGCTGGGCACCATCACCACCACGGAGTCGCCGGAGGAGGCGCTCGCCAGGCTTCAGGCGTCGCCAAGCTATGACACCGTAGACTACGTGCGGCAGGTGACGGCCGCCAAGGGATACGCGTGGGATGGCGACGGCGCCAGCGGGCCGCGCATCGCGGTGGTGGACTGCGGTGTGAAGTACAACATCCTGCGCCTGCTGGCCCGGCGCGGCTGCCAGGCCCGGGTGCTGCCCGCGACGGCCACCGCCGAGGAGGTCCTGGCGCTGAAGCCGGCGGGCGTGGTCTTCTCGCCCGGACCCGGCGACCCGGTGCACAACCGCGCCGCGGTGGAGACGGCCAAGGCGCTCATCGGCACGCTGCCGGTGCTGGGCATCTGCCTGGGGCACCAGGTGGTGGCCAGGGCGCTGGGCGCCGAGACGTACAAGCTGAAGTTCGGCCATCGCGGAGGCAACCACCCGGTGCAGGACATCGAGAGCGGCCGGGTGTACATCACGGCCCAGAACCACGGCTACGCGGTGGCCGAAAAGGGGCTGCCCAAGAGCCTGGTGGTGACCCACCGCAACCTGAACGACGGCACCATCGAGGGCCTGCGCCACAAAGAGGCGCCGGTGCTCACCATCCAGTATCACTCGGAGGCGTCGCCCGGCCCCCGCGACAACGAGTACATTTTCGACCGGTTCGTGGCGATGGTGGAGGCTTCCCAGGCGAGCGCATGACCACGCACCCCAAGCCCAAAAAGGTCCTCGTAATCGGCAGCGGGCCCATCGTGATAGGCCCCTCCCACGTCATTCTGAGCGCATCGAAGAATCTCATGGCCGGTGACAGACCCTTCGCTTCACTCAGGGTGACACTGGGGACACAACGCGGGCTGATACAGAGGGCTTCACTCAGGGTGACGCGGCCGAGAGTCGCTTCGCTCAGGGTGACACTGGGGGCACAGCGTATCGAATGGCGGCGAGGCGAAGTGAGCGCATGACCACGCACCCCAAGCCCAAAAAGGTCCTCGTAATCGGCAGCGGGCCCATCGTGATAGGTCAGGCGGCGGAGTTCGACTACGCCGGCACGCAGGCATGCAAGGCGCTGCGCGAGGAGGGCGTGACCACGGTGCTGGTCAACTCCAACCCCGCCACCATCATGACCGACGAGGACATCGCCGACGCGGTGTACATCGAGCCGCTGACGGTCGAGGTGCTGGAGCGGGTCATCGCCGCCGAGCGCCCGGAGGGCATCCTGCCCACTCTGGGCGGTCAGACGGGGCTGAACCTGGCCGTGGAGCTGGCCGACGCCGGAGTGCTGGAGCGCCACGGCGTGCGGCTGCTGGGCTCGCCCCTGAGCACTATCAAACGGGCCGAGGACCGCAAGCTCTTCCGCGAGCTGCTGGAGGAGATCGGCGAGCCGGTGCCGGCCAGCCAGACGGTGGATTTGGTGGAGGAGGCGGCGGAGGTGGGCCGCCGCATGGGCCTGCCCCTGGTGGTGCGCCCCGCCTATACGTTGGGGGGAACCGGCGGCGGCGTGGCAACGACCCTCGAGGAGCTACAGACCGTGGTGAAGGGAGGGCTGGCGGCCAGTCCCATCCACCAGGTGCTCTTGGAGCAGTCGCTGCTGGGGTGGAAGGAGATCGAGTACGAGGTGATGCGGGACGCGGCCGACACCTGCATCACCATCTGCAACATGGAGAACCTGGACCCCATGGGGGTGCACACGGGCGACAGCATCGTCATCGCGCCCAGCCAGACGCTGTCCGACAAGGAGTACCAGATGCTCCGCTCGGCCAGTCTCAAGATTATCCGGGCGCTGGGCATCGAGGGCGGGTGCAACGTCCAGTTCGCGCTGGCGCCCCACCCTATCGTGGGCGAGACGCTGCCCGGCGGGCCGCCGGCGCCCATGAGCTACTACGTGATCGAGGTGAACCCGCGGGTGAGCCGCTCGTCCGCGCTGGCCTCCAAGGCCACCGGCTACCCCATTGCCCGGGTGGCGGCCAAGATCGCGGTGGGCAAGCGGCTCGATGAGATCCCGAACGCGGTGACGAAGAAGACCCAGGCCGCCTTCGAGCCGGCGCTAGACTACTGCGTGGTGAAGATACCGCGCTGGCCCTTCGACAAGTTCGCCACGGGGGACCGGCATATCGACACGCAGATGAAGGCCACCGGCGAGGTGATGGCCATCGACCGTGGGTACGAGGCGGCGCTCCAGAAGGCGGTGCGCTCGCTGGAGCTGGGGGGCCACTCGCTGCTGTGGGAGGACCCCGCCTGGACCCAGCCGAACGGCGCAACGGCGGAGGGCCTACCGCTGCACCCCACGGACGTACGCCTCTGGGCCATGATGGCGGCGCTGCGCCGGGGGATGGACGCGGCCTCCCTCTCCAGGACCACCCACGTGGACCCGTGGTTCATCGCGGGCATGACGCGCATCGTGGAGATGGAGCGCCGGCTGCTGGCGGAGCCGCTGACGCCGGACCTGCTGCGGGCGGCCAAACGGCTCGGCTTCTCCGACGAGTCAGTGGCCACGCTGGCGGACCGGCTGCCGGCCCAGGTGCGCCAGCTCCGCCACGAGTGGGAGGTTCGCCCCGTGTACAAGATGGTGGACACGTGCGCGGCCGAGTTCGAGGCGGTGACTCCCTACTTCTATAGCTGCTACGACCAGGAGAACGAAGCGCTCCCCCTGCCCGCGCCCCGGGCCCTGGTCATCGGCAGCGGCCCCATCCGCATCGGCCAGGGGATCGAATTCGACTACTGCTCCGTCCACGCCGCCTGGGCCCTTCAAAAGAGGGGAGTCCGCGGCATCATGGTCAACTCCAACCCCGAGACGGTCTCAACGGACTTCGATAGCAGCGACCGCCTCTACTTCGAGCCCCTGGACGAGGAGAGCGTGCTCGACGTGCTGGAGAACGAGGGGATGGAAAGCGCCGATGCGGGCGTCGAAGCAGCGGGAGAAAGCACGGCGCCGCATCCTATGCACAAGACCCAGGGGACGTATCCTCCCTCCGTGGTGCAGTTCGGCGGGCAGACGGCTATCAACCTGAGCCAGGTCCTGGACCGGGCGGGCATGCCGCTGCTCGGCTCCACGGCGGGCGCCATCGATATGGCCTCGGACCGCGAGCGGTTCAGCGAGCTGCTAGAGCGTCTGGGCATTCCCCAGCCGCCGGGAGCGATGGTGTCCTCGCTGGAAGAGGCGCTGAGCATGGCCCAGCGGCTGGAGTTCCCGCTGCTGGTCCGCCCTAGCTACGTCCTGGGCGGCCGGGCCATGGAGATCGTGGAGAACGCCACGGAGCTGGTGCGCTATCTGACGTTGGCCGTGGAGCTTGGCCAGGGCCGGCCGGTGCTGATCGACCGGTATCTGGAGGGGCGCGAGGTGGAGGTGGACGCCGTGTGCGATGGCGAAGGGGTGGTCATCCCCGGCATCATGGAGCACGTGGAGCGGGCCGGGGTCCACTCGGGCGACTCCATGGCCGTCTACCCCGGGCTAACCGTGGCCGAGAGCGAGGCCCAGACGCTGGTGGACTTCACCAAGCGAATCGGCCTGGCGCTTGGGGTCATGGGCCTGATGAACATCCAGTTCGTTATCATGAGCGAAGAGCGGCACCGCGACCCGGCCACCTTTGACCGCGCGGCGCCCATCGAGTCCTCCATCTACGTCCTGGAGGTGAACCCCAGGTCCAGCCGGACTATCCCCTTCATCTCCAAGGTTACGGGAGTGCCCATGGTGGAGCTGGCCACCAATGTGATGCTGGGCCGGAGCCTGACCTCCCAGGGGTACGCCTTTGGGCTTCAGAAGCGCCGCCCGCTGGTGGGCGTGAAGGCGCCGGTCTTCTCCATGTCCAAGCTCACGGGCGTGGACACCTATCTGGGCCCGGAGATGAAGTCCACCGGCGAGGTGATGGGCATCGACACGGAGTTCAGGCCCGCCCTGGTCAAGGCGCTGCTGGCCGCCAACCTGATGCTGCCGCCCCAGGGAGACCTCCTGGTGACCATCGCCGACAAGGACAAAGCGGAGGCGGCGCTCTGGCTCAAGAGCCTGGGCGGCCTGGACTACCGCCTCTGGGCTACGTCCGGCACGGCCGCGCTTATCCGGGGCTTGGGCCTTCCGGTGACGGAGGTGAACAAGGTGGGGGAACAGACCCCCAACTCCATCAGCGTGGTGACCGATGGGACGATGGACGGCGTGGTGAACACCGTCTCCAACGCGGCCGCCGCGCTGCGGGACGGTTTCGAGATCAGGCGGGCGGCCACGGAGCGGCGGATCCCGTGCTACACCTCGCTGGACACGGCGCGGGCGGCGGTGGAGGCGCTCGCTTACCAGGGTCTCGAGTACCACGTCCTGCCCACCGCGGTTTACGTAGACGGGGCTTCGAAAGCGAAGTACGCTAAACAGGACCCCGCAGCTAAAAAGAGAGTGAGACCAATTTGATATCAGAAGACCCGACTCCGGCCGGCAACACGGACGGAGAGACAGTCAGCAAGCCGAGACGCCGCCGGCGCCCACGGAAGCAAACGGTGTCCGCGGACCAGGGCGCGGTCATGGAGCAGGCGGAGGCCCAGCCCGTCGCCGACGGCTCCACCACCCAGGAGCCATCGGTTGCTCCCGCGAGAAGGCGGAGGCGAAGACGCGGCCGGCCAGCCCAGGCGGACCCTGCGGCAGCCGCTGAGACCGTCGCTCCGGAGCCGGATACGGCGAGCGCCGCGGATGCCCAACCGCCGCAGGCGGCGCCGCGCCGCCCGAGCCGGCGGCGAACGGGGCAGGCGGAGAAGACGGCCGCCGAGAGCGCGCCCGAGCCCAGCCCGGAACCCGTGGCAGCCGAGGACCCGACGCCAACGGAGACGGCGGACACACCCGCCCGCCGAAGGAGGCGAAGGCGCCGAGGTCCCAGGCGGGCCACCGTAGAGCAGCCCCCGGCCGCGGACGCTCCGGAGCAGGCGGCCCCCCCGGAGCAGACGGCCCCCCCGGAGCAGACGGCCCCCCCGGAGCAGACGGCCCCCCCGGAGAGGGCGGCCCCCAAGGAGGCGCCGCCCTCGCAGCCGATGGAAGCGCGCCCCCGCGTCACCAGGCCCAGGAGCCCCATCAGGCGGAGGAAGCCGGTTTCACGGGGCCCCGACTCCACGCCCGATGTCTCCTTCATGCACCCCAGCGAGCGGGAATTCGCGGCCATCCTCGACTTCTACAATATCCAGTACCTCTACGAGCCGCGCTCCTTCACGCTCCGGTGGGACGGCAGCCGCGTGTCGGAGATGTTCTCGCCCGATTTCTACTTGCCCGAGCTCGACCAGTATGTGGAGCTCACCACCATGAAGCAGAACCTGGTCACGGAGAAGAACCGGAAGCTGAGGCATCTACGAGAGCTCTACCCCGAGATCAACATCATCCTGCTCTACCGCCGCGACTACCAGCGGCTGCTGGCGAAATACGGGTATGGGCCGCTGGCGGAGGCGGAGGTTCACGGCATAGACCGGGTGCTGTTCAACGCCCAGGAGCTCCAGCAGCGGACGGAGGAGCTCGGTAAGCAGATCTCACTGGACTACGATGGTCAGGAGCCGGTGCTGGTAGGCGTGCTCCGGGGGGTGGTCTGCTTCCTGTCGGACCTGATGCGGCAGATTACGGTGCCCGTGGACTTCGACCTGCTGTCAGTGTCCCACTTCTCCGGCGAGATGCGGGACGGCACGGAGGCCCCGGTGCAGGTCACCCGAGACATCGAGGTGGAGATCGAGGGCCGCCCCGTCATCCTGATGGAGGACATCGTAGATACGGGGATGACACTCCGCTACCTGCTCCAGTACCTCTGGTCCAAGCGTCCAACCAGCCTGGTGGTGTGCACCCTGCTGGACAAGCAGGTGAGGCGAATCGCCGACGTGCCGATCAAGTACCGGGGGTTCGAGATCTCGGACGAATTCGTGGTGGGCTACGGCCTGGACCACCAGGGGCGGCACCGCAACCTGCCGTTCATCGGCGTGTTGAAGCCGGTGGAGCCAAAGCAGGAGGCCCAACGGTAGGGGAAGCGCAGCCGCGGCGTCTAGAAAGCGTCCGGCGCCCGCCTTCCCGTCGCGCACACCTCCCGCAGGCAGCAGCCGGCGCAGCGGGGCTCCTTGCGGCACGTCTCCCCAGCGTGGCGGTCCAGCAGCGCATGGTACTCGTTGAACAGCACGGCGTCGGCCGGCAGGTTCGCCTCGAAGAGGTCTTGGAAGCCGTCGTAGGTGTCGTGGGCCGGGGCCAGCCCCAGCCGCTGCACGATACGCCGGGTGTATGCGTCGATGACGAAGGACGGCAGGCCAGCCACGTACAGCACCAGGTCGTCGGCCGTCTCGGGCCCGATGCCGTAGACCGACAGCAGCTCGGCGCGCAGCTCCTTGAGGTCACGGGAGCGCCACCGGGTGGGGTCATCGTCGTAGGCCGCGAGATGAGCAGCCACGGCCTTCAGCTTCCTCGCCTTGGCGTTGAAGTACCCGCTGGGCCGGATGAGCAGGGCCAGGTCAGCCTCCGGCATCTCGCGGATGGCCCGAGGCGTGAGACAGCCCGCCGCTTTCAGGTTGGTCAGCGCGCGCTCCACGGCGGTCCAGGCGGTATTCTGGGTAAGGATGGCGCCAACGATAGTCTCGAAGGGACCATCGCCGGGCCACCACCCCTGGGAGCCGTAGCGCCGGTACAGGCGGTTGTAGATGTCGAGAAGCAGCGGCCGCATGCGACGGCGCGGGCTCATGGCGACGCCCCGGCGCTCAGGCGGACGGGCACGGTGCGAAGGGGCGTGACGCGGGCGCGGGTGACGGCACAGACGATGGCATGCACCTCCACGCCCGCGGATACGGCCTGACGCAGCGCTTCGGCGAAGGCCGGGTCGGCCCGCTCATGGGGCGCCAGCGCGCGGACGTCGCTCCGCTGGACGACGAAGGCCACGGCGGCGCGGTGGCCCCCGGCCACGGCACGGGCCAGCTCGCCCAGGTGGCGGGCGCCGCGCTCGGTGGGAGCGTCGGGGAAGAGGGCCACGCCGCTCTCCACCAGGTTAACGGACTTGGCCTCCAGATAGCAGTGCCCTTGAGGCCCGCTGAAAAGCAGGTCCACGCGGCTGCCGCCCAGCCGGACCTCCCGCTGGACCCGCCGGTACGCACCCAGCGAGGGGATGAGCCCCTTTCGCCAGGCCTGGATGACGAGGGCGGGCGGCAGGCGGGAGTCGACGCCCACCCAACGGCCCTCATGCCGCACGAGCAGCAGGTCGTAGGCGGTACGGCGGGCCGATGGCCACGGCGCCTGGCGGAGGAGGACGGAGCGGCCGGGCGTCAGCAGCTCCCGCATCCGGCCCGAGTTGGGGACGTGAGCGATGGCGTGGCGCCCGTCCACTTGCACGTCGGCGGCGAACCGGTTGCGCCTCGTCAAGAAGGTGGCGGGCAGAAGCCCGGAGGGTAAGCGCACGGTGCGTGCTCCTGGTCGAAAGGGCGCCAATTTACCACCGAGGGGATGGCCCCACAACTTGTTCGCGGCAGGGCGAGCCCGTACACTGCCACCAGGGCGAGTCCTGGGCCCACCCAGGGCTCGCCCTGGACCCACATGTGGGGTCCCCCCGAATGCCGCTCTTAACAATCGGGGTTAAGCCCTCGCCGTGGCGCTGGATGACTAAGTATAGATTCTTCGCTTCGCTCAGAATGACACCCCAGGAGAATCCATGGTGAGCTTCTTGGAGAAGCTGGAGGCCGCCGCGCAGCGGAACCGCAGCCTGCTGTGCGTGGGGCTTGACCCGTGGCCCGACCAGATGCCGATTGCCGACATCGCCACGTTCAACCGGGCCATCGTGGAGGCGACCAGCGACCTGGTGTGCGCGTATAAGCCCAACATCGCTTTCTACGAGGCGGAGGGGCTGCCGGGGTTGCGGGCCCTGGAGGTTACGCTCTTGGCAATCCCAAGCCACGTGCCCGTTATCCTGGACGCCAAGCGGGGCGACATCGGCAGTTCGGCGGCGGCCTACGCCAGGGCGGTCTTCGAGCGGTGGGGCGCCGACGCCACCACGGTCAACGCGTACCTTGGAGGGGATGCCGTGGAACCCTTCGCGGCCTACGGTGATCGTGGCGTCTTCATCTTGTGCCGCACCTCGAACCCCGGCTCCGCCGAGCTGCAGTCGCTCCGGGTGGCGGACGGCGCGCCGCTCTACGAGCAGGCGGCCCGGCGGGCCCAGGAGTGGAACACGCGCGGGAACGTGGGCCTGGTGGTGGGCGCCACCTACCCCGAGGAGCTGGCCCAGGTGCGGGCGCTTTGCCCGTCCATGCCCATCCTTGTGCCCGGCATCGGCGCCCAGGGCGGCGAGCTCGATGCATCGGTAAAGGCGGGCGTTGACGCCAACGGCAGGGGGGCCATCATCAGCGCGTCGCGCCAGGTGCTCTACGCCTCCTCCGGCACCGACTACCCGGAGGCCGCCCGGCGGACCGCCGATGCCTTACGGGAGCAGATCAACGCCGCGCTGGAGGAGCTCGGCCACGGATGGTGACCCCCTTTGAACTGGGCGACCTGCTGACGCTGCGGAAGCGGCATCCTTGCGGCGGCTTCCGCTGGCGGGTGGAGCGCCTGGGCGCCGACATCGGCATCCGCTGCATCACGTGCGGGCACTACGTGCTGGTGTCACGCCAGCGGCTGGGACGGGGACTGAAACACCGAGAGCCCTCGGAGCCACCCGCCGAGGTTTCGAGCTAAGCGCTGGTTGCGCTACCATAGGCCGACGCGGAGCGGCGAAAACGGAGCAACCGTGGGCACACCGGTCTTCTGGGTCGTTATCGCTGCGCTGGCCATAGCGCAGGGGCTCATTATAGTCACCGCCCTCCGCATTCGCGCCACGCCAGACCCATCGCGGGGGGCCATAGGAAGCCGCCGCATGGAGGCCGTGTGGACTCTCCTGCCCGCCCTACTGCTTCTGTCCATGGTGATACTCTCCCTCCAGGCGTTGGAGGAGGACACGAGCACCGAGGAGCCCCAAGCCACGGCCACGCCCATTGGTCCCGTGTCCAGCGACCAAGCGCGGCGCCAGGCGCTGACGGGGTGGCCCGGGTGAGCGCGCCGGCGACGCTCGGGGCGGGCCGCGCGACGCGACGCGTGGGCAGGAGCGCGCTGCTGGCCGCGGTGCTCACGGCGGGGCTGATGGCCTACGGCGGATGGGTCCGGGCGTCGGGCTCCGGGCTAGGATGCCCCGATTGGCCTCTCTGTGAAGGAGGTTTGTTGCCGGAGCTGGACCGTACCACCGCCATCGAATACGGCCACAGGCTCTTCGCCGGAGTGACGATGGTGGCCACAGCGGCGGCGGCGTGGCTGGGGTTCCGGCAGAGGCGCGCCGACCCCACCACTTATCGCCTGCTGCTGGCCGCGCTGGCGGCTATCCTGGTACAGGCGATCCTGGGCGGCGTGACGGTGCTCACCGAGCTTCACGGCCTCGCGGTGGTGGCCCACCTGGCCATGGCCATGGCGACGCTGGCGGTGCTGACCGTGGGCGCCCTCCGGGTGCTCGTGCCTAATCCAACGCCGGGCATGGGGCTGAGCATGGCTTCAGCGTTGCTGGCGGGTGGGGCCCTGGTGGTCTTGATGGGCGCAGTGCTGGTGGGCACGGAACGCAGCGCCGGGTGTCCGGGGCTGCCCCTGTGCGATGGCCGCAGCAGCGGCATCACCGCCGCGCTCCATGCGCTCCACCGCATCCTGGGCGTGGCGCTGCTGGCCGCGATGGTGGCCGTGGCGGTGCGCTTGCGCTCCGTGCGTAAGTCCAGGTTGTCGGCATCGCTCATCCACGCCGGTATCCTCGTCATGGGCGGGCAGATGGCGGTGGGCGTCGCGAGCGTGGCGCTGTCGTTCCCGGAGGGGCTGGGCGTCCTCCATCTGGGTCTGGCGACCATGGTGTGGTGGCTGCTGGTGGGGAGCTGGTCTCTGGCATCCGGGTCTCGGAGCTCGCCATGACGCAGCTCACGCGCGGGCTGATAGCGCTTTCCAAGCCACGTATCGTGGCGCTGCTCGTCTTCACGGCCGCCTGCGGGATGTGGAAGGCCGCCGAGGGCACGCCGGAGCTGGGAACGGTGCTGGCCGTACTGCTGGGAGGGGCCCTGGCCGCAGCCGGCGCCAACGCCATAAACCAGGGGCTGGAGTCGGATATCGACGCCACGATGCGCCGGACTCGACGACGTCCGGTGGCCAGCCAGCAGTTCGGCCGGCGGATGGCGCTGGTGACGGGGACGGCGGCCATCGTGGTTGCGGTAGCCGTTATGGGAGTGGCGGCAAACTGGCTCAGCGCGGCGCTGACACTCCTGGCGGCTGCTATCTACGTATTCGTCTACACCCTGCTGATGAAGCGTCACTCGTGGAACAACATCGTCATCGGCGGCGCGGCCGGCGCGCTGCCGCCGCTCATCGGAGCGGCAGCGGTGAACGGCGCCATAGGCGCGGTGGGGCTCTACATGTTCGGGCTGATCTTTTTCTGGACTCCCCCGCACTTCTGGGCGCTCTCGCTGCTGCTCAAAGACGACTACGCCACGGCCGGGGTGCCGATGCTCCCCACGGTGACGAGCGAGGGAGAAACGGGCCGGCAGATCCTCCTGTACGTCGTGCTGCTCGTGCTGCTCGGCTGGCTGCCCTACGTGGCGGGCTATGCGGGCCCTCTATTCGCCGGAGTGGCCACGCTGCTCGGCCTGGAGTGGCTGCGCCGCGCGCTGTCTCTCCTGAGAAATCCGTCGCCGGGGCAGGCGCGTCAGGCCTACATGTTCTCGCTGCTCTACATCGCGGTCGTGTTCCTGGCCCTGGCCATCGAGCCGCTGCTGCCGTGGTACGAGACGCTAAAGCTGGTGTGACCGCCGAAAGGCCGCCGGGCCACAGAGGACCTCGGCAGCAAAACGGGCGCCACCGTAGCGTAACTTTTCGGAGCAGACGGGACACGACCCAACGGCTGAAATGTGAACTATGCGCCAGTTTGTGACTCTACAGTTGGCGGAATACCCCCAAAGTGATACGGTGAGGGGCACGGATAGCGGGCCCATATGGGGAGTCCAGCACCCCGCCTGGGCCACCTTACACCCGGCGTAATGGGGGGGGGGGTTGCCCACCTTGGCCAGGAACGATGACCGCGAGCGGTTCAAAGAGCGCGTTCGGCGCTGGCGCGAAGACGCCATCACGGAGGCGGTTGCCGAGTTGCTCCGCGAGCAGGGGTGCCAGCAGCTCACCATGGACGAGGTGGCGAAGCGGGTGGGCATCGCCAAGGGCAGCCTCTATCTGCACGCGGCAGCCCGGAACGACCTGGTTGCGCGAGTCCTGGACCGTTGGGCAGCGGACGTGCCGAGGCCGCAGGGTCCGCCCAGCGGACCCCGCGAGGAGCGCTGGCGGCGGGCGTGCGCGGCGCTGTTCAGCAGGGCCGAAAAAGGGGGGCGGGACGGCCCGCCGGAGGCGGCATCCCTCCCCTGCTGCCTTCACACCAGCCCCTGCCCCCACGGCTGGAACGGCCGGTGGACGGAGCTGGCCGAGGCCTACGGCCTTCTGGAAGAGGAGGCCGTCAATGGGTCCACTCCGAGTTGGATGCTGCTAGGCGAGGCCATTCAGGCGCTCGCTTCGACGCGGTCGGTCAGGGAGTTGCGCTTGGCCGAGGCCCAAGAGACGGTCGAGCGGTTCGTTACGGGATACGGGGTCCCGTCGGAGCGGCGCTAGCAGGCGAACAACAGCGGCTTATGAAGACGGCTCTTCCGCGTCATCCAGCCCCTGCTCATTGGCCACGGCTATAGGCTCCTCAGCCACGGGCTCCAGCTCCGGCTCGTCCGCCAGCGCGTCTTCCGAGCCCTCTTCTTGGGCACCCTCTCCCGCGCCATTGCTCTCTACCGCAAGGGCCAAGAGGGCATCATTGGCATAGCCATTCCCCTCTTCGCCATTCATGGACTCCGCGGCGGTTATGGGAGTGGGAGTGCTCATGGGTATCCCAAACTGCAGCCTATCCTCCTCCGAGAGATCGAGCCGTGCGGGGATAAGGCGGCCGATGATCACATTCTCCTTGAGCCCCCGGAGGTAGTCCACCTCACCCACAAGGGCGGACTCAGTCAGCACACGAGTCGTTTCCTGGAAGGAGGCCTTGGCCAGGAAGCTGTCGGTGTTGAGGGAGGCCCTGGTCACTCCCAGGATTTCGGGTTTGCTCGTTGCCGGCTCGCCGCCCTCCGCCATCACCTTGGCGTTGACCTCCTGGAACTGCAGCCGGTCGATGAGCTGGTTGGGCAGCAGCTCGGTGTCGCCGGGGCCCTCCACGCGGACCCAGCGGAGTATCTGCCGGATGATGACCTCTATGTGTTTGTCGTTGATAGTGACGCCCTGGTTGCGGTACACCGTCTGCACCTGCTCCAGCAGATAGCGTTCGGTGGCCTCAGCCCCCTCGATGCGCAGGATGTCGTGGGGATCCTTGACTCCCAGGGTGATCTTCTGGCCGGACTGAAGGTGGTCGCCGGTGCGGCAGAGCCGGGTATCGGTGGCGTCGATCAGATGGTCACGCACCTCCACCTCCTCGGCTGCGATCTCGATCCTTCCCTTGGTCAACTGGACCCGCCCCGAGGTCCGAGCCACGACGTCGGGCATCTCGGGCAGCTCCTCCTTCGACTTCGACTTCGACGTCGCCGTCGACTTCGCCGGGCGTGTGGGAGAGGCGATGACGGCCCGTAGCTCCACCCAATCGCCCTTGGCCACGGTGGCGCGATATCCCTTGGGCAACTCGTATTGATCGGTGAAGGGGACTCGATTGACAACCCGGACCACGAAGCCTTGCGAAGCCGGCGGCGTGAGGATGCCCGCGTGCTGGCCCAGCAGCTCGGGGAGCTCCCCCTGGAGCTGGGCGCCCCGGAACACCAGTACATCGCCGTCGATCTCCGCAAGTTTGGCCTTGCCCTTGGGAGAGCGAGCCTCAAAAAGCTCCTCCACCCGGGGCAGTCCGGAGGTGATGTCCTTTCCGGCGACACCGCCGGTGTGGAAGGTGCGCATGGTGAGCTGAGTGCCGGGCTCGCCGATTGACTGGGCGGCGATGATCCCCACGGCCTCGGCGAGGCGCACATCGCGACCGGTGGCGGGGCTCCGCGCGTAGCACTGTTGGCACAGTCCCCGCTTGGAGATACAGTTCAAGGGGCTGCGAACGTACACCTCCCGGATGCCAGCTCCATCCAAGGAGTGGGCTATCTCCTCTTCGATGATCTCATTGACATCCAAGAGCATTTCACCGGTCTCCGGGTGGGCGATGGGCGCGGCGGCCACACGACCCACGATGCGCTCCGCCAAGGACGGCAGCATGACGTCTTCCTCGGACGGATCGGCGTATATCCAGGTGCCTCGGTCGGTGCCACAGTCGTGCTCCAAGATGATGACCTCTTGGGCCACGTCGATGAGCCGCCGGGTCAAGTAGCCGGAGTCGGCGGTACGCAGGGCGGTATCCGCCAGGCCTTTGCGGGCGCCGTGGGTGGAGATGAAATACTCCAGCACGGAGAGGCCCTCGCGGAAGCTGGAGATGATGGGCAGGTCGATGATCTCGCCCCGCGGGTTGCTCATGAGCCCCCGCATGCCCGCCATCTGCTTGATCTGCGCCTCGTTTCCTTTGGCGCCTGACTTGGCCATCATATAAATGCCGCCGTACTCCGGCAGGTGCTCGGCGATGACGCGGTCCATCTCGTCGCCGACGCCCTGCCAGATACCCACGGCGCGCGTGTACCGCTCCCTCTCGGTGATGAGCCCCTGCTCGAACTGGCCTTCGAGGGTTTCCACCTTGTGCAAGGCCGCGGCGACAAGGGGCTTCTTTTCGGACGGCACGACGATATCGTTGATGCCGATGGTGATGCCGGAGATGGTGGCGTAATGGAAACCCATCTCCTTGATCCGGTCCAGCAGATCGGCGGTCTGCTGGTTGCCCAGCAGCCGATAGCACGAGGTGACGATCTCCTTGATCACCTTCTTATCGATCACCTCATCGTAACGGCGGACCTCCAGCGGCAGCACGTTGTTGAAGATGATGCGTCCCGGAGTGGTGCTCAGCCACTGACCCGGATTATCGAGGTCACGGACCTGGACGAGCGATTGGAGCTCCGCCACGCCGCTTTCGTAGGCCAGAAGCGCGTCTTCGAAGTCCCGGAACCTGCGCCTTTCGCCTCGGCCATCCTCTTTCACGATGGTGAGGTAGTAGCAGCCAAGCACCATGTCCAGGGTGGGCGCCACGATGGGCTCCCCTGAGCTGGGGGAGAGCATGTTGTAGATGCTCAGCATGGTTGTGCGGGCCTCTACCACCGCCTCCCGCGAGAGGGGGACGTGGACGGCCATCTGGTCGCCGTCGAAGTCGGCGTTGAAGGCGGTGCAGACCAGCGGATGGATCTGGATTGCGCTGCCCTCCACGAGCACGGGCATAAAGGCTTGAATGCCCAAACGGTGCAGCGTGGGCGCCCGGTTCAGCAGCACGGGCCGGCCTTTGATCACCTCTTCCAGGATGTCCCATACCTCGGGCCGCACGCGTTCCACCATGCGCTTGGCGCTCTTGATGTTATGTGCCAGGCCCTGGGTGACCAGGCGGTTCATGACAAAGGGCTTGAAAAGCTCCAAAGCCATCCGCTTGGGAAGGCCGCACTGGTGAAGCTGCAAGCTGGGCCCCACGACGATGACCGAGCGGCCGCCGTAGTCGACCCGTTTGCCGAGCAGGTTTTGACGGAAGCGGCCCTGCTTGCCACGGAGAAGGTCGGAGAGGCTCTTGAGCTTGTGGTTGTGGCTGCCGACGATGGGACGGCCCCGGCGTCCGTTGTCGATCAGGTCGTCCACCGCCTCCTGGAGCATCCGCTTCTCGTTGCGAACGATGATCTCCGGAGCGCCCAGCTCCAAGAGTCTCCGCAGGCGGTTGTTCCTGTTGATAACCCGCCGGTACAGGTCGTTCAGGTCGCTGGTGGCGAAGCGGCCGCCATCGAGCTGCACCATGGGGCGAAGGTCAGGCGGCAGCACGGGGAGCACGGTGATGACCATCCACTGGGGCTGGTTGGTGCTCTTGCGGAAGGACTCGACGATGCGAAGGCGTTTCACTGCCTTCTTGCGCCGCTGGCCGGAGGTGGCCCGAAACTCTTGCTGCAGCTCCGCCGCGAGGAGCTCCAGGTCCACGCCCTTCAGCACCTCCAGGATAGCCTCGGCGCCCATGGAGGCCTTGAAGACCTCCCCGAACCGCTCGCGAAGGTCCCGGTGCCGGGCCTCGGTCAGGAGCTGCAGCGGGCGCAGGCTCTCGACCTCATCGATCGTGGCCTGAAGATCCTCTTCCATGCGCTGCTTGTCGCCCTCCGCCTTCTCCCGAAGTTGGGTGATGGCTTCCTCGACCTCGGCGCGTTGACGCTCGGTGTCTTTGCTCTCCTCGGCCGCTTCGAATTCGCTGCGAATCGGGGCGATCAGCGCCTCTGTCTCTTGGTCCAGGGTCTCTAATTGCTCCAGATGGGCCTCCTGGAGCAATTCGATGGCCCGCTGTCTGCTGATGGGGTCCACCGAGGTGATGATGTACTGGGCGAAGTAGAGCACTCTCTCCAAATTCCGAGGGGAGAGGTCGAGCAGGAGCCCCAGCCGGCTGGGAATGCCCTTGGCAAACCAGATGTGGGCCACGGGAGCCGCGAGGCTGATGTGGCCCATCCGCTCCCGCCTCACCTTGGCCCGGGCCACTTCGACGCCACAGCGGTCACAGATGACGCCTTTGTAGCGGATCTTCTTGTACTTACCGCAGTAACATTCCCAGTCCTTGGTGGGACCGAAGATACGCTCACAAAAGAGGCCGTCCTTCTCGGGACGAAGGGTCCGGTAGTTGATCGTCTCCGGCTTGGTCACCTCGCCGTAAGACCACTGTTTGATCTGTTCGGGAGAGGCGAGTGAGATGCGAATGGCGTTGAAATCGGTGCCCTTTAGCATCAAGAGAGGTCTCCTTCAACGAGGCTTGGCCCCGTAGGCAACGAGGCTTGGCCCCGTCGGCTCACTGAAACGCGCTGCTGGCGACGTGCTGGACAAGCTACTCCTCGCCCAGCTCCTTCTCCTCCGCCCCAGGTGGCCGGGCGAACTGGCCTAGCTCAAGGTTAACGCTATTGGAGGCCTCGGGCTCCGGCTCCGCCATGTGTTCGAACTCCGCCTCCCACGGGGGCGAGGGAGGGGCCTCCTGCCCCGGGGCAGCGCCCACCACATCCTCCTCCTCTTCCTCCTCGGCGTAGGAGAGCGACGGCAGGACCACGCCCCTGTCTTCTTCGTAGAGCAACTCTATGGAGAGGCCCAGGCTCTGGAGCTCCTTGACCAGGACGTGGAAGGATTCGGGCACTCCCGGCTGCACCACGTCCTCACCCTTCACGATTGCCTCATAGGTCTTGACCCGCCCGACGACATCATCGGACTTGACCGTGAGCATCTCCTGAAGGTTATAGGCGGCGCTGTACGCCTCGAGCGCCCAGACCTCCATCTCACCAAACCGCTGGCCGCCAAACTGGGCTTTGCCGCCGAGCGGTTGCTGGGTGATCAGGGAGTAGGGGCCCGTGGAGCGGGCGTGAATCTTGTCCTCCACCAGGTGGATGAGCTTCATCATGTAGATATAGCCCACGGTCACCGGCAAATCGAAGGACTCGCCCGTCCGGCCGTCGTACAAGCGGGTCTTGCCAAAAATGGAGGGCAAATGGCCCAGCTTCTTGGAGACGGTCAGGGCCGTCTCGTACAGCTTTGCATCGTCGAGCTTGTCCAGGGCCAGTTTCGTCCCAGCGGCGGCCTTATATTCGGCCTCCGCCTCTGCCAGCCAGAGCCGGAGACAGGCCGTGGAGGCCGCGCCCTTGCGCCGCTCATCGAAGATGGGGCCTGGGTCGTAGCCCCGCTCAGCCAGCCAGGCGCGCGCCCACTTCGGGCCCTCAGCCAATGCATGGCCATCGCCATTGGAGCCTGAAAACCCATTGGTCTTGTTCGCCGCCCCGGCCTTGCCCACTATCCATGCACGGGCGAGGGCGTCCTGAATGGCCACGTCGTCCGCTCCATCAAACACTGGCGTCACGGCGCGGAAGCCGAGCTCATGGGCGGCCATGCCCAGATGGGTCTCGAGCACTTGGCCCAAGTTCATACGGGAGGGAACGCCGATGGGGTTGAGCACTATATCCACGGGCGTCCCATCGGGCAGGTAGGGCATGTCTTCCACGGGCATGATGCGGGAGATAACGCCCTTGTTGCCATGACGGCCCGCCATCTTGTCGCCTTCGGACAGGCTGCGCGTCTGAGCTATCCACACGCGCACCAGCTTGTTGACTCCCGGAGGGAGCTCATCCCAGTTTTCCCGGGTGAGCACCTTCACGTCGGTGACCTTGCCCCGCTCCCCATGGGGGACCCGCAGGGAGGTGTCTTTTACGTCCCGGGCCTTCTCTCCGAAGATAGCGCGCAAGAGCTTCTCTTCCGCGGTGAGCTCCGTCTCGCCCTTGGGCGTCACTTTGCCCACGAGGATATCCCCAGGGCCCACCTCGGCACCGACCCGAATAACGCCCTCTTCGTCCAGGTCACGCAGGGCGTCCTCACCCACGTTGGGGATATCGCGGGTGATCTCACCCGGCCCCAGCTTGGTGTCCCTGGACTCCACCTGGTACTTCTCGATGTGAATGGAGGTGAACCTGTCTTGGCGAAGCAGCGCCTCGGAGACGATGATCGCGTCCTCGTAGTTGTAGCCCTCCAGGCTCATAAAGGCCACGAGGACATTCTGGCCTAGGGCCAGGTCGCCCTGGTCCGTGGAGGAACTGTCCGCCAAGGGCGAGCCCACCTTGACCTGGTCGCCCCGGGAGACGATGGGGCGCTGGCTGATGCAGGTGCCCTGATTTGAGCGGACGAATTTCCGGAGGGAATGGTGATGCTCTCTTCCCTCCAGGTCGGTGACGGTCACCTGGTCGCCGGTTGAGGAGGTGACGATCCCGTCCGCCAAGGAGAGCACGACCTGACCGCTGTCCTGGGCCACCCGGCGCTCCATGCCGGTGCCCACCAAGGGCGCCTGCGGACGGAGCAAGGGCACGGCCTGGCGCTGCATGTTGGAGCCCATGAGGGCGCGGTTGGCGTCATCATGCTCAAGGAAGGGGATGAGGGCCGTGGACATGCTGACGATCTGCAGGGGAGAGATGTCCATGTAGTCCACCCGCTCCGGCGGCTCCATGGCGTACTTGGACGAGACGCGGCACTCAACCCGGTCTTCGGTGAGCTGAAGCTTCTGGTCGAGCTTGGAGTTGGCCTGGGCGATGACGAACTTGTCCTCATCGTCGGCGGGAAGGTAGACCACGTCCCCCGTTTCCAAGGAGATGAAGGGCTGTACCTGGACCTGCTGTTTCCGCAGCGCGGCGATCGTGACAGCGGCCTTGGAGGTGACCACATGGCCCGTTTTCACCAGGGTTGCGCCCTCGGCGTCCACAACCTCCTGACGGACCCTGCGGCCCACCAGACCAGGATCGGAGTTGAGGATCTCCTTGTTCACGTGGCGGTAGGGCGTCTCGATGAACCCATAGGAGTTGATACGGGCGTAGGTGGCCAGCGAGCCGAGGAGTCCGATGTTCGGGCCCTCCGGCGTCTCGATGGGACAGATGCGTCCGTAGTGGGAATAGTGAACGTCCCGGACATCGAAGCCGGCACGCTCTCGGGAGAGCCCGCCGGGGCCGAGGGCGGAGAGCCGGCGCTTGTGCGTGAGCTCGGCCAGCGGGTTGGTCTGGTCCATGAACTGGGAGAGCTGGGAGCCCCCGAAAAATTCGCGGACCGCGGCCACGATGGGCCTGACGTTGACCAGGGCGCTGGGAGTGGCCTCCTCACGGTCCAGGATGGTCATCCGCTCCTTGACCACTCGCTCCATGCGCAAGAGGCCGACCCGGAGCTGGTTCTGGATCAGCTCGCCCACCGCGCGCACCCGACGGTTCCCCAGATGGTCGATGTCGTCCGCGCTGGCATCACCGTTGTTGATGCGGATGATCATCAGCACCAGGGCGATGATGTCCTCCTTGGTGAGGAGGCGCTGGTCCATGGGGAGGTCGTGCGTGAGGCGCCGGTTCATCTTGTAGCGTCCCACTCGACCCAGGTCGTACCGGCGAGGGTTGAAGAAGAGGTTCTGCAGCAGGGCTCGGGCGCTCTCCTGACTTGGCGGCTCACCAGGACGAAGCCGCCGGTACACCTCAAGAAGGGCCTCATCCGGACTGTGTACGCTCGGGTCCCGCTCTATGGTGTTCCAGATGTACTGATGGTCCGGGTCCGTGTCGACGTCTTTGAAAAGGTCGACAATCTCTTCCTCGGTGGCGTAGCCGAGGGCCCGCAAGAAGGTGCTCACGGGCACCTTGCGCTTGCGGTCCACCTTTACGGAGATGACGTCCTTGGAGCTGGTCTCGAACTCAAGCCAGGCGCCCCGGTAGGGAATGAGCTTGGCGTAGCAGAGGCGCCGGCCGGTGCTGGGGTCCAGGACGGCGGTGAAATAGGCGCCGGGAGAACGGACGAGCTGGCTCACCACCACACGCTCGGCCCCATTGATGACGAAGGTGCCGTTGGGCGTCATCATTGGCATGTTGCCGAAGTAGAGGGTCTGCTCCTTCAGCTCGCCGGTCTCCCTGACCCCCAGCTTGACGGCCACCTGGAGCGGCGCCTCATACGTGATCTCTTTCGTGCGGCACTCCGCCTCGGTGAATTTTGGCTTATCGAAGGTGTGGCCCAGGAAATCGAGCTCATAGCGGCTCCCGGTGTGGTCCTGGATGGGATTTACTTCATCGAAGAGCTCACGGACCCCATGGGTCTTCAACCACTCAAAGGAGTCGAGCTGCACCTGGATGAGGCTGGCAGGCTCTAGAAACTGGGGAATACGAGCGTACGACTTCTGCGGTCGGGAGGGAGAGACGAAGGCCTGAGCCGCGGAACGGGCCATAGCTTTTCACGCTCCTTGAGGGTGCGAACACGAGTAGGGCCTAGGAAACCCTAGACCAATACGAAAGAGAAAGACCTGGGAAAGCGTACGCTATGCGCACTGCTGAAGGGCATAAATATTCAGTTTGAGCAGTCTAGCAACTGCACTGCCGGATGTCAAGGGGGAGTGCGCTTCACAGGCAACAGAACGGAGGGGCCGCTGGTGAAGCTCAGCGGCCTCTCCGTTCGTCAAGACCCTCGGACTACTCGCCTACTTCTGTTCGTAGATGTACTTGTATCCCAGGGCCGCCAGGGCTCCGCCCGCCAGGGGGCCAACCCAGTAGACCCACCAGTCGGTCCAGGCGCCCGCCGCGAGCGCGGGGCCAAAGGTGCGGGCGGGGTTCATGGAAGCGCCCGTCAGCGGCACGCCGATGAAGTGGTCCACCGCCACAACCAGGCCGATGATCAGGGGGGCCATGTTGGCCACGCCCCGCTTGTCCATGGCCGCGCTGAATACCGTAAACACGAGGGCGAAGGTCAGAACGGCCTCTAGAATCACCCCCTGCCATGCCTCTACCCCGCTGCCCAGCGCATGGGAACCGAGACCGCCTTCCCCAAGCTCCAAGCCGGGGATAACAGCCACCAGGAGGAGCGCCGCAAGGGCTGCGCCGGCGAGCTGGGCGACGATGTAAAGGATGCCCTGCTCCATGGAGATCTTCTTGGTGATCATGGCCCCAAACGTGACCGCGGGGTTGATGTGGCCTCCCGATAGGTGCGCGGTGGCCGACACCAGCACGGCGATGGCCAGGCCGTGCGCGAGGGCAATGACTATCAGCCGCGCGGGGTCCAACCCGTTGACCAGATTGCCGCTCACGATGACCGAACCGGCCCCGAGAAAGACAAAGAGGAAGGTGGCGATAAACTCCGCTTTTGGCGCACGCCACTCTATTTTCGACAGCATACTGACCATATTCCATTCTCCTTAACCGATGATGGGCTCTCAACGGCCCGATGGGTTTCCCGAAACTTCACACGTCGAGCGGCATCAGGCAAGATTTCCACCATCGACTGCCTCACGAAGATGCAGTCCCAGTGGATACCTTCGTTTATAGGTTGGAGGGCCACCCAAGTCAAGGAGTCTGCGCTACCGATATGGAGCGGTTTTGCGGTGATGGTTAGGATACGAACGCGAAGCCGCCGCAGCGTTCTGCTCCCACCCGGCCCCGGAGGCCTGGTGGACAGAGCGCTCAGAGGTCAGGGCCAGAATGGTGCGCGGCCAGGACGATGTTCGGCCCGAATAGTGGTCGGTTTGAAAGGGAGAAGCGGTGGAGCCGAGGGCCTACCGCAGCACGGCGAGCAGGGCCTCCTCCAGCTCTTCGGCGGTGGCGAAGCCTTCGAACTTGGCAGTGACCCGGCCCCGGGAGTCCACCACAAACACCCACGACTCGTTGAACCAGTCGGGCACCGTGCTCAGGCCCCATTCGTGCACGATGGGCGAAAGGCGGGCGCGGCTCAGGTCTCCCTGAATCTCGGCCGGGTTGTCGTACACCTCCACATGGATGAAGTGGGCCTGGCCGCCGTACCGCTCGCCGAGCTCCTGGACGGTGTCGACCTGAGGCCCGCAAGTGGGGCTGGTGCAGAGGGCGGGCGTGGCGAAAACCAGTATCAGGGGCATCTCATCCGCCACGGCATCGGCGATGCTAGTGCCGTAGAGCGCCGGGTCGGGCGTCGAGTCGGAGGTGAGCTCCGCCACGTCGCCGACATCCGCGAGGGTCTTGTTCTTGCTGGCGGGAGCCGATTGTCCGATATCCACTACGCCGATGCGCTCCTGGACCTCCAAGAGGAGCCGAGCGTTGCCGGCAAGCCCCGTCTCCTCTGGCACGGAGATGTCCAGCATCCAGGCGCCCGGCCGGTCGAACGAGAGCTCGGCGGTGTAGGCGCCCCGGGTGCCATAGGGCCAGAGATGGAAGCGCGCGGTTTTCACCTGGCCCGCCTCCGGTGGGGCGTCCCCGCCCGGGAGGTAGGCCGACGAGACGGCCGCCTCCGGGGTGGTGACCAGGGCCGTGGGGCTGATGAGAATAAACGCCACCCGCTGGGGACCCGTGCGCAGGACGGTGGTGGCGAGGATGGCGCTCAGGCCGGAGGCAGGCGATTCCACGGTCGCTGGAGTCGAATCGGGGCTGGGGGTTGGGGACTCCTCCGGCGGGGTGGGCGCCACGGAACCACAGGCCGTCAGCGCGCCGACGGCCAAGACCGCCACGACCGGAAGAAGCCCACGCCACGCCATACTACTCACCACGGGAGGTTCTTACGGCCCCTGCTCGTAGGCGCCGAAGGTGAAAGCGAAGAGGGCGAACCCCTCGGACTTGGCGCTCAGCTTCAGATGGTGGCCGCCCAAGGTGGGAAGCGCCACGACGCCGTACATACGGGGCTGGTCCACCACAAAGTAGCTCCGGCCATCGCGAACGACGACATCGGCGCCCGCCTCCTCGGAAGACAGCGCCCTGCCGTCCAGGGTCACCTCCACCTCAAATGTCTCCAGCACCTGCGGATCGATGACCGCATTCACGCTGGTGGCGAAGAACTTGAGGGCGATGTAGTCCTCGAAGCCCTCGGTCCTCCGGCCATGAATGACGCTCTCCGGACCGTTGAACCAGGGGCCTTGGAGGTAGAAGACATGGTTGAAATGCTCGCCGGGGTCCGTGTACTCACGCAGCACCCCCGATTGTTCGTAATACTCCAAGTGGCCAACGTAGAGCCCTTGCTGCGAGTAGTTGCGGAGGGACCCGCCATAGAGCTCCCGGGTCAGGGAGGTCTCGGGCTCCGCTGAGAAGGCCCCGGGGTCGAACGCCGGAGAGGGCGAGTAGTCCGGCTCGACATCGCTCAGATCGGCGCCGTTCTGCAACAGGAGGTCCCGGACCCGCCGCTCGGTCTGGTCGTAGGCGCCCTCGCCGAGATGGGAGTACCGGACAAAACCCTCCGCATCGATAAGGTACTTGGCGGGCCAGGCGCGGTTCTCATATGCCCGCCACGTGCCAAATTCGTTGTCCTGGGCCACCGGATAGGCGAGATTGTGCTCTGCGATGGCCCGGACAACGTTCTCCCGGAGCTTCTCGAACTCGAACTCAGGGGTGTGGACGCCCACGATAACCAGGCCGTGCTCAGCGTACTTGTCGTGCCACGCCCGCAGGTAGGGAAAGGTGCGAATGCAGTTGACGCAGGTGTAGGTCCAGAAGTCCACCAGCACGACCTTCCCCCGGAGCCCAGCCATCGTGAGCGGCTCGGAGCCGATCCAGCTCTCGATTCCCTGGAACTCGGGCGCCCGATTGCCCACGCCCCCGCCCACGCTCGCGTCATCGTCAGGCGGCTCCGAAGGGCGCTCCGGCGTGGCCGTTTGCGATGGGCCGGTGGTGGACGTCGGCTCAGTGGTAGGCGTGGGCCTCGGGTCTGCCCCGCCGCACGCCACCAGCAGCGAGCCGAGAAGAAGCAGCGGGACGATGAGGAAGGGCCGGAATTTTCGAGCCTTCATGGGCCTAAACCTTGAGGCGGGGTGTCGCACCGGAGCGGCACGGAGGAGTTGCGGGTGCTTTTCGTATGATACACCCCGGCGACCCGTCCCAGCGGATGTGCCTCTATTATTGCCGCTCGCTATGACGGCCAACTTAAGCATTCACCTATCTCCTTACGTCTGTACGTCTGTGCCGGGCCGGCTGATGCCGCTCTGCTATACTACGTCGCAGCTATGGTTAAGGATCTCCTCTCTATCAACGACGTGAGCGACGACGAGGTGGCCCACCTGCTCCAGCGGGCGGATGCCTACCAGCGCGGCCAGGCCAGCGGCGTGCTGGCCGGCAAGAGCGTGGCGCTCCTTTTCGAGAAGCCCTCTCTGCGCACCAAGGTGAGCTTCGCCGTGGCGGTCCACGAGCTGGGCGGGCATGCCGTGTACCTGGGCCGCGACGAGGTGAGCCTGGACAGCCGCGAGCCGGTGGAGGACGTGGCGAAGGTGCTGGAGCGGTACGTCTCGGCCATCGTGGCCAGGGTGAATGCCCACGGCACGCTGGAGCGCTTGGGCTCGGCGGCATCGGTCCCCGTGATCAACGCGCTCTCGGACCGGGAGCACCCGTGTCAGGCCCTGGGAGACCTGCTCACCATTCGGCGGTGCCGCGGAGACTTGCAGGGGACTACGGTGGCGTACGTGGGCGACGCCAACAACGTGGCGCTCAGCCTGGCGTTGGCGTGTGCGGCCGTGGGCGCTCCCTTCCGGCTGGCGGCTCCCGAAGGCTACGGCTTCAGCCAGGAGGCCAGGAGCTCGATTGAGCAGCGGTACCAGGCCGGCGGCACGCAGGGCCTCCAGACGACGAGCGACCCGGTGGAGGCGGTGACGGATGCCGATGTGGTCTACTCGGACGTCTGGACCAGCATGGGCCAAGAGACGGAGGCGGCGCGGCGCCGGAAGGCGTTCGCGGGCTTCCAGGTGAACGAGGCGCTGCTGGCCCATGCACGGCCTCAGGCGCTCTTCATGCACCCCATGCCCGCCCACTACGGCGAGGAGGTCCCTCCGAATATGCTCGCCCATCCCCAGTCAGTGGCCTACGATCAGGCCGAGAACCGTCTGCACGCCCAGAAGGCAGTATTGGAGCTGCTGATGCGACCGGACTAGCCACCCGCGACCCTATGCTCACGCCATGACCACCACCACAACCGCCGCCGCAAACATCGTCCCTACTTCGCCGGCCCGGCCCCTCGTGGCGATCGTGGGCCAGCCCAACGTGGGCAAGTCCAGCCTGTTCAACCGGCTGGCCGGCCGGCGCGTGGCCATAGTGGCGGACGAAGCGGGCACCACACGAGACCGTATCTCGGCGGAGGTAGTCCACCGGGAGAGGAGCTTCATCCTGGTTGACACGGGAGGTCTGGTCGCGAGCCCCAAGGGCTCGCTCGAGGCGCAGGTGGTCTGGCAGACGGACGCGGCGGTGGAGGAGGCGGATGTGGTGGTGTTTCTCACCGATGTGACTCGAGGGATCACCCCTGGGGACCTGGAGGCGGCCCAGCGGCTCAGGCGCTCCAAGCGGCCGGTGGTGCTCGTGTGCAATAAAGTGGACCGCACGGCACAGGAGCCGCTGGTAGCGGAGCTGAACGAGCTGGGCATGGGAGAGCCAGTCCCTATCAGCGCCTACCACGGCGATGGCATAGACGAGCTACTTGATGCGGTGCTGGGGCGCCTGCCACCCCAATCGGCTGCCCCGGAGTCCAGCGCCGCGGGCCCGCAACTGGCCATCGTCGGGCGGCCCAACGTGGGCAAGTCCACCCTGTCCAACGCGCTCCTGGGCCAGGAGCGCTCCGTGGTGAGCGAGATACCAGGCACGACCCGCGATGCCATAGATACACCGCTGGAGTACGCCGGTGAGCCGGCGGTGCTTATAGATACAGCCGGGATCCGGCGCCGGGGTAGCGTAACCCCAGGGATAGAGCGGTACAGCGTGCTGCGGGCGATCCGCGCCATAGACCGGTGCGATGTGGCCCTCCTGGTCTTGGACGCCACGGAGCTGGTCACGGCCCAGGACCAGCACATCGCCGGCATGGTCATGGACTCGTTCAAGGGCATCGTGGCTGCGGTCAACAAGTGGGACCTGGTGCCGGAGGCGGAACGGGACGAGGATGCGGCGCGCCGGGTCGTGCGCTCGCGTCTCCGGTTCATGGAGCATATTCCCGTGCGGTTTATCTCCGCGGTCCAGCACGAGGGGCTGGACGGGCTCATGCAAACGGCCTTTTACGTCAATCGGCAGCGGCAGCAGTGGATCACGCCAAGCAGGTTGGAGGCGGTGATGATGAGTGCCATCTCCGAGCATCTGCCTCCCAAACAGGGGAGCCGCTCCATGAAGATCTACAGGGCCAAGCAGGAGGGTGTGAACCCGCCCACGTTCGTCTTCTACTGTAATAACCCCACGCTGATGCACTTCTCTTATGAACGGTATCTGGAGAATGTGCTCCGGAGGGCGTTCGGGTTCCAGGGGATCCACCTGCGGCTCGAGTTCCGCGGCAAGGGAAAGATCCACATAATCGGCGATCACCGGACAGGCAGCAAGAGGCGGTAGCCCATGAGTCCGTGGTGGCTGGTGCCGCTGGCCTATCTCGCGGGGAGCATCCCCTGGGGACTGCTCACGGTCCGCGTGCTCAAAAACGTCGATGTCCGTGACTACGGCAGCCGCAAGACGGGTGTGACCAATGTGCTGCGGACGGCGGGTAAGGGACCCGCGGCCCTGGTGATGGCGGCCGACACGGGCAAAGGGGTGCTCATGGTGGTGGCCGTCCGTGTCATGACCGATGACGCCGCGGTGCATGCGGCGGTGGCTGGCGCCGTGCTGGCCGGGCACATATGGCCCGTGTTCGCGGGCTTTCGCGGCGGCAGGGGCATCGCCCCAGGCATGGGCGCCGCCGCCGCCCTGGACCCGTGGAGCGCGCTGGCGGGAGTGGGCCTGTTCGTGCCGGTGGTGTTCACCACACGCTACGTATCCCTGGGCTCCATTATCGGGGTGCTCGCGGTTCTTGTGTTCTTTGTGATAACGGCGGCGGTGAAAATACACCCCGCGGCATATCTGGCATACGTGGCGCCGGGGGCGGTGGTGGTGCTCTGGATGCACCGGGACAACATACGCCGTCTGCTGAAGGGCACGGAGCGCCGGTTGGGGGAACGCGCCCAATGAGCCGCGGGTAAGCGACTTTACCCCCGCGACCCGCCTATGCTATAGTCCACGCAGCGGGCGGAGCCACGACGATGTGGCGTCCGGCCTGCACCAACACAATAGATGCCAGGCACCGCCAAAGACTACCGAATAAACCAGCGTATCCGCGTCCCCGAAGTGCTGGTCATAGATGAGCTGGGGGAGCAGCTTGGCGTCCTTGCCACCCAGCGCGCTCTTGAGCTGGCGGAGGAGCGGGGACTCGACCTGGTGGAGGTGGCCCCCAACGCCGCTCCGCCGGTCTGCCGCCTGCTGGACTACGGCAAGTTCAAGTACATCCAGACCACCAAGGAGCGGGAGGCCCGCAAGACGCAGAAGGTGGTCGGCCTCCGGCAGGTCCGTTTCCGGACACGCATCGGCGAGCATGACCTCCAGGCAAAGGAACGCCTGATGCACAAGTTCCTGGATGCCGGGGCGAAGGTGAAGGTCTCGGTGATGTTCCGGGGGCGTGAGATCACCCATCCGGAGCTAGGGATGAACCTCCTGCGGAAGGTGGTCGAGAAGATGAAGGAGAAGTCGAAGCTGGAACAGGCGCCCTCTATGGAAGGGCGGATGATGACGCTCATCCTGGCGCCGCTGCCAAGCCAACAACACCCAGCCAAGGACTCCAAGCAAGACGAGGACGTGGCGCATGCCGAAGCTCAAAACGCATAAGGGAGCGGCGTCCCGCATAAAGGTCACCGGCAGCGGGAAGCTGATGCGCATGAAGCGCCACAGCAGTCACTTGCGTCGCAAGAAGCCCACGGCGGTGAAGCGGCTCTTCGCCGCCAAGCTGCCGCTCGACGCGACGCAGCGGCGGCGCGTTCAACGAATGCTCCCCTACGCCGGCCGCTAACCGACGATTCAGGAGGCCATCTTGGCGCGCGTAAAGCGTGGCGTCACCGCCCATCGCAGACATAAGAAGGTGCTGGCCATCACGAAGGGCCACCGTGGCTCAAAGCACCTGCTGTACCGACGCGCCCACGAGTCGATGATCCACGCGCTGAAGTACGCGTACCGCCACCGGCGCGAGCGCAAGGGCGACCTGCGGCGGCTGTGGATAGTCCGGATTGGAGCTGCCACCCGACAGCACGGCCTTCCCTATAACGTCTTCATTCACGGCCTGAAGCTGGCCAATGTGGAGATGGACCGAAAGGTGATGGCGGACCTAGCGGTCCGCGATGCCACGGCCTTCGGCGAGCTGGTGACGGCGGCGAAGAGCAGCCTGGCGGCTCGATCCGCCAGCGCGTAGAGCCGCCTCGCCCCCCGCATCGGGGTATCCCGCCCCTACCCGTCCGCGCTCTCCTCCTCCTTGTTCACCTGGACCGTACCGTAGTACGCGCCGTGGGCCAGCACTCTGTCCAGGGCCTCGCGGCCGATGTGCCGAGGTGACGCCGCACCGACCCAGAGATCGGAGAACCGCTGGTGCAAGGCGCTCAGGGAGAGCGGCTCCGGAGCGGCCAGCATCAGACGGAAGGCGAGCTCCTGGAGCGGCAGGTCCGGCTCCAAGTAGTCCGGCTGCCGAGAACAATGGGTCTGAATCCGTTTACGGTGGTCCTTGGCGCTGGCTTTTTTCGGCTTGTCCTTGGTGCCGCCTCGTGCGGGCGCGGCCTTGCAGGTCTTGCACCGCCGGCTGCCGACCAGCGCCTCCGGGTCGCGCCCCAGGGCCTCAATCAGATCAAAATTGGTGGTATAGATCGACTCTGGAGCCTCCTGAGTCTCCGTCTCTGGTACCGCCGTGGGCATCTTGTCACCTCCGTGTATTTTGGGCGCTCCGCAATCCGCTCGCCACGACGCTGATCCCGGTTTCCACAAGCGAGCGATGGACTGCAGTCGGCGCGGCGATTCCTCTCACTCCAAAACGAGCGGGCAACTACAGTGGACAGTCTACCCAATCCAGCAATTGGACTGTTACTGTCTCGCCGCGCCTTTTTTCGGGAATATCCTCGGGGCAGATGGCCAGGCCGTGGGCCTCGACCATGGAGGTGAGGAGATTGGAGCCCTGGGGACCCGCGAGCCTGGCGTAGAGTACGCCGTCGCGCCGCCGCAGCGTCACCCGGGCGAAGACACGCCGGCCGTCGGGGTTCACAACGGGCTCCTCCAGCACCGCCTCGACCTGGGATAAGGGCCGCGGGGCACGGCCCATCATCTTGAAGATGGCCGGACGGGCGAACTCCACCAGGGCCACCAGGGCGCTCACCGGGTTGCCGGGCAGGCCCAGGTGCGGCACCTGACGGCCGCCGGGTCCGCGCAAGAGCCCGAAGGCCAGGGGTCTGGAGGGCCGCATGCGCACCGCCCAGAAGCTGATGCTCCCCAGCTCCGCCAGGACATCCTTCACCATGTCGTAGGCGCCGCCGCTGACGCCCGCGGATGTCACGAGCATGTCGGCCCGGAGTCCCCGGCGCAGCTTCCGGCGCAGCTCTCCCATGCTGTCCCCGGCGATGCCCAGCAAGTGGGGGATCCCCCCGTACTGGCGGACCGCCGAGGCGATGCCGAAGCTGTTGCTATCGTAGAGCCTGCCCGGCTCCAGCGGCGCGCCCGGCGCCAGCACCTCGTCGCCGGTGGCCAGGATGGCGACGCGAGGCCGGCGAACCACCCGGGCGTGGGTGCGGCCCAGCGAGGCCAGCATGCCGATAGCGGGGGGGTCCAGCACGCGGCCCTCGCTCAGCGCGAGGCTCCCGCGCCGCAGGTCCTCGCCGGCGGGACGGACGTTGTGGCCTCGCTTCACGGACTGGTGAACGGCGATTCGGGTCAACGGCTGACCCGCCTTCAGGCGCTGGGGCTCGTCGGTAAGCTCGTAGGGCACCACGGAATCGGCGCCCTCGGGCAGGGGCGCGCCGGTCATGATCCGCACGGCGGTCCCGGCCGTGACAGCGCCCGCGGGCAGGTACCCGGCCTGGACCTGGCCAACGACGCTCAGCTCCACCGGCCGCTCGGGAGCGGCGGCGGCCACATCGGCCTGCCGGACGGCGTAGCCGTCCATGGCCGAGTTGGCGAGGCCGGGGATGTCGAAGGGCGCGCGCACCTCCTCCGCTAGGACTTGGCCCTGGGCGTCGAGCAGGGGGGCCTCCTCCGGCTCCAGACGCTCCACCAGGGCCAGCACCCGCTCCAACGCCTCCTCCACGCTGAGCATGTCGGCCCGGTGAGGATGGGCATGAGCGTGGTGTTTGACCGCCATCAACGCTCCTCCTGGGCCCTGAGAACTGCGCCGGTCTCCCGTTGCAGCCGGTCCACGAGGGCCGCGACCACGCCGTTGATCTCCTCGGCGCCCAGCGTGCCCGTGGCCGATTGCAGCTCCAGCCGGTACGCCAGCGACTTCTTCCCTGCTGGGAGGGGAGCGCCGGCGTACAGGTCGAACAGGACCGCTCTGGTCACCAGTGGATGTTCCTCCAATATCTCCTGGAGCCCGCCCGCGGGCGTAGACTCGTCGACGAGGATGGCCAGGTCCCGGTCCGCGGTGGGAAAGCGGGAGAAGGGCTGATAGGAGTGGCGCTCCGCTGGTAGCTGGGGCAGCAGCAAGCCCAGGTCCAGCTCGAAGCAGGCCACCACCGGAACGTCCAGATCGAAACGCTCCTTGGCGGCGGGGTGCAGCTCGCCTACCACGCCCACGGGGTGACCGTTCGCCAGCACCCGCGCCGTGCGGCCCGGATGGAACATTTCGTCCTCCGCCAGTTCGAAAACGGGGCTGGTCCCCAGCCGCTCCAGGAGCGTTTGCACCGTAGCCTTGGCATCGTAGAAATCGAGGGGCCCGGCGCTCCGGCCCCACAGCGGAACGCTGCGGCGGCCAGCCAAAGCGCCAATGGCCATCTCGCGCTCCTCGGGAAGGTCCCCGGGCCGGCGCACATAGACACGTCCCACCTCGAAGATGCGGAGGCCGTCCGGCGCATGCCGAAGCCCAGCGGACAGGGTCTTTAGCAGGCTTCCGCGAAGGGTGGTGCGCAGGTACTCCTGCTCGCGGCTCATGGGATTGGCGAGCCGCAGGGGCTCAGGGCTGCCGGGGCCGAGGGCTTGGGCGTGGTCAAGAGTCGCATGACTCACGAGGCTGTAGGAGATGGTCTCCTGAAGTCCGGCCGCCACCAGGAGCGCCTTCACCCGCTCCCGGAGGGCCCTTTCCGGCTGGGGAATGTGGCTGGGCACGACGCCCCGGAGGGGCTCGCTGGGCACCAAGTCGTAGCCGGTGATACGCGCGACCTCCTCCACCACATCGTCCTCCAGGCCGACATCGCTTCGCCAGTAGGGCGGCGTCACGCTGAGCGCCTCCGGCGAACCGGCGTCGGGCTCACACCGGAAGCCGAGGGAGGTGAGCACCTCCACAACCCGGTCGTGGGGGAAGTCGACGCCGAGGCTCTGCCGCAGCCTCCCATGGGTAAAGCGGATGGGCTGGGGCTCGGCGGAGCCGGGGAAGAGATCGGCCACGCCCCGGGCCGCCCGGCCGCCGGCGGTCTCCAGGACTAGGGCCGTGGCCCGGCGCACCGCCCGCATCGCCATCTCCGGGTGCAGCCCCTTCTCGAAGCGTATGGATGCCTCCGACCGGAGCCGCAGCGCCGCCGCCGTGCGCCTCGTGTTGGTCGCGTCGAAGGTGGCCGACTCCAGGAGCACGTCGGTGGTGGCGTCGGTCATGGCGCTGTTGGCGGCGCCCATGACTCCGGCCAGGCCGATGGCCCGCTCCGGGTCCGCGATGAGCAGCATGGGGGGACGCAGCGCGTGCTCCTCTTCGTCCAGGGCCAAGAGCCGCTCTCCCTCGTTCGCTACCCGTACCACCACGGTGGACTGGCGGACCTCGGACAGGTCGAAGGCGTGGAGGGGCTGGCCGTATTCCAGCATCACGTAGTTGGTGACATCCACCACGTTGTTGATGGGCCGCAGCCCCGCCGCCTTGAGCCGCCGCTGCATCCACGAGGGCGAAGGGCCGACGCGCAGCCCCTGGACGACGGTGGCGGTGTACCGGCGGCACAGCTCCGGGTCGTCGATG
Organism: Dehalococcoidia bacterium; assembly: GCA_965249185.1. Taxonomy (GTDB): domain Bacteria; phylum Chloroflexota; class Dehalococcoidia; order Lucifugimonadales; family Australimonadaceae; genus CBDFLS01. The sequence continues at coordinate 249,095 of CBDFLS010000002.1, forward strand.
CGGATGGAGGCGAGCTCGCCGACCTCCGGCCCCTCCTGCGGGTACTCCAGCGAAGGCTCGATGACCACGGCGCCGGTGAGCGCCGCCACCTCGTGGGCGACACCGAGCACCGACAGCAAATCGCCACGGTTGGCCGTCACCTCCAGCTCGAAGAGGTCATCGGAGCCGAGGTAGCCGGCGAGGGGCTGGCCGGCTGGCGCGTCCTGGGGAAGCTCCAGGATGACGCTGTGGTCATCGCCCAGGCCCAACTCGCGCTCCGAGCAGGCCATGCCCTCCGACACGACGCCCCGGATGGTGGCGGCCGTGAGCACCGAGCGCTCGCCGGTACGCGGGTCGATGAGCGTTGCGCCGACGCGGGCGAAGGCTACTTTCTGGCCCTCGGCCACGTTAGGGGCGCCGCACACCACGGTCAGCACCTCGTTGCCCAGGTCCACGGTGGCCAGTCTGAGGCGGTCGGCGTTGGGGTGAGGCCCCACCTCCACCACGCGGCCCACGAACACGTTGTCCCACCCGGCGCCGGCGCCCGGAACGTAGGTGGCCTCCAGGCCAGCCATGGTCAGCCGGTGGGCAAGCTCAACCGGGGGCGGCTCCAGCGGGACGTACTCGCGGAGCCAGGAGAGGGGGACCTTCATAGGGGCGTCACGAGTGCAAGGGGAATCGGTAGCTCATGGACGGCGGCTTGCCCAGTATAGCAGACCAGGGTGCAATCCTGGACCCAGCAGGGTGCGACCCTTCCCTTCGACTGCGCTCAGGGTGAGCGGTTGAGGGGAGGCCGAGCACGGTTTCCTACGCGAACTGGCGGAGGAAGCGGATGTCGTTGCCGTAGAAGAGGCGGATGTCGTCGATGCCGTACTTGAGCATGGCGATGCGCTCCGGCCCCATGCCGAAGGCGAAGCCGGTGTAGACGTCGGGGTCGTAGCCGACGCCCCGCAGGACGTTGGGGTGCACCATACCCGCGCCCATGATCTCGATCCAGCCCGAGCCGCGGCAGATGCGGCAGCCGTCGTCGCCACGGCCGTCGCAGGCGAAGCAGTCGATGGACATGTCGACCCCAGGCTCCACGAAGGGGAAGTAGTCGCACCGGAACCGCACCCGGCGCTGGGCGCCGAACATGCGGCGGGCGAACTCGTAGAGGGTGTGCTTCAGGTTGGCGAAGCTGATGCCCACGTCCACGGCCAGCCCTTCCACCTGGTAGAACTGGGACTCGTGGGTGGGGTCCGTGGCCTCGTATCGGTAGCACTTGCCGGGCACAAGCACGCGCACCGGTCCGCCCGCGGCGGCCTCCATGACCCGCGCCTGCATGGGCGAGGTGTGGGTGCGGAGGAGCATGGGGTACTCGCCCTGGGCGTCGGGCTCGTCCACCCACAGCGTGTTCCACATGTCCCGCGCCGGGTGGTCCTTGGGGATGTTGAGCTTCTCGAAGTTGTAGAGGTCCCACTCAACCTCGGGCCCCTCGACCACCTGGAAGCCCATGGCCACGAAGATATCGCAGATCTCCTGGAGCACGAGGGAGGTGGGATGGAAGCGCCCGAGCTCCGCCGCGCGGGCGGGAAGCGAGATGTCGATGCGGTCGGCCGCTAGGCCCTCCAGCGCCGCGCCCTCGAGCGCCGCTTTCCGCTGGGCCAGACGCTCCTCCAGCAGCCCCTTCACCTGGTTGCCGGCGGCGCCCACGGTGCGACGCGCCTCGGGCGAAAGGGTGGGCAGGTTGCGCAGCACCTGGGTGACCTTGCCGCCGCGCCCCAGATAGGCGATACGCCAGCGCTCCAGGGCATCGCCATCCTGGGCGGCGTCGAGCTCCCGCAGCGCGCCCGCGCGGAGGCCGTCCAGGTTTCTGAGGTGGGAGTCGGTGGTCATGGGTGATTCGCCGGCAGTCGCCGCGCCGCGCCGGAGACGGACGATTGATTATAGTTACGCGGCGCGAAGGGGGTCAAGGCGAGAGGGATGCATATTTACGGCGCACGGTGATCCGGTCGAGCGCCCGCCGGCAACACGCTCCGGTGCTATCATGGGCGCGTGGAAGAAGCTACGCTGCTCATCGCCACGAACAACCCGCACAAGCGGGCCGAGCTCCAGCGGCTGCTGGGCGCCCTTCCCTACCGGGTCGTGACACCACGGGACCTCGGGCTGAAGCTGGAGGTGACCGAGGATGGCACCACGTACGCCGAGAACGCCACGCTGAAGGCGCGGGCCTTCGCCCATGCCAGCGGCATGCTCTCGCTGGCCGACGACTCGGGGATCGAGGTGGCGGCGCTGGACGGGCGTCCCGGCATACACTCGGCGCGGTACGGCGGTCCGGAGGCGTCGGACGAGGACCGCGTGGTGCTGCTGCTCCAGGAGCTGCGCGACGTGCCCTGGGAGGCGCGCGGCTGCCACTTCGTGGCCTCCATCGCGCTGGCGTGGCCGGAGGGCCGGCTGGAGACGTTTGAAGGCGCGTGCGAGGGTATGGTAGCCTGGGAGCCAGTGGGGGACAACGGGTTCGGCTACGACCCCATCTTTCACAGCCCGGAGCACCGGATGACCGTGGCCCAGATGCCCCCCGAGATGAAGGACGGCATGAGCCACCGGGGACGAGCGGTCCGCCAAGCCGCCGGGCTCCTGCGAAACATCGCATCCACCGCACACCTATGAACGTTCAAACCAAGACCGTCAACGACCGCTTCGGCAGGGCGCTGCGGGACCTGCGGGTGTCGGTCACCGACCGGTGCAACTTCCGCTGCACCTACTGCATGCCGGCGGAGATCTACGGACACCGATACCACTTCCTGCCCAAAAACGAGCTGCTGAGCTACGAGGAGACCGCACGGCTCACGCGGCTCTTTGTCCAGCTTGGCGCCAGGAAGGTGCGCATCACCGGCGGCGAGCCGCTGGTCCGCGCCGAGCTCCCCCGCCTGGTGGCCATGCTCAGCGGGACCGAGGGCCTGGAGGACCTGACGCTTACCACCAACGGCTACCTGCTGGCCGAGCAGGCCGGCGCGCTGAAGGACGCGGGGCTGCACCGCGTCACGGTGAGCCTGGACGCCCTGGACCCGGAGGTATTCGGCGCCATGAATGGCCGGGGCTACGGTCCCCAGCGGGTGCTGGAGGGAATTGAAGCCGCAGCCACGACGGGCCTCCACCCCATAAAGGTGAATACGGTGGTGCAGCGGGGCGTCAACGACCACGAGGTGGTGGAGATGGCCCGCCGCTTCAAGAGCAGCGGCCACGTTTTGCGCTTCATCGAGTACATGGACGTGGGCAACCTGAACGGCTGGCGGTCGGACCAGGTGGTGCCGTCGGCTGAGCTGGTGGAGCGCATCGGCGAGGTCTTCCCCATCGAGCCCCTGGAGCGGAGCTACGCGGGCGAGGTGGCCGAGCGCTACCGCTACGTGGACGGCGAGGGCGAGATCGGGTTCATCTCCTCGGTGACGCAACCCTTCTGCGGCGACTGCACCCGCGCGCGCCTCTCGCCCGAAGGACTCGCGTATACCTGCCTCTTCGCCGGCACGGGGACCGACCTGAGGGGCCCGTTGCGGGCCGGCGCCACGGACGACGAGCTTCTGGAGTTGATCACGGGGCTGTGGGGGGCGCGGGTGGACCGTTACTCGGAGCTGCGGGCCTCGCTGGACGAGGCGGGCCGGCGCAAGGTCGAGATGTACCAGATCGGCGGGTGAGGCGCCTCGGCGGGTGAGGCGGACGTACTCATGCTGGACGTTTACACCGACGGCTCGTGCCTCAACAACCCCGGCCCCGGCGGCTGGGCCGCCATCCTTGTGCGCCCGAGCGGCCCGGAGCGCCTCTCCGGCGGCGAGCCCGACACCACGAATAACCGGATGGAGCTGACGGCGGCCGTCAAGGGGCTGGAGGCGGCTCCGCCTTCGGCCCAGGTGACCGTCCACAGCGACAGCACGTACCTGATCAATACGATGACCAGAGGCTGGAAGCGGCGCGTGAACCAGGACCTGTGGGGGCAGCTCGATGCCCTGGTCGAGGGCCGGCGGGTGCGCTGGCACTGGGTCAAGGGGCACGCCGGCGACCCGTGGAACGAGGAGGCGGACCGGCTGGCCGTCGCGGCCATGCAGGCCGCCGCAGGAGCGGTGGCGCCAGACTCCAGCAGCGCGACCCTCACGCACCTGAACGCCCAGGGCGAAGCGCGGATGGTGGACGTGAGCGCCAAGCCCGACACGGTGCGCACCGCCGTGGCCCAGGGAGTCGTGGCCATGCGGCCGGAGACGCTGGCGCTGGTCCTGCAAGGCAAGATGGAGAAGGGGGACGTCTTCACGGTGGCGCGTCTGGCGGGCATCGCCGCCGCCAAACGCACGTGGGACCTGATCCCCCTGGCCCACCAGGTGCCGCTGAGCCACGTGAGCGTGGAGTTTCAGTCGGACGCAGGCAGGGGGCTGGTGACGATCACAGCCACGACGCGCACCACGGCCAAGACGGGCGTGGAGATGGAGGCGCTCACCGCCGTCAGCATCGGCGCCCTGACGGTCTACGACATGTGCAAGGCGGTGGACCGGGGCATGAGGGTGCTGGACGTGCGGCTCCTGGAGAAGCGCGGCGGACAGCGCGGAGACTTCCGGGGCGAGAGCGCGACCCTGGACCCGTAGCCCACACGCGCCGAGAAGAGCGGCGGCCGACCGGCCTACGCCCTCGCCGAGAAGTACTCCAGCATCGGGTCGAAGTAGCTATCCACCCACCCTTGGCGGTAGTCATCGCCCTGGCCGTCGGGAAGGTTCGCGTGGACCAAGGTGAGCCTGGTCCCGTCCTCCGTCTCCTCCAGCAGCACCTCCAGCGTAGAGTCGGCGCTGCCATCCGGGAAGTCTGACGTGCGCCACGTCTGGACGATGCGCCGGTGGGGCTCGAGCTCGACCGTGACGCCCTCGATGTAGCCGTCCCACGCGGTGAACTTACCGCCCACGCGCGGGTCCACCTCCGCCTCGCCGCCGGTGAACGCGGTGTGCTCATCGCTGCTCAGCCACGCCTCATACACCCGCCGGGGCGGTGCGGGAAGGGTGGCCGATACCTCGAACGACTCCGCCATCCGCGCTCCTCTTCCGGGCCGAGGCCCGGTGTTATTCAACACTAACGCCGGACTCCGCGCAAACCGGTCACGGTAGCACATGCACCGGCCTATCCCCAAAAGCCGCCAAACGCCCTGCTATAATCCCCCCATGGCGACCCGCGACTCGCTCCTCGAGGGGCTGAACCCCGACCAACGCCAGGCCGTCGAGCATATCGACGGCCCGTTGCTCATCGTGGCGGGCCCCGGGAGCGGCAAGACGCGGGTCATCACCCACCGGATCGCCTACCTGGTGCGGACCGCCGGGATCTCGCCCCGCCGCATCTCCGCCGTCACCTTCACCAACCGGGCGGCCCGGGAGATGCAGGGGCGGCTGGAGAGGCTGATGGGGCCGCGGGCCAAGCAGTTGGCCGCCGGCACCTTCCACGCCCTCTGCGCCTCCATCCTGCGCCGCGATGGCGAGGCGGCGGGGATACCCACCGATTTCGTCATCTTCGATGGTGACGACCAGGTAGAGCTGGTGAAACGCGCCATGGAGGCCGCGGACATAGACCCCAAGAAGTTTCCTCCCCGGGGCATCCTTTCCGCTATCTCCTGGGCCAAGTCCCAGCTCATGGCCCCCCAGGACTACCTGCTCACGGGCCGCAGCTACTACGACGAGATCGCCCAGCGGGTGTACACCTCCTATCAGGAGATGCTGCAACGCAACAGAGCGCTCGACTTCGACGACCTCCTCTCGAAGACGGTGGGCCTGCTCCGCCAGGCGCCGGAGGTGCGGGCGAAGTACCAGGAGCGCTTCGTTCACCTGATGGTGGACGAGTTTCAGGACACCAATATCGCCCAGTACCAGCTCGCCCGGGAGCTGGCCGGGAAGCACCTCAACATCTGCGTGGTGGGGGACCCGGACCAGTCCATCTACTCCTGGCGCAACGCAGACCTGCGGAACATCCTCAGCTTCCAGAAAGACTACCCCCAGGCCACGGTGATCAATCTGGACCAGAGCTACCGCTCCACCAAAACGATCCTGGAGGCGGCCCGCCAACTCATCGCCGCCAACACGAAGCGCCTGGACCAGGAGCTGTGGACGGAGAACGTCCAGGGCCAGCCCATCGTGGTGAGCGAGGCGTTCAACGAGGAGGAGGAGGCGCAGCTCGTGCTCCAGGAGGTGCGCGACCTGTGCGACGGCGAGGGCTACCACCTGCGCGACTGTGTGGTGGCCTATCGCGTCAACGCCCAATCGCGCGCGCTGGAGGAGGCTTGTCTGCGCTACGGGGTGCCGTACAAGCTGATCGGAGGCGTCCGCTTCTACCAGCGCCGTGAGGTGAAGGACGTGCTCGCCTACCTCCGTTTGATCCAGGACCCCTACGACGAGGTGAGCCTGACGCGGGTCATCAATGTGCCGCCGCGGGGCATCGGCAAGCGCACGGTGGACGACCTGGCCCGTCGGGCATCCAGCCTGAACCTGCCCATGTACACGACGCTCCAGGCGCTGGAGGAGAGCGGCAAGGCCGGACCCACGGTTGGCAACCCCCTTGGCGGGCGCCAGACCCAGGCCCTCACCGACTTCTTGCGCCTTCTGAATGGCCTGATGGATGCCGCCGGCTCCATGGACCTCCCCCACCTGGTGGAAGAGGTGATGGAGCGGACGGGCTACCGCCGGCACCTGCTGGAGTCCGACGACCGCGACGCGGAGGAGCGGCTGGACAACTTACGCGAGCTTCAGGGCGTGTCCGCCGACCACACGGATTCCCCCGCCCGCAAGACACTGCCGTCCTTCCTGGAGAACGCCGCTCTCATGTCCGACCAGGACTCGCTGACCGAGGACGAGCAGGAGTACCTCACGCTGATCACACTTCACCAGATCAAGGGGCTGGAGTACCCGGTGGTGTTCATGGTGGGAATGGAGGAGAACGTGCTGCCCCATGTGCGTTCCATGGAAGACGCGGACCAGCTCGAGGAGGAACGGCGGCTGGCCTATGTGGGCATGACGCGGGCCAAGGAGCGGCTCTACCTGTTCCGCGCCTTCACCCGGCGGCTCATGGGCATGGGCCGGCCCAACCTCCCATCGCGGTTCCTCAGCGAGATCCCGGAGCACCTGCTCACGCGCCTCGGCCGCGACAAGGTCGGAGCCGGCACGGTGGCATACGACCGCTGGAGCACGCCCAGCTCGCAGACCAGCCCGGCTCCGTCCGCGCAGCCCTTCAAGGCGGGCCAGCCCTTCAAGGCCGGACAGAAAGTGGTCCACACGCACTTCGGGCAGGGCATCGTGGTCGAGTGCCGCCCCACCGACGCCGACTTCGAGATCACGGTGGCGTTCAAGGGCAACTCCGGCATCAAGCGGCTGCTCCACAGCCTCGCCAAGCTCCAGGAGCAGGGCCAGGCCGTGCCGTGACCCAGTCCACCGGTCCCCTGGAGCTCTCTATCGTTATCCCCGCCTACAACGAGGCGGAGCGCATTCGGCCCACCCTGGAGGAGTACACGGCCCATTTCAGCGCTCTCTACGGCGACGCGTTCGAGATAGTGGTGGTGCTGAACGGGTGCACCGACGGCACGCGCTCGGTGGTGGAGGAGCTGATGACGGACTCACCTCAGCTCCGGCTCGTGGAGTTCGCGGAGCCCTTGGGCAAAGGGGGGGCCATCTGGGAGGGGCTCGGCGCCAGCACCGGAAGCCGGCTCGCCTTTGTGGACGCGGACAATATGGTCAGGGCGCCCGAAACGGAGAAGCTGCTCCATGAGCTTGACCGCTTCGACCTGGCCATCGCCTCTCGTTTTGGACCGGGCGCCTCCAGAGGACAGACCCATCCGTTGCTGCGGCGGATCGCCAGCAAGGCGGTACGGAGCTGGACGGGCATGCTCCTGGGACTGCCCTTCCACGATACGCAATGCGGGTCCAAGGCCTTCAGGGCTGTCGCGTGGCAAGCCATAGCGCCACACGTCCACGAGCGGGGCTGGGCCTTCGACCTGGACGTCCTCGCTTCCGCCACGAGGCTGGGCCTGACGGTTGCGGAGGTGCCGGTAGAGTGGCACCACGTAGCGGAGGGCTCGAAAGTGCAGCTCTGGAAGGCAGGGCCGCAGCTCCTCCTGGCGACGCTCCGCATCCGCCGCAGACGGCCGAAACAGGCTTCCGGCGCTTCTTAGAAGCGGCTAGCGCGACGAGCCACGTAGCCGCCGCGCCCCCTTCCAGCCCAGCAGCCGCACGCACAGCCGGGCCAGCTCGATTCCCTCCCGGGCGCTGGCCTTGGAGCGCCCTCCCATACGGTCGCGGAAGGTAATTGGCCACTCGTAGATGAGGAGGCCAGGTTCTGTCGCCATCACCTCCACCAAGAACTTGAAGCCCCTCGCCGAGAAGCGGGTGGGCATCTCCTGGAGGACGGCCCGGCGGCAGACCACGAACCCGCTGAGAATGTCTCTGGCGGGGAGCCGGAGCAGGGCCCGCGCGGCAACGGTGACGACCCGGCTCGTCACCCGCCGGAGAAACGGCCAGTTCTCGATACCGGCGCCGGCGACGTACCGGGAGCCGATGACGAGGTCGAATCCTTCTTGCGCCTTGGCGAGCATCCCCGGCACATGCGCCGGATCGTGGGAGAGGTCGGCGTCCATGACGCACACGTATGCGCCCCGGGCTTCGGCCACTCCTTCAAAGACCGCGCCGGCGAGGCCACGCTTGCCCGGACGGGACCTGAGCCGTAGGCGTGCGTCGGCGGAGACCAGCCGCTGGACCAGCTCGCCGGTGCCATCGGGGCTAGAGTCGTCGACAACGATGACTTCCAGGGGTATGCCATCGAGGGCTTCCAGCAGGCGTCCGAGCAGGACTTCGATACTCTCGCGCTCGTTGTAGGTGGGAAGGACGACGGAGAGGAGCGGCGGACGCGAGGCATCGGGCATTTGGGCGGCTCGCCATGGGCGGGCCGCCGGCCTCCTGATTGGTCCGGGGCCGCTCATTGCTGCAAGACCCGCGTTAGACGAGCTGGCCGGCGGGGGGCTCCACCTGGCGCTGAAAGCGCTCCAGCACCATGGACAGCGGCCCGCTGTGCCAGTCGAAGGAGGGGGCGGCGGCTGTAAACATACGGCGGAGCACAGGGGTGCGCAGCAGGCGGTGGAGCTGCTCCACGATGCCCTCCGGCAACTGCTCGCAGACCCGGCGCAGCAGGTAGCCACGCCTTATCTCAGGCCCCATGAGCTCGCGCCAGTGGGCCTCGTAGCCGCGGAGCGCGGACTCGGAGACGTCACCACGGGTCAACGCCTGGTGGATAGCCTGGTCTGCGACATCCGCCCCCAGCATGGCGAAGTAGATGCCGCCACCGGTGGTGGGCTTCACCTGGCTCACGACGTCGCCGACTCCCAGGATGCCGTCGGCCACCGAGCGGTCCGGCATCCGCAGGGGAATGGGGCGGCAGCGGAATGTCCGTTGCACATCGCCTATCCATCCGCCCTCCTGGAGCCGGCGGATGTGGTCGGCCATGTAGCGCACCGCATGCTTCCGGGTAAGCACGCCCGCCAGGGCCAGGCCGGGCCTCCAGGGCACGAGCCAGCCATAGCCTCCATGACCCACGGCGCTGCTGCCGGTGAAGATCTCCACTTGGTCCACGGCATGGGCCGTGACCACGGCCTGACATCCGCTGATGACCTCTCGCACCCGGTCGAAGCCGACGGCCCTGGCAACGGGAGCCCCGAAGCCGGTGGCCATCACCGCCACGCGGGCAGTGACCCGAGCGGGCCCATCGGCGGCGGCGGCGGTCAACTCCATCCCATCGCCTTGCCATACGACGGAGCCGACATTCATACCGGTGAGCAGGTCCACGCCGGCGCTCTCGGCCTCGGCGGCCAGGTGTTGGTCGAGGGCCACGCGGTCCAGAATGTACGCCTGGACCATCTTGCGCCTGACATCGGCCTTACGGCCCCTGGGAGAGTGCAAGACGAAAGAGTTGGCCGAGTGGAGCACCAGGGAGGCGGGCAGGTTGTACCGCTCCATGCACTCCCTGCTGACGATGCCGGTGCAGTGCACCGGCCGTCCAACCTGAGGGTCCCGCTCTAGCAGGACCACCTGATAGCCGCGCTCCGCCAGCAGCCTGGCGGTCCTCGAGCCGGCCGGCCCCGCGCCAACAACCGCCACGTCGTACCGGGAGGGCCTTAGCACGGAGTGATACGCTCCTCTTGGGGACTGGGTTTCAGCAAAACGGAGGCGAGACGATAGCCATTCGAGTATACCAACCAAACAGGGGCGGAGGAAAGCGGTAGCGCCCATTCTCGCTCGATTCCAACTTTACGGGCCCCAGGCAGAGGTCTACACTCTCGGCGTGGCCTCTCACGGACTGGTAGCGACGGCCCTGGTGTTGGCAGGTGGCGCAGGCGAGCGGCTGCGGCCGCTCACCAACGACCGACCCAAGCCGATGGTGCCCATCAATGGCAGACCGCTGCTGGAGTACCACCTGCACTGGCTCCGCGACAATGGGGTCAAGCGAGCAGTGCTTCTGGTGGGCTATAAGCAGGAGGCGGTCAAAGCATACTTTTCCGAACATCGTTTGCCCGGCCTAACGGTGGAGTGTGTGGGTGAGCCCCACCCTCTGGGCAGGGGCGGAGCGCTGCGGCACGGCTTCGAGCAGGCGGGGCTAACCGACGAGCTGGTCGTGGCGACCAACGGCGATGTGATCTCAGACCAGCCCCTGGCGCCCTTGGCGGAGCTGCACCAGGAGACGGGCGCCCTGGCGACGGTGATGCTCACGCAGATGGTGAGCCCCTACGGCGTCGTGGAGGTCGATGAGACGGGCCGGGTGCTCCGCTTCGATGAGAAGCCAACGCTTCCCCACTGGATAAACGCGGGCGCCTATGTGCTGTCGGGGAGCCTGATGGACCATTTCCCCCAGGTGGGAGACCACGAGGCGACGCTCTTCCCGGAGCTGGCCGCCGAGGGCCGTATCGCGGGATACCGGAGCCATGCGTACTGGCGCTCGGTGGAGACGGCAAAAGACCTGCGGCAGGTGGAAGCGGAGCTTCGGAACCACCCGCTGTTCGGGCCGGTCGCCAGGAGCTAACGGCTCGCGAGAGTATCCGTGGCTGCCTTCTCACTGGTGGCACGCCGTCCCTTGGCCTATAATGCGCATGCGTCTGTTGGAGCGGCCCCATGGTGGAGCCGCTCGAGTTTCGGGGAGTAGCGCAGCACGGTCAGCGCGCCTGCCTCGGGTGCAGGAGGTCCTGGGTTCAAATCCCGGCTCCCCGACCAACTGTCTCCTGCGTAGTCGCCCACAAACCTCGATGTCCCCTAGCAATTAATAAGCAGCCTTTGATTGCAGGTGGTTTCTAGCCTGGAATTCCGCTAGGCTATCGGGGAATCTCAGATTGTCTGCGCCAGCGGACAATCCATCGTTAAGTTGGTGCGGCGGATAATAGCGGCCAATCCCATTAAAGGAAGGGTAAAGTCCCGTTTTAGCCACCGGATTAGCTTTGAAGCAGCTTGAACAATGTCTTAACCTGTTCTGGTCCCAACAGACGCCGATGATTGTAGCGCCAGACATACTCAGCAAGATAGAGGGGCAGCCGTTCTCGGCGGACTCCCCCTTTGGCTGCCAGACGCCGCTTGAGATAACCCCAGAAGCCCTCCAAGCCGTTGACGTGGCTCCCTTGCCGATCGCTGAACGCCTGGCTGTGGTCCACAAGCCGGTGGACGTAGCCCCCCGCTGCGACGCCCGTGTAGCTGGTAAAGGTGTCCGAGCAGACGATGGAGCCACGTTGCACGCGTTGGTGCAGGAGCGGCAGCAGCGTCTTGGCTTCCACGTTAGGTACCACTTGCGCCCACACCAGGCCACCTCGACACAGGATCCCAAAGACAGCTTGCTTAGTGGTTCCACGGCCCCGCTTCGTGCCCTGAACACGCTTTGCCAGGCGCCTGTTGCGCCAGGAACCTCCCAGGTAGGTCTCGTCGACCTCCACCACGCCGGAGAAGACATGGGGAACGTCCCGGACCATGGCCTGGCGCACCACGATCAGGGCTCGCAGGACTCGCTTTCGCTCCAGGCGGGCCTCCTGGGCAATCACCTCGGCACTCTGCCCCAAGACGAACCAGCGCAACAGTCGCCGCCACTCCCCTGGCGACAACCGAAGCGGCAGCGCCCTGGGCACCCACTCGTAGTGGCAGGCTGCACAACGACTCTTACCTCGCCGAATGCTCCAGCTCTTGGCGTGTTGACATCGAGGGCACCCAATCTTCCGTCCCATGCCACCATTCTCTCACAGGTGGCTGTTTTGGGACTATACCCAAAGGAATATGCTTAGGGTCTTGGAGCAATGCATCCGGGCCCGAAGGCTCGATGGAGCATCCATTCGAATTCACGAACGAGAACTCTGTGGGTGAGCGATGCCAACACTAGAGGAACGAATCAGGTCGGGTGAGACGGTCATCTTGGACGGCGGGATGGGCACGGAGCTCCAACGTAGAGGCGTGCCGATGGACAGCACAGCCTGGAGCGCTACTGCGTTGCTCACCCACCCTGACGTCGTACGCGAGGCGCACGAGGACTATATCCGTGCCGGCGCGGAGATGATTATCACCAACTCCTTTGCGACGGCGCGCCATGTGTTGGAGGCGATCTCACTGGGCGACCGCGCTCAGGAGATGAACGCCCGCTCGGTTAAGCTGGCCTTGGAGGCACGAGAGCGCGCCGCCGAAGAGCGGCCGGTATTCGTGGCCGGGTCGATATCGTCAAACAGCCCCGGCGCAGATCGGAGTAAGCTGCCCACCGTCGCCCGAGTTGAGGAGAGCTATAGGGAGCAAGCAGGGATCCTAGCCGAGGCTGGAGTAGACCTGCTGATCCTCGAGATGATGAGCGACATCGATTACACCTCAGCGGCGATGCGGGCGGCCACGTCCACTGGTCTCCCGACCTGGGTGGGCTTTAGCTGCCGCATGTCGGACGACGGCTCAACGCCGATGCTATTAGGCGCGGATGAAACGCTGGAGCGGGCGCTGGAGACCATCATGCCGCTAGGCGGGTCGCTGGTAGCGGTCATGCATACCTTCACCGAAGACACCGGGCCGGCACTGGAAGTGGTTAGGCGAAATTGGGACGGCCCTGTGGGAGCGTACGCCCACACGGGAGGCTGGAAGATGCCCAACTGGAAATTCGAGGATGTGATTTCACCAGAAGAGTATCTTGCCGCCGCTCAAAAGTGGGTGGGCCAAGGCACTCAGGTCGTGGGAGGCTGCTGCGGGATGGGCCCAGAGCACATTAGAGTGCTGCGGGAGAGGTTGTAGCCACTCCTGAGTTGAATCGCTATGCTTCCATACTTGCTGGCTATAGCTTCCCGGATCGCATGATTCAGGACATTTCCGCTTGTGGCTACGCTCGGAATTCGGACTTTATCAGCGATCGGCTAGTCAGCCACCTAAGAGCGCACGAACCTCTGACAGACGAGTAACCTGGGCACCCTGCCAAGGCTCGGGATTATCGTAGAACGGCTCCTTGTCGTGCTCGTACACCGATGGGATTTTGACGGCTGTCATCCCCAAGCTAGCAGCAGCCGCCAACTCCCCTCCCTGCCCATCAGCAATGTACAAGCAGCGATCGGGTGTGGAAGCGAGCCTTTCGCAACTCAGCTGGAAAATTCGAACATCCGGCTTCTCCAATCCCTCAGAACACGAAAACAGCGGGACGTCCACTAGAGGGGCGAACTCCGTATCAGGCCAAATGATCGGTATTTCGGGCGTACAGTTGGATACGAGCCCTACCTTGAGCCCTTGAGCACGGACGTACCGCAGGGTCTCTACCGCATCACGTCGTGGCGTGAGACACTCGCGAGCCCAGTCGATTCGTATCTTGGCGGCATCAGCAACTTTGCCACCATCGACCGGTTTGCTCAACTCTCGAAGCACGTGCTCTATATTGGCCTCGATAGTTGGGAATATGCCCTGGTTGCGCTCCCTTCGGCTATTCCTCCACATAACAAGGAGGTCGTCTTCGTCTAGGTCCAAGACAGTTGCGATATCGTTCTGAACAGCTCGCCATGAGTCGGCGGGGAAAACGTCTACTAGAGTCCCGAAGAGATCGAAAATAACCGCTTTAAAGTTCACGGCTGATCAAGATATCTGCTTCGAATTTGTTCCATCGCATCATCTCCTACACCAATCTTCAGCATGTATGCTTTCGCTCCTCCATGCGGTTCCTCAAGGTAATCAAGCGCTGCCTCGATTACCTCGGGGCGGCATTGCAGGAGATTGGCGTACAGTCGATGGTTAAGGCCACGGCTCTTGCGGTAAGTCTTTAGAGATTCCTGTATGGCGTCCATGCTTCGATTGGTCAGCATGTAATCCTCGACTATCGCCTCTCGCGAAACTCCCAGCAGCCGAAGCAAGAGCCCGACAATCATTCCAGTGCGATCTTTCCCGCCCGCACAGTGAATGATGGCGGGCGGGGTAGCCGGGTCAGCCAAGGCATTGAATATTGCTGCGATGTTTTGTTGGCATCGGTCCAACCAGAAGCGATAGAGCCCGGCCGGTGAATTGTCCTCTGGGTTTTCGAGCACGGCGTGGTCGGACATCGGAAGATGGTGATAGCGAACTTGCTGATCCTTACCAATTAAATCGGGCCAGTCCTCAATCTCCCGGTCAATCCTCAAATCGATAATGCTGCTTATGCCAAGAGCTCCTAACTGGTTTTGCCCTTTAGCGGTGAGGTTGTGCAGTCCGTCCGAACGAAACAGCGCTCGCCATTTGACCGAGCGGCCTTCTTCAGTCAGGTAACCGCCGAGATCGCGGAAGTTGAGAGTGCCTTCTACGATTGGGTATCGTTGATGGGAATCATCCATTATTGTGGCTCCTGCCAATACAAATCTTAGGCCAATAGGCCAGCCACCTCCTGCAATTATAGTTGCAGCGCCCATTGGATGCTCACGCACTACTGAGACCCCTCGGAGAGTGGGATAGGATCTCCTTCTTGGCGGAGATGGGGGAGAGTCGATCCCCCATCTCCAGACGCCCCTCGGTAGCGAATGGAACTTTTTGAACCTTGCGCTCGTCCTTATTGCTGACACCGAAAACTCAGCATAAGGAGGGCGGAGCAATGATTATGAAGAAGTGGATAATTTGGGTTGCTGCCTTAAGTTTGGCTCTAGGTTCGACCGGAGTCGCCACGGCCCTAGCTCTAACTGGCGACGGTGACGGCGATGATCCGAACATTCCAGCCGATATTGGCGGCGGAATTGGGGATGGAGCGCCCGGCCTGCCAACCTACGGAGAGTGGCTAACTGAGTTCGGCGATAGCGAAGTCTCGTCAGATGTCCTGACCTACGAAGAGTGGTTGGCCCTTGTCACTCTTGTAACAACCGTCACCAGCGGAGACAATGACGGCCCCGTGATAGAAATCGTCGTAGTAGGTGAGCACCAATCAGTCCCAGGGGAAGAGGGCGATGCAGAGCCGCTCATAGTAGATGGTGAAACTACATACGAGGTGCAATCGTATGAGGAAGCTGTGATTCAGGACTGTGGACTAGCCGGTGGGACTGTTTACGCTACGTCTGATGGCGAATTAGGGTGCACCATCGCTGACGATGTTGACGGAGTTGGAGAGGGCGAGACGCAAGAACAGCCTCCAACCATAGTTCCCGAGCCTGAGGTGCTGCCCATTGCTGAGTAGGTCAAAAAGATCTTGCTAAAGGAAGTGGAAGGGGCCGCCAGTAAAGATCAACTGGCGGCCCCTTCCCATCCATTAGAGATCTCAATTCCGCCATTGAATTCGCCAGCTTCGAAACGCTAGCTCGATTCCCCCGTCACGTCATACATGGGCCATCC
The DNA here is from genome assembly GCA_965249185.1 of Dehalococcoidia bacterium. Lineage (GTDB taxonomy): Bacteria > Chloroflexota > Dehalococcoidia > Lucifugimonadales > Australimonadaceae > CBDFLS01. Next base: position 264,874 of record CBDFLS010000002.1, read on the forward strand.
GGCTTACCTGCTGAGTTAGGGATGCAGGATTCTCCCGCTTGTATGAGAGCCACGCCTCAAACGCCTCTCGGGTGGAGGGAACCCGTCTCACAGCCGGCACCCGTTAGTTATCTGGCGAGCTTTGTTCAGCTACACTTCGCGTCGGTGCTCACCTGTACAAGCAATGGGAGGCAAACGTGGGAAAGAAGGGCAGGCATAGGCTCCAGATGCTTTTTCTGGTCCTGGGGGTCCTCCTTGTCGTTGCTGCATGCGGCAAGGACGAGAACGACTCTATCTCGGATAGGCCGGTCCAGCTGGTCTACCAGGACTGGCGGACCGATTGGTTCCCGGCCATGACGCAGGAGATGCTCGACGAGTTTCACGCGACGCATCCCAACATCAGAGTTTTCTACTCGCCCGATCCTGAGCACCTCGCGGACACCATGCTGGCCGAGATGCAAGCGGGCACAGCCCCCGACGTTTTCCAGGGGTGTTGCACGTTTTTCCCCATCTGGGCACAGGAGGGGTTCACGCTCGACCTTCGTCCCTTTGTTGATTCCGACCTGAGCGAAGAGGCGATCAGCGACTGGGACGAGGCCCAATATCAGTCGTTCTTCACGGCCGATGGCGCCCAATACGGACTGCCCAAGTATCACGGAGCCCTGGCCCTCTACTACAACAAGGACCTTTTCGACCGTTACGAGGTCGCCTATCCGGACGGAACCTGGGATTTGGCCGACTACCTACGGCCATGAAGCTGTTGACCCACGACCGGGACGGGGATGGCGATACGGACTTGTGGGGCAGCATGATGGATGTCTCCTGGGACCGGGTCCAGGTGCATGTCAACGCCTGGGGCGGCCACCTCGTAGACCCCCAGGACCCATCGAGCTGCGCCATGGCCGAGCCGGAAGCGTTGGCGGCCATGGAGTGGCTCCGCGCCCGCATGTGGGACGACAAGGTCATGGCCACGTCCCTTGATGTCCAGCTCATGCGAACTCGTGACGCCTTTGTCACGGGGCGCATCGCCATGGTGGAAGATGGCTCCTGGGCCCTCAAGGACATCCTGGCCAACTCCGACTTTAGGGTTGGGGTAGCGCCGTTCCCGGCAGGACCCGCCGGCCGAGTGACCCTTGCCACCACGGACGGTTTCGGGATTTACGCCGGCACCAAGCACCCGCAAGAGGCCTGGGAGCTGCTCAAATTCCTCACCAGTAAGGAGTACGGCCTGGCCATGGCGAAGGCCAACTTCCTTCAGCCGGCCAAGGCGTCGCTGGTGGACGAATGGGCCGACCTGGTCCAGGCTGAGTTCCCCGTGAAAGCGGCGGAAGTGGATATCCCCGCGTTCGCAGATGGCCATATCAAGGGGTATTCGGTCACCACAGAGGTATTCCCCAATATGGCGGACGCGAAAACAATTGCCTACGCGGCTTGGGACCTGCTGTTCACGCTCGGTCAGGCTTCAGTGGATGAGTTGGAGGAGGTTTGTTCCCAGATCGAGTCGGCGCAGTAGGCGAGACAGGAGGGCGTCAGCCTGCGGAGGCCACGCCACGCCCGCTCCGCACGCCCTGGCGACGCTCGCTCCGGACCAAGATCATCATCTGGTTCTTCGTTCCAACTGCGTTCATCCTGGCCGCCGTTGCCGCCACCACGTTCTATGCCTACCAGGACGTGACCGAAGACCTAGTGATCGAGCGCGACCGGGACGTCACGCGACTCTCCGCGGCGCAACTCGCGGGCTCCCTGAATGAATTCAGCGAGCTTCTTGAGGAAGTCAGCCGCGCGGTCGCGCCATCGCTGGTGGCGGGGAGTGGCTAGGCGGATAGCCTTCGGGACGCCTTCGGCCCGCTGGCGGTCTTCGATGGCGGCGTGCGTCTGCTGGATACCTTCGGCACCGTAATAGCGGTGGAGCCATCGGACTCTGACGCCCAGGGAGAGGACTGGTCGGACCGCGAGATATTCCGCACCATCGTCCGCACGCCCCGTCCCGCCTTCTCCAACATCATCCCAGCCGGACCGGACGGCGGTGAAGCGGTGGCCATAGTCGTTCCTGTCATCGGCGCTCGAGGTGAGTTCCTGGGTGCCGTGGTCGGCATGTTCAAACTTGGCGCCACCTCGGTGAGCTCCTTTTACGGACGCATCGTCAGGCTGCGGGCGGGAGAGAGTGGGAGCGTTCACCTCGTCGACCAGTCGGGAAGGGTCATCTACCACTCCGATGTCAGTAGGACCGGCGAGGACTTCTCCGATCAGCCGGCGGTCCGTGAGCTGGCTGCACATGGGTCCGGGGCGATCCGCACAACCAGCGTCGCCGGAGAGGACATCGTGGCCGGCTTCGCTCTCGTTCCCGGTACGCCCTGGAGCCTGGTCACCGAGGAGAGCTGGTCGGCCCTGACCAGCGGCGGCAGGGGTTATCAGCGGTTCCTGCTCTTATTGCTGGTCATAGGCGTCGTACTGCCCGCCCTTATTGTCGCGATTGGTCTGCGGCGCCTAATGAGGCCCGTGGACCAGCTCATCGCGGCGGCTCGCGAGGTGGGCGGCGGCAACCTGGATGTGAGTGTCAATCCCTCCAACATGGTGGGCGAGCTGGAGGTACTGACCACCGCCTTTAACCAGATGACGGGACAGCTCCGCGGGCTGGTAGGAGAGCTGGAGCAGCGTGTAGCCGAGCGGACCGGGGATCTGGTCCGGCGGGCCAGCCAGCTCGAGGCCGCAGCCCGCGTGGCCAGCGAGGCTGTGGCCATCCATGACATCGACCAGCTCCTTTCTCAGACGGTCGTTCTGATTCAGGATAGGCTCGGCTACCACAATGTGAACATCTACCTGATGGCGCCTGATTCAAACCAGCTTGTCCTGCGAGCGGGAGCTGGCGGCTATGATAACGAGGTGCCAGTGGGGACGGCGAAGGTCCATCTAGGGGAAGGGATAATCGGATGGGTAGGAAAGACCGCAGAGGCCATCCTCGCCAATGATGTCAGCCAAGAACCCAAATACGGTTCCGCGGAATCTTTGCACGGCATCAGAGCAGAGTTGGCCGTTCCCATCAAGTCCGGGGAGGAGGTTCTCGGGGTCCTGGACTCAGAGAGCACGGAGAGGGGCGCCTTCGACCAAACTGACCAGGTCACTCTCCAGACCATCGCGAACCTGCTGGGGGTAGCTATAGAGAATGCCCAGCTCTTTCAACAGACGCGGGAGTTGGGGGTGCTGGAAGAGCGGAACCGTGTGGCCCGCGAGATCCATGATACGCTGGCCCAGGGGTTTACGGGCATTTTCCTCCAGCTGGAGGCGGGTGAGCAGGCGTTGGAAGATAGCCCCGCCGAAGTCCCGGAGCACCTCAGCCGGGCTAAAAACCTGGCCAGGGAGAGCCTCCAAGAGGCGCGGCGGTCGGTGTGGAACCTGCTTCCCCAGGCCTTAGAGGAGCGCTCCTTGGAGGCGGCCCTGCAGGAAGAGGTCCTTCGGTTCGCGGCCGTGGGCCGGGAGAATGCCTCATTCGGCATCTCCGGTAATAAGCGGGAGTTGTCCGCTGATGTCCAGACGACGCTTCTTCGCCTCTGCCAAGAGTCTCTTACCAATGTAAGGCGCCACGCCAACGGGAAGGAGGTCCATGTGGTACTCACCTTCCATCCTGATGCCGCCGGACTCATCGTTCAAGACGATGGCATAGGCTTCGACCTGGAAGCGGTGAAAGGTGACAAAGAACACAGTAGCCACGGTCTAGCGGGTATGGAGCAGCGCGCTCATCTCCTGGGGGGGGGGGCCTTCTCTGTAAAACCTGGTAAGGGCAAGGGCACGATAGTGGAAGCGAGAATACCCACGGTATAGCGGCTGGAGGGGTAACGACCCCCGGAAGAGGTAGCCTGGGATGGAAACCATCAAGTTGATGATTGTGGATGACCACGAGGTAGTGCGGGATGGCCTCACCACCATGCTGAGAAGACAGGAGGACTTTACGGTGGTAGGCGAGGCCCGGAACGGTATGGAGGCGGTGGAGCGTGCCCGGGAGTTGCATCCAGAGGTGGTCCTCATGGACCTTCGGATGCCCGAGCTGGACGGTGTAGAGGCTATGCGGCGTATTCGGTCGGAGAACCCTGATGTCAATTTCATCGTCCTCACCACCTATGACACCGACGAGTATATTTTTGACGCCATCGAGGCGGGGGCCAAGGGGTATCTTCTGAAGGACACCTCACGAGAGGAGCTTTTCAAGGCGGTGCGGGCCGTCCACACCGGTGAGTCCCTCATCCAGCCTGGGGTAGCCACAAGAGTGCTGAACCGCTTCGCCCAGCTTTCTCGTCAGGCATCCGAAACGGATGTGGTGTCACCCAGGGAGATGGAGGTGCTGCAGCTCATGGCAAAGGGAGCGCCGAACAAGGATATCGCCGCCACACTCACCCTCAGCGAAAGCACGGTAAAGACCCACATCGCCAACATTTTTCAAAAGCTAGACGTAAATGATCGCACGGGAGCCGTGACCCAGGCGCTGCAACGGGGAATCATCACGCTCTAGTTGCCGGTAAGTACGAGCCCATCGGTCAAAAGGCTGACCCCAGGGTCAGCCTTTTTGCGTCGGCGTAATCAGTGGTTCTGCCGATTACGAACGGGATGTCCCGGACTATAGTGACGGCAGGCACAGGTTGAGCCTGAGCCATATGACTGACAAGGAGGAACCGACGATGAAAACGTGGATCGTAGCAACCGGCGCTTTGAGGGTGGGCGCCCCCCTTCTGATTGCGGCGGGGCGCCGCCACCGCAAGGCTCGCCAACAGAGTGCTTGAGAGGGCCCATAAGCTGGCGCGGGCGTCCGTGCCAGCCTGGCCCATCATCCATAAGTACGATAGCCCCATCGGTAAAAAGGCCGACCCAACAGTCAGCCTTTTTACCGATGCTGTACCAAGAGCCGTCCCGATTACGATGGATGGAGCCCCAACCTACTATGGGAAGTGAGGCCCGACTGGGGCCGGAGGAAGAGGGAGTTGGAAAAGATCAGGGTGATGATTGTGGATGATAGTCCTCCGGTGAGGCATGGATTGCAGAGCATTCTTCGGCCCTACTCCGACATGGAAGTCGTGGAAGAGGCCGCGAATGGGCGGGAAGCCATAAGTATGGCTGAGGAACTGCAGCCCGATGTGATTCTGATGGACGCCCAAATGCCTGAATTGGACGGTGTGGAAGCCACGCGCCAAATCAAGGAGCGCTGGCCCTCCATCAAGGTCTTGTTCCTTACGGTCCACTCCGGCTACGTGCCGGCGGCCATGGCCGCCGGGGCCGACGACTACCTGATGAAGGACTCAGGAAGGCACGAGCTGGTGCAAACCATCAGGGAGATGGGGCGTCGGGCATAGAGCCGGGCGCCACGTCTCAAGGGCCAGCGCCGGACAGGTCGCCGGCAGTTCGCGAGGTTGGGCGAGGTATCTTGAGCCAGGACGCAGCCACGATCACTCCAATCCCGTACAAAGTCAGCTAAGCGCCTGAGCGTTACAGCCGGGACTGAAATCCCTCAGAGGCCTTCACGATTTGACGGAACTTCGATGCGCTGGCGCATGGCCCAGTGGCCCCCTCGCGTTTTTCTCCACAACGCCGTCTGCGTAAAGCCTGCCGCCCTTTGTGAGCCTCGCCAAGCTAAGCTCATATCTCACGGCCCTCCAGCCGGGGCTGACCCTTGCCCAGCCGCAGGGCCCCAGGCTCATACCGATAGGGGATGCGGGCATCGGCTGAAAGGGTGAGCCTCTCTTCCACCCTTTTGCCATGGCCGAATCGGCAACCTGCCCGATGTCGAAAGCAGGCCGCAGCAGTAAAGTCCGTACCAGCGAACTCGCGAACACGTATCCAAGGAGGAGTTTACACATCGACACTTACGATCTCGCCAGCGCCGTTGACAGAGTCAAGGCTATCGTTGCGGCGCTGAAGCACTACTACGGTACGGAAAACTGGCTGGCGCTTCGTCGAAAGCTGCAGCCTGGTATCAACCGGCATCAAGAGGAAGTGAACCATCCGACCCAGTACCAAGACGAATAGACAGCAGTCACCCGCTGCACAAAACACAAGGAGGACGTCATGACAAGCTCGAAGGCCATAAGCGACATGAAGGTTAGCCCGACCGCCAAGGTCGCGCGGTGGAGCGCCAAGCATCGTTGGTGGGTGCTAGCCGCCTCAGTCCTGATACTGGTGGCGGCGATGTTCGTCTCCGCCACCATAGAGCCGAAATTGTTAGATGAGAGTGCGTTTGCGGAAGGCGAGTCGGGTGAAGCGGTTCGGCTCCTGGAGGAGCGGTTCGATGAGGGCGGGGCGCCCACCGAGCAGCTAGTTTTCAGGAACCCTTCCTTGGACGTTAGCGACCCGGCTTATCGTTCTACAGTAGAGGAGTTGTTCCAGGAGCTCAGGGCCCTGCCAGAGGTATCAGCCGTCATCAGCTACTACGAGACGGGCGACTCACGGCTGGTGTCGGCGGACGGGCACGTACAGCTCGTCCAGGTGGAAATAGCAGACAGCCCACGCTCCGATAACGATAAGATCGCTCCGGTCCTCGAGACCGTCTACGCCGCCCGCCCGGAGGCCACCGGCTTCTACATAGGCATGGCCGGCAACCTCTCGGTGACCAAGCAGTCAGAGGACCTGTCAGAGGAGGACTTGGGCCGCGTCCTCATAGTCACGCTGGTGCTCGCTCTGGTCATGCTGCTGCTGGTCTTCCGGGCCGTGGTAGCGTCATTGATTCCCTTGGCGCTGGCCATGGGAGCCATCACGACCGCCATGGGGATCACTGTGCTCGTGAGCCAGGCGTACTCACTGGCTGAAGGGTACGAAATCCTAGTCAGCATGCTGGGTCTTGCCGTGGGCATCGACTACTCGCTGTTCATCATCAGCCGGTTCCGTTACGAGCGGCAGGCCGGCAGGGAAAAGCTGGAGGCCGTTACCGTCGCCAGCAACACCACGGGCCGTGCGGTCTTCTACGCCGGCGTCACGGTGATGCTCTCCCTGGCTGGGCTAGCCCTAACGAACAACCCTGTCTTCACCTCCCTAGGTCTGGGCGTCATCTTCGTGGTGCTGGTCGCCATCGTCGGCTCCCTCACCTTCCTTCCGGCGCTCCTTTCCGTGCTGGGCGACAACGTGAACCGGCTGCGGGTTCCGTTCCTGGGGAGGGCTAACGGTAACGACGGCCTCTGGAGCGCCATCACGAAGCAGGTCTTGGCACGGCCCGCCATCTTTGCCACGGTTACGGTAGCGGCGCTCATCGCCTTGGCAGCACCGGCCTCCTCGCTGAACCTGGCTTTCCCCACCGGCTCCCAAGCCCTGCATGACGCCGTGGAAGCAAAGCAGGCAGTGGTACTCCTGGAGGAGCATTTCAGCGGCGGCCTCGCCATTCCCGCGCTCGTCGTCGTGGACGCGCCCGACGTGACCGCTCCCGAGGTCCAGACGTCGGTGGCCAGACTCGTCGAGCGGGTCGGCCAGGACGGGGCCTTCATTGGCCCCTTCGAGACCGTGGTGAACCCCGCCGGTGACCTGCTCTTCGTCCAGGTCGCGCTTGCTGGGGACAGGGAAGCCACGGAGAGGGCCGTGGACCTCCTCCGGGACGAGGTTGTCCCTAATGCCTTCGCCGACAGTGGAGCCCAGGCCTATGTCACTGGCAGGACTGCGGTCAGCATGGACTTCACCGACGCCACGTACCAGTCGGTGCCCTACGTCTTCGCCTTCGTGCTGGGGCTCGCCTTCCTGCTGCTGCTGGTCATGTTCCGCTCAATCGTGATTCCGGTGAAGGCGATCCTCCTGAACCTCCTCTCAGTGGCAACGGCCTTTGGAGTGCTGGTGACGGTCTTCCAGTGGGGATGGGGGGTCAGCCTGTTGGGCTCCGAGGCCCCGGGCGTGATCGGAGCGTGGATGCCGGTAATCCTCTTCACCATCGTGTTCGGCCTCTCCATGGACTACCACATGCTGCTGCTGAACCGGATTAAGGAAGCCTATGACGAGGGATACAGCAACGACGAGTCCGTGTCCGTCGGAATCAGACTGACCGCAGGGCAGATCACGAGCGCCGCCGCCATCATGGTGGGGGTCTTCGGCACCTTTGCCCTCGGGCGGAGTATTGACTCGCAGCAGTTCGGCTTGGGCCTGGGAGTGGCGGTGCTCATTGACGCCACTATCATCCGCTCGGTGCTGTTGCCGGCAACTATGAAGCTTTTGGGCAAGTGGAACTGGTACCTGCCCAGCTGGCTCGAGTGGCTGCCGAAGGTCTCCTCAGCGGAGGGCGGGGACCGTCAGCCCGCCGCCGCCGCCGGCGAGTACGACGGTGCGACCGTCCCGGTGCGTATCGACGGGTAGCCGCCAGTCTTCGAAGCGTACGGCGGGACGTAATAGAAGAGTTCAAGGGACATGCGACAGGGAGATAAGAAGGGAGCCATGAGGGAAATAAGGGTTGAGGCAGTCGGCAGTGAAGGCGCAGAATCAAGGACCAGTCCCCAATACCTGTCTACGATTCCAGGGGAAGATCAACCAAGCTACGGAGGCGCAATGAAGGCCATTGTCCAGAACAGGTACGGGCCGCCGCAGCGGGTGCTCAAGCTGAAAGAGATCGACCGACCATCGGTCGGCGACTACGACGTTCTGATTCGGGTGCGGACCACCAGCGTGAACACACCGGACTGGATAACGGTGGCTGGAGTCCCCTCCGTCCTTCGGCTCAAATTTGGGCTCCGGAAGCCGCGAACCCCAGTGCGGGGAAGCGATATCGCCGGGGTCGTGGAGGCCGTCGGCAAGAATGTGACCGACCTCCAGCCCGGTGACGAGGTATTCGGGTCATCGTGGGCCGACACCCTCGCGACACCGGGCACGTTCGCGGAGCTCACTGTGGCTCCGGCGTCCAAGCTCACCAAGAAGCCCGCCAGCCTCACCTTCGAGGAGGCTGGAGCATCGGTCATGTCGGGCCTCACCGCGATGCTCGCCATGCGCGACGTGGGCAGGGTCGGACCGGGGACCCGTGTCCTGATCAACGGCGCGTCGGGGGGCGTTGGGACGTTTGCGGTGCAGATCGCGAAGGCGCTCGGTGGAGAAGTCACCGGCGTGTGCAGCACCAGAAACCTCGAGTTGGTCCGGTCCCTCGGTGCGGATCACGTCATCGACTACACGGAGGAGGACTTCACCCGTGGCGAGCGGCTCTACGACGTCATTCTCGACAACGTGATGAACCGCGGGCCCTCGGCGACGGCAAGGGTGCTGACACCCACCGGGATGCTCATTCCCAACAGCATCGGGAACACGGGAGGCTTCTTCGCGGGCCTGCCGAAGATGGCGCGGGCGGCCCTCATGGGGCGAGGTTCGACCGATGTGCAGTTCGTCAAGGGTTGGGCTGTGAACCGCGAGAACCTGCGTGACCTCGCCGCACTCCTCGAGTCGGGGGACGTCAAGGTGGTCATCGACACGGTCTACCCGCTCAGCGAGGCCGCGAGCGCAGTCGCCCACATGCTTGGACACCATGCCATAGGCAAGGTTGTCATCTCCGTGTAGCAGCAGAGCGCGTTCTGAAGTGTGGGGTCCGGACGATGAGCATCAACGGGGGCCCTCAATGAATGGACAGGACAAGGCCAAGATAGCCTGGTGGCTGAGGTGCGGAACACTGCGTACTATGTACGAGTTCCACGTAAAGGGGGTCCTCGCCAAGCGCTGGTCAGATTGGTTTGGCGGCTTGACGATACGCCATCAAGGAGATGGCACCACCGTGCTGGTAGGACCGGTAGTTGATCAGGCTGCGTTGCACGGTGTCATGGTCCGGATCCGTGACCTTGGCATGCCGTTGCTGTCAGTGACGCAAGCAGCTTGACTCACCCGGAGGTACAGAGCCGGGCGGTAGCGCTGAAATCGTAGAGAGGGAGGCACTGAGATGCTAAGAATCGAAACAAGCAAGGCGACGAGGCGGCTAGTCCTCGTTATCGGCCTGGTTATGGCGGCTTCCCTGTCTATTCTAGGGAGCGCCGCGTGTGCGCGGACAGCAGAGCATGACGAGGTGTTCCGAGGCGGCACGAGCGTCGACGTGGCTGCCGGCGATACGGTACCGAATGACCTGTTCGTCGCTGCTCAGTCCGTCACGGTAGACGGCACGGTCCAGGGAGACGTCGGGGCTTTAGCAGAGCGAGTCGTGATCAACGGAACGGTGGATGGAGACCTATGGACCGCGGCCCGGTCGGTTGAGGTCAAAGGTCGAGTCCACGGCGACGTCAGGGTCTTGGGAGACAGTCTTGTCGTCGATGGGAGCGTGGGAGGCAACGTCCAGGGTGCCGCGGGACGGGTGGAGGTGGGGACCGAAGGCAGCGTCGGCGGTGACATCACGGTCTACACGGACCGGGTCACCCTCAAAGGCCGTGTACAAGGGGACGTGGCAGGCACGACCGGCAAGTACCAAAACACCGGCACCGTGGAGGGCGAGGAGCGCATCAAGATCAAGCCGGCGGCCGAGGATTCGGCCGCCTCTGGCATCGTGGACTGGCTCTTGGGTCGAGGCCGCCACTTACTCGCTCTGATGCTGGTGGGAGGCGTGGCCGGCCTGGTCTGGCGCAGGTCCATCCTAGCTGTGGCGGATACCGTTAGGACGCGGCCCCTGGCAAGCCTGGGTGGCGGCCTTGTGGTTCTGGCCGGCGGATTGGCGGGCGTCATCCTGATACTCATCCTGATTGTCGTTGTCGCTACCGTGCTGGGACTGCTCGGCCTGGGCGGCCTAACGGCGGTCGCTGTCATCGGTGGGTTGCTGGTTGAACAGACGATTGTCCTGAGTATCGTGGCGAGCGCTTTCTTTGTCGCTGGTGTAGCAGCTAGCCTGGTCGTCGGGCGAGCGCTATTGCAGGAACGCTTCGACGGCAGTAGGCTCGCATTCTGGGCCTGGCTGGGCCTGGGCGGACTGCTCTATGTGATAGCTGCCGGTCTTCCTTATGTTGGTTCATCGGTGCAAATTACAGTTGCGCTCCTCGGACTCGGGGCCATAGGACTCCGCCTGAGGGCGCTGCGGCGAGTCCCCGGTAGTTGATTCACGCCGGCCTGAAAAGTTTTGGTGCAGCCACCGCTGCCAGGGAGGACGATCATGAGCGGTCCGGAAGTCGTTGAGAAGGTGATGGTGGAAGTAATGCCCAAGTTGATGGACAAGGCGTTCAGAAAGATTGCGACAGCAAGGCGGCAAGAGATGCTGGCTCACTTCCGTGCGACGCTGGCCGGGCTGGAGGAGAAGTACGGTCCTCGCATCGAGCACGCCGAGGAACCCACGGAAGGAGCCTCTCGATAGGTGGCAGCGAGATGAGCACTTTGACTAGGGCCCATTGCCTCAGGCCACTTCTTGACTAGCCACAGCCAGTTTTCACTCAAGACAGCCTTTGCAGACGAAACCAGATACTAGCGGCAATGCACCACCTAGCTCGTTTGGGCGGTCAAAACGATTCCTAGTGGCGTAGCCCATCTGGGCTGTGTGTCAGGAAGGGAATCAGGCCCGATTTGCCACCCCCTTTTCGGAACGGGACCTGGGGACAAAGGAATCAGGCTGCTTGTGAAGCTAGGCCACGAGCGAGATTGACGCAGTGAGCATTCCCGACTCCGCCAGTGCCGCCTGGAATGCCGCCTTCGGTCTGATGCTCACCATCGCCTTGGCAGCGCGGGCAACGACGTAGACCGCGTCAAGCGCGGTCAGCAGCAGCCTCTGGCGCCCGGTGAGGCTGGGCGGGGCGGCCCAGAGACCAGGGATGTCCTGCACCAGCCGTTCCCGGCCACCGCATCAGCCCCCCCTCACTACCACGAACACAAAGAGGCCCCCCTGGCAGACGTCCAGGGGGCCCTTGTTGTGGTCGGCAAGCCTTAGTTTGCTCTCACAGCGTTAAGCGTGATTCTGCATTGCTTGGGGATTCGGCCTAACTCGGTCCAACTCTAATATCACAGCGATGCGTTTTAGAGTCAACCTGTGTGTTCCAGACATTGAAAATTGACCACTTCTTGCACGACGGACACCTGAAGAAGCGACGCTTAAAGAGTCGGACGGCTGTAAGTGAGATGAACGGAATCCATGCATAATCAAATTCCGTCTGGCATTTCTTGCATTTTACATGCGAAAGATGAACGATTTTCATATCCACCACGGGACTTCCCATTTGGCCCTGACCCCCTACCAGGGCGGAAATTGAACAAGCACATGCTAACCCCACGCCAGGCCACGGAGAGCGAGCTTCCCTATCCGGCCCTATCGAAGGCGAGAGGGTTGGCCCCTTATACCTCGACTTGCCTGAGGACTCCTGCCAGGCCGGCACGCAGCTCGGCGGAGTCCTGGTGCCCGTGGGCGTCCACCGCATGGGCCGCCGCTATGAGATCTTCCCGCTGACCGACGGGGCTCATCACCACCACCTTGCAGTTCTTGTCACTTGGGTAGTCCGCACAGTTGGCCACCAGCCAACTACCTGGAGCAACCTTGACGTCGCTGAGTGCTATCGTTCTTCCTCCTGCTGGGGAATCGGTTTTATACGCAGCAGCGGCAGTATAGTACTCCGCGCTCGCCCCGGCAATGCTGGGGCCGTGGGGCGCCACCGTAGATGGCGAAGAGCCGTCGTGGCCGGGTGGGTATTGCCGCACCGTCGGTCAGGCGACCTTGGCGCGTATAGCTGTGCTCCGCGCTAGCCCGCCCGCCGCGTGCTGTACCAGGGACGCCTTCGCTGGGCCGGGCGTCCGTTGTCCGTCGGCGCTTGCGCCGGGGCTCGACGAGGAGTGCGGCTTGGGCTCGGCGCTTCGCGTTGGGCCACGGGCGTGGGGCCCTTCGCGGGCTCCCTAAAGGGTCCCGGTCTCTCCGGCCCCCAGCGCTTCAGAACGAACGGAGTGTGGAATCCCCGCTCGATCTCGCGCCACTTAACCTCCTCGTCGGACGTAACGAAAGTTATCGCCTCGCCGCTCTTGCCCATGCGGCCCGTGCGGCCGACCCGGTGGGTGAACAGTTGCAGCGAGTCCGGAAGGTCGTAGTTGATCACCTGCGCAATGCCCTCGATGTCCAGGCCGCGCGCCGCGACATTCGTTGCCACCAGCACTGGCGTCGCTCCGGAGCGGAAGTCCAGCATCACCCTTTCCCGAGCGTTCTGGCTCAGGTTGCCCTGGAGCGCCGCCACCGGGTAGCCGAGCTCCACCAGTTGCTTCGCCAGCTTCTTGACCCCGTGCTTCGTCCTGCCGAAGACGATGATCGGCGCGTCGCCGCGTTGGTCGAGCAGCGTCTGTAACGCCGGCGTCTTCGCGGCCTTATCGATCTTGTAGATCAGATGCTCGATCTTGAGAGCGTCACTTGCATCGGAGACCACGCGCACCGTCTTCGGGTCTCGGAGGTGCTTCTTGGAGGTCTTCGCCACCCAATCGGGCAACGTGGCGGCGAACAGCGCCGTCTGCCGCCTGGACGGCGTTTCCGCGATAATCGCATCCACGTCTCGGGCGAAGCCTCGGTCGAGCATCTCGTCCGCCTCATCGAGCACCAGCATGCGTATCCAGCCCAGCGACAGGCTGCCCTGGCGCAGGTGGTCCAGCGTTCTGCCCGGCGTGCCAACGATGATCTGCGCGCCTTTTTGGAGCGCTCGTTTCTCGCCGCCCAACGGCCTGCCGCCGTAAAGCAGTATGACCGATACGCGGTGCTCCGCCACGTCCTCCAGCACCGACGCTACCTGGATGGCGAGCTCGCGGGTTGGCACGAGCACGAGACCCTGCACGCCATGGGCCGACCGGGTGCAGTTCTCGACCAGCGGAATACCGAAGGCCAGCGTCTTACCGGAGCCGGTCTGCGCCTGCCCCACCAGGTCCCGGCCCTCGATAAGCCAAGGGATGGCCTGCTCCTGAATCGGCGTGGGCAACGTGATTCCCATGCGCCGCAACGCCGATCGCGTGCCCGGGCTCAGGGCGAGCCCTGAGAAGATCTCGGGGTGCGATGCTTCCTCGGGCCGCTTGTCTTCTCGATTGCCGCGCTCTGATTCCCTGACTTGGACCTGCGTCCTGCTCCTGAAGCATGCCGGGCAGTACCCCGGCCTATCGGGCGTCGGCTTAAACGGTAGCCTCGCCGGAGCGCCGCAGCTAGCGCAACTGGCGTCATGCCTGACCCTTGGCCCGCGACGACGGCCCGGCTGTGCACTGCTGCTGGTATGTTGCCTTGGTTGATTGATAATGGTATGGGACAGCATTCGTCGACTGACCTCCTGGGTCGGTTAATAGGCAAGTCAGTCAGTGTCGCGCCAAGTGGGAGCCGGGAAGGGAGGGAGGTCCGTCGCCAAGCCTGGCCGAAAGCGGTCCACCGTTCTTCGGTGCCTTCTGGCTATAGCATACCAGATACCGCCTCCAACTATGTAATCGCTTTCGGATGCTCGAAACGCCGGAAATTCGAGTCCAGACCGCTGCGAACGAGGGATGGGCGGCGGCGCGTTCGGTGCGTAACCCGGCGTCGCGTTGGACGGGCCCCGCCGAAGCGTGGCGCCAGCTCCGCTCAAACCCTGGCCGGCACGCCGCGAAGCTTGACAGCGCCCTGCGGCCCTCTTATGTTCAGAGCCATTCGGGCTTATGTTCAGAGTTATTCGGGAGCCCATCGTTAGGAGTTGCGATTGAAGATCAGGCTACTCGGCGCTCACAACCTGGAGACCCGCGATACACGCCATACCTGCTTCATGATCGACGGCGTGTTGGGTGTTGATGCTGGGAGCCTGGCATCGGCGTTAAGCGCGGCCGAGCTGGCTGAGATACGGGCCATCCTGCTGACCCACCACCACTTCGACCACATCCGGGATATCCCCACGCTGGGGCTGGCGAACCGGGACGCTCCCACCTCCGTCGCCGTCTTCTCGCAGCCCCAGACTCTGCGTGGCGTACACGAGCACCTGATCGACGGCGATGTCTACCCGGACCTGACGCAGCCGCTCGACGGCGCGGCTCCCAGGTTCGACTTCCAGCCGCTTGAGCCATGGAAGCCGCTGAGGGTGCTGGGCTATCGGGTGAAGCCCATTCCCGTGCCCCACCCCGTCCCCTCCGTGGGGTACGTGGTTACCTCCGACTCGGGTGATTGCGCCGCCTTCTCGGGCGATACGGGCGGCGAGCTGCTGCCCTTTTTTCAGGAGCAGCCAGCTCCAAGGGTGCTGTTCGTGGAGTCCACCTTCCCAAACCGGCTGGAAAGCCTTGCCAAGATGACTGGTCATCTCACGCCGAGACTGCTACGGGGGCAGTTGCTTGAGGCGTTGCGGAGGGGGCTGAAACCGCCCGCCATCGTAGTCGTGCACCGGGGCCTGGGCGCCGAAGAGGAGCTTGCGGAGGAGCTGGGCGAGGTGGGCTCCGAGCTTCAGATCGACCTCACGCTGGGCCACGAGGATATGGTGTATGCTGCGGCCGGAGAGGGCTCCGGCCAAGCCATTGTCGAGCCGGTAGTGGAAACACAAGCATGGCGACGCCCATCATCCTGACAGTCGATGACGAGCCGCAGGTGCTCAACGCGGTGGCGCGCGACCTGCGCCAGCACTTCCGGGGCAACTATCGCATCGTCAAAGCGGGCTCTGGCGCCGAGGGCCTGGAGGCCGCCCGGCGGCTCAAGGAGCGCAATACTCCCGTCGCGCTCTTCCTGGCTGACCAACGCATGCCGGAGATGAGCGGCACGGAGTTTCTGGAGCAGGCGCGCAAGCTGTACCCCGACGCCCGCAAGGTCCTGCTCACCGCCTACGCCGATACCGAGGCCGCCATCGCCAGCATCAACTCCATCGGGCTCGACTACTACCTCATGAAGCCCTGGGACCCGCCGGAGGAGCATCTCTACCCGGTGCTCGACGACCTGCTTGGCGATTGGGCCGCCACGGCCCGGGTGCCCTACGACGGCATCCGCGTGGCCGGCACCCTCTGGTCCGGCACCTGCCACAACGCCAAGGACTTTCTCGCTCGCAACCGGATCCCGTATCAGTGGCTCGATATCGAGAAGGACGCCCAGGCCAAGGAGATGGTGGACGGGCTCAACCAGGGAGAGGTGAAACTTCCCGTCGTCTTCTTCCCCGACGGCAGCATCATGTTCAACCCCACACCGCTGGAGCTGGCGGAGAAGGTGGGGTTGCAGACTCAGGCCACTCAGCCCTTTTACGACCTGATCATCATCGGGGCCGGACCGGCGGGGCTGGGCGCCGGAGTCTACGGCGTCACCGAGGGGCTCCGCACCGTCATGATCGAACGGGAGGCCACCGGAGGGCAGGCAGGCACCAGCTCGCGCATCGAGAACTACCTGGGCTTTCCCAGCGGCGTGAGCGGCGCGGACCTGGCCCAGCGGGCCACGGTCCAGGCCCGGCGTTTCGGCGCCGAGATCCTGACCGCCCAGGAGGCAACCAATGTGCGGGTTGAGGGCAACGTCCGCATCGTGACGCTGAAGGACGGCACCGAGCTAAGCTGCCACGCCCTCATCATCGCCAGCGGGGTGTCTGTCCGCGAGCTGGACGCGCCGGGTGTCCGGCATCTGACCGGCGCCGGCGTCTATTACGGCGCGGCGGTGACCGAAGCTGCCCACTACCGGGAACCAGCACGTGTTCGTTGTCGGGGGCGCCAATTCGGCCGGCCAAGGGGCGATGTTCCTTTCGCGCTACGTCAGCAAGGTCACCATGCTGGTGCGGGGCGACTCCCTGGAGAAGGGGATGTCTCGCTATCTGGTCGACCAGATACGCGGCACGGGGAACATCGAGGTGGAGATGGATGCAGAGTTGGTGGGAGTGGAGGGCAAGGACCGGCTTGAGGGACTCGTCATCAAGACCACCTCCACGGGCAAGACACGCACCGCCCCCGCGTCGGGCGTATTCATCTTCATCGGCGCCGTCCCTCACACCGATCTGGTAGCCGGCCTGGTGGAGCGAAACACGGCGGAGTTCATCCTCACGGGGCCAGATCTGATGCGCGACGGCCGAAGGCCCAAGGGCTGGACGCTTGACCGCGACCCGTATCTACTGGAGACCAACGTGCCCGGCATTTTTGCCGTCGGCGATGTCCGGCAGGGGGTCGTGAGACGCGTGGCCTCGGCGGTGGGAGAGGGCGCCATGGCCGTGACCTTTGTGCACCAGCATCTCGCCACGGTTTGACGCACGGGATGGGCTGCCAGTAATCTTCTCTGGTCGGACGGTCGATAGTAGAAGGGGACGAGGAATTCGGCCCCGGAGAGGTGGAGAGGTCGGCGTCATGGCCAAAGAGAGCCGTCTTTCAGACCACTGCGTCGTGGACCATTTTGCCAAAGGAGGGCCTTCTCGGCCGCCTTTCACGCCGGTCTGGCTGCTCCGGATGCCGCTCATGATGATGGATAAGACCCTGCACTTTACCGGTGCGCGGGGCACGGCCTGGCGGGTGCTCGGGGTGAGCCGGAGCTCCAAGAATCCCAATATCTGCAATGTCTGAAACCCACGCTGGGAGGCCGGAGGCCTCTGCGATGCCACTGCTCTCTTCGCCGACTGCCAGGGGTTTACGACCCTGATGCACGAGCGGGGCCCCGAGGCGGTCAGGCCGATGGTGGACGAGTTCTTCCGCCGGTGCAGCGAGATCATAGTGGCGCACGATGGCATCGTGGATCACTTTCTGGGCGACGCGGTCCTGGGGCTGTTTAATGCGCCCATCAGGCGAAATGACCACGCGGCCCAGGCCGTCAGCGCAGCCACCGAGATTCAGCAGGCCGTGCCCCAGATCAATAGGAACATCGGAGAGGAGGGACTGCTGCAGGTGGGCATCGGCATCAGCACGGGCATGGTGTATGCGGGAGTCGTGGGCTCCAACAATTGCAGCGACTACACCGCGCTAGGCGATGCGGTGAACATCGCCTCCCGTCTCCAGGGCGAGGCCGATGCAGGCGAGATCCTGGTGTCCGAGCAGACGTACGATGAGATGGCCGAGCCTTTCCCCCATACGAGCGAGCGGTTGTTCGAGCTGAAGGGCATCTCCAAGCCGGTCCGTGCCTTCTCACTGACCTGATTTACCCTGCATCCGGGCGGCTTTCTTGACCACAGCAGTGTACGACGTTCTGAAGTCCGTCCCCCTCTTTGCCGACCTGCCGGAGGCCGACTTGAAGCGTCTGTGCGAGGAGGTGGAGGAGGTTACGCTCTCCTCGGGCCAGGAGCTGTTCGCGGAGGGGAGCCCCGGCGACCGTGCCTACGTGGTCACCAAGGGAGAGCTGGAGGTGGTCAAGGCGTCCACGGGGCGCGAGGTGCTGCTGAACGTGCTCGGGCCCGGCGAGGTGGTCGGCGAGATGGCGCTGCTGGAGCACAAGCCACGCATGGCGAGCGTGCGCGCGCGGACGGACAGCGTTCTGCTGGCCATCAGTCAGGAGCAGCTCGACCGTCTGGTGAACACCAGCCTCTCGGCGGCCCGCGCCATGTTCTACACCGTGCTCGCGCGGTTGCGGACCACGGAGGCCATGCTGCGCCAAGGCGAGAAGATGGCCCAGCTCGGCACGCTTACCGCGGGGGTGGCCCACGAGTTGAACAACCCGGCGGCGGCGGTCAAACGTGGCGCCGACCAACTGCGCGACACCATCGTCCAGTTCGAACAGGCGGAGCGCAAGCTGGGAGCATCGGGGCTCACGGAGGCCCAGCACGGCGCGCTGCGCGTCCTGGGCCAGGACGCCAGGGAGCGGGCGGCGCGGCCAGCGCTGTTGGACGCTCTGGCCCGGAGCGATCGCGAGCAGGAGCTGGAAGAGTGGCTACAGGAGCAGGGGCTCGATGAGGCCTGGGACCTGGCGCCCACGCTGGTGGAAATCGGGTACGACCGGGCAGGGCTGGTGAAGCTGGCGGAGGAATTCGAAGCCGGCCAGTTCGGGGCGGTCGTCGGCTGGCTGAACGCAACGTCCACGCTCCACGCCCTACTCAAGGAGATCGGCGAGGGCGCCGGACGGATCTCCGAGATAGTCAAGGCGCTCAAGTCTTACTCCTATCTGGACCAGGCTCCGGTGCAGTCGGTGGATGTGCACGAAGGCCTGGACAATACGCTGGTCATCCTGCGCGGCAAGCTCAATGAGGGCATCAGCGTGCGGCGCGAGTACCAGCCGGACCTGGCGAAGATTCAGGCGTACGGCAGTGAGCTGAACCAGGTCTGGACCAACATTATCGACAACGCGGCCGATGCCCTGAAAGGGAAGGGCGAGATCGTGCTGTGGACCCGCCAGGAGGGAAGCTGGGTGATTGTCGAGATCGAGGACAACGGCCCGGGCATTCCGCCAGAGGTGCAGTCCCGGGTGTTCGACGCCTTCTTCACCACCAAGCCCCCCGGCCAAGGCACCGGCATGGGCCTGGATATCAGCTACAACATCGTGGTCCACAAGCATCGAGGCGATATCAAGCTCTTCTCGGAGCCGGGGAAGACCACATTCCAGGTGTCGCTTCCGCTGAACTTCGACGCTCGCTAGTCCCGCCAACTGCGAGCTGTCCGGCCCGAGTGCTATAATCCGACACCCAAACTAGTCGATAGGCCCAAACTAGTCGATAGGAAGGTTACGCTGGGGTCGGATGGCAATAGTGGACACCAAACCTTTCAAGCTGCGAGTAATCCTGCATAGAATCTTTGTTGAAAGGCCGCAGGTGACAGGAATCCCAGCCTGGCCTGGCGGCGCTGCCTGTTATAGAAGATCTCGATATATTCTGTCATATCTCGAATTGCTTCCTGTCTACTTCGATAATGACGGTGATGGACTAGCTCCTGCTTGAGTGTTCCCCAGAAGCTCTCCATCGGCGCATTATCAAAACAGTTCCCTTTCCCGCTCATGGATGATCTCAGGCCAGAGCGCTCCATAAGATTTCTGTACTCCTGGGAGCAATACTGAGAGCCCCGGTCAGAGTGATGCATCAGTCCCCTCGCGGGGCGTTTGGCTCTCAGCGCCCGGAATAGAGACTGACTAACCAGATTCCTGGTCATCCGCTCTCCCATGGCATAGCCCACGAGCTCTCCGGTGAACAGGTCCTTGTGGCCCGCCAGGTATAGCCAGCCTTCATCAGTCGGTATATAGGTGATGTCACTCACCCACACGGCGTTGGGCTGACTGACCTTGAACTGCTGGCCCAACAAGTTATCCGCAACTGGCAGTCTGTGCGCGGAGTTAGTGGTAGTCTTGAATCTCCTCTTCTGTTTACAGCGTATGCCGAGCTTTTGCCGGATCCGCTTGATCCGGCAAACACCCACCCGAACGCCATGCTCCGCCAGATCGCGCTGTAACCGTTCCGGGCCATAGGTCTGTCTATTCCGCTGGTGGGCCGCCATTATCTCCAGCTCCAGCCGCACTTCCTCCTGTGCCCGCTTGGACAGCGGCCGGTCCACCCACGCATAGTAGCCGCTGGCCGATACATTCATAATCCGTCGCATCATCCGGACTGGATACTTGAGCCGCAACTCATTCATCGCCGCGTACCGGGCAGCGACTCCTTGGCAAAGTACGCGGCCGCTTTTTTTAGTATGTCCCGCTCCATCTTCACTTCCGCCAGTTCCTTCTTAGTCCGGGCCAAATCCATCTCTACTTCAGTCAAGGGCCTGTACGTCTTGCCGACATCTCCCAGTTTGCCGGCCCTTTGTGCCTTCACCCAGTACCCTAACGTCGATGGCGCCAGGGACAACCGGCGGGCTGCCTCCGGCAATGATAGCCTCTCTTCCGTTACCAGCTTCACTGCTTCCTGGCGGAATTCCCTCGTGTATCTTCCTTGAGGGACACCTTTCATACTGACACCTCCGTCGCTCTATCTTATCCGACTTTGGTGTCCGTTTTTTCCATCCTATCTCACGCCGCCTTGCCAACGAGTAAGTGGAGTCCCTTCGCCACCGCCGACCCCGAGCGAGAGTACCTGGCTCTCGTCTCTTATCTTTGGCTCAAAAGCTCCTGGCTTACGTTGAAGCCGCTTTGGATGATCCCCAAATTCTTTGCATACTCTCGTTCAATCCAAGCTCAACTGCGTGGTGCCAATGGCCTCATCGGGTATTCCCTCCGGGGAGACCTGCTCCGTCCTAAATTCTGGACATTGTCGGTATGGGAAAGTGAGCAGGCGCTCACTGACTTCGTAACAACGCACCCTCACGGCCGGATGATGTCAGCTTTAAGGCCCCACATCATCGAGACCAAGTTTGTCCGGTGGAATGTGGCCGGGACAGCGATTCCGCCGTCTTGGACCGACGCCCGCAGACGGTTGCAGAATGACAACCCCAAGAGCACTTGAAGGGCTACAGCGATTCGCTCAATTCATCCGTGACAGTGGACGATGTATCCAACTGGTCATGTGAGGCGCTAAAGCCAACCGCCGCTCCGGGTGCCGAAGCAGCTTTTTTCTTAAGGACGGCCGTGGGGCAGCTCTTCGGCCCTGGAGGCATCGCATGACCGCAGCGGCAGAAGGCAGCCGGTCCGTGGCTCGCATCGTGCGGAGCATAACGACTGAGGAGGGCGCGGGGTTCGTCGTCCACCGGCCCTTTCCAACCGAGCACCTGAGCCACTTCGACCCGTTTCTGCTCCTGGACCAGATGGGCCCTGTCAGCTATGGCCCCGGCCAGGCGAAGGGCGCGCCGGACCACCCCCACCGCGGCTTCGAGACCGTCACCTACGTGCTCAAGGGCGTTGTGGAGCACAAGGACTCGGCGGGCAACTCGGGCGCCATCGGCCCTGGGGACGTGCAGTGGATGACCGCGGGCGCCGGCGTGGTCCACTCGGAGATGCCCGGCGAGGAGCTGCAGCGGACCGGAGGCACGCTCCACGGCTTTCAGCTCTGGGTAAACCTGCCGCGGCGCGATAAGATGATGCGCCCGCGCTATCAGGGCGTCTCCACCGACCGGGTCCCGACGGCCGAAAGCGAAGACGGCAAGGTGTGGGTCAGGGTGATCGCCGGGGAGGCGATGGACGCCAAGGCGGTGATCGAGACCCGCACGCCCATTATCTACCTGCACTTCACGCTCCAGCCAGGAGCACGGGTGGAGCAAGCGGTCCCCAGGGACTACAACGCCTTTGCATACGTGGTGGACGGCGCCGTCCTGGCCGGCATGGACGCGCAGCCGGTCGCGGAGGCGGAGGCGGCGCTATTCAACGCCGATGGCGCCCACGTCGCGCTGGCGGTGCCGGACTCGGCGGAGGCGCCGGTCAACGTGCTGCTCATTGCGGGCGTCCCGCTGAACGAGCCCATCGCGCGCTACGGGCCCTTCGTGATGAACACGCGAGAAGAGATCTACCAGGCCATCACCGACTTCAACTCGGGCCGCATGGGCCGGATCACCGTCTGATATCGTGCGGCGCCTCATGTCCCAGCTAGGGCGCTGACCCCGCGGCCGCACGCCCCCGGCATCCAGCCTTGCCCGCCGGCTCAATAGTGTAAAATCTCGAACGAAAGCCGAGGAGGTCTTACGATATGACGCTAAAAGTGGGTGACAAGGCTCCCGACATCTCCGTGCTCGCCTCCAATGGCGCCACGGTCTCGCTCAAGGATTTCGCGGGCAAGAAGGTGGTGCTCTACTTCTATCCCAAGGACAATACCCCTGGCTGCACCCGGGAGGCATGCGGCTTCCGGGACCATTACTCGGAGCTGGAGCAGGCTGGGGCCGTTGTGCTGGGGGTGAGCAAGGACAGCATCAAGTCCCACGAGAAGTTCATCTCGAATTACGAGTTGCCGTTCCTGCTCCTATCTGATCAGGAGGCCCAGGTCGCGTCGGCCTTCGGCGCGTGGGGTGAGAAGCGGCAGTACGGCCGGACGTACATGGGAATGTTCCGCATGACCTTCCTGATCGATGAAGAGGGGAAGATCGCGAAGGTGTGGCCGAAGGTGAAGCCCGACGAGCACGCCACGGAGGTCCTGGCCGCCATCAGCGAGTCCTGAAACTCTCGCGGGCCCGCTCTCCGAAAGGCTGCTAGGCGGGGACCGAGGGGAAAGCACGTCTATCCAAGGCAGGAAGCTATCCGAGCCGGCATGAAGCCTCTGACCATCCAAAGAACGGTGCGCGTCCGAATCCCAACGGCGGACGCGGAGTTCCAGCTGCTCCACTACACGAACAACCACGACCAGAAAGAGCACATAGCGCTGGTCACCGGCGATGTCTCCGGGCAACGGGACGTGCTGGTGCGTGTCCATTCGGAGTGCCTGACCGGCGACGTTTTCGGCTCGCTCCGGTGCGATTGCGGCGGCCAGCTCTACCGCTCCATGCGGCTGATCTCGCTGGAGGGCCGGGGAGTCCTCCTCTATCTACGCCAGGAGGGTCGCGGCATCGGCCTCCTGGACAAGCTCCGCGCCTACGACCTGCAGGACATGGGGTACGACACCGTCGACGCGAACCGGATGCTGGGCCACGAAGCCGACGAGCGCGACTACCGGGTAGCGGCCCTGATGCTCAAGGACGTCGGCGTCGAGTCCGTCCATCTCCTGACGAACAACCTCACCAAGATAGATGACCTGAGAACGCTCGGGATCGACGTCACCGCTCGCAGGGAGCTCCATCCCCAAGTGAACGCCGAGAACAGCGGCTACCTGATGACCAAGATCGAGCGAATGGGACACCTCATAGAGCTTGGCGCCGTTCCCCTGCTCAGCGCCTCGGGGGCCGACGGCGCACGGCTGCTGGAGCGGCGGGCGGAGCTCACCCGCCGGAACACGGGCCGGCCCTTCGTCACCTTGACGTACGCGCAAAGCCTGGACGGCAGCATCGCCCGGGTCCCCGGCAAGCGCATGCAACTGAGCGGCCCGGAAGCGCAGGCCATGACCCACCGGCTCCGCGCTGCCAACGACGCCATCCTGGTGGGCATCGGCACCGTGCTCGCCGACAACCCCCGCCTCACGGTCCGGCTCGCCGAGGGGAGAGACCCGCAGCCGGTCATCCTCGATAGCAAGCTCAGGTTCCCGTTGGACGCCAACCTGCTGCTGGACCGGAGCGCGCCTCCCTGGATCATCACGACACCAGGGGCGCCCCGGGCCAAGCGAGAGGCGTTGGAGGAACAGGGAGCACGAGTGCTGGAGATGCCTTCAAACGACAGCGGCCTGATCGACTTGAATGTGCTGATGCAGCACCTGGCCGGCGAGGGGATCAACAGCGTGATGGTGGAGGGTGGAGCCGAGGTGATTACCAGCTTTCTCGCGGAGCGCTTGGTGGACCACATGATCCTGACAGTGGCGCCGGTGCTGGTTGGCGGCATGAGAGCCGCGGGAGAGCTGGGAGCCTCCTTGGGCGTGCGGTGTCCTCGCCTGGTGAACACGGGACACCAGCAGCTAGGGGATGACTGGGTGATCTGGGGTGATGTCGCCTGGGGTAACGATTGAGGCGGACAAGCCTGTACTTCACGGCGCCCGGCAAAACGGCAGTGCAAGAGGACACGCTGCCGGCCCCTTCCCACCGCGAAGTCCTGGTCAAGACGCTCGTCTCCGCCATCAGCGCCGGCACGGAGCTGCTGATCTACCGTGGCCAGGCGCCCGCCGGCCTGCCCGTTGACGAGACGATCCCGGCGCTGCGCGTACCGTTCGGCTACCCCTTGAAGTACGGCTATAGCGTGGCGGGCCGGGTCGAGCAGACGGGCCCGGAGGTCGACGAGCAGTGGCGGGGCAAGCTCGTGTTCGCCTTCCACCCCCACGAGAGCCACTTCACCTGCGCCGTGGAAGAGCTGGTCCCCGTGCCGCCCGGCGTGTCCGCCGAGGATGCCGTTTTCCTGGCCAATACGGAGACGGCGGTCAACCTGATCATGGACGGCCAGCCCGCCATTGGGGAGCAGGTGGCCGTGTTCGGCCAAGGGGTTGTGGGTTTGCTGACCACCGCGCTGCTCAGCCGATTGTCCCTGGCCTCGCTCGTCACCGTGGACCCCTACCCCACTCGACGTCAGCGGTCCATGGAGCTTGGCGCGACCACCAGCGTCGACCCCGGCGAGGGCGACACACCGGCGCGGATACGGGCGCTCCTCCAAGGGGACCGGCCCTATTCGGGCGCGGACCTGGCCTATGAGACCTCCGGCGCCCCAGAGGCCCTGGATACGGCTCTCGCCGTGGCCGGCTTCAATGGACGCATCGTCGTCGGCTCCTGGTATGGGACCAAGGAGGCGACGCTGCATCTGGGCGGGCGGTTCCACCGCGACCGGATGTCGGTCATCAGCAGTCAGGTGAGCACCATCGCTCCGCAGTGGTCGGCGCGTTGGACGAAGCCCCGGCGGCTCGGCGTCGCGTGGTCGGCCCTCCAATCGCTGCGCCCGTCGTCGCTGGTCACCCACCGCTTTCCCATCGGCGAGGCCCCGGAGGCGTACCGGCTGCTGGACCAGCGGCCCGATGAGGCACTCCAGGTGCTGCTGGAGTATCCAGACTAGCGGCGCCGACGCCGGGACAGAGCGAGGAAGTGACGGATGTACACCGTTTCCGTAAAGGACGACTTCGTCGGGTGGCACTACCTGGTGGGCGGCGACTGGGGGCCCGAGAACGAGCTGAACTCCCATCACTATCAGGTTGAGGTGATGCTGGAGGGCCCGAGCCTGGACCAGCATGGGTTCCTGGTCGATATCGTTGAGATTGCGCGCATCCTGGGAGAGCTGGTGAGCAGGTACAGAGAGAAGAGTCTGAACGACTTCCCAGAGTTTGACGGGCTGAACCCGAGCATTGAGCACCTCTCCCGCATTCTCTGCCAGGCGATGGCGGACCGCCTCCAAGCTCCAAACCTGATCGCGATCACCGTTAGGGTGTGGGAGGACGCCGAGGCCTGGGCATCCTTCAGGAAAAAGCTTGGCAGGAAAAAGCTTGGCAGGAAAAAGCTTGGCAGGAAAGAGCTTGGATGAGAATCGGCCTCATCATCTATGGGAGCCTGGAGACCGTCACCGGGGGGTTTCTCTACGACCGTATGCTGGTGGAGCACCTGCGCGGCCAGGGTGACCAGGTGGAGGTGGTGTCGCTGCCCTGGCGGAGCTACGGCCTCGGCTTGGGCCATAACCTCTCCCGGTCCCTCTTCAGCCGCCTGCGCGATGCCCCCTTCGATATCCTGCTCCAGGACGAACTCGCTCACCCCTCTCTCTTTTGGCTCAATCGGCGAGTGCGGAGGGCCGCAAGGTATCCGATTGTCGCCATTATCCATCTTCTACGCAGCGTCGAGCCGAGGCCCGCTTGGCAAAACCGCCTCTACGGCTGGATAGAGCGCCGGTACTTGAGGAGCGTGGATGGCTTCATTTGGAACAGCCAGGCCACGCGTGGGGCGGCCGAGGCGCTGGCGGGACAGGTGCGTCCCGGCGTGGTGGCCTGCCCCGGAGGAGACCACCTCTCGCCCGCTATTTCGACGCGAGAGATCGGCGAGCGAGCCCAGGAGGCAGGCCCGCTTCGGGTGCTGTTCGTGGGCAACGTTAGTCCGGTGAAGGGGCTGCACACTCTGGTGGAGGCGCTATCACACATGCCCAGCGGTGCCTGGCGCCTGTCGGTGATAGGGAGCCTGACGACGGCTCCCGGCTATGTCCGTGCCGTCCGCAAGCAGGCGGACCGGTCGGGCGTGAGCGACTGTATCGAGCTGCTCGGCGCCCTGCCCAACGCCCAGGTAGCCGCCCACCTGGAGCGGTCTCAGGTGCTGGCGGTGCCGTCGGCGCACGAGGCGTTCGGCATCGCCTACCTGGAGGCCATGGGCTTTGGATTGCCGGTTATCGCCTCCGCCCAGGGAGCGGCGGGCGAGGTTTTGAGCCACGGCCAGGAGGGCTTTCTCGTGGCGCCTGGAGACGCGGAGGCCCTGGCCCAGCATCTAACGCGGCTGCACCAGGACCGGGGTTTGCTGGCGAGCATGGGAATACAGGCTCGGGAACGGTACGCGGCGCACCCAAGCTGGGCTGACAGCGGCAGAGCGGTCCGCAACTTCTTGCACGGTCTTGCCCGCGGAGCGTAGGCGGTGCCGGGGTGAAGCCACGTCCTCGCCCTCAAACTAATACACTACTCAGCTTTGGGTTACGTTGACACTCTCAAAAGCTTTTCAGTATGATGGCCTTGTGTTCGACGGGCCGAGGTGAGCGGCTGGCTCCCAAGGCCCGCGGCGGCAACGTAGCTCAGCGGCAGAGCGGGCGCTTCATAAGCGCTAGGTCGCTGGTTCGAATCCAGCCGTTGCCACCACAAGAGGAACCGGAGCATCGCAGTAGGGCGGGCGGATAGCTCAGTTGGTTAGAGCGCCTGCTTCACACGCAGGAGGTCGCAGGTTCAAGTCCTGCTTCGCCCACCAGATAGCTTTTGTGCCGAGGTGGCGGAACGGTAGACGCGCTACGTTCAGGGCGTAGTGTCCTCACGGGCGTGCGAGTTCAAATCTCGCCCTCGGCACCATGCGTGGCCGCCAGTGGCCAGGACAGTTCGACCGGCCATATCATCGTGCGCTTGTAGCTCAATGGATAGAGCGCAGCCCTGCGGAGGCTGAGGTTGCGGGTTCGAGCCCCGCCAAGCGTACCATCCCCATCACTCCACGGTTCGGGTCTACGGGCGAGTAGCTCAGTGGTAAGAGCGCCTGTTTTACACACAGGAGGTCGCAGGTTCGAGTCCTGCTTCGCCCACCAACGTGTACTGAACTGCGAACTGGGCCGCGGAGAGCCACCTCTGCTGTGTCTCCGCCCCCTATCGGGCTGTCCGGCGGCGTGGGTATAGTGTAGTAGACCGCCGCCTTTCCTGGCTTGACCACGATCTCCTTGACGAAGGACTTGATGAAGGCCCTCGATTCGGTGATGTCGCTGGTCATCAAGAAATCGCTCATGTCCTCGGCGAAGGCGGCGATGGTGTCCACGTTGTCCAGCACGGCTCGACGCTCTGAGAGCAATGCCCTGGCCTCCTCTGCGGCGATCTCCAGCTTCTCCTGACGCTGCCGGTGATCTCTGATGCGGGACGTGGCGTCGGAGATATCAAGTTCCGAGTTCTCGATGACGTGCCAGACCCGGTCCAAGCGCCGCCGCACCTCGCCAAGCTCCGCTTCGATAGCTTCCAGCCTCTCTCGTTGCTCAGCAGCCACCCCGTCCATCTCCTCGTCCATCAGCCTAACCAGGTCACGGATGTTTCTCTCGGTGAGGATGTTCTCCCTGATCTGGTCGATCATCAGCTTCTCGAAGCGCTTGGAGTTGAGGCGAGGAGTCTTGCAGGTCCCTTTGCCCTTCTTCAGCAGTGAGTGGCAGACGTAGTAGGTGTACTTGCCGCTCTTGGCCTCAGCCGCAGTGAGCGCCTTTCCACACTTCTCACATTTCAGCAAGCCGCTGAGAAGGTAGGGGCTGGATGCCCGCCTGGGGTTGACCCTGGCAGGGGCCTTGGAGTGAAGGGTGCGAGAAATGCGCCGGAACTCCTTCTGAGTCACGATGGATGGAAAGGCGTTCTCCACCCTCACTGGCGGCGCTCCATCCTTGGCATCGACGCCCCAGACCAGGGTGCCGGTGTACGCCTCGTTGGAGAGGATGCGGTGCACAGTGGACTTCAACCAGTGCTTGCCCGTTGAGGTGGGGATGCCCTCACCATTCAGCGTCTTCGTGATGTCCAGGGTACTCTTGCCCTGTAGGGCCATCTGGAAGATGCGCCTGACCACGGCGTCCGCCGGTGAATCTAACTCCAACTTGGGACGCTTCTTGGCCCCGTCTTGGACCGATATCTTCCTGTAGCCGTAAGGGGCGTAGGTGGAGACCCAGAAACCCCGTATGGCGGCTTCCCGCATCCCTCGGGTCACCTCCTGGGCCAAGATATCAGTTATCCAATCGACACAAAAAGTTTAGGTATACGTGGGGCGTGGGACTACGGACCACTTGACCGCTTAGCCGGTCTGTGGGGGCTCCGTGCAGTGTAGGACGTCACTGAGGCCCGTCACGTAAGTGCCCTTCTGGACGGAACCACCAAACTTGGTCTGAACCACGTGGTCGTCCTCATGTCTGAGAATGTCACACACGCTTTTGAGGTGCCTCGTAACAGCCTTCGTATTCCTGCATTTGTACTGAACGAGCAGTTGTTCGCAGAACTTGTTGAAGTTGTCGTCTGACACAGATCACGTCTCCATAGTTGCTGGTGTCATCACATCGCGAAGATGTTCTCGGCGAAACTGTCGGTAGGACGGTCTACGTTCACCTCTTGGTATCAGCCATCGATTCCGCGCGAGGTCGGCGATCTCATTGACGGTCTTGCAATCGAAGAGCGGTTCCTCATCTCCGCCGGCGAGAAACGCACATGCGTTGGTTGCAATCGGCATGGCGTACACTTCGCGCCTGATCCCATGCCTCAGAACCCCATTGGGGTTCAATCCAAGTGATTGCAGCCCTATCCTGGCAACACGGATACGCCAGTTGGGACCATCCCCAAATTGGTGTCCGTCGGCATACTTGTGCCCATCTTCTTGGAGGACCCTTCGCAATTGTGAGAATAGGTCATCTGTAATCTGAAAGTGCCCGTAGCCCGTAGTCGCACCTAGCTTTCGTAGCTCTACGACAGGTTTGTCTGTCTCGCTTTCTGCGTTCGGCATGAGTCTCAGCCTGTTGTACACCGATGAGCGCCCCAGAGCAGAGGTGACTGTGACAAGAGTCAACCGAGCCTGTTTGTGCTTTCCGCTGATGAGGCCCTCTCTTCCCCCGTAGCGCTCCTGGAACTTGTGCCCCACCTCTTCGGAGGCTATGAGCGAGGCCACCAGCTTGCCTCCCAAGAGGTCGGCATAAGGAGGCACGGCGCCGACGACGTAAGCGTCCATCAAGTTGACGAGCCGCTCTCGCCGGTCCGCTTGGTTCCACCCTATCCATTCGTCGCGGACCCGGAGGTTGAAGACCGGATCCCCCAAAGCGAATATCCCTATGAGTTTTCCATTGGCCCCGTCTTTGACAAGGTAGCGCAACCTTCGACCATACCCCTGAGACACGGGTATCGACCATAGGAGAGAGGCGAACCTGAAGAGGTCTCCAGTGCGAGCATCGGAACGCGCCTCGACCAGTTCAGGGCGGATACTCGCCGGATCCACCTCGTCGCCATTGGCAATCTCTTGCAGGAATAGGTCAGTCTTGTCGCCTAACGCCCGATGAATGCGCTGCTGGGCAGACTCCCTGTGAAACCGGTGAATCTGCCGGATAGCGTCCTTCGATAGCACACCGTGAGCGCGGTCACCGTTCAGGCCTATTGCTTCGAGGTGGCGTTGAATTTCGCTGCGCAGCAAGTCGCGGTCAATGGGTGGTGGCGCAACGTCCGCACATTCCGGTACAGCTCCATTCCGATGACCATTAGAACCGACCCTTTCCAGGACGGCCTCTGTGCCGAGATCGATTGTTTCCGGCAACACCATTTACTTCGTCCAGTTCCTCAGCGTCGAGAGAATCGGAGCAGATCGTTCGCCACCCAGAACGGCCTGCGCAGCAGGTCAAAGCTGGTGTAGACCCGAGGAAAGACACCTGTCTCTTCTCTCAGCTTCTCCAGTTCGGCAGGTATAGGGCGGGCCGAGAGGGGATGGAGAGGCCGAATTCCTATGTGGACATCTCTGGCTGCCCTGAATACTGCACCGAACTGTTCAGGGCATTCGCTGGCGCCCAACATGACCCAATTGGATCGCAAGTACTCTTCGACTCCAGCTGCCAGCATTACCTCCTCTTGCCTGCCTAAGCCGGGACGACGACCTTCCAGGAGGAACTCAAGCACTGCAATTGCGAGGTTGCGGTCCAGCAGATTATGGATTTGCTGATTCCTGTACCCAAGGAGGCAGTGGTAGCAGACCCCGCTGCAGCTGGCATTGGGACAACTCTGTCCCATCTCCAGCGCCAGTCCTGTGATTTCCCTCAGGCTGTCCTGGATAGCTCGTGCGTAACCGGCTCCTCCGGGAACGTTGTCGTAGATAAAGACCTCGCCCTGAACGCGGCCGAGGAGGTCTCGTGTCGGGCGAACGCCTACCTGCACTTCCTCGGGGCTCACCTGAAGATACCTTGCCGCTGCTTCTGCCATAAGCGTCCCAAACGAGTACCACACCGCCCTTCCGGATGGCTCCATCATGGGAGCGTCGAGGAATTCCGGCATATCGACGGCCAGCAAAATCACCTCGGAGTTGAACCGGTGTCCCAGCACAACCCTGTTGTCGAACTCCTCCTTGTTTGGACAAGACTGTCCTGCTCGCGGCCCTCGCCGGTATCCTCTGTGAGGGGGCACATGAGCCGGATAGGTGTGCTCACCGACGTTATCGGCGCCCAAGTGCCTTCCGCAGGCGGGGCACAGGACGAATCCAGGACTTGCCCGATCAGGTCCCATGTTCCGCATAAAGAGATCGCCGACATGGACGAACGAGTAGAGCCTGGGGGCAAATGATCGGTTGTTCCGTCCTCGAGTGACAGCGTTGGAGCCTACCAGGAGTTGAGCCGGAGGTGTAAATCCGGCTCGCTCCCGGCCAGACCTGTAGGCCTCTCTGCCACCATTCGGGAGAGCAGCATCCACAGTGAAACCACGAGGTCTCAGGTATGGCATGGTGAGTACGTCATCACTACCGCACTCCGGACACTCGGAAACTGACTCCGCTTCCACACGAGTCAAAGTGACCGCGCGGCATCGCCTGCACTCGTTCAGCTTCTCCGTTGGCGTATAGTCGGGAAGGTGAGCAGAGGGGTCGTAGACTGCGGCGCTGCGGTATATGTACGTCTCCGGGAATCGCCCAAGTATGACCTCCGCCCCAGGGGCGTATTCGGTCAGTGCGATCCGAAGGTCCCGCGAGATGCCGGAGTAGAAGTCCTGTGACTCGTACCGGTCTTCCTGTTCCTCGTCCTCTGGAATCGCTAGCTTGATGACATCTACAGGGAAGGCGTACTTGGGGAGCAGGCCAGCCAGCATCAACGATTCGAGCAAGTCATCGTTCGTGCCCGAACCACGAGCAACGTCCTCAACCTCGTCGGGCAATACCAGCAACCATTCTCCAATCCGGTCGTTCATCGATCCATCGACAACTGCGCCAGCTCGCTCAAGCAACCCGGCCCGGTTCTCGTTGATATGCCTTTCCAGTTCCGTGTGCCCGCCGCTCACCATGAAGCGTTCCACGGTTCCCCATGCTCCGAAAAGGCCGACAGAGGCACCCCTGCTCAACCATCCCGGAAAGAAGCCGCCGAGAATAAGTGAGCGTACGTGCCTTCGAGCAATCACCTCATTCTCCAGGTAGAGCACTGGCACCCGTGGGGGTTCAGACACAATGTCCTTTGGGCGATGGAAGTAGTATTGGTCGTGACTGCGGTCGAGCGCATACGTCACCACCGTAGCCACCGCGCTGCCTCTACGGCCGGCGCGACCAGCACGCTGCTGGTAGTTTGCGACGGTCGGAGCTACGTTGCGCAAGCCCACACTCAACAGACTCCCAATGTCGATACCCATCTCCATCGTTGTCGTAACCGAGAGAATATCGATCCGGTGGTCCTCCGGATGCTCGGTCTCCCGGAACAGATTCTGGAACCATCTCTCGATGTTCCGTGCTTCATGTCTTTCGATCGCCGCCGTATGTTCCGCCGACTGAAGGGGGTAAGGGTCGGGATGTCCAGACCCCGGCTTTGCGAACAGGGTAGTCCTGCGGAAGAAGTTCTGAATCGAGGTCGCCTCGACTTGCTCGGAGGTTTGACCGCATCTGTAGCACACGCCGAGCAGGACTTCTCCCATCACGTACCCGCAGGCGCTACACTGGAACACGGTGTCCTCAATGGGCCGTAGTTCGAACGAGTCGATGCGAATGCCGAAAGGCGTCTGGTCGTTGATTCTGCGGCCAGCCGAAACGAGAATCCGGAGTCCTTTCAAGGCGTCCCATAAGGGCCAGCGCAACTGGTCCAGCCAGCTGTCCACGTCTTGTATTCGCCCCCCGGCCACAAGTCTGCGAGCTATTGCGCGAATGTATCTGCCCAGCTTCCTATGCGGCTGGAGGTTGTAGGGAACGATGTTGTCGCCTCCGCGACGATTCGCAGGGATGATCCGCTGCCTCTCATAGGGCTGCATACGGTCGTCGAAGGGCCACTCCCAGGGCTTCAGGGGCTCAGGCGGTAGTAGGATGTTCTCGGTAGCCAGAATGCGCGCCACCGTTCGCAAGAGCGAGTGGGTTTCGTTCTGGCTCAGCGGCTCCAGTTGCCCAGTCTGTTCAGGCAGCCTTATCGACCACATGGCAAGACCCAATGGCTCCAATCCGAAGTCGTCTTGGGCGATCTCCCGCCTGGCCGCGATGTCGAAAGAAACTTCCGCTTCCTCGTAAACAGAACTGTGATTGTCATCGAGTCTCTCAAAGGCGTCGGGCAAATGCCCGTCCGTTGGGTTGATCTCCCGAACTATCTGCAGGTCAATCACCCCGCTCCGCAGCTCCTTGTAGGGAATCGGACGTGGAGCCGGAATGTATCCGTCGCCCCCGCACTCGTCACAATCCGACTCGGTAACACTAGTTTCGCGCCCGATCTGGTAGGCTGATTCCTCCCTAAGAACGCCAGAACCGCCACATTTCCGGCAGCTGTGTAGGACCCTGTAGAGCAACTGCCGGAAGACGTCATACCGATGGTCTCTGCGTAGATCGCCAGCGAGTTGCGCCGCGTCCTGTCGTGAGTCCGAGAAAACGAGGGCCTTGCGACCGGCACTTCCGTTGGGTCCAGCGATATTAGGCTGCACACGCAGCGTATCCTCCATCACTACGGAGATGGAACGAGGCCCTCTGGTTCTCAGAGGCTCAATTATCTCTCTGCCCCCATCCAATCTGCGGTAGTTCTGGCATCGGGGGCACTGCGTCGGAAACGGACTACCTTCGCTCCCGTTGGGTTCATCCTCGGTGGAGTTGACTCCGAATGAGGGCCTTGCGTGGGGGCCTTGGGGACTGCACGTGAGAGTCGTTTTGAACGAGCGGTGATGTGTGCTGTACCCATCATGGGGCTGCTCCACGCCGAATATCCGATAGTCGGTGAGGTCCTTGGGCTCGCCGCTGAAGTCGTCGCTCCAGGGCCACAGGCTGCCGACGCCGCTGTCAGGGATACCGCCCACGAAGAGCAGACCGCATCTGCGACATGAGAACAGCTCCAGGACCCGGGCGCCACAGCGTTCTGAGCACCAGGGTCGAGGGTCCGTGTAGATCCTCCCTACCGGTCGCTCCCCACGATACTCTTCCGGTACCTCGGGGCAGTTTGGGTTGAGACACGCCCAGAACCCCGGAACCCCCCTGAAGAACGCATGTATACGCATCGAGAGGATTGGCGGGGTGTCCGGGAGCGGCATCGGCCGGGCGAAACTTCCTGCGGCGAGGAGTCCCGCCATTGCGCGTTCCTGAGTCTCCTGTTCTGCGCTTGGCCAGCACTCTTGAGCGAGCTCAGACAGCCTCGTGGCGTTCCGGGCCGTTCTCGCCCTGACCCACCGTAGGTCTTCGTTGTCGGACAAGAGTTGGTACAGAGCCACCTGGGCATCTTCTTCCTCGTTCGGTTCGGCGAGCCCCAAAGACTGCGACAGCGCTCGCATGCTGGGCCACGGGTCGCTGTGTGAGAAAGTGTCGTGGAATGGTGCGAAAGCCTTCAGCGACAGAGAGTCGGGGTGCCGTTCAATTGGCTCCTCGTCGGAGACACCTGCGTGTAGGAGCGTGAAGCTGCTCTGCGGTTCCCCGAAGAGGTCCGATGTGAACGTAGTCAAAGCGCCAAGGGTGCTTTGCACGTTCGGAATCGACGCGCTGGTGGCAATGCCACGGAACTTGTTCGAGCCGGGCCGTATGCCCAGCCTCTCCTTCAGCCGGCGCACGAGGTGCGCGACCTCAGTGCCCTTAGCTCCAGTGTACGTGTGCGCCTCGTCCAGCACGAGAGTGACGATTCGATCATCCCCTCCCTCGAGCCAAGCTCGCGTCGTGTCGAAGATAGGACTCTCAATCGGGCGGATGAGCATGTACTCAAGCATCGAGTAATTCGTGACGAGGATGTCCGGCGGAGCACCCTGCATGTCCCACCGGCAGAGCATCTCCGGTCCCCCAACGGCAGGCCAGTTGCCGGTGCTGCGCAGCTGGTCTCCGAGGCTCTCCCACTCTTCCTCTAGGTGCTGCCTATATTCCTCGAACTCCCGGCGCTTGGCGCTTTGTTCCGGTCCCCTGGTCGGCGGTGTCAAGCTGGTGTACATGCCGAAGTGGATCAGGTTCCCGTCGAGGTGTTGCCGTTGCCAGTCGGGCGACCCGTTCAACGACAGCACCCGGCGAAGCCTGGACATCTGGTCGTTCACCAACGCATTCATCGGGTATAGGATGATGGCGCGTACCGCTGCCGCCCTGGTCTCATGACGGCGCGAGTGGTGCCACGTACCGTCATCCGGGTTGAAGAACCCGTCAGACGGTGGAGCCTTGGGAGCAGACCATGTACGTGCCTCTTTCAGAATCCTTGCGAGAATCGGAAGGACGAACGCCTCGGTCTTGCCGGAGCCGGTCCCGGTAGCAACCAGCAAGTTCGGAGCATCCCCAAAACTCGCCAGGAGCGCTTCTTCCTGGTGGGTGTACAGGGGAAATCTGTCCACTGCAACGCCGTGCTCCACGAGCTTGGACAGACCTGGAGGGATGTCGCCCGGGTATTCCTGCTCTAGTTCCCGCAGCAGCCGGGCCGGAGCAAACGCGGGGGTCGCCTCAATGAAGGGGTCTTGAGCAATGACCCCGCGTTCTCGAAGGAGGGCTGACCGCTCAGCGAACACCAGCGGATGTGAAATCCTGTACTGCGATTCGATATAGCTTGCTATGGACTCTTTGAGATGGGCAGCAGCTTGGCTTGGTGTGAACTGCATCAATCGCCACCTGATGGAGAGTTAGTGGGTACTTGCCTTGTTCCCAACAGTTGCTCGACTGCCTCCTCCACGGCCTTGCCCTCCGTCGACTCGCGCAACCATTTCCGGAGCTCGCGGCGGGCTATGGTGACGCTTACCTCGCCCCGGTCTTGGCGCAACTGGGCCAGCTGCTTGGCCGCGCCTTGTGCCGCCGCTTCCCCAGCTTGGGAGACCTGGAGATGCAGCGGGTTGCCAGAGTCAAATTCTGGGATGGGGAGCTTCCACAGGTGTTTGTGCAGGTCACGGGCGCCAAATTGACCTTTTGGCATCAGTGGGGTTACGGCTTTGGACAGCCTATCGCTGTTGATGATTGCCATCAGGTAGTTGGCTTCTTGCATTCCTTTGCAAGTAATCCAATAGAGGGCATGGTCAATTACGGCTTCATTGTCGCTAACCAACGCTGCCGTAGGTATTCCGCTAATGCCTGTGTACACGACACGGAGTGGCCGATCTTCAGAACCTTGCAACCAGTCAAGCTGTGCCGATAGCTCTCGATGAAAGTCCAGCCTGCCTAGCAGGTTCAGTCTGTTGGCCTTCGCCTTGTTCTCCTCCCACAGGCGATTGACAGACTGCCAACGGCTCCGCATTCTCTGACTCAAACCGCCCAGACCGATGCCGCCAGGCCCATTGGCGTCAGTTGGTAATCCAGCAGCGCCTTTCTTGAATGGTAAGGCTGCCTTGAGTGGGTTGCGGACTGCGTATGGCACGACAGTTTCGCCAAGACAAACGTCGAATACGTGCCGGTGTTCGATAGTCAGGTCGGTGATGACAGTTAGGTCTAAGCTGCGCCACGGCTCCCTATCGTAGGCTCCCCTTCGTGGGTTTACTGTGATGGCCTGCCCGGCTTGGACGACGGCGGGGTTCTCAGTCTCTTCCACGAAGAACAGGCAGCGTGGGACCATTGTCGCTCCCTGTCGGCAGAAGCCCGCGTAGGGAGAATCGCCCTCAACCGAGGTGTCAGTAATTGAGACACGCGACCGGATAACGTCGGCCGCCCCCGCATTGCCAATCCACCGCTCCACTTCGCCAGCCAGAGGCACCGCCTTGCCGTCCTCTCCGCTGCGTCTGGCGAACACCACCGAGGCCGGAACGGGGAAGAAAGTGTTGGGTTCCAGTTGTTCAAGGTCCCAGGCCGACTTGTACCCGAAATCAACCGCCAGGACTCGGGCTGCAGCACGTCGTCTTCCTCTGCCGCTTGATTGAGATCGCCACTCACCGGCGCGCCACTTCGTGTATTGGCCCGTCTGCAAGGCACTGTGGGGCATCACCATGCCAATCACGCCGCCGTCCTTCAAGTACAGGTCGACGCTGCGGGCAAAGAACAGCCCAGCCACGTCTTGATGGGTGGCATACCGCCCTCCCGCCCAGATGCCGTAGATGCTCTTGCTTTGCCTCTCCAATTCCGTTCGCAGTGTGCTGACGGTCTGGTTGTAGTTGAGCCACGGTGGGTTGCCGACGATAACGTCCACCTTGCTGTGGGATAGGGCCACTGGCCGCACCAGATTGCGGGTGTAGTAGGCCCAGATGTGGTTGCGGCCCTCGGCGTGCAACCGCTGCATAGCGGAGATGGTCTCCCCCAGGGTGTGTCGCTCTCCTGACTCTGTTATCTGGTTGTCATCGAGGGCCAAGGCGGGGTCGTCGCCCTTTTCAATGGCCTCTGCAATGTCGCTCATCAGTGCGTCGAAGGTCTCGGCCCGATCCACCAGACTCACGGGAAAGACCAACTCCGTGTTGTCCTCATCCTCTACCTGTACGGTGACGTTGTGTTCAGCGAACATGTCACCGGTACGAAATCGGAGTTGGAGCGCGTCTCCAAGGTAGACGGGAACGGTGACATTGGCTGCGAAGCCGTCCTCGACCGCAGCCTGAATCGCGGGCTGGGCTGCCAGCACCCACGCGGCCCTGGCAAGGTGCACCGCCACCGGGTGAACGTCGATGCCGGCAACCGAAAAACGCAGCCACTCCAACACCTCTTTGGAATCGAGGTCGGTAGCATTTGCGGCCTCTATGAAATGGTTGACCGCCTCGGCAACGAAGGTGCCGGAGCCGCAGGCCGGGTCGAGGACGTACTGCTCCAGGGGATCGGTCACCACCTCCCGCACGATGGCGCGCGCCAGCCAGTCCGGGGTGTAGTACTCCCCCAGCTGACGGCGCTCGTCGGGCGGTATGACAGTCTCGTAGAGTATGGACGCTACATCGTTGGGAGCCTCCTGCCACTTGAACCTGGCTATACGACGGGCAAGGGTCCTGAGCAGCGCCAACCCGCCCACCTCGGTGGCCCACGCGAAGAAGTCCGACTCCACGACCCCTTGAAGACCGGTCTTGCTTCGGAAGTCGCGTCCAAGTAGCAAGTCTGCCGGGTCGTTCTCCGCCAAACGCTTAATGTCGCCGCCGAAGGAGGCTTGGACGACCATGCCGATCACGGCGCTCAGGTAGGTGTGTCGGACGAACAGGTCGTCCAGTTGATCGCTTGACCTGGCGATCTCACCCAGGGCAGCCGTGAGCAGGTTCTCCCACAGCTGTCTCTTGACTCTGATGGTGCTGGAGTCGGCGTGCTGGTCGTAGAGGGACTTGAGGGCCGCTATGTCCCGCTCATATGTTGGGGCCGTTGGGCCGAAGTGCTGTGCGATGGCGGAGCGGGACGGCTGCTTGTCTACCTCTGCGGAAAGAGCGTGGTCGCGGAGCCACTCAAAGAGGGTGATCCAGCGGTCCGCATCCTCCAGTGTGAAAGCGTAGGGTAGGGCCGTCTTGACCGGACCGGCGTTGGGCCAGCGCAGCAGCCAGCGCCTCCCGTCGGTGAGGATGCCCATGCGCAAACGGCCCTGTTTCTCTGACTGCTCCAGGTAGTCGTCGAGTTGCTGGACGTACTCGGGATTGGGGTTGAAGCCTCCCGCAGTCCCGATCCTGCGCTTGAACTCTATGAAGGTGTCGAGGGCGGCGAGGTCCACGGCGCGGCGCGAGCCCTGTGCGGGCGGGTTCTCCTCAACGATCTCGTCGGGCATCACGAGCCCCGTGACGATGAGGAAATCGCGCACTGCGCTGGTGATATTCGCCTCGGGCTCGCCATTGTCGTGCCGCCGCAGAATCTCGGCGGCGGCCTGGGCGTACCGGGGGTCGTTGTAGTCTATCTGTCCGGCCACCTAAGACCTCTTGATGATCTGAGTCTCCGTCTCATGGGAGAGCTCATGAGACGGCGCATAGCGCCCGTACCACTATTCCGGCACACTGTATCCTCCAAGCCAGCGCACGTTTCCAGCGCGGGCGCTCACCGCCCTATAGAACCTCTGGTCCGCGGTCCACAACTCGCAACCGACCTCCTCCGCGAGGGCCAAGTAGTGGGCGTCGTAGACCGCACCCTGCTGGAGTTCGCTTGCCAGCTCCAACGCTCTTGCGTGAAGCCCTGCCGTCTGATGCAGTTCGAGCCGTGAGCCAAGCAATTGTGCGATCATACGAGCACTGTTCTCAACGCTCAACTCGCCGCGCAACACCCGCCGGTGAAGGGCGTTGGCGACCTCGAACGGCATGAGGTTTGGGGCCACGCGCGTTACGTCCTGGGCAACCCAGGATTTAAGGACGGCGTGGGCTTTGTCAGAGTCCTCCTCTTCCACCAGCCACTTGACCGTCAGGCTCGCATCGACAACGACAAACTCGCTCATGCCCAGCCCTCCGTTTCGGCATCCCTGATCTCGCGGGCCTCCCGGATCAGGTCGGCGGAACTCCCGGGTAGAGGCTTACCCCCGAATATCTCCTGCCGAAGCTCAGCGAACAGCTCATGGTCTGGCTTGTCAGACAACAGCCCGCCGAAGCCGTTCGCTTCGTCCTTCGTCAACTCCCGATCGATGGCAGCTTGGCAGTACCCACGCATGCTGACGCCCTTGAGCGCAGCGATGGCCTTCAGCCGACGCTGAAAGGCGGGATCCAAGTCCAGGGTGAGTCTCTTCTTCTTGGTTTCCATCGCTTGCCCTTCTCCTAGATGATTACCTGGCACGATCATATGGTAAACACGGAAAGATAGTCAATACACTACCGAAATCCGGGCAACAAAAAAGACCCACATACATCGCCCGGTGAGGGAGCGGCCACCACCTGAAACGCATAAGGGGCCGCACATATGGGCCCACGGGGGAGGTCACTGCGAGTTGGTGACCTCTCCCGTGCTTTGTGGTCTAGCGTCCCGTGCCCACAGGTTCCGCCTCGCGTTCCTGATCTAGGGTGAGTGCCCACTCAAGCAAGGAGAGGGACGGGGCCTGGGCCTTACGGCTGCGGCCCTTCGGATTGACCGGCTCGTCGGCCATGAACTCCGCCCAGGACAACAGCGACTGCTGCGGCTCCGGGTCCTCGTCGTGGTGGCCGTTGGCGTCGTGGCTGTTGCCCAGTGCCAACTCGACGGTAGCCTGATGCCCCCGTATCCAGTACGGGGCGGGACGTTGGCTCCGTTGCCTCTGTATCCGCCTTCAGGCCGCAACCGACTCCCGTTGCGTCAACATACCGGAATAGCCCCTCTCAACCACGGGAGTCACCGACACCCAGGCCCGACCGTCATACCCCGCACGATAAGCAAAGTCCGCCTTCGCGCCCCAGGGCACACGACCGCCGATCCGAACGGTGCCGCCGCCGACCTTATGCCCTGGACCACCGGCACCCCGCACCACCACCCCGCGCCGCTCACCCTTCCGCCAGCCCAGCACCTTCACCTCGGCGGGCATCACCCGCTCCTCCGCCTTCGACCGTTGGAACAGGACCCCGTGCAGTCTCTTCAGAACCCCCGGCGACGGGTTAGACTTGCCGGACATGATCTGGGACAGATACGCGGAACTCAAATCGGCCCGCCGGGCAACCTCGTTCTGGCTGATGCCGTGAGCGTTCATCCGGTCCCACACGGCTTGGCGATCAACGCCCGCGCACTTCGCAGGGGCAACCTTCGCCGGAGCCTCCAACGCCGACTCGACCCGCGCCTGGACCTTCACGCTCATGTTCCTGTAACCACGGGACACCTGCGTCATGTAGCCGGGAGTCACCCCCACACGTTCCGCCAGGTCCTGCATGCTCATGCCCAGAGCACGAGCACGCTCCCGGATGTAGCTACTCTCCCCGCTCACCACTCCCCCCTGGCGGTAGACAACTCCCTGCCCGGGAACCTCTCCCAGCACCGACACCGCCCTTTCGCGCATCCTCGAAGTCCACGGCTTGCGCCCCGTGGCAACCCCCGAAAGGTGGCCCACCGACACGCCCATCTTCGCCCCCAGCTCCTTCATGGTGAGTCCGCGCCGCCTCGCCGCAGCCCGAAGCTCAGTTTCGCGGCGGTTCGGTTCTGCGCCGGTCAACCGCGGCGCAGGTATGCCTATGCTCCATCCTGGTCCCCTTGCCTCGGACCGTATCTCCAGAGCCTGCCCCGTACCCGATATGGGGTTTCCGTCACCGTCGAACCTCGCCGCAGGACGGGAGGAGACCTCCGCCCTGTAGATGCTTGTAGTCGCCATGTCGCTTCCTCCTGTTTCCCGTAAACGGAAAACGGAGCCGTCCCCCGAAGGAGACGACTCCGCTCGCTTCCAAGCTCTCGGTTGTCAGTAACCGCTCATGCGGCCAACTTCGCTTCCACCGCTTCCGCCGCCGCTCTCTGCTCCCTCGCCTTCAGGTGGGCCTTCAGGACGTGGGGACGTGGGCTGTCCCGTCCCCTACGGGAAGCCCTGTGCAGGGCATAAGCCCCGTCGCTAATTGGGCATAGCTCCTCCTTGGGTGTGGGGATGGGGAAGGCCGGATGGGAAGCCCGGAAGGGGGAGCGGGCTGGGGGAAGGGAAGCGGGCCGGAGGCCCGTGTGCGGGCTGCCACCGAGCGGAGCGAGCCGCCCGTG
Source organism: Dehalococcoidia bacterium (assembly GCA_965249185.1). Taxonomy (GTDB): domain Bacteria; phylum Chloroflexota; class Dehalococcoidia; order Lucifugimonadales; family Australimonadaceae; genus CBDFLS01. The sequence goes on from CBDFLS010000002.1 coordinate 306,367, forward strand.
CAAGCAAGCGCAGGAAGGGGGCGACCTTCTCCACGCTCTAGGTGCCCAGGGCTGCAACGGCGAGAAGGCCCACTGGGTCAAGGGCCAGCCAGTCGAAGAGGCCCTCGGCGACAACTGCCCAGGAGGGCGCAAGGCCAAGCCGCCCAAGTCCAAGCACTGGCTTGGGTACGGGCAGCGCCTGGAACCTCGGCGACCTCTCCGGGTCGATGGCCCGTCCCACAAGCCAACGGACGCGGCCGCAGGTCAAGTCCGGGACCACTACCATCCCCGCGAACCGCTCCGCACCCCGCTCGGTGAACAGGCCCGAAGCCTGCAACCTGTCGCCGCCGAATCCGTAGGCTTCAAGGTACTGGCGCAGCCCGTCCCCCGTGTCGAAGCCGACGCCCCTCGACGCCAGGTACTCCCGCGCCTCGGCGCTGAGAAGCATCGACCCGAGGAAGAACCTTGCCGCCGCCGTCAGCAGCGCTGGTCCCGCTGGGGAACTACAGCGGCACTAGGACGACGAGGAGCGACCTGTGCCCTGGGAGCAGCTATGGCTCTGGGCATCGGCCCGGACCCACCGTCCAACCTCTGTATCGCCTCGGGCAGGCTGAGGGCCTCGACGTCCCGGATGAAATCCAGCACGTCGCCGCCCATGCCGCAACCGAAGCAGTAAAGCCGCTGGGAGGCTTCCACCACCTCGCCCAGCGGGTGACGGGCCTTCAGCGCCTGGATGTCCACCTGTCCATTGCCTACGACCATGACCCACCTCCCAGGGGCCGAAGCCCCCGCAGGCTGCGCCTGGACAGAAGCTTGCCGGTCTGCCAGCGCATCCCAAGCACGGCGAGGACCTCGACGGTCCCGTCGCCGTGGGGAGCGAGGGCAGCAGCTCTTCCGGTTCCCTGGCTGTAGACCAGGACCTCCCGGTCTCCGTATGCCCTGCGCACCAGGCTCAGCCACTCGGCGAAAGTCCAACGCGTCTCGCGCGTGTCCGCCGTGGCGGTGTCCAGGTCGGCCATGAGGGCCAGCGCTCCGTCGAGGTTCCCCGCCTGCCGCAGCCGCCGCGCGTCGTGGACGCTGCGAGCTACCGTCTGGGGTCGGGACTCCTCATGATTGCTGGCAAAGAGAGCATCCATCGCCCGGTCCACCAGCTCTTCCAGGCTGGGACGAGGCCTTCCGCCCACCACCATCGTTCCGTTGTTCACTACTGCCGTTGTCATCGTGTCCTCCTTGTTTGTTGTGCTTTGCTTCGTGATCGTGTGAACCGCCGGAGCAGCAACGCTCCGTATCCAAGGGCCAGAGCATTGACGGTGAAGGCGTCAACTCCGACGCCGGTCAGCAGGGGCAATGCCAGAAGCAACGCAACACCTGCTGCAACCGCCCTGCGCTTGTGCCGCCGTAGGGCTCTTCCAGTCCCAGCGACGGCTGCCAGGACTTGTGGTACTCGACCTGTGTGCATACGCACCTCCTTTGTTGTTTGTTGTTGCCCACACTGGCATCCATAGCACGGGCTGTAATGAATGGGTTGGTTGACGATGGACACACTCCGCCCACGGCCTGCCTGTTGCAGACAGGTCGGATGCCTGACGTGGGACAGGAGCGTGGTTGTGAAGAAGACGCATCTCGGCCAGGGTCTCTTCGCTCTGGAATCGACTGCTGGGGAGCTACGAAGACGTGCCCCGGCTGTCCCAGGACGTGGTCACAGAACAGACGCGGGCGAAAAAGGGTGCAGCTCTACCAGGGTCGATATGGCGTACCGACTCTGGGGAAGCTGCGAAGACGCGAAGCGGCCAGCCTGCGATGCAAATGGCAGACGGGCGCGTGGTGAAGCTGCGGCCTAGCTGTCTGAAGAGCTACGCCGCAGGCATGGGGAGACGGTCAGAGGGCATGGGGCACTCCAACCGTCGTATCGAAAGGTCGAAACGCAGGACGCACTCCGGCCTTTGTGGAAACATCCCTCTTGGGCGACCGTTGGGAGAGCCTAGCTCGATCCCTCTAGTCTGTCCCGGGCTCAGGGAAAGGACCCCCAGGTTTCTAAGGCAAAGAAACACTGGAAAAACCTGATAACAATCTCAGTATTACGCCCCATCTCCCCTTTGGCAATACTTTCGGGGCCTTACCACCCACATCACTTGCACTCATGCAGCAAACATGGTGCGGAGATGACGCAGCGCCTACTTCCACCACAGTCCCACGGTGAAGAACCGCCGCACCCACCTGAGCCGCTCCCTCCTGGTCCGCGCCCACCGGGTGTCGCCCAGGGCCGCCTCTATCGAGCGTCGCTGCCCGTTCCTCCACACCCCCGCGAGCGGCTGGGTCTCGGGCGGCAGGGTCAGCCCATGCTCCTCGGCCATAGCCAGCTCCAGATTCAGGATGCGCTCCTCCGTCACCAGCCACGACAGGCTCCTGCCGTCGTTGGGATGGCCTTCCCTGAGCCTTCGCCACTCCTCGACCAGCGGCCACGCCGCGCCATAGACCTCCTCGTCGTCTGGCGCAGGTTCACGGGTCACCAGCTCGGGATACTTCCGCCGGGACTGGACACGGACCACAGGCTTTCTGACCTCGCTGGCCGCTGACGCTCCGCCGTATCCCGCCTCCACCTGGGCCAGACGCCGCTCCCACTGCCGCAGAGCCCTGGTGTGCTCCTCTCCCAGGGCCTTCACCTGGCCCTCGACGAAGGCTCGCACCTTGCCGAGACTGCTCTTGATCTTCTGTTCCAGGCCCTCCACCCGCCCCTCCAGAGCTGCGATGCGTTCCTGCTGCGCGGCCATAGCTTTGGACTCCCTGGACAGGAGCAAACGATCCAACGCATGGCTCATGCGCGGCGAAAGGCTGCCGGTCTCCACGGCTCTAGCCAGGGTCTTGTAGTTGACACCCAGCAGGTCCGCCGCTTCCATGCGCCCTTTCTCGCGTATCACGTCGAGCAGCAGCGCCATGAGCCGCAACTCGTGCAGGTTCTCCAGGCTCCTCGTCTTTTCCATCGCTACAGCCCTCTCTTTCATCGGTCCCTCACCCCCACTTCCGAAAAGGAAACTTCTCCACGACGAAAGGGAAGTCGGCTCACAAATCGGCACTTCCTTTTCGGGAAGTTTCCCTAGCCCGTCCTGGCACCACCCCCTGGAACCCGCTCTGGACACAAAGTGCTTGCTGAGATGGTCCTATAGGGGGTGTTTTCTCCCCGAATTAGCTTGCTCAGGACCCCGACTTCCCTTTTTGGAACAAACTCAAATCTCTGTACACGTCCATCACACCACGAAGGCCCCTGAGAACGTCAGGGCTTGAAAGGGAGGGTGAGCGTGCCCTCCCTTTCAAGGGATTATGTCCAGATCGCTGGCAGCCCACACTTGAATGGGAGGGGCGTACTGACGCCGCAAGTCAAACACTCAGAGCCGAAGGAAAGGACAGTTGCTCCCGCACCATCCCTAGAGAGCCCGACCACCGGAATAGCGATATGGAAGATACCAAGAGCGAAGACAAGCCGAAGGACTCCAATAGAGGCGCGCCGGAACTTGGCACGGTGACCATCGAATTCAACCCTGGTCCCGATGCCCAGGACCGGCTGCGCCGCCTCTTCACCCTGCTGGTTGAGTACGCCACCCGCGACAAGGTCCCTCCATCCGAGGCGGACTTATCTCTCGGAGACGGTAGTGAGGACGAAGGCTGATGCGGTCGACCTACTCTTTGACCGTCATCAGCCTGGGAGGAGGCGTCCAGTCATCGGTCATGGCCCTCATGGCAAGCGGGGGCGCGTTCGGTCAACTGCCGGACTGCGCCATCTTCGCCGCCACCCACTGGGAGTCTCCCACCATCTACACCCACCTGGACTGGCTGTCCAGGAATCTGAGCTTCCCCTTATACATCGTGGACAACGGGCGCAGCCTGCGAGAAGACGCCAAAGCCCTCACCAACCACTCCGGCAACCGGGGTTTCATCGACCTTCCCCTATACCTCAAGGGACCTGCCCGTGCAGGAGTGCGGAACGGACAGGGCGACGGCATGGGACGGCGGCAGTGCACCGAGCACTACAAGATCAGGCCAGTCCGCCGGAAGATACGGGAGTTGCTGGGACTCAGCAGGGGACAGCGGGTCCCTGCCGACACGACCGTCGAGCTGTGGCTGGGCATCTCCACGGATGAAGCTATCCGAATGACAACATCCCGCGATCGGTGGATACACAATCGCTACCCACTGATCGCGGTTGGGATGTCCAGAAAGGACTGCCTGGAGTGGTGGGAAGGGCGGTACGACAGGCCACTGGAGCGCTCGTCCTGCATCGGCTGCCCCTACCAGTCCCGTCAGAGGTGGGCCGAGACGAAGCGCCAGTGGCCTAAGCCGTTCGCCGAGGTGGTGGAGACTCCAACCTACGGGGCAAGCTGGCGTTCGCCAAGGAGCCCTACCTGCATCCTCGACGTGTGCCCCTTGCCCAGGCCGTCAACCTCGATGAGGCAGGGCTGCGAGCTGCCCGGGACCCGGACGGCTTCGGCAATAAGTGCGAGGGTTACTGTGGCGTCTGATGGGGCGGACAGCCCTTTGACCATGCCACGGCATTCGCGGTAAAATGCCGGGTAGAGGTTGGCCCGGCGATGCGTGAACACCCCGGGCCGTGGCGCCACCTGATTGAGACAGGTGATGCGATGTGATTGTACTACTCGCAGACCCGCTCTCGACAGGAGGCGGGTCCTTTTCATTTTAGAGGGCTACGAAACAAAGGAGGCGATCATGGCAGGAACCAAGACACAGCAACAGAAGGCCAACGGTAAGAGGGCGGCCATCTACGCCCGGGTATCGGACAAGAGCCAGGCAGAAGACGACAAGACCTCCCTCTCCGAGCAGATCGGCGACATGGAAGCCCACTGCGAGGACAAGGGGATGACCGTTACCGCCCGCTACCAGGAGGTGGGCCGGGGCTGGTCCAAGAAGCGTCCCGAGTTCCAGAGGATGCTGGCGGATGCAAAGCGGGGACGCTTCGACACCATCGTCTGCTGGAAATCGGACCGGCTCAGCCGGGGGATGTACCCCGCCGCCGCCCTAATGGAGGTCATCGAGGCGTACCACATCAACCTGGAGGCCGTCATGGACGCCATCGACATGAAGACCTTCGGGCTCATGGCTGCCATCGGCAAGATCGAGCTTGACAATTTCCGGGAGAGGGCGTCAATGGGCAAACGGGGAACGGCCAAGCAGGGACGCATTCCCGTCAGCAACGTCCCCTACGGCTATCGCATCGGCGACGACGGCAGGCCCGTAATTGTGGAGGAGGAAGCCGAGGTCGTGCGCCGCGTCTACCGCATGTGCGTCAACGATGGGCTGGGAGCGTACCTCATTGCCCGTCAACTGAACCTTGAGGGCGTGCCCCTGGCGAAACTGGGCAAGCGGTGGTACGACGGCACCATCCATCGCATTCTGAGCAACGAGACCTATAAGGGCACCTGGTGGTACGGCAAGGCCCGCTACGTCTCCACCGAGGATGGAGTCAGGGTCTACGAGCAGCCCCAGGACGACTGGATCGGGGTGCCCTTCCCGCCCCTGGTGGACGAGGAGACCTGGGGGAGGGCCAGGGTACTGCGCAGGCAGCGCTTTACCCGAGCCAAGCGCAACACCAAGGTGTTCTACCTGTTGCAGCACCTGGTCAGGTGCACTGAATGCGGGCTGCTGATGGGTGGCTTGGCGAATACAAAGAAGGAAGTCAAGCGCAACGGGAAGCTCTACAAGTACGAGCTCGATCCTCCCCGCAGGTACTACAGGTGCTACGGCTATCAGCAACTCCGCCTGAAGTGCCGACAAAAGCCCATGATCCGGGCCGAGCGGCTGGAGGGGCTGGTCTGGAGCGAGGTCAAGAGGGTGCTGGATAACCCTGATCTCATCGTCGCCGGGATCGAAGCCCTGGATTCCACCGAGAATGGAGGGTTGGCCGAGGAGATTACCACAGCAGAGCGCGATCTTCACAAGGTCCAGCTCGAAGAGGAGAGGCTCATCAGGCTGTTCGTGTCAGGGAAGATCACCGAGGACCAGCTCGACCATCAGCGCAGGTACATCACCGAGCGGCTCGAGAATCTCAGGGCGAGGCTGGACGACTACCGCGATCGGGAGACGGCTGAGAACGAGAAGCGGCTGGCGATGGAGCACGTCGTCCAGTGGGTCAGCAGGATTGGGGATGGCCTGGACGATCTGCCCGACGAGGGACGCCGGGAGGTGTTGCGGCTCCTACTCGACGGGGTGACCATCGACGGGGAGAACAACCTGAATCTCACGCTGGCCATCCCAACTGGAGATTTTGTCTCGATTGAAACACCGATATCAAGTTCTCGCTGTAGAACTCGTCCACGCTCTCGATGATGGCCTCCATGAGCTTGCCGGTGGGAGAGTCGTCTGCGTGCTCGGTGATGGAGACTACTCTGATGCCTCGTTTCCTGAGCATCGACTTGAAGGCCACGGCGTGCTCCCGCTTGCGGGTGAACCGGGAGAACTTCCAGACCAATATCTCCTTGAACGGGGCCTCGGGCTTGGCAGCCTCGTCAATCATCTTGCTGAACTGGGGCCGGTCGGCGATGCGCCCGCTCTCCGCCTCGTCGATGTATTCGCGGGCGACGTGGTATCCGTTCTTCTCGGCGTAGTCCCTGAGCGCCCGCAGCTGAGCGGCTACGGACAGGTCCACGTCCTGCCTGTCGCTCGACACCCTGGCGTAGAGGGCCGCCGGTATCAGATCGAGTCGGTTGTTCATCATTCTCTCCTCCCTGTCTCATCCTGCTCTGTAGTCGTGCGGGAGCTCAGCCGTTCCAGCCGCTCCCGTCTGCGCCACTCCCTCTCCTCCATGTAAAGGCGGATGGCCTCCCGGAGCAACTCGCTCACGGTGCGCTCCTCCTCCTTCACCACCTGACGGAGTTGTTCGGCCATCGGTGGTGGGAGGGAGAAGGTGATGGTCTCGGTGTTCCTCGATAGTTTGGGGGACATGTAGGCTCTCTCCATCCGTCATTATAGCACTGTGTCTTACTAAATGCTATCACAGCACCAGCCTTCAACCCCTTCCAGCCGGGAAATCGGCTCGGGTCTGGACGCTGCAACAATTGTCACGTTTCGACCTGTTGGGGGCTGACACCGTAGGTGTAAGAATGCCCTTTTGTCCCCCTACAGGAAGTCGTAGCAACGGACTGAGGCCGGTAATGCCACATGCTCCTGTGACCTTCGGGGCGATGTTCGTCAATGACCTGGGTGAGGCGTGTGTCGCTACGAGCCAAGGCTGAAGTGCAATGGAGAGGTGAGGTGGACTGGGCCTCTCCTGACGTGTCAGTTCTGCACCATATTGCAGTTGGGAGGGCGTAAGGCGCAGGAGCGGTTGCAGGTGGGCGGACAATGGTCCCAGCAGCCATGCTGGGACACCCCCTACAGGAAGTGGTCGGAACGGCGTAGTGGACATTATGCCACCGAGTCCAGGAACGACAGAGGCCTTCTGTCGAGGGAGTGCGGGGGCGGAAATATCCATGAATCCCCCAGGATGCCCCGTTTCCCAAGGGTCTTAGCGTTGGAGGTGATGATGGGGACCCCCTCCACCGTGTCGGCGACATCCAGAAAGGCCTTCTCGTTGTCTGTGGACTCGAAGACGAAGAGCAACCGGGGCAGGCGTCCCTCGTGGTCTCGCTCAGCCCACCCGCCGTCGAAGTAGCGTTGGTAGGACTTCAGCCGGGCACGGGCGCGCTTCGGAGTCGTGGCCCGGCGCTCGAACTCCAGCAGGTACGGACGCCACCGGCCTTCGTACTCCAGGGTGAAGGAGGCGTCGGGATGAATGACGTAGGTGGTCCAGTCGTAGCGGTAGCCGATGCTGGAGCGTGACGTGGGCAGCAGATCCCACAAATCGTGGTCGGGAGAACGGGCGATCTCGGCGGACAGGGCTGCGGCGAAGTCGATGACGCCGGCGTGGTGCCGCAGCTGGGAGGCCAGGGCACGCACCGCGGTCCCAGCGTAGATGTCGGCGTTCAGGTACAGAGGCTCGACGCTCCACCGGTCGAGGGTTAGTCCAACGGCGGTCCGGTCCCTGCGGGCCAGGTACGTCAGCCCCTCGTCGGTGAGCATGTGCAGGGGCTCGTCAGCTCGAACGAGGCTGTGTTGGGTCAGGGAGCGGAGCACCTGGTTCACCCGGCGCAGGGTGACGCCTCCCATCAGTCCTGCCAGCTGTTCACGGGTGGACAGGGGCCAGGCGGCCAGCATATCGAGGGTGTCCTTCTCGGCGCGGGTCAGCTGCACCGAGAGGGCAGGCGTGATCTGCTCGGTAGGCTCCGGCATGGAGGCCTGTACGCCGGAGGGGTACAGAGTCTTGGGCCTCGGCTTGGGTCGGTCCCGGAGTAAGGAGTAGGAAGTGTCCAGCAGGCGCTCCGCCCACGCCAGGATGCCCGCCAGGGATGCGTCGGCGTCTATGCGAACAGCCTCGCCCACGCCGCTCCCGCACTGCTGCCAGACGACTCCCGTGTGGTCTCCGGCCAGAAGCTCCCCCTCCGTCGTCACGAATGTCCTGCGGTGCTCCGACGGGTCGCCCAGGGAGCGGATGGCCCTGCGGGTGGCCTGGTCTGCGTGGGTCAGCACGAGGGTGATGAACGGCGTGTCGCTGCTGTCCAGCCGCTCAATGCTCCTGAGGCGGTAGCGGAGTCTGGATGTGGGCAACGTCGGACCCTGGCGAAGCAGGCCGATGGAGCGGCCCCCGGACAAGGTGAGCAGCATGTCATAGGGACCGTTGCGATAGTGGTCCACCCGCACCTGACCGTTGTGCGGATCGGCGTCGGCGACCATGGCGGCGACGCGGTAGAGCACGGCCACGGCGTCCAGCCGTTCAGTCAGCAGCCGGAACCACTGCTTCGACACCGGGTAGGCCCGCAGCATGTGCGCCCGGCCCTCGGTGGCCGCTCCTGCGGCGGTGACGCCCTTCTCCGTGGGGAAGTACCGGCGCTGCGGACGAGTGCCCAGGACGCTCAGGTGGTAGGGCATGGAGTCCACGAGGCCCCGCTCGGAGAGCTTCCCCAGCCTCTCGCGGAGCGTGGAGGCCGGAATGCGTCCGAAGCGGGACAGTTCCTCCACGGTGGCCAGGGGTGTGGCGCACAGCAGCAGGAGCGCCTCCTCGAGACCCTGGCGCAGGTGACGCAGCGCAGGATCGGGCCGCAGGCCCTCCAGGTCGATGATGAGCTCGAACGTGGCCGCCTCGATCGCCGCTATGTTCCCGCCGACGTTGTTCAGGACGGCTGCGGGCACGGCGCGCCCCACGTGGCCCCGTTCGACGAAGCGCCAGAGGGTGTGGCGGGACACGCCGAGATCCTCGGCTGTCTTGCGCCGTCCATGCAGCCACGCGTAGGCGCGTACGTAGTCCCAGACCGCCCTCTTGAGGTCCGGCCCGGCCTGTGTCGTGGCGTTCGACGTGCGCCTTCGTGGCTTCGTGACAATCAATCGACTGCTCCCGTCGGCATTGGCTCAACATCCCATTGTGGACGGGAAATTCATCGAACATAATCCCTTGCAAGCCCTTGTATACGAGAGGGTTTTGTGGTAGAGACGAACGCTCCCCTGACGAAGTTCCGCAGCACCCGCGGATGCTGTTCTCGTGGGCCGCTTTTCACGGCCAAGGAGTTGGTGAGATTCATGGGCCGCATCCTCAAGCCCCGATCCACCAGCCTCTGGATGTTCAAAGGGGAGCCCGCCAGTGCGCAGGTACAGAAGGCCGGGCCGGTCGGCGCAGAGGCGTTAGGCCATCGCACTCAAATAGATTTGCAGGATATTGAATATATTTCTGTGTATGCCCTATAATTCCTGGTGTGGGACTTTCGCAGAAGGAGCGAATCATGGAAGTCAAGAAGAAGAGACTCACCTTGGATTTGGAGCCAACCTTTCAGCGCAGGCTAAAGGTGGTCGCCGCAATCAAGGGAGTGACCATGCGCCAGTACTGTTATACGGCCATAGATAGGGAATTGGCGAACGACGAGAGACAGGGCATTGCGAGTCCTGTATCCAGTTGGTCTGACGCCGAACGGTTTGAGGAACTCCAGAAGAAGTACTTTGGGGACAGGGTGCTCCCTAGCAGCGGCGCCGCGTTCATACGGGAAGCCCGGGAGGCTAGGGACGCCCAACTAGAAGGACTAAAGTGAGCGGCTTCGTAGTTGTAGACGCCAGCCTGGCCTTCAAGTGGCTGGTGAGGGAGGAGCACACCGACAAGGCCTTGGCGATTCTCCGGGAGTGGCATAGCGAGGAGGTTACGCCGGCCGCTCCCCACCTATTGCCGTTCGAGGTATCAAACGCGCTCCACAAGAGAATAACTCGAGGTGAGTTGAGCGTCGAGGGAGCAGTCGACCTTATCGGAAACCTGCTCACCTCCCAGGTCGAGTTGCATCAGCCGTGGAATCTCTGCGGAAAGGCGTTGGAGATAGCGAGTAGATTTGGTCAGGCTGCCGCCTACGATGCCCACTACCTGGCGCTTGCTGAGAGTCTCGGTTGCGAGCTGTGGACCGCCGACGAGAAGTTCCATCGGACTATAGGTCAGGAGATGGGGCACGTGCGGTGGATAGGAGAGTTCGACGTTCAGGAATAGTGGAAGGACCTAACTGTCCTCAGTCGCCTTCTCGGATAACCTGGAATCTCAATCTACATAGAGCAACCACAACATGGTCAACACAATCCTAGATTCATCCGGTGCCGATGCTGAGGGCATCCATGGAAGGGAGGCCTGGTTACGGTCCCAGCGCCCTCCAGTAGAGGCCCTTGAGTGCGATCTATGGACTGCCGATGAGCGGTTCTACCGTGCTGCGAGCCCTGTCGCCCACAATGTGCACTGGCTTGACGAGTTCGTAGCTTCTGATAAGGAATGAGAGCAGTTATGACAATAATGTGCGACAACCTGTCTTCAGGTGCTGCTGGCCTGATCCAATCATGGGGCAGCTTTTCCCCTCACGGTGGCCGCAGGGTAGGTACGGCGACTGGCTCACCCTGCCGGGTCTGCGTTCTCCGAGACTACGGAACGGGAGGGTACTAGTGAACAAATTCCGATATCCTTCACCCCTCCCCCCCTGAGATGGCGGGAACAGTGTTCCGTACTTGGCTCGGGAACATTTTCCGTCTCGGGATGCCGCCCATGATGGAACTAACCCGCAAGACGGCAATGCTGTCAAGGGCGTCGGCCCTAGCCGCCCTGCTGGCTCTGGCGCTCTTCATGGCTGTATTCGGCGGGGAAGCCTTGCCGCTATACGCCCAGGGCAACACCGACTACGACACTGACGCCGATGGCCTGATAGAGGTTTCGGACCTGGCCCAGCTCAACGCCATGCGCTGGGACCTGGACGGCGACGGTACGGTGGCCACCGGGGACCAGACCAACTACGATGCGGCGTTCCCCGACGCCATGGCCAACATGGGCTGTCTCAACAACACCTGTGCCGGCTACGAGTTGGATGCCGACCTGGACTTCGACTCGGACGGCGACGGCGACGTGGACGCCAACGACCACAGCGGCACCTACTGGAACAGTGGTGCGGGCTGGTTACCCATCGGGGACGGCACCAACTGGTTCAACACGACCTTTTACGGCAACGGCAACACAATCTCCAACCTGTTCATCAGCAGGGCATCGACTAATGGCGTCGGGCTGTTCGGGGTTTTCGGTACCACCGCCGACATCAAGAACCTGGGCCTGGTCTCTGTTGAAGTGGAGGGTGATAGCTATGTTGGTGGCCTGGCTGGAGCTAGCACAGGCACCATCACCAACGTGTTCGTCACGGGCAGCGTGAGCAGCCTAACAGGAACGCGCGTGGCTGGCTTGGTCGGGGCGTTGGCTGGAACGGGGACCATCACCACCAGCTACACGGCGGTGGATATTACGGGTGTCCAGAGCACTAGCGAGTTTGTGGCCGGGCTGGTCGGAGATCTTGCTGGGGGAACCATCAAGGCCAGCTACGCCAGAGGGAGCGTGTCAGGAGACCAATTTGTGGCCGGGCTGGTGGCGTGGAACCGACAAGGGACGATTACGGCTGGTTATGCCGCGGCCAGGGTCAGCGGCGGCACCGCCCTCGCGGGCCTCGTGGCGAATAACACCGAGAACAACGTTGCCGGCACGGTGACCGATAGCTACTGGGACACGGACGTCTCGGGGATTACCACGTCGGCCGCGGGCACGGGCTACACCACCAGCCAGCTCCGCAACCCTACCAGCTATACGGGCCTGCACCAGACGGGCGGCACAGCCATCTACGCCAACTGGAACCTGGACCTGGACGGCGACAACACCGCAGACGATCCCTGGGACTTTGGCACGGCCGCCCAGTATCCGGTGCTGAAGGTGGACTTCGACGGCGACGGCACGGCTTCGTGGGCGGAGTTCGGCAACCAGAGGACGAAGCCCGACGCGCCCGCCATCGACTTCGTTACCGCGGGCATCGAAGAGCTCACAGTTTCCTGGAGCGCGCCCGATTGGGACGGCGGTTCCGACATCACCGCCTACGACGTGCGCTTCATCCTCACCAGCGCCGACGAGACCGTCGATTCCAGCTGGACCGAGAGGCTGAACGCCTGGCAGACAGGCGGCGGCGGCTTGCAGTACGACATTAGGGGTCTGACCATCGGCGTGAGCTATGACGTGCAGGTGCGCGGAGGCAACGCCGTCGGAGCGGGTGACTGGTCCGACACCTCTACGGGAACTCCCTTGAGGGACTACGACGGAGACGACGACGGGCTGATCGAGGTTTCGGACCTGGCCCAGCTCAACGCCATGCGCTGGGACCTGGACGGCGACGGTACAGTGGCCACCGGGGACCAGACCAACTACGATGCGGCGTTCCCCGACGCCATGGCCAACATGGGCTGTCTCAACAACACCTGTGCCGGCTATGAGCTGACCGCGAATCTGGACTTCGACTCGGACGGCGACGGCAACGTAGACGCCAACGATCACAACGGGACCTACTGGAACAGTGGTGCGGGCTGGGACCCCATACGGGACGGCACGAACGGGTTCAACACCACCTTTTACGGCAACGGCAACACAATCTCCAATCTGTTCATCAGCAGGGCATCGACTAATAGCGTCGGGCTGTTCGGGTTTGCGGACTCCTCCTCCGACATCAAAAATGTCGGCCTGGTCTCTGTTGAAGTGGAGGGTGATCGCGATGTTGGTGGCCTGGCTGGAGCTAGCATAGGCGACATTACCAACGTGTTCGTCACGGGCAGCGTGAGCGGGAAGAATGTGGCTGGCTTGGTCGGGGTGTCGACTGGAACCATCACCACCAGCTACACGGCGGTGGATATTACGGGTGGCCAGAGCACTGGCGGGTTTGTGGCCGGGCTGGTCGCAGAACTTTCTGGGGGAACCATCAAGGCCAGCTACGCCAGAGGGAGCGTGTCAGGAGGCCAATTTGTGGCCGGGCTGGTGGCGTGGAACCGAAGCGGGACGATCACCGCGAGCTACGTCGCAACCAGAGTGAGTGCAGTCACAGGCAACCCCAATGGTTTGTTGCGGCGGGGCACCGCCACCAACAGCTACTGGGACACGGACGTCTCGGGGATTACCACGTCGGCCGCGGGCACGGGCTACACCACCAGCCAGCTCCGCAACCCTACCAGCTATGCGGGCACGGGCGGCACAGCCATCTACGCCAACTGGAACCTGGACCTGGACGGCGACAACACCGCAGACGACCCCTGGGACTTTGGCACGGCCGCCCAGTATCCGGTGCTGAAGGTGGACTTCGACGGCGACGGCGCAGCTACCTGGGCGGAGTTCGGCAGCCAGAGGACGAAGCCCGACACGCCCGCCATAGATAGTGTCACCAAGGGCTACGAAAAGCTCACCGTGGCCTGGAGCGCGCCGGACTGGGACGGCGGTTCCGACATCATCGCCTACGACGTGCGCTTCATCCTCACCAGCGCTGACGAGACCGTCGATTCCAGCTGGACCGAGGGGTTGAACGCCTGGCAGTCGACAACCGGCGGCAACTTGCAGTATGACATTACGGGCCTGACCAGCGGCGCCGGCTACGACGTGCAGGTGCGGGCCAGTAACGTCATCGCCAATACCGTCGGCACTGGCAAGAGCGGCTGGTCCGACACCTCTCCGGGAACCCCGAAGAACAGCGACCCGACCTTCGACGACGGCGCGACGGCGACCAGGTCTGTGGATGAGAACAGCCCGGCCGGGACGGTCGTGGGCACGGTGCAGGCCACGGACCCTGGGAATGATCCGCTTACCTACGTGCTCTCCGGTAGCGGCTCGGGGAACTTCAAGGTGGACGGGAGCGGGCAGATTACCGTGTCGTCGACGGCAGAGCTGGACTATGAGACCACGACGTCCTATCCGTCACTGACCCTCACCGTCAGGGACAGCAAGGACGACGCCGGTGCACAGGATAGCGCCATCGACGACACCATCGCCGTGACCATCAACGTGATCGACGTCAACGAGGCCCCTGTCTTCTCTACGGGCAATGCCTTCGACGTGGCCGAGAACACCCAGGCGGTGGTCACCGTCGCCGCCACCGATGAAGATGCCTCTGACACGGACGTCAGCTACCAGATAACCGGTGGGGCGGACAGCGCCAAGTTCGAGCTTGGCCCGGGCGACGCCGACCTGCGGTTCAAGGCCGCTCCAGACTACGAGAATCCCACTGACGCCGAGAGCGCTACACCAGCCAACAATGCGCAGAACAACGAGTACGTGTTGGTGGTCACCGCCACCAGCGCCGATCCCAACGACGCCACCCGCGCCCTGACGACGGAGCAGACAATCACGGTGACAGTGACGGATGTGAACGAAGCTCCAGTCTTCACCACGGCCGACTCCTTCGACGTGGCCGAGAACACCCAGGCGGTGGTCACCGTCGCCGCCACCGACGACGTTCCCTCCGACACGCAGATCAGCTACCAGATCACGGGTGGGGCGGACAGCGCCAAGTTCGAGCTTGGCCCGGGCGACGCCGACCTGCGGTTCAAGGCCGCTCCAGACTACGAGAATCCCACTGACGCCGAGAGCGCCACACCAGCCAACAATGCGCAGAACAACGAGTACGTGTTGGTGGTCACCGCCACCAGCGCCGATCCCAACGACGCCACCCGCACCCTGACGACGGAGCAGACAATCACGGTGACAGTAACGGATGTGAATGAAGCGCCGTCGGTTCCGGTGGTCACCGGCCAGACAGTTACGCAGGGAACCGAGTTCAACTACACGTTCCCGGCAAGCACAGACCCGGAGGGCCACGCCGTGGACTACTCCCACTCGGTACAACCCTCCGCCGCTTGGCTGAGCTTCGATGCAACAACTCGCACCTTCAGCGGCACGCCAAACGTAGCCGGGGACTTCCAGGTCACAATCACCGCTACGGATTCCGAGGGCTTGGGGGTTGGCATCCCATTCCAACTGACGGTGGTGAGCCCAACTTCCACTGGTGGTGGTTCCGGCGGCGGCGCCCCGGTCAACCGACCGCCCGTGTTCTCTGACCCATCGGTAACGCGTCAGGTCGCAGAAGGGTTGGAAACAGGCGATCCGGTGGGCTCCCCTGTAACGGCCACTGACCCCGATGACGACGAAATCACCTACACGCTGGCGGGCAGGGACAGAGCCTCGTTTGTCATCGAGGAGCGTACGGGACAGATTAGAGTGGGCGAAGGGACGACATTGGACTTCGAAACCAAGAGATCCTACTCCTTGACTGTTACTGCCAGAGATGAGGGTGGTCGCAGGCGTAGCGCCACGGTAGACATCGAGGTGGGGAACGTAGACGAGGCTGGCACAATTGCTCTCTCTTCGACAATCGTTGAGACAGGGACCCAAGTCATTGCCACGCTGTCCGATCCAGACGGAAGCGTGTCAGAAGTGGACTGGCAGTGGCAAACCTCGGCGGATGGCGGACCGTGGGCCGAGGTCTCCGGAGCCACGTCCCAGACTTATGCGCCAGTGAGTGCGAACGAAGGAAAGCAACTGCGGGTACTGGCCACCTACACCGACGGCCACGGGCCGGGGAAAGAAGCGGTAAGCTCGGCCACGGCGCCGGTCCTGCCCTCCCCGACGCTAGACCCAACTGTTGTCAGCGTGCTAAGCACGGAAGCAAATTCAGGAGAAGTTGTGCAGTCTGACCCGGTAAGTGCGACAAACCCGGTGCAGGTGCAAGTGCACACGCCTAATGCCGGCCGGGTTACGGTAATCGTTCGCTCTAGTGGGGACACGGAAGGTCCCACCGGCTTCGATCTTGTGGGAGCCACCTTCGAGATAACAGCGCCGACGGCCTCCGTAGACGCCCCCATCGAACTGCGCTTCTTAGTGCTGACGGAAGCGTCGCCGAAGGAGCTCGCAGTCTTTAAAGATAGAGTGGTTGTGGTCGCATGCACGGAGAACGCCCAGGCGGTACCAGGCCCCTGCGTGTCGGATCGAATGAGCACGGCTGACGGCGTGGCGATAGTAACCGTGCTAACCACGGAAGCCAGCGATTGGCAAGTTGGAGTTCTGATACCGCCATCGCCTGTCGTGACCCCAGAACCAACCCCCACACCCGTCGTGGAGTTGGTACCTCCCAGGGCAGATGAGGAGAATGGAGGGTTTCCGTGGTGGGGCATCGTCGTGACAATTGGCGGGATAATAGCTGGAGCCGTTCTGATAGTTGGTTTGCAGCGTAAGTGGGGCTGGACGAGGTTCTTATGGGGAGCCGACAGTCTCGTGGGGACGATTGCCGGTGGGGTAGTCAGAGCATGGCGTTGGCTGAATAGCTCGCTCAAGTCCCTGGCCCGCGAAGTGGCTACCATAGTCCGAAGGGTGGTACGAATGGCGAGGCGAGGTGGCTAAGTCCTTCCACTCGTACTCTTGGTAGCTTGTGCGTCGTTAGATATGAACTCAGGAGAGGAAACGGTGCCGGATGACCGCAGGTCTGCCCTCTTAGGCGTTGCCCTCCTTGGACCGGTGGACAATGCCATTGCCGGGATCGCCGCCTTCTCGCTCTTCCAACGCAATGCCATCGCCGGGACGAAAGGCAAATAATTGTCTTGATGCACGCCCGCCCCGTGGGAGATGCT
The DNA here is from genome assembly GCA_965249185.1 of Dehalococcoidia bacterium. Lineage (GTDB taxonomy): Bacteria > Chloroflexota > Dehalococcoidia > Lucifugimonadales > Australimonadaceae > CBDFLS01. The sequence continues at coordinate 323,365 of CBDFLS010000002.1, forward strand.
CACCCGAGGCAGGACTCTCGTGCGTGGGTCACAAGGAAACGGCCAATCGAAAAGTTCGCAATTGAGCCTGTCTCATAAAGCTGAGAGCTCCAGTATGCTATCTTTCTGGATTCCCGCTTTCGCGGGCATGACGGCTTATTTTGCAGTATTTCATACTCTATCAGGGTGGTCGTGATCGCTAACCGTAGGACTGCCTCCACCCAAAATCCTGGCAGGAGACTTCTGAGACAGGCTCAATTCAGTACACGTAGGCCCACCAAACTTGACGGTAGACAGAACCGAGCCGTTCAGCGCCATCTCCTCAGCGTCTCTCCCCGGTATGGGGCTGTCGTTGGGCATCGGAATCGTGTAGCGCACCACCGCGTTGTCGGGCATCACGACGATCTCCTTCACAAAGCTCTCGATGAAGGCCCTGCGCTCCGTTAGCTCGCTCTCGTTCAGGAACATGCTCATGTCCAGAGCGTAGGCCGTGATGGTCTCCACGTCGTCCAGGACATCCCTGCGCTGGGAGAGCATCGCCCTCGCCTCCTCAGCCGTGGCTTCAAGCCTCCCCTGACGCTCCCGGTGGTCGCGTATCCTGGGCTTGAAGTCGTCGATGTCCAGGTCTGTGGTCTCCGCCAGGTCGTAGAGCCGTCCCAGCCTGCGCTTCACGTCCACCAGCTCCGCCTCGATTGTCTCCAGCTTCTGCCTCTGCTCCTTGGCCACCCCGTCCATCTCCTCGTCCACCAGCTTCACCAACGCACGGATGTTGGACTCGGTGAGCACGTTCTCCCGAATCTTCCCCACCACCTTCTCCTCGAAGCGCCGGGCGTTGAGCCTGGGGGCGTCGCAGGCCCCGCTGCCGCGCTTCATCACCGACTGGCAGACGTAGTAGGCGAACTTCCCGCTCTTGGCGTCCTGGCCGGAGAGGGCGCGGTTGCACGCTTTGCACCGGACAAGCCCGCTGAGCAGGTAGGTGCTTCCGACACGGCGGGGGTGGCTCCTCCTGGGAGCGCGGGAGCGCAGCTTCCGGTTCACGCGGCGGAACTGGGCCTTGGAGACGATAGCGGGGAAGGCCTTCTCCACCCGCACCGGGTCCGCCTTGTCCTTCGCCGTCGTGCCCCAGACCAGGGTTCCCGTGTAGACCTCGATGATGTGGACGCCGTTCTTTGACCAGAGCCTGCCGGTGGGGTTGGCGATTCCCTCGTCGTTGAGGGTGCGGGTGATGTCCAGGATTCCCCTCCCTACCTCGGCCATGCCGAAGATGCGCTCCACCACGGGCGCGGTGGCGGGATCGGGTTCCAAGGTGGGCCGCTTCTTGGCTCCGTCCTGCACCATGGCCTTGCTGAAGCCGTAGGGAACCCTGCTGGCGACCCAGAAGCCGCGGGAGGCTGCCTCCCTCATTCCCCGGACGACCTCCTGGGCAAGATTCTCACTGTAGAATTCATCGACGCTCTCGATGATGGCCTCAAGGAGCTTGCCGGTGGGGGTGTCATCGGCGTGCTCGGTGATGGAGACCACCCGGACGCCCTTGCGCCGTAGCATCGACTTGAAGGCAACGGCGTGCTCCCGCTTGCGGGTGAACCGGCTGAACTTCCAGACCAATATCTCCTTGAAGGGGGCCTCAGGCTTCGCGGCCTCGTCCAGCATCTTCCTGAACTGCGGCCTATCCGCTATCAGTCCGCTCTCGGCCTCGTCCACGTACTCGCGGGCGACGTGGTAGCCGTTCTTGTCGGCATAGTCCCTGAGCGCCCGCAGCTGGGCGGCCACGGACAGGTCCACGTCCTGGCGGTCGCTGGATACTCTGGCGTAGAGGGCGGCCGGTATCAGATCGAGTCGGTCGTTCATCGCTCTCTCCTTCCTGTCTCTTCCTGCTCGGTAGTAATGCGGGAGCGCAGCCGTTCCAGCCGCTCCCGTCTTCGCCACTCCCGCTCCTCCATGAACAGGCGTATACCCTGTCTGAGCAGCTCGCTCACGGAGAGGTCGTCCTCCTTCATCACCTGGCGCACCTGCGCCTCCATCTCCGGCGGCAGGGAGAAGGTGATAGTCTTGGACCTCCTGGGGGTGGTCACTCTCTCTCGTCTCCTGTTGTAGTATATTGTCTTACTATACACTATCTCGACACCGGCTTTCAACCCCTACCGGGGAGGAGCCGTCGCCCGGATAGACGGGGTCCGGGCGCTGCAACAATTGTCACGTTTCGACCTGTTGGGGGCTGACACCGTAGGTGGCGGAATGCCCTTTTGTCCCCCTATAGGAAACTGTGGGAACGGACTGGGGCCTGTGATGGAACATGCTTCTGTGACCCTCATGGGGCTGGTCGGCGGGATGCTGACTGAGGGGGATGTAGCTAGGAGCCAAGGCTGAAGTGCAATGGAGAGCTGCGGTCGACGGGAACTCCGCTGACGTATCAGTTCTGCAACAAATTGCACATGGGAGGGCGGAAGATGCAAGAGGGGTTGCAGGTGGGCGGACAATGGTCCCAGCAGCCATGCTGGGACACCCCCTACAGGAAGTGGTCGGAACGGCGTGGCGGTCATTCTGTCACCTGACCCATCACGGAAAGCGGCCTCCTGTCGAGGGAATGGGGCGGCGGTAGAATCCATGCGTCGCCCAGGATGCCACGCTTGGAAAGGATCTCTGTGTTCGAGGTGATGATGGGCCCCCATTCACTGTGTCGGCAACGTCGAGGAAGGCGTTCTCGCTGCCGGGAGACTCGAAGATGAAGAGCACCCGGGGCAGGCGTCCCTCGTGATCTCGCTCAGCCCATCCGCTGTCGAAGTACCGCTGGTAGGACTTCAGACGGGAGCGGGCACGCTTCGGGGTCGTGGCTCTCCGTTCGAACTCCAGCAGGTACGGACGCCACCGGCCTTTGTATTCCAGGGTGAAGGAGGCGTCGGGATGGATGACGTAGGTGGTCCAGTCGTAGCGGTAGCCGATGCTGGAGCGGGACGTGGGCAGCAGGTCGAACAGGTCGTGGTCCGGGGATCGAGCGACCTCGGTGGACAGGGCGGCTGCGAAGTCGATCACGCCGGCGTGGTGACGCATCTGAGAGGCGAGGGCGCGCACCGCGGTCCCTGCGTAGATGTCGGCGTTCAGGTAGAGAGGCTCGGCGCTCCACCGGTCGAGGGTCAGCCCCACGGCGGCGCGGTCCCTGCGGGCCAGGTACGTCAGCCCCTCGTCGGTGAGCATGTGCAGAGGCTCGTCCGCTCGCATTAGGTCGTGCTGGGAAAGGGAGCGGAGCACCTGATTGACGCGGCGCAGAGTGACGCCGCCCATCAGTCCCGCCAGCTGCTCACGGGTGCACAGGGGCCAGGCTGCCAGCAGGTCGAGGGCGTCCTTCTCGGCCCGGGTCAGCTGCGCCGGGAGGGCCGGTGTGAGCTGCTGCGACGGCTCCGGCATGGCGGCCTGCACGCCGGAGGGATAGAGGTCGCTGGGATTTGGCTTCGGGCTTTTGCCCAGGAAGGAGTAGGAGGAGTCCAGCAGGCGCTCCGCCAAGGCCAGGATACCCGCCAGGGATGTGTCGGCGTCGATGCGCACGGCCTCGCCCAGGCCGCTCCCGCACTGCTGCCAGACGACTCCCGTGTGGTCTCCGGCCAGAAGCCCCCCCTCCGTCGCAACGAAGGTCCGGGAGTGCTCCGACGGGTCGCCCAGGGAGCGGATGGCCCTGCGGGTGGCCTGGTCTGCATGGGTCAGCACCAGGGCGACGAAGGGGCTGTCGCTGCTGTCCAGCCTCTCGATGCTCCTGAGGCGGTAGCGGAGTCTGGACGTGGGCAGCGCCGGTCCCTGGCGAATCAGGCCGATGGAGCGGCCCCCGGACAGGGTGAGCAGCATATCGTAGGGGCCGTGGCGGTAGTGGTCCACTCGCACCGGGTCGTCTTGCGGGTCGGCGTCGGCGACCATGGCGGCGACGCGGTAGAGCACGGCCACGGCGTCCAGTCGCTCGGCCAGCAGCCGGAACCACTGCTTCGACACTGGGTAGGCCCGCAGCATGTGCTCACGGCCCTTGGTTGCCATGCCTCCGGCGGTGACGCCCTTCTCCGTCGGGAAGTACCGGCGCTGAGGGCGAGTCCCCAACGCGCTCAGGTGGTGTGGCACGGAGTCCACGAGGCCCCGCTCAATCAGCATCTTCAAGCGCTCGCGGAGCGTGGAGGCCGGAACGCATCCCAAGCGCGACAGCTCGTCCACCGTGGTGAACGGCGCTGCGCAGAGTAGCAGGAGCGCCTCCTCAAGACCCTGGCGCAAGGAACGACCCTGGCGCAAGGAACGCAGGGCAGAGTCCGGCCGCAGGCCCTCCAGGTAGATGATGATCTCGTATGTGGCCGCTTCAATCGCTCGGACGCTGTTGCCGACCTTGTTCACGACGGCGGAGGGCACGGCGCGCCCCATCTCGCCTCTTTCAAGGAAGCGCCACAGGGTGTGGCGGGACACGCCGAGATGCTCGGCTGCCTTGCGCCGTCCGTGCAGCGAGGCGTAAGCGCGCACGTAGTTCCGGACCGCTCTCGTGAGGCGCGGTCCGGCCTGTGTCGTGCCGTTCGACGTTTGCGTTCGTGGCTCCGCGGCGATCAATCAACTGCTCCTGCCAGCAATGGCCCAACTTCTCATTGTGAATGGAAAATTCATCCAAGGTAAGGCCTTGCAAGCCCTTGTATACGAAGTGATTTTGTGGTTGAGGGGGGAAGGGGTTGTTGGAGTTGCCTAAGCTAGAACTCGACAGCGGAGGCCTGTCAGCTCGAGGCGACGCGGGTTCTACTCGGCGGACAGATGCGGAGCCATGCCTAATGCAGACAAGGGCAGCACGGCAACATGAGCGTCGCTACGCTCCGGCGTGGATACAAGTAGCTACTAACTACGCTGGCGCGCAAGTGCGCTCTTCAATGCCTCCACATCATCAAGATGGCATCTCTTGAATTTGCGACCGCTGCCACACGGACAGAGTTCATTCCTGCCTAGACCTCTACTAACCATCTCCAATACCTCGTTCATGCATTGCCGGATCCCGTCATCACCATGAACGTACTCGCCCCAAAGGTCTTTTTTGGCAGCAAGTGGTCCGTTCTTGTCCACGTAGGACAAACGGTACAAGAATGGGATTACGAGTTCGTCTATGAACCGCTCAATTGTTAGGAACCGTTCGGGAGAGAATCTGATTCCCAGACAACATGACCCATCTGGATAGAAATGCAGGTCAATGGCATCAACGTTGTGCTTTGTCGAGATGGCCTGGTGGCGGCCGCCGGCCTCGTAAACCCTTGGCCAACCGTTTCTGTCAATCGAGTGCAAATCAATACGCAGGGAGTATGAGTCGCAAAGGAATGAGGCCAATCGTTGATGTGCGTCATCGTTCCCGATCCGCACCCGGTCTATTCCACTGTCGTACACTGCGCAGAACGCGATCTCGCCAGCTATCTCGTTGGTATTCGCATCGTAGAGCAGACCGGGAAAGCACCGGGTGAGCCACTCCAGGTCGGAAGTACTTGGTCTCATCTGGCGTAAGGCTTCCTTGGAGTAACTACCCTCGGAATACCTACAGCTGGGGCCGCAATGCCGCTAGGATTATTTCTAGGGCTACTCGGCGGATTGCCGCGTCCGCCCTCACCATTCCCTCCCCGACCTCCACTGCCACCAGAGCCCTTGCCGAAGTTCTCCCCGAACAGCTCTTGCCAAATCTTGATGGCTTCCCCGCTTGATGACTCCCCCTTGGCTCTCTTGGCGGTTCGGGCATGGGAGTTGACTCTGGTCCTGAAGTTGGTGTACCTAGCTTGGTCCCAGTGCCGGTTGAACGTCTCCGTTGGCAGCACCGGATTCCTGATCTCCGGCATATTGGGGTGCTGCTGAAGGTAGGCGTCCATTCTCGTCAGAACAGTCACCAAAGTGTCGGAGACCGTACTGACGGTCTCGGTACCTGCATCGGAGGGTTTGATGGTGTTCCCAGCTAGGGTGGTCAGCAAGATCGACTTGGCGCTGTAGTTGTTCTTATGGTCTCGCAGGTACTTGAGCAATCTGACGACTCGCTTTAGATTACCGCCGGTTATCCGATTCTTTTCATTGAACCAGTCGCGGTATCCATTTCCGTCAGTCTCTTCGAATCTGCTCTCAATTCGATTGCAGACGTAGTGCCTGTTGCCGGAGGTTACGCGCGGTACAGTGTCGAGGTGAAAGTCGCCAGCATAGTTGATCCTCACGCATCGGGTCTTGAGACCGAGCTTGTCAGCATAGTTCTGATTCTGCTTAAGGGTCTTGTGAATCTCGTTGATGTAATCTTTGGCCTGCCACTTTGGATTGGGGTTCATTACTATCTGGATGTCGGCATCATACTCGTCATTTTCGTCTACAGGCTTGATGAGGGTCCCTAGTGCGTATGAACCTTGCCGCTCCATCTTCTGGTAGCCGGTGAGACGGTCTTTGAGATAGCTGTTCACAGCCCGCACACTCGTCTCCAACCGGTCGAGACGACTCTGGTTGAGGTTGACTTCATCTCTGAGGAAGTCCTGGAATTCCTGGTTGCTCCTAGTCATCTTCATCTCCCTCTAAGGTTTTGTTAGCTTCGCAAGTGCTAGCTGGCCTGTCACGACACATGTAGCCTCTGCAGGTGTCGCCTCACTTTGCTTTCTTAAAGTTCTCCATAATCGCCTCACTCCGGAAGGCGAAATCGCTGGTTGCCAAAGCCTTCAAATTATCCAAGTGCTCTACGTCGTCCAATTCCCAAGCCTCGATCGCGGGGTCAAGCCGGAGGTACCTGTCCTCAAGCAATAGCCTGGCCATGTTCGCAGAGGCGTTTGATTGCAGCCTGAGAACGTAGGAGACCAACTTTTGGCGGCCCCAGCCGGTGATGAGACCCCACAGCCTCTTCTTGGAATAGAGATTGACGGAATGTCCGGTACCGATTGATAGGACGTGTACCTGTTCAACCGACCGCTTAAACTTAGAAACTGCCTCCGTCAAAGCGATGAGCGACGGATTGTTGGCCCACAGTCCCCCGTCCGCTAAGACGGAATCGTCGACCGATACGGGGTCAAAATACGTGGGAGCAGCGCACGACGCTAGGATAGCGTCACTCAGAAAGACATCTGCGTCTCTGACGTAGGGTTCTCCGAGGTCCTTCAGGTATCGAGACTTAAATACATGTACACCGCCGGTCGATATGTTGGAACCCAGAATCATAAGGGGCGTCGAGACCTTTCCCAGGGTCAGGTCAGACACGCAACCCCGAACCACCTGCTCAAGAGACCGCCTCGAGTACTTGCTTCGGATGTGGAACGAGCCTGGCCATCTCTTCCGAAAGATGCGCGAAGACTCCTCCATGAAAAGCTCGACTACCTTGGTCATTGGAATGCCCACAGCAGCGGCCCCTGCGATGATTGAGCCTGTGCTGGTGCCGGCAATAAGATCGAAACACTCCCTGACTGGTGTACTGAGCTCACGCTCAATGCTAGCCAGAATCTGAGCCGAGTAGATTCCCCTTGTGCCACCACCATCAAGGGCGAGAATGTGGAACGCCCCGTCGCATTCGAGGGCCCTCTGGTTATCCGTTTCTGAGTTGACTCTATTTGGCGTGTCCATTATCATCACATGTGGAACATTATTTTATAAAGGATACAGCCAGTATACCGGCTGCGCGTTAGACAGTCAATAACATGTACTATAAGTGCAATAGGAGGGACTATGCGTAAGGTCACTCTACAAAACCTTGGAACCATCGTCCGCGAGAAGAGGGGTGACAGAGGCCTTCGGGCGGTTGCGGCCGACATTGGCACGAGTGCCCCGACACTCTCCAGGATCGAATCCGGAAAGATGCCGGACCTTCAAACTTTCGGAAAGCTGTGCCGCTGGCTTGAAGTCGATCCGGCACTCCTATTGGGAGTCTCCCACCAGTCCCCAGAGACCGAGCAACCCAGCATGGCCACTGCTCATTTGAAAGCGAACCGAGAGATCGCTCCTGAAACGGCACACGCGTTAGCCAACGCCATCATCCAAGCCCAGATGATGCTCGCCGACCCTCCGGGAGGTACTGATGGAGAGGGGCTTTAAGTCTCGCTGTGAGGAGATGACCCGCTCTTTGCGTGTCGAGCTAGGACTCGCTCCTACTGCTGCCCTTTCGCCAGGTCGACTGGCTTCCTATCTAGATGTTGCCGTATGGCGGGTCACCGACCTGGGCCTCTCCGAAGATGATGTCCTCCAGTTAGTCGCCGTAGATCGGGATTCGTGGTCCGCAATCACTGTTTCCGCGTGGGGCCGCGACGCCATTGTTGTGAACCCTAACCATAGCAAAGGTCGCTACTCAAGCGATCTCATGCACGAACTGGCACACCTGCTTCTGGGACATCAACCCAGCACCGTGTTCTTCGCAGGGGACGAAGATCTGGCCCTTAGAGGGTATAACGCCTCTGCCGAGGAGGAGGCGAATTGGCTTGCAGCAGCGTTGCTTCTGCCCAGAGAAGCACTAGTACACTTGCGGAGTCGACGAGTTTCCGATCAAGAGGCCTGCGAGTCATATGCGGTAAGTAGCCAGATGTTGGCCTTCCGGATGCGGGTTACAGGAGTGGAACGGCAATTCTCTCGTAGGAAGACCTTGGCAACTCAGTAGTTATTCCTTAGTCGCCTGTTCTGCCTATGCCCCCGATGATCGTTATCCCTGCCCGTTGTATCCCATAGGACAGTCCCCCAGCGCCACAGAACAGTCGAAGGCGACGGGACGCAAGGTGATTGTTGCAGGAGATATGGCTTTCATCTGTCAGCCCACCTCGCTTCCAGTCCCACTAGCGGCCGCTCCAACGTAGGTGGCGGCGAAGACCATTTCGGAGAGCCACCGGCGGAATGATTCGTTGTCGCTGAACTGTTTGAACAGCTCGGTGTGGTCTGCCAGAAGCTCGGTCATGGCCCGTTCTAAGGCCTTGTCGTGCTCAATCCGGGCGTTCTGTTGGTCGGAGTTTGCCATGGCGTTCTGGTACGCCCTGTCACCGGCAACCTTCGCGGGCAGCTCTTCGGCAATCACCTTCTCGATCTTGTCCGCGTCCTTCCACTCGATGTTGCCGAATCGGTCGTTGAAGTCTTTGATGATATTCGACAGCCGTTCCAACTCCGGCTCGGCCTTTTGCCCTCCGCCCGTGGTTGGGACCGGCTCTATCTCTGCATCCTCGTCGGGTAGCTGGATTGCCTGGGCTGCCTGCTTCTCCACCCGGTAGCTATCCATGTCGATGGTATCGAGAATCCCCTTCGACAGATCCTCTTCAACGGGAGCGGGCAGCTTCGGCACGAGGAAGTTTAGGAATATCGACAGCTTTTCCCACTGGGCGTTGGTGTAGGGAAGTATCGAGGCCAGGAAGCCATAGGTGCGAAGGAACCCCTTCGCCGTGCCTTTGAAGTCCACCTGGCCGTCCTCGTCAAGCTGTTCCCGGTAGACGGTAACGCAGGAGTCGAGGACCGGGTCGAGCTGGTCACGGTCCGCACCGGAGAGATAGAGCTCCACCAACTGGTCGATTTGGGCCTGCTCGTACACCTGATAGCCGTCGAGCGTTGCCTTGAGGTCATGCAGCTTGTCGGGATCGGTCTCGTCGGCAAGGACCGTAGTGCGGTAGTAGTCGGCGAAGGAGTCCTGGATAGTGTCCACGTCATTGGCAAAGTCGAGCACAAATGCATCATGCTTCTTGGGGTGTGCCCGATTGAGGCGAGAGAGCGTCTGCACCGCCTTGACGCCGGACAGCATCTTGTCCACGTACATCGTGTGCAGCAGCGGCTCGTCGTAGCCGGTCTGAAACTTGTCGGCGCAAACCAGGAAACGATACGGGTCCTTCTGAATCTCGTCGGCGATGAGGTTCGAGGAGAAACCGTTGAGGGAAGCCTCGGTTACCTTCGTCCCTGCGTATTCGTGCTCACCGGAAAAGGCGACGACCGCCTGGTATGGACTCTTGCGCTCTGCCAAGTAATCTCGGATAGCGTGGTAGTAGCGGATGGCGCGCTCAATACTCCCTGTCACCACCATGGCCCTGGCCTGGCCGCCGACCTTCTGAAGGCCGATGACCTGCTCGTGGAAGTGGTCCACCATGATCTCCGCCTTGAGGCGGATGGCATGATCGTTGTTCTCAACATAGCGCCTCAGCTTCTTCGCCGCACGCTTCGTATCGAACTCCGGGTCCGCCTCAACCGTCTTGACCAGCCGGTAGTAGCTTTCCACCGGTGTGTAGTGCTTCAGCACGTCTACTATGAACCCTTCCTCGGTTGCCTGCTTCATGGTGTAGGAGTGGTATGGGACGTGCCTGACCTTGTCTCCCTCCGGGATAGGCCGGCCGAAGATCTCCAGCGTCCGATTCTTTGGCGTGGCCGTGAATGCGAAGTAGCTGGCGTTGGGCAGCAGCTTCTTGCTCTCGATGATTCTGTTGATCTTGTCCTCGGCGGTCTCTTCTTCCTCTTCTGCACCGGCCTGTCCCAGGGCCATGGACACCGATGCGGAGGTGCGGCCTCCTTGGCTGGAGTGGGCCTCGTCGATGATGACTCCGAAGCTGTGATTACGGTGTTCGTCCCCGATGGCGTCCAGAATGAAGGGAAACTTCTGCACGGTAGTAATGACAACCTTCTTCCCATCCTGAAGGAAGGTGCGCAAGTCCTTGGAGTTCTGGGCATGGCCCACGACGGAGCCTACTTGGGCAAACCGGCGAATAGTGTCCCTGATCTGCCTATCGAGAATCCTCCGGTCCGTCACAACTATGACGGAATCGAAGACGGCCTTGCCGTTGGACTCCAGCCCGATAAGCTGGTGGGCTAACCAGGCGATGGAGTTGGACTTGCCGCTTCCGGGTGAGTGTTGGATGAGATACCTCTTGCCAACACGGTCTGTAGGCACATCTGTTAGGAGCCGCCGCACCACGTCCAACTGGTGGTAGCGGGGCCATATCTGCTCCCGCTTCTTATGCCCGCTCTTGTCGTCCTTGGTTTCGGCAACTTGGGCGTAGTTCTCAATGATGTCGGTGAGGCCTTCCCGGGTAAGGACCTGCTTCCACAGGTAATCGGTCTTGATCCCGTTGGGGTTCGGAGGATTGCCCGCACCGTCGTTCCATCCCTTGTCGAAAGGCAGGAACCAGGAGCTCTTCCCCTGTAGGTGAGTACAGAATTGCACCTCGTGATCGTCGACGGCGAAGTGGACAAGGCAGCGCCCCAGCTCGAAGAGCTTTTCGCGAGGGTTGCGGTCTTCTCTGTACTGCTTAACGGCGTCCGCTACTGTCTGCTTGGTCAGACTGTTCTTCAGCTCGAAGGTGGCCACAGGCAGCCCGTTGATTAAGAGGCACAGGTCCAAGGCAAGCTGGGTGTTGTCCTGGCTGTATTGAAGTTGACGCGTTATGGAAAACCGGTTCTGCGCAAACTGTGCCTTGGCCTTCTCGTTCCCCGGCGACGGTGTGCTGTACATGAGGTCAATCTGGTGCGGACCGTGTTTGATTCCCTTGCGTAACACGTCAATGGTCCCTCGCTTCCTGATCTCCCCTTGCAGCCGGGCCAGGAACTTGCGCCGCGTCGGGCTGTCTTGGCCCAAGTCCAGGGACTGGGCCTCCTCTGGCTGGGTCGTCTCCAGGAAAGAGGAAAGCTGAACGAGGTCGACGCAGTACTCCCGGTCGTAATCTTGTGGGTCTCCGCCGATCCAGCCTACGCCGTAATTGGCCGGACGTTCTGCCACAGCGCCTCCCTGGGCAGGTTCACACGCGTGGCCGGCCATGGCGATACAGATGAGCCGCTCAAGTCCCTTCTCAGTGGTGTCTGTGGTCACGCTACCCCTCTTCCATCTCTAGGATCGGGACTTCTCTCAGTTCACCGGGGTGTATTTCGTCAAGGACAGTGCGAATCTCTTCTATACGTGGCTGGACATAGGGCCATGCCGTGGACAGCAGGACGACAATCGCCAGTCGCCTATCTGTGAGGTTCTGTTGGTATCGCATATTCTGGTCAGTGGTGATGAGGATTTCGTATCCCTCCTGCTCGGCCTGCTCAATTAGGTCTCCATTGCCGAGTCCTGACCATCCTCGCTCCGCTGCCGTATCCACCGAATGTCCGTGCAGATGTTCTCGAAGCGGCCGAGGCGTTCCCTGGTCCAATAGAATCTTCACGGTTCTACGGAAACCTTGACGGACTTCGCCGCGAATTCGAGAACAGCTCTGACCTTCCATTCCTCCACGCCCTCGAACCAATCAAGAAACTGTGTTATCGTAGCGCCGCTCTCAAGGTTCTCGAAAAGAGCGGATACTGGCACTCTGGTGCCGGTGAACACCCAGGCCCCACTCAGCCTGCCGGGCACGCTCTCGACTGCCGGGCACTTTCCCCAGTCCGTCATACGGTCACCTCGTTTTCCATTGCCAACCCTTCTGCCCATTCGTCGGGGTCGTGCAGGTCTTCGGCCACACCGTCTGTTAACAGGTCGCCTTCCTCTATAGGATCCTGGTCGTCGGCTTCGTCCGATAGCAGCGCCGCCTCGCGCACGTCCAGCTTGCCCGTCACCACGTCGGAGATGAGCCGTGTGCGGTACTCCTGCACAAGCTCAATCTGGCGGCGGGCGCGGGCGATGGCGGCACTGATATTGGCGGTGGCTGCTCTGAGTGCCACCGCTATCTTCCTCTGCTCCTCGGCAGGTGGGAATGGTAAGTCGACTGCGCAAAAATTATCGAAGGTCAAATCCTGGCCATCCCGAATGAAGTTGGCTGTTGACCGTAGTGCCTGTATGTAAGCTTGTGATTTGAATACATAGCTGAAGAATTCCACATCTACCTCAATGGCCGGGCGAAGAACGATGTACGACGAGCGGATACATCCGCTTGCCCAAGCCCTCTCTAAGCCACCTTGGAAGCTGCGCATACTGATGACAAAGTCGTCCACTTCGACATGCCGGCGCTGGTTGAGGTGAAGAGAGATCTTCACGATCCTCCGACCCATTCTCTCTTCGTACTCGTCTTGGGGGATTACTCCGTATGCCTGCGTTGCGGATAGCTGAATGTCATCTGGTCTGGCTAATTCTCGGCGGGGACTGAATAGCCGCTTGCCTCTCCGCATCTCCCAGTGCTCTGGCACGTCGCCGAGCCACTCGACGCCGGAGGGCTTGAGGCGGACGTTGGGGTCGAGGCCGCGGGTGACGGCTTGGTTGATGACGGCCTGCTTCTCCTCATCTAGCAGGGCGATCAGCTTCCGCTTGGCGCTGACGTACCGCCGGATGCGCCGGTCCACGTGGTCCAGGTAGCGCACGATGGAGGCCTGCTCCGGGAGGGGTGGGAGGAGCAGCCTAAAATACTTGAGCTGGGCACTGTAGACGTGCATGATGGTGATGCCGCGCCCCATCAGTGATTTCTGGGTTTGAGCCGAATGACAGTCCAGTGAGTAGCCCGCAAACTTAGGTTCCATTGGAACCATTGGCCGGAAGACGATCAGGTCTCCACCACATAGAACTTGAGTGTGAATTAAGTTGACTGCGGATTTGCCAATGTCCTCTATGGTCTCACCTGACGTAGGGAAGAGAACGTCGCCTCTATTGATTGGCGTGTAAGCCCTGGCCCTCGCTGGCGAAACAAAACTCCGTGTCCGCCTAATGAAGTGGGTGTGCGTCGTATAAAGGTCCCCATATCGGACACAGGGTATCCCATCGGGAACCTCGTCATCCTTCGTTCCCCCAGAGCCCTTCGAGAAGACACCAATCCTTCCAAGTTGGACAACTTCCCAATGACGCGGCACATCACCAAGCCACTCCACACCGGAGGGCTTGTATGCGGGGTAGGACTTGAGGTCGGTTGTCACCCGTCAACCTCACCATCGTTCATCTGTCTTTCAAAAGCCTGGCGCACTAGCCCCATGACGTAAGGCAGCTCCTCGCGGCTGTTGAGCCTCACCTCTACGTCTCCGTTGCCCCATCGTCCGACGTTGGTAACGTCATCCGCTATCCCCTTCGGGTCATGGAGCTCATCAAACCTCATGTTCAAGGTCAGTCTCATACGCGAGGCTTGGGGCACCGCATCAACAAAATTGGTTTCAGCCTTGTATGCAACGTAGAGTTTGAGGAACTCCTCCGAAACGCAGGGGTCTATAGCTAGCACCTCCCTTCTGAACTCTTCAAAGAGCTGTCTGGTTAACGTCCTATCCCTCAGGTGGAGATGGTCTTCTATGGTGTATGCCCTAGCTTGCTCCAATGTTCTGGGGGAATACGAGGCGAGCACTTCATCATTGAGTGACGGCCCCTTCCATACACTCAGCGCCTTCTGGGCGAGCGCTTCTGCCCGACGCTGGATAGCGTCCTCGTCCCAGACGGTCAGGTCGCCCAGTTCCTCATTCAGCCGCAATGGACTCTCTCGGAATCCACCCTTCATGTCGCGCTTCTCGGTAAAGGGCCGGTCGCTGTATTCAGTGTTGTAGCCCGTTAGGGTCAGATTTCCAAGTGTGTGGAGCCACGTCTCTTGCGTCCGTCGCCAGTCCTCTCCCAGCGAGTCTCGCCACACCTTTGGAAGATTCTCGTTCTGGGGCAAGATGTGCTCGACCGTGTATTCGTCTACGGGAACGGGCTCCTTTCGGCCATGATTCTCTAGCCTGCGAAGCCAGTAGCTGGTGCGGTTGTTGTACAGGTTACGCGCCTTGATTTCACGCCGGAACTCCTCGTCGTTGGGGAACCGACGATAGGATGGCAGCGTTTGGAGGTGAGCTAGGACGCTCTCCAAGTAGTGGTCTTTCATTAGCGAGCGAGTAAACGTGGCGAAGGTCTTGTTGAGCGAGTTAGTCGGGATGGAACAAACAGCCCGCCGAAACACGTAGCTTTCGATGTATCGAACGACAAGGGCGAAGTCTTCCAGGGACAGCTGCCCCTTCGAATAGTCATCATATAGTTCAAGCAGTAGCGGATACGCTGTATCCACCCGCAACTCTCGAAGGTCCCTGAAGGCAGCAGCGAGACTCGGTTCAGTCTCCAGTCCTACTGCCATTGCACAATAGTGATTGGCGGAATGTTGAATATCGGTCAATAATTCGTCCACGGTTACAGAAGACTGTTCCATTCTTCGTGCATAGGACTTGAACTGTTCATAGACTTGTCCAACCTTGGGGATTTCTCCAGTCTTGACGGTTAGGTAGTGCCTCATGAAACCATCGAAGTGCTTCGCATAAGCGTCTTGACCAAAAGCCATTTCCATGGGTCGCCAGTAGTCGGTATAGAGTTCCTTTTGACGCTCTGGCTCTAGTCCCATAAGCACGTAGTTGCGAATGAGGTCCGCCTGACTGAGCTCGAGCCCGGTAGAGTTCATGCTCTCGAAGATGAGTTGAGGGTTGTCTTGCTGGCGGTCCAATGAGATGTCGACAAGCAAGAGCTTATCCAAACCTTTGCACAGGGCGCCGACATCATCACCCAACTTCTTGACTTCCCCGTCGAAGAACTCGAAATTCTCGCATATGCGTATAGATGACGGCTGGGGCAGAGGCTTCCGGTTTATGATTGCCAGAAGCGTCTGCTCGTCAGTCTGAGTTAGTAGGAGCTTGTAATGCTTCAGATCGGCCTCCTCCGGATTGAGGAGGTAGTAGTTGCGGAGTTTCCTCGCGGAGAAGCCTTCGATAGGTTCATCGTCGCCCAGATACCTTGCGAGTGCTTCAATGATGAGCGAGACCGTAGTGAGACGTTGCTGCCCATCTATGACCAGGAGTGGTGATCCACTAGACACTTGGTAGAGGCCCTGTTCTATATAAACAATCGACCCGATGAAATGAGCAGAGATTTCGTCGTTGGCTCCTGCCCGTATGATGTCATCCCAAAGCTGTCTGCATTGCGACTGTGTCCAGGAATAGGTGCGTTGGTAGATCGGAATGCTGAACTGAGGCGATTTCCGGAGGAACTCCAACAGCTTCGTTTCAGTCGCTTTCACAGACGCACTTCCTGTGTCTTCAACATTTCCCCCAGCAACCCCTCGGTCTCCCGCTCCAAAGCTTGGATATCGGCCCTGATCTCCTCCAAGGACCGCAGGGGCTTGGGCTCGTAGAAGTGGCGGGTGAAACTGATCTCGTAGCCGGTCTTTATGCTGTTGGGCACATACCAGGCGTCGGTTGCGTAGGGAAGCACCTCCCGGCGGATAAAGGCTTCGACGCCTCCCTCCTCCAGCAATGGCACCTGCTCCGTGTCCCGGAGTTCCGGGTCCGGCTCGTACTCCACTACGGCGCTCTGACCGTCCAGGGCAGATTCGATCAGTCCGCGGATCGGATCAGGTTCTACCGCGCCCCACCTGTGGGTCTTCTTGATGACGGGCGCGGCGGCCTCTTCGCGGGACGCCAACGCCATCTGCAATAGGCTCTTCCGCTTGGCCGTCAACTTGACGCCATGCGCGGAGGCATTCGCCACAACGACTTCCATGAATCGGTTGAAGTCGGGGTGAGGTCCGGTGCCCAGCGCTGCCGCCACCCGATCAATGACATTGGAGAGTGGTTCTTCCTTTGCGTCACGGCAGACGGCTTGGAAGCGCTGGCGATGGTCCGGCGACAGATCGACAGTGAGCCGCAACGGGCGCTCAACGGTGACCTTCCAGTAGCCGAAGGCCTCGTTGGGGAATATCTTCGACTGCTCCGTCTCCTCGAAGGCAAGGAAAGCATCGCAGATTCGGCCGATGTCCTCGTCGGATAACTCGCAGTTTTTGCTGCCCAGGTTCTTGCGCAGCGGCCGGTTCCACTGGGTGGCGTCGATGAGCTGCACCTTGCCCCGGCGATGCTCCGGCTTGCGGTTGCTGAGCACCCAGATGTAGGTTGCGATGCCGGTGTTGTAGAACATGTTGAGCGGTAGGGCGACGATGGCTTCCAGCCAGTCGTTCTCGATGATCCAGCGGCGGATGTTGCTCTCGCCCTGCCCAGCGTCGCCGGTGAAGAGGGAGCTACCGTTGTGCACCTCCGCGATGCGGCTGCCCATCGGGGTGTCCCGCTTCATCTTGCTCAGCATGTTGGCCAGGAACATCATCTGGCCGTCGCTGGACCGGGTGATGAGGGAGTAGTCCGGGTCGCCGCCGCGCTCCACGACGAAGCGCGGGTCCGTGATGTCGGACTTTCCGCCCATGCGTTCCAGGTCGCTCTTCCAGCTCTTGCCGTAAGGCGGATTGGAGAGCATGAAGTCGAACTCGCGGGCTGGGTAGGCGTCGGCAGAGAGCGTGGAGCCGTACTGCATGTTGTCCGCCTCCACACCCTCGCCCTTGAGGACGAGGTCGGCCTTGCTAATGGCGTAGGTCTCAGGATTCACCTCCTGACCGTACAGATGGACTGACGCCTCCTTGCCTTGCTCCCTAGTCAGCTGCGTCAGCGTCTCTTCCGCTACAGTCAGCATCCCGCCTGTGCCGCACGCGCCGTCATAGACCAGGTAGGTAGTCGATTGCATCCTATCGGCGATAGGCAAAAAGACGAGACGGGCCATGAGCTGCACCACATCACGAGGGGTGAAGTGCTCTCCGGCCTCTTCGTTGTTCTCTTCGTTGAAGCGCCGGATGAGCTCCTCGAAGACCGTACCCATGCGGTGGTTGTCTAGGCCCTCCAACCTGACAGAGCCGTCCCCGTTCAGCACGGGTACAGGACTTAGGTTGATCGAGCTGTCCAGGAACTTCTCCAGCAGGAAGCCGAGGGCGTCCGCCTCCACTAGCGTCGGTATCTGATTGCGGAATTTGAACTTGTCAAGGACCTCCTGGATGTTGGGCGAGAAGCCGTCGAGGTATGCCTCGAAGTCGGCCCGCAACTGCTGTTGCCGCCCGCGGGATGTAAGGTCGCGGAGCCGGAAGGGCGACGTGTTGTAGAAGGCCTGGCCGGAGGCCTGGCGCAGGGCGGCATCCTGATTCGTAATGCCTGCGTCGTCCAACTGGGCCTTCATGCGGAGAACCGCGTCCTTGGTCGGTTCCAGAACTGCGTCGAGGCGGCGAATGACCGTCATGGGCAGGATGACGTCGCGGTACTTGCCCCGGACGTAGACATCGCGCAGAACGTCGTCCGCGATGCCCCAGATGAAGCTGCTGATATTCAGGTCGCTCATTGGTTCGCCATGCTCCGATAGGCAGCCTTGACCATCTGGTCAAGGGCAACGGCGGCTTCCTCGTTGAGGCGGGGGTCGGAGTGGAGACAGGACGAGATCACCGCGAGGGGCTCCGGCTCATGCTTGGCGGCGGTGCTCCTGACGAATTGGTCTACGTCCAGCCCCGACCACGCCGCCAAGGCTGCGAGACCGTTCACGTCAGGGTGTTTGCCTTGGGACATACGACTCAAAGTGGAGGCGCTGATGCCGCACTCCTCCGCCACTTGCTTCCAGGTGCAATGGCGGGCCTGCCTCTGTGCGTCCAAAGCGGCGAAGAATGCGCCGCCATCGAACCTCGCCGTCTTGGCCATCAGCCTCTCCTTCGTGGTTCACATCCCAGATGGTCATCACCGACAGTGGAATGAATCGCCTATTCGATTATCGCAACCGCATGATATGATTGCAATAGCCGTCAGGGACTACTGAGGAGGTCCAACCCTCGGCAGTTCCCGTGGTGAAGAAGGCAAGGAGGCCCGACAGGCAGTAGAGCTACTACGGCCGTGAGGCGTTGAATCTCAGCCTTCTACCCTGCCATGTAGGTAACCAAGGGGTTGGGGTGGGTTCACAGTTCCAGACGCATCTCGAATATGGTTCTGCCTACCGTCAACTTAGGCCCACCAACGTGTACTGAACTGCGAACTACTGGGCCGTGGAGAGCCACCTCTGCGGCGTCTCCGCCCCCTATCGGGCTGTCCGGCGGCGTGGGGATGGTGTAGTAGACCGTTGCTTTTCCTGGCTTGACATTGATCTCCTTGACGAAGGACTTGATGAAGGCCCTCGATTCGGTGATTTCGCTGGTCATCAGGAAGTCGCTCATGTCCTCGGCGAAGGCGGCGATGGTGTCCACGTTGTCCAGCACGGCCCGGCGCTCTGAGAGCAATGCCCTGGCCTCCTCTGCGGCGATC
Source organism: Dehalococcoidia bacterium (assembly GCA_965249185.1). GTDB lineage: Bacteria > Chloroflexota > Dehalococcoidia > Lucifugimonadales > Australimonadaceae > CBDFLS01. Next base: position 342,283 of record CBDFLS010000002.1, read on the forward strand.
TCCAGCTTCTCCTGACGCTCCCGGTGCTCTCTGATGCGGGAGGTGGCGTCGGATATGTCGAGTTCCGAGTTCTCGATGACGTGCCACACCCGGTCCAAGCGCCGCCGCACCTCGATAAGCTCCGCTTCGATGTTTTCCAGCCTCTCCCGCTGCTCAGCAGCCACCCCGTCCATCTCCTCGTCCATCAGTCTAACCAGGTCCCGGATGTTGCTTTCCGTGAGGATGTTTGCGCGAATCTGCTCGATCATCAGCTTCTCAAAGCGCTTGGAGTTGAGGCGAGGCGTCTTGCAGGTTCCCTTGCCCTTCTTCAGCAGTGAGTGGCAGACGTAGTAGCTGTACTTGCCGCTCTTGGCCTCAGCCGCAGTGAGCGCCTTTCCGCACTTCTCACATTTCACCAAGCCGCTGAGGAGGTAGGGGCTGGATGCCCGCCGGGGGTTGACCCTGGCCGGGGCCTTGGAGCGAAGGGAGCGGGTGATCCGTCGGAACTCCTGCTTGGTGACTATTGCGGGGAATGCGTCCTCCACCCGCACCGGTGGAGCACCGTCCTTGGCATCGACGCCCCAAACCAGCGTTCCTGTATACGCTTCGTTGGAGAGGATGCGGTGCACAGTGGACTTCAACCAGTGCTTGCCCGTTGAGGTGGGGATGCCCTCACCATTCAGCGTCTTCGTGATGTCCAGGGTGCTCTTGCCCTGTAGGGCCATCTGGAAGATGCGCCGGATCACTGAGTCCGCCGGCGGGTCCAGCTCCAGCTTGGGCCGCTTCTTTGCTCCGTCCTGGACCGACACCTTCCTGTACCCGAAGGGAGCGTAGGTGGAGACCCAGAAGCCCCGTATGGCGGCTTCCCGCATCCCTCGTACGACTTCTTGGGCCAAGATACCGATTATCCAATCCACACCAAAAACTTCGGTACTCGTGGGCAGTAGATTTGGATGCAGTGAGCGGGAACGGTCACATCTCCTAGCTGTTTCGGCACGCCAGACCAACAAGTTAGCGCCGAACGATCAGGTTTGACTGGCTCGAGTCTCGACAGGTGAGCCGGACTGGACGACATGCTGCCTCCGACTGAAGCTAAGTCAACCGCCCACCAGTATCTGAGCTATTGGTGTCTATTTGATAACAAGTATGTGCGACCCTTAAGGGCGGCGGTAGTGGCGGCCCAGTTCCGATGCGTAGCGCCGTCCCAACGTAGCGCCTTCGGCCTCCAGCCAGTCGGTGAACCGAGTGGAGGCGGTGGGTGGGTCAGCCGACACCAGATGGCCCGCCAACAGGCCGTCTATTTCATCCCTGGTCAGCACCACATCCCGCACCAACCAACCCGCCATTCGGGCGGCCAGCAGCGCCACGGAAGGCCGTACGTGAATCAGCCGGGCTCGGCTGCCTACTCGGCGAGCTATGAGCCGTACCATCTCCTCAAACGTGAATGTTTCTGGACCCACGGCGTCTAACACGACATCTTCGCTTCCCGCCCCGGCATTCACGGCAAGTTGCGCCAGGTCGCCCACGAACACCGGCTGGATCGGATAGTCCCCAGACCCTGCGATAGGGAACGCTGGAAACCGCCGCAGGAACCAGGCGATGTTGTTTATCAGCACATCCTCGGGGCTGAACAGCACCGTGGGCCGGAGAATGGCGTAGGACAACCCGGACTCGTAGATTGCCTTCTCCACCAGGGCCTTCCCCCGGAAGTAAGGAAGTGGCGAGTCCTCCGAAGGGTTGGTTATGCTGATATGGACGATGCGTCTAACACCGGCTTCCACCGCCGCTCCTATCAGGATGCGGGAGTTCTGGACGGCGACCTCATACGTGACCGCTCCTCTGGCAAAGCGAATCCAATAGGTGTTGTACAGAGTGGCGGCTCCCTGAAGACTTTCCACCAACCTATCGTAATCGCCGAAGTCCAAAGGTAGAGCCTCCACCCGATCACCGAAGGGGCTGTGGGAAGCGGGAGTACGGGTCAAAGTTTTCACAATGCCACCCTGTTCCAGCAACCGCCGCGCGATGTACTTGCCACTGTAACCAAAGGCCCCAGTGACGACCGAGAGACTAGATCGGCTCATTGCCTTCCTGACCTCCGAGACCAGCAATGGCTGCAACGAGGAGCGCAAGCGCCGCTGGCAAATAGAACATGCCGATGGAAGCTATCGCTAACGCACTGAATCCCAGAAGCACGACGGCGGGACCCCAAAGAACCACTTTTCGTACCGTCTGGCTCCTAGCGGTGAGCCGAAGGGCCAACAAAGCAATGCCGGTCAACAGGATAGGCACTAGCAGCAACAAGATTACATACAGGCCATTCGCTTCTATTGCCGTAGTGCTATACCGAGTCACCTCCCCGCCAGGCTCACCAGGGAGTGTCGGGGTTACTGATTCACCCTGGTACACGGGTCCGAATGCAAAGAAGACGCCGGCGGCCCAAGCAAAGGCATGGGCGACCCATGCAGACACTGTCGCTACGCCGATAGACCTCAGATGTCCCTCCGTACCAAGCGCTACTACGTTTCGTGCATCGGACTCCCGAATATCACGAAGCGCCGGAGTTGAGATGGCTAGAACCCCGGCATGGTAAAATCGAACCTTAGATGCCCCTCTATTCTAGTAGGGTTCGTTGGATTTGACGACATTGCTGTAGTAATTGCATTCATGAAGACGAAGAAGCTTCGGTATGAGTCGGAGATTCACATACTCTGCAATTCTGGTAGTAACGCTGACGTTGATCGCCGCTGCGGGGATTTTGTACGCCCGAGGCACGGGTGGTTACGAATCGGCATCTGGTCACAAATGGAAGATATCCCACGAGGCCGCTCCTCGAACGATAGACCCTAGGATTGCAAGGCAGATGCCTCTAGCAGACGCGTCGAGTCAAATCTACGAGCTTTGGCAGAGAGAAGGCTTGCAAGGCTTCACAGGGATGCGGTTTGACAATGCCAAGGGGGAAGTAATCCTCTACTGGAAGGGACAAGTCCCTCACAGGATGGCCGCGCTTGTGCGGACGTTGCGGACCAGCGTCCCAGTTCGAGTAGTTGAAAGACCCTACTCACTCGTAGAGCTTCAGCGGGAAGCAAGGCGGCTTGTCGAACTTGATCTCTCCGGGGCAGGCGTTAATGTCACTGAGGCAGGACCTCTCCCTGATTTCTCAGGAATAGGAGTCGGGATTGAACCCACTGAGCGGCTTGACTCGGCGCAACAGATCGACCGGGCCCGTCAGGTCATCGAGAGTGATTTCCTTCTCGAATTCACAGTTGCCCCAGCGCTGGAACCATTGATTTCTCCTAATCGTTAGCGGGGTTCCTATTTGGCCTCGTCCTGCGATGTTGCCCAAATGGACCGAGCGATAGCCCAATTCCAGCTATGGCCGCGCCCTTTGCAACCCCCGCAGTTGCAACGGCGACCCCGGCGGCAGGGGCTGGCCCTTGGATATGTCTTTTGCCGCCCGTTCAGTCTTGGTTAGCCTAAGGGGACGACATCCGACACCTACCCGAGTAGCCGATAGTTCGTCCGAATACCGGATGGGTCATCTCAAAGTTGACACTGAAACTGGCTTCACTCTCTCCGGTCTCGGTGGTGCAGCCACCTCCGAAAGGCGAGACCCAGGTGGGGAATCCAATAATCAGCCCAAGAAAAGGTACCCTTAACACGTACTTCCGGATGTCATAGACCAAGCTTCCTACGTCGTCAACTCGCAAGTCCGACTCTACCCCCAGACCCCATCTCGTAGTTTCCATGATTCTATGGTCGCCTGAGAATTCCATGTGAGAAGAGAACGTCACGTCCCTACGAGAGCTGTCGTTGCCGAAGAAGGTCCTGAGCCAATGCATCACGCCCGAACCATCGACTCGGCTGTGCACGGTGAATTCAACATTCTCTCCGCTGCGCGGGACCGGGGCACGGAACAGCATGTATGAGAGCAATGCTACTGGCCTGATTGCCGTCTTAACATTGATACTGTCCATGACCCCACTCAAGACCACCGTTGGTTCAGAGTAGTGCTTACGCACCGCCGTGTGTAGATTGATAAAGTCGTCCCCCAATGCGCGGGCGATGGGAGAGCTGTTAGCGGGGTATCCCGTCATGCGTCGCGGCTTCCTCTCTTGGGACCCTCAGGGCATTCCTAGCCCAAGGCCAATGTCAGACTGTTAACCTGAATCTCAAGGTGAATTTCTTGATTTCGTCAAGTTTGGTGGAGAGTGTGGGATTCGAGCTCGCCGCAGCGCAAGTCATTACGATCTTCGAGGACTGATTCTTGGTCAAGCCAGCCTGGATGCCAATTGGTCATTTCTGTCTGAGTCGCGTGGGTTGTGGCGCTTTCCCTTACGGTGTCCATCGAGCGTCTTGGCGGCCCACTCGCCGTGCTGGCTCTCATAGCCTGGGGTCAACCGGCTCGCTTTCCAGGGCAAGCACAGCGAAGGCGCACTCATGTACCCGGTAGAGAGGCTCTCCCTCGACAAAACGCCTGAGACCTTCTACACCCAATGCAAACTCCCGAAGCGCCAGCGACCGCTTCGTGGAGAGGCCGCGATTCCGCAGGCGTTCTATGTTCTCCCGCAGAGTGTACTCCGGCCCGTAGATGATGCGCAGGTACTCGGGGCCCCGGCACTTCATGGCGGGCTGCACCATGCCCCGCTTCCCGGTGGCGATAAAGTCCATAGGCTTCACTACCATACCCTCTCCGCCCTTGCCAGTCAGTTCGTCCCACCAACGTATGGCCTCAAGCTCGTCCGGGGCGTTGAGGTCTACTACCTGATGCCTGGTAGCTTGGAACAATCCGGGATCGGCCTGGCACAAGCGCTTGGACACGTCCATGTGCCAAAGATGGGTCTTTTCTGTATGCACCTGGCTCTCGCTGGCCATCAGGTGGAACGGCGCCAGCCGGATGTCGGCGAGCGACGTTACCGGCCAGCAGTACCGTGCATAGGCGTCGCTGTAGAGTTGGGCCAGGCGCAGCCGCTCTTCGACTCCGGGCAGGCTCTCGCTGGCGTCAATACCCCGCTCTGCCGTCTGCCGGAGGAGCGCTTCCGCGGCCGTGAGGCTGACCCGCGCCGCTGCGCCTACCGCCGCATACTGTTCGCGGAGCAGCCCCTGCGCCTTGACGGACCACGGCATGAGTTCACTGTCCAGCACCACCCAGTCGGTCCCCAGTTCCGACCAAAGACCCGCGTCGGCAAGCGCCGAGCCGACACGTTCCAGAAACTGCGCCTCGAGGGCGAGGTCTTCAAAGAACCTTCTTCCTGTCCGTGTGTAGCAGGCGCCAATTCCCTCGCCGGTGATGCCGAACCGCCGCTCGATCGCTGCGGCGTCCCGCCCAGCCACGACGATGGCCCGTGAACCCATATGTTTTTCTTCGCAGACCACGCTGGAGACGCCGTTATTGCGGAAGTAGGCAAATACCTCTGTTGGATGTTCCAGCATACCGGGGAGTCTGGAGCTATCGCATGGGGATATGGTGGGCGGAAGGTACACCAGCCAGCGGGGGTCCAGGGCAAAACGGCTCATCACCTCCAGCGCCGCGGTAGCGTTCTCTTCCCGAACCGTGATATTGCCGCGCAGCCGCGTCGCTACGATACGTTTCCCCAGCACGTCGTCAATGTCAAGGAGGTTCGCCGCGCGAGCCTCGGCCGGCGCGAAGGGTTCTTCCGTCCGGGCGGCCTCAGCCAAAGGTTTCACTGGCTCATAGTAGACCCGAGCCGCAGGAACCGATACCAGCTCTTTTTCTGGGTAGCGGAGCGCGGTCAGCTTGCCGCCAAAGACACAGCCCGTATCTATGTTAATGGTACTGTTTAGCCAGGCGGGATCCACAACCGGAGTATGACCGTAAACCACCATCGCCCGGCCACGGTAACCGGCGGCCCAGTTGCCCCGCACCGGGAGACCGAACTCGTCGGTCTCTCCGGTGGTCTCGCCATATAGGCAGAAATCCCGGACCCGCGCGGAGGCCCGGCCCTGGTATTCTGACTTCATCCCCGCGTGGGCCACCACCAGCCCGCCATCATCAAGCACATAGTGGCTAATAAGTCCGTCTAGGAACTCGGCAACCCGCTGCCGGAACGCCGGGGACTCCAGTTCCAGTTGCGCCAGTGATTCGGCCAATCCGTGCGATACCTGCACATTCCGGCCCCGGAGCTTGCGGAGGAGCTTGGACTCGTGGTTGCCCGCGACGCACAGCGCCACGCCGTCGGACGCCATGGCCATCACCAGCTTCAGCACTTTGGCGACGCCCGGGCCGCGGTCCACGAGGTCGCCGACGAATACGGCTTTCCGGCCCTCCGGGTGGGTTGCCGAAAAGCCGGTTTCCCCGTCAGCGTCGGCGCGGGTCTCCAATCTGTAGCCGAGACGTTCGAGGAGGATGGCCAGTTCGTCGTAGCACCCGTGGACATCACCGATGATGTCGAATGGCCCGTGTTCGTGCTGTAAGTTGACCCACAGGGGCACGCGTTCAACGGTGGCCGCTTCCACTTCCTCGGGAGAGTTGAGCACGAACACGTGCCGGAAGCCCTCGCGTTTCAGCCCGCGCAGCGACCGCCGGAGCTGTTCCGCCTGCCGATGCACCACTTGCGAGCCAAACGGCCGGTTGGCGCGTCCTTTGTTGCGGGCCAGGCACAGAGCCTCCGGCATATTCAGCACGATGGCCACTGGCAGACAGTCATGTTCCTTGGCTAGTGCCACCAAGGACTTGCGGGCCTGCGGCTGTACGCTGGTGGCGTCAATGACGGTGAGGCGTCCGGCTCGCAGGCGCGTGGCCGCGATGTAGTTGAGCAGGGCAAAGGCGTCGGGCGTTGCGGCCTGGTCGGTGGCGTCATCCGCCACCATCGCCCGGCAGGCGTCCGAAGACACCACTTCCGTGGGCTTGAAGTGGCTGGCTGCAAAAGAAGACTTCCCCGATCCCGTTGGGCCAATGAGCGCCACCAGACACAGTTCAGGAATGGCAATCTTCATTGGGTAAAGATCCCCATCTGAGTCGGCGCGCCGTAATCGGGGTGCTCGGGGCCAATGTCCTGGAAACGCACATCGTACCTGCGGCGCTCCGCTGCCTGCCTCGCCCAAATCTGGAATTGTCCCCGTGTCCACTCGAACCGGTGGTCCCTGTGCCGGAACTCTCCGGCGGGCAGCCCGCCGAAGAGGGTGTTGTACTCTGCATTGGGCGTCGTGATCAGCACCGCGCCGGGTTTAGCGGACCCGAATACGACCTCCTCAAAGGCGTCAAGCCGTGGGGCGTCTATATGCTCGATCACTTCCATTGCTACTGCAGCGTCAAAGCCGGACAGCCGCTTGTCCCGGTAGGTGAGGGAACCGTGCAGCAGGGTGATGCGCTCCCGCTGCTGAGTGGGCAGGGAATCGAGGCGCAGGCGCAGGCTCGCTGTTTCCAACGCCCGGTGGGAGACGTCCAGTCCGGTTACCGAACGAATCGCAGGCTCCCCGAGCAACTCTCCAATCAGTCTTCCTTCACCACAACCAAGGTCCAGCACCCTGGTTGCCCCAAGGGTGCGGAGCGTGGCCAGCACTGCTTGTATGCGCTGCTCTCCCAGTCGAAGCGGGGCTTCAAGCCGCTCCTCTTCCTGTTCCTGCCGCGCTGCGGTGATATCCGGGTCGGCCTGGCCGGCTTCCAGCAATTGGGCCAGCGCCTGGCGCACCAGGCCGCGCTGATGCTTCAGGTAGCGGTGGGAGATCAGGTCCCGCTGGGGATGGCTGCCCAACCACCCCTCGCCGAAGCGCAGCAGCTTGTCTACTTCATCGTCGCCGACCCAGTAATGCTTGTCGTCGTCCAGTACCGGCAGCAGCACATGCAGGTGGGCCAGCAGGTCCCGGAGCCGGGATTCCGATGTGAGGCGCACGCTGAAGTACGGGCTGGCGCCCCACTCAGGGAAGCGCGTATCGAGCGGGTGTCCCTGAATCTCAACAGTGTAGCCGAGCGGCTCAAACAAGCCCTGGATGAGGTCCGCTCCGTCTCTGGATGGTACCACTGCGATGCGGGCTTCCAGCGGAATGGCCGACTCCGCCAGCTCCGGGCGCTCCTTGCTTGTGCCGGCGAGGGCGCTGCCGAATACGGACGCAATCGCCACGCTCAAGTGGGATGATGCCACGTACGGGCGGTCGTTCACGTATTGTTCCAGCCAGCCGCCGGAAGTGGGCGCTCCGGGCTTGGGACGTACCAAGCCCACCGGATCGATACCCAGGAGCAGCGCTACGGTGCAGCGGTCGCGCTCCGCTTCAGGGTAGAAAACATCAGCCCGCCCGAATGGCAGCGTGAACGACTGCAGCCGGCCCGGGTTTTTATGCAGCAGGAACCCAAGGTCGGTCGCCGGCTGATGCGTCGTAGATATGGTGAGCAACACAGCATCAATCGTAGGGCAGACGCACCTGGTTATCAAGGTCAGCACTATTCTGGACAGGAACGAAGAGCCGTCAGGCGCAGCCAGGGCGGGTGTCAGTCACGGGGTATGTGCCTGACTTCCCAAGGGGAACCAATGGTCGGCTGGAAGCGTCTTGGCCTCCCTCCTTCGGCGCTCTCCCACCTCATCAGCAACAACATAGAGTCAATTCGCTAGTGAACTAGATTGACACGTTGTAGAATCAATGCAATACATTGTGACCTAGGGAAATTCTTAACTCTGAAGGGGGTAAACCATGGGGAACCCAGTAGTGCACTTTGAAATTGCCGGCCCGGATGGGCCTGCTCTGCGGCAGTTCTATAGCGACCTGTTCGGGTGGAAGATTGAGGTGCAGAGCGAAGAGATGGGCAACTACGGTTTTGTGTCCGCAAATGAGGGCGGCATCGGTGGCGGCATGTTTCCTACAACTGAGGATATTCCGGCGCGCAGCTACGTTACCTTCTATGTGCAGGTTGACGACCTTCAAGCGGCGCTGGATAAGGTGGCCGGTATAGGTGGGAGCGTCATCATGCCACCGATGGAGATAGTGCCCGGCATGGGCTCCATCGCTTTCTTTGGGGACCCTGCCGACAACACCATAGGGCTGTATGCACCACCGCCGGAATGGGACGGACAGATGCCCCCTAAGGGGGACGGTCCACCGGTGGCGCATTTCGAGGTTGGAGGCAGCGACGCCGCGGTGCTCGCCGAATTCTACATCGGGATGTTCGACTGGCAAATCGACCATCTCGAGGAGGCCAACTACCGCCTCATCCAACAGGAATCTGGAGGGATTGGCGGCGGCATCTTCCAGCACACAGAAGGCATGCCGCCCAACCATCCTTCCGTCGCCGTTATGGTCAACGACCTCCAAGCGTATCTTGACAAGGCCGTAAGCCTGGGCGGCAGCGCCCTCATGCAACCCACAGAGATTCCCGGAGGATTCGGCTCCATTGCCATATTCTATGACATCGCTGGCAATCGCATAGCACTCTTCAAGTCCTCTGAGTAGAAACCGCGCTGGCTGGATTGGCCCGCCGCACTGCGCATCGGAGCCCCACAGGTATGGGCTGCCAGCCCTGTGGGGGCCACACCTAGCGGGCTAACTTGAACTTTAATACGAAAGTTCTTGATTTTGTATAGTTTGGTGGGCCGTGTAAGACTGAATTGAGCCTGTCTCAGAAGGCCATTGTTGTCAGTCTGATCAGATTCTCGGGTCAGACCAAACAAGAGGGGTGAAGAGATAATTAGCTTCAGTTAATGAAACGTTTTACGGGACGAGGTTAGGGACCGTCAGGTGGAGGGCTGAAGATGGACGGAGGAACTCCACACCCTCCAAAGTGTGCGCAAGTTGAAGGCGGTTACTAAGAGGGTCCACTCGGCAGTCACGTTGGAGAGGCCCCGCAACAGGAATCTCCGTGCACCCTGTTGCTCCTTGATGATTCCGAAGACTGGCTCGACCAGCTGCTTTCTCAACCTCTGAGCTCCTTTGGCAGCCGCGGTGGACATCCAGGCGCGATGGCGACGTAGCACTTCATCGTGCGGCCCTATGGCGAGGCTTCGCCCGATCTCCTTGGCTTTGGTACAGGCTCTGAGGGCTGGGCATACCTGACAGATAGCACCTGCAGCCCGGTACAGTCGCAAAGGGACTCCGTTCACATGTTGTATGCGGACGAACGCGAGCGTTTGCCCCTGGGGACACCTGAAGCTGTCACTGTGCTCGTCATAGGTGAATCTGTCCTTGTGATATGGGTCTTTGAGGAACCGTTGGCGTGCCTCAGAGACCACCACCTGCTGACCACGACGGTCGCACTCCGCTAGGTGGCTGGCGGCGAAGTATCCGGCGTCGGCCAATGTCATCTGCGACTTCGTCCCCGTCGTCTCCTCCGACTGCTCCATCATCGGCGTCAACAGGGCGTTGTCATTGACTTCATCTACCACATCCACTGCGGTGACCAACATACCGGATGTACCCTCTTCCGTCTTCGTAGCCGAGACCATCGCCTGGGCATTGTATCCAGCCACGATTCCACCATGCCTACCCTTCATCACCCGGGCCTCTGGATCGGTCAGGTTGATGCGACTATGACGTTTCTGACTGGCGAGGTCGGCCATCGCCAGCCTTACCTGCTCTCTCAGTACCTTCTTGTCGGCCAATTCCTCAGGCAGGCGGGTAACGGCAGCGTCTTCTCCCGCCTCGTTCTGAGCCTCAAGGTCGGCTATCACCCCCTCCAGACGCTCCAGCAGCCCCCTCAGTCTCGCAGCATCGTAGCTCCTGTTTACCGAGGCGCTGGAGGATACCTTCGTCCCATCCACCGCCTGGACCGCCAAATCCACTAGCTCCATCGCTACCGCCGTGCTTACAGTTCGCTCGAATAGCTTCCTCATGGACCGCCGATGCCCTTTGTAGAACCGCCACAGGGTATTGTGGTCGGGGTGCTGCCACCCGGTCAGCCACAGGTACGGTATCTGGTCCCGGCAGGCCACTTCCAACTTCCGGCACGAGCGCACTCCCGTCATGAACCCGTATAGCCATACGCTCAATAATGCACGGGGGTGGTACGCTGGCGCTCCCATCGAGTCACCTTCTATGTCCACCCCAAGCTCTGACCAGTCCTCCTTGTTCAAGGCGTCTACGATCTCCGCCACAAACCTCGCTGGATGATCCTGAGGCAACAACTCGTCTAGGGACGGCGGCAACAACCACATCTGCTCTCGGTCCATATCTCGAAGCGGCATCCGATTCGCTCCTGTACCGGTGTTGCACCACAGCTTACACCCAAGCCTTCTCACAGACTTCTGAGACAGGCTCAGTTGCGAACTTTTCGCTGGGAGGTTCAACTGTGAGCGAGGGCCACCTATTCGAGGGCAATGCATCCTGCTGAGCCATTACGCTTGCACGCCGTTTCCTAGTCGCATCGGGGTTGTTCTATTGCGACGATTCCTACATCAATGGATCAAATGTATACTGTCTGACCGATGTGAGCAGCTGCACTCGGCACGATGAGCCCTCAGTTGCTAGGGACGCTGCCATACCAGCGCTCTACAATTGCGTCGATGGCCGCAGACTGGTTCGGTGAGTTGGACTTGAAGGCTTCGGCTACTATCTCCTTACCTACGCGACTTGGGCTTCGGATCATGAGATAGAGTTCACGGAGTCCCTGGCGAAAGGCAGTTTCTCCCAAGGTGTTGTATAAGTCTACGAAGAGGTGCTCACCGAAGGAGTAATGGCAATTAGTTCCCCGTAGCGCAACACGATCATTCTGATATAGATAATCAAATTCCGCTATCGTTTCAATCTCGGAGCACAGTGTATAGATTGGCTCAAGACGATCTGGCAGAGCCCCGTCCCCCAAACGCCCGATAATCGTTGCCACCCCCTCATTTAACCACTCAGGAGTGAACCACGGAGTGGACGACCCAAAGTATCTGTGAGCTACTTCGTGGGCTCGGAGCCGAGGAAAATGATCCACGATATCGTCCTCGACCAGAGCGATGAAATGTCTGAAGCTTATGCCACCCACGCTCCCTTCTTCCCCACCCTCGTCATAAAGAACAACTAAGTAATCTCTTGGGAAAGACACGCCCATGAATTCCTCCACCATTCGTACGGTGGCTTCGAGCCTGTCCATGCTGGCTTCGGCGCCAGGACGGGTTCGCACAATAGTCAATGTCAACTCTCCCTTGAGAGGCAAGACGACAGTGCGCTGCTCTATGAGGACCCTGCTTGGGTCCAACATCTGGTCTAACAGGTGTGGCCTGGCTTGACCCACCCAGCCCATCATCGCGAGTACCTCAGCGAACCCGCCTGTCAAATCGCCACCGATGGCTGGGTGGGTCATGGCCTGCTCAAAGGCTTCGGAGGAAACGTATTCGTGTAGTTTTAATAGAGCATCCACTATATGTACGTCAATCGGCTCAACAGTATCCAGGAACGGCGAGTTGATGATCCGCACTGCGGTATCCTCGTCATCTTGCCCCATTATATATAGTCCAATAACCATCCAAATGAGATCGTCATCGAAAATGTCTTCCACCCACGGCTTACTCATTATGGCGTTAAATAGGGTCTGCTGCGATTGTGCCATTGACCTCAACACCGAGGTAAGTTCAAGAGCGGGACCTAAAGGTGTTTCGTCCAACAAAGTCGACCTGGCGAGCCGAAGCGCCGTGATCTCACTAACCTCAGCGAGGGCGCCCAGGTTGACGAGAATCTCGGTCGCATCTATGCCCGTGAGTTCATCTCCTTCACTAGGGTATTGGACCCACAATTTGTCCAGCAGAACCCTTAGTGTCTCAGTTGAAGAACGTGCGACGTATCGCAGGCTATTCACCTGGGTCTCATCACCAGGTTCTAAGGTGTCCAAGAATGGGAATCCTAGGATACGTATTGCTGCGGTTTCATCCACCAGATCCGCGATTTCCAGAAGCTCGGTGAGGGCTCCAAACGTAGGCCCATCAAGGCCGTCCTCCAACCAGCGGGCTTCGTCAATAGCGTCAGACAACGCTTCATGGCGAGCTAGCTGCGGCAGTATTTCACGTTCAAGTCCCGTGAAAGCGCCAGCCCGAATCCAGCTCTGGTCCAAGAGCGCAAGTACTTGCGATGGGTGAGCGGACATTGCAAGGTCCACCAGCGCTTGCATGAAGTCCGCTACAATGGAGTTTGGGGAGGCCACTGCTACCGAGAACCAGGGTAGCGAAGTGATCGCTTCCGCCAACTGCGGTTCCTGTTCGACCAGTGAGGCGCCACTCGTGAAGCTCTCCCGTAGGGCCGCGAATGCCGGAGGCGAGGGAGTAGCGGTGGGCTCAGGCGTTACCGTGCTGGTCGGCGTCGGGGAAGGCGTGCTTGTCGGTTCAGGCGTTACCGTGCTGGTCGGCGTCGGGGAAGGCGTGCTTGTCGGTTCAGGCGTTACCGTGCTGGTCGGCGTCGGGGAAGGCGTGATTGTCGCCTCAGGCACTTGAGAAGGGGTCGGTGTAAAAAGAGACGACGACAACGGGGCCGAAGTTGGCGGAACTGCGAGCGTTGGAGTCGATGCCGACACGGATTGAGGAGTCTCGGTGGGCATCGCAGTCATTGTATCGTCGTCGCACGCAGAGAAGATCGCGGCGATCAACAAAAGCGGCACGGCCATCAAAGCCAACCAGGCAATGACCCGTTTCAGCCCGCTTGCCAACCGGTGGGTGTACGTCATCACGTTAGATGTTCTCATCTCGGATTCAATCTTCCTTGAGCATGTTTTGGCTCTCGCGGCCTAGTTTCCCCTATCCTCGAAAGCATTCTTGCAGCACTGTGATCGGCCCACCAAACTGAGGTCAAAGGTAAATACAAACTGGCGACCGCTGGGATTCCAGTCCATTTCACTCACTGAGGAGACGGCACCGATCTCGTACACTCTGGGGGAATAGGTTGCCTCCCGCACATGGTGAAGAGACGATGTTCGCGCCATGGGCTTCCACTAGGATCTCAATTACCTGGGTGACCGTCTGTCCCGCTTCAAGGGAATCTAGGATGTGCACCTTTAACTGTTGTGCTAAAGATGAATTTGCCTCCTTCAGCGATTGATCCCCAACAGGGTCCTGGATAACCCCGTAGAGCCATTGCGCTACCTTCTCCGGTGCGGCATCAGCCGATGGGGGCGCTGGATCGGCTCGCGGTTTGGCGTCAGTTCCGGCGAGGACATTACCCAGCTTGCCTGCAACATCTTCCGCTAACCTCTGCGTGGCACTTCTCCCGCAGAAAGGCTCCAACTGACCCTCTTCTTGAGCAGCCATTGTCCAAGATACCAAGGAAATCTTAAGTTGGTGACCGGTCACCATTGAGCCAAGGGTGGCATATTCCTTCGTATCTCCCAAATGGCCACTATCCTCCGCGAACCACTTCACTACCGTTCCATCCACCTCATAGGTCCATCCTTGCTGTTTCAACTCCTTTTCATGTTTTTGCAGTGCATTCTCACTTTCAAAGTAGCTGACGCGGACACTGAACGTGCGTTGATTTCCGGTATCGGAGTCACTTTGTTCTACATTTCGTATCGCATCCCAAAGTTGGGGTGAATCTGAGTCCCTCGCAGATATGGTCAACCCTGGGTGTAATTCCAGGGACTCACCGCGCCAAGCCAGACCCTCGTTTACGTGGAGTCTCACAATGTCGGGGCATTGTCCAACAACGGTGTCCCAGCTCAGAAGGTACTCAGCATCTGCCATAGTGTGAGTAAGAACATATCCACCACCTAGAGGAGTGGCGTTTGGTGCTACTGGCGTCGCATTCTGGCATGCCCCTATGAACAGCACCAGAAGGCAGAGCGCCACGATGGTTGGCGCACGAGTCCTGCAAACCGTGAACGCTAGAAATCTATATCTTATCTTCTTGTGATGTTTCATCTTCTGGCATCCGCCTCGATTGAAGACCTCGCGCGTCGGCATACTGCTAGCGTCTCCAACGCCACGGGTTTCTGGAGACCAGGGCTTGCCTGGAGACAAGCCGCCCGATAGCCCAGGCCATTACCGCAGCCGAGAGTACACCGATGGTTAGCACTGAGAAGGGCACGTCCCCCATTAGACCGTCAAGGAATTCCCCTATTGGCTCCGCAGAGAAGGCCAGAGCCAGCCCCGCTCCGGTGGCTATCCCCAGGGTTACTAGAAGTAGGACCAGCGAGAAGAAAAACGCCTCTTGTACTTCGCTGGCATCGGCGCCTCGCCGCCGGGAGTCCTGCTGGGCGTCACTCATCCAAAGCACCGTTCGGATCAGAAGATAGCCCGTCAGGATGATGACACCCAGAGAGACCAGGCCGGTCTGGGTGACGTTTGGTTCCACGTTCAGGTCAGCGAACCGCAGCCAGTCCAAAGAGCTATGGGCGTAGAGGGAGGGAAGAAAGAAGAGAAACAGAATCAGGGCGAACAGGCCAGCCATGCGGCCCATGAATGAAAGCAGTAGGCCCTGTCCCAAGAAGATTCCCCACAGGACAAGAGCGAATGTTCTCGTATCCCAACCCCAGAGCTCAGTCAATGTATCGTTCAACCACCGCTCATAGAAGAAGGACGATTGAAATACAAAGGTTGTGCTCGCGCTCATTGCAACGATGGCCACCAGATGGATGATGAATGCTAGTAAGCGGACTGGCATCATCTGGTCCTCAACTGCCTCATCAACGCGGTGGCGAAGTCGTACCTGGTCGGGTCCCACTCAAGCACAGAGACCCCCGATCCCCGGAGGCGGGTGACCGCCGATCTAGTCTGGAGCCGGTAGAAGGTCTGGGCGTTCTCCTCCAGCTCTCCCTCCCTGGGAGCGAAGTAGTAGCCATTTACTCCCACCACCATGACTGGCGGATGCAATCTTCTCTGGGGGTTCATCTGGATAATCGCGCGTGTCCCCAGCAAGATTGGCGACGGGTCGCCTATGTCCAGTCTGGTGACAACGATGCTGAGCGGCTTGAACCACAGGAGGTACTTCTTGCACGCCTCCACCGCCTGTCGAAGGTCACTGGTCTCTTTTGAGGTCTCTAAAGCAACCAGCTCACGGGACACTCGGTAGAACTGGCGCATGCCCGTGTCAGGATAGAGGAGCTTCTCGGGACGGTAGTTGTAGACGTAGGCGCCGACCCGGTATCCCCTCTCCAGGAAGTAGAGGGCAAGGCCGCCGGTGGCCTCGGCGGCCCGCTCGAAGGCGTTGTCTATGTTGGTGCCTATCTCCATGTAGGAGGCGGCGTCCAGAAAGAGCCAGACGGCCTTCCTTCCCTCAAACTCATACTCGTTGACCAGCGGGAGCCTGGCGCCTCTGGTCAAACGGCGGGCGGTGGCCTTCCAGTTTATGCTCTTCACTGAATCGCCAGGCTGATACTCTCGTATCTCACGGAAGTCAGTGGTAGCTACGCCCATCCTGGCGACATCGGAGGTGGGGGGCGACGTATCGGCGATCCCCCGCATCCCTCTGATTCGTCGTATGTTGGTGATGCGGGGCGATACCACCATGTCTATCCTCTCGCCAACGACCAACTGCCGAGGAAGGTAGAAACCCAGAGGGTGCTTCATCTCGACGGAGGTGGGCTCTATGGAGTATCTACCTCGCTTGGCGCACCGGAAACGATAGCTGAGAGTGAGGGGGCGCCGTCCCCACCAGACCCAGGCAACCCGCAGGTTGTTCCCCTCCACCAGCTCGAACTCCTCGGGGAGGGTGTCGGCCAGGGTCAAAATGGCCACACCAGGCCCCTCCAAGCGGACGTTCCAGGTGATCTCCACCACCTCGTTGACCCAGGGGCGGCCCTTATCAATGCTTCTCTCCGCAGAGATTCCCCTTGGCATGGTCAGGGCAACCCCCAGTAGGGCGAAGATGAGGGGAACGACAGCTATGTACAGGAACAGGAGATTGCCCAGAAAGAGGGCTATAAAGAGCAGAATGACAAAGATCACCAGCGGCTGGGCTGCTACGTTCGTCAGTGTCATGGCCTGCGTTGGAACTCCGTCGGCACCTCTACCTGGCTGACCACCTCCTCCACTATCGACTCCTCGGAAACGCCTTCCAGAACATCCTCGATGTTGAGGATCAGGCGGTGCGCCAGCGTATCGGTCGAGATGAGCTTTATGTCGTCCGGGGTAACGAAGTCGCGGCCGTAGGTGACGGCCATGGCTCGCGCCGCCTTCACCAGAGCTAGACCGCCCCTTGGGCTGGAACCTACGCTGACTCGCGGGTGCTCTCGCGTGCCCCGTATCATTTCCGCTACGTAACTCAGAATCTGCGGGTCCACGTATATGGACGATTCGGCAAGTCCACCAAGGTGACGGAACTGGTCCTGGGTGACCACCGGCTCCACATCCCCCGTGGGGTCGTCCTTCTGCCAATCAATGCGCCGGCTCAGTATCAGGGCCTCCTCATCCCTGGAAGAGGCGTATCCCGTGGACAGGCGGAACATGAAGCGGTCCATCTGCGCCTCGGGCAGCGGGTACGTTCCCTCCTGTTCTATGGGGTTCTGGGTTGCCAGCACGAAGAATGGAGGCTCCAAAGTGTGGGTCACGCCCTCTATAGACACCTGATGCTCCTCCGTCGCCTCCAGGAGGGCGGCCTGCGTTTTGGGGGGAGAGCGATTGATCTCGTCGGCCAGGAGTATGTTGGTGAAGACGGGGCCTTTGATGAGCGAAAAGGAGGAATCCCGCTGGTTCCATATGTTGGTGCCGATGATGTCGGCAGGCAATAGGTCTGGGGTGAACTGGACCCGGCTGTAGCCACACCCGGTGCAGCGAGCGAACACCTTGGCCAGCAGGGTCTTGCCCAGTCCGGGGTTGTCCTCGAACAGGACGTGACCGTTGGCGATGCCCGCCACCAACAGCTTACGAACCAAAGGCTGGTTCCCCACGAAGACCTCCGACACCCGCTCCACGATCCTGTCGCAGGTGGTCCTCGCCTCTAGAATCTCGTCGGATATGGTCAAGTAGTCACCTCCTCCAATCGGAATCGCTGTCCCTCTGCCGCAAAGCGCTCCAGCAACGCTATGGTGCTGTCCAGAAGCTGTTGGCGATTCCTTCGATTTCTTCTCTTGATCCACCGCTCCTCCCAGGGGAAACGCGGGTACGGCAGGGGAGCGTCCCTGTAGTCCAGCAGGGGGCGCACCATCCGGGCGACCTCCCACTGTCTGAGTCCGTTCTCCCAGAGAGCGGTGGTGACCTGCACCAGCAGCCGGTGCTTGATACTCTCCTCCAGGAACTCCGTCTGTATCTCTGTAAAATAGGCGAGAAACTCGGGATGGGTGTGGGTAATGCGCTGCCGGTGGCGCTGCCACCCTTCGTAGGGCAGCGGGCGAGGCACGTTAGCTACGGCCTCCCCGATGCTGGTCCTGAGTCCGGCGTAGAGCCGCCAGGCAATCGCCAGCACCAGTATCCACTCGAAGAAGAGGGCATAGACCAGGGTATCGAAGACCACGGGGCGGATTACCAGGAAGTACGTGGCTAAAAAGCCCCCGAAGGTGAAGTTTCTAAGCTGGGAGCGCCCCATCCACTGGAATATGCCGCCCAGTATGGGGTTGGGAGCATCTCCAAAGGGCCGAAGCGCAGCGCCTAGGGCCACGGACAGCAGGCCGGCGAAGAGGATGGTCCCTACGTCTCTTAGTGGGTCATAGGTGGCAAAAGCGGAGAAGCCCTGCTTGACCACGAAGGCGATCAGGACCAAACCCGCCGAGGAGACGCACGCCGATAGGACGTCCTCCCGCACACGCCCCAGGCTCAGCGGAAACGGGGGCAGCCTGGTAAGGGTGTACCCAAGGACGAGGAGGACGGCCTCGGTGTCTAGGGAGTTGAGGGTGGCCAGCCGCAGGGTGGTGAAGACCTGCCGGACTCCCTCCTCCAGCTCCGGGACCACCACCAGAGCCTGCTCAATCCTTAAGCTATTGTGAAAGATGGCGTTCAGGACGAAGGCGAAGGCGGCACCCTTTACCAGCAGTCCGGCCAGTCTTCCACTTCCCCCAGGAAGGAGTCGTTTGAGAACGCTCCCTACCAGGACAACGGCGTTGAATGCGAGCAGCGGGGTAAGTAGAAAAGCGAAGTTCAGATCAAAGTATCGGACGAGGAGGCCGTTCTCTGAGAGTACAACGAAGAAGGCTGCGGTGGCGGCGCAGAACACGAGGAGGAGCGCCGCCAGCACCAAGAACCGTAGACCCTGGGGCGGCACTCCCTGCGAGGGGTCGCCGGTCTCCAGCCAGACCCCCTTCCTCGATATCCTAAACCGTAACCGCATCAGCCGCTTCTCTTCTCTGTTTCAGTTGGCTGCAGGCGAGGTACATCTGGACGTAGTTGTCTCGCTGTATCTCGTGCAGGCTGTAGTCCGCCTCCTCAAAGCAGTCGACCATCTGCCCGACGTGGACCTCGCTGCCGCTGTTCCACCTCCGCCGTACCAGGTGCTCCACCTCCCTGGGCGTGCTCTCCGGCCTAAGCTGCAACCCATATCTTCTTAGCTCCTGAAGAGAGTCGTTGTAGAGCTGTACTACCGCTTCTCTGTAATCCACTATCCGCACCGACACCCTCCGAAATGTTCCCTTGTACTCGCTGTCGTCCTGGATTGTTGCAGCTACGGTAACGGTGCCTTTTCTCGAAAAGGTGTGCTCAAGCGTGTATACCCCCTCGGAGTCCGTTGATAGCTCTCTGTGCTCATCTCCCAGAGAGACCTCCACGGTGTGATCGGGTAGCGGCATCTGGTTCTCGTCCCGCAGGGTGATACGAACCTCCAGGGGCTCACCAACACCCCACACCGCAGGTAGGGGATCCACGATCTGGGGCAGCTCTATGTAGAGGGCTGTCGCCAGCCGTTTTCGTCCCGCTGGTGCAGCCACCGGTTCGAGGGCGGATTCCGGTGGAGCTACGGGTTCCAGGGACGGAGTGGGCCGCGGTCGGCGGCGGTAGAGGTAGTAGCCTCCAGCAAGGGACAAGAGCGCCGTGGGCACCAGAACGGCGGTCAGCCACAGCCAGAGCCTGCTCGGTGGCAATACGATGCCCACCCCCACAGACGCTTCTGATTCCAAGTACTGGTCCGTTCCCTCGAATCGAAAGATAAAGGACAGAGGTCCTGCCTCCATCTCCTGGGGGACCTGGTAGGAAAGGGAAGCAACTCCCTCTTCGTCGGTGATCCCCGAGATGGCGTGCTCATCCAGGGATACGGGCAACTGAGGGACCGTGGAACCGGAGTCGTCCAGGAGGGTTGCGTTGAACTCTAGGGTATCCTCTGGATTGCCCTCCAGCGGCCCAGCTATGGCCAATGACGTCTGGGCCTTGACGGCGACCACTACCTCGGCCTCCTCCTGGAATCCGGGCACCGATAACGTGATCCGATGCGTCTCCAGGGACTCGGAGGGGTCAACAGCGAGGTCGTAGGAGAAGTCGCCATCATCTTGGGAAGTCACTTCGGCGACCTGCTGGTCATCCCACAAAAGCGTCACTGGCTCTCCGGTCAACGGAGCGTCGTCGAGGGTGAGACGACCCCCGACGGTGGTTGTCTCACCTCGCACCATGGTGTCTGGCACATCGGTCTCGATGGCAACGGTAAAGACCCGGAGGGTCTCCTCGGCTTTGGACGGCAGCAGGAAGCCTTCTCCGGCGAACTCTGCCGTGATTTGGCTGGAGCCGGTCTGAGTAAAGGTGTGCTGCAAGGAGAAGCGACCGTCCCCATCGGTGGTGACGGTGCTCGACGGGAGGTCATCGATCCAGATAGATACGGGAAGCCCCGACAGCCCTTCGCCACGGGAGTTTCGGAGGATGCCAGCCAGGGTCGTTTCGTGGTGTACCAGGCTGTAGTCCGGCAGCTCCAGCACGATGGAGGTGGGCACCATAACGGTTACCATGGCCATCGCTCCTGAGGGTAGGTAAAGGCCCTCTCCTGGGAACGAGGCGTCGATGCGGTACTCGCCCTCTTCGTCGAATACAGAGGACCATTGGTAACGGCCCAATGCGTCTGTGGTGGCGGATACCAGGGACTCGGCCTTCCCATCCACGGACATGTAGATGCCCTGTGCCTCTAGACCATTGTCGAATGTGTCCGTGAGGGTGCCCGTAAAGACGGCGGGTTCATCGATGTTCACAACGGTTGGAGCCTCCAACGTTAGGAGGGTGTTGATGAACACGTTTATGGCGACCTCTGCTGAGGAGGGCAGCAGGAGGGTCGTGCCAGGGAATTTGGCTCGAATGGTGTAGGAACCTCCTTCGAGGAAGGTGTGGTCGATATTGAAAGCACCATCTTCGTCGGTCACCGCCCGGCCGATCTCCCCTTCGGCGGCCGAAAGGAGCACAATCTCCCCCTCGGCGATGGGGCTATCGAACATGTCCCGAAGCTCTCCTGAGAAGCGCACGGGCTGCTCCATGTAGGCCTCTTCCGGATCTTCCAGGGTGAGAGTGGTCTCCACCACCACAAGGAGTTGGTGCTCCGCCTGAGACGAGTGGAACAGCTCTGTCCCTGGGAAGTGGGCCGTGACCGCGGTTTCCCGTGACACCGTGAAGGTGTGTTCAAAGGAGAACTCGCCTTCCGGTGAGGTTTGGGTAGTGCCCACCAAAGCGCCGTCGATCAGCAGCTGCACGTCATGGTCAGCCAGGGGTTCGCCGGACTCCTCTCGTAGGGTGCCGGTGAAGGCTCCGGTGCTTCCCACCAAAACCGAGTCCGGCCCTTCAAGGGTCGTTTCGGTCTCGGACCTGATGATGATGGGAGGGTCGCTCCAGGAGTCCAGGTAGCCCTCCAGGGGCAGGGCGTGGGCCAGCACCTGATACTTCCCCACCGGGATGTCCGTGGGCACCTGCACCACGATCTCGAATGTGCCGTTGCTGCTCTGCCCTGTGCCGAGCAGGATTCCTCCGTGCTCCTTGGTCTCGTTGATGAAGATCTCCAAGGACATGCCGTCAACCGGGCGCCCTTGGCTGTCCGTGACCGTGCCCGCGACGGTGAACTGTCCGCCCTTGGTTGCCGATGGGTCGAGGGCCGTTATCTCCGTGATGGTCTCCAAGGGCTCAGGCGCAGGGCCGGATGGCGTGGGCGTTGGTGTTTGGGTAGGATCGTCAATCACCTCCAAGCCGAACTCCTCCCGCACTCTGTCGGGAGCGCCGCCCGCTCCTGTCGCGTCGAATCGTACCCAGCCAATGCTCTCAAAGAGGACCTCCGACCACATGTGCGCCTGCCCCGCCCGGACAACCTGCTCCTCCTCTATAGGGGCGATAGCCCACCCGACTACGGGGCGCGCTGGCAGTCCCAGGGAGCGGGCCATCACCACGAAGGCGTGGTTGAAGTTGGCGCAAACGCCCCTCCGGTCCTCGAAGAGGAACCAGTCCGAAGGCTCCCAGCCCTCTGGGGCGTTCGCGTAGCCGAAGTCGTAGGTGTAGTTGGTCTTGAGGTATTGCTCCAGAGCTTTGGCCGTCTCGTAGGGGGTTTCGGCTCCTGCCTCCCTTGTCACCTCCATTGCCAGGCGGCGCACCCGTTCTGGGATGCTGTCGGGAAGCTGGAGATATATCTCCTCCTTGGGTATCGCGGCTGAGTTGAGGGTAGGCTCGTTCAGGACTGGCTCCAGCCCAGTCCAGGAATAGGCATCGCCGAACTCTCTAGAAGACTCGAAGAGGAGCTCACCCTCGTAATAGTCCACCGGGACAGGGAAACGCGTTTCGACGGCATATTTCGAGGTAGGTAAGAAACCGGGTGCGAACGAGGTCAGCGGGATGGCCTCTATTCTCGTGGACTGTCCTCCTGCCAGGAATCGCTCTTCAATAACGATCTGCCGGATTTTGTTCCCCCCATCTTGATAGCCGCGCGGCTCCTCAAGGAAATCTCCCCGCCACTGGGTGCCGTCGTAGGTGTTGGCGGTCATCACTCGTAACAGACCAGTGTTGCTAGCCCCTCGGATACGGAATACCGGGGTCTCCGAAGCCTCATGTGCCCCCTCTGGAACGATAGCGGGTACAAGAGAGACCCCACCGGCCTCCAGATCTGCCCTAACGCCGTTCTCCAGCAGCTCACCCTCGCCTGGTGGCGTGGGCGTTGGTGTTGGATCGGCAATCTGTTCAAGTCCGTACTCCTCCCGAACTCTATCGGGAGCGCCGCCCGCACCGGTAGCGT
This sequence comes from Dehalococcoidia bacterium, assembly GCA_965249185.1. GTDB lineage: Bacteria > Chloroflexota > Dehalococcoidia > Lucifugimonadales > Australimonadaceae > CBDFLS01. Next base: position 365,215 of record CBDFLS010000002.1, read on the forward strand.
CGAAGCGGACCCACCCCAAGCCTTCAAAGAGGAGCTCGGCCCACATGTGGGCCTGCTTCGCCCGGACTAGCTGCTCTTCCTGTATAGGAGCAATCGCCCACCCGGCCACGGGGCGCGCTGGCAGCCCCAGGGACCGGGCCATCACCACGAAGGCGTGGTTGAAGTTGGCGCACACGCCCCGCCGATCCTCGAAGAGGAACCAGTCGGAGGGCTCCCAACCCTTCGGAGCGTTCTCGTAGTCTAAGTCGTAGGTGTAGGTGGTCTTGAGGAACTGTTCTAGGGCCTTGGCCTTTTCGTAAGCGGTTTCGGCACCCGTCTCCTCTGTCACCTCCTGCGCCAGTTGACGCACTCGCTCGGGGATGGTGTCAGGAAGCTGGAGGTAGGCTTCGTTTGTGGATACGGAAGAGGAATTGAGAGTGGCTAAGTCCAGGTTTGGTTCTATGCCCATCCAATGATGGGGACGGTAAGACTCCATAGAGGACTGGAATAGGAGCTCATGCTCGTAGTAGTCTACGGGGACGGTGAACCACCCTTTGACCACATACTTGGAAGTAGGGAGAAAACCTGGTGCGAAGGAAGTCAGTGGATGGGCATCGATGTCCGCGGCTTGCGCTCCAATCAGGTACTGCGCATCTATGACAAGTGGGCGGGTATCGTACTCCCCTTCAAGGGAAAGCGGTTCTCCGAGAAAACCTCCTTCCCACCGAGCGCCGTCGTAGGTGTTCGCGGTCATGACTCGCAGATAGCCGGTGTTGTTGGCCCCTTTGACACGGAACACAGGGGTTTCTGAGAGCTTATGCGCCCCTTCAGGACTTATACTGACCCCTGAAACGGCCCCGCCACCCTCTAGGTTTGCCTCCACCCCGTTCTCAAGTAGCGTAGGTGTAGCAGCTGCCTCCGGTCGCGGCGTAGGCGTAGGCTCATAGGGGACTGCGGTTGACTCCGGCTCAGGCCGGGCTGGGGTTGGTACCGGAGTGGCGATAGGCTCCAGGATTTCGAGCGCTCGATCCTGCGGACCACCGGCGCCAGTGGCGTCGAAGGTGACCCATCCCATGTCTTCGAAGAGAATTTCCGCCCACATGTGGGCCTGCTTCGCCCGGACTAGCTGTGTATCTTCTGTGGGCGCGATGGCCCATCCGGCAACCGGACGCGCCGGCAGTCCCAGGGACCGGGCCATCACCACGAAGGCGTGGTTGAAGTTGGCGCACACACCCCGCCGGTCTTCGAAAAGGAACCAGTCCGAGGGCTCCCATCTCTCCGGGGCGTTGGTATAATCCAGGTCGTAGGTGTAGTTGGCTTTGAGGTACTGCTCCAGGGCCTTGGTCTTCTCGTACGGCGATGTCGCGCCTGCCTCCTCCGCAATGTCCTGTGCTAGCTGGCGCACGCGATCAGAAATGGCGTCCGGCAGCTGCAAGTACCTCGTGCCTGAGGCTACGGACTGGGATCGGAGTACATCATCCGGAAAGGTGAAATGTGACCTTGTGAACACATACGGCACATGGATTGCTCCTTGAGACTGGAATGCAACAAGCTCCCGATTCCACAAGAGAGACGTTGGAAAGCCGATATGCGAGATGTTCAGTGCGTTGGGGATGAGACCCTTGCCGAAGCTCGTAATGGGCGTGAGGGTAATTGAGTCCTTTGCACTTTGACTGAAGTCATAGACTTGAGGATCGCGGGCCGGGGATTCAATCGTGGGAGTATCCAGAGGGATGAACTCCAGGTCGTCGCTTACCGTCCAGACACTCCCGTCATAGTCTGTGGCTGCCAGGACCCGCAGATAGCTGGTGTGTCCTGCCCCTCTGACACGAAAGACCGGGGTGTCCGAGAGCTTGTGACCTCCCTCTGGAGAAAGGGTCAAGCTCTGTGGTGGTTCCTCAGACGTGCCGGCTTCGGTGTCTCCCTGGCTGTCCGGCCGTGCAACAACCCCACCCTGGTCCAACTGCACGTTGAGGCCGTTTTCCAATAGCACAGGCTCGCTGATGGGGAGGTCTGGAGTGTCTATCCAAGCAGCAAGGGGAGTCCCGATAAGGAGAAGTAGCAAGATAAACAGGGCAGTCGCCAGCCAGTGCGGCCCGCGGCTCCTACTGAGGAGAAAGTAGACAATCAATACGCCAAGAGAGAAGACAAAGGCTAGAAAGGTGGGTCTAGCGAGGGGGTTGTCGCTATCGGTGCCCGCAACAGCTTCCAGAAAGCCTACGCCCTGACTGGAATCTACCAGGTCTCTGAAGAGACCGAAGACAAAGGCCAGCCCTGCTACGGCCACCAGTAGCAGAAGTACTAGCAGCAGTAGCGAGAATTCATATCGTCGTACAGCCTCCATTCTTACTTAAAGGAGCCACAACAGCCCAAGTCTGGTCCTGGACAAGACCCGTTGGTCTTAACCGAATGAATCCTTCCCTTCGACCAGGTAACCCGTACCTCCCATAGGCCAGCTGTTGACGTAGGTACGGCTCCGCGCCGGCCAGTTACCCCATGGCTTGGCCCTAATGCTCATGCCGGTTCAACTGGCCGCCGCATTCCTCCTTTCGATGGGTACGCAAAGGCAACACTTGCCTAGGGTCACGGATACTCGCTTCATTGATGCCTCTCCATCTGTGAAAACGGGTAGCGCAACAACTTGGCTTCCGGGTACACCTTCATGGCCTAAGCTCAGCTACCAGTGGAACCTCGGCCATCCGTGGCCGCACATGGGTGCGGGCGAGGCCACAATCCATCCCCGCGTGGCGAGCCTTCATACCAGTTCTCCGAATCGCGCTCTTCAAGCGCCTATATTCTCTTGCGCGATCCTCTAGTTGCCAAGTGGAGTAGGCGTCGGATAGTGAGCGTGTACGTCGCAAAACGTAGAACTGCAGGCGTTCAGCGGGGTAAATCTCCATCGGAGAGTCTGCCCCGTTCGACTGGCCCACGCTGCTGGCGATGGCGCCGCAGCACTCAGAGGAGCTACGGTCCGTTGGTCTGAGAGCCGCCGTTGTCCGTTGGCGACCGCTGCAGGTCCAGGAAGCACACGTTCGCCCCTGCGTCCAAGAAAGACCCCGTTGCATCACGTCCTACGGGCAGCCGGGGAGTCCTCCTCTGAAGCTGGAATGCGAAGTCTCGTACATTGAGCTCCACGTGACTACTTAACTCCCGATCCAGAAGGGTCCTCAACTCGCCGTTGGCGAAACGCCTACCGGGACTGCGGGCGTAGATGCACAACAGGGAGAAGGGACCGCTGCGGACGGCCGAGGCTTTGTCGCGAACGCGAAAGTCGAGCTTGGCCCACGTCCCATCAGTACGAAGGAACGCGTTGCCAGCAGCCTTGTCTACAAGCAGGTCAACGTCATGAAGCATATCGTACTTGCCACCGACCAAACGCTGATATTGGCCGCCCGTGATTTCAATCTCGTACCCATTGAACACGGCGACATACTCCGCTCCATGCCCAGTGGATGGACTCAGGGACTCAATCTGCCGAGCGATACCGGCGACCCAGGGAGGTGCATCCAGATACTGCTGCCTGGTGGCTGGTGTACGACGGGCAATGCCGCCGCCCTCCGCCGACCGCGTCCACTTTAGAATCGACCCCAACATGCTTCCGCCAAGCGCCGCGATCATGAAAGCCACTCCTATCGCCGTAAAGGCCAGGAGGCCGTCGCGGTGCCAGGTGTCATACTCTTCGGGGGGATATCCCAGTTCCGACCAGCGGTATTCCCATGTCCACAACATATTGCCGGATGCGGGGAACTGCTCGACCTTGTACAGCACGACCATCGCGCCGATGCAGAGGACGAGGAACACAAGGATCGAGCCCAGGGCACAGATGAACCAGTATCGAGCCTGAACCGGATCAAGGCTCATCTCCGAGTCTCTGAGGGCGTGGATGACGGTCAGCGCTCCGGCAATCACCGCTCCCAACGCCAAATGAGTTGGCTTCCACCCGTGGCTCGATAGGACGATGATCGGTAGGTATGCGAGAAGCACAGGCGGCGCACACAACACCGCGCCCCTGGTGAGCGGACTCCAGTGACCTCCCGTGAACCACCGCTGTCGCCCCCGGAGCCAGCGATAGCAAACGTACCCCACTAAGGCAAGAGCCGAACTCAGTCCGGTAGACAGAACCAGCGGCAGAGGATAGGCCGATACGGACTTCAGTGTGAAGAACCCGTATGGGTCTGTTCGGGTAATCAAGGTGAAGGTCATCGGCAGGTTCAGCATCACCAGCAGGGAGACGAGCAGCAGGCGTCCCAACCAGGGTTGGGGCCAGTCAGTCACGGGGGTCGGCGCAAGGTTGTCACCACCGGCCCGCCAGGCATCATCGCGCATCGGCACAGTCCGGTGGCTGCTCATGGCGCGAGGCACCTAAGCCGAACACATTGCTGGAGCGTCTGCTCCAGAACCTCTCTCAGCAGCCTCCACAAGTCCGCATCGAGCTTGAGCGGCATCATTTGGGGGCGAGCCCGACAAACAGCGAGGCTCGGAGTTCTGGAGAGAGTCGTAAGGGAATCATGACCCAGATACGTATCACTCCTCCTTTATCTTGCCGGTCTTGGGATCGTAGTTCTTGGCGAAGCCTACAAGGACTTCGTGCCGGACAAACCATTGGGTTCCCCGTCGCAGTGCCACCAAGCGCTTTGACCTGATGTTCCGGCGAACGGTCTCCTCACTCACATTGAGGATGGACGCCACCTGTGGCACGGTATACTCGTCTAGCTTGTTCATGGCACTGTCCCGGAAAGTGTAGACGTTGCTGATGTAGCATACCACACCATTCAATGGTCAAGCGATCGTTTGTCCATGAGGGAACTCGCTCGAATACGGGGGGCACAAGGAGTTCGCCTCTCCTTGCGGCTAATGGCGTCCGCCCGAAGACTGTTGGGCCGCCGCTTTGACTACCCTCCTTTGTGCCAGTGATGATTTTGGGCAACAAAAAAGGACCTCACATATGGATAGGCAGGGGCAGCTACCGTCATCCAACGCTGACCTCCCCTTTGGTGCGACAACCTACTCGGATCGAAATGCAAAAAGGCCCCTATATATAAGGAAAAGGGCAGGCGGCCGTCACAACGACGACCACCTGCCCCGATTGCTCCTAAGCAGGCCGGACCTTCCGAGAACCCAGCTCTTAGAACAGCTTCAGCGTCTCTGGCTGCGGCTGCGCTGCATCTCCCTCGGCAGTTGAGTCCTTCGCCGAACTCTGTTCACGTCGGCCCCGACCCCTGGTAGAGGGTGTGGGTCGCGCGCGTGCGGGATACTTGGGTTCGTCCTCCCACCTGGCCCTCGCCCTTTCGATCACCGCCGGGACTTCCTGCGCTAGCCCGGATAGGTCCGGGCCATCGAACGACTCGATGTGCGGGTCCGAAGACGGCCCTTGCACCCCGATGGTGGCTCTGCCGTCCTTGATGGCCAGGACGACCTTCAGGTCCTCTGGCGGAGCGGTCTCGTCTCCGCCGGTCTGGTCCTCACCGATCTCCGAATCTTGCTGGGCCTGTTCGGTCTCGTTCTTGTCGGCTTCTTCGTTGGCAACCGTGACAGTCTGGTCGGCTGACGTATCGCCGAAGAGACTCTCGTAAGTGTTCAAGGCATCCTTGCGGGACGCTTCCGTATCGTTCTCGTTAGACATGATTTCTCCTCTCCTTGGTTCTTCGTTCCTACTCTGGCCGCGTTCGTGAGGGCCTTACCTGTGCTTCGCGTCTCATCGCGACCGTCTCCTGATCTCGCCGATGGTCTTCGGCTCCCAGTACAGGTCGCGCTCCACGGCGGGAACGTTGCCGAGCACGGTTGATTCCGCCAGCTCGGTGAGGTGGAAGTATCCGAGTTCGGTCTCAAACCCTTCGACCAGACCGAAGCACAGGCCGGTCAGGGGATTCCACTCGGTGATGAACCAGCGCCAGCCGGTATGTAAGCTGAACAGCTTGGCTGGAGCGAGCACGTCGTCGAAGTCGTCGACATCCTCGTTGGCCCCGATCATGGGGATCTTGGCTCCGAGCTCCTTGGTCATCAGCTTGTGTCTGCGGTACCTGCTGTTGGTGTCCTGCCAGGTTGGGATGGTCATGGCTTTTCCCTTTTCGTCAAGCTCGGACCTTGACAAGGAGGAACAGGCTGTCGTAGCCGAGATCGCGCCCGATGACCTGAAGGTGGTCGTGTCCATCAGAGAGGGCCGGGCCTCAATTGGGGTGCAGCAGCCCTCGTCTGACCCTTACATCGAGTCCTTCGACGACCGAGACGTACCCGAACTGGCCCAGGAGGTTCCTGCGGTGCTGGAAAGGACGAGAGCCAGGTGGGAAGACTCACCCAAACATCCCGCTTACGAGCGACCCACTCCCTCGACAGGGCGTCGGCCACGGCGCGAACAGCCACCGGCGCAGAACCCTACTGCTGAGGGAGAGGCAGCCGAGCAACAGCCTGAAACGCTGAGGCTGTTCTGAGTGTTTTGGTGGAGCCACACTCGGAACGGCCAGCCATATGGAGCGGTCGTTGGCAGTGGCTCCAACCGGCGTCGCTCTCTCTATTCCAGTGGGAGTTGGGCCTGGAGAGAGAAAGAGAGGAGGAGTTGGTCAGCGCAGGTCGCTGATCGCAGAAACCACAGGGGCAGCCATCGTTTGAAGACGGTAGCTGCCCCTGCCTATCCATATGTGTGGGCTTTTTTCGTTGCACGAAAACCCCGCATAATGAATCCAGGAACCGATCACAGATGTGCCGCCATTTACTCAATTGAAAAGCAAGAAACTTCATTGACAGAAATGCCGAACAGTCGGATGATCTAATGGGATATATCGTTTCTTCATCTAGGAACGAGAGTTCTCCCTGTCAACTCCAGTAACCTTTGGTGACAGCGTTGCAGGCAGCGGCACACCCGCTGACCCGCTCTCCGGACTGGCCAAAGTCAGCGAGCCGACAGTAGGCTCCTCCGAGAGTCCCTGTCCCTTGCCGGCTCTGCTTCATCCCGCCGTAGAATCCTAGCGTCGAGGGTCCGGTGGGCGATTAGACTTGCGTGCGAAAGGAAGATACATGAATGAGAGCGTGATTCGGACCGATGGGCTGACCAAGCGATATGGCGACATCCTTGCCGTAGACGACCTCTCGCTGGAGGTGCCCGGCGGGCAGGTCTTTGGTCTTCTCGGTCCCAACGGCTCGGGCAAGACGACCACCATGGGCATGCTGCTTGGGCTGGTGAAGCCAACCGCGGGCAGCTTTAGTCTGTTTGCCAGCGGCACGCCCCATCAGAATGCCCTCCATCGCGTCGGTGCCATCGTCGAGACCCCTTCCTTCTATCCGTACCTGTCGGGTCGAGACAACCTGGCCTACTACCAGGGGGTCACAGGGAGGGGCAACCGGAAAGAGCTGGACGACTTGCTGAGCAAGGTGGGCCTTGCCGACCGCGCGAAGAGCCGCTTCCGCACCTACTCTCTGGGCATGAAGCAGCGCCTGGGCTTGGCCTACGCCCTGCTAGGCGACCCCGAGCTCCTGTTCTTGGACGAGCCGACCAACGGCATGGACCCCGCGGGCATGGCGGAGGTGCGGGATATGATCCGCGGCCTCGGCACGGGTGGGCGCACCGTGCTGCTGTCCAGCCACCTGCTGCACGAGGTGGAGCAGGTATGCGACAGCGTCGCCATCCTCTCCAAGGGCAAGCTCATCGCCCAAGGCAAGGTCGCTGACCTGGTGCACACGCGAGCGGGGGAGCGGGTGCGCCTGCGTACCACGGACAATGCGAAGGCCATCGAAGTCTTGTCGGCGCTGGAGTGGGTTGGCGATGTGACTATAGACGGTGAGTCGGTGGTAGTGACGGCTCCGAGTGAGCGTTCGTCGGAGTTGAGTTCAGCCCTGGGTCGCGCGGAAGTCTACGTCACGGAGATGGCAGCCGATGAGATGTCGTTGGAGCAGTACTTCCTGGAGATTACGGGCGACGGAAAGAAGGACGCAGAGTGATAGCCCAGGTACTCCGCCTCACCCGCTGGGAGTGGTTCAAGCTCCGCAAGAGATGGATGCCATGGATTCTCCTGGTCATCGCAGTAGCCTTGTGTCAGGTCTTTCTATGGAGCATGTTCTACTCGTACAACGACCGGCTCTCCGTTGAAGAGCAAACTACCTTTCACTTGCCGGGGCCGCCGGATTCAGCCGGGAATCCTACCTTCATACCCGTGAGCTGCGTCGACTTCTGGGAGGGCACCGCCGATGCCAAAGTGGAGCAGAGTGATCAAGCGTATCGAGAGGACGTGCTCAGGATTGTGGAGTTGCACCTGGGGGAGGAAGTGTGCCAAGAGCACCTTGAGGACGAGGCGCGATTCCGCGACAACACTCGCCAGACTTTCGTCCTCCCCAACAGCCTTTCCAATGGCCTCACCGTCGCTCACACCATAGGGGTCATCCTCATCATGATCCTGGCCTCGTCTGTCCTCGGCACGGAGTATGGCTGGGGCACTCTAAGGGCGGTGTTGACCAGGGGCGTCAACCGCTGGCAGTTCCTGGGAGCGAAGGCGTTGTCGCTCCTGCTGATGGGCGCCATTGGGCTCATCATCGTGGCTCTGACCGTCGCCGTTAGCAGCCTGATCGCCGCTTCGCTGCTCGTTGACGACGGAGGGCTTACAGACTCCGGCGAGTGGTCTACTGCGGCGGTGATGTTTGGCAAGGCGGTCTACGGGCTGATGCCGTACGCCATCCTGGCGCTGTTCCTCTCGGTGCTGACTTCATCATCGAGCATGGGGATCGCCTTCTCTCTGGCGTACTACTTCGTTGAGGCGATACTCGTCGGCATCCTGATTAATGTGTTTGACTGGTTCAGCAACGTGACCGACTTCCTGCTGGGTCCCAGCGTTACCTCATGGATGACCGAGGCGGGCATCCGCACGACCGGTCAGGGGTCCATGTTCCCTATCAGTCATCCGTCGAGCCAGCTCCACGCCTTCCTCGTCATCGCGGCGTACAGCATCGTTCTCGGAGCGGTCGCCTTCTGGCTCTTCCAGCGCAAGGACATCGCTGGAGCGAGGGGCGAATGATCATGTTGGTGCTTCGCCTCATCCGCTGGGAGTGGTTCAAGCTCCGCAAGCGATGGATGCCCTGGATACTCTTGATCGTCGCCCTCGCCGTCGTTCAAGCCACCCTATGGGGTTTCTACGCTTCATACGGGAACGTGGGCAGCGAATACCACGATGGTTTCGGAGGGACGGATGCCAATGGTGATTATTCCATGATCACGATCACATGCGCCGATATCCTCGACGGGACCGCTGATGCCAAGGTGGAAATGGTGATCGGCGAGATGCGCGATGTCGCTCGCAAGAGGGTCGAACAACGAAGAGAGCGGGGAAACTGTCCAGACATCGTTGAACAGATAGCGGAGGACCGCCAGCGTCACCGGGAGTTCTTCGTCCTCCCAGGCGGTCTGGCTAACGGTCTCGGAGTCGCTCAATACATCGGCGTTCTCCTCGTCATGATCCTGGGAGCATCGACGGTCGGCGCGGAGTACGGCTGGGGCACGTTACGAACAGCGTTGACGAGGGGTACTGGCAGGTGGCAGTTCCTGGCAGCCAAGGCATTGTCGCTCGTGCTACTGAGTGTTGCTGGGCTGCTGGTCATATCTCTGACCGTCGTGGTCGGCAGCCTGATCGCCGCTTCACTCACACTAGGCGACGGCGGTGGACTAGTCGGAGCCGGTCAGTGGTCCACGGTGGTGGTGATGTTTGGCAAAGCGGTCTATGGGCTGGTCCCGTATGTCGTTCTGGCGCTGTTCCTCACAGTACTGACCTCATCGTCGAGCATGGGGATCGCGATGTCCCTTGCTTACTACTTCGCTGAGTTCATTCTCGGACGCATCCTGGGTGACCTGTTCGCCTGGTTCGACAACGTGTCCGACTTTCTGATTGGATTCAACACGGCCGCCTGGATGTCCGAAACCGGGGTGGTGACGACCGAGGGGTCCCTGTTCCCCGTCAGTGACCCGCCTGGTGAGCTGCACGCCTTTCTTGTCCTCCTGGCCTACATCGTCGTGCTGGGCGCGGCGGCGTTCTGGCTCTTCCAACGCAGAGACGTGGCAGGAGCGAGAGGAGAATGATCGTCACGGTACTACGCCTCACCCGTTGGGAATTCTTCAAGCTACGCAGCCGATGGCTGCCGTGGATACTTCTTGGCATCGTCATCCTCATCACCCAGTTCTTCCTCTGGGGCAGCCACATTGCATACCACAATAAGTCGGTGCAGGAGCTCTTCTCAGGGTCGGTTGGTCCGATCAAGGCGACGATTGAGAAGGACGGTCAACCTGTACCCATAGAATTGACCTGCGACGACATCCTAAGCGGAAACATCCCCCCAGAGATCGAGGCCCTCCCTGAAAGTGAATGGGAGGGCCTTCTGGGAGACGTGGAGGCGTTCCGAGCCGACTGTGCAGAGGTATACGGACGTGAGGTGCTTCGCGAGGGCTTCACTCTCCCGAGCGGCGTTACCGGGGGTATCGGAGTGGCGCACGGCCTTGTCGGCTTCCTCATCTTGATTCTTGCAGCGTCCCTTACAGGTGCTGAGTATGGGTGGGGCACTCTGCGTAACGCCCTGACCAGAGGCGTCGGGCGCTGGCAACTCCTTGCGTCCAAGCTCCTCTTGCTCCTGTTGCTCGGGGCGGCCGCCATCATCGTCGTATCCATCCTGATCGCCGTCGCCAGCGTCATAACCGCCATCATTCCTCCAGACGAGACGGGAGGGCTCTTCGGTTCCGGCAAGTGGTCCGAAGCCGCGGTGACGTTTGGCAAATCGGTCTATGGGATGGCCCCATTCATCGTGCTGGCCACGTTCCTAGCGGTGCTGACCCAGTCATCCTCCACAGGCATCTCTTTGTCCCTGGGGTATTACGTCACTGAGATGATAGTCACTCCTATCTTCCTTTTCACCTCCTGGCTTCAAAACGTCCCCTACTACCTGATCGGCCAGAACGTGAACCTTTGGATGAGCCAGGCCGCTGTCTTCAGTGCTGAAGTCACGAGGGATGGTGTGCCGCTCGAACCTCCAGGCACGCTGCACGCCTTTCTCGTGCTGCTTGCGTACATTATCGTGCTCGGCGCTGCCACCTTCTGGCTGTTCCAGCGCAGAGACGTGACTGGAGCAAAGGGTGAGTGATTGTCCACATCCTGCGCCTCCCACGAGGGGAGCGGTTCAAGCTCCGGCGCGGGAAGCCCCACGGTTGTCGCCCTCTACTACATCAAATCCCACTGCCCACGAGTACCAGAATCTTAAGTGTGGAGCTACCCTCGCTTAATTCCTCTCCAATAGGGAAGTTAAACATGACTCGTGGCACCCATGTGTGCTGATTTCGCCGCCTTGGGGACGTGGGAACTCTAGGACGACACCTCTGGGCCTGCTAGGGCACATGGGGTCACGAAGGTAGCTGCAGCGTCATTCCTAAGGTGACCTAGCCAGGTCTTGTGGAGATAGTGGAAGCAACAGGAGAGTATGCACCCAAGCTATTCGATCAGGATTCCTTCCTCGAACAGGCTCTCACAAGTGGTGTGGTTCGTGGCGATTTCTCTGTTGATGATGACGTAGTCGTCGGATCCCGAGGAGCTGACATGCCAGCTACAGCCATGCTCCGTTCGTTCTCCTTTAACAATATACATGCGACTGTTGTCCAGCTCTTCTCCCCTGCGGTAAATGACAATCCCATCTTGTTGTAGCCATTCGGCAACAACGGGATCATCCACTTCCAGGCTGGGCTGGAACGGCCACAGCATGAAGTAATAGGCAGCGAAGAGGATAAATCCGACTACTAGGACCACGCCGACAACTATGGGGATTGAATATCTCATACGGGGTTAATTGTAGCCCAAATCTACTCCGGGAGCCATGTGATGGAGTACGTGCGGTCCACGTTGCGCCCCAGCGTGCTGCCCGCCGCTGCGGTAGAGGAGATGGATGATGGGAACGTAGTTGTGGTGGCGGATGGCCCGTGGCTAGGCAACTTCCCAGGGGTCAGCACGGGACGGTGTTCGTGACCATCGAGGACGAGACGGGGAATGTGCAGCTCATCCTGTGGCCTAGGGTCTTTGCCCGGTGCCGCAGGGCGCTGGGGAACCAGGTAATCCTTGCCAGGGGCAGGGTCTCCCGGTGGGACGGCGCCACCAACGTGGTCGTGTCAGAAGTGGAGCGCATCGGCGCGAAGGTCGCCATGCTAACTGCCCATGATTGGCACTAGACGGGAAGGTATTTGGGGAAGTGCAACCGAGGTCTATTCTTGGCGGAGATGCCGCCAAAGTGGGATAATTGAGAGGAACTATGAAAGGAATGGAACGGCGATTCTGCTCCGCTAATTTAGTGGAATCGGGACGTGGAATCGTCTTTCCCAACTGAACGTAGATGTGTGGAAGATACAGCCTGATAGCGGGCATAGGAGAGCTGCAAGAGCGGTTCGGATCTGACGGCTCTGAACTGACCCACGTTCCCCGCTACAACATAGCCCCTACCCAGATGGCCCTCTCCGTGACTAACGGCGGCAGAAGGCGGGGCTCCTACATGCGGTGGGGACTGATACCCTCCTGGGCCAAAAGCGCATCGGTGGGTAGCCGCATGATAAACGCTCGCGCCGAGACCCTGGCCGAGCGGTCCAGCTTCCGCACTGCGTTACAGAGACGACGGTGCCTGGTCCTCGCCGACGGGTTCTACGAGTGGCAGAGGAGAGGCTCCAGCAGGAGGCCCATGCGGATCGTGATGGCGTCGAGGGAGCCCTTCGCCTTCGCGGGTCTCTGGGATGCGTGGCGGGACCCGAAGGGCGAGGTCGTCCGGTCCTGCGCCATCATCACCACGTCGGCCAACGAGTTGCTTAGACCCATCCACGACCGGATGCCGGTCGTCCTACCGAGGGAGCTGGAGTCCCTCTGGCTGGACCATGACATACAGGACTACGCCGCCCTCGCCGGAATTCTGACTCCTTACATCACCGACGAGATGGAGGCATACGAAGTCTCCTCCCTGGTCAACAGCCCCGCCAACGACGGACCGGAAATGGTCGTTCCTGTAGGGCAGGTCAGGCCGTGCGACGGCCCTGCTCTGAGGTTGCCACTATGGAGGGAGACGCCGTGACGATTGCTCTTCCCAAAGGGGATTTCTTGGTGACGGCTGGATTTGCCGCTATTGCGGGCGCGGGTGTCGCGTCGAGCTTCACGGTGTTTGACGACGCCAGCACATGGTACCTTGTTCTGGTTGCGGTAGTCACGCTGGGCGCGTACCCCCTTCTTGCGGGCTCGCTATCGCCACCGCTCAGAAATGTTGCGCTCTTCCCCATCAGCATATTGTTCGGCCTTTCAGTCGCGTGGGCTATCGACGGGCCGCTCTCTTCAGATTCACATCCCATCTGGTTCATCTTCGTCCTCACCATATTCTATGGTGGCGGGGCATCTGTGGCATTCTGTGTGGGCTGGATAGCTAGGCAGTACCTTCTCCGGTTACGGGGACATAGGATGCCCATGAGCCACCTGGCCATGGCGTCGCTGGTGGCTGTTTGTCTCTCGTTCGCCCTCACTGTGCTCTATTTTGGGTTCGCTGCCATTCCCGATCTGAGTGGATTGATAGGAGTCGTTGCGGGGACCGCGATCATCTGGAGTGATCGCCACAGGGGTCGTTGGAGTTCGCTTGGACTTGGACTTTCCCTGCTCTACCTGGGGGCATCAATAGGAACGCCGGTCTACTGGGGGGCATCTGTCGTCAAAGTATTGGTCTACACGGCAACAGGGTATGGGTATGGGTGGGTCGCGCTGGCTCTGGTCGGGCTTGCGGTTTGGAACATTCTCAAATGGAGGCAAGGCGGCGAAAGAGCCGCCTTGGGTGATTCGTAATCGATGACGGTACTGCCGTTGTGTTGACCATTATCGAAATCGAAAAGGATGAGATTGAAGAATAGGCGGTCCAGGCCATCAAGTATACAGCTATGTGCCCTGGCAGTTGGGGAGTCGGCACGAGCGTTAGCAGTTGGTTTGACATCGGCTAGCGGCAGAGTGCACTAGATGAAGCGGCTTAGTCTCTTACACAGGTTCTACAGCGCCTTACGTGGTGAGAAGCTCTTCTCCTCATCGCCAGGACACAGGGTATCGAACAGCCGGCAGGTTGTAGACCGGCCTATTCTTCACTTTGCGGAGCCGGACAGCTTCACGTTCGAGCCATTGGTGCTGGACGTTTCTCATCTCGGCATTGGGTTCCGCCTCAAACAGTGGGGGTCCACCGAATCTGGCCGCTGCAACTTCCTGAGCATGTGTTACGTGTCGCCCGCATTCGACAGTCCGTCACGCTGCATCCAGGTCGACCAGCGCGACCTGGTAAAGTCTAACGTTATCCCCGATCCATCCGTCTCAGACGAAGGGAGGCAAGAGGGCCGGCTAATTAGACATCAGGAGCTGTACCCCGAACCAGACCGGGAGCTATGGTTCCATCACACCACCAAGGAGGCTGTTGCAATAGATGCTCTGGGGCCGAATGCGGTCATGGACTCGTGGCAAGGCCCACGGCGGAGTTATCAGGTCGTACGGAGCTTTCTGGGTGGAGTCGAGCTCGTGGCCGTACTGTCGGCCATGGACGGGCAGGAGGCCCTCAGCCTGTTGGAACGGCTTGTTCCGATCGTGGCTGATAGCCCCCTGGCCCGGTGGCATGACGCCCAGCAGGAGGCGTACATGCACCTTCTGGAGACACTTTAGTGCGGCATAGCCTCCGCTCAATATTTCGTGCAGTCGCGCGAAAGGGGGGCACTAATGGCCTCCGTAGACCGTCAACGAGGGTTGGACACGTCCGAGGGACACAGAACCCGAGAGTGTGAGTGGTATGAGGTCCCCAAACGAAAGTAGAGTACCTTGGATGCGGCGCATCCCTGCTTGCGGGTCAGGCAGGATGTCGTGGCGCACAGTTCATCCGGCAAGTCGAAAGTCCTATGCCCGAAACGTCTGCTTGGCAGGCTTCCCGGCCATTGGGAGTTGGGCAAGTGGTCATTTTCCCAAGGGACGATGGTCGATTGAGCGATAGTTATGGCTGATAATCAACCAGACGGCTTTGTGAAGGCTCAGGCGCGCAATACCCGTTGCCACAGGTGCGGCGGTTTGTTGGGCATGGGGCAGGCAATGCTACTGCGTGCGGAAACAGGCCAGGTAGATCAGATCCCCCAGGACCAACTTGGCCTCCTCGAATCATCGCTCCAGCGGCACATGGATGAGATGGCAAGTGACCCGGCTCGTGTCCTCGAAAAGCTCCGGGAGCAAATGGGCCGGTCGCGAAGCGGTAACGTCCACCCGCTTAGGAGGTTACTGCTCAGGCTACGCCGGATGTTAAAAGGCCCTGCCCCGATAGGCTATTTCGGCTACGCGGCATTCAAGGGTGATATGTTCTGTCGCACATGTGGGGAGAAGTCGATTGAAGGAAGAGCAGCTACGTACTCCCATGAGGACACCGGCAACGTGCTCAAGCGGCTACTGTATCGGCTGAAGGAGAGGCATCTCTTCGTGGCCGCCCTGAGACGCAACGCATCCTACGAGACTGTAACGGGCCTCATCGATCTGTCCCGCCTGGTGGCCGATGCTGCATTCCCGGTTTATGGTCTCAAGGGTAGTCCCCTGGGACTGCGCCTAGAGGACGTAGGCTGGAGTAGCAAAGGGAATGGTCGCAATGTTGATCGTGTCACACTCACCTACGTTGCAGGGGGGCCGAAGGGCGCTCAACAGGCCATAGAGCTAAGCCAGCATGCCGACACCACCGGAGTATCCAACGAAAGCCGTCTTTCTAGGGAGTTAGACGCCATCCTTATCCTGGTGAAGTCTCACGGCTCAGAGAAGTTGAGGCGAGAGTATCAGCGCAGAGGCAACATCCACCGCGACTGGAACCTGGCGTGCATCAGCCGCACCGAGCGTCGAAGGTCGACTGTCGAAGTGGATGGAGCGCCAGGCGGCGTGGAACTGGCCTTCTGGTGGGAGCCGGAACCGGTGGGTCTGGCCCACATCATGCGAGACGGTGACTCGATCCTGGCTACGTCGATCGGCATCACGCATGTACGGCTGCTCAGCCTACTCAAGACGATGGTAGTGCTCCAAAGGGACCCTGAAACCCTAGCGGGGCACCAGCAGGAACGCGAGCAGACTTACAGATACAGGACAAGCCCCCAGCGCGGGACACCATCCTAGAACAATGCGAAGCATATTGAGGTTCAGCTTTGCTCAATAGGCCCCACTTGAGACAGTCTCCGTCAATACCAGGACTCGATTGGCAATAGAGTATGAAGTACATCCGAAAATCATGGATTCAGAAACTGCGCCGGGCGTTGGGAACGAACCGGGGCGGCATGCCCCGTATGTACACACCCTCCACTAGAGGCGGTATTCCCATCCGTCAGACGAAGCTGGCACCCGATGGTCTGGAGTTCTCCGAGGACGTGTCCGAGGCCCGTTGGGTGGAGGAGAGCTTCTCAGCCTTCGGGACGCTGCGTTCCTTGCTGCCCGATGGGTTTGCGGCGTACGCCCGAATATTTCACCCTGCCTACCTGAATAGGGATGAGGAGAGGCCGGTCCGGTGGTCTACGGTGGCCGAGTGGACGGGACGGACCGTCCATCCGTTGATGCAGTTCGAACGTATCGCAGGTCTGAGTGAGGACCCTCACAAGATGTACAAGAACCCGCCGTGGGGTTCTCTTCCGAAGCACGGGTCCATCCCGGAACGGGAGTGCCGCACCCTGGGCGAGGTGCTCAGGAGCTTCACTTCAACCCCAGGCAACTGCTACTTTTGCCTTTGGGAAGGCTATGGAAACATCGACACTCGCCTCTATAAGGCTAGTTCTCGGGTGAGAGCTCCGGGGCGGGACTACCTGCTATTCCGCGGGCCTATCGATGCCATCATGGCATTCATTACAAGGGATGGGCCTTTCTGGGGGCATTCGCCGAGCATCTGGTGGCCGGAGGACAGGGCGTGGTGTGTAGCAAGGGACATCGACCTGTTCGACACCTATGTTGGTGGGAGCGAAGAGTCCATCGAGGCGGTCCTAAGCAACCCGGACCTGGAGGCGCTTCCTACGACCATTGATGCGCGGTTAGGTCTTCACGGAGACATCATCAATGCCCGAGACCTGTGAGGGAAAGGACATGATGGAGCTGGAGATTAGGCCATACACGGAATCAGACGAGGCGGTAGCAGCAGACCTATGGCGACCCTGCTCTGATGTTACCGTTATGAGGGAGACTTCGTGACGTTGGCTCTCACCAAAGGCCACCCCGTGGTGACGGCTGGACTGGCCGCTATCACAGGCACGGGTGTCGCATTGGGCTTCACGGAGCTTGGTAGCTCCACGAGCACCTGGCTTCTCATCCTTGCCACGGCAATCCCGCTAGCAGTGTCGTCCCCCTTCGTTGCAGGTTGGCTATCGCCAGAGCTAAAGCATGCCTGGTTCTTCCCGGTCGGCGTACTGGCGAGCCTCTCCATCGCGATGGCCATCTATGGGAACCTCTCTCTAGATTCCCACCCCGTCGCGTTCGTCTTCGCCCTCACAGTCATCTATGGTGGAGGGGCATCTGTGGCATTCTGTGTGAGCTGGATAGCGAGGCAGTACCTCCGCCGGTTACGAGGCCACAGGTTACCCGTGAGCCACCTTGCCATTGCGTCGTTGGTAGCTGCTTGCTGCTCGATAGCCCTAAGTGCGCTCTTCATCGCCATACCGCTTGGTTCATCGCCTCCACCACACGCCCCGTACTGGTCAGCCGTCCTGGCGCCGATTGGATTGATAGGGGTCGCTGCGGGGTCTGCGATCATCTGGAGCGATCGCAGCAGAGGGCGTTGGGGTTTTCTGGGGCTGGGACTGTCCTTGCTGTACCTGGGGGCATCCCTTGCCCCGCCGGTATTCCTGACAACTGCGCACTGGTATGGCCCGGTCGCGCTAGTCCTTGTAGGGCTTGCGATATGGAACATTCTCAAATGGAGACAGGATGGCGAAAGATACGTGTTGGGTGATTCATAGTCGATGACAGTGTTGCTGTGGCTTCTCGCAATGGTCCCGCCTTCCGCGTTATTCCTGATCGCAGGAATCTGGGTGGTCAGGAGGAAGTACGGTGGTGTAGGTCACGCGCTCTGCGAGGCAGCGGATCCCGTCAAGCCGGAAGGACCGATATGTATGCTCTGTTCCCCAGGAAGGTTGCCAGCTAAGTCCGGTCATCACGTGAGCCGACACCACCAGATCACTTCCGTGAGGGAACGCTTTATTGATTTGAAGCGTACTACCAAGTATGGGCTCAAGCGAACAATCCAGGACTGTTGGCATCGCGCGGGCTTCGTTGCTATCGGGGAACTTTTGCTTGAGCCGATACGTCCTATTCAATGTAGGGCCACTTCCACGCAATGGGTGAGCGGTGCGTCAGGGCAGAGGACTTTCCTGCTGCGACTCAATTTTCTCAGAGGAATAGGATGATTATTCGATGAGGCTTCAAAGCAGGGAACAGGAATGAAACGGGGGCTCCGAGTCTGGACCCGCACCATCATAGGAGGACTGGTAGTTCTCCTAATGGTGGCCGTGGCAGGATGTGCCGACGCTGAGCCTAAATCTACGGGAGTGCCCCGCGTTCCCACATCAGCACAAGTCGCGACTCCTTCGCCTTCACTTACTGCACCTCCGTCGCCGATGCCTGCCGACGCTACGGACGTTGAGGTCGTCTACGCGTCCCGTGAGCACCAACCCCCATTTCTGTTCCCGGGGGACTACGACCCCCTATGGGGAGACCTGGGCACCGATGTACCGATAATCGAAAAGTTGCTCAACTCGATAGTGATGGGCACGTCTGTGGACCTCAAGGCAAGCACCGGAGCCTCGAAGCGCGAAATAGTGACAATAAAAAGGGGATGGGGAGGGGATGAGGTAGAAATTGAGGCATTTGATGGAAGAACCTGGCTTTCGGACTACAGCATGGCAATTAACATCGCGTTTCGGGACGGGACGATCTGGTCTGTCCGGCAAGTGATAGGATGCGATGTCATACCAGAAGGACGAGTCAACAACTGTCTGCCTGTGCCGGACCATTGGGAGCTGCTCCACCGCAACGGGGTGGTCGTGTCGACGGCGCTGACCGAGTGGTTCGAGCGCGTCGAAGAATACATGCCCAGTGTCGAACACTACGGCGTGCCCGACCAGATACGCCTGGGTGAGCCGTTCGCCATCTCCGGGGCGGGCTATCACGAAGGCGGTAGAGTCGAACTGAGCATTGAGTTCATAGATCAGAGTAAGCTGCCTCTCGGCGAGGTGCCGCTGGACCATGGCGCCTTCCGTTGGGACGGGGAGTTCCCGAAGACGGCCCCCACTGGCTACGCCATCGTTTCCATGCGGGTCTTTGAGGGCACTGAAAAGGTGGGAGGCTTGACCGTGTCAACCACCGTCGCAAGATCGACTGCCACGGGCCCCATCAACCACGCCGGCAGAGGCGGAGTACAGCGAGGCCGATCTGGCTAGGTGGTATGAGCGCCTAGTAGATGTCAAGAAGGTCCACGGCCTTGCGTGGACCGACCTAAACGAAGCTAGGAACCGCATTGAAATAGGGGTGTACCCACTGCGCGGGGTTCGGGAGGAGTGGGAGGCTGCCCTGGCGACACTGGATGTCCCACGAGAAGCCATTGTCATCGAGGTTGGATGTGACGGCATTCACCCATGACCTATTGATCCTGGGGAGCCTCCGGACGAGGCGTTCCTCAGCGCGGTCGACTACTCGCTGGAGGTGGTGTCCCAGGCCCCTTACGGAGAGACGGTGCGAATGAAGCTGACGTTGCGGAACGTCAGTGATGGGACGGTGAACTTAGTGCTCGGTGGCAGACCTCCCTATGACTTCGAGGTCTCGACTCCTGACGGAGAGCAGGTATGGCATTGGAAGTGCGCCAAGATTATCAACCAACCGATGGATGGCGGCACTCTGGAGCCCGGTGAGGAGCTGGAGTTCATTGGCGAGTGGGAGCAGGTGGACAACCTAGGAGAGCCCGTTCCTCCTGGCACCTATCTTATGCGGGGTGTTTTAAATGTTGGGCGGCCTAACGCGGGACCGGCTGGCGTGCTTATTACAACGGCCCACGCGCTGGAAGTGCTCAAGTGAGATACGCCGCTCTCATCGGATGGCTGGCCATCGTTCTGCTACTCGTTGCCGCCTGCGGAGATGTGGAGTCGACGCCCACGGCCACTCAGAAATCTCCTGGGGCCGGCAGCCAGACCCAGCAGATACCCACACCTACGGCAACGCCGTCTCCGAAGCTCCCTGGCTCGATTACACCGGTGCCGGCCTCCGAGAGGTATAGGTTGGACCTGGGCGTTGGCGTAGTGGTCGCATTCGTAGAGGGCCTGTCGCCGAAGTTTTCAGGCAAGATCGCCTACGTGACCCACGTCCCCACCGGGTCCCAGTTGGTGTTGGACCCCGACGGGGAAATCATCGACCGACACGATGGAAGAGACGACGGACCCGACCGCCTGGACGCCCTGCTGGCGGATCAGGCCACCGTGGATCGAATCGTGGAGGGTCTCCAGGGCGATGATGACCTGCGGCCCCGCGAGACGGTTGCCGACTGGGCCCACTCTATTCAGTTCGGCGGTATCACCTACCTGGCCAAAGGCAGTTTGGTTGGACCCATCATCACCGAGGGAGAGCGTGCCCTAACTACTGAAGACCTGGGCTCTGAGCTCTACCGGGTCGCATTCAGGATCGAAGGTTACAGCGGCTATCCTCATCTGGACGGCGACGCCACCTACCTGAACCCGGGCACGCCGGTCTACGGAGTCGAGGGCTACGTGCAGGAGTTCCGACTCGCGATATTGGAGGACGGTGGCGTTAGGCTCTTCGAATCCGACACGAACCCTTTGGCCAAGACCGGCGAGGCCTTGCTGGATATCCGAGGCAAGGTCACGTCCATCGACGTCCTCAGCACCAAGAACTCGATTAAGGTGCTCGGCACGAAAGTGGAAAATGGGGAAGATGTGGTCCTCGGCAAGATAGAGGAAGAACGCGCCATCGAACGTTTCGTCGAAATCGTGTTGGATTCGCCCGTGGACCAGGGTAACCGCGACCGTGAAGGGCCGCGTTACTTCCTAGACTTTCGTCAGGCCGACGGAACATCCGTCGTGCGGGCCTTCTGGCTGGAGTCGGGTGAGATCTCGCGGGGAATCATGACAGACCCTGCCGCGACCCTCTCTGTATGGCGCGCACTGGGCGAGGACAACCGGCCATTAGCGACCAACGGCGGGCCGAGAATCTCCGAACGGTTGGCCGCTCGGTTGGGCTTAGCATACCTGAGCTTCGCCATGCCCGAGGTTGTAGTCACCGGCAAACCCCACTCGCCGGTAGCCCGTTTGATGCGCAGGAGCGAGTTCAATGCGATGAGAGGGTCCGTGTCAGCGATGCCCTCTGACCCACTGGTATGGGTGATCGAAGCCCAGGGCTCCTGGCGCACCGCTGGCATCGTGCCCGAGGAAAAGCGGCAGAACTTTTCCATCGGTTTGGTGGCCTTCGATGCCGACACAGGCCGAGGTTATGGCACCTCCCACGGGAATGCATCGCTGCTGGGAACACACAATGACGCCCCACTCATTACGCCAACACCAACTCTGACACCCACGCCGATGCCCGCGGTGGAGCGGGATCGTCCTGAGGAGCCACCACAGGGGCCAGGTGTGGAAATTGGGACAGGTTACCCATACACCTTATACGTCCACTGCGGTGTTCGCGATGCCCAGTTCGACGGGCGTATATGGATGGCTGATCCAACGGTAAGTGACAAGGAAATCAATCCGCCTTCGGATTGGATTGAGGACGATTTTGAGGGAGTCATGGAGCTAGTCAGGGATGACCTTGCCCTATTCACCGCGAGAAGTGGCCGCATAATTAAGTTCAAGCCCTGGCCATTGGATGTCGCATGGAGCCCGTGCGCCTAGTGGATAGGAGTATAAGAAGAAGCCAACCAGGTGGCCTTCACCGAGGTAAAATGGTCGTATGATGAACAGACTGTGGCAAATCCTGATGAACATCATCTCGCCTCCGCAACCTCGACACTCATCGGTCGAACCGAGTGTCCGAGGGAGTCCTACAGACCCTCATGGGCGCTTCGAGAAGTTTTCAGAGAGTGCGTCGAGTGTCGTATCGCACGCGCAGCAGGAAGTCCAGCTACTACGCCATAACTACATCGGGACTGAACACATCCTGCTTGGATTGTTACGGGAATCCGATGGCGTAGCCGCTAAAGTTCTGAGCAACCTGGGTGTGGAGTTCACCACCGTCAGGTCGAAGGTGGAGTCCATCATAGGCCCGGGTGAGCGGCTAGCATTGGGTGAAACACCCCTTTCGAACCGAGCCAAGAAGGTGATCGAACTTGCGGTGGCCGAATCCCGGCGGTCGGACCACCACAACATCGATACGCGGCACCTGCTTATTGGCCTACTACGTGAGGACGAGGGCGTAGCCGCTGGGGTTTTGAAAAGCATGGGTGTCAACGAGGAACGGGTTCGTGGCGAGGTCGCCCGCCTCTCTCAGGACAGCGAGTAAGCCTTATATGGACAACGGACTGACCTGACCCCCGAAAACTGGCCCAGGGTAGATGTTAGGATCCTGGGCAGAGAAGGGGGAAGAAATGGCGAAGAAGAAACACACACCCGAGGAGATTATCAACAAGCTGAGGGAGGCGGAGGTGGTGATAGCCGCGGGCAGCACCGTGGCCGTGGCGGCACCCGTTGCTGGGGTCAGTTCAGACCCAAGCCTCATGACCGACTACAGCCTACGGGAGGACGCAGCGGACCCGACGCGCCCGTTCGGTCCATGGTTCTACAGAATCGTCGTGAACGATGCCATCAAGGCGACCCAACGGCGCGACCGGACGACGACCGTCGATCATGCAGAAGACACGGGAGGGTCGGACGAATCGACCGACCCGGAGGCTGCCGCAGTCCTGAACGAGGAGCGAAAGGCCGTTCACGAGGCGCTAGAACGGCTTACGCCAGCGCAGCGAGGTGTAGTCGTGATGCGGTACTTTCTCGATCTGTCCGAGGGCGAGATGGTCGAGCGAACCGGACGCATGCCGGGCACCGTTAAGCGCCACCTCCATGACGCACGAGCGCGTATGAGGCAGCTACTCCATGGCATAGTACGCGGAGAGTAGGAGGACGATATGAACGCGCAACCAATCGACGAGCTCCTGAACCGGGACCGGCTGACCGACCTAGCCCAGTCCGCGGTGTCTGACGCCCATGACCTTTGGCCCCGCATCGAGAGAAGCGTCCGCGACCTACAACGAGGAAAAGCAGAGTTTGGCGCGATGAGACGCAACATAGTCGTCGTCTTTGGGTCTCTAGCAGCCGTAGGCGTCCTCGTGGTTGTCTTGGTCACTCCGGGGATCATGTTCTTTGGCGGCGTCGACGAATCCGAGAAAGCCCCTGGCACCAGCAACGATGCGATGTACTCCACCGATAGCGAAGAAGCGCATCCTGAGTCCACGGACGCGTCTATAGGGGCAGGATCGGCTTCTGACAACCGCGCAGGAGAGGAGAGTACACCCCCGCCGGAAGCGGCGGCGCCGGAAATCGACGACCCTCCTAGTGACGCGGAGTTGAGAGACTTGCAGCACATCGCCAGCGAAGAAGGTATATCTCTTCAAGAAGCCATCGATCGGTATGCCTGAAACAACAGATTCTCCTTGGCGGTCGCGAAAATCCGCGAGGCGTCTCCCGAGGCTTTCGCTAGAGCGGAGATCGTAGACAGTGATCACGCGTGGGTCGGTTTCGCGGGCCGCGCTCCCGAGGCAGCACTCGACATTATCGGCACCTTCAGCAGGAGTCACAGCGGCGTTTCAGTCGAAGTGCGCACCGACCTGGGTTTCACTGAGGTGGAACTCGAAAGGGCGATCGAAGCAGTCCACTTCGCAGTGCTCGGGGCACCTGAAGTGCGTGACGCCTCCACCTCGTTCGACTTCGAGGCAGGTCAGATAAGGACGACTGTCGTACTGGAGAGCACAGCTTCCGACTCCGTTCTCGATGGCCTCCGGGCCGTCGCGGAGAAGAACCTCACTGATGCGACTAGGGCGGACATTCTCAACAGCATGACGACCTCTGTGGTCCGCTCGAATCGCGAGGTTATTGGCGGTTCTGACTGAGAGCAATCGAACGGCATGGCAAGGCGCAGCCAACCAAAGGAGGACCTTGTGACCAACAGTTCTGCCTCAAGAAGATTCTTATCCGGCCGTCTAGGACTCCTAATCGTCGCGGTTGCGGTGAGTGGGTTGCTGCTTTTCGCGGCCTTGTTGTCCTTCGGCCTCGGCGTATACACGTTGCGCAGCGAAGTGCGCGTGGTCGAAGGGTTCTTGTGGTACCCAGACATTCTCACACTCACTACCCCCACCTGCCACAAGGCCCCGGGGGTTTCGCTGTTGCGGGAGACGGATGTCGACGTGCAGGTTAAGGTCGTTGCCTCCTCCCATCCCTTTCTACGAGGTGGCGATGACTGCCAAGATGCCGTTGAGGTCAAACTTCAAGAGCCACTTGGAGATCGGGTCGTCGTCGACAAGCACACCGAGCAATCAGTGTGGGGTCGGATGGCAATAGTGGACACCAAACCTTTCAAGCTGCGAGTAATCCTGCATAGAATCTTTGTTGAAAGGCCGCAGGTGACAGGAATCCCAGCCTGGCCTGGCGGCGCTGCCTGTTATAGAAGATCTCGATATATTCTGTCATATCTCGAATTGCTTCCTGTCTACTTCGATAATGACGGTGATGGACTAGCTCCTGCTTGAGTGTTCCCCAGAAGCTCTCCATCGGCGCATTATCAAAACAGTTCCCTTTCCCGCTCATGGATGATCTCAGGCCAGAGCGCTCCATAAGATTTCTGTACTCCTGGGAGCAATACTGAGAGCCCCGGTCAGAGTGATGCATCAGTCCCCTCGCGGGGCGTTTGGCTCTCAGCGCCCGGAATAGAGACTGACTAACCAGATTCCTGGTCATCCGCTCTCCCATGGCATAGCCCACGAGCTCTCCGGTGAACAGGTCCTTGTGGCCCGCCAGGTATAGCCAGCCTTCATCAGTCGGTATATAGGTGATGTCACTCACCCACACGGCGTTGGGCTGACTGACCTTGAACTGCTGGCCCAACAAGTTATCCGCAACTGGCAGTCTGTGCGCGGAGTTAGTGGTAGTCTTGAATCTCCTCTTCTGTTTACAGCGTATGCCGAGCTTTTGCCGGATCCGCTTGATCCGGCAAACACCCACCCGAACGCCATGCTCCGCCAGATCGCGCTGTAACCGTTCCGGGCCATAGGTCTGTCTATTCCGCTGGTGGGCCGCCATTATCTCCAGCTCCAGCCGCACTTCCTCCTGTGCCCGCTTGGACAGCGGCCGGTCCACCCACGCATAGTAGCCGCTGGCCGATACATTCATAATCCGTCGCATCATCCGGACTGGATACTTGAGCCGCAACTCATTCATCGCCGCGTACCGGGCAGCGACTCCTTGGCAAAGTACGCGGCCGCTTTTTTTAGTATGTCCCGCTCCATCTTCACTTCCGCCAGTTCCTTCTTAGTCCGGGCCAAATCCATCTCTACTTCAGTCAAGGGCCTGTACGTCTTGCCGACATCTCCCAGTTTGCCGGCCCTTTGTGCCTTCACCCAGTACCCTAACGTCGATGGCGCCAGGGACAACCGGCGGGCTGCCTCCGGCAATGATAGCCTCTCTTCCGTTACCAGCTTCACTGCTTCCTGGCGGAATTCCCTCGTGTATCTTCCTTGAGGGACACCTTTCATACTGACACCTCCGTCGCTCTATCTTATCCGACTTTGGTGTCCGTTTTTCCCATCCTATCTCAGTGAGCGTCAGCACTATCAATCCATAGTCGGATCAAGGGGAGAAATTCAGCGTGCAGTAACCCTCAAGGTGGATGCCCGGACTGGCGACTCGTCAGCGTTCGCTCATTCCGAAGAGCGTGGCTGCTGACGTATCGGTACGTAGTTCGCCTGGATCGCTGTTGACCTAGGTTCACAGCCTCACGGCCAGCCGAAAAGTTCGCAGTACAGTACACGTAGGCCCACCAAACTGGACAAAATCAAGAACCTTCATTCGACGGACACAATAGACACGGAAAACTCAGGTACTCGTGGGCGGCCGATTTGGGTCCATTCAAGCCAGGTCGGTAAAGCGGACTCAAAATGGGTGTGTCACGTCGTTCCCGCGTACCTGAACGTACCACCAGGCCCGATGAACGGTTCGATTCTTCTCAGGTGGGCTGAAGACCGTACTGGACGTGGCGTGCGCAGGTCAGCAGCTGGGCATCCTTCGTATAGGACTTCTCCCGTCGACCTTGGGTCTCCCTCGCCTTCCCCTGCACCGGCACCCCGGAAAACTCGCGCCAGAAATAGTAAGAATTAGTCATGTGTGCGGCTCATTTCACTCCTATCGTTGAATGAGCCGCTTTTGAAAGGAGGAGCGGCAACGAAGCTTCATACAGGCACTTAACACTGACACTAAGGAGAAGAAATGCCAATCAAGACGATGCCAATCAAGATGATAGTGCTCTCTCTCGTTGTCGTGCTCGCAATCGCAGGAGCCGTAGCTGCCGTTCCGCTTACAGGCGGAAATGACGGCGAGAATCAAGATTCCGCGACTAGGGAGGCCGAAGGGTACGCGGCCCATCACGGAGTGAGTCTTGACGAAGCCCAGAACCGCTTCGCGCTGCAAAAACTTGCCGGAGACCTCAATGCCACATTGAGTGCTCGCGAAGGCCAGACCTTTGGGGGGTTGTGGATAGAGCACACTCCCGAGTTCCGGGTCGTTGTTCAGTTCACTCGGGATGCCCAGGAGACGACTGATCGATACGTTCAAAGCAATGAATTAACTGGGGTCTTAGAAGTTCGCACGGCGGCCCTCTCGCTCAATGATCTTCAGGAAGCCCAGTCTACGGCTATGGAAGCCATCAGTGGCGAGAGTATACCCGCTGAATCTGGGATCGACATAAAGACGGGTAGGATTCAGGTTTACGTAGCCGAACGGGGTCGTCTCGACAGCGCGATACAAAGAAATGACGTTTCATTGCCCGGCACAGTTGATTTGATTACTGTTCCGGAGTTGAGTCACCTAGAAGCGGATATATACGGCGGGCTAGCACTGACTACTTGCACTAGCGGTTTCTCCGTCAAGAAAAGTGATGGCACCAAGGGGATTACAACGGCAGGGCACTGCGGTAATAGCCAAGCCTACGACGGCACGGATCTGGATTTTGAGGAGGAGAAAGAAGAGACAAATTACGATATACAGTGGCATACGGCTCCTGACTTCACGGTTACCAACAAGATACAGACGGCGAGCAACGGCGGAACTCGCAGTGTTACGGGAACAGTAGGTAGAAGCTCCCAGTCTGTAGGTGACTATGTTTGCAAGTATGGCAAGACCTCTGGTTATACTTGTGGCTACATCAGTGACAAAAACTTCTGGCCGGAGGGTCATTCTCCCACTTTTATTCGGGTTGACAACACGGCTGGCGACGATGACCTCTCCTCTGGGGGAGATAGCGGTGGTCCGTGGTTTCTGGTTTACGATGCATACGGAACACACGTTGGTGCACCATCAAGCGATCTGAATGACGCCATCTACATGGCCGTCAACTACATTTCGCCTGGGATCGGGGTCGACGTTATGACGTCTCCGTAGAAACACCGAAAGTCTCCGCTCTTCCACAAGATAGGTTTTGACCTGCCCCCCTTAGATGCAGAACCAGGGGGGCAGGTCAATCGTGCTGATGTTCAGCGACTAAGTTAGTCGGGGTTGTCTAGCTAAGCTTTCGGTTGCTGTCGTGTCCGAGTCCTGTTGATCACTAGTCTGACTGAGGAGCTGATCCATTCGCGCAGGTCTTGGCGCTAATGCGGACCATCGTGGGCTCTCGGCAGAAACCCACTTGCGCAAAGGCGTTCCTAGAGATGTCGAATTCCGTGGCGATGCCACGCAGATACAACCCCTCGACCGCCTAGCTCCGTACAAAGCCTTCCATCGAGCCAGCTGACGCGGAGTAACTGTCGGCGTCGCCTCGGGTTTTCCCTTGGTGCCGCGTTTGTTCGTGACCGAGTCATGCGGTCGTTGATGTTGCACCGAGGCAGAGAGTGCAGCAGTCCGCCGAACTTGACTAGCATCCCGTCCAGTCCCACTGCTACTCATCTGGCCACCTTGCGGCGATGTCTTAAGCAGGGCAGAGGAGGAAGTCGCATTTGAGCGTCCTCCACGTGCCGGAACGGCGCATACGGCACGTGGCCGGTGGCATCATCGACAGCGATGAGTAGGACCAGCCAAGGGCCTGCATTCTGTCCTGAATTGTCCCCTTGACACCTCCTCTCCCAACTCACACTCGTGATCTGCGATCAGTCGGGTTGACCGCCCTACTATCTTGTGAGGCACTAGTTCTTGTACGGCTCCCTGCACCAGTGTCAACGCCGGTGTAGATTTGACCCACTATCGCCGGAATGGAAATGACCCACCCCATAGCAGAGAGCACCTTATCGTTGGGAGGAATCCCAACGCGGAGGTGACCAAGAGAATTGCTAAGAGGAGGGACAATGAAAGAGCTATACGAGCTGAAGGGAGAGGGGCGATCTGTCCGTGGGATAGCCAGGGATCTGGGGGTCTCGCGGAACTCGGTACGCAAGTACCTGCGGTCTGCCGAGGTCCCAAGAGCCAAGCCGAGACCAAGGCGGCCGTCGAAGCTGGACGTGTACACCGAGTACATATAGATGGGCGTCTGTCGGAGGGGTTGGAGAACTGCGTGGTGTTGCTGCGTGAGCTGCGTGCCAGAGGGTATACGGGAGGGCTACACGATCCTGAAGGACTACGTTCAGCCGGGCCGTCGCCGCAGGCAGCCAGTAGCGACGGTGCGGTTCGAGACGGACCCCGGGGAGCAGGCGCAGGTGGACTGGGGGAGCATGTCCTATTGCTCTGGTTGATAGTCTCCCCGCCTCGCAGGCTACGTTTTCTGGGTTCAGGTTGTATAATCAAGTTGGAGGTCGCTCGAACGCAGCTGCGTCTCAGCTAGGGGTTATTGGGACATGTGTTCCAGTTCCGTCGTATCTCGGGAACTTTTCCTGGGACAGAAACGTCCTATTAGTATGAACACAGTCAGTACGAACTGTACTGTAGCTAAACTTCCCGCAAGGAGCCGACATGCAACTTCTGACGACCATCGCCCTCGGACTGGTAACCTTTGCAGTGGTAGCCTGCACCAATAGCACACCACCGCCCACTTCGCCCGTCACATCAGTGGCGAGTCCTACTCCTTCCGATGAGGCTTCAAATGGCGACGCTGATGGCCCGGGGTCGTTGACAAGTCCTCACTTCCCTCAGTTGCGTGAAGGCAGAGATGTAATGGTAATGGAAGCCCAACTTGAGGGCGAACTGGTGTTGGAAAACGGCTGTCTTCGTGTGAAAAGCATGGACGGCACTGGCCACCTTCTCATTTGGCCACAGAGGTACAAGCTGAGTGTTGATGGTGCCGATATTCGGATCAGCGACGATTTAGGATTGTCATTGTCTGTTGGAGAAGAGGTCAGAATAGGTGGCGGCGAGAAATCTCTTGCCCGCCTCCATACCTTGGTAGAGCCGGCAATTCCAGATGATTGTCCTGGTCCGTATTGGATTGTCGGAGAAATCCCGGCCCAATGAGAAGTTAGGTACACACTGACATTAAGGAGAACAAGAGATGTCAATTTCGAAAATAGCGATCTCTCTCGTTGTCGTGCTCGCAATCGCAGGAGCCGTAGCTGCCGTTCCGCTTACAGGCGGAAATGACGGCGAGAATCAAGATTCCGCGACTAGGGAGGCCGAAGGGTACGCGGCCCATCACGGAGTGCGTCTTGACGAAGCCCAGAACCGCTTCGCGCTGCAAAAACTTGCCGGAGACCTCAATGCCACATTGAGTGCTCGCGAAGGCCAGACCTTTGGGGGGTTGTGGATAGAGCACACTCCCGAGTTCCGGGTCGTTGTTCAGTTCACTCGGGATGCCCAGGAGACGACTGATCGATACGTTCAAAGCAATGAATTAACTGGGGTCTTAGAAGTTCGCACGGCGGCCCTCTCGCTCAATGATCTTCAGGAAGCCCAGTCTACGGCTATGGAAGCCATCAGTGGCGAGAGTATACCCGCTGAATCTGGGATCGACATAAAGACGGGTAGGATTCAGGTTTACGTAGCCGAACGGGGTCGTCTCGACAGCGCGATACAAAGAAATGACGTTTCATTGCCCGGCACAGTTGATTTGATTACTGTTCCGGAGTTGAGTCACCTAGAAGCGGATATATACGCCGTCGCCGCCTTTGCAGAGAGCAGGTAGTCGTCATCAGGACGACCGCTGCCCCTTCACTCCAAAGGAATCGATGATTCGGCCCCTATAACAGCCTCAGCGTCTCGGGCTGGTCTTGGGCCGCCCCTCCCTCAGTGACTGGAACCTGGGCCGAGCCCGGGTCACGAGGGGTCCGGCGTCTTGTCGAGGGAGCGGGCCGCGCGTAGGCCGGATACAGCGGTGCCTCATCCCATCTGGCGCTCGCTCTTGCGACCACCGCTGGGACCTCTTGGACGATCCCCGATATTGCACGGTATGCGACCGACTCGATGTGAGGGTCCGACGAGGGTTGCTGTACCCCAATGGTGGCGATGCCGTCCTTAATGGACAGAACTACCTTGAGCTCCTCGGACAAGCTTGTCTCCTTTCCGTCAGCCTGGCCTAAGTCGGTTCGCTTTTCAGGGATGCCCGACTCTGATGGGTCTTCGTCGCTCTCATCCGTTCCCCTTTCCTCTCGCGACAGTAGGTTAGAGTAGATGCGACCTTAGGAATGATGGTACGCTCAGTGAGCGTTAGAACGATCAGGCGGTGTATCTCTTCATCGAACTTGGCGTACATGTGCCCAGATAGGAGTGCACCGCCTGTGACTACCGGAGGGAGTTGAAGCTGGATTTGGATCCAACGGGGAGCAGCAACCTAAAGGCGGCGGTCGCACTCGCGGCGTTGCTGTCACTTCTTGTCGCAAGCTGCGGATCGCCCGCGCCGACGACCACGCCCATGGAGTCGGTCGGTTCCCCAAAGACTTCCGGCTCCGATGTCTCGCAGCGAGAAAGCGGAGTTCTCTCCGAGGGCATTAGTGTCACATTAGGCCGCGCATTGCTGAGACCCGACGGAAGGATCATCGTATTCTACGTCGCAAGTGACAATTCCACCTCGCTTGACGCGCCCATCATCATCAACGATGCAAATATAATCAGTTCAGACGAGCAATCGTGGCCGGCTGACGGTTATGGCGAGTTACGTCACTGGCCTCCTCTTACTCTTGGATGGGTGACGTTTCTTGTTTCGGGTGCCGCCCCAGGAGACCTTCGAGTGGCGGTCAATGATATACAATCAAACGGCAGTTCCGTTACGCGACCATTACAATTGCAGCAACTAAGTGGGCTGAAGGCTAGGATTGATATATCGGAGGCGGTAATTATTGACTCCGGGTTATGTGTGAGCAGCGAAGGGGTGGCATTCGGCTTTCATGAAAAGGCCTGTACAACAGAGTTCGTCGATCCCCATACCGTCCGCCAGAAGGAAACTCCTGCGGGAACAACTCGCGCCACACCACGACCCAAGCCAACGCCAACGGAGCATTCGAGCCCATCTACACCAACTCTAACCACTCAAAGCACCAAATCCCCCGATGACGTGGAGCAGCTATTGTTCACTCTCTGCACGCCTTGGCACTTCCAAGCCCGGGTCAAATTCGACAATGCGGAGATACCTTTGCTAAGCAGCTTTGCGCCTACGACCGGTCTTCGTTGCGTGCTCCCCTGGTCGCCATCGGTATCGCATTTCAGTTTGGCACCTGCCCTTAGCCCGGTATGGTGTCGTCGCCAACGTACATGAACTACTAGTAAGGTTCGCCCCGCAGACTTTCTTCCGCCGCTTCCTAGACCAGCTTGCCCACCACGCCAACATCCTTGCTACTCGGGACGAGTCCTATCGCACTCGGCGGGGCCAGACTCCGTTCAGCGGGGCGGGGCAGCCCATCTAGGCTCACCAGGGCCACTCTCAACACGCGGTGCCTGATGTGGAGGTCTAGCAGTACGGCGGTCTGAAAACGCAAAAAGGCCGCCCACATTGATCCCATAGTAGGGAGCGGATGGCCATCCTAATGATGGCCATCCGCCTCACCAACTCCTAAAACAGTTGCAACGTTTGTTGCTGGGATTCTCCTTCCTCTGTATTCGATTCCTGAGCCGAGGTTTGGTTGTTGCGACGGTTACGACGCCCCGTAGAAGCTGCGGGCCGCTCGTAGGTGGGATTCTTTGGCGAGTCTTCCCACCTGATCTTCGCCCTGTCCAAGACCGAGGGAACCTTTTGGACCAGCTGGGCTACGTCGGAGTCATCGAATAGCTCGATGTACGGATCCGACGAGGGCCGCTGCAGCCCGATTGAGGCTAGGCCGCCTCTGATGGAGACGACCACCTTCAGGTCCTCCGAGGGAGAGGTCCCTGCTCCCTCGGACTCTTTCCCCCCAGTCATTTCCGAATCTTGCGGTTCCGGTAGGGCCTCCTTGGAGGCGTCCTCCTCTTTGGCAACAGCGATGGGCTTGTCCACTGTTGTATCTCCGAAGAGACTCTCGGCAGCGCTCAGAGCATCTTCTTGGGTTGTGTTCCTGTCATTCTCGTTAGGCATGATTTCTTCTCCTCTCCTTTGATTCGGGTCTTGCTGGGTACTCGTTCCGGCCTCAGTCAGCCATGCTGTCCTCCAGGGAGTCGGACTGTCCTGTGAGCGTTTCGGGGCTCGTCCCCACCACCCGCGCCATCGTCTCCGGGGTGGCGTAGGTTGGGTTGACAGTCCCTTGCTCCATGTCCAGGTAGAGGCCCATGAAGGGGCAGGTGCCCGCCACCAAGCGGCGCACCACCTGGAGCACCAGCGACGCCATCACCTGGTTGATGGTGGGGTCCTGGTCAGTGAGGTCGAGGGCCGCTGCGCAGTCCACGTCCGGCGGGGCCGTCGGCACGGCGGTCAGCAGGTCCGGGCGCTGCACCGTAGGCGCGGGAAGCAAGTGGCAGGTCTCTCCGACGAAGGCCGGCTCGTCCCACGACAGGTTATCGGCGACGTTCCCAACGAGAATCTGGCCCCAGTTGGTGTCGTTGCCCGCGTCGATGAGCCACAGGTTCGGGCTTCCGGGCAGGCACTCCGCCATGGCCCTGCGGGCGGCGGCGTTGTCGGCGCAGCCGATGAGCAGGCCGCTCCCGTAGCCGGGCAGGCCGGGATAGGCTTGTCCCTGGTCCCCGGAGCCCCCTCGGAAAGGGTAGACCGAATAGCCGATGGTCCTCCCGTAAGCCCTGGCCAGCCTGTCGGCGAGGGCCTGGCTCTTAAACCGTCCGACATCCTCCCTATGGAAGTTCTGCCTCAGCAGGTTGTGGGGCTCCACGCGGTCATGGTCGACCAGGACGATTGTGGCCTCTCTGCCGCTGAAGAGTCGGCACAGGGCCTCGGCGACAAAGCCGCCGGTTCCGCCGCAGCCCACCACGGTAATCCACGGGCTGCCCATCAGGAATCTGTTGTCCAGGGAGTAGGGCATGGTCATTTCACCTCCTTATATGTAGATGTATGCCGGTCTTCGTCAGGCCCCGCAGCGAACAGCTCAACGTCGGGCACGAAGCCGCCGAAGACCTGGGACCAGCAGAGCGGGGCGAAGTGGCCGTAGACCCCCACCCGGAGGCTCAGCTCCGGGATAGGTGTGTCGAGGCGTCCTACGACCCCGTATACGCGAAAGCCCTGTTCGTCCTTGTCGTCGGTCTTCGAGAAGAAGGATCTTCCCCTTCCGTGGGAGTGGAATTCGGCCACCACACCGGCAGGGGGGCGGTAGGTGAGGGACGAAGCGGTGCCCTCCTGCTCCGGCACCACCGGCCGGTAGGCGGTCCCGTCCCAGCCCACAGCAAAGAACCGCTCGGTGTCCGGGGTCTCCTGGAACCACCTCAGCCCCAGGGCGAACAGGTAAGCCGGGATGAGGCCGTGGCTTAGTTGAAACTTCTCGGTCACCGGGGCCAGCCCTCGAACCGAGCCGGGGGCGACCGGCACCCGCGCCACCAGGTGGTCGTTCTGGGACTGGACGTAGATGCCGCCCGCGCCCAGCACGTAGTCGTAGCCGACGCCCTGGTCTCCGGTGAGGCCCCCTGGATGGTTGACCAGGTATCCCACCGGGCCAGGCGGGGCGCTAGAGGTAGCGTCGTCGCCCTTCGAAGAACGCCATAGCCTGGCCCACCGTGTACTGGGGAACCAGGTCCTTGAGCGGGTACTTTCTCTTTCCATCGAGCTCCTCCCATCCCACATTTCCCAGATCAGCCGCGTGGGTGCGTCGTAATCCGGTAAGAGTGCTGCCTATTTGAGCCGCCTACCTGGGCATTATGGGCAGTGTGGGTGCTAGACTGGCCGAGCTAGCGGGTCTAGTTCTGGATACCGCAATCTCGCTGGAGGCACCCAATGGGTGAAAGCTCCGACACCCCTTTGAAGCTCCAATTCGACCGCAGAGTCCGCCTGGATTTTCGTGGCGCTACCATCACCTCGGACGCCGGACTCCTGGCATGCCGCGAGCTTGATGCCGCTCTGGGGCTCACAGAGACAGCCAACGATTATATCCATGAAAGCCGCACCGGCCGCAATGTGCAACACCCGCTGTTGCCCTTGCTCAGACAATCGGTGTATAGCCGTCTCGCTGGCTACGAGGACACCAACGACGCTGAACGGCTTGCCCAAGACCCGGCTATGCGTGTCATCGTCGGGTGGCAAGGTACTGATAAGCAGGCAGCCAGCACCAATACTATGAGCCGATTTGAGACTGAGGTGTTAACCGAAGAGGAAAACCTGGATGGGCTTGCGCGCCTGAATGTTGAGTGGGTGGACAGGGCCATGGCCCAGACATCTCACCAGCGAGTTATCCTAGACATGGACAGCTCTGAAAGCCCGGTGCATGGGCAGCAAGAGGGAGTCGCCTACAACGGCCACTTCGAGTCCGTATGTTATCACCCGCTCTTCCTGTTCAACCATTTCGGAGATTGCGAGGGTGCAATGCTTCGCCCGGGCAACGTCCACAGCGCTGAGCGGTGGCGGGAGGTTCTGGAGCCAGTCGTGAAGCGATACCAGGAGAAAGGAGTCCGGCTGCTGTTCCGGGCCGATGCTGCCTTTGCCAAGCCCGAGGTGTACGAGTACCTGGAGTCAAGGGACACTGGCTACGCTATGCGGCTTCCGGCCAACGAGGTATTACAAGGAAACATCCGGCACCTGCTGAAGCGGCCCGTGGGCAGGCCGCCTAAAGCCTGCCCTGAGCCTGTCGAAGGGAAGCCCGTAGTCCGGTATCACGACTTCGTTTACCAGGCCCAGAGCTGGGACATTCCCCGGCGTGTGGTCGCCAAGGTGGAGTGGCGCCAGGGTGAGCTATTCCCGAGAGTCGGGTTCGTCGTCACCAACCTCAACCTACCGCCGGTAGGCGTAACCCACTTCTACAACGGGCGGGGCACGGCCGAGCAGTGGATCAAGGAAGGTAAATACGCCCTGAACTGGACGCGGCTCTCGTGTCACAGGTTCGTTGCTAACCAGGTGAGGCTGTGGCTGTTTGTGCTGGCCTACAACCTGGGCAACTTCATGAGAAGGCTGACTTTGCCAGAGTCAGTGAAACACTGGTCACTGCGAAGCGTGCAGACCAAGCTCATCAAGATGGGTGGACGTCTGGTGCGGCATGCCAGGAGGTTGGTGTTTCAGCTTGCTGAGGTGGCAGTGTCCCGGGAGGTATTCCGGCAAGTGTTGGAGCGTATCGCCGGGCTCCATCCAGCACCAGGGTAGCGATTATCCTTGAGGTCATCAGAGGTGAAGAGAGGCAACCAAGGGCGAGGTGCGCGCCCGGAGGAGTTTGAAGGGAGTGCAAACGTGGTGAAAGCCACCTCCGCTGCCTGGGGCCGCTAACTCACCACGCCGAGAGATGGTTTTGTGCGCTTGATTGGATGGTTGACGGCATCCGTGACTGATACTACGATGGCTCTCGTCGAGGATGGTGCGTTGCTTGGACCCAGGCAGCTTGATATGGGTAATTCCGGGTCCAAAATAGACGGGCCACATGGTGCTCTGGGTGATCATCATGGTGCCCGCCCCGGCCCCAAAGAGCACCGAGCCCACGAACATCTGCCACGCCGATGTAGTCGCCATGGCGACGAGAAAGGCGCCGGCGGTGAAGAGCAGGCCCAACACCGCCGGGTAGCGGAGCTGCACCCGGTCCATCAAGAACCCCAGGGGAATGCCATGCCAGCCCCGGCGACGGCGTTGAGCGATAGGCTGAAGGCGACCAGTTGAGCGTCGATGCCCCGGTCCACGAAGTAGGGGATACGGAAGACCCCCGTGGAGGCGGCGAACATCTGCAGACCGAACACGATCGACAGCCGC
Source organism: Dehalococcoidia bacterium (assembly GCA_965249185.1). Classification (GTDB taxonomy): domain Bacteria; phylum Chloroflexota; class Dehalococcoidia; order Lucifugimonadales; family Australimonadaceae; genus CBDFLS01. The sequence goes on from CBDFLS010000002.1 coordinate 401,598, forward strand.
CAGAAGACGCCCGTCCGCACCGCTTCGCTCCGCGTCCACGGGTACTCGGCCCGAATCCGTGGCGGGGGAGCGGCGTGGAGCGGGCGCGTGGCGCTTTCCGGCGGATCGTTGTCGGGCAGCAGCCCCATGTCCTCCGGCTGGCGCCGCACCAGGAGCACCGCGATGAGGACGATGACGACGCCGGTCACGCCGCCCATGACCATCCATGTGGCCCGCCAGCCGATCTCGCCGATGGCCCACTGGGTCAGCGGGACCGAGATGGCGATGCCGACGGGGACGCCGATGCTGGTCAGGGCCATGGCCTTGCCCCGTTTGCGCACAAACCAATTGGAGATGGGCACGGTGGTGTAGAGGCTGCTCCCAGCGCCCATCACTCCGATGAGGCCCAGCAGCATGAAGACGGCGACAAGCTGCCATGCGGCGGTCACAAAGCCCAGTCCCACGGCGATGAGGCCGATCAGCACGCCCACCGCCACCAGCGGCCAGCGGGCGCCGTGCCCGTCCACCAACCGGCCGATGAAAGGCGCCGACGCGCCCGCGGCAACGACCCTCGCCGTGTGGGCCCAGCCGAAGGGCGCCTGACCAATCCCCAGGTCCTCGGTTATGGGCTTAACGAAAAGGCCGAAGTTGGGCCCGCCCAGGGTGATGAACATGGCGGAGACCACGCCCAGCCCGGCCACCAGCACCCACCCGTAGAAGAAACGCCCTGCCCTGGGGCCCGGGACGCCCCCCACGGCCTGGCCCCGGCTCATGAGCCGGCTTCCGCTCTGGCGGGGGACCGGAACCACAGCTTGCTCAGCCCCATGCGGAAGAGACGGCGGACCAGCGCCCAGCGGAGCTCGCGCCAGGCTTGAGCCGCCGCGTCCAGCTCCGCCAGCCGCAGCAAGCGGTGGTAGTGATAGGCGCTGCGTACGTAGGCATGGGCTATGGCCATCACCGCCGGTGCATGGTCAGGCAGCCGGCTCGAAAGGACGGCGGCGTACTCCAAGGGAGTCTGGTGCCGCTTGGGACCCAGACCCGCCAGCGATGCGAGCCGCACCATCTTGGCGTAGAGACCTATGGGGCTGCCCAAACGGGAGAGCCGCCCCCACCAGCGGTACCAGCCGAAACCCAACCCAGCCAGCGCCAGGACAAACAGCGCCGCGGCGATTGCCGCCACGGGCGGCAAGAGCGATATGGATGTGGGTTGCGGCACGTCCTGAAGCCCGCCGGTATCCTCCTCCTGCTCGGCGAAGGGGTCGAACTCTTCGCCCACCCCCAGGGGATCGGGCGACCCCCCGATGGAGGCATCGCCGCCAAACTCGACCGCTTCGGGGGGCGTGGCCTCGAACGCGACCCACCCGTAGCCGGGAAAGTAGACCTCCGCCCAGCTATGGTAGTTGAGCTCCCGCACCTCGTACTGCTGGCGCTCGGCGTTCCACTGGCCGGGGGCGTAGCCCAGTACATAGCGGGCCGGCACACCCGCCGCCCGCAGGAGCACCACCATGGACGAGGCGTAGTAATCGCAGTAGCCCGTTTGCTGGAAAAAGAGGAAGAAGTCCACGCCATCGGCGCCCTTGGGCGGAGCGTTGATGTTGAGGTTGTAGGGATAGCGGAGCAGGAATTCCTGTACCGCAATGGCTTTGTCGTACTGTGTGGGGACGTCTTCGGTGATCTCCTGGGCCAGCTCGCTCACCCGGCCAGGGAGGTCCTCGTAGAGTTGGAGATAGTACTGGCTCACCCACAGGGGATAGTCGATACCGGCCTCCCGTAGCTGCACGGGGCTGGCGTTGGAAATGGACGAGACCGAACTGTACTTGAGGTTCAACCGCGTCGGGAAGAAGGCGTCCTCCGTGTGGACCTGGAGCACATCGCCCGGATCATCGGGGCGCGCCGCCTGCCGGGCTGGCACGCTGAAGCTCAACGGCTTTCCAGCCGAGAAGAGCGTATCGGTGGCGACCTCCAGACGGAAGTCGTGGCTCTCCACCGACCGCCTGTCCAGCTCCTCGTCCCGGCGCTCATCCCATGCAGTGAGCTGGACCGGACTCGTCTGCCAGCCACGGCCGGTGTAGACATCGTAGACCCGGGCCCTCCAATAGCGCCCCTGGGCCTGCGATCCATGGACCGTGAACAGCAGCTTCTCGGTGAGGTTTGGCGTGCCGGAAAAGGCCGTACCCTCACCCCAGACGAGGCTCGTGTACCCCTGCCTGGTGGGCAGGGCCAAGAAGAGCCGCCCGAACCGCTTCTCCACGTAGTCCAGCGGGCCCTGGGAGCGCTGGCTGAGCGTGCCCAGCGGGGCCGCGTGGGCGATGGGCAGGACCCAGACCAGCGACACGGCCACGATGCCAAAGCCAACGATAAAGAGGGACTGGGCCACGCCCAGGAGTCGGTCGTGCTCCAGCCGCCGCTCCGCCCAGGAGCGCTGCCTGCTCATCACGTTGATGTGCAGCAGGAGCAGGAAGCTGGCGACCACGAACAGCAGCAGGTGCAGCCGGAAATTCTCCGAGAGATTCATCAGCGCCAGCAGCAGGACCAGTCCCCCGGGCGCCACCAGCGCCCAGGGGCGGCGGTGCCTGAGCACCTGCCAGCCGCCGGCAAACCCCAAGGCCCAGAAGAGCACAATCATGAGCATGGCGAACTCGACCGCGCCACCCCGCTCCTCCCCACTCCGCAACCCCTCCAGCCAGAAGGAGAGCTCGTTGAAAAGCTGGCTCCACCGGGCGCTGAGGCCATCACTGGGCATCATGCCCAGGGCCACGATCAGCAACACCGCCGCTCCCATGAGGACAGCCAGCGCATGGGCGCGCACGCCAGTCCAGCGCCGCGAGATAAGCCCCGCGTCCAGGCCCACCGACAGCAGGGCCACCACGGACAGGGGAGGCATGTTCACCACCCAGCCGGCCCGTTGAATGGGCCACGCCACGGTGAGCAGCACCAGCAGCACCAGGAACGCCGCCAGCCCCTGGCCGCCAACGAGGCGCCGCCACCGCTCCGCGCTCATCGAAACCTCTCCAGGGCGAGCCCGATAAGGTCCGGGAGCGGCTCGCGGCCATGGACGCCCAGCTTCCGTTGGATCTCGTCTCCCCGATGGATCACGTAGGCCTCGACGTTGGAGTCCGGCGGCTCCTGGAGGGCTTCCGCGGCGACCGTCTCTCCACGGAAGCTCGCGGCGTCCAGCGTGATCGTGATTACCGTGGCCCCCTTCTGCTTCAGCACGTTCACCGCCGATGAGAGGGCCGCACCGCCCTCGGGGGTGATCACCACCACGCTGGCCTTGGGCACTACCTCACCCGCCGCAGCCGTCACTATGCCGGCCAGAGGGCCTACGGGACCCGCCTCGACCACCGCCAGCGCCTCCATGATGCGACCGAGCTGCCGCTGGCCCGTGCCCGCTTTCACCACCACCCGCTCCTCGCCGCCGGCCACCAGCCCGACCGTGCGGCCGAGGTCCAGGTACCGCTTGGCGATGGAGGCGGCGATGGTCACCGCGTATTCCACCGTGCTCTCGGCGCCCTCTCCCGCCTGGGCCGGCTCCCATAGGTCCAAGAGGAGCCAGATGTCCTGAGACGGACCGGCGGGCTCCGGCTCGAAGTCCTTGGACATCAGCTTGCCCGTGCGGGCCGTGGTCCGCCAATGGATACGGCTGAAGCTATCGCCGGAGACGTACTCGCGAACACCGCTGGCGATGGGGCTGTGCAGATACGTCCGGCCTCGGACGGCGCCCTCTCCCCAAACGTGGCCCGAGGGAACGTGAAAGCCCGTGAGCTCCACCGTCGCCGGATAGACCAGCGCCGTTTGCGTCCGGCCGGTGCGGACGCCGCGCGAGAAGAGGCCGAGTGGGTCCCTGGCGGTGACGTCCAGGTCGCCGTAACGGGCGATGCCCCGCTTACGGCTCACATCGCGGCTCACCCAGGAGCCGGAACGGCGAGGCCAGAGACTCACCACGCGGCCGGCGGCGCTCTGGAGCTCCGTGCGGTGCTCCACCTCCAGCATGAGCTTGGGCCACCAACCGAGGTTTCTGAGCGTGAGCCGGTCCTCCACCGGCTCGCCCACCTGCAAGTACGGGGTAAGCCGGTCCACCCCGCCCTCCAGACGGCGAGCGGTCAGGAACGTGCCCACGTAGCTCAGGATGGCCAGCGCGGTAAGGACGTAGGCGAGCCGGTAGAGGATGAAGGAGCCGGTGACCAGCGCCAAGAAGAGCACGATAGCCAATAGGACCCAGAAAGCAACGCGCCTCATGCTCCCTCCCGCCGGCGCTCAGTCCGGGTAAGCACCGGGGACCGCGACCTCTTGGATGATCTCCGTCACGATCCCGACGGCGGTGGTGCCTTGTATACGGGCGGACGAACTGAGGATAAGGCGGTGGGCCAGCACCGGCTCCGCCACCGACTTGACGTCGTCGGGCAGCACGTACTCCCGGCCCTCCAGGAGCGCCCGGGCCTGGGCGAGGCGGAACAGGGCCAGGGACCCGCGAGGAGAGGCGCCCAGGTAGAGCCCGAGGTGGCTCCGGGTGGCCGCCACGACGCTGACGATGTACTCCCGGACCAGCCGGTCTACGTGGATCTCCCGGACCGCCTCCTGGAGCTGCACGAGCTCGTGTCCCTCCACGGCCTGCTCCAGGCTATCGATGGGGTGGTGGTACTGCTGGCTCCCCAACACCTCCAGCTCGTCATCGAATGCGGGGTAGCCGAGGTGGAGCCGCAGCAGGAACCGGTCGAGCTCGGTTTCCGGCAGCGGGAAGGTTCCCTCGTATTCAATGGGGTTTTGGGTGGCCAGCACCATGAAGGGCAAGGGCGTCGGATGGGAAACACCGTCCACCGTGATCTGGCGCTCCTCCATGCACTCCAGCAGCGCGGCCTGGGTCTTGGGGGAGGCCCGGTTGATCTCGTCGGCCAGGACGATCTGGGCCATGATGGGGCCCTGGCGAAACTCGAAGTCCCCCGTTTTCTGGTTGAACACCGAGGCTCCCGTAATGTCAGTGGGCAAGAGGTCAGGAGTGAACTGGATGCGGCGGAAGTCGCAGCCGATGGACGTGGCGATGCTCCGAGCCAGCATGGTCTTGCCCACGCCGGGGACGTCCTCTATGAGCAGGTGCCCCTGGCACATCAGCGTCATGATGGCCAGCTTCTCCTCCCAGTCTTTGCCCAGGATCACCTTGCGGATGTTGTCCAAGAGCCGCTCGGCGATGCCCTGCGCGCCCTGGATCGTATCCTGGAGCTTTCTGTCCATGGTCTCCCCTCCCCGGTCTCCCCTCCCCCTGCGGCTTGAGCGCCCCACGGAGGCGGAAAGCCGCGTGCGCTCTCCCGGCTTCGGCTGCCCTGGTGAACCCGCCGATGCAGCCACGCGATGGTACCGACGCCACGCCACTACGTCAATCTGGCAGTCAGCTATGAGCGGCAGCTAGCTATAGGCACCGCGGCATACCGCTGGCGCTGACCCCGGTTGTCGGACCCAAACCCACCATCTTCCGCGGCCGGCGTCCTGGGAGAGCGTCTTTTCTAAACGAATAGGCCCGGAGCTGAGAAGCTCCGGGCCTATCTCGAATGAACGTGGATTGGGCCGGCTTACCAGCGGCGGCCGAAGCTTCCACCACCACCACCACCACGGTCACCGGAGCTCTCGCGGGGCCGGGCCTGGTTCACCGTGAGCGGACGGCCCTTGAAATCCTGGCCGTTCAGGGCATCGATGGCCGCCTGGGCCTCCGTGTCGTTCGGCATGTCCACAAAGCCGAAACCCCGCGAACGACCGGAATATCGGTCCACAATCACATTCGCAGCGGAGATCTCACCGTGGGGGCCGAAGGCAGCCTCCAAGTCCTCATCGGTGGCCTCATAAGACAGATTCCCAACATAGATCTTCATGCAGCGCTCCCTCGAACTCGATTTCTCCGTATCCCTGGCAAGCGCCGCACACGTCTTTCAGCACCAATAATGAATGCAGGAAGCGGAACGCCCTTGCAACTCGATCTCGGAGTTACGCTATATTTTACCATACTCATTTCCCAACCCGCCAGCCTCGTCATGCCGGGAGCCGATTGGGACAGGCTGAACGGGCCGGGAGCCGATTGGGACCGGCTGGACGGCGACTGGAGACGGCGGCGCAGGCCGGGTATGATGGGCGCTGGATAAGGGCTACGCATGGAGGTCCCCATGACAGAGATCTCGCTCTCCGAGGCCATCCACAGTCAGCGGGCGGTCCGCCGGTTCAGGCCCGACCCGGTCCCGGACGAGGTGGTCCGCGCGGTGCTGGAGGCCGCCACCCGGGCGCCGAGCGGCGCCAACCAGCAGCCGTGGCGCTTCGTGGTGGTCCGCGACCAGGAGGCGAAGCGGCTCATCGGCGCCTGGTACCTAGAGGCCTGGGACGCCTACTACACGCAGCGCAAACAGACTCTGGGCCCAGCTCCCTCGGCGGACTATCTGGCCCGTCATTTCGACGAGGTGCCGGTGTTCATCCTGGTGTGCATGGACTCGCGCCGCTACGGGAGCTCGCCGGGACCCCTGACCCGGGGCGCCTCCATCTATCCGGCCGTGCAGAACCTGATGCTGAGCGCCCGCGGACTGGGCCTGGGCACCACCCTCACTACACTGCACACGCTCCATGACGAGGACTTGAAGGCGTACCTGGGCATCCCCGAGCACGTGGAGACGGCGGCGCTCATCCCCATGGGCTATCCCGCGGAGGGGGAACGCTTCGGACCCACCCGCCGCAAGCCGGTGGAGGAGGTCACCTACTACGAGCGGTGGGGAGCGGCCGGATGAGATGCGCCTACATAAGGCGGGCGAGGTAAGTGTGGAGCAGCGATACGACGTATACGGCGTGGGCAACGCGCTGGTCGACCTGGAGGTGCAGGTGGACGACGCCTTCCTGGCCTCCCTCGGCCTTGAGAAGGGCGTCGTGTCGCTGGTGTCAGCGCCGGAGCAGGCGCGGGCCCTGCTGGCGCTGGGCGGCCGGCGGCGGGAGGAGGCGGCCGGCGGCTCCGTGGCCAACACCATGGTGGGCGTGGCCCTGACGGGCGGCACGGCCTTCTACAGCGGCAAGGTGGGCAACGACGCGGCCGGCGCCCTCTACCGCCACAGCATGGCCGAGGCGGGCGTCGAGTTCGAGGTGGAGGCCGACGCCGGGCCCTCGGGCACCTGTCTGGTGCTGGTGACGCCCGATGGCGAGCGCACCATGCAGAGCCATCTGGGCAGCTCCGGCTGCCTGGCTCCGGGCGATATTCAGACCGGCCGCATCTCCCGTAGCCGGATACTCTACGTGGAAGGCTACCTCTGGGGCTCGGCCACCACCGCCGCCGCGGCACGGCACGCCATGGAGGCGGCAAGGTCCGCCGGGGTGCAGGTCGCGCTGACCCTCTCGGACCCCGGCATGGTCCAGCTCGCGGGCGACGAGCTGAGGAGGACCACCCGGGAGCGGGTGAGCCTCCTCTTCTGCAATGAGCTCGAGGCGCGGGCCTACACGGGCGCCAAGACCAGGGAGGAAGCCGTTCACGCGCTGGGGCTCGACTGCCCACTGGTCTTCATGACCTGCGGCGCCGACGGCTCGATGGTCTGCGACCATGGCAGCGTGCGGTCCGTGGCCGGCCACCGGGTGCCGGTGGTCGATACGACCGGCGCCGGCGACACCTACGCCGCCGGCGTGCTCTACGGGCTCACCCACGGTATGCCGCCGGAGCAGGCGGGCAAGCTGGGCTCGTTCCTCTCGGCCAAGGTCGTCACCCGGCTGGGACCCCGTCTCACGGAGTCCCTGACGGACCGGATTCCCGCTATACTGGAGGGCGCTCACCCCCTGGACTGATCGGGGGCGCCCGTGTCCTCGCCAACGCAACCCAAGGAGGCATCCGTGCAGAAAAGCTACGCCACGCCGCCGCCCATGAGCATCGATCCGGACCAGCGGTACGTCGCCACCTTCGAGACGGAGAAGGGCGATATCGTCATCGAGCTCCACGCCAAGGAGGCCCCCAGGACCGTGAACAACTTCGTGTTCCTCGCCCGGGAGGGCTTCTACAACGGCACCACCTTCCACCGGGTGCTGCCCGGATTCATGGCCCAGGGCGGCGATCCCACCGGCACCGGCAGCGGGGGGCCAGGGTACCAGTTTCCCGACGAGTTCAGCCCCGCTCTCCGCCACGACAGCCCAGGCACCCTCTCCATGGCCAACGCCGGGCCCAATACCAACGGCAGCCAGTTCTTCATCACCCACGGGCCCACCCCACACCTCGACGACCGCCACGCCGTCTTCGGGAAGGTGACGGAGGGGATGGACGTGCTCCACAACCTCACGCCCAGGGACCCCAACACCCAGCTCGACTTCCCCGGCAGCACCCTGAAACAGGTCGCCATCCAAGAGCCAGCGTCGTAACCGGGGCGTCCAGCTCCGCGAGCCCGCGAGCAACCAGGGCGTTCTGAATCGGGAACGTCGATACGGAAAACAACGTTAGCTATCCTATATACATTAGTTATTCGTTTCACAATCCGTCAGAAAAGCAGGTTGCCGCGTGACTGCTTTCACAATGTTGACGAAAGCGTGAAACGCGGCTATATTGGCTGCGAAACAGTGGAGAGAGGAGGAGGCTAGGCGCAGGCGCCGTTTCGATAGCTGTTCAGTGTAAAGACCGCCGCGGCGGCCGACGCGGGCCGGTTGGCTGGGGTGCCTGGCTCCAATGCTGAGAGAGGGCCATGAAGAGAGCAGAGGAGAAGCCGGTGAAGCCTTTCGGAGGCGACACCGGCCTTTTTCGTTTGCGCAAGCTTTCACAACTCACGGAGGCCAATAGATGGGCTTCCACGGCACGCGGGCTATGAGGTTCGACGGAGCGGTACGAGACGCACCCGTCTAAAGGAGGTGGGCTATATACCAGAAGGTGCTTATTCCGTTGGACGGCTCGAAGGAAGCGGAGGCGGTGATCCCCCTGGTCCAGAGAGAGCTGGCGCCCGACGCGCGGGTGATCCTGTTCCAGGTCCGGTCGCCGGTCAGGACAATGGCCGGGGCAGAGCCTATGCAAGCGAGCCTGGCCGATGAGGTGTGGGCTGACTGGGATGAGAGGGCGGCCTCGTCTGCCCTGGACTACCTTTACGGCGCGGTCCAGCGGCACGGCGCTGTCCAGCGGTTTGGAGGGGACCAAGAGCGCTGGCGGTGTGAGATCGTGGCGGCCTCCTCCATCTCCCGGGCCATCGTGGACTGCGCCGCCCGTGAGAAGGTGGACCTCATCGCCATGTACACCCACGACCGCAAGGGCCTGGCCCGTCTGATCATGGGGAGCATCGCCCACGATGTGGAACGGAAGACGGACATTCGAGTGAAGGTCTTCAAGCCCCGAGAGCTGGTGGGGGCGGTCTAAGACCCAGGGGGCCGCTGGAGCGCCTGGCGGCCTTCTGGGAACGAGAGAATCTTGCGGTCGGGAGGCGATGGCGTTCGTATCCCATGCCACTTAGACCGACAGCGGCCAGGGGGTGACGATGGCGACAAGAGCGTACGTGCTGGTGGAGACGGCCGTGGGCAAGAGCATGGAAATTGCCGACGCGCTCCGCCGTGTAAAAGGCGTCAACACCATCGACGCCGTCTCCGGCCCCTACGACATCATTTTGGTGCTGGACGCCGACGACCTGCACTCGGTCGGGGAGACGATCAAGAACGACGTCCATACCATTTCGGGGATCGTCCGCACGGTCACATGCCTGGCATTGACCTGACGGGTGCGCGAGCGGCGGAGGTGCTGGAGGCGGCCCGCTATCGTTCCACGTTGGCATTGCGCCTCTCGAGCATCGGCAGCTGGGTCCGGCAACCGGAGCTATGGGCCAACGTCTAGCCCTTTCGTGGTACCATCACAGGCGTCTTGGACGCGCGCCCGCCCGACCGTAGCCCCATGGGTGAGCGCCTCCGGGACAGCCGCGAAGCAGAGGTGGCCCATGGCCGTCAACATCTCGGTGCTCCACGACAACGAGCTGTTCCACCCCCTGACGGAGGACGAGCTCGCGCTCCTGGCGCCGGCTTGCTCGGAGGCGAGCGCGCCACGGGACACCATGCTGTTCGGCGAGGGGGAGCCTGCGACCCGTCTCTATCTGGTCACCGACGGGCAGGTGCTGCTGAAGAAGCGCCTTCCCGCTCACGCCGATGCCCCCTCGCGCGATACCGACGTGGCCGTCTGCGGGCGGCGGGAGCTGGTGGGCTGGTCGGCGCTGGTGGCGCCCCACCGCTTCACGTTGACCGCCAGGGTGCGGAGGCCCTGCACCTATGTGGAGGTCGACGCCCCGGCGCTTCTGGAGATCTTGGCGCGGTCTCCGGAGCTGCACACGAAGCTCCTCGCCTCCCTCTCAGCGGTCATCTCGCGTAGGCTGCGGCAGATCACGGACTCCCTCATGGCGGAGCGGCTGCTGGTCATCGCCGAGGCCAAGCGTTGAGCTCCGGCCCGGAGTGCGCCGCCCCGCCCCTGGACCTCTTCGCCTTCGGCAAGCGAGGCGCGATAGCCAATGACCGCGAGCGCTGATACTCTGGTTCGATGATACGCAGCCTCGCGCTCACGCTCCTACTCGCCGTCGCAACCGCGGCCTGCAGTTCGCCGGGGCCCGCCTCCACACCAACGACTGCCTCCCCCTCCCCCACCGGCGCCGTCGCGCTAGACCTCCTCGACCCGCCAAACAGCGAAGAGATCGCGCTCACCGGCGAGGACTTCCCCCATCCGGTGGAGATCATGGTGTCCCAGTCGCTCTCCAGCGTGGCGGACCTGACCACCTTCGCCTCCAGCCTCGCGATGATTCCGGAGGTCACCCAATATTTCGACAACGGGTATAAGACCTGGCATATGTCTCCGCTCAACGGTGATGAGCCCCAGTTGGGCGCCTCCGGCTGGGTGCTCTCCTTCAAAACGCTGGAGGGCGCGGAGAAGGCATTCCTGCTCCTGGCCCAACCGAAACGGGCCAGCATTCTGCCCGAGGCCCTTCAGAGGATCACGGGGGAGCGGGAGCTGCCCCTGCTAACCGGCAACGATGCCTCCCGGGTGTTCGACCAGGAGATCAGATATCCCTTGAATGAGGATACAACCACGTATCACCGGGCGCTGTTCCGCAAGGGCAGAGTCGTTGTCATGGTGACGGGAAGCTACCCGGTCAACCCCGAATACTTCACGAACCTGATCATTCGAATGCTTAGGCGCGTCCCCGAATCGGTCCCCCGGCCCGACTCCTCGTCCTAGGCTCTCCCACGAACCGCTCACCCCGCCACAAGTCCACCCTCATCCGCCCGCCCTTCGACAGGCTCGTGGTGAGGCGATCTATCGCCCCGCTCATGGTGAGCCCGTCGAACCATCGTGGTGAGGTCCGATTTTATCGAGAGTCCGGCGTTGTCGGACCTCTCGGACCATGAGCGGGGTCGAGGCTTCGCTCACACGCTACGGCTTCGGTGAGAGACCGGCCCTACGTTCGGCGGCGCGCAAGACAGGTGCGATAGCTGTGGCAGAAAAGTAGTACCCTTTGAGCGGCCAAATCGGGCCCGAGGCAGTCTAGATGCTGGGAATCCTCTACACCGTCATCGCCGCCTGCAGCTACGGCATCAACTCGGCCGTGGTCCGCCGGGCCATGGTGAGCGGGTCCGCCACCACCGGAGTGGCGCTTACGGTGCTGATGGGCGTCCCCCTCTTTCTGGTGGCGGCGCTTATCTCCGGCCAGCTATTCGATGCGAGCGACCTCCCTGCCCTTCATTACCTGGCCCTCGTGGGCGCCGGCATTGTGCATTTCGTGATCGGCCGCTACTGCTTCTTCCGCTCCGTGGGAATCATTGGCATCAATCGGAACAGCCCTTTTACCCAGACCTCGATCCTCTACACCGTGGTGATCGCCATCATCTTTCTCAGTGAAGAGGTGAACGCGCTCATGGGCGCGGGCATTGCCCTGGTCCTATTGGGACCGATGCTTGTGCCCCGCGGAGCGAGTGAATCGAAGGGCCCGGTGCAGAGCGGAGGTGTTGCGACCGCAATGACGCTCTCCCGTGCGCGCCTGGCCGAGGGCTACCTGTTCGGGGCGCTCAACGGCGCGGCCTGGGGCATCAGCCCGGTGCTGGTCCGCTACGCGCTCAGCGACACGGGGCTCGGCATCCTGGGAGGGCTGGTCTCCTACTCGGCGGCGGGGCTCGTGCTGCTGCCCGCGGTCCTCATCCCGGCCAACATCCGCGAGCTGGCAGCCACGGACGGCGAGGTAAAGCGGTGGTTCGCGTTTAGCACCCTGACCATCTTCCTGGCGCAGATGTTCAGATACATGGCGCTCGGCGTGTCGTCCGCCATTCTGGTCACCGCACTGCTGCGCGCCGGCGAGGTCCTGAAGCTCTTCTTCGCCTACGTCATGAACCGGGAGATCGAGAGCTTCGAACGGCGCGTGATAGTGGGAGTGACCCTCTCCATCCTGGGCGGCGTGCTGGTGGTGCTGAGCTAGGCGCCCGACTCGCCCCGTCCGACAGCGTGCGTGAAGCCGATATACCAGTGGGTGCCGTCGCAGAAGGGCTTGTTGCGCGAGCCGCCGCAGCGGCACAGGGTCTGGCGCTCCCTCGGCTCGTACGTGTCCCCGTCCCCGCTCCGCACCGGCACGCCCCGCACCCAGTAGGGCCCGTCCTCGGACACCGTGATGCCCGGCTCCTGGGCCTCCTCCACCGGCTCCCCGGAGTCTGTCCCGTAGCTCAGGGCCCCCGAGGGGCACCGCCTCACCTGGTCGATGATCGCCTGCTTCGAGGAGCCCCGAGGATCGATCCACGGCTCCTGCTTGAGCTTGAAGACCTCCTTCAGGTGGTCGGTGCAGAAGCCCGCGTGGGAGCAGACCGGCCGGTCGTCGTAGATGGTCACACCTGCGCCTGCGAAGGCCGCCCGCCGTTCCGCGATGGGCTGCTTGCTGGCGAACTCCTGGCCGTTGAAGTTGTTGGTCTTGTGCGTTCCGTCGCAGAAGGGTTTGGTGGCCGAGCCGCCACAGCGGCACAGCCAGTAGCTGGCGTCCGTCTCGATGGCGTTGCCTTTGTGGTCCTTGAGCGGCACGTTGCCGTCCACGCGGTAGTTGCCGCCGTGGTTGACGCGGAGTCGCGGTCCCTCCTCAGTGGTCATCCAACCCCCTCATACCTCGCGAATGGTTCATGCCAAAACGCTATGCCAGAACGCCCCGCCAAAACGCCATACTTGCACGAACGGCCGCGTCTTGGGCAGCCGGCGCCTAGCTCAGCTCCAGCTTCGCCTCAACGCTGAGCTCCACGTTGCCCTTGAGCGCCTGGGAGATGGGGCAGCCGTCCCGGGCCGCCTCCGCCGCCTGCCGGAAGCCGTCGGCGTCGACACCGGACACCCGGCCACGCACCTTCAGGGCGCTGGAGATGACGCGCCAGCCTCCATCCACCCGGTCGAAGGTGACAGTGGCGCTGACCTCCAGACGCTGAGGCGGTGTGCCGGCGCGGCCCAGCCCGGCCGACAGGGCCATGGCGAAGCAGCTTGAATGGGCCGCGGCCACCAGCTCCTCGGGGCTGGTGCGGCCGCCGGCCTCCTCGGTCCGGGAGGCCCAGCTCACGGGCAACGCGCTGAATGTCCCGCTGGTAACGGCGCTCACGGTGCCCCCACCGGACATCAGGTCACCCTCCCATACGACGTTCGCTTCACGAATAGCTGCCATCGAGTCCTCCTTGTTGGTTGCGGGCGCTGTCTCGGCCATGCCGCTCGGATTTCCGGTGCGATGTGTGTGAGCAACCATGCCACAACCACCCGGAAAGAAGCAAACACGGGTCGTGGGCGCGCACTACGGGACCGACAGGCGCTGGCGCAGCGAGGCCGAGAACTCGGCCCGCTGCCACCGCCGCACGGCGGTCGAGGACGCCAGCTCCTCGGCCAGCGCCTGGGGCGAACGCGCCAGAAGCTCCATGCTGGGCATGGGCCAGACCAGCGCCGGATCGAGGCCGAGCCGTACGCCCTGCTCCGTCCGCCACTGCCTCAGCGCTTGAAAGCGGTCCAACTGGGCCTGGGTGGGCCGGGGCTCCGGCATGGTGAGCGGCCGGGGCCGCGAGACCGGCTGGGCCGCTCCGCCGGCGCGCACCGCGGCCAGCAGCTCCCGGCCGATACGGCGTCTCGTTGACTCGCCGAGACCGGGCACATCGGCCAGATCGGAACCCGGGCTCTCGGCGAGGAACAGGAGGGCATCGTTGGGGACCACCCGGTACGGGGGCACCCCTCGGCGCCGCGCCTCGGCGTCCCGGAACACCACCAGCTCCCGCAGCACGGCCAGGCCGCGCCCGTTGAGCTTGCGGCTCCCCTTCATCGACAGGAACGCCACCTCCGGCGGGTCGGGCGGCGAGTAGCGGATCTGCTCCATGCGGGCGCACTCCTCGGCAACCCACGCTTGCCTCCCCAAAGACGCCAGCCGCCCCGCCAGCGAGTCCCTGAACGCCACCAGATGCGCGACGTCGTCCGCCGCGTATTCGAGGGCGGTCTCAGATAGGGGACGAAGGCTCCAATCGGAGCGTTTCAGCCGCGTATCCTTGGCGATCTCGACGCCGAGGACGTCCACCAGCACCGTGTCGAGGGCAAGCCTCTCGGCCCCGGCGAACTTCGCCGCGATGCTGGTATCGAACAGGTTCCGTATCCGGAACCCCCACTCGCGGTCGAGGCTGCGGACGTCGTAATCGGCGCTGTGGACCACCTTCTCCACCCGTGGCTCGGCGAGCAGCACACCCAAGGGCGCCGGGTCGTCGATGGCGATGGGGTCGATGATGTAGGTGCCGGAGGAGGCCGCGATCTGCACCAGGCAGAGCCGTTCGGGGTACCGGTGGAAGCTGTTGCCCTCGGTGTCAAGTGCGATCCGCTCCTCTCGGAGCAGCGACTCCACGAGTGACGCTAGCCGGCCCGTTGTTTCAACGAGTTCCACGGGTTAGGGGGCCACGGCGATGACGTCGAGCGCAAAGTGGGCTTTGCCGCCCGGGACCGGGTTGGCGTCCGCCACCTGGATGGCGATCCTGGCGGGCGGGTCCTTGGGAAAGTGTTCCATCCAGACCTCGTGGAAGGCCTGCCGGTAGTGGAGGTCCTGCAAGTAGAGGGTCACGTGCGCCACGTGGTCCAGCGTCGCTCCGGCGCCCTCCAGCAAGAGCTTGAGGTTCACGAACGCCTGCTGGGCCTGCTCCCTGGTGTCGTCGCTCATGGGAGCGCCCGGCCCGTTCCCGCGGATTGCGGAGAAGAAGATGAGCCCGCCCGCCCTGACGCCGGGCACCATGCCAGGGCCGTGAGCGGCGCCGCCCGGCTTGGGGTGCACGATCTCCCTCACGGGCGATGGGGACTTGGCTGGTTTCTGGGCCATAAGGCGCCTCCTTAACGTAGTGTGCTCCCATTGTCTAGGAATCACGCAGCTATCGGCAACCTAGCGCTGGCTGCCCGGCCTGGATTCGAACCAGGGGTAGCCGGTCCAGAGCTTGCTGGGATGCCCCTACACCTCGACCGTCACCGCCCGAGCAACCGGCTCGGGATACGGGAGGCCATCCTCCTTAAGCCCCTGGATGTGCATTCGAAGGGCCTCTCCATACCGCTCCAAGGTCTCCTCGGGTGTGCGCCCGCTGGCGATGCACCCGAGCACGTCAGGACTGTAGGCTGCCCAGTTCTCATCGGCCTTTTCCAGCACGACAACGTATTTCATTTCACTCCCTCCTACCCCGCAGTCCGGCTTGCCGGAGAATGTTGTTCAAGGTCCCAGGCGGAAGGTCGTCCCTGAGGTGGCCCGCCACAGTAACACGTCCTATTTTACCGGAATGCTTGTATTGGCGGTGACTGCCCCGCTGCCGGATCAGATACCATCCATCGTCCTGAAGCAGCCTGAGCAGGTCCCGTACGTTCATGAACCTTCTCGCATGAAACCTTTGGCTGCCCGGCCTGGATTCGAACCAGGGTTTACGGTTCCAAAGACCGTCGTGCTACCGCTGCACCACCGGGCAACATGTCGTCGGATTATCGAGGCCGCTTACGGGGAGGGCGCTTCTCCCGGCCAAAGCGTACCTTGCGCGCGCGCCTGCTTGACCGGGTACTCCACCCCCACGTGCTCATATCCGAGGCGGGTGGCCACGCGGCCGCGGGGCGTGCGGCTCAGAAACCCGAGCTGGAGCAGGAAGGGCTCGTACACGTCCATGACCGTATCGGTCTCCTCGCTGATGGAGGCGGCCAGGGTATCCAGGCCCACGGGCCCGCCGCCGAATTTCTCCACGATGGCGCGCAGCAGCCGGTGGTCCACGTCGTCGAGGCCCAAAGGGTCCACCTCCAGCAGCTCCAGCGCCTGGCGGGCCACTGTGCCGGTCACCTTCCCCTGGGCCATGACCTGGGCGAAGTCCCGCACGCGGCGCAGCAGGCGGTTGGCCACGCGGGGCGTGCCACGGCCCCGGCGGGCCAGCTCACGCACGCCTTCGTCGTCTATGGGCACGCCCATGATCTCCGCCGAGCGGCTCACGATGGCCTCCATGGCCGGGATATCGTAGAAGTCCAGGCGGTAGACGGCGCCGAACCGGTCCCGGAGCGGGGCGCTGACCATGGCGTAGCGCGTGGTGGCGCCAATGAGGGTGAAGGGCTCCACCTTCAGGTTCAGGCTCTGGGCCTGAAGCCCCTTGCCCACCATCCACGAGAGGGAGAACTCCTCCAGGGCCGGGTAGAGGATCTCCTCCACCACCTTGCTCAGCCGGTGGACCTCGTCCACGAAGAGCACGTCGCCGGGCTGGAGCTGGGTCAGCAGCGACGCCATGTCGCCGGTGCGCTCGATGGCGGGCCCGGAGGTGATGCGGATGTTGGCCCCCATCTCGCTGGCGATGATGTACGCCAGGGTGGTCTTGCCAAGGCCGGGCGGGCCGTAGAGCAGCACGTGGTCCAGCGGCTCCCCGCGCTGCTGGGCGGCCGTCATGGAGATGCGCAGGTTCTCCTTGACCTTCGCCTGGCCGATGTACTCGGCGAGGCGCTGGGGCCGGAGCCCCCGCTCCAGGGAGAGGTCCTCTTCACGCGGCTTTCCGGAGACGAGACGGTTCACCATGGGCGGGGCACCTCGCGAGTCGCGGTCACCCGAGTCACGGCCACCATTGTACCGGCGGCGCGAGCATGGCCACAACGAGCCGTTTACCCGGCCCGGGCCCTCCGCCTCCGCCGCAGCAAGACGGGGGCGAACACCCCCATCAACACCATCGCCAGCCCCACGCTCAGGGCCAACACGCCCTGGAGCAGCACGGGCCTCAGGAAGAGGTCGATCAGCTCCACGCGGACCTCCAGCAGCTTGTCGATGATCACCTGGGAGAACTCTAGCTCCCTGATGGGGTCATCGGTAAAGGTCTTGACGGCGGCAATGACGGCGCCGATGCCGCCCGCCACCACCACCCCCGACAGAAAGAGCGGGACTCCCGCCCACGCGAGTCTGCTCCACCACGTGCGCCCTCCCAGGAAGCCGCTGAGCAGTATGAGGACGGCCAGGGGCGCCAGCAGCACCAACAGGAAACTGCTGGCCTGGCCGATACGGTCGCGGACCTGGTCCAGAACATCCACGTCGCTGCCCAGCTCCTTCCGCAGGTCCTGGTCGGTGAAGGTGATGCCGTCCCGCAACGCCTCGCGTACTTCATCGAACAGGTCCAACTCCTCCTGTCCGGCCCGCTCGAGCACCAGCTTACGCAAGTCCCGGTCGGTGAAGACGAGCCCGTTCTTCAGATAGCCACGGACCTGCTTCAGATCGACCGCATTGCCCACAGCCGCCTCCAGGTCCACCTGGGTGAACTTGATATCGGCGGGCAGCCCCTCGACAACGGACTCGTTCAGCACATCCGAAACGTCTAGGCCCACGAGCCCCGCGACCACGGCAAAGGAAGCGCCCGGAGGCCGGCACTCGGGCAGCTCGTCCAGGGAGAGCCGCAGGCCGGGGAGCTGCGAAAGGCTGCAGGTGGGGAGGGAATCGAACAACGTCTCGTACTTGGCGCTGACCGTGTCCGCCAAGCCACCCACGGCCACGCGCGCCCGCTCCTGGAGCGGGATGGAGATGGTGAAGCTGTCCTGACGGCCGGTGAGGTACGGCCCAAAGGCGTCGATGGCATCGGTGACCCGGTCCGCCACCCAATCAGGGGGCAGCGCCAGGGCCAGGGTCTCCACGATCTCATCGCCGGTCACCGTGACGCCGAAGGGCAGCTCCACCCGGTCGCCGAGCAGCCGCCGGACGGTGGGCGCCATCTGCTCCTGAAGAAGATAGTCGTAGGCGCCCGACTCGAGCGCCTCCAGCAGCCACCCTTCCAGCACGGGCAGCGCCGCATCGGCCCGGTCCTGCAGCGGGATGAGGACACTGAAACTATCCCGCTTGCCGATGATGTAAGGAGTCACCTCGTCCACCACCTCACCTACCCGCTGGTCCAGCCACTGCTGGGGCACCACCTCCACGACACCCGCCACTATCTTCCGGGGCGTGAGCGAAAGCCCGTAGGGAAGGTTATTCAGCAGACCTCGGTTCTTCACCACCTCCGGTTCGACCACCTCATCGATCAGAAACGTGTAGGTATCGGCGTCCCTGATCCACTCCTCGGCCACCTCGATGGCGGACGCCACCCGTTCGTCCAGCTTCACCGTGACGCTGAAGCGCTCCTCGTCGCCAGTGAAATAGGGGACCGCCTGCGCGATGGCCGACTCAACGTTTGCCTGGGCCCACTCCGGAGGCAGTACCCGCTTGAGGCTCGAGACGACCTCATTGGTGGTGAAGCTGAGTCCCAGCGGAAGGTCTTTCTCTAGGTCAAACTCCGCCTCCTCCAACGCGGCCGGCACCCCCTGGTCGTAGAGAAAGTTGTAGAAGTTCAGCTTCTGGAGCGTGTCCGCGTAGAAGTCGGCGTCCAGCAGCGTGGCGTCCACCCGGAAGGCGGCCAGGGTAAGGATGAAGAAGAGGACGAAGGGCAGGATGAGAAACAGCGCGGCAAAGCGGCGGAGCAGGATGAGCATGGCGTTCAGCGTCCCTCCCGCGTCCCGCCCCCCTTCCACGAAAGGAATGGAGCAGGTCCCGCGGCTGCCGCCAGTATAGCATCAGGGCCGGGGTGCGACCCTGGACCGGCAGGGCGCCTGCTCCAGCCACGATAGCTCCGCCTTCCCCCGTTCGTCCTTCGAGTACCTCTCCGATAGCCCCGATGGAATCGGGGCTATCGAGAGTCTCGATGAGCGAAGCATCATCGGACAGAACGAACGGGGATGCAGGGCTCGCCCCGCCGTTGTACACTCCACAGCGAACGACGAAGCCACAGCGAACGGCGGGGAGACATCAGGCAATGCCCTCCAACGGCAAAAAACGATGGGAGCGGGAGCGGCTGCGTCCGGCGCTGAAGCGGGCGCCGGAGCGCCGGCACGCCTTCATCACCGAATCGGGGCTCGCGGCGGAGCCGCTGTACACCCCCGAGTCGCTGGCGGGCCACGACTACGAGCGCGACGTGGGCTACCCCGGCGAGTTCCCCTACACCCGCGGCATCCAGCCCACCATGTACCGGGGCCGCCTCTGGACAATGCGCCAGTACGCCGGCTACTCCACGCCGGAGGAGTCCAACGCCCGCTACCGCCACCTGCTCTCCCAGGGCCAGACCGGCCTCTCCATCGCCTTCGACCTGCCCACCCAGATGGGCTACGACTCCGACCACGAGATGGCCCAGGGCGAGGTGGGCAAGGTGGGAGTCCCCATCTGCACCCTGGCCGACATGGAGGAGCTGCTGCGGGAGATCCCCCTGGACCAGGTGACCTCCTCCATGACGATCAACGCCACGGCGCCGGTGCTCCTGGCCCTCTACCTGGCCGTGGCCCGCAAGCAGGGGGTGCCCATGGACCGGGTGGGCGGCACCACCCAGAACGACATCCTGAAGGAATACATCGCCCGCGGCACCTACATCTACCCGCCCGAGCCATCGATGCGGCTCACCACCGACCTGTTCCGCTTCTGCGTGGAGCGGGCGCCCCGGTGGAACACCATCAGCATCAGCGGCTACCACATGCGCGAGGCGGGTGCCACGGCGGTCCAGGAGCTGGCCTTCACCTTCGCCGACGCCACGGCCTACGTGGATGCGGCGCTGGCCGCCGGCCTGGACGTGGACGAGTTCGCCGGGCGGCTCTCCTTCTTCTTCGCGTCCCACAACAACCTGTTCGAGGAGGCGGCCAAGTTCCGGGCGGCCCGGCGCATGTGGGCGCGTCTCATGCGGGACCGGTACGGGGCCAAGGACCCGCGCTCGTGGACGCTCCGGTTCCACGCGCAAACGGCGGGCGTGACCCTGACGGCCCAGCAAGCGGACAACAACGTGACGCGCACCACTATCCAGGCGCTAGCGGCGGTCCTGGGCGGCGCCCAGTCGCTCCACGTCAACGCCCGCGACGAGGCGCTGGCGCTGCCCACCGAGGAGTCGGCTACCCTGGCGCTGCGCACCCAGCAGACGCTGGCCAACGAGTCGGGGATCACGGAGACGGCGGACCCGCTGGGGGGCTCCTACTACGTGGAGCACCTCACCAACACCCTGGAAGCCAAGGCCAACGAGTACCTGGCCCGTATCGAGGGCATGGGCGGCGCAGTGAAGGCCATCGAGGCCGGGTACCAGCGGCGGGAGATCGAGGAGGCGTCGCTGCGGCACCAGCGGGCCGTGGAGTCGGGCGAGCGGGTAGTCGTGGGCGTCAACGCATACCAGACCGACGAGCCACCGCTGCGCGGCATCATGCGGGTGGACCCAGAGCGCGCCCGGCACCAGATCGAGCGGGTGCGGCGGGTGCGGGCGGAGCGGGATTCCGCCCAGGCGGAGGCGGCCCTCTCGCGGTTGGGCGAGGCGGCCCAGTCGCCGGGCGCCAACACCATGCCACCCATCCTCGAGTGCGTCGAGGCCTACGCCACCCTGGGCGAGGTGTGCGATATCCTGCGAGATGTGTTCGGGGAGTACGTCCCCGCCGACCGCATGACGACTCTGGTAGAATAGCCCGGAGGGCCCGCGGGTATGGGGGCCACGGCGGGCCGGCCCCTCACGACTCCAGAGGCCCCTTTCCCACGGAGAAGGTGACCAGTTTGGCAAGCGAGACCGGGAAGCGTTACGCCTGCACGAGCTGCGGCTCGCAGTTCATGGCGACCAAGGGCGGCACCGGCCAGCTCACCTGCTGCGGCAAGCCGGTGGAGCGCCAGTAGGCATGCCCAACCAGCTCGGCAAGCGATACCAGTGCACCAACTGCGGCGCCATGGTGCTCTGCATGAAGGCCAGCGACAGCCAGGTCCACTGCTGCGACCTGCCCATGGAGGCGGTGCAGCCCCGGCAGCTTCCCTCTTCCGACTGAGCGCGCCGCACTCGGGCGCTGACCCCACGTGTAGTTTCGAGCCCAGGCGGGAACGCAGATTCGCCCGCCCATCGGCCGTTCCCCATCTTGGTCGACATTGGCGCCGGTTTCGAGTATCCGTTTGAGGAGCAGGGATAAGCGGCGGGTCGAAACGGCTGTAAATAAGAGAGGCGCCTATGGAAGGCGCCTCTTGTTGATGGACCAAGGAAATTTGGGGCTGCCTCACTCCAGGCGGCGGATGACCGCCACCACTTTGCCGTGGACCTCCACGTTGTCGGCTTGCACCACGATGGGCTCCATCTGAGCGTTGGCCGGCTGGAGGCGCACCTGATCGCCCTGGCGATAGATGCGTTTCAGCGTGGCCTCCTGCTCCAGCTTGAGCCAGGCCGCCACCATATCGCCATCGCGCACTTCAGTGCCGCGCCGCAGCACCACCACGTCGCCGTCGTCGATGAGCGCATCGATCATGGAGAGGCCGCGGACCCGGAGCGCGTACAGGTCCTTCGAGCTGATGGCGGCCAGCTCGGAGGGGAGAGTCATGGTCTCCATCGGCTCCTGGCGCGACGCCTCGTCGGTCGGAACGGGCAGCGGAGCCCCGGCGGCGATGTACCCAAGCACCGGCACCGTGGCGCCCAGCGCCGCGCTATCCGCGTCGCCATCAACGAGCTGCAGCCCGCGGGACACGTCCGGCGAGCGCAGGATGTACCCCTCCCGCTGCAGAATCTGGAGATTGTAGTCCACCACCGAAGTGGAGCTGACGGAGCAGGCCCGCTGTATATCGCGAATGGAGGGGGCGTAGCCGTGCTCGGAGCGGTACTTGCGAATGAACTCCAGGATGCGATCCTGGCGGCTGGAGAGCCTATGCGTGAGCATCAAGCGAGGAGACCTCCGGTTGGCGCGGTGGGTGAGCACCGGCTGGATGGAGAGTAACCGGGCGCTCAGCACCCTGTCAAGGAGGAGCTGGCACGGCCTGGGAGGCGCCCATGGCGCGGGGGCTTCAGGCGGAGCGGGGACTCTTCCGGAGCTTTGCGCCGGCCTTTGGACGGGCCGCCGGCTTGCCCGCGGCGCCGCTCTTGGAGCGGGCGGCCCGTCGGGCGGGCGCTTTCTCGGCAACGGGCTGAGGCTGGTTCAGCCTTCTCATGAGCAGCGACTTGCGGCGGGCGGCGTTGTTGGGATGGATAACGCCCTTCCTGGCGGCCCGGTCAAGAAGGCTGACCGCCCGGACCACCGCCTCGGCGGCGGGACCGCTTTCACCCTGTTTGATAAGCCGCTGGGCCGCCGTCACCGATGTGCGCGTGGCGGACCGTACCCTGCGGTTCACTATACGGCGACGCTCCTGGACTCGAGTCGTCTTTTCAGCGGGCAAGGAAGACCTCCTCTTAAATCTCTCTGTCGATGGCCCGTGGGACCGGGCCTCTTCATCCTCGTACCGTTTCGCTCTTCGGACCTCGCGCGGCGGCGCCTCCGTGTTTGAAGACGCTCCTGTCTTTGCCTTTCGATGCGACCTGCGTGCTGGTCTCCCGCACGATGCTGGTCACGCCCCGCACGTCCTCCAGGCGAGAGAAGAGCCGGTTGAGCTGCTCCATGCCCTTCACGTGCAGCGTCAGGTGCGTGAGGACGGTGCTATCGTCCTGCTCCTGGGTCACCACCGCGGCGATGTTCACGCCCTCGGCGGAGACGGTGGAGGAGATGTCGCGGAGCAGACCGACCCGGTCCCACGCCTCTATGCGCAAGCGTACCGGGTAGAGGCTCTGGCTGTGACCCCAGGCAACCGGAACGAGCCGGTCCCGATCGGCCTCGACACGGAGATTCGGACAGTCCTTGCGGTGCACGGTTACCCCGCGGACACGGGTCACGTAGCCAACGATCTCATCGCCGGGCAGCGGGTGGCAGCACTGGCCCATGCGGGTGAGCATCTCTCCTATGCCGAGCACCTGGACCCCTGAGGTGGGTTCCATCAGGGGCATCAGCGGGGCCGGCTCCTGGGCGGTCTGAACGGCGTGCTGGCCCGAGAGCCGAGAGGCCACCTGGGCGGTGCTGATGCCCCCGCTTCCCAAAGCGGCCAGCAGCTCGTCCACGGTCTCCAGCTTGAAGAGCCGGGCGACCTGCTTCTCGTTCACGTCGGCGCTGAGCCGCCGAAGCTCCCTTTTAAGCAGCTCGCGCCCCCGCTGGATGTTGGCCTCCCGCTCCTGACGGCGGAACCAGGCCCGAATGCTCTGTCGTGCGTTGGCGGTCTTGGCGTATCCCAGATGGAGGTTGAGCCAGTCCAGGCTGGGCCCGCGGGCTATTTTGCTGGTCAGCACCTCCACGGTATCGCCGTTGCGGAGCTGGGAGTCCAATGCCATGAGCTTCCCGTTGACCTTCGCGCCGATGCATCCATGGCCCAAGTCCGTGTGAATGCGGTATGCGAAGTCGATGGGCGTGGAGCCGGCGGGCAGCTCCTTGATATCGCCCTTGGGCGTGTAGACGTAGACCTGGTCCTGGAAGATGTCGGTCTTGACCGACTCCAGGAACTCCTCGGCGCCGCCGACCTCCCGCTGCCACTCCAGGAGCTGGCGCACCCAGGTCATCTTCTCATCGAACCGGACATCCTTGCTGGCGGCCGCGTCCTTGTAGCGCCAGTGGGCGGCCACGCCGTACTCGGCCACCTGGTGCATCTGCTGGGTGCGTATCTGGACCTCAATCGGCACTCCGCCGATGCACCGTACCGTGGTATGCAGCGACTGGTACATGTTCTGGTTGGGGTTCGCAACGTAATCGTCGAACTGGCCGGGGAGCGGTCGCCACAGGGCGTGGACCACGCCGAGGGCGCCATAGCAGTCCGGGAGCGTGGACACCAGCACCCGCACCGCGAACAGATCGTAGATGTCGCTGAACTCCTTCCCCTGGGCGGCGTAGGTCTGGGTCTTCTGGTAGATGCTATAGATATTCTTAGGCCGGCCGGTGACCTCCGCCTCGAGCCCGGCGCGGGTGAGCTCCCGCTTCAGCACCTCGGTAACCTGCTGGACGTACTCCTCCCGGGCCTGGCGCTTGCTTGCCAGCAGCCGGGAGATGGCCCGGTACCGGTTTGGCTGAAGATGCCGGAAGGCCAGGTCCTCCAGTTGCCACTTGATGTTCCAGATCCCCAGGCGCGCGGCCAGAGGGGCGTAGATATCGAGGGTCTCCTGGGCTATGGCCACCCGCCGGGCCGGAGGCAGCGCGCCCAGTGTCTTCATATTGTGGAGACGGTCGGCCAGCTTGATGAGGACCACGCGAATGTCCTCCGCCATGGCCACCAGCATCTTGCGTATGCTCTCGGCCCGGGCATTCTCGGCCCCCGGCTTGCGCTCCGCGGAACCGCCGCCAGCCAGCGTGTCGAACTTGGTGAGCTTGGTCACGCCATCCACCAGGCGGGCCACATCGGCCCCGAACCGGCTCTCGACCTCGGCGATGGTGACGCCGCAGTCCTCCACCACGTCGTGCAGCAGCGCGGCCGCCAGGGTGGTCGCGTCCAGTGTTAGCTCTGCCAGGAACTGTGCGATGCTGACGGGGTGATCGATGTAGGGCGAGCCGGACCGCCGGCTCTGGCCCGTATGCACCTCGCTTGCGAACGCCAGGGCATCCCGCACCACCTGGACACGGTCGTCCGGCAGGTAGGACGCCACCTGGCGCATCAGCGTTTCGTTCGCTGCCACCATTTCAATCCCTCGGCGCGCCGCCTGGGCGGCCAGCTACCTCGTAGTATACGTTGGCCCCGTGGCCCTGTAAAACGCGAGCACGGCGCGGCGCTTTACGAAGGTCTCCCCCGTGGGCTATTCTGACGAGAGCTTTCCAGCGTGAGCCATGTACCAGGCCCCTCGAGGCACCTCTGACATCCTGCCCGCCGCGCAACCCTACTGGAGCTACGTGCGCTCCAAGGTTGAGGCGAGCGCCCGCTCCTACGGCTACCGGCGTATAGACACCCCCATCTTCGAGAGCACCTCCCTCTTTCTGCGCACTGTGGGAGAGGAGACGGACATTGTCCAGAAGGAGATGTACACCTTCGAGGACCGGGGCGATCAGCAGCTCACGCTCCGTCCCGAGGGGACGGCGCCGGTCTGCCGCGCCTACCTGGAGGGAGGGCTCCACAACCTTCCCCAGCCGGTGCGCCTCTACTACCTGTGCCCCATGTTCAGATATGACCGCCCCCAGACGGGCAGGTACCGGCAGTTCCACCAGTTCGGTGTAGAGGCCATCGGCGACGCCGACGCCGCCGTCGACGTGGAGGTGATCCAGCTGGCGCTGGCCACCATCGAGTCCGTGGGGCTCACGGAGATCGCGTTGGTGCTGAACTCCATTGGCGACACCGAGGACCGGCCCGCCTATCTGCAAGCGCTGACTGAGTACTACGAGCCCCACCTGGACAAGCTGTGCCCCGATTGCCGCCGCCGCCACGAGCACAATCCGTTACGCCTCCTGGACTGTAAGAAGGCGTCGTGCCAGCTCTACTTGGAACACGCGCCCCGCAGCACCGACTATCTTGGACGGGCGTCCCGCGAGCACTGGGAGGAGCTGCTTGGGCACCTGGGGGAGCTGGATGTGCCCTACCGGCTGGACCACAGGCTGGTCCGGGGCCTGGACTACTACACCCGGACGGTGTTCGAGCTCCAGCCGCCGGAGGAGGGCGCCCAGAACACGGTCTGTGCCGGAGGCCGGTACGATGGCCTCATTGAACAGCTCGGCGGGCAGCCCACCCCGGGCATCGGGTTCGCCGCCGGGATCGAGCGTCTCATTCTGAACATGCAGCGCCGGGGCGTGGCAACGCCGCCGGAGACGCCGGGTCCGGTCGTGGTGGCCTATCGTGGAAGCCAGGCCAAGGCCGCCGGGCTGGGGCTGGCCAGCGAGCTCAGGGCGCGTGGGATGGCCGCCATCATGGCGCCCGAGAAGAGCCTGCGGAGTCAGATGCGCTACGCCTCGGGAATCGGAGCGCCCCATGTGCTGATCGTGGGCGATACGGAGCTGGCCAAGGGGACAGTAACAATCCGGGACATGGCCAAAGGCGAACAGCGCGAGGCACCGTTGGGTGAAGCGGCCGCCTGGCTCCGGTCAATGGAGGGCGGGCAGGCCGGCTAGAGGCTTCGCGGGTTTCCCTACGAGAAGGTCAGGTTCAGGACGACCACGGGGCGCAAGGGGTCGACGGGAATTGTCGAGTATGTGCTCGTCTGAAGCGCCTTCTCCCCATTGGTCCAGAACTCTACGGTCCCACCGTTATATTCCCCACTTCCTCCCGCGGCGATCGAATAATTGCCGGGGGCACCGATCGCCAGGGGGAAGGATATACAGACCCACCAGTCCGGCAGACCGGCCTTGATCACCCGCGAGTACATCAGCGTGCCATCTGGCGGGGCGGCGCCTCCGATGAAGATGGCTCCGGCGTATTGCGGACTGATCGCGGGCGGCGCTCCAGGTGAATCGCCGAGAGCGGGGGTAGTGCTTTGGCACTCCTTCAGCGCACCGCTTCGGAGCTGGGACAAGAGCAGAGCCATCCCATCCACCGCCATGGCGTACACCTCGCCGACCCTGCCGAAGCCAAGAGCGATCATGTGGCTCTCGTCCATCCTAAGCCCTCGAAGGACGCCATGCCGGTCGACCAGCCCGCTGCCCTCGGCCCCGCCCAGGGGTCCTGCGTCCAGTTGCAGGTAGCGGATGCTGGTATTGAAATCTTGACGGACACCCACCGTCTTGGTCTGTCTCCGGTCCAAAGTACCGCCCCGGGAAGCGGGAAAGCCCAGGAGCAGGAACTCTTCGTCCACCGGGGGCACCGATGCGGCGGTGATGGGCAAAGACGGATAGGGGCCTTGGAGATTAATGATCTCCAGCAACGCCACGTCTCTGCTGTCATCGCGGCCGGTGACCCATGCCCTGCCCGTGATGCCACCTAAGGTGGTGAAGTCGACAAGGGGCGCGCTGCCAAGATTGATCGAGGTGGTGAAGATAAGTCCTGCGCTGTCCACCATCACGCCAGACCATTGCGTCACCCCCGACTGGATCAGCACCATGGCGGGCTCCGCGTCCACCAGTGCTTCGTCCAGGCTAGCCGTGGGTGTGGGCGCAAGAGTCGGCGTAGGCGAAGGAGTAGAGGTCGGAGTAGGAGTGGACGTTGGTAGCGGCACCGGGGTCGGCGACGGGGTGATGGTCGGCGTAGGCGATGGCGTTGGCGTGAAGGTGGGCGTGGGCGTAGGCACCGGGGTCGGCGACGGGGTGATGGTAGGCGTGGGCGATGGCGTCGGCGTGAAGGTGGGCGTCACCGTGGGCGTGGGGGGCGCCGGCGTGGGAGTCGGCTCCGCCGAGGTGCAGGCCGCCACCAGGCCGCCGATCAGCACCAGGGAGAGCGTCGCCACAACGTACCAGAGTCGTCGCTTCATCCGGCTACCATCGGGTGAAAATGACATGGAGATAAAGCCCCGGCGAACGAGAATGCTCAGACGCTACTAGTGTATTGTAACGACTTTGCATTGAAAAACGCAAACATTTTCTTACAATAATTTCAGATTCTGGCCAACGAATTGGCCGTTCCCGCATCGTGCGCTCCAGAGCGCGTGCTATAATGGCCTCCACGGCCCCCGCCTTACGGGGGCCCATTTTCTCGGCCCGGTGCGACGATGTTCGACAAGCTCGACGCCATGGTGAAACGCTCCGCCGCCCTGGAGGAGCTGATGGCCCAGCCCGAGACGGCCTCGGACTCCGAGCGCTTGAGCAAGCTCGCCAAGGAGCACGCAGACCTTCAGCCGCTGCTGATCACCTATCGGCAGTACCGGGAGCTGAGCAACGAGCTTCTCGATGCCCAGCAGATGGCCGCGGGCGACGACCCTGAGCTGGTGGCGCTGGCCCGAGAGGAGGTGGCGCACCTCCAGGAAGCGCTCGCGAGCCGTGAGCATCAGATAAAGACGGCGCTGGTGCCCCCCGACCCGAACGACGATAAGAACGTGATTATGGAGGTGCGCGCGGGTACCGGCGGCGACGAGGCGGCGCTCTTCGCCGCCGACCTCTACCGCACGTACATTCGCTACGCCCAACGAAAGGCGTGGCGCGTGGACCTGATCAGCGCCAGCGAGAGCGGCATCAACGGGCTCAAGGAGGCGGTCTTCGAGGTCCGGGGACGCGGCGCCTACCGCCAGTTGAAGCACGAGAGCGGTGTTCACCGCGTGCAGCGGGTGCCGGCGACCGAGGCCCAGGGGCGCATCCACACCTCCACGGCCACGGTGGCCGTGCTGCCCGAGGCGGAGGAGGTGGACATCCAGATCAGGTCCGAGGACCTGCGCATCGACATCTTCCACGCCGGGGGCGCCGGCGGCCAGAACGTGAACAAGGTGGCCACGGCCGTGCGGATCACTCACCTGCCCTCGGGCATAGTGGCGGTGTGCCAGGACGAGCGATCCCAGCTCCGCAACAAGAACAAGGCCATGGCGGTGGTCCGCTCCCGTCTGCTGGAGCGCGAGACCTCCCAGCAACAGCAGGAGACGAGCAGCAACCGCCGCTCCCAGGTGGGAACGGGCGAGCGGTCGGAGAAGGTGCGCACCTACAATTTCCCCCAGGACCGGGTGACCGACCACCGCATCGGACTGACGCGCCACGGGCTGGAGGGCATTCTCGACGGCGACCTTGACGCCATCGTGGAAGCGCTGCTGGACGACGAGCGCTCGCGCCTGCTCGAAGAGTCGGTCGCGTGACCACGGTTCGCAGGCTGCTCAGCGAGACCCAGGAGCGCCTGGCGCTGTCCGGAGTGGACGATGCGCGGCTGGAGGCCGAGCTGCTGTGGATGACCGCCCTGAACACCGATAGGGCCATACTCTACGCTCAGCTCCAGGAAACGCCCGAGCCGGCCGTCCGGCAAACGGCGTCGGCGCTGCTGGAGCGCCGGCTCCGCCGGGAGCCCGCCGCCTATCTCATGGGCCGGCGCGAGTTCTACGGGCTCGCTTTTCACGTGGAGCCCGGCGTCTTCATCCCCCGGCCGGAGACGGAGACGCTGGTGGAGGAGGCGCTGCGGCTCGCCCCCCAGGGGCCGGTGACCGTGGCGGACGTGGGCACCGGCAGTGGCGCCATCGCCATAAGCGTGGCCGTCAGCCGCCCCGAGGCCACGGTGTATGCCACCGACATCTCCCACACGGCCCTGGAGACGGCGGCGCTCAACGCCCGGGAGCACGGCGTCGGCGAGCGGGTGCGCCTGCTCCGGGGCGACCTGCTGTCGCCGCTGCGCGCCACCGTGGACCTGGTGCTCGCCAACCTGCCCTACGTCATGTCGTCGGAGATCCCCACGCTGGAGCCGGAGATACGGCTCTTCGAGCCACTGGAGGCGTTGGACGGCGGGGACGACGGACTGGACCTCGTGGCCCGGCTGCTGGCCCCGATCGAATCGGGGCTGGCCCCGATAGGACCGGGGCTGGCCACCGCCCCGCCCTACCTGAACCCCGGAGGCTCGCTGCTCCTGGAGCTGGACCCCCGGCAGATGGAGCGGGCCGCACGCCTCGCCCTACGGGCATTCCCCCAAGCCACGACCCGCGTGGTGCCGGACCTGGCGGGCCGCCCCCGCGTGCTGGTGGTCAGCCTGCCCTAGCAGGATAGACCGCCGGGTCTCCCACGATACGCACCGTTCCGCCCCCCATCCCTTGACTCCCGCCATCCCTCTCCCTACAATCGCCCGAACGGACCGGCGCCCGAACAGACCGGCCGGTCGGTCGGTCGGCTCAGGCCTCTACGTATGGCATTGCGAACAGACACACCCGCCCAGCGCACCCGCGACCGCATCCTGAAGGCGGCCACCAGCCTGCTGGCCCGCCGCGGCTATCACGACACCAACGTCAAGGAGATCGTCACCCGCTCCGGGACCTCCAAGGGCGGCTTCTACTTCCACTTCCCCAGCAAGGAGCGGATGGTGGTGGGGCTGGTCGAGCAGCTCACCGACCGGCTGGTGGCGAAGCTCGACCGCTCCATAGGCCAGGAGGCGGAGCCCACCCGGCGCCTGGCCATCGCCGTGAGCACCCTGCTGCACACCTTCGCCAGCCAGCGCAAGCTGGCGCGCGTCCTGCTCATCAATGTCGTCGGCCACGGCAAGGCGCTGGACAAGAAGTTCCTGCCGGTGCGCGACAAGTTCGCCGGCGTTATCCAGCGCGAGATGGACAACGCGGTGGCGATGGGCGCCATCGAGCCACTGGACACACGGCTCGCCTCCCGCGCCTGGCTCGGGGCGCTCCACGAGGTGCTCTTCCAGTGGCTCATGGACGACGCTTCGCCTCCCATCGCCACGCTGACGCCCACGCTCGGCGCGCTCCTCTTCCAGAGCGTCGGCATACCGCGCGACCGGTTCGCGGAGGTCCTCGGCTTGTGATGAGCGCCCAGAGCCGCCACCTCACCGTCCCATCGCTCAACGCCCGGCTCGTGGAGGGCCGGCGGCGGGCCGCCCAATCCGATTCCCCCACGCTGGTAAGTGTGGCCCATGAGGTCACGGAGCCGCGGGACCTCCTCTCCCTCTTCGGCGCGGCGGACGCCCTGGGCTGGCACCGGGCGTTTTGGGCGCGCCCGTCCCAGGAGACGTGGACCGTGGGGGTAGGCCAGGCGCTCACCCTCACTCACAACGGCGACGGCGGGGGCGCCGGCGAGCGGTTCGCTCAGGTGCGCCGGGCCCACCAGGCCGTCATGGACTCGGCGGTGATCGAGGCCCCCGACCTGCCAGGCGTGGGGCCTGCCAGCTTCGGGGGTTTCCGCTTCGACACCGACGGCGCCAGAAGCGGCCGGTGGCGCGATTACCCCGATGGCCTCTTCGTGCTGCCCCGCTTCACCGTGACCCATCTCCCCCAAGGGAACTGGGTCACCACCAACGTGCTGGTGGAGGCGGAGGCGGACCTGGGGGCGGTGGAGGGCTTGCTGGCCGAGGAGTGGGCCAAACTGCATTCCTCCCTCCGGACGCCCGCTCCCGAGCCGGCCGCTATCGCGAGCGACGATGAGCCATCCGGGCGGTGGCTGGAGGCGGTGGGCGAGGCGCTCCGTCGCATCGAGCGCGGCGGACTCGACAAAGTGGTGCTGGCCCGGCAGCTTCGGGTCAACTCGGCGCGGCCCATCGAGCCGGAGGCGGTCCTGGGCCATCTGGCCACGGCCTATCCGCGCTGCCTGGTGTTCGCCGTCGGCGTGGGGCCGGCCACCTTCCTGGGCGCCACTCCGGAGCTGCTGGTGGGGCTCGACAAAGGCCGGGTGCGGGCGACCTCCCTGGCGGGGTCCGCCCCCCGGGGCGCGACGGTGGAGCAGGACGAAGTGCTGGCCCAGACGCTCCTCCAGGGGGCCAAGGACCAGCGGGAGCACTCCTACGTGGTGGAGGCCGTCCGGCAAGCCCTGGAGGGCCTTTGCACCGATACGCGATGGGACGATGCGCCCTCGGTGACCAAGCTCGAGACGGTGCAGCACCTGGCGACCACCTTCATCGCCACGGCGCCTCCCGGCCGGCACGTGCTGGAGCTGGTGGAGCGGCTGCACCCGACGCCCGCCGTGGGCGGCACGCCCCGGTCCCCTGCCCTGCGGGTCATCCGCGAGCTGGAGCGGACGGACCGAGGCTGGTACGCGGGGCCCATCGGCCGCCTGGACCCCTCGGGCGACGGCGAGTTCGGCGTCGCCATCCGCTCAGCGCTGGTGCACGGGAGCGAGGCGCTGCTCTACGCCGGCGCGGGCATCGTGGCCGGCTCCGACCCGGAGCAGGAGTTGGCCGAGACGGAGCTGAAGCTGGCCCCCCTCCTCTCGGCCCTCGCCAGGGCGAGGTGATGGCCTTCGAAAACCGGAACTACGCTTTCGCGGGGGCCTTCGTGGACGAGCTGGCCCGCGCCGGCCTTCGCCACGTGTGCATCTGCCCCGGCTCGCGGTCCACGCCGGCGGCCCTCTCCTTCGCCCGCCACCCCGGCATCAAGAAGTGGCTCCACCTGGACGAGCGCTCCGCCTCCTTCTTCGCCCTGGGCGCCGCCCAGTCGATGGACGAGCCGGTGGCGGTGGTCTGCACCTCGGGCACGGCGGCGGCCAACTTCCTCCCGGCGGTCATCGAGGCGCGGTACGGCTCGACGCCCCTCATTCTCGTCACCACGGACCGCCCGGCCGAGCTCTGGGAGTGGGGCGCCCCCCAGGCCATGGACCAGAACCAGCTCTATGGCGCGCACGTCAAATGGTCGGTGAACATGCCCTCTCCCGACGCCGAGCCGCAGCTGCTCCGCTACGTGCGGATGCTCGCCTCCCGCGTCTACGCCACCGCCTTGGCCGCGCCCGCCGGACCGGTGCACGTCAACATGCCCTTCCGAGACCCGCTGTCCCCCGAGGAGGTGCCCGGCGACCTTCCGCCTGCGGATGCGGAGAGCGCGCCCGAAGCCTGGCACGGCCGGGACGCCGATGCGCCCTACACCCGTCTCGGCGTCGGCGCCCTGGTGCCGGACCCGGATATCATCGAGCAGCTCGCCGCCGAGATGCGGGACACCGAGCGCGGCGTCATCGTCTGCGGCCCCCAGCGCTCCGGGCTGCTGCCGGTGGCGGCGGCTCTCGTGGCCTCCCGCTTTGGCTACCCGGTGCTGGCCGACCCGCTGTCCCAGATGCGCGCCGGCCCGCATCCGCAAGAGACCGTTATCGACAACTACGACCTCTTCCTCCGCGACGAGGGCCTGGCCGAGGCCCTGGAGCCGCACATCGTCGTCCGCTTCGGCGCCTGGCCCACCTCCAAGCCCCTCACCACCTTCCTGGAACGGCATCGCGGCGCACGGCACGTCCTGGTGGCCGAGGAGGGCTGGAGCGACCCGAGCCACCTGAGCACCGACATCGTGCGGGCGGACCCGTCGCTCTTCTGCCACGCCCTGCTCAGGTCGCCCGAGTCCGAGTCCTCCACCGGCTGGCTCTCGCGCTGGCGCACGGCGCGCCGCCTCACCAGGGAGGCCGTCGACGCGAAGCTCCACGAGATGGATGAGCCCTTCGAAGGCAAGCTCTTTACCGAGCTGGCGGAGCTGCTCCCGGAGGGCGCGGTGCTTTTCGCCGGCAACAGCATGCCGGTCCGCGACATGGACGCCTTCCTGCCCTCCACCAGCAAGAGCCTGCGCTGCCTCTCCAACCGGGGCGTCAACGGCATCGACGGCGTGGTCTCGACCGCCCTGGGCCTCAGCGGCGCCGGTGGCTGCCGGACGGTGCTGGTCATCGGCGACATCTCCTTCTACCACGATATGAACGGCCTGCTGGCCGCCCGCCGCTATGGCATGGACGTCACCATCATCGTGGTCAACAACGACGGCGGCGGCATCTTTTCGTTCCTGCCCCAGGCCAACTACCCTGAGTTCTTCGAGGAGTACCTGGGCACGCCCCACGGCCTGGAGTTCGGGCCCGCCGCCCAGCTCTACGGCCTCTCGTATTCCAAGGTCACCTCGTGGGAGGAGTTCCGCTCGGCGGTCTCCGCCAGCCTCTCGTCCCACGGGACCAGCATCGTGGAGGTGCCCGGCGACCGCCGGCGCAACGTGGAGCTGCACCGCCAGGTGTCCGACGCGGTGCTGGCGAGCATCGGCCAGCAGACAGCTACGTGATCCGAGGTCCGGCAGCATGCCAAAGCTTGCGATAAACGGCATCGAGCTGATCGTGGAGGTGACGGGCCAGGGACCGCCGCTCGTGGCGCTCCACGGCTTCACCGGCGGCGGCGCGACCTGGGAGCCGCTGGCGCGTGCCATCGGCGGAGAGCACACCGTCGTGCGGGTGGACCTACTGGGCCACGGCGCCTCCAGCCGGCCCGCCGACCCCCGGCGCTACTCCCTGGAGCACGCGGTCGCTGACCTGGTGGGCGCGCTGGACGCGCTCGGACTCCCCACGGCCTCCTGGCTGGGCTACTCCATGGGCGGGCGCATCGCCCTGGGTTTAGCCCTGGCGGCCCCCGAACGATGCGAGGCGCTGGTCGTGGAGAGCGCGTCGGCGGGCATCCGGGACCCGGCGGAGCGAGCGCGGCGGGCCGCCGGCGACGAGCGGCTCGCCCGGCGGGTCGAGGACGAAGGGGTGGAGGCATTCGTGGATTATTGGGAGTCGCTGCCCCTTTTCGCCAGCCAGGCTCGGCTGACGAAGAAGGCGCGGGAGACGCTGCGAGCCCAGCGCCTGCGGAACGACCCCGTGGGCCTGGCCAACAGCCTTCGCGGCGTTGGAGCCGGCGCCCAGCCTCCGCTCCACGCAAGACTCGCGGAGCTGAAGGCGCCCGCCTGCTTTATCGCGGGCGAGAAGGACGCCGCCTACGTCGAGGCCGCCGAGGCCATGGCCACCGCCGTCCCCGACGGCCGGGCCGTGACCGTCCCGCTGGCTGGACACGCCGCGCACCTGGAGCAGCCCGGCGACTTCAACCGAATCCTGCTCGATTTCCTGCGGGCGCACCATCAGGCGCCGGCCCCGGCGTCGTAAGCGCGCCGCAAGGTCAATCACCCACTACATCCTGCACACCGATGCCATACCTCGCCACCGCCGCCATGTCCAGCTCCACGCCCAGCCCCGGCGCATGGGAGACGATAAGCGCGCCTCCCACCGGCACGAGGGGCCCGGTGAGCAGGTCGTGCTCCAGCAGCGGGGCCGTGGCCAGCCCGCTGGCCGGCGCTTCGGGGGACCCCGTGGCGGCCAGGTGCAGCGCGGCGGCGACACCCACGCCCGTCTCCAGCGACGAGGTGACCACGGCGGTCACGCCATGCTGCCTCGCCAGCTCCATGACCTCCCTGGCCCGCTGGAGCCCTCCGGCCCTGGCCGGCTTGACGATGAACACGTCGGCGGTATCGGCGTCGAGAAGGCGGCGCGCATCGTCCAGCCCCGCCAGCGCCTCGTCGACGGCGATGGGCACGTCCACGGCGCGGCGCACCTCGGCCAGCCCCACGACATCCGCCGCCGCCACCGGCTGCTCCACATACTCCAGGCCATACTGCTCCAGCCGGGAGAGCACCGCGATGGCCGTCTCCACGCTCCACGCCTCGTTGGCGTCGGCACGGACCCTCACATCAGGCCCGACCGCCTCGCGGACGGCGCGCACCAGCGCCTCGTCGTCCCTGGGAGCGGCGGCGCCCAGCTTCACCTTCACGCTGGAGAAGCCCTGGGCGACCGCCTCCGCGGCCAGACGCGCGGCCTCGCGGGGCGATTCCACGCCGATGAGCGCGTTGACGGCCACGGGCCGTGGCCGCCCGCCCAGGAGCGCCGTCACCGGCTCTCCCCTCTGCTTGCCCAGGGCGTCGTACACCGCCGTCTCCAGCCCGAACGCGAGGGCCGCTTTTTGCGCTCGTGGTGCGCTTATTTCTCCCGCTCGTGGTGAGCCAGTCGAACCAGGAAGCGGAAGGCGCCCTATCGCCTTCCGCGCACCAGCCGGAGAGGCACCGAGCAGCGACGGTCCCACCTGGGATAGCGTTGCGGCCAGCTCCCGGACCTCCGCCTCGCTTCCGGCGCCCACGGGCGACGCCTCGCCCAGACCCACGACCCCGGTATCGGTGCGCAGCAGGACGAGCAGGCCCCACCGATGCGCCGCCCGTATCTGGGCCGTCACCAGCGGACGGCGGAAGGGGACCCGCACGCCCACCCACTCGATATGCGTGATCAGCATGGCCAACACTCCATTGACCGGAACGGCGCCCATTCTACGCCCCAGGGTCGGCGGGGCAAGGCGATGAGCGAGCCCATGGACGGCCCCCTCGCCGACATCAGCGTGCTGGACGCCACGCGGGTGCTCTCCGGGCCCTTCTGCACCATGCTGCTCTGCGACCTGGGCGCCGAGGTGGTGAAGGTGGAGAGCCCCGGAAGAGGCGACATGGCCCGGCGCATGGGGCCCGTGGCGGGCGGCGACAGCGCCTACTTCATGAGCGTGAACCGCGGAAAGCAGAGCGTGGCCCTGGATATCTTCACGGAGCCGGGACAGGGGCTGTTCCGTAGGCTGGCGGAGCGGGCCGACGTGGTGGTGGAGAACTACGTGCCTGGCACCATGGCACGCCTCGGGCTCGACTACCCCCGCCTGAGCACGGCCAACTCGCGGCTGGTCTACGCCTCCATCTCCGGCTTCGGCCAGGACGGGCCCTACGCCCAGCGGCCGGCCCTGGACATCATCGTGCAGGCGCTGGGGGGCATCATGAGCGTGACCGGCGACCCCGACGGCGAGCCGCAGCGTCCCGGCGCCTCGCTGGGCGACAGCACGGCGGGGCTCTTCACGGCGCTGGCCATCGTCTCGGCGCTCCACCAGCGCCAGGGCACCGGCGCGGGCCAGCACATCGACATCTCGATGCTGGACTGCCAGGTGACGATGATGGAGAACGCCTTCTCGCGCTACTTCGCCACGGGCCAGACGCCGGAGCGCATAGGCTCCCGCCACCCCGTCGCCAGCCCCTTCCAGTCCTTCGCTACCGCCGACGGCCATCTGGTGGTGGCGCTGCTCACGGACGACCCCGCCGCGTGGCGTGCCTTCTGCGGCGCCATCAAGCGCGACGACCTGGCCCAGGACCAGCGTTTTATTGACAACGACTCCCGCCTGCGGAACCATCACCTGCTGGAGCCCCTGCTGGTTGAGCTGTTCCGGTCGCTGCCCACGCGCCACTGGCTCGCCCGGCTGGAGGCCGCCCACGTGCCCTGCGGTCCAATCAACACCGTGGCCCAGGTGGCGGAGGACCCCCAGGTGGCGCATCGGGGGATGCTGACAGAGATCCCCCACCCGCGCTTGGGGTCGTGGCGCGTGGCCAACACACCCTTCGCGCTCTCCGGCGGCCGGACAGGGCCCCAGGGGCCGTCGCCAGCCCTCGGGGAACACACGCGGCCGGTCCTGAGCGAGTGGCTGGGCCTCTCAAACCGGGAGTTGGAGGCGCTTAGGAAGGACGGAACTATTCGCTAGCTGCTGGAGGAATGCCCATGAAGACCAGTTACACCGACATCATCTACGAGAAGCGCGACGGCGCGGCCTGGGTGACCATCAACCGGCCGGAGGTGCGCAACGCCTTCCGCCCGCGCACCGTCGACGAGATGGTCCGGGCGTTCGACGACGCCTGGCACGACGATACCATCGGCGTGATCGTGCTCACCGGCGCGGGCGACAAGGCCTTCTGCTCCGGTGGCGACCAGCGCGTGCGGGGCAAGGGTGGGTACAAGGACGAGTCGGGAGTGCCTCGGCTCCAGGTGATAGGCCTGCACCGGATGATCCGCATGGTGCCCAAGCCGGTCATCGCCATGGTCAACGGCTACGCCATCGGCGGGGGCCACGTGCTCCACGTGCTCTGCGACCTGAGCATCGCCAGCGAGAACGCCATCTTCGGGCAGTCGGGCCCCCGGGTGGGCAGCTTCGACGCCGGTTTCGGCACGATCTTTCTGTCGCGGATCGTGGGCGAGAAGAAGGCCCGCGAGATCTGGTACCTCTGCCGCCAGTACAGCGCCCAGGAGGCGCTGGAGATGGGGCTGGTGAACGCGGTGGTGCCCTTCGAGCGGCTGGAGGAGGAGACGGCCCAGTGGTGCCGGGAGCTGATGGCGAAGAGCCCCACGGCGCTGCGCATGCTCAAGGCGTCGTTCAACGCCGACACGGACTGGGCCTACGGGCTGCAGGCCATCGCCCACGGGGCCACGAGCCTCTTCTACCGGACCGAAGAGGCGCAGGAGGGACGCGAAGCGTTTCTGGAGAAGCGCGAGCCGGACTTCTCGCCGTTCCGTCAGATGCCGTGGTAGGGCAGATGCCGTGGTAGGGGGCTCTCCCATGCTCACCGCAATCGCCAAACCCGCCCGCGCCTGGTACTGGGCCAGCAGGCCCTTCTCGCTGAGCGCCTCCGTGGTGCCCGTGGCGGTTGGCTCGGCGCTGGCCGCCTCGGTGGCGGACGTTGATTGGCTGCTCTTCGCCTTCGCCCTGGCAGGCTCGGTGCTCATCCAGGTGGGCACCAACCTGACCGACGAGTACACGGACCACCGGCGGAGCGGGGGCACGGCCAAGTTCCTGGCGCCCCACAAGGTGATCGCCCGGGGCATGCTGTCGGAGCGGGCCGTGCTCTTGGGGCTCATCGCCACGTTCGCCGTGGGCATCGGCATGGGGCTGTATATCGTGACCCAGGTGGGGTGGCCCATCCTGGCTGTGGGCATCGCCAGCGTGCTGGTGGCGTACCTCTACAGCGCGGGCCCCTACCCGCTGGGCAACCTGGGCCTGGGCGAACCAATCGTCTTCTTCTTCATGGGCCCGCTCATGGTCATGGCCGCCTACTACGTTCAGGTCCAGGAGCTGGCGTGGCCGGTGCTCTGGGCCTCCATCCCCGTGGCCCTGCTGGTCACCTCCATCATGCACTGCAACAACCTGCGCGACATCGACGAGGACCGGCGGGAGGGAAAGCGGACGCTGGCCTCGCTGACGGGCCCCGGCCCGGCCCGGTGGACGTACGCCGGCATGCTGGCCGCCGCTTATGGGGTGATCGCGGCGCTGGCCCTCACGGGCGTCATCGACCGGCTGGCGCTGCTGGGGCTCGTCACGCTGCCGTGGGCCGGCGTGCTGGCGGCGCGCGTCTGGAGGGCCACCGAGCGCCCCGCGTTCAACCGCTCGCTGGTGAACGGGGCAAAGCTCCACGCGCTCACCGGCTTAAGCCTGGCGGCGGGCCTGGCCATCCATGCGGCGCTGGACACGTAGTCGCGCCATCTCACGATACCCCGCCAGGGCACACCACATTATCCACCAGCCACCTCGGTGAGACAGGCGCTGTCGCCCGTGTGGAAACCGAGGGTGCCCATCCTCCCCAGCACGCTCAGCAGTTTCGCCTGCTCGGACTCCATCAGAAAGCCGATAGGACAGACCGAGGTCGCCGTGGGTCCGCCGAGCCTCAGGCCCCACTCGAACTCGTCGACCGGCTTCTCTCCCTCGGGGCCGCCATGGCGGATCGACGCGGGAGAGGCACGCCCCAATAGCTGGCCAGCCTCGACCAACTCGCCATCCAAGACCAGCAGCTCCACCATATGGTCGTATTCGATCCAGTAGGGCCCGTTGCCGACCTGGATGTGGACCTCCCAGTCCTGGGGGTCGTAGAGGTAGCCTCTGGACGTGGTGACGACGGGGTTTTTCGCGACGCTGACACGCCCGGAGATGGACGCCCGCAGCAGGGTGCCGGGCACAACCTCGAACCAGATGTCGCCGGTATCTCCCACCTGCCAACTGCTGGGAGGCTCTGCCCACCCCGCGCTGCCGAAGGGGATGACAACCCAAAAGCCTCTGTACGAGATGTCGCCCTGGGTCATGGTGACTGGATCGTAGGCGTCCGCGATCCGGAACGGGAGCAGCCAGGTCAGCGGCAACGGCGCCTCGATGGGTGTGGGCGTGGGAGGCATGGGGGTTGGGCTGGGCGTTGGGGTAGAAGTCGGGGCCGGCGTGGCCGTGGGCGTCGGCGTTGCCGTGGGCGTCGGCACGGGGGTAGCCGTAGGGGTCAGTGTGGGCGTAGGTGTGGGCGTTGGCGTTGCGGTGGGAGCGGGCGTGGCTGTGGGCGTTGGGGTCGCGGTGGGCGTAGGCGTGGGCTCAAGCGTGGGGGTTGGCGACGCAGTAGACGTTGCGGTGGGAGCGGGCGGCGTTGCCGTAGCGGTCGACGTGGGTGTCGGCGACGGCACAGGCGTCTGCACAACGGCAGGTGTGGACGTAGGCGGCCGGGTGGGTGTCGCGGTGGCGTCCGGACTGTTGCAGGCCACGGCCAGCATCATGGTCGATAGCGCTAAGGCGAGCTAGGAGACCACCGCTATTTCACGCCCTCCATCAGCTCCTCCAGCGTATCCAGGAACCGCCCGCTGGACGTCATGTGGCTGGTGTGCCCGCCGGGAAGCTCCAGTAGCGCCGCGTGGGGAATCAGCTCCGCCAGGGCCCCGACGACGGCGCGGTCGATGGGCGCGGAGCCGCTGCCCCGCACCAGGAGCGCGGGCATGCCGAGCCGTTCGAGCCGCGCCGGGTCGTCATCGTGGGTCGCCACGCGCCAGACGCCGGCCAGGGCCAACCGGTTCGCCCAGGCCAGCGGCCACGCCCTGCTCTCCCTGGGGTCTTCGCCCTCCGCCGCCACGCCCGCCATGCGCAGGAAGGCCGCCAGCAGCTCTTCGGTGATGTCGGCCCGGTCAAAAATGCGGAACCGCTCCGTGTCCGCCCGCTCCCGCTCCATCTCCCGGCCAAGCCGGCGCAGCACCCAGCGGGCCTGGGGCTCCACCAGCGCGAGGGTGACGACACGCTCAGGGTATGTCATGGCGAAGTCGAGGGCGATGGAGCCTCCCAGCGACCAGCCGGCCAGGTGGGCGGCGGGGACGTTCGCCTCATCAAGGGCCCTCGCCAGGGCCTGCGTCTCCATGGGAATGCCCCAGCCTTTCGGGGCCGGCCTCCCCCTGCCCGCGCGTGCGGTGAGCAGCGGGGCAACGCCCACGACCCGCCATCGTTGGGCGAGCCGCTCCGCATGACGCGACCAGGAGCGGTGGCCACCCAGGACCTCGCCCACCAGCACCAGGGGCTGGCCCGCGCCGCCATACTCGTGGAGGTAGCCGGGGGGCAGCGTGACGGCCATGAAATCTCCTTTGATCCTCGGTCCTAAAAGCCGAGGCGACCCCCGGCCCTAAAAACCGAGGCGACCCCCCGGTCCTAAAAGCCGGGGAAGAGCGCTCGGACCCGCTCGACGAGCGGCTGCGAGGGCGCCACGATGATCAGCACTTCGTTCCTGCTGATGTCTGAGAAAGCGACGCCGGGGATGCCGGCCAGAGGTGCGGTGGCCACCCGTATGAACTGGGAGGCCTCCTCCGCGCGGTCCCATACCGTAAGCGCCACGAACACCCGCTCTCCCAGGGCGTCCTCCAGCAGCGCATACCGGTCACCGGCCCAGCCTTCCGCGGCGTCCGAGGCGACGCCGGGGGCGATAGCCGTCTCCAGGTAGGTCCTCAGAAAGAACTCCTCCATCACGTCCGTATCGGTCTCGCGCCATCCGTCGCCCAGAGCGCCGGCGATGTCCGGCAGCGACACGGGGCGCGGCTTCTCGCGCAGCAGGTACCGCTCGGGGTGCAGAACCTGCTCCGTCGACGTGGGCGGGTCGCGATACGCGGCGTTGACCGCGTTCAGCCCTCCATCGAGGGCGAGGGCGGTCACGAAGATGAACCCGTGGACGGCGGGGAAGAGGAAGCTCTTCTGGACCGCGTATGGCGCGCTATCGAGAAGGGAGCCGCCTTCATCGGGACGCGCCGCGCCCTGCACGGCGTCTAGGCTCAAGACCTCGAATATGTACTGGAAAGTCAGACGATAGGCGTCCCCCTCGACCAGGGCAACGAGGGCGGCGCTGGCATCGGAGTCGCCCTCCGCCGCCTCGAAGAGCGCGTGGAGGTCGAAGTGCTGTTGCTGCAGCGCGTGGACGTACTCGTGGGCGAAGGTGGTCTCCTCCAGCGGCCCCAGCTCCTCCGACTCGCCGATGACGTACAGCTTGTCGGTGTCGGTATCGTAGAGCCCCAGCACCTGCTCGGTGTAGAGGCCCAGGGTGAGCTCGTAGAGGTCCAGGTCCTGGGGGATCAGGCCCAAGATGGACAGCAGCTCCTGGTCACGAAGGATATTCTCGCGCTCCTCCTCCAGCTCCTGCTTCAGGAACGCCTCCAGCTCCGCGCGGGACATGAAGCTCTGGTCCATATCCTTAAGTAGGTCCAGCTCCCGCAGCGCTACCACCGTGGCGACGATGCCGTCCAGCGCGCTCTTCAGCAGCGGAGAGACGCCCGGCGTCGGTGTGGGAGTGGGAAACGGTGATGGCGTGGAAGCCCCGGCCGGGGAAGGCGCCGGCTCGGTGGGCGTGGGGGTCGGGAGCGCCGTGGCCGTGGCCGTAGCCGTGGGCGTGGCGGTGGGGGCCGGGGTAGCGGTCGAGGTGGGGGCGGGAGTGGCCGTCGGCTCAGGCTGGGCGCAGGCAGCGGCCGCCGCCAGACAGAGCACGACGAGGAGGATTGGCCGTCCCCAGCCCACTCTCAGGCGCGAAGGTCTCATGGCGCTCAGGGCAGCCCATACTCCAAGACCAGCTCATCGAGGCTGGAGCGCACCTGCCGCCGGAGGAGGTCCACCTGGCCGCGGGCGTCCAGGTCATAGGGCTGCCAGGAGTCGCGGAGCACCTCCAGGGCGTGGGACTCGCGGACCGACGCATCGATGAGGCTCTCGGCCAGGGGCCGCGCCACCGAGGGCCTCTCCACGGCGCTCACCCTTCCGGCCAGTTGCTGGAACCGCGCGACGAACTCCCCAAGCTTCCCGCGCACCAGCGCCTGGGGACACGCACCATAGGCCTTCCGCCAGGCGTCGAAGCGCAGGTGGAAGTCGTCCCACCGCGCCGCGACCGCGACGATCTCATCCCCAAACGCCTGGATCTCCTCGGGGGACGCCAGGATGGATGACTCACTCGCGTCGGACGCGTCGGGCTCGCTGGTGCCCGGTATCGGCGGGGGCCCGAACTCCTCATCGGCAGTGGCGCCGGCGGCCAGCTCGGCGAGGCGTGCCAGGGCCTGCTGCCGCATGATGGCGGCCCGGGTGCGCGCCGACTCGAAGTCGGGCGCCGGTTCCGAGGGCGCGACGTCCGGTTGCGGCGGAGGTAGCCGGAACGGGTCCAAGGTCGGTATGGGCGTGGGGGTGACGAAAGCGGCCGCATAGCGCGCCGCCGACTCGTCGCGCAGCGCCCGCAGTCCGCGCTCCTCGAGCTGCACCGCCGCAGCGAGGATGCTCGCCACCTCCGAGGCGCCCGGCGGGGCCTGGATGGCGGTCACCCCCTGAATGATGGGCTGGAAGTCGATAACCCACCCGGCCAGGTCCTCCTGCCGGTCGGTCACCGCGCATCCGCTCACCCCCTGGCGCCACGTCTCGAAGTCACGCCGGAAGGCCTCCCAGTCGGCATCGACGGCGTCATGGGCCTGAACGAACCGGCCTACGACCGCGGCGGCCTGAAGCCGGTCCACCTCGGCCCTGTTCGTGGTCGGCGTGGGCGCCGGCGAAGTCTCCGTCGGCGTGGGAAGCACCGTGACCCGGGTCGGCAAAGTCGGCTCCGGCTCCGAGCCGCAGGCGGCGGCCGCCAGGAGAAGTATCAGGGCCAAAGCTATGGTCTTACCCATGAAGTCCCTCTCGGTTCGTAATAGATGCAGTCGCTCTCACCCAGCCATGCCTACCCAAACGGTGTCAACGGCCCTCCCTGAAAGCTGATGGCCGATGGCAACGGGCGCTCGTAGAGACCCAGATTGGGGGCAACCAGTCCCGAGCGGAACTGGCCCGTCCCGAGCTGCTGGACCAGGTTGGACAGCTCATACACCGAGAAGCCGAGCACCACCAGCACGCGGCGCTCACCCCGGGTATCCAGAAGAATCAGGCCATTCCCCTCCTGAGCGATGTCGCGCGTGAAGGGTGTGACGATACGCCCCTCAGCCAGCGTGACGTTGGAGGCGGCCAGGTGATGGCGCACCGTGCCCGCATCGTCGAAGAGGCCCACGAACACCGTGTCCACGCCCGGGCGCTCCAGCGTCGTGAGGGCCGCGCGCCGGTCTCCCGTGGAGAGGAGGTCCGCCATATCGGTGGCGATCTCCAGCACCCGGGGGCCGGCCATCACCACGTCCACCTGGTCGGCCAGGGAGAAGGGGAAGTCCTCCAGGTCGAACCGTCGCTCGCTGGTGGTCAGGAAATCGGCCAGGTTGCGCACGAGCCGGTCGTTGTCGAGCACCTCGTTGTAGGGGGGCTTGATGAACGTAGCGTCGCCGATGGCCACCACACGGCCGTCCATGGCCAGCAGCATGGGCGACAAGGGGACCGTGGACTCCCGGGCGGACGAGTGGGTGTCGGCGTCGGCCCTCACCAGGGGCTCCCCCGCACCGGTGAGCGAGCTGGCCGTATACAGCACCACGGCGGAGACACCGGCGGTCACCTGATGGGACGTAAAGTCGCGGAAAATCACGTTGCGGTAGTTGGTCTCGTGCTCCACCACGTTGTAGAGATAGTCCTTCTCGAAGTTGATGCCCAGGGCGCTGGCCAGGCTGTTGGACTGCTGGAACCGGGTGGGCTCGCCCGCCAGCACCACCTTGCCGCCCTTCTGGACGAACCGGCGGACAACCTCCGTCTCCTGGGCGCCGTACTCGATGATGGGGGCGATGACCAGCAGGCTGCTGGCGCCCCGCAACGCCCGCTCCAGCGTCGCGGCCCGCCGGCTCTCGCTGAAGTCGAAACGCACGGCCATCCGGTCGCCGAAGAAGTCCAGGTCGTAGCCCAGATCGATGACTCTGGAGAGCAGCGGCTCCAGCTCCCCCTCCAGGAAGTTGTTGAAGTGGAGCGTGTCCACCACCAGGGTCCCGGACC
This sequence comes from Dehalococcoidia bacterium, assembly GCA_965249185.1. Classification (GTDB taxonomy): domain Bacteria; phylum Chloroflexota; class Dehalococcoidia; order Lucifugimonadales; family Australimonadaceae; genus CBDFLS01. Next base: position 446,126 of record CBDFLS010000002.1, read on the forward strand.
GGTTGTCGGTCAATGGCGGCGCGGAGGAGACCGCATAGGTGGGAAGCGTGAGCGTCTCCAGCGCCGGCCGGTGCTCCGGCGGGGGCGAGTAGCCACCGGCATGGGTGGTGAACCAGCTCACCAGGACAACGGTGGTGGCGGCGACGGCGGGCACGAGGATGTAGAGAAATCTGGGCATGGCGCGCTAGGGGGGCAGGTACAGGTAGTGAATGTAGGGGAACTGGGAGCTGAAGCTCTCGAAGCTGAAGTCGCCCACCGGCCGGTGGCTCCTAGCGATGGCCACGGCCTCCGCGTAGATGCCGCCCGCCTTCAGCATCGCCGCGTCTACCTCCACCACGTCGTAGCGGCGCAGCCCGGCCAGCTCGGCGGCCTTGCGAATGGCGTCCACCTCGTCGCCCAGCTCGTCGATGAGCCCCAGTTGGAGGGCGCCCACGCCGAGGTAGACCTTGGCCTGGAGGACCTCCTCCTTGTCCGCCTTCAGCCGGTCGCCCCGCTGACTCTCGACGGCCAGGTAGAAGGCCTCCTTGATCTGCTCCAGCAGCTCCAGGTAGGTCCGCTCGGAGCCGCCGCTGAGCTTGGAGGGGCCGGTGCCGACGACATTCTCGATGGGGGCGGCCGGGCTGGGGATGAAGGAGAGGGCGCCCACGCTGCCCACCACGGAGGTGGAGTTGGCGATGATGTGGTTGGCCCCCAGCGCCATGAGGTAGGCGCCGCTGGCCGCCAGCCCCTGGACCGTCACGACCACCGGTTTTCGCTGCCGGAGCTTGGCCAACTCGGTGAACAGCTCCTCGCTGGCCGAGGCCGAGCCGCCGGGGCTGTTCACCCGGACCACCACGGCCTTGATGTCCGGGTCCGCGGCCACGAAAGCGAGCTGCGTCTTCAGCGCGCCCGTCAACTCGGCGCCGATCACGTTCTGCGGGCCGTTCAGCATCGCCACCTTGGGCGTGCCGCCCAGGGCGAAGGCGAAGATGCCGTATCCGACCCCGATGCCGACGAGGGCTAGTACGAAGATGACGAGGATTGAGCGGACCACCTGGCCTCCCCTGGGCTACGCGCGACGCCGGGCGCAGTATAGCATCAGCCCCCAGTCTCCCGCGCGAAGGGACGGCTCAGGGCAGGATGCGGGCAAAGAGGCCCGAAGAGGCGGTGCCCGAAGAGGCGGCGAAAGACTACTTGGGCCCGACCAGAATGTCGTCGCCCTCCACGCGAACGGCGAAGGAGGCCACGGGCTCATCGGCCGGCGGGTTCGTATCCAGGCCGGTGCGTAAATCGAACCGGCCCTCGTGCAGGGGGCACTCCACCTCGTAGTCCACCAGCACCCCCTGGTCCAGCATTCCCGCGGTATGGCTGCACCAGTTGTCGATGGCGAAGTACTCACCGTTTATCCTGGCCAGGAGGATATCCTGGTCCTCGGCCACCACCAGCATCATCTCGCCGTCCTCCAGCTCGCCGACGGTGGCCACTTTTGAGTACTGAGTGAGCATCGCTCCCGCTCCCGGCGTTCGGACTGGCGGCCGTTCGGACCGGCTGCCCATACGAACCGGCGGCCGTTCGGACCGGCTGCATTGAACGCGCCCCATTATAGCGTGACGGTTTTCGCTGCAACAAGGCCGGGGATGGTCGGCGGGCGCTGAGGCCCACGAGCCGGCGCGCCTTGCTTCCAACCGGAGAGTTGATGACGCCTGAAGCCACACGTACAATTAGCGACATGCGATTCTTTAGGGTATAGTCCCAAAACAGCCACCTGTGAGAGAATGGTGGCATGGGACGGAAGATTGGGTGCCCTCGATGTCAACACGCCAAGAGCTGGAGCATTCGGCGAGGTAAGAGTCGTTGTGCAGCCTGCCACTACGAGTGGGTGCCCAGGGCGCTGCCGCTTCGGTTGTCGCCAGGGGAGTGGCGGCGACTGTTGCGCTGGTTCGTCTTGGGGCAGAGTGCCGAGGTGATTGCCCAGGAGGCCCGCCTGGAGCGAAAGCGAGTCCTGCGAGCCCTGATCGTGGTGCGCCAGGCCATGGTCCGGGACGTTCCCCATGTCTTCTCCGGCGTGGTGGAGGTCGACGAGACCTACCTGGGAGGTTCCTGGCGCAACAGGCGCCTGGCAAAGCGTGTTCAGGGCACGAAGCGGGGCCGTGGAACCACTAAGCAAGCTGCCTTTGGGATCCTGTGTCGAGGTGGCCTGGTGTGGGCGCAAGTGGTACCTAACGTGGAAGCCAAGACGCTGCTGCCGCTCCTGCACCAACGCGTGCAACGTGGCTCCATCGTCTGCTCGGATACCTTTATCAAGCTACACGGGCGTCGCAGCGGGGGGCTACGTCCACCGGCTTGTGGACCACAGCCAGGCGTTCAGCGATCGGCAAGGGAGCCACGTCAACGGCTTGGAGGGCTTCTGGGGTTATCTCAAGCGGCGTCTGGCAGCCAAAGGGGGAGTCCGCCGAGAACGGCTGCCCCTCTATCTTGCTGAGTATGTCTGGCGCTACAATCATCGGCGTCTGTTGGGACCAGAACAGGTTAAGACATTGTTCAAGCTGCTTCAAAGCTAATCCGGTGGCTAAAACGGGACTTTACCCTTATGAATATGTGCACTTCTTCGAGTGGGACTGGAGAAACTTAGTTACAGCAACACAAGACTGGAAATCCCCGAGAAGCCGGCGAAGTTCCCGCTCATATAGGCACGGCAAGCTGAATCTGTGGATTGCCTTAACCGCGGCTATTGAGGTCGCGCATGATCGGAAGAGTGGACCCAGAAGGCGTCGAGACCCAGCGTTCCATGACCTAGTCGATTTCGCCAAGAAGGATGTTGTCGAGATCGGATGGGGTACCGGCGCATAACCCGGAGTTACGCCGACTCGGCACGGTCCGTCTTGGCTTTCGACCCCGACGAGTCTGCCATCGCGTCAGTACGCAATCACACGCCGCCTGCACTCAGGGGCAAGCCGTCGATTCACGTGGCGGATGTAGCGAACGTCAGATTGCCCGAGGGCGCTAACGACGTCAGTATCTTCTCCATGTCCATGTAATGAGTGCCCTCAGAGGGCGTCGTCAGCACCCTCTCGAAGGTCCCTGCTCTCTGCGCGCGAGTGGCGTTTTACTGGTGTTAATGAACGTTCACCTTCGGCCCCAGACCGCGCAGATCGAAGTCCCGGATGGCGTAAGCTCAACTCCGCTGGGCCGCCTAGTATGCGCCGCGAGCTTTGTCCAGACCATCGCGGCCGCCGACGAGGCCCTCGCCTCCTTCCACAAAGAGGGACGCTTCCCGAAGGAACGGAGCTAGGGCTCGAGGCCCTCCATTACCTGCATACTCTCGCCGACTCAGAGACCCCCATGGCAACGTGGAGTCAATACTACGTGCCGCTAGATGAGCCTCTGATGGAGTCCATCCACGGCCAGTTCGACTCCTCAGGGGCGCTCGTCATCCTGCCGGAGTAGGTGCAAGGCACGCGCTATCGGAGATCGGGCTGACAACTGCGATGCCGGCCGCTTCCCTCTCGCTGAGGCTCTGTTCGAAACTCACCTCTTCTCCCAGCTTTCCAGCGCTAGACCTTGGCATCGGCGGCAGGTTTGCGCGCGGCGAAGAACGCATAGTACGTCGCGATGAGGGTCAACCTCTTGCTGCGGGCGCTGGCGAAACCAGCCGCTTCAAGATGGTCCGAGAGCCGCGGCGCTTCGGGTTCGCGGCTCAGGTTCACCTCAAAGCAACGCTCACACTGGAGGCACCATATCCACCTGCGAATGTCCATGTAACGAGCGTCTCCCTGTTTGATTTAGGGTAAAGTCCCGTTTTAGCCACCGGATTAGCTTTGAAGCAGCTTGAACAATGTCTTAACCTGTTCTGGTCCCAACAGACGCCGATGATTGTAGCGCCAGACATACTCAGCAAGATAGAGGGGCAGCCGTTCTCGGCGGACTCCCCCTTTGGCTGCCAGACGCCGCTTGAGATAACCCCAGAAGCCCTCCAAGCCGTTGACGTGGCTCCCTTGCCGATCGCTGAACGCCTGGCTGTGGTCCACAAGCCGGTGGACGTAGCCCCCCGCTGCGACGCCCGTGTAGCTGGTAAAGGTGTCCGAGCAGACGATGGAGCCACGTTGCACGCGTTGGTGCAGGAGCGGCAGCAGCGTCTTGGCTTCCACGTTAGGTACCACTTGCGCCCACACCAGGCCACCTCGACACAGGATCCCAAAGACAGCTTGCTTAGTGGTTCCACGGCCCCGCTTCGTGCCCTGAACACGCTTTGCCAGGCGCCTGTTGCGCCAGGAACCTCCCAGGTAGGTCTCGTCGACCTCCACCACGCCGGAGAAGACATGGGGAACGTCCCGGACCATGGCCTGGCGCACCACGATCAGGGCTCGCAGGACTCGCTTTCGCTCCAGGCGGGCCTCCTGGGCAATCACCTCGGCACTCTGCCCCAAGACGAACCAGCGCAACAGTCGCCGCCACTCCCCTGGCGACAACCGAAGCGGCAGCGCCCTGGGCACCCACTCGTAGTGGCAGGCTGCACAACGACTCTTACCTCGCCGAATGCTCCAGCTCTTGGCGTGTTGACATCGAGGGCACCCAATCTTCCGTCCCATGCCACCATTCTCTCACAGGTGGCTGTTTTGGGACTATACCCAAATCTTTTGTGCTGACCTTGAGTGACCATGACGCTGAGAACTTTGAGATAGGATGGGAAAAACGGACACCAAAGTCGGATAAGATAGAGCGACGGAGGTGTCAGTATGAAAGGTGTCCCTCAAGGAAGATACACGAGGGAATTCCGCCAGGAAGCAGTGAAGCTGGTAACGGAAGAGAGGCTATCATTGCCGGAGGCAGCCCGCCGGTTGTCCCTGGCGCCATCGACGTTAGGGTACTGGGTGAAGGCACAAAGGGCCGGCAAACTGGGAGATGTCGGCAAGACGTACAGGCCCTTGACTGAAGTAGAGATGGATTTGGCCCGGACTAAGAAGGAACTGGCGGAAGTGAAGATGGAGCGGGACATACTAAAAAAAGCGGCCGCGTACTTTGCCAAGGAGTCGCTGCCCGGTACGCGGCGATGAATGAGTTGCGGCTCAAGTATCCAGTCCGGATGATGCGACGGATTATGAATGTATCGGCCAGCGGCTACTATGCGTGGGTGGACCGGCCGCTGTCCAAGCGGGCACAGGAGGAAGTGCGGCTGGAGCTGGAGATAATGGCGGCCCACCAGCGGAATAGACAGACCTATGGCCCGGAACGGTTACAGCGCGATCTGGCGGAGCATGGCGTTCGGGTGGGTGTTTGCCGGATCAAGCGGATCCGGCAAAAGCTCGGCATACGCTGTAAACAGAAGAGGAGATTCAAAACTACCACTAACTCCGCGCACAGACTGCCAGTTGCGGATAACTTGTTGGGCCAGCAGTTCAAGGTCAGTCAGCCCAACGCCGTGTGGGTGAGTGACATCACCTATATACCGACTGATGAAGGCTGGCTATACCTGGCGGGCCACAAGGACCTGTTCACCGGAGAGCTCGTGGGCTATGCCATGGGAGAGCGGATGACCAGGAATCTGGTTAGTCAGTCTCTATTCCGGGCGCTGAGAGCCAAACGCCCCGCGAGGGGACTGATGCATCACTCTGACCGGGGCTCTCAGTATTGCTCCCAGGAGTACAGAAATCTTATGGAGCGCTCTGGCCTGAGATCATCCATGAGCGGGAAAGGGAACTGTTTTGATAATGCGCCGATGGAGAGCTTCTGGGGAACACTCAAGCAGGAGCTAGTCCATCACCGTCATTATCGAAGTAGACAGGAAGCAATTCGAGATATGACAGAAGGGTAAAGTCCCGTTTTAGCCACCGGATTAGCTTTGAAGCAGCTTGAACAATGTCTTAACCTGTTCTGGTCCCAACAGACGCCGATGATTGTAGCGCCAGACATACTCAGCAAGATAGAGGGGCAGCCGTTCTCGGCGGACTCCCCCTTTGGCTGCCAGACGCCGCTTGAGATAACCCCAGAAGCCCTCCAAGCCGTTGACGTGGCTCCCTTGCCGATCGCTGAACGCCTGGCTGTGGTCCACAAGCCGGTGGACGTAGCCCCCCGCTGCGCCGCCCGTGTAGCTGGTAAAGGTGTCCGAGCAGACGATGGAGCCACGTTGCACGCGTTGGTGCAGGAGCGGCAGCAGCGTCTTGGCTTCCACGTTAGGTACCACTTGCGCCCACACCAGGCCACCTCGACACAGGATCCCAAAGACAGCTTGCTTAGTGGTTCCACGGCCCCGCTTCGTGCCCTGAACACGCTTTGCCAGGCGCCTGTTGCGCCAGGAACCTCCCAGGTAGGTCTCGTCGACCTCCACCACGCCGGAGAAGACATGGGGAACGTCCCGGACCATGGCCTGGCGCACCACGATCAGGGCTCGCAGGACTCGCTTTCGCTCCAGGCGGGCCTCCTGGGCAATCACCTCGGCACTCTGCCCCAAGACGAACCAGCGCAACAGTCGCCGCCACTCCCCTGGCGACAACCGAAGCGGCAGCGCCCTGGGCACCCACTCGTAGTGGCAGGCTGCACAACGACTCTTACCTCGCCGAATGCTCCAGCTCTTGGCGTGTTGACATCGAGGGCACCCAATCTTCCGTCCCATGCCACCATTCTCTCACAGGTGGCTGTTTTGGGACTATACCCTGAAGATACCGGCCATGTTTATCAGCTTTGCCATCTTCCTCACGATTTACAAGTACCTCCCCAACACCAAGACCTATTGGCGTGACGTTTGGCTGGGGGCCATCGTCGCAGCCGCACTCTTCGAAACGGGAAAGAATCTATTCCTCTGGTATCTGGAGAGTTTTGCTCAGTACAGCCAAGTGTATGGCGCTGTGGCCTCAGTCATCGTCCTAATGGTATGGACGTATATCACCGCCCTTATTCTGATTCTGGGCGCCGAGCTCGCATCGGAGTACGCCCGAATGAAACGAGGCGTCAGGCGGGGACATCTTGTTCATATGCCCGGCAAGACGGTCAGTGGTCAGGCCAGCAAGCGTTGAGGTTCGTGCTCGTGGTGGAGATGGGGGAGGGCCCATCTCCCCGTCCAAGGAGCAACTCCTAGCTGAGATTACGACCGGATAGGTATCGCGTGTCCATTTCAACTAGGGCCACCCGGAACTTGTTAGATGTCAATCGTTCCCACGATCGCCTTGGCCAAGGGATCGAACTCCTTTGGGATGTGCTGAAGATGGTCGCGAATGACACTCCGCGCTTGGTCTACAGCCGCTTTGGAATAGGCTTGCCCCACCGCCATGAACCGTGGCATGCCGCGCATGCGCTCGGTGACGTCAAGGTGAGCCACGAGAGTGGCGATTTCGGTCGCGAACGAATTTAGTTCTTCTTGCCGCTGGGCAATAGCGGCGTGGGTCGATCGGATTTCCACACCACCGTTTGCCCCACGGCGCTCAAGTTTGTCGAGGGTGACTTCCTGAGCTTGAATCCTGCTATCCAGAGCGCTTACTGCTGAGAGGATGGTCACGACCCGTTCCTCCAAGGCGGCGACTTTGGGGATCAAGTCTGCGAGCGCAGTTTCAGTTCCGTGCCAAACCGAAGGGTTCTTGGACTCGCCAGTGAGATCAGAATGTTGGACTAGGTGGATATGATGCAAGTGCCATGAGAGCCCGGATTCGTTGCGGAAGGTCTTCCCACAGTCGGAGCACCTGTAGTCTCTTTCCATTTCTCTCCTCCTTAGCTTTGTGTATGTTCTTTATATAAATGCGCGCGCGTGCGCGTGTACGAGGCTCTTCAGGCGACCAAGAAGCTCGACATGTGAGGGGACCAGGTGCGCTTATGAAGAGGTGTTGCGCTAACGGCTTAATAATATTATGATGACATGGATGCCATCACGCAAGTACAGCACCATTGGCGTTGAGCAAGCGCAGCTCACGAGACTGCGACTGGCCAAGGCTGTACGGGAGCGTCAGCTGGGACGCCGCGTCGACTGGACCGCTTTCCTCATGACTCTTCTGGATGGGATTGAGGGCAGAGAAGATCCTGGTTCACCGGCGATGGCGGAGATGCGGGGCTCTGGTCCGACAGACGCCGTGGAGGAAACCGAGGCCGAATTCGCGTCAATCGCTGAGATCCGGATTTCATTGAATGAAGAAGACCAGCAGAAGTTGGCGCACTTGGTCGCTACGAAAGTGGTCGAGTATCTTGAGTCGAAACTACCACCTGAGACGCCAGGAGGGATCTCAAATGGAAGTGAATGATAGGGATTCGTTTGCGGCAGACGATGGACTGGAAACCCTCCGTGTTAGACCCAAAGCGTGCGTGTACCTGCGGGTGTCCACGGATGACCAAGCCGACCACGGGACCTCATTGGACAGCCAAGAAGCCGCCTGCCTGACCCTGTGCGAGCAAGAGGGCTTTATTGTCCCGGAGCCGTACCGTATTCGGGAACAGTCCAGTGGAGCCACCCTAAGGCGCACCGGCCTATCTAAGTTACGGGAACTAGCCAGGTCCGGAGCGGTCCAGGCCGTCTGCTATTTCGTTCCTGACCGACTGTCTCGGGACCCCGTGGATCTGATCGTGCTGCTTCGTGAATTCGAGCAGGCCGGGGTCCGGGTCCTAGCGGTGCACAACCCACCATCGCACGACCCCTTAGGTCGCGCACTCCAGTTCCTGGCCGGGACATTTGGGGAAGTGGAACGGCGTGCCATCGTGGAGAGGACCATGCGCGGTAAGAAAGAAGCTGCCAAAGGGGGCCGAATGCCGAGCGGCTTTGGCAGGTACGGTGGTCCGTACGGATTGAGGTGGGACCGCGGTGCGAAGCGGCTGCGTTGGCTGGTAGACGGCCCGCGCAGCGTTGTTGAGGGCATCCTCCGAGATTGCCTTGGGGGTCAGAGCATCAACATGATCACCCTTCGCCTGAACGGTGAAGAGATCCCGGCAAGCGCCGGTGGGTTTTGGCACCGCAGTGCGGTTCACCGGGTACTAAGCCATGCCCGCATGTATGCAGGGGAGGGTCGATGGAGCGGCATCCCCATTCCAAACCGCGTGGATAATCCCGTCATAACGCTGGATGAGGCGGAAGCTATCGCTGAGCAGCTCAGAATGAATCAGGAACGATCGGTGGGCTATGGGCGGCGATAGTGGCTTTCGGGGCGAGTATTTGGCGAGTGCGGGCATCGATATGGACTGGATGCTAAAAAGGGAGCAAAGTGCCGTGGAGATAACAAGCTACTGCCGAGGCGTTGCGGAGACCCCGGCATGGGGGTTCTTGAACTCCAGCGTATCGTAGACCGCACATTAGACCAGGTATTCTCCCAACCTCATGTGCTCAGGGACGCCTTTGATGAGTTGGCGGCGAATGCGAAAGAGAAGGTGGCTCAAGAGCAGTGGCAACGTGATGAGCTGGGGCGCAGAATTGAGGACCTAGGCCGGCAGCGGCGGATGTTAAGCTTCCAGCACGAGCACGAAGTGATTACCAGCCAAGAGCTGCTTCAAAGGACGGGGGCGCTGGGAAAGCTGAGCAATGACATTCGCAAGTCGCTGGATGCCCTGAACGACGAGCAGTACCAGTTGCTCCCACCGGAGGAGGCCATCGCGGCACTGGAGCAGGCCTCCCACGGATATCGGTTGCGGCGAGCCGAAGCTCTCCGAATCGACCCACGTCTTGAGCAAAAGGAGGGGCTGCATCGTATGGATCGGCTGGCCGATGTGTTGGGGCTTCGTATAATCGTGCATCGGAACAAAAACCTCTCCATTCATACGCAACTACCCGACAAGTGGCTACCGTCGGAGTCTATCCAACTGGAAGACCACACGGTGCGAATGGTGTCCCCTTCATACTGGTGGACGGCGGGCCGGACGCGCGCGTGACGCTGGCCGCCGTGGACCGGCTGCTGCCGTACAACGACCGGGCCATAGACGTGGCGCTGCTGAGCCACGCCCACGCGGACCACCTAAACGGGCTCCTGGCCATGGCGGAACGGGGCCGGCTGGAGCGGTTGGTGGCGCCGCCGCCAGGTGCGGGCGGCGACGATGAGGATTCGTGGCGCGGGAAGCTGGAGGACGCGGGCCTGGAGCTGGTGCGGGGGAGCGCCGGCATGACCATCGCCCTCTCAGACGGCGTCCGCTTGGAGGTGCTGCATCCTCCCCTATCCCCCAACAGCGGCACCTCCTCCGATGTGAACAACAACGGCCTGGTGGTGCTGGTCAGGTACGGCCGGGCGGCGGCCCTCCTGCCGGGTGACCTACAGGCCGAGGGCGAGCTGGTGTTGCTGGACAGCGGCGCCGGCCTCTCCGCCCAGGTGCTGAAGGTGGGCCATCACGGCTCCGATACGTCGTCCACCGAGGCGTTCTTACAGGCGGTGCGGCCGCTGGCGGCGGTGGTATCGGCGGGAGAGGGGAACCCCTTCGGCCATCCATCGGCGGAGGTGGTGGCCGGCTGCGAGCCGTCCTGCCCACGGGCGCCCTCTATCAGACCGCCGAGGACGGCACCATCGAGCTCACCACCGACGGTGCGAGCTGGTGGGTGAAGACGGGCCGGTGAACCGAGCGTTTCGAGGACGGCCCGCCTGCTATACTGACGCCACCGCGCATGCGGCATCCCATTCTGGCGTGCGCCCATTCCGGCGTGCGCCCATTTCGGCGTGAGAGGGTAACGTGCCACGTAAAGACGGCAGGGCCAAGGACGAGCTCCGTCCCGTCCGCATTGAGCTTGGATACCAGGGGTTCGCCGAGGGCTCGGCGCTCATCGAGGTAGGCCAGACCCGGGTGGTGTGTTCCGCCAGCATCGAGGAGCGGGTGCCCGGCTTTCTGCGGGGCGAGGGCAAGGGATGGGTCACCGCCGAGTATGGCATGCTGCCTCGCTCAACGCTCTCGCGCACTCCCCGGGAGCAGGGCTCGGGGCGCGGCAGCGGCCGCGTCCAGGAGATCCAGCGGCTCATCGGCCGCTCGCTGCGGGCCGTGACCGACCTCAAGGCACTGGGCGAGCGGACGATCACGTTGGACTGCGACGTGCTGCAGGCCGACGGCGGCACCCGCACCGCGGCCATCACCGGGGCCTACGTGGCGCTTCACCAGGCGCTCACCGGCCTGGTGCGCCAGCGGGTGCTTCGGGCCGTTCCCCTGCTTGGCGGTGTGGCCGCCACCAGCGTGGGGGTGGTCGAGAAGGCGCTGCTGCTGGACTTGAACTACGAGGAGGACTTTGGCGCCCAGGTGGACTTCAACGTCGTCATGTCCGATACGGGCGAGGTCGTCGAGGTCCAGGGCACCGCCGAGGACCGGCCCTTCTCCCGGCGCACCATGGAGCACCTGATGGACCTGGCCGAGCGCGGTATCCAGCAGCTTGTCGAGATTCAGCAGGCGGCGCTAAAAGCGCCGTAGCTTTCGGAGGCCAGGCGGCGGCCGGCGGGCCTTGGGCGCGGCTCTCTGATAAATGGCGCTCACATCCGTTATAAAACAGGGAGGGGGTGTTCAGCGGGGCGAGGCCGCCTTTCGCCTCGGAATCGGTGCGCCGGCACACGAACAGCCTCCGCTGATAGCCTCCTGGCGCATCCATAGCAGGGCCTTCGCATTCAATGGACATGGGCGGTCCACCGTGATTACACGCACTCGTTCGCGGTTAGCTGTCGTGGGGGCGCTCGCCCTCTCGCTCGTGGCGGCCGCGTGCGCTGGGACGCCCACTCCCACGGCTACGCCCACGCCGCCGCCGCTGCCCGAAACGCCCGTGGTCATCGGTCTACCCGACGTGCCCGGCGTGGTGGAGCGGGTGATGGCCAGCGTGGTCTCGGTGCTGACCACGGTGGAGCAACGGGACGCTTCTGGCCGGTTGGTGGAGGGGGTGAGCACGGGCTCCGGGGTGATCTTCGACGAGCGCGGCTACATTCTGACCAACAACCATGTGGTCGAGGGCGGCACGAAGGTGGAGGTGGTGCTGACGGACGCGCGCAGCTTTGTGGCGGAGGTGGTGGGACGCGACCCCGCCACGGACCTGGCGGTCCTGCGGCTCGACCCCGCCGTGGTGTCCGGTCTCGTGGCCACGCCCCTCGGCGATACCGACGCCATGCGCATCGGCGAGTGGGTCATCGCCATCGGCAATCCCCTGGGGCTGGCGGGCTCCGTGACCGTGGGCGTGGTCAGCGCCAAGGGCCGCGTGCTGCCCCTCACCCGGAATACGACGCTGTACGACCTGGTGCAGACCGACACGGTGATCAATCCGGGCAACAGTGGCGGCCCCTTGCTGAACCTTCGCGGCGAGGTGGTCGGGATCAACACCGCCATCATCCGTGGCCCGCTGGGCGGAGGCCAGGAGGCGGAGGGGATAGGGTTCGCCATAAGCATGAGCACGGCCATCCCGGTGTCCAGAGAACTCATCGCCAACGGGCGGGTGATCTGGCCCTGGCTGGGCATCTCGGTAGTGACGGTGACGCCGGTGGTGGCGGCGGAGCAGGGACTGTCGGTGGACACGGGAGTGCTGGTGGTGGCCACGGTACCGGGCGCACCCGCCGAGCTTGCCGGCATCCAGGCGGGCGACATCATCGTCACGCTGGAGGGCCACCGGATAGATGGACTCCCCGATCTCCAACGGCTCATGCGCACGGAGTATAAGGTCGGGGACCGGGTCACCGTCGAGGTTGTGCGGGGCGAGGAGCGCCTCTCCTTCGATGTGGGCCTGGGCGAGATGCCCCGCTAGGCGTTTGCGTTGTTCGGGCGCTCCCGCCCTCCGCTTTACGGTACGCCCACGCCGACCATCCGGCCCGGCCGCAGGATGACTACCATTCGCTCCTGCTCCACCATGGCGCGGTCGTAGTCGGGCCAGTCGGAGTGAGCGAGGCCCGCCACCGCTTCGTACACCGCGCGCAGGTCCAGGCGGAGCTTCTCGGCGTCGGTCTGGTCCCTGTCCCGCACCTCGGCGTCGCCGTCCAAGACGGCGTAGCTCCGCAAGTTGAGCCGTGGCACCAGGAGTCCGCACCGAGGGTCGCGCCTCAGATTGGCGCCCTTGGCGGTGCGCCTGGGCGTGGTGAAGGCCAGCCCACCCTCGAAGCTCCCCACGCCCACCAGGCTCATCTGGGGGCGGCCGTCGCGGCGGTAGGTGGTCAGGACGGCGGTGCGCTGCTCCTGGGCCAGCGCTTCCACGTCTGCGAATTCCATGGCGTCTCCTTAAGCTTCGGGCTTGGGGCAACCGCGCTCTTGGAAGAGAGCGGTCCCCGCGCCGCTATGTCCGGCTCGTGTCCTGGACCTTCTTCACGGCCAGCGTCAGGTGGATGCCCTCCACCTCCTGGCGCTCGGTGTAGGCGCCCTTGGCCGGCGGTGCGTGGAGCAGCTCGCGGCTGAGCGTCTCGCGGCAGATGTAGTCCCCGTGGCCCTTCAGCACGCTGCGTATCCGCTCGTCGCCGCCATCGATGGAGGCGACGATGCGGTCGGCGATATCGAGCCCGGCGCTCCGGCGCAGGCTCTGGAGGCGGTGCACCAGCTCGCGGGCCAGGCCCTCCTCCTCCAGCTCCGGCGTGAGCGCGGTGTCGACCGCCACCGACAATCCGCCCTCCGTGGCCGTGGCGAGCCCTGCCCGCTCCTCCTCGAGCACCAGCACCTCGTCGGGCTCCAGCGTGAAGCCGTCTAACGTCACGGGCGTCCCGCCGCGGACCTGGCCGGCCACGGCTGAGGGGTCGGCCTCCCGGAGCGCGGCGGCGATGCGCGAGACCTCGGCGCCGTACTTGGGCCCCAGCAGCGCCAGGTTAGGCCGGATGCCGATGCTCACCAACGTCTCCTCCGGCGCCACCTCCACGGCTTTGACGTTGAGCTCGTCCAGCACCTGGGACTCCACCAGCGCCAGCAGCTCCCGCTCGTCCGGCTGGCGCAGCTTCACCAGCGCGCGGGCCAGGGGCTGGCGCACCTTGACGCCCGCCTTGCTGCGGGCGGCCCGGCCCAGGCTGGCGATACGCATGGCCAAGCGCACCGCCCTGCCCAGGGTGGCGTCCACGTTGGAGGGGTCGGCCTGCGGGTAGTCGGCCAGGTGAACGCTCTCGGGCGAGCCGAGGGGCGCCAGGTTCCTGTAGAGCTCGTCGGCCACGAAGGGCGTGAGGGGCGCCATGAGCCGGCAGAGCGTGAGGAGGCAGGTGTACAGCGTGACGTAGGCCCACGCCTTGTCCTCGTCGGCCTCGCTTCCTTCGGCTGTGTTGAGGACGGGATTCCAGAAGCGGCGGCGGCTGCGGCGGACGTACCAGTTGGAGAGGCCGTCCACGAACTCCTCGATGCGCCGCCCGGCGTCGGTGGGGTTGTAGCCGTCCAGGAGCTCCGTGACCTCGCGGACGAGCTCGTTTAGCTCCGAGAGCATCCACCGGTCCAGCTCGTGGGGCGGCCGGCCCGCCAGCGCCGGGCCTCCCACCTCGCCCTTCCAATAAGCCGCGTGGGTCTGCGGGTCGAAGCCGTCCAGTCTGGCGTAGGTGACGAAGAAGCTGTAGGTGTTCCAGAGGGTCAGCAGGAAGCGGCGCAGCGACTCCTGCACCAGGCCCTTGGAGAAGCGGCGGGTGCCGCCCGCCGGCGCGGCGGTGAACAGGTACCAGCGCAGCGCGTCGGCGCCCTGCTCGTTCAGCACCGACCACGGGTCCACCACGTTGCCCTTGGACTTGGACATCTTCTCGCCCCGCTCGTCCAGAATGAGACCCAGGCAGATCACGTTCTGGTAAGAGGGACGCCCGGCCGTCAGGGTCGAGAGGGCCAGCAGGCTGTAGAACCACCCGCGGGTCTGGTCCACGGCCTCCGTGATGTAGTCGGCGGGGAAGTAGGGGCTTCGCATCAGCCCATCGATGTCCTCCAGCCGCACCTCGCTCCCGCCGGGCACTGGCAGCGTCACGGGATAGGCCCACTGAGCGAAGGGCATGGCGCCGGAGTCGTACCAGGCGTCGGCCACCTCCGGCACGCGGCGCATGACGCCGCCGCACTCCCGGCAGTCGATCTCCACCCTATCGACGTAGGGCCGGTGCAGGTCCAGGCCGTCCACCAGGAGGCGCGTCCCGGCGGTGGCGCGTTTCCGCAGCTCCGCCACGCTCCCGACGCAGTGGGTGGCGTCGCAACCCTGGCAACGCCAGATGGGGATGGGCGTGCCCCAGTACCGCTCGCGGGAGACGGCCCAGTCCACGTTGTTCCGGAGCCACTCGCCGAAGCGGCCCTCCTGAATGTGCTCGGGGTACCAGTGAATGCCCTGGTTGCCGGCCACCATCTCGTCCTTCACGGCGGTGGTACGGATGTACCAGGAGGACTTGGCGTAGTAGAGCAGGGGCGTGCCGCATCGCCAGCAGAAGGGGTAGGTGTGGCGGATGACCTCTCGGCGGAAGAGGAGGCCACGCTGCTTCAGGTCTTTGATGATGTCCGTGTCTGCACCAGTCTCTCCCTCGCGGTCCTTCACGAACTTACCGGCGCCGGGGAAGGGCCCCTGAAGCACGCCGTGGAGGTCCACCGTGTGGAGCGTGTGAATGCCGTGGGCGCGGCCCAGCTCCTGGTCGTCGGCGCCGTAGGCGGGCGCGGTGTGAACGATGCCCGTGCCCTCTCTGGTGGTCACGAAGCCCGCCGGCAGCACACGGTGACCGTGGTGTGCTAGCTCGTCGCTGCGGTAGGGCGGCTCGTAGTAAACGCCCACCAACTCCTGGCCGGTGAACCGCTCCAGCACCTGCCAGCCGTCGCTCAGTACGCGCTCCATGAGGCTCGTGGCCACGAGCAGGCGCTCCTGGGACGCGTCCGCAGGCGGTTCGACCAGCGCGTACTCCTCGCGGGGCGCCACGGCCAGGGCCCTGTTGGCGGTGAGCGTCCAGGGCGTGGTCGTCCACACCAGAAAAGAGGGTGCTTCCCGCTCCCAGCGGGCGGCCTTGAGGTCGTACCCCAGCCGGGCCAGCGATTGCTCCGTGGCCCCGTCGGCGGCGCCCTGGGTCGCGGCGAGTCGGAAGCGCACGTACACCGACGGGTCCGGTGTGTCCTCCTCGTAGCCCAGGGCCACCTCGTGGGAGCTGAGGCTGGTCACGCAGCGAGGACAGTGGGGCGTCACCTTGTAGCCTTCGTACACCAGGCCCCGGTCCCAGAAGCGGCGGAAGAGCTGCCAGCCCGTCTCGATATAGCTGTTGTCGTAGGTCACGTAGGCGTTGGCCATGTCCAGCCAGACGCCCGCCCGCTCCGTCATCGACTCCCACTCCTTCACGTAGCGGAAGACACTCTCGCGGCAGCGGCGGTTGAACTCCTCGACCCCGTACTCCTCGATCTCCCGCTTGGAGCTGAGGCCCAGCTCCTTCTCCACCTCCAGCTCCACGGGCAGGCCGTGGGTGTCCCAGCCCGCCTTGCGCACGGGCCGGAAGCCCCGCATGGTCTTGTAGCGCAGGACCACGTCCTTGAAGACGCGGGAGAGCACGTGGTGCAGGCCGGGGTTGCCGTTGGCCGTGGGCGGCCCCTCGTAGAAGACGAAGAGCGGCGCATCCCGGCGGAGGGCATCCACCCGGTGGAAGACGTCTATCCGGTGCCAGCGCTCCAGCGCCGCCTCCTCCATCTCCGGGAAGCGGACCTTGCTGGAGACCGGCTCGAACTGCTTGCGAGATTTGGCCATGGCGTTTCCCAGCCGTTCGCGCGTCGCGCATAAAACAAAGGCCGCCCCTTACAAAGGGACGGGCCTGAAAAGGTTCCCGCGGTACCACCCTTATTCCCCAGTCCGGCCGGGGCGCTCCACAGGGCGCCAACACGCCCTCGCCACTGATAACGGGTGGCGGGCCCGGTCAGGCCTACTGGTCCCGGTGTGCCGGAACGTTCGGCTGACGGCTCGGGAGGGATCTTCGAACGGGGTCGGCCCGCCGGCTCGCACCGGACCCGGCTCGCTGAGAGAGTGTGCCCGTCTACTCGTCTCCGTCGTCGCCGTTGCCAAGACGGTAGCATGGCGCTGCAAGGAGCGTCAAGCCAGGACGTATGGGAAGAGCAGCGTCTGCCAGGCCGAACGTGGAGGTGTTTTTCCCGTCCAACCCGCCCCGTTCGTTCGTTCCTTGGGAGAGGGGCCGGAGCGCACGCCCCGCCGCTGACCGTCACCGAGGACGACGTGGACGAGATGGTGGAGGCCGCCGACCAGGCCATCGGCTACATGGAGCGGAAGCTGGGTCTGGGCCGATGGCGGTCTAGTCACTGTCTGCGGCGGCGGGAGCGGAAGCCCCGCCGGCTGCGACGGGGGCGGGCGCCGGCTTCGGCCTCACGCCTGCTCGGTGGCGGAGCGGCCGTGGCGGTTCCCTCCGTCTCCTCATCCCCCGGCTCGGTCGGAATCTCGGCCTCTGGCCGCTGGGCAGCCTGGGCCGTCGACTCCTGGGCCAACCGGTACCGGAAGCGGCTGGCCACGGTGACTATGCCCAGCAGCACGGAGCTGGAGACCATCCACTGCACCGCCGC
This sequence comes from Dehalococcoidia bacterium, assembly GCA_965249185.1. Taxonomy (GTDB): domain Bacteria; phylum Chloroflexota; class Dehalococcoidia; order Lucifugimonadales; family Australimonadaceae; genus CBDFLS01. The sequence goes on from CBDFLS010000002.1 coordinate 463,472, forward strand.
CTCTCCGAAGCTCCCCACGGTGAGCGCCTCATCCCGGAGCAGCGGCTCCTGCCACCCCGACAGCAGGCCGTGGGACATGACCAGGGCCCAAAGAAGCACGCTGCTCCGGACAGCGGGGCCGGCGGCATTGAACAGCAGCCCGTAGGCGATCCAGAGGAGTGCCCCCATCTCCAGGACCGCGCGCAGGGCGGCGGCCATGGTGAAGAGCGGCGCGCCGGCGATGGCGACGCCGGCCTCCGCCTCGAACACAGGGATTCGGGCCGCCTGGGCCATCAGAAAGAAGGCGCCAAAGGCGATGGCATAGTGAGTGCTGTGCTTGGCCAGGGCCACACTGATTAAGAGCACGAAGCCGTAGACCACTACGAAGGCAAGCAGCGCGGCGGGCGCGGCGGCGAGGTCGGATTCGCGCGCCGCGAACCCGATGGCGAGGATGGCGACGGCGCCCAGACCGGCGGGCGGCCAGGTGAAGAGGCCCAGCGGAAGCCTTCGCCGGGTGGCGTAGAAACCACCCGCGGCCGCCAGCATCAGAAGGACCGCGGCCGGCGGAGAGATGCCTCCCACGGTGCCCGGTCCGTCCAGCGCGCGCCAGGGCCAGGAGACCAGGGAGGCGGTCAGCAGCAGCAGATAGGGCAGGGCCAGTATCAGGCCGGGGTGATAGCGCTGGGAGCCGAAGATTGGGCTAGGGGTGGGGGAGGCGTTCATATCCGCCTTTCGCACTCCTGGTCTCGGCTCCTGGAATGACGCCTCGGACCGCCGGCGACGGAGCAGTAGTCTGCGGACGGGTCGGTCTACTGGGCCGGAGGAGGCGTGCCGGAGCGGTGCTGCCCCAGCGCTGTCGCCGCTCCTGGGCGGCTAGTCCCTCGGGCCTTCCAGGGGCCGGATGGTCACCCGGCGCTCCAGACCCTCGCCGCTGCTCTCGGTGGCGACCTGGCCGTTGTCCGTCAGGCTCATGTGGATGATGCGCCGGTCGGCCGCCGACATGGCCTCCAGGGTGATGGGCGTGCCGCTGGCCGCCACCTGTTTGGCCGTGCGGTTGGCCAGCAGGCGGAGGTTCTGGTGGCGGCGCTCGCGGTACTGCTCCACGTCCACCATCACCATGGTCCGCTCGCCCTGCTGACGGCTGAGCAGCATATTGACCACGAACTGGAGCGCCTGGAGCGTCTCCCCCCGGCGGCCGATGAGCAGGCCTGCGTCGTCTCCCTGGATGTCGATGATTGGTGGGTCGTCGGGTCCGGAGCCGGAGCTGCGGATGGTGGGCAGGGCGTCCACGTCCATGGCCCTGAGGATGCGGCCCACCGTCACTATGGCCGCCGACGCCGTGCCGCCCTCCTGAGATATGCGGGTCACCCGGACCCGGGCCGGCTCGGCGCCGATGCCCAGGATGCCGGTGCGTCCTTTGCTAATGACGCTTACTTCGACCGCGTCGCGGTCGACGCCGAGTTCGAGGAGCGCGATTTCGATCGCGTCCTCCACCGTCTTGCTGGTCATCTCGATCATCTCTTTGTCCATGGTCGTCTAACTCCTTGGGCGGCGGGGGGGTCAGCAGCGTTGGGGCCAGCGCGGGACCACGCTTCGGCCGGAGGCTGCCCCAACCGCTAACGAAGTACTGGATAATGATTCCGATGAGGTTGGAAATGACCCAATAGAGGACAAGGCCACTGGGGAAGGTGAAGCCGAGGATCACGAAGAAGATGGGCATCATCCAGAGCATCATCCGCTGGGTGCTCTGCTGCCGCGGGTCGATGCTGGGCTGCATGGCCATCTTCTGCTGGACCCACATGCTGGCGCCGGCGAGGGCCGGAAGAACGGGCAGGCCCAGGCTCGTGTCCGGCTGCGCCAGGTCCATCCACAGGAAGGTTCGGTCCACGGGCACCACGCCGTGAAGGAACGAGAGCCACGAGTAGATCCGCGGTCCCAGGCCCGCCAGGTTCTCCGGCGTGAAGGGGAGGGTGTTGTTGATGGCGTAGAAGAGGCCGATCCAGATGGGGAGCTGAATGGCGAAGGGGCCCAGACAGCCTATGGGGCTCACCCCCATCTCCTTGTAGAGCCCCATAGTCTCCTTGGAGCGGCGCTGGGGGTCACCCTTGAACCGCTCCTGGATCGCCTTCATTTTGGGCTGGAGGGCCGTCATCTTTTGGGTCTGGCGGAGCTGGCGGAGGGTGAGCGGGTAGGTCAGGCCCCGGGTGATGATGGTGAAGGCGATGATGGACAGCCCAAAGCTGCTGAACAGCCACGTGTAGAGCAGCAGCAACCCATTGGTCATTGGGTTGACGATAACCGCGTTCCAGAGGTAGCCGATGGTCTCCATTCTTGCGGTACGTCTCCTACTTGATGCTTACCGGCCAACCTTTGACTGGGAACCGCTTGGTGATATCGATGGCGTGGATGGTGCGGTCCATCGCGTGCACGTACACCACACCGTCTTTGGCCATGAGGGGCCCCCGGACATCGGCGCCGATCTCGAAGCTCCACTGCACGCTTCCGTTGCTGGCGCTCAGCAGATACAGCGTGTCGGCGTCGGAGGCCACCACCACCTGACTGCCTATCACCACGGGAGTGGAGAGGATGGCCCCTCCGGTATCGAAGGGCGTCCAGAGCTGAGCGCCCGTGGCCAGATTCACCGCGTAGAGCTTGCCGTCCAGACTGGGGACAAAGAGCGAGCGGCCGTCCGTGGCCACTCCACCCCAGAACCAGTTGCCGGCGGTGAGGAGCTTGGAAATCTGCCCCGAGGAGGCGTCCACGGCGTAGAAGCTGCGGTCGAAGGAGCCCACATATATCCGTCCCTGTGCGACCAGCGGGGTCGAGGCGATGGCGCCGCCCAGCTCGACCGGCGCCAGCCACTGGAGCGAGCAGTCCTCCAGGGAGACGGCGTAGAGGCGGTGGTCCAGGTCGCCGAAATAGGCGATGCCATCGCTCACGGTGGGAGTGGACCAGACCTTGCCGATGGTGCCCGACGCAGGGTACCTGCACTCCTCGGAGCCATCGTCTGCGTTGAGCACGTAGAATCGGCCGGTCTCGGAGTTCACCGCCGCGCCGAAGATTGCCTTGTCCCCCACGATCACCACGGAGCCCACCACCCCCTTGCTGATCTCATCCGCAGCACTCTCTTTGATACCGCCGGAGAAACCCACTTCGAACTGCCACACCTTTTGTCCACCGCCGTCCTCCACTCTCCCCGCCGTCACGGCATAGACTTTGCCGTTGTCTCCTCCCAAGAAGGCTTTGCCGTCGGCCACCGCCGGGGTGCCGTAGATGGCCCCGAGCTCGTCTACTGAGTCTCCGGTATCCTGGGGAAACTGCCACTCGCGGATGCCCGTTTCAGCGTCCAAGGCCAGGAGGGTTCCCTCCTGGGTGCCAACGTAAACCAGCTCCCCGCCGTCCACCACCGCCGACCATCCGCCGCCGGCGGCGAACCGCCCGCCCGTGCATCCTCCCACCAACAGCAGCGCCAGCAGCCCCACGGCCAGGTGCCAGCGGCGGACAGGCGAGCCCGCGCCGCGCCGCTTCCGGCGTTCCTCTGAGTGCGCTGATGGGCTTGAGCGTCTCAACAAGATGCGTTCCTTCATGGCACCGGGTCGTACCCGCGGCCTCCCAACGGGTGGCACCGGACCAGACGCCGTACAGCCAGCCAGGTCCCGCGGACGACGCCATGCCGGTGGAACGCCTCCCGAGAGTAGTGGGAGCAGGTGGGCGTGTAGCGGCAGACGCCCGGCGTGTAGGGCGACACAGCGTGCTGGTACCAGGTGATGAGCCCCGTGGCTACTCGTCGCATCTATACATCTTTCTTTTGGGCCTCGGGAATGGGCTTTTGGGTCTCGGGAATGGGGGAGCCCGCGAGCACGCTGGCCCGGCGCTCCACGCTCAGCACCGCCTCCTGCAGCGCGGCAAAGCCGGCCTCGGCCGCCGCCGCCCGGGCGATGAAGAGCAGGTCCCAGCCGGACCGTACCGGGGTCTGGCGGACCACCTCTCGGATCCGGCGCCGCACCCGGTTCCTGACCACTGCCTTATTCGTTACCCTGCGGCCTACAACGAAGGCGAAACGGGTATAGGGAAGGGAGTTGGGAGCCGCTCGCAGCACCAGCAGTGGATGGGCCCGGGAGATACCGTGCTCTCGGATCGCCTGAAAGTCGCTCTGGCGGCGCAGATGCTGCTCTCGCCGTAGGCCGACGCTCGAACGGACTGCGCTCGATGGGAGGGAGATAGTGCTCAAGCGGCGAGCTGGTGACGCCCCTTGAAGCGGCGGCGGTGTAGCACGGCCCGGCCCATGCGGGTCGCCATGCGGGCCATAAAACCGTGACGTCGCAGTCGACGCCGTTTCTTGGGTTGCCACGTTCGTTTAGGCACGGGCGCTCTTACTACTCGGCGGACCTTGGCCCGCGTCGAAAGTATAATGGCGGCTACGAGGGGTGTCAAACGAGGCGGCTTACCGGAAATGCACTCCAGGGGCCATCCTCAAACGGCCCCGCGCCCGTGGAGGGGAGATATGAAATCCGAGGGTGGCCGGCGCACATCCAAGGCACGGGTCGACAGCATGTTGGTGGCCCAAGGCCTGGCTGGGAGCAGGGCCAGGGCCCTGGCCCTGGTGCTGGCGGGCCGTGTGTACGTCGGCGATCATCGGGTGGAGAAGCCTGGATCGCAGCTTGCTTCGGACACGCTGCTGCGGCTCGAGGAGGGCCCCAGGTACGTTGGCCGGGGCGGACTGAAGCTGGCGGGGGCGCTCGACGAGCTGCGCCTGGACGTGGCCGGCGTGGTGGCCCTGGACGTGGGCGCCTCCACCGGCGGGTTCACCGACTGCCTCCTTCAGCGGGGCGCCCGGCGTGTTTACGCCATCGACGTGGGATACGGTCAGCTCGCCACGACGCTGCGCGAGGACGCCCGGGTGGTCTCCCGGGAGCGGACCAACGCCCGGTTTCCCTATTCGCTGCCCGGGCCGGTGGGCCTGGTGGTGGCCGACGTTTCCTTCATCTCGCTGCGGCTGGTGCTGCCTCCCAGTCTGGAGCACCTGGCGCCCGGCGGTCACGCGTTGGCGCTGGTGAAGCCCCAGTTCGAAGCCGGCAGGGGCCGGGTGGGCCGGGGCGGCGTGGTGCGCGACCCGGCGGTGCACGCCCAGGTGGTGGGAGCGTTTTGCACGTGGGCCATCGACCGGGGGCTGCGCCTCCGGGGGGTGCGCGCGTCGGCGCTGGAGGGCGACCGGGGCAATCGGGAGTTCTTCGTGCTGCTCCAGAAGCCGGGGGATTCCGAGCGGAGCGAAGAATGACAGAGCGCGGCTCAGAAGGGCGAAGAGGGAATCGGCACGGAGTACAAGCGCCGTCGTTGACTGTCCCCGCTCGTGGTTCGAGTGGTCCGACAACGCCGGACTCTCGATAAAATCGGACCTCACCACGATGGTTCGACGGGCTCACCACGAGCGGAAGCATAAATCCGCTCACCCTGAGGCTCTCGAAGGGTCACCCTGTCCGATGATGCTTCGCTCATCGAGACTCTCGATAGCCCCGATGGAATCGGGGCGTATCGGAGAGCCGAGTTTACCCTGAGCGAAGACGAAGGGAAGGGTCGGCCTGACGGACGATAGGGTGGATGGCGGGCCCGGGCAATCTGGGGGGTGCTATACTCTGGGCTGAGCTACCGGCGGAGGCAATTGAGCCACCGGAGGAGGAACGCCATGAAGTGGGCATCCGCCCTTTCTGAAGCGGCCGGCCTGGACGAAGCCGTGGCGGAGTGCGCGGCGACGCTCCATGAACGGTTGGGCGAAGCCGGAGCGGTGCACTTGGCCGTCGTCTTCGCGTCGCCTCACTTCACGGACGGCTACGAGCGGGTCCCTCAACAGCTCCACCGGCACTTCCCTGGAGCGGTGGTGCTGGGGTGCAGCGGCGCCGGCATCATCGGCGATGGGCGGGAGGTGGAGGACCGGCCCGCCCTTTCAGTGACGGTGGCCCACCTGCCCAACGTCTCCATTACGCCCTTCCATCTCACCTCGGCCGACCTGCCCACGCCCGATGCGCCGCCGAACGCCTGGGTGCAACGTCTGGGTGTGGGTCCGGAGGTGGCTCCGCAGTTTCTGATGCTGGTGGAGCCCTTCTCCATGGCGGGCGAGGACCTGCTGGCCGGTCTGGACTTCGCTTACCCCGGCAGTGTCAAGATCGGCGGTCTGGCCAGCGGCGGACGGTCGCCCTCAGGCCAGGCGCTCTTTCTCAACGACCGCATGCACCGGGAGGGCGCCGTGGGCGTCGTGCTCTCGGGCGACATCATCGTGGACACGGTGGTGGCCCAGGGGTGCCGGCCCATTGGCGAGCCCCTGCGCGTCACTCAGGCCGAGAGGAACATTCTCATGGGCTTGGATGGGGAGCCGCCCCTGCGCGTGCTCGAGCGGGTCTACCACGGCCTGCCCTCCCGGGACCAGGAGCTGGTGCAGCGGAACCTGCTGCTCGGCATCGCCATGGACCCCCTTCGGGAGGAGGCCCACGCCGGAGACTTCCTGGTACGAAATCTGCTGGGCAGCGATATGCAGCGGGGCATCCTGGCGGTTGGCGCCCTGTTGCAAGAGGGGCAGCTCGTCCAGTTCCACGTCCGCGACGCCGAGACCTCCGCCGAGGACCTGGGCCGCTGCCTGGACGACTACCAGGCGCGGGCCCCGGAGGCCCCGCCCGCGGGCGCTCTCCTCTTCTCCTGCACCGGCCGCGGCATGCACCTCTACGGCCGTCCCGACCACGATACGGGTCTCTTCCGGGACGCGGTGGGCGCCGTGCCTTTGGCCGGTTTCTTCTGCGCGGGGGAGATCGGTCCCGTGGGCGGCGCCACCTACCTCCACGGCTTCACCAGCTCCTTCGCCATCTTTCGGTCCCGCCCGGGGTCCGGCTAGCCGGCGGCCAAGCGCTCATCCCGTTGGCGCCTTCTCTCAGCAGCGGCGGTATGAGCGGCGTTGGTAGGCACGGCTTCACCAGCTCCTTCGCCATCTTCCGGTCCCGCCCGGGGTCCGACTAGCCGGCGGCCAAGCGCTCAGCCCGTTGGCGCCTTCTCTCAGCAGCGGCGGCATGAGCGGCGTTGGTAGGCACGGCTTCACCAGCTCCTTCGCCATCTTCCGGTCCCGCCCGGGGTCCGGTTAGCCGGCGGCCAAGCGCTCAGCGCCGCTCATCCCGTTGGCGCCTTCTCTCAGCAGCGGCGGCATGAGCGGCGTTGGTAGGCACGGCTTCACCAGCTCCTTCGCCATCTTCCGGTCCCGCCCGGGGTCCGGCTAGCCGGCGGCCAAGCGCTCAGCGCCGCTCATCCCGTTGGCGCCTTCTCTCAGCAGCGGCGGCATGAGCGGCGTTGGTAGGCACGGCTTCACCAGCTCCTTCGCCATCTTCCGGTCCCGCCCGGGGTCCGGCTAGCCGGCGGCCAAGCGCTCACCCCATTGGCGCCTTCTCTCAGCAGCGGCGGCATGAGCGCCGCCGGTAGGCACGGCTTCACCAGCTCCTTCGCCATCTTCCGGTCCCGCCCGGGGTCCGGCTAGCCGGCGGCCAAGCGCTCACCCCATTGGCGCCTTCTCTCAGCAGCGGCGGCATGAGCGCCGCCGGTAGGCACGGCTTCACCAGCTCCTTCGCCATCTTCCGGTCCCGCCCGGGGTCCGGCTAGCCGGCGGCCAAGCGCTCACCCCATTGGCGCCTTCTCTCAGCAGCGGCGGCATGAGCGCCGCCGGTAGGCACGGCTTCACCAGCTCCTTCGCCATCTTCCGGTCCCGCCCGGGGTCCGGCTAGCCGGCAGCCAAGCGCTCATCCCGTTGGCGCCTTCTCTCAGCAGCGGCGGCATGAGCGGCGTTGGCAGGCCGGCAAACTCGTCCCGCCGCCCCTGGAGCACAAGGTTCGCGCCGCCTAGGGCTTCGCTTTCTTGACCCTGGCTTTGGGGGTGGACAGCTCGGCCTCAAAGCCATCGTACAGCTTCAGGCCCTTCTTGGTGGGGAGGTAAGCGTACATGGCGTGATGGCCCGGGTCGGTGTGCTCTATGAGCCCGCCCGCCACCAGCGCCCGGAGGGCCACCTCGCCCAGGTAAGGAGCCAGAGAGAGGGCGTGGTCGGCCACGGGACCGCCCGTCCGCCGGTGGAGGGCGCACATCTGCCGAAGCAGGTCCACGGGGTAGCGCCGCACCTCGTTCATGAGCTCCCGGACCGGCTCCAGGTCGCCCACCAGCTTCTCCAGATTGGCACGAGTGCTCGATGGCTGTTTTGCTCTACGGTTTGTGGTCATCGTCTGGTGGTTGCCTCCTTGGTCTGTGGGTCTGGCGACGCCTCTTGGCGCAAGCGTTCGGCCAGCCCGCGGGATATCGTCCGGGCCACGGCGGGTCCCTCGTAGACCAGGGCCGTGTAGAGCTGCACCGTGTCAGCCCCCGCCTGCAGGGCCTGCCACGCGTCCTCGGCGGTGAAGATGCCTCCACAGGCGTTGACCGCCGCCTGTCCGCCCACCTCGCGCCGGACCTCCGCAACCGCCCGCAGCATGTGCGGGAAGATGGCGCGGCCGCTGAGCCCACCCCTGCCCACGGCGAGCCGGGGCTCCTCCACGGGCAGCGTGTTGATGGCGGTGAACCCGGACACCCCGCAGCTCACGCCGGTGCGGACCAACGCCATCACCCGCTCCCGTCCCTGGTCATCGGTGTACGGCGGCAGCTTGAGGAACACCGGCTTCCGGCGATGGGAGTTGAGGCGTTCCAGCAGGCGCCGCAGGCGCTCCGGCTCCTGGAACACCCGGACCCCCTGGGTGTTGGGGGAACTGATGTTCAGCTCCACCGCCTCCGCCAGCGGCTCCAGGGTCCGCTGGCACGCATCGAACCCCTCATCGTCCAAAGCCGAGATGCTGACGAAGACCGGGGCGGGCCGGTCGCGCAGCCGGCCCAGGCGGGCCGCCACCGCCGCGAGGCCGTGGCTGGGAAACCCCATACTATTCACCAGGGACAGGCGGTCCGGGTAGCGCAGCAGCCGCGGACGGGGGTTTCCCGGCTGGGGCTCCGGCACCACGGTCCCGCCGACCACGTAGCCGAAGCCCAGGTGCCCAAGGCTCGACACGTGCCGGCATTGCTTATCGTAGCCGGCGGCGAGCCCCACGGGGTTGTCCAGCACGATGCCGGCCACCGTGCGGGAGAGGGCGGGCTCGCGCACCCGCATCTGTGGTCCCAAGATGCGCCACACGGGACGCGCTCCCAGGGCCGCCTCGGCGAGCCCCTGCGCCCGCTCCGGGGACATTCGGAACAGCCACGGCCGGATAAACCAGCGATACCAGGAGAAGGTCAATGTTCGCCCCCATGGGTGGGTGGCCCGCTCAACCCTCCACCGCGTCGACACGGTAGCGCCGGAGCCCTTTGGGCGCCATCACGTCCACTTCGTCTCCCGGCGCGCTGCCGATGATCGCCTGGCCCACGGGTGATGCCACCGAGAGCTTGCCGGTGAGGGGATCGGCCTCCGAGGAGTCCACCAGGGTATAGGAGACCTCTATTCCTGACGAGAGGTCCTGGAGCTTCACGTGGGACCCCACGCGGGCCTTGCCGGTGGGGCCGACGCCGGGATCTATGACCACGGCGTGCCGCAGCATCGCTTCGATCTCACGGACCCGGCCCTCCATTTTCCCCTGCTCCTCTCTGGCGGCGTCCAGGGGCGCGTTCTCCCGGAAGTCCTTGTCCGCGGCGGCAGTTCGGAGCTTCTCGGCTATCACCACCCGATGGCCCTTGAGCGATTGTAGCTCCCGCCGCAGCGCCTCGTAGGTGGCGGCGGTGATGGTGGCGCCCTCCACGTTTGGCCCGCCCTCCACGGCCGGCCCCTGGCGAAGCTTGGGTATCTTGATATGGGGCGCCAGGCGCTGGGAAAGCACGCCGCGCTTGTTCAGGAAAGTGAGGAACTCTTTGACCTGGGTCAGCCGGGAGTGGACGTCTCCACCGGCGGACACCACCTCCTCGGCGTACTGGGCCACCTCGGGCGGACGCAGCGTCTCCACCCGGCGTTCCAGGCCCGCCCAGCGGGCGAAACGATGGATATCCTCAAACGCCTGGGCGCCGGAGGCTTGACTGGCGAGATATTGGTTTAGGGCTTCGGAGAGTGTCAACGGAACCTTGTCTTCACCAGCTTGGCGATGGGGAAGACGAATCGGTTCCCCGATTGTATGGGCACCTCCTGGGACTGTCAACGAATCTAATCAGGGGAAGGACCTGCCAATCAGGGGAAAGACTTGAATATGGAGAGGACCCGCGCTTGCCGAGCTTTGCTTTTTCCTATTGCGTAAACTATGATGAATGAGGTGCCCCCTTAAGGGGCACTCTTGCACAGAGCACTATGCGTAATAAGTGGGCGGGCAACGCCTTCATCTACCTCATCATCTTCGTGGCGGTCATCGCCATCTTCTGGGCCCTCTTCCCCTCGGGCGATAAGCAGGAGGAGCTGGGCCTGACGGATGTGCTGATCATGGCCAAGGGCGGCCAGATCAGCAAAATCGTGGTCGATGGCGACAAGCTCATCGTGACGCCCAAGAGCGGTGGCGGGGAGTTCACGGCCACCAAGGAGGCGGGCACGAGCGTCTTCGAGCTGCTGGCCAGCGAGGGAATCGTTCCTTCGGTCGTGGGCTTGAACATCGAGGTCCACACCTCCGGCGGCATGGGGAGCATCTTCGGCATCCTGCTCCAGTTTCTGCCGCTGATCTTCTTCGGCGCTATCCTGCTCTTCATGATGCGGCAGGCCCAGGGAAGCAATAACCAGACTATGGGCTTCGGCCGCAGCCGCGCGCGCGTCTTCACGGGCAACAGGCCCACCGTGACCTTCGCCGACGTGGCCGGGGTGGAGGAGTCCAAGGCGGAGCTGCAGGAGATCGTCGAGTTCCTGAAGTACCCGGAGCGGTTCCTGGCCCTGGGCGCCCACATTCCCAGGGGAGTGCTGCTGGTGGGGCCTCCCGGCACGGGGAAGACGCTCCTCAGCCGGGCTGTGGCAGGTGAGGCGGGGGTGCCCTTCTTCTCCATCAGCGGTTCCGAGTTCGTGGAGATGTTTGTGGGCGTCGGCGCCTCGCGGGTGCGGGACCTCTTCGACCAGGCCAAGCGCAACGCCCCCTCCATCGTCTTCGTGGACGAGATCGACGCCGTGGGACGCCACCGGGGGGCCGGCCTGGGCGGTGGTCACGACGAACGGGAGCAGACGCTCAACCAGATTCTGGTGGAGATGGACGGCTTCGACACCAGCACCAACGTCATTATCATCGCCGCCACCAACCGGCCCGATATCCTGGACCCAGCGCTGCTCCGCCCCGGCCGGTTCGACCGCAGGGTGGTGCTAGACCAGCCGGATATCAACGGGCGCCTGGCCATTCTCCAAGTTCACTCCAAGGGCAAGCCGCTGGCGGATGACTCGGGCCTGGAGAGCGTGGCCCGGCAGACACCCGGCTTCAGCGGCGCCGACCTGGCCAACCTGGTCAACGAGGCCGCTATCCTGGCGGCCCGCCGTAGCAAGAGCACCATCGGCCTGGAGGAGTTCGCCGAGTCCATAGACCGGGTCCTCATGGGCCCGGAGCGCCGATCCCGCGTCATCAGTCAAAAGGAGAAGGAGATCGTGGCCTATCACGAGGGGGGACACGCCCTGGTGAGCCACATACTCCCCAACGCGGACCCGGTCCAGAAGATCTCCATCATCTCCCGGGGCATGGCCGCGGGCTACACCCGCTCTATGCCGGAGGAGGACCACCTGTTCCACTCCAAGCCCCAGTTCATGGACATGCTCGCCGCCGCCCTGGGCGGGCGCGTGGCCGAGGAGATCACCTTCGGCGAGGCCACCACCGGCGCCACTAACGACTTGGAGCGCGTAACCCAGGTGGCCCGGGCCATGGTCACCCGCTACGGCATGAGCGAGCGGCTGGGCCCGCGCACCTTCGGCAAGCGGGAGGAGCTGGTCTTTCTGGGTAGGGAGATCTCCGAGCAGCGCGACTACAGCGAGCGGGTCGCCCAGGAGATCGACGATGAGGTGCATGGCATCATTCTGCAGGCCTACAACACCACCAAGCAGACGCTGCTGGAGAACTACTCGAAGCTGGTGCAGGTGGCTCGCCACCTGATGCAGCACGAGGTAGTGGAGGGGCCCGAGCTGACCAAGCTGTTCGATTCGCAGGCGCCGCCCTTGGAGCACAAGGTGCGCGCCACCGCCTGACCTGGAAACACCGCGCTCAATGCGAAAGGCCCTCCGGTTGGACCGGAGGGCCTTTTGTTTGTCGCTTCTTGCGTCGCCGCTTTCCGCTACGCCTCCTCTTCGGCCTCCTCCAGCGGGCGCTCCCGGTAGTAGACGCCCCACTTCTGCATAAGCTCCTCCACCCGCGGGTCCCGGAGCTGCGTCAGCTCCTTCAGCAGTCCCGCCAGGGCGTGGGCGTGGACCAGCTCCGGGGTGCAGACCCAGCTTGACTCCGCGGGCACCACGTAGAGAAGGCCGCTCTGGTGCTTGCACTGCACCTCCACGCGGCTGCCGCCGGTGTCCTGCTTTACGGTGATGCCATAGGCCATGGGTATCGCCTCCGCTCTTGGTTCCCGGCCATGCTACCAGGGGCGTCCGCTCCGGTCTACGCGACAGCATAAATTCCACGGTGCTCCGACCACCACAGACACCCCAGCGCACCTCGCTTGCGTTTGCCGACATCAGCCGCTGCAAGACCCCGCGCGTGGGTCCCCCGATGGGATCGGTCCGGCCCGACCGTCCCGGCGGCGGGACTCCCCGGCCCGACCGGGGCGGGCCGTCGGAACGGAGGACTCCGGCGGACGGAGGGCCAGCACGCCGAGCCCTGGTGCTATACTGGTCGAGCTATGAAAAGCGGTAAGCAGATCAGGCTGACGAGCCTGGCGGCCTGCGCGGGTTGAGCCGCCAAGTTCAGTCTTGAGGACCTCGGCGAGGCCCTGAGCCAACTACCCGTCGTGCAGGACCCGAACCTGCTGGTGGGCATCCACACGGGCGACGACGCCGCCGTCTACCGGGTGCACGACGACCTGTGCCTGGTACAGACGGTGGACTTCTTCCCACCCATCGTGGACGACCCTTACGATTTTGGGGCCATCGCCGTGGCCAACGCCGTCAGCGACATCTACGCCATGGGGGCCACGCCGGTACTGGGGCTGAACCTGGTCTGCTTCCCCGAGGGGCTGGACATGGGTGTGCTCAAGGAGATACTGCGCGGCGGGGCGGAGAAGGCCCAGGAGGCTGGCGTGGTGATAGGTGGTGGCCACACCATCATGGACCGGGAGCCCAAGTACGGCATGGCGGTGACGGGGCTGGTCCACGAGCACGCCATCGTCACCAACGCGGGGGCCCGTCCGGGAGATGCGCTGGTGCTGACCAAGGCGCTGGGGACAGGGGTGCTCACCACCGCCGGAAAGAACGATCGGCTTGGGCCGGCGGCGCTGGAGACGGCGATAGCGCAGATGAAGGAGCTGAATCGAGGGGCCTGTGAGGCCATGGTGCGGGTGGGCGTGAACGGGTGCACCGACGTATCGGGGTTTGGGCTGGTGGGGCACCTGCGCGGGATGATGGACGCGAGCGGCGCGACGGCGCGGGTGAGGGTGTCGGCGGTGCCCGTGCTGGCGGGGACCATGGAGCTGCTCGCGGAGGGGGTGGCGCCGGGCGGCACGCTCCGCAACCTGGAGGCGCTGCGGGAGTTGACTCGGTGGCACCCGGAGCTGACGGAGGTGGAGCGGCTGCTGGTGTGCGACGCGCAGACCTCCGGAGGACTGCTCATCTCGGTGGCCGAGGAGAAGGTGGAGCGGCTGCTGGGCGAGCTGGCGTCCCGGGACGTTGCGGGGAGCGTCATCGGCTCCGTGCTGGCCCGGGACGAGACTGCCGTCGAGGTGGCGCCCTAGAGGGCGTCGCGAGTCGTGGGCCCGCGGGCACCCGCGCTCATCGGCGCTCTGCTGCCCAAATACGATACGGCCAGGCGCCATGCATCGATATCCGCGTCCTTGCCCGTAATGGGGTTACCGACACGGGCCGCAGCGTAGCCGGCCCAGAGAGGACGGTCGAAGCCGCCTCGCCGTCCGGGGAGTGCGCCGTGGAGCTGCCGCAAGAGTACGCCGACGCCATGGTGCGGCACGCGTTGGAGGAGGACCCCAACGAGTGCTGCGGCATTCTGTCCGGCCAGGGCGGCCGGGTGATGGCGCACTACCGCATCACGAACTCGGAGGCGAGCCCCTACCGGTACAACATGGCTCCCCAGGAGCTCCTGCGGGCGCTTCAGGACACCGAACGCCACGACTGGGAGTTCATCGCCTTCTATCACTCGCACACCCACTCGGCGGCGTATCCCTCCACCACCGACGTGCGCCTGGCCGAGAACTGGCCCGACCCGTTCTACATCCTGGTCTCCCTGGCCGATAAGCAGCATCCGGTGGTCCGCGCCTTCCGCATCGCGGAGGGTCAGGTGTCCGAGGAACCGCTCACCGTGAGCTAACGGGCCCCGCCCCGCCGGACTCCCCCCAGACGTAACATTCCTGTAGCTCATCCGCAATACCTCCTCTCTAAGCTGTGGCGAACATCAGCGGGAGGAGTAACCCATGCCATTTCAGGTCGGCAGACGCGCTGGCGGCGCTCTTCACCATGTGGGTGGTCCTCCCCAGCAAGCTTCGCGCCAACCGCCGCGACTCCGGCCCGAGCGCGGAGCCCGAGGCAGATCGGCTCGGACGCCTGATAGCGGCCGCTATCGTCATCAGCAGGCCCTCTGGCCTTTCAGCGCGCGCCTGAGCCGTCCCGCTTCCCAAAGCTCGTCCAAAGGCCCCGCTCGGGGCCTTTTGGGCGTTCCGGCCTCTCCGCGCCCGCGCTCTTGGCCTGCGCCCCTCCCATACCCTGACGCCCAGCCGGGGCCGTCGTTATACCCAATGAACTCACATGATGGAGGAGGACCCCGATGACGCTTCGAAAGTGGATTCTGGCGCTTGCTCTGGTGGGGCTGATGACCGCGGCTGGCTGCGCGGGTGCGGCCGTGGCGGCGCCCGGTGCCCAGGAGGACTCCAACGGTGACCCGGCTGATGAGGGGCCTCAGGCCCCTCAGGCCAATGACGGGCTAGAGGGGGACGTGGACGTGGATGTCGCGGAAGAGGGCGTGCGTCCCTTCCTTGGACTCGCAGTCGCGCCGCTGGGCGAGCAGGCCCGGGAGAGGCTGGGGGTCCCGGAGGGGACGAGCGGCCTGCGGGTGGTCGCGGTGCTGCCCGATGGCCCGGCCAGGGAGGCCGGCGTTGAGCGCAACGACGTGCTGACAGCGGTAAATGGCGAGGCGGTGGAGGACCCGAAGGCGCTTCGTGAGCTGGTGGCCGCGCTGGAGCCGGGGGCCGTCGTGACGCTCGCCATCATTCGTGGGGGCGAGCCCCAGGACATATCGATCACGGTGGGCGAGGCGCCCGAGCAACTGAAGCGCCGGGGCCTTGCCGATGCTGGGCGGCCGGTGCTCCCCGGGCTCTCCGGGCTGCTGGGACTCGTCAGGGGCCAGCACAAGCTGGTGGACGGCCAGTTCAGGGTCATGGACGGCGAGGGTGAGATCGTGACGTTCAACGTCGCGACGGGCTCCGGTGGCTTGGTCGGCGAGGACTCGCTGGAGCTGGAGAAGGCGACGGGTGAAACGGTGACGTTCACCCTGGGAGAGGGGGTGGTGGTGCTCAAGGGCGGCCGCCGGGTGGAGCTGGACGCTCTGGAGCCGGACGATAAGCTGATCGTGCTCGAACGGAATGGTGAGGTGAGGGCGGTGGTGGTGGAGCCGATCAAGCGGCACGACGGCCGGCGCCAGCCATCCGGGGTGCGTGGCCAGCTCAGGGGACCGCGCGTTCCGCCCGAAGACTTCGGGCGGGCGGGCAATCTCCAGGAGCGCTTCGAGCGGCTTCGGCGGGAGCTGGGGCCCGGCGCTGACGCCGATGGGGCCGATGAACGGCTGGAGCGCTTGCGACGCCGCTTCCAGGAGCTTGACGAGCGAATTCAGGAGCGGCTGAATCAGCAAGAAGTGGAGGAGCCGGAGACGGCGCTGCAGGGCCAACTCCTATAACCCCCCAGGCACCTTGCCTAACACCAAAGTTCTTTGCGGAGGGTGTGGGAACCACTTTTTTCCAAGAAAGGGGTTCCCATGACACCCCGATCTTGAGATGGGCTCTAGGCCTTGGCCACGCGCTGGCAGATGGCGTCGGTCATCTGCTGTGTGGTGAGCGCGGTGGCTCCGCCCGCCGCGATGTCGGCGGTGCGCAGTCCGGCGGCCAGCGCCTGCTCCACGGCCCGGTTCACCGCGGCGGCTTCCTGGGTGAGGTCGAAGGAGTGCTGGAGCATGAGCGCCGCGCTGAGGATGGCGCCGATGGGATTGGCCACGCCCCGGCCCGCGATGTCCGGCGCCGAGCCGTGGACCGGCTCGTAGAGGCCTCGTACCTTGCGCCGGCGTCCTCCCGAAGCCGCCCGCGGCAGACCGGCCAGGCTGGCCGACGGGAGCATGCCCAGAGAGGCGGTGAGGACGGCGGCTTCGTCCGATAGGATGTCGCCGAACATGTTCTCCATGACCAGCACGTCGAACCGGGTTGGCGTGGCGATGAGCTGCATGGCGCAGGAGTCCACCAGTGCGTGCTCCATCTCCACGTCGGGGTACTCTCCGGCCACTTCGGTGGCCACCTCCCGCCAGAGCCGTCCAGTCTCGAGCACGTTGGCTTTGTCCACGGAGGTGAGCTTCCCGCGGCGGCTCCGGGCCAGCTCGAACCCAACACGCAGGATGCGGGCCATCTCCCGCTCGTTGTAGCGGAGCGTGTCCACGCCGTGGCGTCCCTGGGCGGTGGTCCAGCGGCGCTTGGGCCGTGCGAAATAGAGCCCGCCCGTGAGCTCGCGCACGATGACGATGTCGGCGCCGGCCACGCGGTCGTCCTTGAGAGGGCTCGAAGCCTCCAGCCCAGGGAACACCCGCACCGGCCGCAGATTGGCGAAGAGCCCCAGGGCCTTGCGCAGCCCCAGGATGGCCGCTTCCGGCCTCACCGGGGCGTTGTCCCAGCGGGGGCCGCCCACGGCGCCGAACAGCACCGCGTCGCTGCGCCGGGCGGCTAGCGTCGTCTCGTGGCGCAGCGGCCCGCCGTAGGCGTCGATGGCCGAGCCGCCCACCAGGTCCTGCTCGTAGTGGAAGGTGTGCTTCCAGGTCGAGGCCACAACGCCCAGCACCCGCCGCGCCGCCGCCGTCACCTCCGGCCCCACGCCGTCGCCCGGAAGCACCAGTATCTGAAAAGTAGCCAAAGCGCTCCTTCTCCGGGCGGCCTACCGGCCGATTCCCATCCGCTTCTCGTAGACGCCGATGGCAGCCTCGTGCTCCAGGGTGAGGCCGATATCGTCCAGCCCGTTGAGCAGGCAGTGGCGGCGAAACTCGTGGACCTCGGGGCTCTCGTGGACTTTGAAGGCGATATCGAGGCCCTCCTTATCGCTCAATTGGCAGGACTCCAGATCCACGGTCAGCTCATAGCCCGTCTTCGCGTTCGCCTTCGCCATGAGCCGCCTGACCTGCTCTTCCGGCAATTGGACCGGCACGATGCCGTTATCGAAGCAGTTCTTGTGGAAGATCTCGGCGAAGCTGGGGGAGATGATGGCCCGAAAGCCGTAGTCCAGCAGCGCCCAGGGAGCGTGCTCCCGCGAGGAGCCACAGCCGAAGTTGCTCCCCGTGACCAGGATGCTGGCGCCCCGGTAGCTCGGTGCGTTGAGCACGAAGTCCTGGTTGGGCGAGCCGTCCGGCAGGAAGCGCCAGTCGAAGAAGAGGAACTGGCCGAAGCCGGTGCGCTCGATGCGCTTCAGGAACTGCTTGGGGATGATCTGGTCGGTGTCGACGTTCAGTCTATCCAGAGGCGCGACGATGCCGGTGTGGATGGTGAATGGTTCCATAATTCTCTACACTCCAATGTAAGTAGCTTCAGCGGCTTCTGTTACGGCTGTCAGCGGTCCGTTCGCCCTTCGAGCGCTTCTCCGATACGCGCTTCCTGGGAATGGCTATCGAGAGTCTCGCTGGTCCCGATCCCATCGGTCCGGCCCGACCGTCCCGGCGGCGGGACTCCCCGGCTCGACCGGACTCCGGCGGACGGAGGAATGAGCGGCGCATCATTGGTCAGGACGAACGGAGAGCATCACTCCTCCGCCTCCGTCTCATCGTGCGCCTCCGTCTCATCGTGCGCCTCCATCCCATCGAGCAGCGCTGGCGCTTCCTCCTGCAGGCCCTCCAGCCGCAGCGTGGTGTCCAGGCGGCGCTTGAACCGCTCGATGTGTCCATCGCCGACGCGGTAGGCCTCCGCCGCTCGCTCGATGGCCTTGCCCATGTCCTGGTACCGGCCGTGGAACTTGCCGAAGTCGCGCTCCAGCGTTGCCAGTCCCTGTTGCAACTGCTTGGCGTTCCTGACGATCTCCACGCTCTTGATGCTCAAGATCACTACCTGCAGGAAGGCGTAGAAGGTGTTGGGCCCCACCGGGACCACGTGGTGGTCCTGGGCGTACTGCCAGATGGCGGAGGGGTGGCCGAGGTGGTTTTGCTCGGCGATGGTGTCTTTGGCGCCATCCATGCTCTGACGCGCCGCGTTCAGGTCGCCGTGGATGCTGCCCTGGAGGCTGAGGAACTCCTCCCGGAGCGATGCGTTCGCCTCCGCCGAGAGGCTGGCGCGCCGCCGCACCAGGGACCACGCCACCAGGACGATAAGCACGACGAGGGCGCCCAGGATGCCGGTCTGCACCTTCGCTCCTTTGAGGCCCGCCGGTCAACCTATGCGAACTCCCACTCCCTGATGTCCACCAGGTGGCCGGCGACGGCGGCCGCGGCCGCCATGGCGGGGCTCACCAGGTGGGTGCGGCCACCCTTGCCCTGGCGGCCCTCGAAGTTCCGGTTGGAGGTGGAGGCGCACCGCTCGCCGGGCTGCAGGAAGTCCGGGTTCATGCCCAGGCACATGGAGCAGCCCGCCTCGCGCCAGTCGAAGCCAGCCTCCTTGAACACCCGGTCGAGGCCCTCCCGCTCGGCCTGCTGCTTCACCGCGAAGGAGCCTGGCACCACCAGCGCCCATACGTCGGAGTGCACCTTCTTGCCTCTGGCCACGGTGGCGGCGGCGCGCAGGTCCTCGATCCGCGAGTTGGTGCAGGAGCCGATGAACACCCGGTTCAGCCGGACCTCCTGCATGGGCGTGCCGGGCGTGAGGTCCATGTACTCCAGCGCCCGCTGGGCCGACTCCCGCTCGTCGGCCGATTCGAAGGAGGCGGGGTCCGGGACGCTGCCGGTGATAGACACCACCTGGCCGGGGTTGGTTCCCCAGGTCACTCGCGGCTCCAGCTTGCCGGCGTCGATTTCCACCACCTTATCGTAGACCGCGCCGGGGTCCGTGGGGAGCAGCCGCCAGCGCTCCACGGCGGCGTCGAAGTCGGCGCCCTGGGGCGCGTGGGGACGGCCGCGCATGTACTCGAAAGTCGTCTCGTCGGGGGCGATAATGCCTGCTCGGGCCCCCGCCTCAATGGACATGTTGCAGACGGTCATCCTGCCCTCCATCGACAGGGAGCGGACGGCCTCGCCGGTGTACTCGATGACGTAGCCACGGCCACCGCTGACGCCTATCTGGCCGATGATGCCCAGGATAAGGTCCTTGGCCGTGACCCCGGGGGGCAGGGCGCCTTTTGCGCGCACCTCCATGGTCTTCAGCTCGGACTGGGTCAGACACTGGGTGGCCAGCACCTGCTCGACCTGGGTGGTGCCAATGGGCATGGCGAAGGTGCCGAAGGCGCCGTTGGTGGCCGTGTGGCTGTCGCCGCACACGATGAGCATTCCGGGCTGCGTGTAGCCCTGCTCGGGACCGATGACGTGGACGATGCCCTGGTAGGGGCTGTGCATGTCGTAGAAGGTGAGGCCGAACTCGGCGGCGTTACGGGCCATGGCATCGAGCTGGATTCGCGAGACCTCGTCTTCGATGGGCAGCGAGCGGTCGGTGGTGGGCACGTTATGGTCGGCCACGGCCACGGTGAACTCGGGGCGGCGCACCGCGCGGCCCGCCGCCCGCAGGCCGTCGAAGGCTTGAGGCGAGGTCACCTCGTGGACCAGGTGCAGGTCTACGTAGAGGAGGGCGGGCTCACCCTGCGCCTCCCGGACCACGTGCGCGTCCCAGATCTTTTCGAATATGGTCTTGGGGGCCATGAAGACCTCTCTCGTAGTGGGCTCAGGCGAAGCCAGGCCTATAGTCTGCCTATCATAAACGATGAGCGGCGCCTTGTGGATGCGGCCCCTGTCCAATACTCGCCGCGCGGCCGGCTGCGGGAATCGGCATCGGTGACGGCCTACGGCGTGACGGCCGCCTCGGGGCGTTTGGCGGTGTTGCCCATGGCCAGGAGCCGGTTCAGCGCGTTCATGTAGGCCCTGGCCGAGGCCACCAGGATATCGGTGTCGGCGCCTCGGCCGATGTAGGAACGTCCCTCCTGCTCGATGCGGATGCTCACCTGGCCCACGGCGTCGATGCCCTCGGTCACGGAGCTGACGCTGAACTCCGTGAGCTCGTTGGGCACCTGGACGATGCGGTTGATGGCCTGATAGACGGCGTCCACCGGGCCGGCGCCCGTGGCGGCGTCGCTGTGGAGCGTGCCCTGGGGGTCGCGGAGGCGCACGGTGGCGGTGGCCACCGCGTGGTCGCCGCAGGTCACCTGCACGTGCTCCAGCGTGTACCGCTCGTCGAAGCTCTTGCGCCGGTCGCCCATGAGGGCAACCAGGTCCCGGTCGGTCACCTCGCGCTTCTTATCGGCCAGCTCCTTGAAGGAGCGGTAGATGTCCTTGAGCTCCTCGTCGGTGGGGGCATACCCCAGCTCCTGGAGGCGTGCACTGAGACCGTGGCGGCCGCTGAGCTTGCCCAGGACCAGCTCGCTGCGGGGCAGCCCCACCTGGAGCGGGTCCATGATCTCGTAGGTGGTGCGCTCCTTGAGCAGGCCGTCCTGGTGGATGCCGGAGGCGTGGCGGAAGGCGTTGCCGCCCACGACGGCCTTGTTGGGCTGCACGGCGAAGCCGGTGATCTGGCTGACCAGACGGCTGGTGAGATGGAGCTGGGTGGTGTCGATGCCGGTGTCCACACCGAAGTAGTCGGTGCGGGTGCGCAGCGCCATGATCACCTCTTCCGTGGCGCAGTTGCCTGCCCGCTCGCCGATGCCGTTGATGCACCCCTCCACCTGCCGGGCGCCGGCCTTCACCGCCGCCAGGCTGTTGGACACGGCCATGCCCAGGTCGTCGTGGCAGTGGACCGAGAGGCGCACCGTGTCGCCCAGGGCGGGTACGCGCAGGCGGAGGAACTCGATGAGCGACGCAAACTCGCCGGGGATGGCGTAGCCGACGGTGTCGGGGATGTTGATGGTGGTGGCGCCCGCCTCGATGGCCGCCGAGACCAGGTGCGCCAGGTAATCGCGGTCTGTGCGGGTGGCGTCCATGGGCGAGAACTCCACGTCGTCGCAGTAGCCGCGGGCCCTGCTCACGTTGGCCACCGCCAGCTCCACCACCTCCTCCCGGTTCTTCTTGAGCTGGTGCATCAGGTGGACGTCGGAGCTGGAGAGGAAGACGTGGATCCGGGGATGGGCCGCGTCCTTGAGGGACTCCCAGGCCCGGTCCACGGCCTGGGGGTTGGCGTGGGCCAGGGCGGCGATGATGGGGCGGCGCACCTCGCGGGCAATGGTCTGCACCGCCTCGAAGTCGCCCTCGGAGCTGATGGGGAACCCCGCTTCCAGGACGTCCACGCCCAGGCGGTCGAGCTGACGCGCCAGCTCAAGCTTCTCGTCCACCGTCATGGACGTGCCCGCCGACTGCTCGCCATCGCGCAGCGTCGTATCGAAGATCAGCACCCTGTCGTCGCCCATGGCTACCGCTCCTTGCCCGCCGTGCCGCTCCCCCGCCGTGTTACTTCTTCTTCAGGAAGCTCATCATCTGCCGGAGATTGGCGCCCACCTCCTCGATCTGGTGGTCGGCGTCGACCTGGCGAAGGGCCTTGAAGCGGGGCAGCCCCTCCTCATTCTCGGCGATCCACTCCTTGGCGAAGGTGCCGTCCTGGATCTCGGCCAGCACCTGCTTCATGGAGGCGCGAACCTGCTCGTCCACGATCCGGGGGCCGCGGGTGTAGTCGCCGAACTCCGCCGTGTCGCTGATGGAGTAGCGCATGTACTTCATGCCGCCCTCGTACATCAGGTCCACGATGAGCTTCAGCTCGTGGAGCACCTCGAAGTAGGCGATCTCGGGCTGGTAGCCCGCCTCCACCAGCGTCTCGAACCCCGCTTTTACCAGCGACGAGATGCCGCCGCAGAGCACCGTCTGCTCGCCGAACAGGTCCGTCTCCGTCTCCTCCTGGAAGGTGGAGCCGATGATGCCCGCCCGCAGGCAGCCGACGCCGGCGCCGTAGTCCAGGGCGGTCTGGAGCGCGTTGCCCGTGGCGTCCTGGTGGATGGCCACGATGGCCGGCACGCCGGAGTCCTCGGTGAACACCTCCCGCATCCGGTGGCCGGGCGCCTTGGGTGCGATCATGGACACGTCCACGTCGGGCGGCGGCACGATCTCCTTGTAGTGGATGTTGAAGCCGTGGGCGAACATGAGCATCTTACCGCTGTCCAGGAAGGGCTCTATCGACTCGCGGTAGAGCCGGGCCTGGGCCGTGTCCGGCACCAGCATCATGAGGATGTCGCATACCTTGGTGACGGCATCGGGAGTGTCGACCGCGAGGCCCTCGGCCTCGGCCTTGGCCTGGCTCTTGCTGCCGGGGTAGAGCCCCACCATCACGTCGCAGCCGCTGTCCTTCAGGTTCAGGGCGTGGGCATGGCCCTGACTGCCGTAGCCCAGAATGCCGATACGCTTGCTCTTCAAGCGTTCGATATCCGCGTCCTTCTCATAGTAGATAGTCGCCATGAAATACTCCTCGGTTTGTGTGTTCGTACCCAGTTTCTTTCCACCCACTCGCCCTACGAGACTGAAGAGAGGGGGATACCCCCTAAACCCCCAGCAGGGGGCTCTGCCCTCCGCACTCCCGTTGCGGCCGTTGGGTGGCCTTCGCTGTGCATTTTAGATGGTTCTGCCTGAAGGTCCTGCCTGAACGTATAGGTGAACTCGCCTCCCTTGGCTGGGTACTTACGCAATCTCTTCCGCCGATGGAGTTTGGCTGGTTGAAATCGTTCCATGCAGCTCTCCGGTCAGGGGCCGTGCTCCAGTCAGGGGCGGTGCTCCGGTCAGGGCACGGCCTCCACGTCCGGCGCGCTCTTGCCGTCGGTGGCAGGGGCCGCGGGCCTGCCGCCGGTGGTGGAGGGCCCCCGCTCCATGGCCACCCGGCCGGTGCGCATCATCTCCCGGATGCCGAAGTCCTTCAAGAGAAGGACAAGCGAGTCGATTTTCTCCTCGTCACCCGTTGCTTCAATAATGAGTGTGTCGGCTGCCACGTCCACGATGTTGGCGCGGAAGAGGTCCACCATCTGGATGAGCTCGCTGCGGTTGGCGGCCGACGCCTTGACCTTGATGAGGGCCAGTTCCCGGGAGACCATCTTCTCCTTGGAGATGTTGCTGACCCGCACCACATCGACGAGCTTGTAGAGCTGCTTGGTCACCTGCTCCACGATGTCCTCTTCCCCGTGGACCACGAAGGTCATCCGCGAGAGGTTGGGCAGCTCGCTGTGGCCCACCGCCAAACTGGAGATGTTGAACCCGCGCCGGCGGAACATGCCGGCCACTCTGGCCAGCACGCCGGGCTTGTCCTCCACCAGCGCCGTGATGGTGTGGTCAACTATCGCTGTCATCGCTTCACTTTGCTGGACTCCGGATCGGGGCTGGACTCCGGCTCGGGCTCCTCCAGCATCTCCGCCACGCTCCCTCCGGCGGGGACGTGGGGATAGACGTTCTCCTCCCGCTCCACCTGGAAGTCGATGAGGGCGGGGCCAGGATGGGCCATGGCGTCCTTGATAGCCCCTCGGACCTGGGCCTTGTCGGTGACCCGGCAGGCCCACAGGCCGAAGGCCTCGGCCAGCTTCACGAAGTCGGGGTTGCGGGTGTACTCCACGGCCACCCGCACGCGGTTGAAGAAGAGGTCCTGGAGCTGGCGGACCGCCCCCAGGGTGTTGTTGTTGATCAGCGCGAACTTCACCGGCAACTGGTGTTCCGCGATGGTGGCCAGCTCGGCCATGGTCATCTGAAACCCGCCGTCGCCCGCAATGCTCCACACCGTCCTGTCGGGCCTGGCCATCTGGGCGCCCATGGCCGCGGGCACCTCGTATCCCATGGTGCCCAGCCCTCCGGAGGTGAGCCACCCGGTGGAGTCGCTGAAACTATAGTGCTGGGCCGCCCACATCTGGTGCTGGCCCACCCCGGTCACCAGGATAACGTCGCCCTTGGTCACGTCGGAGAGCTCGCGGATGACGAATTGGGGGAGGAGCTTCTCCGTGTCCCGGACGAGGTCCGAGGGGCGCTCCTTCCGCATCTCGTCGATCTCCCGCAACCACTCGGTGTGCGTGGCCTGCTCCACTTCCAGGGCCAGCGCGTGGAGCACCCGCTTGGCATCGCCCACGATGGGGACGGTGACCCGCACGTTCTTGCCCACCTCGGCTGGGTCGATGTCGATGTGGATGACCCTGGCGTTGGGAGCGAAGGCGCTGAGACGGCCCGTGACCCGGTCGTCGAAGCGCATGCCCACGGCGATCAGCAGGTCGGCGCGGTCGATGGCGTGGTTGTTGAAGGCCATGCCGTGCATCCCCGGCATGCCCATACTGAGGACGTGCGCTTCGTGGAAGGAGCCGATGCCCAGCAGGGTGGTGATGACGGGAGTCTGGGCCTTTTCCGCCAGCTCCCGGAGCTCGGCGCGGGCCCCGGAGATAACCACGCCGTGGCCGGCCAGGACCAGCGGACGCTCCGATTCCTTGATCAGCCGGGCGGCCCGCTTGATCATCTGGCCATGGCCCTCGGTGGTTGGCCTGTAGCCCCGCAGCTTCACCGTCTCCGGGTACTCGAACTCCGCCAGCTCCGTGAGCACGTCGCGGGGGACGTCGATGAGCACCGGCCCCGGCCGGCCAGTGGCGGCGATGTGGAACGCCTCTTTAACGGTCTGGGCGAGCTCCGAGGCCGCCATGACCAGGTAGTTGTGCTTGGTGATGGGCAGCGTGATGCCCGTGGTGTCGGTCTCCTGGAAGGCGTCCCGGCCGATGGCGGCTCGCGGCACCTGGCCGGTGAAGGCCACCACGGGCACCGAGTCCATCATGGCGGTGGCCAGGGGTGTGACCAGGTTGGTGGCGCCGGGCCCCGAGGTGGCCACGCACACGCCCACCTTTCCCGACGCCCGGGCATAGCCGTCGGCGGCGTGGCCCGCGCCTTGCTCGTGGCGCACCAGGATATGCCGGAGCTGGGGGTATTCGGGCAGGGTCTGGTAGAGGGGCAGGATGGCCCCTCCCGGCAGCCCGAACATGACCTCCACTCCCTCTTTGAGGAGGCACTCGCAGATGATCTGGGCGCCGGTCAGCTTCATGGCTCTCGCTCCGTAGGGTTGGTGTCGCTAAACAAAAAGCCCCGTCCCACGTAAGGGACGGGACGTTGGCTCCCGCGGTGCCACCCTGTTCCAGCCGTGGCGGGACAACTCTTTGCCCCGTAACGATGTGCTCCGCCGCCCTGCTTCCCTTCGTCGCAGCATCTGCTGCGAGGCTGCAATAGTCTAGCATGCCACGAACGGGAGTGTCAACGCGCGAGGCGGTGAGCGGGGCCCTCGCCCCGGCCGTCCGCCGTTCTCCTTGTCCGCATCGTGGCGGCCTGCTAGCATGGTTGTAATCGTCCTTCCGGTGATACTCATGCTGGAACAACCTCCGCAGCGGGCCGAGCTCATGCCGGCGGTCCCGTGGGGCCCTGGGCGGGTGGGGCTGGCCCTGCTGGCGCTGCTCTTCCTGTGGGGCGTGGGTGGCGGTCTGGTCGTGGCCTTCTCCGGCGGCCTCGATTCCTCCGCGCTCCACTTTGTGGCTATCGCGCTGTTGGCGGAGGGTAGCTTCCTGCTGGTGGCCTGGTGGTTTGGGCCAGGGTTCAGGACCGTTTCCCTATCGCTGTTGGGGTTCCGCCGGGGCCGGGGCAACCTGGTGGGCTGGGCGGTGGTGGCGCTGTTGGCAAGCCTCTCGTTGAACGTGCTCTATGCGCTGCTGGCGCCGGACCGGCTGCTGCCCCCTCCGTTGCCCGCGGAGGTGCGGGCCGCGGAGACGCTGGTGCCCGCTATTCTGGCCATCGTGCTCCTGGCCCCCCTGGCCGAGGAGGCGTTCTTCCGGGGTTTCGCCTACCCCGGGCTGGCCAAGCGTTGGGGGGTGTGGGGCGGGGCCGCCGGCAGCTCGGTGATCTTTGCATCGAGCCACGGTTCGGTGGGTCTGCTGGTGCCGGCCTTCATGAGCGGCATGGTGCTGGTCTGGGTGTACGGGCGCACAGGCTCCCTCTGGCCGGGCATCCTGGCCCACGCCGCCCAAAATGGGATCGCCATGGCCGTGCCGAGTTGAGCCCTCATGACTAAGCGCATGACAGAGGCTATGAAGCGGCTGGAGGACGAGCACCGCACCGGCGTCTTCCCCTATCTCACCGTGGGCTTTCCCTCGGTGGAGGAGACGTTGGCGTTGGTCCCCGCCCTGGCCGAGGCGGGCGCCGACCTGGTGGAGCTGGGCATCCCCTTCAGCGACCCGATGGCCGAAGGCCCAACAATCCAGGCATCCAGCTTTCACGCGCTCCAGCAAGGGGTGACCCTAGCCCGCTGCCTGGAGGTGTGCCGCACCCTTCGCGAGCGCGGCTTGACCATCCCTATAGTTTTCATGGGCTATTACAATCCGCTGCTCAGCTACGGCCTCTCGGCTTTCGCCCAAGAGGCCGCCGACGCGGGCGCAGACGGCGTTATCGTGCCGGATCTTCCTCTCGAGGAGTCGGCGCTCCTGGGGGAGCAGCTCCGGGCCCGGAAGCTCAGCCTCATCAGCATGCTTGCCCCAACCAGCACCGACGAGCGGATCGCCGAGGCGTGCGCCCAGGCCGATGGATTCATCTACTGCGTCAGCGTGGCGGGGGTGACCGGCGCGCGGACCGATGTGCCCTCCAGCGCCATCGAGCTGCTCCGGCGCGTCCGCCGTCACACCTCCCTCCCGCTGGCCCTGGGGTTCGGCGTGTCGGAGCGCCGACACGTGGAGGCAGTCGGTGGCCACGCCCAGGCGGTCGCGGTGGGCAGCGCGCTCATCAACGTGATACACTCGGCGCCTCCGAACGAACGACTGGACCGGGCCGCCCGGTTTATCGCGGAGCTGGGCGGCCCATCCCGATGAGCGGCGTCAGGATGCAGAGATGAGCTCCACCTGCTTGGGCCTTCGCGGCGCCACCACCGTCGACTCCAACACCAAAGAGGCCATCGTGGAGGCCACGGAGGAGCTGCTCCGGGAGTTGGTGGCGCTCAACGGCCTTGCGGAGGAGGACGTAGCTGCGATATTCTTTACAACGACCAAGGACGTGAACGCCGAGTTCCCGGCGGTCGCCGCCCGGGTCCGGCTGGGGTGGACCGACACCGCGATGATGAGCGCTCACGAGATAGATGTGGCGGACGGGACGCCCTCGGTTATCCGGGTCCTGTTGTTGGTGAATACAGAGAAGAGCAAGGGCGATCTGGCCCACGTCTATCTGAGAAACGCCCGCCATCTGCGGGACCGAGGGGTAGCATCTTGACGAACGTTTCGGGCGTGTGCGCGGACGGCGGGCCGGCGCTTCGGAGCAGAGGCGTCTGGACATCGAGCCACGCCCGCCTCTCTCCCCTGTTTACGCCGCGGGAGCCTCTGGCCCTTCACACCTCGTCCGGCGCTCTCCTGAAGAGGTATACGGGGGTGGCTCCCGCCACTGGCACTGTCGCCGGCGTGTATCGCTAGCGCGACACCCATCCCCGCTCAGCGCAATAGTCTGCGTGGACGAGTCGAAAGGACTGCGCCGTGGTGCAATCCATCAATATAAGCGATGTAAACATCCAGAAGATCGAGCCTCTGGTGACTCCGAACGAGGTCATTGAGCAGCTCCCCATCACCCCCCCGATAGCGGACACCGTGTTCCAGGGCAGAGGGACTATCAAACGGGTCTTGGGCGGCGAGGACACCCGGTTTCTGGTCATTGTGGGCCCCTGCTCCATCCACGACGAGCATGCGGGTCTGGAGTACGCCCGGCGCCTTGCGGACCTGGCGGAGCGGCTGAACGACCGTCTCCTGCTGGTCATGCGGGTCTATTTCGAGAAGCCGCGGACCACCATCGGCTGGAAGGGCCTTATTTACGACCCGTGCCTGGATGGGACCTTTGACATCGGAACAGGTCTCCAGCGGGCCCGAGGCTTCCTTCTGCGGATCGGCGCCATGGGCCTTCCCGTGGCCACGGAGTTTCTCGACCCCGTCGTGCCCCAGTATTTGGCGGACCTGGTCTCCTGGGCCGCCATCGGCGCCCGGACCGTGGAGAGCCAGACCCACCGCCAGATGGCCAGCGGGTTGAGCATGCCCGTGGGATTCAAGAACAGCACCGACGGTAACTCGCAGTACGCCGTGGACGCGACGGTGTCGGCCCGGTCCCCCCACGCGTTTCTCGGCATAGACCGCGAGGGGCACACCTCCGCCGTTGTCACGAAAGGCAACCCCCATGGACACGTGGTGCTCCGGGGGGGCAGCCGGGGGGCCAACTACGCCGCCGGCAACATCGCCAAGGCGCAGGGGCAGCTTCGCGCGGCGGGCCTCCCGCCTCGGCTGATGGTCGATTGCAGCCACGGCAACTCGGAGAAGGACTACGCGCGTCAGGCCACCGTCTTCAGGGATGTCATCGCCCAGCGGCTGGCGGGGAACGCCGATATCGTCGGCTGCATGGTGGAGAGCCACCTCTTCCCCGGCAATCAGAAGCTCGCCGACGACCCGGCTCAGCTCAAGTACGGAGTGTCCATCACCGACTCCTGCATAGGCTGGGAGGAGACCGAATCCCTGCTGAGAGAGGCCCACGGCGCGTTGGCCGTCGGCTAAGGCAGCGGTGAGCAATCTCTCCGAAGAGCTGTCCAGGGGCCGGCCCGCAGGGGCCACGGCGCTGACCCTGGGCGTCTTCGACGGGGTCCATCGGGGCCATCAGCACCTGCTTGAGCGCCTTCAGGACGCCGCCTCCCAGCGCGGCCTCATCCCAGCGGTCGTCACCTTCTCCAACCATCCCCGCTCGGTCCTCCGGCCCGAGGAGCCGTTGGTGTGGCTCACCTCCCTGGAGGACCGCCTCTCCTTGCTGCGGGCCACCGGCGTGGGGCAGGTGGTGCCCATCACCTTCACCAAGGAGCTTTCGCTGTTGAGCGCCGAGGAGTTCCTGGAGGAGCTGTGGGGGGGGCTGCGGATCACACACTTTGTGGTGGGGCCCGACTTCGCCATGGGCCACGACCGTGGGGGGACTATCCCCGTGCTACGGGAGCTGGCGGTGTCTCACCGGTTCTCCATGGAGGTGGTGGAGCCGTTCACGCTGGAGGGGGCGCCGGTCAACAGCACGGCTATACGCCAGGCCCTGGCCGGTGGCGAGGTGGAGCGGGTGGCCGATTACCTGGGCCGGCCCTTCCATCTCGCGGGAAGCGTGGAGCGGGGCGAGGGCCGGGGCGGCGCTGAACTGGGCTACGCCACGGTCAACCTGCGGCTCGACCCGTCCCAGGCGGTCCCCGCCCACGGCGTGTACGCGGGGTGGCTCACGGCGGACGGCCACCGCTACAAGGCCGCCGTCAGCATCGGCACGCGGCCCACGCTCTACACCGATGGCAGGGAGGTGGTGGAGGCGTTCCTTCTCGATTTCGAGGGCGACCTCTACGGACAGCAGGTGCGGCTGGAGTTCGTGGGCTGGCTCCGGGGCCAGGAGCGCTTCCCCACGGTGCAGGAGCTGACGGCCCAGATGCGCCGCGACGTGGAGGAGGTGCGGCTGCTTCTGGCCGCTCCGCCCACCGCCGGCGGCGGGCCTAAGGCGCCATAGACTCGAGGAGACTCCCATGGCCATCCCAGATGCCGAAACGGTCCGCCGCATTATCCGCCGCGGCGTCTCCGAGATCATCGTCGAGGCGGAGTTCGTGCGCCTCCTCAAAGAGGGGAAGCCGCTGCGGCTGAAGATGGGGTTCGACCCCAGCCGCCCGGATATTCACCTGGGCCACGTGGTGGGCCTGCGCAAGCTGCGCCAGCTCCAGGAGCTCGGCCATCAGCTCATCCTCATCGTGGGCGACTGGACGGCCCAGATCGGCGACCCGTCGGGCGCCTCGGCGACCCGCCCCATGCTGACCGCCGGGGAGGTGCGGGCCAACGCCGAGAGCTATATGCGGCAGTTCTTCAAGGTGGTGGACCCCCAGCGGACCCGGGCCGTGTACCAGAGCGAGTGGTTCGGCGCTTTCACCCTGGCCAACGTCATCGAGCTCACCTCGCGCTTCACGGTGAACCAGTTCCTGCACCGGGACGACTTCGCCAAGCGCTACGCCGCCGGCCGGCCCATCGCCGTCACCGAGCTGCTCTACCCGCTGCTCCAGGCCTACGACTCCATCGCCATCGAGTCGGACGTGGAGTTCGGGGGCACGGACCAGAGGTTCAACCTGCTGGTGGGCCGGGACCTCCAGGAGAAGATGGGCCAGCGTCCCCAGCAGTGCTTCCTCATGCCCATGATCCCCGGCACCGACGGCGTCCAGAAGATGAGCAAGTCGCTGGACAACTACATCGCCGTGGAGGACCCGCCGGAGGAGATGTTCGGCAAGGTGATGTCGCTGCCGGACCCGCTCATCCTCACCTACTTCGAGCTGCTGACGGACGTGCCCGACGGAGAGTTGAAGGAGATGAAGCGGGGGTTGGAGTCCGGCGGCGTCCGCCCCATGGAGCTGAAGAAGCGGCTCGGACGCGACATCGTGGGCCAGTTCCATCCGGCGAACGCCGCCACGCAGGCGCAGGAGGCCTTCGAGCGCGTGTTCCAGCAGCGCCAGGCGCCCGACGACGTGCCGGAGCTGGCGGTGAGCGCCGCCACCGATGGCGTCCAGGCTGCCGACGGCGACGGCGCCACGGTGGAGGTGACGCGCTTTCTGGCCGCCACGGGGCTAGCGCCTAGCCGCAGCCAGGCGAAGCGCCTTCTGGACCAGGGGGCCGTGGAGCTGGATGGCCAGCGCGTCTCTCAGGAGACGGCCCGCGTGGCCTACGGCGCCATCCTCAAGGTGGGCCGCCGCCGCTTCCTGCGTGTGGTTAAAGGCTAGGGAGCGTGGTCAAAGGCTAGCGCTAAATCGGGGAGACCTCTTTTTCCAAAAGAGGTCTCCCGTACCCTTTCCAGAAAACCAACACTGAAGTTCTTTGCGGAGGGTGGGGAAGCACTCCGCGCAGAGCGGAGGGGTTCCGGGGTGTCGCCTACGTCCACTCCATGCCGCCGCGGCGCCACTCGTAGATCCAGCCCAGGATCAGCACAAACAGGAAGACACCGATGGCCGCGAAGCCGGCCCAGCCGAGGACGCCGACCCGAGTTGCCCACGGGAAGAGGAAGACCACCTCCACGTCGAAGATGACGAAGAGCAGCGCGTAACGGTAGTAGCGGACGTTGAACCGCTCCCACCGGCCGCCGCCGATGGTCTCCATCCCGCACTCGTAGGTGTCCTCTTTGATGGGGTTGGGCTTGTACGGCCGGATGCGCACTCTGGACGCCATCCACGAGACGACCAGCAGGCTGCTGGGCACGATCAGCGCGACGATGCCGAAGATGAAGATGAAGCCGTACTGGCGGAAGTAGTCGTCCATGGACCTTACGACCCTTAGTGGGGGCCTATACTAGTGACCGGCCTTAGTCGGGCCCCATGCTAGTGACTGTCCGGAGCGTCGTCAAGCGCGGTTGGCTCCGGCTCCAGACTCTCGTCCAGCAGCTCCAGCAGGTCCTTGGCCGAGCGGGTCTCGCGCATCCCCTTGGCGGTGATGCCCTCCTCCATCATCTGGAGACAGAAGGGACAGGAGACGCCCACCGTCTGCGCCTCCGTCTCCAAGAAGTGCTCGGTGCGGATGTGGTTCACCCGCTTGCCCTCCTCCTCCATCCACATGCGGCCGCCGCCAGCGCCGCAGCAGAAGCCCCGGTGGCGGGAGCGGTCCGGACCCATCTCCACCAGCCGCAAGCCGGGGATGGCGGCGGCGATCTCGCGGGGCGGGTCGTAGATATCGTTGTGGCGGCCCAGGTAACAGGAGTCGTGGTAGGCCACGGAGGTCTCCACCGAGCGGACGGGCCTGATCCGTCCATCCCTGATCAGCTCCGCCACGAACTCCGTGTAGTGCTGCACCCGAAAGCGGCCGCCGAGCTGTGGGTACTCGTTCTTGAGCGTGTTGAAGCAGTGGGGGCAGAGCGTGAGCACCCGCTGGACACCGTAGCGTTCCAGGGTCTCGATGTTCTGCTTGGCCAGCAGCGTGAACAGGTATTCGTTCCCCATGCGCCGGGCCGGGTCGCCGGTGCACGTCTCCTCGTCGCCCAGGACACGGAACTTCACGCCCGCCACCTTCAGCACTGATGCCATCGCCCTGGCGACGCCCTGGCTACGGGGGTCCAGAGCGGGCGTGCAGCCCACCCACAGCAGCACCTTGTGGTCCGGGTCGTCGGCCATGGTCTTCACGGCGGTCCCCTGCATCCAGTCGGTGCGGGTCGCCTGGGTGCCGCGCCAGGGGTGTCCCCGCTGCTCCATGGAGGACAGCGCGCTCATGGCCGTCTCGGGGACCTGGGCCTCCTCCAGCGCCAGGTATCGGCGCATGTCCACGATGGTGTCGATGTGCTCGATGTGGACGGGACAGGCCTCCATGCAGGCGCGGCACGTGGTGCAGGCCCAGAGCGCCTCCGGCGTCACGAAGTCGTGGACCAGCGACCGCTCCGGGGGTGGCGGCTCGCCGTTTCCGGCCCGGAGGAGCGCCGGGGCTCGCTGCTCCATATACGCCTTGGCGTCCTGGATCAGCTTCCGTGGCGAGAGGGACTTGCCGCTGGCCCACGCCGGGCACTGGTCCTGGCAGCGGCCGCAGTTGGTGCAGGCATCGAAGTCCAGGAGCTGCTTCCAGGTGAACTGTGTCACCTCCCGGGCGCCGAAGCTCTCGAGCTGCTCCAGGTCCCCCATGGAACGCAGGGCCCCCTTGGGCCGGGTGACACTGGACCGCAGCAGGACGTTCACCGGGCTGACGAAGATGTGCAGCAAACTCCTGAACCGGTAGGCGGCGTAGACGAAGGTGGCCGACATGAGCGCCGCGTGGAACCACCAGAGGGCGAAGTGGGTCACCTGCATGCCGTACACGCTGGCGCCGGCGCCCCGCAGCGCCAGGGCGATGACGTAGCTCACCGGCGACCAGCGGGCCCACTTGGGATGGTAAAGGAGGCTGCTGGGCTCCAACTCCGTGGCCGCCATCCGCAAGGACTGGAGCAGGAAGCCAGTGAGCACCATGGCCATGATGAGCCCCAGGAACACGCCGTTCTCCAGCACCGTATTCAGGCGGGGCGGACGCTGGATGTAGCGGCGGTAGAGGGCGATGCTCAGCCCTATGAACAGCAGCAGCCCGCCGAAGATGTCCCACACCAGCTCCATCTGCAACGACCAATGGACCGTCGGCGACTCGAATCCCAGGTACTTCTTGGCGTTGAACTCCAGGGCGCTGACGTTGGTGGCGATGAAGAGCACCACCATGCCCCAGAAGATGCTGAAGTGCATGGCGCCGGGGAGCCATTCGCGCTTGAGGAACCGCCGGTGGGCGAGGGTATCGAGGAGCAGCACCCTGGCGCTGCCGCGCAGGCGCTGGCCCCACGGGCCCAGGTCGGGGTTGGGCCCGCCCAGCCGCCATATGCGCTGGCGTTGGTAGAGCCCCCAGACCACCGCGGCGACGGCGATGGCGGCGGTGATGTAGACAAAGGCCCCCAGAGGGTAGCCGATGTTCCAGAACTCGACGCGGCCTGGGAACTCGGGCACGGGACTCCTCACGAAGACGCCGATGTGCACGCCGAGTGTAGCATACGCCAGCGTACCCCCATCTGTGTGTCCGACTCGCCATTTACGGCTTTCACCCAGCCTTGGCGGCTATGACAAGGAGCCGAATAATCACGCCGGCCCCCACGGCGTAGGCGTGCAGTGATAGGAGGGCCTCTCCGGGCGGCGAGA
Source organism: Dehalococcoidia bacterium (assembly GCA_965249185.1). Classification (GTDB taxonomy): domain Bacteria; phylum Chloroflexota; class Dehalococcoidia; order Lucifugimonadales; family Australimonadaceae; genus CBDFLS01. The sequence continues at coordinate 497,552 of CBDFLS010000002.1, forward strand.
GATGGCGGCCCTTTCTAAGTCGTTAGTTGACATTTTCGTAAGTCTCTGCTAAATAAATCTCGTTATGGAACTGGCGCTACAGGCCATCGCCGAGCCCCGCCGCCGCGAGATCCTCCGGCTCATCTGGGCCAGGGAGCTCCCGTCGGGCGAGATCGCCTCACACTTCGACGTCACCCGGCCGGCCATCTCCCAGCACCTGAAGGTCCTCACCACCGCCGGCCTGGCCACCATGCGCAAAGCGGGCACCCGCCGCCTCTACCGGGCCCGGCCCGAGGGGCTGGCGGAGCTCCGCATCTTCCTGGAGGAGTTCTGGGGAGACCGTCTGCAGCGGCTGGCCCAGGCGGCCGAAGCCCAAGAGCGGAGATTGCCAAGAGTGGAGGTTGAAGGATGACATCGCACACCGAGAGTGAGGCGGTCGAGCAGACGGTCCGCATTCGCGCCCGGCCCGAGACGGTCTTCGGCTTCTTCACCGACGCCTCCAAGATGGCCCTGCGGAAGGGCGTCACCGCCAGCCTGGACCCCCGTCCCGGCGGCATCTACCGCGTGGTCATGAACAGCCGCGATACCGTCCGGGGCGAGTATGTGGAGGTGACGCCCCACAGCAAGGTGGTGTTCATCTGGGGCTGGGAGGGCGATGGTCACCCCATCCCGCCGGGCTCCAGCACCGTGGAGGTCACCCTGACCCCGGACGGCGATGGGACCATCCTCCGGCTACGGCACGGGGGCTTGCCCGACCAGCAGTCGCGGGAGCTGCACGCAATGGGCTGGCAGCACTACTTGGCCCGCCTGCTCACCGCCGCCGCGGGAGGAGACCCGGGACCCGATACCCTGGCGGCCCAGGTGGACGCCGGGGCATCTTAAGCGCTTCGCCGCGGCCAGACCGTCGCGGTCTGGCAAGCAAACCGCACCACGGCAAACGAGAAAGGGGGAGGATTATGGCGAATCCAGTTGTTCACTGGGAGGTCGTCTCCAAAAACGGCAAGAAGGCGCAGGAGTTCTATTCCAAGCTATTCGGGTGGGGCATCAACGCCGACAACCCCATGGACTACGGCTTCGTGGACACCAGGGGCGACGGCGATCTGGGCATCAACGGCGGAATTCCCGGCGAGGGCGACCCGACGGGTGTGCGCATCTTCGTCCAGGTGGACGACCTGCAGGCCTACCTGGACAAAGCCGAGAGCATGGGCGGCAAGACGCTGATGCCCCCCATGGAGGTCCCCGGCATCGTCACGGTGGCTACCTTCTCCGACCCGGAGGGGAACACCATCGGGCTGGTGAAGGGCTAGGACAGGGCGACCCTTCCCTTCGACTGCGCTCGTGGTGAGCGGGTTTATTTCCCGCTCATGGTGAGGTCCGATTTTATCAAGAGTCCGGCGTTGTCGGACCTCTCGAACCACGAGCGGGACTGATCAACCACAACGCTTACGCTCCGTTCGTCCTGAGGCACTCGAAGGACGACCCTTCGACAGGCTAACGGTTAAGCCCTGTTTTGTAGCTAGCAGCCCACCACGGGTTGTAGCTAATGGGTGTTCTAAAAGGTGTTCCAAACAAGGGGGTGTTCCAAGTTTAGAACACCCCCCCCTTTTTGGAACACCCCAGTCCAGCTACGATTCCATCGACACCTGGAGGGCGGTTTGTGGCATCTTGGCCCTAGCTGGGTCTAGCGCACTGTCGGAATTGCGCACCCGGATTGGCGACGTAGTCTCGTAGCCAAAAGCAAGCTGAAGGAAACGTCGCACCAGTTTGGTGCATATTTGCATAGCTAATTTCAAGCTCACACTTAGGGGTGTTCAAAAAATCGGGCCCCACGAGTAAAACCATTCTTCGACCCTGTTGCCATAAACCCTGCCACGGGCGCATCTGACGCCAGTCGGGCGGTGTTATGGCTTGCACGCCGAGCCCGCTGGGACCCGTATATGTTGTCTTCCAGTCGCCAAAATGAACAGAGTGGCATCACAGCCGACCCGCTGCACGTCAATGACTAACTGGTCTTCACTGCGAAACGTGATGAATGTAGGGCGTGAGCTGCCGGTCACGGTTGGAAAGAAGATCCATGCGAAATAAGGGCTGTCCACATCTTCAGCTAGGGCTGCCTTCAACTCGATTGGTTTGCCGTTTTCTATGGTGCTGAGTGTCCATAGCTCCCCACCGGTGGCCTTCACGAGATTCAGCGTCGTGAATGGTGGTCGCGGATTGGCGATAGTGAAGTCATCCATGGACATGCCGGCCTCAACTTTTGACTCGGCATCGAGATTTCCCCGAATGGTGGGTGTATCTTCGCAGGCGGCTAGCAGGACCATGGCGGCAATAACTAGCAGCGCATGGCGCCTCATGTGTTCTTGGAACGCAGGAAGTTGATGAACTCCGCCGCCAGGTGGGCCTCTTCCTCCGACATTCGCCCGCCCGCCAGATAGGCTACCGAGGGCTCCAGTGGGCTGCCTGACCCGTCCCTGCCAAGTAACCAGTCCACCGAAACGCCGAAAAGGGTGGCGAGAGCGCTCTTATTCGCGTCGCTAGGCCCAGAGTCTCCCAATTCCCAGAAGCTCACCGCTTTGGGCGAGACTCCAAGCCGGTCCGCTACATTCTCTTGGGTCATGTGGGCCCGCTTCCGGCATTGCCGCAGCCGTTGGCCTACGAGCATCCTGGCCGGGTCTCGTCGGCCCGCCCTCGCAGTCTTCGCTGACTCCAATAACGCTTCCACTTCAGCGCCTCCCCTCGGTGGTCGATGTAGTACTACCGACCGTACTTTTGGCTCACCGACCGGTACTTTTTGGCTCATCGCAATTTAGTTTGTGTAGAGACTCTTGACAAGTCCAGTAAGTATCGCTACCCTTTTATGTAGAGGTACTACAGAGATGCTCCAAGGCGATGTCAGAGACCAGAGCCGGATCAGGGAGTGGTTGGTGAGGAACGAACGAACGCAGGCCTGGCTCGCTCGGAAGGCTGATATGAGCGAGACCCAGCTCCACCATCTCATCACCTGCAAGCACAAGGCTGGCCCCAAGACGCTACGGCGACTGGAGGTGGCCATGAGCCTGGAGATTGGCTCGATGCAGCCGTGGGTGGACACGTCAGATCTCGGCAATGGAGGGCGTGCGAAATGACCACAGGAACCAGGGTGCGGCTTCCCGAGGAGACGAGCGGCCAGATCGGTGTCCGGCAGGCAGCCCGCAAATACGCTCTTTATGGGATCAGCCCGAGCCACATTAGCCGGTGGGTGAAGGAAGGCGTAGTCGCAGTGGCCAAGGAGCCAGCATTTCCTGGCGACACGATGCTACTGGACGAGAGATCCCTGCGCCGGCGAATAGGGGACTACAGCCCGCATCGGGACAACAGCGCGAAGAAGGCCATGCGCGGACGCACACTGGAGGTCAGAGCCAGCGTGAATGGCAACGGGCATTCTGCTGGCGCGCCGCCGGCTCTCCCACAGAGGAGCCTGCGCGGTCGGACCTTGGCGCCCAGGCCATCCGCCACCGCTCCAGATTCGGAGAACCCGGTCATGGATACGGCCGAGTGGGTGGAGAAATTCAGCAAGCGTAAGGAGATGAGCGCGGCGAGCCTCAGCAACTACGTGTGGACCTTCAAGCCTTTTCAGAGGAAGTTCCCCACCCTGCCGATGTCCAGGCAAGAGATCCTGGAATACATCAGGGCGCTGCCGGTCGCTCCCGGATCCAAGGTGAGGGCCCACGTTGACATCAGCACGCTCTACAACTGGCTCAGGCGTGAGTTTAGCATCCACACCCCGGATCTCACCCATCCAGATCTGCCTGCGGCCCCGAAAGGTGGTCCGGCACTAACGCAAGAGCAGATGGCCAAGTCCCTCCGGCTAGCACGATCACACGAGGAATGGACGATCATCGTTGCCTTGGGCCAGACGGGGATGCGGGAGGGCGAACTCTGCTCACTCAGCGAGCGAGATCCCCGACGCGAGGGGCGGCGCAAGAACGGCGAGCCGGTGGTGGACGGTAAGGGTTGGGTGGTTGTGTATGGCAAGCCTACCAAGGCGAATGCGACTGGTGAGCGCGTGGTCTATCTCCCAACCGAGACGATGGAAGCGTTACAGCGCGAGATCCGGCTCCATGGATGTCTAACCCTCAGGGGACAACCAATCGGCGAAATCAAGCTGCGCGACTATATGCGGCGCTTGTTCAAGAGGGCCGGTTTCTACCAGCTGGGGATGAACACCCACGCCTTCCGTCGTGCCTTCGAGGCGGAGTTTCTCCGCAATGGCGGCAGCGAGCTGTGGATGGACGAGCTGCTGGGCCACCGCAAGGTGGGGATGCGCAGCCTCTACTTCAACGGTCCGGCGGAAGAGGCTCTGGAGCAGGCCGAGAAATATGCTCCTCGCCGCTTCCTCGCCCTGGCCCAGGGGGACCCGCTGCCTGGGCTCCTGGAGCATGCTGAGGTCGACGGGAGTGCCGCCTGATGCGCTGCGCCCTCCAATATGCCAAGAGTCTGCGCGCCGGCTTGGACAGGGATTATCCCGGCTGGACCGTCGAGCTCATCTGGTGCCCCTGGCACCGGGAGAAGCACGAGATCATCTCCGACATCCGTCAGGCGCCGCTTCTGGCGTCGCCAGTCTCCAGGACGGGTGCAACATTTCACCGGCCGTCGCATCGGCCTCGGCCCGTCGGCTGGTGCCCGTGGCACGAGACTGCAAGCCCCCAGCTCACGGCTCCATGCGCCTATTGCGACACGCAGCTTCATGTCCATCAACCAGAGCTGGCGAAGGTGAAGTCCGGCCGGCAGGAGTTGGGGTATCTGGTTGAGCGCTGCCCAGCCTGCCACCGCTACAACGCTGTGATCCCCGCCTACGGGCTTGGAGGCATCAGGACATCCCGCCTGGCGGACGGCGCGCCGGTACTCCAGCTCAAGCTCGGGAGGGCCTAGCAATGGCAGGGCAGGTAATAGCTTTCGAGACCACTAAGGTCCCAGCGGATAAGACGGCGATGGAGATCGAAGACCTGCTGCGGAAGCATCACGCGAGCAAGGTTGCCAAGGAGTATGCCGCTGGGACCATCTTGGCGCTCTACTTCGAGATGATGACGCCCCAGGGCCCGGTTTCCTTCAAGCTGCCGGTGAACGTTGACGCGGTGTATCAGGTCGTCCTCAACAAGCGAGCGGAGAGCCCTGTCTATGCGCACCGGTTCCCTGACCATGACCAAAAACTAAAGGTCCATGCTCAAGCGGAACGCATAGCCTGGCGGATCATCCGTGAGTGGGTCAAAGCCCAACTGGACCTGATCCAGACGCAGATGGTGACCGTCGTGGAGGTGTTCATGCCGTACCTGCTTGTGGGCCATGGCGAGACGGCCTATGAGCGGTTCATGGCGCCCGCCGAGGATGGAGGGTTCCGTGGGTAGCCATCTCACTGAGAAAGGCCTCTTCAAGAGCGACAAGTATCCCTGGTGCCCCGAGGGCTTCTTCGCTCTGAAACGGACGGACTGGCGGGCGAGGGTTGTGGTGGCGATCTATGCCGAATTGGCGTGGGACCCTCGTTACTCCTGGTGCCCCGAGGGCTTCATAGTCCTGGACCTCGCTAAACAGGAGCACAGAAATGCAGCGTGCTTCTACACGACGATAAAGATAGGCGCATCCATCCACACTGGCGCGGAGCCGCTGGAGCCCGAGCTGGTCAGGGATTTGCTGATTGCGATAAGGAAGCGATGAGCGACAAGAGCGCCATTGAGTGGACCGATTCTACTTGGAATCCAACCACGGGCTGCACCAAGGTTAGCCCTGGATGTGCCTATTGCTACGCCGAGCGGGTGGAACACCGCTGGGGGCGCGATCACCGTTCATGGGGCATCCCATCAGGCGCGGGTGGCCGAGGCGTGACGCTGCACGATGCACGTCTCAACGTCCCACTACTCTGGACCAAGCCGCGCATGGTGTTCGTGGACAGCATGAGCGATCTGTTCCACGAGGAGATACCGGACGATTTCATCGGCAAAGTCTTCGCGGTCATGTGGCTTGCGGGTCAGCAGCGAGGACATATTTTTCAGGTGCTCACGAAGCGTCCAGAGCGGGCGTGGAATTGGTTCCGTACCGTTGGGTGGATAGCGACAAATGGAGCGCTCTTCGGGTTTGGGAGACAGGTGATACCCGGTGGCACGGACGGTCCTAATTGGCCGCTGCATAACGTATGGGTCGGAGTCTCCGTGGAGAATCAGCGCATGGCTGATCTCCGGTTGCCGATCCTGGCTCAGATCCCGGCTGCCGTGCGGTTCGTGAGCTGCGAGCCTCTGCTGGGGAAGCTCAACCTGAGGGCAGGGCCCCGAGACTCTCTCGATTGGGTGATCGTAGGCGGGGAGAGCGGCGGACCTGCCCACCGGCGCCTGGTGTATCAGACTGCTGATGGCGGTTACGCGCCCTACTTGGACAGGATGGACTGGGTGCGTTCGATCAGGGACCAGTGCTCGGGTGCCGGGGTGCCATTCTTCTTCAAGCAATGGGGAGGCCCCACGGCAAAGGCCGGCGGCGCCATTCTCGACGGACGCAAATGGAGAGAGATCCCCGATGCGGGAGAGCTGGGCTCGTCCAGGCCTCATTTGCCTAGATCGGCAAGTTCGATTCCTGCTCCCGCTACCAGAGAGATCGAATGATGGACTGGGGACCGAGCTACTACGGCAGGCAGCAATGGGTGGACACGATGGACGGCTCCACCATTGCCGCCCCAGCAATACCGATGACTGTGGACTCGTTCATGGAGGCCTTAATAGATGCGCGAGACCTCTATGCTGACCGCCGCCATGGCCGCAATCGCACCTGGGTGGAAACGGTGTTCCCGATGAGCCAGGAGGACCGGCTGCTGACCTCGGTGGAGCTACTGGCGGTGGAGAAGGCGACCATGCGGGACGTGCTCCAGGCCCAGGACGCCAAAACGACGGCCTGGTGGGCGGCCAAGCTCCGGGAGGCTGAGCTGAGCAGCATGTCTTGGCTGAACCCCAGGGCCGTCGTGCGGGAGATGTTCAGGGAATCCGGGGCCCAATGACCACCGCCACCGGGAGCAGAAGGAACAACATCCGATTCTACCGGGAGCAAGGGCTCTGCTGGTTTTGCGCCAGCGCTCCAGTGCCAGGCCAGACACTTTGCAAGTACCACCAACGGAGGAATCGCCTCAACGCACGGAGGGCGTACTGGCGAAGGAAATGGATTACTTGGGCTGATTTGGAATATGGGCCAGTAGGAGGGAATTTATGACCACGCAGAAGACACGAAAGAGGAAGGCGAGGCGGTCCGCCGTGGGGAGATCCGCGCCCGCTCAAGCTCCGAGGTCAAATGGAGCGCCGGCCGCCGGCAAGGGTCCTGAGCTGCTGTGGCTGGACCCGAAGGCCATCGTCTGGCCAGAGACCAGGATCACGTCGCATTATGGCCCGGCCGACACGGCGGCGCTGAGCGAGAGCCTCCAGGGGGTGGGTCAACAGCAGCCTGTCGGCGTGTATCTGGTGGACGGCAAGTACATCGGTGCAGACGGGATGAACCGGTGCCAGGTCGCCATCGAGAGCGGCGCCGCTACCATCCTCTGTGTGGTCCGTGAGGGGCAGGCGAAGGACGTGCTCCAAAGCAACATCGCCACAGCCCTGCTCCGAGGCCATACGAACCCTTTGAGCGTGGCGGAGGTCATGTGGAAGGCCTACAACGAAGAGGGCGTGGACATCTTCGATCTCGCCAAGTCCGCCGGCCGCAGCACGGATTGGGTGGAGGCGATGCTTCTGGTCTCCCAGTCCTCACCGGTCCTGAAGCAAGCGCTGGGTGACGAGCTGATCGCCATGGGGCACGCCGAATTGCTCAGCGCCATTGAGGACCGGGACGAACAGGAGGAGGCGCTGCGCAAACAGCTCATGCACCGGTGGACGATCCCTGAGCTGGAGGCCTACCTCCGTGGGGACGAGACGACGCCCGAGCGCCGAACCCGCCGGAGCGCGGGACGCAATCCCCTGGCCTGCAACGTCTGTCACACGGAGCACGAGCCCCAGATGATCCAGACCATGAACATCTGCTCAGGCTGTCTGGAGGGACTTGGAGAGGTCCCGGTCCAGGTCGCGGTCCTGTTCCAGACTGCCATGGATGATCTGCGGCAGGCGGAGAGCCTGCTGGCTGCGAGCCCCGAGGGCGCTCCGGTCGCGGAGCGGCTCTCGGCTCTGGTGGAGCGGGTGGAGGAGATCCTCGGCCGCAATGCCACGGACAGCACACCGGGCTCGGAAAATGAGCAGGCCGATGACGATGAGTAGGCTCCTCACGGTGGAAGAGATCCAGCGGGTACGTGAGCTGGCGACGAATTTGGCCTCGGTGCTCAGAGCGCGCAAGCAGCTGACCGCGGCAATGGAGGAGCGGTACGGACCATTCACCGTGGTCGATGCCTGGGATGAGGATTGGTTACGCGAGGCGCGGCGAGTGAAAGAGGTCTCTGACAGGGTGCTCCGGGATGTAGAGCTCTATGAGGCCATTGGCGTCCTGCCGCCCGTCAAGCTCTAGATGGGCATCTCCATCGTATGCGTCTGCGGCTACGTGGGCAGCCAATGGCCTTTCAGCCCAAACCAGGAGCACGACTTCCTCGGTTGCTGGGGACGCCTGAGCGCTGAGCAGGACGTGGAGCAGGTGGAAACCGGCGGCGTGGGCGCCGAGGAGCTATCGCAGGAAGAAAGGATGAACGGAATGGACGAACACACCGCCTACTGCATCGATTCGGAGCTGACCTTTGCCCGCCACAAGTTCCCGGGGACGCGGTACCAGCTCCCCGCGCTGATGGAGGAGGTCGGAGATCTCGCCCAGGCCATGATTGCGCATTCCCTCGGCAACCAGAAGGGCGCCCAGGTCTATGCCGAGGCTATCCAAGTGGCTTGCATGGCCATTCGGATCGCGGAGGAGGGTGATGAGGCCTTTCCTTATCGCTTCGAGTATGAGCACTACCGGGACTTCGATACGCACTCCAGGGAGTTGTTCAAAGCTGTGGCTGCGCCGCCAGCGGTTGCCGCCGCCGAGCCCTCCGGCGCTCCAAAGGCCGCCGGCGGTCCCCAGATGAAGGCACCGACCCGTCCCCCAAGATTGCGGAACCTGGGCGAGTTGTTGACGGCCGCCCGCAGCCGGTGGGGCAAGACCCACCACGAGGTGCTCGCGGTTCTGGGGCTCATACAGAAGCAATCCAGCATCCTCTATGACAAGACCTTCGACCTGTACGAGGCATGGGCGAAGCTGGAGAAGGAATGGGCGGCATAATGAAGGCGCTGTGCCTGACGCAGCAAATGGCTGGGGCGAGAAGATGAGGATGCCCTCCTGGTCCAATGGCGAGGTCTCGCTACCGCTCGGGGTGATGACATGAGTCGAAACGGTCATCGGAATGAAGCCACTGTCTATGAGGACACGGGCTGCGGAGGCGGTTGCCTTCGGAGTCTGGAATGTCCCTACCCTGTTTGCGTCCACGACGATCCCGCCGTGGTGCTCAGGATGCGTAAAGACACGAGGGACGGTGCCATACGACGGTTGCACTCAGAGGGTCAGTCTATCGAGACGTTGGCCGATAACTTCGGCGTCACGGAGCGAACGGTTTACCGTGCGCTGTGGCCTTCGGCGCCCGAAGGCCACGCAGGACCCGTCGACGGCGATGCGATGGCAGCGAGGGATATCGACCGGCGCGTTGTCTGAAATCCACAGCGGGAGGGATGGTCATGGTGCTCGTGAAATGGGTCTTGGAATGTTACGCACCACGTTGCAAGGCGTTCATAGCGACGGGGTTCACGGATAGCTTTTCCGACGTGTGGCCGGCCCTCGACAAGGCGATTGTCGAGACGGGCGGGTGCCCGATTGGTGAGGATCATAACGAGGTCTTTGTGACAATAACCGGCCGGCTGGAGCCAGTGCAGCAGATCATGGCGAGCGTGCCGGATGAGGGCCGGAGGCATGACAACGGTGGCTGAGCGGGTGGTCAACCAGGACGGCACCTTCAAGGACCCCGGGCCCGTGCACCCACGGGCACCCCGAGCATCATTACACCTATGAGCCTCCCGCTGGGCCATTCTCGAATGGCATGTGTGTTCGTCCGGGGTGCACTGCAAAGGCAAAGGCCAAGAACCACGTATCGACGGACGTCTGGAGTAACTTTGGTGCCCCGCGCCACAAGGACATTGATGAGCCGAAGACACCAGCCCGCCCCGAGCCTGCGGCTGCTGCGACAGCGCCGGAGCCGACCGTGAAGCCGAAGAGGCCCCAAAGGCCGCGCGGGCAGTCTACCGAAGAGGTGCTGGCCCTGGCGGCCCGAGGCAAGGACCTCCGACAGATCGCCGACGCCATGCTGGTGACCGATAGCCACCCCTCGATGACGCTCAAGAACGCCTTTAGGCGAGGGAAGGTAGCGGAGCCCCACCCGAACTGGGTGCCAGCGGTTCGGCGCATTTGGGACCGCAATGCGCCCAAGCCCGCTGGTAACCGGGCAGCTGAATCAGGGCAAGAGGGGGCGCCAGTGCGCTTCGAAGAGCCGACCCACATGGCCCACCACCGCCTCAAATTCCCCAACGCCGGTAGCGAGCTCGCGTACTACCGGGGCTTCTACGATGCAGTACGCATGCTAAATAGAGAGCCTCACGATGAAAATGATAGGCGAGGAGCGCGCGCCGAATGAGTAGCCGTTTCCTGGTGGCCGATCTCTTCTGCGGTGCGGGTGGCAGCAGCACCGGCGCGGAGCGTGCGGTGCGGGAGCTCGACGCCGAGATGGAGCTGGTCTGTGTGAACCATTGGCCGGTCGCCATCGAAACGCATCGCAAGAATCACCCCACGTCCCGCCACTATGTGGAGGATGTAACGTTGGCCGACCCAGAGCGCATTGTGCCGGAGGGACGCCTGGACCTGCTGATGGCCAGCCCGGAGTGCCGCTTCTTCTCGCGTGCCCGCGGCGGCCGTCCTGTCCGTGACCAGTCGCGCATGAACCCTTGGGCGGTGCAGCGCTGGCTCACCTCACTGGACGTACGCTGCTTGTTGGTGGAGAACGTGACTGAGTTCGTGAAATGGGGACCGCTGACGGCCGATGGCCGTCCTGATCCCTCCAAGCGAGGCATCTACTTTGAAGCATGGGTCCGGGCTATGTGGGAGATGGGCTACCAGACCGAATGGCGCTATTTGAACGCCGCGGACTATGGGGACGCCACCACTCGGACTCGCTTCTTTCTCCAGGCTCGCAAGGACGGCCTGCCCATCCGGTGGCCGGAGCCCACGCACGCGGCGCCAAGCGCCGGGGGGCTCTTCGATGGCCTCCTCCCTTGGCGGGCCGCCCGGGACGTTATCGACTGGGAGAATAAGGGCAGGTCGCTGCTGGATGATCCTCGCTATCAGAAGCGGCCGTTGAGCGATAAGACCCGCATGCGTATCGCCCGTGGGCTTGAGCGGTTCGGTGGTCCCCTGGCCTCTCTGTACATCGGGCTGCTGGACCTGGAGCCGACGGAGGGACCAGGCGGGCCCGGTCCGCAGCCCTTCGTCATGGGGAAGCAGACCAACCCTGCCTACCGGAGCGTGGATCAGCCTATCCTGACAGTAACGTCGGAGGGCTCAATGGCCTTGGTGGAACCCGCTCTGGTGCAATACAACGGCCAGTCCAACGGTGCGTCCGTTGATAGGCCGTTACCCACCCAGACCGGCAAGGCCCGCTTCGGCGTGGTGAATCCCCTGGTGGTGCCATACGGCCCCAGAGCGGAGGCGCGCAGCGTTGAAGATCCTCTGCCCACCATTCTGACCAAGGACCGACTAGGCCTCGCTACGCCCTCCCTGGTGGAGGTCGCCCAGGGCGATGACGCCCGGTCAGGGCCGCGCGTCTATTCGACTGAACGGCCTTTGCCGACGGTGACGACGAAGCGGACCATGGGTCTAGTCAGCCCCATCCTGGTGCAGACGGACCAGCATGGCGGCAATGGCGGCTACTCCAGGTCCGTGGAATCTCCGGCGCCTACCATTGTTACCAGCCGGAATCTTGGCATGGCGGTGCCAACGGCGGAGCCATTCATTGTCCCGCAGTTCGGAGAGGCGGCCGACCAGATGCCGCGGGTCCACGCCGTAGACGATCCACTGCCAGCGGTGACCAGCCACGGGGCTGGAGCCCTGGTGCGCCCATCCATCGTCGAGCCGGTCCTGACGCCGGTGGATGGCGAAGACATCGACCCGCGGCGGCTGGTTCTCATTGGTGGAAAGCCCTACGTTCTGGACATCCGCTTTCGCATGCTGACGAACCTGGAGCTTGCGCGGGCCATGGGCTTCGAGGATGGGGAAGCGGCCTATGAGTTCATCGGCAACATGGGCGATGTGACCAAGCAGATCGGGAACGCCGTGGCAGTCAACATGGCCAAGGCCCTGGTGCTGGCATGCCTGGCCCCAATGGTGGGATATCGAGAGCACCCAGAGGAGTAGAGCTAATGGCAGCTTGGAAGCGATGCCAACAGTGCGGAGTCGAATATGAGGCGAAGCACGGGCGGAAGGCGTGCCCCCGCTGTGGCGCCTCCATCGGCCAATCCGAGATACGACCGCCGGAGCCTGGATAGAATGCCCAACCGCCTGCCCACGCCATGCACCTACTTCGGCTGCCCTGCGTTGTCGCTTATGCCGCGTTGCCCTGCCCACCAGCGGCCGCCCTGGGTCGGTCGCTCGCCAGCGGCGCAGCGTGGCTACTCGTCGGCGTGGCGGAGACTCGCGGCACTGGTGCGCAGGGAAGAGCCCGCTTGCCGCCTCTGTGGCGAGCCCAGCACCACGGTGGACCACATTGTCCCCAAGGCCAGGGGTGGCACCGACGACCGAGAGAACCTTCAAGGGCTCTGCGCGGCGTGTCATAAGCGAAAGAGTGGGCGAGAAGGTCAGCAGGCGGCGTCCAAAGGGAGGGGGGGGTCGAAGTCAACAGCCCGCCAAACGAGACCGGCGCGTGCTGTGGCGCGTTTTTGCGCGCAAGTTTCGCAACAAAAGTTGCACGGCGGCCGGCCACTGGCCACCTAAGCGGGAGACGTATTTGATGGGACGCCGAGGACCAGCTCCGCAGCCGACCGCCATCAAGGAACAACGGGGCAACCCAGGCCATCGTCGGCTCAACCGCCGGGAGCCGGAGCCAAAGCCTGGGATTCCCACTCCGCCGAGCTGGCTATCCGACCGTGCGAAGACGCACTGGTGGGACATCAGCAAGGAGTTGTTCAGGCTAGGCGTACTGACCATCCTGGACCGGGACGCGCTCGCTCTTCTGTGCGATGAGTACGCCGAAGTCATCGAGCTGCGGATCTACCTCCGCAGGCATAAGCGGGTTTACACCACAATCAGCCGCATCGGCCAGAAGATGGATCGCCAGCGGCCGGAGGTCCGGCTGCTGAACGAAGCCCGCAAGCGGTACAAGGCGCTCCTGGAGCAGTTCGGGATGACGCCCAGCTCCAGGACCAGGGTGACCTCGAAGACCGATGATCCTGAAGATGAGCTGGAGGCCTGGAAGCGGAAGTATGCGGGCTGAAATTAGATGAGCGGCAAGGCAACAAAGTGGAAGCGGTACCAGGACAAGCGCATGGCCCATTCATTCCTGCTGGGTGTCATGGCCCGGTTTCGGAAATGGCTGGCGGCCGACCTACCGCGCCAGGGGCAAGCCTTCCCCGCCCAAAAGCTCATGTGTAAGACCTGCGCCTTCCGTTCAGCGACAGATGATTGGAAGGGCATGGAGGTGACTGTTCTCGGTTTCATGAATGCGATGCGGGAGGGGAAGCCGTTTTATTGTCATGTGGACCCGAGGACTGGGGAGGATTTTCCAATCATAAATGGTAAGTATTTGGTGCCGGAGGCGATGGCCATGGGGAAGCCTGTTGATGTTTGCGCCGGCTGGTCCGCCGTCGCGCATCGCACACCAGAGGAAGTGACGCGCCTCATAGCGGCGGCGGCCAAGGCCTCCGGTATGGTAGAAGAACGGAGAAAGAGCAGAGAGCCATGGCTCAGATAGCTGACCCACCCCGCACGGGAGTGACCCAGTACGCCCAGGACGTGATGGACGGCCGGATCCTGGCCGGCCGCCTGGTGCGCCTTGCCGCCGAGCGGCACCTGCGAGATCTCGACACGGGTCAGGAGCGCGGCCTCTGGTTTGATGATGTGGCGGCTGAGAAGGCCATCAGCTTCTTCGAGCTGCTGCGCCTCGCTGAAGGCGAGTTCGCAGACAAGCCCTTTGTGCTCCAGCCCTGGCAGGAGTTCATCGTCGGCAGCCTGTTCGGATGGAAGGGAACTGACGGACACCGCCGCTTCCGCACTGCCTACATCGAGATGGGCAAGGGCAATGGCAAGACACCGCTGGCGGCGGCCATCGGACTCTATGGCCTGGTGGGTGATGACGAGCCGGGCGCCGAGATCTACCCAGCCGCGGTGACCCGAGATCAGGCCAACATCCTCTTTACTGATGCCAAGAAGATGGTCGCCGCTTCTCCAGCTCTCTCCGCACGGATCGAGAACCTGGTCCGCAACCTGTCCTATCGAGATTCCTTTATGCGACCGGTCAGCTCGCAGGCCAGGTCCCTGGACGGCAAGCGCGTCCACATGGCACTCATCGACGAGGTCCACGAGCATCCTTCAGCTCTTGTCGTGGACAAGATGCGGGCCGGCACCAAGGGCCGTCGGCAGGCCCTAATCCTGGAGATCACCAATGCCGGCTATGACCGCAACTCGGTCTGCTGGCATCACCACGAATATAGCCGCCAGGTAGTTGAGCAGCCGGATCTGAATGACACCTGGTTTGCCTATGTCTGCGGCCTGGACGAGGGAGATGACTGGGCGGATGAGGCGGTGTGGCTCAAGGCCAATCCGAACCTTGGCGTCTCTGTGACGCTCAAGTATCTCCGGGAGCAGGTGGCGGAGGCCAAGGGGATGCCGTCCAAGCAGAATATTGTGCGACGCCTCAACTTCTGTGAGTGGACCGAGCAGTCCACCCGTTGGCTGGACATGGACATTTGGGATCTCGGCGCCGAGTCCTTCGACCAGGACGAGCTGCGCGGCCGGATGTGCTACGGCGGCCTGGACCTGGCGAAGTCTAGAGATCTCAGCGCGCTGATCCTGTTGTTTCCGCCCCAGGCGGAGGGCGAGCGGTGGAAGGTCCTCTGCCGATTCTGGGTGCCGGAGGAGGACATCACGCGGCGCTCACTAAAAGACGGCGTGCCTTATGAGGTCTGGAGAGACGAGGGATTCATCGAGGCCACCCCGGGCAATTCCACCGACCGCCGATTCATCAACGCTGCCATCGTGGAAACAATGGGCCGCTACGATGTCCGTGAGATTGCGTTCGACCGGGTATTCTTCGAGGGCTACTCCGAGGAGCTGGCGGACGAGGGAGTGCCCATGGTCCCCTTCGGCCAGGGGTTCCTGTCCATGGCCGGTCCGACCGCCGAGCTGGACCGGATGCTCCTGGCCAAGGAGATTCAGCACGGCGCCAACCCGGTGCTACGCTGGATGGCTTCCAACGTGGTGGTTCAACAGGACGCGGCCGGCAACATGAAACCCGACAAGGCGCGCTCCTCCGAAAAGATCGACGGCATCGTTGCGCTGGTCATGTGCCTGGGAAGGGCCATGGTGCAAAAGGACGCCGGTCCCTCTGTGTACGACGAAGACCGACCCGACGGGCTCCTGACATTATGAGGAGGCTAGTTTGATTCATAATCTGCTCCATCGTGTAGACGTCCGTGACCTTATAGCTCTGAGTGGTATAATCGCTGTTGCCGTGGGCCTCTGGATGGTGTACGTTCCGGCAGCATTCATTGTCATCGGGACCCTGTTCATCGGCGTGTGGGTGTGGACCTCTCCTCTGTCGAGGCGAGGTGAAGGAGAGTAGATGGGCGTCCTGGACCGTCTGCTTGGCCCACGGGCACAAAGCAGCCCCATAGACGACTTCTGGTATCAGCCAGTCGGCCTCATGACCAACGCCGGCGTCCGCATGTCGGCTGATACTGCGATGACCTTGTCCACGGTCTACGCTTGCATCCGTATCCTCGCCAACACCCTTGGAATGCTTCCGCTGCCGATCTTCGAGCACATGACCGACGGAGGCAAGCGACGTGCCCCCAAACACCCGCTCTACTACGTGCTCCACGACCGGCCAAACAATCGTCAGACCTCCATACAATGGCGCCAGATGATGGTGGGACATATGGCGCTCAGGGGCAATGCGTACAGTCAGATCATCTTGGGCAATACAGGCTACGCCACTGAGCTTATCCCGCTGAATCCCGACCGAGTCCGCGTTGAGCTGCTGGAGACGGGGCGCCTCCGTTACCGGTATCAGCCCCAGAATGGGCGTGAGGAAGTCTTCCTGCAAGACGAGATCCTCCACTTCTCCACCATGAGCTTGAACGGGGTGACGGGGCTCTCGCTGATCGGCCTGGCCAGACAGTCGTTCGGCCTCACCATGGCGCTGGAGAGCCACGGGGCCAGGTTCTTCTCGCAGGGTGCCCGCCCCGGCGGCACGTTGCAGCATCCGGGTAAGCTGGGCAAGGAGGCACACGAACGCCTCCGAGACTCTTGGAAAGAGCACTACGGCGGGCTGGAGGGTGCCCACAGACCAGCCATCCTTGAGGAAGGCATGGAGTGGAAGCAGCTGAGCGTCAACAACGACGACGCTCAGTTCCTGGACTCCCGCCGCTTTCAGGCCGCTGAGGTGGCCCAGTGGTTCGGGGTCCCCCTGGAGCTGCTCCAGCTGGAGGGCCGTGGGACGACCTGGGGGACTGGTATCGAGAACCTGCTGATCGCGTTCGTCACGTTCACCATGGATCCATGGTTTGTGACCATGGAGCAGACCATCAACAGCAAGCTGGTCCTGCAACCGGACCGCTTCTTCGTTGAGTTCGTCCGCGAGGCCCTCATGCGAGGAGATGGCAGGAGCAGGTCCACGTTCTACAGCAGGATGGTTCCCCTTGGTGTGATGACCCGAAATGAGGTCCGCACACGCGAGAACCTCAACCCGCTGCCTGGCCTCGATGCTCCCCTCACCCCATTGAATATGAGCCAGGGGGGCGTCACCCAAAAGGCCATGGTCCTCGCGCTCGATGCGAGCGGCCGCCTGGTGCGTCGGGAGATCTCGGCGATTCGCAAGGCAGCTCCCAAGTATGCCGACGACCCAGAGGGATGGCGGTCATGGGTGGAGGCCTTCTACCATGACCTTCGAGGCGACGTGGCTGAGATTACGCATCTGGACTCTTTTGCGGTGGGCGCCTACTGTGAGGACCAGGTCCGCGACCTGATGGCGAATGGCGTGGACGTATTGGAGCGATGGGACAGGGAACGCCCGGCGGCGCTGGCCGCCCTGATGATGGGAGGAGACGAAGATGCCATTGCCGATACCGAACCCGAATGAGGACCATGAGGAATTCGTGGGCCGCTGTATGGCCGACGAGGAGATGATCGACGAGTTCGAGGACGCCGATCAGAGGCGAGCCGTCTGCGAGAGCCAATGGGAGGGAGGCGAGGCCAGCGCCAAGCAGTCCTATCCGAGCGTTGCCCAGGCGGTCCTCGGAGAGCCATGGGCCATTCGCTCCGAGACATTCCATGTCATCTGTGAGCTGGTTCGTGATCGGGTGGCTGGCCACAAGCTCTCGGCTCAAGAGATCGAGACTCGTGTGGGCGCCGCCCGGATCCGGCCAGGTGCGGCCAGGTCCGGTGCCATCGCGGTGCTGCCGCTCTTCGGAGTGTTGTCCCAGCGGATGAACATGATGTCCGCCATGAGCGGCGGTACCAGCTTGGAGAAGTTTGGTGAGGTCTTCCTCCAGGCCATGGGCGACTCGACCATCAGCGCGGTGGTGATCGACGTGGACTCACCAGGCGGCTCCGTATTCGGAGTTGAAGAGCTGGCGAACATCATCTATGGGGCGCGTGGCAGCAAGCCGATTGTTGCCGTGGTCAACTCCATGGCGGGCAGCGCCGCCTATTGGATCATCGCTGCCGCCGATGAGATCGTGGTCACCCCGTCTGGTGAGGTTGGCTCCATCGGCATCCTGGTAGCCCACGAAGACCTGAGCGGCATGGCAGAAAAACTTGGCGTCAAGACTACGCTCCTCAGCGCGGGCAGGAAGAAGATTCTTGGCAACCCATTCGAGCCCCTGAGCGAGGAGGCGCGGGCGGACATCGAGGACCGCATAGACGGCTACTACACCGCTTTCGTGGGTGCCGTGGCCAGGGGTCGGGGAGTAACGCCGGCCAACGTGCGCGCCGGCTTCGGCGAGGGAGGCATGGTGCCAGCCAAGGAAGCTGTCAGACTTGGGATGGCCGACACCGTAGGAACACTCCGGGAGACACTTGACCGCCTAGGCGGCCGAGAATCCCAGGCCTCGGGAACTAGGGCGGAACTGGTCGAGACGCCAGCCTCAGCGGGTTCGGCGGTTTATCATCTGACCGGGACCGAAGTTGAAGTGACTGAGCGGACCGAGACGACGGGCTCGGATGGTACGGAAGTTAGGACCGACCTGATTGACCCGACTGAGCCGACTGAGCCGACTGAGCCGAGCGATCTTAAATTGCGAGCCCGCCAGCTGCGGCTGGCACGTAAATCGTAAGAGATCTCCAGTCATTACCCAGCTGATTCACGGGGGTCCTCGACCAGCTCAGGGGTTGACAGTACCCTCCAGGCCGTGCGACCCTTTGCGCTGTTAGCACAACATATAGTAGTGGTCTGGTGTCAGGCCCGCCCGAAGGTGGGAAACAGCACCAGATGACACGGCGTTAGCACTTCCGACGAAGACGCGAACCCGTGGGACCGACAATGATCGGTGCCCGGATCGCGTCTTTTCTTTTATCCGCCACGGCACCACCAAGAAGGAGAGCGCACATGGTACAGGCAAAGGTTAAAGACGAGAGCGAAGTCAGGGCGCTCCTGGTGAGGGAGCGAGCTGAGCTGGTCACAGCGGCGGGGGAGATCTCCGCAACGGAGAAGCCCTCGGAGGACCAGCGGACCCGCTTCGACGCCATCGAGGAGCGGATCGGCGAGATCGACGCGAAGATGACGGAGATCGACAAGGTGCGCGAGTGGGAGCGCGGCCAGGCAAAGGTCGTCGAGGGCGTGACTGTCGGCGACAGCCCCTTCGTCTCGAAGGAGACCGCGCCCTACCCCTCCTTCGGCCACCAGCTCAGGGCCATTTACGACGCGACCCTCGGTGATGTCAGTGCACGCGAGAAGCTAATGAGCGTCCCGAAGTACCAGGCCGATGCCCAGGGCGCCGGGATTGCCATAGACAGTGACGGCGGCTTCCTGGTCCAGACGGACACCGCCTCGGAGATCATGCGCCGCATGAACGAACTTGGGCGGATCATCGGCCTGGTGCGGCGTGTCCCTCTGAGTCCCGCCGCCAACGGCATCGAACTCCGGGGCATTGACGAGACCAGCCGTGTGGACGGATCTCGCTGGGGTGGGATCCGAGGTTACTGGGTGGAGGAGGGTGAGGCGCCGACGGATACCAAGCCCACCTTCTACAAGGTCCCGTTGAAGCTCAAGAAGGTGGCGGCGCTCGGCTACGCGACCGATGAGCTGCTTTCGGAAGTCGCTGCCATGACGACCATCTTCACGGAGGGCTTTGCCGAGGAGCTGCTCTTCAAGGTGGAGGACGCCATCTTCGAGGGCGACGGAGCTGGCAAGCCTATGGGCATCACCAGCGCTAACGCGGTGGTCTCGATTGCCAAGGAGGAAGGTCAGGCGGCCGCGACCATCGTGCACGAGAACCTCATCAAGATGTGGACCAGGCTGCACGCCAGGTCCCGCGCCAGCGCCGTCTGGTTCATCAACCAGGACGTTGAGCCCCAGCTCGATGACCTGGCCAAGAACATCGGCACTGGCGGCGTCGAGCCCAACTACGTCACCTATGACACCTCCGGCGTCTTGCGCATCAAGGGCCGGCCAGTGGTGCCGGTGGAGTACGCGTCCACCCTCGGGACGGTCGGGGACCTCGTGCTGGCAGACCTAAGTCAGTACGCCCTGATCGACAACGGCGGAGTCAAGCAGGCCCAGTCCATCCACGTTCGTTTCACCACGGACGAGATGGCTTTCCGGGCCACCTATCGGGTGGACGGCAACCTCTTGTGGAAGAGTGCGCTGACTCCATTCAAGGGGACGAACACGCAGAGCCCAGTTCTCACCCTGGCCACCAGATCCTAAACGGAGATCCCAGCCCCATAAGCCAAACGAAGTGCTAAGCGGAGATCTCAGTTCCACAAGCCTGCGAAGGAGAACAGCCATGACCAAGCGATTCCGCACATTCAGCGTACTGATTCTGGCGGTGCTCGCCGCCCTGATGGCGGCTGTCGTGCCCAGCCTAGTTGAGGCTCCCTCAGCCCCCAGGGGCATCTTGAGCAAGAGCCATCCCGGCCCAGTCAGGCTGGGCGACCTGCTCGCGCGGGTCAAGACAGGGGCAGCGCTACCAGCCGTATCCGGTGCAGCTCAGCGGCTCGTGGAGAACGCGAACATCGTCTACGTCCTAAAGCCGGGGGACCATCAAGCAGGCGTGGTCGGCGATTCCATCAACGCAGGGAAGGTACATAGTCTCGCTTTCCTGCTCCAATTTGGGGCCCTGACTGGTGATGCGATCCTCAGCATCTACTCTGGAGCCACGGCCGCGACCAAGACCACGCAAGAAACGTTCCGCTATCGGCTGGCAGATGCCGTTCAAGGTAGCGCCACCGCAGACACCTTCGGAGCGTGGGCAACTTCCTCAGCTCTGACACTCACGGCGGCGACGTACCAGAACAAGATGCTGGTGGTGGAGATCGACTCTGACGAGCTGACCGACGGCCAGAACTGGTGCACGTTGGATCTCGACTCTACCGCCTCGGCGCTGAACGCTTCGGTAGCTGCGGTCTGTGAGCCACGGATCCGAGCCAATGTGATTCCGACGGTGATTACGTAGCACGATTGCTGGAGGCCTTCGAGCAGTAGGCGACTCACGGAATCCGCTCCGCTCAGAGCGGGGCCAGAAGAAGGAGTTTAGGCCATGCCGAACGTGGTAGGTAAGCGAATCAAGGGCAACATCGCGTACTTCGATTACGGCGCCCACCGGATGCGTCTGCTGGACGCCATCGGCCCAGATGTCATCAAGTGGGAGCTGCGGCCAGACACCGCAGGCTTGCAGGACCAGGCCGGCACGGGGACCGACCCACACGGCGCCGTGACCACCGTTGTCGAGGCGGGCGCCGGCACGTCGGAGATGACGGCTTCCAAGACAGCGGGATACGCCGCCGAACTGGTGACCGCCGCCAACGAGAACGACGGCATCTCCGTGCAGATCGCCGACGAGAACTTCGAGTTCACGTCGGACCAGATCCTCTACTTCGGGATCGAGTTGGAGATCGACGAAGCGACTCAGACCGACTTCCTGGTGGGTCTGTGCATCACCGATACAGCCCTACTGGGCGGGCTCACCGACGGCGTCTACTTCGAGTCGGTGGACGGCGGGCTCGGGGTGAGCACGGTGACGGAGAAGAACAGCAGCGAGACCCAGTCGGACAGCGAGGGAACGCTCGCCGATGACACGCTGATGTACCTGGAGTTCTACTGGGATGGCACCGCCGTTTACTTCTTCATCAATGGGGTCGAGGTCGGCAGGGTCACCCTCACCGTTCCAGACGACGAGGCCCTCCGCCCCTCCATCGAGTTCCTCACCGGAGAGGCGGTCGCCCACACGATGAAGATCCGCCAGGCGCGGTGCATCCAGATCGGGAGGTAGACATGACGGCAAGAAAGAGCAAGAACGCGGCGGCGGACCAGGCAGCGTCGGAGGCCAATGCAGCGGAGGATCGGGCGGCGACTGAAGCCAATGCAGCGGAGGCCCAGGCGGCGGCGGAGGCCAAGGTAGCGGCGGTGGAGGTGTATGCCGACCCCGAGAACAAGGGGACGGTGATCTTGGGCCGCTGGCCGGATGAGAGCGAGAAGGACGAGGAGTTCAAGGAGCGGGTGGCCAAGGCCAGGAAGGGCGGGTAGTAGATGGCTGTCAGGCTTGAATCGACCATCAAGCGGTTCATCGGGTCATCCACCGATCAGAAGCCCCGGCTAGGTGATCCTGGCATCGACAAGGCCACCGATCTTCCCGCCGGTTCATCCTTCCTGGAGGAGGACACCGGACAGGTGTTCCGATGGACAGGAGCGGTGTGGGCGGTAGCGGTCAAGGACGACAGAGTTGAGGTTCTGCTGACCACAATCTTGCGGCAGCAGAGAGCTGATCCTCCACTCCTGCAAGGAGATTCCGGATCACCTTCGGGTCGCGCAGACCATCATCCATGATCTTGACCTGAGCGTCCGGTACTACCACTACGAGCCCGCGCGCAACTGGCGGGAGCTGGCAACTGGAGCGCCTCACCAACCGGAGACGTGGCCGCTGGAGATCCTGGCAGCCACTCACAACATGGAGCTGGCGAGATGAACGGAAGACTCAACCATCCCCGCGCCCGCTTCGACCGGTATGTCGAGCAGACATGGGGCAAGGAAGGGAAGGATTTGTCAGCCGAAGACCGGGACCTGGCCATTGCTGACTGGCAGGTTTCGGAGATGGCGCGCCGGCTGGGGAACGGTTCGCGCCGATGGCAAGGTAAGGCGTTGGACGTCACCGCTAGGGGTGGTCCCTGGGCAATGGCGATCACGCTAATGGGACTGCTGCTGAAGGGTTCAGGAGGGTAATCATGGTGAGGTTGTTGCGGTTCCTGGTCAGGCGGACACTCCAGAAGAAGATGCTGGAGCTGGGCGGTCCGCACGCGAGGGCTGGGGTCGAGATAGCCGAGTGGTTGGAGGCGGCCATTGCCTTCGGTCGGAAGCCCAGCAAGACGACTCTGGAAGCACTCCACAAGGAGTGGATGGGCGTTTACAACAGCTCTAAGCCGTTGCTGCCCACCGAGTAGGGAGGACCGTTGACCAACGCATACGTTGACCGGGCCACCATCAAGGCCATATTGGCGATCACCAACACGACTGACGACGTGCGCCTGTTGGCGCTGATCGAGGCCATTAGCCGGCAGGAGGATGGCTACTGTAGCCGGCACTTCTTCTCCGTCACCCAGACCCGCTACTTCACCGGCAACGGAGGACCGCTGGTGGTTCTCAATGCCGATCTGATCGCGGTGACTACGCTCAAGGAGGACGATGACCGCGACTCCACCTGGGGACTTACCTGGGCGACAACGGACTATGAGCTGGCCCCCTACGACTCGATCCCAACAGGTGTAGTGGATCAGGAGACGACGCGGCCTTACGGATCCATCGAGGTGAACACCCGGAGCGATGGGGACTATAGCTATTTCGGCAAAGGCCAAAAGCGCTTCGAGTTGGCCGGGAAGTGGGGCTACAGCGAATCCAAGGAGGACAGCGGGGACACGGTAGGGGATAGCCCTCTGGCCGCCGCCGCCACTACGCTCAACGTCACCGCCGGTACCAACTTCAACGTGGGCGAGACGCTCCTCATCGAGTCCGAGCAGCTCTATGTCACCGCCATATCAAGCAATGCGCTCACGGTAGAGCGCGGGGTGAACGGGACCACCGACGCCCAGCACGAGAACGCCACGAAAATCAACATCATCAAGTACCCATCTCCCATCCGGGAGGCGTGCATCATCGAGACCGTCCGGGAATGGCAGATGCAATTGGCCAATTACGCCTCCAGCGTGGGAGTGCCCGAGACAGGGGAGGTGCGAGTCCTGGGCGGTGGGCTTCGGGACGTGAGTAAGCAGAAGCTCAATCCATTCAGATTGCTGGCGGCGGTGGTGTGATATGGGAGCGATCAGTGACGCAGCTGGGGGACTGAAGACGCAGCTGGATACGATCAGCAGTTTCAAGACTGTCCTGGAGGGATCGACCGACAAGATCACCCAGCACCCATCAGCTGTCATAGCCCTGGAGGAGATCAACTACCTGGTGGACATTGGAAGCAATAGCATCGTCGGCTTCTTCAGCATCACCGTGCGGGCCGCAGCCTCCCAGGCGCTCGTCGGCTGGCAGGCGCTAGAGGCCTACCTGGATCCCACGGGCACAGACAGCATCAAGGCCGCCATCGTGGCCGATCCGACACTCAACGGCAAGGTTGACACATCCCAGCTGGTGGGGGCCGAGGACATCGTGCGAGATCCCGACAACGCAAAGCTATTCATGGCGACCCTAACCGTCGAATGGGCGAAGGCAGTGGCGTAAGGAGCGATTGATGCCAGGAGCATTCTCCGTGAGGGTCGAGGGTCTGGACACCTACAAGGCCAAGATCCGCGTGCTGTCCCCGAAGCAGAGCCGGGCAGTCTGGCGTAAGGCGTTCCGGGACACCGGCAGGACCATTGTCCAGAAGGCGGCCAACCGGACGCTCAAGGCGATCTCCCGGAGCCTCAAGGGGCAGCTCACAACTAAAGCCACGGCCACCACGGCCAACGTGATTGCACGGATCGGGGCCAAGCCCGGAACGCGGCTGGCCTCCATCGGACACCTTCTGGAGAAGGGCACCTCGATGCACACCATCAGGGTCAGGCGCAAGCGGGTGCTGTCTGGCGGCGGACAGATCTTTGGCACGGAAGCTACCCACCCAGGCGCGCCGGCTCAGCCCTGGCTTGAGCCGGCACTGATGGACAATGACGAGAAGATCAGGGATGACATATTGCAGCGGATCATCGACAACATAGACAAGGCGAGAGCGTAGGAGGAGCCATGGCGATCAAACTAGCAAACGAGACGCGGGTCTACCTGGTTCAATACGAGCTGAGCCTCGGCGGCCGTGAATACGCTATAGCCGCAGTCCTCGACACGGTTTCCAGCGAGGACCTGGAGGACCTGGTCCGCAAGGGGACCGCTGCCCTGGGGGCAACAGAGGCCTCCGTCTCAGGCTTGTGGGACACCGCAGCCACGGCCCTGGAGCCCGCCCTGGAGGCCCTGAACGGCACCGACACTGACCAGGTCCTCACGGTCCAACTGGGCACCGCTGTGGGCGACCACGCCATCATCACATTGGTGCGTGTCGTGTTGCGGGAGGCAGACACCCGGCTGGCCGACATGGCTGCCGTCAACGGCGGATTCGTTGGGCAGCAGTTCCCGGAGTACGCGATCGTCCTGGCCCCGAGGATCGTCGCCGCGGCCACCGGGAACTTGGCCAGCGTGGACAACGCAGCGTCGTCCACAGCCGGCGGAGCGTGGAGCCATCACGTCATCGCATGGTCCGCATCAGGCGGCAACGCCCAGTGGAAGCTCCACCTGGAGGACTCCGCTGATGATGCGTCCTGGGCTGATAAAGACGTAGTCACGGTCACGGCGGTGAGTGGGGCCCGCAGGGCGCTGACGGGAACCATCAGACGGTACACGCGAGCAAAGGCTGAGCTGGACGCATCGAGCGGGAGCATCACCTACACCATGGCCCTCTCTCGGGCATAGCGACAAAAGGAAAGGAGGAAGATCGTGGCACTATTTCTGGTGAACGCAAACACTCTTCTGGACATTGATGACACGGGCGGCAGCGTGCGGTCCATGGAGGAGTACGTGGAGGAGATCCAGGGGGGAGGCATTGCCTTCGAGACCGTCGAGAGGCACCAGCTCTCTGACACGGTCAAGAAGGCCGGTGTGGGGCTCCAGGAGATGACGGTCATGACCATCCGTGGGAAGTACGACAACACGGCCACCTCGGGGCCGCACGTCG
This sequence comes from Dehalococcoidia bacterium, assembly GCA_965249185.1. Taxonomy (GTDB): domain Bacteria; phylum Chloroflexota; class Dehalococcoidia; order Lucifugimonadales; family Australimonadaceae; genus CBDFLS01. The sequence continues at coordinate 523,156 of CBDFLS010000002.1, forward strand.
TGCTTTCCGGGCGTGCCGCTGCCAAGGATGAGAAGACTACGACCTTCAAGCCCGATGGGACCAAGAAGCTCGAAGGCGAATTCACCGTCACGAAGTATGAGGTGACGGGCCGCAACGGCGAGTACGTGATGTATGAGGCGGTCATGGTCAACACCGCTGGAGACGCAGCCTGGTCCTAAGCGACTGTGGGAGTAAATAGGCCAAAAGGAGGGAACCCATGGCCAGTAAGACAGTGGAGAAGACGGCCCCAGCGAAACCCGAGCCGAGGGATGGACTGCTTATTGTGGATCTGCCGACCGGGGGGTGGTGGGCCTTCGATCTCGATACCCCCATCGACGTATTCAATGAGAAGACCGCGGGTGAGGAAGCCGGCAAGTGGAATGTCATGGGAGCCTTCACTCATTCCTGGAGCTTCGACAGGAATTTCGATACGCCTGGGATAAACAAGGTGGGAGCGCGTGACATGACGAAAGCGCTCAAGGCGTGGAAAAAGGATGTGTTCCCTTTGTTCGACGAGCTGGTGGAGGATCAGGTGGAGGAGCCGACACCGACAGACTCGGCCAGCTCGCAGCGCTGATCTACTCCGGCGAGCTGCCAGCGGACTGGAAATTGATGGCGACCTGGCGTGACTACTTCACCCCGCAATATACGTGGGCGGAGTTCAGGGCGCTCCCGGTCGTTATGGTCGCCGAGACAGTGTTCTACGAGCAGGCAAAGGCCAAGGCGATAGAGACGTACAGGAAGAACCATGCCTAGACAGGTGCGTCTGCAAGGGATACTGGCGCTCCGTGATGAGGCTAGCAGTAAGGTCGAGCGCTTCGGCAAGGGCCTGGACTCCATATCCGCGAAGGCCAAGAAGATGGGAGCGGCGCTGACCGCTTTCGGCGCGGCCGGCACATTCGCCTTCCTGAAGCTGTCTCAGGCAGCTCAGGCACAGAACATCGGCATCTCCAAGCTCGATGCCGCGCTCCAGAACATAGGGCTCTCATATGCCAGTTTGAAGGGCGAGATAGAGGCTGTCGCCGAGAGCCAGCAGCGCCTTACGAACTTCGGTGACGAGCAGACCCGCGAGACACTTCAGAAGCTCATAGCGCTTTCGGGTGACTACGAGGACTCCCTGCGAGCCGTCAACACGGTCATGGATACTGCTATCGCGCTGGACATCAACCTCGCCTCGGCCACCACACTGATCGGCAGGGGCCTCTCGGGCAACACAGAGCTGTTCAGCCGCTACGGTATCGAAATTGAGAAGGGCGCAACCGTGACGGAGCTGCTCACCAAATTGACTAGCCAGTTCGGTGGCGCAGCAGCAGCAGCAGTCGATCCACTCACCCAGATGAAAAATAGGCTCGGTGATGTTGCCGAGCTGCTTGGGGACCAGGTGCTCCCATTCGTCAACCAGGCAGCTAACGCCATTGAAAAGATGAGCCGGAAGATACTCGAATTGAACCCGACTCTCGTCAAGGTGGCAGTCTTGACACTGGCCGCCGCTTCGGCCTTCGCGCTCATAGCGGGTCCCGTTTTACTGATGGTCGGGTTCCTGCCGCAGATAGCCAAGGGTTTTGCCCTGGCGACGAAGGGAATCAAATCGTTCTCCGTGGCACTCACAGGGCTCAGGGCTGTGATGGTCACGTTCCTGATACCGCTCTTGGCAGTCATCGCCGCATATGAAGTGTTGGTGCGGGCGTTGCGTGTGGTCAATGAGGCTCTGAACGCGGTATTGCCCGCGTTTCTGGAAATGGATGAGAAAGCACTCAAGACATTGCCGACCGCCACCGAGTTTTTCGCATCGGTGCTCGGGGACCTGAACAACGTCTTAGACGGGACGGTGATCGCGCTCGACAATGTACGGAAGTCATCCGAGCAGCTCCAGGATGAGTGGATGGTGCTGTTCACCAAGGCGGGCTTAGTGGGTGGCGCTCTGTGGGACACAGCCAAGGCCAGTGAAGCCTTCGGCCAGGGCGCGGTTCTCTGGATGGATACGGCAGGCCAGTCCTCCCGCATGTTCTTCAACATCTGGGGCGAGGGCTGGGACCGTTCGCGGCAGGGCATCTCGAACTTCAGTGCCGAATTCGAGCTGTTCCGGGATAGATTCAACAAGACCTTCGGCACAACCTCGATCATCACCGAGATGCCGGACATATGGGCCGAGGCATGGGACAAGATAGTCCAGACGGTCAAGCACTCAACCTCCTCGATCATCACCGAGATGCCGGACATATGGGCCGAGGCATGGGAAGACACAGTCCAGACGGTCAAGCACTCAGTCACCTCCATCCTCAACGCTCTCTCCCAGCTCAGCTTCGGTGAGGCGACCAGTGGGCGCATAGGCGGTCCTGGCAGCGGACTCCATATCGCCGCTGGTCTGACAGGAGCCTTCTCAGAAGGTGGAGCCATCAACGCTGCTGTCGCTGCGGCTAACGCGGCTATGATTGCAGCTGGCCAAGCGCTCCTCCCCCAGGGCGGCGGTGGAGGCAGAATCAACGCCCCGCTGGGTACCCCGGTGCCCATCATTGCGCACGGTCAAGAGGTCATCGTACCGGCGGGCCAGACACTCTCCATGGGGGACATCAACGTCACCATTCAGGGGAACGCCACTGCCGCTGACGCGGATCACATCGCTCGGCGAGTTGCTGAGGAAGTCGATTTCATATTGGGGCAGCGCCTCGTTGCCGAGGAACAGGTGAGGGGTAGCTAGATGGCATGGATCTTCCAACTCACCAATTCAGATAAGACGGTCGATCTGAATGACGCCACCAGCCATGCGGTCCTGAAGAATGGATTCCAGGCCCCGCCGCCAGGACTACGGACCACCTTTGCTGGAGTGGGCAACCTGTTCAGGTCCGGGGCTCGGCTCCAGGCCCATGCCTATGAGAATCGCACGGTCCTACTAGAAATTGAAGTGCAGGGTTCCAGCACCGACGTGCTGGCGACCAACGTCCAGGACGTTCACAACATGCTGCGCCGGGCCGTCGAGTTTGCCCAGTTCGGCTTCGGCTCCCAGGTCCAGCTCAAGTTTCAGTGGAACTCAGCCACTACCCCGGTCTTCTTCAACGTCCTCACGGGCACCTTCGACGCGGTAGGCCCCGGCTCCCATGGTGTGGAGCTGGTGGTCAACACCCGACTCCAACGCCGGCGCCTTGTGCTGGTATGCGAGCCGTTCGCTGTTGGCAGCCAGGAGACGGTCGAGAACCATCTGCGGGACGCGGGCATCGAGGTGGCCGGCACGGCCCTGGCGGACTGGACCGAGGATGCGACCAGCACTGGCACCAGCGCCCGGGACACGGGTCGGAGGGTGGAGGGGGCGGCTTCGCTAAAACTGGTGATGACCGACTCCCTATCTGGTGGCGAGCACGAGTCGCGCTATCAGGAGCGGACTGCGGCTGCTGCCGAGGCATGGAGCGTGGGAGTCTACGCCGACTTCACGGCGCTCTCGAACACGGTCGCTGTGCTCCATGCTCAGTTCCGGGATGCCACCGGGCCGCTGCTGGAGGAGGAAGATCTGATCGACACGGTGAACACCAACGCCGAGCAGTTGAAGATTGAGAATATGGTTGCGCCCACGGGCACGACCCTCATCCGCTACTGGCTGGAGCTGCGGGCCACCGACGTGGATGCGACGGGAACGCTCTACTACGACCAGTGCATCGCCGTGAAGGCGACCACGGTCCCCGTGGCGTGGGCGTCTGGTCGTGAGGTGATGAACCACTTTGACGACAACGGGCAGCTCCACATCAACTACCTGGACCTGGAGGACATCCCAGGAGACGAGGTGGCAGCGCTCCAGATCAAGGCGACGGAGAATGAGGCACACACCGGCTTCTGGTGTGGGAATCGGCACGCTGGACGGCAAAGGGACGCTGGCATCTTCCATGAAGGTGAGGGCTTCGCAGGACTCGGCACCGTTTCCGACGCCAACTCGTCAGACGCGAACTACGGCGAGACGGCAGTACGAGTGATCTTTGATGCTGCGAGTAGTGGAAGCTCGACAGCCAGCACTAGCAAGACCCAATCCCATACAGTCGCTAGCCAGGAAAATCGGTTGCTGCTTGTCTTCGTCGAATGTAGCGACGCCGGTGAGAGGACGCCATCGGGCGTCACGTATAACGCCGTTGCCATGACACAGGTCGGATCGACGGTCACCAATGGCGACAGAAGCGTCTCGGTGTGGCGTCTTGTTGCGCCAGCAACCGGCGCGAATGATGTCGTCGCCACATTTGCAACGACGTGCGATGCCATCATCCTCGGAAACCTCAGCTTCTACGGTGTGAACCAGACAACGCCGGTAGGTACGGTCGCAACGAACACTGGCACTGGCACGGCCCCGACAGTTGACGTGACTGCGGGTGTGGACGACATGGTGGCTGCTGGGGTCGGCATAGATGCGAGCACGACTTGTACTCCTGGTGCGAGCCAGACGGAACGGTGGGACATTTCTGCTGGAGCCAACAACGCCGCTACCGGCAGCACCGAACGGGCAGCCGGTACGACGGTAACGATGGACCACACGGCGGCGGATACGGGCTCTTGGGCGACAGCGGGTGTAGCCATCTTCGGCGTGGGTGGGACTGGTACAGGGGGAGCAGCTGCTACGCCCATGGTCGTAACGAAGGCGATCTCGACGCCTCCACGGGGCCAGTACCGCGTTCTCGCACGTCTCAACGAGCAAGGGACCGCCCCAGACACGCGAGCGGGGATAGGCTACGGCTACGGAGGAATCACCAGCGACCCATCGGTGGCGGCCCACTATGCGGCGGTAGCGAGTGGAAACTTCGAGATTCTCGATATTGGAACGCTCACTGTTCCACCCGTGGAGACGCCTGAGAGCGCAACGATTGCGACATTTACTCTGAGACTAGCGATCTACGATGCCGAGGCATCAAACAGGGACGGGATTATCCGCGTTGACTGGGTGATGCTCGTCCCGGTGGACTTCGGTTCCATGTTCATCTCCAAAACGAGCTCTACAGACGTTGTGCTGGTGGACGGCATCTCAGACCTGAGAGCCGCCGTGCTGCTGAATACGAGCGACGTTGTTCAGTCCTCACCGGCCAATCAGGGCGGCGACCCGCCTGGAGCGCACCCAGAGGGTTCGCGCATCTACTTTGCATCTGACGATGGGGCCGCCGACATTGATAACGGCTGGACCGTTTCTATCACCTACGAGCCGCGCTACCTGTCCGTGGCCGGCACATAAAGGAGGCTACGATGGCGAACTATCGAATCAAGGTCATGCGAGGAGGAGTCCCTGTTCAGGGCGTGGAGGTCATCGCGGGCGATGTGCTCTTTAAGGCGGCCACGGCAGCCGACGGAAGGGCGGTGGAGGCGACGCGAGGGAGGGCACAGCCGGTCCGTGTGCCCGTGGAGATAGTTGGGGCAGGCTTTGCACTGGGGACGATGGTGACGCTGCGTCCTGACGAGGATGTGGAGATCGAGGTCTAGCGTGCTCAACCTGCCGCTGTTCATCCTTGATGAGGAGGAGCTGAGCGCCGCCGCGGCTTCCGTCACCCTCACGCTCAGCGACTACACCCTGCCGGCGGCGTGGACGGGGCTGCACCTGGTCATCATCGTCTCCGCGGCATCGGAAGACGCTGTAGCCGAGCGCAATCTGGAGTTGCGCTTCAACGGAGACTCCGCGGCTAACTACCATGACCAGAACGCCAAGGGGTCGAGTTCGACTGCAACGTCTGCGCAAGCCAACGGCCAGACGGAAGCGACGGTCAGCACGATCCCTGGGAGTTCGGTGCACGCCAGCGCCATGGGAGGGCCATACCTACTCATTCCCGACTATGCCGACGCGACGCGCCACAAGGTGATGCTTGGCGTGGGCGGGGCCGCGGAGAACTCCGTGTTTGCCGTTATGGGCCGGTGGGCCAGCACCGCCGCGATCACGAGCATCACCCTGCTCCCATCGACGGGCAACTTCCTGTCCGGCTCTCGTTTCACCCTCGCCATCGTCGATGAGCGATACCGCATTCAGAAGGACGTGAAGACCGATGACTTGGAGACGTTCGATTTCCAGAACATCCCTGCGCTCGATGGCGAGTTGGTGGCCATCGGGCTGCTCCGGTCGGATAGGGCGAGTACTGTCGATGGCGCTCTGATCACATTGAACGGCGATACGACGACCTCTAACTATGCCCGGCAGCGGGTGGGTGGGACCGGTGGAAGCCTAAATGCTGCCGCGGGAGCGAACAGAGAGATATGTCCGAGCGGAGCAGCCGACAACGGGACAGCGAGCGTTTTTTCACCTATAGCCGTGTCCATCAGCCAGTACGCGAAGGGAGACAACGATCCGCACTACGTTGCCGTCTCGGGATTGCACGAATCATCTGTTCCAAACTCGGATGTGTATCTAGAGTGCGGCCGGCGGAACAACATTGAGGCCGTGACGCGCTTCGGCATTGTTCCCAACGTAGGCACCAACTACAAGTCGGGCTCGGCCATGTGGCTCTATCACGTGCCGAAGACGAACGTGCGCCGGGTCGAGGCCACGGGCGACGTAGCCAGCTATACCTTCTCAGACTTACCTGCCGGCGAGGCGCTGCTTTGGAACATCTATGGGCGGACTGACGTTGTTGCCGCGGTCGAGGGGATCGATGTCGAGTTCAACGCGGATACCACGGCCGCGAACTACGACCGGCAGCGCCTCGAAGGCGACGGCGCCACCGCTGCTGCGGCTCAGTCAGCCGCCGAGCAAGAGCTTGGAGAGGTTCCCGCGGATAGCGCGACAGCCAATGTCTTCGGCGGGCACATAGGCATCGTTCCCGCCTTCTCCAAGACCGACCGGCACAAGCACAGCATCATCATCGGCGGTCCCTCCGACGACATGGCCGAGATTGTGTCACGCCGGTGGGAGAACACAGCGGCGATTACGTCGGTCAAGTTCACTCCGGCCACCGGGGCCAACTTCGTGGACGGCACGATCATCGAGGTCTGGGTCGTCCCAACGCTGGCATCTCAAACGGTGACGCGCAAGACCAAGACGGTGGACACGAGCTAATGAGCTTCCACACTAGCCTCCGGGTGCTCATCTGGGATACCTACAGCAAGGGCACCCTGCTGGACGAGCTCACCGGGCTGTTCAACGTGCTCCAGTTCAGCACCGGATTGCACGGCGGGTTCAAGAGATGCACGATCTCAGTGCCCAAGCCGCTCGACCAGATATGGCTGTACCTGGCCAGGGAGAATCTGGTGGGGCGTCACTTCGCCCACATCGAAGTGCTGGAGGAGCAGTACACGGTTTGGGAAGGTCGGCTCATGGACGTTGGATTCGAGATGAGCGCAGGGAATCTCTCGCTGGAGCTGGAGGCGGCCGGGTACTGGAACTCGCTGCGGGACCAATACTACGACGCCGCTGATGCGGGTAACACGGACTGGACCGCAAGCGGGCCCCACACCATAGACGACATCATCAAGGAGATGCTGAATGACGAGGGCCCGGACATCAGTACAGACCAGACGAACATCGAAGACCCTGGCCTGGATGTGGTCGGCATCGTTCTCACCGACCGGGACTACCCCCAGAACATCATCGCCACAAAGCTGCCCATGACCAATTCGTCCAACGCGCAATTCTTTTTCGCCATCTGGGAGGACCGGCTGCCTTATCTGACCGAGAGGGTGACCACGACGCTCCATTGGGTCACGACACTCTCCGAGCTTACCGACCTCCGGCTCCACCAGGGCGCCTATGGCCTGCGGAATACCATCTTGCCGGTGAAGAACGCGGTGGAGGGTACGGAGGCGTCTGACGCCGACTCCCAGGCGCTCTACCCGAAAAGGGAACTCAAGGTGACGGTCCAGGAGGGTGTGCCGACGGCAGCCGAGAACCTGGAGCGTGGCCGGGCCTTGGCCGAGAAGAAGAACCCAGAGCAGTCCCAGCAGTTCAGCATCACCGGGAAGGTCTATGACACGCGAGCTGATGGGAGTGCGATTCCAAGACCCAAATGGCGGGTGCGGGCAGGCCAGGTGCTACGCATCAACGACCTGGTCCCGGCGAGTATCACGGCGGCTTACCTGGACCGCCTGCGGACGTTCTACATCCTGGAGACGCAGTATGACGCTGGCTCGGACCGGCTGGTCGTGACGCCGGACCGCTTCCGGCGGACCCTCACGAACATCCTCCCACGAGCCTCCCAGGTGGAGTTGGACAGGTAGGCGTGGGTTCGGGGTTCCCTCCTCCCGGACCTGCGTTTGGTGGAGGCCCCCCCTGCGATGGGGGGGCCTCCTTGCATCCGAGGGGTCACCCGCCCGCAGGTTTCGGGTGGCTGGTCAGGCAACCCCGATCCGTGGTAAAAAGTCGTAGCTGGCGTTCTCGCAGTCGCCGTAGCTATAGGCAGGGTCGGGGCAGAGCCGTCAGGCGCGCCACGGAGTCTAATGCTCATGCTTTTGCGTTACTGAGTAGCTTTGAGAGTCGTGGTTCGACAGGCTCAGGGTGAGCGGTTTTGGAGTCCCGCTCGTGGTGGGCTGTTTTATTCTCCCGCTCGTGGTGAGGCACTCGAACCATGAGCGGGGAACAACGGTTGCGCGCTCCGGCGTGGGCTTGACGCGCCAGGCAGGCAGAAACGTTGTGGGACCCCGCATGTGGGTCCAGGGCTCAGCCCTGGACCTGGCTAGACCGCCATCTCCTTCAGCAGCTTGCGGGCGATGACGATGCGCTGCACCTCGCTGCTGCCCTCGTAGATCTCCGTGACCCGCACATCGCGGAAGTAGCGCTCCACCGGGCTGTCGCGGAAGTAGCCGTAGCCCCCGTGGATCTGCAGGGCGCGGTCGCAGGCGAAGTGGCCCGCCTCCGAGGCGAACAGCTTTGCCATTGCCGACTCCTGGCCGTGGGGGAGGCCGGCGTCCTTGAGCTGAGCGGCGTGGCGGGTCAGCAGGCGGGCGGCGCTGAGCCGGGTGGCCATATCGGCCAGCATGAACTGGATCGCCTGGTGGTCGGCCAGCTTCTTACCGAAGGTCTGTCGCTGCTGGCTGTAGCGGACCGCGGCTTCCAGAGCGGCCTGGCCGATACCCACGGCCTGGGCCGCCACGGAGATGCGGCTGGAGTCCAGGACCGTCATGGCGATGCTGAACCCATCGCCCTCCTGGCCCAGACGGTCCTCCTCCGGCACCGGGCAGTCGGTGAAGACCAGCTCGGCGGTGGTGGAGCCTCGCATGCCCAGCTTGCCCTTCTGGGGGTTCACCTGGAGCCCCTGGGCGTCGCCCTGAACAATGAAGGCGCTGATGCCGTGGGCCCGCTGGGAGCGGTCCGTGGAGGCGAACACCAGCAGCGCGCCGGCCTCGGGGCCGTTGGTGATGAAGGTCTTGGTGCCGTTCAGCCGGTAGCCGTCGTTGGCGCGGGTGGCCAGGGTCTCCATGTCGGCGGCGGCGCTGCCGCTGCCGGGCTCGGTCAGGCAGAAGGCCGCCAGCCGCTTGCCCGAGGCCAGGTCCGGCAGGTAGCGCCCCTTCTGCTCCTCGGAGCCGAACGCCACGATGCACGCCGTGCCCAGCGAGAGGTGGGCCAGGTGGACCACGCTGGTGGCGGCGCAGCCCCGGGCGAGCTCCTCGGCGACCACGGCCATCTGCTGGTAGTTGCCACCCGCTCCGCCGTAGGCCTCGTCCACCGTCAGGCCCATGAGGCCGAGCGCGGCGATGCCCCGTATATTCTCCCAGGGGAACTGCTCCGTCTCGTCCACTTGCCGGGCGCGGGGCGCCAGCTCCCGGTCCGCGAACTCCCGGGCCGTGGCCTTCAGCATCCGCTCCTCTTCCGTCAGCAGCAGGTCCATGGGCATACCTTGGTGTGGCGCTAGCCGGGCCGCCGTATAATGGCCGTACCGGCTGCAATGGGCACATTATACGTGGTCGCCACGCCTATCGGGAATTTGGAGGATATCACCCTCCGGGCGCTGCGCATTCTGGGCTCGGTGGGCCTCATCGTGGCGGAGGATACCCGGACCACCCGCAAGCTGCTGACCCACCACGGGCTCCACGCGCCGCTGCTCAGCTACAACGAGCACAACACCGCGCAACGCGTCCCGCGCATTCTGCGGGTGCTGGAGACCGGCGACGTGGCCCTGGTCTCCGAGGCGGGGGTGCCCGGCGTGAGCGATCCGGGCCAGGCGCTGGTCAGCGCCGCGGCGGAGCGGGGGGTGCCGGTGGTCCCGATTCCGGGGCCGTCGGCCGTGACCTCGGCCCTGGCGGCCGCCGGCCTGCCCGCCGACGCCTTCCTCTTCGTGGGTTTCCTGCCGCGCGCCAAGTCGCAGCGGGTGGCCCTGCTGCGCTCCCTGGCCGGTGAGCGGCGGACGATGGTGGTCTTCGAGACGCCCTACCGGCTGCGGGCGGCGCTCCGCGACCTGCTGGCCGCCTTGGGCGATCGCCCGCTAGCGGTCTGCCGGGAGATGACGAAGCTCCACGAGGAGGTGTTCCGGGGCTCCGTGGCCGGGGCCATCGAGCGGTTCGACGAGCCGAGGGGCGAGTTCGTGCTGGTGGTGGCGGGCGCTCAGGCCCCGCCGTCCGGCGTGGAGGTGAATATTGAAGCGGTGCGCCGGGAGCTGGCCGCGCTGAAGGCCCAGGGACGCTCTGGGCGCGACGCCGTCGCGGAGGTGGCGGCGGTCCACCCCATCTCGCGCCGAGAGGCCTACCGGCTCTGGCTGGAGCTGGCGCCCGAGGCATGATGAAAAGAAGGTATGGATTGGCCCTGGCGCTGCTCGTCGCCGGCGCCTGTGGCGGACCGAGCATTACCCAGACCCCCGCTGATCAGGCGGCCCAGGTTGGAGTCACGCCCACCGCAGGCGCTTCAACAGTCGCTGCGGCCACCAACACGCCGTCACCTGCCCCAACGGCATCGGCCGTGAATGAGTTACCCGCTGCGCCGTCCACTCCTACTCCTACGCCTGTATCCACTCCAACTCCTACTCTCGCACCTACCCCAACGCCCACGCCCCATCCAACCAGCTCACCTACTTCGGAGCATGACGACCTCAATTCCCGAGTTCAACGCTCGGAGCCGCCGAGCGGTCTGTTCCTTCCCTTCAAGATAGAGGACGTTGGAGGCGGCAACGAGTTCATAAGCCCCTTCGGGATCATCAGGCACTCCCGCGACGCTGGCCATGGTCATGGTGGCATCGATGTGCCGCTCAAGGAAGCCGCCTCCATCTATGCGGTCGCTGACGGCACCATCTTGTCCGCTGAGGAATCCAGCGATGGAGCGGGGGGCTCCGATGTGAAGCTGCTGATCTCGGGCTCAGGCGGTGAGGGCTGGGGATTCCTCTACGAGCATGTGGTGCTGGAGCCGGGGCTGGCCGAGGGAAGTGTGGTCGCCAGAGGCCAGCTCATCGCCAGGAACGGTCTCACCACGGAACGCAGGAACAGCCACCTTCAGCTCACTTACATGTTCAATGGTTACATGTTCTACCGCGATCAACGGTGTTGGGTGGACCACCTCGACCCCGCTTCCAAGGAGGCGCTTCTCAGCTATTTCGACTCCTTGAAGACGACGCAGGCGTTCATAGCCCAGTGGGAGGGCGCCAGTGAAGAGGGGATGAGTGCCCTTAACCCACATTTCCCAGATCAGCCGCGTGGGTGCGTCGTAATCCGGTAAGAGTGCTGCCTATTTGAGCCGCCTACCTGGGCATTATGGGCAGTGTGGGTGCTAGACTGGCCGAGCTAGCGGGTCTAGTTCTGGATACCGCAATCTCGCTGGAGGCACCCAATGGGTGAAAGCTCCGACACCCCTTTGAAGCTCCAATTCGACCGCAGAGTCCGCCTGGATTTTCGTGGCGCTACCATCACCTCGGACGCCGGACTCCTGGCATGCCGCGAGCTTGATGCCGCTCTGGGGCTCACAGAGACAGCCAACGATTATATCCATGAAAGCCGCACCGGCCGCAATGTGCAACACCCGCTGTTGCCCTTGCTCAGACAATCGGTGTATAGCCGTCTCGCTGGCTACGAGGACACCAACGACGCTGAACGGCTTGCCCAAGACCCGGCTATGCGTGTCATCGTCGGGTGGCAAGGTACTGATAAGCAGGCAGCCAGCACCAATACTATGAGCCGATTTGAGACTGAGGTGTTAACCGAAGAGGAAAACCTGGATGGGCTTGCGCGCCTGAATGTTCAGTGGGTGGACAGGGCCATGGCCCAGACATCTCACCAGCGAGTTATCCTAGACATGGACAGCTCTGAAAGCCCGGTGCATGGGCAGCAAGAGGGAGTCGCCTACAACGGCCACTTCGAGTCCGTATGTTATCACCCGCTCTTCCTGTTCAACCATTTCGGAGATTGCGAAGGTGCAATGCTTCGCCCGGGCAACGTCCACAGCGCTGAGCGGTGGCGGGAGGTTCTGGAGCCAGTCGTGAAGCGATACCAGGAGAAAGGAGTCCGGCTGCTGTTCCGGGCCGATGCTGCCTTTGCCAAGCCCGAGGTGTACGAGTACCTGGAGTCAAGGGACACTGGCTACGCTATGCGGCTTCCGGCCAACGAGGTATTACAAGGAAACATCCGGCACCTGCTGAAGCGGCCCGTGGGCAGGCCGCCTAAAGCCTGCCCTGAGCCTGTCGAAGGGAAGCCCGTAGTCCGGTATCACGACTTCGTTTACCAGGCCCAGAGCTGGGACATTCCCCGGCGTGTGGTCGCCAAGGTGGAGTGGCGCCAGGGTGAGCTATTCCCGAGGGTCGGGTTCGTCGTCACCAACCTCAACCTACCGCCGGCAGACGTAACCCACTTCTACAACGGGCGGGGCACGGCCGAGCAGTGGATCAAGGAAGGTAAATACGCCCTGAACTGGACGCGGCTCTCGTGTCACAGGTTCGTTGCTAACCAGGTGAGGCTGTGGCTGTTTGTGCTGGCCTACAACCTGGGCAACTTCATGAGAAGGCTGACTTTGCCAGAGTCAGTGAAACACTGGTCACTGCGAAGCGTGCAGACCAAGCTCATCAAGATGGGTGGACGTCTGGTGCGGCATGCCAGGAGGTTGGTGTTTCAGCTTGCTGAGGTGGCAGTGTCCCGGGAGGTATTCCGGCAAGTGTTGGAGCGTATCGCCGGGCTCCATCCAGCACCAGGGTAGCGATTATCCTTGAGGTCATCAGAGGTGAAGAGAGGCAACCAAGGGCGAGGTGCGCGCCCGGAGGAGTTTGAAGGGAGTGCAAACGTGGTGAAAGCCACCTCCGCTGCCTGGGGCCGCTAACTCACCACGCCGAGAGATGGTTTTGTGCGCTTGATTGGATGGTTGACGGCATCCGTGACTGATACTACGATGGCTCTCGTCGAGGATGGTGCGTTGCTTGGACCCAGGCAGCTTGATATGGGTAATTCCGGCTTAAAGCGCTGCTCGACATCGAACGGTTCCCCGAGGGCCCGCAGCTCTGCTACCCACTCGGGCTCGATGTGAGGGTGCTGGGATAAGACTGGATCGGGTTTTGTGGGGATAGGCGGTGGGCCTGGCTAGTCGGTGGGGCGCTTCCAGCCGTACTGGGACTCCTGCTCGGTGATCTCCTTGAGCCCCAGCAGGTTGCCCACCTCGCCTCGGACCAGCGGCACCTCCACGTTGCCGGTGTCCCGAAGCTCCTCCATGGCCGCTTTCAGCGCTGGGTAGAGCACGCCCAGGGTGTCGCCGGTGATGATGAGCTTGAACCCCAGGTGCTCCACATCCTTCACGCTCGAGTGGGAGGGGATGGCCGCGAACATGAGCGGCATATCGCTCAGCTCGCGGGCGTAGACCTCCACGTCCTCCTTCTTGATCACGCCGTCCACCAGGATCATGTCCGCGCCCACCTCCCGGTAGGCACGGGCGCGGCGGGCCGCCTCCTCCCACCCGCTGACCGAGAGGGCGTCGGTGCGCGCGATGATAATGAAGTCCTTGTTGGTGCGGGCGTCCAAAGCGGCCCGGATCTTCTGGGCGTGCTCCTCCATGGGCACCAGCTCCTTGCCGGCGAAGAGGATGTCGCGCTTGGGGAAGACCTGGTCCTCCAGGTGAATGGCGGCCACGCCGGCCCGCTCGTACTCCCGCACGCTCCGCATGGTGTTGATCGGGTTGCCGTACCCGGTGTCGCAGTCGGCGATAACCGGCACGTCCACGGCTCGGGTGATGTACTCGGCCGCGTTGACCATCTCCGTCTGCGTGATGAGCCCCACGTCGGGGTAGCCCCGCTCGGCTGCCACGCCGAAGCCGGTCATGTAGACGGCAGGGAAGCCCGCTGCCTCGGCGATCTTGGCGTGGAGGGCGTTGAACACGAAGGGGGCCACCACCGGCTTCCCCGCCTCAAACATCCTCCGCAGCCGGGTGGTCGGTCTCTCAGCCATCGTTTCTCCTTAAGGGTGCCGTTGGGGCAGGGTGGTGCTAGGGGGCGGGCGCGGCGGCAGTGTATGCAGGGCGTCAGAGCGTGTCAAGGCGAGCCGGAGCGCGGCGGGCGCCCGAAGAATTCCGTTCGGGGCCCGTGTGCTATGATGGCTGCCCTCCCATGCTTACGAACCCCGTCAAAGAGAAGCTCCAGGCCGGCGAGATAGCGCTGGGGTGCTTCGTCAATATCGTGAGTCCCACCACCGTGGAGCTGCTGGCCTACGCCGGCTTCGACTTCGTGGTCGTCGATGCCGAGCACACCACCACAGGGCCGGAGAGCGCCGAGTCGCTCTACCGCGCCGCCGAGGCCCGTGGCATTGTGCCGCTCACCCGCATCGCCGAGAGCACGCCCCAGTTCATCCTCAAGTACATGGACGCCGGCTCGCTGGGCGTGCAGATCCCCATGGTCAACAACGCGGAGGACGCCCGGCGGGTGGTGCAGGCGGTGAAATACCCGCCCATGGGCCGGCGCGGACTCGCCTTCCCGCGCGTCGCCGGCTACGGTCTGGCGGGCCCGCTTGCCGACTACACCGTCGCCGCCAACGAGGCCACGCTGATCGTGGTGCAGGTGGAGACGGAGGAGGGCATCAAGAACACCGAGGAGATCGCGGGCGTGGAGGGCGTGGACGTGGTGTTCCTGGGCCCCACCGACCTCTCGGTGGTCCTGGGCGTACCGGGCCAGTCGAACCACCCGAAGGTGCGCGAGGTGATCGAGCAGCTGGCGGAGAGGATCTCCACCGCCGGCAAGATACCCGGCACCATCGCCCGGAACGTGGACGACTATAACCACTGGCGGCCCCGGGGCATCCAGTACTTCCTGGCCAGCGCCACCACCTTCCTCGGTCAAGTGGCCAGCTCCTACATCAAGTCTATTCGCGAGCAGGAGCAGACCGGCTCCTCGTAGGAATCTGGGCCGTGGACTGGGCATACCACCTCCTTGTCGTCGCTCTCGCCTACCTAGTGGGCGCGGTGCCCTTCGCTTATCTGGCGGGCCGCCGGCTGCGTGGCGTGGACATCCGGGCCGTGGGCAGCGGCAACGTGGGTGCGCTGAACACCTTCCGTCACGTGGGTGTAGCGGCGGGGCTGGGGGTTCTGGCCGCCGACACGGCCAAGGGGGCGCTGGCCGCTCTGGCGCCGGCCTGGATGGGCGAGCCGTCGTGGGTACAGTACAGCGCCATTCTGGCGGTGGTCGCCGGCCACAACTGGTCGGTCTTCCTGCGGTTCGGCGGCGGGAGAGGAGTCGCCCCGGTGCTGGGCGTGTCGCTGGGGGTGCTTCCCCTGCTGACCGTGGTTACGATAGTCTTCGCCGCCCTGTTCGTCCTGCTGACCCGCAACGCCGTTTTAAGCATCATCCTGGGCTTCGTCCTCCTCAACGTGCTGACGGTGGCGACCGCCCAGCCCGGCGCCCAGATCGCCCTCTGCCTGGCGCTCACCTTCGTCGTGGGCGGCGTCCACCTGGTCAGGGCCCGGCGCCAGTATGCGGCGGCGCTGCGCGAGCGGCGCTGGACCGCCATCCTCTCCATCGAGTAGCCGCGGTCGAGTCCGGCCTGGACGCACGGCCAATCGCCGCTCTCGTGCCAAATGCCGCCTTCGAGAGGGTCTGGTACCATGGGCACGGCCCAATTCGACGAAGGGGAGCTATTCGCACGATGGTGGTCTCGTCGCCAAGGGAGAAACGGCTGCTGCGTCTGGAGCTGAAAGGCCTGGGCCGGCTGGGCGAGGCGCTGGCCGAGGACGAGGGCAAGCCGGTCTTCGTCTTCGGCGGCATTCCGGGCGAGACGGTGGAGGCCGAGGTGGTGCATGAGCACCGCGGCTACCTGGCCGCGCGGGTGGTGGAGGTGGTGACGGCCTCTCCCCACCGGGTGACCCCGCCGTGTCCCTACTTCGGGCCCTGCACCGGCTGTCAGTGGCAGCATATCGAGTACGACCGCCAGCTCCAGATGAAGCGCTCGCTGGTGGAGGATGCGTTGGAGCGCGTGGGAGGCCTGAGCGGGGTCCCGGTGGAGGAGACGCTGCCAAGCCCGGAGCCTTTGGGCTACCGCAACCACGCCCGGTTCACGGTGGGCGCCAACGGTCGTCTGGGGTTCGTGAACCGCGAGACCAGAAGGCTGGTGGACGTGGACGAGTGCCTGCTCATGGACCCCTGGATCAACGGGGTGCTCAAGCGCCTGCAAGGCCACGCCCAGGAGACCACGCAGCTCTCCGTCCGGTACGGCACGAACACGGGCAGCGCGATGGTGCAGCCCAAGCTCCACAACCCCGGTCTATCGCTGGAGTCGGGCCAGCGCGTCTACGAGGAGGCGCTGCTGGGCGAACGCTTCCAGGTGGCCTCTTCCTCTTTCTTCCAGGTGAACTCGCGCCAGGCGGAGCGGCTGGCGCTGCTGCTTCGGGAGTCGCTGGCGCTCACCGGCGTGGAGCTGGTGGTGGACGCCTACGCCGGCGTGGGCACCTTCGCGGTGCTGCTGGCCTCCCAAGCCGGCCACATTATCGCCATCGAGGAGTCGCCCTCGGCGCTGGAGGACGCGCGGCGCAATACCGCCGATAAGCCCAACGTGGAGCTCCGCCGGGGCAAGGTGGAGCGGGTGCTGGCCGAGCTCGCCCTGGACCGCGTGGACGCCGTGGTGCTGGACCCGCCTCGGACGGGGTGCCAGCCGGCGGTGCTGCGGGCGCTCATAGCCTCGGCGCCCCGGCGCATCGTCTACGTCTCCTGCGACCCGGAGAGCCTGGCCCGGGACCTGAAGGTGCTCGCCGCGGGCCCCTTCCGCATCGAGTGGGTACAGCCGCTGGACATGTTCCCCCAGACCCATCACGTGGAATGCCTGGCGGTGCTCGTCCTGGAGCCGGAGCGGAGGGCCGCGCTGGAGGCGCGGGGGCGGCTGGTGCTGGCCTCCGCGTCGCCTCGGCGCCACGAGGTCCTGAAGGGCCTTGGCGTCTCCTTCGAGACGGCGGCGGTGGACGTGCCGGAGCCACCGGGGCGCTTCCAGCACGACGACCCCGTGGCGCTGGCCGAGACAAGGGCGCGGGAGAAGGCGCTGGCCGGGGCGCGTCAGCGCTCCAGCGGCACGGTCATCGGCGCCGATACGGTCGTGGCGCTGCCCCAGCCGGACCGGACGTTGGGCGCGGTGGTCATGGGCAAGCCGCGCGATGCCGCCGATGCCGTGGCCATGTTGAGGGAGCTGCGGGGCCGCGAGCACCAGGTGGTGACCGGGGTGGCCCTGGTCGACGCCGCCACCGGCGAGACGCTGGTGGGCCACCGCAGCAGCCGGGTGCTGATGCGTGAGTACACCGAACCGGAGATCGAGGATTACGTGGCGACCGGCGATCCGCTGGACAAGGCCGGTGCATACGCGGTGCAGAGCGCCAGTTTCCGTTCGGCGGCTGAGGTCCGGGGCTGCTATCTGAACGTGGTGGGCCTGCCGGTATGTACGTTCATGAAGCTGCTGGACCGCTTCGGCGTATCCATGCACCTGAACGCGGCCGCCATCGACCTCCACGGCTGGGAGGAGTGGCACCGGTGCAGGGAGTGCGTGCGGTCGGTGGCAGGGGTTCGGGCGTGATCCTGGTGGGGAGCTGAAGAGAGGGACATGGATCTGTTCGGCATCGCGCCCCTAGAGGTGGTGGTGGTCCTGCTGGTGGCCCTTCTGGTGATGGGACCGGCCAGGATGGTGCAGGTCGCCCAGAGCATCGGCAAATTCTGGAGAGAGGCCCAGCGCTCGCTGCGCGAGATGGCCGACGCCGCCACCGTGAAGCTGGACGGCGAGCCGCTGGACGAGGAGCCCCAGGCGCTGGCGGAGCCGTCCGATTCGGTGAGCCGCTCGACCGCCGCCGATGGCGCCCTCAATGGCGGCTCGCGACGGCAGGGCCGGAGCCGTCGGGTGAGCGGCCCCGAGCGGGAGGGGCGGCGTCGTGGCTGAGCAGGCGATCACCCTTCGGGAGCACCTGGATGAGCTGCGCAAGCGGCTGATGATCAGCGTCCTGGCGGTGGTCTTGGCCGCGATAGTGGCCTTCGTCTTTCGCAACCAGGTGCTGAATTTCCTGATGGAGCCGGCCCAGGGGTTCGGAAACTCGGTCTCCGGCAAACCGGTCTTTACCGAAGTGACGGAGATGCTGGGCGTGGTCATGAAGACGTCTATCATGGCCGGCGTGGTCTTCGCGCTGCCGGTGGTGCTGTACCAGCTCGTCATGTTCGTGACGCCCGGCCTCAACCGGCGGGAGAAGACCTACCTCTACCTCTTTCTGCCCGGGACCTTCATCGCCTTCGCATGCGGAGTGCTGTTCGGCTACTACGTCCTCTTCCCGCCGGCCATGCGGTTTCTCTTCACCTTCGGCAGCGAGGTGGCGGTCCCGATGATACGCATCGGAAGCTACATGAACGTCGTCACGTCGCTGCTCTTCTGGATGGGGCTCATCTTCGAGCTCCCCCTGGTGCTCTTCTTCCTGGCCAGGCTGGGGGTGGTGACCTCGAAGCGCCTGTTCCACTACTGGCGGTACTCCGTGGTGGTGGCCTTCCTGCTGGGCGCGGCCATCACACCCACCGGCGACCCCATCAACCAGAGCCTGGTGGCGGGCTCTATCGTGCTGCTCTACGGCGTGGGCATACTGCTGGCCAAGGTGGGCGAGCGTCTGAGGCGCCGGCCGGAGCCGACGCCGGAAGAATAGGGGTTCTCCCGTGCGGTGTATGCGGAGGCAGCCCGCCCAGCGGCGGGCTGAAGGGGTGGGCGGCTGCTAGGTCTTCCGGGAAGTCCTGGTCTTGGCCTTGGCCTTGGCGACCTTCTCCTGCTCGCCAACGCCCGTGGTGCTTTTGCGGAACTCCCGGATTCCCTTGCCCAGCGCTTTACCGATCTCCGGCACGCGTCCCACGCCGAAGATGAGCAGGACGATAACCAGGATTACGGTGAGCTCCGGCCAGTGAAGTGATGGCATGGCATACACCCCGCCACGAGTGGACTGATAGGAGCAGCATAGCAGACTCGTTCCCTCGCAACAACCAGGGCGCAGCCCTGCTAGCCCCGATCCCATCGGGGGATCCACGCAAGGTGACCCTTCCCTTCGCTCAGGGTGAGCGGGGGCGCCCGCCCCTCCTACCGCACGCCGCTTGCCGAACGGGGCGTCCTGGCGGGACCGCCGGCCCGGACCAGAAACTGGGTCATGGCCAGCTCATCGGAGAGGTCGCCCGTCTTCATCGACACGTCGGCCTCCAGCAGCAGGTGGTAGAGCCGCCGGAGCTGGCTTGCCGAGTGCCTGCGCGCCTGGTCCACCATCTTCCGCAGCACGAAGTCCCGCTGGATACCCAGCCGCTCGCCCCACTGGTCCTGGGGCACCCGTTGGGAGGCCAGCTCTTGGGCCAGCGCCACCAGGCGGGCCTGCCGGGCGATCATGGCCAGCACATAGGAGGCCGTGGCGCCGCCTCTAAGGAGGCCGTCCACCAGCTCGGTAGCCGTGGAGGTGCGCCGCTCCATGATGGCGTCCACGGCGGCGAATATGTTGGACTCGCGGGCCGACGGCACCAGGGCGTTCACGTCCGCCTCGTCTATGGCGCGGCCCTCGCAGGAGATGGTGAGCTTCTCCAACTCGTTGTCCATGGCCCACAGGTTGCTTCCCACCAGCTCCATGAGCAGCCTCAGCGCGGGGCCGGTGATGGCGCCTCCCTTGCTCGATACGCGCTCGCGCACCCATCGGGCCAGGGTATCGCCTCGAAGGAATGGGAACTCACGCACTTGGGCCAGCGGCGCTACCCGCTTGAGCAGGGGGTTTGGCTTGGTGAGCCGCCCGTCGACGAAGGCCACGTCGGTGGTTGGCGGAAGGCCCCGCAACGCCTCGGCCAACCTTGGCGGGAGGGTCGTATCGAAGCCTCGGCCTGGCCGGCGGGCCCTGCGGCGTTCCCCGCGGGGCTCCTCGGCGGTGTCGAGCAGTCCCCGGACCACCACCAGCCGCCGCTCGGCCAGGAAAGGCATCGCCTGGGCCTCCGCCACGAGCCGGGGCAAGTCGAACTCCGCCGCGTCCATCCGGAGGGTGTTGGCCTCCCGGACATCAGGGACGCCCACCGCCTGCAGGAGCTCTCGCAGCGCCGCCTGGGCGGAGAAGGTATCGTCGCCGTGGAGCACGTGGATCATGAGTTCCGCTCGTCCGGGCTCGGCCCGCCGCCGCTGGCGGCGAGTTCTTGAGCCTGTCCCGGCGCGTCCGCCTCCGCCGGAGGATTCGACGGCGGCCCTCCGTCCGGTCCGTGGCCCCCGGCCTCCTCGTGGATCGGCGCTCGCCGGATGGCGGACCCGAACACCCCGAACGCCAGGAAGATGGCGAGGCATACCATTGCCCCACCGAAAAAGGCGGTGCGCAGTCCCACGGCGTCGCCGAGCACCCCCATGGGCAGCGCTCCCAACGACACGAAGGAGGCGCCCATGGTCCACACGCCCATGACCCGCCCCATCATCTCCCGGGGGACCAGGAGCTGGAGCACCGTGGTCCCCATGGAGACGAAGGACATGGTCCCCATCCCCACCAGAAAGAGCACCGCCATGGAGAGCCAGGTCCATGGGGAGACGGAGAATAGGGCGAGGGAGACGGAGAAGAGGACGATCGAACCCAGGAACAGATGGACCTTGTGGCGGGAGTCCCCCAAGGCGGCCAGGCCCAGGCTCCCGGTCAGAGCGCCAGCCGACATGGTGGCCATCAGCAGGCTGGTCCTGAAAGGTCCCAGCTCCAGCACGTCGCGTCCGAAGGCGGGCATGAGCTGCATGATGGGCTGGCCGAAAAAGGCGATGCCGGAGCCCAGCACGAGGATAGCGAAGATGGCGGGGGAGCGGCGCATGTACCGTATGCCGTCCAGCAGGTCGCGGCCCATGCTGGCGCCGCCGCCGCCGCGGGCGCTCGTGAGGCCGCGGATGGAGAGCAGCGTGACGGATGCGGTCAGGTAGCATGCGCCGGTGAGGTAGAACGACTGGCCGGTGCCCACCCACTGGATGACGGGGCCCGCCACCAGCGGGCCGATGAGCATCGAGGAGGTCATGAGCGTGAAGTTCAGCGTTACCGCGTTCATCACCTCCCGGCGGTCCACCAGCTCGCGGATCAGGGTGAGGCGCGTGGGTGCGTTGAAGCCGCGGCCCAACCCCGACACGATCGCGGCCATGTAGATGTGCCACACCTGCACGCTGCCCGTTATGGTGAGCGTCCCCAGGACGACCACGTTGGCCATCAGGAGCACCTGGCTCATCACCAGCAGCGTCCGCCGGTCCATGCGGTCCGCCACCACGCCGACGAAGAGCAGGGACGCCATCATGGGCACCCCCTGGAAGAAGACCATGACCCCGAGTTGGGAGACGGAGTCGGTGAGCTCCAGCAGCAGCCAGGACATGGTGAACTGCTGCATCATGAACCCAGCCGACTGGGCCGTGCCGCTGATCATGAACCAGCGGTACTTGCGGTTGTACAGGGACCTGAACATGGGTGAGTCAATTGTAACTGGGGACGGGCCGTCGAGCTAGCCCCCGCCGCGTGCTTCGCACTGGAACGGAGCATGCTGAGGAAACCGCTTTTGGAGAAGCGGTTTACTCCGAACCTCTTCCAGAAACTTTACGGTTGAGTCCGGTCGGACCGGATATAACACCAACATTCTTTGCCGCGGGTTTGGGAACTACTTTGATTCTAAGGAGGAGGTCCCCAGGGAATCTGCTGGTAGCCCTGCCTACCCCTGGCCCATGCGCTGGAGGGCACGGCGGACGCGCTCCTCCAGGGGCAGGTCCTCGTCGCGCTCCACCGACAGTGCCTGGCGCGCCTCCACGGGCCTGTAGCCCAGGGCCACCAGCGCGCGCAACGCGGCGTCCTCTCGGATGTCGTCCGTGGACGCCGACGCCACGGCCAGGGCACCGAACTCCTCCGCCAGCTTGTCCTTCAGGTCCAGGATTATCCGCTCGGCGGTGCGCTTGCCCACCCCGGGGCCGCGCCTGAGGGCATCGGCGTCGCCCGCTGCGATAGCCGCCGCTGCCGCCTCGGGCGGCAGGGCCGAGAGGATGCCCAACGCCACGCGCGGGCCCACGCCGGACACCTCCAGCAGCAACTGGAACAGCCGGCACCCGGGCTCGGTGGGGAAGCCGTAGAGCTGGAGGTCGTCCTCGCGTACCACCAGGTGCGTGCTGAGGCGGACGGGACCGTCCAGCGGGCCCAGCCGGGCCAGGTCCGGGGCCGGCACGTAGACTCGAAGGGTCACGCCGCCCACGCGCACCAGGGCGCAGTCGGACCCCTTGCCCCCCAGCGTGCCCTCTATGGCGGCGACGAGACTCATGCCAGACGCACCCGCTCCGCCGCCCGCAGATGCCGCAGGTGGCAGATGCCCACGGCCAAGGCGTCGGACGCATCCTGGGGGTCGGGGGGCTCGTCCATGCCGAGGGTGAGTTGGACCATGCGCTGTACCTGCGTCTTGGTGCCCGCGCCGGAGTCGGCCAGGGCCTGTTTCACGTGGGACGGTAGGTAGCAGTGGACCTCCATGTTGGCCTCGGCGGCCAGCAGCAGCGCCACCGCCTGGGCCTGGCCTACCACGATCCCCGACTTGGCGCCCCGCGCGGGGGCCACGAAGGGCTCCTCCACCGCCAGATGGTCGGGGCGCCAGCGCTCCACCACCTCCGCCAGCCCGCGATATAGCGTATACAGGCGCAGGTGGACGGACTCCGCCTTGGCCGCCATGAGACAGCCCCACTCCAGGCACCGGGGCGTATCGGCATCCCCGTCCAGGATGCCGTACCCCATTCGCACGGTGCCCGGGTCCACGCCCAGCACGCGCATGACAGCTCCTTCCGCTCCCGACTGATGCCGCAAGAGCATCGTGGGCCGGTTGATGGCCATACTACTCGCTGGGGCCGGGGGTTTTCCAGGGGGTAATGGCCTCGGGCTCGCCCTCCCGTCACGCCCTACAAGCGCTTCATCGCACCGTGACCCCAGCCCTTCGAGGCCGCGGGCGCGGCGTCAGGACGATGAGGGATGCCCCGACGATGAGGCAGGCGATAGCAACCCACCACGCCAGAAAGTAGTCCCCGGTACTATCGCGGATGATCCCGGTCATAGGAGCACCCGCCGCGCCACCACCCTTGGGTCACCAGCCTCCGCCGCTATCAGGGCCGTTCCAGAGTAGCCATAAACTGCCCCCACCCCAAGCACCGGGGCGCGCCAGCCCTAGGAGTTGGTCGGAGCCGCGGCGGGCTTGGGGCGTTTGGTGGTCAGGATCAGCAGCGCCGCTATGGCTATGGCGGCCACGGCAGCCCACCACGCCGGCACATAGCTCCCGAAGAGCTCCTTGATGACGCCCGTCATAGGCGCGGCCAGAACGCTGAAGCCCAGCATCACCGGCGTGGCCGCCCCCCGGATGCTGCCCAGGTGAGCTCGGCCGAAGTAGAGAGGCCAGATGGTGTTCTGCGTGACCGAGAGGGCGGACAGCCCCGCGTTGAACTGGATGTAGGTAAGAAACATCTGCCATGACTCGGTGGTGCGTATGGTCAGCAGGGTCGAGCCGAGCAACAGAAGAAACCCAATCGCGCCGATGTAGCGGACCTGGAACTGGTCCACATAGACGATCAGGAACATAGTCACCGTCATCCCACCGAGCACCGCAGAGGAGAGGCCAAGCGCCGCCAGTTGTGGCGAGATGCCCCGGTCCACGAAGAAGGGGATGCTGTACACCACCCTGGTCCCACTGGCGAACTGCATGAGCCCGAAGACGGTGGCCAGCCGCCAGAAGGCGCCGGTCCGCAGAGCGCTGTGCCTGCTCATCGCCTGTTCGTCCCGCATGTCCCGGGCCGCCTGCCCATCGTCGTCGCTCTTGGTGGGAGCCAGCTTCTCGGGCGATGCACCGTCCGGAAGCAGGCCCATATCCTCGGGCCGCCGCCGTATGAAAACCACGGAGATGATAGCGATAGCCGCTCCCCCCACGCTTCCAAGAAGGAACCAGGCCGTTCGCCATCCCCACTCATCGATGATCCACTGGGTCAGCGGGATCAGCACGATCATGCCCAGATTCCCGCCGATGAAGGTGAGCGCCATGGCCCTGCCCCGGCGCCGCACGAACCACTTGGCCACGGGCACCATGGTGTAGAGCTGAGAGCCCCCCACGAACCCGACGAGGCCCAGGCCAACGAAGATGGCGATGATCTCCCACGGCGCCGAGACGAAGGCCAGCGAGAGGATCATGCCGCCGGTCAGCAGGCTGGCGCCCGCCAGCATCCACCGGGCGCCGTGCTGGTCCAGCAGCCGCCCGATAATGGGCGCGGACACGCCCACGGCAACGAGCCGAGCCGCATAGGCCCAGCCGAAGACGGCCTGGCTTATGCCCAGCTCATGGCTCATGGGCTTCACGAACAACGCCACGTTGGTCCCGGCCATGGAGACGGCCAGGGAGAGCACCAGCGCTAGCGCGCCAACCATGACCCAGCCATAGAAGAGCCGCCGGGGCCTCCGGCCGGCTTGGCTATCCTTGCTCAAGACACCGCCTTTCCCAAAGGCACATCCTCAGCGGCACGCTCAAACGGGCTCCGGCTGCACGAAGCGCGGCCGCGCCAAAGCGATACAGGGCCGCTCGCCACCCGTGCAGAGGGCCGCCCAGACAAGAGAAACGCCGGGTCGTGGGCCCGGCGTCATTCTATCCGCTCCATTCATGCGGTGAACACGCGCTCACTCCTCAAGCCGGTACTGCTCCAGCACCTCGTCGGGAAAGTCGGCGTTGGTGAACACCTGCTGCACGTCGTCCAGCTCCTCCAGCCGGTCCAGGAGCCGCAGGGTCTGGGTAGCCGCCCGCTCGTCCAAGGGGACGGTGCTTTTGGGCACCATGGTCACCGAGGCGGAAGTGGCCTCCACGTCATGCGCGCGGACCGCCTGCTGTATCGCCTCCAGGACCGCCGGCGGCCCATCGACCTCCAGGAGCCCGTCCTCCACCTTGAAGTCGTCGGCGCCGGCGTCGATAGCGGCCAGGGCCACCTCCTCAGCCTTCGGCTGGTCCAGGCCCTCGACCGTCACCACCGCCCTGCTCTCGAAGACCCAGGCCACGGAGCCGGCATCGCCCATGTTGCCGCCGCTGCGGCTGAAGAGGGTGCGGACATCGGAGGCGGACCGGTTCCGATTATCGGTAAGGATCTGGAGCAGGATGGCGGCGCCGCCTGGGCCATAACCCTCGTAGGAGATCTCCTCCAGGGATCCGGCGCCGTGGCCTTCCCCCGTGCCCTTCTTGACCGCCCGCTCGATGTTGTCCACGGGCATATTGGCCTGCTTGGCCCGCTCCATGGCCAGGCGGAGACGTCCGTTCATGGAGGGATCGCCGCCTGCCTCGCGGGCGGCCACGGTCAGCTCACGGGTCACCTTGGTGAAGAGCTGACCCCGGCGGGCGTCCACCACCGCCTTTTTGTGCTTGATGGTGGACCACTTGGAGTGACCTGACATAGCACAACCTCCCGAGGGCGGCCCTCGCGGCCTCAATTCCCCTCACTATAGCACTACGGTCAGCGGGGCGCAGGGCCCGCCCGCGGCGGACCTCGACTTGTCTTCCGACGGCGTCTGGGCCCGCGCGGCGACGGCTTCCGCCCCGGCAGCGGCTGGGGCTCCAGCCCCGGCGGGAGGTCCACCGTGATCCGTGCTGCCGCCACGTCCACCGACACCACCACGTCGGCCATGGCCGGCACCAGCAGCTCCATGCCCTCGTTACGGACGATATACACGTCGTTGGCGCCCGTGGAGAGCACCTCCTCCAGCCTACCGAGGTAGGCCCCGACCGTATCGTAGACCTCCGCCTCCAACAACTGGAAGTGGTAGTAGGCGCCATCGGGCGCCGGGGGCACGTCACTCGCGGGCACCTCCACCACTGCGCCGGCCAGCTCGTGGGCCCGCCGGTCGGAGTCCAGGCCGGCGAGCTTCACCAACAAGTACTGGCCTGCCGTGTCCACCGACTCGACGGTGTGAGGTGTCTCGGAGATGTGAACAACGCCGCCCGGCTGGAACCGCGCGGGGTTGTCGGTGACGGGCAGGATACGCAACCGTCCCCAGAGCCCATGGGCGCCCGCGACGACGCCGACCTGGACGAAGCCTTCACGAAGCATTGCAGTGGACACGGGGCGTTGAGCGAGGGGTAGAGCGTCGGCGAGGGAGGCGGACGATGAAGACTCGACGAGCGAGGGCGATTACACGATCTCCAACGTGACCCGGGTATCGTTCTTGACGGCGGCTACCCGGAGGAGCATCCGCATGGCCTGGGCGACCCTGCCCTGGCGGCCGATGACCTTCCCCTTATCGTCGGGGTGCACCTCCAGCCGCACTACCACCTGGCCGTCCTCCTCCTCCTCCGTCACCTTGACATCCTCGGGGTTGGTGGCGATGGCCCTGGCGATGTACTCCACCAGCTCCTTCATTATCCTTCGGCCTTCTCCAAGATGCCCTGGAAACGGAGGATGCGCTCAACGGGGTCCGATGGCTGGGCACCTTGGCGCAGCCAGTGAATAGCCTTGTCTTTCTCCAGCACCACGGTGGGCGGGTCGGTCAGCGGGTTGTAGTGGCCGATCTGCTCCACGAAGCGTCCATCCCTGGGCGCCCGCGCGTCCGCCACCACTATGCGGTAACTGGGCTGTTTCTTCTTGCCGACCCGGCGCAACCGAATTCGAAGCATACGACCGTTCTCCACCTTATTCTTTTTCTCACCGTACGTTGGGATTGTAGTCTCGCACGTAGGGGTTGTCAACGGCGCGGATGCCCCCACGCCACGGCGGCGGCTATTGAAATCCCTTGGAGATTTGCTACACTAGATTTTCCTTATTCGGAGTTTCGTCCATGGCGCGTCTGGAGCGCCTCATATATCGACGGTAGCACCAGGAGGGTTTCGGGCACTATGACCTACATCATCGCGGAGCCGTGCGTAGACGTGAAAGACGCTTCCTGCGTTGACGTTTGCCCCGTGGACTGCATCTACGAGGGCGAGCACATGTACTACATCAACCCCGAGGAGTGTATCGACTGCGCGGCCTGCGAGCCGGTCTGCCCGGTGGTGGCCATCTTCGTGGAGGACGCCACGCCCGAGCATTGGAAGAGCTACATTCCGATGAACTACGAGTTCGACTACTCCAGCGCCAGATGACGGAGCTCTCCCGCTAGCCAAGCTAGGTCTGAGCATCGAGAGACGTCAAACAGCGGTGCGGCATGAGGCCGGCACCGCTGTTTTTCGTTGCGGCTGCGATTAACCGTTAGACGTGGACGTATTCCTACGGAAGGCAGGCGTCCAAGACCAAATTTGAGGCGGCGAGCATCTGGTTGCCTGTAGATGGTGCTGGTCAATTGGACGAAGCGACCATGGCTGCTTTTGTGGAAAACATACACCTACTGGCCGGAATTGAGTAAGGTATTAGCGACCTAGCAGGGATAAGCGGAGGAGCAAGATGGGCACCGACGAACAGAATGTGTATTACAACCCTGAGAAAGGCAAGTTGTACCACTACAACTCGCACTGTTCAAGCATTGACGCGCCCCTGAAGCTACTTATCAAAGTCAAGGCAGAGGCAGAAGCAGCAGGTCGGACAGCGTGTCCAGTCTGCGCCCAGTCCTAACGTTTCAGTCTTTTTTTGTGCAGGACTGATTTCTTGTGCAAAGCCCCCTATCCTCCAAGATTATTGAGCACCTTCTCCACCGGTTGGAGGAGGCACGTGAAGATGGGCACGTCCCGCTCGGTGTAGGGCCGTTGCTCCGCGCTCCGCAGCTCCATGACCAGCTCCAGAAACTCCCGGGGGCTGTCCGTCTCAAAGCCCAGAACGAACTCCTGGTCGTCCACGCCAAAGGAGTAGCTGGTGTGAATCTTCACGCCGGGGTACTTGTGCCCGACGCGGAAGTGCTCCTCCATCATCCGCTGGCGCTCGTCGAAGGAGAGCTGGTACCAGGCGTGGGTCTTGACGAAGGGGTAGACGAACAGGTAGGGCTTGTCCATGGGCCTGATGCGGGTCCGGCTCTCGGAGCCCTCGTGGTCGTGGCTATTGAGGTAGGAGGAGCGGCGGGTCATGGCCAGGTAGGAGTGCGAGGTCTCCAGGTAGGCGCCCAGGCCGGTCCGCGCTAACTGGGTGGCCAGCTCCTGGAGCGCCTCCAGGCTGGTGCCCACGCTCCACACCATCATTTCGGTGTCCGCCCGCATGCCCATGAGGCTGTAGGTCCGGATGATCAGCTCCGGCTGAAACTCTTCCAGGACGCTGGCGAACTGACGCTTACCCGCCTCGCGCTCGGCTTCGGGCAACCTTCTCCACTGGGGGTCCACCCGGTGGAAGGTGTACTTCACGAACTGCTGGGGCGCCGCCTCGTTCATACCGCCTTCCCTTGGGAGCAAGCTTCGCCGGCCATTATAGGGCTCTATCGCTGTGATATGCCACGCGCCGAGAAGCGTCAAGGAGGCACGCAGCATGCCGACCGCCACCATCAACGGGCTGGAGCATTACTACGAAGACCTGGGCTCCGGAGAGCCCCTGCTGATGCTGCACGGTGCCACCAGCAGCAGCCAGACGCACTCGCGCCACTTCCCGGAGCTATCGGCGCGCTACCGGATCATCGCGCCGGACCGCCGGGGCATGGGCCGCAGCGCCCACCCAGCGGACGTGCCGCCCTCGGGGTGGGTAGACGACGTGCTGGCGCTCCTGGACCACCTCGAGATAGACCGCGCCCACGTTTACGGCGCCAGCCTCGGATCGCGCATCGCCCTCCGGTTTGGCATCGACCATCCGGAGCGCATCAGGTCACTCATTCTGGATATGGCCGTCGTCGTCAACGAGGGGCCGGGCAACGATGCGCTGAACCAGCGTCTCACCCGTGAGGGGATGCCCGAGGAGCGCCAGCGGGGGTACCAGCGAGTCCATGGCGATGACTGGGCCGAGGTGGTCGCCAACTACTTCACGGTGCGCAACAAGCCGGAGCTCCAGGAGCACTACAACCTCCGCCAGCTCTTCCCGAGCGTCACCGCGCCGGTGCTCATCATCCGCGGCGACCGGGATGACCCGATCACCCCCATCGCGCACTCGATGGAACTACACCGGGGCCTTCCCAACTCGCGGCTTGCCATCGTGCCCAACCAGCCGTCCGGCATCAGCGCCACCGCGCCGGAGACGTTTCGCCAGCTCGTCCTCGACTTCCTGGCCGACGTCGCCTCCTGATACCCAGCCCTAGCAGCCCACCGGCCATATCAGAGAGCGAACACCGGCGGGCTACACCGGTTTTGGCCTACCCATCCCTCTGACGGCCTCCCACTCCTCCGGCGTCACCGGCATGATGGAGAGCCGCATTCCACGTCTGAGCAGCATCATGTCCGCGAGCTGGGGCACGTCCCGCATGCTCTCCAACGTCACCGGCGTGGAGAACCGCTCCACCGCCCGGATGTCCACCATGTACCAGACGGGGTTGGCCGGCGTGCTCCTGGGGTCGGGGTGATCGGAGGCCGGGTCCCAGGCCGTGTGGTCGGGGTAGCCGTTGCGGACCACCGTGGCCGTGCCCACCACGGCGCGCGGGTCCGAGCTGCTGTGGTAGAAGAGGACGCCGTCGCCCTCCTGGATCTCGTCGCGCAGGAAATTGCGGACCTGGTAGTTGCGCACGCCGTCCCACTCAGCCACGCCGTCGCGGACCAGGTCGTCGAAGCTGTAGGCTCCGGGCTCGGACTTGAACACCCAGTAGCGGGGCGCCACGGCACACCTCCACTCGCTCCCCGAACGCACTCTCCGAACGAAGGACCGATTATCGGACAGCCGGCGGCTGGCGGTCAAACCGCTCCGGCCGTTACTCGCCTCGCCGCTGGGTCTCGCGCACCATGCGCTGCATGAACATGGTGCGGCGCTCCACTTTGGACCACGGCACCTCCTCGGGGTAGGGCGATGGCTCCTGCTCCACCCGAAGGACGAGCATCGCCGGGCCGGGCCGGGCAAGCAGCTCCGCCAGATGCAGCTCCGCGTCCTCCTCGTTGTCCGCCGAGGCCACCCAGGGGAAGCCGGCGCCCCTGGCGATAGCCGCAAAATCGACCAGGTCGCCGGCGGGCAAGGGCTGGCCGCCGCCCGTCTCGTAGCGGTTGTTCTGGAAGACCACGATGCGCAGATTGGAAGGCGCGGCGCCCACGATGGTCATCAGCACACCCAGGTTCATACTCAGGTCGCCGTCGCCTTCGAGCAGGGTCACCGGGCGCTCGGGCAGGGCCAGTGCGAACCCCAACGCCACTGCCGGCGCCACGCCCATGGGGTCCTCCACGTCGTAGGTGAGCTGGGGCGCCTCCTGCTCGGCCCACGCTCGGCGGGCGGTGCCGAGGCTGGTCACCACCAGCGTATCGGGCTGGAGCCGTGCCTTGAGCAGCCCCGCGACGGCAGACCGTTTCACCCGCTCACCTTGTCGTCGCCCTGGAGCGCGCGGCGGCTCATGAGGAGGACTGCCGGCCTCCGGGCCAGGAACGCCTCGGAGGCGGCTTCCTCTATGAGATAGAAGTCGTCGGCGCTCCTCACGTGATGGTGCGGTAGCCCGGTTGCCTGGAGCACCGGCTCCGTGACGCGCCCCTTGAACATCTGCCAGTAATAGCTATCGTCGTGACTTCCACGGTAGGCGCAGAGGACCAGAAACGGGATCTGGTGGTGGAAGGCGAAGGCGGTGAGCGCGTTGATGGAGAGAAGAAGCCCTCCGTTTTGACAGACCAGCACCGCCTTGCGACCGCCCAGATACGCGCCGGCGCAGATCCCGACGCCATCGTCCTCCCGCGTGACGCGGACGTGCCGGATGGCGGGGTCGGCCTCCAGCTCGTCGATGAGCGGGCTCATCCACGAGTCGGGCAGGCTGGCGGCCAGGTCGATGCCGGCCTGCGTCAGCGCGGCGGTGATGAGCCGGGCGTGGGCGGCGCTGGCCGATGGGGAGGAGTGTTCGTTTGCCATGCCGTGCGGGTCCGAGGCGGCGCGGGCGGGGAGACGTTCGGAAACAGAGCGTGGTGGGCGGTACTGGACTCGAACCAGTGACCTCCGCGATGTCAACGCGACGCTCTAACCAGCTGAGCTAACCGCCCAATCACGAGGGCGCCAGTATAGGGCCGCGCTTCGCGCACCGTCAACGAAGAAGTCCGTCGGGGGAGGGACGCCTCCACTCCGGGCCTAACCCCGGCGGAGCCAGTCCCACAGCTTGCCCCACCAGTCCAGCGGCTGCTCGTCCTCCATGCTGCGGCCGCGCCACCTCCGCTCCACGGGAGGCCGGGAGCGAGCGAAGAAGAGGATGTAGGCCACCACGAAGAGGCCTATCCCGGCCATGGTGAGCGGTCCCGAGACGCCGGAAACGGCGGTCCTCAGAAACAGGGCAAGAAGCAAAAGGCTGACCCCCGCGATAAACAGCCGGCCAGGTGATATGGCAGGGATGATCCCGCGTGAGAGTCGTGGGCTCTCCCCGCGCCGGCCACGAGCCGAGGCGGGACCTTTGCCGGCGTTGGCGTCCGGCGGCTCGCCGCCTTCATTGACCTGCTGGAGTATCTCCTCTATCTCTTGCTGATACTTGCGTGCCATGACCTCCTCCGTTGGGCGTCACCGCTCTCTACCAACCGGGCCATCGCCACGTATCAGGTATCGACGCGGGCACGCCCAGGGCGGTTCAATCCTCGCCCAAGTCCGGCCTAACCCACGTCCGGTCTAAGCGAGCCCCCCTCTCGGAGAAGCAGCCCCGCTCAGTCCCGTTGGCCCCGCGCATCGGCCGCGCCACGGTCTCAGACCGAGTCATGCGCCAGGGCCCTCACGGATGCTCTCTCATACAAGCATATAACAGCCGATAGAGCAAGAGACCCCTCGGGTGACGAGGCGCCCAAAGTGGGAGAGCGCATCTTCCGCTCGTGCTCGGCGGCCTTCAGCCAACTCTCTCTAGCGTTCCATCTTGGCCCAAGATATAGTGACGCGAGAGGTTCCAACGGGGCGCCACGGCCAAAGGGGCACCACGGCATGAACGAGACAACGGCAAACGGCCAGACGGTGGTGCTCCAGGTGCCCGCGCTTCACTGCGGGGGGTGCATCGCTTCCGCCGCCCACGTGCTCGAAGGCTTTCCCGGCGTCCTCTCGGTGCGGGGCGACATGGCCGTGAAGGAACTGACGGTCGAGTACGTGCAGGAGTCGGTGACTCCCACCGCCCTCGCCGCGCAGCTGGCGGAGGTGGGGTTCCCGGTGACCGCCACGCGGCCCCTCTAGCCCTTCGACCGAACGCTAATCCCCGCTGCCGGACGCCTGGGGCCCACTGCCGGGCACATGGGGCCCACTGCCGGGCACATGGGGCCCACTGCCGGGCATCTGGGGAATGTGGGCTTCCCGGCACTCCGCGTCTCCCCCCTCCAACTGAATGGTGATGTGGCCGATCTGGTACCGGTCCGCGATGAGGCGCCGCAGGTCGTCCAGCAGCGCCTGGGCCTGGGCTTGCGTGCACCGCTCCTCCAGGAGGACGTGGGCGGGTAGCCCGAGGTGATAGTCCACGTATGAATGTCGTGGACTCCCTCCACCAGGGGAAAAGCCTCGATGTCGCGCCGGAGCTCCGCCAGGTCCACATGGGAGGGGGAGCCTCCCAGCAGCACGTTCACCGCTTCCCATATCAGCCGGGAGGAGCCGGCCAGGATGAGGACGCCGATGCTCACGCCCATGATGGGGTCCATGACGTACCAGCCGAGAGTCAGCATGAGGATACCCGCCACGATGGCCCCCACGGAGCCCACGGCATCGGCGAGCACATGGTAGAGAGCGCCCCGGACGTTGATATTGTCGGTGGCCGCGCGGGCCAGCAGGACGCCTGAGACGAGGTTCGCGATCAGGCCGACGGCGGCGACCGCCACCATGGGGCCGCTCCGCACCTCCGGCACGGAGGCGAACCGGCCGGCCGCCTCCCAGAAGATGTAGCCCGCCACGACCCACAGCAGCACGCCATTGGCCAGGGCCGCCAGCACCTCCACTCGCAGGTAGCCGTAGGTGCGCCGGGAAGTGTGGGCGCGCCGGGAGATCCACGTGGCGAGCAGCGCCAGCCCCAAGGCGCCCACGTCCGAGGTCATGTGGCCCGCGTCCGCCAGCAGCGCAAGGCTGCCGGTCAACACGCCGCCCACCGCCTCCACCACCAGCACGATCGACGTGATGCCGAGGGCGAGCACGAGAGGCCGCCGGTGGCGGGGCGGCAGACCGCCCGGCTCGGGCGGCTCCTGGAATCGAGGACGCTGCGGGCGCATCGCCGCGCTCCTACCCCGCCGTCCGGGGACGGACGAAGGCGGCTCGCGGCCGCTAGACGCCCACCACGCGGACGGTGCTACGGGTGTTGTAGATGCGGTTGATGTGGAGGAGCAGAGCGGTCATCTCCTCCACGTAGCGTGCGTTCTCCAGCGGGCCACCATCGATGGCGCGGAGGCCCACCATCTGCTTCGCGAGGGCCATGACCTCCTCCTTGGCCTCAGCGTTGTCGGCACAGACGATCACGTCGCCCTCGAGGTCCCGGTTGGGGACCAGCAGGTCCTGGGCGCTGATGTGGTGAAAGGCGGCCACCACCACGCTCTTGGGCAGCAGCGCCGCCACCTTCTGGGCCGCGGAGCCCTCGGCCACCTCCACCGCTCTGGCCAACCCCTTGGAGAAGCGCAGCGGCGCAACCACCGAGATCACAACCTTACCTTCGAGAGACGACGCCAGGGACTGGACGGTATCCGCCAGCCCCTCGTAGGGGACCGAGAGCAACGCCCAATCGGCGTCCCGGGCGGCGATGTCGTTGACGGCGCCGGTGATGGGCGTGTCGGGAATGAGCTCCAGCAGCTCCTTGGCCGCCTTGGCCGCCCGTTCCTCGCTCCGGGACCCCAGGACCACCGGGTGCCCGGCCATGGCGAAACGCAGGCCCAGGCCTCGGCCCTCAGGACCCGAGCCGCCGATGATGGCGATGGATGGCATGGACTGCTCCGCGAAGATGCCGTCGATGGTGGCTACTATAGCAAGGTGGCGGCGGGGGATACAAGCGGCGGCGGGTGCTCCGCCACGCCCATTCCTGGGCTCGCCCGCCGTTGTCGGCTATACTCCCTGGGCTGCGCTCACACCCCAAATGGAGGCGCCGGTGCTTTCACCCTACCGGGTCCTGGACCTGGCCGACGAGCGAGGCATCTTCTGCGGGAAGCTGCTGGGCGACCTGGGCGCCGACGTCGTCAAGGTGGAGCCTCCCGGCGGCGACCCAGCCCGCGGTGTTGGGCCCTTCCTGCACGACGAGCCCCACCCGGAGCGGAGCCTCTTCTGGCTGGCATATGCCACCAACCGCAGGTCCATCACCCTGGACCTAGAGCAGGAGCGCGGCCGCGAGCTGCTGCGGCGGCTGGCGTCCACCGCCCATTTTCTCGTGGAGTCGTTTCCGCCCGGCCACATGGCGGGCCTGGGCCTCGGCTACCAAGAGCTGCACCGGCTGAACCCGGCGCTCATCGTGGTCTCCATCACTCCCTTCGGCCAGGACGGACCGTGGCGGGACCACCTGGCCACGGACCTGACGGGCGTGGCCCTAGGGGGCTCCATGTACGTGACCGGCGAGGAGGACCTGCCGCCGGTGCGCATCTCCCACTCGCCCCAGTTCTGGCTGCTGGGCGGGGCCGCGGGCGCCGCCGGCGCCATGGTCGCGCACCACTATCGCCTGCTCACCGGCCGGGGGCAGCACGTTGACGTCTCCTGCCAGCAGGCCGTGACCCGCACCCTCTCCCACGCGCCTCAGATTTGGGACCTGAACCGGGTGGTCCTCAAACGCCACGGCGCCTACCGGCAGTTGGGCCCGGCCACCGCGCGGATCAGCTACCCGTGCAAGGACGGCTACGTCAGCTTCTTCTACCCCGGTGGACAGGTGGGCGCCCGCAGCATGGCCGGCTTGGCCCAGTGGATGGAGGAGGAGGGCATGGACGAACCGTTCTTGAGGGAGACCCGGTGGGAGGAGTTCGAGTTCGGCACCCTGGAGCAGGAGACCCTCGACCGCGTGATGGAGCCGGTGCTGCGGTTCTTCGCCACCAAGACCAAGCGGGAGCTCTCCGAAGGGGCCCTCCGCCACCGGGTGATCCTCTTTCCCGTGAGCGACGCCCGGGACCTGCTGGAGCACCCACAGCTCGAGGCGCGCGGGTTTTACCAGGAGCTGCCACTTGGGCAGGAGTTACCACTTGGGCAGAAGCTGCCCGATGGGGAGGATTTGCCTGATGGGGAAACCGGCGGCTCGCTGAGGCATGTGGGCGCTTTCGTGAAGGCGACCGGCCAGAGCCTGGGCGCTCGCCGGCGGGCGCCACGCATCGGCGAGCACAACCGCGAGGTGCTGGGCGGCGAGCTGGGGCTGAGCGGCGTGGAGCTGGAATCGCTGGAGCGGAGCGGCGCGCCATGACGGACTCCACGGAGGTCCGCCAGCCGTTTCAGGGCGTCAAGGTCTTGGACTTCTGCTGGGTGGCCGTCGGACCGCTGACCACGCGCTATCTGTCGGACTTCGGCGCCACCGTGGTCCGGGTGGAGTCCAAGAGCCGGCTGGAGACGCTGCGCATCGCCCAGCCCTTCAAGGACGGCGTGGCCGGGGTGAACCGGAGCGGCTACTTCTCCAACCTCAACGTCGGCAAGCTGGGCATCGCCGTGAACATGGCCCGGCCCGGCGCCACGGAGCTCATGAAGCGGCTGGTGGCCTGGGCCGACCTCGTCACCGAGAACTTCACGCCGGGCACCCTGGAGCGCTGGGGGCTGGGCTACGAGGAGCTGCGGCTCGTCAAGCCCGACATCATCCTGTTCAGCGCCTCCATGCTGGGCCACGGCGGTCCCCATTCGCGGCAGCCGGGCTTCGGCCCGGTGCTCACCTCCCTGGCCGGCCTCTCCAACATAACGGGCTGGCCGGAGCGTCCGCCCAACCCGCCCTACGGCGCGTACACCGACTTCCTGCTGCCCCACCTGGGCATCGCCGCCATCACGGCAGCCCTGGACCACCGCCGCCGCACCGGCCAGGGGCTCCACCTGGACCTCTCGCAGCTCGAGGGGTCGCTCCAGTACCTGGCTCCCACCCTGCTCGACTACCAGGCCAACGGTCGCGTTCAGGAGCGCGGCGGCAACACGGAACCGGCGATGGCGCCCCACGGGGCCTACCCCTGCGCCGGCGATGATCGGTGGTGCGCCATCGCCTGCGAGACGGACGCGCAGTGGCGGGCGCTGTGCGGCGTCCTGGACAGCCCAGGGCTCGCCTCGGAGCCCCGGTACGCCACGCTGGAGGCGCGCAAGGCCACCGAGACGGAGCTGAACGCGCTGGTCGGGGCGTGGACCTCGTCGCGGGACGCCTACGATGTGATGGAGCGGTGCCAGGCGGCGGGGGTGCCCGCGGGCGTGGTCCAGACCTGCGAGGACCTGTTCAGCGACCCCCAGCTACGCCACCGGGGCCACTTCGTGTACCTGGACCACCCGGAGATGGGGGTCCACGCCACCGACGGCAACTGCTTCACGCTGTCGGAGAGCCCGGCGGAGTACCAGCGTCCCGCGCCGCTGCTGGGCCAGCACACCCACCAGGTCTGCCGGGAGGTCCTGGGCATGGGCGACGACGAGATCGCGGAGCTGGAGGCCCAGGGCGTGCTGGAGTAGGAGGACGGGCCGGTGGGAAGACGCCGCCGGCCTCAAAAAGCCGCCACGCCGTGGCTACCGCTTCAGGCCCGCCATCTCGGCCAGCGCCTCCAGGTGCTCCATCTGGTCGAAAACAG
Organism: Dehalococcoidia bacterium; assembly: GCA_965249185.1. Taxonomy (GTDB): domain Bacteria; phylum Chloroflexota; class Dehalococcoidia; order Lucifugimonadales; family Australimonadaceae; genus CBDFLS01. Next base: position 560,157 of record CBDFLS010000002.1, read on the forward strand.
GGTTGAGTAGCAGCAGGCCTGCGCCCGCCTCGGTCGCCTCGGCCAGTCGCTCGGCGCAGTGCTCCGGGGTGCCCGCAACGCCAACCTTTGCCGCCAGGTCGGGATTGCGGTAGTGCCCGCCAAACCACTCGCGCAGCCGTCGCTCCGCCCGCGCCTCGTCAGCGTCCACGGCGATATGCACCCGCTTCGCAATGGTGAAGGTGGCGGGATCCCTGCCCTCCTCCTCCATATACTGCTTGACCAGGGGCGCCCCTCGCAGGAAGTCCTCCAGGGAGGAGGAGCCCGCCCCCATCCAGCCATCGGCGTGGCGGACCGCCCGCCACAGGGCGTCGGGGTGCGCGCCGCCGAACCAGACGGGCGGATGCGGCTTCTGGACCGGCTTCGGCTCCATGGACGCGCCTTCGATCTGCCAGAAGTCGCCCCGATAGGTGATCACGGGCTCGGTCCACAGCGCCTTCAAGACCTGGAGCCACTCGATGAACCGCGCCACGCGCCGGTCCTGGGGAGGCCCGATGGGGCTGTAGTGCCGGGAGGTGGCCATGCCAAACCCAGCGATCAGCCGGCCGTTGCTCATCTGGTCCAGGCTGGCCAGGCGCTTGGCGAGGTGCACCGGGTTGTGCATGCTCAGCACCATCACCGAGACGCCCAGCTTGACCCTGGAGCTGACTGCGGCGGCGTAGTTGAGGAGGCTAACCGGCTCGAGGATGGGCGACTTTCCCAGCACCTGCTCCTGGGTCCACAGGCTGTGGTAGCCCAGCGTCTCCGCCCGGGCCACGAACTCCCGCACCAGCGCCATGTCCATCCGGCCATCCGGGAAGATCTGGGGAATGGACACGCCTATCTGGACCTGGTCGGCCAAAGCCATGGATTCCTCCGTCCTCACGGCCGTGCGTTTACCGCGGCCGGGGCCCCATCATACCAGGTGATGAGCGCGCCCAATCATAGCAGTTGGCATGGACGCCAGAAGGACGCGTGGTGCTCGCCAAGCCGCTTTGGTATCATGTTCGCAAGTCCGACCCCACAAAGAGAGACGAACAAGATGCGAACGGTCTATCAGGAGGCGGCGGCGCTGGCCAGGCAGAACGCTCCTTTCGTGCTGGCCACCGTGGTGCACACGCGGGGCTCCACGCCCCAGAAGCCCGGCGCCGCCCTGCTGGTCCGCGCCGACGGCTCCACCGTGGGCACGCTGGGCGGCGGCTGTGTCGAGGGAGACATCTGGTTCGCCGCCAAGGAGGCGCTCCGCGAGGGCAGCGGCCCCCAGTACAAGGACTACTTCCTGAACGAGGACATCGCGGCCCGCGACGGCCTGGTGTGCGGCGGCTCCATGTACTTCTTCATCGAGCCGATGCCGTCCGCCGACGCCTTCAGCCCGCTGGCCCGGGAGATCACCGCCGCCTATGAGGGCGGCCCATCGCTGGCCACCGCCACCCTGGTGAACAGCAAGCGCATGCCCCTGGGCGGCCGAATGATCGTGTACCAGGACGGCTCCGCCAGCGGCACCCTGGGCGACCCTGCGCTGGACGCCCGGGCCCAGGCCCTGGCCGTGGACGCGATCCCCCTGGGCAAGAGCATCCGGCTGGCCACCGACGACGGCGACGAGCTTTTCGTGCAGGGCTTCACCTCCCCCGCTTCGCTCATCCTTATGGGTGGGGGGCACGTGAACTTGGCCACGGCCCGCGTCGCGCTGCCGCTGGGCTTCCGGATCATGGTCACCGACGACCGCCGCGAGTTCGCCAACAAGGAGCGGTTCCCCATGGCGGAGGAGGTCTCCGTGGCGCCCTACGACCGCGGCCTGGAGGCCTTCGCCATCACCCCCAACACGGCCATCGTGGTCGCCACCCGGGGCCACCGCTTCGACGACATGGCCCTGGAGGCGGCGGCCCGCTCATCCGCCAGCTACGTGGGCCTCATTGGCAGCAAGCGCAAGACGATCCTGGTCTACGAGGCGCTGCTCAAGCGGGGCGTGCCCCTGGAGCGGGTCCGGTCGCTTCACGCGCCCATCGGCCTGGACCTGGGCGGACGCACGCCGGAGGAGATCGCCGTGAGCATCGTGGCCGAGCTCGTCGCCTTTCGGAACGGCCATGACGGCGGCGCCATGAAGCTGGAACAGAAGCAGATCGACCGCCTGGTCAAAAAAGCAGCCGCGGCCGCCGCTCAGTAGTATGGCCAGCGTAGCAGCGGTGCTCCTGGCTGCCGGCGAGTCCACCCGCATGGGAGAGTCCAAGGCCCTGCTGCCGTGGCGGGGCCAACCCCTGCTCCGCCACCAGGTCCAGGCGCTCCACGACGCCGGCTTCCGTCCCATCATCATAGTGCTCGGATACCACAGCGACCGCCTCCGCCAGGCCGTTCCTTCCCTTCCCTCAACGGTGGTTGTCGAGAACCTCCGCTACCGACGGGGCAGGTCCACCTCGGTGGTCTGCGGGATCGAGCAGGTGCCCGCCAACGCCACGGGGGTGCTGGTCCTGAGCGTGGACCAGCCCCGGCCCGCCTCCATGCTGCGCCGGCTGCGAGAGGCCTTCGAGGAGTCGAGGCCGCGTCTGGCGGTCCCAGCCTACAAGGGCAGAGCGGGGCACCCGTTGCTCTTCTCCGCGGCGCTCCTTCCGGAGCTGCTGACCGTCACCGAGAGCCACCAGGGGATGCGCGAGGTGACGTCGCGCCACCACGAGCACCGGCTGCTGGTGGACGTGGACACGCCGCTGGCGCTGACCGACCTCAACACCCATGCCGACTACCAGGCAGCGCTGCGGCTGGCCGAGGCGGCGCAGGGCTGAGCGCCGGCCTTACTCCGTCCGCATGCGCCGCTGGAGCCTTCGGACCAAGAGGGCGAGCGCCGAGCCGAGCAGCGGAACGAGGGCCAGCCGGCCCCTGCTCCTGCTCAAAAGGCGGAGCACCGGCGAAAGAATGCCGCCGATTACGAAAAGGGAACGCAGTCTGCTCCTGAACATAACGCCTCCCAACGCCAAGAGGCCGGGGCGTGCTACCCCACCACTTTGGCCGCCGCGAGCTCCCGCACCTGCTCGGCGCTGAGCCCCAGCAGCTCCTGGAGCACCTCCGCGGTGTGCTGCCCCAGGTCCGGGGCGGGCGTTCGGGCCTCGCCCGGCGTCCGCGACAGCTTGACCGGGTTGCCCGTGGCCCGCACGGCCCCGAGCACCGGATGCATTACTTCGGCAATCATCTGCCGATGCGCCACCTGCGGGTCCGCCGCCACCTGGGCGACATCCTGTACCGGGCCGCACGCTATATTCAGCGCCGAGAGCTCCTCCACCCACTCGGCGGTGGTCTTCCGCCTGAACGCCTCGTTAAAGATGGGCTCCAGCAGGTCATAGTCTTGTGCCCGCAGCCAGCCGCTCTCGAAGCGATCGTCGTCGATCAGCTCCGGGTGCTCGATGGCGGCGCAGAAGAGGGGCCACTGGTCCACCGGCCCGCCCATGATGGCCACCACCACGTGGCCGTCGCTGGTCTCGAAGGCCTGGAAGGGCACGGCCACCGCGTGACGCGTCCCCAGACGCTCGGGCACCTGGCCGGTGGCGAAGTAACGGCTGAAGGCGTTCTCCAGAATGGCCACCTGGCAGTCCAACATGCTCACGTCTATGGCCTGGCCCCGGCCGGAGCGCTCGCGCTCGTGGAGGGCCGCCAGCACGCCGATGGCGGTGTAGAGGCTGGCGGTGATATCGCCGATGCTGGCGCCGGGACGCGCCGGGGGCCCGCCGGCGTTGCCGGTGACGCTGAGCATGCCTCCCATGCCCTGCACGATCACGTCCAGGGCGCGGCGCTGGGCGTAGGGGCCCGTCTGGCCGAAGCCTGATATGGCCGCGTAGATGAGCCGTGGGTTGTGCCGCTCCAGCGTCGCGTAGTCCAGGCCCAGCCGGGCCATGGCGCCGGGCCGGAAGTTCTCCACCACCACGTCGGCGCGCTTGGCCATCTCGATGAAGAGCTCCGCCCCCCGAGGCGAGGCCAGGTCCAGCACCAAGCTGCGCTTGCCCCGGTTGATGCCCATGAAGTAGGCGCTGTAGTCGCCAATGAAGGGCCCGTTGCCCCGGGCCTTATCGCCCGTGAGGGGCTGCTCGATCTTGATGACCTCGGCGCCCAGGTCCGCCAGCACCAGAGTGCAGAAGGGGCCCGAGAGGATCCAACTCAGGTCCAGGACGCGCACGCCCTCCAACGGCCCAACCATGGGCGGCCCAGCCATAGGTAACCTCCTCCGCTCGCTCCGGGGCGAGGGCTTTCCAGCGGGGCCATTATCCCACACCCGACGTCCCTGGTTTAGCGCGGCGGTCTTTGCGGTTACCCCTACGTGATGGACGTTTCCCGCCAGCAGACGGCCCCCAGCCTCCGGCGGCCGGAGCGGAGGCGCGCAGGCCACCGGCCAGCCAACCCTCCGCCGGTCATCGCCGCTTTGCCCGGGGTGATCCGCGGGGTCCTTGTCCTGCTCCTCTGGATGCCCCTCATCATCACGCCCGGGGCCTTCCAGCCCTTCGTAGTCGGCAAGGCCCTCTACGCCCGCGGGCTGATCGAGACCATGGCCGTGCTGTGGCTAGTGCTGCTGCTGTGGGACCGGACCTACCGGCCGCCCCGGTCCTGGGTCCTCTTCAGCTTCGGGCTCTACGTTTTCGTCGCGTTCGTATCGGCCGTGGCGGGCGTGAGCTTCGCCCACAGCATCTGGTCCGACTACCAGCGGATGATGGGCGTGTGGGACCTGGCCCACTGGCTGGTCCTCACGCTGGTGGCCACGTCGGTGCTGCGGTCGGCCGAGGCGTGGCGATGGCTGCTCAACTAGGAACCTCGGCGTGGCCCTGGCGCTCTCGCTCCTGGCACTGGCGCAGGCGTACGAGCTTCCCCAGCCCCTCGTGGTCCCCCTCACGTCTCGGGTCTACGCCACCCTGGGCAACCCCACCTACCTGGCGGCTATCCTCATGATGACGACCCTCGTAGCCGTGGGGTTCCTAGCCGGCTCCTTTCTGCCGCGCGCCAAGAGGACTGCGCCACCCAGCGGCGCTGGAGCCCGGCGCGGCATGCGGGAAATACGCCGGAGAGGACGATGGAGCAGCGGCCCGGCTCGTTGGCCTCCCCGCCTCCGGCGGCTCTTCTGGGGGGCGACCGTGCTCCTGGGCATCTGGACCATGTTCCTCACCGGCTCGCGGGGCCCCCTCATTGGACTGATTGCCGGCGCCATCTCCATGCCCGCCGTCCTGGCGGTATGCGGAAACCGGAGCGCTCTTCGAGCCGTATCGCTGGCCGCCGCCGGGCTCGTGCTGCTTACCGCCAGCTTCTTCGCCGCTGACCAATGGGTCGGCCTCTCCATCCGCTCTCAGACCGAGACGGCCTCCCACCGTTTCTTGAACACCGGACTGGACCCGGGCGACGTGGCGATCCGCTGGAAGCTGATAGGAGTTGGGGTCCGGGCGTTTGCGGAGCGGCCCCTGCTCGGCTGGGGTCAGGACAACTTCGCCCGGGCCTTTGACAAGCATGCCGACGCCTCGTTCTACGAGTATGGCAGGACTCACCACGACCAGGCCCACAACAAGCCGGTGGAGGAGCTGGCGACGAAGGGCGCGCTGGGTCTGCTGGCGTACGGGGCCGCATGGGCGGCGCTGGCGTGGGCAATCGTGCGCAAAATGCGCCGGCGCCGGGAAGAGGTCCTGGCCTACGCCATCCTCGGCGCACTGGCGGGGTACTGGGTCCAGAACCTCTTCCTCTTCGACACGCCGGCCATGATGCTTCAGTGGACGCTCCTGCTGAGCTGGGTGGCGGGCCAGGAACGGCCGGCGCCCACGGAGAAGGGGAATTCGGATGAGGCGTGAGAGGGATCCCTCCTCGGTATCTCACCGGCGCGCCGCCGGCTCCGGCGCACGGGGCCTCAGCGCGCACATCGTCCGGATACTGCTGGCCGCGGCCCTCTTCGCGCTGCTGGGGATGTCGCTCTACCTCGCGCACTATCGCCCGTATCGAGCGGCCCAGCTCTTCTACCAGGCCTACTACGACGCAAGGCCCGTGGCGGAGCGGACGGCCCTGGCCCGCGAGAGCTTCGACACCTTCCCGCCGCTGGCCGCCATGCCCAGACGCCTGCTCCTGAGCAGGCTGACCTCGTACTGGGATGACCTGGACCTGGAGGAGCGGCGGCTCGTGGTGGATTTTGTTGAGACAGAGGGCTTGCGCGGGCTCGACGCCACGCCCGACAACGCCCGGCTCATCGCGCGGGTCCTCCCTGTGCTGCAGGCCGTCGCCTCCTCCCCCGAAGACCTGGAACGGCTTGAGCCGTCCCTGGAGCGGCTTCGAGCGCTAGCGCCCCAACGGCTCGCCACGCATCAGCTCCTGGCGGGCCAGGAAGTGCAAAAGGGAAACTACCGGGAGGCCCTTCGTATCGTCCAGGAGTTCGAGGCCGTGGCCCCCTGGGTGACGGAGAGTTTCGACAAGCTCCGGCAGGCCGCGGAGAAGGGGCTGGATCAGCCTCCGTAAGCCCACGCCCGGCGGATGCCGGCGCCCCATTCATACGTCACGGCACGGCCGCCCTTGCGACTGCATGCGAAGCCACGTATCATAGCCCGAACGTGACGCAGGAGGCAGTATGGACCTGGGGATCGCCGGGCGCGTGGCGATCGTGGGGGGCTCCAGCAAGGGCATGGGCAAGGCCACGGCCATGGCCCTGGCCCGCGAGGGCGCCAGCGTGACCATCTGCGCCCGCCACGGCGAAGAGCTGGAGAAGACCGCCTCCGAGATCCGCGCCGCCGTCGCCGCGGACCGGGTACTCCCTGTGGTGGCCGACATGTCGGTGCCCGAGGACGTGGACCGCGTGGTGGCGGAGACGGCGAGCCGCTGGGGCCGCATAGATATCGCCGTGAACAACGTCAGCGGTCCGCCGCCCGGGCAGCCTGCGGAGTTCTCCGATGAGGACTGGTACAGCGCCTTCGAGCTGAACTACTACAGCGCCGTCCGCCTGTGCCGTCAGGTGCTTCCGATCATGAAACGCCAGGGGTGGGGCCGCATCATCTCCATCCTCTCCCTCTCCATCCGCCAGCCGGAGGACAACCTGGCCCTCTCCACCGTGACTCGGACCGCCGCCGCCGCTTACATGAAGACCCTCTCCACCGAGATGGCCTCGGAGGGCATCACCGTGAACACCGTGCTGCCCGGCTCCATCGCCACCGACCGGCTCCAGGGCGTGTGGAACATGCAAGCGAGGTTCCACGGCCGCGATCTGGCCCACGCCATGGACGACCGCCTATCCCTGGTCCCGACGGGCCGCTTCGGCAAGCCAGAGGAGGTGGCCGACCTGATATGCTTCCTGGCCTCGGAGCGGGCCAGCTTCGTCACCGGACTCAACATCCCCATCGACGGCGGCCAGCTCCGCGCCACTATCTAGGCCTATGCCCCCACTTGATATCCCCCAGGTAGTCGAAGAGTTCTGGCTCAGCCAGCGTCAGGGCGTCTACTTCCCTCCCCAATGGGAAGACCGCCTCACGCTGGACGAGGGGTATCAGGTCCAGCTCGGCCTGATGGAGCGCAACATCGCCGAGGGCGCACGGCAGGTGGGCTGGAAGGTTGGCCTGACCGCCGTAGCCATCCAGGAGCAGTTTCAGGTCCACGAGCCGGTCTTCGGCTACCTGCTCGACAGCGCGCCCCATGAAACCGGCGTCCGTTTCGCCATGGACGAGCTGATCTCACCGGGCGTGGAGAACGAGCTCTGCGTGACCTTGGGCAGCGACCTGACCGGGCCCGGGGTGACCCAGGAGCAAGCGCTCGAGGCGTCGGCCACCGTGCGCCCCGCCCTGGAGATCGTCGAGCGGCGGGGCAACCTCACCCGTCATCTGGGCATCGCCCTAGCCGATAACGGACAGCAGAAGGCCATCGTCCTGGGCCAGGAGACCCCCCTGGGCCCCGGAGTGGCTGACCTGGGGACCGTGACGGTCAAGGTGCTCGTCAACGGCGAGCTGATGGCCACCGGCAGGGGCGAGGACGTGATGGGGCACCCCATGCGGTCCGTGGCCTGGCTCGCCAACAAGGTGGCCGAGTTCGGCCGCCACCTTCGGGCCGGCGACCTGATCATGACCGGCTCCTTCACCCAGCAGTTCAGCATGAGCCGCGGCTATAGCGTCACGGCCAGCTTCGACCCGCTGGGCAGCGTCAGCGCGTCGTTTACGTAGACACCCAGCGGTCGTGGCATCAGCGGGCTGAGCAATTGCGAGAGTTGCTCTAAGCCTGGATAACCTCTTTCACCTCCTTGGGCAAGCTTGAGTAAACTCGTTTTTCCTGAGCCTGCTCGCTGTTGGTGCCGCGCTCCGTAACTGCGTCGCGCGACGCGCAGCGTTTGAGACGAACGGCTGATCCCGTCAATCCGATTCGAGACGAAGAGGCGATCGACGCGAAGGGACTCTAGCTACGAAAGCTCGATGGTAACCCCCAACACCTGGATCACCGGCGCGCTCAGCGTCCGGTGAATCCTATTATTATGTGAAGTCATCGACCAAAACGGTTGAGTAGGTGGCTATGTTTTTTCTTTTTTATTTTGGGTATAGTCCCAAAACAGCCACCTGTGAGAGAATGGTGGCATGGGACGGAAGATTGGGTGCCCTCGATGTCAACACGCCAAGAGCTGGAGCATTCGGCGAGGTAAGAGTCGTTGTGCAGCCTGCCACTACGAGTGGGTGCCCAGGGCGCTGCCGCTTCGGTTGTCGCCAGGGGAGTGGCGGCGACTGTTGCGCTGGTTCGTCTTGGGGCAGAGTGCCGAGGTGATTGCCCAGGAGGCCCGCCTGGAGCGAAAGCGAGTCCTGCGAGCCCTGATCGTGGTGCGCCAGGCCATGGTCCGGGACGTTCCCCATGTCTTCTCCGGCGTGGTGGAGGTCGACGAGACCTACCTGGGAGGTTCCTGGCGCAACAGGCGCCTGGCAAAGCGTGTTCAGGGCACGAAGCGGGGCCGTGGAACCACTAAGCAAGCTGTCTTTGGGATCCTGTGTCGAGGTGGCCTGGTGTGGGCGCAAGTGGTACCTAACGTGGAAGCCAAGACGCTGCTGCCGCTCCTGCACCAACGCGTGCAACGTGGCTCCATCGTCTGCTCGGACACCTTTACCAGCTACACGGGCGTCGCAGCGGGGGGCTACGTCCACCGGCTTGTGGACCACAGCCAGGCGTTCAGCGATCGGCAAGGGAGCCACGTCAACGGCTTGGAGGGCTTCTGGGGTTATCTCAAGCGGCGTCTGGCAGCCAAAGGGGGAGTCCGCCGAGAACGGCTGCCCCTCTATCTTGCTGAGTATGTCTGGCGCTACAATCATCGGCGTCTGTTGGGACCAGAACAGGTTAAGACATTGTTCAAGCTGCTTCAAAGCTAATCCGGTGGCTAAAACGGGACTTTACTCTTTATTTTTCCTAACGCTATTGATGTTGCTATTGATGAGATGGGAAATTCCCCAAAAGAGAATACCCGTACCACTAGCCGAGAAGAAAAAAAATAACGCAAGGCCGAGGGGCGTGCCCCACGCCGAACTACTAAAGAGAACTTCCATATTTAACTCCTTTATTAGCCGGAATTACCCATATCAAACCGCCTGGACCAAGGCAACGCACCATCCTCGACGAGAGCCGTCGTAGTATTACTCACGAACGCGGTCAACGACCCAATCAAGCTCACAAAACCGTCTGTCGGCGTCGTGAACTGGCGTTCGATGGGCAGCGTCAGCGCGTCGTTTACGTAGGCGGCTGGCGGGCTATTCCCCGATGGAGACCAGCTCGATCTCGAAGGTGAGCGTCTTGCCCGCGAAGGGGTGGTTGCGGTCGAGGCGGACCACGTCGCCGGTGATCTCGATGACCTCGGCGGAGCCGCCGGTGGAGAGCCCGAGACGGTCGCCGAGAGCGATTCCCTCGGGCGCCTCGTCGCGCGGGAACTCGACGATCAGCGTCTCGTCGATCTCGCCGTATGCCTGCGCGGGGTCGAGCCGCACCGTGACGCTCTTGCCCACGGCCAGCCCGCGTACGGCGGCGTCGAAGTCGGCGATGAGCCTGCCGTCGCCAATGGTGAAGGTGAGCGGGTCCCGGCCCTGGGACGAATCGAACACCTCGCCGCTGTCCAGGGTGCCGGTGTAGTGGACCGAAACGGTGTCGCCCACCTCGGCCACACGTCCACCGCCGCACGCCGCCACGAGCAGCGTGAGCATGACGACCGCCACGATAGTCCATGTCCTCATATCAGTGCTCGCTCCCCGCTTGCAGATATAGGTTGACAGTCCGTGGCGCCGCCTACCCGCCGTCCCGCAGCGCGGGCACCGGGTTGGGGTCGCGGAACGACGGCTCCCGCTCCAGGTCCTTCTTCGCGAAGGAGAACTCCAGCGAGATGCCATTCGGGTCCTCGAAGTAGATGGAGTCGACCATGCCGTGGTCCACCACGTCGCTGGCGGGCACGCCGTGCTCCCGGGCCCGCCGCTGGAGCGCCAGCAGCGTCTCCTCCGAGTCCACGTTGATGGAGACGTGGTCGAAGCTGCGGCCCGACGCCGGCACGCCCGAGTCTTTGCGCGGCGGCAGCTCCACGCCCTGCCATTCAAAGAAGGCGATGCTGCTGCGCGGCCCGATGCCGAAGAAGTAGTGGCGCATGGGCTTTCCGCCAATGTCGCCGCCCACCGTGCCCACCACGGGCATGCCCAGCACATCGCGGTAGAAGCGGACGGTCTTCTCCATGTCGTTGGTAACCAGCGCCAGGTGGTTGACTCCCTGATAGCTCATGATGCGTTGCTCCTCTCGTGTTACCGCAGGCGTCCTAGCTCACTCCGTCTCCAAAAACTCGCCGATCTGCTTCACCTCCAGCCGCTCCACTGCCATCTCCGGCGCGTGGACCATCTCGTCGGCGTTCCAGACGATGGTGGCCTTCGTGGTGTCGCCCACGCCCAGGACGCCGTTCAGCACCCGGTCGAGATTATCGTTGATGCGCACCGTGTTGGGCTTCAGCGGCTCGGCGATGCGCCCGTCGCGGATGATATAGGAGTCGCCCACCACCGTACAGGTGAAGTCGCCCCTGGCCAGGCCGTTGATGGGGTAGGTGTACCAGATGCGTCCGATGTAGAGGCCGTCGCCCACCAGGCGCAGCAGTTCCCGCGAGGGCAGCGGCGTGGCGCCCTGGACGACGACGTTGGTGGGCGTGGCGCCCGGCTCCTGGTCGAAGTGACGCCCCCCGCCGTAACCGGTGCGGAAGCCGTTGCGGGGCACGATGGCCCCGGTCCGGCGCGACGGCTCCACGCCCAGCTTCTCCTTGCCCTTGGGGTCGTGGAGGATGCGCTGAGTCTCGTACCAGGAGGAGAGCAGGCCCACCAGCCGGCCGTTTCGTATGAGGTCCGTACGGCCGGTGGACAGCCCTTCGTCGGTGATGCCCTTGCTGGCCGCCAGCCCCTTGACGGCGCCGTGGTCGTAGATGGAGAGGAGCGGCGACGCGATACGCTTGCCCAGCTTCCCCTCGAAGGGCGACGACCAGGCGTGGAAGGTGCCGAGCTGCAAGCCGGGGAGCACTAAGTTGTTGAGTAGGTCGGTGACCGGCTGGGGGCCCAGGACCACCCGGTACTCCCCGTCCGGCACGCGGCGCCCCCCGGCGGAGCGAATGGCGTTGCGGGCTGCCTGGGCGCCGGGGGCGCCCGAGAACTCGCTCAGGCGAGAGCCCACGTGCCACGCCGTGCCCTTGGTGAACTGGCCCTCCACCATGCTGGTGGCCACCGAGGTGATGAGCGCCGACTCGTCGGCCAGGACATGGCCGTGGCCGGTGCCGCCGATGGCGACCCGCTCCTGGAGCACCATGACGTCGCCGGTCAGGATAAGGCCCAGGTCGGGGATGGCGTCGGGCGTGCGGGCCCACTCCAGCAGCTCCTCCGACGACTGGAAGGCCTCCAAGCAGCCGTCCACCACGGCCCAGCCCAGGTCCACCAGCTTGCCGTCGGAGAGGCGCATGAGCTGGCGGTCGTGGTAGCCCACGATGGAGCGCCGGGGACGCGAGCTGAACCGGGGCAGCGACACGAACTCAGGGTCGCGGACGGCGGTGCGTCGCGCCTTGTCCAGCGCCTCGCGCACGCCGGTCAGCGACAGGTCGCTGGGCTCGCTGCCGAAGCCGACCCTGGCCGTGCCGGAGTCCTTGAACACGACCCGCAGGCCGACGCCGTAGGACTCCAGGGACTTGGGCTCCTCCACGCCGTTCGACGGGATGTGGGAGGTATAGCTGAGGCGGGCCAGCAGGTTGGCGTTGCTGGCCATGAACACCTCGGCCTCGGTTACGTCGGGCACGGTGCGCAGGTAGGCGGACGCCTCCTGGACGGCCCTGCGGAGTTGGGCGAGCGGGATCATGGCCCCACCACCCGTGCGACGCTGCGTATGGTGGGGCCGCCGTTGCCCATGCGCTTGGCCTGCATGGGCTGGCCCTTGCCGCAGTTGGGCACGGGGTACATCAGGAAGTCGTTGCCCACGCCGTCCACATGCATGAAGTAGTCCTTGCTGTCCGCCATGACGGCGCCGTCGCGGTAGAGCCTGCCCAGCTCTCCGTGTTCGATCTCGTACACCTGCATGGCGGAGATGCGGAAGTTCTCGCGGGACTCGGCGATGGAGGGGATGCGGTGGCCCTTGACGTAGTAGCCGTGGTCCACGTCCTTGATCAGCGTCTCGGGGTCGGAGTCGCCGCCCAGGAAGAAGGTGTTGGTCATTCGGATGAGGGGCACCATGGCGGCGTCGTTGGCGCGGTAGCCGCCGTTGGGCGCCACGCCCATGATGGCCGCGGTCTGGCGGCTGTTCAGGAACTCCTCGTAGATGCCGTCGCGGATGTGCCAGACGCGGCGCGACGGCGTGCCCTCGTGGTCGTAGGGGAAGTTGCCGTAGCCCTCCATGGTGGCGTCGGAGACGGCGTTGAGCAGGGGCGAGCCCACCCGCTGGCCCACCTGGGTGTCCTTCAGGCTGTTGAGCAGCCAGCTACGGCCCGCGTAGCCCGCCTCCATCTTCATGGCGCGGTCCAGCTCCGAGGGGTGCCCGACGATCTCGTGGACCAGCAGCGTGTTGTAGTGGGGGTCCGTAACCACCGTCACCTCGCCGTCGCTGGAGGGCAGCGGCGGGGCGGCGGCCGTCTCCACGGCCATGCGGGCCAGCTCCACCGAGAAGTCCATGAGGCTGGGCAGGGTGATGTAGGGATGGCTGTAGCCGTGCTCCATGATCTCCCAGCCGCGCTGGTGGCCGGTGAAGTCGTACAGCTCCATGGGGCCTTGGCCGCCGTTGGCCATGACGAAGACGAAGCCCTCCGTCTGGGCGTAGGTGTGGTCGATGTTGGAGCCGTGGGAGCTGCACAGGAGGTCGCGGATGAGGACGGAGAATGCGCCGACGCCGTTGTGCATCACCTTGTCGCTGACGCCCGCCATCGCCTTGGAGACCTGTGCCACCTGCTCGGTGACGGCGGCCATGGAGAGCTGGCGCGGGTCCTGCTCGTACACGGCTGGGATGGTGTCCACGTGGGCCTCCACGGGCGCCAGCGCCGAGTCGTAGAGGGCCTCGCCCAGCTTGGCGAACCGCTGCCGGGACGCCGCCTTGTGGGATGCGCTGGCGCGGGCGCGCTCGTGGGCGTGGCGCACGCCTTCGCGCAGCACCTGGCCCATGCGGTCGACGTCGGCGGCGCCCAGGGTGCGGCCGTAGTAGCCAGGAGCGCCCGCGCCGCCCGCCTCGGCCAGCACGCGCACGCCGAACGACAGGCCGCGCTCCTCGCCGCTGCTCTTGGCGCTGCCGTTCTCGGCATAGGTGCCCAGGCCCTCGCTGGCCTCCATGCGGATGTCGCAGTGGCGCAGGCCGCTCAGGCGCTTGGCGTAGCCCTGGGCAACCTGGGCCACCAGGGGCCGCAGGCGGTCGATGACGTCGGTGGTGATGCGGTTAGGCATGATGTGCTCTCCAGTCTTACAATTCGCCCTTCATAAGGTCGGCCAGCTGCTTATGTCCGGCACCGCTAGAGTACTGCCCAACTCCACCGCTAGTCCTCCAGAACGCTTCGGTCATGTATGTCCTGCTTTTTTGCAATTTACTTGCAATATCAGAGGCTGTAAGTGCAGTTGGATTCGTAGCAGTTTCGAAAACATGTCGAGCAACCCTGTGCATTACAAATAGACCCACTGAACCTTGTATGGTATATTCAGCTGGGCTTCGGAATGCATCCAGTAAAATCCTTGAGATTCCATCCCAATACCTGATTATCAGATCAACAACCTCATCATCCGACAAATGCGCAACCGGCGATCTAGCGCCAGTCAAAGGCCGAAGGGAGTCGACAAAGGACTTCATTGATGCAACCCGATTCGGGTCATAGATCATGTTCGGTTCCTCGATACGATCAGCCCACGGTCCAGTCGTAAGTCGCATGATCTTAACCAAAACCCGTGTGGCTCTAATCTTGTACCGATTGCCAGGGCCGACCAGGTTCAACAACTCCTTTTCATCCGAATCAGCCGCCATTGCATGCATCAACGTTAATGCTAGGTCCGAGTCCACCCTCTTCTGCTTACTATTGATGAGATAAAACTGGCGCATTTCTTCGAAGCGAGTTGCATTCGCAAGGATTATGACCGGAAACTCAAAGTCTGCTAGTCCTGATTGCCCCAATGTCTCGATACCATATTGAAGAGCTCGCCATCGATGCTGATAATCGATGATTACGAGCATATGTCCATCTGGGATCTCAAGGTGACCGAATGGTGATCCCGTGGAAATCGAGTTGAAGGGAAGAACGCCAAGTTCCATTTCTCTCGCTGAGAGCACCGCTGCCGTTGGTAAGAGGGGGGATCCTTCCCTAATCAAAAACGCAGCGATCCGACGATAATGATCAGGAATTGGCGAACGCTGATAGCCTTGACCCGAATTGGTTGGATCCCATCCTATGCCAGGATCCCACTCGTGAATGTAAGCCGTGGCAAGAATCTGTTTCGCGGTTATTCGCCCGACATAGATAGTCACGTTCTTCTGGATTAGTTTTATGACAGGGATCGTTAGACTCATATTGGTTGCCTAGAACAAGGTTAAGTCGATTAGCCCACCCCCAACCCAGGACTCGTGACGGCGCCCTGGCTGGCGGTGGACACGCTCTGGGCGTACTTGGCCATGACGCCGGTGGTGTAACGAGGCTTGGGCGCCTTCCACTTCGCCCTGCGCGCCTCCAGCTCCGCCTCGGGCAGGTCCACGTCCAGGCGGCGCGCCTCGATGTCGAGCACGATGGTGTCGCCCTCCTTCAGCAGCGCGATGGGCCCGCCCTTCGCCGCCTCGGGCACGATGTGGCCCACCATGAGCCCGTGGGTGGCGCCGGAGAAGCGGCCGTCGGTGATGAGCGCCACGCTGTCGCTGAGCCCCGCGCCGACGAGCGCCGAGGTGGGGCCCAGCATCTCGCGCATGCCGGGCCCGCCCACGGGGCCCTCGTACCGGATAACCACCACATCGCCCGCCTGAATACGGCCGGCCTGGACGGCGGCGAAGGAGTCCTCCTCGCTGTCGAACACGCGGGCGGGGCCCCGGTGATGGAGGCGCTCGTGGCCCGCCAGCTTCACCACGCACCCCTCGGGGGCCAGGTTGCCGCGCAGGATGGCCAGCCCGCCCGTGGGCTTGATGGGGTGGCTGGCGGAGACGACCACCTTCTGGCCGGGCGTGGCCACGGCCGCCTGGGCGATCTGGCCGAAGGTGCGGCCGTCCACGTTGCGGGCGCCGGCGTTGGCTAGACCAGCCCCCACCAGCTCGCGGGAGACGAGCCCGTAGCCGCCCGCCTCGTAGAGGTCCGTGGCCACGTAGTCGCCGGCGGGCTTGAGTCCCGCCACGATGGGCGTGCGCGAGGCGATGGCGTCGAAGTCGTCGATCTCCAGGGGCACGCCGGCCTCGCGGGCCAGGGCCAGCAGGTGGAGCACGGCGTTGGTGGAGCCGCCGGTGGCCGCCACGCCGGCGATGGCGTTGTCGAAGGCCTCGCGGGTCAGCACATGGCTGGGGCGCACGTCGTCACGAAGGAGCCGCATCACCAGCTCGCCGGCCTTGCGCGCCGCCTCCTCCTTGGCCTTTCCCACGGCGGGAACGGCGTTGGCCCCGGCGGGACTGATGCCTAGGAACTCCAGGGCCATGGCCATGGTGTTGGCGGTGAACTGGCCGCCGCAGGCGCCGGCGCCGGGGCAGGCGGCATCCTCGATCGCCTTCAGGTCCGCGTCGGTGATGCGGCCCCGGCCGTGGGCGCCCACCGCTTCGAACACGTCCTGGATGGTCAGCTTGCGGCCCGCGTACATGCCGGGGGCGATGGAGCCGTTGTAGAGCGCCAGCCCGGGGATGTCGAGGCGGGCCAGGGCCATGGCGCCGGCGGGGATCGTCTTATCGCACCCCACCAGCACCACCAGGCCGTCGAAGGAGTGGCCCCGCGACACCAGCTCGATGGAGTCGGTGATGACCTCCCTGCTGATGAGGGACGCCTTCATCCCCTCGGTGCCCATGGTGACGCCGTCGGAGATGGCGATGGTGTTGAACTCCATGGGTGTTCCCCCGGCGGCGCGGATTCCCTCCTTGACGAACTGCGCCAGGGCTCGCTGGTTGTAGTTGCAGGGCATGGTCTCGATCCAGATGGTGGCCACGCCGATGATCGGCTTGCTCAGGTCGTCGTCGGTGAAGCCGATGGCCTTGAGCATGGCCCGCGCGGGGGCCCGCGACGGACCGTCGGTCATCGTGGCGCTGTGGCGCTTCAGTGGATTGGTGGTCATCTAGAGCTCCCGAAGCCGATGTTGCAGGGGATAGCCGCATTATAGGGTGTGGGGAGCGGCCCCACAAACGGGGCATGCCGCGAGCTGATGAGGGACGTGGAGAAACCTCCTGTGGGGAAGAGGGTTTCCCTGTTAAACGGTATGCCCTACCTGCGCATTGGGCTGTACAGCTACGCATCGCGGGCTTACCATGGATTGCGAGTGTCTTCAAAGGGGCCATGGGGGCATTGCACGTGAGTGCAGGCCCCCAGTAGATCAAGAGCCGGAGAGCGGAATGACCACGACTACGGACCAGGTCGTCCCCTTCAAAGTGGTCTCGGACTACGAGCCCCGGGGTGACCAGCCGGCCGCCATCGCGAAGCTGGCCCAGGGTGTCAACGACGGCCTGCGCCACCAGACGCTGCTGGGTGTCACCGGCAGCGGCAAGACCTACACCATGGCCAAGGTGGTGGAGCTGGTCCAGAAGCCAACCCTGGTCATCGCTCCCAACAAGACGCTGGCCGCTCAGCTCGCCACGGAGTTCCGGGAGTTCTTCCCCGGCAACGCCGTGGAGTACTTCGTCTCCTACTACGACTACTACCAGCCCGAGGCCTACGTTCCCAGCACCGATACGTACATCGAGAAGGACGCCGACATCAACGACGAGATCGACAAGCTGCGCCACGCGGCCACCCGCTCGCTCATGAGCAGGCGCGACGTGCTCATCGTGGCCTCCGTCTCGTGCATTTACGGCCTCGGCTCTCCCGACGAGTACTACCGGTTCGTGGAGACGGTGCAGCGGGGCGAGCGCAAGAACCGCAACCGCCTGGTGCGCCGGCTCATCGAGATGCAGTACGAGCGCAACGACTACGACCTGGCCCGCGCCCGCTTCCGCATCCGCGGCGATACCCTGGAGATCATGCCCGCCTATGAGGACGTGGCCATCCGCATCGAGTTCTTCGGCGACGATGTGGAGCGCATCGTGGAGCTGGACCCGCTGACCGGGGAGTTGCTCTCCAACAGGGAGCGCATCGACATCTACCCGGCCAAGCACTTCGTCACCTCCAGCGACAAGCTGGAGGCTGGCATCGCCGACATCCAGACGGAGCTCGCGGAGCGGGTGTCGTGGCTGCAAAGCCAGGGCAAGCTCCTGGAGACCCAGCGCCTGGAGCACCGCACCCGCTACGACATCGAGATGCTCCGGGAGACAGGCTCTTGCTCCGGCGTGGAGAACTACTCCCAGCCCCTGGGCAGGCGGCCCCGAGGCAGCCCGCCCTGGACGCTGCTCGACTACTTCCCGGACGACTTTCTCCTCTTCCTGGACGAATCGCACATGGCCGTGCCGCAGATCCGGGGCATGTTCAAAGGCGACCTATCGCGTAAGAACACGCTGGTGGACTACGGCTTCCGCCTGCCCTCGGCCCTGGACAACCGTCCCCTCAGCTTCGATGAGGTGGAGCGGCGGATCGACCAGGCGGTCTACGTCTCCGCCACGCCCGGCCCCTACGAGCTCACCCACAGCCAGGCGGTGGTGGAGCAGGTCATCCGTCCCACGGGCCTGCTGGACCCCACGGTGGAGGTGAAGCCCACCAAGGGGCAAATCGACGACCTGCTGGAGCAGATCCGCTCGCGGGTGGAGCGCGGCGAGCGATGCCTGGTCACCACCCTCACCAAGCGCATGTCCGAGGAGCTGGCCGACTACCTGCGTGAGATGGACGTGAAGGTCCACTACCTCCACTCCGAGGTGAATACCCTGGAGCGGTCCGAGATACTCCGGGACCTGCGCCTGGGCGTGTACGACGTGGTGGTCGGCATCAACCTGCTGCGCGAGGGGCTGGACCTGCCGGAGGTGAGCCTGGTGGCCATCCTGGACGCGGACAAGGAGGGCTACCTGCGCTCCGCCTCCTCGCTCATCCAGACCCTGGGACGGGCGGCCCGCCACGTGGACGGCCACGCCATCATGTACGCCGACCGGATGACCGACTCCATGCGCCAGACCATCGATGAGACCTACCGCCGCCGGGACATTCAGGCGGAGTTCAACCGCCAGCACAACATCACGCCGGAGGGGATCCGCAAGGCGATCAGGGACATCACGGAGCGTATCCGCCGGGTGGCGGAGCCCCAGGCTACGTACGAGACCCGCCGCAACCTCTCCAAGGACGACATGGCCCGGGTGATCAAGGACCTGGAGGCCCAGATGAAGCAGGCGGCGCGACAGCTTGAGTTCGAGAAGGCGGCCCTGCTGCGCGACGAGATGGTGGACCTGAAGAAGCTCCTGGTCTCCCAGGAGGTGGTGGAGCGCGGCGTCCGGGGTGAGAAGCTCCATGTCCCCTCTCCCTAGCGCGGTGTTCCGCCGGGTCTCCCTTCCCGTTGGCATTGCTCTTTCCCTGGCGTTGCTCACTCTCCTCACGCTAGCGGGTTGTGCCGGCGCCGCTCCCGGCGCGCCGGGGCTCCCGCCCGGCTTCGAGCGGGGCTGGCTGCCCGGCACGGACCTTCGTGGCTACATGTACGTCGCGCCCGGCCATGCGGTGGACCTGCCCCTGGCCCTTCTCGGCGAAGGCCCCCATGAGCCGGACCACGTGGCGGCGGAGCGGCTGGTGGCCCTGCTGGGCGACGATATTCAGCGGTACGGCGTCAGCGTCGAGCTCGCCGGCGAGCAGGAAGCGGGCCTGGTCCGCCGGGTGGTGGAGCCGAAGGCGGGTTCCGTGGACCTGCGGCTCGCCAGCCAGGACCGCCGCCTGCTGGTTGTGCATGGTGACGATGCATGGGCCGGGGCCCTGGAGGACGAATGGCGCTCCGGTCAGGAGGGCGGCCTCTCCGAGCGGTACCCCGGCGTGTGGGAGACGATGCGCTTGCTGCCGTCGGACCCGCCGGCCCCGCCCGTGGCCGCCGGCTTCCTGCGCGACGCCACGGCGCTGGCGGAGGCGCTTCTACAGGCGTGGGGCATCGAGGTGCCGGGGCTGGGCAGCGCCCTGGACCTGCTGCGGGTGAAGGAGGCGGCCTTCGTGGTCTACGCCGACCGCCTGCGGGCCATTCCCACCGATGTGACGGACGACGCGGTCGAGCAGGCCGGCCTGGGAATGGTAGCCGTGGCCCGGGCGGGCTACCCAGGGGCCGTGATCGATGTGCTGGTGGACAATTTTGCCAGCCTCGCCGGGCTGACGGAGACGCTCATCGCCGATGAGCCGGTACAGTACCGAGACGTGGAGGGCACTGTGCATCTGATGGTCAAACCCATCGGCTCGGACCTCTTCTTTGCCCTGGCTCCAACGAAAGCGGGCGCCCAGCGGCTCATGGAGGCCGTACTCGCGGGCCAGCAAAATTGACAATCTTCATCGTCTTTTCCTACAATTGGTTTGACAATTGCTTTGGCGGCAAGACGGCGGCACGATAGAGGGAGGCGCGATGGCTCAGACCACGGTGGCCCCTGATCAGGTGAGGGAGGCCCTCAAAGAGGTCTACGACCCCGAGATACCGGTGAACGTGGTGGACCTGGGGCTGATCTACGAGGTACTGGTGAGCGAGACGAACGACGTTCACGTGCAGATGACACTGACGGCCGCCGGCTGCGGCATGGGCCCCTACATCGCGCAGCAGGCCGAGTGGGCCATCTCCGAGATCGACGGCGTCGAGGACGTGAATGTGGAGATCGTCTTCGACCCGCCCTGGAACCCGGAGCTGATCACCGAGGACGGCAAGAAGCTTTTGGGCATCGACTAGCCCCTGCGCGGCGGCGTTCTGGACCCGCGTTTGTCCCCGCTCGCCCTGAGGCGCTCAAACCTTGAGCCCGCGGCATCGTCATTGTCATTCTGAGTCCGGCGAAGGCGGGCGAAGAATCTGCGGTGGAGGCCCTTCGCGGAGCATCATCGGACAGGGCGAGCGGCCTCTGCATCCGCTCGTGGTGAGGCTCTCGAACTACGAGCGGGGTCGGTGAACCACATCACTTATGCTGAGAAAGCGCGAAGGGCTATCGAGAGTCTCGATGAGCGAAGCACCATCGGATAGGGTGACCCTTCGAGAGCCTCAGGGTGAGCGGATTTATATTCCCGCTCATGGTGAGCTCCGATCTTATCGAGAGTCCGACGTTGTCGGACCCGTCGAACCATCGTGGTGAGGTCAGATTTTATCGAGAGTCCCGACGGGTCGGGACGTGTTGAACCATGAGGCCCGCTGGACGGTGATGGCTTCGCCTGATGGGTTTGGGTAAAATAAGCGGGGCGGGACCACAAGGATGCAACATCAACCCATGAACAAGCAGCAACAGCAGGCGCGGCTGGAGACCATCAAGAAGAGCTGGGAGCAGCGCCGTCAGATAGGCCGCCAGCTCGGGCGGATCAAGACCAAGCTGGGCGTGTACAGCGGCAAGGGCGGCGTGGGCAAGACCACGGTGGCAGTCAACCTGGCCGTCTACATTGCCAAGCTGGGCTACGCCGTGGGCCTGCTCGACGCCGACATCGACTGTCCCAACGCCTCCAAGGTCATGGGCATCAAGGAGCGCGCCCGCCACGTGGAGGGCCGGCTCTACCCCGTTGAAGGGTCCGGCGTCAAAGTCATCTCTATGGCCTTCTTCCAGGAGAGGGAGGACGAGGCCATCATCTGGCGCGGGCCCATGATCCACAACGCCATCACCCAGTTCCTCCAGATGACCGAGTGGGGCGACCTGGACTTCCTCGTGGTGGACCTGCCCCCAGGCACCTCCGACTCGCCGCTCACGGTGATGCAGACGCTGACCATGGACGGGTTCGTGGTGGTCACCACGCCCCAGAGCCTGGCGGCCATGGACGCCAAGCGCTCCATCAACATGATAAAGAAGCTGAACGTGGAGGTCCTGGGGGTGGTGGAGAACTTCACCGGCGAGGTGTTCGGCTCCGGCGCTGGCGAGAAGCTGGCCCGGGAGATGGGGCTGAGCTTCCTGGGCCGGCTGGCCCTGCGCGCCGACTACCGGGACGATTCGCAGCCGACGGTGCTGGCGGTGCCGGAGGTGGAGGAGGAGTACCGGCATCTCTGGGCGGGCGTCAGCGGCCGGCTGGAGGCCCAGGGAAAGATGCCGGAGCAGCAAACGGCCGCCGCCGAGACCTCCCCGTAAGCAGCACCCCGGTCCGGTCCGACCGGACCCCTGGCTACAGCACCTCGCGGGGCTTGCCCGGCTCGCCCACGCTCACCACTCCCTCGTCCTCAAGCTGGTCCATGAGCCGGGCGGCCCGGGGATAGCCGATGCGCAGCCGGCGCTGCAGCAGCGAGGTGGAGAGTTGGTTGTAGCGGCTGGCCAGCTCCACCGCCTTGTCGAAGAGCGTATCTTGGCGGCCGTCGGTGTCATCCTCGCTTTCGTCCTGCGTGGCGGCGGTGGCCAGCTCGGCCTGGCGGGCCATCTCCTCCAGCGGCAGCGCCTCCGGGGGTGGGCCCTGCTGACCGCGCCAATACGCCGCCAACGCCTCGGTCTCCTCCTCGGAGATGAATGAGCCCTGGACCCGCCGCGGCTTGGCGGCGTCGGAGGCCAGGAAGAGCATGTCGCCCTTGCCCAACAGCCGCTCCGCTCCGCCCACGTCGAGGATCGTGCGGGAGTCGATCTGGGAGGCCACGGCGAAGCTGATCCTGCTGGGGAAGTTGGCCTTGATGAGTCCGGTGACCACGTCAACGGACGGGCGCTGAGTGGCCACCACCAGGTGGATGCCGGTGGCCCGCCCAAGCTGGGCCAGCCGGCAGATGGTCTGCTCAATATCGTAGGCGGAGGCCATCATCAGGTCCGCCAGCTCGTCGATGCAGATCACCAGATAGGGGATGGCCGAACGTCTCTTGGAGCTGCGGTTGTAGGAGGCGATATTGCGTACCCCCGCCTCCTCCATGAGCTGGTACCGTCGCAGCATCTCCTGGACCGCGGCCTTCAGCAGCCGCACCACCCGGTCCGCCTCCGTGACCACGGGCGTCACCAGGTGGGGGATGCCGTTGTAAGGCGCCAGCTCCACCCGCTTGGGGTCCACCAGCAGCAGGCGGAGCTTGGAGGGCTGCTGGTGGCTGATGAGCGATGCGATGATGCTGTGAATGCAGACGCTCTTGCCGCTGCCGGTGGCCCCCGCGATGAGCAGGTGGGGCATGTTGAGCAGGTCTATGGCCGCCGCCTCGCCCACGGAAGCTTGGCCGAGGGCGACGGGCAGGCCATCGCTCTGCGAGAGTCGCTGGTAGGCGTCCGACTCCATGGCCGAGCGGATGGACACGACCGCCGGCGAGCGGTTCGGCACCTCCACCCCCACCACCGATTCGCCTGGGACCGGCGCCTCGATGCGCAGGCTCGGCGCGGCCAGGGCCAGGGCCAGGTCCTTCTCGCGGGCCAGGATGCTGTCCACCTTCACCCGATGCTTGGCATCGGCCTGGGACTTGACCGGCCTCCCACGCTCGTCCAGCACCAGATTGCCCTTCGGGTCCCGGGCCGGCTCGTTCCGGAGGCGGCGGTTCCAGCCGGGCACCAGTCCGTACATGGTCACGGTGGGACCGGGCCGGATCTCCGCCACTTCGACCTCCACGCCGTGCTGCGCCAGGGTCGTCTCAATGAGCTGGGCCGTGAAGGCGGACTCCTTATCGGAGATGTACGTCGCCTCGCCTGCGTTGAAGAGCTTCATTGGCGGCAGCACCCAGCTCGTGGCATGGTGCCGCTCGGGGGCCGCGATGCGCGGCGGCGCGGACACGGTGGGCGACTCGGCGTGGGGTGCCGTGCTCGGTCTGCTCTCCCGGCGGGATGGAGCGGGTGTCGCAGGCTCCGGTGCAAAAGAGGGCGGGGGCTCCGCCTCAGTTGTCGCCTTGAGTGCGAGGCGGGAGCGGCCGGGCGGCTTCCCCTGACCGCTATTCAGGAGATAGGCCACCTCCTCGGCCAGCAGCGCCTCCTCGGTCCTGGAGGCCCTGCTCCGGCGCCACTTCCGGAAGGCCTTTGCCGCTTGACGGGGGGCCCGCGCCGCTCCGAGGACGGGTTGGTGGAGGGGGAAACGGCCGTAGGTCCGGCCGGCGCCGGCGCCGGCCCCGCCGGTGATGCGGACGAGCAACCGGAGCGCCCAGCCGATGCCCCAGAGGCCTGAGCCCGCTCCCTTGCTGGTGGCCTTGGCGCCGAGAAACGCCGTAGCGCCCGCCCGCCCGATGCCCAGCAACAGCAATCTGGTTGCCCGCGCAGCGCCCCTGGTAAGACCGCCCAAGGGCCTCGGCGCCATGATCCACAGCCCCAGCGCGGCCACCACGGCCACCCGCGCATAGCCCAGGGCCGAATTGTCCCCCTGGATGGCCAGGCCGTACTCGCCGCCCAGGTTCCCCTCGTTCAGCAGGGGCAGCGGGCCGTCGAAGTAGGCCAGGATTCCCTGGACCGCGGCTACCAGGGCGGCCGAGCCCAGCACCAGCCTCCAGCGCCGGAAGAGGGTGCCGGTCCTGTAGCGTGCGAGCGTGAGGAAGGCCACTGCCCACAGCGCCACCGGGACAATCCCGGCGCCGAAGGCTTCCAGCGTCCGCTCCGCCAGGTCGCGGAGGGGGTCGATGGCCCAGCTCGGCTGGGAGAAAGCCACGTAGGCGGCGCCGGCGGCCACGGCCAGCAGCAGCGTGCGCCCGAAGCTGTTGGTCACGAGCCCGGCGAAGGGCACGCTTCTTGGGCGCCTGCGAAGGGTTGCCGCCGTCTTATCGCTCATGGCCGTTTTCAGGCGGGCATCGGGCGTGTCACGACCCAAACACTCGCGCCTAGACCTCCACCGCCACCGGAATGATCATTGGGCGGCGGCCCGTCTCCTTATGGAGGAAGGTGCCCAGCACCTCCCGCACCTTGGTCTGGATGAAGCTCCACTCCATGGGCGTTCCACCGCTGTGGTCCAGGGAGCGGTGCACCAGGTCGGAGCTGCGATGGATCAGGTCCTGGGCCGTGGCCAGGTCGATGAAACCGCTGGAGACCACCTCGGGCTCTCCGATGAGCTGCCCGCTGGCGTGGTCCAGGGGCATCACCACCACCACGAAGCCGTCGCGGGCCAGCGCCCGGCGGTCCCGCAGCACCACGCTCTTCTTGTCCCAGAGCTGCAAGCCGTCTACGTAGATGTGGCCCGCTTCGATATGCTCGGTCACCCGGAAACCCTGGGGCGTCATCTCCAGTACATCGCCGTCCTCCAGCACAAAGACGTTCTCGGGCGGTATCCCCACCTGCTTCGCCAGGTTGGCGTGGGCCACCAGCATCCGGTACTCGCCGTGGATGGGCACGAAATGCTGGGGCTTGACCAGGTTGAGGACCGTCTTCAGCTCCTCCTGGCTGGCGTGGCCGTGAACGTGCACCAGGGCCGTGCGGCTGTGAAGCACCTGGGCTCCCTGCCGGTAGAGGTTGTCGATGGTGCGGGAGACCACCGTCTCGTTGCCCGGGATGGGGGAGGCGGAGATGATGACCGTATCTCCCTCCTGGATCGAGAGCTCCCGGTGGCCGCGGTTGGCGATGCGCACCAGCACCGACGTAGGCTCTCCCTGGCTTCCGGTGGTGATGATCACCTGCTGCTCGGGGGGCAGGTGGCGCAGGTCCTTGAGCTCCACCAGCGTGCCGGCGGGGGGACGGATATACCCCTTTTCCACGGCCATGCGCACGTTGTTCACCATGCTGCGGCCCACCACGGCCACTTTGCGCTGGTGCCGGGCGGCGGCCTCGATAACCTGCTGGACGCGGGCGATGAGCGAGGCGAAGGTGGCCACCAGCACCCGCCCGGGCGCGTTGCCGATGGCCTGCTCCAGGGCGCGGCCCACCACCTGCTCGGAGGGGGTGTAGCCCGGCACATCGGCGTAGGTGGAGTCGGAGAGGAGCAGGAGCACCCCCTCGCTCCCGAGCTGGCCCAGGCGCTGGAGGTCCACCTGCTTGCCGTCCACCGGCGTGTGGTCGATCTTGAAGTCGCCGGTGTGGACCACGAGGCCCGCCGGTGTAAAGAGGGCGATGCCGCAGGCGTCGGGGATGCTGTGGCAGACCTGGAAGAACTCGGCGGTGATGCGTCCCAGCTTCACCGAGTCGCCCGCTTTCACCTGGTGCAGTTGGTGCCCGCGCAGGGAGTGGTGCTCCCGGAGCTTCACCTGGATGAGCGAGTGGGCCAGCGGGGGAGCGTAGACGGGGACGTTCAGGTCGCGCAGCACGTAGGGGAGCGCGCCCGTATGGTCTTCGTGCCCGTGGGTGATGAGGATGGCGCGCACCTTGTCCCGGCGCTCGACCAGATAGCTGGTGTCGGGCAGCACCAGGTCCACGCCCAGCATATCCTCCTTGGGAAAGAGGAGACCGGCGTCGATGACCACGATGTCGTCGCCGCACTCCACGGCCATCATGTTCTTGCCGATCTCGCCCAGGCCGCCCAGGGGGATGACTCGCAGTGTGTTGTTCTGTTGCCGTCGTGCCATTCTTGGTCCCTCTAAAGCCATCTGCCACGGCCCTGCCGGACCGCTCCGCCGTATCTGTCTGAGGAGAGGTCACCCTACCGGAGGGGCTGGGATGGAAACGCGGCATGCGACAGGCTCGCCTTGGGAACGGCTGCTAAAACATGCTGAGCTGCTCACCAGCGTTATCTGTGCTCGGCGGAGGAGCGTCTGCATTCTGGTGCAGCAGTTTGCCCACCTCCAGGAAGTCCTGCTCGATGGTCTGTCGAAGGCCCTGGTTGTGCAGGGCCGCCGCGGGATGGTAGAGCGGAAAGATAATGTTGCCGCCTACGTTGCGTGGCCGGGCCCGCACCTTGCTGATGGTGTCGTTGGGGAACCACTTGGCCAGGGCGTGCCGGCCCAGGGGAACGATCACCTGGGGGTTGATGAGCCGTATCTGCTCGTCCAAATACTTGGCGCAGGCGGCGATCTCGCCGGGATAGGGGTCGCGGTTGTTGGGAGGCCGGCACTTGACCGTGTTGGTGATGAAGACGTCCTCCCGCTTCAGCCCCACCGACACCAGCAGCTCATTCAGGAAC
This sequence comes from Dehalococcoidia bacterium, assembly GCA_965249185.1. GTDB lineage: Bacteria > Chloroflexota > Dehalococcoidia > Lucifugimonadales > Australimonadaceae > CBDFLS01. The sequence goes on from CBDFLS010000002.1 coordinate 586,774, forward strand.
TGGCCGGCGGGCCCCACGAAGGGGCGCCCCTGGCGGTCCTCATGGAAGCCGGGGCCCTCGCCGATAAACATAAGCCGTGCCTGAGGTGAGCCCTCACCGGGTACGGCGTTGGTCCGGGTCTGGTGCAGGGGACAGGCGGTGCAGGAGCGCACCTGCTGATGGAGTTCGTCGAGTGACGACAAAGGGAGCGCCTCCTAAAACCTTGGCGCTTTTCTCAAACAACGACTAGTCACACGAGCAAAGAATAGCATCTCGCCGCTCCGTCGTCCAGCTTCGACGGTAGCGGTAAGCGGAGGCCGCTTCACGAAAGGTTACTCGTCCTTGAAGCCCTGGCTCTGGATGTAGTCCATGGCGTTCTGGAGCGTGTGGATCTTCTCGGCGTCTTCATCCGAGATCTTCAGTGCGTTATCGCCTTCGGAGAACTCCTCCTCCAGGGCCATGATCAGCTCGACCAGGTCCAGGGAGTCGGCGTTGAGGTCGTCGACGAAAGAGGTCTCGGGGGCCACCTTCGCCTCATCGCTCCCCAGCCGGTCTACCACGACCTTTTTCACGCGCTCAAAGACGGTCGCCATTACTCCTCCTTGTTTGGGGGTGATACGGGGTTTTGGGATGATGCGGGATTGGTAACGGCGTGCACCTCCGCCATCTGCTCTGCCAGGGCGGAGCCCAGCACACCGTTGATGAACTGCGAGGAGGTCTCGCCTCCGTAGCTCTTCGCAAGCTCCACCGCTTCGTTGATCACCGCCTTGGGTGGCGTTTCCGCCTCGTACCGGAGCTCGTAGAGCGCAAGGCGGAGGATGTTCCGGTCCACCACTGACATCTGCCCAATCGGCCAGGCGGGCGCCAGGCGTTGGAGCGTGCCGTCCAGCTCCGTCCGATGGGCGAGCACCCCCTCGATGCAGCGCTCGCTGAAGGCGACCGTCTCTTGGCTCGCCTGCGCCATCTCCGTCTGGTGCCGGAGGGCGTCGCGCCACGAGTGGCCCGTGAGGTCTAGCTCGTGGAGCACCTGCAGGGCCAGCGTCCGCGCCCGCCGCCGGACCGCCGGATATCCTGCTTTGGCCCGCCTCGGCGTGTTTGTGCGCATAGTTGCCATGGCCTGTAAAAGTGCGAAAGCGCCCCTCTAGCTTACCGTCAGTGCGGCCAGGGCGTCTAGGTCTCCGACCGAGACCGCTTCAACCTCTCGCCGGACCCGCCGTGCCAGCCCGCTGAGGACCTGGCCAGGCCCGATCTCGATGAACCGCGTGACCCCTTCGGAGGCCATATGCTCTATGGACTGCTGCCACCAGACACAGGTGCAGAGCTGCTGGGCCAGCTCCCTCCTGATCTGTTGCGGTGTGGTGATGGGGCGGGCGGTGGTATTGGCGATAACGGGCGCCGAGGGCCGCCGGAACCGGACTCCCGCCAGCGCTTGCTCGATCCCCTCTTGGGCCGGACGCATCACCTCGGTGTGGAAAGCGCCGCTCACCTCCAGACGTATGCCTCGCCGCGCACCGCGCTCCAGGGCCAGCTTTTGGGCGCGCTCCACCGCCTCCACGGGCCCGGCAATAACCATCTGCTGGACGCTGTTGACGTTGGCGAGCTGGGCGCCGGTGTCACGGCAGAGCTGCTGCACCGCATCCAGCTCCATGCCCAGGAGTGCGACCATGGCGCTGGGTGTCCGGTCCGAGGCCTGCTGCATGAGCCGGCCCCGCCGTCGCACCAGCTCCAGACCGGTGGCCAGGTCCATGGCGCCGGTGGCCACCAGCGCCGTGTACTCGCCCAGGCTGTGCCCCGCCACGAAACGCGGCTTCGGCATCGACTCGGGGCCCAGCCGCTCCTCCATGGCCCGCAGGCAGGCGATGCTCACGCACATGATGGCGGGCTGGGCGTTTTCGGTGCGCGCCAGCTCCTCCGGGGGCCCCTCCAGAATGAGCGTGCTGAGCGACTGCCCCAAGACGGCATCCGCCTCCTGGAACACCCGCAGGGCCGCCGGGGAACCGTGGTAGAGGTCGGCGCCCATGCCCACGGTCTGAGCGCCTTGGCCGGGGAAGAGAAATGCGGTGGAGGACGCGCTCATCGAAAGACGCTTCGCATGGCGCGATGAGGCAGGGGACGATGCAGGTGGTCGCTCACGAGGGCGCGCGCCTCAAGCCCAAGGGGAGAGCCCCCTAGCTCGCGGCCTCGATGTGGAGCACGTCGCGGCCGTTGTAGTAGCCACAGGCGGGACACGCCTGGTGAGGCGGCACGGGGCGGTGGCAATGCGAGCACTGGGACAGGTTCGGCAGCGTGACATGCCGGTGGGCAGCTCCCGTGCCCTGTCGGGACTTGGAGCGCCTTCGCTTGGGTAGTGGTGCCATACTTGCTAACTCCTTCTCATCGTCGGCGTCGCATCGCCCTTGCCCACGAGCAGCCCCCGAAGCGGAGTCCTGGCGGGTTCCTCATCGCTGGAGCATTGGCACGAGCCTTCGTTCAGGTCCGCTCCACAGCGTCGGCACAGGCCTTGGCAATCCTCACGGCAGAGGGGTTTGAGTGGCGTGGCCGCTATCAGGTGCTGACGGACCGTCTCGGTCAGGTCCAGCACGTGGTGGTCGTCGATGGTAAAGCTCTCTCGGTCGTCGTCCTCCTCCGGACTCAACCGGGCGCCGGTGGTGATGTTCACCGTGGGAAGATGGATGTCGTCGAGGCGCAACTCCACCCGGCGGGCAGAGGGCGCCAGGCACCGGCTGCAGAGGCTCGCCATCGCCGTGTGGAGCGTGCCCGTGGCCCAGACCCCCCGGTCCGTCCGCATAAGCCGGGCACTCCCCTTCACCGGCGTCGCCTCGGCCTCCTCTTCGAACTGGAGTTGGTCCGCCACCTGGTGCAGGCGGATGGAGCCGATGGGCTCCTTCAGTAGCTGCGCCACATTCACCAGCAGGCTCACCGCTTCCAGCACCTCCCTTGGGGATTATAGCTGCCAGCACCGGCATGGTGCAAACGGGGCGGCGCACCCCAGAGCCAACCGATGGGGAGGCTCCGCTCCTCGTATGCTACAATAGCTTCACTCCTGACACGTTAGGCCCCCCATGCCTGATCACATCCTTGTTGCCGTGGCCTGGCCCTATGCCAACGGCTGGCTCCACTTGGGCCATCTGGCCGGCTGCTACCTTCCCGCCGACATCTTCGCCCGTTACCACCGGCTGAAGGGCAACCACGTGCTCATGGTCTCCGGCAGCGACCAGCACGGCACGCCCATTACCATGCGTGCCGAGCAGGAGGGGCTCGACCCCCAAGAGGTGGTGGACAAGTACCACGCCTCGTTTCTCGAGTGCTGGCGGCGGCTGGGCATCAGCTTCGATCTGTTCACGACCACCGGCACCGACAACCACCGCCAGGTGGCCCAAGAGATCTTCTCGCGCCTCTATGAAAAGGGGGACATCTACCCCGGCCAGATGAAGGTGGCCTATTCGCCCGACTTCCGGCGCTACCTGCCGGACCGGTACGTGGAGGGAACCTGCCCCCGTTGCGCCAATCCCAGCGCCCGGGGCGACCAATGCGACCAGTGCGGCCGGACCCTGGACCCGGTGGACCTTGGCGATCCGGTCTACCGCAACGGGGGCCGCAGCTATCCCGTGGAGATCAGAGATGAGGAGCACCTCTTCCTCAAGCTGAGCGCCTTTCAGCAGGCGCTGATGGACTGGGTCGAGCCCCAGGAGCACTGGCGCAGGAACGTTCGCAACTTCACCCGGGGCTTTCTCCAGGAGGGACTTCGCGACCGGGCCATCAGCCGTGACCTGGACTGGGGCATACCCGTCCCGGTGGCCGGCTACGAAGAGAAACGGATCTACGTCTGGTTCGAAGCGGTCATCGGCTACTTATCCGCCAGCCAGGAGTGGGCCAAGCTGTCGGGCGACCCGGAGGCGTGGCGCTCCTTTTGGACCGATCCCCAGGCCCGGAGCTACTACTTCATCGGCAAGGACAACATCCCGTTTCACTCCATCATCTGGCCGGCCATGCTCATGGGCTACGGTGGCCTCAACCTCCCCTACGACGTTCCGGCCAACGAGTTCCTTACGCTGGAGGGCCGACAGCTCTCCACCAGCCGCAACTGGGCCGTGTGGCTCCCCGACTACTTGGAGCGGTTCCCGCCCGACCCGTTGCGCTACCATCTCGCGGCCAACATGCCCGAGAGCGGCGACGCCGACTTCTCCTGGGCCGAGTACGTACGCCGCACCAACGATGAGCTGGTGGCCACCTACGGAAACCTGGTCCACCGGGTGCTCACCCTGGTCCACCGCCACTTCGATGGGCGGGTGCCGGACCCGGGGCCGCTGGAGCCGGCGGACCAGGAGCTGTTGCGGAAAACAGAGGCCTCCCTGGAAAGCGTGGGCGCCAGCCTGGAGGGCTGCCGTTTCCGGGAGGCGGTCCAAGGCTTCATGGCGCTGGCCCAGGAGGCCAACCGCTATCTGGACGCCCAAGCGCCCTGGAAGCGGATAAAGGAAGAGCGGGAGGCGGTGGCCCGATGCCTCTATACCGTCCTCTGCACCATCTCCGGTCTCAGGGTGGCCACCTCGCCCTTTCTTCCCTTCAGCGCGCAGCGGCTCCACGAGCTGCTGGGGTTCGATGGGTCCGTCGAGCAGGGCGGCTGGCGGCTGGACCGGCCGCGGCCGGGCACACAGCTTCCGCCTCCGGAGCCCCTCTTCGCCAAGCTGGATGATGCGGTGGTGGAGAAGCAGACGGTCGAGATGGGAAGCCCTCGTGCGTAAGGAAAGGGCAAAACAAGTGGGAAGATGACAGAAGCAGCGGATATCCAGGTCCAGCATATCTACGAGCCGGTCCAGGCTCAGCTCGACTGGGTGACGAAGAACCTAAAGGGGCTTGCCTCCCAAGCGGGCTTCTCGGTCGACGGGCTCGTGGAGCAAGTCGTGGATGGCAGCGGCAAGAAGGTCCGCCCGGCCGTCGCCCTCCTCGCCGCCGAGTTCCATCCCCACGAGCCGAATCTGTCCGTCACCACGGCCACCGCCATGGAGCTGCTGCACATAGCCACGCTCATCCACGACGATACGATCGATAACTCGGCGATGCGGCGCGGCCGTGCCACCATCAGCAGTGAGTGGGGGCGCAACGTGGCCATCCTTTTGGGCGACTACGTTTTCGCCGTCTCCGCCACCTTTGTCTGCGAGAGCGGTAGCCTACGGGTGGTCCGGCGCTTCTCCGAGACGATCATGGAGCTGGCCAGCGGCGAGCTGAGCGAGCATTTCAGCATCCACGATTGGCATCAGACCAGGGCGGACTACGAATCGCGTATCTATCAGAAGACGGCGTCGCTCTTCTGCACCGCCGCCGAGTGCGGGGCCGTGGTGAGCGGTGCCCCAGAGCCCGTCAGCGAGGCGTTCAACGCCTATGGCTACAATCTGGGCATGGCCTTCCAAATCATGGACGACATCCTGGACTTCCAGGGCACGGAGGCCGAGCTGGGCAAGCCCGTCGGCAACGACTTGCTTCAGGGGATACTGACCCTGCCGGTGCTGCTCTTTGTCGAGCGGCACCCCCAAGAGCCCGTGCTCCAGCGCCTCTTGGCCGGCGGGCGCGACGAGGCGGACTTGCGGCGCGTGGTGGAGATGGTGCGGGACTCTTCGGCCGTCGATGAAGCCTTGCTCGTGGCCGACGAGTACCGGGACCAGGCCGTCGCGGCCCTGCGCAACCTGGAGCAGAACCGGGCCCGGCGCTCGCTGGAGGAACTCACCGGCTACGTGACTCACCGCCGCAGCTAGCCCCGATTTCATCGGGGCGCCTCCGCCGCAGGCGGACGGGTTCCCGGCGCGCTCCGGCCTACGCCATGGCCGCGCTCTTGTGCTGTTCGTCGGCGTGGTAGGAGGAGCGGACCAGCGGGCCCGAGGCTACGTGGCGGAAGCCCAGCTTCCGTCCCAGCTCGCCAAGCTCCGCGAACTCGTCGGGGTGGTAGAACCGCTCCATGGGCAGGTGGGAGCTGGAGGGGCGCAGGTACTGGCCGATGGTCAGCAGCTCGCAGCCCACGGCCCGCAGGTCGGCCATCGTCTCGGCCAGCTCATCCATCGTCTCGCCCAGGCCCACCATGACGCCGCTCTTGGTGGGGATGTGTGGCGCCATCTCCTTGGACCGGCGCAGCAGCTCCAGCGAGAGGTCGTAGTCACCCTTGGCGCGCACCGAGCGGAAGACGCGCCGGACCGTCTCGATGTTGTGGTTGAGCACGGCGGGGCCCGCCTCCAGAACGCTTTGGAGGGCCTGCCGATTGCCCTGGAAGTCGGGAACCAGCACCTCCACGAGGCAGGTGGGCAGCGCGTCCCGCACCCGGCGGATGCACTCGGCAAAGACGAATGCGCCACCGTCCGGCAGGTCGTCGCGGTCCACGGAGGTGATGACGCAGTAGCGCAGGCCCAGCTTGGCCACCGTGCGGGCGAGGCGAGCGGGCTCCTCCAGGTCCAGCCCCGTGGGCTTGCCGCTGGTCACGGCGCAGTAGCGGCACGCGCGGGTGCAGACATCGCCCAGCACCATGAACGTGGCGCTCCGCCGCTCCCAGCACTCGCCGATGTTGGGGCAGTGGGCCTCCTCGCACACCGTGTGCAGCTCGGCGGAGCGGAGCTGCTGGCGCAGCTCCAAATAGTTGGGCCCGCCGGGCATCCGCACCTTCAGCCAGGGGGGAAGCCGCCGCTCAGTGACCATTGGCACCTCACGCTTCTGGACCGGACAGCACCATCTTAGCAACCGGCCGGAGAGAGGACAAGGAGCTCACGTGGGATGGTTCGTCCTGGCGGCTCGGTTTTGTCCGTGGGCGCTGGGGCGCGCAGGGTCGTGGCCTGTCCCCGCTCATGGTCCGACGGGCTCACCACGATGGTTCGACAAGCTCACCATGAGCGGGAATAGATAATCCGCTCACCCTGAGGCTCTCGAAGGGTCACCCTGTCCGATGATGCTTCGCTCATGGTTCGACAAGCCCTTCATCATCCGGAGCCGGAAGAAGGGACGGACGGGTGGGAAAATTCGGCTGGGCCCATCACCGCTTTGGTGCCGTCGTCTGCTTCCCTCCGCGGCCGATGGTGTGCTCCAGCGCCTCGCGCAGGCTGCGCACCGGCACTACCTCCAGCGGCGCGGGCGCGGCGCCCGGCTCCGGGGCGCTCCCCGGCGGCACCAGCGCCCGCCGGAAGCCGTGGCGGGCCGCCTCCGCCAGCCGGCGCTCCACCTGGGGCACCCGGCGCACCTCGCCGTTGAGCCCCACCTCGCCCACGAACACCGTGGCCGGGTCCAGGGGGCGGTCGTGAAAGCTGGAGGCGATGGCCAGGGCCACGGCCAGGTCGGCGGCGGGCTCGCTCACCCGCAGGCCGCCGGCCACGTTCACCATCACGTCCTGGCCGGCCAGGGCCACGCCGGCGCGGCGCCCCAGCACCGCAGTCACCATCACCATCCGGTTGAAGTCGATGCCGTTACACGTTCGGCGGGGCGGATTGAAGATGCTGGGGTGCGTGAGCGCCTGCACCTCCGCCAGCAGGGGCCGGCTGCCCTCCAGCGTCACCACGATGGCGGAGCCGGAGACCCCCTCCTGGCGCTCGCCGATGAAGGCCGCCGACGGGTCCGCCACCTCGGCCAGGCCGTCCGCGCGCATCTCTAGGAGCGCCACATCGTTGGTGGGACCGAACCGGTTCTTCACGCCATGCGCCAGCCGGTAGCTGCTGAGGGGCTCGCCCTCCAGGTAGAGCACCACATCCACCATGTGCTCCAGCACCCGGGGCCCGGCGATGGAACCGTCCTTGGTCACGTGGCCGGCCAGGAACACCGGCGAACCCGCGTCCTTGGCCCAGCGCATCAGGAGCTGGGCGCACTCTCGCACCTGGACCACGCTTCCGGCGCTTGATGGCGCCTCCTCCGAGTAGAGGGTCTGGATGGAGTCCACCACCACGGCTTGGGGCGCCGTCGACTCGAGCTGCTCCAGGACCCGCTCGACCTGGGTCTCCGCCAGGAACAGCACGCCGCTGGCGGCCACGCCCAGCCGCTCGGCGCGGAGGCGCACCTGCCCGCCGGACTCCTCCCCCGAGACGTAGAGCACGCGGAGGCCGGTGCCGGCCAGGCCGGCGGCGAGCTGGAGCAGGAGGGTGGACTTGCCGATGCCCGGCTCGCCGGCCAGGAGCAGCAAGGAGCCGCGGACCACGCCTCCCCCCAGCAGCCGGTCCATCTCGGGCATGGCCAACGTCAGCCGCTGCTCGCCGTCCGAGGGCAGCCGGTCCAGCGCCAGAGGCTGGGAGGTGCGCGGAGCGGCCCCAACGGCGCGCGTGCGCGGGCCGCGGGCGGCTGCTGCCACCTCCTCGTAGCTGTTCCAGGCGGCGCAGACGGCGCAGCGGCCCTCCCATCGGGGACTGCTGTGGCCACACTCCTTGCAGAGGAAGATGGACTTCGGCTTGCGGCTGGTAGTCATGGGCTGGGACACTCAGGTCCGGCCGATACCATACGGCAAAGAGGCAGATGTCACCAGGGCCGTTTGGCTCCAATAGAATCGGGCCCGGACGGCCGGGACCCCGAATGCAGAGAGGGGAAGCCCTGCGGGCTTCCCCTCATCACTGTTGCCTGACGACGCTCGCTTAGCTGGGGGCGGCCACCGCCTCCGTGTGTATCACCAGCTCACCGTCCTTCACATCCACGTAGACGGTGTCGCCCGGGTGGAACTTGCCGGCGAGCACGTTCTCCGAGAGGGCGTCCTCGATATCCGTTTGGATAACCCGGCGTAGAGGCCGTGCGCCGAACTGAGGGTCGTAGCCCTTCTCGGCCAGGAACTCCTTGGCCGCATGAGTGACCTCCAGACTGAGCCCCTTCTCCAGCATGGGCTTGCGCACCTCGTTGAGCATCAGGTCCGCGATCTGCACGATGTGGTCTTTTTCGAGGGCGTGGAACACCACCGAGCCATCGATGCGGTTCAGGAACTCCGGCCGGAAGAACCGTTTCACCTCGTCCATCACCTTGCCCTTCATCCGCTCGTAGGCCTGCTGTTGGGTCTTCGACCCCTCCGACTTGACGGCGAAACCCAGCGAGCTATCCTGCTTGATCAGGTCGGAGCCGATGTTGCTGGTCATCACGATGATGGTGTTCCGGAAGTCCACCTTCCGGCCCTTGGCGTCGGTCAGATGGCCGTCGTCGAAGATCTGGAGCAGGATGTTGAAGACCTCGGGATGGGCCTTTTCAATCTCGTCCAGCAGGATGGCCGAGTACGTCTTGCGGCGGACCGCGTCCGTGAGCTGCCCCCCCTCCTCGTAGCCGACGTAGCCGGGAGGCGCTCCCACCAGGCGCGCCACCGTGTGACGCTCCATGAACTCGGACATGTCCAGGCGTAGCATGTTGTCCTCGGAGCCGAACATGAACTCCGCCATGGCCCGCACCAGCTCCGTCTTCCCCACACCGGTGGGTCCCAGGAACAGGAAACTGCCGATGGGCCGGCGCGGGTCCTTCAGCCCGGCCCTGGCGCGGCGCACCGACTTGGAGATGGCGGTGATCGCCTCCTCCTGGCCGATGATGCGCACGTGCAGATTCTCCTCCATGTGGAGCAGCCGCTCCGTCTCTTCCATGGCCAGCCGGGTCACGGGCAGGCCCGTCCACATGCTCACCACCTCGGCGATCTCCTCCGCTGTTACCTTGGGAAGTTCCTCAACGGTGCTCTTTTTCTGCCACTCGCTCTCCAGCACCTCCAGCTTCTCGCCCAGCTTCAGCTCCCGGTCACGCAGCTCGGCGGCGTACTCGTACTGGGACTGGGCGATGGCCTCCTCCTTCTCCCGCCGCACCGTCTCCAGCACCTTGGTCGCCTCCTTTACGGAGAGGGGGGTGGTGCTGGTCCTGATCCGCACGCGCGAGGCGGCTTCGTCCATCAGGTCGATGGCCTTGTCCGGCAGGAACCGGTCAGCGATGTACCGGGAGGCCAGATTGGCCGCCGCCTGAAGCGCTTCGTCCTCGATGGTGATGCCGTGGTGCTCCTCGTACCTGCTCTTGATGCCACGCAGAATCTCGGTGGTCTCGTCCATCGACGGCTCTTCCACGTTGACGGGCTGGAAGCGGCGCTCCAGGGCGGGGTCCCGCTCCACATACTTGCGGTAGTCGTCCAGCGTGGTGGCGCCGATGCACTGGAGCTCGCCGCGGGCCAGCGAGGGCTTCAGAATGTTGGCGGCGTCCACGGCACCCTCGGCGGCGCCGGCCCCGACCATGGTGTGCATCTCGTCGATGAACAGCACGCAGTTGCCCGAGCTCTTGATCTCGTCCACCACCTTCTTCAGGCGCTCCTCGAACTCACCACGGTACTTGGTGCCGGCCACCAGGGCCCCCATGTCCAGCGTCACCACCCGCTTGTTGGACAGCGTGTCCGGCACATCGCCGCTGATGACGTGCTCGGCCAGGGCCTCGACGATGGCCGTCTTGCCCACGCCGGGTGGTCCGATAAGCACCGGGTTGTTCTTGGTGCGGCGGCTGAGGATCTGGATGACCCGCTGGAGCTCCTTGCTCCGCCCAATGATCGGGTCCAGCTTGCCGGCGCGGGCTGCCGCGGTGAGGTCGATGCCGAGCTGGTCCAGCGTGGGCGTGCGCGTACTGGAGCGGGTGGTGGCGTGCCCCTGGGCCACGTTCTGGCTCAGGATACGGGTGGTCTCCGCGCGCACCTTCTCCAGGGACACCCCGAGGCTCTCCAGCACGCCCGCCGCTACTCCCTCGCCCTCACGCATGAGGCCGATGAGCAGGTGCTCCGTGCCGATGTAGTGGTGATTGAGGCGGCGGGCCTCGTCCACCGCCAGTTCGATAACCTTCTTGGCACGCGGAGTCAGGCCGATGTCGCCGGGCGCCGGGCGCTCGCCCCGGCCGATGATGAACTCGACGGCGGAGCGGACCTTCGACAACTCCACGCCCAGACTGGAGAGGACTCGCGCGGCCACGCCATCCGTCTCGCGCACCAGGCCGAGCAGGATGTGCTCCGTGCCGATGTAGTTGTGATTGAACCGCTGCGCCTCCTCCTGGGCTAGGGAGAGAACGCGACGGGCACGCTCCGAGAACTTTTCAAATCTACTGGACATGGGGTGACTCCTATCGACGGCGATCTAGGCCGGTGTCGGAGCCTGGCGACTCAGACGCCAGCGTCTTCCTCCGCCTGCTTCAGGCTTAGCCCGAGCCGGCGTCGTGCGGGGTCCAGGTTGACGATGCGCAGACTTAGCGTATCGCCTACCTGGACCACCTCTTTGGGATGCCGGATATTCCGGTCGGTCAGCTCCGAGATATGAATAAGACCTCCCACTGTGTCGTCGATGCGGGCGAAGGCACCGAAGGCGGTGAGCTTCGTCACCGTGCCCGTGACCATTTGCCCCTCCTCGAATCGCTCCGCCATCAGGTCCCAGGGGGCTACCTGGAGCTGCCGGAGGCTCAGCCCGATGCGCCGGCTCTCCCGCTCCACGCGCAGGACCTGCACCTCCACCTCTTGCCCAACTTGCAGCACCTCCTCCACGCTGGTGACCGGTACCCACGACAGCTCGGAGATGTGGATGAGCCCATCGGCGCCTCCCAGGTCCACGAAAGCACCGAAGCTGCTAAGCCCGGTAACCCGTCCCTTGACCACGTCGCCCTCTTTCAGAGAGCTCAGCAACTGCTCCTTGCGTTCCTCGCGCCGCTCTCGCTGCGCCGCGCGCTCCGAAAGGACCACCCGGTGACGCCGCCGGTTGAGCTCCAGCACCTTCAGGGTGACCCGCTCACCGACGCGCTGCTCCAAGCCATCATCGGCGCCCTCCGCGGAGCGGGAGCTCCCCGCTAGATGGGAGAGGGGCACAAACCCCTGGAGCCCGTCCACGTCCACCACTGCTCCGCCCCGGTTGAACCCGGTGATCTCGGCCTCCAAGCTCGCGCCCGATTTGAAGCACTCCTCCAGACGCCGCCACGAGGCCTCGCCCCGGGCCCGGTCGAGCGAGAGAATCACCGGCCCTTCGTCGGTGGCCGGCTCCAGCACAAAGGCCAGCAGGGTGTCCCCCGTCCGATACTGGTCCGCCACTTCCCGGCTGACGCTCCGCATCTCTTGGGGCGGAATCGTCCCCTCCGACTTGTGCCCCATGCTGAGCAGAATGCCTTCGTGGTCGATGCGTACGATCTCTCCCTCTACTACGTCGCCGTGGCTGAGAGCGCGGATCGGCTCGACCGAGTCGAGCAACTCCGCCATAGTCGGCTCTCTGGGGTTCTGTGTTTCCTGGGAAGTGAGCATACTACACCACGCCCGATCCGTGACCGAAGTTACTCACCATTATACGAAGGAGACGATGCGGCTGTAAAGTGCATGACGGCCGGTTCGAGAAAAGTCTTTGGCAGGGCAGCGGCGTCCGCGGGCATAATGCCGGCTATCGCTGGGAGCCGTTCGGCGTTCACCGTGGGATGGCCGGCGGGGCTTGGGAAAAGAAAAGCCCGGCGCTCAGGCCGGGCAGTGGAGTCGTAAAGAAGCCCCTGGCGGTGGCCTATTTTCCCAGCGAGTCGCCCCGCCAGTATCGTCGGCGCTGGAACGTTTCACTTCCGTGTTCGGGATGGGAACGGGTGGTTCCGCTCCGCTAGAACCACCAGGAGCCGCTGCCACTACTCTACGACGCCGGCGCCGCTCCGTCAACGCCTTCTGGGACACGGTCCTCGGTTTTTGCTATAGTGCTGCGTGAAACCTGCCTCGACCATGAGAAGAGACATGCGGAACATCGCGTTGCTTACGAGCGGCGGAGATTCCCCGGGCATGAACGCTTGCATCCGGGCCGCCGTGCGTGCGGCGCTGGAGCGGGGCGCCCAGGTCTGGGGAGTCCAGGACGGCTATGAGGGCCTGGTGCTCCAGCGCATGGAGCCGCTCACCTCCCGGGGCGTGGCTGGCATCCTTCAGCGGGGCGGGACCATTCTTGGCGCCGGCCGGTGCGGGGAGTTCATGGATGCGCCGGTCCGCCAGCGCTGCGTGGACTACCTGCGAAAGCAGGGGGTGGACGGGCTCATCGTGGTTGGTGGCGATGGCTCCCTCCAGGGGGTGCTCGAGCTGCACCGGCTGGGCTTTCCCTCGGTGGGGGTGCCCGGCACCATCGATAACGACGTGGCGGGCACGGACCTGTGCATCGGCACCGACACCGCCATCAACACGGCCGTCGAGGCCATCGACCGGCTGCGGGACACGGCCAGCGCCCACCATCGAGCCATGATCGTGGAGGTTATGGGCCGCCACTCCGGGTACATCGCCCGCATGGCCGCCCTCGCCTCCGGGGCCGAGATGGTGCTGGCTCCCGAGCAGCCGGTGGAGATCGGGCAGGTGTTCGACGAGATGCAGGAGGTGGAGCGGCGTGGCAAGCGCCACTTCATCGTGGTGGTTGCCGAGGGCTCCTCCATGGGAGGGGCGGAGCTGACCCGCCTCATCAACGAGGCTGACAATCCCTATAAGGCCCGCTACCAGGTCCTGGGCTACATCCAGCGGGGCGGCTCGCCGTCCGCCTCCGACCGGGTGCTGGCGACTCGCATGGGCGTGGCGGCGGTGGACGCGCTGTGGGAGGGCCGGTCCGGTGTGCTGGTGGCGTGGCGTGGCGACCAGATGGTGCTCCGGCCCCTGGAGGAGAGCGACGGAGCGTCGCCCCCCAGCGAGGCTGGTCTGGACAGGGCGCTGGAGATCACGGCCACGTGAGCCGCTTGTCGCCAGGCCGCCGGCTGGCTATACTGTGACAAAATCCCCCAAGTAATCGAGCGACACTATGGATGCCCGTGAGGCCGCGCCCGTAGAGGCGAACGACCGGATAGCGCCCTTTCGTTCCGGCGATACCGTGAAGGTGAACGTCCGGATCAGGGAGGGCGAGCGCGAGCGATTGCAGACCTTCGAGGGCGTGGTCATCCGCATGCGCGCTGGCGGCCCCGCCAGCTCATTCACCGTGCGGCGGGTCGCCTCGGGCGTGGGCGTTGAGCGCTCCTTCCTGGTCCACTCGCCCAGCCTGGAGCGGGTCGAGGTGGTGCGGCGCGGCAAGGTGCGCCGGGCCAAGCTCTACTATCTTCGAGCGCTGTCGGGCAAGGCGGCCCGCATCAAGGAGGCGGCCCGGGCCCCCAAGGCATAGCTCTGACAATCGCTGGCATCGAGAACGCCTCCGTTGTTGGTATACTCGCGACGGAGGCGTTGCTGTGTCTGCGCGGAGCCAAGCGATCGCTGGAGAGCCAGCCGAGACGGTGGACCGGGCCAAAGCCGTGCTCCCCTATGCCGACGTGGCGGTGGACGTCCCCACCGGCGGGCGGGACGACCTCTACACCTACTCCGTGCCGCCCGGCATGGAGCCGAGGGCCGGCCACCTGGTACGGGTGCCCTTCGGCCCCCGGACGGTTCACGGCGTGGTGGTCCGCCTCACCGACAAGCTGCGGGTGGGCTACACCAAGCCCTTGCTGGGGCTGGTGCTTCCCGAGCCGCTGCTCACGCCCGTGCAGTTGGACCTGGCCTACTGGATAAGCGACTACTACCGCACGTCGCTGTTCGAGGCCATGGCCCCCATGCTGCCCCCCGGCTTTCGGACACGCACGCAGACCATCCTTCGTCTGAGGGCCAATGCCACGCAAGGCCGCGAGCTGACGCAAGCGGAGGGGCGGCTGCTGGCCTATTTGCGCGGCCGCCGCGCTGTCCGGCTGGCCCCCCTGGTCCGGCGGCTCGGCTCCTGGGTGCCTAAAGCGGTCCGCGGCCTGGTCCAGGCGGGGCTGGCGGAGGAGCGCTGGGAGTGGGAGGGGCCGCGGATAACGCCCCAGTTCCGGGACTTCTTGGAGCGCTCCTGCAGCCCCAGCGAGGCCCTGGAGTGGGCGGAGCGGTGGAGCAAGCGGGCACCGCGCCGCGCCGCGCTGCTCCGCCGTCTCGCCGGGCCATCCGCCGGGCCATACCTGGCCAGCGATGCGCGGCGAGAGTACGGCGTGGCCGCCGTGGCCGGTCTGTTGGGCAAGGGGATGGTCCGCCTCGACCGGCTGCGGACCGAGCGCAGCCCCTTACGGCAGGAGCAAGGCAGGGCGCCGGAGGAGGCGCTCCTCTCCACTCCAGCCCAGGCGGCAGCCCTCGCCCCGGTCCTCGCCGCCCTCGACGATCCCACGCTGACGCCGCGCGTCTTCCTGCTCCATGGCGTCACCGGCAGCGGCAAGACGGAGGTGTATCTTCAGGCCCTTGCCCGCTGCTTGGCCCAGGGGAAGCGGGGCATCGTCTTGGTGCCGGAGCACTCGCTGGCGCCTCAGACGGTAGCCCGCTTCAACGCCCGTTTTCCGGGCCGGGTGGCGGTGCTCCACAGCGGCCTCACACCGGGCCAGCAGTCCGACCAGTGGTGGCGCGTGGAGCAGGGCGCCTACGGCTTGGTGGTGGGCTCCCGGAGCGCCGTCTTCGCGCCCCAGCGGGACCTGGGCCTCATTGTGCTGGACGAGGAGCACGAGTGGACTTACAAGCAGCACGACGCGGCTCCCCGCTACCATGCCAGGGATGTGGCCCTCAAGCTGGCGGGCCTCACCGGCGCCGTGGTGCTGTTGGGCAGCGCCACGCCGGATATCGTGTCGTACCACAACGCCCGTCAGGGACGCTACCACCCGCTGGCCCTGCCCGGGCGCATCGAGGCCACGGGCGCTCCCATCTCCCTGGCCGGCGTCGAGGTCGTGGACATGCGCCAGGAGCTGAGGGCCGGCAACCGCAGCGTCTTCAGCCGCGCGTTGCAGCAGGGGCTGGAGCGGTGTCTCTCCGGCGGACACCAGGCCATCCTCTTCCTCAACCGCCGGGGCGCCGCCAGCGTGGTCCAGTGCCGGAGCTGTGGTTTTGTGCTGCGCTGTTGGCGCTGCGCCAGCCCCTACACGTATCACGGCGCGGAAGGGCTGGTCTGTCACCACTGCAACCGGCGCCGCCGAGCGCCGGCTATATGTCCCCAGTGCCGCAGCGCTCACATCCGCTATCTGGGCCTGGGCACCCAGCGGCTGGTGGAGGAGGTGCAACGCCTGCTGCCGGGCGCGCGAGTGCTGCGCTGGGACCGCGACACGGCACGCCACGGCCGCGCCCACGAGGAGCTGCTGTCGCGCTTCGTCGCCGGCGAGGCCGATATCCTGGTGGGCACCCAGATGATCGCCAAAGGCTTGCACATCCCCTCGGTGACGCTGGTGGGCGTGGTGCTGGCGGACATCGGCCTCAACGTGCCCGACTACCGCGCCGCCGAGCGGACCTTTCAGGTGGTGTGCCAGGTGGCCGGCAGAGCGGGCCGGGGCCCCGAGCCGGGCCAGGTGGTGGTGCAGACCTACCTGCCGGAGCACTACGCCATCCAGGCGGCGGCCCGTCAGGACTACGACGCGTACTACGAGCAGGAGCTAGCCTTCCGCCGCACGCAGGGGAACCCTCCCTTGGGACGCCTCATCCGGCTGGTCTTCGCCCACGCCGATGACACCGCCAGCAGGCGCGAAGCCCAGCGGCTCGCCGATACCCTCCGGCGGGCCGCCCGCCAGTGGGGCATCGGCCGGGTGGACGTTATCGGGCCGGCCCCGGCCTACCCGCCCCGGCTCCGGGGCGTCTGGCGCTGGCACATCCTCCTGCGCGGCGCCGACCCCCGCCTGCTGCTGGACAAGGTGCCCCTGCCCCCCTACTGGACCACGGACGTGGACCCCGTGACGGTGGTGTAGGCAGGACTGAGCACGCCTCAATGAACGGCGAGTAGCGTGTGGAAGCGCTCTTGTCCCAAAAGAGGCGCCCCCGGTACTTACTTCCATTGGGGCGGAGCCCTTCGTATACTGGCGGCACTCCATCTCCGGTGACACCCATGACGGTCTTGCCCATGCGCTATATCCCCGACACCGTGCTCAGCGCCAAGACGGTGAAGCTTCGGGACATCGCCGACCCAGCCCTCCAGCGGCTCATGAACGACATGATCGAGTCGATGTACCACTACCGTGGCGTCGGCATCGCCGCCAACCAGGTTGGCTCCCTCTACCGCGTGTGCATCATCCAGTTGCCGGAGGAGGACGAGGAAACGCGCGTCCTCGTGAACCCTGAGATCACCAGGCGGGAGGGCGAGCGGGAGGTTACCGAGGGCTGCCTCAGCCTTCCCGGGTACCAGGGCAGGATTCTCCGCTCGGAGCGGGTGTGGGCCAAGGCCCTGGACCGCCATGGCAATCCCGTTCGTATCAAGGCCGCCACGGAGCTGCTGGCCCAGGTCCTGGAGCACGAGACGGACCATCTGAACGGCGTTGTCTACATCGACCACCTCCGCACGCGCGACGACCTCTTCGAGGTCGAGCCGGCGGACGAAGAGGAAAAGCAGGAGGGAGGGGCCCCGGAGCCGCGCCCCGCCGATGCCGACGACAGCGGGCGCTGATGGACATGCTCACAGCGGCGGCTTGGGCGAGGCGGCCCCGAAGCGCCGGCGGAGTTTGCCCGCTGGCGATGGCATGTTACAATCGCCGCCAGCGTTCCCAGGGACCGCCCGACGGGTAGGGCGGTCGAATTACGCCGCCTCGCTGTGCGGCGTTACCGTAAACATCCTGGGCGCCACCCCCGCGCAGCCTCTTTGCCAAGGGTGGTCCGCCCCCAGCGGTAGCCCGTTGGGGCTGTTTATTGCCAGTGGGAGTCAGTCTTGCCGAACTTAGGTTTCCTCTGGCGGCTCGTCCGCCCCATCGTTCGCAGATACCCGTTCATTCTCATCGCCCTCATTGTGGTTGGCGCGGTGGCTTCCCTCAGCGTCAAGCAGATCGACCTCCCGGTGCCGGGCGGCCGTTTCGAGCGCGGCTCGAACGACGTCTTGGGCCTCCAGCTCGGCGTGGACCTGGCAGGCGGCGCCCACCTGATCTACGAGGCCGGCGATGCGGCGACCCCGCCCACCGCAGACCAGATGGAGGGCCTGATCCGCATCATCCGGACCAGGGTGGACAGGCTGGGCGCCAGCGAGCCGGTCATCCAGAAGCTGGGCGACAACCGGGTGGTGGTCCAGCTCCCCGGCCTGCACGACGTGGCCCGGGCCAAGCAGCTCCTCGGCCAGACGGCCAGCCTGGCTTGGGCCGAGCGGATCTGCCTGGACCGCTTCTGCACCCAGTTCGAGGACAACGCCACCGGGCTCAGTGGTGATGACCTGGCCAGCGCCTTCGCCGGCCAGGACACCGTCACCGGCGAGAACGTGCTCTTCTTCGAGTTGCGTGGGGGCTCCGCCCGGACATTCGCCGAGCTGACCACCCGCCTCTACACCACCCGCGACACCGATAGCCCCGACCAGCTCACCATCTTCCTGGACGACGTGGAGCTGGTGTCGGCCGTGGTCAACTCGCCCATCCTCTCGGGCAACGGCCAGGTGACCGGCGGAAACCCACCCTTCACCGCGGAGGAGGCCCGCGACCTGGCCATCCAACTGGAGTCGGGCCGTCTGCCCATCGACATCCGGATCATCAGCGAGCAGGTGGTGGGGCCCTCCCTGGGCGCCAAGTCCCTGGAGCAGAGCCTCGTCGCCGGTATCGTTGGGCTGGCGCTGGTCCTCTTCTTCATGATCGCCTACTACCGGGGGGCCGGCGTGGTGGCGGCGGTGACGATGATCTTCTACACCGCCATGGTGCTGGCCGTGTTCAAGCTGGTCCCTCTGACCCTGATCCTAGCGGGGGTGGCTGGCTTCATCCTCTCCATGGGCATGGCCGTGGACGCGAACATTCTGATCTTCGAGCGGATGAAGGAGGAGCTGCGGTTGGGGCGGACCCTGGCCTTCGCCATCCGGATCGGCTTCAACCGGGCCTGGCCCTCCATACGCGATAGCAACATCTCCACCATGATCATCAGCGGCATCCTCTACTGGTTCGGCACCACCTTCGCCGCCGCCGCCGTCACCGGCTTCGCCCTGGCGCTTCTGATCGGCGTGGCGATCAGCATGTTCACCGCCATCGTTGTAAGCCGGGGGTTGCTGGTCATGGTCGCCGCTACCCCGCTGCGACGCTTTCTCTGGCTCTTCTCTCCCGAGCCCCTGCCCCGGCGGGGCAGGGACGCCGGCCGGACGGCCCGGTCCGCCTCAGAGCGAGGCCCGTCGTGAACATCGTCCGGCACCGCGGCTGGTTCTTTCTCATCTCGGCCCTGGTATTGCTCCCGTCGGTCTTCTCGCTCCTGCTGCCTCCGACACTGCGGGCCGGGATCGACTTCACCGGCGGCGCTGCCCTGACCGTCCAGTTTGAGGGAGAGGTGTCGGCGGAGGCCATCCGCCAACGGGCGGTGTCCCTGGGTCACGATAGTGTCATCGTCCAGCCGGTGGGCGACAGGACCTTCTTCGTCCGGGTGGGCGAGCTCACCGAGGCGGACGTGGAGGAACTGACGGGAGGTCTGGAGGGCTTGAGCCCCATGGAGGTGCTGGGGTTCGACGCCATCTCCGCGGTGGTGGGCGGCGAGACGGTGCGCAACGCCATCATCGCCGTGGTGGTCGCGGCCATCGCCATTATGTTCTACATCACGTGGGCCTTCCGCCACGTGCCGCGCCCCTTCAGGTACGGGGTCTGCGCAATGATCGCGCTGGTCCACGACGTGCTCATCGTGCTGGGCGTCTTCTCCATCCTGGGCAAGACGGTGGAGATGGAGGTGAACGCCATGTTCATCATCGGCATCCTCACCGTCATCGGCTACAGTGTCAACGATACTATCGTGGTGTTCGACCGGATCCGGGAGAACGTGGCCCGCTACGTGGGCGCGCCGTTCGACGAGGTGGTGAGCGTAAGCGTACGCGAAACGATAGGCCGCTCGCTGAATACCTCGATGACGCTGCTGGCGGTGGTGACGGCGCTGCTGCTTTTCGGCGGCTCCACCATTCAGCCGCTGCTGCTGGTGATGCTGGTGGGCGTCATCGTCGGCACCTACAGCTCCATCTTCATCGCCAGCCTGCTTCTGGTCTCCTGGGAGATGGGTGAGATAGGACGCTTCTTCCGACGCCTGCGTCCGTTCCCCGCCCGCCGCGCCTAGGCCCCCCCTCCCCCCCGCGCCTAAGCATCAGGGTGCGACAGTGGTCCGGCCCGAACTCGCTCCGGTGTTGCACCGGAGCCAGGACCCGGACACGCTTGCCGGCCTCATGGCTCTCGTCGACGGAACGCGTTCAAGCCCGCGCCGGGACGCTGTTTCGGGCGTCCGCTCCGTCCGCTCGTGGTTCCCTTCGCTAGACTCAGCAACTGTCTTGAGTGTCAAGCTTGATCGGGGCTCCAGGAGGATCGGTGTTTGAACATAGCGTTCAGGACTCAGCAACTTGCGCATGCAGGGGTTGATGGCGACTGTCTTGGCCTTGCCTGCGGCGAGAAGCCGTTCATAAAAGGCTTTCAGGACAGGGTTGCGGCGCACGGCCACCAGCGTGGGCATACTGAGAACAGTACGCAAATGCGCCTTCCCACCCCAGCAGGTTCGTCGCCCCTGGAACTTGCCGCTGTCCCTGCTCAGGGGCGCCACCCCAACGAGCGCCGCAATCTGCTTGTGCGTCAGCGAGCCGAGCTCCGGCAGACCCGCCAAGAGGACAACGCCGAGGGCTGGGCCAACTCCGGGCACGCTGCGCAGGAGATTTTCTCGTTTCCGCCACAGGGGGCTCTCCCGCAGCCGGTCGGTGAGGTCTCGAGTGAGCTCCTCCAGCTCGCGTTCCAAGACGGCGAGCACCCGGTCGATGCGGCGCTGACCAGGGGCAACGCCTGCTGGCGACGCTGCTGCTCAGTGACCTTCATCCGGATCACTTGCCGCCGGCGGGTGACCAGCGCCTCAAGCTCGCGGGCGGCGGCCGGGGCGAGCGGCTGTGTAACGGTATCGCTCACCTCACCGAAATGCGCGATCACCGCTGCGTCAAGCCGGTCCGTCTTGGCGAACTTGCCCTGGGAGCGGGCGAATTCGCGGACCTTCACGCGGACCTGCCGGGGATTCACCATCGCCACCGGAATGCCCGCCGTACCAATGGCTACCACCAACCGCATCTCATACCCACCCGTGGCCTCCAAGACCACCACCTGGGGATGCAGCTCGCGAGCTGCGGGACGAGGGCGTTGATGCCTGCCTCATCCTGCGCGGCACGCCACGCCATGCCGGTCGGACGCACCGCGATATCGCCCCACTCCTTCGAGACATCGATTCCAACAAACACATCCTTGGCGGTCTCTGACATCTCTTCCTCCATGGCCCGTCCTCGCATGATGCGGGCTCTCTTCGGCCCCGGCAACTGTTCGGGCTCTTGAAGTCTATGGGCGGGGCGACGACACTGAGCCGCAGTCTTTCCACCAAGGGTAAGCTCGCCGCACCACGATGGTTCGACAAACTCTCCATGCGCGGAGATATGAAACCGCTGACCTTGCGCCCTTCGTCTTCGCTCAGGACAGGCTTGTCGAAGGGTCGCCCTTGAGCGGAGCGAAGGGAAGGGGCGTCCTGGTCCCTTGCGGTATCGGCCCAGGGTTCCACCCTGGCGCCAGGGTGGACGGAGCGGGTGCGTCGCGGTGATAATAGACGCTGCCCTGCTCGCAACGATGCCCTGGTGACACCCGGCTAACCGGTGCCCTGGAGGGAGGCCTTATGCGTATCGGCGCCCACGTATCCTCGGCCGGCGGCGTGGACCAGGTCATCGACCGCGCCGTGGCCATCGGCGCGGAGGCCGCGCAGATCTTCGTCTCGCCACCCCAGAGCTTCGCCTTCAAGCCCGTGGACGAGAAGCCGGCCACCGACTTCAAGCGCAAGGCCAAGGAGCACGGCATTGGCCCCAACGCATTGCACGCCATTTACCTGGTGAGCCTGGGCAATCCGGACCAGGGCCTGATGCGCAGGGGCATCCAGTCGCTGGTGGACTACATGAACACCGCCCACGACCTGGGCATGCTGGGGGTCATCTTCCACCTGGGCAGTCACAAGGGCGCGGGGTTCGACGGCGTGTACCGCCAGCTCATCGAGTCGCTGAACAGGGTGCTGGACAACTCCCCTGAGGACACCTACCTGATTCTGGAGAACAGCGCCGGCATGGGGAACCACATCGGGTCCAAGTTCAGCGAGCTGGGCGCCGTCATCAAGGGGCTGGCGAGCCCCCGGGTGAAGGCATGTCTGGACACCCAGCACAGCTTTGCCGCGGGCTACGATCTGACCACCCCCGATGGCGTGGCCGGGGTCATGGAGGAGTTCGACCGCGAGGTGGGCATTCAGCGGTTGGTGGCGGTGCACTGCAACGACTCCAAGCCGCCCTTCGGCGGGGCGGTGGACCGGCACGAGAACATCGGCGAGGGCCAGATGGGGCTGGCGGCCTTCGAGGCGGTGGTGGCGCACCCCGCCTTCCGGGACGTCCCTTTCTACCTGGAGGTGCCCGGCTACGAGAAGAAGGGCCCGGACAGGCCGAACGTGGACATGATGAAGACCATCCGGGAGAAGCTCTCCATCCCCGCGTGAGGGTGGGACCAATGCGGCGGCGCGAGTTCGAGGCGTTGGTGCGCGAGGCGCTGGAGGGGCTGCCCCCGCGGTTCCTGGAGCGGCTGGAGAACGTGGACGTGCTGGTGCGTAGATGGCCTTCGCGCCCGCAGCTCGAGCTCGAGGGGGTGGCGGAAGGCGATACCCTCTTCGGGCTCTACGAGGGCATTCCCCTGACCGACCGCGACGGCTACAACATGGCGCTGCCGGACATGATCACCGTCTTTCAGGGGCCCATCGAGGACGAGTGCGACACGCGGGAGGAGATGGTGGAGCAGGTGCGCCAGACGGTGGTGCACGAGGTGGCCCACCACTTCGGCATCAGCGATGAGGAGCTGCAGGCGTGGGGCGTGGGGTGAGTCGGGTGTCCCGGCGTCCGAATAGAGGATGAGCCGACGGCCCCGGCTGTCTACGGGCGGACGTGTTTGGCCTCGCGGGCGGCGGCGATGCGCTCCTCGGCCATGGCGTCGGCGGCTCGGGCGGTGGTGATTCCCTGGGCGCGGGCCGTGGCGATGATGCGCTCCATGGTGTCGTAGATGTGGGAGGTCTTCTCCAGGGCGGCATCGGCGCTGTATTTCCCGCCCACCTCGTAGGAGACGTTGATGACACCCCCGGCGTTGGCCACGTAGTCGGGCGCGTAGAGGATGCCCCGCTCGGCCAGGCGCTCGGCGTCGGCGTCCTCCGCGAGCTGGTTGTTGGCCCCCCCGCAGACCACCCAGCACCGGAGTTGGGGGACCGTTTCGGCGTTCAGGACGCCGCCCAGGGCGCACGGCGCGAAGATGTCGCACTCCGCCCCCAATATCTCGTCCTGCGGCACCACCGTTACCCCCTCCAGGGAACGGACCTCCGCCAGCTTCTCCTCGTGGATGTCGGTGACCAGCAGCTTCGCGCCGGCCTTGAGCAGATGCTTGCTGAGGGCGTTGGCCACGTTGCCGAACCCCTGGATGGCCACGGTGCGGCCCTTGAGCGAGTCGCCGCCCCAGGTGGCCACGGCGCAGGCGCGCATGGCCTGGTAGACGCCGAACCCCGTGACGCCGGAGGGGTTGCCGCTGCCGCCCAGCGCCTCGGAGAGTCCCACCACGTGCTTCGTCTCGTGGGAGGCCCACTCCAGGTCCCCGGGGCTCGCGCCCACGTCCTCGGTGACGATATACCGGCCGCCCATGGAGTTCACAAACCTGCCGAAGGAACGGAACATCCCCTCGGTCTTGTCGGTCCGCGAGTCCGCCATGATGAGGGCCTTGCCTCCCCCCAGCGACAGGCCCGCCACCGCCGACTTGTAGGTCATGGCCCGGGAGAGCCGCAGAACGTCCAGGACCGCCGCCTCCTCGTTCTCGTAGGGCCAGATGCGCACGCCGCCCAGGGCGGGTCCCAGGGTGGTGTCGTGGATGGCGATGAACGCACGAAGGCCCACGGCGGGGTCGTTCCATACCGAGAACTGCTCGTGGCCGTGGCGCTCCATGTAGTCGAGGACACGCATCGAAGTCTCCTAAGCCCCGCTGACTGGTGGACCCATGCTATCAACGGCCCATGAGGGGTGACAAGGGCCATTGGGATAGCTCCGCCCCTGCCATTCGGGGGTGGCCCCCTGCCATTCGGGAGTGGAAGCGTGCCTCTTTACCCGTCCCGTCAACAAGCTATCCACACCACTCCGTTCATTTCCTCACTGGACCTCACTGATTGGATGCTTGCTCTTCGGGACACGATTTCCGCGACCGGCCAGTGCTGGCTTGCTGAATGGGGGGAAGGAAGTAGGCGGTGAGAGCGACGAGGAGCCACGTGGCGGCCAGGATGCTGAAGGCCAGGGTGTTGGTGCCGGTGGCGTCGAAGCTGAAGGCGATCAGCAGCGGGCTGGCGGCGGTGGAGATGGTGAGGAAGGGGCGGGTGATGCCCCGGACGGCGCCGATGTGCTGCCGCCCGAAGTAGTTGGCGAAAATGAGGGAGTGCAGCAGAAAATTGCCGGCGATGGTGATGCCCAGATAGCCCATGGCGAAAAAGAGCATGGGCGTGTTCTGGACGGTCAAGAGCAGCGGCATGGCCAGCGTCGTGAGGAGGGCCTGGACCATGAGGACTCGGCGCAGCTCCATCCGGGTCGCCACGCCCGCCCACACGAACCGGGCGGCGATGGAAAAGACTGCGTAGAAGGTGATGGCCGAGGCGGCTAGCTTGGGAGTGAACCCCAGCCCCTCGATATGGGCCACCAGGTTGCTGAGAAAGCCATGGAAGGAGAGGGCCGCGAGAGAGAAGGCGAGGATGATGAACCAGAAGCTCCTGGTGCGGACCACTTCGCGGACGGTGTAGCTCCGCTCGTCGGCGGCCTTCTCCGGCCCGGGGGCGTCCACGGGCTGGGACCTCCGGTCCAGGGCGCCGTCGGGCAGCAGGCCCATATCCTCCGGACTGCGCCGGAGCAGCAGCGCCGTGGGCACGGTGAGAACGAGGGTGGCGACTCCCAGCCACAGCCACATGTCCCGCCAGCCCACGGCATCGATGAGCAACGCGACGGCCACGGAGAAGAAGAGGGCGCCCAGACCTCCTCCGGACGAGGTTATGGCTAAGGCGATGGGACGTTTGCGGATGAACCACTTCGGGACCAGGGCATCCACCGACGCGGGGCCAAGTCCCAGCAGGGCTATGGAGCCGAAGAACCCAAAGCTAATGTAGAAAGCCGGCAGAGTGGCCGTCCGGCTCATGGACATCAGCGCCAGCGAGAGGACGATGCCCGAGAGGAGAGGGAGGAGCCACGCGCCGTGCTTGCGGTCGATCCAGGGGCCTATCAAAGGAGATGCGACCCCCCTGACGATGGCCCGTATGGTGAGCACGAGAAGGATCTGGGACCTGCTCCACGCCAGGTCCGCCTCCATGGGGGAGAGGGCCACGGCCAACGCCCAGATGCCGATGCCCGAGTGGAGGGCGTGGTACAGCGTGGCGACGACCACGATGACCCAGCCGTAGAAGAACAGCGTTCGCTTTACGGGCGGGTGCAACGAAGGGCCTTTATGGCGAGGTGGCCGGAAGAGATTTGTCCGCCAGGGGGCGCTCGCATGATACTCCAGCGGGTAAGCTCAGGCTGGACCGACGCCGGCGTCGGACGACTCCTCGGGCGTGACGTAAGCGGCCGTGATGCCGCCGTCTACCGTAAAGGCCGCGCCGTTGATATAGGAGGAGTCGTCCGAGGCGAGAAAGAGGGCCGCTTGGGCCACCTCGCTCGCCTGGGCCAGCCGGCCCGGAGGAATGTGCACGAGCCGTCGCTGCCGACGTGCCGGGTCCGACAGCAGCTCCGCCAGCAGGGGCGTGTCCACGGGTCCCGGGCAGAGGGCGTTGGCCCTGATGTTCCGGCGCGCGAACTCCACGCCTATCTCGCGGGTCATGCTCAACACGCCTCCCTTGCTGGCGGTGTAGGCGATCTGCGGGGTGGCGGCCCCTATGAGCGCTACGAAGGAGGCCATGTTGATGATGGACCCTCCGCCTGCCTCCAGCAGGGCCGGGATGCCGTACTTGCAGCCGAGGTAAACGCCCTTCAGGTTGATGGCGATGGTCAGGTCCCACACGTCGTCCGGAGTCGTGAGGATGGAATCGTCGTCGGGGTGCATGATCCCCGCGTTGTTGAAGAGCACGTTGAGCTTGCCGTAGGTCTGCTGAGCGAAGGCCACCACGCGCTGGCAATCGTCCGCTTGGGAGACGTCGGCGCGCACGAAAGCCGCCGCTCCTCCCGCTTTCACGATCCGCTCCACCGTCGCGCGCCCGCCCGCTTCGTCAACGTCGGCTACGACAACCGCCGCGCCCTCGACGGCGAACAGCTCGGCGGAGCGGCGGCCGATGCCGCTGGCGGAGCCGGTGATGAGGGCAACTTTGTTCTTCAGTCGCAAGGCTGGTTAACCGTACATCGAGATGGCTGGCCGGGCGGGCGTTGGCTAGCTGAACAGGGCGTCCCACTGGTTGGAAAGCGAGTTCAGGGTGTTGATCAGCGCCTCGTCTTCGTGGCTTCCGACCCTGAGAATGGCGTCTGGGATACGCACCGACTGAAGCGTTCCGTCGGTGAACCGCACCGTCCGGTTGGCGGTTGAAAGGAAGATCTGGGCTTCCGAATGCACCAAGATGTCGTTGTCCGGATCGTCAACGAACAGCTTGAAGCACGGGCTGAACTCCTTCGAAAGGCCGATGAACACCCACTCGACGCGCTTGCTGGTGGGGTCGGATGGCAATAGTGGACACCAAACCTTTCAAGCTGCGAGTAATCCTGCATAGAATCTTTGTTGAAAGGCCGCAGGTGACAGGAATCCCAGCCTGGCCTGGCGGCGCTGCCTGTTATAGAAGATCTCGATATATTCTGTCATATCTCGAATTGCTTCCTGTCTACTTCGATAATGACGGTGATGGACTAGCTCCTGCTTGAGTGTTCCCCAGAAGCTCTCCATCGGCGCATTATCAAAACAGTTCCCTTTCCCGCTCATGGATGATCTCAGGCCAGAGCGCTCCATAAGATTTCTGTACTCCTGGGAGCAATACTGAGAGCCCCGGTCAGAGTGATGCATCAGTCCCCTCGCGGGGCGTTTGGCTCTCAGCGCCCGGAATAGAGACTGACTAACCAGATTCCTGGTCATCCGCTCTCCCATGGCATAGCCCACGAGCTCTCCGGTGAACAGGTCCTTGTGGCCCGCCAGGTATAGCCAGCCTTCATCAGTCGGTATATAGGTGATGTCACTCACCCACACGGCGTTGGGCTGACTGACCTTGAACTGCTGGCCCAACAAGTTATCCGCAACTGGCAGTCTGTGCGCGGAGTTAGTGGTAGTCTTGAATCTCCTCTTCTGTTTACAGCGTATGCCGAGCTTTTGCCGGATCCGCTTGATCCGGCAAACACCCACCCGAACGCCATGCTCCGCCAGATCGCGCTGTAACCGTTCCGGGCCATAGGTCTGTCTATTCCGCTGGTGGGCCGCCATTATCTCCAGCTCCAGCCGCACTTCCTCCTGTGCCCGCTTGGACAGCGGCCGGTCCACCCACGCATAGTAGCCGCTGGCCGATACATTCATAATCCGTCGCATCATCCGGACTGGATACTTGAGCCGCAACTCATTCATCGCCGCGTACCGGGCAGCGACTCCTTGGCAAAGTACGCGGCCGCTTTTTTTAGTATGTCCCGCTCCATCTTCACTTCCGCCAGTTCCTTCTTAGTCCGGGCCAAATCCATCTCTACTTCAGTCAAGGGCCTGTACGTCTTGCCGACATCTCCCAGTTTGCCGGCCCTTTGTGCCTTCACCCAGTACCCTAACGTCGATGGCGCCAGGGACAACCGGCGGGCTGCCTCCGGCAATGATAGCCTCTCTTCCGTTACCAGCTTCACTGCTTCCTGGCGGAATTCCCTCGTGTATCTTCCTTGAGGGACACCTTTCATACTGACACCTCCGTCGCTCTATCTTATCCGACTTTGGTGTCCGTTTTTCCCATCCTATCTCACTGGCGCCGTCTTCGCAGAATCGGCCTCCGTCCTCTCGCTCCTCGACCACAAACGGCCGGTCCTCTTTTTTGGCCCATTCGGACAGCAGTGGCAGCACCATACTGCTCCAGACCTGCTGGTAGATGGGGTTCGATGAGTCCAGCAAGAATCGGATCTTCGAGACCCTTGGGTTCGCGAGTGCCGGCAAGAGGAAGCTGCGAAAGCCTTCGGGGTAGCAGATGCCTCCCAGGGGGACCTTGAACCAGTACATCATGCCCCCACCCTTTTCGGCGAAGTCCCTGCCATCGCGCGCGACGGCCTCCCAGGGCCGGACGAGGCGGAGCCCTTGAGACGGAGCGGGTTCAGCTCGCTCCGTTCGCTCCGTCGTAGCCGGCTTCGGCCCCTCCGTCTTCGTGCCGCGGAGTTCGCTCAAGGGCTTCGTAATGTTCGCGTTGTAGGGTTCGAAGACCTCGAGCGAGGGCTCCTCGGGCTTGACGCAGTAGTAGCCGTGCTCCTCCCAAGCTATTCGGCTTTTCGTAATCCAACTGAAGGCGTCGGTGTAGACGGCGCGCGTGACGCAGGTGTGCCCACCGTCCGCGAGTGCCGTGGCGCGTGCGGCCGAGTCGACGTGCCGCCCGAAAACGTCCGTGAGCTCATCCGCGAGCCATTCTCCGCGGACCTCGCCCATGTCTATGCCGATCCGCACGCTCAAGTGCGGGTGGCCGTGCAGCCGTTCCTGGATTTCGATGGAACGTTCGACGGCGACAGACGGCCTGTAGAAAACGGCGAGCAGTCCGTCTCCCGTCGACTTGATGACCTGACCGGCCCCGTCGCGGGTGATGATCTCGGTCAGCAACGAGTCGTGCTCTTTCCGGAGCTTCTGGAAGGTGTGCTCGTCTGTTTTTTCGGTGAGGCCGGCCTTTAGCGCGGTGGACTCGCGCATGTCGTCGAAGAAGATAACGAGAACGGAGGTATCGCCTTGGGGCTCCTGCATGGCGAGATTATAGTACGACGGGCGCGAGAGTTACACTCCATGCTCTTGTAAGGCCGGCGCTGGGCATGCAGCAATAGGCCCTCGCCCAAGCTGGCGAGAGCTTGCCGACGAGTGAGCTTGCGTGAGAGGGAACGCTTCGGGACCCGCATAGAGGTGCGGGACTCGTCCTGCCTACCCGAACAGGTCCTTTTTATCGCGCTGGCGCCGGGCCTGGAGCGAGAGGCCGTCGCCCGGACCGGTGGAGAGCTCGGCGTAAAGCTCTGGGCCGTACTCCCGCGTGTGGACCACCACCGGCATGGGCAGGGCGTGGCCGAAGATGAGCGCCTGCTGCTGCGGGTCCAGCCGCGAGAGCACCGTCTTGAGCTCCCGGGCGTTGGGCGCACCCGTCAGCACGGCGTCCACGTCGCGGTCGTTGTCGAGCTGACAGATGAGCCGCGTACCCACTTGGCTGAGCACCTCATCGTCGATGCCAGAGGGGCGCTGGTCCACCACCAGCAGCGTGACCGAGTACTTCCGCATCTCCCGGGCGATGGTGCCGAAGATGGTCTGGCCGGCCACCTGGGGGTTGAGGAAGAGGTGGGCCTCCTCGATGGTGATGACCAGCGGCGAGGGCTTATCCTGCTGGGCGGCCTGGGCCCGCTCGGTGCGCTCGCGGTACCGGTCGTGGATGCGTCGGGTCAGCAGATTGGCCACCAGGAGCTGGGCGATGGTGTCGTCGTAGTAGCGGCCGAACTCCAGCACCACGTGGATGCCACGTTCCAGGTGCTCCAGGATGGCGGCCACGGCGCCCTTGCCCTCGGGCGTCCCCGCGGCCAGAAAGTCCAGCCGCTCCAGGGGCCGCAGCCGTCGCCGCATCGCCTCCAGGGTGCTCGGGTGCTCGCCCGTCTCGACCACGAGGCCCTCGAGCTCGGTCGGAGTCAGGGACAGAAAGCGGGTGACCCAGTCGGCGCCGAAACGCCTGGCCAGGATGTAGGTGGCCTGTACTCCGGCGTCGGTCATGTTCAGGGCCGGGGCGAGAATGGCGATATCCTCCGGCTCGATCTCTTCGTAGCCGATGCGCACCACGAAATCGGGCGAGAGGCCCCGCTGGCGGGAGGAGACCTCGTCCAGCGAGAAGACGGCCACGCGGCCGCCGAAGAGCTGCTTCAGGCCTTTGACCTCGTGGCCGGACTCGCTGGTGGACTCCCAGCCGTACTCGTTGTGCATGTCGAACACCAGGTTAGTGGCCACGCCCCTCTGCAAGATGCCGGCCAGCAGGATGCGGGTGAGGTAGCTCTTGCCGGTGCCGCTCTTGCCGAAAACGCCGTTGGACCGCTTGACCAGCTCCCCCAGGTCCAGGCAGACGCGGGTGTCCTCCATGTCCAGGGGGCTGCCCACGTAGATGTGCCGGGTGTCCTCGCTGCCGAAAACGGCTTGAACGTCGTCGTTGGATGCGCGGTAAACGGGCGAGAAGTGGCCCGGCAGCGAGCGCGCCGGCTCGAGCGCCTCGTCGGTGCCGCTGATGGCCAGCATGGGCGTGACCTTGGCCATGGCGAAGGCGCTGGTGCCCGAGAGGACGCTGGCGGTGGCGGCATCGGCGTCCGGAGCGGTGGCGGCGAAGCGTGGGTCGGCGCTTTGGAGGCTCAGGTCGGTGACGATGCCGAAGAACCGGCGCCGCTCGCCCTGGACCGTGACGAAGGTGCCCGCCTTGACCTCCTCGGCGGAGACGCCGGCGCGGAGGCGCACCTCCAGCCCCTGGCTGAGCGAGCCCCCCATCACGGTGCCCAGGCGCGCGGCGGCCTCTTCCACCTCTTGCCAAGGGTTGTTATCGGTCACTGCACACTCCAAATCTCCTGAGGGTCTGGGAGCCCGCTCGCGGTGGGCCTATCCCGCCTTCCGCTCGTGGTGAGGCTCTCGAACCACGGGCGGGGATGGTCAACCACAGTGCTTGTGCTCCATTCGTACTGATGATCGATACGCAATTTACCCGCTGCGGCTCACTTTGGAAAGAGAACCCGCGCTGAGGTAACCGACTTGAGAGTTGAGGGCTTATGGACCTGACTCCAAAGAACTGGTCCAGTCCTTAAGTTAGTGCCAGAGCAAGGAAAGGGAGTTTTACGGCGAAGAAGCGGTTCATGCCGGAAGAGAACATCAGGAGTTTGCGGGCAAAGGACGTGAGCATCGGCTGGCGTCGGGCCAAAAGCTGCCTCCGCCGGGGCACCAGGTCCGGCCGCAAAAAATTCGAGTACTGTCTAGGGAGTCCCACCACGAATACAAAGCGCAGCGCCTTAGGTTCCAGGCTCTCGATTCCAGAGGTCACCGTCGAACTGCCGAGGCCCAGGCCAGCGATGAGCAGCCGAATTTACGTGGTGCAACTTGCCGCGGCGGTTCGCTCCCTCGCCCGCTCCAGCCTCCACGGAACGCCGATTTCGCGCTCCAGGACGGCCCATTCCGCGCCCAGAGATGCGTTGGTCCGAAGCCTTGGAATGTAGTTTCCTGCCGTAGCCGTTGCAACGCATTGACAGTGGCGTGCGCCTATGCTACCGTCCTGCTCAATTCCGGCTTGTAACTTTAGCAAGCCGGTCGTGTTGTGTGGTCTTTCAACCAGCTTCAATCGACGTGAGGATGTATTCCATGCTGAGGCGATTTGTTGCGCTAGGCTCAGTGGCATTCATCGTGGCCCTGGTGGCCGCGGCCTGTGGTGGGGACGATCCGACGGCTACCCCGATCGTGGTGGAGAAGGAGGTCATCGTCGAAGTGACCTCCACTCCAACGTCCCTCCCTCCTACGGCGACTCCCATTGACCCGAATACGGTTGAGGCCGAATTCTTGTTTATGACCAACCTACAAGGCCAGTCGTTCTTCGTCGAAGCGTACCGAGAGATGCTGGACCGCGGGACCAACGGCCGTATCACGCTTCAGCCTCGTGACGCCGAGCTGAGGGCCACGGCCACTGACTTCATCAATAACCGACCAGAACAGTACAAGCGGACCCTCTTCTGGCAAAACGAGCAGGACCTGCTGCTTCACCAGGCGGGCATCAGCTTTACAGGCGGCGCGCCCCTGGACCCTGCTCCTCTGGGAACATGGCAGGCCTGGCCCGTGGCCTGTTCCTTCTTCATGACCCTGGACCCGAACATCAAGACGGTCTACGACCTGGCCGGCAAGCGGGTCCATGGCGGTAACCCCGGTCACCCTTGGCTGGCCGAGGTGGAGATAATCTTGAAAGCGGCTGGCATCCGCGACTCAGTGACTTTGATCCAGGGCGGCAAGGAATCCATCCAAGCGCTTCGAGACAGAGAGGTGGACGCCGTATACAACGCCAACCTCTCCGCCGACACCGACGATTCTGCGTCGGGGCCTGATGTCCATCAGCTCGCACAGCTCACGGGCAGCCTGTTTGCCGTCGGCGTCGAGGATGAGATCCTGGAAGCGGCACGGGAGCAGAACCCAGCCTGGGCTTCAGTGGGCCTGCTGTTTGGAGTGCCGATGCGGCCTGGGAGCATGACAAAGGCGTATGGCGTTGACTACGACACGCTGCAAGGAGAAACCCGAAACTGCGTTGGCGGCGTCTCCGTCGTCTTCGCCACCAGCCCCGAAGCGGAAGAGCCACTCGTTTACGCCATGACCAAGGCCATCGTCGAAAATCTGGATGTCGCCGACGAGTTCTTCCCCTTCATTTCGGGGATCTGGAAGGAGCGGATGGCACACGCGTGGATGGAGCAGCGGTTCTTCCACCCTGGCTCCCGCCGCGCCTATGACGAGGCAGGCGTGACCTATGGCATCGAGGGTATCAAGGAGTGGCGGAAAGCCAAGGGATTGCCCAGCCTGTAACTAGGAGACCCATGCTGCGATGAGGAGAGGCCGGACTCTTGCATTAAGTAGTCCGGCCTCTCGTCTGCCCCCTACACCGTCGGCACTGCGCGTTTGCGCCGTAGAAACATCAGGAAAATTCAGAGCTTCATTCGATAACCACGCACCATGAAAGTTGTCGGCTACACAGACCGATGGAGCGCCGCGCCCGGCGAGAAGCTCCGCTTCATGGTGAGCTGTAAAGAGCCCTCTTATCAGGCGAATATCGTACGTCTCATCCACGGTGATGAGCACCCCGAGGGGCCAGGTTTCAAGGAGGAGCCGGTCCCGACGCCGGCCGATGGTACGTACCGCGGCCGCATACAGCTCCTGCATAGCGGCTCTTACGTACTAGTGCCGGATGCCCCGCTCTTGCGCCCGAGTAGCGGCTTCACCCTACAGACCTGGGTCTATGCCACCACGCCTCTAAAAGGGGTCCAGGGTATCCTCACCAAGTGGTGCGGCTCGGACAGCGCAGGCTACGCGCTGGTTGTGGAAGAGGATGGCGGCCTGGCCCTGTGGCTTGGAGAGGGTGGTGGCCAAATCGAGCGGTTGAGCACAGGCAGAGCGCTCCGAGCCCGTACCTGGTATTTCGTCTGCTGTGGTTTTGATGCTCAGACCAAGCGGACTTTCCTCCATCATGAGCCGCTGGAGAAGTGGTCTATCGAGGACTCAAGGGCCGTGATTGAGCGGGTGACCGAGATTTCGAAGGTGGGCGAAAGCAATGCACCTCTGCTCATGGCGGGCTACTGTGAACGAATGGAGTCTGGGAGAGCCACCGTGGCGGGCCACTTCAACGGCAAGATAGACGGTCCGCGTCTCTTTGATCGCGCGCTCAACCCGGAGGAGATTGAGTCACTTAAGCCCACATTTCCCAGATCAGCCGCGTGGGTGCGTCGTAATCCGGTAAGAGTGCTGCCTATTTGAGCCGCCTACCTGGGCATTATGGGCAGTGTGGGTGCTAGACTGGCCGAGCTAGCGGGTCTAGTTCTGGATACCGCAATCTCGCTGGAGGCACCCAATGGGTGAAAGCTCCGACACCCCTTTGAAGCTCCAATTCGACCGCAGAGTCCGCCTGGATTTTCGTGGCGCTACCATCACCTCGGACGCCGGACTCCTGGCATGCCGCGAGCTTGATGCCGCTCTGGGGCTCACAGAGACAGCCAACGATTATATCCATGAAAGCCGCACCGGCCGCAATGTGCAACACCCGCTGTTGCCCTTGCTCAGACAATCGGTGTATAGCCGTCTCGCTGGCTATGAGGACACCAACGACGCTGAACGGCTTGCCCAAGACCCGGCTATGCGTGTCATCGTCGGGTGGCAAGGTACTGATAAGCAGGCAGCCAGCACCAATACTATGAGCCGATTTGAGACTGAGGTGTTAACCGAAGAGGAAAACCTGGATGGGCTTGCGCGCCTGAATGTTGAGTGGGTGGACAGGGCCATGGCCCAGACATCTCACCAGCGAGTTATCCTAGACATGGACAGCTCTGAAAGCCCGGTGCATGGGCAGCAAGAGGGAGTCGCCTACAACGGCCACTTCGAGTCCGTATGTTATCACCCGCTCTTCCTGTTCAACCATTTCGGAGATTGCGAAGGTGCAATGCTTCGCCCGGGCAACGTCCACAGCGCTGAGCGGTGGCGGGAGGTTCTGGAGCCCGTCGTGAAGCGATACCAGGAGAAAGGAGTCCGGCTGCTGTTCCGGGCCGATGCTGCCTTTGCCAAGCCCGAGGTGTACGAGTACCTGGAGTCAAGGGACACTGGCTACGCTATGCGGCTTCCGGCCAACGAGGTATTACAAGGAAACATCCGGCACCTGCTGAAGCGGCCCGTGGGCAGGCCGCCTAAAGCCTGCCCTGAGCCTGTCGAAGGGAAGCCCGTAGTCCGGTATCACGACTTCGTTTACCAGGCCCAGAGCTGGGACATTCCCCGGCGTGTGGTCGCCAAGGTGGAGTGGCGCCAGGGTGAGCTATTCCCGAGGGTCGGGTTCGTCGTCACCAACCTCAACCTACCGCCGGCAGGCGTAACCCACTTCTACAACGGGCGGGGCACGGCCGAGCAGTGGATCAAGGAAGGTAAATACGCCCTGAACTGGACGCGGCTCTCGTGTCACAGGTTCGTTGCTAACCAGGTGAGGCTGTGGCTGTTTGTGCTGGCCTACAACCTGGGCAACTTCATGAGAAGGCTGACTTTGCCAGAGTCAGTGAAACACTGGTCACTGCGAAGCGTGCAGACCAAGCTCATCAAGATGGGTGGACGTCTGGTGCGGCATGCCAGGAGGTTGGTGTTTCAGCTTGCTGAGGTGGCAGTGTCCCGGGAGGTATTCCGGCAAGTGTTGGAGCGTATCGCCGGGCTCCATCCAGCACCAGGGTAGCGATTATCCTTGAGGTCATCAGAGGTGAAGAGAGGCAACCAAGGGCGAGGTGCGCGCCCGGAGGAGTTTGAAGGGAGTGCAAACGTGGTGAAAGCCACCTCCGCTGCCTGGGGCCGCTAACTCACCACGCCGAGAGATGGTTTTGTGCGCTTGATTGGATGGTTGACGGCATCCGTGACTGATACTACGATGGCTCTCGTCGAGGATGGTGCGTTGCTTGGACCCAGGCAGCTTGATATGGGTAATTCCGGTTAAGGATACCGCGCTGCGGCCCAGCCTTGGTTCGGCAGTGATCGGCGCATGGGACCTCGGCCGGGACTTTGCATCCGTCCGGGTGACCGACGTATCGCCCCACGGACTGCACGGCCATGTGGTGAACATGCCGGTGAGGGCAGTGACTGGCCACAACTGGAGCGGCGACGCCCACAGCTTCCAGCAGGCGCCCGGCGAGTATGCCGCGATCCATTTCCACGACGACGATCTGGAGGACGCTGGCTGGGAGACGGACTTTGAACTCCTGGTGGCGCCGGACATGAGGAGCGGCGTGTACGCGGCCCATCTGGTGACGGGAGACGACGAAGACTACGTTCCTTTCTTCGTGCGCCCGGAGCAGGGGAAACCGTCGGCATCTATCCTGTTCCTGGCGCCCACGGCCAGCTACTTGGCCTATGCCGATGCCAAGTTTTTCGCCGATCCCGACCGGTTCTTCAAAAATCCTGCCGAGCTGCTCCGGCACCAAGGGCAGGAACCTCTTATCCCGGACCCGCAGATTCAGGACCAGTACGTGGTGGAGCACAACCTGTTGAGCCTCTACGACCACCACTCCGATGGCAGTGGCGTCTCCCACGCCTCCCGCTTGCGGCCCATGGTCAACATGCGCCCCAAGTACTCCCTGCCGCGGCTGCGAAACCAGGGCAGCGGGATCCCCTATGCCCATCAGTTCAACGCAGACCTGCACTTCATAGACTGGCTGGAGGCCAAAGGGCATCGCTACGACGTGGTGACCGACGAAGACCTGCACTTCGAAGGGATAGACCTCATAGACCCCTATCGTGTCATAGTTACGGGCACCCACCCGGAGTACTGGTCGGCGCAGATGCTGGACGCCCTGGAGGCGTACATCGCCCGTGGCGGCAGAGTGATGTACCTGGGGGAAACGGTTTCTTCTGGGTGACCTCCTTCCACCCCGAGCGGCGCCACGTCATAGAGGTGCGCCGGTGGCATGGCACCAGGGCCTGGCAGGCGGAGCCCGGGGAATACTATCAGGCCAGCACGGGAGAACTGGGCGGACCGTGGCGTTTCAGCGACAGGCCCACCCAACGTATCTTAGGCGTCGGCTTCGCCGCCCAGGGCTTCGACTACTGCTTGCCCTTCCGTCGCCAAGCGGACGGCTTAGACCCGCGGGCGGCCTTCATCTTTGAGGGCATCGGTAAAGACGAGCTCATCGGCGACTTCGGCCTGGTGATGGAGGGCGCTGGGGGCTTCGAGATCGACCGGGTGGACCCATTGCTCGGAACACCTTCTCACACGCTAGTGGTCGCCGCTGCCACCGGTTTCTCTCCAATCTATACCCGCACGGTAGACGAAATTCTCATGCCACCTCCCGGTGGCGGCCCTCCAGACCCGATGATCAGAGCTGATATGACCTACTTCGAGGGCCCAAACGGTGGCGGCGTCTTCTGCGTCAGCTCCATCGCCTGGTGCGGGAGCCTCTCCCACAACGCCTACGACAACAACGTGTCGCGGATCACCGACAACGTGCTCCGGCGCTTCGCCTCTCCCGAGCCCATACCGCTGCCCGGCGGCTGATCCCCGTCGGCCCCCATCGACGGCACAACAGGGATTGACCTGCCGGCCGTAGTAACCCTAAGTTCCATAAGCACCCCCTGCCCAAAATCACCCCCTGAAGGAGTGTTCCGTGGTAAAGACACCGCCGTGGGAGAAGGGGCTTCGGCCCGAAGTGGCCGAGCATTGGGACGAGTTAGTCCAGCTCCGGCGTACGTTTCACCGGTACCCCGAGCTGTCGCGTCAAGAGTACCGGACCCATGAAAGGATCGTGGACTGGCTCACCAGCCACGGTATCGAGGAGATAGAGTCGAAGGCCGGTACAGGCGTCGTAGCGCTTATCAGGGGCGGCCATCCCGGGCCAACCATCATGTACCGGTGCGATATGGACGGTCTGCCCATTCATGAGGATAGCGGAGCCGAGTACTCGTCCGAGAACCAGGGCGTGATGCACTCGTGCGGCCACGACGGTCACATGGCCGTCGCCCTGATGCTCGCCTCGCTTCTGCACCGGCGGCGCCAGGGGCTCAAGGGAAACGTGAAAGTGGTCTTCCAACCCGCCGAGGAGGTCTTCGGAGGGGCCCAGCCCATGATCGATGAGGGCGTCATGGACAACCCGTCCGTCGATGCCGTGCTGGGACTGCACGTCGGCACCATACCCCCTGGAACCATTGGCGTCTCCACGGGCGCCACGTTATCGGGGGTGTCAACATTCCAACTACGGGTCCTTGGGAAGGGAGGTCATGCGGCCTCACCCCACAAGACTGTGGACCCCATTGTGACGGGCGCACAGCTAGTTACGGCCCTGCAGACCGTGGTGAGCCGGAACGTAGACCCAGCCCAGGCAGCCGTGGTCACCGTAGGGACGTTCCACGGCGGGACCAAGGAGAACATCATTCCAGAGTCGGTGGAGCTTACGGGGACCATTCGCGCGTTCAACCTCGGTCTGCTCGATGCGATGGCCGAGCGCATCGGCGCCATTGCCAAAGGCACCGCGGAGGCCATGGGGGCGGATATCCAGTTTCAGCACCGGGTCGGCTGTCCGCCGTGCATGAACGACCCGGCCTTTGCGGAGCTGGTCCGTCGGCACGCAGCGGCGCTGGTAGGAGCCGAGTCAGTGCGGGAGCGAGTCGTCTCCGCCTCCGACGACATGGCCTACTTCTTGCAGAAGGCCCCGGGATGCTACTACCATCTGGGCGGGACCGAGGAAGCCGCCTCTCTCCACCAACCTCATTTCAATTTTGACGACCGTTCCCTGGCCCTCGGCCTGGAGCTCAATCTCCGGGTGGTCGAGGACTACATGGCGTCTCGATCATAGGCGCCAGGCGTGCGAAGAGGCTGGCGTTCGTTAGGCTATCGAAGCGTTTGAGGAGTGACGGACCGCCATTGGCCTGCGAAGTCGGTTCAACCAACCGGCGTATGCTAAAATCCGAGAGGTTTGGCTGCTGACGCCGTAGACTGGACCGGCATGCAATCACCGTCCGCCGGCGAGACTCTGGGGGCGCTCATGGTCGAGCAGACGAAAGGGGTCATCGAGCACCCGGCTCTTGCGAGAAGGGTGAGCGCCCGGTTGCTCACCCTTCTCTTCTGGCTCAACCTCACCGCACTTATCGTCATTCACTTCGCCCAGTTCCGAACGTTTCTCTGGAGCGCTTGGGACCCGCCCGTTTTCGCCTTTACGGTGGCACATGTCACCGCTGCCGGGTTTATGGTGGTGCTTTGGACGCTGAACCGGAGCAGCTCATTGCCGTCCTGGGTGATCGGCGGGCTGATGATCGTGGGTTTCACGATCACGGGCTACTATTTCCACACCACTGCACTAGAGATGTCCTTCCGGCCCGCGTTTGGGACGTGGCCCGACATGATCCTGGGCGCTGTGTTGCTCACCCAGGTCATGTATCTCTCGTGGCGTTATTGGGGCCCGATTTTTCCACTCTTGGGGCTCATCTTTCTCAGCTATCCGTTCATTGCCGACAGCCTGTCGGGCCCATTCCGCGGCCCACCCCTGGAGGTCCAAGAGATCGCAACCCGGGTGGCGCACCGCATGTTCAGTGGCATCGCGGATATCTCGGCGCGTTTCTTGTGGCTGCTTATTTTCTGGGGGCTGCTGCTGAGCACCGCCGGTGGAGGCATAGCGCTGATGGGCCTGGCGCGCATGCTCTCCCGGGGGATGGCCGGCGGACCGGCCGTCGGCTGCCTGGTGGCAAGCGCCGTGGCCGGGTCTTTCATCGGCGCCGGCACCTCCAACGTGGCCATTACCGGCTCGATCACCATCCCGGCAATGAGGCGGGCGGGCTACACACCCGAGCAGGCGGCCGCCGTGGAGGCTATCGCGTCCAATGCCTCCTCCATCACTCCACCTATTCTCGGAGCCGTCGCCTTCGTCATGATGAATATCCTCCGGATCAACTACCTGGATGTCATCGCCATGTCCATCCTACCGGCGCTCCTGTGGTTCGTGTCGGTGGGGTTCTACATTTACACGCACGCCAATAAGCACGCTGGAACCATCAAGCCCTTAAGCTCAGACCCGGTGGCGGGCGAGATGGCGATAACGCGAAGCCTCTACTTCCGGTCAGCGCTGCTGTTGATTGCGCCGATAGCAATCATCATTTACCTCGTCATGCAGGGCTACACCATACGGATGGGAGGACTTAGCGCTTTTCTGACGACCGTCGTCCTGTCGCTGGCCCTACGGGTCGAGACCCGGTGGTCAGTCTGGTCGGATGGGATACGGAGGGCCGCCTTCAACGCCAGCGCGGTGACGTTGGTCCTGGTCATTAGCGCTCTCATCGCCGATGTCATCATTTTGACCGGAGTTGGTGGCCGGATGGGGGCTATCATTGAGACCGCGTCCCGGGGCAACCTCATGCTGGCGGGCCTCATCATGATCGCCATCGGCGTTCTGCTGGGAGCGGCGCTTCCTGCCCTGGCTATCTACCTCATCGTCGCTGGGACCTTTGCTCCCGTGCTCACCGGGATGGGCGTTGACTTCCGGGTCTCCCACTACACCGCCTTCTACATAGGCACCCTGAGCGCCATTATCCCGCCCGTGGCCTCCAGCGCCCTGGTGGCCGCCGCTCTGGCCAATACAACGTACCTGAAGGTGTGCGTGGAAGTGACCAAGATGTCGTGGCCGCTCTGGGTGGCCCCCCTCCTGTTCTTGGTGGCGCCCGAGCTGTTGCTGCGGGGCGATTCGGGCGCCGCGACCACGATACTCGTTGTTTTTTCCAGTACGGTGGTGATCCTGGGAGTCCAGGCCGCCACCGCAGGCTGGCTGCTGCGGACACTGAAGCTGCCGGTGCGTATTGCCCTGTACGCCAATTTCGGTTTCCTGGTCGTCGCTCTCAACGAGCATTCTCAACTATTCATGTTGATTAGCGTGGTGGTGGTGGCGGTGGCGGTAATCGTCAACACGATGCTGCCGGGAAGGACGTCCAAGCCGGCTGTGGCAGTGAGTGTCCCCTCCGAGTCGGCTGAACCGGGCGCCTAGCTAGTCACTGCACAGAACGATTGACAGTGCTTGAGGCCGCCGGTATCGTTTGCGCTATGGCGTGCGCATGTCCACTGCCTTGAATGCAGCTTCGGGTCGTGGGCTAACGTGATGCAACGGAGTCCGGAGGCCCCACGCGAGGGGAGAGGGTCATGACCAGCGAGCGGCAGACACGCAACGGCCACCGGGACTCGCCCCCCTACGAGCGCGCCGTCCTCGGCTTCCCCAACTACTGGTACCCCGCCTGCGGCGCCAGCGAGGTCGGCACCCGTCCCAAACCCCTCACGCTCCTGGGCGAGCGCCTGGTCTTCCTCCGCCGCCAAGGCAAAGTCTACGCCATCCAGGACGAGTGCCCCCACCGCGGCGCCCGCATGGCCCTGGGTAAGTATGAGTTCCCCGGCTCCTCCACCATCACCTGCCGTTTTCACGGCCTCACCTACGACGTCACGAACGGCGCCTGCGTGGCCGCGCTCACTGACGGCCCCGACAGCCCGGTGGTGGGGAAGCTGCGCATACGCACCTACCCAGCGGAGGAGCGAAAGGGGATTGTGTGGGTGTGGATGGGCCGGGGGGCCCCGGTGCCCCTGGAGGAGGACGTGCCCAAGCACATCCTACGAGATGACACGATGGTGAAACACACCTACCGAACGGTGTACGGCAACTGGCGTTACCACGCTGAGCTGGGCGCAGACGGCCACCTGCCCACCCTCCATGCCGACGCTGCTACTAAGTTGTTCCATACGCAGTTCGGGTACCAGTTAGACTGGGCCCCCGCTATGGGTCCCGACGATGAGGGTGGTAATCCGGGAATGCAGGTCCTGCGGAGGGCGGGTAAGGCGGTGTTCCAAGCGGACTATCCCGGCTTGGGCAAGTGGCCCCCCAAGCGGTGGTGGAGGTTCCTGAACAGGTACCGTTACGGAACGCGTAAGCCTTCCCAAGGCATCAGCACTTCGGTCCTTCGGCTTCCCGGCCTGCTGCGGTCGCCCAGCATTCCGATGATCGGGGCGGTGTACTGCGAGTGGTACGTTGCCATCGACGAGGACCACTACCTGTACTTTCAGGTGAGCTCTATGTGGCCCAGAAACCCCCTCAGTTGGCTGTGGACCAATCTCTGGTTCTATCTGTGGGCAAAGCCCATGAACAACGGTAGGTTCAACTCTCAGGACCTGGGCATGCCTGCCGCCGAGACGGAGTTCGAGAAACGTCATGGGGCAAACCCGCCCTCCAGGCTGTACCGGCCCGACTCCTATGTGCTGACCTGGAGAAAGCTGTGCAACGAGCACGCCCGGGGTGAGACTCGTGTAACCGCGCCGCGGAAGCAGGCAGATGCTGTGGGAACCGAGGCTGGCTAGGGTCCCGGCGCCATCGCGGGCGCTCACCACGCACCCCGTGAACGATTGTCATTGAGATGACTGGAGAGGTGCGCCTATGACGAGCAGGGCTACCACGGCTTGGGATGTCATCCGCTGGGACATTCTCGGCGTTATCGCCTTCCGGATTCTCCTCTTTGCTGGGGTCTTCTTCGCAGCTACTTGGGTGGCGATGGTTTTCTGCGGCATGATCGCCGAGCGCACGGAGGTCGTTACCATCTCCTACCCTACCGCTGCTCTGGGAGTCGTT
Source organism: Dehalococcoidia bacterium (assembly GCA_965249185.1). Taxonomy (GTDB): domain Bacteria; phylum Chloroflexota; class Dehalococcoidia; order Lucifugimonadales; family Australimonadaceae; genus CBDFLS01. The sequence continues at coordinate 628,656 of CBDFLS010000002.1, forward strand.
GGACTGTGGTTGGCCGTCGCCCCCATGGCCTGGCTGGTGGCCTTCCGTGTGAAAAAGGGGAGCGTCATCAAGTTCTAGGTCGTTCCACGAGCCAGGGCCCCGTGAGGACCTAGCTACGCCTCAGCGCCACGGTCGCTACGCGGCGGCGAGTGGCTCGCCCAGGACCCGGCCATGCGCGTCATCGCGGGCTGGCGGGGGCCGGAGAAGCCGGCGCCGGAGTGGATGGGTGGGGTCCCGGAGAGGACTGCGCTCTGTACAAGGGGCGCCGGGGCTCTCCGTGGTTCTGCATGACGATGAATGGTGCCAACACAAGCTTGGGGAGGGCAAAATCGCACTCGAAGACCGGGGTAACGATGGTTGACAGGCTCCCTGGGCGGGAGTACTCTCCGTCCGCCCCATCGGACTGGGCCATGCCTAGTTGAAATGGGGAATCCCGGATAGACTTTTCAGATTTTGGTTGTGTGGCCGATTGGACTTCTGAGGGGAGAGGATGCAATGCGACGGAACTGGAAGATAGGTTGGCTTCTCATACCGGCGATCATCGTTATTGGCCTGGGGCTGCTGGCGGCTTGTGGTGAAGATGCAACGCCGTCGCCCAAGACCGACCGTGTCATCATCGCCATCGCACCGCCGGGGCAGTGGGACTCCCGTCCGGCATTGGTCACCCACACCAACATGTGGTACTTCCACCCTATGTACGAGCGCCTCGTGGCGATGGACGATCGAACCGGCGAGTTGATCCCCTCCCTAGCAACAGAGTGGAACCTAGAACCTGACGGCCATTCCTGGCGCTTCAAGCTGCGCTCGGGTGTGAAGTTCCACGACGGCTCGGACTTCACAGCGGAGGACGTGGTCTTCTCTTGGGAACAGGAATCGCGGATGGACTCACCAGGAAGCTCCTCCCGAACTCTGCGCGAGCGGGTCACGGCGGTGGAAATCGTCAACGACCATGAGGTCGTCTTCCGCACCGACCGACCAGACCTCAACGTCTTTGAGCTCCTCGCCGCCATCCAAAACGCCGGTCTGGAAATTATGAGCAAGACCGATTTCGAACAACGAGGGGGCACCGACATCGGTGCTGACGACCCACCCCTGGCGGGTACCGGCCCCTTTATGCACAAGGACGCGCTGAAGGACTCCTTCTACCTTTACGAGCGGTTCGACGACTACTGGAATCCGGACGCCCTGCCCAACTTCCATGAGTTCGAGTTCCGTTTCATCGCCGAAGAGTCTTCCCGTCTGGCTACCCTGCTGGCCGGCGAGGTGCACGGCGCGAAGTTGGCATTGGACCTGCAGGAAGAGGCAGTGCGGCGAGGGATGGCGGCACTCTCCAACCAGGTTCCCGGCTTGCGCGTATGGGTCCAGATGTACTGCTGCTACATGCCCAACCGGACTCACACGGCCGAAGGCCTTGAGTACCCCGTTCATCCCGACAGTCCTCTGATGGACGTGCTCGTACGCAAGGCCTTGAACAAGGCCATTGATCGTGACGCCATCAACGAGGCCTTCTACGGCGGCAAGGGGATTCGGATGGTTCAGCACGCTTTCTCCCCCAGCCGCATAGAAGCGCTGAACCCCGAGTGGAATACCCGGTGGGAGGAGGAGTACGGCTACGACCCCGAGGCCGCACGGCAGCTACTCGCGGAGGCAGGCTATGGTCCTGGCAACCCGTTCCAGACTAACTTCCACATGACGAACCAACCTACCATCCCCTCCTCGCTCGATGTGGCAGAGGCCATCAGCAACATGTGGCGGGCCGTTGGCGTCGAGGTCAACCAGATGACGGTTGACCCAGGAGAACGAAAGAGCATTGAGCGGGCACTGGGATGGGACAACCACTTCGTCCTAGTCTGGTCCCCCGCTTCGGAAATCATCAACCTAAACGTGTACCACACTTCCCTGTTTGGGATATACCTCGGCTGGCAGCATCCCACGATGCAAGATCTCGTCGGAAAGTTGATGACGATACTCGAACCCGACAAGCAGGACCCCCTGCTGAAGGAAGTCGGGAGCTTTCTTTACGAGCAGCATGGGTTCATCCCTCTCCACTGGCTGCCCGTGGAGGTGACTGTGAATCCTGAGTTCATCAAGGAATGGATATTCCCGGGCCTGAGGGGACCTGTAGATTCCGTCTGGAACATACGGGTCACGACAGAGTAAGATGGCCCTTAGGTTATTCGCGTCCATACCTGTGCAGAGATACGCTCGGGAAGTTGCTCAAATCTGACTTCAGGTAGCTGTACGGCAGGTACGATTGGTTATCGAAGATTCCCCTGGCGCTCCCGACCAGGGGAATCTCAAAATGAGTAAACTGGTCGAGCAAGACAGGGTTCACGCGGTTATTGGGCCACTGTTTAGTCATGTCGGATACGCTGTCAGAGACTATGTAATCAGAGAAGGTATTCCCCAGCTCTATGCAATTCCAGGGACCCTGGCCGAAAGTGGAGACCCGGAGCGAAGCCCGAACATCTTTCGCGTTGATTTTATTGAAGAGGCCGCCATCCCCCTGAAAGCGGAGCCCATCTTTAGAGAGACGGGGCTTAGACGGCCTTCCGGATGCTCCTCTTTGCTGGGGTCTTCTTCGCATCTGCGTGGGTGGCGATGGTTTTCTGGGGTATGATCGCCGAGCGCACGGCGGTCATTACCATCTCCTACACTACCGCCGCCCTGGGAGTCGTTTGACTGTGGTCGGCCGTCGCCCCCATGGCCTGGCTGGTGGCCTTCCGTGTGAAAAAGGGGAGCGTCATCGAGTTCTAGGTCGCTCCACGAGCCAGGGCCCCGTGAGGACCTAGCTGCGACTCAGCGCCACGGGTGCTGCGCGGCGGCGAGTGGCTCGGGTAACCGCAAGGGGGCTGAACGCGGGCCGCTATAGCGCCTCCTGAAAGAGGGACCGTATGAGAGTTGTTGGCTACACGGACCGATGGAGCGCCGCCCCGGGCGAAAAGCTCTCCTTTATGGTGAGCTGTGAGGAGCCGTCCTACCGGGCGAACATCGTGCGGCTCATCCACGGGGATACCAATCCCCAGGGGCCGGGATTCAAAGAGGAGCCGGTCCAAACGCCCGTGGACGGCGAGTACCGCGGACGCACGCAGGCGCTACATAAAGGCTCCTACGTTCACGTGCCGGACTCCGCGCCTCTCCAGACATCGAGTGGCTTCACCCTCCAGGCCTGGGTCTATCCCACTACGCCTAAGAAGGGAGACCAGGGCATTCTCACCAAATGGTCCGCCTCTGACGGCGTTGGCTACGCGCTGGTGATCGGAGAGGACGGCGCCGCGGCCCTATGGCTAGGAGACGGGAGCGGCGGCATGGAGCAGGTGAGGTCGGGCAAGCCCTTGCGGGCGCGGACCTGGCACTTTATCTGCGGCGGCTACGATGCCAAGGCCAAGCGTGCTTTTCTCCACCAAGAGCCGCTCGATGGGCGTTACGTCTCCGATGTAAAAGCCGTGGTGGAGCGGGCCAGCGAGCTGTCGAACCTTGGACAGCGCGCTGCTCCATTCCTGATGGCCGGCTACTGCCAGCGGGTGGAGTCCGGAGACGCCGTGGTGGAGGGCCATTTCAACGGCAAGATAGATGGACCGTGCATCTTCAATCGCGCCCTTACCGCCCAGGAGGTAGAGGCGTTAAGGGATGGCGCTCCTCCAGCGAGCTTCGGGACGTCGCTGATCGCCGCGTGGGACCTCGGCCGGGACTTTGCAACCGTCCGGGTGACCGACACATCGCCCCACGGGCTGCACGGCCAGGCGGTGAACATGCCCGTGAGGGCGGTGACCGGCCACAACTGGCGGGGTTATGTGCACAGCTTCCGCCACGCGCCCGATGAATACGCTGCCATCCATTTCCACGACGATGACCTGGAGGACGCTGGCTGGGAGGCGGACTTCGAGCTCACAGTGCCCCGTGAGACGCGAAGTGGGGTATACGCGGCGCACTTGGTGGCCGGTGAGAGCGAGGACTACATACCCTTTTTCGTGCGTCCCCAGCGTGGCGCGCCGACCGCGCCGGTCCTCTTTCTGGCGCCCACGGCCAGCTATTTGGCCTACGCCAATGTCCAATTCTTCGCCGACAACGAGCGTTTTTTCAACAGAGGAGAGAGCTCCGCTGAGCTTCGGCACCAGGGCCGAAATTTCCACAGACCGGAACCTCAAGCTCAGGACGAGTATGTGATGGCGAACCAGTTGGTGGGTCTCTACGACAGGCACTCCGATGGCAGCGGCGTCTGCCATGCCTCTCGGTTGCGGCCCATGGTCAATATCCGGCCCAAGTACCACTTACCGCGGCTGAAGAATGTCGGGAGCGGGACCCCGTATCCCCATCAATTCAACGCCGACCTGCACCTCGTAGACTGGCTGGAGACCAAAGGGCACCGGTACGATGTGGCGACCGACGATGACCTCAATTTTGAGGGAGTGGAGCTCTTAAGACCCTATCCGGTGGTGGTCACGGGGACCCATCCTGAGTACTGGTCCGGTCCCATGCTGGACGCTCTTCAAAGCTACCTGGACGGTGGAGGCCGGCTCATGTACCTTGGGGGCAATGGCTTCTTCTGGGTAACCTCCTATCACCCAGAGCGGCCTCACGTGATAGAGGTCCGCCGGTGGCATGGGACCAGGGCCTGGCAGGCGGAGCCCGGGGAATACTACCACTCCACCACGGGAGAGCTGGGAGGGCTGTGGCGCTTCCGGGGCAGGCCACCCCAGCGGATGCTGGGAGTCGGCTTCGCCGCCCAAGGCTTCGACTACTCGCTCCCCTTCCAGCGTCAGCCTGGCAGCTTCGATCCCCGGGCCGCTTTCATCTTCGAGGGGATCGGCGACGATGAGGTCATCGGCGATTTTGGTCTGGTGATGGAGGGCGCCGGCGGGTTCGAGGTGGACCGTGTCGACCCCGAGCAAGGCACCTCCGAGGATACGCTGGTGCTGGCGACGGTGACCGGCTTCTCCAATATCTATCAGCGAGCGGTGGAGGAGGTGCTGATGAACGGTCCCCACGGCGGCACAGTGGACCCCGAGGTGCGGGGCGACATGACCTATCTGCCGCTCCCCGGTGGAGGCGCCGTCTTCTCGATCAGCTCCATCGCCTGGTGCGGCAGCCTCTCGCATAATGGCTACGACAACAACGTCTCGCGCATCACGGACAATGTCCTGCGGCAGTTCTCGGTTGAAGGGCCGCTCGCTTGAAACAGAGGCCCGCGATTCAGTAGAGAGGAGCACTCATGACAGCAAGACGGCATACCCAGGAGGAGGCGGACCTGCTCCAACGCGCCGCCCGTGTCTGGCCTGACGGCAATCTCGGTAACCTGCGGCCCGTGAATGGCTATGAGCTGTTCATCCGCGAGGGTCGTGGCTCGCATATCTGGGATGTCAGCGGCAACGAGTACATCGATTACCTTCTGGGCTCGGGCCCCCTGATCCTAGGCCACGCCCATCCGGCGGTCATAGAAGCGGTGGAAAGGACGCTTCCGGGAGGCACCACCTACGCCACCCAGAACGTGGAGGCGCTCCTGCTCTCAGAGGAGATTGTGTCCGCCGTGCCCTGCGCCGAGCAGATCCGGTTCACCACCAGCGGGACCGAGGCGACCTTCCAATGCCTCCGTCTGGCCCGCGCGTACCGCAAGCGCGACAAGGTGTTGAAGTTCGAGGGCGCCTATCATGGACTCCACGACTACGCCATGATGAGCTGGTCCCCCCATGACCCGCCTCCTTTTCCGGAGCCGGTGCCCTCCTCTGCCGGCATCCCCAAAGCCGTGCAGGACACGGTGCTCATCGCGCCCTTCAACGATCTGGAGACCACCACGGCGATCATCGAGGCGCACCAGGACGAGTTGGCCGTGGTCATCGTAGAGCCGTTGCAGCGAAACCTCCCCGCGGTGCCCGGATTTTTGGAGGGAGTCCGAGCGGTTACGGCCAGGCATGATATACCGCTGGTGTTCGACGAGGTGGTGACGGGCTTCCGGCTGGCCTACGGCGGGGCCCAGGAGTTCTACGGCGTGGTGCCCGACCTGGCGGCACTGGGGAAGATTGTGGGCGGCGGCTTCCCACTGGCGGCCGTGGTGGGCCGGCGGGAGCTGATGCAGGCCTACGACGTCGAAGCAGTCGGTTTCAGTGAGTGGGTGCCCCAGATTGGGACCCTGAACGGCGGTCCCGTGGCCGCCGCCGCTGGGCTGGCTACGCTTAAGGAGCTCCAGCACGAGGGCATTTACGAACGGTACCGCGCCACCGGAACGTTCTTGAAAGACACGCTCCAGCGGCTGCTGGACGAGGCTGAGATCCCAGCCCAGGTCTCGGGCGATGCCTCGGCTTTCGATGTCTACTTTACCGACCACCCCGTCACCGACTACCGGTCCTCGTTGGACTCGAATGTGGCGCTGAACACGATCTTCGACCGGGCGCTCCTGGAGAATGGCGTCTTCAAGCGGCCCCGTCAGCTTTACGTCGGCATGTGCCACACCGACGCCGATGTGGAACGGACGGTGGAGGCGTTCAAAGCGGCGGTGGGGGCACTCAGAGAATAGCGGGCCGGTCCACACCGATGCCGAGAAGGCGGCGGGAGTCATCGGCTCGCTGCTGGCCCAGGACGCTATGGGGGCGGCGGTGGTGGGCCTGAGTAGTCACGCGCCGGACGGGGAGCGCGTTCATTGCCCCAAGTGTGAGCAGGTGCGGTCGTTCCGCAAGTACGCCTCTCACCAACTGCGCTCGTCGTGGACGTGCATAGCTTGTGGCAACCATGTTCAACCGCTGGCGGGAACCATCTTCGAGAAGTCGTCCACATCGCTGCACCTGTGGATTTATGCCATGTGTGTCATGGTTAGCACCAAATGCGGGATATCCGCTAAACAGTTAAACAGTTGGAACGAGAACTTGGCGTTAATTGCAAGACGGCGTGGCGGATGGCCAGGAGGTCTCGCCGGACGCGCAGGCAACTGAGCTGAAGCAGTTAGCGCTGGCTTTCAAGAGATTACAGGCGCAAGAGGACCGTCTGACGGATGCCGATCTCAACGAAGCTGTGGAGCTATATTGGTACAAAGCGGACATGGAAATCCTGCGAAAGCGCCGCTCGGAGCTCGATCATGCCGCTAGAGATTTAGAGGGGCGGGCAAAACAAGAGCATGACGGCCGTGCAGTCTTGGAGCACCTAGATGGATTCTGCCGGCAGGTAGCCCAGGGTTTGGACGCGCTAACCTTTGATGAACGGCAGCAACTTCTTCGGCTGTTGGTAGCGCGAATCACAGTCGAAGATGGCATCGCTCGGGTCGAGACGGTGATTCCCGAAGTTGATAAATTGCGCGCCGCTCATGGTGAGCCTGTCGAACCATCGTGGTGAGCCATCTTCTCCACCCGCTCGTGGTGAGCCATTCGGCTTTGCTCAGGACGGACTTGTCGAGCCATGAGCGGAGCGTCATCGGACAGGATGACGCGCGTGTTCGCTCCGAGTGCGGCCCGCGCCATCAGTACTCGATGCAGCTCTGCTGCGTGAACCCATAGTGGTCCACCGCCGCGAACATGGGCAGGAACCGGTCCAGCTCCAGGGGCCCTTTCGCCGGGCTCGGCTCCTCGCCCGTCTCCGGGTTGAAGAGCACCGTGTCGCCGCCCACCACCCGCTCCACCGCGGGCACGCTGATGGGCCTGGAGAGGCTGCCGGTGCTGACGATGGCGTCCACCTGCGGCGACATGTACAGGAGCGGCGCTTCGTCGCCGGTCTTGCCGCCGGCCTCGAAGGTGACGAGCACCGCCTGAATCCCCAGCTTCTCGCACTCCTGGGCCGTGAGCATCGCCTCGATGAACATGTTGCCGGCCTCGGGCCAGGTGACGATGGCGCCCCGGGCCCCGAGCCGCCCGGCCAGGCTCGCCGCTTGGGTGGAGACGAGCACCTTCTCCTGGTGCGTGGTGTAACGGATACGCATCAGGATAACGCCAAGAAAGTTCACGTCCACGCCGTGCCGGCGCAGCAGGTCCAGGATGATGGGGTTGTTCTGGAGCTCCCAGGTGGGCGCCTTGATGGCGCTGGCCCCGAAGGCGTCGGAGACCAGCGCGCCATCCAGGAACTCCGTGGCGTTGACGAAGGCGGGCAGGATCTCGCCCAGCCGCAGGCCGTAGAAGTCCGAGCCCCGGGCGGAGTCCCTGCCCGTGCCGGCAATCTGGTGGATGTAGACGACCTTGGGCAACGAGGGCTCCACCCGCTCAAGGTCGAAGACCTCCAACGCGGGGGGCGTGAGGCCCCTCGTGGTCTCCGCCAGGTACGCGGCCACCCGCAGGCCGGAGCGTTGAACGGCGTTCTCGTACTCCAGGTCGCTCAGCTCCTGGTCCATATCCAAGCAGAGCACGATGTTGATGGTCCGGACGAAGGGACTCAGGGCGCCCGGCCCCACCATGTCCAGGAAGCTGTCCGCCGAGTGGCCAAACACCACCCGCCGCTCGCCCAGGAGAGGGGACGACTCCATGACCGCCAACCCCGAAAGCCGGTGAGTCCTGCCGGCGCCCACCGGCGCGGTGCCCCCGAGAATCCCCGGGAACACGCATCCCCCGCCATCCACCTTTACCCTCGGCTCCACCGCATCGCGCAGGTGAATGATCCGGGCGTTCTCCCCGGGCCGCACCACTTCGAAGGCCACCCGCTTTATTCTCAGGTCCTCCAGCACCAGCGATGTGAGGGCATCCGCGTCGATGTGGAGCACCTCGCCCTCCAGGCGGGTGCTCCCATCAAACAGGACGTCCGCGACGGGGAATGTTCCCAGCTCGAATCTCATGGGCTTGGAAGCAGCATAGGTGCGGCCGGTACGAGCGTCAAGCTGGCGGCGGTGGGCCTCAAGCTGGCGGCGGTGGGATTGTCGCATGCAGCCACCTGGGATACGATGATGCCCGGCAGCCAGAGCGCGGCGGCACGCCACGGGCGGCCGAGAGGAGGGACCCAGTGAAAGAGGGATTCCGGTTCGTGGATAGCGACATGCACGTCATGGAGCCGGCCGACCTGTTCGAACGGTACCTGGACCCGGCTTTCAAGCAACGGGTGACCACCAGCGCCAAGGGCGGTCTCCGCGGGCTCGCCAACTTCCTCATCGATGCCGAGGCGACGAGCGAGGAGCAGAAGGCGATGCAGTACAACCGGGTCCGCGACCCGCTGCGCTTCGCCCGCTCCAACTCCGCCGTGGACTTCGCCCGCCAGCGCGGCTTCGATGCCGAGTCCCAGCTCATCGCCATGGACACCGAGGGCATCGACATCGCCGTCCTCTTCCCCACCCTCGGCCTCAGCTTCGTGGACAGGCCCGGCATGGACCCCCACCTCTCCCATGCCATCAGCCGCGCCTACAACAACTGGCTCCACGAGTTCTGCCAGCACAGCCCCAGCCAGCTCAAGATGGCCGCCATGCTCCCCATGCAGGACGTCAACCTCGCCTGCCAGGAGCTCCAGCGCTGCGTCAAGGAGTTCGGCGCCGTCAGCGCTTTCGTGCACCCCCGCTACATCAACGACCACTACTGGCACTCCAAGTACTGGGACCCGCTCTACGGCCTGCTGCAGGAGCTGGACGTGCCCATCTGCTTCCACGGCGGCGCCGGCATGGTGACCTCGCCCTTCGACCGCTTCGGCGAGAACCGGGCCATGCGCCAGGCGGCCAGCAACCCCACCGAGATGCAGCTCACGGTCATCGCCCTCATCCTCGGCGGCATCTTCGAGTTCTTCCCCCGCCTCCGGGCCGGCTTCCTCGAGGCCCAGAGCTGGTGGGTCCCCGGCATCCTGGAACGCATCGACCTCATTCTCCACGAGTACAAGGAGGCCGACGCTCCCTTCCTCTCCCTCGGCCCGCTGGAGTACTGGCAACGCAACTGCTTCTCCGGCATCGAGGGAGGCGAGCCGTCGCTGGGCGCGGTGGTCCAGGCCGTGGGCTCCGGCAACCTCTGCGTCTCCTCCGACTTCCCCCACCACGACTCCAACTTCCCCAACGTCTCCAACACCCTGCTGGCCAACCCCTCCATCACCCGGGAGACCGGCGCCGCAATCCTCTCGGGCGGCGCCCGCCTCTACGGCTTCACCGAGCGGGAGTTCAAGCAGGCCGCCGCCGCTGCCGCCAAACGCAGGGAGGCGCTGGTCGCCGCCGGCGGGTGAGGAGCCGGTGGCGGGACTCGTATCGCCCACGGCATCGGGCCGCGCTATTGGCAGTCAGTAAGTAATCTCGGTGTCAATACCAATCACCGGTAGTTGACAACTTGCACCGGCCCGGCTACACTCGCGCGAGCCTGGGGAACCAGGCGTGCGAGCCTGGAGATCAGCGGCTTCGGAACGAGCAAACGCAATGCCGTCCGGGGTGTGGCATTAGTTCGGTGCCATCTCACTGATATTTTGTCCAGAGGTATTGCAGCGGAGCTAGAAAGCGTTTTTAGAAGAACGAGGAAGAGGAGGACGATGATGAAGAGAGTGTTCTTAGGAATGGCGCTGGCGATGGCGCTGCTGGTCACGATGGCGGCGTGTGGCGGCGACGACCCCACACCGACACTGAAGCCCGCGGCCACTGCCACCAACACGCCCAAGCCGGAGCCGGTGAACATTAGCGGGCTGAGGGCCTGGGGCGAAGGAAGCTCCTCCATCACAGGGATGTGGTTCCCCTTCATGGAGCGAGTCACCAGCGAGACTCAGGGTCTGGTCATGATGAATGACACGGGTGGTCCGGAGGTAGCCGGTGCGTTTGAGCAGTTCCTCCCCGTTCAGGGCGGACAGTTCGGCGCCTGGTTCGGGCATCCCTCCTATCACCAGGAGTTCACGACCTTGGGCAATTCCCAAGATGCCGTCCTGGGCAGCTACGCGGACAGGGCCGAGTGCGGCGTCATCGACGCATTGCGGGAAGCCTACGCGGATGTTGGGGTATATTATCTAGGCCCGGTAGGCGGTGGCGTGGGCTACAAGATCTACACCAGCAAGCCCGTCACCTCGGCATCCCTGGCGGGCCAGAAGATCCGCACCTCGGGCCTGTACGACCCGTTCCTGAAGCGGATGGGCGCCATCCCAACGCGCATCCCGTTCCCCGAGATCTACTCCTCGCTGGAGAAGGGGATTATCGACGGCGCGGCCTACACCCACGGCGCTTTCCGTGGCGGCTGGTACGACGTGGTCAAGTACCAGATCTCCCCCTACCTGGGCGAGAACACCTCCATGATCATGTTCAACCTGGACACCTGGAACAGCATCTCGCCTCCGCTCCAGAGGGCGATCGAAGAGATCTACATCGAGATGAATGACATACGGCGCGCCGGTGGACAGGCGGAGACCGCACAGGAGAACGCCGACCTCTTGGCCGCCGGCATGGAGTTCACCACGCTGGAGGGCGCAGAGGCCCAGAAGTGGAGCGACGCCTGGGTCGACGGCATCCGAGAGGACTTCGTTGCAGTCAACGAAAAGTACGGCGCCCGCGTCAATGAAGCCCTCGACTGTATCATCGCCCGTGTGCCACAGCGCTAGGGCGGGGCTGGGTAAGTAGGAAAAGCGATTCCGCGGCCCTCCTCCACAGGGGGGCCGCGGCTCGCGTTACCCATGAAGCGGAAGCGGGGACCCAAGAATGGACCATGAGATGATCAGCACCGAGTCGGGGTGGGGGTTCATCCCCTACGCCTTCGACAAGGTCATGGACGCGATGTTCTACTTCGCCGCCATCATCATGATCGTTCTGGGGCTTCAGGTGGGCTTCGAGGTGCTCATGCGCTACGTCTTCGACAGGCCCACCTTCTGGGTCCTGGATGCGTCGATCTTCATGATCTTCTACATCGGCATGCTGGCCGCTCCCCGCATCCTGAGGGAGGACGGCCACACGAGGATGACGGTGATCCTGGACTTGCTGAAACCCCGGTTGGTCCAGCATATCAACGCCGTCACCAACACGGGCTCGGCGGTCATCTGTGGCGTGCTCACCTGGCGCACGGGCCTCGACACCTGGCGCTCCTACTTCACGTTCAATGCCATCTACACCCGTGGCTTCGATATCCACCAGGCGATCATCTGGGTCATCATGCCCATCGGTTTCGGCATCATGACCCTTCAGTTCCTGCGCATGGGGTACCGGAGCCTGCAGAACGCCCGTCAGATACGGGAGGACGATCGCGCGCTCGGGGAGCGCCTGGCGTCCGCCCGCCTAGTCTCGGCAGAGCACGACATCTCCTAGAGGGGCCCGTCGAAGGGTCGCCCGCCGAAGGGTCGCCCATCGAAGGGTTGAAAGTAAGAGGTGCGCCTTTGGAGTGGTGGTTCATACTGGTCATGATCTTCCTTGGCCTCATCGCGGCCATGGCCACGGGCATGCCCGTGGCGCTCGCTTTCATGGTGGTCAACGTTATCGGCCTCATGTGGGTCTCGGGAGGCCCCGTGGGCCTGCTGTCCATGACCGGAAGCATCTACCTGAGCATGTCGCGGTTCAGCCTGATGGCCGTGCCCATGTTCTTCCTGTTGGGCGCCGTGCTCTTCCACTCGGGCGTTATCCATCAGGTGATGGAGGTAACTAACGCGTGGATTGGACACATCCGCGCCAGGCTGCTGTATGTCGCGCTGGGCGCGGGCACCGGCCTGGCGTCGCTGAGCGGGGCCGGCACCGCCGACACCGCGCTGCTGGGCTCGACCCTCTATCCCGAGATGGAGAGGCAGGGGTACGACAAGAAGCTCTGCCTCGGCGTTATCGCCTCCGCCGGCCTGGTGGCGGCCGTCATTCCACCCAGCGGCCTGGCGGTGCTGCTCGGGAGCCTGGCTGAAATCTCCATCGGCAAGCTCCTCCTGGCTGGGGTGGGCCCAGGCCTGACCATGATGGTTATCTACACCATCTACGTGACGGTGCGGGTTATGAGAAACCCGTCGCTGGCGCCCATCTACCCGTCGGCAACGATTCCCCTCCACCAGAAGATCCTCATGACAGCGAAGCTGGCGCCCATGGTGCTGATCATCTTCATGGTGATGGGCTTCATCTTCCTGGGCATCACCACACCCAGCGAGGCGGCGGCCACGGGAGCCATTGGCGCTGTCCTCGTCACCATCATGTACCGGCGTTTCTCCTTCCGCATGGTCTGGAACTCGGTCACCCAGGTGATACGCATCTCCGGCATGTTCCTCTTCATCATCGCGGGGGCCACCGCCTACGGGCAGCTCCTGGCGACCACGGGGGCGACCCGTGAGTTCCTGGATGTCCTGGTCAATCTGCCCATCCCCCCACTGGCCATCTTCTTCGGCATCCAGCTCGCCGTGGTGGTGCTCGGCCTCTTCATGAGCCAGGTCGCCATCATGCTGATCACCATCCCCATCATCAATCCGGTGATCGCCCAGTTCGGGTGGGACCCCGTCTGGTTCTACGTGGTCTATCTCATGAACATGACCATCGGGGCCGAGTCGCCCCCCTTCGGCCTGGCCCTTTTCGTGCTCAAGGGTGTGGTGCCCCAGGCATCGATGATGGACATCTACAAGGCCCAGGTCCCCTTCATCATCATGGACATCGGCGCCATGGCCGTCATCATGCTCGTCCCGTCCATCGCGCTCTTCCTGCCGAACCTGGCCAAGTAGCGCGGCAGGCGGCGCGGCGCAGGCATCAGCTTCCCAACGTCCGAAACAAAGAATGTCCCGGTGGAAGATACTCCACCGGGACATTTGTCTGTCCGTGATGTGCTTCGGCTAGCAGAGGCTGCTGCGTTCTCCTATTATCCGGCAGCGGCCCAGGGCTCCCCCCACCGCTCCGCGTACGCCACCTCCTCCACCGGCTTTCGCGTCGTCGGGCCGTAGGCCGTCCCCTCCTGGAGATACCCCAAGGGCAGCAGCGCCGCCGTCTCCACGTTCTCCGGGATCCCCAGCCACTCCTTGATCTCGCTTTCAAACCCCCGCCGCTGCCGTGTCGTCATCGTGCTTCCCAACCCCAGCCCCTGCGCCGCCAGCAGCATGTTCTGCACCGCCGGATAGATGGACGCGCCCCGCTGGATGTCGCTGGGCGACCCATCATGCCGGATGCACACCAGGATGAACACCGGCACCTCCGCCAGATGCTGCGTCAGGTAGTCCGCTGATTCGTCCGCCCGCTTCTGGGATGTCGTCCCCGCCGGGTGCGGCGGCACCGGCACGTTCCGGTACCGCTCGGCGATTTTCCGTCGCATCTCCTTATCCTTGATCACGATGAACGCCCACCGCTGGGCATTTCCACCGTTTGGCGCCCGGATCCCCGCGTCCAGCACCTTCCGGATCAACTCGTCCGGCACCGGGTCCGGCTTCAGATGCCGGATGGCCCGCTGCCTGTAAATCGCCTCAAATAGCCCCAGCTCCTGGCCCACGCTAGCACCTCCTCCTGCCTCTTGTTCAGCTATCGGCATCATGGCCGCCGGGCCGCATGCTACGGCCAGCCAGCATCGGCTGTCAACGACCACCCAAGGAGCGCCGGAAAACCCCAGAGTGGCTTGCGGCCGTGCCAAGCGCGGCCCGTGTGGCACGTGTACAATACTGGCCCGTTTCGGGTGACGGGCGGCCCGATGGATATCGGGGCTCTGGAAAGGACCGGGGATGGCGCAGACGCTAGTCAAAGGAGGATATCTGCTGGACACGGAGCGTCCCCTGGAGCGGGGCGACCTGCTCGTGGAGGACGGCCGGATTCAGCAGGTGGGCGGCGAGGTCCAGGCGCCGGAGGCCCAGGTGATCGACGCCCGGGGAAAGATAGTCATGCCCGGGCTGGTCAACGCCCACACCCACTCCAGCCAGGCCATCGAAAAGGGGCTCTGCGACCGGCTGCCCCTGGACTCGTGGATGATGCTCGCCAGCTACGGCGGCGGCGATAGGCCCCTGAGCCCGCGCGAGCTCTATGTCTCCGCCATGGTCGGCGCCGTGGAGATGCTTCAGACGGGGACCACCTCGGTGCTGGACGCTCCCTTCCCGCCCCCCGCCTGTTTCGATGAGGGCATGGACGCCATCATGCAGGCGTACGCGGACATCGGCATGCGGGCCACGGTGGCGGCCCACTACGCCGACCTCGACTTCCTCTCCTCCGTTCCCCTGGGGCTGCTGGAGAACGAGGAGGTGGCGGCCCGCCCGCCCCGCATCACCGTGGCCAGAGCGATGGAGCAGGCGGAGTCCTTCGTGGGCCGATGGCGCAACCGGTCTCCGCGCCTCCAGCCCATGCTGGCCCCCTCCTCGCTTCCCCGCTGCTCCATTGAGCTGTTCGAGGCCTCCGCCGACCTGGCCCGCCGCCTGGACGTCCGGCTCCAGACGCACCTGCTCTCCGCAAAGTCGCAAGTGCCGGTCGGCCAGAAGCGCTACGCCGGCTCGACGGTCAAGTTTCTGGAGGGCATCGGGTGCCTGGCGCCCTGGGCATCCTTCGCCCACGCCATCTGGGTCGACGAGGAGGAGATCGAGCTGATGGCCGGGACCGGCTGCGTGGTGGTGCACAACCCGGTCAGCAACCTCAAGCTGGGCGCGGGGATCGCCCCGGTGCCGGCCATGCTCCGGGCCGGCGTCAACGTGGCCCTGGGAACGGACGGGGGGAGCAGCAACGACAGCCAGAATATGTTCGAGACGCTCAAAGCGGCGGCGGTCCTGCACAGGATCGCCGGACCCCCGGAGACCTGGCCCGGCGCCGAGGACAGCCTCAGGATGTGCTGGCTGGGGGGCGCCAAGGCCATCGGCCAGCCGGTGGGACGGTTGGAGCCCGGCCACCGGGCCGACCTCACGCTCCTGAACACCCGCGAGCTCTTCGTGGCCCCCAAGGAGCAGCTCCTGCAACAGATCGTCTACAGCGAGATGGGCTCCTCGGTCGACACTGTGCTGGTGGACGGCAACGTGGTGGTCCGGGAGGGCCGCGTGGTCACCGTGGACACCGACGCCCTCCACCAGGAGGCCCAGGAGCTGGTGTCGCGTATCTGGTCCGACCTGCCCAAGCGGCTTGCGCGGTTCGAGGAAGTGCGGCCCATGCTCGAGCGGCTCGAGCGGGCGGTGGGCGCCCTTCCCCTGCGCTTCGCCAGGACCTGCGGGTGGTGAGCGCCTCGGAGAGCCATCAAGGAGGAACGACCGATGCAAGCTGACCTGGTGCTGCGGAACGGCAAGCTCGTCACGCCCACGGGGACCTCCCACGGCGGCGTGGCCATCACGGGCGGGAGGATTGTTGCCATCGCCCAGGACGAGCAGCTGCCTCCCGCCAAGGAGGAGATCGACTGCGGCGGCAAGGTGGTGCTTCCGGGGCTGGTGGACCCCCACGTCCACATGGGCGGGCTCACCCCCTACGTTGAGAACTGCGTGTCGGAGTCCCAGAGCGCGGCCGCCGGCGGAGTGACCACCATTCTCCAGTACGTCCTGGGCTCAGCCGGCCCGGAGGCGCTGGGGCAGGTCTACGAAGAGCGGCGGGAGATCGCCGCTGCGAACATGATGGTGGACACGGCCTTCCACTTCATCGTCTCCAGCTTGGAGCAGGCGCTACAGATACCGGAGTACGCCCGGCGGTACGGGGTGACCAGCTTCAAGTTCTACATGGGCGGCTACGCCCCGGGGAACCCCATCGGCATCGTCACCGCCGACGACGGCGTGCTCTACGCGGCCATGGAGCGGATACGGGGGCTGGGCCCCTACGGCTACTGCATGGTCCACTGCGAGGACCAGGCGCTGCTGTCGCTCATGACCGCCCGGGTGAAGCAGAGCGGCCGGGAGGACCTACAGGCCTACACGGATTCCCGGCCCGCCTTCGTGGAGGAGCAGGACGTGCTGCGAGCCATCTGGATGGCCGAGCAGCTCGACTGCCCTCTCTACATCCCCCACACCACCATCGGCGCGGCCATCGACGCCGCCGTGGCGGCCAGGCAGCGGGAGCACCGGGTGCTGCTGGAGACCTGCCCCCACTACCTGGCCCTCACCGCCGACGATGAGCGGCTCAACAGCCAGGGGACGGGCATGGGCAAGGTGAGCCCGCCGCTCCGGGACAAGGAGAACCAGGACCGTCTCTGGTGGGGCATCGCCAACGGCCTCATGCAGACCGTGGGCTCCGACCACGTGCCCATCATCAAGACCGGCAAGTCGCTCTGGGAGGAGCGCCCAGGCTTCGCGGGACTCGCCACCATGCTTCCGGTGCTGCTGACCGAGGGCGTGCTCAAGGGACGCATCACCCTGGAGAAGGTGGCGGAGCTGGCGGCGCTGAACCCCGCCAAGCTGTTCGGCTACTATCCCCGGAAGGGGTCCATCGCCGTGGGCAGCGACGCCGACCTGGTGGTGGTGGACCTGGAGCGGGAGGCGGTGGTCGGCCCCGAGACGACCCACAGCCGCTTCAACAGCGCCTTCGATGGAGCGCGCCTGCGCGGTTGGCCCGTGCTGACGGTGCGTCGCGGCGAGGTGATCTTCAGGAACGGCGAGGTCACTGCCCGCCCTGGGAGCGGGCAGTTGCTGGAACGAGCTCGGTCGTAGCCGCCACCGTCACGCGCGGCGGCAGGAGGAGTGCGCTATGAGTCTCGACTTTCGACCGGACCCGGCCGAGACCGGACTGGTGGTCATCGACATGCAGAACGACTTCTGCCACCCCGAGGGGGGCCGGGGAAAGATCGTGGGCCCGCCGGGCAACGAGTATCCGCTGGCCATCGTGCCCAACGTAATCCGCCTCATCCGCGCATGCACGCCGATCATGCCCGTCTGGTTCACCCAGCAGGTGTACTACCCGGACGACCGCGGCCAGGAGCGCCGCCGCATCCCGTCGCACCTGATGCGCCGTGGCCCCCGTTCCTCGCTGGTGCTGCGCGATAGCTGGGGCGCGGCGCTGCTGGACGAGATCGCGGCCGAGGTGCTCCCCGAGCACGAGGTGATCATCAAGCACCGGGCCAGCGCCTTCTACAACACCACTTTCGAGTCGGAACTGCGGATGAAGGGCGTCCAGGTGCTCATCGTCACCGGCACCACGTCCAGCTTCTGCGTCGAGTCCACCGTCCGCGACGCCTACGCCCGGGACTTCGACCTGCTCGTGCCGGCCGACGGCATCGCCGACTCGAACCTGGAGGCCCAGGAGGCGGTGCTCAACAGCGTGCGGCGGTACTTCGGCCTGGTGACCACCACGGACGAACTGCTGGAGAGCCTGCCGGCCGCCTCGTCGGCGCCGACAGGCTCCTAAGCACGTCCTACAGCGCGTCGGCGCCGGCCTGGGCCACGATCTCGTCGTTGGCGGCATTGCTGCCGGAGACGCCCACGGCACCTATGAGCGTGTCGCCCTCTTTCAGGGGCACCGCCCCCTGCCAGTAGACCAGCTTCCCGCTGTGCAGGACGGTCATGGAGAGGATGATCCGCTCGTTCATGCGCTCGGCGATCTCGCCGCTGGGCCGGCCCATCATGGCCGAGACCCTGGCCTTGCCGGACGCGATATCGGCCCTGCCGGGGCCGGCGCCTGTCATGCGGCCCAGGGCCTGCAGCTCTCCCGCCGAATCGACCACCGCGATGGCCATCTTGAACTCCAACTCCTCGGACTTGGCGACGGCCGCCTTTAGCACTCGATCAGCCTGCTCGTAAGTCAACGCCATGCTGCATTCTCCTCTTACACGTGGAATAGGGTTGGGACCGACGCATGGTAACGCATGAGCGCCCAGAATCAAAAGGGGGGGCGTGCCTACGACGGATGGGGTCCCACATTTACTGCGGCAGAAACGTGCAAGCCCTCACCGAATCGCTCTCCTAGCGGCCCGCCGGCGAGGCCTGGCGCTCCAAGGAAGTCATACGGTTTTACTGTTCCACTCCCCCACCTGCCGAGGCACAGCCAGGGACCGCCCTGGACCTCTCCCGCATGCGGACAGGATCCATCGCATACGCGGCAAAGAGGGGGCGTACCCCGCAAAAGAGGGATAGAAGAGCTTATGGGCAGACAGGCGGTTCTCGCAATGAGCGCTTGCCGTGGGGATAACCTATAGGGGATGGTCGCATGGGCAAAACCACCTCAGCGTTTGCGAAAGCGGTCGCCAGCCGTGTAAGCTCCCACCCTCGCCAAACCGGCCTGGGCGAGACCACCTCTGCGTTTGCAGAGGCGGTCACCAGCCAGCGCAAGACCGATTACTTCCAACGTGAAGGGGTTCTAATGAAAATTGGACTGATGGTGGAGGGCCAGGTGGGCCTTACGTGGGAGCGCTGGAGCCATATTCTGGCGCTGGTGGAGCGGCTGGGCTTCCCCTCCCTGTTCCGCTCGGACCACTACTTTATCGGCCTGCCTCAGCAGGAATCGCTGGAGCCGTTCCTCTCTTTCGTGGCGGCGGCGAAGGACACCAAGAGCATCCGTTTCGGGCCGCTGGTGACGCCCATCACCTTCCGCTCGCCGGTGGAGATCGGGCGCATGGCGGCGCAGATCGACCTGCTCAGCGGAGGACGGTTCGTCATGGGGATCGGGGCGGGCTGGCACGAGCCGGAGCACCGGGCCTACGGCATCCCCTTCCCGCCCATCGCGGAGCGCTTCGAGCGGCTGGATGAGTCGCTCCAGGTGATCAAGGCGCTCTGGTCACCGGGGCCGGCGAGCTTCAACGGCCGCCACTACACGCTGGACGGCGCCGACTGCCTGCCGAAGCCCGAGACGGGCCGTCCGCCCATCCTGATCGGCGGCCAGGGGAAGCGCTACACGCTGCCCCTGGTGGCGCGATACGCCGACGAGTGGAACTGCGTCAATGCGACGCCGGAGTGGTTTGGCGATAGGCTGGAGACGCTGGAACGCTGCTGCGACGAGGTGGGCCGGGACCCGAAGTCCATCCGGAAGTCCATGATGGTCTTCGGCCTCGTGGGGAAGACGCAGGAGGCCATCGACCGCGGCACGGAGCGGGTGGGCCGGTTCGTGGCCCGTGGAGAGCGGTTGTCGCTGGACCAGGTGCGCGACAGGGCGAGGGAGCGCGGCATGCTCGTCGGCGGGACCGACGAGGTGGTCGAGCGCCTGGGCCGGCTGGCGGAGATGGGCCTCGAAGAGGCCCAGTTCCAGCACCTCTTCTTCGACAGCGACGAGGTGCCGGAATACCTGGCCGCCGAGATCGCGCCCCAGGTCGCCAGCTTGTAGCCGCCGGCAGGGCCCTAATCCCCCTGTCCCACCACCTCGGCCAGAGCGCCGAGCTGCTCTATCCGGTCCAAGAGGACGGTGACGATCAGGTGGCCGGCGCCCGCCTCCACGAACTCGGCCACGCGCTCTCGGCAGTGCTCGACGCTCCCAACGATGGCATTCGCCGCCGGCGCTGGATTCCCGTAGTAGTTGGTGTACCAGTCCTGCACCTGGCGGCGAGCCCGGGCGGCATCGCTGTCGACCACCACGGTCAGCCGCTTGGAGATGACGAAGCTGGACGGGTCACGCCCCGCCTCCTCCAGGGACCGCCTGATAAGCGCCACCTGCTCCCTGAACTCGGGCGCGGTCGAGCCGCTGTCCTCCATCCAGCCGTCGGCCTGACGCACCGCCCGCTGCAGCGTGGCGGGACTCCTTCCGCCGAACCAGACGGGCGGATGGGGCCGCTGGACCGGCTTGGGCTCCATGGAGGCCCCCTCAAGCTGCCAGATGTCGCCCCGGTAGTTGGCGACCGGCTCCGTCCACAGCGCCTTCATTATCTCCAGCGTCTCGGTGAACCTGCGAACTCGCCGGTCCGCGGGGGGCCGGAATGGGACATTGTGCCGGGGTGAGGCTGTACCCACTCCCACGATCAGCCGGCCGCCGCTCATCAGGTCTACGCTCGCCATGCTCTTGGCAAAGGATATGGGGTGCCGGAAGGTCAGCACCACCACCGAGCTGCCCAGCCGCACCCTGGTGGTGACGGCAGCCAGGTAGCCCAAAAGGCTCACCGGCTCCAAGATCGGCGACTTGCCCAAGAGCGACTCCATGACCCAGATGCTGTGGTAGTCGAGCTGCTCGGCCCGCTCGGCGAACCGCCGCACCAGGTCCATGTCCACGTCCCCCCCGGGAAAATGCTGGGGGATCGACACGCCAATTTGCACCTTGTCTCGCAAAGCCATGGCTCCTCCTCTGTTCGTTACGGGTCCAAGCCACCGGCCCGCACGGGGGGTGGCGCTACTTCGCCTCTTCGGCGTAGGTGATCTTCCACGAGTCCTCCGCCATGCGGAAGGCCATACGGATGCGGCGGGAGCCCAGGGGCTCCCGCATCTTCAAGAACATCTCCGCCTCGTCCGCCCGCGTCATCTGGGGCCCGCTCTCCTCGCTGACCCCAAGCTTAACGCTGAACCGCTTGATCTGGCCGATCTCGCTCCGGATTTCGCTCTCCCGCTCCGCCCGGTAGCCCTCATCCAGATAGGAGAGGGCCCTCTCCGAGTCGTAGGAGTTGAAGGCCTCCCAGTAGGCAAACGCAAGCAGGCGGAGCGTCTCCGCCTGCACGGCGGGCGCGGGAAAGGGCGTGGGTGTCGGTGTGGGCACAGGCGTCGGGCTAGGCGTGGGCGTAGGCGTTCGTGTAGGGCCTGCCGCCGGCGTGGGGCTAGGCGTGGGCATAGGCGTCGGCGTTGGGGTGGGCGCCTCGCTCGTGCAGGCCACCCAAAATAGCAGCGTGAGACCGGCCAACACTGACCTCATCACCATACGCTCACCACCCGGTGCGAGAATTCTCCGTGGACTCGCGGGCCCACGCATTGATAGCAGAAGCTGGGAGGCGCGGTCAACACCTGTCAACACCTCACGACGAAGGCAGGGGCGCGACGGCCGCCACGTCCCGGGGTCTCGGGCGCGGCGTGAACAGCATGAGGGCCGCGGCCACAAATAGCGCCACCACCGCCATCCACCAGGCCGGGAAGTACGAGTCGAAGCTGTCCTTCATTATGCCGGTCAGGGGCGCCCCCACCGCGCTGAAGGCGAGGATCACGGGGAAAGCCAGCCCCCGGATGCTGCCCACGTTGACACGTCCAACCCACATTTCCCAGATCAGCCGCGTGGGTGCGTCGTAATCCGGTAAGAGTGCTGCCTATTTGAGCCGCCTACCTGGGCATTATGGGCAGTGTGGGTGCTAGACTGGCCGAGCTAGCGGGCCTAGTTCTGGATACCGCAATCTCGCTGGAGGCACCCAATGGGTGAAAGCTCCGACACCCCTTTGAAGCTCCAATTCGACCGCAGAGTCCGCCTGGATTTTCGTGGCGCTACCATCACCTCGGACGCCGGACTCCTGGCATGCCGCGAGCTTGATGCCGCTCTGGGGCTCACAGAGACAGCCAACGATTATATCCATGAAAGCCGCACCGGCCGCAATGTGCAACACCCGCTGTTGCCCTTGCTCAGACAATCGGTGTATAGCCGTCTCGCTGGCTACGAGGACACCAACGACGCTGAACGGCTTGCCCAAGACCCGGCTATGCGTGTCATCGTCGGGTGGCAAGGTACTGATAAGCAGGCAGCCAGCACCAATACTATGAGCCGATTTGAGACTGAGGTGTTAACCGAAGAGGAAAACCTGGATGGGCTTGCGCGCCTGAATGTTGAGTGGGTGGACAGGGCCATGGCCCAGACATCTCACCAGCGAGTTATCCTAGACATGGACAGCTCTGAAAGCCCGGTGCATGGGCAGCAAGAGGGAGTCGCCTACAACGGCCACTTCGAGTCCGTATGTTATCACCCGCTCTTCCTGTTCAACCATTTCGGAGATTGCGAAGGTGCAATGCTTCGCCCGGGCAACGTCCACAGCGCTGAGCGGTGGCGGGAGGTTCTGGAGCCAGTCGTGAAGCGATACCAGGAGAAAGGAGTCCGGCTGCTGTTCCGGGCCGATGCTGCCTTTGCCAAGCCCGAGGTGTACGAGTACCTGGAGTCAAGGGACACTGGCTACGCTATGCGGCTTCCGGCCAACGAGGTATTACAAGGAAACATCCGGCACCTGCTGAAGCGGCCCGTGGGCAGGCCGCCTAAAGCCTGCCCTGAGCCTGTCGAAGGGAAGCCCGTAGTCCGGTATCACGACTTCGTTTACCAGGCCCAGAGCTGGGACATTCCCCGGCGTGTGGTCGCCAAGGTGGAGTGGCGCCAGGGTGAGCTATTCCCGAGGGTCGGGTTCGTCGTCACCAACCTCAACCTACCGCCGGCAGGCGTAACCCACTTCTACAACGGGCGGGGCACGGCCGAGCAGCGGATCAAGGAAGGTAAATACGCCCTGAACTGGACGCGGCTCTCGTGTCACAGGTTCGTTGCTAACCAGGTGAGGCTGTGGCTGTTTGTGCTGGCCTACAACCTGGGCAACTTCATGAGAAGGCTGACTTTGCCAGAGTCAGTGAAACACTGGTCACTGCGAAGCGTGCAGACCAAGCTCATCAAGATGGGTGGACGTCTGGTGCGGCATGCCAGGAGGTTGGTGTTTCAGCTTGCTGAGGTGGCAGTGTCCCGGGAGGTATTCCGGCAAGTGTTGGAGCGTATCGCCGGGCTCCATCCAGCACCAGGGTAGCGATTATCCTTGAGGTCATCCGAGGTGAAGAGAGGCAACCAAGGGCGAGGTGCGCGCCCGGAGGAGTTTGAAGGGAGTGCAAACGTGGTGAAAGCCACCTCCGCTGCCTGGGGCCGCTAACTCACCACGCCGAGAGATGGTTTTGTGCGCTTGATTGGATGGTTGACGGCATCCGTGACTGATACTACGATGGCTCTCGTCGAGGATGGTGCGTTGCTTGGACCCAGGCAGCTTGATATGCGTAATTCCGGTTTATATAAAGGGCGGGGGCGGGGGAGGCTACGCCTGGTCCAGCTCGAAGGCCCGGTGGAGGGCCCGAACCGCGTCCTGGACCCGGTCCTCGTCCACGATGCACGTAATACGGATCTGAGAGGTGGTGATCAGCTCGATATTGATGCCGGCCTCGAAGAGCGCCCGGAACATGCGCGAGGCGTAGCCGGGTGAGTTCTGCATGCCGGTGCCCACGATGCTGACATTTCCGAGCCGGTCGTTGCTGACGCACTCGGCGGCGCCGATGGCCTGGGCCACCGGACGCACCACCTCCAGCGCGCGGGCCAGGTCCGACCGCGATACGGTGAAGGAGACGTCGGTCAACCGCTCGGCGCTGGCGTTCTGAACGATGGTGTCGATGCTGACCTGGGCGTCGCTCAGGGGCTCGAAGAGGATGGCGGCGATCCCCGGCCTGTCGGGCACTCCCCGCACGGTGATCCGGGCCACGTCAGGATCGTGGGCCACGCCCCGCACCTTATTTCGCACTTCCATCTCATCTCCTCCATGGATCAGTGTGCCCGGCGCGTCGGTGAGACTGGAGGCCACCAGTATGGGCATATTGTAAATGGCCCCCAGCTCGATGGAGCGGGGGTGCATCTTGGCGCCGTAGCTGGCCAGCTCCAACATCTCCTCGTAGCTCAGCTCGTCGAGCTTGCGGGCCTCGGGGACCACGCGGGGGTCCGCGGTAAAGATGCCCTCCACGTCAGTGTAGACCTCACACCGCTCGGCGCCCAGGCCCGCCGCCAACGCCACCGCCGTGGTGTCGGACCCGCCCCGGCCCAGCGTGGTGACGTCCATCTCCTCCGTGATGCCCTGGAATCCGGCCACGATGACCACTAGCCCCTTGTCCAGCTCCCGGTGGACCCGCTCCAGGTCAAGGGAGACGATGGAGGCGCGGCCGTGGACCCTATCGGTGCGGATGCCGGCCTGGGCGCCGCCCATGCTCACGGCGGGAGTGCCCGCCTCCCGCAACGCCATGGCCAGCAGCGTGCACGATACGATCTCTCCGGTGGAGAGGAGAAGGTCCAGCTCCCGCGGGTCGGGGCTGGCCGTGACCTCGTAGGCCAGGGCCTCCAGCTCGTCGGTGGTGTGGCCCATGGCCGACGCCACGACCACAACCTGGCTCCCCGCGCCACGGGCGGTGGCAACGCGGGCGGCCACGCGCCGGATATGTCCTGCGCCGGCCAGGGAGGTGCCGCCGTATTTCTGCACCAGGAGCGCCACCTACTCCTCCTCGTCCGGGGCCAGGACCTCGACGCCGGTGGGGGACGGCTCCAGCACCCGGAAGGTGCCGGGCACCCGCGCCTTGTCGGCGGCGTCGGCCATCTCGTAGCCGATGGTGGTGGCGCGGTGCTCCGACTTCATGGTCAGCGCCATGACCGAGGAGCCGGCGCCGGAGAGGAAGACCCCGTGGGCTCCCGCCTTGAGCGCGTTGTCGAAGATCTGTTTCATGGGCGCGAACATCCGCTGGCGCGCCGGCTGGTGCAGGCGGTCCTGGGTGGCCACCCGCAGATACTCGGGATGCCCGGTGGTGAGCCCCGCCACCAGCAGCGCGGCGCGTCCGATGTTGAACACCGCGTCCTCCCGGGGGACCTGGGGCGCCAGCACCTCCCGGGCCTGTTTGGTGGTCAGGGGCTGGTCCGGTATGAAGACCACGCACTGGAGGTCCGGCGGCAGCGGCACGGGCGCCGCCAGGAGCTTCGACCCCTCTCTGACAACGATGCAGCAGCCGCCCAGAAGCGCCGCCGCCACGTTGTCCGGGTGTCCCTCCAGCTCGGTGGCCAGCTCCAGCAGACGAGGGGGCGGCACCGGGCTGTCCAGCAGCGCGTTGGCGGCAGCCAGCCCCCCAACGATGGCGCAGGCGCTGCTGCCCAGGCCCCGGGCCAGCGGCACCTCGTGCCACGACGTGATCCGCAACCCCTCGGCGACAACGCCCACCTCATCCAGGAGCCGCTGGGCGGCCCGGTAGGTCAGGTTGCGCTCGTCGGTCCGCAGATGATCGGCCCCCTCGCCATGAACGGTAACCTGCGCGGGCCCGCCCCACTGGAGGTGGACCCGGTTCCACATGCTCAGCGCGAGTCCCAGGGCGTCGAAGCCTGGCCCCAGGTTGGCGCTGGTGGCCGGAACGCGGACGGTGATGGCCTGGTGAGCGGGGGAGTGTCGCATCGGTTCGAGCCCCAGGCAGTATAGCGCGACGGCACGAAGGCGACAATGTAAGGGAGAATACAGGGGAAATGCGGGGAGCGAGAGCGAAGACGGGTACGAACCCGGCCCCCGGCCCCACGTCAGGTGCTATACTGCTGCCTCGCTAGAGTCCATCCCTTCAGATCAGAGTCAAAAGAGGCCGTTTGTGGGAGTCCTGTACGTGTGCGGGCAGGGGCCCGGCGCCGGAAGCACCGCGCTGTGCGCCGCCCTGGCAACGACGTGGCGGCGAGCGGGACGGCGGGTAGCGCTGCTGAAGCCGGTGTCGCTCGGCGAAACGGGCGCCGCCGACGCGGAGCTGTTCGCCTCCATAATCAACGGCCCCGGCACCAACGGCCACGGCCCAGTCCAACACCCCATTGTCGTGACCGGCCCAGAGCTGGAGCGGAGCGTGGCCGATGCAGCCGCGAAAGCCGTGGAGGCGCTGGGGCGGGAGGCGGACGTGGTGCTCGTGGAGGGGCTGCCACTGGCAGGCGCCGATGGCGCGCCGTCGGTCGCCTCGGCATCTCTGGCCCAACGGCTGAATGCCCAGGTGCTGGGGGTGGTTCCCTACGCTCCCGGCCTCTCGGCGGAGAGCGCCGCGATGTGGCGCGAGGCCTTCGGCGCCACGCTGGCCGGCCTGCTCATCAACCGCCGCACCCGTTACGCCGAGCACGACATCACCGCCCGGCTTGCGCCCGAGCTCCAGGAGGCGGGTCTCCCCGTGGTGGGCGTGGTGCCGGAGGAGCGCCTGTTGCTAACGCCCACGGTGCGCCAGGTGGCGGACCACCTGCAGGCCCAGTTCTATGTCTGGGAGTCCAAGGACCAGGCGCTCGTGGAGTACTTCCTTATCGGCGGTCTGGTCCTGGAGTGGGGAGTCAGCTACTTCGACCGGTTCCCAAACCAGGCGGTCATCGTCCAGGCGCAGCGCCCGGACATCGCCATGGCCGCGCTGAGCTGCCCCCTGAGCTGCCTCATCCTGACGGGCGGCGGCGAGCCCACCCAGTACACGTACCAGCGGGCCGATCAGGAGGAGATCCCCTTGCTGATGGTGGAGCGCGACACGCACGCCACGGCGGAGACGCTGGGCTCGGTCCAGGAGCGCGTCTCGGTCCACCACCCCCGGAAGGTGGAGCGGTTCGCCGAGCTGCTCACCGATAGGCTGGACTGGGCGGCGGCCGAGCGAGCGGCCGGTCTTCGGTAACCCCCATTCTCACCCAAGCCCGGATTGCCTCGAACCCAGATTGCCTCAAGAAGGAAAAAACGGAGCCATGGGTAATTCCGGCGCCAAGTCGGCCTGTACCCCCTTGACGGCTGGGCTCCATTTGAGCAAGCTACCGTTTCATAAGGCGGGCGCGCCCGGAACGGTCAATGGCGCCTTGCCCGAAGATATGCCGATGCACGATATTCAACAGGTCCTGGAGCGCAGCAGGGTGGTAGCGGTGGTGGGCCTCTCCGATAAAACCCACCGCCCCAGTCATGGCGTGGCCCGATACCTTCAGGAGCACGGCTATCGCATCATCCCCGTGAACCCGCGCCTCGGCGGGCCCGTGCTGGGCGAGCAGCCCTACCCTGATCTGGAGTCCGTGCCCGAGAGGGTGGACATCGTGGACATCTTCCGGCGTCCTCAAGAGGTGCCCGACGTGGTGGAGGCGGCGCTTCGCATCGGTGCTCCCGTGGTGTGGATGCAGCTCGGCATCGTCCATCACGAAGCCGCCGAGCGGGCGCGGGCCGCGGGGGTCCACGTGGTCATGGACCGGTGCATCCAGATCGAGCACCAAGCCCTGCTGCAGAGCGGGGCCTCTCCTTTTCTCGAAAACGGGCGACAGGGAGCGTGATCTCCGTGGGCATGCCAATCTGGGCCGGAACTCCCAGCAATCGTTTCCCTAAACCGTGGCCGTCACGATGAACAACCACATCGAGGAGAACGCCCGCCTGCTGAGAGAGCAGAGCAAGACGGCCATCGCGCTGGCCATGGCGAGCCGGTGGGAGGAGGCGGTGGCCGTCAACCGGCGGCTGCTAGAGCTCAACCCCAAGGAACTCGAGGCTTCAAACCGGCTGGGAAAGGCGTGGTTTGAGTTGGGGGACTGGACCGCGGCCCGTAAGGCCTTCCAGCGCTCCCTGGAGATCTCCCCGCGCAACCCCATCGCCCGGAAGAACCTCGAGCGCCTGGAGAGGATGAAGCCCCCCCCCCCCACCGCCAAGCCCCAGAGCCAGCGGCTGGCGCCCCATCTCTTTATCGAGGAGAGGGGCAAGAGCACCCAGGTGACCCTGGAGGAGCCACCGGACCCCTCGCTCCTCGCATCGGTGTCCGCCGGGATGGCAATCGAGCTGCGGCGCCACCAAGATACCCTGGCCGCCTTCGACCACTACGGTCAGTGGCTGGGCCAGTTGCCCCAAGCGCTGGGCCGCAAGCTCCTGAGCCTGATGGAGGGTGGGAACCAGTACCAGGCGGCGGCGGTCAGCATCCGCGACGACCAGATTACCGCACTACTCAGGGAGAGCTTCCAGCACCCCTCTCAACGGGGCATCGTCTCCTTCCCCACTAAGGAGAACGCCTCGGACCTTGCCGAGAGTGCGTTCAGCTACGATGCGGACGAGGTGGAGGAACTGGAGCAAGCCTTTCCACCGGCATGGGAACCGGAGGATACCGAAGAGGAGCATCTGCTGAGCGTGCGTCCCTCGGCGGCGGCGAACCGGGATGAGGACGAAGAGGAAGAGGGCCCATACCCAGAGGAGACGGAAGAGTAGTCTGACGCCGGAATGGACCGCCGCTCGTTACGGCTCACACCGACAGCATCGAGCGGGCGCCGCCGCGTAGTTGCGCGAAACGAGCGGCTGTATAATGGGCCGATCAGCCAGGGAGTCTCCACGTGGCGCTCATCACTATCACCGCCTCATCGGAACGGGATGCCAGCCGGTACGTCGAGTCCATCACGAGCCGCGGCGGGACGGTGCGGCTGCTGCTGCCGGAGACGTGGGACGGCACCACCTGGGGACTCGATGGCGCGGGCGGACTCATGCTCACCGGCGGGGAGGACGTCCATCCCTCCGCCTACGGCCAGCCGGTGGACCCCACGGCGAATGTAAAGGCCTCGCCCGCCCGCGACGAGATGGAGCTGGCGGTGCTGAGGGAGGCCCTGGCCTTGGACCTGCCCGTCCTGGGGATCTGCCGCGGCATGCAGCTCCTGAACGTGGCCTTCGGCGGCTCCCTGCTCCAGGACCTGCCGGACCACCGCCCCGATGGCAAGGAGCGGGAGCGCACCCCCTACCTGCAGCACTCGGTCTACGTCTCGCCGGGCAGCAAACTGGCGGCCATCGTGGGGGTGGGCGCCTTTTACCGGACCAATAGCTGGCACCACCAGGGGATGAAGGAGCCCCAGAAGGCGCCGTCGCTCCTGGCCTCCTCGTACACGCCCGACGATGGCGTCATTGAGGGGCTGGAGAGTCCCGCCCACCCCTGGGTCGTCGGTGTCCAGTGCCACCCCGAACGCGAGCACGAGGTGGCCAAGGGGTTCCTGAACCTGTTCGCCGGCCTGCTCGACTGGGCGGAGCGGCGCCACGTCTCCACGAGCGGAGTGCCCTCGGTCTAAGGAGTGGCTGACCACGTTATGCAAGAGAACTGCCAACACCCGAATATCGACAACACCGGCCGGTGTCACGCGTGCGGCATCCAGTTCCGGCCCATCTGGAACGAGGAGCGCCGCTGGCTGGTGATACAGACGGCGCGGAGCGTGGCGGCGCTGGCCCTGATCTCCATCGGTCTGGGCGTCCTGGCCGTGAGCAGCAACTCCGGCATCATGGGGGCCTTCACCATAGCCGTAGTGGTGTTCCTGGGCGCGCGCCTCACCTACAGCATCATGGGACTGATGCAGGCCCACAACCTCTACTATGGGAACCTGGGGCCGCTCCAGCCCCGGAGCCCCCTGGGCTTCGGCAAGGGCAAGGACGCCTGGGCGGTGGTCGGACGCCGCCGGTTCCCCATGGACCGCGCTATCTACGCGATGCTGGAGCCCGGCGAGGGGCTGATCATCGAGTCGCTGCGCTGGACCAATCTGCCGGTGACCATCTACCGCGGTTCCCGCAAGTGATGGGTCCTCCACGAGACGGCTTTGCGTATTCCCACGGAGCAGCGGTTACACGGAACGGTCCGGCCATGAAAAGGAGCGCGCCGCCATGGTAATATCGGGTTACGATGCCAACGAAGGCCCTAATCCGCTGCATAATTTGCGGTGCACAACGACAAGTTGAGCCAGGGGGCCACACGATGCCGCGACACCCGCACAAAACCATGTCTCGCCCACGTGCTCCCTTCCCCTGCATAGGGTCGCTTGGCACATTCGTCCGCCTGGTCACCACCAGTTAGCTGACCGTTCAGACCGCCCAGCGGTTGATGTATCCCCTTCGTGAGCGCTTCCGCTTGTCCTTTGCCCCCTTGGGCCGGCCAAGGGTTACTCCTCAATCACGGCCTGGGCGAGCCCCGCCTTGGTGCACTCGGAGTGCCAGCCAACCTCCCCATCCCGATTCACCGAGAGTCGTGCGAATATCGGGCAATTCGCGGTGCTCCGCCTAGCTGTTTTTTAGCCCTTCTGCTATACTTCGTTTGAGATTTTTGCCAGCCTTTACGCCCTCCGCGGGCCCGTCCACCCCTTCGTAGCGCCACCGTCCAGAGCCCGCCAGGGCGCCAGGCGCTGCAAGCCCGCTACCGGTCTCTAGGAGAGGAGCCCCCATGGTCTTGGCCACCCCCGGCAATATCCGGCCCCCCGTACCCGTACGAATCGAAGAGGAGATGCGTGGCGCGTACCTCGACTACGCCATGAGCGTCATCGTCTCCCGGGCGCTGCCCGACGTGCGGGACGGCCTGAAGCCGGTGCACCGCCGCATCCTCTTCGCCATGCACGGCATGGGGCTGCGCCCCAACTCCTCCTACAAGAAGAGCGCTGGCGTGGTAGGTGAGGTGCTGGGCAAGTACCACCCCCACGGCGACTCGCCCGTGTACGACAGCCTGGTCCGGATGGCCCAGAACTTCTCCCTGCGCTACCCCCTGGTGGACGGCCAGGGGAACTTCGGCTCGGTCGACGACGACCCGCCCGCCGCCATGCGGTACACCGAGGTCCGCCTGGCCTCCATCGCCGAAGAGATGCTGGTGGACATAGACCGCAACACGGTGGACTTCGTCGACAACTACGATGGCTCCCATCAGGAGCCCCGGGTGCTGCCCGCCCGCCTGCCCAATCTCCTGGTGAACGGGGCCTCCGGCATCGCGGTGGGGATGACCACCAACATCCCGCCCCACAACCTGCGCGAGGTCTGCGGCGCCATCGTCCACCTCATCAACCGTCCCGACGCTCCCACCGAGGAGCTGCTGGAGTTCGTCCAGGGCCCCGACTTTCCCACGGCCGGCATCATCATGGGCCGCGAGGGCATGCAGAGCGCCTATCACACCGGTCACGGCAAGGTCATCGTGCGCGCCCGCGCCAGCGTCGAGGAGGCGACTCAAGGCAGGGAGCGCGACCGCATCATCGTCTCCGAGCTGCCCTACCAGGTGAACAAGGCTGCGCTGGTGGAGAAGATCGCCACCATGACCAAAGAGAAGCGCATGGAGGGCATCGCCGAGATACGCGACGAGTCGGACCGCAAGGGCATGCGCATGGTGCTTGAGCTCCAACGGGGCGCTTCGCCGGCCCAGGTGCTGAACAACCTCTACAAGCACACCGCCATGCAGAGCGCCTTCCACATGAACATGCTCGCCCTGGTGGACGGCCAGCCCCGGGTGCTGGGCCTGAAGGCCGCGCTCCAGCACTACATCGATTTCCGGCACAACGTGGTCCGGCGGCGCGCCGAGTTCGATTTGGGCAAGGCCCGCGAGCGTGCCCACATCCTGACCGGCCTCCGCACCGCGCTTCAGAACCTCGATGCGGTTATCGCCCTCATCCGCCAGTCCGAGGACGTGGAGTCCGCGCGGCAGGGGCTCATCTCCCAGTTCAACCTGGACGAGATTCAGGCCCAGGCCATCCTGGACATGCAGCTCCGCCGGCTCGCCGCCCTGGAGCGCGAGAAGATTGAGTCGGAGTACCAGGGGCTCCAGAAGCGGATCAAGGAGCTGGAGGGGCTCCTGGCCGACCCCCGGAGGGTGTTGCACGTGGTCAAAGAGGAGACCCTGAAGCACGAGAAGGAGGCTGGCGACCACCGGCGTACGGAGATCCGGGACGAAGAGGCCACCGACTTCACGGTGGAGCAGCTGACGCCCCACCAGGACGTGGTGATCACGCTCAGCGACCGTGGGTACATCAAGCGCATTCCCAAGGAGACCTACCGCTTGCAGCACCGCGCCGGTAAGGGCTCCCGTGGCCAGGTAACCCGCGAGGGCGACGCCGTACAGCAGCTCCTGAGCGCCGACACCCACGACTGGCTCCTGTTCTTCACCGACCTGGGCCGTGTCTACCGCAAGCGTTGTTTCGAGGTGTCCGCGGACGTCTCGAAACAGACCCGCGGTACGCCCGTGGTCAATTTAATCAACATCCCTCAGCACGAGCGGGTGACCGCGCTGCTGGCCCTGCGCGACCTCCACGCCGACAAGTACATCATGCTGGGCACGCGCCGGGGCGAGGTGAAGCGCATGCACCTCGACCAACTCTCGAACATTCGCAGCAACGGCCTCGCGGCCATGGACCTGGAGAAGGGCGACTCGGTGCTGGCGGCCCGGCTCGCCGACCCGGACACGCACATCATCATGGTCAGCCGCCTGGGTCATGGCATCCGCTTTGCCATCGACCAGGTGCGTGTCCGCCAGACCCGCAGCGCCGGCGGCGTACGGGGCATCCGCCTCACGCCCAACGACGAGGTGATCGCCATGGAGGTGGCCACGCCCAACGCCTATCTGCTGACCCTAAGCGACCGGGGCTACGGCAAGCGGACCCGTGTGGAGGCCTTCCCCCTTCAGGGCCGCCTGGGCGCGGGTGTCATCGCCACCCGCATCACCGACAAATCGGGCCCCGTGGCCGCCGCCGTGGTGGTGACGGAGGATATGGAGGAGGTCCTGGTGGGCTCCAGCAAGGCCATGGTCTTCCGCACCCGGCTGTCGGAGATACGACGGCTGGGCCGCACCACCCAGGGTGTGCAGGTGATGACCAAGCTCATGCCAGGAGACCGCGTCATCTCCGTGAGCACTTTCGTCGATTCGAAAGAGGAAGAGGAAGAGGCCCCCGCCAAGCCTCCACGGAAGGCCCCCGCACGCAGCCGCAATGGCCACAAGAACGGCCTCAAGGCTCGTCAGCTCGAGCTGGACGTGGAGATAACCGCCTCCGCCAATGGAGATGAGCCGGACGAAGACGAGGAGGCGGACGAGCCACCCGACAAGGAGGAGTAGGCCCCGGTCAGGGGAAACGCCCCCTTCCAGAAAACTTCCGCCAAGCTGATGGCGTGCCTCACCCTTTGACAGGAAGCGCACCATCCCCTAGCATAGACCCATAGCAGAGGCCCCTAGCATAAGAACGTTGCATCATGCCTTACGCCATTATCGAGACCGGCGGCAAACAGTACCGAGTCCAGCCCGGCGACACCATTGAGGTGGAGCTGCTCGCCGCGGAGCCGGGGAGCACCCTGGAGCTGGACCGGGTGCTCATGCTCTCGCGGGACGAGGAAGTCACCGTTGGGCAGCCCACGGTGGCCGGAGCCCGGGTGGTGGCGGAGGTCCAGGCGCATGGACGCGGCAAGAAGATCGTGGTCTTCAAGTACAAGTCCAAGGTGCGCTATCAGCGTAAGCAAGGCCACCGCCAGAGCTTCACTCGGCTGGCCATCAGGGAGATCGTCACCGGCTAGGGCGCCGGTGGAGGAGCGAAGGAATGGCCCACAAGAAAGCGGGCGGCAGCAGCCGCAACGGGCGGGACAGCAACTCGCAGCGCCTGGGCGTCAAGCGCTTTGGCGGCCAGTTGGTTCGCGCCGGCACTATTATCGTGCGCCAGCGGGGCACGCGTATCTTCCCCGGCCGGCATGTGGGCATGGGACGAGATTTCACGCTATACGCCAAGGCCAACGGCACCGTGCACTTCGACCACGCCTCCAAACAGTCCAAGCGCGCTAACATCATCCCGGTGAGTCAAGAGGAATGAAGACGGAAATTCACCCCCACTACTTCCCTAACGCCCAGGTGGTTTGCTCCTGTGGCAACACCTTCACCACCGGCTCCACCAAAGAGAACATCAAGGTGGAAGTGTGCAGCGCCTGTCACCCCTTCTTCACCGGCCAGCAGCTCATCATCGACACGGAGGGCCGCGTGGAGCGCCTGAAGCGCCGCTTCAACCTCCGCTGACCCCCGCTTTTCTCTCCTAAACAGGCACGACAGCGCTCTCTCACCCTGCTGAGAGGCGGATACTCAGGCAGACCAGGAAACCCCGTGGCCCAGCAGAAGTTCTTCTACGGCGGCCAAGCGGTTATCGAAGGGGTCATGATCCGCGGCCAGCGGGCCTTCTCTGTCGCCGCCCGCAACCCCGAAGGCGAAATCTGCGCCATCTCCCACTCGATCCCCTCGCTCTACACCGGCCCGTGGAGGCGCGTCCCCCTGGTGCGCGGGACCATCGTCCTCCTGGAGATGCTGGTGATGGGCATCCAGGCGCTGACCTACTCGGCCAACGTGGCCGCCGGTGGCGGGGAAGACCCTATCTCCAAGAGGGCCATCGCCGTGACCATCGCCCTCTCCCTGAGCTTTGGCGTCGCCCTATTCTTCGTGCTGCCTCTAGTGGTGGTCGAGCGGGGAGTAGACCGGTTCACCGATTCATCGGTCCTCAGCAACCTGGCCGAGGGCGTCCTGCGCCTCATCATCTTCCTGGCCTACATCAAGCTCATCGGGCTCATGCGGGATATCCGGCGGGTCTTCGCCTATCACGCCGCCGAGCACATGACGGTGCACGCCCAGGAGGCCCAGGTCCCGCTGGACACGTCCCACATCCGCCGGTTCCCGGCGGCCCATCCCCGCTGCGGCACCGCCTTCCTGCTAACGGTGATGGTGGTGGCCATCATCGTATTCACCCTGCTCGGCACGCCGTCCCTCCAGTGGCGGCTGCTCTCCCGCATTCTGCTGATCCCCGTCATCGCCGGGCTGAGCTACGAAATAATCCGATTCAGCGGCGCCCACGCCGGCAACCGGCTGGTGAAGCTGTTCATGGCTCCCAGCCTGGCGCTCCAGGCGCTGACGACCCGGCCCCCCGACGACGACCAGATCGAGGTGGCCATCTCCGCCATGCAGACGGCCATCTCCGCGGACCAGGGCACAGCCCTCGACCCACCTGCGGGGTCCCATGAGGTTAGCCCAGACGCGACGCCGTAAAGCCCGCATCGGAGCGCTGAAGAGCCGCTCTGAAGCTATCTCCCAACGTGTGGAGGAAGACCATGCGACTGAAGTGGCTGCCCAACGACGGCTCGGACCCGGAGGTGACGAAGCTCTACGCCTCCTCTCGCAGCGCTGACCCCAACGATCCATTGCGCGATCCCTCTCCTATCTTGAAGGCCTTTAGCCTCCGCCCGGACGTGGGCTATCACCTCTTCAGGGCCATAAGCCTGGGCCATTTCGACACCACGGGCTACCTGGACCAGGACACCAAGCAGATGATCGCCACCTACGCCTCGGCGCTTCGCTCGTGCGTCTACTGAACCACCGGCCACGCGCGCTTCCTGCAGTTGGCAGGAGAAGGCCCGGACGTGTCCCAAGCGCTGGTGGACCGCGACCTGGACGCCGCCGAAGCCGCCGGGCTCGACCACAAGCGCCGCAAGCTCCTGGAGTTCGTGGAGGTCTGCGTCAAATACCCGTGGCGCACCACCGACGAGCAGATCGATGAGCTGCGGGACACCGGCTACTCCGATGAGCAGATCTTCGAGGCTGCGCTGAACGCCGCCCTCTTTATGATGATTACGACCATGGCGGACGTCTACCACCTTCGCCGCAGCGAGAACGCGCCGACGGGGTTCATCGGCGACGACATCGAGGCGTGGGAGCACGCGGGAACGCCCCACCAGTCCAGCTAGCCCGGCCTCGCGGCCTCCGACTGAAACGCCTCGGCGCGGTCCAGCATCTGGCGGGCCACGTTCCGCACCTGCGGGCCTGGCGGGCTGCCCAGCATGGCGATAAGCTCTCCGATGCGCGGCTCCCGGTCCATGGGCACCACCTGGGCGTAGGTGCGGTCCATCAGCACCTCCTTGTCCACCCGCAGGTGATGGTCCGCGTAGGCGGCGATCTGGGGCAGGTGGGTCACGCACAGCACCTGGCTCATCCGGCCCAGGGCCCACAGCTTCCGGCCCACCGCCTCGCCAGTGCGCCCCCCCACACCGCTATCGATCTCATCGAACACCAGGGTGGGCACCGGGTCGTTGGCCCGCAAGGCCCCCTTGATGGCCAGCATCAGCCGTGACGTTTCGCCCCCGGAGGCGACCCTGGCCAGGGACTTCAGGCCCTCCCCCGGATTGGTGGCCACCCGAAACTCCACCCGGTCGATCCCCGTTCCGGTGAAGGCGTAATGGGTCCCTTGGGGAGAGGGCAGCCCATCGCCGGCCTCCTCCTGGCTCAGGGCCACGACAAAGCGCACACCGTCCAGGCTCAGAGCGGCCAGTTCGGCGACCACCGCCTGCTCCAACGCCCCGACGGCTTCCCGGCGGGCCCGTGACAACTCCCAGGCGCCGCCGCCAGCCGCCGCGCGCGCCCGCGCCAGCTCGTCCTCCAGCTCGGCGAGACGCCGGTCCGCACCCTCCACCAGCTCCAGCTCGCCGCGAGCGTCCCGCGCAAAGTCCAGCACCGTTTCGGTGGTGTCGCCGTACTTCCGCTGAAGCCTCCGCAGCAGCTCCAGCCGCTCCTCCACCTGCTCCTGACGAGCGGGGTCATCCTCCAGGCTATCGCCGAAGGCGCGCACCTCCCGGGCCGCCTCCTCCACCTGGGCGTAGGCGGACTCAAGGGCGGCCACCTGCGAGGCCAACGCGCCAGTGGGGTCGGGCGTCCGGCCCAGGGCCTGACGCGCCGACGCGATGAGCTCCGCCGCCGACGGCGAGCCGTCGTGAAGCATATGGTGGGCGCTCTCGCACGCCTCCCGAATGCCCCTGGCGCCGGCCAGCAACTCACGCTCCCGCTGAAGCGCCTGCTCCTCGCCGGGCTGAAGCCGCGCTGCGTCTATCTCGTCCACTTGAAAGGCCAGAAGCTCCCGGCGCTGCTCCGCCTGGCGCATGTCGCCCGAGAGCGCCGACTGCTCCAGCTCTAGACGGCGGACCTGAGCCACCCCCTCCCCCACGGTGCCCCGGAGCGTATCGAAGCCCCCATAATCGTCCAGAAATCTGAGCTGCACGGCGGGGTCCAGCAGCGAGAGGTGCTCTCCCTGCCCGTAGATGTCCAGCAGCCGCTGACCGGCGGTCCTTACAAGGCTCACCGGCACCGTGCGGCCGTTGAGACGGCAGAGGCTGCGCCCCTCGCGGTGCACCTCCCGGGCGAAGACGAGCAGGCCGTCCTCCTCCACGGGCAGCTCCAGCTCCGCCAAGGCCTCCGGCCCTCCGGACTGAGTGGATGAAAGCTGAAAGACGGCCTCCACCGAGGCGGTCTCCGCGCTGGCGCGAATCACGTCCCGGTCGGCGCGGCCACCCAGGACCATGTCCAGCGCGTCCACCAGAAGCGACTTGCCCGCGCCGGTCTCTCCCGTGATGACGTTGAAGCCCGGCGTCAGAGTGAGCCGGGTCTCCTCGATAACGGCGAAGTTCCGAACGGTCAGTTCCAGGAGCATAGGGACGGCTGTCTGCGCCGCGGCGCCATTATACCGCGCCCGATGGGGCCCAGGACGGCAAGGCCTCTCGAACGGCCACCCCGCGGACTCAAGCGCGGAGGCGCTGGGGGAGGCCGGAGCTGGGAACGGGGACGCCTAGGAGGCTTTGGCGGGCGCGGGCTCCGGCTCCTCGTGGCCCAAGACCACTAGCCCCCGCTGGACGGCGCCAAGGATGGCGGAGATCTCTTGCTCCAGCTTGTGCAGTGACTCTTTGGCGTACTGGTCGGCGCCGGCGCGGCGGTTGTTCGCCTCCCGCTGCACCTGCTCCAAGAGCCGCTGAGCCTTCACCTGGGCCTCCTCGATAACCTCCTCGGCCCGCTTCCTGCCCTCCTTGACCATCTCGCTCTCGTCCAAGCGAATGCGCGACTCCGTGTCGGCCGCCGCCTTGATACGTTGGGCGTCTTTGAGCGACTGGCTAACGATCTGCTCTCGCCGCTCCAGGACCTCCTGCGCATCCTGAACGCCCTGCGGGACCGCCAGGCGCATCTGGTCCACGAGCCCCAGGAGCTTCTCCGGATCGATCATGGAGCGGTGGAGCACCGGCACCTTCCTGCCTCCGGTGACCAGATTTTCCAGCTTGTCGATGAGCTCTAGGATTTCGATGACCCACCCCCTTCTCGATGAACGTCGGACTACAACTGAAACCGCTCTCGAAGGGCCATCACCACGTTGGCTGGCGCCAGGCCCGTGATATCGCCACCCAGTCGTGCGACCTCCTTCAGCAGGCTGGAACGCACGTACAAGTACTCGAGGCTGGTCATCACGCACACCGTATCGATGTCCGGGGCCAGACTCCGGTTCATCAGCGCCATCTCGAACTCGTATTCGAAGTCGGTGGTCATGCGCAGCCCCCGCACGATGGCGCCGGCGCCCCGGGAGCGGGCGTAGTCCACCACCAGCCCCTGAAAGCTCGCCACCTCCACGTTGGTGAGGTCCCGCGCCACGTCCCGCAGGAACGATATGCGCTCCTCGGCGGAGAAGAGGGCGGGCTGGTCCGGAGCCGCGAAGACCGCCACCACCAGTTGGTCGAAGAGGCGGGAGGCCCGCTGAATGATGTCCTGATGCCCCTTGGTCACCGGATCGAAGGTGCCTGGATAGATGGCGGTGGTCATGCGGGCGACTCCACCGGCTCGCCCACCGGTTGCAGGGAGTAGAAGGCCAGCGAGGAGTCGCCGTAACGGCGCTCCGACCACCGGGCCAGCGCCCCACAGCGGGAGGGCGACGGCACCCGGCTGGCGTGGCCCACCACCACGGTGGCGTTGGGCAGCAGCAGGCCCGCCTCCTCCAAGCGTTCCAGTACGGGGGCTGGAAACGGGTCCCGGTAGGGCGGGTCCATGAGCACCAGATCATAGGCGCGGTCCAACACACCCAGCGCCCGCTCAACGCTCATATGCCACACTCGAGCCTGTTCCGCGAACCTGGTGGTCGCCAGGCTCGCCCGGATATCGGCGCACTGGCGCACGTCGGCCTCGACGAAGTCGGCGTGGGCGGCGCCCCAGCTCAGCGCCTCAATGCCGATGGAGCCGGTCCCTGCGTAGAAGTCCGCCACCACGGCGTCCTGGATGCCCAGCGGCGCCAAGATGTTGAAGAGCGCGCCTCGCACCTTGTCCGTGGTCGGCCGCACCCCCGGACGGGTGGGCGAACGGAGCCGCATTCCCCTAGCGGAGCCTCCCGAGACTCTCATGGCTTACCAACGTAGCAAGGGCCCTGAACTCGGCGCCTAACGCCTCAAGAAACATTTTAGCGGGCCCGCTAAAGCTGGTCAATAGTCTAAACGTAGTTTGAAATCCTGTTCAACCTTTGTACTAGTCCCTACACCCCGCTCGGCTTTACTTATAGACTGGGCGGGAATACAATATGCGCGGCTGAGCCGAAACCGGTCTGGGAGCGCAAGCGGGCCGTTGCTCAGCCTTTTCTTTATGCCCAAGAAGGCCCCAGGCCACCACGGAGCGAGGACGATGGCCCAAGAAGAAACTTATCTAACCTCCGAGGGGCTTCACGGCCTGGAGGAGGAGCTGGAGCATCTCCGCAGCGTCCGGCGCTCTGAAGTAGCGGAGCGCATACAGCAGGCCAAGGAGATCGGCGGAACGGTCGATAACGCCGAATACGAAGAGGCCAAGAACGAGCAGGCCTTCTTGGAGGGTCGCATCCTGACACTGGAGAGCATGCTCCAGACCGCTGTCATCATCCCGGACCACAAGAAAGCGCCTTCAGAGGTAGTGGGAATGGGCTCCATCGTGACGGTGCTGTCGGCCAGCACCGGAAAACGGGAGGCGTACACTATCGTCGGAAGCACCGAAACCGCGCCTGCCGGTGGGCGCATCTCCAACGAATCGCCCGTGGGCAAGGCGTTGCTCGGCAAGCGTGCCGGCGACCAGGTGGAGGTCCGCGTACCAGCCGGCACCCAGCGGCTCACCATCGTCACGGTCCGCTAGCCAGGACGGAGCGGCGGCCAAGGCCGCTCGCCGCTGCCGCGGGACCCCATCGAGGCGGCGATGCCACAACGAGGCGAAGAGCTTCTCCGAAGCCGGCGCATCAAGCTCCAGCGGCTGCTGGAGCGCCATGTAGACCCCTACCCGCCGCGCTACAACCGCACCCACACCGCTCGACAGGCGCTCCAGCTCTTTCTGGAAACCGAGGGCCAGGAGGGAAGTGAGGAGACCCAGAAGGTCTCCGTGGCCGGCCGCGTCATCAGGCTCCGTGACATGGGGAAGGCGTCTTTCGCCGACATCCAGGATGGCGAGGGGCGCCTTCAGCTCTTCCTCCGCAAGGACCTGCTGGGCGACGGCTACGCCCTGCTGGAGGACCTGGACCTGGGCGACTGGGTTGGGGCCACCGGCGGCCTCATGCGGACCAGGACTGGGGAGGTGTCGGTGCAGGCCACGGAGCTGGTGCTGCTGGCGAAGGCGCTCCAGCCCCCGCCCGAGAAGTGGCACGGGCTCCAGGACGTGGAGAAGCGGTACCGTCAGCGGTACTTGGACCTGATCGTCAACCCCCAGGTCCAGGAGACCATGCGGACGCGCAGCAAGACCATCGCCGCCGCGCGCCGCTTCCTGGACGAGCGCGGCTTCCTCGAGGTGGAGACGCCGGTGCTGGTGCCGGTCCCCGCCGGCGCGATGGCCCGCCCCTTCGTCACCCACCACGAAGCCTTGGGCCAGCAGCTTTACCTCCGCGTGGCCACCGAGCTCTACCTGAAGCGCCTCATCGTGGGCGGGCTCGATAAGGTGTACGAGATCGGCCGGGTCTTCCGTAACGAGGGCGTGGACCTGGACCACAACCCGGAGTTCACCCTGCTGGAGAGCTACGAGGCCTACGCCGACTACACCACGGTCATGGCCATGGTGGAGGAGCTGGTGTCCACCGTGGCCGAGCAGGTGCTGGGCTCCCTCAAAGTCACCCACGGCGGCCACGAGCTGGACCTGACCCCTCCCTGGCCCCGGCTGCCCCTTCGCGAGGCCATCGCCGAGCACAGCGGCATCGACATCGACGATTACCCGGACGCCGAGTCCCTGGCGGAGCGCCTGCGGGAGGCCAAGATCACGGTGACCTACGCCGAGAGCCGCGGACGGCTCGTGGACAAGCTGGTGAGCGCCTGCGTGGAGCCCCACCTGGTCCAGCCCACCTTCCTGGTGGACTACCCGGTGGAGATGTCGCCCCTGGCCAAGGCCAAGCCCGATGCGCCCGGCTACGCCGAGCGGTTCGAGGCCTTCGCCGGCGGCATGGAGATTGCCAACTCCTTCACCGAGCTGAACGACCCCATCGTCCAACGCCAGCGGTTGGAGGAGCAGGAGGCGCTGCGCAAACGGTACCAGGGCGAGGAGCTGGACCGGCTTGACGAGGACTTCCTGGTGGCCCTGGAGCACGGCATGCCGCCCACCGGAGGCCTGGGGATGGGGCTGGACCGGCTGGTGATGCTGCTGACCGGCGAGCGGAACATCCGCGACGTGGTGCTCTTCCCCCACCTGCGGCAGGATGCTGCCCTCGCCCCAAGTGCGAGGTCCCGAGCCGCTGATTCAGACGTGACGTCATGAAGCCCGCGCCCAAGGCGGAGAGCCGCTGACTCCATGCTAAGCCTAGAGCTGCTGCGCCGGGAGCCCGACCGCGTCCGCCACGCGCTGTCCCGCCGCGGCGAGCAGGAGGCGGTGGAGCAGGTGCTGGCGCTGGACGAGCGGCGGCGCGCGGTGGTGCTCCAGAACGATGAGCTGCGCCGCCAGCGCAACGAGGCGAGCAAGGCCATCGGCCAGGCCATGCGAGGGACGGCGGACGCCGGTCAGGAGGCGGTGGAGGCCCAGCGGGAGGAGATGCGCCAGGTGGGCGAGCGCCTGAAGGCGCTGGACGAACAGGTGCGGACCCTCGACGAGCAGCTCCGCGGGCTCATGCTCACGCTCCCCAACCTGCCCCTGGACGATGTCCCAGACGGCGAGGACGGGTCGGCCAATGTCATCGTCCGCCAGGAGGGCACGCCCCGCGCCTTCGATTTCACGCCGCTGCCCCACTGGGACCTAGCCGAACGCCTGGGGGTTATCGACTTCCAGCGGGGCGCCAAGCTCTCCGGCGCCCGGTTCTACGTGCTGGTGGACGCCGGTATCCGGCTCCAGCGGGCGCTGGTGTCCTGGATGCTGGACCTGCACCGCACCCAGCACGGCTACCAGGAGATGGGCCTGCCCTACCTGGTGCGTCAGGAGGTGATGGAGGGCAGCGGAAACCTGCCCCGGTTCGCCGAGAACCTCTACCACGACGCGGAGGACGACCTGTGGCTGATCCCCACGGCGGAGGTGCCCCTGACCAACCTCCACCGGGACGAGATACTGGACCCCGGCACGCTCCCCATCAAGTACGTGGCCCACACACCCTGCTTCCGCCGCGAAAAGACGGCCGCCGGCCGTGACGTGCGCGGGATCAAGCGGGTGCACCAGTTCGACAAGGTGGAGCTGTACCAGTTCGTGGAGCCGGAGCAGTCCGGCGACGCCCTGGAGGCGCTCCTGGGCCACGCCGAAGCCGTCTGCCGCGGCCTGGACATCCCCTACCGGGTGGTGCGGCTCGCCACCGGCGACCTCGGCTTCCCATCGGCTAACAGCTACGACCTGGAGATGTGGTCCCCCGGCTCCAAGGAGTGGCTGGAGGTAAGCTCCTGCTCCAACTGCACCGACTTCCAGGCCCGCCGCGCCAACGTCCGCTTCCGTCGCCAGCCGGGCGCCAAGCCCGAGCACGTCCACACCCTCAACGGCTCCGGGCTGGCGCTGCCCAGGGTGCTCATCGCCGTCCTGGAGAACTACCAGCAGGCCGATGGCGCCGTGCGGGTGCCCACGGTGCTCCAGCCGTATCTGGGACTGGAGCGCCTGGAGCCGGCCGGCCCCTGACCGCCTCCACCCTCTCTTGCAGGCCGTTGTCCACCGCGTACGGGAACAAAACGGCCCGGCGCCACGTCATGATAGCTGAACGGCCGATTTTTCAAACCCTATGGAGCTGAGAGCCATGAGACTGATCACAAGAGCCTTCACAGCCCTGCTTGTCGGCGGCGTAGCCCTGGCGGCGGCCGCGTGCTCGGGCGGCGATGACACGCCCACGCCCACGCCGGCGACAGAGTTCGACAAGGTGGAGGTGGCGGCGCCCATCGAGAGCGTCCAGGTGCTGATCGCCGAGTCGTTCCCTCCCCAGTACTTCCTAGAGGTGGTCTCCGGGCTGCCCAACGGTTGCGTGGAGTTCGACCGCTACGAGGTGAGCCGGAATGGCGCCACGGTCCAGGTGAAGGTGACCAACCTGGCGCCGGCCCCCGGCGCGGACGTGGCCTGCACCGCCAACTACCGGACGGTGCAGCACAACATAGCCCTGGGCACCGACTTCGAGCCCGGCGCCACGTACACGGCCGTCGTCAACGGCGTGACCGAGACCTTCGTGGCCCAGTAGGGCACGCAGCCGTTCGCCCGCCGCAAACCGGGGCGGAGGGCCCTTTAGGGCCGCGTCGTACTGGCCCCTGAAGCGCATTCAGCAACGGAGAGTCGTCAAGCTGCGCAAAGACAGCTTGCAGAACCGATACGACAGGTGGGGTTTGAACCGCCGCTTGGACGGCG
Source organism: Dehalococcoidia bacterium (assembly GCA_965249185.1). GTDB lineage: Bacteria > Chloroflexota > Dehalococcoidia > Lucifugimonadales > Australimonadaceae > CBDFLS01. Next base: position 672,297 of record CBDFLS010000002.1, read on the forward strand.
GTATTATGCGAGTAGGCCATCGGGAAGGTGCGATCTTCTCGGCTGGTTTAGGAACCGTTGGGCGGCGCAATCGCCCGCGGCCCGCTTTTATTTCGCGAGAAAATTGTAGCTGATACTAGCTACGAAGTCAAGCTAGTAACATCATCGCAGACAACCGAAGTCACACCCCGACGAGATCAGGTGCGACCTTCGGAATGTAGTCAGGGAAATACTCAAGAGAGGCGCGAGAAGCTGGCCGAAAGAGGGCAATATTCCCCTCTGCTTCAGGAGACGGCAATTTTATCTGAAGTCGCCAGTCTGAATTACCAAACATGGTGAATAGCGGCTCAAAGGCGCTGTTGGCATCGGCATGCATGGGAAGAAATGAATTCCGAAAGGGTAAAGTCCCGTTTTAGCCACCGGATTAGCTTTGAAGCAGCTTGAACAATGTCTTAACCTGTTCTGGTCCCAACAGACGCCGATGATTGTAGCGCCAGACATACTCAGCAAGATAGAGGGGCAGCCGTTCTCGGCGGACTCCCCCTTTGGCTGCCAGACGCCGCTTGAGATAACCCCAGAAGCCCTCCAAGCCGTTGACGTGGCTCCCTTGCCGATCGCTGAACGCCTGGCTGTGGTCCACAAGCCGGTGGACGTAGCCCCCCGCTGCGACGCCCGTGTAGCTGGTAAAGGTGTCCGAGCAGACGATGGAGCCACGTTGCACGCGTTGGTGCAGGAGCGGCAGCAGCGTCTTGGCTTCCACGTTAGGTACCACTTGCGCCCACACCAGGCCACCTCGACACAGGATCCCAAAGACAGCTTGCTTAGTGGTTCCACGGCCCCGCTTCGTGCCCCGAACACGCTTTGCCAGGCGCCTGTTGCGCCAGAAACCTCCCAGGTAGGTCTCGTCGACCTCCACCACGCCGGAGAAGACATGGGGAACGTCCCGGACCATGGCCTGGCGCACCACGATCAGGGCTCGCAGGACTCGCTTTCGCTCCAGGCGGGCCTCCTGGGCAATCACCTCGGCACTCTGCCCCAAGACGAACCAGCGCAACAGTCGCCGCCACTCCCCTGGCGACAACCGAAGCGGCAGCGCCCTGGGCACCCACTCGTAGTGGCAGACTGCACAACGACTCTTACCTCGCCGAATGCTCCAGCTCTTGGCGTGTTGACATCGAGGGCACCCAATCTTCCGTCCCATGCCACCATTCTCTCACAGGTGGCTGTTTTGGGACTATACCCTTGATTTATCCGTGGCCCCGCGGCTTCGGCGGTCCAAACCTACACAGCGCATCACGAGTTCCGCGGCGCGAGTCTCCCATTTTGCCTCTAGTCCCAGCCCCGGTTCAAGATGCGCCCGGTGCTTGCCAACCTCCTCCAGCGCTCTTTCGTCCCCAGATACCATTCTATATACTCAACCGAGCCAGGCCCCCATCTCCAGACGCCGCCCGCCAAGGATGCGAAGCGGTCGCCTCCGCGGCCCAGCGCTCATCAGGACTGATATGGCCACCGTTTTCGTTCCATCGCTCATGCAGTCGCTGACGAAAGGGCAGGCCAAGGTGTCGGTGCCCGGCTCCACGGTCCGCGAGGTCATCCGCAACCTCGAAAAGGAGTACCCGGGGATGGAGCAGCGGCTGGTGGAAGGCGGCCGGATCAGGCCAAGCGTCTCCGTGGCCGTCAACGGCGAGGTGACGCCCCTGGGCATGCTGGAGAAGGTGGGCCCGGAGAGCGAGGTCCACTTTCTGCCCGCCATCAGCGGCGGCAGTCAGCTTGCCATTTAAAGAGGTAGGCGAGGGACGCGGAGCGAACCGGTCCCAGGCCCTCGAGTCCAGCTAAGCTGCCTTGACACGCGCTGAAAGCCGTCGCTATAGTGACTGTGGGTGCTACGTGAAGTAGCGCCGCTCTGTCTTCGGGGGGATATAGCTCAATTGGGAGAGCGCGGCGTTCGCATCGCCGAGGTTGGGGGTTCGAGCCCCCCTATCTCCACCAACCGCCACATCCCTCCTCTCGACCCTCATTCCCCGATAGCTCAATGGTAGAGCGAGCGGCTGTTAACCGCTAGGTTCCAGGTTCGAGCCCTGGTCGGGGAGCCATCGTTACTACTGGCCGGCGGTTAACAACCTGCGACCACGGAGGCTGCACATGATCGGAAGGGTTGATCCAGAGGGAGTGGAGATACAGGCGCTGCATGACTTGGTCGACTTCGCAGGAAAGGATGTCGTGGAGATCGGCTGCGGGGACGGCCGCATGACCCGGCGATTCGCCGACACGACCGCTTCAGTCCTTGCCTTCGATCCCGACGAGTCCGCCATCGCGTCGGCGCGCGAGCAGACACCGGCTGCCCTCAGGGACAAGCTAACGTTCCGAGTGGATGATGTGACGACCGCCAGCCTGGGCGAGGGCGCTTACGACGTCGGGGTCCTCTCCATGTCCATATGATGAATGCCCTCCGAGGGCGTCGTTGACGCCCTTTGGAAGGTCCACCGTGCTCTGCGCCCGGGTGGCGTGCTGCTGGACCTTCACCCTCAGCCGCGATTCGTGCAGATTCAAGTCCGAGCTAGCACCGGCTTCGCTCCGGTGGGCCGGCTGGAATATAGCTCGGTCTTTTTCCAGACCATCGCGGCCGCAGACGAGGCCCTCGCCTCCTTCCACACACGGGGAAGTTTTCTGAACGAGCGGGAGCGAGAGTTCGCGCTCCTCCATTACTTGGACTCTATCGCCGACTGGGAGACCTACATGACGACATGGGGTCAATACTATGTGCCGCCGGATGGCCCTTTGCTAAAGACCATCCACGACCTTTTCGCCTCTACAGAGGCGCCCGTTATCCTGAAGGAGCGGGTACAGGCGACTCGGCTCAGGCGAGCGGGCTGACGGCATCTCTCTTTTCCTTCCATCCATGGAAAGACGCCATGGGCCATGGAAGGACGCCGTGGGCCATGGAAGGACGCCGTGGGCCATCTGCCATCGCTCATGAGCGGTAATACCCAATCCGCTCACCCCGAGCGCGGTCGAAGGGAATGGTGAAGCGGCCAAGAACCAGCCTCTAGCGCACCGGCGGCCGAGGCCCTAGCCCACGCGGCGAAACCGTGGAAGGGTGATGTCCTCGCTGACATCCTCGAAGTCCACCTCCACCGGCATGCCAATCTCGATCTCCTCGGGAGGGCAGTCCACCATATTGCTGATGAGGCGGGGACCCTCCGCCAGCTCCACCAGGACCACATCGTAGGGCACCTCGGCAAAAGCGGGGTGCACGGGATGCCGCACCACAATGAAACTGAAGATGGCGCCCTTCCCGCTGGCCTTGACCCACCGCTTCTCCAGCGACAGGCACTCGGGGCACGACGGCTGTGGCGGGTGCTGAAGCCTCCCGCACGAGGCGCACTGCTGCAGAAGCAGCTCCCGGCGTTTGAGGCCGGCGTACCACTCCTCGGTATCCGTATCCACCAGGGGCAGGGGAATGGGTGGCCGCTCGGCTTGCTCTGTCATCTTTTCACTTCCTCAGGAGGATAGCGCTAGTAGGGCCTCCCTGGGCGGAGGTCACCATGCTCAGCTCCACGTTCTCCACCTGCGAGGTTGACGTCCCCCGTATCTGCCGCACCGCCTCGAGTATGTGGTTATGCCCGTGGATGTACGCCTCCGACAGGTGCCCGCCATGGGTGTTCATGGGCAGATGGCCCTTCCCATACTCGATGGCGCCGCTGGCCACGAAGGGCCCGCCCTCTCCCTTCTCGCAGAAGCCGTAGTCCTCCAGCGCCATCACCACCCACGGGATGAAGTGGTCGTAGATCTGCACCACGTCGATGTCCTTCGGCTCCACTCCCGCCGTCCCGAACAGCTCCTTGGCGCACAGCACGCTCTCGATTCCCGTGGTCACCGCCTCGGGGGTGCCGTAGAGGCTGTTCATCACGTGCTGGGGCGCGGTGGACCCCTGAGCGGCGGCCATGATGTAGGCGGGCGTCTGCTTCAGGTCCCGTGCCCGCTCCGCCGACGTCACCACCCAGGCGCATGCGCCGTCCGACTCGAGGCAGCAGTCGAAGAGGCAGACGGGCTCCGCGATCATCCGGGAGTTCATATAGTCGTCCAGCGTCAACTCCCGCTCGTAGAAGTTTGCCCGGGGGTTCCGGTTGGCGTTCTTGCGCTGCGAGAGGGCAACGGCAGCGTACTGCTCGCGGGTGGTCCCGTACTCGTGCATGTGCCGCTGGGCCGACATGGCCACCCACTGGGCGGGCGAGAGGAACCCAACGGAGGAGTAGTAGCCAAAGATCCCCGGAATGCGCCCCGCGGCCCTGGACTGGCCGAACCGGCGCCCCGAGCGCTCGTTCAGCGCACGCCAGCCCACCACCACGTTGGCCTGGCCCGAAGCCACCATCATCGCCGCCAGCTTCACCAGCGCGCAGGGGCTGTTGCCTCCCACGCCCCAGTGGGCCATGGACCTGACGTTAGTCATGCCCAGCGAGTTCATGATGTCCGTGTCGTCGGAGCTATCGAAGGAGAGCTTCACCAGCCCGTCCACGTCCGCCGGCGTCAGACCGCAGTCGTCCAGGGCGGCGATAATCGCCTCCACCGCCAGGCGCAGTTCGCTGCGGCCCGAGTTGCGGGAGAACTCCGTCTGCCCGATGCCGACGATGGCCGCCTTGTCCCGTAAGTAGCTGTCCTCTACCATGCCTCCCTGCTCGTAGACCAGTGGGTTTGGCGGGCCCGGACGGCTGCCCGCCACGGAGTGCCCTCACCTCGAAAAGCGCGGCGATTGTAGTGAGCGCCACGAGAGGTGTCAAGCAAACGCGGCCAAGCCGCGATTGTTGACATTTGGCATGGGAGCCACTACTTTGTCGGTCGCAATCCCCCCTCGCCAGACCATAGGGGATACTTTCTATAAGGCTAAGACCATGGATTTTCGACTGACCAAAGAGCAGTTGGCGTTCCAGGCGGAGGTGCGGGACTTCATCGAGAAGGAGGCCCCGACGGAGCTGCGGGCCGCTAGGGGCGTCTCCTTCGGCACCGGCACCGGCCTTTCCGAGGACGCCCCGTCAGTCCAGAAGTGGCTCCAAAAGCTCCACGAGAGCGGCTACGCGGGAATGAGCTGGCCCGAAGAGTACGGCGGCAAGGGAGCGACGGCCATCGACGACTGGCTCTTCTCGGAGGAGATGAGCTATTACGACCTGCCCAGCGTTACCGGCGGCATGTACGGCAAGGTGATGAGCATGGTGGGGACGGAGGAGCAGAAGCGGGCTTTTATCCCCCGCTTGCTGGCCGGGACCTACCGGTTCGCCCAGGGGTGGACCGAGCCCAGGGGCGGGACGGACCTGGCGGCGATTCAGACACGGGCGGTCCGGGAGGGCGACGAGTACGTCATCAACGGCCAGAAGATTTTCACTACCGGCGCCCACTACGCCACCCACCTCTGGCTTGCCGCCCGGACAAACCCCGACGAGCCGCGACACAAGGGCATCTCCATGATCGTCGTACCCATGGACGCCCCAGGCATCGAGGTCAGGCCCCTCTACACCCAGGCCGACGAGCGGACCAACGAGGTGTTCCTGGACAGCGTTCGGACTCCAGTCACCAATCTTGTGGGCGAAGAGCACGGCGGGTGGCTCATCGCCATGAAGATGGCGGAGTTCGAGCGCATCACGGTCATAGGCCACATCGCCTGGTTCCTCGATGAGCTGGTGAAGTACGCCCGCGAGACGGAGGCGGCCGGCGCACCGCTGATCGACGACCCTCGCGTGCGGCAGACGCTGGCCCGCTTGGTCGTGGACCTGGAGATGGGCCGGCTTTTGGAGCTGCGGACGGCCTGGAAGGTGGAACAGGGCGGGTCGCACAATAACGAAGCCGCCATGAACAAGCTGTGGGTCGCGGAGTACCGAGAGCGGCTGGCCAACGAGGCGTCGAACATCATTGGCCCGCTGGGCCTGATACGAAAGGACACCGCGGACGCCCCCATAGGTGGCTTCGCCGAGGCCCACTACCGGGCGTATCCCCTTTTCAAATTCGGCGCTGGCTGCTGCGAGGTCCTGCGCAATATCATCGCCCAACGTGCTCTGGGCCTGCCCAGGGGTTGAGCTTCTCGAGGCGGCGCCAAAGCCGACGGGAGACGGAGCTGACAAGATGCTAGACCTGGCCTTTTCCGAAGAGCAGGACCTTCTCTGGAAGTCCGCGCGCGATTTCTTCGAGCAGGAGTGCCCCTATACGCTGCTCCACGAGGTGGAGGCGACAGAGGCGGGGTACAGTCAAGAGCTGTGGCAGAAGATGGCCGCGCTGGGCTGGATGGGCCTTCCGTTCCCCTCAGCCTATGGCGGCGAGGACGGCACAGCGGTTGAGCTTGGCATTCTGCTGGGGGAGTTCGGGCGGGCCGCCTGCGCCAGCCCCTACTTCAGCACCGTAGCCCTGAGCGGGGGTCTGCTCACCAAGGGCGGCACCGAGGAGCAGAAACAACGGCTCCTGCCCAAGCTGGCGAAAGGCGAGCTGCGCGTGGCGCTAGCCAACGCAGGCCCGGGGGGACGAGTGGCGATGACGGACATCCCCTTTCAGGCCAAGCCCAGCGGTGAGGGCTGGAAGCTCTCCGGCGCCTCCTTCCCCGTCGAATGGGGCCACGTGGCGGACCTGTTGCTCTGTGTGGCCCGCACCGGCGACGGGGTCACGGTCTTCTCGGTCGATCCCCAAGCTCCCGGCGTTCGAATCGCTAACGTCGATATCGTGGACAACGACAGGGCGGCACGGGTGGAGCTGGACGGCGTCCAGGTCACTCGCACGGACATCGTCGGCGCCGAAGGGGCCGGCTGGCCTTTGATGGAGGAGACCCTGGACCAGGCCAACGCCCTCCGGTGCGCCGAGATGCAGGGCGGCTCGCAGAAGTGTCTGGAGATGACCGTGGACTACGCGAAAACGCGCATCGCCTTCGGGAAGCCAACGGGGACGTTTCAGGCGGTGCAGCACCAGGCCGCCGACGCGGCCACGATCTCGGACGCGGCCTGGCTCGCCACGTACAAGGTGCTCTCCATGCTGACGTCGGGGCTGCCGGCCGCCCAAGAGGCGGCAATCGCCAGAGTCGTCGCCCGCGACGCCTACCTGAAAACCACCAGCGTGGCCTCCCAAATCCACGGTGGCATCGGGCACATGAAGGAGTTCCACCTTCAGTTCTACTTCCGGAGGGCCAAGGGCTGCGAGCTGCGCATGGGCAGCCTCTACGACAATCTGGAAAAAGTCGCCGCGATGGCGCTGGGCCTGTAAACAAATGGAGCGGAGGTAACGACGTGGCACGCGACCCCGTATGTGGCAAGGACGTGGACGAAGCCCGCCTCCAACGCGCGCAATCAACCATCGCCTCCGGCGCCACGGAGCTCGATCCGTCCGTCGGCACCAAGAGCTTTCACGACGGCCAGTGGTACTATTTCTGTAGCCTGGCGTGCCGGGCCATATTCATGGGCAATCCAGAGCAGTACGCCGGGGGCGGCGCTCAAACGTAGGTCCGCCCGCCGCCAGATGCCAGGACACTCACGGCCCAGATGTCAGAACACTTAGGGCGTTGAAAGACTCAGCAATGGTGCGGCAGCCGCTTGAGGGCATACGGGTGGTGGAGTGTACGCGCGGCAGCATCGTCAGCGCTTGTGGCACCATGTACCTCGCCCGTCACGGGGCCGAGGTCATCCTCATCGAGTCCCTGAAAAACCGGATAACCGGCAGGATAACGGGTCCCTCTTGGTTGCCCGAAGAGCTGCAGCTCATCCAGGGTGACCTGAACGCGCTCTCCGCCGACAGCGGCCACCAGCAGAAGCTCAGCGCGGCCATTGAGGTGACGACCCCGGAGGGCCGGAAACTGCTGCGGCGCCTGCTGGAGGTCACCGATGTGTTCGTATCCAGCCTCAGCGCGCCCACGCTGCCCAAGTGGGGCCCGAGCTACGAAGAGGTGAGCAAGGTCAATCCCGGAATCGTCTATCTGAGCGTGCCGGGCTTCGGCAACACCCCCGGCCCCTACTATGAGTCCGTCACCTACGGCCCAGCCCTAGCGGCCATGGCTGGGCTGGAAGGGATCACCGGCTGGCCCGACCGGCCGGCCTCCGGAATAGGGCCAATCTCCATGCCCGACTGGACCGGCGCCCACCACGTGGCGATTGCGGTCATGGCCGCTCTGCTCCACCGCCAGAAAACGGGAATGGGACAGTACATCGATATGTCCCAGTTCGAGGTGGCGACCTCCTGCTTCGGCTCCGCCATCCTCCAGTACGCGGCCAACAACGAGGTGGCGGTCCGCAGAGGCAACCGGAGCCTGGATGACGCGCCCCACAGCGTGTTCCCGTGCCGGGGCCACGAGCAGTGGGTAGCCATCGCGGTGACCACGGACGACGAGTGGCAGGCGCTGGCCAAGACCGCCCGCCACCCCGAGTGGGCCGAAGACGGCCGATTCGAAAGTCTGGCGGGGCGCATGGAGAACCAGGACGAGCTGGAGGCGTTGGTGGGGAGCTGGACCTCCCAGTGCAGCCCACGGGAGGTGGCCTACCAGCTCCAGGGAGCGGGTGTACCGGCGGCCCCCGTTCTGGACAACGACGGCGTCATGATAGACCCCCAACTGGAGGCCCGGGAGTACTGGCGCCTCCTGGACCATCCACGGCTGGGCAAAGACCTCGTCTACGGCCACGCCATCCACCTCTCTGAAACGCCACCGGCACTCAAGCGCGCGCATCCCGCCCTGGGCCAGCACACCGAGTACGTCCTCCAGAATATCCTGGGCCTAAGCGAGCAGGAGGTGCAGAAGCTGGTCGATGAGGAGGTGGCCTTCAAGATGCCGCCCCTCCCCCCTCAGACAGAGCCTTTGAAGCGCCCCTACTGGAGCTGGATCGGACACGTGCTGCGGCTGCCGTGGCCGGGCCATGAGGGGGCGCAGGCGCCGGAAGATAACGGCAAGCCCAGTCCAACCCAAGCCAGGCCAAGAAACCAACCCTTGAAGGCGGGGCCGGCCTCGCATCCCGCCAACGGTACGCCCGCGGCACTCCAGGGCTACCGCGTGCTCGACCTCTCCGACGAGACCGGGGCCTACGGCGCCAAGCTCATGGCGGACCTGGGCGCCGACGTCATCAAGGTCGAGCCGCCCGAAGGGTCTGCCAGCCGCCTCGTGCAGCCCTTTTTGCAGGGCAGGCCCGGCCCGGAGCGGAGCATCCACCACCTCTATACGAACACCAGCAAACGCAGCATCACGCTCCGGTTGGAGCACCCCGACGGCGCGGAGGTGTTCCGGAGCCTGGTCCGGACAGCGGACGTGGTCTACGAGACGTACCCGCCCCAGCACCTGGACCGGCTGGGGCTGGGGTGGGAGGAGCTGCACCGGCTCAACCCCTCGCTGGTGCTCACCTCCCTCACCCCCTATGGGCAGACGGGACCGTATCGCGACTGGAAGGCGACCGACCTGACGCTGTGGGCCCTGAGCGGAGCCCTCTACCAGTGTGGAGACCCCGATCGAGCGCCCGTGACTCCCGGCGGCCAGTTCACCCGCGTCTTCGGCTCCACCAACGCAGCCTACGGGACCCTGGCCGCGCTGATGAGCCGCGACGCATCGGGCCGGGGCCAATGGGTCGATGTCTCCATCCACGAGGCGTTGATGGGGGCGTCTTCGGAGGCCGGCCTCTCGGTGTACCTGGACGACAACGTGCACCGCAACCGCATGGGGTCCAGACGAAAGGGGTATGCGCCCGTGTTCCACTCGCCCACCGAGGATGGGGCCGTCTACCTCCTGGCTCTGCGGGCCGACCACTGGGACAGGCTGGCCGCGTGGGTCCATGAGAAGACGGGGATCGAAGAGGTGCTGGACCCGATGTTCAAGGGGCCTTCGACGGTCAGGTTCCCGTACGTGGAGATGGTGGAGTACTTCTGCGCTGAGCTGACCAGGCAGTATAAGAGCCAGGACTTCTTCGAAGAGGCGGACCGCCGGGGCATCACGGTGGGACCGGTCAACACCACGGCCGACCTGATGCGAGACCCCCACCTGGCCGCCCGCTCCTTCTGGCTGGACGTGGACCACCCGGAGACGGGCGTGCTGCCCTACGCCCGCCCGCCCTACCGTCACAGCGAGACGCCGGCGGCCATTCACAGACCGGCGCCGCTCCTGGGACAGCACAACGACGAGGTCTACCGAGGGGAGCTGGGCTTCTCCGGCAAACGGATGCAGGCGCTTCGGGGCGCCGGGGTGATCTGACGGAATCAAACGCGGAGAGGTGAAGTGTGACGCAACGTAACCCAGGACGCAGTAAGCGGCGCGGTGTGCCGATCGAGGAGGTGGAGAAGTGGATCGGCCATGAGCTAACCACGATCGTGGGCGGGGACGAGGCCACCCGCTCCGATATCCGCCGCCGGCTGGAGGTGTATGGCTTCGACTGCCCCCTGCACTACGACGCCGAGGTGGCGAAGCAGCACGGGTATCGGGACGTTATCGCTCCCGCAACCATGGTCATCACCTTCTCGCTGCCCACCTACTGGGAGCCCGGCGACCCCGGACCCCGCCCGGACGAGAGCCCGCTGCTGCCCACCTTCTCGGTGGCCGAGCTGCCGTCCCACGGCACCCGGGGTGTCGTCACCGACGTGGATGTCGAGTACCTGGAGCCGGTCTACCCGGGCGACTGGATCAGTTGCGCCGCCACGATGACCAAGGTGGTGCCGAAGCAGACTCGCATCGGCAAAGGGGCCTTCATAACGGCGCAAACGGTGTACCGAAAGCAGACCGGAGAGGTGGTGGCCATCGAGAACCTCACCTCCTTCTCCTATACCCCCGAAGAGAAATCGTAAGGAGGCGCGGCGTGGCAAGAGACTGGTCAAAACAGCTCAACTTCGAGGACGTGACGGTAGGCCAGGAGATCCCCGGCGTGGTCATGCCGCTCACGCTCCAGCGGCTGGTCATGGAGGCGGCGACCAACCGCGACTTCGTTCCCATCCACTTCGACCGCGCGGCGGCCCAGGCCGGCGGAGCTCCCGACGCCTTCGCGAACACGCTCTTCATCCAGATGTTCTTCGAGGTCACGCTGCGCTACTGGATGGGGCTGGCGGGCCGGCTCAAGCGGCTGGGCTTCCGGATGTTCACGTTCACCCACGCGGGGATGGTGCTCCACAGCAAGGGACGGGTCACGGAGAAGCGCGAGGAGAACGGCCTGGGCCTGGTAGACCTCGATGTGTGGTACGAGGCCGAGCGGGACGGAGAGATGGTCACGGCGGTGAGAGGCACGGCCACGGTGGTGCTGCCGCTCGCGGGCCGCTAGGCCCCCGGACCGATACGCGTCGCGCCCGCCCCGCGCCGAACGGACCGGGACGGGATGGGCGCGACGCGTATCAAGACAGGGCGACGCGTACCAAGACGGCGGGGTACCCTACCGCAACGCTCCGGCTAGTCCACCAGCCCCGATCGGACGGCAAGAATAGCGGCGTGTGTACGGTCGGAGGCGCCCATCTTGCCGATGATGCTCTGCACGTATTTCTTCACCGTGACCTCCGCCAGATTCAGCTCCCGGGCGATCCGTTTGTTGGCGTAGCCCTGCGCCACCAGGCGAAGCACCTGTTGCTCCCGCGCCGTGAACCGGTCGATGGCCCGGGACCCCGGTGCCCGTTCCTCGGGCCGCCTGGGCGTCTGGACGAGTCCCCGGACGGTGTCCAGGAGGAGACTGCTGCTGACCATGGTGCCGCCATCGGCCACGGCCCGAAGGGCCCGGCAAAGCAGCTCCCGGGGAGCATCCTTCCCCAGATACCCCGCCGCGCCGGCCCGAAGAGCCTCCAGCACGTACTTCTTATCGTTGCCGTACATGGTGAGCACCATTACGGCGATTTCAGGACGCATCTCCTTCACCCGCTGTGCCAGCTCGATTCCGCTCATGCCGGGCATCCGGATGTCGGTGAGCAGTACGTCGACCTCAAGCTGGGCCGCCTTCTCGATGGCCTCCTCGCCGCTACTGGCTTCGCCGACGATCTCTATCCCCGGCTCGCTGCCGATCATCGAGCGGAGCCCCTCCCTCACCACGGGGTGATCGTCCACCACCAGGACACGCAGCACGCCTCTCTCACCAGCTACGATCATATGCCTCCTCATCCAACCACGAACCCGGCCATCGGGGACCACTGCGGGCCCCACCTGCTTTGTGACGCAGCGGGCGGACAATTGGGGGCCGGGCGGTTAAATCAAACAAGTCCTTGCCCACCAAGGTATTAGCTGGCCTCCCTGGAGGCCCAGCACCGCGCCCACGGCCGCGAGCACGACTACCTGGACCGCGCCTGGGCCGGCCAGCTTGAGGCAATCAACGTCCGTCTGCGAAACATCGAGGGCTCGCTGACCGGGTGGAGAGGCAGTCCCAACGGCGGCAATGGCCAGCGCCGCTTCTCCAGCCGGGACACGGGCATCGCCGGAGGGGGCGTCGCCTTCGCCACGGCGGTCTGGTGGGTGGTGGACCTGCTGCGCGCGGCCGGAGGGGTGTAGCTCATGCCGCCTGCACATCCAACCCCAGCAGCAGAAACGGCTCCCCCCACTGCGTGGGGTCGTCCACATCCCAACGGGCCGTCGAGCTCGCCTCCTTGAGCCGGATACCGCCGTCACCGTCGCCGCCGTAGACCAGCAGCGCCGCGCCCTCGCCGGAGTCCGACACCCGGACGGCGTATGCAGGACACGGCCCGCCGGCCGACCAGCCCGTCACCTGGCAGAGCCCCTCGGAGCCATCGGGCAGCACGGCCATCACCCGGGCAACCTCCCGCGGCTCCCCCTTGCCCTCGAAGACCTGGAACACGTCCATATCGCAGTTGGGCCCCGACTCCACCTCGACCTGGATGATCACCGTGTCTCCTCCTGAGCGCCCCGTCCCTACGCAGGCGCCAGCGTCAGCAGCTTCGCCAGCACCCACCCCAGCGTCAGGCAGAATGGATAGGTGACGACCCACGCCAGCAGGATGCTCCGCGTCACGCCCCAGCGCACTGCGGAGAGGCGCCTGGTGGCCCCCACGCCCATGATGGAGGAGCTCGCCGTGTGGGTGGTGCTGACCGGCAGTCCTATGGTCGATGCCGCTTCGATGACCGAGGCTGCTGTCACAGTGGCCGCGAAACCGTTGATGGGCTCCAGGCGTGTCACCCGCATCCCCAGGGTGCGGATCACCCGCCACCCGCCGATGGCGGTGCCCAGGCCGATGAACAGCGCGGCCACGAGCTGCATCCACAGCTCCACCTGCAGCTCCTGGGCGTAGTAAACGGCCCAGGCCAGCGCCATGATGCCCATCGCGTTCTGGCCGTCGTTCCTGCCGTGGCTAAATGCAAGCAACGCCGACGAGAGGACCTGGAGCTTCCCGAACACGGAGTTGACCCCGGCGGGCGTACGGCGGCGGAGCAGCCAGTTGAGGCCAACCATGAGCAGGAACCCGCCGATGAACCCCAGCAGCGGTGAGAAGGCCAGGGCCAGCAGCACCTTCACCACCACCGACATGTTGAGGCCGCCGAACCCGGCCACCGCTATGCCCGCGCCGACCACGGCCGCTATCAGCGAGTGGCTGACGCTTACCGGGTACCCCGTCCGCGTGGCGATGAACACCCAGACGATGGAGGCGGCGATGGCCGCCATCACGGCGTACTGCGTCATCAGCGCCGGGTCGATTATCCCCTTGCCAATGGTCTTGGCCACCGCCGTCCCGGCCAGGGCGCCCACGGTGTTCATCACTCCGGCCATGGCTACGGCCAACGCCGGCGTCAAGACCCGTGTGGAGATGACGGTGGCGACGCTATTGGCCGCGTCGTTCATACCGTTGGCGTACGCATAGCCCAGTGCCAACACGATGCTGGCCACCAGAATAGCCAGTTCAAGCATGCTTCAGTACGATGGCCTCAAGCACGTTGGCCGCGTCCTCGCACCGGTCGGTCGTCGCCTCGAGCTGGCCGTAGATCTCCCGCCATTTGATGATCTCGATGGGGTCCTTTTCGCGGGCGAAGAGCTCACCCACCGCCTTGGAGGTCACCTGGTCCGCCTCGTTCTCCAGTCGGTTCAGCTCCACTGCATGGACAAGGATCTCCCGGAGCTTGGTCCCTCGCCAGTGCAGCTTCTCACCCGCCTCCTCCAGCACCGCGCCGGCCCGCTCGATGATCCGTGCCAGCTCTCGGGCACGCTCCGTGGGGGCGTCCACCCCGTACTCCACCATCAAACGCGCCACCTCCTCCACGTCGTCCACCACATCGTCCAGCCGCTCCCCAAGCTGCGCGATATCCTCCCGGTCGAAGGGGGTCACGAAGGTCAGGTGCAGGCTCGTCATGATCTGATGGATCAGATGGTCCCCCACCTCCTCCAGCCGCTTGATCTCGGCGGCCTTGGCTTCGACATTCTCGTAGTGCTCCATCAGGTCCACCAGCTTCACCGTCACCTCGTGAAGGTTGCGGGTGCTGCTGTGGAGCAGGCCGAAGAACACCTCCTCTCGCGGCTTTAGAAACTGGGGCAGGAAATTCGTTAGTCGCACGTTCCACCTCCCCGCGGGGCGCTCCCGCGGCCCTCGCAACACGGCCGAAAGCACAATAAAAAGCCCTTCCTCCTGAGGGGAAGGGCTTAGTAGGTCGGTGACGGAATCAACGGATAATCACCCATTCGGCTTGCCGGAGCATAGTATGCGTTCAATATGACGTCTACCCGTCTGGCGGCTATCTGGAGGCCGTCTCCAGCGCCTCCTTAGCCCTCTCCAACCGCTCGTGAATCGTCATCTTCAGCTCATTGAGGTCGCCCCGGCTGGGTCCCGACACGCCCAGGGCCTTCTTGTCGTAGAGAAGCTCTCCATCCACATGCACCTCGAAGCGCCCCTTGCCCACCGGCGTCAGCGACACCCCGAGGTCGCCCTCGAAGGTGTGCCACAACTCGACCGCCGTCCAGGCGGCCATCGGAAGGTGCCCTCAGGAGAGACAGTAGCGGATATCGGCCTGCAGGACGCCCTCTAGCTGTTCTTGCATATGCGACTCCTCAACGCTCACGCTACGTCTGTTCCCAGTTTACTATGTCCCGTCCTCAGCCTCAAGGAGCCGGGCCGCTTTTGAGTGGTCATCACGGAGCCCATGGCGTAGGATGAGCTTGCTATGCCGCCACAGGTAACGCTCATCGGTATCGAGAGCCTGCCCGAGGTCCGCCCCGGCGACGACCTGGCCCGCCTCATCGTCGAGGCCGCCGAACGCCAGGTCACGCCTCTCGCCTCCGGCGACCTGCTCGTGGTGACCCAGAAGGTGGTGTCCAAAGCCGAGGGCCGCTTGGTCCGGCTGGCGGAGGTGTCGCCCTCCCCCCGAGCGGTGGAGGCGGCCAAGACGGCCGACAAGGACCCACGCCTAGTGGAGGTGGTGCTCCGGGAGGCCCGGCGTATCGTTCGCATGGAGCGGGGCGTCATCATCACGGAGACCCATCACGGCTTCCGTTGCGCCAACTCCGGCGTGGACGCCTCCAACGTGGGGCCTGACGCCGTGGGGCCTGACGCCGACGAGGTGGTAAGCCTCCTGCCCGAGGATTCCGACGCGTCGGCCCGGCGCATACGCCAGGGGGTGCGGGACGCCACGGGCGCCCAGGTGGCGGTTCTCATCTCCGACACCTTCGGCCGGCCCTGGCGCGAGGGCGCCGCCAATGTGGCCATCGGCGTGGCCGGCATGGAGCCGCTGCTGGACTACCGGGGCCAGCGGGACCTCCACGGCCACGAGCTCCAGACCACGGTCATCGCCGTGGCCGACGAGCTGGCGGCGGCGGCGGAGCTGGTGACCAACAAGCTCACCCGCGTGCCGGCGGCCATCGTCCGGGGCTACCCCTTCCAACCGGGTGAATCGGGCATCGGCCCCCTCATCCGCGACGCCTCCACCGACCTGTTCCAGTGAGCGGTTAGACCCAGCCTCGGCCTCTTTTCCCGCCCACAGCCACGATTGACTCCCCTCCGCCGCCCGTGCTAGGCTGGCGCCAGCAGACATAGAGCCGCCGGGAGCTTGGGCAAGCCAGGCTGAGAGGCCCCGACGTATTTGGGGCGACCGGAGCACCTGATCTGGGTAATGCCAGCGCAGGGAGAACGCAAACCACCGCTTTCACCCTGGGGCAGGCGGTGGTTTTTATTTCGGAGGCAGCGCCATGGGTGAAGACCTGCTGCGCATCGGCGAGTGGAGCTTCCACTCGCGGCTCATCGCCGGCACGGGCCGCCACCGGAACGACGACGAGATGGTGTCCTCGCTAGAGGCCTCGGGCGCCGAGGTGGTCACCGTCGCCATCCGCCGCCTGGACCTGGACACGCCAGGCCAGAAGACGATCCTCGACATCATCGACACCTCGCGGTACACGGTGCTGCCCAACACCGCCGGCTGCCGCACGCCCGACGAGGCGGTGCTCGTGGCGAAGCTCGCCCGGTCGCTGGGGCTGCCCCACTGGGTGAAGCTGGAGGTGATCCCCGACCCGAAGTACCTGCTGCCCGACCCGCTCGGCACCGTGGAGGCCGCGCGGCGGCTCCTGGACGAGGGGTTCACGGTGCTCCCGTATATCCACGCGGACCCCGTCCTGGCGCGGCATCTGGAGGGATTGGGATGCGCCACGGTCATGCCCCTGGGCTCCGCCATCGGCTCCGGCCAGGGCATCCACACCGCCGAGGAGATCCGGATCATCGTCGAGCAGGCCTCCGTGCCCGTCGTGGTGGACGCCGGCCTCGGTGTGCCCTCGGACGCCGCCCAGGCCATGGAGATGGGCGCCTCCGCCGTGCTGGTCAACACCGCCATCGCCCAGGCCCAAGACCCCACGCTCATGGCCCAGGCCTTCCGGCTGGGCGTCGAGGCGGGCCGCAAGGCCTTCCTGGCGGGCCGCATCCAGCCCAAACCCTACGCCCAGCCCAGCAGCCCCGTGGAGGGCGTGGTCCGCTCGCCATGAGCCCCAGCCTTCCGAGGCCCTGCCTGACGCTCATCACCGACCGGCGCGTGTGCGGCGGCATCGAGCGGCTGGAGTCGGCCGTGGAGGCCGCCGTCGCCGGAGGCGTCCAGCTCGTGCAGCTTCGGGAGAAGGACCTGCCCGCGGGCGCGCTCCTGGGTCTGGCCGAGCGGCTGCGCCGGCTCACGGAGGGCGTAGCCCTCCTCTTTGTGAACGGGCGGGTGGACGTGGCCCTGGCCTGCGGCGCCGACGGCGTGCACCTGGGCGAAGAGGCCCTCTCCGTTGCCGAGGCCCGGACGCTCATGGCGGAGCGCCCGCTCCTCATCGGCCGCTCGGTCCACGACCTCCAGGGCGCCCTTGCGGCAGCCGAGGTGGGCGCGGACCTCCTCCAGATGGGCCCCGTTTACGCCACCGCCTCACACCCGGGCATTGCTCCCGCCGGCCTTGGGCTGCTCTCCAACGTCGCCGGAGCGGTGGCCCTGCCCGTCCTCGGCGTTGGCGGCATCACGTCCCAGAGAGCGCCTGAAGTGCTGTACGCCGGCGCCGCCGGCGTGGCGGTCATCCGGGCCATCTTGGCCGCCTCCAGCCCCTACCGGGCTGCCCAACAGCTCAAGGAGACGCTCACGCACACCCACGCCCTGCGGCAGCCGGCTGGGACACCGCGCGTCGATGCGCCCCTCGCGCCGCCGGCCGGAGCCTAGCGTCCGATGATCACGCTGGTTATCAACGGCCGGCCGCGCCAGGTCAAAGCCATGGCCACCGTAGCCGACTACCTCAGCTCCCTGGGTCTCGACAGCCAGTACGTGGCCGTGGCCCACAACGGCGAGGTGGTAGAGCGCCACGACTACCCTCACACAAAGCTGAAAGAAGGCGACCGCCTCGAGATCGTCCGCCCCGTCGGCGGCGGCTAACCAGGGACAGACCAATGGGAACCCCTTTCTTGGAAGCAAGTGGTTCCCACGCCCTCCGCAAAGAACTTTGGTGTTAGGGTCCGGTCCGACCGGACCTCAAATACGAAATTTTCTGGAAGGGGTCTGGGGAAACCTCTGTTCCAAAAGAGGTTGGGTAAAGTCCCGTTTTAGCCACCGGATTAGCTTTGAAGCAGCTTGAACAATGTCTTAACCTGTTCTGGTCCCAACAGACGCCGATGATTGTAGCGCCAGACATACTCAGCAAGATAGAGGGGCAGCCGTTCTCGGCGGACTCCCCCTTTGGCTGCCAGACGCCGCTTGAGATAACCCCAGAAGCCCTCCAAGCCGTTGACGTGGCTCCCTTGCCGATCGCTGAACGCCTGGTTGTGGTCCACAAGCCGGTGGACGTAGCCCCCCGCTGCGACGCCCGTGTAGCTGGTAAAGGTGTCCGAGCAGACGATGGAGCCACGTTGCACGCGTTGGTGCAGGAGCGGCAGCAGCGTCTTGGCTTTCACGTTAGGTACCACTTGCGCCCACACCAGGCCACCTCGACACAGGATCCCAAAGACAGCTTGCTTAGTGGTTCCACGGCCCCGCTTCGTGCCCTGAACACGCTTTGCCAGGCGCCTGTTGCGCCAGGAACCTCCCAGGTAGGTCTCGTCGACCTCCACCACGCCGGAGAAGACATGGGGAACGTCCCGGACCATGGCCTGGCGCACCACGATCAGGGCGCGCAGGACTCGCTTTCGCTCCAGGCGGGCCTCCTGGGCAATCACCTCGGCACTCTGCCCCAAGACGAACCAGCGCAACAGTCGCCGCCACTCCCCTGGCGACAACCGAAGCGGCAGCGCCCTGGGCACCCACTCGTAGTGGCAGGCTGCACAACGACTCTTACCTCGCCGAATGCCCCAGCTCTTGGCGTGTTGACATCGAGGGCACCCAATCTTCCGTCCCATGCCACCATTCTCTCACAGGTGGCTGTTTTGGGACTATACCCAAGAGGTTTCCCCATTTGGCCCAGCAGCTAGCGTGACATCAACCCAGGGTCGGGAGCGCTGTTGTTGCACCCCTCCGCTTCGCGTCTCCCATTGCTGCCGTTTTGGGCATAGTGCCGCACACCGAAATGTGCGATGGCGAATAGCACATTACACGTTCGAGAGCTCCCTGATGCGGTCCCGCACCACCCTCCGTGCCGTGTCTCGTAGCAGTTTTCTATCCTCCTCGAGCGTTGGCGCCGGGGGAATGTCCAGCACCCGGTGGAGAGAATAGGTAGGAACTACCGCCCCCTCTTTGTGAGGGACACCCTGGGGATCTTCACCGTTCTGCACTGCCCGGATACCCCGTCTGATTATGTTCCGCATCATGATGACCCCGCGGTCGGTGGTAGCCAGGTGTTCCAGGGCGTGAATGGCGATGGGCCGCTGGCTGACCTGCGCGTCGTAGTCACCGGGCACTTGCTGGCGCTCACCGTAGGGGCGCTCCTCGGTCTGGCCGAAAGCGGGCTTGCGCGAGCGCTCCTCACCCTCGCGAAGCCGCCAGAGGTCGAAGAGGCAGACATGCGTATCGTCTACAGGTACCGTCCACTTGGTGGTCGCCATGGGCAGGTAGGTCTTGTAGTGCTCCACCACACGCGCCGGGTCATCCGGCACGCCTGCCATGGCTGGCTCCACGACAATGATGTCTATGTTCGGGAGAATGTAATTACGCGCCCGTACCCATGCCAAACCACCGATCCTCCGGATGTCGGTGGTGATCATACCCAGGGGAGTCTCCATGAAATCCAGCTCGGGGTCCTGCCCGAAATCCTCGGCAAACCCTTCGTTGCCGGGCGTGGTATGGAGAAAACGCAGGTGCACCGGGTCCGCCAGGTTATCCCGCACCTGGAGCCAGTTGCAGGGCCAGACGTTTGGGTCGCCGGCCATCGAGTGGTATCCCGGCATGGCGTACGTGTCGAGGATGGGGAAGGCAGGCCGTTTCTCCGGCGGCCCCATGTAGGCGAACACCAACCCCGCATGCTCGTGCGTGGGGTAGGCCCCGTGGTGAAGCCGGTCCTTCAGCGTGCTCTCGGCCGGCTCTCCGGGCGTCTCCAGAATCGTGCCGTCCGCGTCGTAAAGCCACGCGTGGTAGCAGCAGCGAATGCCCCGCTCCTCGATCTGGCCGAACTCCAGGGAGGTGCCCCGATGGGAGCAATGGAGAGCTAAGAGTCCCACGCGGCCGGAGCGGTCGCGGAAGATCACCAGGTCCTCACCCAGGATACGGATGGGCACCGGCAGGTCCTTCAGGTCTTCGGAGACAGCCACGGGCTGCCAGAAGCGGCGGAACCACTCGCCGGCGGGAGTGCCGGGACCCACGTGGGTGAGGTCGACATCCTCGGGAGGCACCTGGCTGTGCAGATACCCGCCGTAGGGGATGTTGAGAAAAGGTGCGTTCGTTGTCATATCGCCTGTATTTTCTCCTCAGCTTGTCTCATACCACTCACGCCCCCACTGCGGCCAAGCCCTTGAGAGAACCCGACCAAAACCGGCGCTCAGTGAGGGCTTCTTCGGGTAACTGTGCTGGCTCCGCATCGGTCGACGATACTGATTAGCAAGCTAGCATGGCACTTTGAGCTTGTCAATCGCTGTTTCTGAGGACTCAGCATATGGAACTCGTCGTTTCTCAGCCGAGTAGCGTGGGATAAGTATGGCTATTGCGGTCAGTATGAAATGCGCAGCCGTTTGCGGCTGTTCCAAAAGAGGTTTCCCCAGTCGGCATTCCGCCGCTCCCCGCGCGGTGCGTTGCCGGATGGGCGGCGGCTGAGTACAATGCCGCCTGGCGCAGCATTCGAACTCATCTCTCAGGGCCTCCGCGCCCATACTCCATCGAGCAGGAGAACAGCCATGGCGCAGACCAAGCTGAGCAGCCTTAAGACATTCCTCGCCGACTCGGAGGAGCTGCGGGCCATTAAAGAAGGCACAGTCAAGCCCGAGTCCCACCGCCTGGAGATCATCGAGCTCTCGCCCGCGCCGGTGGGCATGCGCCGCATGGCCCGGGGCCTGGAGTTCGATGTCGCCGAAATGGCGTTCTCCACCTACCTCTGCGCTCGGGCCTGCGGCATCCCCATCATCGCGCTCCCCATCTTCCTCCTTCGGCGGTTCGACCACTCCACGGTCTTCTACAACACCAAGTCCGGCATCAAGGGGCCGGGAGACCTGCGGGGGAAGCGGATCGGGGCCAGGAGCTACACCTTCACGCCCGCCGTCTGGTTTCGCGGTTTCCTCGACATCGAGTTCGGCGTGGGCATCGATGAGTACGTTTCGGTGCGCACCGGCGACGAGCACGTCCAGCAGTACGAGTACCCGCCCAATGTCGTATTGGCGCCCGCGGGCTCGGACCCCGGCGCGCTCCTGGCCGATGGCGCGATCGATGCCGCCGTTATGTTCGAGGCAAGCGCCTCACCCGACGTTGCCCCGCTCTTCCCGGACCCGGACGGCGCGGCGGCGATCACCTACAAGACCACGGGCGTCTACCCTTCGAGCCATCTGGTGACGATCAAGGAGGAGCTGTTGCGTTCCGAGCCCTCGGTGGCCCAGGAGCTTTTCGCCGCGTTCAAGGCCTCCAGGGACCACTACCTGGCGCGTATCGAGGCCGGCGGCGAGCTATCGCCCGCGACCCAAGCGATGCTGCGGCGCAAAGCCATCGTTGGCGACGACACCCTCCCCTATGGCATCGCCAAAAACCGGAGGATGGTGGAGGCGATGCTCCAGTTCTGCGTTGACCAGCGAGTGATGCCCAACGCCGTGGACGTGGAGGAGATTTTCGCTCCCGGCACCCTGGACCTGGAGTAACCCCGCTCCGGCACGGCCGTGCCAGCACACGCCCTGCCAGCACACGCTCTGCCAGCACACACTCTCAAGGAGGCCCGCTTGCCGACCGCCGCTCTCAAAACCTTCCTGTTCGACCTCGATCCCCTGCGGCCGCTGCGCGATGGAACGGTAAAGCCCAGCGGGTTCGACTTGGACATCGTCCAGGGCGTGTCCGGGCCCGAGGGTGTGCGCCGCATGGTACGGACGCTTGAGTTCGACGTCGCCGAGATAGCCCTGGCCGCCTACCTCTGCGGCCGGGCCCACGGCATCCCCATGACGGCCATCCCTGTCTTCCCGCACCGCACCTTCCACCACGACATCATCCATTACAACCCGCGCTCCGGCATAAAAAGTCCCGCCGACCTCCAGGGCAGGCGCGTGGGCATACGAAGCTACGTGCTCACCCCCGCCGTCTGGGCCAGAGGCATGCTGCAAGCCGACTACGGCGTGGACCTCAACAGCGTCACCTGGGTGCGCTCCTTCGATGAGCACATCCAGCAGTTCGAGTACCCTTCCAACGTCATCCTGGGCCCCCAGGACAAGGACATGGCAACGCTGTTGGTGGAGGGGGAGTACGACGCCGCTCTCTGGTTCGGCAGGATGACCACCCCGCACCCCGACATCCAGCCCCTCTTTCCGGATACCCACAAAGCCGCGACGCAGAGCTACAAGAACACCGGCGTATACCCCATGAACCACGCCATCGTTATCAGAGATGACGTGCTGAAAGCCGACCCGGCCATCGCCCGCGAGCTCTTCGCCGCCTTCACGGCCGCCCGCGATCACTACCTGGGGGGCCTCGACGATGGAGGCGAGCTTTCGCCCGAGAGCCAGGCCCTGGTCCGCCATCGGGATATCGTCGGCGACGACCTGCTGCCCTACGGCATCGCCGGAAACCGCAGGACTCTCGAAGCGGTCATCCAGGACTCGGTGGACCAGAGGATCATCCCGAAGAAGGTGAGCGTGGAGGAGATCTTCGCGCCCAACACCCTCGATCTTGAATAAGTGGCCGGCCTGGGTCTCGCCCGGACCGGTGCACCAGCGACCTCAATAGGGCCAAGGAGGAATCCCGTCATGGCACGCAAAACGCTTACTATTTTCCTGGGCGGTCTCGAGCACCTGGACTCCTTGAAAGACGGGCCGGTGAAACCGAAGAGCTTCGACCTGGACATCGTCGAGATATCCCCCATGCCAGCCGGCATCCGCCGCATGGTCCGCGGGCTGGAGTTCGACGTCTCCGAGATGGCCACCGCCACCTACCTCGGCGCCCTGGCCAGCAAGGTGCCCATGACCGCCATCCCGGTCTTCCCCCTCCGGGCGTTCCACCACGGCCTGCCCTCCTACAACACCCGGTCCGGCATCCAGAGTCCCGGCGACGTGGTCGGCAAGCGGGTGGCCAGCAGGAGCTACACCTTCACCCCCGGCGTCTGGGTGCGGGGAATCCTCCAGACGGACTACGGCGTGGACCCCAATCAGGTCACCTGGGTCCGCACGGGCGACGAGCATGTCGAGAACTACGAGTACCCCCCGAACGTGGTGCTGGCCCCCGAGGGCAGCGACCTGGCCGCCATGCTCGCCGAGGGTGAGATCGACGCCGCCATTGGCGTGGGCAAGGTGGACTCGCCCAACGTGGCGCCCCTCTTCGCGGACCCTAATCAGGCCGCCACCGACTTCTATCGCAGGACGGGCATCTATCCCATCGACCACCTGGTGGTCATCAAGAACGAGCTTCTGAAGTCGGAACCTGGGATCGCGGAAGAGCTCTTCGAGGCCTTCAAGACCGCCAAGGACCGGTATTTTGAGCACCTCAACTCCGGCGACCCGCTCTCTCCCGGCGACACGACCATTGTCCAGCGGATGGAGATGCTCGGCGGCGACCCGCTCCCCTACGGCATCGAGCAGAACAGAAAGACCCTGGAGGCCTTCATCCAGTTCTGCGCGGCCCAGAAGATCATCCCGCAGGCCATGAGCGTCGAGGAACTCTTCGTTCCCGGCACACTGAACTTAGAGTAGGCCCTCACGCGCTGGTCTGCCATGCGCCTCGGGCCACTAGCACTAGAGGATGCTCAGCGCGCTGACGCCGCCCGCGATCATAACGACGGAGACGCCCTTGAGCGCCAGCGTGTCCCGGTCCAGGGGCTCTCCCAGCACGTTCCACAGCCGGGTGCTGAGGGCTACGCTGATGCCCAGCACCAGCAGCGGCCGCGCCGCGCTCACCGTCGCCACCAGTGAGATCGGCCCCAGCAGGATCGACGTCAGGAGCAGCGCCACGGCCACCGGCGCCAGCAACGCCTCGGTGAATACGAAGAGGCCCAGGCTCCAGGGACGCGACGCAACCTCTCGGACCTCGCGCACCACCCGCATCCGGAACGAGAGGAGCACCATGCCCACGCCCATGCCGATGCCGCGCAGGGCGTAGACGCTCCACAGCGGGACCGTATCCAGCACCTCCTTGTTCACCACCAGCGCCACCGCCGTCATCAGGCTCGCGGAGGTCAGGAGGACCAGCGCCCTTCCATTAATCAGCCCACGGCGGCCGGGCGTTGGCCGGTAGGAGACCAGCCCCACGCCCACGACCACCATCACGATGGCCACCCACTGGGGGCCGCTCAGCCGCTCTCCCAGGAAGCCGACTGCCAGCAGGGCGGTGAAGACCGGCGACGCGAAGTAGATAGGCGTGGCCCGGGACACCTCCTCCAGGCGCAGACCGTGGAAGAAGAGCACCAGACTCGCGGCCCACAGGAGGCCCGTGAGCATCGCCACCGTCGCGCCGCCCGCCGTCGGCATTCCCTCCACGGGCAGCGCCACCGCCAGGGCCAGCAGCCCGATGAGCAGTTGGGTCCAGCCCACGGAGAAGTTGAGGGAGCTGGCGCCGGGGAAATGGCGTTCGAGCAGCCGCTTGTCCAGCACCGTCACCACGGCGAACAGCGCGGTGCTCGCCAGCCCTGCCGCGAGCCAGCCCATGGCGGACGTTCCCTTCCTGGCCGCGAAGGCCGGCCACAAAGCGGCGATCGGCTGCCGTCAGATTGACGGCCCGCTCTCGACTCCCTACCATACCCCCACCCCCCTGGCTCAGGATAGAGCCTCGCTGACCCAGGATAAAACATGGAAGCAGCCCCTCTCCCCAAGCTGAACGTCCAGCCTCAGCGTATCGACGACGACATCGCGGCCCTGGCCGCCTTCACAGACCCTGAGCTTCCCTACACCCGCCGCGCCTTCTCGCCCCTCTATCACCAGTCCCGCCGATGGCTGGCGGAGCGCATGGCCGAGGCCGGCCTGGCGGTACGGGTGGACGCCGCCAGCAACCTCATCGGCCGTCTGCGGGGCGAGGACGACACGACGCCTCCGCTCATGATGGGCTCCCACACCGATACGGTGGAGGCCGGGGGCCGCTTCGACGGCATCGTGGGCGTCATCGGCGCGCTGGAGGTGGCCCGCTGCATCCGGGAGTCGGGCGCGGCCCTGCGCCACTCGCTGGAGGTGGTGGACTTCACCTGCGAAGAGCCCACCCTGGTGGGCGTCACCCCCATGGGAAGCCGCCTGATGACCGGCGAGGTCACCCCGAAGATGGTGGCGGCGACCAGCACCCCCTCCGGCGAGCCGCTGCCGGACGCCATCAACGCCCTGGGTGGGGACGCCGCCCATCTGGAGCGCGCCCGCCGCCGGCCCGGAGAGCTGGCCGGCTACCTGGAGCTCCACATCGAGCAGGGGCGCGTCTTGGAGCGCGGGGAATACGCCGTCGGCGTCGTCACCGCGGTCGCGGGCCCCTGCCGTGGGCTCATCACCCTCACCGGTCAGGCGGACCACGCCGGTGCCACCCTCATGGGCGATCGCCGGGACGCCCTGGCCGGCGCCGCCGAGGCGGTCCTCGCCCTGGAACGGATCGCCAGCGACCCCGAGCTGGTCCAGGACACCGTGGGCACCGTCGGCTCGGTCCAGGTCCACCCGAACATGGTCAACGTCATCCCCGGCAGCGTGGAGCTCTGGGTGGACGTGCGCAGCATCCACCAGCGCGACATCGACACGGCCAAGGAGCGGCTCGAGCGTGCGCTCAACGATATCGGCCAACGCAGGCGCCTTGAGGTGTCCCTGGAGTGGCTGCACACGGAGAACCCCGTTACCGTCCCCCAGGAGATGCACGCGGTGGTGGCCGAGGCCTGCCATGACCTGGGCATCCCCTCCATCTCCCTGCCCAGCCGCGCCTCCCACGACGCCGCTCGGCTGGCCGCCATCGTGCCTGTCGGCATGGTCTTCGTGCCCTGCAAGGACGGCAGAAGCCACACGCCCGACGAGTGGATCGACCTGGAGCAGATCGTCCAGGGGGTACGGGTCCTGGGTCAGGCGCTGCTGAAACTGGACCGGCGGGTCTGAGGCAGCCCCGGAGCGACGAGCCCCGGTGACCGGGAACGGCGCGTCCGCCGAGCCCCTGCGCAGCTTCGAAGTGGTGTAGACTACGCCCCGCCCCGCGTCCGCCCTGGGTACGCGGCGCGCTGGCGTCCAGCTCGGACCGCACCAGCAGCCCATCTTGAACCTCCCCAACAGAAGGAGAGCGCCATGGCGCTGAGGACGGCACCTACCCTCTCACCCGAAGAGGCCAGACAGCTCCACTACGATGCGCTGGTGATAGACAGCCAGCAGCCCGGCGTCACCAGCGGCCTCCTCTTCACGGAGCCGATGAGGGCGGCGCTCCACGAGTACGCCAAGCAGGGCATGAGCAGGGGAGAGGCCCGCCTCCACCTGGAGGAGCTGGTGGCCCAGGAGCTGCGCTCATCTCCCGAGGCACGGCAGGCCTATCTGGATATCTGGAACAGGTCGGGCGTCACCGTCTCCTGCGGCACCTACTCCTCCGTGGAGCGGCCCAGCCAGGCATACGAGCGGGCCCTCAAGGGGATCGCCCAGGCCCAGAGCATCGTCGACTCCCTGGATGGCGAGCTGCTCCTGGTCCGCAAGGCCGCCGACATCGAGCGAGCCCACAGGGACGGAAAGCGCGGCCTCATCCTCGATTTCCAGAACGCCACCCCCTTCGGCGACAGCCTCGACCGTATCAACCAGTTCGAGCATCTCGGCGTGCGGATGGTCCAGCTCACCTACAATCTGCGGAACCTGGTGGGGGACGGCTGCACCGAGGCCCACCAGGGCGGCCTCAGCTACTTCGGGCGAGAGGTGGTGCGCCGCCTCAACGACATGCGCATGCTGGTGGACGTGAGCCACTGCAGCGAGCAGGTCGGCTGGGACGCGCTGGAGGTCTCCTCAGCCCCCGTCATCATCAGCCACGCCAGCAGCGCCGCGCTCTGCCGCCACGACCGCGCCAAGAGCGACGAGCTGGCCGCGGCCGTGGCCAAACGGGGCGGGTACTTTGGAGTGGTGATACTGGCCGGCTTCATCCAGGAGTCCACCCAAGCCACCCTGGACGATTTCGTCCGCCACATTGAGCACCTGGTGAACGTGGCCGGCATAGACCACGTGGGCATCGGCTCCGATAAGACGGGGCCGGGTCCGGGCACCGAGTCCCTGATCGAGTTCCCCAGCGACATGCCCCTGCGCAGCCCCGGCGCCTTCGACTGGCGAGGGTTCAGACCGGAGCACCGGCTGGGGCCCGAGTACAGTCTGAAAAACTACCAGAACTTCGGCGACTGGCCCCAGATCACCGCCCACCTGGCGCGGGCGGGCTTCAACGAGGAGGAGCTGCGCAGGCTGCTGGGGCTCAACTACCTGCGGGTCTTCCGAGACGTGGTCGGCTGACCACCCCGGCCTCCTCGGCGCACCGGCCCGCCGGGCCGCGGCCTCCGTCCCCCAGCGAGCCACTACTCCGCCATTCAGGCGCCGCCAGCTTGTAGCGCTGCTCGCCGCTGGGTACAATGGAACAGCCCACACCCGCGGAGTCCCTTCAGAGGGAGGGCCCTCGGGCCTGACGGCTCCATCCAGAGCAGGCACCCGCCATGGCACAGCCTAAAAAGCGGCCGACGAACATCGGCGAGCTCAGAAAGAGCGGCTACCAAGTACTCCCCGTCCGCGAGGAGCTGCGCCGCAACCTCATCCGCAAGCTCGAGCGCAACGAAGTCCTCTTTCCGGGCATCGTCGGCTACGAAGAGACGGTCATCCCCCAGCTAGAGAACGCCATCCTGTCCGGCCAGGACATGATCCTGCTGGGAGAGCGGGGCCAGGCCAAGTCCCGTCTCATTCGCGCCCTGGTCGAGCTGCTGGATGCCGAGGTCCCCATCGTCGCCGGCAGCGAGATCAACGACGATCCCTACGCCCCCATCTCCCGCTACGGAAAGGATGCGGTGGAGGCAGGCGGAGACGCCACCGAGATCGAGTGGGCGTCCCGCCACCAGCGGTACGCGGAGAAGCTGGCCACGCCCGACATCTCCATCGCCGACCTCATCGGCGAGATCGACCCTATCCGCGTGGCGGAGGGCCGCTACCTCTCCGACGAGATGGCCATTAACTACGGCCTCATCCCCCGCGCCAACCGTGGCATCTTCGCCATCAACGAGCTGCCCGACCTCTCAGAGCGGGTCCAGGTGGGCCTCTTCAATCTCATGGAGGAGCGGGACGTCCAGATCAAGGGCTACCGCGTCAGGCTCCCCCTGGACGTGCTGGTGGTGGCCAGCGCCAACCCCGAGGACTACACCAACCGGGGCCGCATCATCACGCCCCTGAAGGACCGCTACGGCGCCCAGGTCCGCACCCACTACCCACGGCTGCTCGAGCAGGAGATCGAGATCATGGAGTCCGAGCGCTCCCTCTACGCCGAGGCCGAGCAGCGCGTCTTCACTCCCCCCTACATGCGGGAGATCGTGGCCGAGTTCACTCGCCTGGCACGCCGCAGCCAGGAGGTGAACCAGCGCTCCGGCGTCAGCGTCCGCATCTCCATCGCCAACTACGAGACGGTGGTGGCCAACGCCCTGCGCCGCGCCATCCGCCTCGGCGAGACCCACGCCGCTCCCCGCATCAGCGACCTCCCAGCCATCGTCGCGTCCACCACCGGCAAGCTGGAGCTGGAGAGCGTCGAGGACGGCCGCGAGCCCCGTCTCATCGAGGAGATGACCAAACGCGCCGTGCTCACGGTCTTCGACCGCCACTTCAACCCACGGGAGTTCGACGCCCTGGTCCAGCACTTCGACGAGGGGTCGTCGCTGGAGACGGGCGCCGACATCCCCTCCCGCGACTACCTCCACTACGTGACCGAGTTCGCGGGGTTCTCCGAGGCGCTGCGACGGCTTCAGGTGGGCGAGGAGGAGAGCGCCATCGCCTCGGGCATCGAGTTTGTTCTGGAGGGGTTGCACCTCAACCGGCGGTTGAACCGCGACCGCATCGAGGGAAGATACCGATACCGTAGCTAGAACGGGCCGTATCTCACCGCGCGCGGGCGCATCTAACACAAAGGGAGACCGGCGCCGGGCTCGGAAAAGTCCCGGCGGCACCAGGAGGCGTAGAAAGCATATGACCACAGACACCGTCCACGAAGTCATCATCATCGGGTCGGGACCCGCGGGCGACACCGCGGCCCTCTACACCGCGCGCGCCGAACTGAAACCCCTCGTCGTCGAAGGGTTCCCGCCCGGCGGCCAGCTCACCATCACCACCGACGTCGAGAACTACCCCGGCTTCCCTGACGGCGTTCAGGGGCCGGAGATGATGGAGATGTTTAGGAAGCAGGCGGAGCGGTTCGGAGCTAAGTACATCCGGGGATTGGTCACCCAGGCCGACCTCTCCCAGCGCCCCTTCAAGCTCACCGTGGACGATGAGGACGTCTACTACGCCAATTCGGTGATCATCGCCTCCGGCGCCTCCGCCAAGCTCCTCGGGCTCGAGTCGGAGTCCAAGCTCATGGGCTTCGGCGTCTCCGCCTGTGCCACCTGCGATGGCTTCTTCTTCAAGGACAAGGAGCTGATCGTGGTGGGAGGCGGCGACACGGCCGTGGAGGAGGCAACCTACCTCACCAAGTTCGCCACCGTAGTCCACGTGGTGCACCGCCGCGACTACCTCCGCGCCTCCAAGATCATGCAGGACCGCGCCCTCAACCACCCGAAGATCGATTTCATCTGGAACACCGTTGTGGAGGATATCCTGGGGGTCGAGGAGGGTTCGGTGAACGGCGTGAAGCTGCGGAATGTCGAGACGGACGAGGTGACCGAGCGTCCCATCGACGGGGTGTTCATCGCCATCGGCCACAAGCCCAACACCGACCTCTTCGTGGGCCAGCTCGAGACGAACGAGAACGGGTACCTCGTTACCCACGACGGCACCAAGACCGCCATTCCAGGCGTGTTCGCCTGCGGCGACGCCCAGGACTGGGTGTACCGCCAGGCGGTGACCGCCGCGGGCACGGGGTGCATGGCCGCCATCGACGCCGAGCGCTACCTGGCGGAAGCGGAGGCCCAGCAGTACCAGGCCGCCAAGACCGCCAGCAGCGGGTAGCCACCGCAGCGTTGCCGTGAGGGGAGCCGCCATGCCCGTCGGATGGGCCGTCGTCAGCACCGGAAGGCACCCGGACCAGAAGATGGCGCCCGCCATCAGCGCCGCCGAGGACACGGAGCTGGCGGCGGTGGTGAGCCGGGACCTGGGCCGAGCCCGTGACTTCGCCCAGCGTCACCAGGCCAAGACCGCCTACGACGACTTCGACGCCATGCTGCGCGACCCGGCGGTCCAGGTGGTCTACCTGGCCTCTCCCAACGCGCTCCACGCCGGCCAGACGGTGAAGGCCGCCGAGGCGGGCAAGCACGTGCTCTGCGAGAAGCCCATGGCCATCACGCTGGACGAGTGCCGGCGAATGGTCGACGCCTGCCAGAGGCATAACGTGCGCCTTGGCGTGGGCTTCCACCTGCGCCATCACCCCGGCCACCAGCGGCTGCGCGACGTGGTCCGGAGCGGGGCGCTCGGCACCCCTGCCTTGGCCCAGGCCCAGTGGGGCAGCGGCGCCCGGGGCCTGGCGGCGCCCCAGCCGCGCCCTCCCCTGCAACAGTGGTGGGAGGACCCGTCCCTGGTGGGCGCCGGCGCCTTCATGGGCACCGGAGTCCACTGCGTGGACCTGCTGCGCTACGTCCTGGGCGAAGAGGTGGTGGAGGTGGCCGCCCTCACCGACGACCAGCCCTTGGAGCACCTGGCCACGGTGCTGCTCCGTTTCCAGAGCGGCGCCCTCGGCATGGTCACCTCCAGCAGACGCCTGCCCGACTCCCGCAACGATGTGGTGGTCTACGGCAGCCACGGCAGCGGCGGCGTCTACGGCAGCCTGCTCGTCAACCTCCAGGGCGAGCTGGCGGTTACCTCCGAGACCGTGGAGCTCCAGGAGCGCTACGAGCCGCCCGACCCGGTGCGGATGTACGTGGCGCAGGTGGAGGCGTTCAACCACGCGGTGGCCGAAGGCGCCGACCCGGTGGCGTCGGGGTGGGACGGTCTCAAGACCGCCGAGGTCACCATCGCCATGGTGGAGTCGGCCACGAGCGGCCGGCGCGTAACCCTGGGCTAGAGCTAGCCGCAAGCAGCCTACATAAAGAAGAGGTGGCGCTTGAAGCGCCACCTCTTCTTCTTTGCTCTCAGAACGTCGTATTAGTGGCTGGAGCCGCAGCCGCACGAGGTGTTGCCACAAGCGCAACCGCCACCGCCGCCGGAGGGCGCGATGTTGGGGTTGTTGATGACGAACCCGCTCCGCATCAACCCCTCCATGTAGTCGATCTCCGCCCCGTCGAGCAGCGGCGCGCTCTCCGCGTCCACCAGCACCCGCACGCCGTTCTCGTGGAGCACCAGGTCGTCCTCCTGGGCCTTCTCCTCGAGGGCGAGCATGTACTGAGCGCCGTTGCCGTTGGGCACCACAATCACCCGCAGCGCTCCCTCGGGCTGACCCTCCTCTTGGAGGACCGCCTTGAGCTTCTCGGCCGCCTCTGGCGTCACGGTTATCATGAATGCTCCTTGCGAGCGTAATCGTCGAGTGTGTCCTCAGACTATCACGCGCTCAGCTAGGGTGTCAATGTGGGCGGCTGGCGTGTTCGCCCTCATCTGCCCACCGAGAGCCGGGCGA
Organism: Dehalococcoidia bacterium; assembly: GCA_965249185.1. GTDB lineage: Bacteria > Chloroflexota > Dehalococcoidia > Lucifugimonadales > Australimonadaceae > CBDFLS01. The sequence continues at coordinate 703,914 of CBDFLS010000002.1, forward strand.
TAAGCGGCTGCGGCAGGCCCAGCTCCTCCATGCGCCGCTGCGTGACGCCGATATCGTACGCCGTCCGCCGCAGCTCCAGCGCCCCATCGGCGTCATCGTAGACCGTGTAGGCGGACCGGGGATCGCCGTCGCGGGGCTGGCCCACGCTGCCGGGGTTGGCCGCAAGCCTTCCTTCGGCCAGCAAGACACGCCGCTCACCCGTGGCCCGCTGCATCCCCTCTCCCTCCACGCAGACGAAGGGGATGTGGGAGTGCCCCACCAGCAGCGCCCGCGACTCAATGCGCTCCCACGCCGCCTGGGCTTGGGAATAGGAGACCAGGTATTCCCAGACCGGGTCCCGGGGCGCGCCGTGGACCAACGTGATGTCGCCGTCCGTCACCGTCGTCGGCAGGCCGCGCAGGTAGTCGCGGGCCCCGGCGCTCAACCGATGGCTCGTCCACTCGCACGCCTCGGCCGCCAGCGGGTTGAACTCATCAAGGCCGATAGTCCCCACCGCGCCGGCGTCGTGGTTGCCCACGATAGCCACGGCGTCCAGGCCCCAAAGCCGCTCCAGGCAGGCCATGGGCTCCGGCCCGTATCCCACGATATCGCCCAGGCACCAGACCCGCTGGAAGCCGCCGCGCTCCCGGGCATCGGCCAGCACCGCCTCCAGTGCCACGATGTTGCTATGGATATCGCTGACCACCAGCGTGCGCATAACGTCGTCAGCCTTTCGCCGTTAAAGCCCGATACACCTTCTCAGCCGTAATGGGAAGGTCTCGAATTCGCACCCCTACCGCGTTCTCGATGGCGTTAGCGATAGCCGCCGCCACCGGCACTATGGGGTTCTCTCCGATTCCCTTTATCGCGTAAGGCCCCACTCCACTGTCCGATTCCACCAGGACCGTCCGCAGCTCCGGAATGTCCTGCATGTTGGGGAATTTGTAGTCGCCAAACGTGAGAGCGGTGACGTTGCCGTCTTCGACCGGCAGGTCCTCCATCAATGCGTAGCCGATGCCCTGAACCACCCCTCCGTTGATCTGGCCCTGGTGACCGAGTGGGTTGATCACCTGTCCGACGTCGTGAGCCGTGGTGAACCGCAGCAGCTTCACCTGCCCGGTCTCGATATCCACGGAGACCTCCGCCACTTGGGCGGTGAAGCCGGTAACCGGCGAGGGCGTCTTGTCGTCACAGGTGGTCCGCACAGTGACGGAATGGCCGATTCGCGCCAAGAGCTCGGTCCACGGATATCGCTCCCCTGTGTCTGTGCGCACGAGACTATCCCCATGCACCTCCATTAGCTCCTGGGGCCAGCCCATGGACTCGGAGGCCAAGCGCCCCAGCTCTCGCCGCACCTCGTGGGCCGCCTGGTGAGCCGCCACGCTCCCTATCCGGGCCACGCGACTGGCGGCCATGCCCATGTCGAAATCGACCGCATCCGTATTCCAGACCCGCACCTCGACCCTGCCGGGCGGCAGGCCAAGCTCTTCCGAGACGGTCTGCTGGAGCAGCGTGTAGGTGCCGGCTCCCTGGTCAAGGACCGGTGTGCTCACGACCACCGAGCCATCCGCATGAAGGGTGACCGCGACGTGGGTTTTCCCCCAGCCGGGCTCATGGTCGCCAATGGCGATGCCCCTTCCAACATGAAGCGGCCGGGAGGCGTGATAGTCCGCGGCGGCGGCGGCGGACTCCAGGACCTCCTTCGCACGGAAGTCCTGGAACCGTCGTTCCGAGGCCGTCAGCTCCCCTGTTCCGGCCACATTCTTCAGGCGTAATTCCAAGGGGTCGGCTCCCAGCCGCATCGCGATGGCGTCCATCTGGGATTCCATGGCGAACACGGCCTGGGCCTCACCGGGCCCCCGCATGTTTCCACCCGGCACGTTGTTGGTGTAGACCTGGATGCACTCGGAGTGCGTGTTGGGTATCCGATAGGCGCCGCCCGCGTGGTACACGCTCGGCAAGTACACCAGGGGGTTGAACCCTCCGTACGCCCCAGTGTTGAAGATATACCGGGCCTCATGGGCTATCAGGGTCCCATCCCGGTTCACGCCTGTCTTCAACGTCATCGTGGAGGCGTGACGAGGGCAGCCGGCGGAGAACTCCTCCACATAGTCCATGATCATCTTTACCGGCCTCCCCGAGCGGAGCGCCAGGAAGTAGCACAGCGGCACATCCATGGGTGACCCCTTACCCCCAAAATCGCCGCCTATGGGGACCGGGTTCACCACGATGCGCTCCTCGGCAATACCGGCGGCGGCCGCCAGCTCCCGCCGCAAAATATACGGGTCTTTGTTCGGAGCCCATACCTGCACCCTGTCCTGCTCGTCGATGTGGACCACGCACGAGTGGGGTTCCAGGTACCCGTGGTGCACTCGCTGCGTTGAGTACGTGTTTTCCACCAAAAGGTCGGCCTGTTCAAATCCCGCCGTGGTATCCCCATGCCCCCAGCTCCTCCGGACCAACACGTTGGACTGCCCCTCCAGCCGCTCCGGCAAGCCGGCGTAGGTGTCCACGTGCGGATGAATGAGAGGAGCCTCATCGCGCATCGCATCCATGGGGTCGAACACCGCCGGAAGCTCTTCGTAGTCCACCTCGATCAGATGGAGGCCTCGCCGGGCGGTCTCCTCGTCGGTGGCGGCAACCGCGGCCACCCGCTCTCCCACGAAGCGGACCTCGTGCTCGGCCAGCACCGGCACGTCGCGCAGACGCCACCCGTAGAGGACGCCGGACACGTCGGCGCCCGTGAGCACCAGGTGCACACCCGGCAGCTTTTCGGCCTCGGCAACGTCGATAGCAGTTATCTTGGCGTGGGGAAACGGAGTTCGCAGCGCTTTGGCCCAGAGCATCCCCGGCAGCGAGATGTCCGCCGTATATATCGCCCCTCCGGTGACCATCGCCCTGCCATCGGGCCTGGGCACCGGCTGGCCGATAACCTGGTATTGTCGCTTGCCCATCGCTCCTCTATTCGTCAATTGCCGGAGTTCGCGGGAGTCCATCCGGAACACTGGCCGGGACACCGGCGTGGCCATCATACTCGCAGAGCTCTTCAGCCGTAGTCCAACACCGTGGGGCACCATCCGAGGCTTCGCACTGGACAGGCGCCACGCTCGCTGGCGATAATGGCTTCATGAGCACGGTGCGCGAGCTTGGCGAGTTCGGCCTCATCAACCGGCTGGCCCGCATGGTGGCCGAGGCCAGGCTCCCTGCCCCCTCGGCGGGGGACTTCCGGCTGCGTCTCGGCATCGGCGACGACGCGGCCGCGTGGAGCGTGGGCCAGGGAGTGGAGGTGTGCACCACCGATACCATGGTGGAGGGCACCCACTTCACTCGCCAGACCACGCCTTGGCCGGACCTCGGCTGGAAGCTGATGGCGGTGAACCTCAGCGACATCGCGGCCATGGGCGCCACCCCTCTCTACGCCACGGTCACCCTGGGCCTGCCTCCGGACCTGCCAGTTGCGGATGTGGACGGCCTCTACGCCGGCATGCTGGAGGCCTGCCGCCGCTACGAGGCAATGGTGGTCGGCGGTGATATCGTCGCCGCGCCGGTCGTCTTCCTCTCGGCCACGCTCACCGGCGTCACCAGCGCGGAGCCGCTCACCCGCACCGCCGCCCGTCCGGGCGACGCCATCGCGGTGACGGGCTCCCTGGGCGCATCGGCGGGCGGACTGGGGCTGCTCCAGAGCGGCACGCCAGCTCCGGCCGGACAGGACGCCGCCTTTGGCGTCCTCGTGAGCGCCCACCGGAGACCGGAGCCCCGCCTCCAGGAGGGCCAGCGGCTGCGTCGCGCCGGCATCAGGTGCGCCATGGACATCTCCGACGGCCTGGTGGCGGACCTCTCCAAGCTGTGCCACGCCAGCGGAGTCGCGGCGGAAGTGTACGCCGACCAGGTGCCCGTGGACCCCGCGCTGCGGAAGGCGCTGCCGGAGCAAGCGGCCCAGCTCGCCCTGAACGGCGGCGAGGAGTACCAACTCCTCTTTACCGGGCCGTCCGCCATCGTCCATCGCGTCTTGGAAGGGATGCCCAACGGCTCCGTCATCGGAGCCGTCACCGCCGACGAGCCGGGACGTGTCCGGGTGACGGACGCCTCCGGTCGGGAGGTCCCCGTGACCGCCAGCGGATGGGACCACCTGCGCTGATGGCCAATGGCTTGGAGATCATCTCCCGCGGCGCGCGCCAGACCCAGGAGCTCGGCCGCCGCCTCGGCGAGCGGGCCGAGAGGGGGGACCTGCTCCTGCTGACCGGAGCGCTGGGCTCCGGCAAGACCACCCTCGCCCAGGGGATCGCCTGGGGTCTCGGCGTTCAGGAATACGCCCACAGCCCCACGTTCCTCCTGGTCCACGTTTACCACGGGCGTCTCCCCCTGTATCATCTGGACCTGTACCGCTTGGACGACCCACGGGAGGTGGAGGACCTGGACCTGGACGAGATGTTGAACGATGGCGTCTGCGCGGTGGAGTGGGCGGAGAAGGCGCTGCCCCTCTTCCCGCAAGAGCATCTGCTCATCGAGATCATGGAGAGCGGCGCCCGCCAACGCCGGTTGCTGCTGACGCCGGTGGGCCGGCGGCACGTGGAGCTGCTGGCGGCGGTCAAGGCCGCCCTGCCGGTCCGCTGAGAACTTCGAACGCCGGCCACGGAAACATGTACCTGATCATAGACACCTCGACCAAGCACGGAGCGGTTGGCCTCTGGCGCGACGGCTCGCTGCTGCGCACCGCCGCCTGGCGCTCGCGGTACCACCATACGGTGGAGCTGATGCCCGCCATCGAACACCTCCTGGGCCAGGAGTCGCTGACCGCGGACAGCCTCCAGGGCATCGCGGTGGCCACGGGCCCCGGAGGATTCAGCGCCCTGCGGGCCGGACTGAGCGTGACCAAGGGGCTGGCCTTCGCCCTCTCGCTTCCCGTGGCCGGTGTGAACACGCTGGAGGCCGCGGCCTACCCCTACCGGGACCTGGGCTTCCCAGTCTGCCCCCTGCTGCAGATCGGCCGCGACCTCGTGGCCTGGGCCCGATTTCAGCAGACGCCCACGGGGTGGCGGCGCCGCGCTCCCGACCGCCTGGGCCCGCTGGAAGCGCTGCTCAAGCACCGGGGGAGACACACCCTCTTCTGCGGCGAGGGCGCAGCCAGCTTCCACTCCCAGCTCGCAGAGGCCATGGGCCCTCTTGCCCATCTCGCCGGTGAGCCATCCCTCCAGCTCCGCCTCTCGGGAGTGGCCATCCTGGGCGCCGACCGGCTGGCCGGCGGCGACCACGACACCGTCTCCTCGCTGCAGCCTCACTATCTGCGGTCGCCCGGCATCACGAAGCCGAAGCCACCTCGCGCCGCGGCCTACGGCTCGCCCCGGCGTGACGCCGGGCCGTGAGCAGACGCCCAAGCGAACGGGGCCCTGACTGGTGTGGTAGGCTATGCGCCCCAGCCCGGCCCACCCTAGAGGAGGCGTAGATAACCATGGAGCGAACGCTGGTGCTGCTCAAACCCGACGCCATCCAGCGCGGTCTGGCAGGCCACATCATCGCCCGGCTTGAGCAGCGGGGCCTGAAGCTGGTGGGCATGAAGCTGCTTCAGATGGACCAGGCCACGGCCCGCCGGCTCTACGAGGCCCATATCGACAGGCCCTTCTACCCCGGCCTGACGAAGTTCATGACCTCCAGTCCCATCGTGGCCCTGGCGGTGGAGGGGAAGAGCGCGGTGGAGGCGGTGCGGCGCACCATGGGGGACACGGACCCTCAGCAGGCGGCGCCCGGCACCATTCGGGGCGACCTGGGCACGGACATCGGCAGGAACTTGGTCCACGGCTCCGACTCGAGCGAGTCGGCGGCCAGGGAGCTGCCCATCTTCTTTCAAGAGAGCGAGACCGTCTCCTACGCCAGGGAGATCGACCCCTGGGTCACTGAATCCTGACCAGCGGCCTGCCGGCGCTCCAGAGCTCCTCCAGGCGATAGTACTCCCGCTGCTCCAGCGCGAAGACGTGGACGATGACGTCGGCGAAGTCCAGGAGCATCCACCCCGACGCCGGCGTTCCCTCCTGGTGGTGCAGCGGCACCCCCTCCTCCCTCAGCCCGCGCCGCAGCCCCTGGGCCAGCGCATCCACCTGCCGGGCGCTCTCGGCGCTCATAAGCACCATGTAGTCGGCAAAGTTGACCAGCGCACGAACGTCGAGCAGCAGCACATCCGTGGCCTGCTTGTCCGCAGCGAGCTCCACCGCCCGCCGAGCGCACTCTATCGGTTCCAGCCGCTTTCCCCCTGCCGGGTGCCGCACCCACTCCAGGAGCCAGACCTTGGGCTCCTCGGTCGTGGCCATTATAAGGCGCTCCGCCTCACCGGGCCAGCGTGGGAAAGAGTAAGGAGCGCCGCGCCCTGCGCACTCACCGAGTGCTCGATGCCCGAGTACGCGATAACTGAAGTTCTCCATGAGTTCCGGACGGGCCCTGGTATACTAGACCGACGCGCCGAGGGAACGGGGCGGCGGCAAGAGGCGCTCAGCCCCTCGGGAAACCGCTTACGGGAAGGCAGTCGATGGAACTGTTCAAGCGAGTGGCCGATGCCACCACGAGCCGCAGGAGGTGGCGGGGGGTTGGAGCCCACCTGCGGCTCCGCTTCGCCGCGGGGCTGCTGCTGCTGGTCCCCGTGATCCTGACCTACCTGATCCTGAAGCTGGTCTTCGACTTTCTCAACGAGCTGCTCGGCGTCCCGGACGTACGGGTCTTCGACCGTGCTATCCCGGGGGCCGGCATCTTGGCCCTCCTCCTCCTGCTCTACTTCACTGGCCTGGTGGGCAGCACATTTATCGGGCGGCGGCCCATCGCGCTGCTGCAGCGCCTCCTCTTCCGTATCCCCCTGGTAAGCGTCATCTACTCCGCCAGCAAGCAGCTCGTGGAGTCCTTCAGCGGCAAGCCCGCCACCGGATTCAAACGGGTCGTCGTCATCGAGTACCCCCGTCCCGGCGTCTGGTCTCTGGGCTTCCTCACGGGCCTCACCACCGACGAGGAGCAGCGTCGTTTAGCCGTCGTCTACATCCCCACGGCGCCCTTGCCCAACTCCGGATGGGTGGCGGTGCTCCCCGTGGAGGACGTCTACGATACGGACCTGCGGGTGCAGGACGCCATGCGAATGGTCCTCTCCGGTGGAATCCTCTTCCCGCGGCACATCGCCAAGAAGCCGATGCAGGAGCCGGTGGAGGCCCTGCCATCCTAAAGGCCGCCCAGGACAACTGATGCCTCAGACCGCATCCGGCCCTCGCGTGGTGGTCGCCATGAGCGGGGGCGTCGATTCTTCGGTGGCCGCCTGGCTGCTGCACCGCCAGGGCTGGCAGGTCATCGGCGTGACCATGCGCCTCTGGTCCGCCGACGACTCCGCCATCACGCCGGACCACCAGGGCTGCTGCTCCGTGGAGGACGTGGCCGACGCCCGGCGCGTGTGCCAGCTCATCGACGCCCCCCACTACTTCCTGAACTTCGAGCGCGAGTTCCGCGCCCACGTCATGGACTATTTCATCACCGAGTACCAGCGGGGCCGTACCCCACATCCGTGCATCGCCTGCAACGACCGTATGAAATTCGACTTCCTGCTCCAGCGCGCCAGGTTCATGGAGGCCGACTACGTCGCCACCGGCCACTACGCCCGCATCCAGCGGGACCCCTCGTCGGGCCACAGCCGTCTCCTGAAGGGAGTCGACGCCGGCAAGGACCAGTCCTACGTGCTCTTCAACCTCAACCAGGAGACCCTGGCCAGCGTCCTCTTCCCCGTGGGCGAGTACCCCAAGGCGGAGGTCCGGTCCATGGCCCACGAGGCGCGCCTCCCGGTGGCTGGCAAGCCCGATAGCCAGGAGATCTGCTTCATCCCCCAGGGCGACTACCGGGAGTTCCTGCGAGGGCGGGTCGAGCCACAGCCCGGCGAGCTGGTGGACACCCAGGGGCGCTCGGTGGGGACGCATCCGGGCATCGAGTTCTTCACGGTAGGCCAGCGCCGGGGGCTCGGGGCCGCCACCGGGGACCGCCGGTTCGTGGTGCGCGTGGAGCCGGACACCCGCCGCGTGGTACTGGGCACGGCGGACGAGCTGCTCCAGGACCGGGTGCAGGTCGCCAGGGTGAACTACATCTCCGGCGCCGCTCCCGCCGGGCCGCTGCCGGTCACTGCAAAGCTCCGCTACCAGGCGCCCGCCTTGCCCGCCATCCTCCATCCCAGCGGACGGGAGGCGGTCCTGGACTTCGAAACGCCCCAACGGGCCGTCACCCCCGGCCAGGCCGCCGTCTTCTACAACGGCGACGAGCTGCTGGGCGGTGGGTTCATCGAGCAGGGGTTCGCCAGCGGGCCCACGGCGCTGGACTAGCCGCGCGAGCGAACCGTGGCAAAACGGTCCACCTCGGTCCAGCTTCCAACACAGCAGGAGGAGACCCGCCTTCACCGCCTGGGCCATCGCCGGGTGGCGGGTGTGGACGAAGTGGGGCGTGGCCCCCTGGCGGGGCCCGTGGTCGCGGCCGCCGTGGTGCTGCCTCCCCTGCGCTCCCGCGACCACCACGACCTCTTCCTCATCCGCGACAGCAAGCAGCTCACCCCCGCCCAGCGGCAGCGGGCGGCGGCGCTGGTGGAAGAGGTCGCCCTCGGCATCGGCATCGGGGCGGCCTCCGCCGAAGAGATCGACCGGCTGGGCATCGTGGCGGCCACCCGGCAGGCCATGACACTGGCCTTGGAGCAGCTTCCGCAGCCCCCGGACTATCTGCTGATCGATGCGCTGCCCCTGGCCTGGCGCGGCCTTCCCTGCGGCGCAATCATCCACGGCGACCGCCTCTGCACCGCCATCGCGGCCGCCTCGGTGGTGGCCAAGGTCCACCGGGACGCCCTCATGCGCGAGATGGACGAGCGCTATCAGGGCTACGGTTTCGCAGGTCACAAGGGCTACGCCTCGGTGGCGCACCTGGCGGCCCTCCGGGCCCTGGGGCCCAGCCCCATTCATCGGCGCAACTTCTCTCCGCTGCGCCCCCGCCTGGCGAGCGGCCCAGCGTCCGCCCGAGCCCGCCTGGGCATCCGCGGCGAGCGGATGGCGGAGGCATACCTGGAGGCCTACGGATACCGGGTCGTGGACCGCAACTTCCGTACCCCCTACGGCGAGGTGGACCTGGTGACGCGCGATGGCGATTCCATCGTGTTCGTCGAGGTGCGCACGCGCCGCAGCCACGCCGCCGGCTCGCCCGAGGAATCGCTCACGACCGGCAAGAAGCGGCGCCTGCTGGCCGCCGCGCAGCAGTACCTCCAGGACCACCACCTGGAGCACCTGGAGTGGCGCATCGACCTGGTGGCCATCTCCACCACCGGCCCGACGCCCGAGGTGAACCACCTGCCGGGAATACCGATGGATGAGCCTTTCCTCTTCTGACCCCCACGCCTCCCCACGTTTTGTGTTATAAGAAAGCGGCGGCACCCCAAGAACGCTCCACCGGCTGACATGCCAATCATCGGTCCCGAATACCACACCGGCCAAGCCTGGTTCCACCGGGGCCTCCAACTCCTGCGCGAGGCGCTGGACCCCTCGGCCGTGGATGCCCGCACGTTGGAGGTGCTGGACCGCGCGCTGGCCGAGCTCTCGCCCATGGCGGGGCTCTTCCCGGGGCCCCACCGATCGCAGGTGCGCGCGCTGGCGTTGAGCGGAGCCCTCCGCGCGCTCAGCGACACCCTGTCGCTGCTTCCCGAGGAGCTGATGCGACAGCCGGACCGCCCGGACTTGGAGGGCGTGCCCCAGACCCTGGCGGCCCTCGACTCCGCCCTGGGCGTGTACTTCCGGCGCATGGCCTCAGCCAAGATCACCGGCCTCTATGTGATCGTGGACCTGGACCTGCTCGCGGAGCGCGACCCGCTGTGGGTGGCGGAGCAGGCGCTGCTGGGCGGCGCCAGCGTCATCCAGCTCCGCGATAAGCTCCGCGACAAGGGCGATTCCCTTCCGCTGGCCCGGAGCCTGGTGGAGCTCTGCAACCGGCACGAGGCCCTCTGCATCATCAACGACCACGCCGACCTGGCGGTGGCCGTCGGCGCCCACGGCGTGCACCTGGGCCGGCACGACCTGCCCGTGGCCGAGGCCCGCGCCACGCTGAAGCCGTGGCAGGTGGCGGGCAGCTCCAACGCCCTGGCGGATGAGGCCGTCGCATCCTACCGCGAGGGCGCCGACTACCTGGCGGTCGGCGCCATGTACCCCACGAGCTCCAAGCGCGGCACCCGGCACGCCGGCCCGGAGGCGCTGCGCCAGGTGCGGACGGCGGTCCCGCCCGATGGGCCGCCCCTCGTGGCCATCGGCGGCATCACCGAGGAGAACGTGGCCGAGGTGGCGCGAGCGGGCGCCGACGCCGTGTGCGTCATCGGCGCCGTGGCCCTGGCCGACGACCCGCGCCAGGCCGCCGAAGCGCTACTGGCCGTCTTCCACAAGGCCAGATAGACGTATCTTGGTCCTTCGATGAAAGGACGAAAGGGGCGGGCTGGGTGGGAGTGCCGCCTCCGCGTTAGTCCGCTCTCGCGGCCCTCTTTCGGCTCCAGGGACCGCGCCTCAGCACTCTTCGTTTCGTAAGGACAGGTAGAGCGTGTCGCCGCGACCGCTACGGCAGCAGGCTGTCCATGGCGGTGCGGACCACCTCCAGCAACTCGCTGGGCAGCAGGCCCAGCACCAGCACGGCACCGCCGGTGACCAGCAGGGCCACCCGGAAGGGCACGTCCGAGGGCACTCGGTCGGGCGACGCCGCCGGTTGCAGGTACATCACCCGAATGATGCGAAGGTAGTAGTAGGCGGAGATCACGCTGTTCACTACCCCGACAACCGCCAGCCACACCAGGTCCGAGTTGACGGCGGCCTGGAAGAGGAAGAGCTTGCCCATGAACCCGGCCGTTGGCGGCACGCCCATCAGCGAGATGAGGGCGAATGCGAGGACGGCCGCCAGCCACGGCGCCCGCTGCGCCATGCCAGCGAAGTCGTCGACCCGCTCGCTGCCTGTCTTGTTGACGATGGCGATGACGGCGAAGAAGGCGGCCAGGTTCATGGCGGCGTAGGCCACCAGGTAGAAGAGCAGTCCGCTGGGGCCCAAGTCTCCGGAGGCGGGGTCCTGGCTCCTGGCCGCGATGGCCGCCAGGCCCACCAGCATGTACCCCGCATGGGCGATGGTGCTGTAGCCCAGCAGCCGTTTTATATTCGTCTGGTTCATGGCCACCAGGTTGCCCACCGTCATGGTCAGGGCGCTGAGCCCCGCGAAGAGCAGCGCCCAGTCGGCGCTCACCGAGTCGAAGGCCGTGTAGAAGAGCCGCAGCACCACGGCGAAGGCCGCCGCCTTGCTGGCCACCGCCAGGAAGGCCGTCACCGGCGTGGGCGACCCCTCGTACACGTCCGGCGTCCACATCTGGAAGGGCACGATGGAGAGCTTGAACCCGAACCCGGCCACCGCCAGGACGATGCCCATGAGCAGCGGGAGGCTCCCGAAGGGCAAACCCGGGTCCGACCGGGTGATCATTTCGGCCACCGTGGGCACGGAGGGGTCCAGGCTGAACAACTGCACCGTGCCCGTGGCGCCGTAGATAAAGACGAACCCGTAGAGCAGCACCGCGGAGCTGATCGCGGACAGCAGCAGGAACTTGATGCCCGCCTCCGTGGAGCGGACCTCGGTGGGCAGAAAGGCGGCCAGCGCCACCACCGGCAGCGACGCGAGCTCCAGCGAGATGTAGACGGTGATAAGGTCCGCGGCCGCCGGCAGCAGCATCAGGCCCGTGGCGGAGAGGAACATCAGGCCAATGAACTCGCCCTGGTAGCGGCGGAACCGGGCCAGGTATTCCCCGGAGGCCAGCAGCAGCAGCGCCAGAATGCCGAGCACCAGGAACTTGAAGAAGAGCGCGAACTTGTCCACCACCAGCGACCCGAAGAAGCCGCTGTCCGCCCCCCCGAGCAGGGTGTGGACGTCGCGCCACAGTACGATGCTCAGCGCCAGCGGCACCAGCAGCCCCACCACGCTCACGGCCAGCAGCACACCCTTGCGGCGCACCACCAGGTCCAGCATCACCACCAGGACCGCCAGCCCGGTCAGCGCCAGCTCCGGCGAGAGTAGATAAACATCGTGCATACTCAGGGTCATAGTCGCTGGCTACCCCAACCGGGAGATGATGGGCCCGATGCCCAGGTCGAACACATCGGTCAACAGCTTCGGATACAGCCCCACCACCATAATAGGCACCAGCAGCACACCCATGGCCACGACGTCCACCACCGTAGCGTCGCCGAGGTGGTCGTACCGTGGCAGACGGGGGCCGAAGAGGGTGCGCTGGGCCATCCAGAGGATGTAGGCCGCCGCCAGCACCACGCCGAAGGCCGCGAGCACCGTGGCCCACCCCCAAACCGGGAAGCTGCCCAGGAACACCAGGAGCTCGGCCACGAAGCCGCTGGTGCTCGGCAGGCCAAGGGCCGCCAGACCCGCCAGCAGGAACACCACGCCGATGATCGGCATTCGCGCGGCCAGGCCGCCCAGATCGGGTATGTGACGGGTGTGAGCGCGGTCGTAGATCAGGCCCACCACCACGAAGAGCAGCCCGGTGATGGTGCCGTGGGTGAAGAGCTGAAGCGCCGCGCCGTTGAGCCCCACGGACGTCAGCTCCGCCGTGGCGGCCCCCAGGGAGGAGATGCCCAGCAGCACGAAGCCCATATGGCTCACGCTGCTATAGGCGATGAGCCGCTTCAGGTCGGTCTGCCGCATCACGACGAACGCGCCGTACAGCACGCCCACCACCGCCAGCGTCGCCAGCAGCGGCGCGAACGCCACGATCTCCACGGGGAACATGCCGGCGTTGATGCGGATGAGCCCGTACCCGCCCATCTTCAGCAGCACCCCCGCCAGCATGACGCTGACCGCCGTGGGGGCATCGGTATGGGCATCGGGGAGCCAGGTGTGCAGCGGCCACACCGGCAACTTCACCGCGAAGGCCACCAGGAACCCCGCGAACACCAGTTGCGCCGGCACCAGGAGCCGGGTCAGGTCCCGCTGCGCCAGCACCACCATATCGAAGGTCCGCTCCGCCGCCGGGAACGAGAAGTAGAGGGCCAGAATGGCCGCGAACATGAAGGCCGAGCCCAGGAAGGTGAAGAGCAGGAACTTCATGGCGGAGTACTCTTTCCGCCCGCTGCCCCAGATGGAGATGAGCATGAACATGGGGAGCAGCTCCAGCTCCCAAAAGATGAAGAAGAGGATGAAGTCGAGAGAGACAAAGACCCCCATCACGGCCATCTGGAGCACCAGCAGCCAGACGAAGTACTCGCGCACCCGCATCTCGATTCGCCAGGAAGCGAGCACCGCGCTCACGCCCAGGATGGCCGTCAACAGCACCATCGGCAGGCTCAGCCCGTCAACGCCCATGTGGTACTGGATGTTGAAGGCGGATATCCAGTCGGCGCGCTCCTCCCACTGGAAGCCGGGCGTGGTCATCGAGAACCGGGCGAAGAGCACCAGCGCCAGGACCAGGTCCACCAGCGTCACCGCCAGGGCCACGGCCCGCACCCAGGCGGCGCGGCGCACCACCCCGCCGATGAGCAGGGCGCCCACGAGGGGCGTGAAGACGATGGCTGAGAGCATCCGGCTTCCTCTCTATTGTTGCGTCAGGTACACCAGCAGCGTCACCACGATGCCAAGGGAGATGCCCACGCCGTAGGCCTGCGCCTGGCCCGTCTGGAGCTGGGCCATGGCCCGGCCCACGTTCCGCCCCAACCAGCCCACCAGGTCCACTATCCCGTCCACGATACGCACGTCCACCCAGTCGGTGATGCGGAACAGCCCCCGGTACAGGAGCCGGCGCACCACCAGCCCCTCGTAGAAGTGGTCCATGTAGTAGCGCTGGGTCAGCAGGACGTGGACCGGCCGCACCGCTCTGGACAGCCGGTCCGCCGATGCCAGCCGGGTCCGGTACATCAGCGTGGCCAGCCCCACGCCGGCCAGGGCCAGCGCCGTGGAGCCGGCCGCCACGCCCCAGTTGAACGACGGCGTCTTCTCGCCCAGGAACTCGGAGAAGGCGTGGGCCGGCACCCCCAGAAAGCCAAAGGTAGGATTTGCCCAAAAGCCAGCGGCCACCGAGGCCACGGCCAGCACCACCATGGGCGCCACCATCACCAGCGGCGACTCCGCCAGATGCATGTGGTGCGCTTCGTCTCCCGCCCGCGCGGCGGCGGACTGGGTCCGGTCGGACAGGACCTGGGCCTCCACCCCACCCCGGAACTCGCCGTGGAATGTGAGGTGCACCAGCCGGAAGATATAGAAGGCCGTGAGAAACACGCTGATCGCGGCGAGCCAGAACACCAGCATGGACACGGCGCCGCTGGCCGCGTGGGCGCCGCTCCAGGCCACGTTCAGCACCTCGTCCTTGCTCCAGAAGCCGGCCAGCGGAAAGATTCCCGCCAGGCTCACGGCGGCGATGAGCGTAACCCCATAGGTGATGGGCATGACCCGGCGCAGGCCGCCCATATACCGCATGTCGAAGGTGCCCGTGGCGTGGTTCACGCTGCCCGCGCTCAGGAACAGGAGACACTTGAAGAAGGCGTGGGTGAACAGGTGGAAGATCGCTATGCCCGGCGCCCCCACGCCCAGCGCCAGCATCATGTAGCCGAGCTGGCTCATCGTCGAATAGGCCAGCACCCGCTTGATGTCGTTGGACACCAGGCCCATGGTGGCAGCGAAGATGGCCGTGAAGCCGCCGATGACCGCCACCAGGTTCAGGGCTATCGCCGAGTGCTCGAAGAGAGGGAACATCCTGGCCACCAGGAACACGCCCGCAGCCACCATCGTAGCCGCGTGGATCAGCGAGCTCACGGGCGTCGGGCCCTCCATGGCATCGGGGAGCCAGGTGTGCAGCGGGAACTGGGCCGACTTCCCCGCCGCTCCCGCGAAGATGCCCACCGCCAGCCAGGTCACCACGCCCGCCGCCAGGAAGCCGGCCGCCAGGTGAATATCCAGGATGTCGAAGGGATTGAGCCCCCGTGCGGCGAAGTCAGCGCGGTGGAGGAAGAGATACAGCAGCGCCAGCAGAAAGCCGAAGTCTCCGATCCGGGTCACGATAAACGCCTTCTTGGCCGCCGCCGCCGCCGCCGGCCGGTGGTACCAGAAGCCGATGAGCAGGAAGGAGGAGAGGCCCACCAGCTCCCAGAAGAAGAAGAGCTGGACCAGGTTCCGCGCCAGCACCACCCCCAGCATGGCGGCGGTGAAGAGGGACATATAGGCGAAGTACCGGCTGTAGCCGCCGTCGAGGCGCATGTAGCCCTGGGAGTAGACCTGGACCAGCAGGCTCACCCCCGTGACCACGAGCAGCATGATCGCCGCCAGCGGGTCCAGCAGCACCCCCACCGTCATCTCGAAGCCGCCGGGGCCGCCCACGCTGAACCAGGTGTGGGGCTCGTAGCCCACGGGCCCGTCGTGGCCCGTGACGGCGCTGAGCGCCCAGATGGAGAGGACCAGCGAGCCGAGGATGGCCAGGATGGTCAGATAGCCGCTAACGCGGTCGTAGGCGTTGAAAAAGGGGCGAACGACCAGCGCGATAAGGACAAAGGAGGCGAGGGGGAGCGCAATGATTCCCCACACTGCCGCTTCGGGGATCATCTACAGTTTCCTCAATATCTCGTCGGCGACGTGCTCTCGGCCCCTGGGGACCATGACGCGGAAGGGCATCTGCTCGCCGTAGCCGGTGATATCGCCCTCGGGAAGCAGGCGCACCGGCAGGCCCTCGCCCTCCAGGACCTCCAGCCACATCTCGGCCATCATCAAGTTCGGTACCCGCTTGTATTCAACCCACATAGGCGTCACCTGCCAAGCAAGGGCGCTGCATCAGCGCCGCAAGAGATTGACCTCCGTAATATCCACCGAGTCGCGGTGCCGGAAGAGGGCGATGACCAGGGCCAGCCCCAATGCCACCTCCGCCGCGGCCACCACCACCACGAAGACGGCGAAGGTCTGACCGGTCAACAGCCAGCGAGCGCCCTCCACCGGGTCCGCATCGGCCACGCGCAGGGCCGCCGGCGTGATGTAGCGCGACATGGCCACGAAGGCCAAGTTCACCGCGTTGAACATGATCTCGATGGACATGATCACCACGATGATGTTGCGCCGCGAAAGCGCGCCATACAGCCCGATGGCGAAGAGGACCGCGGAGAGGAGAAGGAAGCGCTCTATACCCATGGGCTACTGCTCCCGCACCAGCGCCAGGGCGCCGATGACGGCCGCCAGCAGCAGCACTCCCGCTATCTCGAAGGGCAGCACGAACTCGTTGATCAGCAAACGTCCCAGCGTCTGGGGCGTCTCCACCAGCACCGTCTCCAGAGGCGCGGGCAAGTCCACCGGCAGCACCCACCACTCCGTCTGCACGATGCCCCACACCAGCACCGCCAGGACCAGCGCGCCCATCGTCATCGCCACCGGCTGCACCGGCGTGCTCCGGTTGCCGTGGACCACGTCCCGGGTGAGCATCACGGCGAAGATCACCAGAATGGAGATGGCGCCGGCATAGATGAGCACCTGCACCACCGCCAGGAACTCGGCGTTGAGCTGCACAAAGAGCCCCGCCACCCCCAGAAAGCTGAGCACCAGCAGCAGCGCCGCCCTGAAAACGTCGCTCACGTGCACCACCAGCAGCGCGGCCCCCACGGTCACCGTGGCCAGCACCCAAAAGACCGCCTCCTGAAACACACCCTCCACTAGCTCACGCTCTCCTCTCCTCACCGGCGCCGTCCGAGCCCCCATGAACACCAACGCGGTCTCGACTGCGGTGGCGGTACAACCCCGGTTCGGGACTAGCATGTGGGTCCAGGGCCGAGCCCTGGCTACTCGAACTCGCCACGGGCGGTGCCCTCCTTGCGCTCCTCCTCCGGGATGTTCTGGGGTCGCTTCGGGTGCCAGTAGAAGGGCTCCCTGCCCACCTGCTGCTCGTCGGCCGTCTCCTGGTACGGGTTGTAGCGTTGGCGCTCAAGCTGTGGACGGAACCAGGCGCTGGGTCGCTTCTCCCGCGCCTTGAGCTGCTCCATCGTGATCACCATGTCCTCGCGCCGGTACGTGGCGGCCTCGAACCCGGTGCCCATGTGCAGCGCGTCGTAGGGGCACGACTCCACGCACAGGCCGCAGTACATGCACCGCGCCTGGTCGATATCGAACACATCGACCTTGTAGCTGCCTCCCTCCTGCTCGTGCCCGCCGTTGGGGTCCGTGACGATTCGGATGATCCCCAGGGGGCAGTACTTGGCGCAGGTGGCGCAGCCCGTGCACCGGTCCTCGTACCAGGTGAACTCCTCGCCCCGGAACCGGGGGTGCTGGGCCACCCGCTGCTCCGGGTACTGAATGGTGGTGGGACGCCGGAAAAAATTCCTGAGCGTCACCCCGAAGCCCTTGGCTATGCCGAAGCCATACATATCACCGCACCTCCGTTCCCATCGACCGCGCCGCCACGACAGCCATTGCCGCCGGCTTGCGCTGCTTGGAGATCAGGTTGCTGAACACGAACACGGACACGATGGCGACTCCCCAGTTGATGGCCACCATGAACCAGAGCTGGGCCGTGGTCGCCTCCGGCCACACCAGCACTTCCACCGTGGTCACCACGACGTTGATCAGCGTGAGGGGGAAGAGGAACTTCCACGCGAAGTCGAGGATCTGGTCGATGCGCAGGCGCGGAAGCGTGGCCCGCACCCAGATGAAGAGGAAGGCGAACCCGAAGACCTTGAGCAGGAACCAGAGGTGCGACGGCAGCACGGCCCATTTCCAGCCTTGAAGGAAGAGCACCGAGAGGAGCGCGCTGGCGATCAGCACGTTGGCGAACTCCGCGAGCTGGAACGTCCCGAAACGCATGCCGCTGTACTCGGTATGGTAGCCGGCCACGATCTCCGACTCCGCCTCCGAGAGGTCGAAGGGGCTCCGGTTCATCTCCGCCGAGACCCCCATGATGAACACCGCGAAACCCAGGGGCTGCACCAGGATGAAGGGGAGCCGCTGCGCCTCCACGATGTCGACCAGTGACATGGAGCCCGCCAGAATCACGACGCCCAGAATGGAGAGGACCACCGGGATCTCGTAGCTCACGAGTTGGGCCACGGCCCGCATGCTGCCGAACATGGCGTAGCGGTTGACCGAGGCCCAGCCCGCCATGAGAATGGCGATGGTGGCGACGCCGCTCATGGCCACCACATACAGGATGCCCACATTCAGGTCCGCCAGGAAGCTGCCCGCGCCGAAAGGGACCACCGCCATGATCAGCAGCGTGGGCGCCACCAGAAAGACGGGCGCCACGTTGAACACCCAACGGTCGGCCGCCCGTGGGATGATGTCCTCCTTGCCCAGCATCTTGAGCAGGTCCGCGATGGGCTGCAACAGCCCGAAGGGTCCAGCCCGGTTGGGGCCCAGCCGCGACTGGAAGCGCCCCAGGAGCCGCCGCTCTAGCCAGGTGTACAGCGCCGTCAGCAGCAGCAGGGCGTTGACCAGAATAAGGATGAGCACCAGTGCCGCCACGAAGTACGCCGCCCACGACCATCCGCTGGGCAGCAGCCCGTCTGCCCAGGTGTACACGTTGCGGTAGATGACGTTCCCCGCCAAGACATCGCCCACTAGCGGTCCACCTCACCCATGTTGAAGTCCAGGCTGCCTACCGTCACGATCATGTCCGCCAGCTTCCAGCCCACCAGCATCGGCTTCAGCAGCGTCAGGTTGATGAGCGAGGGCGAGCGGATCTTGCACCGGTAGGGAGCGATGGTCCCGTCGCTCACCAAGTAGAACCCCAGCTCGCCCTTGGGCGCCTCCACCGGCACGTAGGATTCCCCGGGCGGCGGCCGGAAGAGCATGGATGTGGTGGCCCGCACCGGTCCCGGCTTCACCTGCTGGAAGCACTGCTCCAGGATCCGCAGCGACTGGCGAATCTCGCCCAGCCGCACGGCGAAACGATCGTAGTTGTCGCCCGTGGCGCCGGTGACCACGTCGAACTCCACCCGGTCGTACACCTCGTAGGGATTGGCCTTGCGCAGGTCCCAGGCCACGCCCGTGCTGCGGAGCACCGGCCCGGTGATGGAGGCGTTGACCGCATCCGCCGCCGAGACCACTCCCACGCCCTTGGTCCGCGCCAGCACCACCTCGTTGCCGGATAGAAGGGCATCGAGCTCGTCCACGTAGTGGGGCATATCGTCGAGAAATCGCCGCAGGGCGGGCCCGAACTCCTCCGGGGCGTCCTGGAGCACACCGCCGATGCGCATATAGCTGACCGTGATGCGGGCGCCGCAGAGCATCTCGAACATATCCAGGATGCGCTCCCGCTCGCGGAAGCAGTACATCAGCGGCGTGCCGAAGGCCCCGAGGTCCTGGAGAAAGAAGCCGATGCCGACCAGGTGGCTGGCTATGCGCTGGAGCTCGGCGGCCATGACCCGCAAGTACATCCCCCGCTCCGGCGGCTCCAGTCCGACCAGCGCCTCGCAGGAGAGGACATAGGCCTGGTTGTTGGTCATGGAGGCCACGTAGTCGAGGCGGTCCGTCAGCGTGATCACCTGCGTGTAGGTACGCTCCTCCGCCAGCTTCTCCGAGCCACGGTGCAGGTAACCCATCACCGGTTCCACGTCGAAGATATTCTCGCCGTCGAAGGTGATGCGCATGCGGAAGACGCCGTGGGTGCTCGGGTGCTGAGGACCGATATTCACCGTGACCGGCTCGGTCCACAGCGCCACGGCCTCCTCCCGCAAGCCCCCAGAGTCCGACGAGTCCGCCATGGCTCTATCCCCCATGTGGCCAGGTGTAGGGCGACGGAGGCTCCAGGAAATCACGGCGCAGCGGGTGCCCCTCGAAGCCCTCCCACAGCAGCAGCCGCTTGAGATTGGGGTGCCCGTCGAAGCGCACGCCCATCAGGTCGTAGATCTCCCGCTCCTGGAGGAGGGCGCCCCGCCACACCTCCACCACCGAGGGCACCGAGGGCAGCGTGGGCTCATCGCGCCCGTACAGCTTGGTCTTGATGATGGCGCTGGCGTTGCGCTCGATGGACGTGAGGTGGTAGACGACCTCGAAATACTCCACGTAGTCCACGGCCGAGATGGCGATAAGCAGGTCGAACCGCAGCGCAGGGTCGTCCCGGAGCGTGGCGCACAGCTCCGCCACCGACCCCGGCGTCACCCACACGGAGCGGTCGTCCGCCTCCAGCACGGCATCGGGGAACCGCTGCCGCAGCGCGGAGGCGAGCTCTTGGCCGGAGAGCGCTGTGGTCACGCCCTATCTCCTCTAGCGGTTGCAGGCCGCCCGAAAGCCAAGGCCGCGCTCACCCGCCCGCCGGCCTGCGCAGCAGACTGTAGCGCTTGATCTTCTCGTGGAGCTGCATAATGCCGTAGAGCAGAGCGTCGGGCCGGGGCGGGCAGCCCGGAACGTAGACGTCCACGGGCATGATGTGGTTCACGCCCGGCACCACGCTGTAGCCCTGGTAGTAGGGGCCGCCGCTGGTGGCGCACACCCCCATGGCGATGACCCACTTGGGCTCCGCCATCTGGTCGTAGATGCGGCGGATGGGCGGGGCCATCTTCCACGTGACCGTGCCCGCCACGATCATCAGGTCCGCCTGGCGGGGCGTGGCCCGGAAGGCCTCCATGCCGAAGCGGGCGATGTCGAACCGCGACATGGCCGAAGCCATCATCTCGAAGGCGCAGCAGGCCAGGCCGAAGGCCACCGGCCACACGGCGGAGCGGCGCCCCCAGTTCAACAGCGCATCGACGGAGCTGACGGCGACGTTGCCACGAACGTCATCGGGCACGTCGATGACCGGCTCGGGGAAGGGCTCCTGCGAGCTCCACTTGAGGCCCTCGATGGTGGCGCCTTCGATGCGGTCCTGGTCCCACTCCTGGCCGGCGATGGTCTGCACCCCAGGAGCTGCGATACGCTCGGCCTCCATACGGCACTCCCCTTGCCCGCGCTTATGCCGCGGCACGCCCCTTCAGACTGCGGCGAGCATAGCATAGCGGGTTGGGGCCCACAAGTGAAAACGAACACAAGCGCGACCGCCTCTGGTCACGCTCCGGCGCCTCTGCTACAGTGCGCCCTCGGATCACCCCCCAGGAGCACCCCGCCATGGACGACATCTCCCCCCGCATCGGCGAAATCACCAACCAGGCGCTGGCCCGGTTCGGCGAGAAGCACCAGGCGCGGGAGCGGGCCCTCCGGATCTCCCGCGAGGTGGTCCGCAGCTCCGCCAACGCCATCCGCGCCGTCCACCGCAACGAGCTGGAGCAGGCGCAAACGCTGGTCCACGAAGCCGGCGCCCTGGTGGCCGAGGCCCGCGAGCTGCTGCGCGACCACCCCGACCTCTACTTCACGGGCTACACCCAGGACTCGCAGAAGGAGTACACGGAGGCCAGCGCGGTCTACGCATTCATCGCCGGCGGCGCGCTGCCCGGGCCCGACGACCTGGGCGTGGAGACGGCGCCCTACCTCAATGGCCTGGCCGAGGCCGCCAGCGAGCTCCGGCGCTACATCCTCGACTCCCTGCGCCGCGACGACGACTCCCGGTGCGAAGAGCTGATGGCGAAGATGGATGAGGTCTATAACGCCCTGGTGGTCATGGACTTCCCCGACGCCCTCACCGGCGGCCTGAGCCGCACCACCGACGCCCTCCGGCCCGTGCTGGAGCGCACCCGGGGCGACCTGACCATGAGCCTGCGCCAGCGCCGCCTCGAGCGCCTGCTGTCCTCCCACGAAGGTCAGTGAGGCGGGCTGCTAGCTGAAGCGCCCCGCATATGGGTCCAGGGCGCATGCTAAATGAGTTGACGGCGCTCCGGCGAGGTGATACCGTCCCCCTTGGTCGTGACGATGCCCCTTCGGCTAGGACGATACCACAGAAGCAGAGCCCTCCCCCCAGGCGAGGGCTCTTTTTGAGCAAGCATTCTTGAGGAGGAACAGATGCCGCCCACGGTAGAAGAGAGCAATATCGGTCTCTACATAGCCATCGGAGCGGGCGCGCTGGCGCTCCTGTTCGCCATCTTCCTGGCGATGCGGGTTATGCGCGAGGACCAGGGCAACGAGCGAGTGCGCGAGATCGGTAAGGCGATCCAGGAGGGCTCGGCTGCCTTCCTCAGCCGAGAGTACCGCGTGCTGCTGGTGTTCGTGATCATCGTGACCGGCGTGCTGCTGCTCCTGGGCTTCATCCGCGACGAGCAGGACTGGCGGGTGGCCATCGCCTACATCGTGGGCGCCTTCGGGTCCGGACTCACCGGCCTCATCGGCATGAATGTGGCCGTGCGGGCCAACATGCGCACGGCCGCCGCCGCGACCCGGGCGCTGAACCCGGCCCTGCGGGTCGCCTTCTCCAGCGGCGGCGTCATGGGCATCACCGTGGTCGGCGTGGGTATCCTGGGCGCCGTGGCCCTCTGGCTCATTTTCCATGACCCTAACATCGTGGCGGGCTACAGCTTCGGCGCCTCCAGCATCGCCCTCTTCGCCCGGGTGGGCGGCGGCATTTACACGAAGGCTGCCGACGTGGGCGCGGACCTGGCGGGCAAGGTGGAGGCGGGCATCCCCGAGGACGACCCGCGCAACGCCGCCGTCATCGCCGACAACGTGGGCGACAACGTGGGCGACGTGGCCGGCATGGGCGCCGACCTCTTCGAGTCCTACGTGGGCGCCATCATCGCCACCCTGGCCCTGGCGGGAGGCGCCGCCTTCATCGGCGGCTCCGCTGCCCAGGGAGCGCCGGGCGTTGTCCTGCCCTTCCTCATCGCCGCCGCCGGCATCGTGGCCTCTATCCTGGGCACCTTTGTCGTGCGCACCGCGGAGAAGGCAAGCATCGGTTCGCTCCTCTGGTCGCTGCGGCGGGGCGTTTTCACGTCAAGCATCCTGGTCCTCGGTCTCTCCTGGCTCGCCATCTGGTGGCTGTTCACCGTCCAGAACGATATCCCCATCGCGGAGGTGTGGAAGGTGTTCGGCGCCGTGGCGGTGGGACTGGGCGCTGGCGTCATCATCGGCCTGGCCACTGAGTACTTCACCAGCTACGAATACGGGCCCACCAAGGGCATCGCCTCCAGGACCGAGACCGGGCCTGCCACCGTCATCATCAGCGGCTTCGCCACCGGCATGCTGAGCACCGTGGTCCCGCTACTGGTCATCGCGGCGGCGGTCATCGGGGCGCACCAGCTCGCCGACCTCTACGGCATAGCCATCGCCGCCGTGGGCATGCTCTCCACCCTTGGCATCACCCTGGCCACCGACGCCTACGGGCCCGTGGCCGACAACGCCGGCGGCATCGCGGAGCAGGCCCACCTGCCCCCCGAGGTCCGCCAACGGACCGACGCCCTGGACTCGCTGGGCAACACGACCGCCGCCACGGGCAAGGGGTTCGCCATCGGCTCGGCGGTGCTCACCTCCCTGGCGCTGGTGGCCGCCTACGCCAGCGTGGTGGGGCTGGAGACCATCGACCTGCTCGACCCATCGGTGCTGGTGGGCATGCTCATCGGCGCGCTGATGCCCTTCCTCTTCAGCGCCCTGACCATGGAAGCCGTGGGCCGCGCCGCCCAGCACATGGTGGCGGAGGTACGCCGCCAGTTCCGGGAGATCCCGGGCCTCCGCGAGGGCAAGGAGGGCGTCCGCGCCGACTACGCCCGGTGCGTCGATATCAGCACCCGGGGCGCCCTGCGCGAGATGATCATCCCCGGTCTCATCGCCGTGATAGTGCCCATCGGAGTCGGGCTCATCCCCTTCCTCGGCGCCGAGGCCGTGGGCGGCCTGCTGGTGGGGGCCATCGCCGCTGGATCGCTGCTGGCCATCACCATGGCCAACGCCGGCGGCGCCTGGGACAACGCCAAGAAGTACATCGAGTCCGGCAAATTGGGCGGCAAGGGCTCCGAGTCGCACAAGGCCGCCGTGGTGGGCGACACCGTGGGCGACCCGTTCAAGGACACCTCCGGCCCCTCGCTCAACATCCTGATCAAGCTCATGTCCATCGTGGCCCTGGTCTTCGCCACCACCTTCGCCACCTAGGCCTGCCACGCAGGAGGCGGCCATGGACCTGCAGCTCGAGGGCAAGACGGCGCTGGTCACCGGCGGAAGCCGGGGGATCGGCAAGGTCGTCGCCCGGGAGCTGGCCCGCGAGGGCGTGGACCTGGTCATCTGCGCCCGTAACGAAGCCCCGCTGCGCGCCGCCGCCGAGGAGCTGACCGCCGAGAGCGGCCGCCGGGTCGTGCCCATCGTGGCCGACACCAGCGTCACCGAGTCGGTGGAACGCCTCGCGCGTGAGGCCGTGAAGGCCCTGGGCCACGTCGACATCCTCGTGAACAACGCCGCCGTGGTGGGTGGCGTCGGCGCCAACGAGCTGTCCCGCACCGACGAGAAGCTGCTGCTGGCCGACATCGACAACAAGGCGATGGGCTATCTCCGCTGCGCCCGGGCCCTGGCGCCCCAGATGGCCGCGCGCGGCTGGGGACGCATCGTCAACATCGCAGGCCTGGGCGCGCGCCTCTCCGGCTCCTACGGCACCGGCATGCGGAACGCCGCCGTGGTCTACCTCAGCAAGACCCTGGCCGACGAGCTGGGGCCCTCGGGGATCACCGTCAACGCCGTTCACCCAGGCGTCACCCGGACCGAGGCGCTGGCCGACTACGTGAGAGAGACCGCCCGGCGCCGGGGCGTGACGGACGAAGAGGTGGAGCGCGGCATGATGGAGGGCAGCGCCATCGGGCGGCTCATCGACGCCAGCGAGATCGCGTACGTAGTGGCCTTCCTCGCCTCGCCCAAGTCCGTGGCCATCACCGGCGAGGCCATCGGCGCCGGCGGCGGCGGCGACCGCGCCGTGCGCTACTGAGGCAGGGTATCCTCCACACCCATATCGCTATGTGATGCTGAGGCCGCCATCCACCGTCAGCACCTGGCCCGTGATGAAGCGCGCGGCGGGGGAGGCCAGAAAGACCACCGCGTGGGCCACGTCGTCGGGCTGGCCCGCTGTCTTCAGCGCCTGGCGGGCCTGCACGGCGGGCTTGATCACCTCGTCCCACCGCCGGCGGTCCCTCATCGTCATCGGCGTCTCGATCCAGCCCGGCCGCACGCAGTTCACCCGTATGTTCAGCGGGCCCAGCTCCACGGCCAGCGCCCTGGTATAGGCCTCGACGGCGCCTTTGGCCGTGCTGTAGGAGTGGTCCCAGCCTCCTTTGGAGGCGCCGCCGGGCATGTAGCTCTGCACCGCATAGACGGAGGACATATTGACGATGGCCCCGCCGCCCCGCGCCTCCATGTGGGGGACCACCCGGCGGCACATCTGATAGGTGGCCGTGACGGTGGCATCCAGCATCCGCTGCCAGGCGTCGGTGGGCTCAGACACGCCGGCCCCCGATCCGCTGATGCCGGCGTTGTTGAAGACGATGTCGATGCGCCCGAAGCGCTCCAGGGTAGCGCGGACGCAGGCCTCGATCTCCGCCTCCTGGGCAACGTCGGTCTTGATGAAGACCACCTCGCCGCCCGCCTCCACGATCTCCCGGACCACCTGGTCGCCGCGCTCCTGGTCGCGGGCGGCGATGACCGCCCGGGCCCCCTCGCGGGCGAAGCGCCTGGCCGTGGCGGCGCCGAGGCCCGAGTTGCCTCCCGTGACGATAGCCACCTCGCCGTCGAACTGCGGCACGGCGTCCCCTCCTCTAATAACGGAGACGGAGTAGGCCCGTAGCGTACCAGAATCATTAGCGGATGTGGGCCGGGGTCGCGCCCCGCCGCCGGCTGCTGCTAGAATGTCCCCACTCGTCCTCCCCCGCCGCCGCCAAGGGGAGTCCCACGGAGACCGGAGCAACGCCATGGTTCTCAGCGACCGCACCATCCGCGAAGAGATCGAAAAGGGGCGCATCGTCATCCAGCCCCTGGGCGAGGGCTGCATTCAGCCCGCCAGCGTGGACATCCACCTGGACCGCCAGGTGCTGGTCTTCCGCAACAACCGGGTCCCCTATATCGATGTCCGCGCCAACGCCGAGCGGCTGACCGAGAAGGTGATCATCGGCGACGACGACCCCTTCATGCTCCACCCGGGCGAGTTCGTCCTGGGCAGCACGCTGGAGCACGTGGAGCTGCCCGACGACCTGGTGGCGCGTCTGGAGGGCAAGAGCTCCCTGGGGCGCATCGGTCTGCTCATTCACTCCACCGCCGGCTACGTGGACCCGGGGTGGCAAGGCCACCTGACCCTGGAGCTGAGCAACGTCTCCAATCTACCCATCACCCTCTACCACCGGATGAAGATCGGCCAGATCTCCTTCCTGCGGCTGACAACCCCCGCGGAGCGGCTCTACGGCTCGGCGGAGCTGGGCAGCAAGTACCAGGGACAGCAGGGGCCCACGGCCAGCCGCATCTTTCAGGAGTTCCAGTAGGGGTCAAAGCCCCTTATTTAGGGCCGCTCAGACCCCCGCGCTCACCCATGGTGCCACCCTTGGACTACATGGACGAGGCCCTGTCGCTGGCCCATCAGGCCGTGGGGCGTGTGAGCCCCAACCCGGCCGTGGGCGCCGTGCTCGTCAAAGACGGCCGCGTGGTGGGACGCGGCGTCACCCAGCCATCGGGCGGGGCCCACGCCGAGGTGATGGCGCTTCAGGAAGCGGGCCATGCGGCCCACGGCGCCACCCTCTACGTGACCATGGAGCCCCACGCCCATCAGGGCCGGACACCCCCCTGCACCGACGCGCTCATCGCGGCGGACATCGCCGAGGTCCACATATCCATCCTCGACCCCAACCCGCTGGTCGACGGCAAGGGCAAAGCGGCATTGGACGCCGCCGGCATCCCGGTCATCGTCGGCGAGCGGGCGAAAGAGGCCCGGCGGCTCATCGAGGCCTTCGCCAAGCACGTGACCACCGGCCTTCCCTTCGTGACGGCTAAATTCGCCGCCAGCCTGGACGGCAGGACCGCCACCTCGTCCGGCGAGTCGCAATGGATCACCGGCCCGGAGTCGCGCCGCGAGGCCCACCGGCTCCGCGCCGAGCACGACGCCGTCATGGTGGGCATCGGCACCGCCCTGGCCGACGACCCGCAGCTCACGGCCCGGGACCTGCCGGAGCCGCCCACCCGGCAGCCCTTGCGGGTGGTGGTGGACAGCCGGGGCCGCCTGCCCGTGGACGCCCGGCTGCTCGGCGCGCCCGGACGAACGCTGGTGGCCGCCGCCCGGATCGGTCCCCGCCGCAGGCGGGCCCTGGAGAAGGCGGGCGCCGAGGTGCTCGTCCTCCCCGGCGACGGCGTCCGGGTGGATACAGCCGCGCTGCTGGGGCTGCTGGGCCAGCGGGGGATCACCAGCGTGCTGGTGGAGGGGGGCGGCACGCTGCTGGGGACGCTCTTCGATCAGCGCCTGGTGGACAGGGTCGTGGCCTTCATCGCCCCCGTGATCATCGGCGGCAGGCGGGCGGCGCCGGCCATCGGCGGCGAGAGGGCCTCGGCGCTGGCGCACGCCCCGCGGCTGCGGGACGTGGTCTATCGGCAACTTGGCGAAGATACGATGGTGGTGGGGTATCCCACCCCCGAGGCGTAGCATGTTCACCGGCATCATTGAGGAGGTAGGAGTCGTCCAGGAGGCCTCGGGCCACCGGCTGGTCTTCGTCGCGCACACCGTGCTGTCGGACCTGGCGGTGAGCCAGAGCATCGCCGTAAACGGCGCCTGCCTCACCGCCGTGGAGGTGACCGCGAATACGTTCGCCGTGGACCTCTCGGAGGAGACGCTGCGGCGGACCAATCTCGGCGGGCTGGCGCCGGGCCACGAAGTGAACCTGGAGCGGGCGCTGGCCTTCGGCGCGCGGGTCGGCGGCCACCTGGTCCAGGGCCACGTCGACGGCGTGGGCACGCTGGCGGACCTCTCCGGTCCGCCGGAGGAGCGGGTGCTCCGGGTGGAGGCGCCCCCCGGCCTGACGCGCTACGTGGTGGAGAAGGGATTCATCGCGGTCGACGGCATCAGCCTCACCGTGGCCGGCCTTCGCGGTACCGCCTTCAGCGTAGCTGTGATACCCTATACTTTAGAGCAGACGGCGCTGCGAACCCGAAGGCCGAGAGACCTGCTGAACCTGGAGGTCGACATCCTGGCCAAGTACGTGGAGCAGTTGCTGCCGCACACCGCGTAGAGGCGAGGCCCATGCCCCTGGCAACGGTAGAGCAGGCCATCGAGGACATCCGCGACGGCCGGTTCGTCATCATCGTGGACGACGAGGACCGCGAGAACGAGGGCGACCTGGCCATCGCCGCCGACCACGTCACGCCCGAGTCCATCAACTTCATGGCCAAGCATGGCCGGGGCCTTATCTGCGCGCCCATGATGGCCCAGCGTTTGGAGGAGCTCAAGCTCCCCATGATGGTCTCCGAGAACACGGCCCGCTACGCCACCGCCTTCACCATCTCCGTGGACTGGGCCCACGGCACCACGGGCATCTCGGCCCATGACCGCGCCGCCGCCGTCCGCGCGCTGCTCGACCCCAAGACGAAGCCGGAGGACCTGGCCCGCCCCGGACACCTCTTCCCTCTGCGGGTCGCCGAAGGCGGCGTGCTGGTCCGCGCGGGGCAAACGGAGGCCATCGTGGACCTGGCGCGCATGGCCGGCCAGACTCCCGCCGGGGTTATCTGCGAGGTCATGGGCGAGGACGGCCACATGGCACGGTTGCCGGAGCTGGAGGAGATCGCCTCCGGCCACGGCTTGAACATCGTCAGCGTCGCCCAGATCATCGCGTACCGGCTGGATCACGAGCGGATGGTGGAACGGGTGGCCGAGGCCCGCCTGCCCACCCGCAGCGGGGAGTTCACCGCCGTGGCCTACCGCTCCACCGTGGACCCCGCGGAGCACGTGGCCCTGGTCCTCGACGACGTGGACACGCGGGAGCCGGTGCTGGTACGTGTCCACAGTGAGTGTCTCACGGGCGATGTCTTCGGGAGCCTGCGGTGCGACTGCGGCAGCCAGATGGAGATGGCCTTGGAGGCTATCAGCCGGGAGGGCCGGGGCGTTTTCCTCTACATGCGTCAGGAGGGCCGGGGCATCGGGCTGCACAACAAGATCCGCGCCTACGCCCTGCAGGACGAGGGGGCGGACACGGTGGAGGCCAACGCCAAGCTCGGCTTCCCGCCCGACCTCCGGCACTACGGAATCGGCGCCCAGATCCTGTCGGACCTGGGTGTGCGCAACATGCGCCTGCTGACCAACAACCCCCGGAAGGTTGTGGGGCTGGAGAGCTACGGCCTGCGGCTGGTGGAGCGAGTCCCCATCGTCGCGCCCGCCACTCCCCAGAACCAGCGGTACCTGAAGACGAAGCGCGAGAAGCTGGGCCACCTGCTGGAGACCTCCACTCCGTCCAACGGCGACGCCGGCTCGGTCTCCTGAGGACCGCCAGCCCGCCAGGTCCGGCAGCGTGCTCTCGACACGCAACGAGAGGTCTATGGCACGCGAGCTGAAGGGCGATCTGAATGGCCGCGGCCTGCGGGTGGGCATCGTCGTCTCCCAGTTCAACGAGTACGTCACCGCCAAGCTCCTCCAGGGCGCCCGCGAGGCGCTTCAGCGTCACGGCGTCCAGGAGGAGGAGACGACCGTGGTCTGGGTGCCCGGCTCCCTGGAGCTGTCCCAGGCGGCCCAGCGCATGGCGCGGACAGGCCGGTGGGATGCCCTGATCGCGCTGGGCGCCGTGGTCCGCGGCGAGACGGCTCACTTCGATTACGTGGCCGCCGAGTCGGCCCGGGGCATCGCCGCCGTGGCCCGGGAGACGGGCGTTCCGGTGGCCTTCGGCGTGCTCACCACCAACACCGTGGAGCAGGCCACGGACCGGGCCGGCGGCAGGCTGGGCAACCGGGGGTACGACGCCGCGGTGACCGCGCTCCACATGGCCAACCTCTTTCGAGAGATAAACGCGGCTTTCCCGCCCGCCCAGGAGGTCCGAGAGTGAACATCCAAGAACGGCTTCGGGGGGACCTGAAGTCCGCCATGCGCGCCGGGGACGACGTGCGACGCTCCGTGGTCCGCCTCATTCTGGCCGCCGCGCACAACGAGGAGATCGCCCGCCAAAAGGCGCTCGATGATCAGGGGATGACCGAGGTCCTCGCCCGCATGGCGCGTCAGTACCGGGAGAGCATCGAGCAGTACACCGGGACGGGACGGCCCGAGCTGCTGGCCAGAGAGGAGGCGGAGCTGGTAGTGCTCATGGAGTACCTGCCCCAGCAGCTCTCGCGGGAGGAGGTGCTCGCGCTGGCCCAGAAGGCTGTCGGCGAGACGAGCGCCCAGGGCCCGGGCGACAAGGGAAAGGTGATGGGCCGTCTCATGCCCCAGCTCCGGGGCAAGGCCGACGGCGCGCTGGTCAACACGGTGGTCACGGAGCTGCTGGAGTCCATGGGCGGCGGGTAGGCATGATTGAGCGCCGCGATATACCGCTCATGGTTCCCTTCGATAGACTCAGGGTAAACTCGCCTCACCACGAGCGGAAGACGGGGCGGGCTCACCACGAGCGGGAGATCAAGTCCGCTCACCCTGAGCCCTTCGGCTTTGCTCAGGACAGGCTTGTCGAAGGGTCATCCTGTCCGATGATGCTTCGCTCATGGTTCGAGAGCCTCACCACGAGCGGAAGACGGGGCGGGCTCACCACGAGCGGAGAACAAGTCCGCTCACCCTGAGGCGCTCGAAGGGTCACCCTGTCCGATGATGCTTCGCTCATGGTTCGAGAGCCTCACCACGAGCGGGGGAACAAGTCCGTTCACCCTGAGGCACTCGAAGGGTCGCCCTGAGCCCGTCGAAGGATAAAACGGAACCACACGGAGCAGCGCCATGAAGTTCGGCATCATCGTCTTCCCCGGCACCTGGAGCGACGGCGACTGCTACCACGCCGTCCAAGACGCGCTGGGCGAGCAGGCCGGATACCTGTGGCACAAGGAGACCTCGGTGGCGGGCTACGATTGCCTCGTGCTCCCCGGCGGCTTCTCCTACGGCGATTACCTGCGCCCGGGCGCCATCGCCCGCTTCTCGCCCATCATGTCCGCCGTCGTGGATTTCGCGGACCGGGGCGGGCTCGTGCTGGGCATTTGCAACGGCTTCCAGGTGCTCTGCGAAGCGGGGCTGCTGCCCGGAGCCCTCATGCGCAACCATCACCTCCAGTTCCGCTGCCAGTGGGTCCACCTGCGAGTGGAGAACGCCGGCACCCCCTTCACCAGCCTGACCCAGCCGGGGCAGATGTTGCACATACCCATCTCCCACGGCGACGGCAACTACTTCGCGGACGACGAGACGATGGCGGAGTTGGAGGCCCGCGGCCAGGTGGCGTTCCGCTACTGCACGCCCACGGGTGAGTTGGACGACGCCGCGAACCCCAACGGCTCCCGCGGCCACATCGCCGGCATCACCAACGCCGCCGGCAATGTGCTGGGCATGATGCCGCACCCGGAGCGGGCCGTGGAGCAGGCGCTGGGCGGCACCGACGGCCTGCTCATCCTCCGCTCGCTGGCCCAAGCCGGGGCGGGAGCGCCCAGCCGCTAGAGAAACGCACATCCTTGTGAGGTCGCGCGACAGGCAATAATGAGGGAGCGATGACCACCGGAATCCTGCTGGCCCTCTTGGGAGCGCTGGGGGCCGGCGCTGGAGACGTCTTCACCCGGCGGGCGCTGACCCGGCTCCCGCTCAGCGTCGTGCTGGTGATCATCATGGGCATCGTCCTGATCGTGGTGACGGTGCTGGGCCTCCTCACCTCCGGCGTCCACGCCTACTTCGGCCTCTCGTTTGCCTTTTTCGCGGGAGTGGCCGCCATGGCGGTGCTGGGCTACGGCATCGGCCAACCCATGCACCTCTTCGGCCTCCGCAAAGCTGGGGTCACCATCGTGTCGCCCATCCTCGGGACCGCTCCCATTTTCGCACTGCTGTTGGGGGTGACCCTGGGCGGGGAGCGCCCCAACCTTCCCACCGTGGTCGGCGCCCTCGCCATCGTCATCGGCGTGGCCGTGGTGCTCAGCGGCCGCAGGGAGACGCAGGTATGAGGTCGCCATTCGCCCGTATGACGTCCGCCCGGGAGAGCAACGCCATGACGCTGGGCATCGTGGCCGCGTTCATCGCCGCCATCGCCTATGCCAGCGAGATCTTCATCGCCAGCAGGCTGGTGAACGTCCACGCTTCGGGCCTGGTGGTCGCCTCCTACGAGGTAGTGCTCGGCTTGGCGATGGTCTCCGCCATCCGCTTTCCCATGCTGGTGCGGTTCGCCCGGCACCGGGAGCCGGCGGTGGGAGGGTTCCGATGGGCGGTGCTGGCGGGCGTGTCCATAGCCACGGCCCTGGGCGCCTTCTTCACGGCCTTCGCGCACGCGCCCCTGAGCGTGATCGCGCCCGTGGGCGGCACGTCGCCGCTGGTCGCCTACGGCCTGGTGCTGGTGCTGCTGCGTGGCAGAGAGCGCATCACCCGGCGCGCGCTGCTGGGCGCCATGCTGGTAGTGTTCGGGGTGGTCCTCATCAGCGTCTACAACACTTAGCCTCGCCAGGAGCCTCAGAATGCCCGTCTCCCAGGAGCAGCTCGACCGTATAGCCCTCAGCAGGGAGGAGTACGACCTGATCCTCCAGAAGCTGGAGCGGGAGCCCAACGCCGTGGAGCTGGGCATGTTCGGCGCGCTCTGGAGCGAGCACTGCGGCTACAAGCACTCGCGCCCGCTGCTGCGGCTCTTCCCCACCACCGGCGACGCCGTCCGCGTCCCGGCGGGCGAGGAGAACGCCGGCGTGGTGAGCATCGGCGACGGCCTGAGCGTGGTGTTCAAGGTCGAGTCCCACAACCATCCGTCCGCCGTCGAGCCCTACCAGGGCGCCGCCACCGGCGTCGGCGGCATCGTCCGCGACATCCTGGCCATGGGCGCCAGGCCGGTGGCGCTTCTCAACTCGCTGCGCTTCGGCCCGCCCACCGACGCACGTCAGCGGTACCTGTTCCAAGGGGTGGTCGCGGGCATCGCCGGCTATGGAAACTGCATCGGCGTTCCCGACGTGGGTGGTGAGATCGCCTTCGCGCCCTCCTACAGCGCCAACCCGCTGGTCAACGCCATGTGCGTGGGGCTGCTGCGGGACGGAGACTTGGTCCGCGCCGCCGCCGCCACGCCGGGGAACACGCTGATGCTGGTGGGCGCCACCACCGGCCGCGACGGCATCCACGGCGCCTCCGGCCTGGCCTCCCGCACCCTGGATGAGGACCGGGAGATGCGCCCCACCGTCCAGGTAGGCGACCCATTCTTGGAGAAGGTGCTCATCGAGGCCTGCCTGGAGGTGGCCCGCAGCGGCTGCCTGGAAGCGATGCAGGACCTGGGCGCCGCCGGCCTCACCAGCTCCGCCATCGAGTCCGCCGACCGGGGCGGCATGGGCATCGAGCTGGACCTGTCACTGGCCCCCCGCCGCGAGGAGGGAATGAGCCCCTACGAGGTGATGCTCTCGGAGTCCCAGGAGCGGATGCTCCTCATCGTCCACTGGGGCCGGGAAGCCGAGGTCCAGGCTATTCTGGAGAAGTGGGACGTCCCCGCCGTCGCTATCGGACAGGTCACGAAGGGCGGCATGGCCCGCATCTTCGATGGCCCCGAGCAGGTGGCCGAGCTTCCGGTGAGCACCCTGTCCCAGGCGCCCCAGTACCGGACCGGCGGTGTACGCCCCGCCTACCTGGACGCGATCCATGCCGCTCCACTCCCACCGATGCCGGAGCCCAGCCAGGCCGGCCCACTGCTCCTGGAGATGCTGGCGGCGCTCAACATCGCCAGCAAGCGCTCCGTCTACCGCCAGTACGACCACGAGGTGCAAACCAACACCGTGGTCAAGCCGGGCCAGGCCGACGCCGCCCTGCTGCGGCTGCGTGGCACGCGAAAGGGGCTCGCCATCAGCATCGACGGCAACGGGCGCGCGGCCTATCTGGAGCCCTACGTGGGCGGCGCCCTGGCGGTGGCCGAGGCCTGCCGGAACGTCGCCTGTGTCGGGGCCACGCCCCTGGCCATCACCAACTGCCTCAACTTCGGCGACCCGGAGCGTCCGGAGGTCTACTATCAGCTCGAGGAGTGCATCCGGGGCATGGCGGACGCCTGCCGAGCGCTGGGCGTGCCCGTGGTCAGCGGCAACGTGAGTCTCTACAACGAGGGCCAGGGGCAGGCCATCTACCCCACGCCGGTGGTGGGAGCGCTGGGCGTGCTGGAAGACGTGGAGCGCCACGTGACCGCTGGCTTCGTGGCCGATGGCGATCAGGTGTTCCTGCTGGGCGCGCCGTCGGCGGAGGCCGGCGAGACGGCCCTGGCCGGCAGCGAGTACCTGGCGCATATCCACGGCCTGGTGGCGGGCCGGCCCACCCTGGACTTAGAGACGGAGGCGCGTCTCCAGCGGGGGCTGGTGGAGATGGTCCGGGACGGCCTGGTGCGCTCCGCCCACGACTGCTCCGACGGCGGTCTGGCGGTGGCGCTGGCGGAGTGCTGCATCATAGGCAGCCTCGGCTTTGGGGGCGACCTCGGCTTTGGGGGCGGCCTCGGCTTTGGGGGCGGCCTCGGCTTTCGGGGCGAAGCCTCTATAACGCTCATGAGCATCATGTCGGGCGGAGGGCGGTGGGACGCCGCCCTCTTCGGCGAGGCGCCGTCGCGGGTCGTGGTCTCCACCGCGCCGGAGCGGGCGGAAGAGCTCGTCCGGCGGGCGGAGGAGATGGGGGTGCCCCTGATGCGCCTGGGCACGGTGGCGCCAGGCCGGTTCATCCTGCCCAGCCTGCTGGACCTGCCCATGACGGCCCTGGCCGACGCCTACGAGAACGCTTTGGAGCGGGCGCTTCAGGGGTAGGAGGCGTTTCCCCGGCGGTGGCCTCAAACTGTCCCCCGCGCCTCTTGCACCTCCGCGTGTCCAACTCCTGTATAATCCCGGCGGCGTCCACTCCCCGGTGGGCCGCTTTACAATTTCGGAACGTCAGTTCTAATATAAGAAACTCACGAGGTCTCGTTTAGCCATGAAAGTAATCTTCATTGAGGATGTACCCGGCACGGCCGACGCGGGAGAGGTGAAGGTGGTCAAGAACGGGTTCGCCCGCAACTACCTCCTGCCCCTGGGACTCGCCGCCCCCGCCACGCCCGACCAGCTCCAGCGCCTCCACTCTATCCAGCGCGTGGCGGAGGAGAAGCGGCTGAAGCAGTCCGAAGACATGGCCGTGGTGGCCACGGCTCTGGAGGGCACCATCATTACCATCGAAGCGCGGGTGGGACCGACCGGCCGCCTCTACGGCGCCGTGACCTCGCGCAATATCGCCGACGAGCTGGCCAAGCTCATGGAACACCCGGTGACCCACACCAGCATCCATCTGGGAGACGCCATCCACGAGCCGGGCGATTACCCGGTGACGGTCCACCTCTACCGGGAGGTGAACGCCCAGGTGACGGTCTCGGTGGTGCCGGAGGGATACCTGCAAGAGATGGCCGGGAAGGCCGCGGCCGGCGAGGCGCCTCCGGAGGCGGAGACCGCCGAGGAAGTCCCGCCTCCCGACGCCGAGCCCGAAGAAGACTCAGAGCGGACCTAGCCCACGATGTACGCTGAAAAGCTACCCCCGCACGACGTGGACGCAGAGGAGGCCGTCATCGGCTCCCTGCTCATCGACGGGGAGGTCTTCAACCATCTGGCCCCGACGCTGAAGGCCGATGACTTCTACCGGGAGCGCAACCGCTGGTGCTACGAGGCCTGCCTGGCCCTCTACAACCGAAACGAGGCGATAAACCAGGTGACCGTGGGCCACGAGCTCAACGTGCGCGAGCGGCTGGAGGAGGTGGGTGGCCAGGCCTACCTCAGCCATCTCATCGCCACCGTGCCCACATCCGTCCACGCCGAGCACTACGCCCGCATCGTCAACCGCACGGCCACCATGCGCCGGATCATCCATGCGGCGGGCGAGATCGCCACCATCGGCTACGCGGACGGCCCCGACGTGGACTCAGCCCTCTCCCAGGCGGAGGAGCAGCTCTTCCGCATCAACTCCGGCCGGGCGGTGCGCGACTTCGTGCCCATCCGGGACGTGCTGGACCAGTACCTGGAGGAAGCGGCGACCGTCGGCGGCCCCCTGGAGCGGAGCGTCGCGCCCATCGCCACGGGCTTCCAGGACCTGGACCGCTTGCTGGGCGGGCTCCAGCGGGGCGACCTCGTCATCCTGGCGGCCCGGCCCGGCCTGGGCAAGTCCACGCTGGCAATGAACATAGCCCGCCACGCCGCCGAGCAGGGCACGGTGGTGGCCGCCTTCAGCCTGGAGATGAGCCGCGACCAGCTCGCGCTCCGCCTGTTGGCCGCCGAGGCGGAGGTGGACAGCCACCGGCTGCGCCTCGGACTCCACAACGAGGCCGAGGGCAACCGGATCATGTCCGCCGTGGGCGCTCTCTCCGACCTCGCCATCTACATCGACGACACCTCCTACCAGGGCGCGCTGGACATGCGCAGCAAGTCGCGCCGGCTTCATCTGGAGCGCGGCGTGGACCTCATCATCATCGACTACCTCCAGCTCATCCGGGGAGCCAACGACCGGGGAGAGAACCGGGTCCAGGAGCTCAGCGAGATCACCCGCTCCTTGAAGGGGCTCGCCAGGGACCTCAATGTGCCCGTTCTCGCCGTGTCCCAGCTCAACCGCGCGGTGGAGTCGCGCCCCAATCACCGTCCTCAGCTCTCCGACCTGCGTGAGTCCGGGAGCATCGAGCAGGACGCCGACGTGGTGGCCTTCATCTACCGCGAGGACACGTACCAGACCAAGGAGGAGTGGGACCAGCGCCACGCCACGGAGCCGTACCCCGAGAATATCGCCGAGATCATCGTCGCCAAGCACCGCCACGGCCCGGTTGACACCATCAATCTCTATTTCCGTGGGAATCTGGCCCGGTTCGAGCCCCTGGCCACCCAGCCGTGGGAATAGCGGGCCCGGTCCATGACCTCTTTCTCCGGCTTCCCCCAGGGCACTCACTCCATCCCCGTCCCGGCGCCGCTCCTGGGCCCGCTGCTGGAGTCCATCGGCGATATCGGAGAGCTGAAGTGCACCCTTCGTTTCCTGTGGCTGGTGAGCCAGCAGAAGGGCCATCCACGCCAGGTGA
The DNA here is from genome assembly GCA_965249185.1 of Dehalococcoidia bacterium. Classification (GTDB taxonomy): domain Bacteria; phylum Chloroflexota; class Dehalococcoidia; order Lucifugimonadales; family Australimonadaceae; genus CBDFLS01. The sequence continues at coordinate 740,891 of CBDFLS010000002.1, forward strand.
CCGAGGTGGCGCTCGCCCGCGACGAGGTGCTCCTGGCCGCCCTGGGCTCTCCCGCCGCTGTCCGCCGGGGCCTGGCGATGGCGGTGGACCGGGGAACGCTGCTGGCGGCGGCGGAGCTCGGCGGCGAGCCCGTCTATCTGCTGAACACGCCGGAGAACCGCCGGGCGGCCGGAGCGCTGGGGCCGCCGGTCACCCGGAAGCCGGAGGACTCACCCGGGGAGACAGTGGATGTTGGCCCGCCGCCCCAGCGTCCCAATATCTTCGCACTCTACGAAGACAACATCGGGATGCTGACGCCCCTAGTGGCGGACGAGCTGCGGGACGCCGAGGAGCAGTATCCCGAGCCGTGGATCGTGGCCGCTTTCCGAGAGGCGGTGGAACACAACAAGCGGAGCTGGAGATACATCGCCCGTATTCTGGAACGGTGGGCTACGGAGGGCCGCGGTGATGGAGAGCCTCGGAGACATTCTGAAACGCTTACAGCGGCAGAGTACATCCGCCGGTACGGCTTACCCCGAAAGCCCTGAGACCGACGGACACGACGCCGACGCCCCGGCGTGCCCCTTCTGCGGGGGCCGAGGCTGGCTCCGGCGCGACGTGCCGGTGGGCCACGCCGACTTCGGAAAGGCGCTGCCCTGCCAGTGCCAGCTCCAAGCCAGCGAGTCGGAGCGCCTCTCCCGCCTCCAACGCTTCAGCAACATGGGCCGGCTGGCCGACATCACCTTCGCGGCCACGGACCCCGACGGCCGCGGCGCCACGTCCGAGGCCCACTCCCGCTTCCGCGCCGCTCTCGAAGCCGCCCAGGCCTACGCCCAAGAGCCCCAGGGCTGGCTTACCCTGGTCGGCGGCAGCTTCACCGGCAAGACTCATCTGGCCGCCGCCGTGGCCAACCGGTGCATGGAGCAGGGCACGCCCGTCCTCTTCGCCACCGCGCCCGACCTGCTGGAGCACCTGCGCTCCACCTTCAGCCCCCACGCGGAGACCACCTACGACGAGCTCTTCGAGCAGGTGAAGAGCGTCCCGGTCATGGTCCTGGACGATCTCGGCGTGCAGAACGTTACCCAGTGGGCGGAGGAGAAGCTCTTTCAGGTGCTCAACCACCGGTACGTGACCAGGCTGCCCACCATCATCACCACCAACGTGCCGGTGGACCAGATGGAGCTGCGGCTGCGGAGCCGGCTGGTGGACCCCCGCGTCTCCATGGTCCTGGACCTGGGCGCGTCGGGCCGCGATAGGGCGCCTTCCGTTGGAGAGGTGCCGGCGGAGCTCCGCGCCCACATGGCCCTGGACGACTTTGAGCCGTCGGGGAAGGCCACGGACAAGCAGGGGAGGGAATCGCTGGCGGCGGCCCTGGCTATGGCCAAGGCCTTCGCTCTGGACCCCCAGGGCTGGCTGGTGCTGGTGGGCGACCCGGGGTGTGGCAAGACCCACCTGGCGGTGGGCGTGGCCAACGAGCGGCTGAAGGCCGGCCAGCCCGTCTTCTTCACCCTGGTCCCCGACCTGCTCGACCACCTGCGCCGCACCTTCGCGCCCGAGAGCCGCGTCACCTACGACGAGCTCTTCGAGGAGGTCAAGCAGACGCCGCTGCTGGTCCTGGACGACCTGGGCGCTCAGAGCTCCACTGCCTGGGCCAATGAGAAGCTCTACCAGATCATCGTTCACCGGCACAACGCGCGGCTGCCCACCATCATCACCACCCGCGAGATCCCCAGCAGTCCCAAGGACCCCATCGCGTCGCGGCTCAACGACCCCCGGCTGGTGACCGTTGTGCCCATCAGCGCGCCCGACTACCGCCAGCAGTCCAGGCGCGCGCCCGCATCCCAGCGCGGCCGGGGCCCAGCGCCCCTGCGGGACGGCCGGTAGCACTCCTCATGCCGGACCCCTCCCCCTCTGCTTCCTGCGCCTTCTGCGGCATCGCCGCGGGCCGCGAGCCCGCCCGCGTCCGCCACGAAGAGGATGGGCTCATCGTCTTCCACAACCTCCTCACCTGGCTGCCGGTCATGCTGCTCGTGGCGCCCAAGGCCCACATGACGCAGGAGGAGTTCTGGGCCTCGGACCTCTTCCCCCGCGCCTCCCGGCTCGCCGTGGAGCTGGGCCGCCAAGAGTGCCCCAACGGCTTCCGCGTCCTCTCCAACTTCGGCCTGGACGCCCTTCAGACCCAGGTCCACGGCCATCTCCACGTGGTGGGCGGCGCCACCATGGGCATCTACGTCAACCTTGGCTGGCAGGGCTTCATCCCGCCCGGCAACTTCCCGGGGACCTCCCTCTCCGGCCTTTGAAATACAGCGCCGGTTTCCGCTACACTGACTGCTGAATCCCACTCCCCGGCCTCATCGCGATACCCATGGCCAACACCCGCCACGTGAAGCTCCGCTACGACCCCCAGGCCTTCGACCGCAAGTGGCAGGACCGCTGGGCCGCCGACGGCCTCTACCGCGTGGCCGACGACGACCCGCGTCCCACCTGGTACGCGCTCACCATGTACCCCTACCCCTCGGGCGACCTGCACATCGGCCACTGGTACGCCATGGCCCCCTCCGACGCCCACGCCCGCTTCATGCGGATGCGCGGCTACAACGTCCTCCATCCCATGGGGTTCGACGCCTTCGGGCTGCCCGCCGAGAACGCCGCCATCCAGCGCGGCATCCACCCCTACCGCTGGACCATGGACAACATCGAGCACATGCGCGGCCAGCTCCGCTCCATGGGCACGGTCTATGATTGGGACCGCGAGATCGTCACCTGCGCCCCCGGCTACTACCGCTGGAACCAGTGGTTCTTCCTCCAGCTCTACCGCCGTGGGCTCGCCTACCGCGCCCTGGCCCCCGTGAACTGGTGCCCCTCCTGCCAGACGGTGCTGGCCAACGAGCAGGTGGTCGACGGCAAGTGCGAGCGCAGCGGCGATGTGGTGGTCCGCCGCGAGATGGACCAGTGGTTCTTCCGCATCACCCGCTACGCCGACGAGCTGCTCGACTTCTCCAAGCTGGTGGACTGGCCCGAGCGCATTATGACGATGCAGACCAACTGGATCGGGCGGAGCGAGGGGGTGGAGGTCTCCTTCGACATCTCCGAGCACGATCTGGAGCAGCGCGAGGTCTCCACCTTCACCACCCGCATCGACACCATCTTCGGCGTCACCTTCCTGGTGCTGGCGCCGGAGCACCCGCTGGTGGCCCGGCTCACCACCCCGGAGCGGCGCGCGGAGGTCGAGGCCTACGTGGCCCAGGCGCGCCAGGCCACGGAGATCGAGCGGCTCACCACGGAGCGCGAGAAGACGGGCGTCTTCACCGGCGCGTATGCAATCAACCAGCTCAACGGCGAGCGCGTCCCCATCCTAGCGGCCGATTACGTGCTGCTCGGCTACGGCACCGGCGCCGTCATGGGCGTGCCCGGCCACGACCAGCGCGACTTCGAGTTCGCCACCAAGTACGGCCTGCGCATCACGGTGGTGGTGGCGCCCCCGGGATGGAACGAGGACGACGCGCTGACCCAGGCCTACCTCCCCATGGCCGGCGCCATGGTCAACTCGGGCCAGTTCGATGGGATGCCGGTCCTCGATGGCTACCGGGCCATCGCCCAGCACATCGAGGCCCAGGGCTGGGGGCGCTCCACCTCCTCGTACCGGATGCGCGACTGGCTCATCTCACGCCAGCGCTACTGGGGAACGCCCATCCCCATCGTCTACTGCGAGACGTGCGGCACGGTCCCCGTGCCCGAGGACCAGCTCCCCGTGCTGCTGCCCGAGGACGCCGAGTTCCGGCCCACCGGCGAGTCGCCCCTGCGGCTCCACCAGGGCTTCTACCACACCACCTGCCCCCGGTGCGGCGCAGGCGCCCACCGCGAGACCAATACCATGGACACCTTCGTGGACTCGTCGTGGTACTTCCTGCGGTTCGCCAGCCCCGGCCACGACCAGGCCGCCTTCGACCACGGCCTGGCCCACCGGTGGTGCCCCGTGGACCAGTACACCGGCGGCGCCGAGCACGCGGTGATGCACCTGCTCTACGCCCGCTTCTTCACCAAGGCGCTGCGCGACCTGGGCATCGTGGAGTTCGACGAGCCCTTCCAGCGCCTCTTCAACCAGGGCACCATCCTCTCCAGCCACGCCAAGATGAGCAAGAGCCGGGGCAATGTCATCGCGCCCGACGACTACGTGAGCACCCTGGGCGCCGACGTGGTCCGCCTCTACCTGTTGTTCCTGGGCCCCTGGGAGGGCGGCGGCGACTGGAGCGACACGGGAATCAACGGCGCGGCCCGCTGGATGAACCGGGTCTGGGACCTCTGCCAGCGCGACGTATCCGTCCTGCCGGACAGGGACGCGCCCGACGACCGGGAGACCACACGCCTGCTCCACCAGACCATTCGCCGGGTGACCACGGACCTGGAGAGGTTCAAGTTCAACACGGCGCTGGCGGCCCTCATGGAGCTCACGAACGCTTTGAGCCCCGCGTACGACCGGGCCACGGTATCCCGCGGCCTCTGGCGCGAGGCGGTCCGCGACCTGCTCCTGCTGCTAGCCCCCATGGCGCCCCACGTGACGGAGGAGCTGTGGGAGCGCATCGGCGCCCCGTACAGCATCCACACGCAGTTGCTGCCCGCGTGGGACGACGCGCTGGCGGCGGTCGAGGAGGCGACGCTGGTGGTGCAGGTCAACGGCAAGCTGCGCGACCGGCTCACGGTGCCCGCCGGCATCGCCGGCGAGGAGGCCAAGCGCCTGGCCCTGGAGAGCCCCCGCGTGCGCGCCCACACCGACGGCAAGCAGGTGGCCCACGTGGTCTACGTCCCCGGCCGCTGGCTGGTCAACGTGGTGGTGAAGGGGTAGGCCCTGGACCCATACGCGCGTCCCGACCCTGTACTCCAACAACTGTCCGCAAGCCCACGCCGCATCGCTAAGATGTGAGTTAGCGGCGTCTAATAATGCTCAAACAACTACGATGCTAGCTCAGAGGCTCCACGCTGACTGGGCGATCTTTCCAAGATCCTCTTCGCGTTCTTCGATTTCTGTCAAAGTCCACTCAGAGAAATTCAGCAATTCCCTGGTCAACTGGAACGCAGACTTCTTGTACTCAGTCTGTTTGTCGCCAAACGAATTGTTCGATGCAGCCGTGTTTAGCCCGCGGTCCAGCAGCGTCAGGTTACCTACACGTTGTAGATACTCCGATATGTCGGCTTTGGCGATACTGCTTTTAGTTAGCCAATCAGTTCCAGGGTTTTGCGGGAAGATATGTTCAACGCTTGCTCTAGACCAGTCTAACTCCTTAGGCCCATACCGCTCTTCGTTGAGCCGGCGAAACACATATCGAACTTGAGCTGCATTCGCCAAGATAAGCTCATTGAACCCCTCATCTATCCTCCGACTCTTGGCCAACAAGCTCGTGGCGGACTTGTTAATATTGGGGTCGGATGGCAATAGTGGACACCAAACCTTTCAAGCTGCGAGTAATCCTGCATAGAATCTTTGTTGAAAGGCCGCAGGTGACAGGAATCCCAGCCTGGCCTGGCGGCGCTGCCTGTTATAGAAGATCTCGATATATTCTGTAAGGGTATAGTCCCAAAACAGCCACCTGTGAGAGAATGGTGGCATGGGACGGAAGATTGGGTGCCCTCGATGTCAACACGCCAAGAGCTGGAGCATTCGGCGAGGTAAGAGTCGTTGTGCAGCCTGCCACTACGAGTGGGTGCCCAGGGCGCTGCCGCTTCGGTTGTCGCCAGGGGAGTGGCGGCGACTGTTGCGCTGGTTCGTCTTGGGGCAGAGTGCCGAGGTGATTGCCCAGGAGGCCCGCCTGGAGCGAAAGCGAGTCCTGCGAGCCCTGATCGTGGTGCGCCAGGCCATGGTCCGGGACGTTCCCCATGTCTTCTCCGGCGTGGTGGAGGTCGACGAGACCTACCTGGGAGGTTCCTGGCGCAACAGGCGCCTGGCAAAGCGTGTTCAGGGCACGAAGCGGGGCCGTGGAACCACTAAGCAAGCCGTCTTTGGGATCCTGTGTCGAGGTGGCCTGGTGTGGGCGCAAGTGGTACCTAACGTGGAAGCCAAGACGCTGCTGCCGCTCCTGCACCAACGCGTGCAACGTGGCTCCATCGTCTGCTCGGACACCTTTACCAGCTACACGGGCGTCGCAGCGGGGGGCTACGTCCACCGGCTTGTGGACCACAGCCAGGCGTTCAGCGATCGGCAAGGGAGCCACGTCAACGGCTTGGAGGGCTTCTGGGGTTATCTCAAGCGGCGTCTGGCAGCCAAAGGGGGAGTCCGCCGAGAACGGCTGCCCCTCTATCTTGCTGAGTATGTCTGGCGCTACAATCATCGGCGTCTGTTGGGACCAGAACAGGTTAAGACATTGTTCAAGCTGCTTCAAAGCTAATCCGGTGGCTAAAACGGGACTTTACCCATCTTCAATACCACGGCAACAGCCTGACCCCCTAACAACTCAGCCGCTGTTCGGTTCGCGATCTCGATGGTCGTTGCCCATTGGAGAAAACTGGAAGCGCCTACTGAGAGAGCAAAGAGAATGCTGACCCCAATAGCCATGGCCATTTGCCTTGGTTTGTTCTTGTAGAAAGGTGAGTTTCGTGGCACATCCCAGGCTCGGTTGACCACTCGGGTTATGGAACCGAAGACCGCGCTGGCTGCCCACATGAGGCCGAAAATGGAGAAAATGCCGAGCGCTCCCCGGAATCTTACGATGCCCTCGATGCTCTCTTGGACAAACTGCTCCGACCCAGGGAGGGAGCCCACGACGAAATCTACCATCCCCTGCTGCCGACTCGGCGATTCACCAACCAATCCAACGATCGCGCTCAGCCCCAGAAGCAACGGGAACAGGGAGAGGAGGGCATAATAGCTTACGCTCGCTGCCATGTTAGTCGCATCATCTTCCCCAAGCTCCTGAACCACCCGGGCCACCAGCCGCACGGGGGAGCTCCTTCCGAGTCGAGTTTCGGCCAACTCCCGTTTGAAGCGGGTAACCCACGCGGCAAAAACGGCCACGGCATTGCGGATCATCGTTGTATGTGCAGTTCTTTGATGTACATGAGCGTGTGAACACAATACTCGCCGTTCGCTCATCTTACATTGGAGGATCGCGGATAAGACACCACGCAGAATTCTGCGTATGCTTAACTCATCGCGGACTGCCTTGATCAACAGTCGACCTGTCGCAGGCAGCAATAAAAGGATTGGTGTTCATGGTGGAGATGGGGGAGGGCCCATCTCCCCGTCCAAGGTGTCTTGAGATTCCTGATTCCCGAGAATGCCTTTGTCGATCGCATACGGTCAAGGGGCCGTGGCTTTGTCATCAGCCCGGCGCTATTTTCAGCGCACCAATAGAAATTCTCGTCACCTTTTGGTCAGCGACCTCGACTATGACTGGCAGTAGACAATACTGTCCCGTCCATGAGCACGTTGTGGCCTCCGGGCGTGCGCACCAGGATGGCATCGCCCTGGCCCACGTCGAGCACGTAGAGGTGGAGCCGGCCGTCGGGGCGGGCCAGGGCCGCCGCCCACAGCGCCACCGTCAGCAGGCCCACCGCGATGAGCACCCCCAGGCGGTGGCGAGGCCCCGCCGGACCCCGCCAGAGCGCGCCGGTAATCCTGCCCGCCTCCGGCAGCCACCGGCGGCGCAGCAGGACGGCCAGCACCCCGGCCAGCAGCGCATAGTAGCCCCACACCAGCGCCGGGCCCACCTCTCCCACCTTCACCACCGACCACGACACCCGGGCCGCGCCGTGCACCACCAGCTCCAGATACTCGCCCAGGAGCCAGGGGCCCCACCCCACGGCCCACCCCAGCGGGGCCCACAAAGCGGCCAGCGCGGCGGTCGCAAGCCCGCCCACCAGGATGCCCGGAAGCACCGGCAGGGTCACCAGCGTGGTGGGGATGCCGAGGAGCGGGAGCTGATGGAAGTTGAAGGCCACGAGGGGCAGCGTGCCTATAACGGCGCCCGCCGAGACCAGGAGCCCGCCCCCGACCCCGTACCAGAGACGTGTCCTCCACGGCCCCGCATCGCCGCGTCGAGCCGTAACCTCCCGCAGCTTGCTCCAGGCGGGCAGCCCCAGCAAGACGACGCCCGCCATGGCGGCGAAGCTGAGCTGAAAGGAGAGGTGCCACAGCCACCGGGGCTGCCACGCCACCATGAGGAGCGCCGCCATGGCCAGGGCGTTCAGCGGGCTGGCGCCCCGGCCCGTGGCCAGGGCCAGCAGGAAAACGGTGCCCATGAGGCTCGCGCGCACCGCCGAGGGGGGAGCGCCCGCCAGCAGCGCGTAGCCCCATATGAGCGCCAGGGGCAGCAGGAGGTACGCCCTCCGGCGACGGCCCAGCAGCCAGTGGGCCGCTCCCAGCCCCAGCGCCAGCACCACGCCCACGTGCAGTCCGGAGATGGCCAGCAGATGCGCCGTGCCCGAGCGCCGGAAAGCGTCGGACACCTCCTCCGGCACGCCGCCCCGCAGCCCCAGCAGCAGCGCCTGGGTGAGCGACGCCTGGGGCTCCGGCAGCGTCTCGGCCAGGGAACGGGCAGCTCCGCCCCGGACGCGGTGGAGCTGACGAAGCCACGCCTGGCCCCCACCCCGGTCCTCCACCGCCGCCACCTGGGCGTTCCTCATCAGAGAGCCAATTCCCTGGCTGGCCAAGTGCTGCGGATAGTCGAACCCGGAGAATGGCTGGGGCGCCTCGATCACCCCCTCGACGAGAAGCCTGTCGCCATAGGCCACCTCCGGGAGAGGAGGGACCCGGACCAAGAGCGCTCCCTCCGCCGCCGTCCAGCCGCCGTTCCGGGGGCGCACCGCCTCCACCGCCATCTCGAAGCGCACCCGCTCACCGAAGAGCTCGGGGAGCGAGCGCACCACACCGCGTACCTGGGCGGCGGACCCGTGGTGCCGATCGAGGTCGCCGGGCGGGTCCAACAGATGGGGACCGCCCCTGGCCAGGCCCAGCAGCGCGCCTGCCACCAGCAGCCAGGGCAGGGCAGAGCGCAGCCCCCAGCTCCGCCACAGCAGAAAACCGCCGGCCACGGACGTCAGGAGCAGGGCCACCGCCGCCGGCGGGACGTCCCACGTCCTGCTCAGGTAGACACCGAGGACGAAGCCCAGGGCCAGCCAGACCAGCGGCACCGCTACTCTCCCACGGTGACCAGGCCACGGATACGCTCGTAGGTGGCCGGGCCGATGCCGCTCACCGCCATGACCTGGTCCACCCGAAGAAAGGGTCCCTGTTCGTCCCAGTACGCCACGATGCGCGCCGCCAGCACCTCTCCTATCCCGGGGAGCTCCTCCAGCTCCTGGGCCGTGGCGGTGTTGAGGCTCACGAGCCCCGGCGAGGGAGTCGTAACGATGTCATCGGTAGCCGGCGACGCGGCCACCACGGAGGGTGTGGGTGGGAACGTAATCTCCACGCCCGGCGACGGCGAGGGCGCGATGAGCAGCCAGAGGCCTCCCGCCGCCGCGGACAGGGTAAGGACGATGAGCAGCGCTTGGTAGACCGGGCGTGAAAGCATGACACCCGCGCGCATTATACCCCTGCCATCCGTCACGCCATCCATTACGCCGTCCGTCACGGCATCCAATACGATTGACACGAAGCCGCGCCTCCGCCGATAATCGGCGTCTGCCTGCTAGCGAGCTTACGCAAGGAGGGTCGAGCCATCGGTCCCGTAGCTTTCCTCAACGGCGAATTCGTCCCGCTCTCCGAGGCCAAGGTGGGCATCATGACCCATGCCCTCCACTACGGCACCGCCGCCTTCGAGGGCATCAGAGGCAACTGGAACGCCGACGACGGCAAGCTCTATATTTTCAGGCTCCGGGAGCACTACGAGCGGATGCTCCAGGGGTGCAAGGTGCTGTGGATCAACCTCCCCTATTCACTGGACGAGCTCTGCTCCATCACCGTGGAGGTGCTCGAGCGGAGCGGGTTCCAAGAGGACGTCTACATCCGGCCGATGGCCTACAAAGCCGAGGAGCGGGTGGCCAACCTGAACCTCCGGGAGCTGGGCGACGGGTTCTTGTGCCTGGCCGTTCCCTTCGGTCGCTACATCGAGTCCGAGGGCGCCATCAAATGCCATGTGGCCTCCTGGCGCCGCATCGACGACACGATGATGCCGCCTCGGGTCAAGCTCAGCGGCCTCTACGTGAACAGTATTCTCGCCAAGACCGACGCCCTGGCCTCGGGGTTCGATGAGGCGATCCTGCTCAACCAGGACGGCCACGTATGCGAGGGGAGCGGCGAGAACATATTCCTGGTGTACGGCAAGCTGCTGGTGACCCCCAACCTGGAGAGCAACGTCCTCCCCGGCATCACCCGAGACATGGTCATCACCCTGGCCCGCACGGAGCTGGGGCTAGAGGTACAGGAGCGGACCGTGGACCGCAGCGAGCTGTACATGGCCGACGAGGTGTTCCTCACCGGCACCGCCGCGCATATCCAGGCGGTGGGCTCCATCGATCACCGTCCGGTGGGCACCGGCGCCACCGGACCCAGCACGCAGAGCTTGCAGGAGTTGTACTTTGACATCGTTCGGGGCAGAAATGCAAAGTACGTTCACTACTGCACACCGGTGGTCCCGCCCCGCTAGCCCGGACTCTCCTATTGCGAAGGCCCCGGCTGGGGCCTCTCTCCTCCGCCAAGCAAGATGAACTCACCCTTTGTTCCAGACTACCTCCTGTTCATCTTTTTCAGCGGCATTGGGGTGCTGCAACTGGTCTTCGCCCACCACCGGACCACAGGAGCTCTGCTCATCCGTGGGTCGCGCCGCGCCTCGGGGCTAATCGGCGCCGCGATAGTGGTGAGCGCCTTCACCTGGTTTTTCGCCAGCGAGCGCCGCAACGTCTCCGATACCACCGGCGGCATGGACGGCAGCAGCCAGGTCCTCGCCTTTGCCATCGGCATCGCCGGAGCCGTGGGCGTCACGCTCCTCCTCACGTCCTTCATCAACTACCGGTGGGGACGCCAGGCAGCCGAAATACCGCTGGGAATCGAGGGGCTCCAGCACACCACCTACGTACAGGCCGTGGCCCGCAACCTCGTCAACATGTGGAGGCAGTTCCGGTCGTGGACAGCCAGATAGTCAAGTGGCTCAACAACGGAGTCGGGCACTTCCCGCCGTGGGACGCCTTCATGGAGGTGATTGTCAGCGACTACCTGGTGCCGGTGGTGGGGGGACTGACGCTGCTGGCCCTCTGGCTCTGGGGCCCCGACGGACGGCGGTTCGGGAACCAGATGGCAGCCGTCGCCGCCGGGGGCGCCATGGGGTTCGCCAGCCTGGCGACGCTGTTCATCAACCGCGCCTACTTTCGCGACCGGCCCTTCGTGGACCACGACTTGAGCCTGATCTTCTATCAGCCCACCGACTCCTCATTCCCCTCCAACCCGGCCGCCGTGGGCTTTGCCCTGGCCACCGGCGTCTTCCTGGCCCACCGGCGCATGGGCCTGGCACTGTTCGGTCTGGCCTTCCTCTGGGGCTTCTCCAGGGTCTACGCCGGAGTCCACTACCCGAGCGACGTGCTGGCGGGCGCCAGCCTGGGCATCGTCATGGCAGTGGTGATGCGCGCCTGGGTCTGGACCATGCGGCCCCTGGGCCGGCTGATCGTTCACGCGGTCAAAGGCATCTACCTGGCCTGAGCGGGCCAAGGCGAGCCCCAGCTTATTCGACAGGTGCGGCAACGGCGCTGGGAACACCCCGCCGAGGCCCCGCAAGAGCGGGTCTAGCCGCGGAAGCTCAGCTTCCGGAACGTTTCGGCGTACTCGTACCCCGTGCCCTCGGCACGCTCCGCCGCGCGCAGCGCCCAGCGCTTGACGAACTCCGCCACGTCGAAGCCCGGCCCCGAGAGCTGGCTTTCGTGGGCGCCCAGCGCCTTCAGCTTGATATCCAGCGTCCCGGAGATGTCCACCGCCACATCCGGCTGCTCGGTGCCCCAGAGGAGCACGGTGGCCACCTTGTGGGGCTCCAGGCCGTCGCGGGCGTGCTCGACGTAGTGGAGCGGGTCCCGGGCGTAGGGAAAGCAGGCGTCCATGGCCGCTTGGCCCGATATCCGGTGGTCCCGGTGGCTGTGGGACGCGACCCGGTAGGGGTCCATGGCCAGCACCAGCTGGGGCTTGAAGCGCCGGATCTCCCGGACCAGCTCGCCCCGGAAGACGCGATCATCCTCCAGCTCGCCGTCGGGGTGGCCCAGGAACACCACTTCGTGGACGCCGAGCGCCTGGACCGCCCGCCGCTGCTCCTTCTCCCGGAGCCGCGCCAGCCGCTTGCTGGTCATCTTCGGGTCGGCGGTGCCCTTGTCCCCGTTGGTGCACACCACGTAGAGCACCCGGGCGCCCTCCCCAATCCACCTGGCCACGGTCCCGCCGCAGCCGGACTCGCCGTCATCCGGATGGGGCACCACCACCATCACCCGCTCCGGGGTCTCCACGGTCTCCATGCGCGCTCCTCTCCTCTGGTGAAAGCCGGCCTCTGGTATGATACCCGCCAGCCCTGGGGAAAGGCCAACTCCAACTCGCTTCCCCACGACCCGAGAGCTCCGTGCGCCACTCCAACCCCACACTACGTACCTTTGCCTGGGAAGACCTGGACGGTCTGGCACGGCTGGTCCGGCGGCTGGAGCGAAACGCTCACCGGTCGGTCGCGGACACCGCCGAATGGACTCGCCGACTCTACCGCCGGCCGGGGTCCAGTCCCCAGCGGGACTGCCTGCTGGCCTCGGATGGCCCGAGGCTAACGGGCTATCTCTTCATGGTGGCGGAGGAGCCGATAGGCCGAGGCGTGCTCAGAGGCGGCGTCCACCCCGGCCACCGCGGGCGTGGCACCGGCAGGCTCCTGCTCGACGCCATGGCCGCCCATGCCCGCGAGCTCCGCTTCGACGTGCTCCACGCCGAGGTCCCGCCCGGGGCGAAGGCAGCCCAGGGCCTCTTGAAAGCCGCCGGCTTCTCGCGCGTACGCACCCACTGGCACATGCTCTGCCGTGCCGCCGGTCCAGTGGGACTCAAGACGCCGGCGGGGCACGCGCTGCGCGTCATGGCGCCGGAGGAGGCGGAGGCGCTGACCCAGCTCCAGAACGACGCCTTCGCCGGCACCTGGGGCTTCTCTCCCAACACCGTCGAGCAGCTCCGCTACGATCTCTACCAGATGCCCGGATGGAAGGCCGACGAGGTGCTGCTGCTGGAGCGGGACGGTCTTCTGGCGGGCTACTCCTGGACCCACCGGGAGGCGCCGGACGGGCCCGGCGTCATCAACATGGTGGGCGTTGATCCCCGCTATCGGGGCCTGGGTCTGGGCCGCGCCGTCACAGCCGCCAGCATCGACTATCTGATCGCGCGGGGCGCTCCCTCCGTGGCCCTGACGGTGGACAGGGAGAACACAGCGGCGGTCCGCCTCTACCGCCGACTCGGGTTCCGCGTGCGGAGGGCCACCCACTGGTACGAGCGGCGGCTTCAGTAGCCGCCTACCCCGCGCAGGGCATCACCGCCGGGCGCCAGGCCCTGGCCGCGATGGCACGCTCGTAGACGCCGAGCACCTCCGTGGCGGCGCGGCTCCACGGGAACCGGCACGCCCACTCCCTGGCCGCACGGCCCCAGCGGCGGCGCAGCTCCTCGTCCCCCAGCACATCGTCCAGACAGTCGGCGAAAGCCTCCGGCGTGTGCTCGCTCACCAGCCGTCCCGTTTGGCCGTCCAGGACCAGCGTGGCCAGACCTCCCACCGGCGCGGCGATCACCGGCGTGCCGCAGGCCATGGCCTCCAGGCACACGAAGCCGAAGCTCTCATGATAGGAGGGCACCACGCAGACATCGGCGGCCACGTAGTAATCGGTAAGCTGCTCGTGGGGGCACGCGCTATGCCAGAGGACTCGGGAACCTATTCCGAGCTCCCCGGCCAGGCGCTGCAGCCGGGCCACCTCCGGGTCCTCTTCGCCCCCGCCTCCAACCACCAATAGCTTCACCCGCTCCAGGCCGCGCATCTGGGCCACGGCGCGGAGCAACAGCTCGGCGCCCTTGAAGGGCTCCAGCCTTCCCACATAGAGGGCCAATCTCTCATCCTGGGCCAGACCCAGACGCCGGCGGGCGTCGCCCTGCTGGCCGGGCTTGAACCGCTCCAGGTCCACGCCGCCCGGCGATATGGAGATGTCGTCGGCGGAGGCGCCGTACTCCCGCACCAGTATCTCCCGCTCTTCGTTCGTGAAGGCGACGAGCGAGTTGGCGCGCTGCGCCGTCTCCAGCTCGACCCGCACCCGCTCCTGGGGCTCGTCATCGCTCCCCGCCAACCCTTTCACCAGGGCCAGGGTGTGAAAGCTGACGATGTGGGGCACCCGCCAGAGGCCCTCCAACTGTTCACCGACGCAGGCGGAGAGCCAGTAGTGGCTATGGAGCAGGTCGTATCCCAGACTTTCGGCCGAGCGGAAGTCGTCCAGCCGGTCCAGAAACTCGGGCAGATACTCGTGAACGGACTCTTTCGGAAGCTCCGGCGGCCCGGCGGGAAGATGCACCACCCGGGCCCGGGGCCCCAACCTCACGATCTCGGGCCCTCCGACCTCGTGGCCGCGAGTGAACACGTCAACGCAGAGGCCGGCGTCGGCCAACATCGACGCCAGGTGCTTGATATACACGTTCATGCCGCCAGCCGAGCGCATGCCGGGGCGCACCATGGGGCAGGCGTGGACCGAGAGCATGGCTACGCGATGGAGGCTGTCATGCGTCTGTATCAAGAAGACCTCCGCGCAGGCGTGGGAAGAGCCGGCAGGCGCTCTCCGGTCAATGGCAAGAGGAACAGGGCGCTGACGGCCATCAACGTTGAGCGACCAGGCGGTAGAGGGCCACGTCCCGAGCGCCCAGATGGTGTTTGTATGGCTCCGGCCCTCGAAGGAAGTCGAAGTAGGTCAGGCCCTCCTCGATGGCCTGCCGCAGGCAGAGCGCCTTGACCGCGAGACCGACGCTCAGCGCGTCATATTCCCGCCGGAACCCACTATTGTAGAGCAGCCGCCGGCCTCCCAAGTCGAAGCAGAGGACCCCGGCAACGATCTCCCCCTTCAGCTCCAGGAAAAAGAGGCGCAGGTGCCCGGCCTCCTGCATCTCGGCCGCCATCCTGCTAAAAAAGGCCTCGCGCTTCGGCGTCAGAAAGTCCAGCTTCTCCGGGCTCTCCCGCATCAGGGACAGAAAGACCGCCAGGTCATCCTCGAAGGTGGCTGGACTGGACTGGACCAGCCGATACGGCCCACCCGCCTCCAGACGGCGGAGCTTTCGCCGAAGCTCGTGACGGTCCTTCCTCCGCAGGGAGGCCAGGTATTCGTCCCAGGAGGCCGGTAACGACACACCCGGCGAGACTCCCTCCTCCCCCACCATCACCTCGCACCCCTCCTGGCCCAGCAGCTCCGGAAGGTGCCGCAGGGTGGGAGAGCCCTCGGGAATGGAGCGAAGGTCCAGCGTGAGCCACCGCTCGGCCAGGAGACAGCGCGCCAGCCCGGCGTAGACCTCCGCCGTATCCCCGCCGGCCACCACAAAGTCGTGGTAATCGCACAGGTCGGAGCCGCCCAGGAAGCTCAGCGTGTCGTCCCGGCGCACCATGGGCGCCAGCCCGTGGGGGCTCTCCTCGGGACCGAGCAGAAGGAGGCAGAGCTCCTGGGCGTCATCGCCAAACTCGGCCCACCAGGTCTGCTGCCAGCGGGGCGTCAGGAATATAGAGCTGTGGCCTCCCCCTTCTACGTCCAGAAGCCGCTGCCACTGGGCGGACACCGCTGGGAAGCTCGCGGGAAGCACGGAACAGGTCAATATACGCTCCTAACGACGCACGGTACGCCCGTGCCGGCCCCGAGGCGATTGGGGGCGCCGGTTACTACTCGCTAGCGGTGGAGGCGCGAAGCCCCAAAAGCCCCTCCACTTCCTCGAGGTCGGCCGACGCCTCCTCCAGGCGCGCGCCCATGTTCTGAAGCACGATGGACGGGTCCTTGAGGCCCGTCCCGGTAATAACGCACACCACCGTTTGGTCTCGAAGGTCGAGGCCCCGGCGGACCGCCTGTATTAGACCCGCCACCGATGCGGCGGAGGCGGGCTCGCCGAAGACCCCTTCTTGCTGGGCCAGCATCGTGTACGCCTCAATAATCTCCTCATCGGACACGGCTTCGATAACCCCACCCGATTCATCGCGGGCCAGCTCGGCGCCCCGCCAGCTGGCGGGGTTCCCGATGCGGAGGGCCGAGGCGATGGTCGAGGGCGCCTCCACGGGATGGCCGAGGACGATGGGCGCCGCCCCCTCCGCCTGGTACCCCATCATACATGGCCTGTGCTGGGCCTTGCCCGCGGCGTGGTACTCCTGAAACCCCATCCAGTAGGCGGTAATGTTCCCAGCGTTCCCCACCGGGATGAACAGGTAGTCGGGCGCATCGCCCAAGACATCGATGATCTCGAAAGCAGCCGTCTTCTGGCCCTGCAGGCGGTAAGGGTTCACGGAGTTGACCAGCGTCATGGGAAATCGGTCCGCCAGACTCCTGGCTAGCTCGAGCGCCTCGTCAAAGCCGCCCCGCAGGAGGACGACACGGGCGCCGTAGGCGATGGTCTGGGAGAGCTTGCCCTCGGCCACCGTCCCCTTGGGCACCAGCACCACGGTATCGAGACCGCAGTAGGCGCCGTAGGCCGCGGCCGCCGCGCTCGTATTGCCAGTGGACGCGCACAGGATGGTCCGGTGTCCCGCCTCCATCGCCTTGGCCACGGCCACCACGATCCCTCTGTCTTTGAAGGAGCCCGTGGGGTTGCAGCCCTCCAGCTTGAAGTAGAGCGCGCCGCACCCGAGCTCATCGCCCATGCGGCGGGAGCGCACCAGGGGAGTATCCCCTTCCCCCATGGTAATCATGGGGGTATCCGGGGTGACGGGCAGGACCTCCTTGTAGCGCAGCAGAACGCCCTCTCCCATGACGCCTTTCCGCTCCCAGCGGGGTCTTGGTGTCCCCAACGAAGTCTTGGCCCCCCCCCCAACGAAGTCGGCCCCCTAGGAAGCCAGCTCCTCCACGCGCACCAGGTTGCAGACCTCCCGCACCACCTCCAGCCGCTGCAGCCGCTGGACCGCCTGCTGGACCGCCTGCTCCCGGGCCAGGTGGGTGGTGATGACGATCTCCGCCAGCCCATCTTGATGCAGCGTATCCTGCTGAATGACCGATGCGAGGCTCACCCCCAGGTCGCCCAGCACCCGGGTGATCTGGGCCATCACGCCCGGCTGATCGGCGGCGTGCAGCCGGAGATAGTACCGGGTCTCCACCTCCGTCATGGGCTGGACCACGGTCTCGCGGTCCAGACGGGGAGGCGGCGAGGGGCGCTCGCCGGCGGCGATGCTCCGGGCGATATCCAATACATCGCCCAAGACAGCGCTGGTGGTGGGCAGGTCCCCGGCCCCTCGCCCGTGAAGCATGGTCCGGCCCACCAGATCACCCTCCAGCTCCACGGCGTTGAAGACGCCATCTACCTTCCCCAGCGGGTGAGTCAGCGGCACGAAGGCGGGATGCACGCGGACCTGAATTCGGCGGTCGTCTCGCCGGCCGATGGCCAGCAGCTTGATGGCGTAGCCCAGCTCTCCCGCATACCGGAAGTCCTGGGCGGTTATCCTGCTGATCCCCTCGTGGAAGACGTCCGATGCGTGAATGCGCGTGTGGAAGGCGAGCATGGCTAGGATAGCCAGCTTATAAGCGGCGTCAAGGCCCTCCACGTCATTGGCGGGGTCGGCCTCCGCATAGCCCAGCTCCTGGGCCCGCTGGAGCGCCGCTTGGAAGCTCACCCCCTCACTGGCCATCTGCGTCAGCACGTAGTTGGTGGTGCCGTTGATGATGGCGTGGACCGCCGTCATGTCGTTGGCGAGCAGGTCCCTCAGCAGAGGGCCGATGATGGGGATTCCCCCGCCGACGCTGGCCTCGAACCGTACGCTGGTACCGCGCTGCTCGGCCAGGGCGAGGACCTCCGGGCCGTGCTTGGCCATGACCGCTTTGTTGGCGGTAACCACGTGCTTGCCGCCGCCGATGGCCGCCTGGATATGCTCCAGGGCCGGCTGCTCTCCACCCATCACTTCGACGATGATGTCGATCTTCGGGTCCTCCAGGAACTCCCGCGCGTCCGTGGTGAGCGATAGGCCTGGCGGAACTCCCGTCCGCTGCTTTGAGGGCTCGCGCACCAGGACCCGCTCCACGCGGACCGGCCGGCCTACGTGGCCCGCGATGGCCAGCTCCTTCGCGTGGAGCACCCGGGCCACGCCGCCGCCCACCACGCCCAGCCCCATGAGCCCCACGCCGATGGCATCACCACTCGACAATCTGCTTACTCCTTTGACAGGCGCGTTCACCCGAACTCGCCGGCCACCCAATCGTACGCCTTCTCATCTAACGTGTAGCTGACGAGCAGCTCCAGCACCTGCCGCTGATACCAAAGCGCCCTCTCCTGCTCCACCAGGACCGACCGTATCCCCGGCGTGAGCTCCACCTCCTGCGGTCCCTGGCTCACCTGAGCGATCACCGCTCCCAGAGAGATGGACAGCGGCCCCAAGTACTCGCCGGGCTCCAGTGCGAAGATCGCATCGTCCAGCTCGGTAAAGATGCCCCGTGGCACCCACCCCACCTCGCCCTGCTCATCGGCGAAGGCGGTCTCCTGGTTCAGCTCCGTGGCCAGCGCGGCGAACTCCTCCCCCGCGTCCAGCCGCTCCCTGATGGTCGTTGCCTGGGAGGGGCTGGCCACCACAATCCAGTGGAGGTACACCTGCTCCATATTGGCCGGGGTGAGGGCATCGTGCCGCTGCAGCACCGCGCTCCAGAGAAGGTCGCCCTCCACGAATTGACGGTACTGCGCGTCGCCGAGGCCCAAGATATCGCGGAAAAGCCCGTACTCCTCCTCTCCCTGGGACGACAGGACGACGGGCGTCGGCTCGGAAGGGTCGTCGGAGATGGGCTCGAACGCCTGTACCAGCGCAAACTCCACCTCGCCGGGGCTAATGCCAACACCCAGCTCAGGCGCCGTCTGGCGCACCACCTCGTTCCGCACCAGCAACTGGGCCGCCAGGTCGGCGAAGGCGCTCACCTCCGATGAGGGGATCGCCTGACGGAAGAAGAGCAGCCTGGACAGGGGCGCGACCTCGCCCAGCTTGATCTCCACTGACCCCACCTGGGCCACTGTCTGGCGAGGCGGACGGTAGTTGGAGACGTAGAAACCGATTACGAGGAACACCACCAGGAACGCCACCGCCACCACGACGCCCGTCAGCAGCAGCCGCTGGCGCCGTCGCTCTACATCCGCCCTGGTGGGCTGCTCACCCGTGGGAGCGGCACGGACGTGACTCCGCTCCGCCCGCCTGCGCTGTCGCATCTCTTAAGTCTCCGCCGGCCCCAAAGCGCCGCCTGCCTGCGCGGCCTCGGCCGCGAGGAGTACAAAGGGGCACGGTACAGGATGCTAGGATGGAGTGTCCCGCCCCTCTTTAGGGGCCTCTTCGGAGGGGCTTGCCGTCTCCGAGGCGGTGCTGTCCGGAGTCTCAGCCCCGGCCTGGGGTTGCTCCCCATCCGCGGCAGCCTCGCTGGGAGCGTCCCCGGCTGCGCTCTCTGCCGCCGGCGCCTCGACGATAGCCTCCGGCACGGCCTGGGGTTGCTCCTCCACCACTGGGGCCTCGCTGTGAGCGTCCCCGGCTTCACTCTCCGCCGCTGGCGCCTCGACGATGGCCTCCGTCTCGGCAACGATTGCTTCCGCGGCCACCGGCACGGCCTGGGGTTGCTCCTCCACCACCGGCGCCTCGCTGAGAGCGTTCCCGGCCGCGCTCTCGGCGGCGGACGCCCGCGCCGCCTCTGCCGCTGACCCCGCTAACCGGGCGCTCTCGAGCCCAGGGGCCGCTTCCCGTCCCTCGGGGCGCCCCCGCCGGTCCCCGTATCGAGACCGGTCTCCCCGTCCCCTGTCGGGAGGGCCTATCTCAATGAGGGAATGGTCGCCGGTGAAGGGCAGGAGCGCCACGTAACGCGCTCGCTTGATGGCCATGGACAAGGCCCGCTGGTGTGGAGCGCAGGTGCCGGTCTTGCGCCGGGGCTCGATGGTTGCGTGGGTGGAGATGTAGCGGCGCAGGCGCGGCACATCCTTATAGTCGATGTCCTTGATGTGCTCGACACAAAAGCCGCACACCTTCCTGCGCGGAAAGAATCTGCGGCCGTCACGGCGGCGGCGTGCACCGGCTGGGGGGCTTCCTCTCCTCATCATGGCAACGGGTCTCTCACCTTAGCGACGGGCTTAGAAAGGCAGATCATCGGAATCCAGCGAGGCCGGTGAGTCCCCGCCACTCTCGGGAGTTGGCTCTTCGGCCGACGGCTCACCTGTCCCCGGCCGGTCCAGGAAAAGGACACTGTTGGCGACGATTTCGTTGCGAAAGCGGTTCTGGCCGTCGGAACTCTCCCACTGGTGGCTCTGCAGCCGTCCCTCCACGTAGGCGCGGCGGCCCTTGGTCAGGTACTGATTGCACTGCTCGGCCAACTGGCTCCAGGCCACCACCGTGAACCACTCCGTCTCCTGGCGCCGCTCGCCGTCTTGGGTCGTATAGTTCCGGCTGGTGGCGATGCGAAAGGAGGTGACCGGCTTGCCGTTGGGAGTGTAGCGCATCTCCGGGTCGGTGCCCACGTTGCCGATAATCATCACCCTATTCAAGCCTGCCATCGGCGGTCACGCCCCTTCGTTCTCAGCGGCCACAACGGACCCAGCGGCCACAACTGGCTCAGCAGCCACAACTGGCTCAGCAGCCACAACCGGCTCGGCGGCCACAACCGGCTGCTCCCGAAGCACCAGCATGTGTCGGATAACGTCGTCCGCCAGGTTGAGGCTCCGCTCAAGCTCGCCGGTCTTGGCAGGGTCTAGCTGGAGCTGGGCGAGGTAGAAGTGGCCCTCGGTGTGCTTGCCGATGGTATAGGCGAGCTTCCGGCGCCCCCAGCTACCCTCCTCGGTCACCTCGCCTCCGCCGTCGGCCAGGACCCGCTCGACGCGGTCGACCACACCCACCACCCGTTCCTCATCGGCCTCGGGGTCCAGCACCATGAGCAGCTCGTAGCTCCGCACTCTTCCTCTCCATAGCCACCGGCAATATGAGGCGTCATTATAGCATGGCCCTTGCCTGGACGCACGTGCGCCCGGACCCCCTAGCGCATGGGCGAAAGGACTCGGCCAGCCCAACACCTGGGCGGGGGCTCAAGGGCGCAAGCGAAGTTTGGCGATTGGGACCCCGAATAAGGCTCCCCCTAGCTGATGGGGGCCTAGAAATCGAGGCCGGGCACCGGGAACCGGGCGGTGAGCTCCATGACCTCCTGCCGCACTGCCTTCTCCACCTGCGAATCGCCTCGGTGGTCGAGGGTCCGCACGATGAGCTGGCCCACCTTCCGGGCCTCCTCCGCGCCGAAGCCGCGGCTCGTGATGGCCGGCGTGCCCAGGCGCAGCCCGCTGGTGACCCGGGGCGGCAGGGGGTCGTTGGGGATGGCGTTCTTATTCACGGTGATGTCCACCTTGGCCAGGGCGTCCTCCGCATCCTGGCCGGTGCACTTCAGGGGGGTCAGGTCCACCAGCATCAGGTGGGTATCGGTGCCGCCGGAGACGATACGCAGCCCCCCGGCCTCCAGGGCCTGGGCCAGGGCGCGGGCGTTCTCGACCACCTGACGGCCGTACTCCTTGAAGGAGGGCTGAAGCGCCTCGCCGAAGCAGACGGCCTTGGCGGCGATGGCGTGCATCATGGGCCCACCCTGGGTGAAGGGGAAAACGGCCCGGTCCACGGCCCGGCGATGCTCATCGGTGCAGAGGACCATGGCGCCCCGGGGGCCCCGGAGCGTCTTGTGTGTGGTGGAGGTGATGACCGGCGCGTGCCCCACCGGGGAGGGATGCACGCCGGCGGCGATGAGCCCGGCGATGTGGGCCATGTCCACCATCAGCGTGGCGCCCACCTCCCGCGCGATCTCGCCGAAGCGGGCGAAGTCGATGGTGCGCGGGTAGGCGGTGTAGCCGGCCACGATCACCTTGGGCCGGTGCTCCCGGGCCAGCCGCGCCACCTCCTCGTAGTCGATCCGCTCGCTCTCCCGGTCCACCCCGTAAGCCACGAAGCTGTACAGATTGCCGGAGAAGTTGACGGGGCTGCCGTGGGTGAGGTGACCGCCCTGGTCGAGCCGCATGCCGAGGACGGTGTCGCCCGGCTTGATGAGCGCGAAGTAGGCCGCCATGTTCGCCTGGGCGCCGCTGTGGGACTGGACGTTGGCGTGCTCCGCGCCGAAGAGCTCCTTGGCCCGGTCGATGGCGAACTGCTCGGCCACGTCCACGAACTCGCAGCCGCCGTAGTAGCGCCGGCCCGGGTACCCCTCGGCGTACTTGTTCGTGAGCGCCGAGCCCTGGGCCTCCAGCACGGCCCTGCTGGTGTAGTTCTCGGAGGCGATGAGCACCACGCTGCGCCGCTGGCGCTGCCCCTCGTTCTCCAGGACCTTGGCTAGCTGCGGGTCCTGCTCAGCAAGCGCACTCATGCCGGCTCCTTTTCGGCCACGGCCTCTTATGGCTGGCACTCATCTAGCTCGCTTTATCCGGGATGAATGGGGCGCCACGGCCCCCGAAGTGCTTGGTGACCACCAGCTTCCGCCACTGGACCACCCCGATGTCGGTGGGCGAGAGCATCTCTTTGCTATCCCACCGCTGGTTGGGCATCACGCTGCCGTCCTGGGCCGAGAAGCTATACTCCCCCGCCCAGCGGTAGAAGAGGTTGTAGAGCAGCGTGTGCCACATCCGCTGGACCCGGTTGCCGGGACGGGTGTAGTGGAAATACCAGACCCGCGTGAGCCAGGGCTCCATCGCCACCACCTGGCGGGTCATCTTGCCCAGAAAATGGCCGCCGCCGTAGCGGAGCCGGCGCTGGCCGGGCTGCTTCTGCGCGCCGACACGGGTCATGCCGGGCAGGTGCAGGTCGTGGCCCCAGCGGTCCGGGTCCACGGGCGGCGGAGCCGGCACCCGCGTGAGCGAGAAGAGGGGCAGAAAGAGCCATGCCCACCACCGGCGGAAGCGGTGCTTGGGCCACTTCTGGCCGTTGGGATAGTGGTCCTGAATAGGGGCCACCGCATTCCTCGGCCCGGTGAAGCTGAGCCCGTTGGGCGTGGCGAAGGGCCTCATCCGGTCCGCCGTGGAGCGGACCAGGAGGACGGGAGCGCCAAACATCGCCTGGATATCGTCCCGGTGCAGGTAGTTGGCGTGGGAATCGAAGTAGTTCTCCAACGCCACGCACCAGTTCGTCCTCCACAAAGTGCGGTCGTTGTAGAGGATGTACGCCTGGGGGTCGAAGAACTCCTCGGGCACGTCCTCCTCGATGGGCGCCGGCTCGGTGTCCCCGATCCAGGCGAAGACGATCCCCTTCAGCTCCCGCGTGGGGTAGATGTAGGCCTCGGTGCCGGGCTTGCCGCAGATCTTGGAGTCGGGGCCCTCGCTGAGCACCGCCACGTTCTTGCCGTGCTCGTCGAAGGTCCAGCCGTGGTAGGGGCAGGTGACGGTGCCCTTCCAGTGGCACGTGCCCTCGGAGGGCCGTGCGCCACGGTGAGGGCAGATGTCCCGGATGGCCACGGGCTGGCCGTGGGCGCCGCGGAAGAGGCAGAGCTCCTCGCCCAGCATCCTGACCTGGACGGGGTGACGCTTGGGTATTTTGCGCGCGGCGATGGCGGGGTACCAGTAGTTGCGCAGGCCCATCACGGGGACCAGCGGCCGGATGTCGCCGCTCAGGTCGGGAATGGCGACGCCCTCGCTCTTGCTCACCGCCCCGCGCGTCACTCCTATGGTTTCGACCATCTGTACCTCCAATGCTTCACCGTTGGCAATGCTCCACCATTGGCGGTGCTCCACCATTGGGTCCGGGATGGAGCGCTGGGCTAGTCTCCGGCCGATGCCGGCTCGGGCGCCGGCGTGGGAGCCGGGACCTGCAGGCCGTAGAAGCGAGCGCCGTTGTCCACCAGAATTTTGCGCTTGGTCTCATCGCTGAGGTCGCCACGGCCCATGAGCACCTCTATCGGCTCGGCGATGCGATGGTCGTCATGGGGTATGTCGGAGGCGTAGAGGATGAAATCATCGCCGTACTGGTCCACGATGAAAGGCAACTGCTCCTCGTCCACCTCGGCCTGGACGTAGATCTGGCCGCGCCTGATGTACTCCTCCGGCATCAGCTCGGACTTGTACGGATTGGGCCTGAAACCGGCCCCCCCTATCTTCGCCTCGTCGACTACGTTGCGCTGGACCTTTTCCACCACGCGATTCAAGGGCGTCCTGTCCGAGGGCTTGAGCGCGAACTCGCCGAAGCGCTTGACCAGGTAGTCCACCCACCGGGCGCCGTTCTCCATGAAGCCCACGCGCAGGCTCGGATACCGGTCCAGGAGCCCCGAGCGCACGATGGCGTAGAAGCCCAGCAACTGACTGAAGGCGAAGGGCACCGCCATGGCGTCGCGGATATTGAAGTACATCTCGTCGAGCCCAGGGCAGGAGAAACCCACGTGGACGCCCACCGGCATGTCCAGCTCCGCCACCGTGGCCCAGATCGGCTCCAGGTCCGGGTGGTCGAGCTGCTTCGGGCCCACCGTGCCCAGCAGCATGAGCCCCGCGGAGCCCATCGCTCTGGTGCGCCTGATCTCTCGGCACGACTCCTCGACGTCCCCTGGGTCGATGACCGTGACCCATTTGAGCCGGTCGGGGGCGGCGCTGCTGATGTCGGCCATCCAATCGTTGTAGGAGCGGGCGATGGCGGCGCCAATGAGCGGGTCGTGGGCCATGGGCCAGCACAGCAACGCCGAGGGGAAGTTCACCTGCACGCCGATCTGCTCGCGGGCGTTCTGCTCCAGCCGGGCCTCCGCCGAGCGGAACTCCATGGACTCCACGCTGCTCCTGGTCTTCTGCTTGGAGAGGGCGGCGAAGAACTGCTGGTATTGGGGAGATGGGACGCCATTCTTCGTGACCGGGTTCCCGCCCGTGGCCGATTTCGGGCCGCTGAGCCGAGGGAAGGCGTGGGAATCGATCATGAAGGAGAGGTTGCCCATGGTGTCGGACTCCACCACGATGGGCCTGCGCCCCGCGTACCTCTTGTCCCAGTACTTCTCCGAAAAGGTGACCTCGCTCTCCTCCACGTGGCCGTCGCAGTCGATTGCTTGGAGCATGGCTCTCCCTCTCGTCACCGTACGTACCCACGACTTGCGCCGGGGGCCCCGACAGAACGTCACCAAGCTACCATCGCGCTCGTAAGCCGTCAATTCCCGGCGGGCGCGCCCCGGCTAGTCCACCGCCATCCGGCGGATGGGCGTCCGCACGACACCGAGCCAGAGCAAGAAGAACAAGCAGATGAGCGCGCCGCCGGCCAGGGCGTACCGCAGCCCCAGCAGGTCGCCCACCACCCCCATGGGCAGCACCCCGATGAACATGAAGGAGGCCCCGATGGACCAGAGGCCCATGACCCTCCCCAGCAGCGCCTGCGGGACCAGGAGTTGCAGCAGCACCGCCCCCAGCGACACGAAGTTCAGGTCCCCCATGCCGGTCAGGAAGAGGAACACCAGCGTGAGCCCGAACCAGGGGCTGATGGCATAGAAAAAGAGGCCCACGGTGAAGAGGAGTATCATCCCGAGCCAGAGCCAGTTTTTGTGCCTGATGTCCCCCAAGGAGGCCAGCGCCAGGCTCCCGATCAGCGCGCCAAACCCCACCGCCCCCGTTAGCGCTCCCGCCCGGGCGGGGCCCAGATCCAGCACCTCTTTGGCGAAAGCCGGCAGCAGGTGGTTATGGGACTCTCCAAAGAAGGCGATGGCAAAACCCAGGACGATGATCGTGAGGACCGCGGGCGAGGACTTCACGTACCGTAACGCCTCCATCAGGTCCTGGGCCATGGTGGCGTTCACAACGCCCCGATGACTGGCCACGCCCCGAATAAGCAGGAGCATGAGCGCGCCTATGAGATACAGGGTGGCGGTGAGATAGAGGGCGGGTCCCAGCCCCAGCCTGTCGATGATGGTGCCGGCCAGCAGCGGGCCGATCATGAACGCCACGTTCATAAGCACAAAGTTCAGGGCCACCGCGTTCATCACGTCCCGGCGGTCCACCAGGTCGCGGAGCAGCGCCAGGCGGGCGGGTATGCCGAACCCCTGGATCATCCCCACGATGACCGCGAAGACGTAGATGTGCCAGATACCGGCCAGGTTCGTGAGGACCAGCGTCGCCAGCACGGCGAATGCGACCACCAGCAGAAGCTGGGTGCCCATGAGCACCCGCAGCCGGTCCAGCCGGTCGGTCACCACACCCCCAAAGACGAGGAACCCGATCATGGGCAGCCCCTGCAGCGCGACCACCAACCCCAACTGGGAGAAGGAATCGTCGGTCAGCTCCAGCACCAGCCAGGCCATGGTGAACTGCTGCACCGCCAGCCCGACGGACTGGCCGATGCGGCCGAACCAGAACCACCGGTAGTTGCGGTGACGCATGGCCCGGAACATGGGGCTATGGCGGCCGGACATGAACATTACGTTCACCAACGGCCCACGCCAGCAGCCCCCATGCCAGTAGGCCCAGAAGAGTGCTCCTGGTTCGCATGGGAAGGAACTGAAGCGGGAGACGCGAGGTAGAGCGGACGGGAGCCGCCAGGGCCCGAGGAGGCCGGGCTGGTCGGGGTGAGTGGATTTGAACCACCGGCCCCCTGCACCCCATGCAGGTGCGCTATCCGGGCTGCGCCACACCCCGACGAGTCCCAACTGTAGCACAGGGGGACGCACGCTTCAAACGCCGGGGCGCCCCAGACGCGCCTCAATTCCACGGGCCGGAGGGCCCATCCACGGGCCTGCGGGCCCACGGGATGCTATACTGCCGGCGAGAGACAGCGGCGCTACCCCGCACGGGGCCCTGAGCGGCAGGCTCGGGGTCCGTTCGTTGAAACGCGGTGCCGGGCCAACCGGCCAATGGAGCAAGAATGGAAGAACTGAAGGGCCTGCTGGAGACGCTGGCGGAGCGGATCGCGGGCATCATGGTGCGGCTTTGACGTACCCGCCCAGCAGCGGGAGGCGGAGCACCTGGAGCGGGACGTCAGCCTGCCGGGCTTCTGGGACGACTCGCGGCGGGCCCAGGCGGCCATGCGCCGGCTGGCGCGGCTCACCGACACCGTCGGCAGGTGGCGGAAGCTAGAGGAGCGGGTGCGATCCAACCTTGATCTCTTGGAGCTGGCCGTCGAGGAGCGGGACGACAGCCTCGCCGAGGGCCTGGCCCAGGAGTTGGACGAGCTGCTCCGGGAGGTGGACCAGCATGAAGTGGACCTGGTCCTCGCCGGAGAGTACGACGACCGCAACGCGCTGATCGCCATCCACGCCGGCGCGGGAGGCACCGACTCCCAGGACTGGGCGGAGATGCTGCTGCGTATGTACGCCCGATGGGGCGAGCGCAGCGGCTTCCGCTCCGATATCCTGAACCTCTCCCCCGGCGAAGAGGCGGGGGTGAAAAGCGTCACGCTGGAGATCACCGGCGCCAACGCCTACGGCTACGCCAAGGCCGAACGGGGCGTCCACCGGCTGGTCCGGATCTCCCCCTTCGACGCCGACCACCTGCGCCACACCTCCTTCGCTCTGGTCGAGGTGCTCCCCGAAGCCGAGGGCGACGTGGATGTGGTCGTCAACCCCGACGACCTGCGCACCGACGTGTTCAGGGCCAGCGGCGCCGGCGGCCAGAACGTGCAGAAGAACTCCACGGCTGTGCGGATCACGCACCTGCCCACGGGGTTGGTGGTGAGTTGCCAGAACGAGCGCTCCCAGCTACAGAACAGAGAGACGGCCCTCAAGATCCTGCGGTCGCGGCTCATGGAGCGGGAGATGGAGCGCCAGACCCGTGAGCGGGCCCAGCTCAAGGGCGACCACGTGGTCGCTGGGTGGGGCAACCAGATACGCAGCTACGTGCTCCACCCCTACAAGCTGGTGAAGGACCATCGCACCGACTACGAGAGCTCCAACCCGGACGCCGTCCTGGACGGAGACCTAGACGCCCTCATCCAAGCCTACCTACGCTCCAGCATCGAAAGGGAGTAAGCAGGCCGCAGGCCGCCTTTTCGGGACGAGCACGCGGGAGCGGAGAGGCCTGGCCTAGGCTTTTCGGCCGAGAATTCCCAGCAGCTTGTCCTGAGTGCTGGCGCTCTCGGACACCGGCACCTCGGAGGTGATGGCGCCCCCTGCCCTGAGCCCATCGGTGTGCCCCAGGAAGGCGGCGTAGCAGACCTCCACCAGCTTGGGGTCCAGCGCCGTTTCCTGGCCCGTGGCCTTGGCCAGGTCCCAGCCGTGGACCAGGGTGTCCATGAACCCGGACATGAGGAACTGTCCGCCGGGCATCTCGCCGAAGGGTGTCGTGAGGTTCGCCTCCAGGAGGCCGGGCTTGGAGGCGGCCCCCACCACGCTCGCCACGCCCGCATCGTAGGCAGCCACTGGGTCCCCCGATGCCGGAGCCGAGGGCTCCGTGCCGGCGAGCACGCTGTGAACGAAACCGGTGCCCCCGACGATGTGGTCCATCAGCGCCTTGACGTTCCACTCGGTGCATGGGGTGGCGTCATTCATCTGCTCCGGCTTCACCCCCGACAGCGTGCTCCGGGTCCCCTGGGCCGCCGACAGGTACAGGTCAATCGGATTGGGCATCGCTTGCTGAGTCATCTGTTCCCTCCTTGGCACGGTGTGTGGGGCATGGTGTGCAGAGAGCAACTGTAAGTCTCCGCTTTCAAACACAAAGGATACACGCACTGTCAAGGGCGCCGCCGCACGAGAAAAGAGGCCTCAGGACAGCTCGGAAGACTGCGCGGGGCCCCCATCCTCACCCCCGTCGTGGTCCCCATCGTGGCCCCCGTCCTTGTCATCGAAATCGACGGGAGCTTTACCCAGCGATTGGAGGATGGCGTTGAGGAACGCCTCCTCCGGCACCGCTCCTACGAACTCCACGGCGTCGTTGATCACGGTCTTGGGCACGCTCATAACGCGGTAGCGGCGGGCCAGGTCGGGGAACTCCTCGGCCTCCACCACCTCGGCGGTAACGTTGGGGTTCACCATGGCCAGGGCGTGGGCCACACGGGCCGCCTTGGGACAGTGGGGTCAGGTTGGGGTGACGAACACCTGGAGACGCACCGCCTCCTGGACCGACTCCCGCGCCGCCTGGGCCACCGCCTCCTGAAGCCGGGGCGCATCCTGCGAGAGCGCCTCGATACTCTCCAGCAGCGTGGCGAACTCGTAGCCCATTGGGATGCCGTAGAGCTTGAGACGGCCCCCGCTGTCGCCCAGCACCAGCGCGGGGATGCGCTCCACCCCCAGTTCACGGGCCATCGCGGCCCCCTCGCCGTGGAAGTCGTAGACCTCCAGCTTCAGCAGGGGCGAGAGACCCGCCAGCTCCTGGACGAGCTCCTGGGTCTCCGCGCAGAACTGGCACTCCGGCCGGCCGGGAACCGTGAGCAGGCCTCGGGCCGCGGACTGGGTGAACAGCTTGATGGTCACCTCGTCCCGCAGGCTCTCCGCGAACCGCCGGCGCAGGGTCTCCTGGACGGTGGCATCGATAATCGGCATAAAGCGGCTCTCCCTCGGGCGTCGGCCCGAACCTTCCGAGCTCCCCCTCCGAACTCCATTGTACCGCTGTACCGCGCGTCATGTGCCGCCGGGGAAGCCACTTTTGAGCGAGCGGTTTCCCAGACCACTTCCATTGTTCTGTCATGCTGAGTCCGTCCTTCCCATGAAGGACAAGCGGAGCATCTCTCAATAGACTAACGACAGGCCCTTCGTCCTTCCTACAGAAGGACTCAGGGTGACACGAATAATTAGCACGGAGCGGTTACCGGCGTCCCAGGCCGGGGGGCCAACCGGGACGCAGAGGGCGCCCGGCTAATCCCCGGTCTGGCGCAGGGCATGGTAGATGCGATGGAGCGCCGTCACGCCGGAGAGGGCCATCACGATGCCCAGCGCGTGGAGGGGATACCCCGCCAGCAGGCCTCCGCCGAGGACCATCACCCGCTCGGGCCGGCCCATGAGCCCCACATCGGAGGGCACACCGAGGCTCTCGGCCCGGGCCCGGAGATAGCTCACCGTTTGTGAGGCCACCAGCGCGCCGACCACCAGGTAGGCCCCCAGCTCATGGCCATCGCGGACATAGAAGACCAGCAGGCCAAACAGCACCGCCGCCTCGCCCAGGCGGTCGGCGGTCGAATCGAGCAGCGCACCGAACCGGGTCGCCCGCTGTCCAAGCCGGGCCAGGGGGCCGTCCAGCATATCGAAGGCGGCGCCGGCCAGCATCGCGGCGGCGCCTACCACCAACCGTCCCTCCGACAGGAGATATCCCGACCCTCCGGCCACCGCCAGCCCGGCCAGCGTCACGGCGTTGGGCGGGACGCGCAAGGCCTGAAGCACGCGTGCCACCGGAACGCTCACGTACCGCTCGGCCAGCGCCCTCGCGCGCAGTCGGGGTGCCCGCACGGTCATAAGGGACCGTTCGCCTGGCTCCGGCGCAACAACAGCAACCGGTAATAGCCGACCACGCGCTGGGCCACACGCTCCCACCGGTACTCCTCGGCGGTGATGCGGCCCCTCGCGCCCATGTCCTGGCGCAGCGACGGATTGTCGAGAAGCCGGGCGATGCCGGCGGCCAGCTCATCCTCCTGCTTGGGCGTCACCAGAAGCCCCTCCACGCCATCGCTCATCACACCGCTGTACCCCTCGATCCGGCTGGCGACGATGGGCTTGCCCGAAGCCATGGCCTCCAGCAACACGATGCCGAAACTCTCCCCACCCGTTGCGGGAGCGCAGAAGATGTCCGCGGCCTGGTAGTAGCGCGGCAGGTCCTCCCAGGGGACGCCGCCCACCAGCTCCACGTTCCGTAGATTGTGCTCGCCGATGATACGCAAACACTCCTCGCCGGGGTTACCCGGCCCCACCACAATCAGCCGCAGCTCCGGATAGTCCCACTGGAGGCGGCTCGCGGCCCGCAGGAGGTATCGGAGGCCCTTGCGCCGTTCCAGACGCCCCACGAAGAGCAGGTTGAGCTTGCCGTCCCGGTACTGCTCCAGCGGAGGCATCGGCCGCGAGAACCTGGCCACGTCGATGCCGTTGGGGATGATCTCATACTCGCCGGGAAAGTATTTGCTCACGTAGTCCATGGCCGGCCTGGAGACGGCGATACGGCCGTCCAGTTTGCGGAACCACCGCCGGCTGAAGTACCGCCACCACCGATAGATGCGGCTGCTCCGGTAGGCGTGGAAGGTCCCCACGTTGACCGCATCGGAGCAGGCCAGCACCGTCAGCGGCAGGGTCGGGGCCATGGGCTCGTGGATGTGGACGATGTCGAACTGCTCGTCCTTGAGCAGGGCCCTTATCTTCGGCTCCAGCCATACGGACAGGGAGATGCGGGCGACGGAGCCGCCGCTGGGGAGGGGCACCGGCCGTCCCAGGGGGATCAGGCCGTCGCCGAGCTTCTTCTCCTTGGCGTTGGAGACCGGGGCGATGATCTTGACGGTGTGCCCCATCTCCGTGAGCTGCCGCGCGAGGCTGGAGATGTGGTCCATCACGCCGCCGGGATAGGAGAAGTCGTAGGGAGAGACCAGGGCTACCTTCAGCGGCCGCCCCTCGTCGGCCGAACGGCTGGGGGACCAGAGGGCCGCGATTTCCGTAGGTCTCCTCCTTCCGAACGGAAGGGGCCCGCTACGCCCCGTTTTCCGAGATGAAGGCCTCCACCATGTCGTGGGCGTCATCGTCGCGGTGCTGCACCGGCGGGGACTTCATGAAGTAGGCGCTGGGGCCTTCGAGCGCGCCGCCGATGCCCCTGTCCAGGGCCAGCTTGCAACAGCGGATGGCGTCCACCACCACGCCGGCGGAGTTGGGGCTATCCCACACCTCCAGCTTCAACTCCAGATTGAGCGGCACATCGCCGAAGGTACGGCCCTCCATACGGATATGGCACCACTTCCGGTCCTCCAGCCACGGCACGTAGTCGCTGGGGCCCACGTGGATGTTCCGCTCACCCAGGTCGTAGTCGATCTGGGAGGTGACCGCGTTGGTCTTCGACTCCTTCTTCGACTCGAGCCGCTCCCGCTCCAGCATGTTGTAGAAATCGGTGTTGCCGCCGAAGTTGAGCTGGTAGGTGCGCTCCAGCTTCACGCCCCGCTCCCGGAAGAGGTTTGCGAGCACCCGGTGC
This sequence comes from Dehalococcoidia bacterium, assembly GCA_965249185.1. Classification (GTDB taxonomy): domain Bacteria; phylum Chloroflexota; class Dehalococcoidia; order Lucifugimonadales; family Australimonadaceae; genus CBDFLS01. Next base: position 773,022 of record CBDFLS010000002.1, read on the forward strand.
GTGATGGTGGCGCCCACCTGGGACTTGATATCGTCGCCGATGATGGGCAGCCCGGCCTTCTCGAACCGCTTCCGCCAGTACGACTCCCGGGCGATGAAGACGGGGATGCAGTTGACCATCCCGCAGCCGGCGGCGAGCACCTGCTCCACGTACCACTTCGTGGCCTCCTCCGACCCCACCGGCAGGTAGCTGACCACCACGTCCACCTCCCGCTCCTTGAGGATGGCGGGGATATCGGCGGTGGGCCCGGGGGCCTTGGTAATTATCTTGGAGAGGTACTTGCCCAGGCCGTCGTGGGTCATGCCGCGCTCCACCTTGACGCCCGTTAGGGGCACCTCGGCGAAGCGGACCGTGTTGTTGGGCGGCGCGAAGATCGCCTCGGCCAGGTCCTTGCCCACCTTGTTCTTGTCGATGTCGAAGGCGGCCACCACGTTGATATCGCCGATGTGGTAGTCACCCAGGACCGGATGCATGAGCCCCGGCACGAACTCGTCCACGGACGCCTCGCGGTACCGGTGCACGCCCTGGACCAGAGAGGAGGCGCAGTTGCCCACGCCGATGATTCCAACGTTAATCTTCCCCACGTGTGATGCCTCCTCGGACTGCTGACCGCCCAACGGATATTAACAGCCTACGACTGCGGCTTCAAGCGAAGGCGGGCAGGGTGCGACCCTCCACCTATAAGTGGGGTCCCAAATGATCGCTACCACAAGTGCCTCAAGCCCCCGCCGAAGCCACGATTGGCCATCGGCCAGCAGTCACTCCGGCGTGGGCGCGTGGGGCGAGGGATGGGAGAGGGTGAGCAGCTTCTCCGGCTGCCATACGTTCTGGGCGCGGTTGAACCGGACCACGCCCAGGAACCGGCCGTCGGCGCCGTAAGCGCGGCGGGCCTCCAGGTGCTGCGCGTAGAGCCCGGCGGAGCGCAGCGAAACGGCCTGGCCCCGGCGCAGGTGGCGCTCGGCGGCGGGCTCGGCCGTTACCGGCGCCAGGTCCAGAAGGACCACGTCCGGCGGCGACAGCAGCTCCTGCCACCGTCCGCCGCCCGCCGCCTCCTCGAACCGCTGGGTCGAGACCGCCTCCTCCAGGCGGAAGGCCCCTGTGCGCAGGCGGACGAGCGCGCTCAGGTGCGCGCCGCAGCCCAGGGCCTCGCCGATGTCATGGCCCAGCGTCCGCATGTAGAAGCCACGCCCGCACTCGGCCTCCACCGTGACCAGGGGCGGCTCCCACTCCAGCAGCGTCAGGTTGTAGACCGTCACCTCCCGGGAGGGGCGGTCCACCTCCACACCGGCGCGGGCCAGCTCGTAGAGCCGCTTCCCCTCGTGCTTCAGCGCGCTGTACATGGGCGGCTGCTGCATGATGCTCCCCGTGAAGACCGGCAGTAGCGCCTCCACCTGCGCACGGGTCACGCCCGAGGGGTCCGCCTCGCTGACCGCGGCGCCCTGGGCGTCGTGGGTATCGGTGGCCACCCCCAGCCGGAACTGGGCCCGGTAGAGCTTGCGGCCGTCCACCATCTCCTCCATGAGCCTGGTCGCTTGGCCGAAGCAGATGGGCAGGACGCCAGTGGCGATGGGGTCCAGCGTGCCGGCGTGGCCCACCCGTTTCACGGAGGTCAGCCGCTTGGTCAGCCGGACCATATCCATGGACGTGGAGCCCAGGGGCTTGTCCAAGTTCAAGATGCCGTCCACCAGCGGCCTAGCCATTGCCCTCCATCTCCTCAGTAAGCAGCCTGTCCATAAGCACCTGGACCCGGTCTCCCTCCTGGAGCGCGGTATCGAGAATGAACCGCAATCTGGGGACGGAACGCATGCGGAGGCTTTGACGCAGCTCCCGGTGCAGGAAGCCGGCGGATGACTCCAACCCTTGGAGCGCCTCCTGCTGCCGGTCCGGGCTTCCCAGCACACTGATGCCCACGGAGGCGTGGCGCAGGTCCGGGGAGATCTTCACCCAGGTGATGCTTACCAGCGCCTCCAGCCGGGGGTCCTTGAGCCGCTCCATCAGAAGCCGGCTTATCTCCTGCCTCAAGAGACCGGCGACGCGGTCGGTGCGCCGGTTTAGCATGGCACCCCCAGGGCTTTGAATAGAGCGTCCGGCGACCGTCAAGAGCGCTTGCGGCTTACCTGCTGCTCCCGGTGGGCCTCCATGCTGTCGCCTACCTCAAAGTTGTTGAAGCCATCGAGAGAGACGCCGCACTCATAGCCGGCGGTCACCTCACGCACATCATCTTTGAACCGCCTGAGGCTGCTGACCTTGCCGTCGAAGAGCTGCTCGCGGTTACGCAGGACCCGGACCATGGAGTTCCGCGAAATCAGGCCCTCCACCACGGCGCAGCCGGCGGAGACGACGGTCTTGCCCAGGGGAAAGAGGGCCCTGACCTCCAGCCGCCCATCGATCACGTCCTCGATCGCCGGCTCCAGCATCCCCTCCAGCGCCGCCTGAATATCCTCCGTCAACCGGTAGATGATGTCGTACTGGCGGATCTCCACGCCCTCCCGGTCGGCCAGGGCCCGGGCGCCCGGCTCGGGACGAGTGTTGAACCCGACGATGATGGCCTGGGAGGCGATTGCCAGCAGCACGTCGCTCTCGGTGATGGAGCCGGTGGTGGCGTGGATGAGCTTCACCTGTGTCTCCGGCGTGGAGAGCTGGGCCAGTGCCATCTGGACGGCATCGATGCTGCCCTGGACATCGGTCTTCAGCACCAGGTCCAGCTCCTTGGCCTGGCCGGATGAGAGCTGGGACTGCAACTGTTCCAGCGAGACCCCATGGGCCTGAACGAGCTGGGAGGCGCGCTGGCTCTCCTCCACCAGCTCACGGGCGGTACGCTCGTCGGCCACCACGCTCAGACGATCGCCCACCTCTGGGAGCTGGCCAATGCCCAGCACCTCCACGGGCGTGGCTGGTCCCGCGCTCTTGATACGGCGGCCGGCGTCGTTCACCAGCGCCTTGACGCGTCCCCGGACCGTTCCCACCACGACGATGTCGCTCACTCGGAGGGTGCCGGTCTGGACCAGGACCGTGGCCAGAGGGCCACGGCGCGGGTCGGTCCACGCCTCCACCACCACACCCACGGCCTCCCGGTCCGGATTGGCCTTCAACTCCCCCACCTCGGCCACCACCAGAATACTCTGGAGCAGGTCATCGATGCCTGTTCCCCCCTTGGCCGAAACGGGCACGGAGATCACGTCGCCACCCCACTCCTCCACCAGCAGCTCATGCTCCGAGAGCTGACGTTTCACGCGCTCGGGGTCGGCGCCGGGCAGGTCCATCTTGTTAATGGCCACCAACATCGGCACACCGGCGGCCTTGACATGGTCGATAGCCTCAGCGGTCTGCGGCATCATGCCGTCGTCGGCGGCCACCACCAGCACGGCGATGTCGGTCACCTGAGCGCCCCGGGCCCGCATGGCGGTGAAAGCCTCGTGGCCGGGGGTGTCCAGGAAGGTTATGAGGTGGTCCTTATAGTTGACCTGATAGGCGCCGATATGCTGGGTGATACCACCCGCCTCCTTGGCCACCACATTCGTCTGCCGGATGGCGTCCAGGAGGGTGGTCTTGCCGTGGTCCACGTGGCCCAGGATGGTGACCACGGGCGGCCGCTCCTTGAGCAGCGATGGGTCCTCCTCCGCCACCGCCATAGCCGCGGCTCGCCCCGTCTCCTCCGCCTGCTTGGCATGATAGCCAAAGGTCCGTGCCACCTGGGCCGCGGTCTCGAAATCGACGGCCTGGTTAATATTGGCGAAAACGCCCGCGCGCATGAGCTGCTTGATGACCTGGACCGGCTCGGCCTGAACATAGAGGGCCAGATTGCCCACGGTGACCACTGGCGGCAGCGTCAGCGCCTTGAGGGCGATGCGCCTTGGCTTGGTGGCCTGAGTTGCCGGCTGCTCTTCGACCATAGTTCCTCGGTTCCTCTCCAGAACGGCCCTTAGCGGGCGGAAGCTACAGAAGTGGCCAGCCGGCCGCGGTCCTCAGCCGTGACCTCCGCGCGCAGGGCCCGGGAGAGCCTGCTGCCGCTGAAGGCCCGCTGCCGGCAATCGGGATTGGAGCAGAGGTACGCCCCTCGGCCGGAGCGCTTCCCCGTGTCATCCACGACCAGCTCGCCGGAGGGCGCATGAACGATCCGGATGAGTTCGCGCTTGTCCGCTTTGGTCCTACAGACCACGCAGGTGCGGAGCGGAACGTGCTTTTCGCGCATAGACCGCCTCTGATCCTGAAGAGCCGGAAGCACGCTAATTTCTTCCGCCCCCGCCTGGGCCGGGACGGGCACCGCCCCCACCCGGGCCGGCTGGCCCGGAAGGCCCGCCAGGCCGAGGCGGTCGGCCTGGCCTTCCGCCCCGTACCGCCCGACCACGCCTCCGCCGCCCCCTTCCAGCCTCGCCCCGGGGACCACCCGCACCCAGAATATCCTCAGCGAAGCGGATCTGCGGACCGCTACCCGGGGCCTCCGGCATCTTCCAGAGCTCGTCTTCATTAACGAAGAGCTCGCCCTCCTCGCCTTCCTCCTCCTCCTCCTGGGCCGACTCCTCCGGCTCCACGGAAGCCGCGGCGGGAACGGGAAGGTCCAGGGACTCGAGGGCAAGCTGCTCTTCAGGGCTCAGCCCCACCGGCCCCACCGCCGCCTCTTCGACGGCCGCCGGCGGCTCAACGGCTTCGGTGGTCGCCGCAATCGGGGCCTCGGTCAGCGTCTCAGCCTCGGCCACCGCGGGCTCGGGCTCCTCCGCCAGCGCCGCCACGGTCTCGGGGGCCTCCGCGACCGCCACGAGGTCCTCCGGCGCCTCGGCATCCCGCTCCGCCACATGGTCAACGATGACCTGCTTCATCCGCTCGATCTCCAGCTCGGTGGAGCTCTTGATGTCCACCTTCCAGCCAGTGAGCTTGGCGGCCAGACGGGCGTTCTGCCCCTCCTTGCCGATGGCCAAGGAGAGCTGGCGGTCGGAGACGACGACCGTGGCGGTGACCGTCTCCTCGTCCAGCTCCACGCGCATCGGCTGGGCCGGGCTTAGGGAGTGGGAGATGAAGACGGACGGGTCCTTGGACCACTGGACCACGTCGATCTTCTCGCCCTGGAGCTCGTTGACGATGTTCTGAATCCGAATTCCGCGGAGGCCCACGCAGGCGCCGACGGGGTCAACGCCCTCTTGGTTGGACGCCACGGCCACCTTGCTCCGGAATCCCGCCTCGCGAGAGATGGCCTTAATCTCCACCACGCCGTTGAAGATCTCCGGCACCTCCATCTCAAAGAGACGGCGCAGCAGGTCGGGGTGTGCCCGGGAGACGGCGATCTCCGGACCTCGGGCGGTGCGCAGCACCTCCAGCACCAGGACCTTCATCTTCTGTCCGGGTCGGTAACGGTCGTAGGCGGCCTGCTCCTGAGGCAGCAGGATCGCCTCCGCGCGGCCGTTCAGGTCGAGGGTCACGGCGCCGCCGTGGCGGGCGTCGCCCCGCTGGACCGTGCCGGTGAAGACCTCGTGCTCGCGCTCGGAGAACTCGGCGTAGACCATCTCCCGCTCGGCCTCACGCAGACGCTGGACCACCACCTGCTTGGCCGTTTGGGCGGCGATGCGTCCGGCGACCTGGGGCTCCATCTCGAACTCCATCACGTCGCCGAGCTCGGGCGCGGGGTCTTTCCCCCGGACCCGCCGGGCCTCCCGCACCGTCATCTCCCGGGCGGGGTCCTCGACCTCCTCCACCACCGTCTTCAGCAGATAGATAGCGACGTCCCCGGTGCCGGGATTGAGGCGCACGGCGATGTTCTGGCCCGCCGCGGTCGTATCCTTCTTATAAGCGGAGACGAGCGCGGCCTCCACGGCGGAGATGACGGTCTCCCTCGGCAGATTGCGCTCGGCCGCAAGCTGCGTCACAGCAATAAGGAAATCGCTCTTCATTGGGGCCTGCCCTCCTGAACGGATTGCCGAAATACCCCTGAGTAACGAGAGAGTGGGCGCCGGGCCCACTCTCTCCACACCGTCTACTGTCGGGCCCTACTTTAGCACGGACCGGCCCTTGCCGCAACTTGCAGTGCGGCTTGAGACAGAGCGCTTTGTGACCGACGCCGCATTGACACGTTCCCCACAGCCCCCCTATACTAGGCCGACCTCTCCGTAGGGACGAGGGACTCAGCCAGCTACTGATGACAGCAGACCGAAGCTGTGCATCAAGCTGCTGACGAGGCAGCGGTGGGGGGAAACCCCAGCCGTAGTCTTGGCACGTTAACAAGGGAATAGCGAGCGAGGAACGAGCGATTGGGTCAAGCTATTAAGGGCCCACGGTGGATGCCTTGGCGTCAAGGGCCGATGAAGGGCGTGGCTCTGCTGCGATAAGCCTCGGTTAGCCGCTTAGCAGGCTTAGCCGGGGATTCCCGAATCGGGGAACCGGCGCCGGAGAAACCGGCGCGCCCCCTGCCGAACACATTAGGCTTGGGGCGGTAAGTGGGGGAACTGAAACATCTCAGTACCCTGAGGAAAAGAAAGCAACAGCGATTCCCCTAGTAGTGGTGAGCGAACGGGGAACAGCCTAAACTCATACGGCTGAGTGGCCTGGGGGCCTATGCCGTAAGGGGGTTGTACGACGTACCAGTCCCGACCCCAGTCGGGGCACAGAGTTACCAACCTGAACTCTAGCTGAAGGCACCTGGAAGGGACCGCCAAAGAGGGTGAAAGCCCCGTAAGCGAAAGGGTGCAGGCTCTGGGTGTGTTCGTGAGTACCGCGGGACACGTGGAATCCCGTGGGAAGCTGGGGGGACCACCCTCCAAGGCTAAATACCCTTGACGACCGATAGCGCACAAGTACCGTGAGGGAAAGGTGAAAAGAACCCCGTGAGGGGAGTGAAATAGACCTGAAACCGTGGGCCTACAAGCGGTCGGAGCCCCGATTCGTCGGGGTGACGGCGTGCCTATTGAAGAATGAGCCGGCGAGTTCCTCTGCGTGGCGAGGTTAAGGGATCTAGAAGTCCCGGAGCCGTAGCGAAAGCGAGTCTTAATAGGGCGTTGAGTCGCGTGGAGTAGACCCGAAACCGGGTGAGCTACCCATGGCCAGGGTGAAGCTCCGATAGTCTCGGAGTGGAGGCCCGAACCGGTGAATGTTGCAAAATTCTCGGATGAGTTGTGGGTAGAGGTGAAATGCCAATCGAACCCGGAGATAGCTGGTTCTCCCCGAAATGCATTGAGGTGCAGCCTCTAGGAAGAGGGACGGAGGTAGGGCTCTGGATGAGCTAGGGGGTGTGAGCCTACCAAACTCAACCAAACCACAAATGCCGTTCTATCCATGCCTAGGGAGTGAGACTGTGGGGGATAAGCTCCATAGTCGAGAGGGAAACAGCCCAGACCACCAGCTAAGGCCCCTAAGTGCAGGCTAAGTGTTAAAGGAAGTTGGGTCGCCCAGACAGCCAGGAGGTTGGCTTAGAAGCAGCCACCCTTTAAAGAGTGCGTAACAGCTCACTGGTCAAGGGACCCTGCGCCGACAATTTACCGGGGCTCAAGCCTGCCGCCGAAGCTGTGGCTTCCCGAGCAATCGGGAGGGGTAGGGGAGCGTTCCCTGTGCACTGAAGCTCTGCTGTAAGGCAGGGTGGAGCGCAGGGAAGTGCGAATGCCGGCATGAGTAGCGTGAAGATGCGTGAGAACCGCATCCGCCGAAAGCCTGAGGTTTCCTACGCAACGTCGTTCGGCGTAGGGTTAGTCGGGCCTAAGTCGAGGCCGCAAGGCGTAGACGATGGACAGCCGGTCAACATTCCGGCACCACCTGCGTATCGTTTTAAGGCCAGGGAGGGACACGGGAAGCTAGATGGAGCGTGCCTATTGGACATGGTGCGTCCGAACCTGTAGGCCATCCCGGGATAGGAAAATCCGTTCCGGGGCTACGAGCTGAGAGGTGAGGCGACTCTAGGGTTAGCCCTGGGGAAGTTCGTTGATGCTATGCCGGCAAGAAAAGCTTCGTGGCTAGAGACGTGGGTGTCCGTACCGCAAACCGACACTGGTAGGCTGGAGTAAGCACTCTAAGGCGGACGAGAGAACCTTCCTCAAGGAACTCGGCAATTTAACTCCGTAACTTCGGGAGAAGGAGTGCCCTGGAGCGTGTAGTCCCTTGCGGACGAAGCGCCCTGGGGTCGCAGCAAAGAGGCCCTGGCAACTGTATAACTAAAACATAGGTCCCTGCTCAAGTCGCAAGACGACGTATAGGGGCTGACGCCTGCCCAGTGCCGGAAGGTTAAGGGGAGGGGTGAGAGCTCTGAACCGAAGCCCCGGTGAACGGCGGCCGTAACTATAACGGTCCTAAGGTACCGAAATCCCTTGTCGGGTAAGTTCCGACCCGCAGGAAAGGCGTAATGACTGGGGCGCTGTCTCGAGGAAGGTCTCGGTGAAATTGAAGTACGAGTGAAGATGCTCGTTACCCGCAGCAGGACAAAAAGACCCCGTGGAGCTTTACTGCACCCTGGCATTGATCTGAGGACTGAGATGTGTAGCATAGGTGGGAGACTGTGAAGCCCCGACGCCAGTCGGGGTGGAGTCATCGTTGAAATACCACTCTTCTCTGTTTTCGGCTCTAACCCCTGAACAAGCAGGGGAACCGTGCCTGGCAGGCAGTTTGACTGGGGCGGTCGCCTCCCAAAAAGTAACGGAGGCGCCCAAAGGTCCCCTCAGGGTGGATGGAAATCACCCGTGGAGTGCATTGGCAGAAGGGGGCTTGATTGCGAGGCCTACAAGCCAAGCAGGGACGAAAGTCTGGCAAAGTGATCCTACGGTCCCGTGTGGAAGGGCCGTGGCTTATCGGATAAAAGCTACCCCGGGGATAACAGGCTGATCTTGCCCAAGAGTTCATATCGACGGCAAGGTTTGGCACCTCGATGTCGGCTCATCGCATCCTGGGGCTGAAGAAGGTCCCAAGGGTCCGGCTGTTCGCCGGTTAAAGCGGTACGTGAGCTGGGTTCAGACCGTCGTGAGACAGGTCGGTCTCTATCCGCTGTGGGCGCAGGAAGCTTGAGGGGAGCTCTCCCTAGTACGAGAGGACCGGGAGGGACAGACCTCTGGTGTGCCGGTTGTCCCGCCAGGGGCACCGCCGGGTAGCTATGTCTGGCACGGATAAGCGCTGAAAGCATATAAGCGCGAAGCCGACCCCGAGATGAGGCTTCCCACACCGTTAAGGTGGTAAGGCCGCAGAGAGACTATCTGCTTGATAGGCCGCAGGTGTAAGTCCCGTGAGGGATTCAGCTTAGCGGTACTAATTGGCCGAGGGCTTGACCTAATACACTCCTCGTTCTCGCTCGCTTCCCTTGTGAACGTGTTCAACCCTCTTTCCGCGGAGAGACCGGTGCGGGGTGGAGCAGTGGCAGCTCGTCGGGCTCATAACCCGAAGGTCGTTGGTTCGAATCCAACCCCCGCTACCAAATATCAGCCTAAGAAAGGCCCCTCAATTGAGGGGCCTTTCTCTCTATTGGCCACGTGCTGCTATGATGGCGCCAGCGCCACATCAACCCCCTCTCCCTTGCGGGAGTGAAGGAGGCCGCCATGCCAAAGCCACTGGTCATGCACGTCGACGAGGCGCCCTGGACCCAGGGCGGGCCGGCCCAGCCTGAGTCTTATCCGGGCTATAGCGAGCAGTTGATCGGCGATCTGAAGAAGGGCCCGTGGGTGTTCGTCATGAAGCTGGCGCCGGGCTTCGTGGGCCCGCCTCACGCCCACAGCAATGACGAAGTGATGTATATCCTCGAGGGGGAGATGATCATGGAGAACCGGTCCTGCGGGCCCGGCACGGTGATCTATCTTGAGAGCGAGACGGAGTACGGCTTCACCGTCGGGCCGGAGGGGGTGCGGTTCCTGAACATGCGCCCCAGCCCGGTCCAGTCCAAGTACCGGGGCGAAAAGGAGTGGAAGAGCATGCGCGGCTAGCGGGCTGCGCTTCCACTCATCGGCGAACGCTCCCCGACCCGCCCCGGCACGGGGCCTCCCGCCCAGCCCTTATCGGCACAGCGCGAAAACCGCGCATTGCGACCGGCACCTCCGCTTAGGTGCTGGGGTTGTCGGCGCCCGATGCCGTCGGCCGCGGCTTGGGCGGCTTGGCGGGCACGATGGCGGCGCCGGCCATGAACCAAGCGATCATCACCAGGAAGAAGGCCATGCGGTAGGAACCCTGGATATCGTACAGGCCCGCGATCATCAGCGGGCCCGCGGCGTTGGTCACGGTGATGAAGGGCCTCATGATGCCGTTCACCGCGCCCAGATGGGCACGCCCGTAGTAGTTGGCGATCAGCAGCGGGTGCAGGATGAAGTGGCCGCCCAGCGACGTGCCCTGGGCCGCGGCGAACAGAAAGAGCATCGGCAGGCTATTCACGTTGAGTAAGATAAGGATGCTCAGCCCCGTCATCACCGTCTGGATCACCATGAGGTGCCGCACGTGGAACCGCTCACTCAGGCCGCCCCAGATGCCCCTGGCCACCACGGAGCAGAGGCCGTGGACCGAGATTGCCAGAGTCGCCGTACTGGCCGCAATGCCGATATCCCGGTAGTGGGGCAGCAGGTTGGCGTGGAACCCCTGGAGCCCAATGCCGGCCAGCCCGCCGGAGAGCATGATGAACCAGAAGCTTCTGGTCCTGAGCGCCTCCCCCCGCGTCAGGCTACGGTTCTCCCACACCTCCTCCCCTCTCCGGCCCCGGGTGAAGGCCTCCGGCGGCCTGTCCAGACCGTCGGGGAAGAGGCCCATATCCTCCGGCTGGGTCCTGATAAACAGGGACAGTGGGACAAGGAGCAAGATCGAGGCGAATCCCAGGGCCATCCAGGCGTCCCGCCAGCCGAAGGCGGAGATGATGAACTGTACGGAGATGGGAAAGACGAGCGGGCCCATGGCCGACCCCATGCTGGCGATGCCCATGGCACGGCCACGCTTGCGAATGAACCATTTGGGCAGCACCGACGCGCTGAGCATGGGGCCCGCGCCGGTGAAGGAGAGGGCACCCAGTACGCCGAAGAGCATGTAGAACTGCCAAGGCGACTCAACGAACTTCAGCCCGATGAGCGACCCGCCCAGCAGCACGCTGCTCACCAGCATGAGCAGCCGCGGCCCGTTCTTGGTGTCCTGGAGAGGGCCGAGGAACGGCGCCAAGGCGCCGCCGAATAGGGAGCGGATGGTGAGCGCCAGGAAGAAGGTGGAGCGCGTCCACCCCAGGTCCGCCTCCATGGGCGTGATGAACACGCTGAACGCGAAGATGCTGACGCCGGTGGAGAAGGCGCCGCTGACCATAGCGGCCGCCACAATGATCCAGCCGTAGTAGAACGGCAGTTGCCAGCGTCGGCTACCAGCGCTCGGGGTCAATCAGTCCGTGGGCTCCGGAGAAGATTGTCATCAGGCGCTCACCGCCGGCGGCGTGGCCGATGACCGCGTGTAGCATATCACCACCCTCGCGGCCCGTGCCCCTTTTGACACGATGGCTAGTCGGTGATAGCTTTTCTGCCTGGCCGCATGGCTTACGACCGCTCATCACCAGCGCTCGCACCGTCGCCCGCACGGGATCCCGCTCACTACGACGCGGCCTCGGTGGATCGCCGGGACCGGGACTATATGATGGGCGCGTTCAGTTGCGCGGGCAGCATGAATTGCCGTGGAGGATGAACGTTGAAATGGATTGACTATGCCAAGCCTGCCGCGGTCGAGGAGGCCATAGGGCTGCTCGCCGCCCATGACGGCGATGCGCGGGTGCTCGCCGGCGGCACCGACATTCTGGTGCAGCTCAGGACCGGCCGCAGGCAGCCATCGCTGCTGGTCGATGTCAAAGAGCTCCCCGAGCTGAACGAGATCTCCTACGACCCCGCCGAGGGTCTGACGCTCGGCGGGGCGGTGCCCTGCTACAAAGTCTACGACCATGCCGAAGTGGCCGCCGCTTACCCCGGCCTCATCGACTCCGCATCCCTCATCGGCGGCATCCAGATCCAGGGCAGGGCGTCCATCGGCGGCAACCTGTGCAACGCCGCGCCCAGCGCCGACGCCGTGCCCATTCTGATCGCCCTGGGCGCCACGTGCCAGATCGCGGGGCCCGGTGGGACCCGCGGCGTCGCCGTCGAGGAGTTCTGCACCGGCCCCGGTCAGAACCTTCTCCAGCCTGGCGAGCTGCTGGTGTCTCTGCGCTTTCCTCCTCCCCCACCCAACTCCGGGGCCCGCTATATCCGATTCATCCCCAGGAACGAGATGGACATCGCCGTGGTGGGCGTGGGCGTCTCCGTGGTCCTGGAGAACGATAACCGGACCTTCAAGTCGGCACGCATCGCCCTCGCCTCGGTGGCGCCCACGCCCCTCTACTGCAAGGAGGCCGGCGATGCCCTGGCCGGTCAGCCGGTGAACGACGAGAGCATCCAGCGCGCCGCCGAACTGACCAGAGAGGCGGCCACACCCATTACCGACATGCGCGGGACCATCGAGTACCGCCGCCACCTGTGCGCGGTGCTTACGAAAAGAGCGCTGAACACGGCCGTGGAGCGCGCCGGCCGGGAGGGCCGATGACAACCAAGACCCACGTGCAGACCACCATCAACGGCGAGCAGGTCGACTTCCTGTGCGAGCCCCGCCAGAGCCTGCTGGAATGCCTCCGCGACGTGCTGGGCCTGACCGGCACCAAGGAGGGCTGCAACGATGGCAACTGCGGCGCTTGCACCGTCATCTTTGACGGCAGGATAGTGACCTCGTGCCTCGTCCTGAGTGTCGAGGCCCACGGTAAAGAGGTCACCACCGTCGAGGGGATCGCCTCCGGCAGCACCCTACACCCCATTCAGCAGGCGTTCCTGGAGGGGGCGGCGCTCCAGTGCGGCGTGTGCACGCCGGGGTTCATCGTTGCCACCAAGGCGCTGTTAGACCACGAGCCGGACCCCTCGGAGGAGCGCATACGGTTCTGGCTGGCCAACAACCTCTGCCGCTGCACCGGCTACGACAAGATCATCCGGGCCGTGACCACGGCGGCAGCCGCGACGCGGGAGGCGAAAGCATGACCACCACCGAGTACGAGCACAACAAGGTGCTGGCGACCCAGACCTTCGACGTGGTAGGCACGCGGCCCATCCGCCACGACGGCGTGGACAAGGTGACCGGCCGCGCCCTCTATGGGGCGGACCTCCAATTTGCGGACCTGCTGTTCGGTAAGACCCTCAGAAGCCCCCACGCCCACGCCCGGATCATCTCCATCGACACCTCCAAGGCCGAGGCGCATCCGGGGGTACGGGCTGTTGTGACCGCCCGGGACTTCGTTTCCACCGGGCCCGGCGACGAACCGATGCACCTCGGTGATGCCACCATAGCCGTCGCCCAAGAGGTTACAGGTGGCGCCGATCTGGCCTTGAAGTACCTGCGCGACAACGTGCTCGCCAGCGACAAGGCGCTCTACCGAGGCCATGCGGTGGCCGCCGTGGCCGCCATCAACGTCCACGTGGCCGAGGAGGCGCTGGCGCTGATCGAGGTCGTGTACGAGCCACTGCCGCCCGCCGTCACGGTCCTGGACGCCATGAAGAAGGACGCCCCGCTCCTGCACAAGCACCTGAAGACCGAGGAGCAGGGTGAGAAGTCCGATGTGGCCAGCAACGTGGCCACCCATAATCAGACAAAGCTGGGCGATGGCGAGGAAGGGTTCGCCCAGGCGGACCTGGTCATCGAGCGGGAGTTCCACACCAAAACGGTCCACCAGGGCTACATCGAGCCCCATAACGCCACCGCCTTCTGGAATAAGGACGGGAAGGTCACCATCTGGTGCAGCACCCAAGGGCCCTTTGAGGTGAGGGATGCCACGGCTCAGATCCTGGGCCTCTCCGTGTCCGACATCAATGTGGTCCCCATGGAGATCGGCGGCGGCTTCGGAGGGAAATACTCGCAATACGGCGAACCGGTGGCGGCGGTCCTCTCCAGAAAGACAGGCCACCCGGTCAAGATCGTCATGAGCCGCACCGAGGAGTTCGAGGCCACCGGCCCCACGCCGGGCTCCTACATCAAGGTCAAGATGGGGGCCACCAAGGATGGCAAGCTCGTGGCCGCCCAGGCCTATCTGGCCTACGAGGCGGGCGCCAACCCCGGCTCGCCGGTAGGCGCAGGCACGATGTGCATCTTCTCGCCCTACAACATTCCCAACATTCTCATCGACGCGTTCGACGTCGTGGTGAACAAGCCCAAGACATCTGCCTACCGGGCGCCCGGCGCCACCAACGCCTCCTTCGCCGCGGAGACGGTGGTGGACGAGCTGGCCGTCGGCCTGGGGATTGATCCCCTGGAGTTCAAACTGCGCAACGCCGCCAAAGAGGGGACCCGCCGGGCCGACGGCGTGGTCTTCTCCCGCATCGGCTGCGTCGAGGTCCTGGAGGCGATGCAGGACCACCCCCACTGGAGCGCACCGCTGGAAGGACCCAACCGGGGCAGAGGAGTGTCCATAGGCTTCTGGGCAAACTTTACCGGTCCCTCGAGCTGCACCATCAAGGTCAACGACGATGGCACCGTCGGTCTCAGGGAGGGCTCGCCCGACATCGGGGGCACCCGCACCACGGTGGCGATGCAGGCCGCCGAGGTGCTGGGCTTATCGGCCGAGGACGTGCACCCCGCCATAATGGACACCGATTCGGTGGGGTACACCAGCGGCACGGGCGGGAGCACCGTCACCTTCAAGACCGGCTGGGCCGCCTACGAGGCTGCCAACCACGTGGTGCGTCAGATGACCGCGCGCGCCGCCAAGGTGTGGGACGTCAAGCCCGACTCCGTCGAGTTCAAGGCGGGCGAGTTCCGCTCCAGCTCCGACCCGGAGTTGAAGATGAGCTTTCAGGAGCTCGCGGAGCAATTGAACAGCACCGGTGGGCCGGTGGTCGGGGTCGGCAACGTCAACCCCCGAGGCGCGGGCGCGGCCTACGCCGGCTGTATCGCCGACGTGGAGGTGGACCCGGAGACCGGCAAGGTGACCATCCTACGTTTCACCATCGTCCAGGACGCTGGCAAGGCCATCCACCCGAGCTACGTCGAGGGCCAATTGCAGGGGGGCGCCGTCCAGGGTATCGGCTGGGCCCTTAACGAGGAGTACTACATGAGCGACAGCGGGCAGATGATGAACACCAGCCTGCTGGACTACCGCATGCCCATCAGCCTGGACCTGCCGCTCATCGACACGGTGATCGTGGAGGTGGCCAACCCCGGCCATCCCTTCGGCGTGCGGGGCGTGGGCGAGGTCAACATCGTTCCGCCGCCGGCGGCGCTGGCCAACGCCATCTACAGGGCCGTGGGCGTGCGCATGCAGCAGTTGCCCATGAACCCGGTCGCCATCATGGAGGCCATCTGGGCCAAGCAGAAGTAGGGCGGCGCCAAGAGCCGTGCAAATAAATGAGGCGGGGCCTGAGCCCCGCCTCATTTATTTCATCACTACGCAGTCCCTAGCATTTCATGGCTATGCAGCCGTCGGTGTCCCGGCTCCGCTACCGGCCGGTGACGATGGCGACGAACTGCTCCGCCGCCGACTTGGCGCGCTCCATCAGCCCCTCATCGGTCAGGCTGCCCAGCGGGTGCGGGCACACGGCCCAACGCATCTCCGGCAGGCCGCCGATCACCGCCATCTCCCGGCAGGTGTCGGTGAAGGCCTCGGTGCTGATAAGCATGGCCGGGATACCCCGCTTCTCCAACTCGATGCTGTTGAGCAGACCGCTCGAGCTGCAGGACCCTCAGTCCCCGTGGGTGAGCACGATGGCGTCGCACTCGTGCACGTCCACCCACTCGTCGGGGCGCATCACCCGCAACCCGTTGTATATGCCGCGTACGATGCCCCGGAGGTCGTGCCGCTCGCTCAGGATGCCTCCCACCAACTCCAGCAGCTCGGTGGCCTTCGGCTTCTCGTTGCTATAGAGCCCCACCACCTTCCCGTCCAAGCTGCCCAGCCGGGGCGAGAGCGTGGCGGTCTCCATGACCGCCTCCGCCGACGGGTCGAGTATCGTCAACCTGGTCCCGGTGCTCATGGCTACTCCCTGATAAGCTTGCTATAGGGCCGGTTCGCGTAAAAGGGTAGCAGGAAATTGACATAGCTTCCACCGGGGGCGCCGGCCACCACCACGTAGATCCGCTCCGGCGAGCTGGCGATGGCGATGGTCCGCTCCTCGTCCGCCGGGGTGATCGGGCCCCCCCGAGTCCCCACCAGCGCATCCTCCGCCAGGCCCTGGCGCTTGGCCCAGGCCGCGGTGCGAGTCGTGCGCTCGAAGAGCGCCTGCCTCACGTCGGACTTGGTCCAGCCGGCCCGCACCAGGTCCTCCGCGTTCTCCGGGGGCAGGACCACCACGCAGAAGCCCGGGGCGCTCAGGTGCCCCGTGCCAACCATGCGGTCCGCGATAATCTCTACCATCCTCTCCACGTTGTGCTGCGAGGCGTGGGCCGCCACCTGCACGTGCCCGTAGGTGACAAAGACGGTTACCACGCTGCTCTCGCGCGGGTACCCCAGCTCCACGTGGAGGGGCAGCAGCGACGGGTAGGCCTCCTCGTTTTCGACGATATGGTAGCCGGCGTACTTCCCCGGCTGCCCCGCGATGGACCGGTCCAGGATGGCGCGGCCCAGCTCGTCCTGGCCTCCTGCGCCCGCCACCGAGCCCATGACGTTGAGCTGGGTCAGGCGGATGGCCCTGCCGATGGTGGAGTTGGCGCGGTTTCCCGGGCCGAGGACGCTGCCCCAGTGGTTCATGCCCAGCTTGTGGCGGATGGGGCCGTTGACGATGAAGCCGATGGCCGCTCCGCCGGTGCTGGAGTTTGCGACGTGCATGTTGAAGTCCGTCTCCAGCATCGCCTCCACGATGGCCAGCACCACGGGCAGGTACTCGGGCAGGCAGCCGGCCATAACGGCGTTGACTGCCACCTTCTCCACGGTGATGATGCGCTTGCGAGCGGCGTAATAGCCCAGCACCTCGCCGGGCTCGCGGCCGGCCGCCGCCAGGGCGCGCCGCACCTTCTCCTCCGTGGGCGGCACCACCGGCAGGCCATCGGTCCAGCCCTTGCGGTAGCAGAGCTCGATGGCGTCGTCCAGGTCCTCGACGTCGTACCGCGAAGAGACGAGGGGGTGCTCAGCCAACCAGTTGACTCCTGATGGGGGCGCAGCCCGAAGAACCACCCCTAGGATGCCCGCAATGTAGGGAGCCGCACCGGCGGTGTCAAGCTGAGCCTTATCCAAAAGTCGTAGCTACGGATGCAGTCGAGCGTGTTGCATATTTCAGACGAGCAATCGCCTCCCGCTCTAGTCCTTCTTGCGTCTTAGTTTGTTCCAGAATTTATTTCCGCTTAGGAGCAGGGCAATTAACCCCACAGGAACCCCAATTATCGCACCCCAAAATATCATTCGTTCCCAAGTTGCCCAGTCACCATGCTGAGGCCCGTGAAACAGAGCTACGATTTCCATTATGCTCCCCTAAAGCGTTGATAAACTTACCACACTATTAGCGGTGCTTTGAGCGCGACCTACTCTAGCACACTTCTACCGACCCAAACTGATGCACTACCGAACGGACACAGCAAAAGGCCCTGGGACCGTTCGACGGCTCCAGGGCCTTTACGCAGGACCGGCTTTGGCCAGCCGTTAGCGGCCCGCGACGATGGCGGCGAACTGCTCCACCGCCGACTTCGCGCGCTCCATCAGCCCCTCATCGGTCAGGCTGCCCAGCGGGTGCGGGCACACGGCCCAGCGCATCTCCGGCAGGCCGCCGACCTTGGCCATGTCCCGGCAGGTGTCCATGAAGGCCTCGGTGCTGATAAGCATGGCCGGGATACCCATTTTCTCCAACTCGATGCTGTTGAGCAGACCGCTCGAACTGCAGGACCCTCAGTCCCCGTGGGTGAGCACGATGGCGTCGCACTCGTGCACGTCCACCCACTCGTCGGGGCGCATCACCCGACCGCCGTTGTAGCTGCCACGCACGATGCGCTTGAGGTCGTACCGCTCGCTCAGAATGCCGCCGACCATGTCCAGCAGCTCGGTGACTTTCATCTTGTTGTTGCCGTAGAGCCCCACCACCTTCCCGTTCAACGAATCCAGTCTGGGGGAGAACGTGGCGGCGTCCTCCACGATATCGGACACGGGGTCCAGAATTGTCATCCTGCTTGCTATGGTCATGGCAACTCCTCTCCGCTCACTCAACTGCGCTTCGACCAGCCTACACCCTGATCTCCTTGCTCTGCAAGTATCCGAAGGGTAGCAGAAAGTCGGCGAACCCACCGGCGGGGCCGCCCGCGATCACCACATGGATATCATCGGGGCTGGCCGCGATGGCCAGCGTCTTCTCCTCGTCGCCCGGCTTGACGGGCCCTCCCCTGGCGCCGTACCCGCCCGCCGACCAGCCCTCCCGCTTGACCCACGCCACGCTGCGGGTGGTCCGCTCGAAGAGCGCCTGCCGGATGTCGGCCTTGGACCAGCCGTCGCGCACCAGGTATCCCACGTTCTCCGGCGCCAGGACCACCACGCAGAAGCCCGTGGCGCTCAGGTGGCCCGTGCCTACCATGTACTGGGCGATGGTGTCGACGATCGGGTCCCCGGTGTTCTCGGCGTGGACCGAGACCTGCGCATGTCCCAAGGTGGAGAAGACGGTCACCACGCTGCTCTCCCGGGGGTAGCCCAGCTCCACGTGATGGGGCAGCAGCGAGGGATAGTCCTCCTCGTTCTCCACGATGTGATAGCCGGCGTACTTTCCTGGCTGGCCCAGGGTGGAGCGGTCCAGCACCATGCGGCCCGCCTCATCGGTGCCGCCGGCGCCCGCCACGGAGCCCATAACGTTGATCTGGGTCAGGCGGACGGCCCTGCCGATGGTGGAGTTGGCGCGGTTGCCCGGGCCCAGGACGTTGCCGTGCCAGTTCATGCCCAGCTTGTGCCGTATGGGCCCGTTCACGATGAAGCCGACGGCGCCCCCGCCGGTGCTGGCGTTGCCCAAGTGGACGTTGAACTCCTCCTCCATCATCGCCTCGACGATGGCCAGCACCACGGGGAGATACCCGGGCAGGCAGCCGGCCATGACGGCGTTGATGGCCACCTTCTCCACGGTGATGAGCCGGCGGCGGGTGGTGTAGTAGCCCAACACCTCGTCCGGCTCGCGCCCGGCCGCCGCCACGAAGCGCCGCACCTTCTCCTCCGTGGGCGGCACCACCGGCAGGCCATCGGTCCAGCCCTTGCGGTAGCAGAGCTCGATGGCGTCGTCCAGGTCCTCGACGTCGTACTGCTCGGAGACGAGGGACTTGTCAGCCAACGCTGTCACCTCACGGGCCAAAAGTGCGCGAAAAGCCGGTATCGCGCCGCTCCACACTCTATGCAGCGCGGCTCTTCGGTGTCAAGCTGAAGGGCACACCCGCTGAAGACGGCTGCGCCGCGGCACGCCGGCAAGCTCACGGGGGCGGCGGCGCTAGACGCTAGAGGAGGGGAAAGCCGGGTTATGAACAGGGAAATCTTCGAGGGAATCACCTTTGGGGACCTCACGTATCTCGGCGCGGCGACGCTGATCGGCTTGCTGCTGGCGATCGCCACCCGGCTCGTTGGCAGCAGAATCAAGCGCAGGCTGCGAAGCAAGACCAGGAACAGTCTCGGCGCCCAGATGGTGGACGGCCTGGACGGATCGCTGACTCTCTGGCTCTTTGTGACCGGCCTCTACTTGGGCCTGCTCAGACTGCCTCCCCTGGGAGACCATCTCAACGTTCTAGGCAAAGGCTTCACCGTCGCCAGCATCGTGGTGCTGGTCTACGCGTCCATACGAATCCAGGGGCACGCCATCTTCTGGTACAGCCGGCGCCTGGGCCGCAGGACCGGCCAGCTCAAGGTGCTGAACTCCCTGATGCCCATGGCCAGGCGCGTCGTCAGCATCATCATCGTGGCCATCGGCGTCCTCATAATCATGGACCAGCTAGGGGTGTCCATCGCTCCCCTGGTGGCGGGACTGGGCATCGGCGGGCTGGCCGTGGCCCTGGCGCTTCAGGGCACGCTGACCAACTTCTTCGCCGGGCTCACCGTGCTGACCGACGGCACCATACGTGTGGGCGACTTGGTGGAGCTGGAGAACGGGATGCGCGGGGAGGTGGACCAGATCGGCTGGCGGACCACCCGGATCCGGATGCCGGCCAACAACATGGTCATGATCCCCAACTCCAAGCTGGCCGACAACGTCGCCACCAACTACAGCCACCCGGACGATGAGCTGTCGGTCTACCTGGAGATCGGCGTGAGCTACTTCAGCGACCTGGACCACGTGGAGCGGGTGACCGTGGAGGTGGCCAAACAGGTGATAGCGGATACCCCCGGCTCGGTAAAGGACTACGAGCCCTCCATCTGGTACGCGGAGTTCGGCGACTCCAACATCAACTTCTGGACGGTGCTCCGCGCTCACAGTTGGGGCGACTCGTGGCTGGTGAAGCACAACTTCATCAAGGCCCTCTTCCGCCGCTACGCGCAGGAGGGGATCGAGATCTCCTTCCCGGCCAGGAACGTGTACATGCGCAACGGCGGGTCGGAGGCCCCACCCGCCCCGGTACGCCAAGCGGAGACACCCAGAGCAACCTCGGCGAGGAGGCGCTCGCCGAGGTCCGAGGGACCGCCGAGGGAGAGTCCGCCTGCCGAGGGACCCGAGTAGACTTTTCGCAACGGCCATCCTATGCTGCGCCCTGGTCCCCGCCAGGGACCGCCAGGAGGTCATGCCTTGAAGCTGCTCTTCTTCGACGACTACCGCGTGGGCGTGCTGAAGGGCACGAACGTGGTGGACGTGAGCGGCGTGCTGGCGCACGTAGGGGTGCTGCCGCCCCAGGCGCTGATGGAGCAAGTGATCGTAGAGTTCGACCGCCTGAGGCCCCGGTTCGAGGAGCTGGCGGCCGCGGGGGAGGGCGTGCCGATGGGCCAGGTCCGCGTTCGGGCCCCGCTGCCTCGGCCGGGCAGCGTTATCTGCGCCTTCTCCAACTTCCAGGACCGGGACCAGACCCGGCGTGGGCCCAGCCAGTTCTTCCACAAGGGGTCCGCCAGCATCGTGGGCCCCGGAGATACAGTGGAGATCCCCGCCATGGCCGAGTCGAAGGTGACCCAGCCGGAGCCGGAGCTAGGATACGTCATCGGCAGGCCCACCAAGCACGTGTTCGAGGCCGAGGCGCTGGACGCCGTGTTCGGCTACCTCAACCTCGTGGACATCTCCAACCGGGACATCCCCAACCAGGGAACCATGTTTTTACAGAAGGCGCTGGACACCTACGCACCCATGGGCCCGGTCATCGTGACCCGCGACGAGGTGCCCGACCCCCAGGACCTGCGGGTGCGGCTCTGGCTCAACGGCGAGCTGCGCCAGGACTACCACACCGGCGAGATGGTCATGTCCGTGGCCGCCCAGATCGCGTGGCTGAGCAAGTTCCTGACGCTGATGCCGGGCGACGTGGTCTCCTGCGGCACCCACCACGTGGGCCTCTCGCCCATCAACGACGGCGACCGGGTGGAGATGGAGGTGGAGGGCCTGGAGCGGCTCAGCTTCCCGGTGAAGTCCTACGGCCCGCGCAAGACCACCTTCTGGGCGCCGCGAGGCACCCGCGAGGCGTGAGGGGAGGCAGCTGGGAACCCCGATCCGTCGACGGCTTCTACGCCCTCACATCTCCAGCGCCTGCTGGAAGTGGCGCGCGGCGATCTGCACAGTCGCCTCCTGTGCAGCCCTGGGGGCGGCGGCGGCGTGCCCGGCGATAACCTCGCGGATGGCGAGCATGGCCGCCCGGCGGCAGGCCGCCTCGATGTCCGCGCCCACCAGGCCGTCGGTCTGCACGGCCAGGGCGGCCAGGTCCACGTCCTGGGCTAGCGGCTTGCCACTGGTGTAGATGGCGAAGATCTCGCGCCTGGCCGCCTCGTCGGGCGGGGGCAGCTCCAGGTGCAGCTCCAGCCTGCCCGCCCGGAGCATGGCGGGGTCCAGCAGGTCGGACCTGCTGGTGGCGGCCAACACCACCACGCCCTTCAGCTCCTCGATGCCGTCCATCTCCGTGAGGAGCTGGCTCATCACCCGATCGGTGACGTGGGAGTCGGCCGATGAGCCGCGCCGGGGCGTGAGCGCCTCGATCTCGTCGAAGAAGATGATGCAGGGGCTGGCCAGCTTCGCCTTCTTGAACACCTCGCGCACCCCCCGCTCCGACTCGCCGACCCACATGGAGAGGAGCTCCGGCCCCTTGACCGATATGAAGTTGAGCTGGCTCTCGGTGGCCACGGCCTTGGCCAGCAGCGTCTTGCCCGTGCCCGAGGGGCCGGTGAAAAGGATGCCCTTGGGCGGCGTGGCGCCGGCCTGCTCGAAGAGCCGAGGGTGCATCAGCGGCCACTCGATAGCCTCCCGCAGCGCCTGCTTCGCCTCCTCCAGGCCTCCCACCTGCTCCCAGCGCACGTTCGGGACCTCCGTGAACACCTCGCGGATGGCCGAGGGCTCCACCTCCTTGAGGGCCTCCAGGAAATGGTCCGCCGTCACCTCGAGCCGGGCCAGCAGCTCGTAGGGCAGGAACTCCACGTCCATCTGGACCTCGGGCATGACGCCCCGCAGGGTGACCATGGCCGCCTCCCGTGAGAGCGAGGCCAGGTCCGCCCCCACGAAGCCGTGGGTGATGGCGGCCAGCTTCTCCAAGTCCACGTCGCCGGCCAGCGGCATGCCCCGCGTGTGGACCTGGAGCACCTCGAGCCTGCCGACGCGGTCGGGCACGCCGATAATGATCTCCCGGTCCAACCGGCCGGGACGCCGCAGCGCCGGGTCCAGGGTGTTCGGCACGTTGGTGGCGCCGATGACCACCACCTGGCCCCGGGAGGTGAGGCCGTCCAGCAGGGCCAGGAGCTGCGCCACCACCCTGCGCTCCACCTGCTGCTGGCTTCCCAGCTCCTCCCGCTTGGGAGCGATGGCGTCGATCTCGTCGATGAAGAGGATAGCCGGGGCGTGGTCCTGGGCCTCCTCGAAGAGCTTGCGCAGCCGCTCCTCGGACTCACCGTAGTACTTGCCGATGATCTCAGGGCCGCTGATAGTGGAGAAGTGGGCGGAGGTCTCGTTGGCCACGGCCTTGGCGATGAGGGTCTTGCCGCAGCCGGGCGGGCCGTAGAGGAGCACGCCCTTGGGCGCCTCGATGCCCAGCCGGTCGAAGAGCTCCGGATACCGGAGCGGCAGCTCGATCATCTCGCGGATACGCAGGACCTCCTTGTGGAGCCCCCCGATATCCTCGTAGGTGACACCGGTGGAGGTGTGCCCCGGCCGCTCGACGCTCTCGCCCTTGACCTTGGTCGCGGTGGAGGCGCCGATGACCACGGGCCCCTTCGGGTCCGTGGCGGCCACGCTGAACTCGCGGTAGAGGCCGCCCATGAAGGTGGCGCGGACCTTGTCTCCCTCGATGACGGCCAGACCGTCCAGCACCCGCGCCACGTAGCCCAGGTCCGCCTCCAACGAAGCCTCCCTGGACGAGCCAAGCGGGGTCAGCACCACCGTCGTGGCCACGGGACAGGAGACCGCACGCGTCTGGACCCACTCGCCCAGGCCGATGTGCGCGTTCTCCCTGAGAATGCCGTCCATCTGGATGAGGCCCTTGCCCCGCTCTTCGGCGTAGGCCGGCAGGGCCTTGGCCACGCTGACGCGCTTCCCCTCGACCTCGAGGATGTCGCCGACCTCGGCCCGCAGCTCCGCCATGTCCTTGGGGTCGAGCCGGACCAGCCCTCGGCCCGCATCCCGTGGGAGCGCCTCCGCGACCCGCAGATTCAAAGAGCTCATGGACTACAAGCGCCGCCCGCTCAGGCGTTGCACATCCTGTCTTCGTCCTCCACCAGCTCACGGAACGGCTTCCACCACAGCTTATCGAGGGCTGCGCGCACCTTCGGGATATCCCCCTCCATCTCCCAGTCCAGGGCCAGCGCCAGATAGCCGACGTTCACCTGGAGAAGCCGGAGCGTGTCGGCGGTCTTCCTCTCGTGACGGTGGCGCTTGCACCACCTCAGCGTCTCCACCGCGTCATCGATTCCCCTGCCGACCTCTGTGTCGACATGTTTCAGGAGGCCATTAGTCGCCATATCCACCCTCTCTCTCGCTCTGTTCGTGCGGACGCGCTCGCCACGACATCTTTCAGCCGTCCGCCTGTTCCGGTACGAACAATGATATCAGAGGCGCGATATCCCGTGGGCAGAGGCCTTACGTCCGTCTTCCCGCTCTCCGGCGGAGCACCAGCCAGACGCCGGCCGCGCCAGCCAACACGGTCCCGAACAACGATATCGACAGAACAAGCGGCCCCAACGCTCCATCTCCGGCGGGGGGCGGAGTGGGCGGCGGCTGCGCCACGGCGGAGGGAGTTGTGGTGGCCGCGGGCGTGGGCTCCAGGGGCGCGACGAACCGATAAATCCCGCCCTCGAAGGTGAGGATATACAGCTCGCCATTTTCGTCGGCGCCGATGGCCGGAATAGTAAGAGCCGAATCGATAAGCAACCCCTGCTCCGTAACGGCGGAGCCGTCGTGCCTGAGGGCCCATATGCGGCCGGAGCAGTAATCGGCGTAGATGTAGGCCCCTGCCAGGACGGGAAGCCGGGCCCCTCGATAGACGTGGCCGCCGGCGATGGCGCAGTTTCCGGCCATCAGCGGGTACTCGAAGACGGGCGGTTCCAGCCCCGTCTGATCGCAGCTTGGGGCGCTCGGTGGATAGCAGTGTAGACCCTCCATAATGTTCCAGCCGTAGTTCCCTCCCCGCTTGATGATGTCTATCTCTTCGTTGTTGCTCTGTCCCACGTCGGCCAACCAGAGGTCCCCGGTAAGAGGGTCGAACGAGAACTTCCACGGGTTGCGCAGACCGTAGGCCCATATCTCGCCCCGGGAGCCGGACGGGCCCACAAACGGGTTGCCGGAGGGAATGGCATAGGGCTCCTGGGCGGTGGCGCTGCTCACGTCGATGCGCAGGATGGAGCCCAGCAGCGTGGCCGTGTTCTGCCCATTGCCCTGGGGATCGCCGCCCGAGCCTCCATCACCCAGACCGACGTAGAGATAGCCGTCGGGGCCGAAGGAGACGGTCCCCCCGTTATGGTTGGAAAAGGGCTGGTCTATCTGCAGCAGGACCAGCTCGCTATCGGGGTCCGCCTGGTCCGGATCGGCTTTGCTCACCGAGAACCGAGATACCACGGAACGACGCGGCGAGGAGGCGCTGTAGTAGACGTAGAAGAAGCCGTTGCCGGCGTAGCCGGGATCAAACGCCATGCCCAGCAGCCCCTCCTCGTCGCCCGCGGTGCTGACCTGGCTCGTGATATCGAGGAACACCTGGGACGAGGAGGCCGCCTGGTCGTTGGGGAAAACCATGATCCGGCGTGCTTGAAGGACCACCCACAGGCGGTTGGTGCCGTCGCCCGCGTGGGTCAGGTGCACCATGCGGGAAAAGGAGAGGTTTGAAAACGCTCGCTCAAGCTGCTGCGATGCCAGCGCCTCCGCCGGCAGGGGAGCGGGAGCGGCACGCGCGGTGCCAAGCAGCGTCGCCAAACTCAGCCAGGCCCCTCCGGCAGCCGCCAGGACGAGCAGGGAGAAGCCGGCCCACTCCCGTGTCCTCCGCGTGTGCAAGCCCACTGCCATAGCTATCCTAGCCCGGCGCGAGCGCGGCCCGCCGGCGCAAAAACACCCCTTGCAAGGCCCCTCGTGCCGTTATAGGCCGTAGAGGCGCGCGCAGTTGTCCCACAGAATCTTGCGCTTGCTCTCATCGGGGACACCCTCCAGCCCAAGGAAGGTATTGAGGGCGTGGGGATAGGCCGAGTCGTCGTGGGGCCAGTCGGTGGAGATAACTATAAGGTAAAGTCCCGTTTTAGCCACCGGATTAGCTTTGAAGCAGCTTGAACAATGTCTTAACCTGTTCTGGTCCCAACAGACGCCGATGGATGATTGTAGCGCCAGACATACTCAGCAAGATAGAGGGGCAGCCGTTCTCGGCGGACTCCCCCTTTGGCTGCCAGACGCCGCTTGAGATAACCCCAGAAGCCCTCCAAGCCGTTGACGTGGCTCCCTTGCCGATCGCTGAACGCCTGGCTGTGGTCCACAAGCCGGTGGACGTAGCCCCCCGCTGCGACGCCCGTGTAGCTGGTAAAGGTGTCCGAGCAGACGATGGAGCCACGTTGCACGCGTTGGTGCAGGAGCGGCAGCAGCGTCTTGGCTTCCACGTTAGGTACCACTTGCGCCCACACCAGGCCACCTCGACACAGGATCCCAAAGACAGCTTGCTTAGTGGTTCCACGGCCCCGCTTCGTGCCCTGAACACGCTTTGCCAGGCGCCTGTTGCGCCAGGAACCTCCCAGGTAGGTCTCGTCGACCCCCACCACGCCGGAGAAGACATGGGGAACGTCCCGGACCATGGCCTGGCGCACCACGATCAGGGCTCGCAGGACTCGCTTTCGCTCCAGGCGGGCCTCCTGGGCAATCACCTCGGCACTCTGCCCCAAGACGAACCAGCGCAACAGTCGCCGCCACTCCCCTGGCGACAACCGAAGCGGCAGCGCCCTGGGCACCCACTCGTAGTGGCAGGCTGCACAACGACTCTTACCTCGCCGAATGCTCCAGCTCTTGGCGTGTTGACATCGAGGGCACCCAATCTTCCGTCCCATGCCACCATTCTCTCACAGGTGGCTGTTTTGGGACTATACCCAAACTATATTCCCGTCGCCGATGGCCGCGATGGTGTACTGCAAAAGGTCCTCGTCCGGGTCCACGGACACATAGCACTGGCGCTTGAAGTACTCGGTGGGGGGTGAGCTTGAGCCCGAATCGCTCCTTGTCGCCGAACTTGGCCTCCTGCTCGTCCAGGCAGTAGAGCCACCAGGGCACCCAGCTACAATACCCCTCCAGAAACGCCGCCCGGAGTCCTGGGAACCGCTCGAAGACACCGCCGGTGAGCATGGAGCCGAGGGCCATCATCATTTCGATGGGATGGGCGACCGAGTGGGCCAGCGCGAAGTTGTCCATGTAGCGCCTGGCCAAGTGCTGCTGCCTGGCCATCTGGATGCCGTGGAAGGCGACGGGGACGTTGAGCCGCTCCGTCTCGGCCCAGAACGGGTCGTAGTATTCGTCGTACCAGGGGCGCTCGTTCACCGAGTGGTTGGGCAGCACCAGGCAGACCGCCCCCAGCTCGCCGACGGCGCGACGTGCCTCCATCACGGCCTCGTCGATATCGTGGATGGGGACCTGGGCAGCCAGCTTGAGGCGTGCCGGGTCCTCGTCGCAGTAGTCGCGAGCCCAGTTGTCGTAGGCCCGAGAGATAGCCACGGCCAGCGGGCCGTCCATGCCGTCGCCGGCGTCGAAGGCAATGACATGGGCGCCCTGCGTGCGGAAGACAATCGAGATGTCGATCCCCTCCACCTCCATGGCCGCCAGCATGTTCTTCGGGTCCTCGCCCCCGCCCGCCGCGCGGCCTTTCAGGGCGGCACGGCCATTCTCCTGATGCCTCCGCGCGGAGGTCTCCACTCGAAGCCGATGCGTCCGCTGACGCTGCGGCTGCTCGTTGTAGCCGCTGTTCAGCCCTCGTGCGGTGACCACCAGACGCCCGAACTCGCCGTAGTCCACTGGGCTCGGCCTGGGGCCCCGGTCCTTGAACTGGGGCTCCAGGTAGCGTTCCCACAGGTCCGCGGGCTCTGCGACGTGGATGTCGCTGTCGATCACCCTAAATCCCTGCTTGGCCATGACAACCTCCCTGGAGCAATTTAGGAGCGCTTGAGCCGCTGATAGGCGGCGTTGATCTCCTTCATGCGCCGCTCGGCCATCTCCCGGAACTCGGGAGCCAGGTTCGCCACCTTGTCGGGATGGTACTGCTGCACCAGCCGCCGGTAAGCGGACGTGATCTCCTGGTGAGACGCGCCGGGACCCACCTGGAGCACGTCGTGGGGCGACGGGGCCTGCTGGGAGCCGCCAGGCGCTCGACCGCTCCCTTGGCTCCCGTAGCGTCCCCGCCCCCACGGGCCTCCACCCGGCCCCCGCCCTGCACCGGCGGAGGCCTTCCGGGCCAGACGGGCCAGGAGTAGAAGTACGAACGTTATTCCGATGACCAGCAACACAGTCCCCATATAAGACATAGCGCCCCCGTCTCGCTGTCGATGAGCGAAGTTAGAATAGCGCACGAAGCCCATTGTGGGAATGGCGTCGCTCGTCGCGCACAGAAGAAGAGGCGGAGGCGCCCGGAAGCGCCTCCGCCTCTGGTCTGCATGCGTCGCCGGAGGGGGTGAAGCCAACCCCTCCACGGCGATGGCTCTAACCAGTGCTTGCCCTACACAGTGCTAGCCCTAAACGGTGCTAGATTGAATAGGAAGCGCCTCCTCCATGGCCGTGTCGCCGGTCTTGACGCTACCGAAGGGCGCGTCCCGGCCGCCGAAGTGCTTGGTGACCACCAGCCGCCGCCACTGGACCACCTCCGCATCGTTGGGCGAGAGCGTCTCAGGCTGGTCCCATAGCTGGCTGAGCATGGCGCCGCCGTCCTGCTGGGAGAAGTTGGTGTCCGCCAGCCAGCGGTACGCGCCCGAGTAGAGGAGCTTATGCCATAGCTTTTCGAGCAGGTTCCTGGGCCGCGTGTAGTGGTAGTACCAGACCTGGGTCACCCGCTCCTCCACCGCGACCACCTGGCGGGTCAAATTGCCGAAGAGTCCGCCTCCGCCGAACCGAAAACGTCCGCGCCGTCCCGCCGGCGTGGCCCCGCCCGTACGGAACATGCCGGGCAGATGGTGACCGGGGCTCCACCACTCCGTGTTCGCGTTCACCGGAGCGGGGATACGGGTGAGGGAGAAGATGGGCACAAACAGCCATGCCCACCAGCGCCGGAAGCGGTGCTTGGGCCAAGTCCAGCCGTTGGGGTAGCTGTCCTGGACTGCCCACTTGGTGGGCATGGGCGCGCCGCCCCGGAGCCCATTGCCGGTGAAGACCGGCCGGATCCCTCCCATGCCGGCGACCCGCGCCATATAGGTGGTGGAGTTGAGCAGCGCCTGCATATTGTCGCGGTGGAGGTAGTTCACGTGGGAGTCCATGGAGTTCTCCAGGGCCTGGCACCAGTTGGTCTCCCAAGTAGTGCCTTCGCTCACGAGCACCAGAGCTTTGGGATCAAAGAACTCCTCGGGCACGTCCTCCTCGATGGGCGCAGGCTCCCCGTCGCCGATCCAGACGAACACGAGACCCTTCATCTCGCGGGTGGGGAAGAGCGTGGCCTCGGTGCCGGGCTTGCCGCAGATCTTGGAGTCGGGGCCCTCGCTGAGCACCGCCACGTTCTTGCCGTGCTCATCGAAGGTCCAGCCGTGGTAGGGGCAGGTGACGGTTCCCTTCCAGTGGCAGGTGCCCTCGGAGGGCCGCGCGCCACGGTGGGGGCAGATGTCGCGGATGGCCACGATCTGGCCCTGGGCGCCCCGGAAGAAGCAGAGCTCCTCGCCCAGCATCCTGACCTGGATGGGGTGGCGCTTGGGGACCCGCTTCTTGAAAATGGCGGGGTACCAGTAGTTGCGCAGGCCTAGCGACGGGACCAGATGCCGGATGTCGCCCGCCAGGTCGGGGACCCGCCCGTTCTCTTCCTTCGTCCGAGCCTTCCGCTTAAGCTCCGTGGCGTCAGCCATAGTCGTCCCTCTCTGGGCTCACCCCGCATAGCTGGACCGGGCGTCAAGAAACCGCGGACCGACGTCCCCGTCGAGTCGACAGCGGGGGTTGTGCACCGAGCGCTCGCTGTGCGACTAGCATACAACCAGCGCCGGCTTTAGACCAGTGCGGAGGCCTACCGGGAGCCGGCGGGCTGAGCGTAGGCGCTCTCGGGCCCCTCGTTCGCCCTGATAACCTTCGCAAGCGCCCGGTAGAGCACGCGAGCCTCCGTATCGGACAGGTGGCGAATAAAACGCTCCATAACGTTCTGCCGATGCCCAGGCCACACGCGGTCAAAGGCCTGCCGTCCCGCCGGGGTGACGACGGCGTACGCTCCGCGGCGGTCCTCCTGGGACGGCTCTCTCCGGACCAGGCCCGCCCGCTCCATCCGGTCGACGAGCCGGGTGACGCCGCTCCGGCTCAGCACAACGGAGTCGGCCAGCGCCTGCATCCGGAGCCGGCCCTCAGCCGCCTCGCAGAGGTGGATCAATACGTCGAACCAGGGGAGCGGCAGGCCCTTCTCTTCGAGCTCACGCTCCAGGTGCCGCATGACCACCGTATTGGCCCATTGGAAGGCGCGCCAAGTAGCCATGCGCTCGGGGTCAATGGAATCGTCCATGCCGGAAGCATACCCTAAAGACATTGCATACTCAACTATTGACAAGTCAACTTCATGGTGGTATATCCTTGCTTAACAATAGTTGCTTGAGCAACTACACGAGGAGGAGAGCGATGGAGAACATCATGATTTGGCTGCGCACCGACGACTACGACCGCTGGCAGAAGGTCCACGATGGGTTCGTCGAGGACCGGAAGGAGTTCGGGATCACGAAGGACTACGTGTTCCGCGACGTGAACGACCCCAACGCGGCCCTCGTCCACCTGGTGGTGGATGACCTGCCCAGGGCCACGGAATGATTCCAGACGGACAAGTTCAAGACGGGAACGGCGGCCGCCAAGGTGATCGACCGGGCGATCTACGTAGCGGAGCGGCGCGTATAGCGGTCCCGGGCCATCCTCATCCCGCGACGCCGCTCGTCCAACGTACGAGCGGCATGCGAAACCCCAGCTTGGCGGCAAGCTGGGGTTTGTCTTTTGCGGAACGCAACGCCGGAGCTAGTGGACCTCGAGTGTAAGAGATTCGAATGGGTGTAGATGCCCGGAGCAAATAGCCGTATGTTCAGATAGGAGAGATTTGAACTCTGCTGCGAACGCAGGACCAAGTCGTATTGGCTGAGCAGATAGGCGGCCCCACATGATCGTCTATCCAAGTTTGAACGCCCTGATAGCCCCAGATTCCTCCACTTCCACTGGGATTCCGTCAAGATTACTGGGAATCTTTGAAATGAGCCCACGCACCTTTTTGACAACCAAGATCTTGATGCAGGGATTGTGCCCGCATAAACCCTGCGCAATCGCCACGACACCTGGCAATGCCATGAGGCTCTCACAGTGCTCATTTAGAACCCGTTCGATTTCCTTTAACACTGATCCTCTTCGAGTGGTTTCCATAGAGAACAGGGGAGTAGCTAAGCCGCTCCCCTGTTCTCAGCACCATCTGGACGCTTCGTTATCAGCAATCACTCTCCATCTATAACCACCCCAAATGCGCTGAGTACTTCGCTGATCGGGTTGACGAAGGTGTACTGTCCACCACCTGCGAACAGCAACCCCACAGGGTTGCGCGAATTTGTTAGAACCAAGGATCCAGAATCGCCACCTTGGCTAAAGCCACTCCTCCCTTGATCACGGACCACAATCTGATTTACAAAATAGGAGGTACCCTCAAAAAGTGTGTAAACAGTCAGGCGGTGTATCCTCTCTCTGAAACAACACGGGCTCAAGGCCCAAGAGAGGAGATACACCGCCTATGGGAAAGAGAAGCACTGGGAGCTGGTCGGAGTCAAGGCCGGAGTGGGACCAGTTGGAGGACTGGGTTCGAGGTCAGGTCCAGGAGCTGATCCAGGAGTTGCTGGAGGAAGAGGTGACGGAGTTTCTAGGAAGGGCGAAGTCGGCCCGCAGGTCTGAGTCGGACAACGAGAGAGGCTATAGGAACGGATACGGCAGACCCCGAAGGCTTACGCTGAGTTCGGGAACGGTACAGCTGAGGAGGCCACGAGTCCGCAACACCGAAGAGGAGTTCGAGAGCCGGCTGCTGCCGCTGTTCGTCAACAGGACCAGGAAGGTTGCTGAGCTGATCCCCCAGTTGTACCTACATGGCCTTTCCGAAGGTGACTTCGACCTGGCGGTGCGGGGACTGCTGGGAGAAGAGGCACCGATATCGGCGAGCACGGTAGCCCGGTTGAAGGATAAGTGGAACGATGAGCTTGCCCAATGGCGCGCTAGGCCCCTGGATGACCTGGAAGTGGTGTACATGTGGGTGGATGGAGTCTACGTCAAGGCCGGTCTTGAGCGGGAGAAGGCGGCGATCCTGGTGATGATGGCGGCCCTGAGCGACGGAAGGAAGGTGGTGGTGAGCGCGATTCCCGGATACAGGGAGTCCATAGAGAGCTGGTCCGATGTGCTCAGGGACATGAGGCGCCGCGGGCTGGAGTGCCCAAGACTGGTAATTGGAGACGGACATCGGGGCATCTGGGGAGCTCTGCGCAACGTCTATCCTCAGGCGGCCGAGCAACGCTGCTGGAACCACAAGGTCCTAAACGTACTGGACAGGCTTCCAAAGCGACAGCAGGACCAGGCCAAACTCATGCTGCGTACCATCCCCTACGCCCAGACTCGGACAGAGGCTGAGCGGCTCAGGACGGAGTTTACTAGATGGTGCCGCGACCACTCCTACGAAGCAGCCTGTGTGACCCTTGAGCGGGACTGGGACCGCATGATCACCTTCTATGACTTCCCCAAGGAGCACTGGCAGCACCTTCGCACGACGAACCCGGTGGAGTCACCCTTCGCTGCGCTCAGACTTCGGACCGATGCCGCCAAGCGCTACAAGAGGGTCGATCGGGCGATAGCGGTGATCTGGAAAATGTTGATGGTCGCCGAACAGCGCTTCAGGCGTCTGAAGGCCCCTGAGTTGATCGAAGACGTCTATCTCGGCGCTCAATACGTGGATGGGATCGTCTCTGTGACAACGGCTGAGAAGGTCGCCGCCTAATGTCGTTTACACACCTATTGACGTAACCTCGAGTTGCTAGGATGTGCTTGATGCCAACCATCCCCAGGTAGTCCCTGAATGCTCTTGCGACATAGCCTGGACCGTTGTCACTCAGCAGCCTGGTGCGGTCTGTGACTGGAACTTGGTCCATGCTGGTCGTGTCCACAGCATCCTGGACCACCTCGATGAAGGAGTCGGCCGTCATATCTTGCTGAAGCCTGTGAGCCAGGATGAAGCGGGAGTAGTCGTCCATAACGGTGACCAGGTAGTAGTAGCCCCAACCAACCACCCTGAAGTATGAGGCATCGGTGGCCCACATCTGGTGAGGCCCTGTGGTCTTGCGGTGGTACTCCTTCCCCGCCGCCAACCGCATCTCAGGCCTCTTCACTAGGCCCTCCCTGCCCAGGATACGGTAGACGCTGGACTCTGAGACTGAGAAGCCCTGGTTGTCGGTGATCCACGCGGCCAGCTGACGGCAGCTCAGCTCTGGCGTCTCTCTGGCTGATAACAGGACTGAGCGTTCTTCCTGAATAGTAAGACGGTTCCATGGTGGCTGATCGCCTCCTGGTCGGTCCTCAAGTCCTTGTTGGTTTTGGCGTCTGAGCCACCGGTAGTAGGTGCTCTTAGGGATGCCCAGCTCTCTGAGGACCTTTCGCTTGGGGAGGGGAGACGAGGATACTTTGGTAACTACCTCTGCCTTCTCCGGGGCGCTCATCCGCTGGTGCCGGTGGCGTCCTGGGGCATGGGGATGACCGTTTTTTTGAGACGGTACGCCTCCAGCGACAGATCGGCCACTAGCTCCTTGAGTTCCCCGTTCTCTCGCTTGAGCTGCCCTACCTCATGCTGAGTGGCGTCCCGAACCGAGTCACGGGTCAACCTCTCCTTGCCCGCCTCCATGAACTCTTTGGTCCACGAGTAGTAGGAGTGGGGCTTGATCCCCTCCCGCCGGCACAGGTCGTTGACTGTGACCTCGCGGAGGAAGCCCTCCAGAACAATTCGGATCTTCTCTTCCGAGGTGTACTTACGTCGGGCAGCCGCCTTCACTGTGCGGACGAAAGACCTGGTCTGCTCGCTTCGTTCCTCGGCAGCCTCTGCTTTGCTTACTTCTAATTGGGACACATCTGCTCCTTTCTGTGGGTAGCTCTACCCTCATTTCAGGAGCTCACACCACCCTCCGACTCTCGGGTTTTCCTACCCTTATCCCACATTTCCCAGATCAGCCGCGTGGGTGCGTCGTAATCCGGTAAGAGTGCTGCCTATTTGAGCCGCCTACCTGGGCATTATGGGCAGTGTGGGTGCTAGACTGGCCGAGCTAGCGGGCCTAGTTCTGGATACCGCAATCTCGCTGGAGGCACCCAATGGGTGAAAGCTCCGACACCCCTTTGAAGCTCCAATTCGACCGCAGAGTCCGCCTGGATTTTCGTGGCGCTACCATCACCTCGGACGCCGGACTCCTGGCATGCCGCGAGCTTGATGCCGCTCTGGGGCTCACAGAGACAGCCAACGATTATATCCATGAAAGCCGCACCGGCCGCAATGTGCAACACCCGCTGTTGCCCTTGCTCAGACAATCGGTGTATAGCCGTCTCGCTGGCTACGAGGACACCAACGACGCTGAACGGCTTGCCCAAGACCCGGCTATGCGTGTCATCGTCGGGTGGCAAGGTACTGATAAGCAGGCAGCCAGCACCAATACTATGAGCCGATTTGAGACTGAGGTGTTAACCGAAGAGGAAAACCTGGATGGGCTTGCGCGCCTGAATGTTGAGTGGGTGGACAGGGCCATGGCCCAGACATCTCACCAGCGAGTTATCCTAGACATGGACAGCTCTGAAAGCCCGGTGCATGGGCAGCAAGAGGGAGTCGCCTACAACGGCCACTTCGAGTCCGTATGTTATCACCCGCTCTTCCTGTTCAACCATTTCGGAGATTGCGAGGGTGCAATGCTTCGCCCGGGCAACGTCCACAGCGCTGAGCGGTGGCGGGAGGTTCTGGAGCCAGTCGTGAAGCGATACCAGGAGAAAGGAGTCCGGCTGCTGTTCCGGGCCGATGCTGCCTTTGCCAAGCCCGAGGTGTACGAGTACCTGGAGTCAAGGGACACTGGCTACGCTATGCGGCTTCCGGCCAACGAGGTATTACAAGGAAACTCCGGCACCTGCTGAAGCGGCCCGTGGGCAGGCCGCCTAAAGCCTGCCCTGAGCCTGTCGAAGGGAAGCCCGTAGTCCGGTATCACGACTTCGTTTACCAGGCCCAGAGCTGGGACATTCCCCGGCGTGTGGTCGCCAAGGTGGAGTGGCGCCAGGGTGAGCTATTCCCGAGGGTCGGGTTCGTCGTCACCAACCTCAACCTACCGCCGGCAGGCGTAACCCACTTCTACAACGGGCGGGGCACGGCCGAGCAGTGGATCAAGGAAGGTAAATACGCCCTGAACTGGACGCGGCTCTCGTGTCACAGGTTCGTTGCTAACCAGGTGAGGCTGTGGCTGTTTGTGCTGGCCTACAACCTGGGCAACTTCATGAGAAGGCTGACTTTGCCAGAGTCAGTGAAACACTGGTCACTGCGAAGCGTGCAGACCAAGCTCATCAAGATGGGTGGACGTCTGGTGCGGCATGCCAGGAGGTTGGTGTTTCAGCTTGCTGAGGTGGCAGTGTCCCGGGAGGTATTCCGGCAAGTGTTGGAGCGTATCGCCGGGCTCCATCCAGCACCAGGGTAGCGATTATCCTTGAGGTCATCAGAGGTGAAGAGAGGCAACCAAGGGCGAGGTGCGCGCCCGGAGGAGTTTGAAGGGAGTGCAAACGTGGTGAAAGCCACCTCCGCTGCCTGGGGCCGCTAACGCACCACGTCGAGAGATGGTTTTGTGCGCTTGATTGGATGGTTGACGGCATCCGTGACTGATACTACGATGGCTCTCGTCGAGGATGGTGCGTTGCTTGGACCCAGGCAGCTTGATATGGGTAATTCCGGTTCAGATAGGTTCGCACGGTTGATATAGCCGTATCTCCTTGCCGGACGACCCGACGTGCACGGGACGGCGCATTGCCAAACACTTGATGCTCAGGGGGAGTAGACATGTACCCAGTGCCCACTGAGTTGATATCCATGTAATCGAACAGGTACTCCGGGTCCGTATCCTCTGAAAGTGTCTCTGGATTGATTTGGACGGCGTGCTTCAGGCGCACGAGATCCCAATGCTCCGGCACGTCGCCCAGCCAGGGGATGCCGGAGGGCTTGTAGGCGGGGTAGGGCATATTGGCGCTAATCAATGAGGACACCCAGTTTCAAGCATGACTTTCTTCCGCGCATCTCCCAACGTCTCCGACCGGATTCCCAGTAGATGTATTTGCCTTCAATGTTGTCCAAGTCAAGGTCGGCGATCATGCTAAACGCCTCTTCGGGCAAATCAGAAGTAAAGACAATCATTGTGATTTGGCTTTCGACCTTCACTCTTACAGTTCCCTCTTCGTTTCGGCGTGCGCCGAACAGGCGGGACACCAGCCTGTGGAGGCCCCTATATGAATCGCGCCCCGCCTCATCAAGGAATCCCTTTAAGAAGGTAAAGTTAGCGAACACAATCAATATAGTCCACCATGGCACATCCTCAATGCTCTTGTACGAAAGCGTTGAGTTTACCGGCCCGGGTAGTCCTTCCTCATGGGCAATCTGGCTTGAAGGGAGTGCAAACGTGGTGAAAGCCACCTCCGCTGCCTGGGGCCGCTAACTCACCACGCCGAGAGATGGTTTTGTGAGCTTGATTGGATGGTTGACGGCATCCGTGACTGATACTACGATGGCTCTCGTCGAGGATGGTGCGTTGCTTGGACCCAGGCAGCTTGATATGGGTAATTCCGGCTTATATGTCCTCTGGGGACACGGGCGCTGGGACTCGCGGGCGTCGGGCCAGCAGCCAGCCGCCCGCGAAGAGCAGCGCGGCCTCCACCAGCGTGGCCAGGCCGACGAGCAGGGTCATCTCCTGCCAAAAGCCGAAGGGGTAGACCATCACCAGGAAATCGGTGCGGGGGTCCAACTGCCACAGGTCGTTTCGGAATCCGATGCGATGGAACAGGGTGAAGAGCGGCCCGAAGGCCACCGCGCTGATCAGCCCCACCCCGGCTATGAGGGCCGCCGTTAGCAGCGCGCCACGCCGCGCCCAGTCCGCGAGCAGCCGCCACGTCCCCCGGCGGAGGCGGTAGGCGGCGCCGGCGGAGGCGAGCAGCAGAAAGAGGGCGGCGGCCTCCTGCACCCGGAAGACCAGGTCGAAGAGGCTCTTGACGTCGGCCATGTGCTCCGTCTCCCGCTCGGAGAAGAGCGAGCGCTCCACGCCCCGCACCCCCGCCACCACTTCGAGGGGCTCCTTATCCGTGGTGAGGTACTCCTCGACCCGCCTCGCCACGGACTCCAGCTCGGCGTCGGCGATGCCCGTCCGCTCGGAGACGCCGTGGCGGTCGAAGAGGGCGGTGTGCAGCGACGGTGTGTTGAGCGCCCAGCGGACGTTGCCGGTGATAAGGACCAGCGCGAGCGCCAGGGGCGCCAACACCCCCAGCACCCTCCATCTCCATGTCATGACCCCACCTTTCGAGTCGGACGAGCCGCCAGCCGTGCGGCTATGCTCCGTGGGAGGCTCCACCTATAATACAACTACCTTTCATGGAGGCGCCGCCGTGAGCACTTCATCCACCGCCGAGGTAGCGGACGATTTCAGCGAGCTCCTGGCCGTCATGGCCAGGCTCAGGCGTCCCCAGGACGGGTGCCCCTGGGACCTGGAGCAGACCCACGCCTCGCTCCGGCACGCGCTGTTGGAGGAGAGCTACGAAGCGCTGGAGGCGCTGGACTCCGCCGACCCGTCGGCCATGGCGGAGGAGCTGGGCGACCTGCTCATCCAGGTGGTGTTCCACGCCCAGATAGGCTCCGATGAGGGGACCTTCACCATCCGCGAGGTGGTGCGGACGGCCACCGAGAAGCTCCGCCGGCGCCATCCCCACGTCTTCGGCGACGTGCAGGTGGCCACGGCCGACGAGGTGAAGCTGCAGTGGGACGAGATCAAGGCGCGGGAGCGGCAGGCCAAGGGCCAGGGGGAGCGCTCGCCGCTGGATGGCGTGCCCAAGACCATGCCCGCCCTCGCCTACGCCCAGGCGGTCCAGGCACGCGCCGCCCGGGCCGGGCTCGATGGGCGGAGCCCCGCTTCGACTCCGCCGGCGATGGCGGAGGAGCTGGCGCGGCTCAAAGCCGCGGCTCCCGCTCGCCGGGAGGAGGGGCTCGGGGACCTGCTCTTCTCCCTGGTCGGTGCGGCCCGGGAGATGGGTGTGGAGGCGGAGGAGGCGCTGCGGCTTGCCAACGGGCGCTTCTACCGGCGGGCTGCGCACGGCTGACGCAGGCGGCGTGGCGCGGACCCGGCGCCCGGCGGCCCCGACGGCCCCGGCGGCCCCGACGACATGGATAACCGGGCCGCTCCCCCCTCGGCTTGACATCCCCTCGCAACTGGCTCTAAGGTATGGCCGTTTCATCCCGATCTTGCTGCGATTTTGCTGGGCTGCGCGCGCGGCCGTGAAGAGGGAGCGTATGGCGAAATTCGAGG
The DNA here is from genome assembly GCA_965249185.1 of Dehalococcoidia bacterium. Taxonomy (GTDB): domain Bacteria; phylum Chloroflexota; class Dehalococcoidia; order Lucifugimonadales; family Australimonadaceae; genus CBDFLS01. The sequence continues at coordinate 811,246 of CBDFLS010000002.1, forward strand.
TCGGCGCTAGAGTTCAGGTGCCGTCGGACACCCAGCAGGCGCCCGTGTTTTGGCTGGGGAGGCAGGGCACCGTGAGAGCGGTCATAGAGACCCCGCCTCCGGGAGCCCAGGTGCCGTTTAACAAGCTGGTGCAGGGATACGCCGTCCAGTTCGATGGCGAGGAGCACTGGGCCGGCGTCCCGGAGTCCTGCCTTCGCGCCTCCTGAGTCCCCGGTCGTGGAATCGAGCGGCGTGGGTCCCGGGTCGTGGGCGTCGCAGCGCTTCACGACACGAGCCGCGCAATCCGTCCATTCCCCGCGAGCGTATCGTATAAAGCAGGGGAGCCGCGAGGGCACTTTGCGCACGCGGCGTCTCGTTTCATTACGAGTGGTGTAATATGAGTCGGCATACGTAATGCCGACACAATCCCGATTGGAGCTGCTTCCGATGATAAATCGATCCGTTTTGCGTGTGGCGATGCTCTTTGCTCTTGTCGCTATCCCCCTGGTTGGGACCACGGCGGTCCTGGCCCAGGACCATGAGATCTGCATCTCGCGTACGCTTCAGGTGGAGCTGCCCGTTCGGGGCTTCGCCATCGACTCCGACAACACCCGGGTAGAGCTGGACATGGTCTTGTGCAACGGCACACCCAGTGACCAGCTCGTGCAGTTCGTCTTCGAGGACGTGCCTGCAGACTGGAAAGCCGCGGTCCGCGCGACGCTCGGAGCGTACGAGATCACACGGTTGACGATGGAGCCTGAGGGGCAAGCGGTCCTCCGCCTGCGCATCAACCCGCCGGGCGACCAGGCGCCGGGGGAGTACGCATTCACCTTGAAAGTGCTGTCGTCCACCGGCGCGCTGCTCAAACAGTTCGACATCACCGTGAGCGTCGTCGGTGTGGCTGCGTCCGAGGAGACCGGCGAGGTGCTCTTGGAGTCCACCTTCCCCGTGCTGCGCGGGCCCAACACCAGCGAGTTCGAGTACGAGGTGGCCATCAGGAACAGGACCGGGGCCGAGCTCTCCGTTGATCTGGCCTATGAGGGGCCTGTCAACTGGATAGTTACCTTCGTCCCCTCCTTCGACGAAGCAAAGGTCATTTCCAGCGTCAGCATGGTGGATAACGCCACCCAGCGGGTGAAGGTGAAGGTGAACCCGCCCCCGCGGGAGGTGGCGGGCGACTACCCCATCCTGGTAACCGTCACCAATGACGACTACACCGCTCAGACCATCCTCAAGGTGAGCCTTACGGGCAACCCGAACCTGCTGCTTACAACACCCACGGGCCGGCTGAACCTGAAGGCCACCGCGGGTGACCCCGCCCTCTTCGAGCTCCAGGTGGTCAATACGGGCACCGCCGATCTGGAGAAAGTGCTGCTCCTGGAGGACCCTCCTGAAGGATGGCAAGTGGACTTCGAACCGGCCGACGTCCCCTCCTTGGAGCCCCAAACCCTGGCCAGCATCAATGTCACCATTACGCCTGACAAGGACGCAATCCCGGGCGATTACATCGTGCGGCTCACGGCCAGCAACTCTCAAGTCTTCGATGCCCTGGACATCCGGGTGACCGTGACCCAGTCCACCATCTGGGGTTGGTTCGGCATCGGCTTGGTGATAGCGGTCCTGGGAGGACTGGTCGGCCTCTTCGTGAGGCTGGGCAGGCGATGAGCCCGGGGCTTATAGAGACCGACGGGCTTACCAAGCGCTACGGCAATTTCACAGCCGTGGACAGTCTCGACCTGCGCCTGCAGGAGGGCGAGGTCTACGGCTTCCTTGGCCCCAACGGCTCCGGCAAGACCACCACCATTCTCATGGTGCTCGGCCTCACGGAGCCTTCGGGCGGCAGCGTTCGAGTGGCCGGCCATGACCCGGCCCGCGAGCCGCTGGCGGTGAAGCGCATGGTGGGCTACCTGCCTGAGTCCGTGGGCTTCTACGGTGACCTCACCGGCCGCGAGAACCTGCTCTACACGGCCAGCCTGAACAACATCCCCCGGGAGCGGGCCGAGGGCCTCGTCCGCGAGACGCTGCAGTTGGTGGAGCTGCGCGCGGCCGTGGACCAGCCGGTGGGCCAGTACTCCAGAGGCATGCGCCAGCGCCTGGGCCTGGCCGACGTGCTGCTCAAGGAGCCCCGGCTGGTCATTCTGGACGACCCGACCCTTGGCCTGGACCCGGCCGGCATCGAGTGGCTGCTGGGACTCATCGAGGAGATGAGCCGGGAGCGGCATATCACCATCTTCCTCTCGTCCCACCAGCTCCACGAGGTCCAGCGCGTCTGCCATCGGGTGGGCATCATGTCCCACGGCAAGATGGTGCTAGAGGGCGCCGTGGACGAGCTGGTGGCCCAGCAGGAGGGCGAGGGCTACCGGGTGGAACTGGATGTGCGTGGCGCCGACGCCGCTCTCGCCAAGGCCTTGGAAGCCCTGCCCGGCGTGACCAGCGCCCATCGCAGCGGGAGCCGCGTGGTGCTGACCTCCAGCGAGGACGTCCGCTTCCAGGCCATCCGGACGGTGCTGGACAAGGGCGGCGAGCTGCTGGAGGTCCACTCCCGCAATCAGACGCTGGAGGAGATCTACCTCCGGTACTTTCAGGAGGACTGATATGCGTGCCATCTTCTGGAAAGAGATGGCGGACCACTTCGGCCGCCGCCGGTTCATATTCCTCCTGACCCTGGTACTGGTCGGCTTCTTCTGGGGATGGTTCATCACGGTCCGTGAGGTGCAGGGCGGGTCCCGGAGCGCGGACGAGTTCCTCTTTTTGCAGATCTTCACCCACGGGAGCGGTGTCCTTCCCCCGGTGCTCTTTTTCATCAGCTTTTTCGGTCCGCTGGTGGGCATCATCCTGGGCTTCGACTCCATCAACAGCGAGCGGACCCAGGGCACCCTCTCCCGGGTGCTGGCGCAGCCGGTCTTCCGGGACGCGGTGTTCAACGGCAAGTTCCTGGCGGGCCTGCTGACGCTGGCCATTATCATCGTCAGCCTCGTTCTGGCCATTTTGGGCCTGGCCATGTTCATCCTCGGTTTTGCCCCCAGGGGCGAGGAGGTGATCCGGCTCATCGGCTTCGCGGTGCTGGCCGTTGCCTACGTGGCCCTCTGGCTGGGGCTGGCCATGACCTGCTCCATCTTTTTCAGGAACACCGTAAGCTCGGCTCTGGTGGCGGTGGGCCTCTGGCTGTTCACCACCTTCTTCCTGGCGCTGCTTATCGCTCCCGCCCTGGCCGACGTGCTCGTCTCGCAGGTCGAGACCGATGCTGAGGCGCTGCGGCAGTTCCGCATCGAGCAGTGGGTCTCGCGGCTCTCGCCCTCCACCCTCTTCAATGAGGCGACCGGCATTCTGCTGAGTCCGCTGGAGCTCACGGGCCGGACCCTGGGCCCGCTCTTCGCCCTGGGAGAGGGGACGGCGCGGCTGCTGGCCACGCCCATCTCCGCCTCGCAGAGCCTGCGGCTCGTGTGGCCGCACATCGTGGCCATCATCTCCCTGGTGGCCGTGCTGCTGAGCCTCTCCTACATCAAGTTCATGCGCGAGGAGATCCGCTCGTAGGCGACCGCTCGCCTTGAGCTGGGCACCGCGCTTGGCAAACGCCAGGGGAATTTCCCCGCTCCGGCCCGCCCTGTTCATCCTGCCGTGCAAGGACTAGGACAGGCTCGTCCCCGCTCCGGCCCACGGATGTCACTGCTCCTGGTTCGAGAGGTCCGACAACGCCGGACTCTCGATAAAATCGGACCTCACCACGAGCGGCCTATCGGCAGGCAGGCCTCAGCGCCCGGTGCGGACTCAGCAGCGCCTGCCGCCACGGACGAACCGGGACCCGCACGTGGGTGCAGGGCGAGCCCTGCCAGCGCCTGCCGCCACGGCCGAACCGAGACCCGCACGTGGGTGCAGGGCGAGCCCTGCCAGCGCCTGCCGCCACGGCCGAACCGAGACCCGCACGTGGGTGCAGGGCGAGCCCTGCCTGGGCGAGCCCTGCCTGGGCGGGCCCTGCCTGGGCGAGCCCTGCCTGGGCGGGCCCTGCCTGGTAGAATGACGCCATGGACCAGGAGCCGGCTTTAAGCGCCGTACGGGCGCGGCAGGAGGAGTGGGAGGAGGCCCGGCTCTCTCCCCACGCCAGCCGCAGCGCGCTCAGCGCTGGCCGCGCCACGCCGGAGCCCCCGGACGACCTGCGCACCGAGTTCCAGCGCGACCGCGACAGGGTGGTCCACAGCAAGTCGTTCAGGCGGCTCAAGCACAAGACCCAGGTATTCATCGCCCCCGTGGGAGACCATTTCGTCACCCGGCTCACCCACACGCTGGAGGTGATGCAGGTGGGCCGCACCATCGCCCGGGCCCTTCGGTTGAACGAGGACCTGGTGGAGGCGGCGTGCCTGGCCCACGACCTGGGCCACACCCCCTTCGGCCACGTCGGCGAGCAGGTGCTGGACGGCCTCTTCCCGGGCGGCTTCCGCCACAACGAGCAGAGCCTGCGGACCATAGACATGGTGGAGAAGCGGGGCCGGGGGCTCAACCTGACCGCCGAGTGCCGCGAAGCCGTCCTCCACCACAGCAAGCCCCGGGGCGAGTTCCTCGGCTCGCGGGAACTGGACCGCCTCACGCTTGAAGCCCAGGTGGTGCGGGTAGCCGACGCTATCGCCTATCTGAACCACGATATCGGCGACGCGCTCCGGGCCGGCTTGCTCAGGGAAGAGGAGCTGCCGTCCGATGCCCGAGAGGTGCTGGGCACCCGTCACGCCCAGCGCGTGGACTCCATGGTGCGGGACGTGGTGGAGGCCTCGTGGGCCTGCGGTGGCGGCGACGGCGCCTCTCCGCCAGCGGCGGGCCGGCGCCCCCGGCTTGCCATGAGCCCTCAGATAGCCCGGGTGGTGACGGAGCTCCGCGAGTTCATGTTTCAGGCGGTCTATCTGCCCGCGGGGGCGGGCCCGGAGGGCGCTCACGCCCGCGCCATCGTCGAGTTCCTCTATGAGTACTACGTCCGCCACCCCGACGGGGTGCCGCAGGAGTACCGGTTGGGCAACGACTCCGCGGAGCGGATGGTGCTGGACTACATCGCTGGGATGACGGACCGTTTCGCCATTCTCAGCGCCGAGGAGCTGAAGCCCGGCATCTCGGGTGACGTCTTCAGGGACAGGGTCTAAACCCGCCGCATTCTTCGGCGCCGCTCCCTTGCGAGTTCGCATCCCCCCGCGTCTACAATGGCGGTTGCCATGGCGCTCTCCGACGACATCAAGGCCCGGCTGGACATCGTGGACGTGGTCTCCCAATACGTCCCGGACCTGAAGCACTCGGGCCGGAACTGGGTCGCCCGCTGTCCCTTTCACCAGGAGCGCACCCCCTCCTTCGTGGTCTTCCCCGAGCGGCAGTCGTGGCGGTGCTTCGGCGCCTGCGCCACCGGCGGCGATCTCTTCGCCTTCGTCATGCGGGTGGAGAGCATGGACTTCGCCGGCACTCTCAAGCTGATGGCCCAGCGGGCGGGCGTGGCGCTGACCCAGCGACGCCGCTCCAGCGCGACGGAGCAGAGCCCGCTCCTCACCGTGAACGAACAGGCCTCCCGCTACTTCCAGGAGGCGCTGGCCGCGGAGCGTGGTGCCACTGCGCGGGCCTATCTCGAGCGGCGCGGCGTGGGCGGCGACGCCGTGGCGCGCTTCGGGCTGGGGTACAGCCCAAGCACCGGCGATGAGCTCCTCCGCCACCTGGAGTCCAAGGGCTTCTCCCGGGAGCTGCTGACCGCCGCCGGCCTCGCCACCAGCGCCGAGGGTGGCCCCGTGCGGGACATCTTCCGCGGGCGCCTCGTGTTCCCTATCAGGGACGCCTCCGGCAAGCTGGTAGGCTTCGGCGGCCGCTCGCTGGATGAGTCCGGCCCCAAGTACCTGAACACCCCCCAGACCGCCGTCTTTGACAAAGGGCGGCTGCTCTATGCTCTCGACCTGGCCAAGGAGGGCATCGACCGGGAGGGGGAGGTGGTGGTCGTGGAGGGGTATATGGACGTCATCGCCGCCCACGAGCACGGCTTCACCCACGTGGTGGCCTCCATGGGCACCGCCTTGACCGAGCATCAGGTGGCCCTGCTCATGGAACGCGCCCGGTCCTTCGTGCTGGCCCTGGACCCAGACCAGGCGGGCCAGGAGGCCACGCTCCGGAGCCTGGAGAGCTCCTGGCATGTGTTCGAGCGTCAGGAGACCGTGGGACGCCAGGGAAGCCGAGGGGAGATGTACCGGAGGCCAGCCCAGCTCGGCGGCCTGCGTGTCGCCTTGCTGCCCCCCGGCCAGGACCCTGACGCCCTGATCCGTCAGGACCTGGGCCGCTGGCGGGAGACGATCGCGGGCGCCGTGCCGCTGCTCGACTATCTCTTTGACTCCGTGGCCGGCCGTGCGGACCTCTCCTCTAGCCAGGAGAAGGCCCAGGCCGCCGACCGGCTCTTCCCACTCATCGCCGCCATCGAAAACCCCTATGAGCAGGACCGCCATTTCCAGCGGCTGGCCGGTCTGCTGGGCGTTTCGCCGGCCACCCTGAAGGCGAGCGTGGGGAGGCCCCGCCGGGGCTTGCGCCGGACTCAGGCCCGGGCGCCGGCCGCGGCCGCCCCTTTCCGCGATGCGGAGCAGGACCCTCTGGACGAGCATACACTGGCGCTGGCGGTCCACTATTCGGAGCTCGTTGAGCGGGTGGCGGAGCTTCCGCTGGAGCACCTGCGGCGCCATGAGAACCGCGCCGTGTTGAGCGCTATTCAGCAAGCTGGTACAATAGAAGGGGCCTATCCGCTTCTGGACGGGCATTTAGCCGACCACCTGGACGCTCTCGCGGCGCGGGAGCTTCCACCGGCGGACCGCATCCAACGGGCCGCTGACCTGGAGGCCTGTCTGCGCAGGCTGGAGGAGCGTTATCTACGCGACCTGAAGACCCAGGAGGAGGTGGCGCTGACCCAGGCCTCCAACGACACGGTCCAGGACACGGAGTTCCTGGATGCGATTCACCAGCAGATGACCGCCACCAACCAACGGCTCAAAGAGCTGTTCGCCAGCGCCGCCGGGAGGCCCTCAACGCAGTGAGCGGCGGCGGCTAAAGGACGTTTATGAACCAAAAACAGACATTGGACCCACAGCAGGACGCTAAAAAGCCCCAGACCGCCCCCGAAAAGGCTGGGACCGCCGCCGCCAACGGCAACGGTGCGGCCACTCAGCCGGCCAAGCGGGCTGTCGCCTCCACGGGGAAGAACGGCGACGCCGAGGCTCGGGTAGGCGCACGCGCCGCGCTGGCCGCCCAGGGGCGCTCCAAGACTACTACCGCGGTCGACGAAGAGGACTTCGAAGGCTCCGAGCTGATCGATGATCCCGTCAGGATGTACCTGCGGGAGATCGGCCGGGTTACCCTGCTCACCGCGGCCGATGAGCGCCGGTTGGCCCAGCGTATCGCCGCCAACAAGCACATTGAGCGGCTGGAGGCGGAGCTCACGGCGGAGACGGGAAGGCCTCCTCGCGCTATCGAGGCGGTCCGCAGGCTCCTCTCCCGGTTGTCGGCGTCGGCGTCGCTCATCGACTTCCTGGGCGACTATCTGGACGTCGACACCACGTTGACTCTCTCCCAGATAATCAGCCATCCCAAGCTCCGCGCGTCACTCGATGGCGAGCTGAACCTCGAGTTGCTGGAGACGTTGACCCAGCGGCTCCAGGTGGAACTGCCGCAGGCGAGCGCGGTGCTCATCGCCCTGTCGTTGGACAGCCGCCTCCTGCCGTCCGAGCTCCTGGATGTGGTGGATGAGGAGACCCCGGTCCAGGAGTTGAAGAATGTGCTCGCCGACGCCGACCTGACCCAGCGGCTGGAGGCCATGGAGCTGGCCTTCAGGCCCCATTTCGCCTCCATCAAGAAGGAGGGGAACCGCTCGCAGAAGCACCTGGCGGAGGCCAACCTGCGCCTGGTGGTGAGCGTGGCCAAGAAGTACATCGGCCGGGGAATGTCGCTTCTGGACCTCATCCAGGAGGGGAACATCGGGCTCATCCGGGCGGTGGAGAAGTTCGATTACCGCAAGGGGTACAAGTTCTCCACCTACGCAACCTGGTGGATCCGCCAGGCCATCACCCGGGCCATCGCCGACCAGGCCCGCACCATCCGTATTCCCGTCCACATGGTCGAGACCATCAACAAGCTGATGCGGGTCAGCCGCCGCCTCGTTCAGGAGTATGGCCGGGAGCCCACCACCAACGAGATCTCCGAGGGGATGGAGGTGCCGCCGGACCGAGTGCGGGAGATACTCAAGATCTCCCAGGAGCCCGTCTCCCTCGAGACTCCCATCGGCGAGGAGGAGGACTCTCATCTGGGCGACTTCATCGAGGACAGGACCGCGCCGGCGCCCGCCGATGCCGCCACCTTTCAGCTCCTCCGCGAGCAGGTGGAGGATGTGCTGGAGACGCTTAGCGACCGGGAGCGGCGGGTGCTGCAGCTCCGGTTTGGACTGGAGGACGGCCGCAGCCGTACGCTGGAGGAGGTGGGCCGGGACTTCGGCGTGACCCGCGAGCGGATTCGTCAGATAGAGGCCAAGGCGCTCCGCAAGCTGCGCCACCCCAGCCGCTCCAAGAAGCTGCGCGATTTCCTGGAGTAGCCGCTCCGAAGAACGTCACGGCAAAAAAGAAGGCCCTCCGGTCCGACCCGAGGGCCTTCTTGCTGCCTGGGCGCGTCTTCTTGGACTTCTTCTTGGACTACGAGGGGGGCTGCCGGCCTCCTCCTTCGCCCTCCAGGGAGCGGTAGTCGTCGAACACAAGCATGACGTACGTTGTCGCCAGGGGCACGACCAGGGCCAGCGCGACAATGAGTAAGACGGTCTCAGCGCCCAGGCTGTTGCCGAAAATTCCCGCGAAACCTCGCGCGATGAGCAGCGCGCCGAGGGACACCAGCGCCACTCCGAGCACCATGGAGAAGGTTCGCCAGCTCTTGCCGGTCACCAGATACCAGCTCCGCATGAGCGCTTCACCAATGCCTCGCCGCTCCAGCACCACGGCCGGACCGAAGAGCGCCCAGCGGGTGGCCAGAAAGAGCCCCATCGGTATGCCTACGACGGTAATGAAGCTGACCTGGGTTACCAGCAAGATGAGGGCGAGCCCCGGCACGTATCTGGACGATAGGCCCAGTGCGACGGCGAAGGCCAGGTCCAGCCGTGCCTGCTCTCCCCGCACGACCTGCCACGCGACGACGGTGACTGCCGCCTGGGAGATGAAGCTGGGGACCGACGCCACCACCAGCCAGAGCAGTTTTGCGAAGCGGGAGTCGGGGACCCAGGCCAGGATCAGAAGGTTGGTGAGCAGCGCACCAAGGGCGGCGGCGGCCACCAGCGGGACGAAGGCTTGCCGGTACACCTGGAGCGTCTCGGCGAGCAGCCGGTCCCAGGTCTTCATACGCCGCTCCACCGGCGGGGGCCACTCGCCCATGAGGCACCTCCTAGTCTCCCGATATGATAGCAGGGTTCACCGCTCTCCCCACTAGCCCGAGGGCCCTTCGTTGCCGCGATTCCGCTATACTCCGGCTGGGAGGAGGAAGATGCCCGAGGCGCCGGACCTGGAGGTCATCAGGGAGTTCTTGAACGACCACGTCGCTGGGCAGGGCGTCACCAGTGCCCGGGTCCTCCGCCCCGTGGTGCTTCGCTCACTGGTGGCGGAGGAGTTCGCGACGGATGTGGTGGGCCGGGTCTTTGGTCGGGTCCAGCGCAGGGGCAAGATGCTCTTGCTCCCCCTGGAGCCGGAGCGCATGCTGGTGGTGCAGCCGATGCTCGCCGGCGTGCTCCAGTACTGCGCGCCCGATACCCCGGTGGCCAAGCGCACCTTTTTGATCCTGGGAATGGATGCCATGGAGCTGCGGTACCTGGACGAGCGGCAGATGGGGGCCGTGTACTACGTGCGGCCCGACCAGATGGGCCGGGTGCCCCGGCTGGAGGGGCAGGCCCCTGACGCGCTGGACGGCGGCCTGTCGTACGAGGAGTTCGTCGGACGGCTGGGGTCCTTCCGCGGCGAGATCAAGGGCATCCTCACCCGGGGCGAGTTCATCGGCGGCATCGGCAACGCCTACGCCGACGAGGTGCTCTTCGCCGCCGGCATCTCGCCCTTCAGACGGCGCAAGGAGCTGACCCCTGATGACCTCCGCGGCCTGTACCAGGCGGTCCCCGACGTGCTCAACGAGGCCATCGGCATATTGCGGAAGCGGATGCCCCCGGAGATCCATGTGAAGGTCCGCGATTTCCTGAAGGTGCACCGGAAGGGGGGCCAGCCCTGTCCCCGGTGCGGCCACACCATCAGCGAGATCACGGCCAACCAGCGCATCACCAGCTACTGCCGCCGCTGTCAGCCCGGCATGCTGCTCAGGAACTGATGGGGAGCGTGGCGCCATGATCAGGGTCGAGCGGAGCGTGGTGATCAACCGGCCCGACTGGGCCATCTTCACCTTCCTCGCCAGCCCTGAGAACGACGTGGCGTGGCGCGAGCAGGTGCGGTCGGTGCGGCGCAACGACGATGGCGCGCTGGGCCCCGGCGCCAGCTACTGGTGCGTCATGCGCGTCTTCCCCCTGGGGAAGCTGTCGGGGATCATGAAGGTGGTGGAGTACGAGCCGGACCGCAGGCTCTCCTTCCAGGGAAATTTCGATGGCACTTTCCAGCCCACCGCGAGCTATGCGCTGGAGCCCGTGGAGGGAGGCACGAGCGTGACGGCGGTGATGGAGTCCCGGCTGGAGGGGCTCGGCCGGCTCTTCGGCTCCCTGGTCGGCTGGGCCACGCGGCGGAGCGCCACGGCGGACCTGGCCCGGCTCAAGGAGCTGCTGGAGCGGCGGGACTGAGCGCGCTTCGCCCAGCCGCTCATGGCGGGGTGGGCGAGGCATACGTTTCCTTAATTTGCTGGCTGGACCAAATCCCAATACATCAGCCCGGTCCAGTGGCGGCTCCCATTTGCTTCTTCTAGAATGAGACCATGCAAACAGCGGTGCGCCGGGTATTCGGCTTTGCTCTGGGTGCGCTGCTACTAGCGGGCTGTGCCCAGCCTCAATCGACCCCTGCGATAACCCCGACCTCTAACTTTGCACTCACGCCGATGCCCATCGTCTCGCTGGCTTCTATTCAGGCGCCGCCCACTCCCTCGCCAAGCGAAACGATCACCGTCTCGCCGGCTTCTATTCAGGCGCCACCCACGCCCACGCGCACCGTTCCACCCGGGCCACTTCCGGCCTCAACACCCTCCACGGAAAAGGTGATCTCGCCCATTCCCGATTGCCCAGCTGACCCGAGCGCGCCGTTATTTGAAGTCTCTCCCATCCAGTTATCGGATCTCCTGGAAGTCGTCCCGCTGGGAAATCTGAACCCGCCAGGACATACCTTCCCGACGGACCACCTCTACTTTATTATTCGCCTGAATGGGGTTGACCAATCGATTTCTGACAAGCCTCCGGCTGTGTTTCCGGTTTTCGCTCCAGGTCGTATCTGGATCACCCAAATAGACAAAAAGCAATATGCGCGCCCGTCGTCTACTGATTACAGCCTTAGATTTCAGCCCTGCAAGCAGTTTGGGGGTTATTTCCATCACGTCCAGCAACTTTCTGAGAACCTGCTCATCCGTACAGGGCCGTTCGAGGGTAGTGGATGCGATACCTACTCCGATGGCTCCATTGTCTGCCGGAAGCATGTAATGATTGAAATGGAAGCGGGCGAGATCATAGGAGTTAACGAGGAAAAAGAGAATCTCGGATTGGATTTCGGAGCCATGGACAGCCGGGTTCCTCCACTAGCGTACGCCAATCCCGCACGCTATTGGTCGTCCCCATCGGGACTAGACCCACATCCCCTGGTTTGTGTCATTGATTACTACAGTCCGGATGTCCGTGACCAGTTGCGGGGACGGTTGGGAGGAAACGGAGGGCAAGCGTTTAGGACAGTCGAGCCAATCTGCGGTGAGGTAGAACAGGACGAACCAGGCACCGCTCAAGGCAACTGGTTCCTGCGCGGCACAGTGGGCACCCCACCTCTCCCTTATACTACCCATCTCGCCCTGGTCCGCGATAATATCGACCCGTTGTTAGGCGCTTTCTCAGTTGGAGCGCCAGTGCCGGGACTTGGGCCTTTCACAGAAAATTTCGCTCCCCAGACATCTGGCGGCAGGGTCAATTTGGACTTTAGCCAGGTGACCGCTGATGGCAATATCTATTGCTACGACTCTTGGCACAACCGCTCGGGCGAACCAGTAACCCATACACAGCCACGGATCGTTTTGATTCAACTTACCGGTGCGACCACCTTGCGCATTGAAAAGCAAGACGTTGCGGAATCGGAATGCGGCACAGGCCCCTGGGCATTTCAAGCAAACTACGTTGACTTTGAACGCTAGGGAAATGGACAGGCCGCTTGGGGTCGCTTAGGGCGGACGCACGGCCTCCGAATGGCGATGTGGGCTCGCCGTGAGCGAAGCATCTACGCGTGCGCGCCTTAGCACTTGAGACGCTTGCACCGCAGTCGCAGCGGACGGGTGTTCCCTGCCTACCGGCGGAGGTTGGGCATGCGCACACCGGCGATGCTCGGCGCCTTGCCGGTGGCGAACTGGCGCATCATCTTCTGCACCTGACGGAACTGGTTCAGGAGCTGGTTCACCTCCTGGGCCGTGGCGCCGCTGCCCAGGGCGATGCGCCTTCGGCGTCCGCCGGAGATGGCGTCCGGGTGGCGCCGCTCCCACATGGTCATGGAGGAGATGATCGCCTCCATGCGCCGCGTCCGCTTGTCGTCCAGGTCGGCGGCCGAGAGCTTGGAGCGGAGCCCGCCGAAGCCTGGCAGCATCTCCATGACCGAGGCCAGCGGACCCATGCGCTGAAGCTGTCGTAGCTGGTCCAGGAAGTCGTCCAGGTCGAACTGGGACTTGCGCAGCTTGCGCTCCAGCTCCTTGGCGCGCTCCTCGCCCATCTGCTCCTGGGCCCTCTCCACCAGCGTCACCACGTCGCCCATGCCCAGGATGCGGGAGGCCATGCGGTCCGGGTGGAAGGCCTCAAGGGCGTCGCTCTTCTCCCCCGCGCCCGCGTACTTCACCGGCACGCCGGTGATATGGGTCACGGCCAGGGCCGCGCCGCCCCGGGCGTCGCCGTCCAGCTTGGAGAGGACCAGGCCCGTGAGGCCCAGGCGCTGGTGGAACTCGCCGGCCACGTTCACGGCCTCCTGACCGGTCATGGCGTCGACCACCAGCAGCACCTCGGCCGGGTCCAACGCCCCTTTCATCCGCTCCAGCTCCCCCATCAGCTCCTGGTCGACCTGCAGCCGGCCGCCGGTGTCCACGATGGCCCACAGGACGCCGAGCTCCCGCGCGCGCTTGAGGCCGTCGGCGGCCAACGCGACGGCGTCGGTGCCACTGGCGGTCTCGGGGTATACGGGTATCTCCATCTGCTTGCCCAGGGCCACGAGCTGCTCCACCGCCGCCGGCCGTCTCAGGTCCGTGGCGACCAGGAGCGAGCGTTGCCCCTTGCGGCGGAGGTGCAGGGCCAGCTTGGCCGCCGTGGTGGTCTTGCCGGAACCCTGGAGGCCCACGAGCATGATGACGCTGGGCGGCGCCGGCTTGGGCTGCAGGCTGTGGTCTCCTCCGCTCAGCAGCGTCACCAGCTCTTCGTGGACCACCTTGATGACCTGCTGGCCGGGCGAGATGCCCTTCAGCAGCTCCGTGCCGACGACCCGCTCCCGGATCCGGGCCATCAGCTCCCGGGCCACCTTGAAGTGGACGTCCGCCTCCAGCATCGCCAGGCGCACCTGCCGCAGCGCCTCGTCCACGTCGGCCTCGGTGAGCCGCCCCCGGGAGCCAAGGCGGTGAAAGACAGCGGTGAGCTTTTCCGTCAGGCTCTCAAACATGCGCCGCTATCCCCTCCAGCCAATGCCATGGAGGTAGCCGCGCAGGTACGCGATCTGTCCCACATGCTCGGTATTGTCGTTGACCACGCTCACCAGGCGCACGCCTGCCGTGGGCAGCGGGTCCCACCGGGGCGCGTCGAGCACCCGGTCCAGCTCCTGGGGCGTGATTCCGGCCAGGTAGGCCCTGCTCCGCTCCACCACCGCATCGTGGTAGTCGAGCAGCGTCCGGGCGTCGGGCGCGCGGAAGGCGGCCACCTGCTCGGGGGTATTGCCGAAGCCGCGGTCCTTGGGGTCGGCGGGCCGCCCGAACTTGGCGTGCCAGCCGTCGGTGATCCAGGCCTGCTCCCGGCCCGCGAGAGCGGAGAGGTGGTCGTCCTGGACGCGGGTGAGGTGCCAGGCGAGCCAGCCGATGGGATTGCAATCGGGCTTGGGCTGCCGTACCAGCTCATCGGGCGTAAGGCCCTCCAGCGCGCGGTGCAGCGTCTGCTGGACCCTGCCCAGGGAATCGGACACGAGCTGAGCACCCTCCATCTTTACGTCTCCTTCAGCGGTTCGAAGCGGAGATTCCGGTCTGGCCGGCCACCTCTAGATATCGTACCAGCCCCTGCCTTGAATGAGTCCGCGGAGATAGGCCACCTGTCCCATGTGCTGGAGGTTGTCGATCACCACCGCCATGAGGCGCGTGGCCAGGGGAACCATGCCGTCGCCGCGGACCGCCGGCACCTGCCGTTCCAGCTCCTGGGGCGTCAGACCGTCCAGGAAGCGCTGGGTGTGCTCCCGGATGGCCTGGTAGTGGGCCGTGAGCGTCGCCGCGTCGGGCGCGCGGAAGGCGGCCACCTGCTCGGGGGTGTTGCCGAAGCCGCGGTCCTCGGGGTCGGCGGGCCGCCCGAACTTGGCGTGCCACCCGTCGGTGATCCAGGCCTGCTCCTTCCCCTGCATCACCGATACGTGACGATCCTGGACGCGGGTCAGGTGCCAGGCGAGCCAGCCGATGGGATTGCTGTCGGGGCCGGGCTGCCAGTGGAGGTCGTCGGTTGTCAGGCCCTCCAGCGCCTGGAGGAAGACCGCCTCCGTCCGCTCCAACAGGCCGCCGGCAAACTGGGGAATGTCCACGGAACACCTCCTTGTAAAGTGCGGGCATAGTGAGGTCAGCCATCATATCACCGGCCCGCCAGCTGTACGACGGGCCAGTGCTTCGGCGGGGCCTCCTACGCTTCGCACACAGCGGTCCCCGCGCCCTCGGCGGAGCACTTTGCAGCCGGAACGTCCGGTCGGTCCGGACCTCAAAGCGGACATCATCGAGGGAGGCAATCGAGTCTCCCCAGAGGCCCGTCCGGACGCCCCTTGGTGTGCTATCATTCGACTGGTGGGTGCCGTGCCCAGACGTCCTATCGAGCTTCAGATATACGCTCCATTCCGGTCGTTGGTGCCGGGGGCGTGGCTTCGGCGCGTGGTCACGGAGGCGCTGGCCGCGGTCGACCCCGGGGGAGGGCGCGGCGCCAGCGTGGTGGTGGCCGACGACGCCACCCTGCGCGAGCTGAACAGCCGCTATTTGGGGACCGACGAGCCGACGGATGTGCTCGCCTTCCCCTGGGAGGAGCCCGCCGACGGCTCCGGCCCTCAGTCCGAGACCATACCCTTTCCGGCGCCTCCCGCCGGAGAGCATCCGCTGGGCGAGGTGCTGGTCTCCTATCCCCAGGCGCAGCGGCAGGCGCGAGAGCGCGGGCAGCCGACGGAGCAAGAGGTGGCGCTGCTCGTGGTCCATGGCCTGCTCCACCTGCTGGGTCACGACCACGCGGAGCCCGGCGAGGCGGCGGCGATGCGGGAGATGGAGCAGAGGGCGCTGGAGCGGGTCTTCTCAGCGCCAGTGCCCTCCAAGGGGTGACCGTGACCTCTCAGGTCCTCTACCGAAAGTGGCGGCCGCAGCGATTCGTCGATATCGTCGCCCAGCAGCCCGTTACGCATACCCTGGGCCAGGCGGTGGCCACGGGCCGTGTCGCCCACGCGTACCTCTTCTGCGGGCCCCGGGGCACGGGCAAGACCAGCACCGCCCGGGTGCTGGCCAAGGCGGTCAACTGCCTGGACCGTCCCGAGGGGATCGGAGACCCCTGCGGCGCGTGCGCCGTCTGCCAGGCCATCGAGGGCGGGAGCTTCGTGGACCTGATCGAGATCGATGCCGCCAGCAACCGGGGCATCGATGAGATGCGGAGCCTGCGCGAGAAGGTCCACTACGCGCCGAGCCAGGCGGCCACCAAGGTGTACATCATCGACGAAGCCCATATGCTGACGGACCCCGCCTTCAACGCCTTCCTGAAGACCCTGGAGGAGCCTCCGCCCCACGTCCTCTTCGTGCTCGCCACCACGGAGCCCCACAAGCTGCCCGCCACTATCATCTCCCGCTGCCAGCGCTTCGACTTCCACCGCATTCCCCTGGCCGGCGTGGTGGGCCGGCTGGCGGAGATCATCGCCGCCGAGGGAGTCGAGGCATCGCCGGAGGTGCTGCGCGACGTGGCCCGGGCCGCCGGCGGAAGCCTGCGCGACGCCACCAATCTTCTGGAGCAGCTCGTCACCTCCTACGGGGCGTCCATCACCGCCGACGCGGTGCGGGAGATGTTCGGCGTGGAGGGCGAGGAGCGGGCGGTGGCCCTGGTCAAGCACCTGCTGGCCAACGAGACGAGCCAGGCGCTGGCCCTGATCAACGATGTGGCCTCCGAGGGGCTGGACCTGCGCCCGCTGCACCGCGTGACGGTGGACTGCCTGCGGGCCGTTCTGCTCGTGAAGTCCGGCGCCAAGGGGTCCGTGGACCTCTCCACCGAGTCGCTGGAGGAGCTGACGTCCCTGGCCTCCGGCGTCTCGCTGGAGCGTATCCTTCGCGCCCTCCGGCTGTTCGGCCAGGTCGCGCTGAAGCATAACCAGCCGTCGCCGCTGCCCTTGGAGCTAGCCGCGGTGGAGCTGGGCCTGGAGGGCGTCCTCGGGACGGCTCCGGAGCCCGTCGCGGCCGCCGAGGCCCCCGCGCCGAGGCCATCCCGGCCCGAGCCGGTCCGGGCCATCGCTCCCGAGAGGGCGCTCGTGCCGCCTCATTCGCCCATGCCGCCTGATTCGGCTGTGTCTGCACCCGCGCCCGCGGCTGCCCCGGCCGCCGCCGCCGCCCACGCCGCCCCCGCTGCCAATGGGCCGGCCCCATCTGACCCGGCCCCATCCGGAGAGCCGGGCCAGCGGCTGGCCAGCGGCTGGCCGGCTATCGTGAGGTCCATGAACGGTTACAAGGGCAAGCGGTTCGATATTGGGGCCCTGCTCCGCAGCTCCAAGAGTCACCATCTGGACGACTCAACGCTGGTGGTGAGCTTCACCCACCGGTCCAACGTGGAACGGCTTCAGGACGAGCTGGAGGACCCCCGCTGCCGTCAAGCGCTGGAGGAGCTGGTCCAGAAGATCCTGGGCGGTCCCTACGCCATCCGCGTGGAGGCGGACGAGCGTGGCGCCGATGGGAGGTCCGCTCGGAACCAGGGGCACCTGGTGCGCACCGCCATCAACATGGGCGGCCAGGTGGTCCCGGAGCCCGAGCCCCAGGCCCAGGAGGACCCCACGGGTGAATAAGAACTTTCTCAAGCAGGCACAGCAGCTCCAGGCCCGGCTCGACCAGGCCCAGCGGGAGCTGGAGACGGAGACGGTGGAGGCCTCGGCGGGCGGCGGCGCCGTGCGGGTGGTGTGCACCGGCAAGCAGCGGGTACAGTCGGTGACCATCGACCCGGCCGCGGTGGACCCCGACGACGTGGAGATGCTCCAGGACCTGGTGCTGGCCGCCATCAACGAGGCCATGGAGAAGGTCCAGACGCTGGCCGGCGAGCGGATGGGCGCCATCACCGGCGGCCTCAAGCTCCCCGGGATGTAGCGAGCCCCGCGGCACGTTACTACTACCTACCCGCCAGGGGCTGTCCGAGAAACCTCCGCTGATCGGAGCGACGCGGAGCCCGCCCTGAGTCGCCTGCGGCGGACGAAGGGGGGTGGGCCGGGTGGGGAAAGCACTCCGCGTTTGCCAGCAACGACCTGAGCCTGCTAAAACTGGCTTGACCGCACCGAACGGCACGCTCGTCCCGTTAGCGTAGAGTGAAACCATGAACGACAACCGATCTTCGGTGGCGGGGCCCGTGGCCCGGCTCATCGACCAGTTCCACAAGCTGCCGGGCATCGGCCCCAAGATGGCCCAGCGCCTCACCTACTACCTGGTGCGCCAGCCGCCGGAGGAGGCCCAAGCCTTAGCCGAGGCCATCGCCTCCATCAAAGAGCGCCTCACCTTCTGCGGCCGCTGCCAGAACATCACGGAGGCCGACCCCTGCTCCATCTGCACCGACCCCGTCCGGGATCACAGCCGGATCTGCGTGGTGGAGGAGCCCATGGACGTGCTGGCCATCGAGCGAACCGGTGTGTACAAGGGGCTCTACCATGTGCTCCACGGGGTCATATCGCCCATGAACAGCGTGGGGCCCGACGACCTGCGCATTCGCGAGCTGGCGTCCCGCCTGAGCGAAGATACGGTGCAAGAGCTGGTGCTGGCCGGCAACCCCAACGTGGAGGGCGAGGCCACGGCCATGTATATTCAGCGGCTGGTGTCACCGCTGGTCCCCCGGATCACGCGCCTGGCCCGCGGCCTGCCCGTGGGCGGCGACCTGGAGTACGCCGACGAGATGACGCTGGCCCGCGCCTTCGAGGGACGCCAGGAGTTCTAGCCCCGGTCCGGCTGTTCCGGTCACTGTGCGGCCGGAGCGCGGAAGCAGCCGGTTTGGTGGTCGTTGACCATGCCGGTGGCCTGCATGTGGGAGTAGCAGACGATGGGCCCGACGAACCGGAAGCCCCGGGCCTTCAGGTCCTTGGCCATGGCGTGCGATTCCGGCGACGTCGTTGGCGTGTTCTCCCTCGTGACCGGCTCCGGCCGGCGCAGCGTCCGGTGGCCGGTGAACCCCCAGACGTAGCGGTCGAAGCTGCCGAACTCCCGCCGCGCCTCCAGGAAGCGCTGCGCGTTATTGATGAGCGCATCTATCTTCTGACCGTTGCGTATGATGCCGGGGTCCGCCATGAGCCGCCGGCGCTCCGCATCGCCGTAGGCCGCCACCTTCGCCGGGTCGAAGCCGTCCAGGGCCCGCCGGAAGTTCTCCCGCTTGTGAAGCACCGTGCGCCAGGAGAGCCCGGACTGCATACCCTCCAGCACCAGGAACTCGAAGGTCCGCTGGTCGTCGTGAAGCGGCACCCCCCACTCCTCGTCGTGGTAGCGCAGCATGAGCGGGTCCGGGGAGCCCCCGAAGCAGCGCTGCTTTTCGTGCTCGTTCATGACCCTCCTGGCATGACGCTCCTGGGCCGGCCGTGGGGGGCCGCCTCGTCACCCGCTTGGAGATAGCTGGTGTAGACTAGTGGCTCGGAGCGCATGGCGCAACATTTCCAGACTCTGTGGCCCAGACTCTGTGGCGAGGTTGAGCTCGCGTGTCCACACAGGCGCATGGCGGGACCGCGGACGGGTCCAAGGTGACCCCGGGAGGCAGGCCCCGGCTCTACAAGACCGAGGGGCTGGTGCTGCGTGCCGCGCCCCTGGGCGAGGCGGACCGTCTGGTGACGGTGCTGACCCCGGCTTTGGGCAAGCTGCGCGCCACCGTGCGGGGCGCCCGGCGCGTCACCAGCCGCCTGGGAGGGCACCTGGATATTCTGAACCATGTGCAGCTCGGCCTGGCCAAGGGCCGGCAGCTCGATGTGATCACGGGCGCCGAGTCGCTGGAGAGCTTCAGGCCGCTGAAGGACGACCTGGAGCGGGTGGCGCTCGCCCTCTACCTGATGGAGCTGGCCGACGCCCTCCTGCCCGAGGGCGCTCCTCATCCCGTGGCCTACGACCTGCTGCTGGAGAGCCTGCGCCTGCTCAATGAGCCGGGCGGCACCGCTTTCCTTCCACGCTATGTGGAGCTGCGGCTGCTGATGGACGCGGGCTATCAGCCGGAGCTGCGCCACTGCCTGGTGTGCGGTGTGGAGCTGCAGCCCGAGCGGCACCGGTATGCGCCCGGCCTCGGCGGCGTGGTGTGCGACGCCTGCCCCGTGGAGCACGGCCGAGTGCTGCCCCTCTCCGTGCCGGCGCTGAAGGTGCTGCGTTTCTATATGGGGCATGACCTGGCGCAGGCCCGCAGGCTCACCCTGGAGCCGGAGCTGGCCCGGGAGCTGGAGGTGCTCGCCACGGCCTCCATCCACTACGTTCTGGAGCACGATATGCGCTCCAGCGCCTTCATCGACGAGCTCCGGCGTCTGCGGACCGGCGCCGTCCGGCCATCGGCGCGTGTGTAACGGAGCGCGGCTTCCAAGTCTGCCGTAGGGGGCATCTGCTAAACTAGCAGCGTATGTTCTCCAAGGTGCTCATCGCCAACCGAGGCGAAATCGCCTGCCGCATCATCCGGACGTGCCAGCGGCTGGGCGTCAAGACCGTCGCTGTCTACTCCGACGCCGACAAGGGCGCCCTCCACGTGCGTCTGGCGGACGAGGCCTATCGCATCGGCTCGGCCCCCGCCTCCAAGAGCTATCTGCGAATCGACCGGATAGTCAGCGCCGCCAAGAAGTCCAAGGCGGAGGCGGTGCACCCCGGCTACGGCTTCCTCTCGGAGAACCCCCAGTTCGCCGAGGCGGTGGCGGCGGCGGGCATGAAGTTCGTGGGGCCATCCGCCGAGGTCATCACCCAGATGGGCGACAAGGTGGTGGCCCGACAGAAGGCCAAGGAGGCCGGCGTGCCGGTCATCCCCGGCACCGATTCGGTCATCGCGGACCACGAGGCCCCCTCCGCGGCCCTGGAGATCGGATTCCCGCTCCTGGTCAAGGCCGCCGACGGCGGCGGCGGCATGGGCATCCGTCTCATCGAGACCGCTCAGGACCTGCTCTCCGCCATGGAGCGGGCCAAGTCACAGGCCCTGAGCGCCTTCGGCAGCGACCGGGTCTATCTGGAGCGTTATCTGGGCGACGCCTCCCACGTGGAGGTCCAGGTCCTGGCGGACCACCACGGGAACGTGGTGCACCTCTTTGAGCGGGACTGCTCCGTGCAGCGTCGCCACCAGAAGGTGGTGGAGGAGGCCCCCTGCGCCAAGATCTCTCCGGAGCTGCGGGAGCGGCTTACCCAGGCGGCGGTCCGGCTGGTCCAGAGCATCGGCTACACCAACGCGGGCACGGTGGAGTTCCTGGTGACCCCTTCGCAGGAGTTCTTCTTCCTGGAGATGAATACGCGCCTGCAGGTGGAGCACCCCATTACTGAGATGGTCACGGGCGTGGACCTGGTGGAGCTCCAGCTCCGGGTGGCCGCGGGCGAGGAGCTAGCGCTGGACCAATCGAAGCTGCGTTGCCGAGGACACGCCATGGAGGTCCGGGTCTATCCGGAGGACCCGGCGACGCTGCTGCCGGCCGCGGGGTTGGTGGAGCGGTTCGAGGAGCCCCAGGGCAGGCATGTGCGCGTGGACTCCGCCCTCTATCCCGCCTACGAGGTCAGCAGTTACTACGAGCCGCTGATGGCGAAGGTGATAGTCTGGGGCAAGGACCGTGCCGAGGCGCTGGCGGAGATGGACGCCGCCCTCGCCCGCTTTCAGGTGGATGGGGTCACCACCAACATGCCCACCATGAGGAGGGTCCTCTCCCACCCCGTCTTCACCAGCGCAAAGTACAACACCAGCTTTCTGGAGCGGATGCTTGACGCGCTCAACTCGGGCGGCACGGGCAAGGAGATGATCGCCGCCATAGCCGCTGGCCTGGCCCTGACCAAGGACCGTGAGGACCAGGAGCTGCCCAGCCGCTGGAAGCTTCAGGGGCGCCGCCAGTTGATGATGGGCCGGTTGGGCACGGGGTGAGCTGATGCGCCGACTTCGCCTGCAGATCAACGGCCAGTGGTACTCCGTCCAGGTGGGCGACGTCCATCAGAGCCCCGTCGAGGTGATGGTGGACGACGAGCTCTATCTGGTCGACCTGGAGGCGGCCACCACCATCCCCCGCAGGCGGCCTCCGGCGCTCCACCAGGACCGGAAAGAGGAGCTCCCAGGGCTGCGAGGCATTACCCAGGGCAATGCGAAGGTGATCCGCTGCCCGCTGCCGGGCCGTGTCATCGCCGTGAACGTCGCCAAGGGCCAGGTCCTGGAACCCGGTGACGAGATTTGCATGCTGGAGAGCATGAAGATGGAGCAGAGCGTCCGCATGGCCCACGGCGGCACCGTCAAATCAGTGAAGGTCAAGCTCAGCCAGAGTGTGAACGCCGGCTCGCTGCTGCTGGAGCTGCAGTAGCGCCGCGCCGCCCTTTTTGTGGAGCCCCCTAATGGCCGCATCAAACGACACGTCCGCATCAAACGCGGACGAGTTCGACCTCTGCGACCTGGACGAGCTGAAGCGGGTGGGCGTTATCGCCTTTCCCTTCAGCCACCCCAACTTCGGCATGCACGACATCGGCCTCTTCTGGGACGGTCAGGAGGTCTACGCCCTGGAGAACTCCTGCCCCCACATGTTCGGCTTCCTGACCGAAGGGGTTGTCGAGCCGGGGCAGGTTCTCTGTCCGCTCCATGGCGCCGTCTTCTCGCTGGCCACCGGCGAGTGCCTCGACCGCTACACCGTCGACACCACGGTCTACGACGTCGAGGTGCGGGACGGCCGCGTGTGGGTCCGCGCTCCGGGCGAGCAGCGTTTGCCGCGATAGAGCCGGGCCCGGCCACTCGCTCGCCCTGAGCCCTTCGGCTTCGCTCAGGGTAACCCTTCGCACCGCAGGGATGAGCACCCTACAAGCGCAGCCGGTTGGGTGGTATTATCCAAGGTCGGACTCCAACACGCTCAGGTGAGGGTGGAATGGCCCTGGAAAACATCGTTGTCAGGGGCGCGCGCGAGCACAATCTCAAGAACATCGACGTGACCTTGCCCCGGGACCAGCTGGTGGTGATCACCGGCCCCTCCGGCTCCGGCAAGTCCACGCTGGCCTTCGATACCGTCTATGCCGAGGGCCAGCGCCGCTACGTGGAGTCGCTCTCTGCCTACGCCCGGCAGTTCCTGGGTCGCATGGACAAGCCGGACGTGGACTACATCGACGGCCTCTCGCCCGCCATCTCCATCGACCAGAAGGGCGTTTCGCATAACCCGCGCTCCACGGTGGGCACGGTCACCGAGATCTACGACTACCTGCGTCTGCTCTTCGCCCGGGTGGGCCATCCCCACTGCTACAACTGCGGCCGGCCCGTGGCCCGGCAGACGGTCCAGCAGGTGGTCCAGGGGATACTGGAGCTGCCTCAGGGCTCACGGCTCATGGTGCTGTCGCCGCGCATCGCACGCCGCAAGGGCGAGCACAAAGAGGTGTTCGAGGAGGCGCGCCAGGCGGGGTTCGTCCGCGTCCGCGTCAACGGCGAGGTCCGGGACCTGGGCGAGCCCATCGAGCTGGACAAGCAGAAGTGGCACACCATCGAGATCGTGGTGGACCGGCTGGTGCTGGAGGAGGAGACGGAGCGGAGCCGGGTGGTGGACTCCGTGGAGACGGCGCTCCGCTCCGGCGAGGGGCGGGTCCAGACGGTGGACATGGACAGCGGCGAGGAGCGGCTCTATTCGGAGCACTTCGCCTGCGTCCACTGCGCCATCAGCTTCGGGGAGCTGGAGCCTCGCAGCTTCAGCTTCAACAATCCCCACGGCGCCTGCCCGGAGTGCACGGGCCTGGGCATCAAGCTGGTGGTGGACCCGGAGCGGGTCATCCCCAACAAGGGCCTCTCGTTGGCCGAGGGAGCCATCCACCCGTGGGCACGAGCGGGGCCCGGCGCGCCCTGGTACCAGAGCCTGCTGAGCTCCCTGGCGGGGGAGTATGGCTTCTCCACCAAGGTGCCGGTCAAGGAGCTGGACAAGAAGACGATCGCGCTTCTGCTCTACGGCAATGGCGGGCGTCCCGTCACCATGCGCCACCGCAGCCACCACGGCCGCGAGTTCGAGTGGGAGACGACCTTCGAGGGCGTTATCCCCAACATGGAGCGCCGGTACCGGAGCACCACCTCCGAGTACCTGCGTGGCGAGCTGGAGCGCTCCATGACCGCCCGGCCGTGCCAATCGTGCGGGGGGGCGCGGCTGAAGCCGGAGTCGCTGGCAGTGACCGTGTGCGGCCGGAGCGTTATCGAGGTGACCGACCTCTCGGTGACCGACATGGCGCATTGGGTGCGGCGCATCGGCGGAGAGGACGGCGTGGACTCCGTCGACGGCGCTCAGGCCGCTGTCGCTGACGCCGTTCTTCGCTCGCCGCGACGGGCGAAGCAGCGACGCTCCGCCAGTGAGCCCACTGTGCTCACGGAGCGGGAGGCGACCATCGCTCGCCAGATACTGAAGGAGATCGGGACGCGGCTCAAGTTCCTGCTGGACATCGGCCTGGACTACCTCACCCTCTCGCGGACCTCCTCCACCCTCAGCGGCGGCGAGGCCCAGCGCATCCGGCTGGCCACGCAGATCGGCTCGGGCCTCATGGGCGTGCTCTACGTCTGCGATGAGCCGTCGGTGGGGCTCCACGCCGTCGACAACCGGCGGCTCATCCTCACCCTGCAGCGGCTGCGGGACCTGGGCAACACCGTCATCATCGTGGAGCACGACGAGGCGATCATGCGGGCGGCGGACTACGTGGTGGACCTGGGGCCCGGTGCCGGCGAGCACGGCGGCTATGTGGTGGCCGAGGGGCCGCTGCGCAACGTGCTGGAGGCCCCCGACTCGCTCACCGGCGCGTACCTGGAGGGA
This sequence comes from Dehalococcoidia bacterium, assembly GCA_965249185.1. Classification (GTDB taxonomy): domain Bacteria; phylum Chloroflexota; class Dehalococcoidia; order Lucifugimonadales; family Australimonadaceae; genus CBDFLS01. The sequence continues at coordinate 835,794 of CBDFLS010000002.1, forward strand.
CGCCGCGAGATCCCCATGCCCGCCCGCCGGCGGCCCGGGACGGGCAATGCGCTGCGGGTCGTGGGCGCCCGCGAGAACAACCTCAAGTCGGTGGACGTGGATCTCCCCCTGGGCAAGCTCGTGTGCGTCACCGGCGTCTCGGGGTCCGGCAAGTCCACGCTCGTCTACGAGGTGCTCTACAAGTGGCTGGCCCAGCGGCTCTACCACGCTCGGGACCTGCCCGGCGCCTGCGACCGGGTCGAGGGCCTGGAGCACATCGATAAAGCGGTGAACATCGACCAGTCGCCCATCGGCAGGACGCCCCGGAGCAACCCAGCGACCTACACCGGCGCGTTCACGCCCATCCGCGAGCTCTTCGCGTCGCTGCCCGAGGCCAAGGCCCGCGGCTACGCGCCCGGCCGCTTCTCCTTCAACGTGAAGGGCGGGCGTTGCGAGGCGTGCGGCGGCGACGGCTACATCCAGATTCAGATGCAGTTCCTGCCCGACGTGACGGTGCCCTGCGAGGTGTGCCACGGCAATCGGTACAACGAGGACGCCCTGGAGATACGCTTCAAGGAGAAGAATATCGCCGATGTGCTGGACATGACGGTGACGGAGGCCCACGCCTTTTTCGAGGTCTTCCCGCGCATCAAGTCGAAGTTCAAGACGCTGGAGGACGTGGGTCTGGGGTACATCCGCCTGGGGCAGCCGGCCACCACGATCAGCGGCGGCGAGGCCCAGCGGGTGAAGCTCGCCACGGAGCTGTCGCGCCGCGCCACGGGCAAGACGCTCTACATCCTGGACGAGCCGACCACGGGGCTGGCCTTCGACGATTGCGCGCACCTGCTGCGGGTGCTCCACCGCCTGGTGGACGCGGGCAACACGGTGCTGCTCATCGAGCACCACCTGGACATGGTCAAGAACGCCGACTGGGTCATCGATCTGGGCCCCGGCGCCGGAGACAAGGGCGGCTGGGTGGTGGCCGCCGGCACGCCGGAGGAGCTGGCGCTCCACGAGGAGTCGTACACGGGCCAATACTTACAGCAGACGCTGGCCAAGCACGGCTGGTCGCCGCCCGACGGCGCCGCCGCTCGCGCCAACGGGCGCAGGGCACGCAAGCGCCCCACCAAGGCGAAAGTTAGGGAGTAGGGAATGCCTAAGCCGCCCCAAGTGCCGGGCAGGAAAGTGGTGCGGGCTTTAGAGAAGGCGGCATGGTACGTTCATCGGACCAGTGGTAGCCATGTTATTATGAAAAACGATGCGAAACCTGGGGCAAGGGTGGTAGTCCCCGTTCATTCCCGGCCTGTCAAGTCGCACACTCTGTCAGCCATTCTCAAGGCGGCGGGGTTATCGGTGGAGGAGCTAAGCGAGCTGCTCTGAGGGTGGAAGATGTTGAAATACACGGTGGTGCTCATCCCGGAAGAGGAGGGCGGCTACTCAGTGGAGGTCCCCGCCTTGCCGGGGTGCGTGACTCAGGGTGAGACGCGGCAGGAGGCAGTGGATATGGCGAAAGAGGCCATAGGCCTCTACCTGGAATCGCTGCAAGCCGATGGGGAGCCCATTCCCCAAGAAGGCTCCCTGGAGACCCTGGTGGTCGAGGTACGGGAGCCCGTCGCCTAGGCCGTCCATCTTCTACGCGGGCCAATACTTACAACAGACGCTGGTCAAGCATGGCTGGTCGCCGCCCGCTAACGGCGTCCTCTCCCTGCGCTTCCATCCCAGGTCCGCATCCGGTGATATACTGCGGGCCATCCCACGGGAGGGATCCGATGCCCCAGCAGCGTGAGCGCCCGGAGCTGACCCACGAGGCCTTCGTGGCCATGGCCCAGCAGCTCGGCTTCCGTCGCGAGGACCCGCACCTGGAGGAGTTGTTCCCCGAGGTGCGGCTCCTGCTGCAGCGCGTGGCCGCCTTGGAGGCCGCGGACATCTCGGACATCGAGCCCGCCACCGTCTACCGCGTCACGGGCGCCCCGTAGAGCCCACCAAAGACGGGTACCTGGAGGGAACCCCTTTCTTGGGAGAAAGTGGTTCCCATACCCTCCGCAAAGAACTTCGCAGTTAGGTGGGATGGGCAGGGGGCTTCGAGTCCCCTGCCCATCCCACCCAGATACAAGGTTTTCTGGAAGGGGTGTGGGGAGACCTCTTTTCCCCAAGAGAGGTCTCCCCACGGCACCCAATCTTCCGGGCGGGGTGTAGGAGCGTCATGGCGGATGATGAGCTGACTCAGCTAACGGTGGCACAGCTTAGCCGGCGCATCCAGCGCAAGGCCGTATCGCCCGTGGAGGTGTGCCGGGCCTTCCTGGCGCGCATCGAGACCGTGGAGCCGAAGCTGAACGCCTTCATCACGCGGCTCGATGAGCAGGCGCTGGAGGCGGCCCAGCAGGCCGAGGTTGGCCTGGCGGAGGGCAGGCACCGGGGCGCCTTTCACGGCATCCCCGTGGGGCTCAAGGACCTCTTTTGGACTATGGGCGTCCGCACCACCTCCGGCTCGGTGGTGGACGCCGATTTCGTGCCGGACGAGGACGGCGCTGCGGTGGCGAGGCTCTTCGATGCGGGGGCGTACTGCATCGGCAAGTTGAACATGCCGGAGTTCGCCTTCAGTCCCCTATCGTTCAACCACCACTACGGCCCGGCGCGCAACCCCTGGGACATCGAGCGCACGTCCGGCGGCTCCAGCAGCGGCTCCGGGGCGGCCGTGGCCTCGGGCGAGGCGCCCTTCGCGCTGGGCACCGACGCCGGCGGCTCCATCCGCATCCCGGCGGCGCTGTGCGGCATCACCGGGCTCAAGCCCACCTACGGCCTTGTCAGCCGGTACGGCGCGACGCCGCTGTCGTGGACGATGGACCACGTGGGCCCCATGGCGCGCACGGTGCAGGACGTGGCGCTGGCCATGAGCGTGCTGGCCGGCCACGACCCGCGGGACGCCGCGTCGCTGAGGACCGAGGCTCACGACTACACCCGCGACCTGGCCCGCCCGGTGCGCGGGCTGCGTATCGGTGTGCCCAGGGAGTACGTGTGGGACGCCGTGGACGAAGAGGTGGAGGCGGCGTTCAAGGCGGCCATGGCCCAGATGGAGACACTGGGCGCTGGCGTGGAGGAGATATCGGTCCCCGAGCTGCCGATGGTCGAGCCCGCTGCCGCCGTCATCGTCTCCGCCGATGCCGCCGCCTGCTATGGGAAACGGCTGCTGGCCGAGGGCGACCGGTTCGACCCGGCCATCCGTCGCCGTATCGAGAGCGGCCTCTTCGTCTCCGCCGAGGCGTACCTCCAGGCGCAGCGGGTGCGGGAGATGGTGGGCCGCAGGCTCCAGGAGGCTCTCCGCCGCGTGGACCTGCTGGCCATGCCCACCACCGCCATCCCCGCGCCGCCCATCGGCCAGGACCAGGTGAGCGTCGGCGGCCAGGAGCGCTCCACCCGCGAGATGCTGCTGCGCTTCACGCGCATCTTCAACGTCACGGGCCTGCCCGCCATCTCGGTGCCGTGCGGCTTCACCGCTGGCAACCTGCCCATGGGCCTGCAGTTGGCCGGCAAACCCCTGGACGACGGCCTGGTGATGGCCGCGGCGCACGCGTACCAGCAGACCACCGATTGGCACCTGCGCCGCCCGACGCTGTAGGCGGCCGCGGTTGTATCCACAGCTTGGGCGTATGGTATAGTGCCCCTTCGGGGCCTGTAGCGCAGTTGGGAGCGCGCCTCAATGGCATTGAGGAGGTCGAGGGTTCGAATCCCTCCAGGTCCACCAAACTTGACGGTAGACAGAACTGAGCCGTTCAGCGCCATCTCCTCGGCATCTCTCCCAGGTATGGGGCTATCGTCGGGCATTGGAATCGTGTAGCGCACCACGGCATTGTCCGGCATGACGACGATCTCCTTCACGAAGCTCTCGATGAAGGCCCTGCGCTCCGTCAGCTCGCTCTCGTTGAGGAACATGCTCATGTCCAGGGCGTAGGTCGTGATGGTCTCCACGTCGTCCAGGACCTCTCTGCGCTGGGAGAGCATCGCCCTCGCCTCCTCCGCCGTGGCTTCAAGCCTCTCCTGCCGGTCACGGTGCTCTCTGATGCGGGGCTTGAAGTCCTCGATGTCCAGGTCGGTGGTCTCCGCTAGGTCGTAGAGCCGTCCCAGCCTGCGCTTCACGTCCACCAGCTCCGCCTCGATTGTCTCCAGCTTCTGCCTCTGCTCCTTGGCCACCCCGTCCATCTCCTCGTCCACCAGCTTCACCAACGCCCGGATGTTGGACTCGGTGAGCACGTTCTCCCGAATCTTGCCCACCACCTTCTCCTCGAAGCGCCGGGCGTTGAGCCTGGGGGCGTCGCAGGTGCCACTACCCCGCTTGAGGAGGGACTGGCAGACGTAGTAGGCGAACTTCCCGCTCTTGGCGTCCTGGCCGGAGAGGGCGCGGTTGCACGCTTTGCACCGGACAAGCCCGCTGAGCAGGTAGGTGCTTCCGACACGGCGGGGGTGGCTCCTCCTGGGAGCGCGGGAGCGCAGCTTCCGGTTCACGCGGCGGAACTGGGCCTTGGAGACGATAGCGGGGAAGGCCTTCTCCACCCGCACCGGGTCCGCCTTGTCCTTCGCCGTCGTGCCCCAGACCAGCTTCCGCGGTTTCTAATAGACACAAAAAACTGCGGTACTCGTGGGGGGTAGGCCTGGAGGCTGCTGAAGGTGACAGCGCCGAGACTTCTCGCTAGCGACGTCCCGACCGCCGCCCCCAGGACGACCTTATCCCTGGATGTGAACGTCGCCCGAGCCGGGGACGACTATGACTCAGGCGATGTGCCGTAGTCAAGCCCCAAGAGGTTCAGGTCGTTGGTCTCGACATCCCGCAATCCCGACGGGATGCAGCCTGAGAACGAGTTGCCGGACAGGTGCGGAGCCGTCAGATTGAGGTCTTCAAGCTCCTGTGGTATCCCGCCGCTCAGACTGTTGTCGCGCAGCCACAGATCGGTCAGGCTGTCCATGTCGCCCAATTCCACAGGTATGCTGCCAGTCAGGTCATTGTTCCTCGTTCCCCGCCGTGATCGAGTACGTGACCGCGTCGTCGTTCACGTCGAAGGCCGACACAGTGCCCACCGCGTCTCCCACCGGAGCGAGGGCGCTGATCTCGAACGAGTACGAGTCCGCCCTGAACCTCGGAGGTAGAGGGCTGCACGCTGCCGTGGTAGCCGTCTCCGTGGGGGACCACAGGCCCGCCCTCGCGTTGTAAGTTGTCCTGATGTATTGTTCCCAGTTGGCCAGCCTCTTACTTTCCCGGTATCGCTCTCAACGAACGGGTGGCCCGTGACAGACGTTGAACTGTCAGCCAGAGTCATTGAAGGAGATACTGACGTCTCGGTGGGACAACACGCATTTGCCGTTGTTGGTGATTCACCAACAACTACCTCGATGACCGTCACGCTAAACTCAAATGGAGAATCTACCATAGCGTTGATAGCTCGAGGAAGCAATGGGATGGGGCGCGGGCTGCTAACAATTAGGAACGAATGACTACCATCCCCATTTCTCAATCGACTACAAAAACTGAGGTACTCTTGGGCGGTGGACTTGGATGCCGCTGGGAGTGGTGGAACTGAAGTTGGCGGCTAATCCCCTGAATGGGCAGAGTCGCTTCTCTAGGGCTTAGCTTCAGACCCCGGTCGTTGCGGATACCTCTGCGCCACCCTACTCGTCTTTGTAGGTGTCGCCGTCCGCGTATGCGCTCACGCGGAACTCATAAGACGTGTTGCACACCAGTTCGTCTACGGCGTGGGTAGCGCTGGTAATCGTGTCCGCTCGGTGTCGCCGCCCACCCGGTATCCGGTGTTGAGGGCAACGACACAGAAGATTGCGGTGCTCGTGGACAGTGAACTTGAATACCGTTGTCGATGTCATGGTCCAACCAGAGCGACTCCAACTCCCTCGTTTATGGCCATCCCCAACACTGGACCGCGCCATCGTCCCGCAAAACGCACCCGTGAGAGCGGCTGCTGCTGACGGACGTGAATGAACCGGCAGGGGGAGACGCCTGACCATCCTCGTCCAATCCCCAGCAAACCACGGAGCTGTCGATCCTCACGGCGCAGGTGTGGTCGAAACCCGCTCCAACGGAGGTGACGGATGAGGCGTCAACGTGTGGACTCTCTTTTTCGTCGTCCTCCGTTTCGGCTTTGAGGTCGGCCTCTACGCTAGGAACGGCGGGTGTGAGTGCAATAGGTTGAGAGATGAAGTCGGACGGGATTGGTTCGGGGCCGTTCTCACCGCAGGCGACGAGAAGGGCCGTGAGCAGCAGAGCTGCCAGCATCGAGAGCCAGCGTATGCTGGGAACGAGAGAGAGCCTGTGCATTCACTGCCCTCCTTTTCATGCTTCCTGCTACGTCCGGGTGACAATCGACCGCAACCAGCCTTCCTGGAAGCCCTGTAGAGACGCTGTTTGCACCGAGGCACTGGCCTCCCCAGCAATTGGGATGGACATCGGCCCTCCAGTTCATCTCGGGTCTCCGGGTGCATTTTCTCACCTGAACCGTCTCACAGACAACAGACGGGTCGCGCACGTTTAGGGGCTGTCGGCAACACACGCATACCCTCCGTCAATTCCACTACCTCCAGTAAAGGGCATAGTAATCCACTTACTGAAGTCTCCATATGCCCCGCCAGTGTTGAAAAGGTGACTTCCCTAGGTGGCACAGTGCACCTGGCACCTACGGACATTGCAGACGTTGCACGGATTGCCTTCGTTGGGGATCCCCAAGGGGTGGGTTTTGGCCCAATTGCCCCATCGGACGATTGGAGCACTGCTGCTGGCTGAAGCGTGTGGCGGTAAGTCGGATAGATGCTCACAGCTTGCGCTTGGCGCATCGCGAACTTATCGATCCCGGCACTCCCAAGCTATCGCCACACACGTTTACTGGGCGATCCCACGCCATGTTGCGTTGTTTCAACCGGAATTACCCATATCAAGCTGCCTGGGTCCAAGCAACGCACCATCCTCGACGAGAGCCATCGTAGTATCAGTCACGGATGCCGTCAACCATCCAATCAAGCGCACAAAACCATCTCTCGGCGTGGTGAGTTAGCGGCCCCAGGCAGCGGAGGTGGCTTTCACCACGTTTGCACTCCCTTCAAACTCCTCCGGGCGCGCACCTCGCCCTTGGTTGCCTCTCTTCACCTCTGATGACCTCAAGGATAATCGCTACCCTGGTGCTGGATGGAGCCCGGCGATACGCTCCAACACTTGCCGGAATACCTCCCGGGACACTGCCACCTCAGCAAGCTGAAACACCAACCTCCTGGCATGCCGCACCAGACGTCCACCCATCTTGATGAGCTTGGTCTGCACGCTTCGCAGTGACCAGTGTTTCACTGACTCTGGCAAAGTCAGCCTTCTCATGAAGTTGCCCAGGTTGTAGGCCAGCACAAACAGCCACAGCCTCACCTGGTTAGCAACGAACCTGTGACACGAGAGCCGCGTCCAGTTCAGGGCGTATTTACCTTCCTTGATCCACTGCTCGGCCGTGCCCCGCCCGTTGTAGAAGTGGGTTACGCCTGCCGGCGGTAGGTTGAGGTTGGTGACGACGAACCCGACCCTCGGGAATAGCTCACCCTGGCGCCACTCCACCTTGGCGACCACACGCCGGGGAATGTCCCAGCTCTGGGCCTGGTAAACGAAGTCGTGATACCGGACTACGGGCTTCCCTTCGACAGGCTCAGGGCAGGCTTTAGGCGGCCTGCCCACGGGCCGCTTCAGCAGGTGCCGGATGTTTCCTTGTAATACCTCGTTGGCCGGAAGCCGCATAGCGTAGCCAGTGTCCCTTGACTCCAGGTACTCGTACACCTCGGGCTTGGCAAAGGCAGCATCGGCCCGGAACAGCAGCCGGACTCCTTTCTCCTGGTATCGCTTCACGACTGGCTCCAGAACCTCCCGCCACCGCTCAGCGCTGTGGACGTTGCCCGGGCGAAGCATTGCACCTTCGCAATCTCCGAAATGGTTGAACAGGAAGAGCGGGTGATAACATACGGACTCGAAGTGGCCGTTGTAGGCGACTCCCTCTTGCTGCCCATGCACCGGGCTTTCAGAGCTGTCCATGTCTAGGATAACTCGCTGGTGAGATGTCTGGGCCATGGCCCTGTCCACCCACTCAACATTCAGGCGCGCAAGCCCATCCAGGTTTTCCTCTTCGGTTAACACCTCAGTCTCAAATCGGCTCATAGTATTGGTGCTGGCTGCCTGCTTATCAGTACCTTGCCACCCGACGATGACACGCATAGCCGGGTCTTGGGCAAGCCGTTCAGCGTCGTTGGTGTCCTCATAGCCAGCGAGACGGCTATACACCGATTGTCTGAGCAAGGGCAACAGCGGGTGTTGCACATTGCGGCCGGTGCGGCTTTCATGGATATAATCGTTGGCTGTCTCTGTGAGCCCCAGAGCGGCATCAAGCTCGCGGCATGCCAGGAGTCCGGCGTCCGAGGTGATGGTAGCGCCACGAAAATCCAGGCGGACTCTGCGGTCGAATTGGAGCTTCAAAGGGGTGTCGGAGCTTTCACCCATTGGGTGCCTCCAGCGAGATTGCGGTATCCAGAACTAGACCCGCTAGCTCGGCCAGTCTAGCACCCACACTGCCCATAATGCCCAGGTAGGCGGCTCAAATAGGCAGCACTCTCACCGGATTACGACGCACCCACGCGGCTGATCTGGGAAATGTGGGTTCAATTCTTGGACCACCTTTCTACGGTTGTCAGAAGATGGAGTGCTGTGTCCGCGACTCTTGGGTCTTCTTCTAGCCGCAGGTCTACGGTTGTCAGAAGATGGAGTGCTGTGTCCGCGACTCTTGGGTCTTCTTCTAGCCGCAGGGAAGCCGCTCTGCCTTCAGCAGAGTCCGGCGTTCTTTCCGAATATAGAGCAATGCTAGCCTCGCCATTACCGTCTATTGCAAGTTCATAGTTCTTGACTGTCCTGGTTGGCAGGTATAGGGCTACAGCGACCAAATCTCCTTCACTGCCGTGAGGATGGCGATTAAGCAAGTACACAATGGTATCCTGGTCTATCCAGATCTTCATCCTTTCAGGAAACTCTTCCATGACCTCTCTTAGACGCTGTGCGTCCCGAGCCTCATGGTCCAGGACGGGTTGAGACTGTCCAACTAGCGGAGCACCGGCTGGAGTTGGAGTTGTCCCTGCTGTACCTGATGGTGTCTCTGCCTGTGTCGGTGTCGCAGTGTCCGCCCCCACTTCACTTGTAGCTGTTGGTGTGCTTGATGGCGTCTCTATCTGGAGCGGCGTCCCAGTGCCCGACTCCGCTTCACTCATAGCTGTTCGTGTGCTTGCTGGCGTCTCTGCCCGAGTCCCCGTCCCACCGCCCCACTCCACGTCGCCGGTAGGCGTTGGTGAGGAACTAGCGCAGGCACCTAGCGTCAAGGCCACGACTCCAACTACGATGGTTGCTAGAAATCGCATGATGCCACCTCCATTAAGTCGAGAATCGAGTACCATCTCCAAGTAAGACGCTCTTGCCGGAGGAATAGTTCCCGGCGAGTATGGCGCTCCTCCTTCTTTTTCAAGCAGATTCTGTATCAGCGGCGACGCTGGCCCACGGAGCGAACCCCCAACTTCTTCCTAAACGACCTGCCTCTACCCGGACGTTATCGGCCAACAAGGGCCGGGAACGATGCCAATAGTGGGATGAGCTTCTTCGCAAGGCGCCGAATACGCGGATTCGGTCGTGTTTCAGGCGCTCAGCACTCTCATCATCTGGATTCTGTCTATTCGAGTATACGCCTCAACTGCCCATTTCGTTCCATGAACAAGCGGCTCCTCAGCGATCTAGTGTACATCCACTCCCAGATGCCGTCAGGGCTCACCCAATATAGGCAATGATACCCTGCAAAAAACTTCGATTTCCAGCCCTCCATCGACGAGCGCTAGGTCAAAGAGTTGACCAACCTCGCCTTCGTCGCCGAAGCCACCAACGTCTTGCTGCTCGGACCGCCTGGCGTGGGCAAGACCCACTTGGCCATCGCATGCGCGTCTACCTCGCTCCCAAGGTGCTCATCGTCGATGAGTTTGGCATCTGGCCCTACGACAGGGACGCGGCAACCGCCTTCTTCACGCTGATCTCAGCACGCTACGAACGCGGGAGCATCATCCTGACGTCGAACAAGGGCTTCGGAGAGTGGGGTGAACTGCTGGGAGATACCGTCATCGCCTCGGCCATCCTGGAGCACCTGTTTCACGGCACCCTCCACGGCGGCTGCCTCCTGGGTGAGGCCCAGAGAGTAGCGCATCATCAAAGCCACGCTGAGGATGGTGGCGATGGGATTGGCCACACCTTGCCCGGCGATGTCGGGGGCAGAGCCGTGGATGGGCTCGTACATTCTCAGGGCGGCCTTCCTGCCCCGCTCCGGTCGTTTCGCCTTTGATCCAGAGGTGGCCACTGGAGGAGCATCTCCTCCAGAAGGTTGTCTGGTGGTTTCGGGAGAAAAAGCCAGGCTGGCCGATGGCAGGAGCCCCATAGAGGCCGTCAGCACAGCCGCCTCGTCGGTCAGGATGTCGCCGAAGGTGTTCTCCGCCACTATTACGTCGAAACTGGAGGGACGCTGTATCAGCTGCATGGCGCAGGTATCCACGAGCATATGCTCCAGATGGACGTCGGGGTACTCTGGGCCAAGCTCGATAGCTATCTGCCGCCACAGCCGGGAAGTCTCCAGTACATTGGCCTTGTCGACGGAAGTGAGCTTCTTCCTGCGTCCTCGGGCCAACTCGAAACCCACCTGCAGCACCCTTTCTATCTCCTGCTGGGCCGCCATCGCCGCTTGCTCCCTGGACAGCAGCAGCCCTTCCAGCGCAGTCCGCGCCCACCGGGTGTCGCCCAGGGCCGCCTCTATCGAGCGTCGCTGCCCGTTCCTCCACACCCCCCTGAGCGGCTGGGTCTCGGGCGGCAGGGTCAGCCCGTGCTCCTCGGCCATGGCCAGCTCCAGGTCCAGGATGCGCTCCTCCGTCACCAGCCACGACAGGCTCTTGCCGTCGCTGGGATGGCCATCCCTGAGCCTTCGCCACTCCTCAACCAGCGGCCACGCCGCGCCATAGACCTCCTCGTCGTCTGGCGCAGGCTCACGGGTCACCAGCTCGGGATACTTCCGCCGAAACGTGGTATTACCAACCGGCTTGCGAACCGCATTAGCCCCGCTCCCCGACCCCTGCCCAGCCCCGACCTCAGCCACCCGTCGCTCCAACTGGCGCAGAGCCCTGACGTGCTCGTCTCCGAACGCCTTCACCTGGGACTCGACGAAGGCTCGCACCTTGCCGAGACTGCTCTCGATCTTCTGTTCCAGGGTCTCCACCCGCTGCTCCAGGGCTTCGATGCGCTCCTGTTGTCGAGCCGTCGCTTTGGTCTTCTGGGACAGCAGCAAACGATCCAACGCATGGCTCATGCGCGGCGAAAGGCTGCCGGTCTCCACGGCTCTAGCCAGGGTCTTGTAGTTGACGCCCAGCATCTCCGCCGCTTCCATGCGCCCTTTCTCGCGTATCACGTCGAGCAGCAGCGCCATGAGCCGCAACTCGTGCAGGTTCTCCAGGCTCCTCGTCTTTTCCATCGCTACAGCCCTCTCTTTCATCGGTCCCTCACTCCCACTTCCGAAAAGGAAACTTCTCCACGACGAAAGGGAAGTCGGCTCACAAATCGGCACTTCCTTTTCGGGAAGTTTCCCTAGCCCGTCCTGGCACCACCCCCTGGAACCCGCTCTGGAGCCAAAGTGCTTGCTGAGATGGTCCTATAGGCGGTGTTTTCTCCCCGAATTAGCTTGCTCAGGACCCCGACTTCCCTTTTTGGAACAAACTCAAATCTCTGTACACGTCCATCACACCACGAAGGCCCCTGGGAACGTCAGGGCTTGAAAGGGAGGGTGAGCTCACCCTCCCTTTCAAGGGATTATGCCCAGATCGCTGGCAGCCCACACTTGAATGGGAGGGGCGTACGACGCCGCAAGTCCAACACTCAGAGCCGAAGGAAAGGACAGTTGCTCCCGCACCATCCCTAGAGAGCCCGACCACCGGAATAGCGATATGGAAGAGACCAAGAGCGAAGACAAGCCCAAAGGCTCCAGCAGGCGCGGGACGGGGCTGGGGGTGGTGAGCATCGACTTCAACCCCGGACCCGACGCCCAGGACCGGCTGCGCCGCCTCTTCACCCTGCTCGTCAAGTACGCCGTGAGGGACAGGCAGCTCCCGCCTCGTGCGGACTCATCTCCGGACGGCGGCGGGGAGGAGGGCTGATGCGTTTCACACACTCTCTGACGGTCATCAGCCAATGAAAACACCCCGCGACCGGTGGATACACAATCGCTACCCACTGATCGAGGTTGGGATGTCCAGAAAGGACTGCCTGGAGTGGTGGCAGGCCCGCTACGACCAGCCGCTGGAGCGCTCTGCCTGCGTCGGCTGTCCCTACCAGTCCCGTCAGCGGTGGGTCGAGACCAAGCGCAGGTGGCCGGAGTTGTTCGCCGAGGCAGTGGAGATCGACGCCAACCTCAGAGGACGGCTGGCCTTCGCTAAGGAGCCCTACCTGCATCCTCGACGGGTGCCCCTCGCGCAGGCGGTCAGCCCCGATGAGGCGGAGTTGGGAACGGACGGGCAATCGGACGGGTTCGGCAACGAGTGTGAGGGTTACTGTGGCGTCTGATGGAACACTCCGCGGTGGCAAGGCAGGTCTGAGACTTGCTGTGCTATTCCGTATGTGGTATACTCTACGGTATAGTATTAGCTGATGGAGACCGTCCTGCGACGATTCACCGATGAGCAGGGAAACGAGGTCCGCCTCACCGACGAGCGGCTCCGGCATATCCTGCGAAGGCATCCTGAAATGGCCTTCCAGCTCCACAGGTTCGCCGACACCCTCGCAAGCCCGGATGCGGTGCGAGCCTCCAAGTCCAATCCAACGGTCCAGCTCTACTACCGGCTCTACCCGGACTTGAGGGGCAGGAATCGCTACCTCTGCCTGGCGGTAAAGAGGGGGGACAGCTATTCCCTCATCCTCACCGGCTATCTGGATCGCCGAATCAAAGGAGATTGAATATGACGAGCAGAACGGTGTCCGTCTGGTACGACGACGAAGGGGACATGCTTGAGGTCCTGTGGGCGTTCAGGGAGGGGTACTTCACTCCTACCGATGATGAACGCATCCTCAAGCGGCTGGACGACGGCGGCGAGGTTATCGGGTTTCTCATCCACGAGATGAGCACCCTCAAGCGGCCAAGCCCGATAGAGTTCGAGTTGGCCTCGGAGCTGCCTGCCGATGATGTCGTCAACCTCACGGCGAGTCAGGCCGCCGCTCGGTTGGGTATCTCCGACCGCAGGGTGCGTAAGTTGGCCCGCGACGGGCGAGTGAGGGGAGCGACCAAGACCGGGCAGGAGTGGCTGATCCCCACTCCTGTGGAGGTACTTCCCGCAAGCCGTGGTCCCGCCGGTGTGGCGAGCCGCACTGGTCCGACTTCTATCTGACCCTAATCAGGGCTTTGAAGTTGCCCCGGCGATCGCGGTAAAATGCTGGGTAGAAGTTGGCCCGGCGATGCTGCAAACACCCCGGGCCGTGGCTCCACCTGAATGGACAGGTGATGCGATGTGATTGTACTACTCGCAGACCCGCTCCCGGCAGGAGGCGGGTCTCTTCCATTTTAGACAGGTGCCAATAAGAGGAGGCGATCATGGCAGGAACCAAGACACAGCAACAGCAGGCAAACGGCAAGAGGGCGGCAATCTACGCCCGCGTATCGGACAAGAGCCAGGACGGGGAGGACAAGACATCCATCTCCGAGCAGACCTCCGAGATGGAAGCCTACTGCGAAGGCAAGGGGCTGACCATCATCGCCCGCTACCAGGAGGTCGGCAGGGGCTGGTCAAAGAAGCGTCCCGAGTTCCAGAGGATGCTGACCGACGCCAGGAGCGGACGCTTCGACACCATCGTCTGCTGGAAGTCCGACCGCCTGAGCCGGGGCATGTACCCCGCCGCAGCACTCATGGAGGTCGTCGAGGCGTACCACATCAACCTGGAGGCCGTCATGGACGCCATCGACATGAAGACCTTCGGCCTCATGGCGGCCATCGGCAAGATAGAGCTGGACAACTTCCGGGAGAGGGCGTCAATGGGAAAGAGGGGGGCGGCCAAACGGGGGCGAATACCAACCAGCCAGGTGCCGTATGGATACACGATAGCAGAAGACGGCACGCCCCAGGTGAACCAGGAGAAGGCGCAGATCGTGCGGCGCATCTACCATCGCTACATCCATGACGGAATGGGCGCCCGCGCCATCGCATGGCAGCTCGACGAAGATGAGGTCCCCCCGGGGACGCCGGGCAAGCAGTGGCATGATTCGCAGGTCCAGCGCATTCTGCGGAATGAGACCTACAAGGGCACCTGGTGGTACGGCAAGGCCCGTCATGTCTCGACGGACGACGGGACGAAGGTATACGAGCAGCCGAAGGATGCCTGGGTCGGGGTCCCGTTCCCGCCGATAGTGGACGATGAGACGTGGGAGCGGGTTCAGAGCCTCAGGAAGCAACGGTGGACGCCGCCCACGCGCAACACAAAGGCGTTCTACCTGTTGCAGCACATGGTCAGGTGCGCGGAGTGCGGGATGCTCTTCGGATGCCGCACGACGAGACGCCAGACCGTGAAATACAACGGCAAGGTCTACAAGTACGACCTGGACCCCCCTCGCCGGTACTACAGATGCTACGGGGTGCAGAAGTTCCGCCTCAACTGCCGGAATCGCTCCTATATCAGGGCGGAGCGGCTGGAGGAGCTTGTTTGGGGCCAGGTCAAGAGGGTCGTGCAGGACCGCGACCTCCTCATCGCTGGCATCGACGCTCTCGACACCAGTGAAGACGGCGAGATGGCGAAGCAGGTAGCCAGGACGGAGCGCGACCTGCAAAACATCCAACTGGAAGAGGACCGGGCGATCAGATTGTACGTGTCGGGGAAGATCACCGAGAGCCAGCTCGACCATCAACGCAAGTTCATCACCGAGCGCTTGGAGAACCTCCGCGCGAAGCTGGATGACTACCGCGCACGGGAGTCGGCCGAGGTCGAGCGGCGAGTGCTGATGGAGTACGTTCTCGAGTGGGCAGAGAAGGTCGGCGAGGGCCTTGACGATCTGCCCTCCGAGGAGCGGCGGGACGTGTTGCAAATCCTTCTCGACCGGGTCATGATCGACCGGGATAACAACGTAGTCATCACGTTGGGCATCCCTACTGATGATTTAGTCGCAATTGGAAACCCCGAACCAGGGTTCCCGTGTAGACCTCGTTTCGGAGGATGATGTGGACGCCGTTCTTTGACCAGAGCCTGCCGGTGGGGTTGGCGATTCCCTCGTCGTTGAGGGTGCGGGTGATGTCCAGGATTCCCCTCCCTACCTCGGCCATGCCGAAGATGCGCTCCACCACGGGCGCGGTGGCGGGATCGGGTTCCAAGGTGGGCCGCTTCTTGGCTCCGTCCTGCACCATGGCCTTGCTGAAGCCGTAGGGAACCCTGCTGGCGACCCAGAAGCCGCGGGAGGCTGCCTCCCTCATTCCCCGGACGACCTCCTGGGCAAGATTCTCACTGTAGAATTCATCGACGCTCTCGATGATGGCCTCAAGGAGCTTGCCGGTGGGGGTGTCATCGGCGTGCTCGGTGATGGAGACCACCCGGACGCCCTTGCGCCGTAGCATCGACTTGAAGGCAACGGCGTGCTCCCGCTTGCGGGTGAACCGGCTGAACTTCCAGACCAATATCTCCTTGAAGGGGGCCTCAGGCTTCGCGGCCTCGTCCAGCATCTTCCTGAACTGCGGCCTATCCGCTATCAGTCCGCTCTCGGCCTCGTCCACGTACTCGCGGGCGACGTGGTAGCCGTTCTTGTCGGCATAGTCCCTGAGCGCCCGCAGCTGGGCGGCCACGGACAGGTCCACGTCCTGGCGGTCGCTGGATACTCTGGCGTAGAGGGCGGCCGGTATCAGATCGAGTCGGTCGTTCATCGCTCTCTCCTTCCTGTCTCTTCCTGCTCGGTAGTAATGCGGGAGCGCAGCCGTTCCAGCCGCTCCCGTCTTCGCCACTCCCGCTCCTCCATGAACAGGCGTATACCCTGTCTGAGCAGCTCGCTCACGGAGAGGTCGTCCTCCTTCATCACCTGGCGCACCTGCGCCTCCATCTCCGGCGGCAGGGAGAAGGTGATAGTCTTGGACCTCCTGGGGGTGGTCACTCTCTCTCGTCTCCTGTTGTAGTATATTGTCTTACTATACACTATCTCGACACCGGCTTTCAACCCCTACCGGGGAGGAGCCGTCGCCCGGATAGACGGGGTCCGGGCGCTGCAACAATTGTCACGTTTCGACCTGTTGGGGGCTGACACCGTAGGTGGCGGAATGCCCTTTTGTCCCCCTATAGGAAACTGTGGGAACGGACTGGGGCCTGTGATGGAACATGCTTCTGTGACCCTCATGGGGCTGGTCGGCGGGATGCTGACTGAGGGGGATGTAGCTAGGAGCCAAGGCTGAAGTGCAATGGAGAGCTGCGGTCGACGGGAACTCCGCTGACGTATCAGTTCTGCAACAAATTGCACATGGGAGGGCGGAAGATGCAAGAGGGGTTGCAGGTGGGCGGACAATGGTCCCAGCAGCCATGCTGGGACACCCCCTACAGGAAGTGGTCGGAACGGCGTGGCGGTCATTCTGTCACCTGACCCATCACGGAAAGCGGCCTCCTGTCGAGGGAATGGGGCGGCGGTAGAATCCATGCGTCGCCCAGGATGCCACGCTTGGAAAGGATCTCTGTGTTCGAGGTGATGATGGGCCCCCATTCACTGTGTCGGCAACGTCGAGGAAGGCGTTCTCGCTGCCGGGAGACTCGAAGATGAAGAGCACCCGGGGCAGGCGTCCCTCGTGATCTCGCTCAGCCCATCCGCTGTCGAAGTACCGCTGGTAGGACTTCAGACGGGAGCGGGCACGCTTCGGGGTCGTGGCTCTCCGTTCGAACTCCAGCAGGTACGGACGCCACCGGCCTTTGTATTCCAGGGTGAAGGAGGCGTCGGGATGGATGACGTAGGTGGTCCAGTCGTAGCGGTAGCCGATGCTGGAGCGGGACGTGGGCAGCAGGTCGAACAGGTCGTGGTCCGGGGATCGAGCGACCTCGGTGGACAGGGCGGCTGCGAAGTCGATCACGCCGGCGTGGTGACGCATCTGAGAGGCGAGGGCGCGCACCGCGGTCCCTGCGTAGATGTCGGCGTTCAGGTAGAGAGGCTCGGCGCTCCACCGGTCGAGGGTCAGCCCCACGGCGGCGCGGTCCCTGCGGGCCAGGTACGTCAGCCCCTCGTCGGTGAGCATGTGCAGAGGCTCGTCCGCTCGCATTAGGTCGTGCTGGGAAAGGGAGCGGAGCACCTGATTGACGCGGCGCAGAGTGACGCCGCCCATCAGTCCCGCCAGCTGCTCACGGGTGCACAGGGGCCAGGCTGCCAGCAGGTCGAGGGCGTCCTTCTCGGCCCGGGTCAGCTGCGCCGGGAGGGCCGGTGTGAGCTGCTGCGACGGCTCCGGCATGGCGGCCTGCACGCCGGAGGGATAGAGGTCGCTGGGATTTGGCTTCGGGCTTTTGCCCAGGAAGGAGTAGGAGGAGTCCAGCAGGCGCTCCGCCAAGGCCAGGATACCCGCCAGGGATGTGTCGGCGTCGATGCGCACGGCCTCGCCCAGGCCGCTCCCGCACTGCTGCCAGACGACTCCCGTGTGGTCTCCGGCCAGAAGCCCCCCCTCCGTCGCAACGAAGGTCCGGGAGTGCTCCGACGGGTCGCCCAGGGAGCGGATGGCCCTGCGGGTGGCCTGGTCTGCATGGGTCAGCACCAGGGCGACGAAGGGGCTGTCGCTGCTGTCCAGCCTCTCGATGCTCCTGAGGCGGTAGCGGAGTCTGGACGTGGGCAGCGCCGGTCCCTGGCGAATCAGGCCGATGGAGCGGCCCCCGGACAGGGTGAGCAGCATATCGTAGGGGCCGTGGCGGTAGTGGTCCACTCGCACCGGGTCGTCTTGCGGGTCGGCGTCGGCGACCATGGCGGCGACGCGGTAGAGCACGGCCACGGCGTCCAGTCGCTCGGCCAGCAGCCGGAACCACTGCTTCGACACTGGGTAGGCCCGCAGCATGTGCTCACGGCCCTTGGTTGCCATGCCTCCGGCGGTGACGCCCTTCTCCGTCGGGAAGTACCGGCGCTGAGGGCGAGTCCCCAACGCGCTCAGGTGGTGTGGCACGGAGTCCACGAGGCCCCGCTCAATCAGCATCTTCAAGCGCTCGCGGAGCGTGGAGGCCGGAACGCATCCCAAGCGCGACAGCTCGTCCACCGTGGTGAACGGCGCTGCGCAGAGTAGCAGGAGCGCCTCCTCAAGACCCTGGCGCAAGGAACGACCCTGGCGCAAGGAACGCAGGGCAGAGTCCGGCCGCAGGCCCTCCAGGTAGATGATGATCTCGTATGTGGCCGCTTCAATCGCTCGGACGCTGTTGCCGACCTTGTTCACGACGGCGGAGGGCACGGCGCGCCCCATCTCGCCTCTTTCAAGGAAGCGCCACAGGGTGTGGCGGGACACGCCGAGATGCTCGGCTGCCTTGCGCCGTCCGTGCAGCGAGGCGTAAGCGCGCACGTAGTTCCGGACCGCTCTCGTGAGGCGCGGTCCGGCCTGTGTCGTGCCGTTCGACGTTTGCGTTCGTGGCTCCGCGACGATCAATCAACTGCTCCTGCCAGCAATGGCCCAACTTCTCATTGTGAATGGAAAATTCATCCGAGGTAAGGCCTTGCAAGCCCTTGTATACGAAGTGATTTTGTGGTAGCGGGCGAAGGGGTGCCGGGTCTGCTCAATGCAGCCTAGCAGGCTGCGGATAAAGGGGGTCTTTGTGAAACTGTCCTGTAAACTGCCGCCCGACTCCGACGATATCCGGCCAAGACGTGCCGTTCATTCACGTCAAGAGGCATATTAATCGTGAATAATACGCTTGTCGCTCCCTCAAATACGAGGTCGACCGGCCCCAATAGTTTTTCAGCACCCTGCTAGGAGTGGTTGGGCATGGATCCCAGACAGTGGCCTCGTGAATGAAGACGGCAAGGCTGTCCTGGCACACACGGGACACGTTGAAGCGCTGGCCACTTGCGGAGCCTGGTTTGACCGTGGCCCGGCTGCCATGCGCATCTAGTGATAGCAACGCAATCATGTTATAATTATGTGATATTTTAGATGGAGGCGCTTTCATGGCCAGCATCACCGTGCGCAATCTCGAAGATGGACTGAAACACCGGCTGCGTATCCGGGCAGCTGAGAACGGCCGCTCCATGGAGGAAGAAGCCCGTGACATTCTGAGAATGGCGCTCAATCACCAGCAACCAGAACAGGAGAACCTGGCGAGCGCCATTCGAGCCAGATTCGCGCCCCTCGGCGGGGTCGAACTGGAGATCCCTCCCCGTTCACCCATGCGCAAACCGCCCCGGTTCGACTGAGGCAACTACGATGATTATCCTTGACACCAACGTCGTCTCCGAACTGATGCGCCCTGGTCCCGACGCCAACGTTGTGGACTGGGTTGCCGGGCAGGCGGCTCTCAACTTGTACCTCTCCACGGTCAGTGAAGCCGAACTGCGTTACGGCGTCGAGATACTGCCGACAGGAGCACGGCGAGGCAGACTGCTCAACGAGGTGGAGGGGATGCTCCGGGAGGACTTTGCCGGGCGTATCATTCCCTTCGACAGCGCCGCAGCCCAAGCCTACGCCGTGATAGCCGCCGCCCGCCGGGCCGCAGGGCGTCCCATCAATCATGCCGACTGCCAGATAGCGGCGATAGCCCGAAGCCGGGGAGCGTCAGTGGCGACGAGAGACATGGACGACTTCGAAGGGGGCGGGATAGACGTCATCAACCCTTGGGCGGATAAATGAACACAACGAAGCTTGTTAGAGCTGTGGAGGACTACCTCACTGACCTCCGCAAGATTCGCGCCTCCGGCGAAGGAACGGGGGAGCGTTCCTATTACCCTCCCCTGACCAACCTCCTGAATGCAGTTGGGAGCATGCTCAAACCAAAGGTGTTCTGTATCAGTGAGTTGGCTCAGCAGGGTGCGGGACACCCAGACATCGGTTTGTATGCAGCGAAGCAGGTCCAGAAGGGCAAGCCGCGCCAGGGTCAAATTCCTGAGTGTGGGGTTCTGGAGGTCAAGTCTGCCGATGATGATGCCTGGCTGACGGTTGGAAGCGCTCAGGTCAGCAAGTACTGGAGCAAGTACCGGCTCGTTCTGGTGACTAACACCCGCGACTTTGTGTTGCTTGGCGAAGATTCTGCTGGCCAGCCCACAAAGTTGGAGACCTTCCGAATAGCAGAGTCCGTGACTGAATTCGAGTCCCAATTGCAGACGCCTCGTGCCTTCGCGAACAAAGTCGGCGCTGCCTTGGGTGAGTACCTCTCCCGGGCACTTTCGCATAGGGCAACGCTCGCTGAGCCCAAGGACCTGGCCCAGCTGCTCGCATCTTACGCGAGGGACGGTCTGTGGAGAGTGGAGGCAGCTGGTGATGCACCATCCCTCAACGTCGTGCGCTCGGCATTAGAGGAGGCGCTGGGCGTCCGATTTGAGGGCCAGCGTGGGGCCGCCTTCTTCCGCTCTACACTGGTGCAGACTCTTTTCTACGGTGTCTTCGCCGCTTGGGTGCTGTGGGCGCGCCAGACGCCACCGCCCACGGGTCGCTTCGATTGGCGTATTGCTGTCTGGCACCTGCGGGCGCCCGTACTGCGAGCGCTATTTCAGCAGCTCTCCGACCCAGGGCGCTTACAGCCCCTGGGCCTCGTCGAAGTGCTGGATTGGACCTCGGCAGCCCTCGACCGAGTGGACCGAGTGGCCTTTTTCGACCGCTTCAGTGAAGGTCAGGCCGTACCCTACTTCTATGAGCCGTTCCTTGAGGCGTTCGACCCAGACCTCCGTAAGCAACTGGGTGTTTGGTACACACCCACCGAGGTAGTGCGGTACATGGTTGCTCGCGTCGACAAGGCGCTCAAAGATGACCTGGGCATCGCCGACGGGCTGGCCGCCGACAACGTCTACGTGCTCGACCCCTGCTGCGGCACCGGGGCGTACCTGGCCGAAGTCCTGCGTCGAATCGCTTTGAACCTTGAAAGCCGCGGTCTGGGCGCCCTCACTGGCTCGCGGGTGAAGAAGGCCGCAATGGAGCGGGTGTTTGGTTTCGAGATAATGCCAGCGCCGTTCGTCGTCGCCCACCTGCAGGTCGGTCTGACGATGCAAGCACTGGACGCGCCCCTGTCGGAGGACGGGACGGAGCGAGCCGGCGTCTTCCTTACCAACGCTCTGACTGGTTGGGAGCCGACCGTACAGAAGCCGCTTCCCTTCCCGGAATTGGAGGAAGAGCGTGACCGCGCGGAGAGGGTGAAGCAGGAGACGCCGGTTCTGGTGATCCTCGGCAATCCACCATACAACGGCTTCGCGGGCATGGCGGTGGATGAGGAGCGTGGGCTTTCGGAGGCCTACCGCAAGACCAAACAGGTGCGGCGGCCCGAAGGACAGGGCCTCAACGACCTCTATGTCCGGTTCTTCCGCATGGCCGAGCGGCGCATCGCCGAAAAGACCGGCCAAGGCGTCGTCTGCTTCATCTCCAACTACTCCTGGCTGGACGGACTGTCCTTTACAGGAATGCGGGAAAGGTACTTGGAGGCGTTCGACGTAATCAGGATCGATTCTCTCAACGGCGACAAGTACAGGACGGGCAAGACGACCCCAGACGGCGACCCCGACCCGAGCATCTTCTCCACTCCAGGCGACCCTGTCGGTATCCAGGTTGGAACAGCAATCACGACGCTGGTACGCAAGACTGACCACGCGCCGACTGAAACGGTCGGCTTCCGCAATCTGTGGGGCCAGGCTAAGCACGAGGATCTGACGGCGTCGGCGGAGGCGGGGCCGGACATGCTCTATAACGCTATCGAGCCGCTTTTGGAGTTGGGCCTTCCTTTTGCGGCTACAACGGTCAGCGAGAGTTGGTCCGACTGGCCCTCGTTGCCCGATCTGTTTCCTATCTCGTTCCCCGGGGTTCAGACCAAGCGCGACTCCTTCCTCATCGACATCGACCTGGAACGTCTCAAGTCCCGAGTAGCCGACTACTTCACTGTAGAGCTCAGTGATGCAGTGATTGCTCAGCGTTACCCAATCGCAATGAAGAGTTCGTCGGGGTTCGTAGTCCGCGATGCTCGCTTAGTTCGCCAGTCACTGGTTGAACGTGGCGGTCCTTATCAGGATGGCTTTGTCCGGCACTCTTACCGCCCATTCGATGGTAGATGGCTCTATTGGGATGTTTCGATGGTAGATGGCTCTATTGGGATGTAGGGAAGGGTCTCCTTGGTCGCCCTGTGCCTGAGTATAAACCAAACGTATTCGAGGGCAACCTTTGGTTTGTATCCCAGCAGAAGCCACGTCGCGAGTGGTCGCCCCCACAGGTGATCTCAACCGTGGGTTGCCTCGACCTCATAGATCGAGGGGCTACCTGTATCCCTGCCTGGCGCCGTGATGATAGCGCGTCGCTCTTCGCAAGCGACCTAGGCCGAAGCCCCAACCTTTCCCCAGCTGCTCAAGCCTACCTCGACCGCCTTGGCCTGAGCGTGGAGGACCTGTTCCACCACGTCCTCACCATGCTGCACGACCCCGCCTACCGGGAGGCCAACGCGGGAGCCCTGAGGATGGGGTGGCCGCGCATCCCACTTCCGGGCTGGCCTGAAGGCGAGTCCCCAGGTGCCACGGAAGAGCTTGCGGCTTCCGCCGAGCGGGGCCGAGAGTTGGCGCAACTCCTCGACTCAGATACACCTGTCCCTGGAGTCACCAAGGGAGCTCTCCGTCCTGAGGTCGCAGCCATCGCAGTTCCCGCCACCGTCGGTGGTCACAATATGTCTGGCGAAGACTTTTCAGTGACGGCGGGCTGGGGGCACTTTGGGACGGGTGATGCCATAATGCCCGGTCAAGGCAGAATCGAGGAGCGTCCCTACACGGCGACTGAATCAGTCGCGTTGGGCGACCTCATGGGAATACTAGGCGAGACCACCTTCGACATATACCTGAATGGCCAAGCTTACTGGCGCAACGTCCCCGCAGCCGTCTGGACCTATAAGCTCGGCGGCTACCAGGTCCTCAAAAAGTGGCTGTCGTATCGTGAGCGGAAGATCCTCGACCGCGCGCTCCTGCCCGAAGAGGTACAGCACTTCACGGATACGGCCCGCCGCATCGCGCGGATACTTTTGGCGACCAACGCAGGTGCCAAATGAGTTGGTTTAAGTCCTGTTCAGAAGGCTTCTGGTGGGTGCTCTCAGCATTTGTCGTATCCGTTGTTGGGCTCTTGTTGTTGTGTATGGGCTGGGACTGGCTACGCTCAGAAACCCAAGAATCTCGAGGCACAACGATTCGCAACGCCTTCCTCATCATCGGTGGTCTTGTCGCCGTATTACTCGCTATCTGGAGAAGTAGGGTGTCAGAGAGGCAGACTCAGATCGCAAACGATCAAGCCGAAACTGCACGCAAGCAGGCGGATACAGCTCAGCAAAGCCTCCTAAACGAACGCTATCAGAGAGGCGCTGAGATGCTAGGCAGTGATGTACTCGCGGTCCGCTTGGGAGGCATCTACTCACTGGAAAACCTGGCCAAAGACCATTCTGCTCAATACCACATCTTGGTCATGAAGCTGTTCTGTGCTTTCGTGCGCGATCCGACATTGGACGAAGTAATTGAGCCAAACTCACGTGAAGATGTCCGGGCTGTGTTGACAGCCATCGGGTCTCGTTGCAAGGAGCGTATTCGTATTGAACGGTCGAAGAGTTTTAGGCTCAATCTGAATGGCATCAAACTGCCGGGAGCAATTTTGCATGACTTTGACCTGTCGAACTCGGATCTGAATTTTGCAGATCTGTCGGAAGCGACACTAATTAAGGCAAACCTGTCCAACTCCCACCTCCAAGGCGCCACATTAAGTAATGCAAATTTCCTTGAAGCGGATTTGTCCGGCGCCCATTTCTCTGTGGAGGGTGTTTATCCGGCAATAGGTTTAACTCAAGCTCAGTTAGATAGGGCTTGCTCCTATAGGAGTAAACTGCCTAAGCTTGATGGCGTCCTCGATGCTGAGAAAGGGATACAACTCGAACCGCCAACAAATGAGCCAGGATGGCGAGACAGACTGCCGGCGTGATTCAGCAAGGAGAGAGCGTTGGAAGAGCGCTGGGGCTGTCAGCCAATTGGCCAGAAGAGTGAAGGAGAGTGATGTCATTGTCTCAGCACGGTAGGAAAGTTGCTAAGGAGTTGACGTGAAGATTAGCACCATTTTGGACCAGATCGATGACGGAGCCATTGCCCTTCCTGTCTTTCAACGAGGGTACGTCTGGAACAGGGACCAGGTTAGGGAGCTGATGGAGTCGCTTTATCGGCGGCATCCGGTCGGCAGCCTGCTTACATGGGTGACCAGGACGGAGAATGTCAACTCTCGCGGCGACTCTCCGCTCCAGCCGGGATACGTTAAACTCCTGCTGGATGGTCAGCAGCGCATAACAACCCTCTACGGCATTATCCGGGGCAAGGGTCCCCCATTCTTCGAGGGAACCCTAGACACCTTCACTGGCCTGCATTTCAACATAGAAACGGAACACTTCCAGTTCTACGCTCCCGTTCGGATGAGTCAGGAACAGGGTTGGATCGGCGTCACGGATTTGATGGAGCGGGGCATCGGTGGGTTCATTGGCCAGATTCAGGAAAATCCGGTTCTCGCGCACAACGTCGCCACGTACATAGACCGGCTGAATAGGATCCACACGATTAGAGATGTGGACCTGCACGTGGAGGACGTCACAGGAGAAGAGAAAACTGTTGATTTGGTGGTGGACATTTTCAACCGCGTCAACAGCGGCGGAACGAAGCTCTCCAAGGGAGACCTAGCGCTTGCTAAGATTTGCGCCGGTTGGCCAGAGGCCCGGGCAGAAATGAACTCCCGGCTGGAGCGATGGAAGGGCACGGGTTCCATTTCAAGCTGGAATGGCTTCTTCGGTGTGTCAACAGCTTGATAACAGGAGAGGCGATGTTCTCAGCGCTTTCCGGCATTGATCCCTCAGCCTTCCGTAAAGGTCTGCTGCGTGCCGAAAAGCACGTGGACTATCTGCTCAATCTGCTCTCGTCTCGCTTAGGCCTCGACCATGACCGGGTTTTGGGAAGTCCATATGCCTTCCCGTTGATGGTCAAGTATGTTGAAGATAGAGAGGGAAAGCTCTCCGACCCCGCAGGACGCGACAGGCTTCTCTATTGGTATGTTCACGCCATGCTCTGGGGTCGCTACTCTGGGTCAACCGAGACGGTATTGAATCAGGACTTGGCGGCTATAGAAGACGCCCACGGAGGTTTGGACCGGCTCCTGGAGGGCGTCCGCAGGCAGAGGGGAGACCTGAGAGTGTCTCCCAATGACTTCTCAGGTTGGAGCAAGGGGGCTCGATTCTATCCTCTGCTGTACATGTTGACCAGGGTATATCACGCCGAGGACTGGGACACCGGCATTGAACTGTCGAACCACATGCTCGGCAGTCTCAACAGGCTGGAACTTCATCACATATTCCCCAAGTCCCTGCTCTATGAGCACGGATATGAGCGCCACGAAGTCAACGCTCTGGCGAATTTTACCTTCCTTACCCAGGATACCAACCTCAAGGTATCCAACAGAGACCCGGCCGAGTACATTCGAGAGTTTGTGGAGAAGCAACCCCGCTTAATCGAGAGCCACTGGATTCCCATCGATGCCAATCTCTGGAAGATTGAGAACTACCGTTCCTTCTTAGAGGCAAGACGGGCGCTACTGGCTGAGGCGGCGAACCAGTTCCTGAACGGTCTTCTCGAAGGTTCGGTTCCAGAGTCTGAACCTATTGGCTCGGTGTTGGATAGGTCTAGCACTGTCTTCGGTGCTCCGCAAAGTGAAGACGAGGAGCAACTGCTTCTGGATGCCAATGTATGGGTGAGTGAGCAGGGGTTGCCAGAAGGAGAGTTTGACTATGAGCTTGTCGATGAAGTGACAGGGGAACTCCTCGCCACCCTGGATTTGGCTTGGCCTGATGGACTCCAGGCTGGGTACAGCCAGCCGGCGGCCCTACTGATAGGTGAAGATCAGGGCACTAAGCGAATAGCGAGTCAGGCGGGCTTCCGCTTCTACACCGACGTGGAATCCCTGAAACGTTACGTGAGAGAGGGGATACTAGCTACAAGCCTGACAGCTAACTAGCTCTGGCTATGGTATAGGCCCGGTTGGGCTACACCAGTGTCCTAACTATGGAAGATCTGTCGGGTGGTCACAGGCTAAGCCGAGAACGTGAACCTCAGCGTGAAGATTTTTGATCTTGTCCAGTCGGTGGAGGTAAGCAGCCCGAATCTCGAGGCGCTTCCTACGACCATTGATGCGCGTTTAGATCTTCACGGAGACACTATTAATGCCCGAGACCTATGAGAGAGAGGACATGATGGAGCTGGAGATTAGGCCATACACGGAATCAGACGACGCGGTAGCAGCAGACCTATGGCGACCCTGCTCTGATGTTACCGTTATGAGGGAGACTTCGTGACGTTGGCTCTCACCAAAGGCCACCCCGTGGTGACGGCTGGACTGGCCGCTATCACAGGCACGGGTGTCGCATTGGGCTTCACGGAGCTTGGTAGCTCCACGAGCACCTGGCTTCTCATCCTTGCCACGGCAATCCCGCTAGCAGTGTCGTCCCCCTTCGTTGCAGGTTGGCTATCGCCAGAGCTAAAGCATGCCTGGTTCTTCCCGGTCGGCGTACTGGCGAGCCTCTCCATCGCGATGGCCATCTATGGGAACCTCTCTCTAGATTCCCACCCCGTCGCGTTCGTCTTCGCCCTCACAGTCATCTATGGTGGAGGGGCATCTGTGGCATTCTGTGTGAGCTGGATAGCGAGGCAGTACCTCCGCCGGTTACGAGGCCACAGGATGCCCGTGAGCCAGCTTGCCATTGCGTCGTTGGTAGCTGCTTGCTGCTCGATAGCCCTAAGTGCGCTCTTCATCGCCATACCGCTTGGTTCATCGCCTCCACCACACGCCCCGTACTGGTCAGCCGTCCTGGCGCCGATTGGATTGATAGGGGTTGCCTCGGGGTCTGCGATCATCTGGAGCGACCGTAACAGGGGGCGTTGGGGTTTCCTGGGCCTGGGACTGTCCTTGCTATACCTGGGGGCATCCCTTGCTCCGCCGGTATTCCTGACAACTGCGCACTGGTATGGGCCTGTCGCGCTGGTCCTTGTAGGGCTTGCGATATGGAACATTCTGAAATGGAGGCAAGGCGACGAAAGAGCTGCGTTGGGTGATTCGTAGTCGATGAAAGCATCACTGTGGCTCGCAATGGTCCCGCCTCCCGCGTTATTCCTGATCGCAGGAATCTGGGAGGTCAGGATGAAGTACGGCGGTGTGCGTCGCGTGCTCGGCGAGGCAGCGAACCTGTGGTACGACTATTGGGGACAGGTCAAGGTGACTGACCGACTGGCTTGTAGATGAATGAATTGAAGAACCAGAAGCGCGGGACTCGAGCGGCGGTGATTGGTAGCGCAGCTGGCCTCATTCCCGCTATCTCGCTAGCCTTCTACTGGTTCTTGTCACAGGAACCCAATGTCGCCGCTCAACGTGTGGGATATGTAGCGTGGGCTCTACTTCTGCTCTCGCCGTATGTGCTGGCGCTCGTTGCCTCTAGGGTGCGAGAACCTGGTGTACGCGGTGGACTGCTTCTGGGTGTGGGTCTACTATCGTTAGTCGGGAGCTTCTCGACCTTCTCATTGATCGCTTTCATTTGGGTATAGTCCCAAAACAGCCACCTGTGAGAGAATGGTGGCATGGGACGGAAGATTGGGTGCCCTCGATGTCAACACGCCAAGAGCTGGAGCATTCGGCGAGGTAAGAGTCGTTGTGCAGCCTGCCACTACGAGTGGGTGCCCAGGGCGCTGCCGCTTCGGTTGTCGCCAGGGGAGTGGCGGCGACTGTTGCGCTGGTTCGTCTTGGGGCAGAGTGCCGAGGTGATTGCCCAGGAGGCCCGCCTGGAGCGAAAGCGAGTCCTGCGAGCCCTGATCGTGGTGCGCCAGGCCATGGTCCGGGACGTTCCCCATGTCTTCTCCGGCGTGGTGGAGGTCGACGAGACCTACCTGGGAGGTTCCTGGCGCAACAGGCGCCTGGCAAAGCGTGTTCAGGGCACGAAGCGGGGCCGTGGAACCACTAAGCAAGCTGTCTTTGGGATCCTGTGTCGAGGTGGCCTGGTGTGGGCGCAAGTGGTACCTAACGTGGAAGCCAAGACGCTGCTGCCGCTCCTGCACCAACGCGTGCAACGTGGCTCCATCGTCTGCTCGGACACCTTTACCAGCTACACGGGCGTCGCAGCGGGGGGCTACGTCCACCGGCTTGTGGACCACAGCCAGGCGTTCAGCGATCGGCAAGGGAGCCACGTCAACGGCTTGGAGGGCTTCTGGGGTTATCTCAAGCGGCGTCTGGCAGCCAAGGGGGGAGTCCGCCGAGAACGGCTGCCCCTCTATCTTGCTGAGTATGTCTGGCGCTACAATCATCGGCGTCTGTTGGGACCAGAACAGGTTAAGACATTGTTCAAGCTGCTTCAAAGCTAATCCGGTGGCTAAAACGGGACTTTACCCTTCATTTTTCTGCCTGCGACATTCGCTATTTGGTTCGCCGCTGTCAGAAGTCTGACTGTCGCGAGGCGCCCGTTGGCGACTGTGGTACCTGCCACTGTTGCAGGGCTGTTGATCGCTGCGATTATGGGATTCGGCTTCTTCTCTCTGTTGTGGATGCAGAGCCAGGACTCGGAGGTTCGCTGTTGGGTGCTGACTCAAGGCCCCGACGGACACTCCACGTGGGAGTCACGCCCCAATGTTGGAGAACAAGGGACCATTAGCGTTGGACCCCTAACGGGTGGCGAACGGTCAACATGCATCAGCGGCATCATCACTAATTCCGAGGCCGCGATGAGCATGGGTGCGGTTGCCATAGCTATTCTGGGTATGGTGATGGTATCGATGTGGTCAGGACGTGTAGGGCGGCCCATCTACGGGGACTCCCGGCGGCATTAGCAATTTCCCTCCAGGTGATCGCAGGCGTTTCTTCGACTGCGTACCTCCGCAATTTGAACGCCGATTCGAAACCGGCGCTGCCTACCGTCAAGCTAGAGTCGACCATGTCCTTGTCAACCTGACCTGTTTGAACTGATTGTGGCATTCTTCCCATCGGGATACGATTCAGAGGGCAAGAAGCAACTCGAAGATGGTTCTGTCTACCGTCAACTTAGGCCCACCAGACTTGACAAAATCAAGAACTTTCGTATTGAGGTTCAGGTTAGCCCTGTAGACTGGCAGCCCACCCTTGTGAGGGCTCAGATGCGCCGCGTGGCGGGCCAATCCAGCCAGCGTCTCGGTTTCTACTCAGAGGACTTGAAGAGCGCTATGCGATTGCCAGCGATGTCATAGAAGATGGCAATGGAGCCGAATCCTCCGGGAATCTCTGTGGGTTGCATGAGGGCGCTGCCGCCCAGGCTTACGGCCTTGTCAAGATACGCTTGGAGGTCGTTGACAATAACGGCGACGGAAGGATGGTTGGGCGGCATGCCCTCCATGTGCTGGAAGATGCCACCGCCAATCCCTCCAGATTCCTGTTGGATGAAGCGGTAGTTGGCCTCCTCGAGATGGTCGATTTTCCAGTCGAACATCCCGGTGTAGAACTCGGCGAGCACCGCGGCGTCGCTGCCTCCAACCTCGAAATGCGCCACCGGCGGACCGTCCCCCTTGGGGGGCATCTGTCCGTCCCATTCCCGCGGTGGTGCATACAACCCTATAGTGTTTTCGGCAGGGTCCCCGAACAAAGCGATGGCGCCCATGCCGGGCGCTATTTCCATCGGTGGCATGATGGCCTTCCCACCCATACCGGCCACCTTATCCAGCGCCACTTGAAGGTCGTCAACCTGCACATAGAAGGTGACATAGCTGCGCGCCGGCATATTCTCAGTTGTAGGTAACATGCCTCCACCTATGCCGCCCTCACTTGCCGGCACTATACCGTAGCTGCCCATCTCTTCGCCCTGCACGTCAATCTTCCATCCGAATAGGTCGGTATAGAACTGCCGCAAAGCAGGCCCATCCGGGCCGGCAATTTCAAAGTGCACTACTGGGCTCCCCATGGTTCACCCCCTTCAGGGTCAAGAATTTCCCTGGGTCGCAGTGTATTGCTGGATTCTACGAAGTGTCAATTTCGTTCACTAGCGAATTGACTCGGTGTTGTTCCTGATGAGTAGGACAGCGGCGACGGAGGGAGGCCAGCACGCTGCTTTCCACCAAACTACACAAAATCAAGAACCTTCACTTTGAGGTTCGTTCTAGACCTATAGTCAGTACCTCACCCTGAGGGTGCTGACCAAGCAGTACCGACGAACTTCCAACCGCGTGAGGCCTCACAGCTCGCTGGGCTACACTGCTGGAAACGATGCTCTCTGCTGACCCTCTGCCTGTGCTTGTCGGACTAACATAGCAAGTCGTACAAGGACCTGGGGCAGGTCACGAGGACATTCCGAGCTTCTGGACTAACGGATCCCTTCCTATTGTGGTGAAAACTACTTTGTATTACAATCTTCTCTAGAGAGCGTTCGCAGTGTCTGGTAGATGATTTCTCTACCGCGATACTGACGCAATCACGACAGGGAGGTGACCGATGGGAGTATCAGACGGCGAGATAGGGGCGGGCACGCCCGAAGAGAGTTGGCGCGACATCCACGAGACGATGTACAGGGCTCAGAGCTCCATGTATCTCGCCGGAACACCGACGATACTGCTCCTCTGG
The DNA here is from genome assembly GCA_965249185.1 of Dehalococcoidia bacterium. Classification (GTDB taxonomy): domain Bacteria; phylum Chloroflexota; class Dehalococcoidia; order Lucifugimonadales; family Australimonadaceae; genus CBDFLS01. The sequence continues at coordinate 866,628 of CBDFLS010000002.1, forward strand.
GCTGCGATAGCCTCGCTGGGAGTCGGCTCGCAGTACGCCATCCTGACGCTGGCATCTGAATTCGCGGACCGCAGCCCCTGGATTTTCGGGGTGTTGTGGGGGGTCCTGATGGTGCCGGGTATGGTGGGAAGCGGGATCATAGGACGCCGGGCTGGCAGGAGGATCGCGCCTGGGGATGCCGCTCGCAGCGCTGGTATAAGGGTGTTCCTCTACTGGCTCGCGGCGGTTGTGGCGATGTTCCTCATTCCGGCGGCATCGGGAATGTGGAACGCGGAAAATGGGGAACAGATACCGGGCGTCACGCTAGGCATAGTGTCTCTGGCATACATCCTGTTCGGCATCATGAACCGCCCGGTGTTGGCGGTGGTGGGCGTAGGGTTCGCGGCAGCGTTCTACATTCCCAACTACCTCATGGACGGCAACGAGGTTATGTTGGTATCGGTGGGATTGATGCTGGTCGTGGTGGCCCTGGGTGCATGGTGGCTACGCAAGAGCGGGGTCCATTGACCGACGAACCCATCATCCTCAACGAGACCATCCACCAGTCAACCCGGCTGCGGATAATGACGATGCTGGTCTCCCAACCGGAAAGGGACCGGCTCGCCTACGGGTTCATTCTGCAGACCCTCGGTCTCACCGGGGGCAACCTCACCACTCATCTGCGTAAGCTAGAAGACGCCGACTACGTGGCTATGACGAAAGAGTTCGTGGATTCTAAGCCGCGCACATGGGTAGAGGCGACACCGACGGGACGCCGGGCATTCGCCGAGTATCTATCCAACCTGGAGAAGGCCCTAAACTGGAGACCTCATACGTAGCTGGTGAGTAAGAACTGCGTGACGGTTGTCTGGCTCCGGGCTAGGCGCGATCTACTTGCCAATTTGAGGGCGGCATCACTCCGTCGCGGCTACAGTCCCGACCACAAAACCGGCCTGAAACCAATGGCTTGCAGGCAATCACCTTCATTTTTCCCGGCCCTCACAATGGACTATTGGGGCATTGCCGCCAGGAAACAGAATGAACAAGCAGCAACAGAGGACGCGAAGCCAAACAAAGACGAGATCGGCAGGCGTCAGACGGCTACTTGACGCCCTCAGCCAGATGCCGTTCGTCGATTCGGCGGAACTTGCGGGCATCCTGGGCGAGCCCCACGCGACCGTCCATCGCACACTGACGAGGCTACTGGCCAGCGGTGTAGCCAGCCGAGTGAGTCACGGGACTGCCCATCTACCGTCGAGCCACAGATATTACTTGACGGCCAGCGGAATCGGCGAGGCGGTTAGGGTTCTTGGCTTCGACGCACCGTCAGACTTCGTGCGCGCCTACCCCGTATCCAGGGAGTGGCTGGCACTGCTTATTCGCCGTATGGACGCGGTGGCCGCCGTCTACCGAATCGCCGCATCACTCTCCCCCGGCATCGACGGCCTCCGGTCCCATGTGGAGTTCCACCGTAGGGGCAGGTTCGACGCCACGGTCACCCTTCACGACGGCCGCAGCTTCGGCGTAGTTCGCCAGGGCCTGGCCCTTCGTCGGCGCTCGCTCTATGACCGGCTGAGAGCCATAGCGGAGTACGATTACACGCGCCGCCCCGACACGATCTTCGTCCTGACCCCAAGCGTCTGGGAGCAGAGACTGACGACGGGGTTCTGCATGGAGCTGAATCTTGACGACTCCTACGTCGGCGTGGAGTCTCGGGACACACTGGAAAGACGGGACCTCCACGTCTGGCAGAAGACCTCAGGCCTGTTCAGCGGCTCGTACTACACCCTCGATTTCGTGAGCTCACAGGGCGACCCGAGCGGACGACTCTTCACCGAGCCGCCGAGTCGGAAGCGGGCCTCCATACCCAATCCTGAGCGCATGGTGCAGACTGCACCTACATTCGGCATCAGCCCTTCTGAGAAACGGACGCTCGACCTGGTGTCCGACCACCCGATGATCCCTCGTCAGCATCTAGCCCGCTGGCTCGGCGTCTCCGAGGGACGCATCAGCCAGATGACGCGCAGCCTCGTCGATACCTGGAGCCTTGTCGAGCGACGAGGAAAACGCGGAGACACTCGCTACACTCTGTCCGCTGAAGGCATTCGCTACATCACCCACCGGGACCGTGCTCAGCTCCCGACAACACGGGGCATCTGGAGCACAGCCCTCACGACAGACCATCAGGGCCGGACACGACATGTGGGCCACCGCATCGACACGTGGGCGAGGCAGACGAAGCACGCCGACGGCATCACGTGGTTCCTCTCAGCGCTGGAGGCTGAGTGCAGGGCTGAGCCTTACAGTGAGCTGCTCTGGTCTGTCCCCACCGCGAGGTCTGACCGGGCCTACAACTGGGGGCAGTCGGCCATAGCCCCGGACGCCGTGTGGAAGATGGTCGCAGAGGGTCTTGAGGTACCGTTCTACCTCGAGTACGAGCTTCGCGCCCGGCACACCGAGGGAGTCATTGCCCGCCTGAGTCCCTACACGCGCTACTACTGGTCCACGGAGCCGGGAGAAGACCAGCCCCCGTTCCCCACCACCCTCTTCGTCGTGGACACAGAGGAAGTCGAGGCAACTTACGTGCGCACAGTGGCCAGGATGAGCCGGATGTCGCTGCCAATCCTCGTGTCCTGCCGGCCCGTCCTGTCCACAACAGGGATACTGGGGGGGTCCTGGCATCCACTCTGGGAGCCGGAATCCCCGCGACTGGCACTGTCCGAGCTACGCGCCTACCAATGGGACTCACTCTACCACCGGATGCGTCAGCGTCCTGTAGAGGGGGATAGATAGGGCCGATGCGTCCACATCTCCCCGTTATGTTGTCTGGGGTCACAAAATGGGACAACCGACCCGAGCTCCAAGGTCTTTCGACAGGCAAAATACCCCTGCTTTAGCTACGAAACGGGGTTGACGTGTCGCCTGACGTGTCATGGAGTAAATTGGGATTCCGCGCTAAAATACAGGGGCCGAAGTATTGTACTCTTGCAACCCATGACGAGGGCTGACGTGTCAGCCGATATTGAGGAAAAAGCGATGGATGAGCCTGTCCGCTGGGTGACAAAAGCGGAGGCAGCGGAGGAGCTGGAGATTTCCCTTTCGACCCTCGACCGACAGATCAGGAAGGGTGAGGTCGAGGTGCTCAGAGAAGGCCGTCGCGTCTACGTGCGGATGCACGGGCCTGAGTACCTGAGTGCCGAGGAGCTGCTGCGCCGGTCCGTCGCTAGGGAGCGGGAGCTTGAGCGGACCGTGCGGGAGTTGGAGCAGAGCGTGTCGGACTTGGAGCTTAGAGCATCTGAGTTGGAGCGGGAGCGGGACGAGGCCAGGGAGTCCGCAGCCACCGCCAGACGGCCGTACGAGGAGCTTGAGAAGGCGTACCGGAAGGAGATCGCCGAGCATAAGGAGACGAAGGAAGCAGTCATCGCAGTCCGCGTGACCGCCATCTTGCTTTTGGTGCTGCTGATCGCCAGTGTTCTCCTGTGGTGGTTCGTGCTGAGGTAGGGGCGTCCACGCGCCGTGCTGTGCCTGGTAGGGTAGGCCGCCGGCGAGTTACTCCGATTGCGCGGAGTACTTTTCCGTCGGCCCCCATCGGAACCGGACGTGCGGCTTTCACCGCATCCGGCTCTCCGGTGTCGTGACAGTTGGTCGTGGCGGAGGAAGTGTGCCTGTGGCACCGTCCCTGTGGTGAGTGGACGTCAGGCTCTGAGGAGCCTGCTAACGTGGCAAGAAGCGGGTGGCAGTGAGGACGTACTCGTCGTCAATCGCGTTGATGTTGCGATCAATGTCGATGTTCGTTGGATATCCGAACTCACTGTCGTAACTAACAGTAACCTGGTCTGCCTCGTTGTCGATGGCCTTCTGGATCACTTCGAACAGACCATTGATCATGTAGTAGCGTGGTGAACCTTCGACCACCGGTGGGTCGCCAGAGGAAACCAATTCACCGGACTCTGCATAGACGACTGACTCGATTACTCCGTTGGTGACAGTGACCTTGACGGGCTGCCCGAAGTTGTCCGAGCACTCGCAGAGTACGTTGTACTCATACGAGTAGTCGCCTGAGCGTGCCTGCTGCCACAAAGAAAGGTGGCTGTCCAGTTCGACTTCCGCCCGATTGAGCACGATGCGCCCGGTGTGCATATCAACGACGACCCGATCCCCTAGTGGCTGTTGAAGATGTCTGGGGCCGACGGCATCTAGACAGTCGGCTCCACCGCGTAAAGGAGTGGAGTAGGCAACTGCCTTCACCCTCACGTCGCTGTCAGTCTCCGTCAGGGTTACCCCTGGACCGCCGTTGCAAGAGGCGATAATGAGGACAAGCCCATCGGGAGACCGCAACTCCGCGTCGACCACAGCCACTGCGCTGCGCCAGGCTCCCCCACCGAGGTGGTGCCAAGCTAGGAAGCAGGCCACGAAGACCAGTATCCCGGTCACCACGATGGCGACAAGTAGAGACACTGGATGCCGGAATTGTTGCACGCTGTTGAGCCTCTGGTGCTGTTTCGGGTATAGGGTCTTTGTAACCCATTTTACCACTTTACCACCGGCCAGTCACTGAACGGAACGGCATTGAGACATTACAGAGGGGACACTACCTACTCTTGCTTGCGCGGTTTCCAACTGCTGTCGACCGTAGCCGCTTTACCGACACGCTGTTGCCCCCTTTGGTTTTCACCTCAAGGGTAGGTCGGTTGACCCAAGAACTTTCTCCGAGACCTTCCTAGCTGAACTAGGTATCCTATGCCGCGTCACGCGGCGCACAACCATCTGCGGAGACAGCGGAAGGGGAGCACAGCTCACGGAACTCGGTTCGAGTCCTATCCCCGGTCCCGTCACTTTCCACAGCAGCACTTTGTTCACTTTCGTAGCTGCCACTGTCCAGTAGAGGTGGAAGGAGCACCGGAATCAGATTGCTTGCTACGGTGTGTCAGCCTGCTTGGTTTCCCCTCGATTTCAGCTATGTAGTCGCCAAATCTGCAACTTGCCACCCTAGAAGATTCCCCTGTCCACGGGTATGACACCACCACAGGCTCCGCGAATCTCATGCCCTGTGAGAGGGGCTGTGCGCGAGCCCTGCCAGACCCGTCGTTGCCGCCGCAACAACTTCGTCTATCCACTGGGAACCAGTGTGTAGCCTTGACATTATTAACTGTTGGCGTTAATATAATCAACAGTGGACCGATTTCGAGATGACGACGCTCAACGCCTCTTCGCCGGAGAAACTGTTCGGCGCTTACCGCCTGACATCCAGCGCAGGGCTAGGATGCGGCTACAGCGAGTGGTGGCGGCCACGGCGTTGACCGACCTGCAGGTGCCACCATCCCATCGGCTGGAAGCATTGCGTGGAGACCGGGCTGGCCAGTTCAGCATCCGCATAAACGACCAGTGGCGGGTATGCTTCATCTGGACAGACCAGGGCGCGATGGGAATAGAAATCACTGACTACCACTGAGGAGGAAACCATGACTAACACGGCCGAGCCGATACACCCGGGAGAACATCTGTCGGAGATCATGGAGGAGCTGGGCATCACCCAGTATCGTCTGGCAAAGACCATAGGGGCGCCGCCTATACGCATCCATGACATCGTGCATTGTCGGAGGTCCATCACCGTGGACACTGCGCTGAAGATAGGAAAGGCCCTGGGGACAACGCCGGAGTTTTGGCTGAATCTCCAGCGGATGTACGACCTGGACGTGGCGCGGGCCACCACCGACGTAAGCGGGATCGAGCCATTGGTCAAGGCGTCCGCATGATGCTCGGGTGCAGAGAGGGGAAGAGGGTTGACCGATCATGATCAGAGTGTTCATTTCCCATAGCAGTGCGGATAGGGACTTAACCGGGTTGCTGATCCTACTTCTTAGGCTCAGCTTAGGCTTCACCAGTGATGAAATACGGTCCACCAGCAACAACGGATACCAACTCGAATCCGGCAAGGACCCTGACGAGGCCTTACTTCGGGAGGCTGCCGAATCGGAGCTCGTGATTGCACTGCTCACTCCAGACTCTATGAGTCAAGTGGACCCCATCATCAGGACAGCGGTGAGGCTAAAATAAGAGAGTCTACCGCGGGGGTGTCTCGTAAACCTTCATCCGATGGTAAGGCTCGTGGAAGTTCCAGTAAACACCTTTGTGGGCTCACTGCTTGGAACACCTGACCCGGTGACCGATAGCCCAGGGCTTGATGGGGCCGCTCTTGGTTGTAGAAGGCCAGATAAGCCCCAATCCCCTTTCTGGCCTCAGTCCCATTTTGGTATGCCTTCAGGTACACCTCCTCGTGCTTGATGCTGCGCCACAGCCGTTCCACGAAGACGTTGTCCATGCACCGGCCCCTGCCGTCCATGCTCACTTGAACGCCTTGCGCCAGCAGCATGGACCAGATGCAACCGACACAAAAACCTGAGGTACTCCTGGGTGGTTGATTTGGATGCAGCGAACGGAGACGGTCGCATATCTTAGCTGGTTTGGCGTCGCCAGCTCGTTGATCTGACGCCGAACGGCCTGCTGACGGGTCCGAATCTCAATACGTGGGCCTAATTGGACCGTAGGCAGTACCATCTTCGCGATGTGGCTGGGACTGTGAGTCTCCCAGGGTTAGCCCCTACCATCATGGCAGAACGGCATGATGGCGTTGCCGCCATGCCCAGGGGATAACTAATCCACCGGACTTAGCGACTCTGCAAAAGGTCGAGGATAGCTCTGGCGCGACACATGCGGTCGTGCCCAACATGTCCGACGGCGCCCAACGCCCGCAGCCAGTCGATGGCGCGCTGTGCCGTCGTGACAGCCACATCGAGCTTGTCTGGTATGCCACCACGAGTACTACGGTCCAGAGTTCACGTCCAAGCGGCTGGACCAGTGGGCGTACCTGAACGGCGTGGAGCTGGACTTCAGCCGTCCGGGCAAACCTACAGACAACGCTATGCTCGAGGCCTTCAACGCCAGGCTGAGGGAGGAGTGCCTCAACGAGAGTTGGTTCTTGTCTTTGGAGGACGCTCGGGAGAAAATAGAGAGTTGGCGCTGGCACTACAACGGCGAACGTCCCCACAGTGCCCTGGGGAACCTCGCCCCGGAGACTTTTTGCCCTGGTGGCCACAGCAGGGGTTCAATGACCCACGAAACTAACATTACGACTGGTACAAAGAATGGGGCAAGACTGTTGATGGTCTACGATTAGGTCCGCAGTTAACGGTTCAGCGAAAATGTCCATCCATGAAGGATGTGACATTGAAACAGCGAGAACTAGCTAGACTCCAAGTGCTTAACGACATCCTGGAATACCAGGTTCCCACCCTACAGGCTGCCGAGATTCTCGGGGTAAGCGAGCGCCACACAAGGCGACTTTTGAATGCCTACCGGAGGAACGGAGCCGCCGCCCTGGCCCATGGAAACCGGGGACGCCGGCCACACAATGCTGTCTTGGAATCCGAGGCTGCCGCAGTGGTGCGGCTGGCCAGCACCAAGTACGCGGGCACCAATCACACCCACCTAACCGAGCTGCTTAGGGAACGGGATGGCATAAATCTGAGCCGTCCCACCGTCCGTCGCATCTTGGTGAAGGCTGGCATCGGCAGCCCGCGTAGCCGCCGTTCTCAGCAGCACCGTGTACGCCGGCAGCGAATGCCTCAGGAGGGAATGCTGGTGCAGATCGACGGCAGCCACCACCGCTGGCTGGGGAAGGATGGGCCTAGGTTCGCCCTGCTGCTGGCCGTGGATGACGCCACCGGCACTGTGCCCGCAGCCATGTTCTGCCGGGAGGAGGACACTCCAAGCTACTTCCTGCTCATGAACAGGCTGATCAGGAGGCATGGAATACCCATCGCCATTTACAGCGACCGGCACCCGGTCTTCAAATTTACCGGAGACATCGACCGTTACCCCGCAGGCCCTACGCAGTTCGCCCGGGCGATGGAGGAGCTGGGGATCCGGATGATCTTCGCTAGATCACCCCAAGCCAAGGGCAGAGTGGAGCGTGCTGCCGCCACATTCCAGGACCGGCTGGCAACCGAGCTTCGGCTGGCCGGGGCCGCCACCATCACCGAGGCCGATGAGATCTTGAATAGCTTCCTGCCGCGATTCAATGAGAAGTTTGGCGTGCAGGCCGAGAAGGATCATCGTGCCTACCGTCGCCCGGAGCAGTCAGTGTCTCTCGATCAGGTCCTCTGCTTCAAACACCGCCGGAAGGTGTCCAGGGACAACACCATCAAGTACAACCGGCGCACTCTGCAACTGTTGCCCAGCGGGACCCGCCCTACTTACTCCGGGGTGCAGGTGGAGGTCCAAGAGGACATGGAGGGCCGGCTTCTGGTGCAGTACCAAGGACAGACCATCCCAACACAGGAGGCTCCGCCGCGCTCTGGTATGCTGAGGGCAATCGCCGTCGCCCCTATGGAAGCCTCCGGGCCAAGCCATAACATCAACGGCGCGGGAGGCCAATGGGACGCCTGCTTGGGGAGATTGGAAACAGGCGAGGTGGACCGGGACTTGAGGCCTCGCAAATCCAAGGCGCAACAACACAGAATACCCACTGCTCGCCAGAGAACTCTATGGGAGAATGTGCAGGAGGCCAGGCTTAGGGGACTATCACTTAGGGCAATCGCCCGCGAGTTGAGCATCCACAGAAACACTGCCCGCAAGTATGCCTTGGCCAAAAGCCCGCCGCTGAGAAGCATCAGTGGCACAACTGGGACACCAAAATCTGGGGAGGCAGAGTTCGCCTAAACGGACATTTTCGCTGGACATCAACACAAGACAATTGCACTGATAACACCAGCGGCTCATACTGAGTTTCTGGGACGTGCAACGCGGGTTACATTGGCGTTTGTAGAGTACCAACAGGAGTCGGCCGAAAGGTTGATGGCACAATGGGGCAGAAATCAATTAAGCCTTGGGGCAGCAATCGTTACGCTCTTCCTCTTAGCAAGTTGTGGAGGGACCAACAGGGTCGAGGCCGTCCCGCAAACAGAGGCACCGATAAGGATTCCCGCCAGGATCTCCCAGATCTCTGATCTCGAAGTCACTCTCTATAAAACATATGGTGGGGCCGCCGAAAGGCTTAGCCTTGCGGATTTTCATGGCGAACCTGTGGCCGTCATTTTTTGGGCAGGGCTCTGTCCAACCAGCAAAGTACAAATGCGTGAACTCCAGGCGGTTCACAGCCAGTCAAGTAGCATCAATATTCTGGGTGTGGATATTGGTCCATTTTTGGGCTTTGAATTCCGAGAGGATGGCGGGAGAGTTGCTTCGGAACTAGGTATCACATATCCCGTCGGTTCAGCGCTTGATGGTACCCTCATAATCGACTCTGGTATCGTCGTAGTCCCGACCACGTTTTTCATGACGGCAGAGGGTGAGCTATTCCACAGGTGGGTAGGAAGGCTATCTCAACGAGGAATAGAAGGGTTAATTGAAGACATGGCTATAGCCTCTCAGAACGATAAGAGGGCATCGGCAGGAGGGTGAAATGAAGAAAGTTGTCGTAGTTGTCTCGGCTCTGCTAGTAATGGGACTGGTATTTGGGATGGTAGCAGGGGGGCTTGCTTTGGCCGGGAAATTTGGTGATGAGCCGCCTCCTGTTCCCTCTCGGGTAGAAGACACCGTATCGCACGCAGCGGACGTGCCGTCTCTCACCGAAAATGAGATTGCTACAGCCCGCTACATTCTTGGGAACGACTCTAAGCCGGAATTACCCATATCAAGCTGCCTGGGTCCAAGCAACGCACCATCCTCGACGAGAGCCATCGTAGTATCAGTCACGGATGCCGTCAACCATCCAATCAAGCGCACAAAACCATCTCTCGGCGTGGTGCGTTAGCGGCCCCAGGCAGCGGAGGTGGCTTTCACCACGTTTGCACTCCCTTCAAACTCCTCCGGGCGCGCACCTCGCCCTTGGTTGCCTCTCTTCACCTCTGATGACCTCAAGGATAATCGCTACCCTGGTGCTGGATGGAGCCCGGCGATACGCTCCAACACTTGCCGGAATACCTCCCGGGACACTGCCACCTCAGCAAGCTGAAACACCAACCTCCTGGCATGCCGCACCAGACGTCCACCCATCTTGATGAGCTTGGTCTGCACGCTTCGCAGTGACCAGTGTTTCACTTACTCTGGCAAAGTCAGCCTTCTCATGAAGTTGCCCAGGTTGTAGGCCAGCACAAACAGCCACAGCCTCACCTGGTTAGCAACGAACCTGTGACACGAGAGCCGCGTCCAGTTCAGGGCGTATTTACCTTCCTTGATCCACTGCTCGGCCGTGCCCCGCCCGTTGTAGAAGTGGGTTACGCCTGCCGGCGGTAGGTTGAGGTTGGTGACGACGAACCCGACCCTCGGGAATAGCTCACCCTGGCGCCACTCCACCTTGGCGACCACACGCCGGGGAATGTCCCAGCTCTGGGCCTGGTAAACGAAGTCGTGATACCGGACTACGGGCTTCCCTTCGACAGGCTCAGGGCAGGCTTTAGGCGGCCTGCCCACGGGCCGCTTCAGCAGGTGCCGGATGTTTCCTTGTAATACCTCGTTGGCCGGAAGCCGCATAGCGTAGCCAGTGTCCCTTGACTCCAGGTACTCGTACACCTCGGGCTTGGCAAAGGCAGCATCGGCCCGGAACAGCAGCCGGACTCCTTTCTCCTGGTATCGCTTCACGACTGGCTCCAGAACCTCCCGCCACCGCTCAGCGCTGTGGACGTTGCCCGGGCGAAGCATTGCACCCTCGCAATCTCCGAAATGGTTGAACAGGAAGAGCGGGTGATAACATACGGACTCGAAGTGGCCGTTGTAGGCGACTCCCTCTTGCTGCCCATGCACCGGGCTTTCAGAGCTGTCCATGTCTAGGATAACTCGCTGGTGAGATGTCTGGGCCATGGCCCTGTCCACCCACTCAACATTCAGGCGCGCAAGCCCATCCAGGTTTTCCTCTTCGGTTAACACCTCAGTCTCAAATCGGCTCTCTGAGCGCGGTATCCAGAACTAGACCCGCTAGCTCGGCCAGTCTAGCACCCACACTGCCCATAATGCCCAGGTAGGCGGCTCAAATAGGCAGCACTCTTACCGGATTACGACGCACCCACGCGGCTGATCTGGGAAATGTGGGGTAAGGGCAATTTACCAATGATGGATAACCGTCGAATCAGCCAAAGGATGCAGGCGGGGGTGTAATTCAGGGGATGTAGTCGGAGTCGAGAGGCGAGAGCCAACGAGGGATGTGGGCTGGGAGACGGCGGCTTAGAGCCGCCAGACCGAAGCAGGCGGGCGTTGTAGACGGAGTGATTTGCTTAGAGCAGTTTCAGATCGTTTGCCCGTGCAACGGCCTCTGTGCGATGGGTGACGCCCAGCTTGCCGTAAACGTTTGCGATGTGGCGCTTGACGGTGGCGAGGCTAATGAACAGATGATCGGCAATCTCCTGGTTCCTCATTCCTGCCGCAATGAGGCGCAGGACCTCGACCTCGCGTCCTGTTAGTGGCTCAGCGAGCTGGCCGACGGCAGCTTGGGCACCGGTGGAGCCGGGCTGCGCTGGCTTGTCGAAGGCAGAGAGCAGGTGCCGTGTATAGGAGCTGGCGATACCCTCAGCGGTCGCGTGGCGAAGGAGGTCGCGTATGGCCTCCCCTTCGTCTATGAAGATCCGGACGTAGCCCTCCGGCTCGGCCAGGGCCAGGGCACGTTCTAGCGGCACGAGAGCTAGCGAGATGTCGCTCTGTGCCTCGTGGGAAAGTGCCTGCAGCACCAGAATTTCGATGGCGCTACCCATCCTCCCACCTTCTTCCGCCGCTTTTAGGAGGCGCTTCAGTAGTACCACCGCCTCCTGAAGAGAGTGATCAGCCCCGTCGGTCTTGTACTGGGCGATGAGCACCCTCGCCAGGGTGATGTGCTCGAACTCGCTCAGGTAGCTAAGATCGTCGTCAGCGGACAGTCCTTGCTCACGCGCCCAACCCAGGGCTTCGGTCAACCTGCCCTGCGCAACCCACACTTGCGTCTTCAACGCCGCCACGGGGCGCACGTTGGGGACGACGCCCCCCGTATACACGCGCTCTGCGTCGTCGAGTAGGTCGAGCGCACCATCGAGGTCTCCCTGAGCCTCCTGTAGTCGAGCCTGGGCAACGCGCCAACGATACTGGTAGGCCTCTAGCGGAGCTTGCTCGTTGCACTCCTCGCTTATCAGCAGGTGCTGCGTGGCAGCTTCCAGATCATTCTGCTCAAGGTCTAGCTCACTCAACCCCACATAAAGATTCGCCGTTCCGCGCACCACAGACTTGCCCTGCTGCATCGCTAATTGCAATAACTGCGCATACGTAATTACCGCCTCGCGGAGACGCCCTTGCGCCGTTCGTATCTCAGCTAGGATAGCTCCGCTACCTATTGCGAGAGAGACATCGCCCGCCATCTTCAAAGTAGCCCCGCTAGCGGCGATCAACCCGTGGGCCGCCTCTAAATCTCCACTCGTCCAGTAAGCGAGCCCCAGAATTCCAGCTGGGAGCGCGCGATGGAAATAGTCAGTCTCAGGCAAGAGATCGAGGGCGCGCCGAGCGTACTCTTCAACGCCGGGCAAGTCGCCGAGAGCCTGGGCAACAAAGGCACGGGCAGCGGCTATCGTCCCTGGCAGAGACCGAAATTGCTCTTCGTCCGCCACTACCATCTCGCCAGTCCGAGCTTCCGATCGCTCGTTCAGGTCTGCTGCAGTATCCAGCCACCGTTCGGCGTCCCGCAGGCGGGCCTCGCCGGCCTCCAGGTCGCCGAGAAAAAGTAACGTCCAGGCATACCCTGCGCTAAGCACCGGCCTGGCACGGACCAGTCCGTCTGGCAGCGCCTTCACCCAGCCCAGCCACGTGGCGTCCTCGTTGGCCTTTTGCATGGGTGGCCATGCAAGCTCGACCAGGCCCGCCGCCCGCTCGAAGTCCTCAGCGGCCAGAGCGTGACGGACCGCATCGGCCCACAGACCGTTGTGCTCGTACCACTCGCTCGCCCGCCCATGCCGGATGGGTACCTGATCGGGCTCTTCCTCTATCGAGCGCGTATGGAGAACGTCCGCAAAGAGGTGGTGATAGCGATACCATTGGCGCCTATCATCCAGCGGGACGACAAACAGGTTGCCTCGCTCCAGCGCCTCTAGCATCCCTTTGCCATCTTCCCGCTTGGTGACGGCATCGCACAGGGGGCCGCTTAACCGGTCGAGAATTGAGGTCTGGAGCAGGAAGCTCCGGACCCTTTCGGGCTGACGACCGAGGACCTCTTCGACCAGATAGTCCACGACGTAGCGGTCATTTCCGGTGAAGGTCCTCAAGAACTCGGGAACGTCCTCTCGCCCCCGCATAGAAAGTGCCGCCAGCTGGAGCCCCGCAATCCAGCCCTCGGTCCGCGTCTCCAGGGCCGCCACATCAGCGGCGGAGAGGTCCAGCCCCATCACCTCATTCATGAAAGCAACCGCCTCGTCAGGGGTGAAACGCAGGTCGGCGGCTCGCAGCTCAGTCGATTCACCGCGCCCACGGAGGCGCGCTAGGGGCAATGGCGGGTCGGAACGGCTGGCAATGACAAGGTGCATCTGAGGCGGCAGGTGGTCAAGAAGAAAGGCAATTGCGCTGTGCACGGGCTGGGCATCGATGACGTGGAAGTCGTCGAGAATGAGACCGAAATCGTCCTCGATCGCATTGATTTCATTGATCAATGTCGTCAACACCGACTCAATCGGTGGTGGCTGAGGCGAATGCATCAGTGAAAGCGCGCTCTCGCCGACGTCTGACCGGACCTTGTGCAGTGCTGTGATGAAGTAGGCCCAGAAGAGCGATGGGTCGTTGTCGCTCTGATCAAGCGAAACCCATGCTGTGGATCGTGCGCTGGCCGGGGTAGCTGCCAGCCACTCGGCCAGCAGGGTAGTCTTGCCGGAACCCGCTGGAGCGGACACCAGTGTTAGCTTCCGCGTCGTGCCCTCGTTTAGCCGTTCGGTCAAGCGCGGACGCGATACCATACCGGTACGCCGCTTGGGGATGTAAAGCTTCGTCTCAAGTAGCGGGCTTGCAGCAACCGTCTGTCCTGACGAATCAACCATGGGCGGATCATACGCCAACACCACTAAGTTCCGCAGGTGCGTCTGATGTCCTCCAGGGAGACAGATCCAAAAGTAGAACGGTGGCGGAGGCTGGGCTGCTGGTAAAGGACCTGCCCAGGTCGTGGGCTGCTGCCAACCTCACCGAGCGACGAAGGCTACTGCTGACCGTGCTCGATGCGGCCTACCTCGATGCCCGCGGTTCCAAGCCGGTGGTGCACATCAGGCCGAAGGCGGCATTTCAGGCGGTGCTGGCGGAGTCGGGAAAGCTGGCCGTGGCGGTCTCAGTGGTGGCCTAACGGCACGAACGTCTTCGCTTTTCCCTAAATGCGCCGGCCTAAAGCTAGGGCTTTGCTAGTTCTTGGCCATGGGGCAGGTTCGCCAATGCGCCATCTGGTGATGAACCGAACAGCAGTAGCGTTGGCGCACGAAGGCATCGCCTTCCTCATACCACCGAGCAGGGCGTTACTTTACTCGTTCGAAGACTGCGCGAATCATCACCATCCGCCCCGTTTCCATGTTTCGAAGCGTGGCCTCACGCCGATCCCGAGTGACATAGGCCTCTACCAGATCTCGACTAAGGGGGAACTTATTGTCTTGTGGAACCGCCAACGCCGCGCGAGCCCACCGGATGCACTCGGCAGTAACATCGTTCCAGATCAGCTCTCTGAACCCCCGCGCAGAAATCGATTTGCGGTAGTCCTCTGCCGAAGCGACGAAATAGACCGCCGAAGCTTCGTCTCCTCCGGTCAAATGAGATGGCGCCTCGCCAGCCCCTAGGCATGGCTCGGAGACCGTCAACCTCCCCCCGGTCCTAAGCACCCGATGAATCTCGCCAAACAGTTGCTTCTTGTCTTGAACATGCCCGATCATCTGCTGGGTCCACACGACGTCAAAGAAGCCAGCAACGAATGGCAGCTCCAGCGCACTCGCGTGGCGGAAGTCCACTTTGCTGGAGAGGCCCATGCGCTCCGTGAGCATCTGCGCTGCTAGGCAGTACTCTTCGGTGATATCGACTCCGGTCACGAGACACCCAAATTCGACTGCCAATGTCCTGGCGGGCCCACCGATACCGCAGCCGATGTCGAGCACACGCTCTCCATCTTCGAGCCTAGTGAGTTCGGCAAGTTTCAATGTCGCTTCCCGGTCACCTGTGTGGAGATGATCAAGAGGTGCCAAGTCGTTCGGTGTCAGCGCGTCGACATCGGCCCCCGCGCCGCGCAGAGCCTCTAGGATCTTGGCGCCGAGGCCGGACTTCCCGTAGTGTTTGTTGACCGCCTCGTAATTGCCGGTGGTCTTCATCTTCCCCTCGTCATGCCCTGGCCTATGCGGTGGCTTTCCTATTATTTTGGGGAACTGCGATTGTAACGCTCGCAGACGCGCTCGCGCCAATCTGGGCTTGTGTTCTTCGCTTCGCCCCCTCCCCCCGGCCACCGGTTGACCAATCCCTTTGGCAAGCTCATTGCCCGGGAAGACCCGCAGGCAAAGACCAAGCAGAGAATGCCGGTGGACACCGTGGCGGCTGCTATGGCATGCCTCTGCCCAAGGAGGGCGCTCGACCCGGCGGCAGCCGGAGACTAGACCCATTCAGACAATCCTGGATGGTCCAGTGCCCCCGCGATAGAAGCAGATCTCCACGCCCAGCATCTTGACCCGGATGGAGTGGTGTTTAGGGGCCAGACCCGCTCCTCCTCCCGAGGCCTGGCCCCTAAACACTGTGGCTAGTTAATCTAGCCCTCCGGGTTATCGGCTTCCCACTGTCGGATGCCGGCCGTGCCGAAGCTCTTGCCGGTCTCCTCGTAGGCGCGCACGGCACCGGGGTGGTAGCTATCTGCCGGGGCCCAAGCGTGACCCAGCCGCGCTCCCCACTGGGGCATCAGGTAAGGCCAGTAGGTGTTGCCGAGATCTACGTTATCGATGATGGCCTTGGTCAGCTGGTAGATGGCCTCGGCGTCGGCGTTCGGGCTGATACCCCAGTGCACGCCGTTGCCACTAAGGCAGTTTAGCTCGGGCTCAGGTACTACATTGTAGTCCGTCCCGAAGGCCTTCCTCGCGTATCCGGGCTTCAGCACCACTCGCTGCAGGGTCCCGGCTTCAGCCCACTTGGGATTTTCTTCTCGGACCTTCTCGATCACCTCGGGCGGGATGTCCACGAAGTGGAATGTATCCACCGACTGGGCAAGCCGGTGGGTCCCAGAACCGGCGGAGGCGTTCTTGCTGTCGGCAAACACGATGCCACCGGTTATGGCGTCCACCTCACGGTCGGCCAGCGCGTCGGTCGGGTACTTGCCACCCGTGATCAACGTGGCCGTGTTGAAGACGCCGGCCGCCTTCAGCACCATCGACATGTTGGCGTACCATCCAGAGCTAGTACCGGAGTTGTTCCAGAGGTGCATGCGCTTGCCCGCCAGGTCGTAGACCGTTTTGATGTCCGGGTCCAGGGACGAGAGGGACATGCAGGCTGCGGGAAACACGGACCAGAGCAGGTTCGGCCGTTTTTCGAAGCTCTGCTCTCCGTTGAAGTTGATGCCGCCCTCCTGCCACATAAGGGCTGTCTCCTCGTGGAGGGTGTACAAGGTCCTGGCGGCTTCCTCCGGCCGGTTGCGCAGGAAGTTGACAGCGTCGTCCCCGCCCGCCTCCTCAGGCGTCATGGTGATCCTGCCGCCCGTGTTGATGTCCAGCGCCTGCCGATAGCCCTCCACGAAGCTGGCGTAGAAGCTGGTAGCCATCAAACGGAACTCTACTTTTACGGTCGCTGGGTCGGTGGTTGGCGTAGCCGTGGCCGCAGCTGTCGGAGTCGCGGTCACTTCGACTTCCTTGACCACCTCCCGCACGACCACCTTCGCTACCTCGACCTCCTTGACCACCTCCTTCTCCACTTCCACCTCTACCCTCACCTCTTTAATTACCTCTTTTTCGATCACAATCGGCGTGGGGGTGGGGTCGCTGCCTCCACACGCCGCTGCCACGAGGGCCACGATGAGCCCCAGCAGCATCAGTGCACCAAGTCGTCGAGCCATGAACCACCTCCTCTGACTAGAATTAACTTGCCTCAGACCCGTGCATAGTCTTATCGCAATCCGCTTTCGCCGTGCATGCTTTCCGGTGCCATTGCTCGAAGTTTCTCCCATTGTCGTTTAACTATTACCGTATCAGCCAATATGCCAGGGTAATAAAGCCATTATTCGTAATGTGTCAGCGTAACGACAAGCTGAAACGTAACACTCGCGACCTGACATGTCAACTTTGCAACCTAGAGATCCCTGGGACTTCAAGTTGCACGAATCGCGAATGTAAGTGCATCTGGGACGACTCCGCATCCACAAGGTGGATGCGGAGGTTGAACTGATCGACAGAGATGAGGTTGCCGAATGAGTCCACTTCGCTGCTTCTGGGGTTAGCCACTTCGCCGCTGGGGGCCGAAGGAGTCGCGGGCGAGGTGCGCCTACGCTCGAAAATGGGCCAGTAGGCGCCGACGCATCGTCACAATGCGAAACGCTCCGCGGGAATACCACGGGTACACCTCGCATGAAGGTGTGCTCATGGTGCTGCCTCTCGACCAATGCCCCATGTGCCCCGCCAGGTTGGCTAGCGCCCATGCAAATGACTATCCGAGCATGTACACCGGGGCCCTATTGAACTCTGCGTGTTCATGGTGGAGACGGGGGAGAGTCCACTTTTACCCTTTGCTGGACCATGAACGCGGAGAACCCTGCCGGTGATGGCTTCGCGACGCGCACTGGTGAATGCCAATAGGCTCTTATTCCTGGGACAGAACGAAAAGCCGGCCCGGTGCTACGGCGTGGTCCGGTGTGTAGACGTACGTCCCGCCTGGAGCTAGCCGCTCTTCGTAAAGCACCTCCTCGTGGTCGTGGTATCTGACCACGACGGCATAGTACCAATCTCGCGGCACGTGGAATCTGGCGTATCCCTGCGCATCAGTGCGGGAACGGCACACTCCGGCCACCACCACTTCCGCTACCGAGACCGGCCGGCCCTCGTGGTCGAGCACCCTGAGTCTGGTGGCGCGCCAAGGCATGAGTCGTGTAGTGAGGAAACGCCTCAGCCTGGCACGGCGGTCAGTGATCGAATCTTCCGGAATCAACCGCACCACATCTTCCACATACGCCGCTGGTTTGGGCGTCATCCATTCGTGCCCGTACTTCATTCGCAGGAACTCCTCTGGTGGATTGGGCACGAGAAACTTCTCACCGAGGAAGTCGATCTCCTTGAGGTCGGTGAACAATCCGGCTGGGATGCGGACTCCTGGATAGTGAAAGGTGCTGCCAGCGACGATCCAGTGGCCGTGCCAGTCCACCCTCGTTCCCGCCTTCAGTGCAGGTATATAGATGGAGTCGGACTTGCGAATGATCTTGGTGACAAACCCGTGCTCCTTGAATTTCGCGGTGATTCCGTCGACGGCCTTTTCCGTGAGACCGTGGAGGCCAAACACGGATGCGATATCAACGTCGTCGTCCCACGGGATGATCCCGTGTTCCCGGATGGCGCCGAGACACGTACCCTCCTCTAGGAAGAAGACCACGCCCAGCTCATCCAAGACCTGTTTTGCTTCCAGCAGGACGCTGGTCGCAGCCGCCACGTCGAGAGGTTGCAACTCAACGATCGACCGCTCCAGGGCGGCCTCGTCTACTTCACTGATCGGTCCCATGCTTCCACCTCCCTCCGGTGACGGCTTCACTCCGTTGAGGCATCCGAAACTCGCTTTCTACACTCACGGCGATTGGCACGACCTGAGGTTGGCCAAATCCGAAACCACTCGGAGGTTAACAGAGGCTCAATCCGTTTGATTGGTGGAGATGGGGGAGAGTCCGTCTATGCTGTGGGCTCGGAATTCCTACCTCTGAGTAATGAATTCCCAGGTTATATCACCCCTTCGGCTCTGAGCTCATCGATCTGCTGCTTGCTGCGCCCAAGCAGCTTGCCATAAACCTCGTCGTTGTGCTGGCCCAAAGCCGGAGAGGGATGCTCAATAGAGCACGGAGTCTCTGACATGCGGATCCACGGCTTCGGGATTGGCCAAGTGCCTCCAAGGGTGTCGTCCATGTCCTCCCAAGCGCCCCTGGCTTTCATGTGCGGGTCCTCCACCACCTCTCCGATACTCAGGATCGGGCCGTTGACGTTCTTCAGCGGCTCTAGGAGATCCCAGAGCTCCTTACGCGTTTTTGTCCGCACCCATTCCTCAAGCATTTCGTAAAGCTCGGTCGCATTGTCATAGCGCGCTGTCGCAGTAGCGTATTGGGGGTCGCTGGTCAACTCTGGTCGTTCCATTATCTCGCAAAGGCGCTGCCACTGGTGATCTTGAGCGAAGTATCCCGACAACGTGTAGTAGCCATCCGCGCACTTCATTGGCGGGTCACCTATCGGCTGGCCCTCGAACCATTCGTGCAGCTGGCTGACAAGGAATCCGACGATCGCTTCCTGCATGGACACCTCGATCATCTGGCCAACGCCGGTGCGTTCCCGATAGAAGAGCGCTCCGAGTATTCCCAGTGCTAGGGACACCCCGCACGCCTCGTCGCCGGGTCCGATTATCTTGGTGCCCGGTTCTGGGCGTCCCAAATTCTCGTGCCAATCGTCACGCTCCCAGGCAGCACCAGTCCAGCCACCCAAAGCCATAGCTACATTGGCAGCAGCGGCCCGGTCTTTGTAAGGACCACTAACACCGAATCCCTTGCCAGTCGCATAGATTATTCGCGGGTTAATATCCCGGAGCTGCTCATATCCGAATCCGAGGCGCTCCATGGCTCCACAGCCAAAATTCTCTACAACAACGTCAACTAGCCCCACGAGCTCTCGGAAGAGTTCTCTCCCTTTCTCGGTCTTTAAGTTGAGCGTGATCCCTCGCTTGTTTGTGTTGACCAATAAAAACTCATAGCCTGGGCGCAGAGCCGCGATGTCTGGATCCAGCCAGACCCCCCGAAATCGGTCACCTTTCTTGGGCTCCAGCTTGATTACGTCCGCACCAAGGTGGCCTAGAAGCATCGTGCAGAAAGGACCCGCAAGCACATGGGTCAGATCTAAAACTCGTACACCTTCCAATGCCTTTGGCATGGCCGTACTCCTTGAAGTCATCAGTGCTTAGGATGAATTCGATGCCACTCAAATGGAATCGTGGTGGCAGGCGGTTTCGCCTCGGAACGAATGCCTCAATGCGAAAACTCTAGGGTAAAGTCCCGTTTTAGCCACCGGATTAGCTTTGAAGCAGCTTGAACAATGTCTTAACCTGTTCTGGTCCCAACAGACGCCGATGATTGTAGCGCCAGACATACTCAGCAAGATAGAGGGGCAGCCGTTCTCGGCGGACTCCCCCTTTGGCTGCCAGACGCCGCTTGAGATAACCCCAGAAGCCCTCCAAGCCGTTGACGTGGCTCCCTTGCCGATCGCTGAACGCCTGGCTGTGGTCCACAAGCCGGTGGACGTAGCCCCCCGCTGCGACGCCCGTGTAGCTGGTAAAGGTGTCCGAGCAGACGATGGAGCCACGTTGCACGCGTTGGTGCAGGAGCGGCAGCAGCGTCTTGGCTTCCACGTTAGGTACCACTTGCGCCCACACCAGGCCACCTCGACACAGGATCCCAAAGACAGCTTGCTTAGTGGTTCCACGGCCCCGCTTCGTGCCCTGAACACGCTTTGCCAGGCGCCTGTTGCGCCAGGAACCTCCCAGGTAGGTCTCGTCGACCTCCACCACGCCGGAGAAGACATGGGGAACGTCCCGGACCATGGCCTGGCGCACCACGATCAGGGCTCGCAGGACTCGCTTTCGCTCCAGGCGGGCCTCCTGGGCAATCACCTCGGCACTCTGCCCCAAGACGAACCAGCGCAACAGTCGCCGCCACTCCCCTGGCGACAACCGAAGCGGCAGCGCCCTGGGCACCCACTCGTAGTGGCAGGCTGCACAACGACTCTTACCTCGCCGAATGCTCCAGCTCTTGGCGTGTTGACATCGAGGGCACCCAATCTTCCGTCCCATGCCACCATTCTCTCACAGGTGGCTGTTTTGGGACTATACCCAAACTCTAACCGAATCTTTAGGCAGAATAGCCTTTTACGTTGTTGGCGGAGATGGGGGAACAATTTTGAACGGGAACTATTCGAGAGTGCTGGACTTTGCAGGCACAAACTTCATGGACAGGGAGTTCACACAGTGACGAGTGTTCTTATCAGTGAGGCGTTCCTCTAAGAAAACGTGACCTAGATGGCCGCCGCAATTTACACACTCGATCTCTGTCCTTATGCCATCGGGGTCAGGTAAGCGATTGACCGACCCTGGCACTTCCTGGTCGAACGCTGGCCATCCACAACGAGCGTCGAACTTGTCATCCGATCGATAAAGCTCTGCGTTGCAGCGCCTGCAGACATAAACACCGTCTTCATAAAAGTCGTCGTACTCTCCGGCGAAGGGTGCTTCCGTGCCTTTCCCTTCGATAATGCGCCGCTCCTCAAGGGAAAGCGGATTGTAGCTTGAAATTTCCATTTTGCCCTCCAATTTCTCTCTCACTTCACTCTGTGGAAATGAGGTGTTGCAGGACTGGAGGAAGTGAACTGCATATACTTCGCGCCGCAGTTCGGACAGAGGTAAGTGACCTCATCACATTGCACTGGCACCCGAACCAAGCCGCGCTCCGGGCAATCCTGGCAGTTGAAATTGTACACGTTGAACCGGCCTTCGGTGTACTGGTAGGTGCCAGAGGGTTTGAGAAGGATAGAGTCGTCCATTCATCACCTCGGACAGCCGCGAATTGGCGCTCTATGCTGCTGATGAATATTACCTTACAAGAAGGCTTTCGGGGATCATTGCATTCACACCCTGGACCGCTGGGCCCGCAACCTCAGGGTCATGCTGGAGTCGCTGGGCACCCTGGCCAAGCATCAAGTAACGCTGGTCTCCATCACCGAGCAGCTCGATCCCTTTGTCCCCAGGCCCCATTCCGAAACGGGGCTGGCAAATCGAGGCTCAATGTGTTCCTGACCAACGGCCGATTTGGGCTGCTCCACAAGGAAATTAATTGGGTATAGTCCCAAAACAGCCACCTGTGAGAGAATGGTGGCATGGGACGGAAGATTGGGTGCCCTCGATGTCAACACGCCAAGAGCTGGAGCATTCGGCGAGGTAAGAGTCGTTGTGCAGCCTGCCACTACGAGTGGGTGCCCAGGGCGCTGCCGCTTCGGTTGTCGCCAGGGGAGTGGCGGCGACTGTTGCGCTGGTTCGTCTTGGGGCAGAGTGCCGAGGTGATTGCCCAGGAGGCCCGCCTGGAGCGAAAGCGAGTCCTGCGAGCCCTGATCGTGGTGCGCCAGGCCATGGTCCGGGACGTTCCCCATGTCTTCTCCGGCGTGGTGGAGGTCGACGAGACCTACCTGGGAGGTTCCTGGCACAACAGGCGCCTGGCAAAGCGTGTTCAGGGCACGAAGCGGGGCCGTGGAACCACTAAGCAAGCTGTCTTTGGGATCCTGTGTCGAGGTGGCCTGGTGTGGGCGCAAGTGGTACCTAACGTGAAAGCCAAGACGCTGCTGCCGCTCCTGCACCAACGCGTGCAACGTGGCTCCATCGTCTGCTCGGACACCTTTACCAGCTACACGGGCGTCGCAGCGGGGGGCTACGTCCACCGGCTTGTGGACCACAGCCAGGCGTTCAGCGATCGGCAAGGGAGCCACGTCAACGGCTTGGAGGGCTTCTGGGGTTATCTCAAGCGGCGTCTGGCAGCCAAAGGGGGAGTCCGCCGAGAACGGCTGCCCCTCTATCTTGCTGAGTATGTCTGGCGCTACCATCACCTCGGACGCCGGACTCCTGGCATGCCGCGAGCTTGATGCCGCTCTGGGGCTCACAGAGACAGCCAACGATTATATCCATGAAAGCCGCACCGGCCGCAATGTGCAACACCCGCTGTTGCCCTTGCTCAGACAATCGGTGTATAGCCGTCTCGCTGGCTACGAGGACACCAACGACGCTGAACGGCTTGCCCAAGACCCGGCTATGCGTGTCATCGTCGGGTGGCAAGGTACTGATAAGCAGGCAGCCAGCACCAATACTATGAGCCGATTTGAGACTGAGGTGTTAACCGAAGAGGAAAACCTGGATGGGCTTGCGCGCCTGAATGTTGAGTGGGTGGACAGGGCCATGGCCCAGACATCTCACCAGCGAGTTATCCTAGACATGGACAGCTCTGAAAGCCCGGTGCATGGGCAGCAAGAGGGAGTCGCCTACAACGGCCACTTCGAGTCCGTATGTTATCACCCGCTCTTCCTGTTCAACCATTTCGGAGATTGCGAAGGTGCAATGCTTCGCCCGGACAACGTCCACAGCGCTGAGCGGTGGCGGGAGGTTCTGGAGCCAGTCGTGAAGCGATACCAGGAGAAAGGAGTCCGGCTGCTGTTCCGGGCCGATGCTGCCTTTGCCAAGCCCGAGGTGTACGAGTACCTGGAGTCAAGGGACACTGGCTACGCTATGCGGCTTCCGGCCAACGAGGTATTACAAGGAAACATCCGGCACCTGCTGAAGCGGCCCGTGGGCAGGCCGCCTAAAGCCTGCCCTGAGCCTGTCGAAGGGAAGCCCGTAGTCCGGTATCACGACTTCGTTTACCAGGCCCAGAGCTGGGACATTCCCCGGCGTGTGGTCGCCAAGGTGGAGTGGCGCCAGGGTGAGCTATTCCCGAGGGTCGGGTTCGTCGTCACCAACCTCAACCTACCGCCGGCAGGCGTAACCCACTTCTACAACGGGCGGGGCACGGCCGAGCAGCGGATCAAGGAAGGTAAATACGCCCTGAACTGGACGCGGCTCTCGTGTCACAGGTTCGTTGCTAACCAGGTGAGGCTGTGGCTGTTTGTGCTGGCCTACAACCTGGGCAACTTCATGAGAAGGCTGACTTTGCCAGAGTCAGTGAAACACTGGTCACTGCGAAGCGTGCAGACCAAGCTCATCAAGATGGGTGGACGTCTGGTGCGGCATGCCAGGAGGTTGGTGTTTCAGCTTGCTGAGGTGGCAGTGTCCCGGGAGGTATTCCGGCAAGTGTTGGAGCGTATCGCCGGGCTCCATCCAGCACCAGGGTAGCGATTATCCTTGAGGTCATCAGAGGTGAAGAGAGGCAACCAAGGGCGAGGTGCGCGCCCGGAGGAGTTTGAAGGGAGTGCAAACGTGGTGAAAGCCACCTCCGCTGCCTGGGGCCGCTAACTCACCACGCCGAGAGATGGTTTTGTGCGCTTGATTGGATGGTTGACGGCATCCGTGACTGATACTACGATGGCTCTCGTCGAGGATGGTGCGTTGCTTGGACCCAGGCAGCTTGATATGGGTAATTCCGGATGAGGAGTGTCGGGCGAGCTCCTTGAGGGTCCTGTTATAGCGTCTTCTCCGTTCGATCGCCTGGACCTGCACTCCTCCGTTGTAGGATCTGCTCCCGCCCCCCGTTGAGCACGTCAGCAGGCGTGACTTGCCCAGGGCCATGTGATAGCGCTTGTGGTTGTAGGAGCCCACAAAAGCGGCGATTGCCTCCTCGAGGTCGGACGGCACCTCGTAGGGGACCTGGTTAACGTCCTGCTTGATAGTCTGGTGATAGCGCTCCAGCTTGCCGTTGGTCTGAGGGTGGAAGGGTGCTGCCAGGATGTGCCTGATGCCCACTTATATGTGTCCCATTATCGCTGACGGTCTACACGTCGAACAGCTGTCGTTCGGGGAGCGCCAAGTTAGGTCCTCACTTCTTCGCTGTGTCGTATCTGTCATCTGCTGTGCTCAGCATTTGCCCAATTGCCCATTTTCGCCGAAAGACACGCCGCGTGTAAGGCCTTGCAAGTCATTGTGCTGTACATGGTTTTGTGATACGTGCGTGGGGGGTTCCGTGGTGTGGCGATGCCCAACAATGAAGAATTCTTGCACGAACTCTTCGGAATCCAACATCTGCATCTTGACACTGATGAGGATATAACCTAGTCTGGTAGCTAGTCAGACAAATGGCAGGTGGGTGAACCATGAGCAAGAAATGGCCGGTGCAGGACGCTAAGTCAAGGTTCAGCGCGCTCCTAGATACTGCCCTCGCCGAGGGGCCGCAGGTAGTGACCAAGCGCGGGGTAGAGACTGCCGTGCTCCTTCCCATTGAGCAGTGGCGGAGGCTGGAGCGGATGACCCGACCGGATCTGAAGGAGTTGCTCCTCGCCTCTGGGGCGCGGACCGAGGAGCTTACACCGCCTCGCCGACAGCATCGCCACCGCACACCTCTGGCTGTGGAGTAGGCCGATGTACCTCCTCGATACGAATGTGGTCTCGGAACTGCGTCGTTCCCGTCCACACGATGCTGTCCTGGACTGGATCGCCGATGTGCCGGCGGAGCAGCTCTTCGTGTCTGCCGTCACGGTTGGTGAGATACAGGCTGGGATCGAGATCACCCGTGAGCAGGATGCAGAAAAGGCAGAGGAGCTTGAGGCTTGGCTGGACAAAGTCCTAGCTTCTTACGCTGTGTTGTCCATGGACGCTCCCGCCTTCCGGGAGTGGGCGCGGCTCATGCACGGGCTGTCAGACACGATAAGCGAAGACGCCATGATTGCGGCGACAGCCATCGTTCATAGGCTGACGGTGGTTACCCGGAACGTGAGGGACTTCGGTCAGCTCGGGGTTGAGTTGCAGAACCCCTTTGAACCGGAATTACCCATATCAAGCTGCCTGGGTCCAAGCAACGCACCATCCTCGACGAGAGCCATCGTAGTATCAGTCACGGATGCCGTCAACCATCCAATCAAGCGCACAAAACCATCTCTCGGCGTGGTGAGTTAGCGGCCCCAGGCAGCGGAGGTGGCTTTCACCACGTTTGCACTCCCTTCAAACTCCTCCGGGCGCGCACCTCGCCCTTGGTTGCCTCTCTTCACCTCTGATGACCTCAAGGATAATCGCTACCCTGGTGCTGGATGGAGCCCGGCGATACGCTCCAACACTTGCCGGAATACCTCCCGGGACACTGCCACCTCAGCAAGCTGAAACACCAACCTCCTGGCATGCCGCACCAGACGTCCACCCATCTTGATGAGCTTGGTCTGCACGCTTCGCAGTGACCAGTGTTTCACTGACTCTGGCAAAGTCAGCCTTCTCATGAAGTTGCCCAGGTTGTAGGCCAGCACAAACAGCCACAGCCTCACCTGGTTAGCAACGAACCTGTGACACGAGAGCCGCGTCCAGTTCAGGGCGTATTTACCTTCCTTGATCCGCTGCTCGGCCGTGCCCCGCCCGTTGTAGAAGTGGGTTACGCCTGCCGGCGGTAGGTTGAGGTTGGTGACGACGAACCCGACCCTCGGGAATAGCTCACCCTGGCGCCACTCCACCTTGGCGACCACACGCCGGGGAATGTCCCAGCTCTGGGCCTGGTAAACGAAGTCGTGATACCGGACTACGGGCTTCCCTTCGACAGGCTCAGGGCAGGCTTTAGGCGGCCTGCCCACGGGCCGCTTCAGCAGGTGCCGGATGTTTCCTTGTAATACCTCGTTGGCCGGAAGCCGCATAGCGTAGCCAGTGTCCCTTGACTCCAGGTACTCGTACACCTCGGGCTTGGCAAAGGCAGCATCGGCCCGGAACAGCAGCCGGACTCCTTTCTCCTGGTATCGCTTCACGACTGGCTCCAGAACCTCCCGCCACCGCTCAGCGCTGTGGACGTTGTCCGGGCGAAGCATTGCACCTTCGCAATCTCCGAAATGGTTGAACAGGAAGAGCGGGTGATAACATACGGACTCGAAGTGGCCGTTGTAGGCGACTCCCTCTTGCTGCCCATGCACCGGGCTTTCAGAGCTGTCCATGTCTAGGATAACTCGCTGGTGAGATGTCTGGGCCATGGCCCTGTCCACCCACTCAACATTCAGGCGCGCAAGCCCATCCAGGTTTTCCTCTTCGGTTAACACCTCAGTCTCAAATCGGCTCATAGTATTGGTGCTGGCTGCCTGCTTATCAGTACCTTGCCACCCGACGATGACACGCATAGCCGGGTCTTGGGCAAGCCGTTCAGCGTCGTTGGTGTCCTCGTAGCCAGCGAGACGGCTATACACCGATTGTCTGAGCAAGGGCAACAGCGGGTGTTGCACATTGCGGCCGGTGCGGCTTTCATGGATATAATCGTTGGCTGTCTCTGTGAGCCCCAGAGCGGCATCAAGCTCGCGGCATGCCAGGAGTCCGGCGTCCGAGGTGATGGTAGCGCCACGAAAATCCAGGCGGACTCTGCGGTCGAATTGGAGCTTCAAAGGGGTGTCGGAGCTTTCACCCATTGGGTGCCTCCAGCGAGATTGCGGTATCCAGAACTAGACCCGCTAGCTCGGCCAGTCTAGCACCCACACTGCCCATAATGCCCAGGTAGGCAGCTCAAATAGGCAGCACTCTTACCGGATTACGACGCACCCACGCGGCTGATCTGGGAAATGTGGGATAAGAGAGGCCCCGCTCCTGAAAGCGGGGCCTCGTAACGGTCTGCTAGGAAACGCCGGGTTACCCGGGATGGCAGGCGCAGCCGCCTCCGCCACAGCACGCCCCCCCACCGCCCATGGACGGGCCGCCGGCAACGACCGTGGAGCGGGCGGGCGCGGCGAAGAGCGAGAGGGTCCGCATCGCGGGGGTGCCGCAGTCCGGGCAGGCCGCCGTCTCGCGCTGGTCCATGGAGCGCAGACGCTCGAACTGGGCCTTACAGGTGGGACAGATGTATTCGTACAGCGGCATGCCGTCCTCCAAACTCACCGACACCTCTACTTTATCGCTCTGCGTGAGCCGAGGCAAGGGGCCGGAGACGCGCGCCTACGCCTTAAACCGGTAGCCCACGTTCCAGACCGTCTCGATGAAGGTGTGGGCGCCGTCCTCGATCTTGCTGCGCAGACGCCGGATATGGACGTCCACCGTACGGGTGCCGCCGAAATAGTCGTACCCCCACACCTGGCTCAGCAGGACATCCCGCTTGAAGACGCGGCTGGGGTTGCTGGCCAGGAGCTTCAGCAGCTCGTACTCCTTGAAGGTGAGCAGCACCGGCTTGCCGTCGAGGAAGACGTCGTAGCGCTCGGGGTTGATGACCAGATCGCCAACGCGGATGAGGCCCGGAGCGTCCTGCTCAGGGCGCTGGCGTCCCAGGAGCCAGCGGAGGCGCGCCTCCAGCTCTCCCGGCCGCCACGGACAGATGACGAAGTCATCGACCGTCGAAAGGGGCGGGCCCGAGAGCTGCGCCCAGCCGAGAGCCGCCAGCAGCGGTCCGCGGAGTGCCCGCCCCCGCCGGACCAGCTCCTTCACCGGGGCCTCATCGGGCACCGGGGCCTCGCCGGGCAGCGTGGCCTCGTCGGGCAGCGTCAGGTCGAGCAGCACCGCGTCCGGCGAGACACCCAGCGCCGGGCTGCGCGAGCCCTCGGCAAACCAGTTGAGTCCCTCGTCCTCCACACAGCGCAGGAGCTGGGGTGAGGGCCCCTCCGTGGGGCTGACGATGCAGATGGTGTACACGGCTTCCGCCCTTTAAGTCGCTTGGAGTCTATCACCGCCGCCGTGCGCCGGCCCGGCCAGGATTAAGGAACGGCACGCTCACGGAGTAAGCAGGGGCCGCAAGAGGCCGCCGGAGACGCTACCACCAGAGCTTCTTCTCCACGGTCTGCTCCAGCTCCGCGTACTCCCGGGTCCATAGCTGGGTGCTCAGGTATTTCCACCCGCCGTCGGCGAAGAGGCAAACGATGTGGGCCTCTTCGACGCGCTGGGCCACCCGCAGAGCGGCGGCCAGGACCGCGCCGGAGGAGACCCCGGCAAAGACCCCCTCCCGGCGTAGCAGCGCCGAGGTCATCTGAAAGCTCTCCTGGCTGCTTATCATGATGCGGGCGTCCAGGACGCTCAGGTCAAGGATGGGGGGAACGAATCCCTCTTCCAAGCTCCGCAGGCCATGGATCAAGTCGTTGGGCTCGGGCGCCGCCGCGACGACCTTGATGCTGGGGTTGTGCTCCTTCAGTCGGCGGCCGGTGCCCATGAGGGTCCCGCCCGTGCCCAGGCCCGCGACGAAGTGGGTGATCTGGGGGAGGTCGGCAATGATCTCGGGGCCGGTGGTCTGGTAGTGCGCCTCGGGGTTGGCGGGATTGGCATACTGGTCCAACATCAGATAGCGACTGTCCTGGGCCGCCATCGTCTGGGCCACGGCGATGGCCCCGTTGGTCCCCTGGTCGCCCGGCGAGTACTCGATCTCCGCGCCGTAGGCCAGCAACAGGTCGGTGCGCTCCTGGCCCACGTTGTCGGGCATCACCACCTTCAGCCGGTACCCCTTGCGCCCAGCCATCATGGCCAGGGAGATGCCGGTATTGCCGCTGGTGGACTCCAGAAGGACCCGGTCGGGGGTCAGCAGCCCCTGGGCTTCGGCCCGCTCGACCATCGAGAGGGCGATCCGGTCTTTGACGCTGCCGGTGGGGTTGTTTCCCTCCAGCTTGGCATACAGGTGGACGCCACGCTTTGGGCTGAACGCAGCCAGCTCCACCAGTGGCGTGTTGCCAATGGCCTCTCGAATGTCCTTCTTCAAAGTCCGATCCTGAGCAGCGCGCGGCTAACGGCCCGCGACGGGCTGGGGAGTGGGCGCCACGCCGCAGAACGCCTCGTAGTCGATGAGCTCGGAGATGGTGGGGTGCTCGCCACAGAGGGGGCACGCCGGGTCGTGGCGCGTCTTCACCATGCGGATCTCCATGGTGAGCGCATCCACCAGCAGCAGCCGGCCCACCAGGGGCTGGCCGATGCCCAGCAGCACCTTCACCACCTCGGTGGCCTGGACGCTGCCGATCATCCCTGTGAGCGCACCCAACACTCCCGCCTCCGCACAGTTGGGCACCATCCCCGGTGGGGGTGGCGTGGGGAAGAGGCACCGGTAGCACCCCTGCCCAGGAAGGTAGGTGGTGACCTGGCCATCGAAGATGAGGATGCTTCCATCCACCAGGGGCTTGCCGTTCAGGTAGGAGGCGTCGTTCACCAGATAGCGGGTGGCGAAGTTGTCGGCGCCGTTGACCACCACATCGTAGCCGGCGATGATCTCCATGGCGTTGTCCGAATTGATGGGCATCTCGTGGGTCACGACCCGCACGTCGGGGTTGTAGCGCCGGAGGGTCTCCCGGGCGGAATCCACCTTGGACCACCCCACGGTCTCCGAGTTGTGGAGCACCTGCCGCTGGAGGTTGCTCAACTCCACCACGTCGAAGTCCACGATACCCACGGTGCCTATGCCGGCCAGGGCCGCGTAGATGGCCACGGGGCCTCCCAGGCCGCCCGCGCCAACGATCAGCACCTTGGACTCGAGCAGCTTACGCTGCCCCCCGCTGCCGATCTGCGGCATGATGATATGCCGGCTGTACCGCTTGACCTGCTCTGGGGTGAGGCTCACCGCTGATTGGGCCATCCTCTGTATCCTCCCTAAAAATACCCCTGGCCTGGCGAATATCCCTGGAGCGCGGGCCCGGCGCCGGCGGGCGGTTCATCCACACCAAGACCCCCGGACAAAAGAAAAGCCTCCGTCTGCGTTGCCCATAGGCCGGCGGAGGCGCTAGCAGACCGCTAGTGCCCGACCTACGGGCCGTTCCTACAAAGGCAGGCTTCCATTCGCATGGCGTACTCATGGTAGGCGCGTGGGGGCTGGCTGTCAACGAAAGGGCTCAGGCCCCGGAGGGCGCCGCGGGGACCGCCTCTCGCAGGCGGTTGGCATGGTCCCGCTGCTGGTTGGCCAGGTCGGCCACGCTGGTGGTGCTCAGCACGAGCCGGACTGCCTCGTCCACTCCCCTCCACACTCCCTGCTGCCCGCAGTTGTCGGAGAGCACGCAGGCCCCGGGATCGTCCAGACAGTCCAGCGAGGGGTGTGTGCCCTCCAATGAGCTCACGACCATATTGAGGCTGATCTCGGCGGGTGGCTTGGCCAGCAGGTGGCCGCCCTGCGGTCCACGGCGGCTCCGGATAAAGCTGAACTTGTTGAGAACCGTCAGCACCTGGTCCAGATAGGACTCGGGGATGTGCTGCCGGCTGGCGATCGCGGCGGTCGTGATCGGCTTGCCATCGGAGTACAAGGCCAAGTCCACCAGGGCACGCACACCGTAGTCCACCTTGATGGGCACTCGCATCAGGTACTCCCCTCAAACGCAAAGCCAGTGAACACACTCTAGCATCGGCTCTCTTGAAAGACAACTTAGTCGATAGACAATCCCGCCTCCACACGGGCACCCTCCCTTTGCCCAGGAGGACGCCACTCTGCTATGCTGCATGAGGAAGAGGGACCGGCCCATGCAAACGCCAACACTTTCGGTGGAGAACCGCAGCGCCCTGGGCAAGAAGGTCAAGGCCCTGCGCCGCATGGGCCTCACGCCTATCCATGTCTACGGCAAGGCCACGGAGTCCCTCAGCCTTCAAGTGCCCGCCCCGACGCTCCAGCGGGCGCTGGCGGCGGTGGGCCAGACCATTCCCCTGATACTCGAGGTGGGCGGTGATGAGCACTTCGTGATCGTTCGGGAGGTGCAGCGGGACCCGGTCACCGAGCAGGTGCTCCACGTGGACTTCCTCCAGGTGTCCCGCACGGAGCTGATGCGCGTGGAGGTCCCCCTGGAGATGACGGGCGAGGCGCCCGCGCTGCGGCTGGAGTCAACCACCTTCGTCCAGGACCTGCACGGCGTGGAGGTGGAAGCGCTTCCCATGAATGTGCCGCCGGTCCTGCCGGTGGACATCTCTTCCCTGGACGAGATCGACAAACCGATTCACGCGGGCGAAATCTCCCTGCCCACCGGGGTAACCCTGATTACCGACCCGGAGGCGCTCGTCGCCCGGGTGGTCCACCAGCGGGTAGTCGTGGAGGAGGAGGCTCCTGCCGACGAGGCCGAAGAAGCCGCGGCTCCGGAGGCCGAAGCTCCCCAGACCGAGGAGAAGCAGGAGAAGCAGGAGAGTCAAGAGGAGTAACCCTCGTTTCCGGCCGTGGCGCGGCCCACCGCTACGAGGGCAGCCTCGCGTCCAGGAAACCGGAGTGCCCTCTCAGAAACTCGGGCATTCCCAGCGCCGGCCGCCCCTCCAGCTTCACCCGTCGCAACACCAGCACTCCTTCGTTCGTAACGACCCCCGCGGGAGCGGTGGCCGACGGAAGGCCGACCACAGTCCCGGGGGCCTCCCGGCGCGAACCCACCACCACCTGAGCCTCCAGCACCTCGAGCCGGCTCCCTTCCCAGCGGGTGGCGCTTCCCGGCCACGGCAAGTACGCGCGCACCTGCCGCTCCAGGCGAAGGGCGGGACGGCTCCAGTCCAGCTCCCCATCCTCCTTCTTCACCCGCCAGCTCACCGTTGCCCCATCCTCCGGCTGCGGCGACGCCGTGAGTTCGCCCGCGACGTAGCGGGGCAGCGTCTCCTCGACCAGCTTCGCTCCCAGCCGAAAGAGGCGCTCCAGCAGTGAGGGGGTGGAGTCGTCCGCCCGCACCGGTTCCTCCCTCCGCGCCAGAACGGGTCCGGTATCCAGGCCCTCGTCCACCGCCATGAGGCTCACGCCGGTCACCGCATCGCCCTCCAGAATGGCCGCAGCCACGGGCGATGCGCCCCGGTGACGGGGCAGCAGCGAGGGATGCACATTGAGACAACCCCAGCGGGGCACCGACAGCACCGGCGGCGGCAGCAGCTTTCCGTAGGCCGCCACCAGCACCAGGTCCGGAGCATAGGCCTCGAGCTCCCCCACCGCCTCTTCAGTGCGGAGCGTCGCCGGCTGGCAGACCGGCAGCCCCATCCGCTGGGCGTACTCCTTCACCGGCGGAGCGGCCCATCGGAGCCCACGGCCCACCCGCCGGTCCGGCGGGGTATAGACCGCGGCGACCGGCCACTCGAGCCGCAGCAGCGCCTCCAGCACCGGGATGACGTCGGCGGGGCTGCCCATGAACACCGTGCGGGGATGCGCCATGGGCCGATAATATCACGGCCCGCGGCCCATCTCCGGGACCGCCATCGGGCCCGTTTCCCCGGCGCGACTGGGGGTGAGTCCGGGCCCTGAAAAGAGCGGGGAAATCGCCCCAAAATTCGTCCGCCACCCTCTTGCATCTCCCACTCCATGCGGGTGGTAGTGTTCACCGCGTCAACCTCCACCTAGGTGCCCCGTCCGAATGTCAGCAACACAGTCTTTGCCCGGTCCAACAGGACACCCGATCTCCTACTCACCCCTTCGGGAGTCGTAGTGTATGGCGCGCGATGAATCCGCCCAGCGGCTGTGGAATGCGAGCCTTGGCCGCCTCCAAATCCAAGTGGCACGCCCCACCTTCGATACGTGGCTGCGCGACACCGTGGCCCTCTCGCTGGAGGACCGCCACCTGTTGGTGGGAGTGCCGACTACCTTCGGAGCGGAGTGGCTGGAGAAGCGGATGTACCAGCTCGTCGAGCGGGCCGTCAGCACCGTTGCGCACGAGCCCATAGACGTCTCGTTCCAGGTGCAGCAGCCCCACTCGCCGTCCTTTCCCCAGCCCAGTCCCACTCCCCCCGCGAACGGCTCCACGCCGGGCGGAAACGGCGGAAACGGGCACACGCCGCCATCCAGCACCGCCAACCACCGGTACACCTTCGAGTCCTTCGTGGTTGGTAGCTCAAACCAGCTCGCCCATGCGGCGGCCCTGGCCGTGGCCGACCGCCCAGGCCACGCGTACAACCCCCTCTTCCTCTACGGGGGTGTCGGCCTGGGCAAGACGCACCTTCTTCACGCCATCGCCCAGCGGGTCTCGGCCCGCGGCGGCGCCGCCCGCTATGTGAGCACGGAGCAGTTCACCAACGACTTCATCTCCTCCATCAAGGACCGCAGGACGGTGGACTTCCGGGAGAAGTACCGGAGCAGCGACGTGCTGCTCATCGACGATATTCAGTTCCTCTGTGGCAAGGAGCAGACCCAGGAGGGGTTTTTCCACACTTTCAACGCCTTGCACAACGACGGCCGGCAGATCGTCATCGCCTGCGACCGGCACCCGAAGGTCCTCTCCCTCCTGGAGGAGCGGCTCTGTTCCCGATTCGAGGGGGGGCTCATCGCCGACGTCCAAGCCCCCGACCTGGAGACCCGGCAGGCCATCCTCCAGTTCAGGGCCAAGCAGCTCCCGGTGCCGGTCCCCAATGAGGCGCTGGACCTGATCGCGCACCATGCTCAAGGCAGCGTCAGGGAGATGGAGGGCGTGCTCAACCGGGTGGCGGCCATGGCGGAGCTGACCGGCAGCCCCGTCACGCTGGAGCTCGTCTCACGGACCCTGGGGCCAACCACCCGAAAGCGGCCGGCGAGCCCGCCACCGCCCCAGAAGGTCATCGCGGCCGTGGCCGCTTTCTACGACGTCCCCGCAGAGGCCGTCTGCAGCTCCCGAAGGGACCACCCCGTGGCGCTGGCCCGGCAAGTTGCCGCCTACCTCCTCAGGGAGGACTTCCACTTCTCTTTAGCGGAGGCAGGAACGCTTCTCGGCGGGAAGAACCACGCCACCATCCTCTACTCTGTTCGAAAAGTGGCCCGCGCCTCGGCGGGAGAGCCCCACCTCTCGGCAGCGATCCACAGCATCCGCTCATCGCTCGGGCTTAACTAACCGGCCGTCCACCGAACAACTATTCCCCCCTCCTCTTCCCTCGCGCGCCAGGCCTCTCCGCCGCTGAAGAGGCGGGCTTCTTAACAGTCTTCAACACGAGGAATCCGCCTCCCAACGGGAAGCAACACACTTTCCCATATGTATTATTATTCCTTCTCTACAAAGGCTATCTAAAGAGACACGGGTTAAGAAGAGAGGGGAGTAATAACAATAGTGGAAGACCTAGTTAGGTTCCTTGTCCGAGGAGGCAACGGAGGCAATGGGGCAGTTAGCTTTACAACGGGGATTCCTCCAAAGCCGGATGGGGGAGATGGGGGGGCGGGTGGCTCGGTTCAGGTCCGGGCGGAGGGGGGCCTCTGGGGTTTGTCCAGGGTTCAGCGGCTTAGGGCTGTGTCCGGGGAGGATGGGGTGGGTGGGCATCAGGGGAGGCGGACTGGAAGGAGTGCCGGCTGGAAAACGGTTGAGGTCCCCGTTGGGACCGTGGTCTGGCGGCTAATGGAGGGGGACAAGAGGGAGCTGATTGGGGATCTTGTGGCCGACGGCTCGGTGGTGGTGATGGCGGAGGGAGGCAGCGGAGGCAGAGGGAACCACCGGTTCATGTCGCCGACGAACCAGGCCCCGTTGCTCGCTGAGGCGGGAGAGGAGGGGGAAGAGGTCTCCGTGGTGCTGGAACTGAAGCTACCGTGCGACGTGGCCCTTGCCGGCGGCCCAAACTCGGGTAAGTCCCGCCTTCTGGCGGCGGTCTCGGCGGCCAGACCCTCCATCGAGGCATATCCGTTCACAACGACTGAGCCGGCGCTTGGAGTCGCCGAGGCGGACGGACTGCGGTTGGTGCTGGCGGAGATGCCAGGGATCGCTCCGGGAGCCTATCTGGGGCGAGGGCGTGGCAACGCTTTCCTGCGGCACGCCGAGCGGGCCGGAACGCTGGTGCTTGTTGTGGATGGGGCGCAGGAGGACCTGGCGGCGGACTACCTGGCGGTGGTGGCCGAGATAGAGGAGTACGGAGGCGGCCTGGCAGGGAAGCCCCGGGTGGTGGTGGTGAATAAGATAGACTTGTCGGAGGTGCGAGGCCGGCTGAAGGAACAGGCGGCGGCACTCGAGAAGTCCGTGGGCGATGAGTTTCTCTCCCTCTCCGCGGCGACCGGCGAGGGGGTAAGCTTGCTGCTGGAGCGGCTCGCGGCGCTTCGTCGAGAGCGGCCCGAGGCGAGCAGCCAGGCGGAGCCGGTCGCCGGTCGAACGACTTCCCCTATCCCGAGGCGCTCGCGGGGCGAAGCGCCTCGCGTATGGATGGAGGAGGGGGCTTTTGTGGTCTCGTGCGCGGCGGCGGAGCGCTTGATCGTTATGGTAAACCTACAGAACTGGAGGGCGCGGATGCAGATCCACGGCGAGTTCGAGCGGCTCGGAGTGATCGGCGCCTTGCGGAAGCTCGGCGTGGAGCCAGGCGATACGGTTCGCATCGGCCGCGTGGAGATGGAGTGGCAGTAGCATGAGGCGAGGCCTGCTCGGTGGTACCTTCGACCCCGTACACCTGGGACACCTCATCGTAGCCGAAGAGGCGCGGACGGAGCGAGCTTTGGACATGGTGAGCTTCGTACCCACGGGGGTCCCGTGGATGAAGCGCGGTCGGCCCATCTCCGAGGGGAGGCACCGGCGAGCCATGGTGGAGCTGGCGGTGGCCTCCAACCCCAGCTGCTCCGTCCTCGCCCTGGAGCTGGAGCGTTCCGGGGATACCTTCAGCGTGGACACCCTGGAGGAGCTCGCCGGAGATCTCGCCGGTGGTGATGAGCTCTTCTTTATTCTGGGGACCGACGCCCTGAATGGCTTCTACCGATGGAAGGACCCGAAGCGCGTTGTGGAACTGGCCACGCTGGTGGTCGTGACCAGGCCTGGACACGAAGAGGTGGACCTGGGAGCGCTGGAGGGGATCGTGCCGGGCATCTCCAGCCGGCTGGTGCAGGTGCGGGCGCCGGTCATCGAGATCAGCGGCGCGGAGATCAGGCGGCGAGTGGCCCTGGGCCGCTCCATCCGCTACCTGGTGCCGGACCCCGTGGCCGATTACATCGAGGAGCAGGGGCTGTACCGCGCCGCGGCCGGCGCCGCCAGCGAGTCCGGCGGCCAAGCGAGGGAGGGATGACGCCGGGGTTGGCGCATCGGGTCCTGGAGCTGGCCCGGGAGCTGGGGGCCCTTCAGTTCGGCGAGTTCACCCTCTCATCCGGCCTGAGCAGCAGCTATTACTTCGATGGCCGTCTCCTCACGCTGTCGCCCGAAGGAGCGGACCTGGTGGCCCGGGCGCTGCTGCCCCTGGTGCGCGAGCGTGGCGCCGACGCGGTGGGAGGCCCCACGCTGGCCGCGGACCCGATGGTGGGCGCTCTGGCCATGCTGAGCCATCAGGACGGTGGCCCGCCGGTGCCGGGCTTCATCGTGCGGAAGGAGAGCAAGGAGCACGGGACGGGCAAGCTCATCGAGGGGCCGCTCACCCCGAAGGCGAAGGTGGCCATCGTGGACGACACCTGCTCCACCGGAGGCTCCCTCTTTCACGCCGTGGGGGCCGCTGAGGCGGCTGGCTGCACCGTGGTGCTGGTGGCGGTAGTCCTGGACCGGCACCAGGGGGGAAGCGAGCGGCTTATCGCCGACGGCTACCGCTTCCACGCCCTTCTGGAGGCTGACGCGGACGGCAACATCACGCCGGCCTGACGCCCGCTGTCCGCGCCGCTCCCGTGAGCCGTGCGGCGTTCGTCCCTGGTGGTTCGGCGGGTACGCCACGATGGTCCGACGGGTCCGCCAACGCCGGACGCTCGATAAAATCGGAGCTCGCCGTGAGCGGGGAGATAAAGCCGCTCACCCTGAGGCTCTCGAAGGGTCGTCCTGTCCGATGATGCGGCGCTCATTCCTCCGTCCGCCGGAGTCCGGTCGAGCCGGACCGATGGGATCGGGACCAGCGAGACTCTCGATAGCCCTTCGCCTTTCGTCATTCTGAACGAAGTGAAGAATCTATTGCTCGTTCAGAGCCTGCCCTGTCCGCCACCTCTATTCGGACTAGTGCGGACTCCCCGGCCCGACCGGGGCGGGCCGCCACCGCGGAGAGCGCAGCGAAGGGATAAACTCCGGGAAGGGTCTTCACGAGAGATTCTTCGCCCGCCTTCGCGGGACTCAGAATGACAATGGCGATGCCGCGGGCTCATGGTTCGAGAGCCTCACCACGAGCGGGAATACGGACTCTGTTCGTCCTGAGGCACTCGAAGGAAGAACGGAGCCCAAGATCTGGGTTGGCCGTCCCCGCGCACGGTTCCCTTCGATAGCCTCAAGGTAAACTCGCCTCACCACGAGCGGTGGAGAGAAGGCGGTGGCGGGAATGGTTGGGCGAAAGGAAGAGGGCGCTCCGTTCATGGGGCGCCCTCTTCGCTGTCCGGTGTGTGCCGCTGGACCCGGTTAGATGTCGAGGTTCTTGACCGAGCGGGCGTGGGCCTGGATGAACTCGCGCCGGGGCGCGACCACGTCGCCCATGAGCATGTTGAACAGCTCATCGGCGGCCGCGGCGTCCTCCACCGTCACCACGAACATCGTGCGCACCGTGGGGTCCATGGTGGTATCCCAGAGCTGGTCGGGGTTCATCTCTCCCAGCCCCTTGTAGCGCTGCAGCCCGATGCCGGACTTCTCGGCCGTCCGCTCCAGCAGCTCCGCGAGCGCATTCCAGGGGATATCGCTGCCAACTTCCGTGTCGCGCTTGGTGATGGTGTAGGTCACCCCGTTAACGTACTCGGCGACCGAGGGGTATAGCTGCTGGCAATGGAGCAGGGCGGGGGAGCCCAGGAGCCGCTTGAGGTTCATCTTGCCGAAGCCCTCGACCTCGAGCACCGAGGGGGTCTTGCCGCCATTGACCTGGGGCTTGCAGGGAAAGCCGTTGGCCTCGAACCACTCGGTGAGGAGCTTGAGCGATTGCTGAGCGTCGAACTCCAGTTGGTATTGGCCCTCGGCGGCTCCCCTCAGGAGCAGCCCGACGAGGGGCGCAGGGAGGCCCAGACCTTCGAGACTGGTGGACCAGGCCTGAAAGTCCTTGAGCTTCCGGACCACGTCCTGAAGGGCTGCTCCTGCCACCCGGACCTTTTCGTCCTCGGAGAACACGCTCACGCGGCCGTAGTACTGGTTGGCCATCCACTTGTCCTTGTCCACCTCGGCGTACTTGTAGTCGAAGCTGCGGCCCTTGGAGACGCGGTATAGGGGCGGCTGGGCGATGTACAGGTGTCCGTGGTCGATCAGTGGGCGCATGTTGCGGAAGAAGAAGGTGAGCAACAGGGTGCGGATGTGCGCGCCGTCGACGTCGGCGTCGGTCATGATGATGATCTTGTGATAGCGGAGCTTGGTCAGGTCGAAGTCGTCGCCCAGGCCGGCGCCGGTGGCCGTGATCAGCGCGCGGATCTCCTCGTGGGCCACCATCTGGTCCGGGCGGGCCTTCTCCACGTTCAGGATCTTGCCCTTGAGCGGGAGGATGGCCTGGGTCTGGCGGTCGCGGCCCATCTTGGCTGAGCCGCCGGCCGACTCGCCCTCCACCACGAAGAGCTCGCACAGCTCCGGGTTCCGCTCGGAGCAGTCGGCCAGCTTGCCGGGGAGGGAGCCGCCGTCCATGGCGTTCTTGCGAATCACCAGGTCCCTGGCCTTGCGGGCGGCGTCGCGGGCCTTCTGGGAGATGAGGCACTTCTCGACGATGCGCCGCGCCTCGTGGGGGTGCTCCTCCAGGTAGAACTCCAGGTGCTGGACGATCACCGACTCCACGTGGCCCTTGGTGTCGGGGTTGCCCAGCTTCCCCTTGGTCTGTCCCTCGAACTGGGGGTCGGCCAGCTTGACGCTGACGATGGCGCTGAGGCCCTCGCGGACGTCCTCTCCGGCGAAGTTCGGGGCGTCATCCTTCACCAGCTTCTGCTTGCGGGTGTAGTTGTTGATGGCCCTGGTCAGCCCCGACCGGAAGCCGACCAGGTGGGTGCCGCCGTCCACGGTGTTAATGCAGTTGGCGAAGGCGAGGGTGTTCTCGTAGAAGCCGGTGTTGTACTGAAGCGCCAGCTCCACGGTGGTGGAATCGATGGACTTTTCCACATAGAAAGGCTCGGGCTGAAGCACCTCCCGGTTGTGGTTGAGGTGCTGGACGAAGCTGGCGATCCCGCCCTCGAAGTAGAAGGTCTTGTCCAGTTCCGGGTCCGCCGCGCTAGCCAGGGTGATCCAGACGCCCTTGTTGAGGTAGGCCATCTCCTTGAAGCGCTGGAGGAGGGTGTCG
The DNA here is from genome assembly GCA_965249185.1 of Dehalococcoidia bacterium. Taxonomy (GTDB): domain Bacteria; phylum Chloroflexota; class Dehalococcoidia; order Lucifugimonadales; family Australimonadaceae; genus CBDFLS01. The sequence goes on from CBDFLS010000002.1 coordinate 906,435, forward strand.
TAGCTGAAGTTCGCCTCGCCGAAGATCTCCTCGTCGGGGCGGAACCAGACGGTGGTCCCGGTACGGCCGGCGTCATCCGCGGGCAGAGGCCCGGCGTCCACCACGTCGGCGAGGGGCTTGCCCCGCCCGTACTCCTGGTAATAGAGGCGGTCGTCCCGGCGCACCTCCACGCGCATCTGCGCGGAGAGCGCGTTGACCACCGATGAGCCCACGCCGTGAAGGCCGCCCGAGACCTTGTAGGCGCCCCCCCCGAACTTGCCCCCGGCGTGGAGGGTGGTCATGATCGTCTCCAGGGCTGAGCGGCCGGTGGCGACGTGGGTGCCCACCGGGATGCCCCGGCCATTGTCGGTGACCAGCACCGAACCGTCGGCCAGCAGGGTGACCACGATCCGGTCGCAGGAGCCGGCCATGGCCTCGTCGACGGCATTGTCCACCACCTCGTAGACCAAGTGGTGGAGCCCCCGCTCATCGGTGCTGCCGATGTACATGCCGGGGCGCCGGCGCACCGCCTCCAGCCCCTCCAGGACCTGGATATCATCGGCGGTGTATTCCGCTTGCTGCTGTTGACGCATACGGGTGACTCCCAGTGCTGGCCTGACGTTCGGGGGACGTATTCCGAGGGGGGAAGGAGGCGGGGGTTGGTGGTGGAGCGAAGGCGCTCCGGCCCATCCCACCGACGTTGCGCTTAATAGTAATATTTTAACATTTGCTAGATAAAAGGTCAAAGTTTTAGAGCCGGATTTGGCCGGTTTCGGGGGCCGCGCGGCCCCCGCCAACACCAGATGCAGGTCAGGCGTTGCCCGTCTGGGTGCAACGGCATCCGCAAGGTGCGTCGCGGGCGTGGTGCTCTGGTGAAGGGCGTGCCGCCGGGGCGCCGCGGCTCAGGCGCTGAGTGCCATGGCCGCCACTTCGTCGAGCGCCGGCTCGGGGCGGCTGAGGACCCGGTGGATGGTGCGCGGGCTGACGCCGAAGCGCTGAGCCAGATCGAAGACGGCGGCCCCCTCGTTGAGGTAGATCTGCCACACCTGCTGGTCCCGCCCCTGGCGGCGGTATCGCTGGTACCAGATGGGGTCGTCGTACTTGCACTGGGGCAGCGGGCACCGCAGGCAGGAGGCAGAGACCTCGCAGCCGGTATCCCGGTAGGAGAAGAGCTCGGGCAGGGCATCGATCATCGGTTCGTGGCGCCGGCGGCGGGGCCTGGTGCTGGATGTCATGGCGTTCCTTCTTGCGACAGTGCGGCGGGCGGCGCCGCTCAGTATGCTCAAGACGCGGCGGCGACGGGCGGCCCTCGACGGAGCTGTTCGAGGGGTCTCGATACGGAGGGTTCGAGCCGGGGCCTGGCGGCCCTGGTGAGGAGCAGGAGACCGCGAAGAAAGCCCGCTCCGGACTCCGGAAGTTCCGTGGCCATGGTGGCGCCCGGAAGGTAGAGGGCGCTGGCCGAGCCCACCTCGTGGCGGGTCGCCCGGTGCTCGGGGGAGCCATCGGGGGCGTAGAGCTTGAGGCGCTCGGTGTTGACGGCCGTCAGCAGGTCGAACCCCAGCTCCGAGTCCTCCTCCGGCGTGGCGGCGTAGAGCTCCAGGGTGGCGTACCCCAGGGCCTGATGCAGGAGGGGGAGCAGGTCCTGCGAGCCGGAGGGAGTCTCCACCACCACGCGGCAGCACCGCCAGACGTCGCGGAGGAGTTGCGCCAGGTGGGGAAGCATGTCGGCGAGGCCCGCGCCCTGCCACCACCTGTGGTCGACGACCCGGAGGGCAGGCTGGGCGGCGGGCGTGAGCGTCCCGGGAGCATCCATCTCCGCCACGGTGACGACCATGCTGGTGCGGGCGCTGGAGAGGAGGACCGGCTCGGCGGGGTCGTGATGGCGTGAGCCCCGGTGGATGGCGACGGTGGCCACGTAGGCCCTTCCCGGCTCCGGAGAGCGCCGCCGCCGATGGGCCCCCTGGAGCATGCGGCGCTGGGCCTCGGACAGGAGGGCCCCAGCGGCGTCCATGGGTCTCAGGGGGTAGCCGCTCTGGAAGTGGGGGTGCTCCTGGCCGTGCCGTGCCCGCTCCTGGGCCACGTACTGGCCGTAGAGGGGGTGGTGGCGTGCCACCACCCCCCACGGGACACGGAAGTGGCGGCGCAGGCCATCCGCCCTCTCCAGCCGCCGGTTCTCCTGCTTGAGCAGCTCGAACCAGGTGGTCCCGTTCCAGGGCACGCCGTAGAGGACGGTGGTGGCGCCCGAGGACTCGGCCAGGTGGCGGAGGTGCCGCTCGCAGGCCTCGCCCCGCAGCCGGTGGGCCTCCGCCACCTCCAGCAGTCCCACCGGGCCTTCCAGGGAGGCGAGGGAGTCCGGGCCCACGAAGAGCTGGTGTGCGCTACCCAGGCGCACGCCCTGAGGCTCCCGGGCCCAGAGGCCCTCCGCGGAGCCCCCGGCCAGGCGCTGGAGCAGCCGGTCCATGCCCGAGGAGGCCTGGTCCGGCGACACCTTGGCCAGCCGGATGCCGGCGCGGGCGTGGAGGCTCAGGAGCAGCAGCTCGAGCTGGGCCGACAGCTCGCGGACGCCGCCGCGCCGGGCGATCTCCACGGTGAAGGTGAGCCGGCGGTCGTGCAGGACGCTGTCCAGGATGGCCCGGGCTATGGTGGACTGGTAGGCGCGCAGGGTGTGTGTGGCGGGCATCGGAGGCCTCGTCCCCGAAGGGGGAGGCCGCATAATAGAATATAAGTTCTATATTGTCAAGGGGTGGCCTTTTGCGAAACCCTGGACACTAGTAGAATTGGAACTGGCAAGGCTGGTGGTAAATCTGCGCAGGGTAGGGAAACCTCCTTTCTAAATGCGTCGAGCAAGCCGCGCTTGGCGTTCTGACCCGGATAATTTACCACCGTGCTGTACTAGGCCAGCGCAGGGCTACAGACGGCGTGAGAGCGGCCCAGCCCAGCCTCCCAATCACTTTGCGAAGCCCTAGCACGAACAAACCAGCGGCAAAAGAAGACTTATTGCCCACACAAATGTTGGAAAAAGATTGACTATCCAACATTTGTGTGGGATAATCCTCTCGTTATGCTGCAGACCCACTTACCCTTCGATGATCCCTACGCACCTAGGTTCAAGCGCACCGACGGGGTTAAATACTTCCTCGAAAGTATCGAACGCCGCCGCTGGAGCTTTGAGAATCTTCTAGCGGATCCCAATTACGAGAAATGGTTTAAGGAGCGCGCGCTGATTAGGCGTGTGCACTCTTCTACAACTATCGAGGGCAATCGACTCGACGAAGACCAGGCGGCGAGGCTAATTCGCGGGGAGAACGTTGACGCAGAGGAAACTCAGAAACGCGAAGTTCTCAATATGAAGAGAACACTAGAGTTTGTGGATGAAATAGCAAGAGACGCCTCAGTGGGAATTGACGAGCCGGTAATTCGAGAGATCAACAGGCGTGTACTGGCTGGAAGCGCTGAGACAATAACTCCGGGTGAATATCGCCGTGGCCAGAACTATGTAAGAAATCCCTTGCGCGGAGGGATCGCGTACACCCCACCTAATCCCGGAGATGTGCGACCTCTTATGCGCCAACTGGGACTGTGGCTACGTGGGGACCACGATCAGCAAGACGGCCCTCTTGTTGCAGGAATCGCGCACGCTCGAATAGCGGAGATTCACCCATTTTGGGATGGCAATGGTCGGACGGCGAGGGCACTCGAAGCTTTGATTCTCGATCGATACGGATACGGATTTAACCAACTCCTTTCACCCGAGCGACAATTCGTTTGGGAACTCCGCAACTACTTTGAGCAGCTTGGGAAGACTGTGGGCGAAAACTTCAAAGAAGGGCGCAGCCGATCCCGGTGGCTTGAGTACTTTCTGATGACGCTCACTGCCGAGATCGAGTTAGTTTGGAACGAACTTGTAGATTTTAGGCGAATAATCAGCACGATCCATTCCGACGTCCGTCCCTTGGGCCTTACTAGAAGGCAACGGGACGTTTTGGCTTACGCCTACATACATGGGTCGATTCAAATCCGAGAGTATGAAGAGATTTTTCGCCGGTCGCCCGAATCGGCACGACGCGACTTGAAGCCCTTGATTGCGCTGGGAGCGCTTAAACCCTTTGGGCATACCCGGTCCCGACGCTTCGTTTTTGATGCGAACGATCAGTTCTGGGATTTGATTCGAAGGCAACGTCAACGAATCCAACCCTAGGTGAAAGGGTCGTAGACAAGCGGGAACCCACTGGCCCGCGCAGCAGGATGGGGGCGTGGGTCTCCACCGAGTTGGCCCGCAGCCCCAGCCGGCCCGCCTCCTCCAGCAGTCGTTTCGGCGGCACCGCCCTGGCCACGTCGTGGGCGGCTGCCGTCAGCTCCGCCAGGTCCGGGTCGACGCCGTGGGCCTCGGCCAGCTCCCGGGCGATGGCCCGTACCCGCTCAACGTGGGCCTGCAGCCCTTGGGGAAGGTCGTTCAGGCGCGCCCGGAGCTGGGGCGGTAGATGGAGTGTTGGCATGGCGTTGGCGGCGGGGCCCCCGGCTACCCCATGGGTCCCAGCCGCCAGCCCGCCAGCAGGTGCATGTGGAGGTGCGGCACCTCCTGGCCCGAGTGGGGGCCCTGGTTGATGACCAACCGGTAGCCGTTCTGTTGGAGGCCAAACTGCTTGGCCAGCGCCACGGCGGCGGTGAGCAGACCGCCCAGGACCTGCAACCGCTCCGGCTCCTCTTGGGTCATCGTGTCTACGTGGGCGAAGGGGATGATCAGGAGGTGGACCGGCGCCTTGGGCCGGATGTCCCGGATGGCGAAGAGGTCGTCATCGCGGTAGACGAGCTCCGAGGGGACCTGGCCCTGACCGATCTTGCAGAAGATGCAGTCCTGCTCCGCCATGGGACCACCAATCTTCGGCCGGCCGCCTACCGCTTGGGCCTGGCTCTCCCATTGCCCTCGTGGGCTGGCGGCAACACACGTTCCCAGTCCAGCGCGTTCCCGCATGCCGGGCACGGCGCTGGAAACCGGGGACCGCCCCAGATGATATCGCCGGCCGAAATGCGCTGCTGCACTTCCTGGCCGGCGAAGCCGAAGACCACTTCCTTACGGCAGTCAGGACACCACATGCCGCTCCTCCCGCGGGACGCTGGCCCCCGGCTTCCTTGGACAGGCGGTTAGGTGGGCGTGGCCCGTCGCGGTGCGTTAGCCGCTGCCCACGGCGAGACAGGTGACCGTGCGGATGATCCCGCTGATGGTGTGGACCTGCCCCGTCACCGTGTCCCCCACCGAATTCAGGTCGTTGGCCTCCAGCACGGCGATGATATCGTAGGGTCCGGTGACCATGTCCACCGATGAGATCTCCGGGATCTTCTGCAGCGCGCTAACCACCTCACGGCTCTTGCCCACCGCCGTTTCGATAAGCACAAAGGCCTTGGTGCCCGCCATGCGTTACCTCTCAGCCGTCGTTGATATGCGCCGCGCCCCTCGACGGCACGGGACGATGATATGCGGGCATGCCAGCGGCGTCAACGCGCATATCTCTTTGGCCCGCCCCGAAGGGGAATGGTATAATCGGTCGGCTTTGGCAGGTGAGAGTGTCCAGCTAGAGGTGCTTCGCACGGGGGCCCGGACCCTGGGCGTGGAGCTTTCGCCAGCCCAACTAGACCAGTTCCGGCGGTACCTGGCGGGACTTCTGGACTGGAACCCACGCAGCGGCCGCACCTCTCCGAAGGCGCTGGCGGAGGCCGAGCGGGTGCACTTTCTGGACTCGCTGACGTTGGTCCCGCTCTTGAAACGCCGCCTCCCCGATGCGCGGCGGGTCGTCGATGTGGGGACGGGGGGCGGGTTTCCCGGCGTGCCGATCAAGCTGGCCATGCCCGGCCTGCGCCTGGTGCTGGTGGAGGCCACGCGGAAGAAGGCGGACTTTCTGAGGTGGCTGGTGGCCGAGCTGGGGCTCGAGGATGTCGAGGTGCTGGCCCAGCGGGTGGAGGATGTGGCCCACCTGCCGTCGTACCGGGAGGGCTTCGATGTGGCTATCGCCCGGGCCCTGGGGAGCCTTCCGGCCGTCCTGGAGCTGACGCTCCCCCTCTGCCGGACCGGCGGCCTGGTGATCGCGCCCCGCCGTGGCGACGTGGCCGCCGAGGTGGCCGGGTCCGCTCGCGTCCTGGAGGCGCTGGGCGGGCGGCTGGAGGCGGTGGAGCCGGTGACCGCGCCGGGGCTTGGGGAGGGCTCGGAGCTCGTGGTGGTCGAGAAGGTGGCCCCCACGCCGGACCACTATCCACGACGGCCGGGAATGCCGGCCAAGCGCCCCCTCTAGCGCGGGGTAGAGGAGCCGAGGAGCGTTCGTGAGCAGACCTGGGAAGAACAAGGAGAGCGGCTTGGAGGGAGAGCGTCCGAGGCTTTTTCTCGGACGGCGCCTGTTCCGGGTGCCGACGCTTCTTCCCTTGGCGGTAGTAATCATCGTGGTGGCCCTGCTGGTCACCCGGTTCGACCTGGACTGGGGACGCACCTGGGAGGTGCTCCGCCACAGCAACGCCTGGTGGCTCGTTCTGGCGGTCCTGGCCCACTACACCACCTTCATCTTCCGGGGCGCGCGGTGGCGGCTGCTACTGGCCAACGCCGGGCGCGGCGTTGGCCCATCCCGGCCGGTGCCGTCCACCCTGCACTGTGGGGGTCTGATTCTGATGGGCTGGTTCGTCAACTCCGTCACCTGGTTCCGGCTGGGAGACGCCTACCGGGCCCACGCCTACTCGTCGGACACCGGCACCGGCTTCGCGCGGACCATGGGCACCGTCGTGGCGGACCGGGTGGTAGACGTGGCCGTGGTCTTCAGCATGATGACGGCCGCCGTGGTCACCCTTTACGTGGGAGGGCAGGTACGGCCCTCCCCCATCTTCGTCGCGATCGGAGCGGTGCTGCTGGCGGCGGGCCTCTCCGGCCTGGTGGCGATGTATCTTCTGAGGCGGTGGGTGGCGCACAGGCTTCCCGAGCGAGTTGAGGCCGCCTACCAACGCTTCCACGCGGGGACCATGGGCAGCTTCGGGCGGCTTCACCTGGTCTTCCTCCTGGGCGTGCTCGGCTGGCTGTCGGAGGTAGGGCGGCTGTTCCTGGTGCTCAAGGCCCTGGGCATCCCGATGGCCCTGGGGCTGGTGATCTTCGTGCCGCTGGCCAGCGGGCTCCTCTCGGCGGTGCCGCTGACCCCCGGCGGACTGGGCGTCGTGGAGGCGGGCGTCACCGGCCTGCTCGTGCTCTCCATCGCATACGAAGAGGCCCTGGCCGTGGCGCTGCTCGACCGGTCCATCAGCTACCTGAGCATCGTCATCATCGGGGGGATGGCCTTCGCGCTGCGGCAGGCCCGTACGGCGCGAAAGCCGTCCGGCGGCCCGGGACGGTCCGGGAGCGTCGGGGCTGGTCCCCTGGCGAGCACGCCGGCCTCCGCGAGAAGGGGCGGCTCCACCCTCCAGCGGGAGCGGGAGGCCGACACCCGGCGCTCATGAAGAAGAGAGAGTCCGTTGGGTTCATCGGTCTGGGGATCATGGGGGCGCCCATGGTCCGCAACCTGTGCAAGGCGGGGTTCGCTCCGGTGGTGTGGAACCGGACGCGCGCCAAGGCCGAGGCGATGGTGGCCGAGGGCGTCACCGTCGCCGAGTCCCCCCAGGCCGTGGCGCAAGCGGCGCCGGTGGTCATCACCATGGTGACCGATACGCCGGACCTTCTGGAGGTGGTGGAGGGACCCAATGGGGCGGCGCGGGGGATGGTCTCCGGCTCCGTGCTCATCGATATGAGCACCGTCTCGCCCAGCGTTACCCAGGAGCTGGCGGCACGCTTGGGGGAGAAGGGCGTGGCCATGCTGGACGCGCCGGTCAGCGGAGGCTCCTGGGGCGCCCAGCAGGGAACCCTGGCCATCATGGTGGGGGGCGATGAGCAGATCTTCCAGCGGTGTCTCCCCATTTTTCAGGCCATGGGCCAGCGCATCACCCATATGGGGCCCGTGGGCATGGGCCAGACCACGAAGCTGGTGAACCAGGTGCTGGTGGTGGGCACCTGCGCCGCCGTGGCCGAGGCCCTGGTCTTCGCCGCCGCCCACGGCAGCGACCTGGAGCGGACCATCGAGGCGGTCGCCCAGGGGGCCGCGGGCTCCTGGCAGCTCCAGAACCTCGGGCCCCGCATGGCCCGGGGCGATTTCGCTCCCGGCTTCATGGTGAAGCTCCAGCAGAAGGACCTGCGGCTCGTTATGGAGGCGGCCCAGGAGCGCAAGCTGCCCCTGCCCATCGCATCGCTGGTGCGCCAGCTCTACACCTCCCTGGAGGCCGCCGGAGCGGGCGAGGAGGGCACCCAGGCCCTCATCAAGGTGTTCCAACAGCTCGCCGGCGCGGACGCACGCCAGCCCCGGTCCGATCCGGGCCAGCCGCCTCCGGCCACTTAGGCGTTTCAGGGGACCATGACTAACGAGCCTCCAGTGATCCAGGTCCAGGGCCTGGTGAAACGGTTCGGCGACCTCACCGCCGTGGACGACGTCTCCTTCGAGGTCCGCCGGGGCGAGGTGTTCGGCATCCTGGGGCCCAACGGCGCCGGCAAGACCACCACGCTGGAGTGTATCGAAGGCCTCCTGAGCCCCACCGCGGGGCGCACCACGGTCCTGGGTATCGACACCCACCGGGAGCCGGAGCGGGTCAAGCAGCGCATCGGCGTCCAGCTCCAGGCCTCGGCCTACTTCGACAAGCTCACGCTCAGGGAGATCCTGCACCTCTTCGGCCGCTTCTACCGGCGCCGCCTTCCCCCCGATGGCCTGCTGGAGAGGGTTGAGCTGTTGGAGAAGGCCGACACCACCGTGGGCAAGCTCTCCGGCGGACAGAAGCAGCGCTTCACCATCGCCGCTACGATGGTCAACGACCCCGAGCTGGTCTTTCTGGACGAGCCGACCACTGGCCTGGACCCCCAGGCAAGACACAATCTGTGGGACCTCATTCAGGCCATCCACGCCGAGGGGCGCACCGTGGTGCTGACCACCCATTACATGGAGGAGGCGGAGTCCCTCTGCCAGCGGGTGGCCATCATGGACCGAGGGAAGGTGGTGGCGCTGGACACGCCCGCCAGCCTGGTCCGCTCGCTGCCGGTGCCCTACCGGGTGCGAGGCGTCCTGGAGGGAGGGGGCGCATCGCCACGGTTCGAGGCCCTCGCCGCCGTGCTGGAGGCGCATGGGGAGGAGGACGGCGCTTTCACCCTCCACTCGTCGGACGCCAGCCGGACGCTGCCCGCGCTGCTGGACCTGGTCGGCCGTGAGGGGCTGCGGCTGACCCACCTGGAGGTGCTGACCGCCGACCTGGAGGACGTGTTCCTCACCATCACGGGCCGAAGGCTGAGGGAGTAGTCCGGGAGCGGGCGTCATGCTGCCAATCCTCATTTTCGCCAACCTAAAGATGCTGGTCCGCGACCGGCAGGCTACCTTCTGGATCCTTGCATTTCCGCTCATCTTCGTGGTGATCTTCGGCCTCTTCCAGGTAGGCGCGCCGTCCACCAGCGACCTCGGCGTGATCGACCACGCCCAGGACTCCCTCTCGCGCCAGCTCGTGGAAAATCTCCGTCAGGTGGAGCAGTTCCAGGTGCAGGAGTTCCAGGATGAGGAGCGGGCCAGGCGGAGCCTCGAGGACGGCGACTTGGACGACCTGGTCATCATCTCCGCGGGACTGGCCCAGGCGGTGGAGAGCGGCACACCCGTGGCCATAACGATGGTCTACCAGGAGGGGGCCCCCACCTCCCTGCGCGCCGTTGGCACCATGCAGCGGTTTCTGGACCAGGCGAATCTGAGACTGGCGGATGCCCCGAGCCTCCTGGAGTTGAGCCCTCAAGGTCTGCTGGCCAATCCGGTGGACTATTTCGATTTCCTGCTGCTGGGGATCGTGGGCATGGGAGTGATGACCTTCTCCATCATCGGCATCGCCACGGTGATAGCCCTGTACAAGAAGCAGAAGATACTGCAGCGGATCATGGCCACGTCCCTGCCGGTCCGCACCTTCTTCGCGGGGATGATCATCGCCTACCTAGTGGTCTCGGTGGTCCAGACGGCCATCATCCTGGCGGCGGGAGTCACTCTCTTCGGCGCGACCATCTACGGCAACTACGTCTACATAGGGCTGCTCGTGGTGCTGGGCAACCTGATCTTCCTCAGCATCGGCTTCATCGTCGGGGCGGTCGCCAAGAGCGTCCAGGCGGCCAGCGGTCTGGGCAACGCCGTGGCCCTGCCCTTGATGTTCCTCTCCGGCACCTTCTTTCCCATCGATGACCTGCCGGTGGCCGTCTCCACCGTGGTGCAATACCTCCCGCTGGCGCCGCTGCTGGAGGCGCTCCGGGGCGTGGCCCTGGACGCGAAGCCCTTCTGGGAGTTCCCGCGGGAGCTGGCCCTGCTCGCCGGGTGGACGGTTGTCACCTCGTTGGTGGCGGTGCGGGTGTTCCGGTTCAGATAGGGGTGGGACCGTTGCAGGGCCGGCGCTGAGAAACCGGCGTGAGATTGGCTGAAATAGGCCTTGACGAATGACTGACGTTCAGTCATATTATGGCGAGTATCCGCTGATGAGAGGAGAGCGCGGTGACTGCGACCAAGGGAAGAAGGACCGAAAGCGAACCAGTGCGAAGGGCACAGCTACTCAGAGCAGCTCGCAAGGTGTTCCGTGCAAAAGGATACGGCGGAGCGACTGTCTCGGAGATCGTGCGTGAGGCAGGGGTGGCCCAAGGGACTTTCTATCTCTACTTCCCGTCGAAGAGGGACATCGCCGTGTCCCTGCGTGACGGGCTGATGGAGACCATGGCTCAGGCGGTGATAACCGCTGTGAAATCGCGCACGTCCTTTGAGGACCGGCTCGAATCGCTTATCGCAGCAGGCTTCAAGGTAGCTCGAAGGAATGCTGACCTCTTCAGGCTGGCGTTCATAGGAGCTGACGAAACGTACCCGGAGATGCACAGCGAGTCCCCGGAGCACGCCTCGTTATTGAGAGCTACTACGGATCTTTTCAGGGGTGCGGTCGACGCCGGGGAGATGGAGGCGATGGACCCGGAGATCGCGGCTCGGCTGGCACTTGGCTTGGTTCAGCATGCCATCATCGAGGCCTTTGTCTTTGGTGAGGGAGATGAGTCGGACCGGCTTGAGCAAGGTGTTTCCGCGCTGCTTTTGAATGCGCTAAGACGAAGAACCGGCTAGGGTTTTTTTGCACCGCAATGACTGAGGGCCAGTCATACTTATGGAGGATAGAGTAGTAGGGGTTTTGGCCATGGCAAGAGCATCAACCCTACCGATTACAAGAGGCTGCAAAGAGCCTGCTATTTTTACCACGTGCTGACTGAGAGTCAGTCATATCTCTGGATGGAATCACCGAGAAAGGGGAAAGTCAGATGAGAACAGCAGAGGGAAACGAGCCCAGGTTAAGCAATCAAGAGAGCCGCGAAAAGGCAGAGTCGCGCATTTACCGGAGGCGCTGGTGGATGCTCGCAGTAGTTTCGGTCACTGTCGTGTTAGCAACCATCGACGAAACGATTCTCAACGTTGCCCTCCCGTCGCTGCAGCGAGACCTTGGAGCGTCGGCTTCGTCGATGCTGTGGATGGTCAACTCGTACATGCTGGTCTTCGGTGGCTTGCTCTTGATGATGGGCGGTGTCGGAGACCGGTTCGGACGGGCCCGGATGCTGCGTTTTGGGCTTGCGGTGTTCGCCCTTTCTTCGCTGGGCGCGGCGCTGGCGCAATCTCCGGCGCAACTGATCGGGGCCCGGGCAATTATGGGCATGGGCGGAGCGATGATGATGCCGGCGACCCTCGCCGTCATCGTAAACGTGTTCGAAGAAAAGGAGAGGCCGAAAGCGATCGCGATATGGGCGATGATGGCAGGGATCGGCGTCGCGCTTGGACCGGTCCTTGGAGGGGCGCTACTCAAGTACTTTTACTGGGGGTCGGTGTTCCTGGTGACCGTGCCGATTGCCGGGATTGCGATTGTAGCAAGCCTATTCCTCGTGCCGGATAGCCGAGACCCCGAGAGCAGGCCACTCGACATTCCGGGAAGTCTTCTATCGATGGGAGCGGTCTCTGCTCTGATCCTCGCCGTCATCGAGGGTCCCGCGTGGGGGCTCACGTCCCCGCAACTCGCCATTACGGTAGCCGCGGCGGTCATCTTAGGCTTGGGCTTCGTCCTGCGGGAGAGGCAAGCGGCATACCCGTTGCTGGACTTTGCGCTGTTCCGGCTGCCGCGGTTTTGGACCGGAGCAGTCGCTGTAAGTCTGGCGTTCTTCTCGCTGGTCGGCTTCATTTTCGGCTTCACGCAGTACCTCCAGTTCGTTCAGGGATACACTCCGCTGGCTGCGGGGATTCGATTCCTGCCGATGGCGGGAGGCTTCATGGTCGGCGCTATAGCCAGTGAGGAATTGGCGCGCCGCTTCGGCACCACCAGAGTCGTGGTAGCTGGACTCGGTATCATGACTGCTGCGATGCCGCTCGTACTCCTCTGGGGGATGGACACTTCCTACCTGGTGATCGGGTCTGTTGTGGGCGTGAGCGCGCTGGGCGTAGGTCTGGTTTTCGCTCCGGCAGCCGCAGCGGTCATGGGTGCGGTTGATGCAGCGAAGGCGGGAGTTGGGTCAGCTATGAATGACGTGACCCAGATGCTGGCAGGCGCGTTCAGTATCGCCGTGGTTGGATCCGTGATGTATGCGATTTACGCCGCCAAGCTCGGGGACGCTGTGGCATCGCTGCCTGCCGCGGCGGGAGAAGCGGTGCGAGATTCAATCGGGGCGGCAGTTCAGGTGGCGGCCTCGCTGCCGCAAGAGGAAGCGCTCGCCCTAGCCACCGCTGCGAAGTCGGCATTCACGGATGCGCTGGGTCTGGCGGTGCTGATTGGCGCCGGGTTCTCGCTCGTCGGGGCGCTGATCGTTGCTAGGTTCATGCCGGCCCGGGACGCGGTAATTGGAGAGGCGCTCACCCGGCGTGACGGGCCGAGGGTGGATGAGGCCCCCGTCGGCGATGTGGCTCTCGCGCCGGTGCCTGTCCGCATCGACGGATAGATGCGCCGGGGAGCCGGCTCTCTGGAAGGGACCCCCGTCGATCTCGGCGGGGGTCCCTTCTCCATTGACGATAGCGCCCGCCTCGCTTGGCACCGGATGGGTCGTGGGGTAGAGTGGGGGCCGGCTTCGCTCCGAGCGCACCCATGCTCCCGCCGCCAGGTACGGCGAGACCGGCGGACCCCCTGCTACAGTGATGGCTGGCAGCTCAATTCCCCAGGCCCTCGTTCCGTCCCTCCGCGGCCGGACCTCCGTGGCCATGGAAGTGGTCTGGCTGGCCACCGTGGTCCTGGTGCCGCTGGTCTTCGCGCCTCCCGGCTCCATGCTCTCGATTACCCAGCTCCCGAAGGTGGCGCTCCTGCGCACGGCCGTGGGGCTCATGGCGATGCTGTGGGTCGTGGAGTGGGCGCTGGCGGCGGGTGTGGGGCCTCGCTGGCCCCGGCCGGGGCTGGCCCCGCTGAGGCGATGGCTGGCGGCGGAGCCCACGCGATGGGTGATTCTGCTGGCGATGGCCTTTCTGGGGGCCAACCTCCTCTCCACCCTCTTCTCGGCCTCCTGGCGCGTGAGCCTATGGGGAAAGACTCCGGGGGGCGATGGGTACGCCCTCTACACCGTTCTCTGCTACGGGCTGCTGTTTCTCGTGGTGGGCCACCCATCTGAAGACTCGCCGGCAGCTCTGGCGGCTGATAGGGGCCGTGGTGGCCTCCGGTGTGCTCGTGGGCCTGGTGGGCACGCTCCAGAACTATGGGGCGGACCTGTACGACCTGAGCGCGGAGTCGCGGCAGAGCGCCACGCTGGGGAACCCCGTCTTCGCGGGCCAATTTTTGGTGCTCACCATCGTCGTGACCCTAGCCGCCGCCATGGCGGGCCCGCCCGGCTGGCGTGAGCGGTGGCTTGGGGGCGCGTGGGCCGTGGCCCTGGGCGTGCAGGCGTCGGCCCTCGCCTTCGCCCTCTCCCGCGGCTCGTGGATAGGGCTTCTCGTGGCCCTGGCGCTGCTGGGGCTCGCCGTTCCGGTGTTGCTGGGGCGCCGGGGCGTGAGAAACGTCGCGGTGGTGGCGGGACCGGCGGCCCTGGTGACCCTGGTCATGCTGTTGGTTCCCGGCGCTCCCTCCGTGACGGCCAGGGCCGCCACCATCCCCAAGGCTATCGTGGACACCGGCCTGGGCGGGCGGCTTCCGATCTGGGAGGGCTCCAGCAGGCTGCTGGCGGGGCAGTCCTGGTCGGACTTTGAGCGGGACCGGCTATCGCCGCTGCGTCCGGTGCTGGGCTACGGCCCCAAGCTGTTTAGCTACGTATTTCTCCTAGAAACCCCCGCCGAGCTGCACCGGGAGAGCCCTCAGTTCTACGACTACGCCCACAACCACTACCTCCATGAAGGGGTGGAGCTGGGAGTCGTGGGCCTCCTGACCTTTCTGGGCCTGCTGGGCGCCGTGTTTGTGGTCGGCGCGCGGGGGCTCCGGCGGGACGGCGATGCCCATCCCGTGGCGCGAAAGTGGCTTACCCTGGGCGTTCTGGCGGCCCTGGCGGGGTGGGCGGTGGCGGCGGTGGTGGGCATCCCTCGGATCGGAGACCTGACGCTCTTCTGGACGCTGCTGGCGCTCTTCGCGGCCATGCCCCGGGCGTTCGCGCTCCCGATGCGGCGCGGGAGGAAGCCCCGCCGGCGGCGTCCGGCCGCGGGCCGAGGGCGTCCCGGCGCAGGCGCGGCGCCTCCGTCCAGCTCCCGCTGGGCCGGCTCTTCGTCGCGCTGGCGGTCGTAGGGCTGCTGGGCACGTTCACCTGGGTCAAGAACGTCAACTACGTGGCGGCCTCGGCTGCCGGTGCCCTGGACGCGCTGGAGGTGGGCCGTGCGGACGACGCGCTCCGGCTCATCGACCGGTCCGCCGGCCTGGCGCCCGACGTGGCCTTCTACCACCTACAGAAGGCGGCCATTCTCCAGGGCTACGCCCAGGGCACCGGCAGCCCCGAGGCGGGAATTCCCTACGCGGAGCAGGCCCACGAGAGCAACCTGCGCGCCTTGCGCCTGAACCCGCTCTCCGGCCAGGCCATCCAGGCCGCGGCCCTCTCCGCCATGGAGCTGGCGAAGCGGGGCCAAGAGGGACGCCGGGAGGAGGCGGCCCGGCTCTTTGCGCGCCTTACGGCTGCGATGCCCAACAACTTCCGTGCCTACGAGCTGGCCGCCCACGCCCTCTGGCTTCTGGGCGACCCCCAGCAGGCCTTGGTGCCCCAGCAGGCCCTGGTGGACGTGGAGCGGTCGCTGGCGCTTGCGGGCGACGGCCCCGAGGGTGCCAGGAGCCACCTGCTCCGCGGCTTCTTCTTGGGCGACCTGGAACGGACGGTGGAGGCCGCCGCTTCGGTGGAGCGCGCGCTGGAGCTGGGGCTGGAGGCCCGCAACGATCGGTCCGAGGCCCACCGGTTCCTGGCGCGCGTCTACGGCGAATTGGGCGACGATGAGCGAGCGGAGCTTCACCTTGAGGCGTACCGCCAGCTCGCCGGCGAGTGAGCGTTCCATCCAGAACGGCTCACGGCCCCTTCCCTCCTCCGGCGCTCTCCGGTACAGTTAGCGCACCATCGCCGTCCTGGAGCGCCCCGTGCCCATCCAACACGACACCGTTCGCAAAGCCGCCCACCTGAGCGAGGCCGACGCTGCGGAGCTGGGCCATGCGCTGCGTGGAGTGGTGCGGGGCGAGGTCCGCATGGACCGTCCCTCCCGCCTGCTCTATGCCACCGACGCCTCCATGTACCAGATGGAGCCCGTGGGCGTGGTGCTCCCCCGCTCGGCCGACGACGTGGAGGCGGCCATCGTGACGGCGGCGCGGTTCGGTATCCCCGTCCTTCCCAGGGGTGGAGGCACCGGCCTCTCCGGCCAAACGGTCAACCACGCCCTGGTCCTCGATTTCTCCAAGCACATGCGCGAGGTCCTGGAGGTCCGGCCCGAGGAGCGCTGGGCCAGGGTACAGCCGGGTCGAGTGCTCGCCCAGTTCAATCGGGAGCTGGCCCTGCATGGCCTCCAATACGCGCCCGACCCCGTCACGGTGAACCGGGCTACCATCGGCGGCGGCATCGGCAACAACACCTGCGGCGCCCACTCCGTGATCTACGGCAAGACCCTGGACCACGTCCTGAGCGTGGAGGCCGTGCTGTCGGACGGCAGCAGGGCCAGCTTTGGCCCCGTGGACGGAGAGGAGCTGGAGCTGAAGCGCTCCCAAGAGACGCTGGAGGGCAGGGTCTACCGGGAGGTGCGGCGCATCGCCCATGCCCACCGCGACGAGGTGGGGCGGCGTTTCCCCAATGTGCTGCGCCGCGTGGGCGGCTATAACCTGGACGAGTTCGGCGGCGACGGCCCCATGGACCTGAGCCGCGTCGTGGTGGGCTCCGAGGGCACACTGGTGGCGGTGACGGAGGCCCGGGTGAACCTCGTGCCGGTGCCCCGGCGCAAGGGGCTGGCCGCGCTCCACTTCCGGGGGCTCATCGAGGCCATGGAGGCCACGGTGGCCATTCTGGAGCACAGCCCCTCAGCCGTGGAGCTGGTGGGCGGGATGATCATTCGGCTCTGCCGGGAGTCGGTGGGCTTCCGCCATCTCCTGGAGTTCGTCCAGGGAGAGCCGGAGTGCCTCCTCCTGGTGGAGTTCTACGGGGACTCCGAGCGGGAGGTGCAGGGCAAGCTCGAAACGCTTCAGCGCGACTTGGAGCGCTGGCGCCTGGGCTACGCCACCGTCTCCGCCGTCGATCCCGCCCAGCAGGAGCGGATATGGGACCTGCGCCGCGCCGGCCTGGGGCTGGTCATGGGCGTCAAGGGCGACTCCAAGCCACTCGCCTACGTGGAGGACACGGCCGTCTCTCCGGAGAAGCTGCCCGAGTACGTGGCGCGGTTCGAGGAGATCATCGCGCGCTACGGCACCACGGCGGCCTACTACGGTCACGCCAGCGTGGGCTGCCTGCACATCCGCCCCCTGGTGAACGTGAAGCGAACCGACGGCCTCGCCACGCTGGAGGGCATCGCCAACGACGTGGCCGACCTGGTGCTGGAGTTCGGCGGCAGCCTCAGCGGCGAGCACGGCGACGGCATCGTCCGGGGGGTGTTCACGGAGAAGATGTTCGGCTCCGAGCTGTACGAGGCCTTCCGCGAGGTGAAGCGGGCCTTCGACCCCGACGCCATCCTGAACCCGGGCAAGATCATCGACACCCCCGGCCTCACCGAGAACCTGCGGCTCAGCCCCCAGACCCGGAGCCTGGAGGTGGAGACCTATCTGGACTTCTCCCAGGACGGGGGCTTCGCCCGCTCGGTGGAGCTGTGCAACGGCCAGGGCGCCTGCCGCAAAGTAGAGGGAACCATGTGCCCCTCCTACATGGTCACCCGGGAGGAGGAGCACTCCACCAGGGGGCGCGCCAACCTCCTGCGCATGGTCCTCTCCGGCGTGCTGCCCCCCTCGGACCTCACCGGCAAGCGCCTGCACGACGCGCTGGACCTGTGCGTGGAGTGCAAGGGATGCAAGGGCGAGTGCCCGTCCAACGTGGACATGGCCAAGCTGAAGTACGAGGTGCTGACCAAGTACCAGGAGGTCCACGGCGTCCCCCTGCGCTCGAAGCTCTTCGGCAACATCGCGTCCTTGAGCCGCCTGGGCAGCGCCACGGCGCCCCTCTCCAACTGGGTCAGCGCCCTCCCGCCGGCCCGGTGGCTCATGCAGTGGCTGCTGGGCATTCACCGTCGCCGTCCCCTGCCTCGGTTCGCCCGGCGGCCGTTCCGGTCGTGGTTCCGGCGCCACGCGGCGGGAGCGGCCCCCGCCGTCCGGGGCGAGGTGGTGCTCTTCAACGACACCTTCATGGAGTACAACCATCCAGAGGTGGGCAGGGCGGCCACCCGCTTGCTGGAGGCCCTGGGCTTCCGGGTGACGCTGGCGGAGCGCAAGGGCTGCTGCGGCAGGCCCCTCATCTCCAAGGGGATGCTCCCCAAGGCGAGGGAATGGGCCCGCCGCAACGTGGACGCCCTGCTGCCCTACGCTCAGCGGGGCATTCCCATCGTGGGCACCGAGCCCTCCTGCCTGCTGACGCTGCGCGACGAGTACCCGGACCTGCTCCGCGACGAGGCGTCCCGGACCGTGGCTTCCCAGGCCGTCATGCTGGAGGAGCTTATCGATACGCTGGGGGCGTCGGACGGAGACGTGGCCTCCATCTTCCGGGACGACCTCACCGCCCGCATCCTGGTCCACGGCCACTGCCACCAGAAGGCGCTGGTGGGCATGCAGCCCACCCTCAGGGCCCTGCGGCTGGTGCCCGGCTACACAGCGGAGCTGGTCGAGGCCGGCTGCTGTGGCATGGCCGGTTCCTTCGGCTTCGAGGCGGAGCACTACGACATTTCGCGGGCCATGGGGGCCCACCGCCTCTTCCCCGCCCTGGAGGACCCGGCCGTGGCCGGACACCTGGTGGCCATCACCGGTGTATCATGCCGGCAGCAGATTGAGCACTTCACCTCGCGTACGCCCCGCCACGTGGTCGAGCTGCTGGCGGAGGCGCTGCGCTAGAACCAAAGGGGCAATGGGGGCATTGCACCTGAGTGCAGGCCCCCAGTAGAGCTAAGGAGACAGGCATGGCGGAGATAGCCCTTGGACTCGACAACCTCTCCTCGTCCTACGAGGAGCGCGCCGTCGCGGCCGAGGAGGCTTCGCGGCTGGGCTACGCCGGCCTCTGGCTGTCCGAGGGCAACGGCAGCACCGATGCCTTCGTGCTGGCCGGTCAGGCGCGGGTCGCCAGCCGCCGCGCCGTCCCGGAGGGCGTGCCCATCGGCATCAGCATCACGCCGGTCACCCTCCGCACGCCGCTGGCGCTGGCCATGACCGGACGCACCATGAGCGAGCTGACGGGCGGCCGGTTTATCCTGGGCGTCGGCTCCGGACGCACCGATGGCGCTGACCTGACCCACGCCTACGGCGTCTCGTCCATCTCGCCCATCGATCTCATGCGGGACTACCTGGTGACCATGCGCAGGCTCCTGGACGGCGAGACGGTGGACTACGATGGCCCGGTGGTGAAGCTGCGGGGCGCCCGGCTGCTCACGGACACTCCGCCGCGCACACCCCTCTATCTGGGGGCCATGGGGGCCCAGATGCTCAGGCTCGGCGGGGAGCTGGCGGAGGGCGTGTCGCTGAGCTGGAACACGCCGTCGCTGGCGGCCTGGAGCCGCGAGCGTATCGCCGAGGGCGCCGTGCGTGGCGGAAGAGACCCTGCCAGCGTGCGGGTCATCGGCTCCGCCCGGATGGCCGTGGACGACGACGTGGACGCTGCCCGGCGGGCGCTGGCCAGGGGCGCGCTCGGCTATATCATGGAGCGGCCCATCGGCTTCCTTCCGCCCAGCCAGCGTAAGGCTTACCGCGCCCAGTTCGAGCGGATCGGCGCCGGAGAGATGATCGCTACGTTGGACGCCATGCAGTCGCGGGGTGCCTCGGCGGTGGAGATGGCCGACGCTGTTCCCGAGGAGATCATCCGCGAGACCGGTTACTATGGTCCTGCGAGCGGCGCCGCCGAGGCCCTGAAGCGCCTGGCCGCCCAACTCGACCAGGTTCTCGTCCGGCTGGTCACGGTGAGCCCGGGCCTGGACTCGATGCTGGGCGCCATGCGGGCCTGCGCGCCTTCCTCTCCCCGCGGCTGAGCCGTCGCTGGGCCACACAGGAGTCACATGGAGACCGCCGTCGGGCTGGACCACACGCTGAAGCTCTCGATCCCCGAGATGGGCCAGGCCGCCCAGGAGGCGGCCCGCCGCGGCTACGGCAGCCTCTGGTTCGGGGAGGGCAACGGCGGCAACGACGGGTTTGTGCTCTGCAGCCAGTGCTGGGCCGCCAGCCGGACGGCCATCCCCGAAGGCATAGCCACCGGCCTGAACGTAACGCCGGTGCTGCTGCGCACGCCGCTGGCCCTGGCCATGAGCGCGCGCACCATGACCGAGCTGACGGGCGGCCGGTTCATCCTCGGCGTCGGCGCGGGCCGCGCCTACAGCGAGGAGGGCCGGCGGGCCCTGGGCCGCCCCAAGCTCTCGCCGATGGAGCTGATGCGCGGCTACCTGACGGTCCTGCGCGGTCTCCTGCACGGCGAGACGGTGGACTACGACGGCCCGGCGGTGAAGGTGATCGGCGCCCGGCTGCTCGCCAAGGACCCGCCGCGCACGCCCGTCTACCTGGGAGCCGTGGGGCCCGAGATGCTCCGCCTGGGCGGAGAGTTGGCCGATGGCGTGGCCTTGAGTTGGAACACGCCGGAGCTCATCGCCTGGGCCCGCGAGCGGATCGCCGAGGGCGCGGCCCGGGCCGGGCGGGACCCGGCGGACGTGCCGCTCATCGCCTACCTCCGCATGTCGATAAGCGACGATGTGGACGCCGCTCGCCGTGCGCTGGCGCGGTCGGTCCTCGACTATTCCCTCAACCGTCCGAATGTCCGAGCACGGCCGGTGGCCTATCGGGCCCAGTTCGGCCGCATGGGGTTCGAGGAGACGCTCAAGGAGATGGAAGAGCGACGGGACCGGGGCGCCTCGATGGAGGAGCTGGCCGACGCTCTCCCGCCGGAGGTGGTGCGCCAGGTGGGCTACTACGGTCCGGCGGATGGCGCCGCCGAGGCCCTCGCCCGCCTGAGCCGGGGGCTCGATGTCGCCATCGTGCGCGTCATCGCCGTCCGCACCGGCGTGGACGAGGTGCTCGATGTGATGAGGGCCTGCCGGCCGTAGCTCGCCAACGCCACGGGGAGTGCGAATCGCTCAATGACTCACGCAACCGTCGATATCGTCCGCGGGGAGATGGAGCGGCTCTATCGCACCAACCTGCGCAGCGGCCAAGACCCTCGTACCGGCGTCCGGTACTCGTACCTCTGTCCCTCCCCCAAGAAGTACCGATGGCAGCGGTTCTGGGACTCCTGCTTCCACGCCGTGGCCATGGCCCACGTAGCGCCGGAGCAGGCCGTGGCGGAGCTGCGGACCCTGGTGGCCGCCCAGGACCCCGATGGCTTCATGGGGCACATCGTCTTTTGGGGCAGCCGCCGGCCCGGCGACTTATTCGGCAGGCTCCAGAGCCCCAGAATGTGGCGTGCCAGGCACACGGCCATGGTCCAGCCGCCCGTGCTCGCTCAGGCGGTGGTCCGCGTGGCCGAGGTGCTCAGCGACGCCTGGCTGCCGGTGGAGATGATGCCGGCCCTAGACCGCTACTACGCCTGGCTGGCGGACCACCGCGTGCCGGACCCCGACGGCCTGCTGGTCATCTTCTCGCCCTACGAGTCGGGGACCGATTATTCCCCCACCTTCGACGAGGTGCTGGGTCTCAAGGGCTCTCCGAGCTGGTGGCAGCTCATGGCCCGGGACCGCTGGCTCGATGTGCGGAATGCGGTAAGCAGCTACGAGAGCGGGCGGCTGCTCGGCGCGGGCCGCTTCGTGGTGAAGGATGTTCTGGTCAACGCGCTCTACGCCGAGTCGCTGGCCACCATGGCCAAGCTGCACCGCGAGCATGGCGAGCGCGACGTGGCCAACGCCTACGCCACCCGCGCCGGCGTGGTCACCGCCTCCCTCGTCCAGAAGCTCTGGGACCGGGGCCGGGGCGCCTTCTACAGCCTCTACGGCGCTCAGGAGCGCAGGACCGCTCCTCTGACGGCGAGCTCTCTGCTGCCGCTCGTCGTGGGGGAGCTGCCGGCCGAGCATGCGACCGCGCTGGTGGAGCGTCACCTACAGCAGCGCAACGAGTTCTGGCTGCCCTACCCGGTGCCCTCGGTGGCTGCCACCGAGGAGACCTTCAGCCCCCGGGGCGGCATGGTGAGCTGGCGGGGGCCCTCCTGGGTCAATATCAACTGGCTGCTGTGGCGGGGGCTCCGGCGCCACGGGTTCCATGACCTGGCCCAGCAGCTCTCGGAGCGGACGGTGAGCATGGTGGCCCGGGCCGGGCTCTGGGAGCACTACCACCCGTACACCGGCGTTGGGATGGGCGCAAGCAGCTTCGGCTGGTCCGGCCTGGCCCTGGACATGGCGGCGGGCTAGGCCATTCGGTGCCGGGCGATATCGACTACAGCCAGACGATAGCCGACGAGGAGATAGGGGTCCTGCTTTCGGGGCTCTCGCGGGGCTAGTCGGGCGCCGCCTATCGCGGCAGCAGCGCGTACTCCATGCTGTCGGCCAGCGCCTGCCACGAGGCCTCGATGATGTTGGCGGAGGCGCCCACCGTGCTCCACCGCTCGGCGCCGTCGGTGGACTCCACGAGCACCCGGACCACGGCGCTGGTGCCCCCCTGTCCCTGCTCCACCACGCGGACCTTGTAGTCGGTGAGCTGGACCGCCTCCAACGCGGGGTACACCTGGCAGAGCCCCCGGCGCAGCGCGGCGTCGAGCGCGTTGACGGGGCCGTTGCCCTCCGCCACCGTGTGCATCTCCTCGCCGCCCACGCGCACCTTCACCGTGGCCTCGGAGAACGACTCCTCGCCGTCGGCGTGGCTGCCCGGGCGCCTGCGCTTCTCCATGACCACCATGAAGTCCACCAGCTCGAAGGGCGGCTGGTAGTCGGGCAGGGAGCGGTGGGCCAGCAGCCGGAAGGAGGCCTCGGCGCCCTCGTACTGGAAGCCCCGGCTCTCGCGCTCCTTGATCTGGGCCAGCAGCTCGCCGATGCGCGCCTTGGGCACCTGGGCCGAGAGGCCCGCCTCCTGGAGCTTGACGGCGATGTTGCCGCGCCCCGACAGCTCCGACAAGACGATCCGCTTGACGTTGCCCACTCGCTCGGGCCGGACGTGCTGGTAGCTCTCCTCGGTCTTGGCCATGGCCGCCGCGTGGAGGCCGCCCTTGTGGCTGAAGGCGCTGTCGCCCACGTAGGCCTGGTAGTGGTTCCGGGGCATGTTCGCCACCTCGCTGGTGAAGCGGTGGACCTCCGTCAGGTGTTCGAGCTGCTGGTCGGTGACGCAGTCGATGCCCAGCTTGAGCTTCAGGTTGCCGATGACCGCCAGGAGGTCGGCGTTGCCGCACCGCTCGCCCAGGCCGTTGATGGTGCCCTGCACCTGCTTGGCCCCCTCCCGGACAGCGGCCAAGCTGTTGGCGACGGCCACCGAAGCGTCGTTATGGCAGTGGATGCCCAGGTCCACGGGCACCTCCTCCCGCACGCGGCGTACCGCCTCCGCCACGTTGTCGGGCAGCGCGCCGCCGTTGGTGTCGCACAGCACCACGCACTCCGCCCCCGCCTCGGCGGCGGCGCGAACACTGGCCAGTGCGTAGTCCGGGTTGGCTTGGAAGCCATCGAAGAAGTGCTCGGCGTCGAAGAAGACCCGGCGTCCGTTCGCGCGCAGGAACTCGATGGACTCCCGCACCATGGCCAGGTTCTCCTCCAGCGAGGTCTCCAGCACCTGGCTCACCTGCATGTCCCACGCCTTGCCCACCAGCGTGATGACCGGCGCCCCCGAATCGAGCAGCGCCTTCAGGTTGGCGTCCGCCTCCGCGGTCCCCTGGGCCTTCCGGGTGCTGCCGAAGGCCACCAGCGTGGCGTTGCTCAGAGATAGCTCCTTCGCCCAGCGGAAGAACTCGTCGTCCTTGGGGTTGGACCCGGGCCAGCCCCCCTCGATGAAGTGGACTCCCAGCTCGTCCAGCTTGACGGCGATCCGCAGCTTGTCCTGAACGGAGAGGCTGACCCCCTCCATCTGCGTGCCGTCCCGCAGAGTGGTGTCGTACAGCTTTACCTGCGCCATCGTCGTTCCCCTTCCCCCGTGGCCATCTCAGCGGGTGGTCCCGCCGGCGGCCACGCGCATATAAAACAAGGGTATAGTCCCAAAACAGCCACCTGTGAGAGAATGGTGGCATGGGACGGAAGATTGGGTGCCCTCGATGTCAACACGCCAAGAGCTGGAGCATTCGGCGAGGTAAGAGTCGTTGTGCAGCCTGCCACTACGAGTGGGTGCCCAGGGCGCTGCCGCTTCGGTTGTCGCCAGGGGAGTGGCGGCGACTGTTGCGCTGGTTCGTCTTGGGGCAGAGTGCCGAGGTGATTGCCCAGGAGGCCCGCCTGGAGCGAAAGCGAGTCCTGCGAGCCCTGATCGTGGTGCGCCAGGCCATGGTCCGGGACGTTCCCCATGTCTTCTCCGGCGTGGTGGAGGTCGACGAGACCTACCTGGGAGGTTCCTGGCGCAACAGGCGCCTGGCAAAGCGTGTTCAGGGCACGAAGCGGGGCCGTGGAACCACTAAGCAAGCCGTCTTTGGGATCCTGTGTCGAGGTGGCCTGGTGTGGGCGCAAGTGGTACCTAACGTGGAAGCCAAGACGCTGCTGCCGCTCCTGCACCAACGCGTGCAACGTGGCTCCATCGTCTGCTCGGACACCTTTACCAGCTACACGGGCGTCGCAGCGGGGGGCTACGTCCACCGGCTTGTGGACCACAGCCAGGCGTTCAGCGATCGGCAAGGGAGCCACGTCAACGGCTTGGAGGGCTTCTGGGGTTATCTCAAGCGGCGTCTGGCAGCCAAAGGGGGAGTCCGCCGAGAACGGCTGCCCCTCTATCTTGCTGAGTATGTCTGGCGCTACAATCATCGGCGTCTGTTGGGACCAGAACAGGTTAAGACATTGTTCAAGCTGCTTCAAAGCTAATCCGGTGGCTAAAACGGGACTTTACCCAAAACAAAGGCCGTCCCCTGCAAGGGACGGGCCTGAAAAGGTTCCCGCGGTACCACCCTTATTCCCCGGTCGGACCGGGGCGCTTCGCAGGGCGCCAGCATGCCCTCGCCGCTGATAACGGGTGGCGGGCCCGGTCAGGCCTACTGGTCCCGGTGTACCGGAACGTTCGGCTGACGGCTCGGGAGGGATCTTCGAACGGGGTCGGCCCGCCGGCTTCCACCGGACCCGGCTCGCTGAGGGCGCAAGCCCCGTCTACTCGTCTCCGTCGTCGCCGTTGCTACGACGGTACCACGCGCTTGCGAAAGGCGTCAAGGCGGTGCCGCCCCAAACCCAAGCCGGAACGCCGCCCGCCGCCATCGCTGCCCGCCGCCATCGCTGTTTGACAGTACGGGGCTTGAGGATTAGTTTTTCGGAAGGCTCAGCGGCTGGAGGTGAATTATGGACCTGGTGATACGGAACGCACGTATCGTGGACGGCTCGGGGATGCCCGCCTACCGCGGCGACGTGGGCGTCAAGGACGGCCGGATCGTGGGGATCGGAAAGATAGACGGCCCGGCCCGGCGAACCCTGGACGCCGATGGGAGAGTGGTCGCGCCGGGGTTCATCGATATCCACACCCACTTCGACGCGCAGGTGACCTGGGACCCGCTGTGCACCTTCTCCTGCTACCACGGGGTGACCACCGCCATCTTCGGGAACTGCTCGCTGGCCATGGCCCCCGTGGGCGCCGGCGACGAGGAGCGGTACTGGCTGTCGCAGATGCTGTCCTACGTGGAGGCCATCCCCCTCGAAGACCTGCAAGCGGGGGTCGCCTGGTCGTGGCACTCCATCGGCGAGTACATGGACGCGCTGGACAGGCGGCTCGGGATCAACGTCGGCTGCCTCATCGGGCACTCGGCGGTGCGGCGCAACGTGATGGGGGAGGCGAGCCAGGAGCGCCACGCCACCGGGGCCGAGATCGAGGCCATGCAGCGCCTCGTGGCGGACGGGATGGCCGCCGGCGCGCTGGGCCTCTCCTTCAGCCGGAGCCTCAGCCACCGGGACCTCCACGGCAGGCCGGACCCGGCCAGCGTGGCGTCCATGGAGGAGCTCCTGGCCCTGGCCCGGACGGTGGGCGACTCCGGCACCGGATGTCTTCAGGTCTCCAACGGGAGCATGAACGAGATGGCGGAGCAGATGTGCACCAAGCTCTCCCAGGCGAGCGGCCGCCCCGTGACGTACAACTCCATCAACCACTTCTGGAACGCTCCCAACCTCTGGAGAGAGCAGCTCGACTTCGTCGAGGAGACCGTCCGCCAAGGCAACCGCGCCTATCCGCAGACGAACGCCCGCCCGGCGGACCAGCACTTCACGTTCAAGAACTGCCCGCTCTTCCGCTCCTTTCCCATGTGGGACACGGTCATGGCCGGCTCAACCGAGGAGAAGCTGCGGGCGTTCAAGGACCCGGCGACGCGCGAAGCGCTCCGGGCCGGGATATCCGGAGAGCTGACGGAGCGGACCTTCTTCAACCGGCGCTGGGACCTGATGCTCGTGAACGCTCCGGCCCTGGAGCGCAACGCGGCGCTGAAGGGGAAGAGCATCGAGGAGATCGCCCGCCAGCGCGGGACCGATCCCTTCGACACGTTCCTGGACTTGGCCATCGAAGAGGACCTGAACACCTGGTTCGTGTCCACCAAGGTCATGGGTGGTGGAGACGAGGCCCAAGCGGCGTTGCTCAACAGTCCCTGCACGGTGCTCGGGCTCTCCGACGCGGGCGCCCACGTCACCTACGACCCCGGCTACGGCGCAACCACCTTCCTCCTGAGCTACTGGGTGAGAGAGCGGGGCGCCCTATCGCTGGAGGAGGCGGTCCGTAAGGTCACCTTCGTGCCGGCGTCGCTCTACGGCATGCACGACCGGGGGCTCCTGCGGCCGGGCATGGCCGCCGATATGGTCGTCTTCGACCCCGACACCATCGACCTGGAGGAGGTGGAGGAGGTCCACGACCTCCCAGCCGGCGGCGCGCGTCTGAAGCAGCTCGCCAAAGGCATCGAGTGGACCATCGTCAACGGCGAGGTGCTCATCGAGCGGGGCGAGCACACCGGGACCTATCCCGGCAGGGTCGCCCGGAACAGGTCCCACGCGGCGTCGCTCGTGTCCTAATGCGCCCTGCGCCGTGTCCTAATGTGCCTACGATAGGCGTCCGGCTCGGTCCCCACTGAGCCTTCCATCGTCGCGCATCTCCTTGACGCCCGCCGCCGCCGCTCCGTACCATGGCGGTGGCCCAATTCCTGTCCTCGGGGCACTCCACTTCGAGCAACGCGCGGGGAGGCGACGTGCAGAACCGCTGGTCTGAGAGCGAGGCCGCCGGCAAGGACGACCTCGACATGCTGGTGCACCAGAGCCGGCTCATGGGCGCCGAGCCCGACCTGGTGCTCTGGGGCGGCGGCAACACCTCCATCAAGCTCGACGAGCAGGACTTCCGGGGCCGGCCCACCCGGGTCATGCGCATCAAGGGCTCCGGCTCCGATATGAAGAGCATCGAGCGCAAGCACTTCCCCGGCGTGCGCATGGACGACGTGTTCTCGCTCTTCGAGCGCGAGGAGATGTCCGACGACGAGATGGTGCGCCACCTGGCGCTCTCCCTTATGGAGCCCGACTCACCCCGGCCGTCCATCGAGACGCTGCTCCACGCCTTCCTGCCCTACAAGAGCATCGCCCACTCCCACGCCGACGCCATCCTCTCGCTGACCAATAACGCGCGCGCCACCGAGGTCCTCGGCACCGTCTACGGACGGGAGGTGGCGCTGGTCCCCTACCGACGGCCGGGCTTCGTCCTCTCCAAAGAGGTTGCCTGGGCCGTCAAGCGCAGCCCCCGTGCCCGGGCGGTGGTGCTCCTGAACCACGGCCTCATCACCTGGGGGTCCACGGCCAAGGAGGCCTACGACATCCATGTGGAGATGGTGAGCAAGGCGGAGGAGTACACCGACAAGCACGCCGCCGGCAAGATGGTCTTCGGCGGGGTCAAGCAGAAGTGGCTGGAGGCCGATGACCGCGCCTACATCGCCGCCGCCGTGGCACCCACCCTTCGGGGGCTGGTGGGCCAGGACCGCCGCATGCTGCTCCGGTTCGACGACTCCAAGAAGGTGCTGGACATGGCGAGCTCCCACCGGGGCAGCGAGCTGACCGGCATCGGAGCCGCCACGCCGGACCACCTGATTCAGACCAAGCAGCTCCCCCTCTGGCTGGACGTCTCCGACCCGGAGGAGCTGCCCCAGGTGCTGGCGGCCATGCACCAGGGCGTGCTGGATTACACGGAACGTTACCGCCAGTGGTTCGAGCAGCATCGGGCGGGCGACACTGGCATGCTGGACCCGTGCCCCCGCGTGGTGCTGCTGCCGGGCGTGGGCATGTGGACCACGGGCCGGGACATGCGCGCCACCCGCGTAACGGCCGATATCTACCAGCACACCATTGGAATCATCGCCGGCGCCCAGGCCGTCGGCGACTACGCCACCCTTTCGTCCCAGGACGTCTACGACGCCGAGTACTGGCCTCTGGAGCTGTACAAGCTCACCCTGGCGCCGCCGGAGAAGGAGCTGGCCCGCCGGGTGGCCCTGGTCACCGGCGCCGCCAGCGGCATCGGCCGGGCCATCGCCCGGCGCCTGGCCGCTGAGGGCGCCCACGTGGTGGTCACCGACTTGGATGCCGAGGGCGCCCAGCGGGTGGCCGACGAGCTGGTGGCCGTCCACGGCGCCGAGCGGGCCGTCGCTTGCGGCATGGACGTGACCAGCGAGGAGGCGGTGGCCGCCGCCTTCCGTCAGGCGCGGCTCACCTACGGCGGCCTCGACGTGGTGGTGTCCAACGCCGGCGTCGCCACCGTGGGGCTGCTCCAGGACCTGACCGTCGAGGAATGGCAGCGGTCCCTGGACGTCAACGCCACCGGCCACTTCCTGGTGGCCCGCGAGGCGGTGAAGCTGCTACGCGGGCAGAACACGGGCGGGAGCATCGTCTTCGTGGGCACCAAGAACGTCCCCTCGCCGGGCAAGGAGTTCGGCGCCTACAGCGCCGCGAAGGCGGCCGAGGCCCAGCTCGCCCGGGTGCTGGCCATTGAGAACGGCGAGCACGGCATTCGGGTGAACATCATCAACCCCGATGCCGTCTTCCGCGACTCCAACCTCTGGTCGCCCCAGGTCCGGGCCCAGCGGGCCGCCGCCCACGGCATCGCCGAGGAGGAGATGGAGGAGTTCTACCGCCAGCGCAATCTGCTCCATGCGGCGGTGACCACCGAGGACGTGGCCGAGGCGGCCTTCCTCTTCGCCAGCGACCGTACCGCCAAGACCACCGGCGCCATGCTGCCCGTGGACGGCGGCCTGCGCGACGCCTTCCCCCGCTAGGGTGCGTGGTCCGCAGCCGGCCGTCGTTCCATAACACGCTTGGGAGCGCGCCATGAAGTTCGGCTTCCACAACACATCCTTCAAGCCCTCCACGGGCCGGCCCCAGGACATGTACCCCGAGCTGCGGGAGCGGACGCTCTGGGCCGACGAAGCGGCTTCGACTACCTCACGGTCATGGACCACGTGTACCAGATCGCGCTGGCGGGCCCCCGGGACGAGCCCTTCATGGAGGGCTGGATGGCTCTGGCGGCCATGGCCGAGATGACACATCGGGTGGAGCTGGGCAGCCTGGTCACGGGCGTGGGCTACCGGAACCCGGCGCTGCTGGCCAGGATGTTCGGCACCCTGGACCTGCTCAGCGGGGGCCGGGCCTTTCTCGGCATCGGTGCGGGCTGGAACCGCGAGGAGTTCGAGAGCTACGGCTACGGCCACGGCCGCGAGTTCCCCCGGCCAGGGCTGCGCCTGGCCCAGCTCCGGGAGGCCGTCCAGCTCATCAAGACCATGTGGAGCGAGCCCCGGGCCACCTATTTGGGCGAGCACCACTCCATCCGGGACGCCATCCTGGAGCCGAAGCCGCTCCAGCGCCCACGGCTCATGATCGCCGGCGGCGGCGAGCGGGTCATGCTCCGCCTCGTGGCGGAGGAGGGTGACATGTGCAACTTCTTCGGCTCGCCCCGGAACGTGGCCCACAAGGTGGAGGTGCTGCGAGGCCACTGCCAGGACGCGGGCCGCGATATGGCTCAGATCGAGGTGACGAAGTGGGACGTCCTCATCATGGCGTCCACCAGGGAGCGGGCGGAGGAGAAGTGGCGCGCCCGCAACCGGCCGAACGAGGAGTACCGGGGCTTGGTGGGCACTCCGGACGACGTCATCTCCATCGTGCGCGAGTTCCAGGAGGTGGGCGTGCAGGGCATCTTCCTGAGCGTCCCCGGCAACGACGCCGAGTCCCGGGAGCTCTTCGTCCGCGAGGTGATGCCCGCTTTCCGGTGAGCGAGTCTACATGCGCATCAGCGCGGTCAGGGGGCGGCCGCCGAGCCGCGAGCGCCCCGCCAGCGCCTCCAGCTCGATGAGCACGGCGATGCCCGCGATCTCGGCCCCCGAACGCTCCACCAGACCAATGGTCGCCGCCAGCGTGCCGCCGGTGGCCAGCACATCGTCCACGATGAGCACCCGTTGGTGTGCCGCCAGGGCGTCTTCATGGATCTCGATGACCGCCTCGCCGTACTCCAGGGCGTACTCCGCCCGCAGCGTGTGGAAGGGGAGCTTGTCCACCTTCCGCACGGGCACGAAGCCCGCCCCCAACTCCAGGGCCATGGGCGCGCCCAGCAGGTAGCCCCTCGCCTCGATGGCCACCACCTGGTCGATGCGCTCTGCCCTGAACGGCTCGCACATGTCGAGGATCGTTTGCTTGTAGGCCGGGCCGTTCTGGAGCAGCGGGGTGATGTCCCGGAAGAGGATTCCGGGCTGGGGGAAGTCCGGGACATCCCGGATGAAGCGTGCGTATTCCATGGGCATGCGGCGCATGCTCCCTACGGGGCTCCGGGGGTGCTCTCCGCTACTTCTTCTTCAGGAACTTGAGGAGCACCTCGTCGTGCTCCTCGGGGTGCTCCCAGTGGGGCCAGTGGGCGGCGTCGTGCATGCAGTAGTGCTCGGAGCCCGGGATGAGGCTGGCCAGGTACTCGCCCACCTCGGCTCCCTGCCCCGGGTTGCTGTCGGTCCAGAACACCAGGCACTTGGGCTTGAAGTTCTGGCACTCCTCCTCCTCGTACCGCTTCACCGTCATGGGGAAGCCGCCCAGGCCGTACATGTTCCGCATGGACTTGTTGATCTCTGGGTTCGTGTAGAGCTTGAAGCGCCCCTCCACCATCTCGTCGGTCACCCGCTCTGGCGAGGCCATGAGCCACTGGAGCCGCTTGCGGACCGACTCCATGCTCAGGTCGAGGATGGCGCCCTGCGAGAGGTTCCTCAGCGTTTCGCCTCCGCCGGCGGGCTGCTCGCCGAAGGTGCGCTTGAAGTTCACCGGCGCGCCGGTGTTCAGGATGATCTTGCCGCACCGCTCGGGCCACTGCATGCCCATGACAAAGGCGATGGCCGCGCCCATGGAGCATCCTTCCACGTGGGCCTGCTTGATCCCCTCGGCGTCCATCATGTCCAGCACCGCCTCCGCCTGCCGTATGGTTCGGTTCCCACCCTCGCCGTCGAAGGGCTCCTTGGTGGAGAAGCCGTGGTAGAGGGCGTCGATAGCGTAGACGTGATAGTGCTGGGCCAGGTTCATGAGGTTGCGCGCCCAGGTCTCGGCGTAGCCCCCGATACCGTGGATCAGGATGAGGGCCTCGCCGGAGCCGGCCTCGATGGCACGGGTGGTATACTTTTTGCCTTTGATGAACCTGGTCTGGGTGCCAAGCAGCTCCACCCAGTTTGACTTCCACTTGGTCTCGGTCCGTGTAGTCGCCATGCGCTTCTCCTCCACAGTGAGTGATACGAGCCCCTTATATCATCGGCGGCATGGGAATGCAACGCCGCCATCGTGTCCAGCGGTGACCGCGTAGTGGCCGTGGATGCCCGACGCTACGAGGGGCCGCTCACCGGAGCGCTGGGCGAGCTGCAGCGGCGCATCGTCGCCTGCCGCGCCTGCCCCCGGCTGGTGGAGCACCGGGAGCGCATGGCCGAGGAGAAGCGCGCCAGGTATGCCGGCTGGACCTATTGGGGCGCGCCGGTCCCCAGCCACGGCGATCCCCAGGCACGCCTGCTGCTGATGGGCCTGGCCCCCGCCTCCCACGGCGCCAACCGGACGGGACGCCTGTTCACCGGAGACCCCACGGCGGACTTTCTGGTGGCCGCGCTCCATCGCGCCGGGTTCGCCAGCCAGCCCACCTCCCGGCACCGCGACGACGGCCTGGAGATGATCGACGCTTACGAGCTGGCCGTGGTGCGGTGCGCTCCTCCCCAGGACAAGCCCACCACCCAGGAGCAGCACACGTGCCGCGCCTTCCTCCGGGAGGAGATGGAGCTGCTGCCCAACGTTCGCGCGGTGCTCGCCTTTGGGCGCATCGCCTTCGACAACTACCTGCGCGCCCTCTCGGAGCGGCTGGGCCGGCGGCTCCGCTTCCCGTTCAAGCACGGCGCGGGGTACGAGATGGAAGCCGGGCTGCCCACGCTCTTCGTCTCGTACCATCCGAGCCCCCGCAACACCAACACCGGACGGCTCACGGTGGACGCGCTCGATCTGGTGTTTGCGGGCGTCCGCCGGTGGCTGGACGAGCCCGGCTCGATGGGGTTAAGCGTGTGAGGAGGCCTCCCGGCTGGGAGATTCGAAGCCCGCGAGGCTCCCATCCCGCGCGTCCGCGAGTATAATGGGCCGCGCCGCTGCGGTGGCGTTTGTGGGCGCGGGCAGCGTCGACGCCGGCGGAGGGAGGTACAGGCCATGCCGAACTATATTCAACTCCTGACGCTGACCACGGCGGGCCGGGCCCGCGTCCTCAAGAACCCGTCGTCCATGCTGCAGGAGCAGAACGCCATCAAGGTCAGTGGCGTGCAGGTGCTGGGCCAGTACGCGGTGCTGGGCGAGTTCGACTTCGTGAATATCATCGAGGCGCCCGACAACGATGCCGTGGCGCGCTTCTCCATTGAGCTGGGTGTTCGGATAGATGCGCACATCGTCACCCTTCCGGCCATCCCGGTGGGGTTGCTGGAGGAGCGGCCCGATCAGGTTGCCCCTGATCTGGAGGCCGATGTGCGCCTCCAGCCCCCGAGGGTCTAGCCGAGTTCCTGCTCTCATCCCACGACCCGGTAAACGAGCGGCAAGGTGCGCGGAGTGACGCTGAGACTTTTCCGAACGGTGCTTCCCGCGGCCCTGGGCCTGCTTGCCCTGGGCCTCGCCGGGGCGTGTGGAGGGGACGACCCGACGCCAACGCCGACCAGCCCGGTGACCCCGGACGCGACGGCCCTGGCCGAACGGGAGGCGAACTTGCAGGCCGGCGCCGTGTACCGGGAGCTCACCGCCGATTGGGTCCGTACGCCCGAGGTGGAACGGCTCTATCGGGAGGCCCAGCGCGAGGGCGAGGTGGTCTTCTACACCTACGAGGAGGACCAGGGCAAGTCGGCCTGCGCCGCCTTTGAGGCGGAGTTTCCCGGGGTCCGGTGCCGCAACCAGGCGATTCCGGCCTTCAGTATCACCACGGTCTATGTTACCGAGCGGGAGGCGGGCCAGCCCAAAGCGGATGTGCTCAACCTGGCCATGTCCCACACCGCGCAGCTCGTGGACCGGGGCTACATCGAGGCGCTGGACTGGGAGGCGCTGGGCGTGGACCCGCGGCGGGTCTGGTCCGCCAACCCCGACGTGCCCGGCAACGCCGCCGGCGCCTTCCAGAACCAGTACACCCACTTCTACAACGCGGACTTCATCGCCGAGGAGGAGCTTCCGCGGACCCTCTTCGACTGGCTGGACCCCAAGTACAAGGGCCAGGTCTGCGCCAGCGATTTCCTCTTCCGGGCGGGCAGCGGCTTCACCGCTATCTACTACGGCGTCGACGCCATGGTGCAGCTCGGCCTGGACCTGATCGAGCGGAACGATATGGTGGTGACCGATGCCTGCGAGCCGCTGGTGGTCTCCGGCGAGCGTCCCCTCTACTATCTGGGGTACGGCAACCCGCCGGCCGTGCTCCAAGACAACCCGGTTTTCCAGTTTTGGAACGATGGTCTGGGCGCCAACCTCTTCAGCTCCATGGTCGCCAACGACGCCCCCCATCCCAACGCCGCCCGCCTCTTCGCCGCCTTCACCACCTCCAAAGCGGCCTCCCGCGCGGTCTTCGAGGCCTCGGGCCAGGGCTGGGCAGGCTACGGCGACGCCTCCGAGGGACTGCTCAGCGGCAGGTTCGCCGGCTCGGAGATCGTCTACGAGAGCCCCGCCACTTTCCGCGAGCGCATCCAGCGGCAGACCGAATTCTCCCGGCGGGTGTTTCCCGGGGCCCGGTAGGGACCTCCATGAGGCGGCCTATCAGGCGGCCCGATATCGTCGTGGTCGGTCGCCTCGGCCGAGGCATCATCCCCCGCCGGGTCTCCTGGAACGGCGACCGCCTGCTGGTCCTGGGCGCCGTGGCCGCGGCCCTCTACCTGCTGGGGCCGCCCATCGGCATGACCGTCTACTCGGCCTTCCGTGTCCCGGCCGACCTGCTGCCCTTCGAGCGAGGCGCCGCGTGGGGCGTCGGCAACTTCACCGAGCTGTACACCACCGGCGCGCTCCAGGCCACGCTCCTGGACACCTTTGCCTTCGTGGCGGGCGCCGTGGCCCTCGCCTCCGTCCTCGGCTTCGTCCTGGCCTGGCTGGTGGAGCGCACGGACCTTCCCTTCCGCAACGGGGTCTTCGTGCTGCTGCTCTTCCCGCTCATGATGCCCGGCATCATCGTGACCATGGGCTGGATTCTGCTCCTGGGCGAGTCCAGGGGCATGCTCAATGTGGCCGCCCGCTTCTTGCTTCCCTTCTGGGAATCGGGGCCCTTCGACATCTTCACCATGTACGGCATGGTCGTAGTGCAGGGCTTTGGACTCACGGCGCTGACGTTCCTCTTCTGCGCCGCCGCGCTGCGCCGCATGGACCCAGCTCTGGAGGAGGCCAGCCGGGCCTCCGGAGCGGGGTTCCTCACCACCCTGCGCAGGGTCACGCTTCCGCTTCTGCGGCCCAGCGTTTTGGGGGCCGTGGCGCTGGCGGCCATCCTGGCCTTGGAGTCCTTCGAGGTCCCCATTCTGCTGGCCCGGGGCGCCCAGGCCGACATTCTGAGCACCCGGGTCTACTTCGCCCTCAACTCCGCCGCCGGCAACCCGCCGGCCTACGGCATCGTCTCCGCCCTGGGGCTCCACTTCATGGCGTTCGCCTATCTGCTCTTCCTGGTCTACCACCGCCTCACCCGGCGGAGCGAGCGCTACGCCACCGTGGTCGGCAGAGGGTACCGTCCCCGGCGGTACGATCTGGGCCGGTGGAAAGGAACCGTTCTGGCGGCGGTCATGCTGTTCCTGTTCGTTAACAGCGTGGCGCCCTTCCTGGTGCTCCTGTGGACCAGCTTTCTCCCCTCTTATATGGTCCCCGGCTCCGAAGCCTTCGGCAAGCTCTCCCTGGACCAGTACGGCGCGCTGCTGACCGACCGCCGTCTGCTGTCGGCGGCGGGCAACACGGCGCTGGTGGCGCTGGGCGCGGCGACCCTCTCGGTGCTGGTGGCCCTGGTCATCGCCTGGGCGGTGGTGCGTGCCCGGTTTGGGGGTGGCATCCGCGTGGCGCTGGACTTATTCAGCTCCTCCTCCATCGCCATCCCCGGCGTGGTGGCCGCCAGCGCCTTCCTCCTCTTCTACCTGCGCCTGAACAGCGTGGCGCCCCGCTGGCTGCCCCTGTACGGGACGGTGGTGGTGCTGGTCCTGGTCTACGCCTACCGGCTGGCGGTGGCCTACCGGCTGAGCCGGGCGGGGGTGACGCAGGTCGGCCGCGAGCTGGAGGAGGCCTCCCACACCAGTGGCGGCTCCGGTCTCCAGACCTTCCGGCGGGTGCTGCTGCCGCTGGTGGCGCCCAGCGCCCTGGGCGCGTGGGTCCTGCTGTTTCTGGTCGCCTTCCGCGAGTTCACGCTGCCGATGGTGCTGCACCGGGGGTCGGACCCGCTGGTGGTGAGCGTGCTCATCTTCAAGCTGTGGCAGAACTACCAGGGCCAGGCCGCCGCCCTCGGCGTGCTGACGGTCGGGTTCCTGGCGCTGGTGTTGCTCCTGGTGCGGGTCTACGTGATGCCCCGGGTGCGGGGCTTGTAGGCGAGGCGCGGGGTGGTGATAGCCTTTTTCGCGTTCCCGTCTCTTCCAAAGTCACCGGAAGCGGCGTTCACCGTCCCTGTACTTTTCAGAGGCGGTGGATAATACTAAGTCGTTGGCGAAATGCCTCGTATGTTGCTAATCCCGCCGTGCCGCGCTACAGCCGCCGGTGAATAAGCTCGCATCCTCCGTGTTCTTCGCACTCAGCCCCGCGCACCGAGACCCGTCCGAGAGCTGTATCACGCAGGCTCGGGAAGGCGGTCTGCCGTGAGCGAGGTCTGGCGCCGGCTGTTCCGGCGCTCCCGACAGCGGGAGGTCCAGCCTGGCGGGGTGAGCCCGCCGCACTGCCAGCGGCTCTCCATCCACACGTCCACCGGGGCGCTCATCGTCCTCGCCGGCGGCTTCGCCCTCCTCATCAGCATCGGCACGCTGCTGCTGCTGCTGCCTGTTGCCAGCGTCCAAGGCGGGTTCACGCCCTTCCGGGTGGCCCTCTTCACGGCCACCTCCGCCGCCTGCGTCACCGGCCTGGTTGTGGAGAACAGCGCCACCTACTGGACTGGGTTCGGGCAGGCCGTCACGGCCGGGCTCATGTACCTGGGCGGCCTGGGGATCATGACCGCCGGCGCGGCGCTGCTGCTGGTCATAGGCCGGCGCATCACCCTGGCCGACCGGCTGATCATGCGCGAGTCGCTGGGCGCCACCTCGATTGGCTCCGTCACGAAGGTGCTGCGGCTGGTGTTCCTGCTTGCCACCGCCATCCAGTTGGTCGGGTTCCTGGTCCTCTTCTTCCGGTTCCTGGGGTTGTTCCCGGCGGGAGGGGCGGCGTGGCAGGCCCTGTATCACTCCATCTCCGCCTTCAACAACGCGGGCTTCGTCATTCTGCCGGACTCCGCCAGCCTCGCGGCCTATCAGCGGGACCACCTGATGCTGGCCACCATCGGTGTCCTCATCGTGCTGGGAAGCCTCAGCTTCAGCGTCATTCTTGAGCTAGCGCGGCGCCGGCGGTTCAGCCGCTGGAGCCTGGACACACGGCTGGTGGTGCTGGGCACCCTGACGCTGTGGCTGCTGGGCGGTCTCGCCATGTTCCTCTTCGAGTTCAGGAACCCGGAGACCCTCGGCGCCCTGCCCCTGGGAGACCGGCTGGGGAACGCCGTTTTCCAGTCGGTAACCTCCAAGACCGCGGGCTTCAGCAGCATCGATTTTGGCGCGACCCGCTCGGCATCCAACTTCCTGTACATGGCGATGATGTTCGTTGGGGGGGCCTCCGCCTCCACGGCGGGAGGCATCAAGATCAACACCGCCATGGTCCTGGTGGCGGCGGCCCTGGCCTCCATCCGCGGCCGAAGCCGTGCCGAGGTGTTTCACCGGGAGCTGTCCTACTCCCAGGTGGCCCGGGCCATGGCTATAGTGCTGGTAGCTTTAGGTGTGGTTTTTGCCCTGGCCGTGGGCCTCTTGCTCACCGAGGACCAGAAGCTGACGGAGGGGGCCTTCCAGACCACCGACGTGCTTTTTGAGGTCATGTCCGGCTTCGGGACGGTCGGCCTCTCCACCGGCATTACCGCCGAGCTGAGTCAGCCGGGGCAGTACCTGTTGGCCCTGGCCATGTACGTGGGGCGTCTCGGTCCGCTGACCATCGCCCTGGGACTGGCCCTGCGCGAGCGGCGGGCCGTCTACCGGTTTGCTCAGGAGGGGGTGAGAATTGGTTAACTAGCTCCCAGCCTTATTCCTACGAAGGAATAGCGGCAAGGACAGCGTTAGAATTGCACAAGCCCTCTAGCTACGGCTGGGGGTTTTTCTTTATGCATGCTCCCACGGCCAAAGTAGCCGACAGCATAGCAGCCAAACGCCCCTTGAGCCCCCACGAATCGAGCGGGATAGCCTCACCACGAAAAAGGGAAAGCGAAATGACGACGACGCAACAAGTCCTCCTCACCGACGTGCCGTGCCCGGTCTGCCAAGTCCCCATCGGCAAGCCCTGTACCAAGACCCCAGGCCTTACGTGGTGGCTCAACGGCCAGCCCTGGCATTGGCTCCGCTGGGCCGATGCCGCCGCCGTGCTGGAAGGCTAGCCCCATGCCCTACCAACGCATCGGCGGAGTCGCCAGAAGCCGTCCACGGCCCTACGACAAAGACCCCTCGAGGGCCTATCCCGACGACGGGTGCTCCGTGGCCCCGCGCTGTCTCGCCTGCCCGCTCCCGGTCTGCCGGTACGACGGCGCAGCCGGGCTCCTCGCCCTGGCCCAGTGGAAGCTCGAACAACCCGAGAGGAGGAACGCATGACCATGACAAGCGATGAGCTATACGGCAAGGCCCTGACGGTGCTGGGAGAGCTGGTGGAAGTCGCCAAGGTTCAGAAGCCCATGAAGGCCCCAGTGTGCGCCTGCTGCGACGAAAAGCTAAAGAGCCATCAGATCGTTGCGAGCTGGGACGTTATGACGAACGCCGATCACTGTCCCGTCGAACGCGCCATGTGGATACTCGCCCACAGACAGGAGCAGCCATGAAAGAGCTTCGTACGATCACCCGCTGCCTCTTGTGCGGGGCCTCCGTGGGCCGCATAGACCGCCCTGGCCGGCCCCCGGTCCACGTCGAGTACGTGAGCCACAGGCCCCACGTCTGCGAGCCCGTACAAGTCGCACGGCGGCCCCATCGCCCGATGCCCGGCACCACGGCAGCCCGCCTAGAGCAGATCGCCAACCGCAACTTGGAGGCGAAATGACCCTTGCCGACGCGATAGACCGCTTCCTCGTCGAGTGGCCCGTGGAGCGCAACCTCGCCCCCGCGTCCGTCTCCCAGTACCGCTATATCCTGCCGCTGTTCCTCTGCCGGCTCGTGGACCTACCGCTGCCCGCCATAACCCGCGCCCTCCTGCTCGACGCCCTGGCCCGCCACCGCCGTACCCACTCCACGGCCACCACCTACGCGGCCCTGGCCGTGGTCAAGACGTTTTTCAAGTGGACCAAGCGCGAGGGCTTCATCACCGCCAACCCCACCGAGTGGATGCTCACGAACCCGCCGCGCCCCGTGCTCCCCCGCGTGATCACCTACCGCCAAGTGCTCGATATGATGGAGTCCCTTGGCCGGATAAGCCCCTTCGATCTCCGCGACCGCGCCATGATCGGCGTGTCATTCGCGGCCCTCCTGCGTGTCGATCAAGCCGTCAACGCCCGCCTGAGCGACTACGACGACTCCCTATCGACTCCGGGCCTGTTCCTGGCCTCTCACAAGCGCGGAGAGAGCCGGCTCGCCCGAATCGCCGGCCCGCCCCGCGAAGCCATGACGGAGTATCTCTACGAGGCCCGCGCCGATCTCGTAGGCGATCACCTGGACCGGGGCTGGCTCTTTGTCGCCGGCTCCGGCCTCCGGGTGAAGCGCGAGACGTGGAGCAAGACGCTAAAGCAGATCGGCTGGAACGTCGGCATCCGCCTGCCCGTCACGCCCCACGTGCTCCGCCACGCCGCTGCCACGCACCACGCCCGAAAGGGCGTCAAGCCCTACGAGCTGGCCGCGATGCTCGGCCACCGCGATCTACGGGCGGCCATGGCCTACGTCCACGTCGCCTCGGCGGACCTGGACGACATCGCCGAGCGCAACCTCTCGGAGCCCACGGAGCTGAGGGTATGATGAAGTTTGCATATGCGGACCCTCCATACATCGGCCAGGCCAGCAAACACTACGCAGGCCATCCCGACTATAACGGGGAAGTAGACCACGAGCGCCTAATCGCTGATCTCTGCGCGGGGTATGACGGATGGGCGCTTAGCTGTAGCGCCCCATCCCTCACCTACCTGGCCTCGATCGCTCCGCCCCGAGCTCGAGTCGGGATATGGATAAAGCCATTCGCTGCCTTCAAGGTGAACGTGAACCCCGGCTATGCTTGGGAGCCGGTCATATGCTATGGCGGCCGCAAGAGAACACGCGAGCAGCTAACGCTCCGAGACTGGGTGTCCGCGCCGATCACCCTTAAACGTGGGCTTGTAGGTGTGAAGCCGGACGCCTTCTGCTTTTGGGTGTTCGAGTGGCTCAACCTGAGAGCCGGCGACGACCTACAGGACCTATACCCTGGAAGCGGAGCGGTGACCAGGGCGCTTGCTAAGTGGCGCCAACGTATGCCGACGGTGCTTGCATGAAAGCCGCCCTCTGGCTCCGCGTCTCCACTCAGGAGCAGGAGACGGCCAATCAAGGGACCGCGCTGATCAAGCTCGCGGAAGCCCGCGGCTTCGATATCTCGCGGACCTTCACCGTCACGGAGAGCGCCTACAAAGGCGAGCACCGCGCCCAGCTCCAAGAGCTGATCAAGGGCGCCCAGCAAGGCCAGTACCAAGCCGTGCTCATATGGGCGCTGGACCGGCTCTCCCGCGAAGGCCCCCTGGCGACGCTACAGGCCGTGGACCGGCTGCTAAGGGCCGGCTGTACCGTCGTCTCGCTACAGGAGCCGTGGTTAGAGGCCAGCGGTGAGCTGAGAGACTTACTGATCTCGTTGGTGGCGTGGATAGCCCGTTGGGAGTCCGCCCGACGCTCTGAGCGGACCAAGGCCGGACTCGCGCGGGCCGTTGCCGAGGGTACGCCGCTAGGCCGGCCCAAGGGAGCCGGAGACAAGCGCAAGCGTAAGAGCAGAGAGTGGGCGGACCGGCGCCGGGCGGGTGATCTTCGGTGAGCTAAAAACGTCTCCCGAAAAGCGGCCGTTTTTAGCTACGAGAAATGCCGGCATTTGGATATCAGTAAAAAGGAACCTTTTTACCACGAAGGGAGAGAGCCATGCAGAAGCCCATCATCCGTAGGCCCGCCGGCGTCCTACTGGGAACCGACGGCGACTATAACACCTACGAGTTCCGGTGCCAGGAGTGCCGGGAGCACGGCTTGATCTTTGTCCCCGTGGAGGGTACGCACAACCCCTTCCTCTGCCCAACCTGCGGCGCCAAGTACATACAGTTTCACCCGGACAGCTCATTAACGCCCCAGTTCCTACGAGTAAAGGGCGACGAGGGCCAGATGATCCGCGTGGACTGGCGGACCCGAACCCGGCCCGGCTAGCCCCCTTGCGCTTCCCTAACCCGCTACCTCTTACTAGGGGAGAACGGACCGCGTAAGCATTTACACGGACACAATGGCCCATAAAGCCGTCGCCTGCCCCAAGGGACACGTAAAAGCTACTCGCCACGAGCAGTTCCTTTGCCACGGCCACCGCTTCGCTACGAAGGCCCACGCGCTCCATGAGCTTCCAGGGGCCGCGCGTAAGCTGGCAGGGGCGCTGCCCCACGTTAAGGCCGTGAAACGGGCCGCACGGCGCGTTCCCAAGCCGGTACGGGATCGCGTGACGAAGCAAGTCGGAAAACAATTCCACGTGGAGGCACAGCTATGAATGAGGCATTCCAGAGGCTAGAGCGGGAAGTGAAACGGGAGCTGGGCGAGCTGGGCGAGCAGCTAGAGGCGGCCCGGCGCAACGGCTGGGATGTCGCCCGCACAACCTCGGCCTTCGGCTCCTACAAGCGGCAGGTACAGCTCGCCGCCGCACGCTTCTCCAAGGCGTTGAAGGCGGAGATCGACGCCGCACTATACGGCTAGCCCATGGCAGACAGCAACGGTCGCGTGGAGTGGGCGGACCTGGACGGGGCTGCCGAGGCACCGCCGGTCCCTCCGCGCTCGGCCTCGACAGAGCGCGAGCCGGCGACGGCCTTTACCCTGGACATAAACCGTCTAGCGGATCGTCTCGCGGAGATAATGGCAAGCCTTGTCACCCTGGCCCCCAACCTGGGCGGCAAGGCCCAGGAGCTACTGGCGAAGGCCAAGATGCTGCCAGAGGCCACCACGCAGCCCGGCGATCCGCCGCCGAGCCAGGAGGCTACTACGGGGAGCGGCGCTACACCGGATACCGCGCTCCGAGCCCTGCATGACCTGGCGCAGTACGCCGCCCAATCGCTCCCACAGCTCACCGCCGGCCAGCTCACGGACTTGGCGGACCAGTGGGCGCCAGTCGCCGCCAATGCCCTGCGCTCCCAAGTAGAGCAGCGCGGAGCCCAGGCTAAGACGCTGGCCCAGCTCTCGTTCCTGATCCCGATCTACGCCCAGGAGATCAAAGCATTCCTCACCCACCTGCCGGAGCTTGCACAATGGACGCAGCCGGAAAGCGGATCGTTATCTTCGGTCCCCAAGGATCGGGCAAAACGGTCCTCGCCAAAGAAATAGCCCGCCAGTTCCCCATGGCGGTGATCGTGGACCCGCTGCGCGAGTGGGACGATCTCGGCGGGCCGGGCCGGTCCATCATCACGCCCGCGCACCGCAATTACCCGGAGAGCGCCGCCGACGCCGACAAAATCCTCCGTACGCTCGTGCTCAAAACGCCCCAGGTCCGCAAAGTGGACCTCTGGCTGCTCGACGAGGCCAACCGCTACTGCCCCCACGGAAAGCCGATGCCCAGGACGATTGATTGGCTCAATGACACGATCCGCCACCTAGAGCCGGACCCCTCCGTGGCCGGCCTCTCCAAGAAAAACGGCATGGCCTGGCTGCTGATCGCCCGGCGCCCCGTCCAGCTCGCGGTTCACCTGGTAGAGCTGGCCCATATCGTGATCTTCTTTCGACTCACCGGGCGGAACGATCTCCGCTACGCCGACGACCTCCACGACGGCCTTGGCGACCGTATCCGAACACTCGGCCACCACGAATTCATTGTCAGAGACGCCCACGGCAACATCGAGCAGTACCCGAAGCTCGACATCACTACGACCCCTTGACTTTCCTCGCCCCGCCATGCGTACCCTTGTGCTAATGCGGGGGAACGCGTCTAGTGCTGCGTCCCCCGCATTACTATGTAGCGTTCCCCCGCTAAAGCTAAAAAGGGGGTACGCATGGGCGCAACTGGTTCCGGTACTCACGTCGATCTTCCACCTTCCCTCGCACGGGTGAAGGGCTCCGCCTGGGCGTCCCTGGCCGGCATCGCCGGCGGGCTGGCCGTCGTCCTCGGCATCCGCATCTTCGGGCCGCAGCTCGGCCCGGTGCTCGGCGGCTCGATCGCCGGCGCGATCCTCGGCGGAGACACGGGCCGCATCGTCGCGGTCAACGGAGCGATGGACTCCGTTTTGGTAAACGCCCTCAGCGCCTAGCGCCTGACGGCCAGAGGCAACACGTCTAAAACACACAAACGGAGCTAACGAAATGAGCCCACTCCTGACAGCCCTCGGTATCAACGGCGGACCCGGCATCTTCGGCGGCCTGGGCAAGCCCAAGGGCGACGGCCTGCCCCCCGGCTTCCCCCAGACCATCCGGGCGGCGGACCTCATGGACACGACCACGCCCACGGATATCACCCTGGTCAACGGTAGCTTCGTGCAGCTCGGAAACGGCTTCACCGTTCCGGCGCAGCGGGCCTATCGTTGGGGCTACGGCACCGCCGCCTTGCCCGCCAACCAGGGCTACATCTTCGTCTCGATCATCGACGACACCGCCGGAGACGCGACCCAGGAGGACGGCACACTCCGCATCCTCGTCTCCGACGCCAACGGGCTTAGCCGCCGGGTGGTCGCCGAGTACGAGACGGAGGAGCTCGACGGAGCGGCCCAGGACAAGCAGCTCAGGATCGCCCTGCCGGAGCAGGGGCCGCTCGCCCGCGAGGACGACTTGCTCCTGATCGAGCTGCGAGCCCGCGCCGTCGATATCGTGCAGCCGGACTTCTCGACGGTCCGGCTCCCCGTCACCCTCTATCAGCCCGTAGGCCGGTAGCCCAGGGCCGACTATCCCCCGGTAGGGAAACATCCTGCCGGGGGATCGAAGGGGGATCACGCTATGCACGACGCCCGAATGGGGCCGATCGGAACCTCTCGCAAGGAACGCATCGCCACGGGCGAGAGCGTCCCGGCCAGGGGCTTCCTCGGCGTTCTCGCAGCCGGCGCGAGGGAGATCGTACGCCTCGACGTGGGGGCCACGCAGCGGTTCACGCCCTACGATCACCTGATCATCACCAACAATTCGGACGAACGCATTACGGTCCGGCTCAACGGCGGAGAGCAGATCACGTTCACGGTGCTGGGCCGCCAGGAGCGCGAGAGCAAGGACAGCAACTTCCATTTCTTCTCCGTCACGAATGACGACGGCGCCAGGGCGACATCCGCCAACGAGATCGAGTTCATCGCCCAGCACGTGCTCAAGGAGTCCGGTAGCCTGATCCGCGACCTGATCCGCAAGGTGCGCTGATGGCAAACGAAGTGGCCGTAGCCGCCGCGCTCCTCGGCGGCGCCTATCTCCTCTCCAAGGGCATCGCGGCGCCATCGCCGGCTGTCCCTGCCCTCGGCTCGTCCAGCTCACCGGCGGCGCCCACGCTCCCGGCGTTTCCCTCTATCGCGCTGAACCTGGCCCCGCCCTCGGTACAGACCTCCGTCACCCTCGCGGACCCAGGGCCATCCGCACCGGCCCAAGGCGCCGGTCCGGGCCTGGACATGATCGCCCAGGCCATCGCAGCGGCCCAGGCGATCATCACCCAGGCCACGGCTGCGTCACAGGCCATCGTGCCGGCGGTGACGGCGACCGTGGAGGAAGTCGTGACGGTGGTGACAAAGCCGGTGGATGTAATCGTGCCTCCCGTCGTCGTTCCGCCCGTGACGCCGGAGGCGGGGCCGACCGTCAACCCCGGAGCCGTCGGCCTAGAAGCCGAATACCGCTCCCGCTTCGCCGGCTCCTCCGCCGGCGCGACGGCCACGCCCCCAGCGGGAGCCGGTGGCCTGGACCTCGGCGGGCTCGCCGGGCTTGCCGGTGCTGGCCGTCTCGCTGTGAAGCCAACGATCGTTACGGACGTGGTAACGGGGCTGCTGGCGAAGTTCAAGCTAACCGCCGGAGGCGCGGACCCGTTCGCCGCCGTTACCGGCGCCGTCACACAGGTATTCAACCCCCGCGTACAGGGGCAGGAGGGCTTTGACCTGGCCGGCGGACCGGCCAAGCCTCGTGGGATCGTTGAATTGGTGAAGGGCGCCGGCTCCGACGTGTTCTCCATGCCCGAGCTGGACGGCCTCTTAA
Organism: Dehalococcoidia bacterium; assembly: GCA_965249185.1. Lineage (GTDB taxonomy): Bacteria > Chloroflexota > Dehalococcoidia > Lucifugimonadales > Australimonadaceae > CBDFLS01. The sequence continues at coordinate 951,181 of CBDFLS010000002.1, forward strand.
AGCTGCCGGAGATAACCCTTCCCTCCATCGGCCCCGCCGCTAAAAGCTCTGACGACGGGCGCACAGGCCCCCTCGCAACCTTCAACAAGGCCCTCGCCGTGCCGATAGACGCCGTAGTAAGCGTAGGCGGGCCATTCAACCCGCTCTGGTGGGCCGCCGAGACAGGGACCGCTATAGGAACGGGGGTCAAAACTGTCAACACCGTACGCTCGTGGATCGAAAAGGTGGGCTCGTTGTTGCCCTTCTAGGAGCACCATGTCAATCGGCAAAGGCTCTACTCTCGCCGGCTCGTTCCTCAAAAAGACCGGCGACACGCTCACCGGAAACCTGGTCGTTGACCCGGCGGTGACGATCGACGGCGAGGACATAAGCGTAGCTATCGCGGCGCTACTGGCCTTGTCGGGCGGCGAGTTGTCGGGCGACCTGGCGATTGCCGACGGCGCGGGGTTCGTCGTTGGCGCAGCGGCAGGGGCCCGGCTGACCATCGATGCCATCATAGCCGAGCTACAGCAGCTTGGTACAGGCTCGCCGGACACAACGCAGATACTTGGACGCTTCGGAGCCAACAGCAACCCGTTTACCACCTTTAACGTTCGGTCCCGTGGTGCCACCGTCGGGGCTCAGGGCATCGCCCTTGATAACGATCAAGTGTATGCGGTGGAGGCGCGACCCTCGGACGGGGCCACCTTCCTACGAGCGGCGGTCCATCAGGTAGAAGTCGACGATGCAGCCCCTGCCGTTGGCAACGTAGGCATGGCCTACGTCTGGCGGTCCATGAACGGTGTCGATGCGCTCACGGAGCGGATGCGGCTCTCGGCGGCGGGCAACCTCACCCTCGGATCGGTCCAGGTCGCCAGGATCGCCACGGGCAGCTACACCGGCGACGGCGCTACGAGCCTGGGAGTCACCGGCATCGGCTTCACTCCCCGGTACGTCCGCATCTGGGACCAGGAGACTTCCAATTCCCAGGAAATGAACCCCGTCGAGACGACAACTGAGATGATCGACGACAACGCCAACGGCCTGGTGTTCAAGGCGAACGAGAGCGCCACGGCCCCGGAGGACCGCTCCGAGGTAAACGCCATTATCTCCCTCGACGCGGACGGCTTCACGGTGGACGACGCCGGGGTTAACGACCATCCCAACAAGTCGGCCGCAGTCTATAATTTCCTGGCGATGGGATAAGCCATGGCAACACCGCAGCAGGTAGCAGCCTATAAACAGGAGAGGGATACGCCCCCGGAGTGGGCGTGGATCGACAGCGCCGGCCAGGTCCAGGCGGTCTACACGGGATGCCGCTACGCCGGCACCGTATGGCCCGCCATGGGCTTTACGGAGGTCCGGGTGAGCCCCCAAATACGCGGCCAGGTAAGCCGTGACCACAAGCTCACGCGGGCGACGGTCATGGTGCCCCAGGAGCCGCCGGAGGACGGCGCAGAGCCCCCTATCGTGCTAGAGGACCGGGCCACGGCCTACAAGCCATCCGTCAACCCCGTCCAGCCGGCGCCGTCACCCGATCCGCAGGCCCAGGTCAAGGCGGACCTCGCCGCCGCCCCGACCTCGGACGCCAAGCTCGCGCTCCTTATCTCGCACTTGGGATTGGAGTAGCCATGGACGATAAGTGGCACAAAGTCTTACACGAGCAGCAGGCCAAGGACTTGGAGGCGATCAAGAAGCGCCAGCTCGTGATTATCATCGCCATAGCCGCCTCCATCGGAGCCCCCTTCGCCGAGCAGCTCTTGAAGCTACAGGGGGCCTAGCCCGTGGATATAACGCTCCCCAAGCTCGTCAACCGTACGGCTATGTTCCTGGCCGGCGCCGCCGCCAAGTCGGGCCTTAAGCTGCTGCTGGGCGCCGCCGGCGTCCAAGTGGCGAAGAAGCCGGCCCGCCGCGCATTCAGGACCGCCAAACGTCGCTCCCGGAGTGTCTTTTAGCCATTGACAGCCCCCCATGGACCGGCGTACGCTCACCGCGTGACGCTAGGTATCATGGACACTCGCCCCACCGCTCTGCTACCCTCTGAGACGCCTCCACGGGCCGGCTCGCTGCCTAGCGTCACAACTACAAGCGACCGTGTTCCGTGGGGGCCTCTTTTGTTCGTGGGGGTTAGAATGGCACCCATCTCACGTACCGTTGCAGGAGGGGGTGAGAATTGGTTAATAGAGAGCGAGGAGACGTCTATGGCGCATGAAATAGCGGTCATTGGAATGGGACGGTTCGGGTACAGCATCGCCTGTGAGCTATACCGGGTCGGCCACGATGTGCTGGCCTTGGACCAGAGCGAGCAGGTCATCCAGTCGCTGATGGGCCAGGTGACCTACGCCGTAACGGGCGACGCCACCTCCGCCGAGCTGCTGGAGGAGCTGGGCATCACCCACTTCGACTCCGCTGTGGTGGCCATCGGGACGGACGTGCAGTCCAGCATCCTGGCCACGGTGCTGCTGAAGCAGCAGTTCCGGATTCCGAAGGTGGTGGCCCGGGCGACTAACGACCTCCACGGTAGGACGCTGACGGCCGTGGGCGCCGACCGGGTAGTCTATCCGGAGCAGGAGACGGGGGTGCGGACGGCCCACAGCCTCTTTCAGAGCGAGGTGCTGGAGTACATGGAGCTCACCGACGACTTCGGCTTCAGCAAGATCAGCGTGTCGTCGCACACGGCGGGTCAGACGCTGGTGCAGGCGGGGTTCACCACCGTCCCGGACAAAGACGCCGCGACGGTAGTGGCCATCAAACGCGGCCGGGACCCCATTCTGATGCCTTCGCAGGATGAGAAGCTGCGGGAGGGCGACGTGCTGGTGGTTGCGGGCCGGGAGAAGGTGCTGGAGAAGGTGCGCCCCGATTAAGCGGCCCTCGGGGACGCTTATGGACGGCACGCGGGTGCCGGCGTCCGTCAGCCCCGGGAGCGAGGAGCGGTTGTGGCAAACAGCGACCGGCGGCGAGTGAGCGCTCTCCTGCGCCTGGCGTATCTGGGCCCCGCCGGCACCTTCACCGAGGATGCGGCGCGGCTCTACGCCCCCGCCGCCCAGCTCATCCCCCGTCCCACCATTCCCGCCGTGGCCTCCGCCATCGTATCGGGCGATGCCGACGAGGGAGTGGTGCCCATCGAGAACAGTCTTCAGGGCGCCGTCACCGAGACGCTGGACCTGCTCATCCACGAGGACGCCTCGCGCATCTGCCACGAGCTGGTGCTGCCCATCGAGCACTGCCTGGTGGCCAAGCCGGGCACCGCAATGGCCGAGATCACCACGGTCTTCTCACATCCCCAGGCCCTGGGCCAGTGCAGCGGATACCTGGAACGCTCGCTGCCCCAGGCGCGGATGGCCGCGGCCCTGAGCACGGCGGCGGCGGTGGAGCAGATGCTGCAGGGCCCAGGGGTGACGGCCGCCATCGCCAACCGGCGCGCGGCGGCCCTCTACGGGGCCGAGGTGCTGGCGGTGGGGATCGCGGACAACCCCAATAATGTGACGCGCTTCGTGGTGCTGGGGAAGGAGGACCACCCGCCCACGGGGCGCGACAGGACCTCCATCTGCTTCTCCTTCGCCGAGGACGTGCCGGGGCAACTCTATGGGGTCATGGGCGAGTTCGCCCGCAGGGGCATCAACCTGAGCAAGGTGGAGTCGCGCCCCACCCGGCTGGGACTGGGGCAGTACTACTTCCTGGTGGACCTGGAGGGCCATCGCCTGGACGCGACGGTACGCGATGCGCTGGAACGCATCGCCCCGGGGACATCGCTGCTCAAGGTCTTCGGTTCGTACCCGCGTTACGCGCTGCCCGTAGGGAAATAGCGGCCGTTCCGGTAGGGAGGATGCGCGGGCGCTCCCGTTCGTCCTAAGGCACTCGAAGGACGAACGGCCCGGCTAGTCCCTGTCCCCGTTCTTCCGGTGCCGGTTCAAGCCGCCAAGAAAGCCGAGCACGGTGCCAACACCGGAGCCCTTGGAGGCGCCGCTGGAGACTTTGTCGGTCACCTTTTCCACATTCTTCATTACGTTACCGGCGCTGCCGATGAGCCTGTTCACCTTGCGGAAGATGAAGAGGCTTCCCACCAGCGCCACGAGGCCCACCAGGAACCCGACGCCGGTGAAGAGGATGATGAAGATGTCGCGGACCGTCTCCATTTCGCCGCCTCCTGCTTGCCCATCCTAGCATTCCAAGGGCGCCTTCGCAACGTGAGGCGCTAGGCGCCCGGCTCCGGCAGCACCCGGTACACACGCACCGCATCGTTCCGATAGAAGAGCTCCAGGTTCCCGTCGAGGAGGGTGTCGAACTTGCGAAGCCCATCCTCGGGGTAGTAGAGACGCTCCGTGGGCCCGATGTAGATGTAACCCACCTGATATTTGCGCAGGAGCGCGAGCGCCGGCTGCAGGTCCGGCGACCGGTACATCAGGTCCACGTCGCGTACCCGTTGGAACACCTGGTTGCGATAGGGCGCACGCTGCTGGGTCTGGTGGAACTCCCAGCCGACGACGGTGGGCAGGCCGGTGTAGATGGCCACGCGGGGCGTCCAGCGGTACTGGGTGGTGACCCCCTCCAGCACCACCGGCGAGCCGGGGATGCGCTGGCGCATGTACTCCAGCGCCGCCGCGTCGTCGGCCAGGACGTAGCGGGCGTCCGGTTCGCTGCCCGTGTTCGATGGGCCCGGGTCGTGGTAGAGGGCCACCTGTTGGTAGGCGGCGCCGTCCAGGGTCAGCGGGACCGTCTCAGTATCGAACCGGTCGCGCAGGCGCTCCCGCGTTCCCGACACCAGGAACACGGAGCTGCCCACGACCAGCAGCGCCAGCAGCGCCAGCCAGGCTCGAGCAAGCCATCGCTGGGGCGTCCGGACCAGGAGGAACACAGCCAACAGCGGGACCATGGCCGATGCCACCAGCCGAACGATGGGCCCCGCGCTTCCGGGGGAGTACGGCTGCCAAATGAGGAGCGCGAGCACCACCGCTATCGCCCCCCAGCGCCAGTTGAATCCTCGCCACGGTCTTTGCAGCGTGATGGTCCCCGAGGCGGCCAGGTGCCAGAGGCCCACGCCGCCGGCCACGCCAAGCAGCGCCCAGGCGTCGAGATAGAGCTTGAACACCGTGTTCATCCGGTCGATATCCGGTTTCACCGTGAAGATGTCCACGCCGGCGCCGATGCCCAGGGCCACGACCACCATGGCCAGCAGGAAGAGGTGCACCGGCGCCTCGGCCCGCCGCCGGTTCGCCGCCCACCACACCACCAAGATTCCCGCCAGCCCCAGGAAGACCGCCAGGACCCCCACCGTCTCCCAGCCCGCGAGGCCCAGCACCACGGCCAGCGCGACGGCCAGGGCCACGAAGATTCCCCCGCTCCCTAGTGGCATGGGCCACCGCGGGGGCCGGCCAACTCTCCGGTACGCCTCGACCAGAAGCCAGGAGCCCACCAGGAAGAAGAGCACGCCGTGGATGCCCAGGTACTGCCAGAAGGGAGTGCGCCACTCGCTCCGTCTGAGCCCTTCGAAGGAGGAGATGTTCGCGGAGTGGTAGGGGAGAAAGAGGAGGTATGCCAACACCACCAGCGCTGCCGACCACAACAGCCACCACCAGATGCGGCTGCTTCGTATGGGTCCCGGCCATGTTAGGAACAGCACCCCTCCGGCGGCGAGCCCGATGAAGGCATAGGCGGGCACGTTCCAGGTGTTGATGGCCGCCAGTACGCCGATGCTCAGCGCCAGCAGCGCCAGGCCGGTGGCACGGGCGAGCCAGGCGCGTTCTCCGGACCCGCTCAGCGCCACGTTCAGTGCCAACCCCAGCGCCAGCAGCCCGAAGGGGATGGCCATCAGATGGGCGTGGAGGTCGGCGAAGAGGAAGGTCCAGAACGGGAACTCGGTGATATTGATCTGACCTGGCATCAGACGGCTGCTGCGCCAGAAGTCGAAGGTGCCGAAGCGGCCGCCGCCGGCCCAGTCCCACGCGCCCTGGAGCACCTGGGCGGCGCCGTCCAGGTTGCCCAGGACTACGACCAGGAGCGCCGCCGCCGCGCCCGCTCCCAGACAGCTCGCCGCCGGGAGATGGGGGTAGCGCCTCCTCCTCAGCGCCTCGGCCAGGTTGAAGCTCACGCTGAATGACAGCGTGAAGGTCAGCGCGTAGAAGAGGGGCACCGCCAGGTTGTACGCCACGGCGGGCACGATGCCCGTGGTCTTGATGAGCGTGGCCACCATGAACTGGCCGAAGTAGTAGTAGTTGAGATAGCCGCCCGCGTACCACGGGTCGAAGGGCGGCATGGTGGTCGACTTGACCACCGCCGTCAGGTAGGCCAGGTCCATGGGCTTCTCGCCGCCGCGCCACGGGTGCCACAGGTCCGGGTTAGCGGCCCGGATGAGCAGGAAGGCGAAGAACGCCGCCAGGAAGAGCGCCTCCACGGTGGCGATGTACCGCCAGTGGGCGCGGGCCAGGGGAAGCAGCGTGCGGCGCTGGTGGTAGAGCAGCGCTCCGGAGACCAGCGCTAATAGCAGGAGAGACCCGAGCACGCTGCCCCGGCTGAAGTGCCACCACCCGGAGCTGGCGCCGAGCCAGGTGACGTAAGCCACCAGCAGCAGCCCCAGCGGACGCGCCAGCACCACGCCCCGGTCCGGGAGCCAGCGCAGCACGGTGGCCGCCAGCGGCAGCGCCGCCAACGCTATCGCCTCCATCAGCAGCAGCCACACCAGCCACGGCACCTGGTTGGTCCAGCTACTCTCGGAGAAGAGGTCTGTCCAGGTGCCTCCGGCCCGCTGGGTCTCCAGCCCCTCCTCCGAGAGGAGCAGCCCCTCGGATGGCCCGGGCCTCGTCTCTCCGACTATCCGGTCGAAGAGGGCATCGGCGGGGAGGCGCTGGACGTTGCGGAAGACCAGCACAAGGGGGTGGTCGTAGTTCGTGACGTTCTCGTCGGCGTAGCCCAGGTCCAGCGTGAGCGGCGTATCGTCGATCCCCGGCAGCTCTTGGGGCTTGGCCACGCCGGCCACGGTGAAGGGGTCGTGGGTGAAGGTGACGCCCAGCAGCGACGGATAGCGGGCGAAGGCCTGGTCGAGCTCGTAGCCGAGGCCGCCGTCGAAGAGCTGGTGGTAGTAGCTGCTGCTCCACGGATACCGATCGGGCAACCGGGCGATGCTGCCCCACGGCCGGTTGCTGTAGGCCATGATGTAGTCGGCGCGGGCCAGCCGCTCCGTCACCGAGCGCATCTTGGCCAGCGAGTCCCCTTCGTACATGGGGAGCTGGGTTACCCTGAAGCGGCCCAGGTTGGCGAAGCCCTCGTCCCAGTGGTTATCGGTGAGTATGACGGTACCGGGTGCGAGGTTGGCGTTCGCCCACTCCGACGCCTGGACCCCTGGGTGGGGCTGGCTGTGGGAGCGGACGAACGCGAGCCCGTAGAAGGCGGTGGCCAGCAGCACGAATACGATGGTCCCTCCCGCCACGCCGGTCAGCACCGCCGATCGCGGGACGCTCCACCGGTAGGCGGCCACCAGCCAGCGGCTGCCGAAGAGCACGAGAATGGGCAGGATGGGCGCGATGTAGCGGAGGAACTTCACCTCGAAGGTAGCGATGGTGAGACACAGGGGCACCACCCACGCCAGCAGCAGCAGGTCGCCCACCAGGGGGCGCCGGAACGAGCGGCCGATTGTCAGCAGCAGCCCGCCCCAGGCCGCCAGTCCCAGGGGCAGGCCCAGCGCCCACACGGAGGTCTGCCGCAGTTCGTACCACCCCAGGACGGAGCCCACGTACTGCATGGTGTAGGGCACCTGGCCAGCATTCCGCGCGATGCCGGCCTCCCAGCCCAGGTCGCCCACGAACTTGTGCAGGTCGATAAAGGCGTAGGGCATCCAGAAGGCAAAGACGGCCAGCGACACGCCGGCCGCGGCTACCCCTCGGACCGCCACGCCCGCGACCGCCACCGCCGGCACCGTCTCGCGGTTCTCGTCCCACGTGCGCCGGGCCACGATGCCGTAGGTGACGGCCAGCGGCAGCAGCAGGTGCAGGCTGCTGGCCTTGGTGGCGAAGGTGAGCCCTATCACGGCGCCCAGCGCCAGGTGATCGCGCCAGCGGCCGCGCTGCACCACGTTCAGCATGTACCAGAAGGAGGCCAGCGCCAGCAGCACCAGGAAAGGCTCCGGCCGGTAGAAGTGGCTGAGCTGGATGCTCACCACGGCGACGGCGCTCAGGGCCGACGCCAGCAGGCCCACGCCCCGGCCGTACAGCCGTCTTCCCAGGGCGTACAGCAGCAGCACCGAGGCCGTGTCCGCCAGGGCGGTGAGAATGCGTCCGGCGGTGGCCAGGTCCTGGAGGCTCACCGCGTTCATGAAGGGCTCCAGCCCCACCCGGACGATGAGCAGCACGTAGAGGAGGATGCTGCCCAACGGGAACCAGTGGGGGTTGAGCGGGCTCTTCTCGGCGCTGAAGAAGGTGGCCGGCGAGGGCACCCCCGGCTCATCCACCGGGAAATCGCGGTTGATGCAGCTCCGCCAGCCGGGGTCGTCGGCGACCGTCTTGTACATGCAGTCCACCCGCAGGAAGATGGACCGCTCGTCGGGGTGGTAGAGTCTGCCCTGGTCCCAGTCGAGGCCGCCGTAGAGCCGCAGGCCCAGGGCCATTGCCGTGATGACGAAGGGCAGCAGCACTAAGAGCAGGGGGCGTGTCAGCCGCGGGCGCCTCGGCGCGGGAGGCAACGTATCGATCGCCATATTGCGCCTATTGTAGCAACGGACGCCGCGCCAGCCCAGGCACAGCTATGCGAGGAATGGGGGATCCCACTGCATCTGAGCCTAGTCGCACCGAAAGGGGATCACCTTACCGGGCTGAAATCGTTCCTAGCACAACGCGCATTCTGTCTGCTCACAAAGGAAGTCCTTAGCTCAAAGCCTGCTATCGACGTCTGTAGAACGGTGGCGGGCGAGATTTAGCTCGCCTGCCTGCGCCTCAGTATCGCCAAGCTTGACGCCACCACCATGAAAACTGCCAGACCGATCAGACCCCATGAACTCACACCTGGCACCGGCACCGGCGCTAGCGTGGGCGTGGGCGTAGGCATGGGTACAGGGCTCCGCCCTGCCTACAGCCCTTTGTCCGCCACGAAGGCCGCCAGGTCCGACGTGCGGCACGAGTAGCCCCACTCGTTGTCGTACCAGCCCAGCACCTTCACCATGGTCTCCAGCATGACCATCGTGCTGGCGGCGTCCAGGATGCAGCTATGCGGGTTCATCTTGATGTCACTGCTCACGATGGGGTCCTCGGTGTACTCCAACACGCCATGGAGCGCGCCCTCGGCGGCCACCTTGAAGGCGGCGTTGACCTCGTCCACCGTCACCGATCTCTCCAGCTCGGCCACGAGGTCGGTGATGGAGCCGGTGGCCACGGGCACCCGGAATGCCATGCCGTGGAGCTTGCCGTTGAGCTCGGGCATCACCACGCCCACGGCCTTGGCGGCGCCGGTGGAGGTGGGGATGATGTTCTGGGCGGCGGCCCGGGCCCGGCGCAGGTCGCTGTGCACCTGGTCCAGGATCTGCTGATCGTTGGTGTAGGAGTGGATGGTGCTCATGAGGCCCCGCTTGATGCCGAAGCTGTCGTGGAGCACCTTGATGAGCATGGCGACGCAGTTGGTGGTGCAGGAGGCGTTGGAGAGCACCCGGTGGCGCGCCGGGTCGTAGATGCCCTCGTTGACGCCCAGCACCAGCGTGGCGTCCTCCCCACTGGCGGGAGCGGAGATGATCACCTTCTTGGCGCCGGCCTCGATGTGCCCAGCCGCCTTGTCGGCGTCGGTGAAGCGGCCCGTGGACTCGATCACGATCTCCACCCCCAGGTCGCCCCAGGGGAGCTTGGCCGGCTCGCGCTCGGAGAGCACCCGGACCAGGTGGTCGTCGATGTGGATAGCGTCGTCGTGGGCGTGGACATCGCCGGGGTAGACGCCGTAGTTCGTATCGTACTTGAACAGGTGGGCGTTGGTGCGGGCGTCCGCCAGGTCGTTGACGGCCACCAGCTCCAGCTTGCCGGGATGGCGTTCAAAGGTGGCCCGCGCCACCTGCCGGCCGATGCGTCCGAAGCCGTTGATGCCGATGCGTGTCGTCATGGATGCGCCTCCTTCGTGCGTCAGCCCTCACCCCGTCCGGCGCCGAGAGTCCCCGATTCTGAAAGTCGCCGATAGGGTAAGGCTCCCCATACTTATCAGAGCTACCGATTGCCGCGCAAGCTGTTGTACGCGCCGCGGCCCGCGTAGCGCGCGCGCCCGCCCAGCTCGTCCTGGATGCGGAGCAGCCGGTTGTACTTGGCCACCCGCTCGCTGCGGGCCGGAGCGCCCGTCTTGATCTGCCCGGCGCCCGTGGCCACCGCCAGGTCCGCGATAGTCGTGTCCTCCGTCTCGCCGGAGCGGTGGCTGATGACGACGTTCCAGCCCGCCTCCTGGGTCATGCGCACCGCGTCCAGGGTCTCGGTGAGCGAGCCGATCTGGTTCAGCTTCACCAGCACGGCATTGGCCGAGCCCTGGCTGACTCCCCGCTCGATCCGCTCGGTATTCGTCGTGAACAGGTCGTCGCCCACGACCTGGATACGTTCGCCGAGCCGCGACGTCAGCTCGCCCCAGCCGTCCCAGTCGTCCTCGGCCAGGCCGTCCTCGATACTGACGATGGGGTAGCGCTCCACCCACCGCTCGTAGAGGGACACCATCTCGCCGCCGGTGAGGGTTACGCCCTCGCGCTCCAGCACATACCGGCCGTCGTGGAACAGCTCCGTGGCCGCCGGATCCAGGGCCAGGAAGCACTGCTTGCCGGGCTCGTACCCCGCCGCCTGGATAGCCTCCATGATCACATCCAGCGCGGCTTCGTTGGACGGCAGCGAGAGCGCGAACCCGCCCTCGTCGCCCACGCTGGTGGAGAGTCCCCGCTTCGCGAGCACCCGTTTGAGCGCCTGGTACACCTCCGCGCCGCAGCGCAGCGCCTCCTCGAAGCTGTCGCAGCCTGCGGGCACCACCATGAACTCCTGGATGTCGGTGGACTGAGTGGCGTGCTTGCCGCCGTTGAGGATATTGAGCATGGGCACGGGCAGCAGCGCCGCATCGCTGCCGTCCGCCAGCGACCGGTAGAGGGGGAGGCCGGCGCTCTGGGCCGCCGCCTTGGCCACGGCCAGCGACACCCCCAGGATAGCGTTGGCGCCCAGCACACCCTTGTTCGGCGTGCCGTCCAGCTCCAGCATCCGCGAGTCCACCGCCCGCTGGTCCGAGGCCTCCATGCCGATGACCGCCCGGGCGATGCGTTCGTTCACGCTGGCCACGGCCCGCAGCACACCCTTGCCGCCGTGGCGGGCCGGGTCGCCGTCGCGGAGCTCCACCGCCTCGTAGGCGCCGGTGCTGGCGCCCGAGGGGACGGCCGCCCAGCCGGAGGAGCCATCGTCCAGGGCTACGACCGCCTCCAGGGTGGGGCTGCCCCGCGAGTCGAGGATCTCCCGGGCACGGATGGAGCTGATGCGGGCCACTGCGCCTTCTCCTTATTCACACTCCGAGGTACGCACTCCGAGAGCGGGCTTGTGGGCGAAGCGACTCGTGTCAGCGGGCGCCGGCTTGCCGGGTCCGCCGCGCCGCCGCCGCCAGGGCCATCGTCACCGCCTCCTCCGGGGAGTGAGCCCTCACGATGGAGGAGTCCGCCTCGCCGCCTACGGACAGTTCCCACGTCTCCAGGCCGATGACGGGAATGCCGTCGCTCAGGGCGTGGCCGAGCTCGGAGAGGGTGCCGAAGGAGCCGTCGATAGCGATGACCGCCCGGCCTGTCTTGACCACGATGACGTTCCGGGAGTACCCAATGCCGGTGCAGATGGGGATGTCCACATAGGGGTTGGCGTCGGCGGGGTCGCTGCCGGGCAGGATGCCGATGGTGGCGCCGCCGGCGCTCTTGGCCCCGCGGCAGACGGCCTCCATGACACCGCTGAGGCCTCCGCATACCACCGTGGCGCCGCGCTGGGCCAGCTCCCGGCCCACCTCCTCCGCCAGCTCCTCGGCGCGGGCCGTGGGCTCACTGCCTCCGATGATGGAGATGAGGAGCGGTGCGCCGCCGTTTGCGGTGGGAGGCTTGGCTTGGCTGGTGCCGGTCATGGAGCCCTGGGTTGCGCCGCGATATTCGCGCCGGTGAGTATATCACCGAGGCTCGCGGAAGACTCGCAGGGGGGCTCGCACATGACTCACGGGCCCACGCTTGACAGGCTGGGCAGGCCGGTGGGAAACCCCTGTTCCGATCGCAGGTACACAAACTCCGACCCTGTTACGAGGCTCCCTTCCGGTCCCATCGGCTCAGAGAACTCAAATTCAAAGGTTCGTGGCTTGACCGATAGATTCGCATAAAGCGTTCCACCGCCCATGGTCGACAGTACGATCTGAAAGCCCGCGTCTAGGAGCAACTTGCGCCAGTCGTCGTTGCTTGCAGTATGAAGCTGCCCTCGAAACTCTGAAACTATTTGCTGTAGCGTCTTTCTCTGCTTGGGTGGCCAACTCGACTTCTCTCTTAGTCGCAATTTATGCGGAGAAGATTTAAATTCCCCTTCGCCTACATCAGCATATGTTGTGCTCTAACCTGATGACGTCACTGCCTGCTGGTGTCCGCTGCATGAAACAATCCTACGACATTCGTCGCAGTTAGGCCCAGCTCTTGATCCAACCCACCTGTCCCGGTTTGTCTCATGGCACAGCCATCCAAGGCGGGGAGTTGGAGTTTGCGGCCAAAGCCCGTGTTCACGGTGGAGATAGACCCTCCCCCATCTCCACTGCGAACACATTACAGCCCATGGGCCTCCGCCCGAGGGCTGTTTGTCTTGATGGGCCCGGGAGATCCCTGACGGCGTGTACTCATTCAAGTGACAGGAGGCTACCAAGCGTGCCGATTGGACCCGAAACATGGCTAGCTGCGGTGGTTACTTGGTCAGCTCTGTACACGTAAGCCTTATCAGGCTCCATCTCTTCCATGTAGAGAACTTGCTCGTGCCCCGGGTACTTGATCGTTAGGGCGTACCAGTCGGCAGCCGGTAGGATAATCTCGGCATAGCCACTCTCGTCAGTCTTGGACCGACCTCCTCCGGCCAGCACTACGTCGGCTCCAGACACCGGCCTGCCTTCATGGTCGAGCACCCGGAGTCTGCTTGGTCGTCCGGTCAGGACTGCGCTGGGGATCTTTTCGACTACATCTTTCTCATACAGTCCCGGCCCCTTTGGGATCATCCACTCCTCGCCGTATTTCAGCCTCAAGTATTCCTCTGGCGGATTGGGCACCAAGAATTGCTTGCCCAAGAAAGTGATCTCCTTAGGCTGAGTGAAGAACGTGGCGGGAATCTGGGTATTCGGATAGACGGATATGCTGTCGTCGATGACTCGGTAGCACTCCCACCCTGTCCTTACGTAGTCCTTCATCATAGAGTAGGCCTGAACGCCTCTGTTAGTGCCGCCAGCGGCGTAGACGAAATACCCCTTCTCTCTGAATGCCGCCACTGCGCTGTTTACTAACTCCTCAGTGAGGCCATTGCTGCCGATAATGGAGATCAGGTCGATATCGTCATCCCATGGGATGAAGGCGTTGTCTCTAATTGCCCCGAGACAGGTCCCCGAAGAGAGAAGAAAGCCCACTCCAAGTGGATCGAGTATCTCCTTCGCCTCCTTGAGCGCTCTTTCGCCCGCCGGTGGACCCATAGGCGGGTTGTACTTGAAGGAGAACTCCAGGGATTCCTCATCCGATCCATTTCCCGGATACATTGTTCCTCCCTATTGGCGCCTGGTAACTGAGTACCATCGCTCATGTTGGCTTTATGGTAGCGCGGCCGGGTCGACTGTCAAGATAAGCACCCATTGACAGGGAGCGCATAGAACATTGTCGTGTACCGGCATGTCGCGTACGAGATGTCCGATGAGCAGTATGTTGCTGTTCTCAATGCCAGACATCGAAAGGATTCCCTTCTGGAGCAACCGATCTAGGCCGGGCGTCAGGAACGAATTGAGCCCCGATGGGTGATCCCCTTTTCGGGGCGGGGTGCATGGGTAAAATCACCTCGGCGTTTGCCGAGCAGGCGACAGCCCGGCTACAAGACCCCAGCGGTCTTCGGTCTTTGGGGCGGGAAGTTGACAGCACAAGCAGGGAGCACTATTACTATGTTCAGCCCCGAAGCAGGATCAGGGCCCGGCACGCTCGCCTCGGAAGTTGCGACAGGAAATCCGGCCGAAAATCACGTCAACCGCAATACATGGAGCTCACATGTACCATGAAGTGAAAGTCCTGGACGTCCACAGTCACATCCATGACATACCCATGACCGACCCGAGCCAACCGTCTCGGCACGCTACGCCGTTCCTTAGCACTCTCTGGGGCATTCCCGGCCTCGGCAATTCCAAGCCCATTCCAAGTCCCATCGGCCCTGGTAAGCATTCCGACCAACCTGGGAACAGGGACGAAGACTTCAAAGCAGTAGCAGCCGCTCTTGCGAAGTACATGGACGTGCGCAAGATCGATACCCAGATCCTCAGCCCTCACCCACTCTCTATTCACGGCTGGATGGAGCAAGCCCACCTCTTCAAAAGTTGGATCACTTACTCCAACGACATGGTCTTCAAGCTAGTCCAAGCCCAGCCTACTCGCTTTGTTGGAGCCTGCCAGCTTCCCCAACGCGTTGAGGAGCAAGACACCACTCATTGTCTAGAGGAGCTGGAGCGCTGCGTGAAGGAGTATGGGTTCGTCGCGACCTACGTTTCACCAGACATCACTGGCAGACGCGATACGCCCACGATGAATATGCCGTACTGGTACCCGCTCTACGAAAAATGCCAGGAGCTCAACATTCCCATCATCGTGCATGGCACCGATATACTTGACCCTCGTTATAGCACCATGAACGTTGGCCGATACTTTGAGTTCAGCTTCATACCTCCGCAGTCCATGGCGCTCGCGACCCTTAGAGTCAACGACCAGTTCGAACGCTTCCCGGGGCTAAAGATTAGGGTAAAGTCCCGTTTTAGCCACCGGATTAGCTTTGAAGCAGCTTGAACAATGTCTTAACCTGTTCTGGTCCCAACAGACGCCGATGATTGTAGCGCCAGACATACTCAGCAAGATAGAGGGGCAGCCGTTCTCGGCGGACTCCCCCTTTGGCTGCCAGACGCCGCTTGAGATAACCCCAGAAGCCCTCCAAGCCGTTGACGTGGCTCCCTTGCCGATCGCTGAACGCCTGGCTGTGGTCCACAAGCCGGTGGACGTAGCCCCCCGCTGCGACGCCCGTGTAGCTGGTAAAGGTGTCCGAGCAGACGATGGAGCCACGTTGCACGCGTTGGTGCAGGAGCGGCAGCAGCGTCTTGGCTTCCACGTTAGGTACCACTTGCGCCCACACCAGGCCACCTCGACACAGGATCCCAAAGACGGCTTGCTTAGTGGTTCCACGGCCCCGCTTCGTGCCCTGAACACGCTTTGCCAGGCGCCTGTTGCGCCAGGAACCTCCCAGGTAGGTCTCGTCGACCTCCACCACGCCGGAGAAGACATGGGGAACGTCCCGGACCATGGCCTGGCGCACCACGATCAGGGCTCGCAGGACTCGCTTTCGCTCCAGGCGGGCCTCCTGGGCAATCACCTCGGCACTCTGCCCCAAGACGAACCAGCGCAACAGTCGCCGCCACTCCCCTGGCGACAACCGAAGCGGCAGCGCCCTGGGCACCCACTCGTAGTGGCAGGCTGCACAACGACTCTTACCTCGCCGAATGCTCCAGCTCTTGGCGTGTTGACATCGAGGGCACCCAATCTTCCGTCCCATGCCACCATTCTCTCACAGGTGGCTGTTTTGGGACTATACCCATCAACTATCCCCACCCCTACATTACTCACAGTAGGAGAAGATCACGTCAATCCTGCCGCTATCGTGGATGCTCACAGTGGTTATCCGACCTAACAAATCGACTTTCAGCCTGTAGAGACCCTCTCTGACTTCTTCGAGGACCGCCTCCTCCTTTCGCAACAACTTTGCCAATTCGTCCTTCATGAGGGCCAGGCCATAGAATTCGGGATGGCGATATTGCCTGGTTCCTTTGAAACAGAATTGCGTACCAAGTACGGTTATGGGAGCTGCTGCTTCAACGTTGTTATCCGTGGCAGCTTCAATTGCTGACTTAAACAAGCGATCAATTTCTGAGGCTAAATTGTCTACGAATGTTTCGTCCAGTGGACGATGGACCACCGAGCTGTCGCAAGAGAAGATTGCTGCGGAAAACCTAAGATGCTCCGCTACATACGGGTCTGATTTGATCCTACACCCCGGGTCGTATTTGCGAAAAAGGTGTTCAATCGGCACAAACTTATCGATATGCCCGAAGCCAATGTTGCGCTCCAAAGTTACGTTCCAGGGCGGCAAGAGCACATCGTCGAAGTAGCCGCCGTGAATTCCCTTGTCGGGATCGGGGTGGTCCACCTCAGGGAAAACGGCGTTGCCAAGTCGACCGGCTGGAACATTCAGAGACCTCATCATGCCAACAAGCCGTTGCGCCTTGTCCTGACCACCCGACTCGTTGGTCAGTAGCATGACCCACATCGGAAAGAAGCGTGGATTCTCTGGGAAGACCTTCTCTGCAAACGGAGAGAGGGCTTGTTCGGGCGAGCCCCCAAAATGCGTGTATCTGTAGCGGTCCCAATCGACTATTCTCTTCGCTGCCTCCAAGCAACCTGTCCGAGACATCTCGATTGGACCACCCTGAGCTACGATCTTTGTTGCGGCAGTGAAGGGACTCAAGACATCCCCAACCGTAAGACGCAGGACGCCCTTGTCCGAATCGACGTTGAACCACCGGGGCTCGGCGACAGCCGCAAGCATTTGGGCATTGACCTCGACCGAATGCATGAAGGTAGTTGCGTTGATGAAGTAGGCAATAGGACCGTAGTAGGAGTAGTAGTCGTAAAGCGGGTTAAAGAACTCCGTAGAGTTCGGCGCCATTACCAATAGCTCTGGTTTGGAATAGTCTCGCAGGTCACATGGACTCAGTCTCCGGAACTGCACCGTCGCCGCGTGGACTAGATGCAGTAATCTGGTACGAACCACGACATCCTGAGTAACGGCTTTCGAGTACTCCAGATATTCTTCGGGTGAGTAGCCGCTGGACCGGTAGTCCTTGGTTGGGGAACCGCTAGTGAAGTATTTCTGTCCTTGACAGTAAACACATGAGCCGGCAGGCCCGACAGAGAATTGGTCAAATGTACGCTCGATTAGACCATCTTGCGAATCAGTGTTTTCGGTCGGCCCGTAGACTGTCGAGAATGGGTCGTAGCTCTGGAGCAGTCGCAGCACAGCCTGAATTTCATTGATCTCCAGCCAATCAAGTTGCCAAGCATCGTAGAACGCCTCTATGCCGAAGACGCTGTGGAGGGCACCTAAAGCCTCTATCTCTTGGTCCGACAGGACTGACCCAGACAGGAAAGGGGCTGCACCTTGAGGAGCGTGGGACACGATCGCGGCTTGGAGCCGGGGATGATAGCGTTCTATTTTCTTGAGAATCTCTATTTCCAGTTCGGATACGGCAGTGTCTTCTGTCAGTGGCGAACTGCTAAGCGCCAAGGCTAGTTCCGGCGTAGACGCACCACCAATACGCCGCAGGTAGGCTTTTTCAAAATCGTTCAAGTCGCCGTCCTCCGCGAATGCCGCGGACAGCCGGCTCACGAGTCTCTCTGATTCAGTTACAGGAGTTTCCGGCGTTGCCGTGGGAGGTGGCGGACCCAAATGTTCTGACATTTTGGCAAGGAAATACAGGTAACGAGCGTCATCAATGGGGAAGCTCAAATCCACAAAGTCTTGTCTAAAGTCCCGGCCGAAGGCCGCACCTAGAGCTGCCACGATGTAGGTACTCTGGTCAACCGGCGTAACTTCTCCCGACTGATGGTCGAGCTGCACGCCGAACTCTTCAAAGGCTTTGGTCAACCTCTCAAACTTATCCCAGCCATACTCTTCTCCGTAAGTAATCATCATGAAGTCCAATGCCTGGCTGGTTAGGATGTCGTGTATATCAAACTTCATGCCTTGGTCTACATACTCCTTGAATTGAGCTTCTTGATAAGCTCTTCCATTACCAAAGTCGAAGACCAAGCTCTCCACTGTTGCATCGTCAATGCCATACTCCTGTTGGTTCTCCAACAGGTCATGGAAGGTATAGAACGCACTCAGTACTGCCAAACTCTCTTGTAGGAACGGGGCGGGCGTTGCTATGTCAGTGTAGAACGGTTTTGTCCCACCGAAAAAGTTGTGCCCGTGCTCGTGAGCCATGACCTCCCACCTATGATGGCCTGAGTTTAGCCCAGGAAAGGCAAAGTCCCCCAATTTGACCCCGTAAGGCATGGTGTGTCCATAAACCTCGGGACTATACTCAATTCTGCAATAGCCGAAGTAGGAATAAGGCGAGATGCCATTGTGCATCTTTGTCAAGCTCCAGGCTTGTGCACTGACAACCCTCTCCACCTGTTCCCTTGGGACGGACGACTCTTGGAAGAACCTCTCAGGCAATCCGGAGAACTCGCAGTAGATCGTATCTCCTGGGTCTGTGGGAGTCGGAGTCGCCGTCGGTGGCGGGAGGGAAGACCCCAGCGTGCTCTCCAACAGATCCCTGAGTCCACCAAGACTCAGTCCGCCCTTTAGCCAGCCTGCAACGGTGTGGTCGGCATTAAGAACCACCGTCATTGGGACGTGGACGACTCCGTAAAGCCTTGACGCCTCCCCGTGATCGTCGAAGACAAAGTCGTACGAGAGGGCCAACTCATCAACAATCTCCTGGCCTTCTTGTGGGAAGCCATGGGTTTGAACGCCAATGAACCGCACCCCTCCCCATCTGAGGCCCCTATACACACTTCCTATGTTTTGCAGGTCCGTCATGCAAGGGTCGCAGCCAGGAAACCAGAACATAAGCACAACAGGGGTGCCTAGCAGATCGGACAGGCGTTGGGGTAGCGATTCCCCGGCCCGGGTCTCATAGAAATGCAAGCCAAAGTCGGGCGCTGGCATTCCAAGCCGGATTGTCCCAACCGGGCCTGACGTTGGCACGGGGACTAATGGCCGCGCCGGGGTTGGCGTCGTCGTCGGGGACGGCGTGTTGGTCGGCTCGGGCGTGGCCGTGGACTCCTGCTCGGCTTCGGAAGGGGTCGGCTCAGGTGGGTTGGAGTCCTCGTTGCAGCCCGCAAGGATACATGCGAGCACAACGGCCAATGTCCCGCAAGCCAACCATCGTGTCATGTGCGCCGCCTTATACAAATTGCCCTCCATATTCCCAACTCACGTTCGGCATGCGGCTTTCTCTCGTCATAGAGGCGGTCGCCAATTAGCACAAACTCTTGGTATGGGCTATCTGCTAGCACATTGGAGCATCGCGTGCACCCTAAGTCTCGGTACGTTTTGCGCGCTCCTCCAACGCTGACGGGCACTAAGGCCACGAACTGATACTGAGCTGCACGAGGAAGAGCCAGCCCCTCCGCAGATTCGGGTGTGGTCTCTCCCTGCACATCAGCTGTGAGCTGTGGCGTAGGTACTTCCGTCGGAGCCGGAGAAGGCTCCCGGTCCTGTTCAAATAGGCTACAGCCCGCCGCAGTCAACCCCGCCATCACAAGAGAGCTTCGCCAACTTGCCAAGCGCCTACCTCCATCCAGCTTCTACTGCACCCTGCGTTAGTGCCCTTCCTGTACCGGCCGGAACTGACCGCCGTCTCCGGCGAAGTCTACCGCGGCCGCACATGGGTGCGGGCGAGGCCGCGACCTAACCCCGCATGCCGGGCCTTCAGACCGGTTCTCCGAATTGCGCTCGTCCGACACTACGTTGTCTTGCGCGATCCTCTAGTTGCCTAGTGGAGTAGGTGTCGGATAGTGGGCATCTACGACGCAAAACGGAGAACTACAGGCGTTCAGAGGGGTAAATCTCCATCGGAGAGTCTGCCCCGTTCGACTGGCCCACGCTGCTGGCGATGGCGCCGCAGCATTCAGAGGAGCTACGGTCCGTTGGCCTGAGTGCCGCCGTTGTCCGTTGGCGACCGCTGCAGGTCCAGGAAGCACACGTTCGCCCCTGCGTCCAAGAAAGACCCCGTTGCATCACGTCCGACGGGCAGCCGGGGAGTTCTCCTCTGAAGCTGGAATACGAAGTCTCGTACGTTGAGCTCCACGTGATTGCCTAACTCCCGATCCAGAAGGGTCCTCAACTCGCCGTTGGCGAAACGCCTACCGGGACTGCGGGCGTAGATGCACAACAGGGAGAAGGGACCGCTGCGGATGGCCGAGGCTTTGTCGCGAACGCGAAAATCGAGCTTGGCCCACGTCCCATCAGTACGAAGGAACACGTTGCCAGCCGCCTTGTCTACAAGCAGGTCAACGTCATGGAGCATATCGAACTTGGCACCGACCAAACCCTGATATTGGCCGCCCGTGATTTCAATCTCGTAGCCATTGAACACGGCGACATACTCCGCCTCATTCCCAGTGGATGGGCTCAGGGACTCAATCTGCCGAGCGATACCGGCGACCCAAGGAGGTGCATCCAGATACTGCTGCCTGGTGGCCGGTGTACGACGGGCAATGCCGCCGCCCTCCGCCGACCGCGTCCACTTTAGAATCGACCCCAACATGCTTCCGCCAAGCGCCGCGATCATGAAAGCCACTCCTATCGCCGTAAAGGCCAGGAGGCCGTCTCGGTGCCAGGTGTCATACTCTTCGGGGGGATATCCCAGTTCTGGCCAGCGGTATTCCCATGTCCACAACATATTGCCGGACGCGGGGAACTGCTCGACCTTGTACAGCACGACCATCGCGCCGATGCAGAGGACGAGGAACACAAGGATCGAGCCCAGGGCACAGATGAACCAGTACCGAGCCTGAGCCGGATCAAGGCTCATCTCCGAGTCTCTGAGGGCGTGGATGACGGTCAGCGCTCCGGCAATCACCGCTCCCAACGCCAAATGAGTTGGCTTCCACCCGTGGCTCGATAGGACGATGATCGGTAGGTATGCGAGAAGCACAGGCGGCGCACACAACACCGCGCCCCTGGTGAGCGGACTCCAGTGACCTCCCGTGAACCACCGCTGTCGCCCCCGGAGCCAGCGATAGCAAACGTACCCCACTAAGGCAAGAGCCGAACTCAGTCCGGTAGACAGAACCAGCGGCAGAGGATAGGCCGATACGGACTTCAGTGTGAAGAACCCGTATGGGTCTGTTCGGGTAATCAAGGTGAAGGTCATCGGCAGGTTCAGCATCACCAGCAGGGAGACGAGCAGCAGGCGTCCCAACCAGGGTTGGGGCCAGTCAGTCACGGGGGTCGGCGCAAGGTTGTCACCACCGGCCCGCCAGGCATCATCGCGCATCGGCACAGTCCGGTGGCTGCTCATGGCGCGAGGCACCTAAGCCGAACACATTTCTGGAGCGTCTGCTCCAGAACCTCTCTCAGCAGCCTCCACAAGTCCGCATCGAGCTTGAGCGGCCTCATTTCGACGAGCTCGACAAACTGTGAGGCTCGGAGTCCTAGAGAGAATCGTAAGCACATCGTCACCCAGGTCCCTATCACTCCTCCTTTATCTTGCCCGTCTTGGGATCGTAGTTTTTGGCGAAGCGCACAAGGACTGCGTGCTGGACAAACCATTGGGTTCCCCGTCGCAAAGCCACCAGGCGCTTCGACCTGATGTTCCGGCGAACGGTCTCCTCACTCACATTGAGAATGGACGCCGCCTGGGGCACGGTATACTCGTCTAGCCCGGAATTACGCATATCAAGCTGCCTGGGTCCAAGCAACGCACCATCCTCGACGAGAGCCATCGTAGTATCAGTCACGGATGCCGTCAACCATCCAATCAAGCGCACAAAACCATCTCTCGGCGTGGTGAGTTAGCGGCCCCAGGCAGCGGAGGTGGCTTTCACCACGTTTGCACTCCCTTCAAACTCCTCCGGGCGCGCACCTCGCCCTTGGTTGCCTCTCTTCACCTCTGATGACCTCAAGGATAATCGCTACCCTGGTGCTGGATGGAGCCCGGCGATACGCTCCAACACTTGCCGGAATACCTCCCGGGACACTGCCACCTCAGCAAGCTGAAACACCAACCTCCTGGCATGCCGCACCAGACGTCCACCCATCTTGATGAGCTTGGTCTGCACGCTTCGCAGTGACCAGTGTTTCACTGACTCTGGCAAAGTCAGCCTTCTCATGAAGTTGCCCAGGTTGTAGGCCAGCACAAACAGCCACAGCCTCACCTGGTTAGCAACGAACCTGTGACACGAGAGCCGCGTCCAGTTCAGGGCGTATTTACCTTCCTTGATCCACTGCTCGGCCGTGCCCCGCCCGTTGTAGAAGTGGGTTACGCCTGCCGGCGGTAGGTTGAGGTTGGTGACGACGAACCCGACCCTCGGGAATAGCTCACCCTGGCGCCACTCCACCTTGGCGACCACACGCCGGGGAATGTCCCAGCTCTGGGCCTGGTAAACGAAGTCGTGATACCGGACTACGGGCTTCCCTTCGACAGGCTCAGGGCAGGCTTTAGGCGGCCTGCCCACGGGCCGCTTCAGCAGGTGCCGGATGTTTCCTTGTAATACCTCGTTGGCCGGAAGCCGCATAGCGTAGCCAGTGTCCCTTGACTCCAGGTACTCGTACACCTCGGGCTTGGCAAAGGCAGCATCGGCCCGGAACAGCAGCCGGACTCCTTTCTCCTGGTATCGCTTCACGACTGGCTCCAGAACCTCCCGCCACCGCTCAGCGCTGTGGACGTTGCCCGGGCGAAGCATTGCACCTTCGCAATCTCCGAAATGGTTGAACAGGAAGAGCGGGTGATAACATACGGACTCGAAGTGGCCGTTGTAGGCGACTCCCTCTTGCTGCCCATGCACCGGGCTTTCAGAGCTGTCCATGTCTAGGATAACTCGCTGGTGAGATGTCTGGGCCATGGCCCTGTCCACCCACTGAACATTCAGGCGCGCAAGCCCATCCAGGTTTTCCTCTTCGGTTAACACCTCAGTCTCAAATCGGCTCATAGTATTGGTGCTGGCTGCCTGCTTATCAGTACCTTGCCACCCGACGATGACACGCATAGCCGGGTCTTGGGCAAGCCGTTCAGCGTCGTTGGTGTCCTCATAGCCAGCGAGACGGCTATACACCGATTGTCTGAGCAAGGGCAACAGCGGGTGTTGCACATTGCGGCCGGTGCGGCTTTCATGGATATAATCGTTGGCTGTCTCTGTGAGCCCCAGAGCGGCATCAAGCTCGCGGCACGCCAGGAGTCCGGCGTCCGAGGTGATGGTAGCGCCACGAAAATCCAGGCGGACTCTGCGGTCGAATTGGAGCTTCAAAGGGGTGTCGGAGCTTTCACCCATTGGGTGCCTCCAGCGAGATTGCGGTATCCAGAACTAGGCCCGCTAGCTCGGCCAGTCTAGCACCCACACTGCTCATAATGCCCAGGTAGGCGGCTCAAATAGGCAGCACTCTTACCGGATTACGACGCACCCACGCGGCTGATCTGGGAAATGTGGGTTCATAGGCCGTGAAGAAGAGATCGACACGGTTAAAGGCTTTCTTCCCACCGCTCGCCTGATCACGTTGATAGGCGCTGGTGGCTCGGGCAAGACAAGACTAGCGCAGGAAATCGGAGCTTTGCTCATCGAGAATTATCTGGACGGGGTCTGGTTTGTCGGGCTGGCAAGTCTGTCGGATCCCAAGATGTTGCGACCCCAGGTCGCCGACACTTTCCACGTAGGTGAAGACGCTCTAAATAGGCATCTTCAAGAGAAATCGCTCTTACTCATTCTCGACAATTGTGAGCATTTGCTTACTGGCGTCGCCTCGCTCGTCCAATGGCTACTCACTTGCCCTGGTGTCACCGTGATTGCCACTAGCAGAGAGGCCCTGAACCTGGCGGGCGAGCGAACGTTCCAAGTGCCGCCGTTATCGGTCCCTGACAACAACCCCGACCAAGGCCTTATGGTCGGATACCCCTCGGTGCAACTGTTCCTAGAACGGGCGCAGACTACGAATCCTGCGTTTGAGTTAACGACGAGCAACGCAGCAGCTGTTGGCCAGATCGTGCGGAGACTCGATGGAATTCCCTTGGCGATTGAGTTAGCAGCGGCCCGCGTTAAATTGCTTCAACCGGCCGAAATCGCCAACCGACTTGATGAATGCTTCAAGATTCTCAAGGGAGGACCTGTCGATGCCTTGCCGCATCACCAGACGCTTGAGCGAGCCATCGACTGGAGCTACGACATGCTGGACCCCGAGCAGCAATTGCTCTTCCGCCAACTATCAGTGTTTCGGGGTGGGTTCACTTTCCCTTCTTGCAGCGCTGTCAGCAGCACCGGCGATGAGTATGAACTCCTGGATGTACTCGGCCAGCTTGTGGACAAATCGCTCGTGCGGACTATGCCCACTAGTGGAGAGGCGCGATACGCTCTATTGGAGCCGTTACGGCAGTACGCCGCCGCCCGGATCGCCGAAGGCGAGGCGGCGGAAGCAGGTGGTCGACATGCTCGTTACTTTCTGAACCTCGCGGAGCAGGCTGCGCCGGAGCTTCACGGCCCACGCGTGCTTGAATGGGCCGCCCTACTGGAGATGGAACACCCCAATCTCCTCGTCGCCCTCGGATGCGCTCTCGAGTCTGGCGATTCGGATCTCGCACAGCGTACTGCGGCTGCCTTGACCTGGTTTTGGATAGGACATCGACACGTGGCAGAGGCCGTCGAATGGTTTGACCGAGTTCTGGCCGTCGATGGGGGTTCTTCGAGATCACGTGCTTTAGCACTCATTCACTCTGGCTTTGCGCTGTCGATGGTGCGTCAGGATGACTTGGAGAGTTGTCTGGCACGAATCCGTGTTGGCCTAGCTCTTTTCCGTGAGCTAGAAGACGAGCAAGGGGTTAAGACTGCAGAGACCTACGATGCGGTGATTCTGTGGAACCAGAGGAATCTCAAGGACTCGAGCCAAAGATTCGGAGAGATCCAGGTGGCCCAACGGGCCTATGGCTTTGAGTGGGGGGACGCATTTTGCGGCTGGTTCCTGGCTTCCGCCGAGTGGTTTGCAGGAAACGGCGCACGGGCAATCGAGCATCACACTAGGGGCTTGGAGATCTTCCGTCGCGTAGGCGACCTTGGGTTAACGGCCTGGACGCTTCTTCCCCTAGCAAACATCGCCTTATATGACAATGATTTGGACAAGGCTGCAGCGCTGTACGATCAATGCCTTTCTATGATGAACGATCTAGGAGACCGTCACGGAATTGGTGCGGTGTTGCTGGGACTCGGGATAGTGGCCCATTTCCGCGGCGAGAGGGTCGAGACCAAGCGACTCCTCGTGGAGGCGCAGACAAATTTGCGAGAAGGGGGTGGGGGCCAGGGACTGTCCTGGCCCATTTCGAATGTTCTGGTCGACACCAGCACCCGCGAACTCTTGGTCACGGCGACAGACCGATATCAAGCTGGGTTGAATCTGCCGCCTTCCGCCTGGATCCACATGGTGTGTTCAGACGGAGAGGCCTGGCTGGCACGTACAAATCCCAACTCGCGACCTACCCCCTAACTACGAACCACATATAGCGTTACATACCAACCCGCAGCCATTACAGGGTCTTGCCTGCTCGCAAAGGATTTCCTTTTGGAACGGGCCAAATCAGGAGTTGCTCAGGAACAGATTCAGGCCGGTTGGGCCGCCCCCGTTTCGGAGCGAGGCTCCGCCGCCAGTAAGTGCAACTGCGGGTGAGCCTAGGCCATGAGCGAGGCTGACTCCGTGGGCATTCCCGACTCCGCCAGCACCGCCTGGAACGCCCCCTTCGGCCCGCCGCGGACCGCCGCCTTCGCATCGCGGAAGACCCGGTTGACGCTCCCACGGCGCCAACCTACACTGGCGCCCTGTCTGCGACATCCCGGCCACAGCACCCCGGCGAGGGCTTGCTGGCGACTGTAAGCACAAGCGGTCCGGGACCCCGCGTTTAACAAGAGAGAGGTGCGCCGTGCAGTACCCCGTTATCGAGAAGCCTCGCGAGCATCCGGTGCCGCCGAACCTGGCCGACTACGACGCCACCGCGAAGAGCTTCCAGTGGGCCGACGTCGAGCGCGAGCTCGACTGGCTCCCCGGCGGCGGCCTGAATCTGGCCCACGAGGCCATCGACCGCCACTGCAACGCCGGCCTTGGGAGCAAGGCGGCCATGCTCTGGGAGGGCAAGAACGGCGAGGAGGAGCGGTACACCTTCGAGGATATGCGGCGGGAGTCCAACAAGTTCGCCAACGTCCTCAAAGGGCTCGGCGTCCAGAAGGGGGAGCGGGTCTTCATCTTCGCGGAGCGGCTTCCGGAGCTCTACTTCGCCGTATTCGGCACGCTGAAGGCGGGATGCATCATCGGGCCCCTCTTCTCCGCCTTTGGGCCCGACCCCGTGCGCGACCGGCTGGAGAACAGCGGCGCCTCGGTGCTCATCACCCAGCCCGAGCTGCGCCAGCGCATCACTCCCATCCTGGCCCAGCTCCCGGCGCTCAAGCACATCGTCATCATCAACAAGGGCAACCGGTCCACCGAGCCCCTGACGTCCGGCGACCTGGACTACGACCAGCTCATGGACGCGGCGCCGGAGGAGCTGGGGCCCCTGGAGACGACTCGGGACGACTACTCGGTGATGCACTACACCTCCGGGACCACCGGCAAGCCCAAGGGCGCCGTGCACCGGCACAACGCCGTGGTCCAGCACTATCTGACCGGCAAGTGGGTCCTGGACCTGCACCCCGACGACATCTACTGGTGCACCGCCGACCCCGGCTGGGTCACCGGCACCTCCTACGGCATGTTCGCGCCCTGGACCAACGGCGTGACCCAGGTGATCTACGAAGGCGGCCTTCGCGCCAGCAAGTGGTACGAGATTATCCAGAAGTACCGGGTCAACGTCTGGTACACCGCGCCCACGGCCGTCCGCATGCTCATGAAGGCCGGCGCCGATGTGCCCCGCCGGTTCGATCTCTCCAGCCTCCGGTACACCTGCTCCGTGGGGGAGCCGTTGAACCCGGAGGCCATCTTCTGGGGCCAGAAGGCGCTCGGCATGCCCATCCACGACAACTGGTGGCAGACCGAGACGGGCGCCATCCTCATCGCCAACTATCCGGTGCTCCCCATCCGCCCCGGCTCCATGGGCAAGCCGCTGCCGGGCATCACCGCCGGCGTGGTGGACGACAACGGCAACGAGGCGGGGCCCGGCGAGGAGGGCGACCTGGCCATCCGGCCCGGCTGGCCCTCCATGTTCCAGACCTACTGGCAGGACCAGGAGCGGTACGACTCCAAGTTCGTCAACGGCTGGTACCTGACGGGCGACCGGGCCCGCCGCGACGCCGACGGCTATTTCTGGTTCGTGGGCCGCGCCGACGACGTGATCAACACGGCCGGTCACCTGGTGGGCCCCTTCGAGGTGGAGAGCGCGCTCATAGAGCACCCCGCCGTTGCCGAGGCCGGGGTCATCGGCAAGCCGGACCCCATCGCCATGGAGGTGGTCAAGGCCTTCGTTGCACTCAACGACGGCTACGAGCCCACCGACGAGCTGCGCCGAGAGCTGCTGCGTTTCGCACGGGAGAAGCTGGCGGCGGGGATCGCGCCCCGGGAGATCGAAATCATCGACTCGCTGCCCAAGACGCGCAGCGGGAAGATCATGCGCCGCCTGCTGAAGGCCCGCGAGCTGGGCCTCCCCGAGGGCGACACGAGCACGCTCGAAGATGACTGAGCGGGAAGTTCCCGTCATTCTGAGTCCCGATACGTCGGGACGAGGAATCTAGCGTTAGGCCCTTCACCGAGTTCAGGGTGACAGGAGAGCAAGCCGGTGACGGACGAAGACTCCAACGGGAGTCGGACCTTGCGTGGACTTCTCCCCGAACGAGATTCTTCAGTCGTCCACCCAGGGAGGTCTCCCTCGGAATGACGGCAGTGGAGGGTTGAAGACCAGGTCCGCCCCCCCAACTCTTGAACAAATCCCGGAGCCACCCCATGCCCAACATCCCCGAAACGGTGAACGTGCTGGTCCTGCCCAACCTGGACGACGCCGAGATCGAGCGCATCCGCGCCGTGGCGCCGGACCGGCTCAAGGTCACGCCCCTGTGGGCTGACTTCTTCCAGGAGCTGGAGCAGGACTGGCCCGCCAAGATGCTGGCTCGCCACAAGAGGGATGGGCCTC
The DNA here is from genome assembly GCA_965249185.1 of Dehalococcoidia bacterium. Classification (GTDB taxonomy): domain Bacteria; phylum Chloroflexota; class Dehalococcoidia; order Lucifugimonadales; family Australimonadaceae; genus CBDFLS01. The sequence continues at coordinate 979,288 of CBDFLS010000002.1, forward strand.
CCCAGCCCCGCTTCACGCCCCAGGAGCGGGAGGCGCTGCTCCAGGAGGCCCACGTCATCCTCATCGCCCTGCCCTTCCTGAAAAGCCTCTACCCCCGCACCCGCAACCTGCGCTGGATGCACTTCTCCTTCGCGGGCGTCTCCGACCTGCGCGAGACGTCGCACTGGCGGATGCCCGTGACCGTCACCAGCGCCCGCGGCTACGCCCTCGCCCTACCCATCGCCGAGACGGTGATGGCCGGCGCGCTCATGTTCGCCAAGCGGCTGAACGAGGCGACCAAGATCTCGCTGCAGGGCAACGTCCAGCCCTCCGGCATGGCGCGCCGGCCCAAGATGCGCGTGCTGGAGGGCATGACCATGGGCGTTATCGGCCTGGGCGGGATAGGCTGGCACGTGGCCCACCTGTCTAAGGCCTTCGGCATGCGGGTGGTAGCCACCCGCCGGTCGGCCCAGCGCCGCACCGCCGGCGCGGACGGCGTGGACGAGCTGTTCCCGCCATCGGAGCTGAGCGTCATGCTTGGCCAGTGCGACGTGGTGGCCCTCTGCACCATGCTCACCGAGGAGACCAGGGGCATCCTGAACGCGGAGACCTTCGCCAGCATGAAGGACGGCGCCTACGTCATCAACATCGCCCGCGGCGAGCTCATCGATGTTCCCGCTCTGGTCCGGGCGCTCCGCTCCGGCAAGCTGGGCGGCGCCTATCTGGACGTGTGGGACGACGACTTCAATCAGCCTCCCGACCCCGAGCTAGCCGCGCTGCCAAACGTGGTGCTGACTGCCCACACGTCGGGGCTTGCCGACTGGGGCTACCACCACGGGGTGCGGCTCTTCCGGGAGAACCTGCGCCGGTTCCTGGATGGCACGCCCCTGGAGAACGTGATGGACTGGGACCGAGGCTACTAGCCAGGGCACAGCCCTGGACCCACGTGCGGGGCCCGGTTCGTCCGTGGTAGCCCGCTACTGAGCCCACACCGGGGCGCTAACAGGGTGCAACCCCGCACAGGCTCCGGCGTGGTATCCTCGACCCTGCGGTTTCATCTAGCCATCAGTGTCCATGAGGCAGGCCCATGCCTAAGCCACTCCAGCACGTGAAGGTCATGACGGTGTACCCGTTCGACGAGCCGGTGCTCGAGCGCATGCGCGCCGTGGCGCCAGGCCGCGTGGAGGTCATTCCGATGTGGGGCGACCTCTACGCGGAGATTGAGCGGGAGTCGCCGTCGCAGTTGGCGCGCTACCTGCGCGGCAAGGTCCCAGAGCCCCTGCACCCCCCCGAGGAGCGGGAGTCGCTGATCGGCCAGGCCGATGTCGTCTACCTCAGCCTGCCGGGGCCCAGCACCCTACCCGCACGGGCCAAGAGCGCCCAGTGGTTCCACATCCCCTTCGCCGGCGTGTCGAACCTCAGGGGCACCGCTTTCTGGGGCATTCCGACCATGGTGACCAGCTCCCGGGGCTACACCCAAGCGCTGCCCATCGCCGAGATGGTGCTGGCCACCACCTTCATGTTCGCCAAGCGGCTGGACCTAGCGGTGAAGGACACCATGGAGGGCAAGGTGGGCGCCTTCGGCTCGGCCCCCAGACCCACGACCCGCGTGGTGGAGGGCACGACCATGGGCATCATCGGTCTGGGGGGCATCGGCCGGCACGTGGCCCGCCTGGCCAAGGCCGCGGGCATGCGGGTGGTGGCCAACCGGTGGTCCGCCGAGCGCCGCATGGCCGATGTGGACGGCGTCGACGAGTTGTTCCCCGCCCGCGAGCTCCACGCCATGCTGGGCCAGTGCGACTTCGTGGCCATCTGCGCCATGCTCACCGCCGAGAATGAGGGTGTGCTCAACGCTGAGGCCTTCGCCAGCATGAAGGACGGCGCCTTCGTCATGAACATCGCCCGCGGCGAGATCATCGATGAGCCCGCCCTGATCCAAGCGCTCCGCTCCGGCAAGCTCGGCGGCGCCTACATCGACGTATGGCGCGACGACACCAAGGTCCCGCCGAACCCGGAGCTCGCCGCCCTGCCCAACGTGGTCTTGACCCCCCACATCTCGGGCATGACTGACGTCTCCCACGCCTTCGGCCTGGACCTCTTCTGCGAGAACCTGCGCCGCTTCACGAACGGCGAGCCGCTGGAGAACGTGGTGGACTGGGCCCGCGGGTACTAGCCAGGGCACGGCTCTGGCCCCACGTGCGGGGGCCCAAATCACCAGACAGCAGACACGAACGGGGAGATGGGTCCTCCCCCATCTCCGCCACGGATACGGAAAAGGCCCCTCAACTGCCGAAAGGGGCATTCTGCTTGCAACTCATTCTTCGATGTCTGCGGCCGATGACGAGGCATGTCCGGCTGGCTTGCCTCCGTCTCAGCATCCCGAATACCGTCGCCCTCGCCATTAGCACAGCCAACAGCAACCTTTGACTCTCGGTGAGACTGGCGGCACCCTAGAGCATCGGAAGGCCCTGCACCGACCGGCCAACTTAGGCCACGCCATACGGTAGACTGGTCGAATGTCCGGCCCAGACAGCCTTGCCGGCCGCCCAGCGCGCCCGTGGCCAGCCCGCCTGCCGTTCTTCTACGGCTGGGTCATCCTGCCGTCTGCCGCGTTAGCCCTCTTCGTGTCCGGACCCGGACAAACCTTTGCTGTTTCGATGTTCGTCGATTCGTTCATCGATGAGTTCGGGTGGTCTCGCACCTTCCTGTCGGGGCTGTACACGGCGGGCTCGCTGACGGCTGCTGGAGCGATGTTCGGCGTCGGCTGGCTGTTGGACCGCTTCGGCGCGCGAGTGATGCTGACCGGCATTTCCCTGCTCATGGGCTTCGCCGCTTTATGGATGAGCACGGTGTCCAATCAGCTTGAACTGTACGCGGGCTTTGCGGCGCTGCGGCTGCTCGGCCAAGGCTCCCTCACGCTGGTCCCCACCGCACTCGTCGCGGTGTGGTTCGTTCGCAAGCGTGGGAGAGCGACCGCCTTTGCGAGTCTGGGCATGATGGCCAGTCAAGTGTCGTTCCCACCGCTGATCCACGTGCTGATCTCAAACTACGACTGGCGCGGCGCCTGGGTTGTCCTGGCGCTCGTCGTCTGGGCTGTGCTGCTTCCTGTCAGCGTGCTGCTCGTGCGGCGGAGTCCTGAGTCTGTTGGCTTACGCCCAGACGGCGGCGTAGCTTACGCGCCCCCGGACGTGCCTGGCGGGAATGGTGGTGGGAGCGATTGGCCTCTTCGTCGCGCAGCTCGGACACGGGCGTTCTGGCTCGTGCTCGCGGCGAGCTCGTCCCCGTCGCTGATCAGCACCGCCCTCGTCTTCCACCAAGTCGATGTGCTGGGTGCCCAGGGTGTCGGGGCAGGCGTTTCCGCTGCCGTGCTTAGCGTGATGGGTCCCGCCTCGTTCACGGGGGTTATGGTGGCCGGGTTTCTCGCCGACCGGTACCCAAACCGCTACCTACTGGTCATCGGCCAGCTACTGCTCATGGGCGCCATGGCGCTGGTCACGTTTCTCACCACGTCCTGGCAAGCCCTGGTGTACGGGGCTATGATCGGGTTTGCCAGCGGATTCACTACCACCGTGTCGGCCGTGATCTGGCCCAACTATTACGGCAGGCGTTTCATCGGCAGCATCCGCGGCTTCGCGGCGATGATGATGGTTGCCGCAGCAGCGCTCGGTCCGCTTTCGCTCTCGCTGGGATTCGACCTGACCCAGTCGTATCCTACGGTGCTCGGTATCGCGTTGGTGCTGCCCGCCGTCTGCGGAGTGATGGGCTACGCCGCGCATCCGCCGGTTTCCCGTCGTTAAGGCCCCGGCCCACAGTTCCGATTTAAGCCCTTTCTTTGCATTCCTATTGGAGCCAATTCACGCCGCCGCGGTGCGCCCACTGCGGGATGCCCATGTGGGCACAGACCTATCGTAATGGCAATCGCTACTACCGAGAGCATCGAGGATCGCGAGAAGCAGTTCATTCATCGGCTATATCGCCATCGATTGCCAACTTCCTGACTGCATTTGTCCCGGTATCCGCTACGTAAATCACGTCACCGTCAAAGGCAAGGGCATGTGGAAACTGCATTGATTCGCTGCTAAGTAGGTAGGCAATGTGCTGGCCGACAGCATCGAGCACCTGAATCCGAGAGTTATTTACTTCGGCGATATAGAGGTTTCCCGAATCGTCGAAAGCGATGCCGGTGGGCGTGCTGAACGATCCCGGGGCTGCCCCTAATGAGCCGAACTGGGAAAGGAATTGGCCTTCAGGTGTGTACTGCTGAATTCTGTGGTTGCCACGATCCACTACCCAGATGTTTCCTTCGTGGTCAACAGCGATCCCCGTGGGATTAATGAGCTGACCCGGTTCAGTGCCACGCTCACCCCAGGTCATCAGAAACTGCCCATCAGCGTCAAATACCTGAACTCGGCTATCGCCCCAATCGGTTACATAAACTCGATCTTGGCTGTCGACGGTCACCACCATGGCCGACAAAAACTCACCAGGTCCGGTGCCCACCGAGCCCCAGGACCCTAATAGCTCACCATCAGTGGAAAATTTTTGGACCCTGCTGGTCCCACTTTCAGAAACGTACACGTTGTCTGCATCGTCAATAGCGATCCCGGTTGGATTGCCGAATAGTCCTTGAGCTAAACCGCCAGTCTCCCCTGGCTGAGAGCTGCCAAATCCGACTCCCTCCACTCCCCATTGGCTCAGTAGTACCCCTTCTGGGGTGAATTTCTGGACACGGTTTCCACTAAACTCCGTCACATACACGTTGCCCGCCGAATCGATTGCGACTCCGTTAGGGAACGAAAAGCTTATGTCGTCGGAGACATCGAGCCCCCATATCGCCACCTGGACGACCTCCGGGTATTGAACGTCACTCACGATCGGAGTTGGAGATGTGGTGGGTGTCGAGGTCGGTGAAGGTATCGGCGAGGTCGTAGGTGTGGCAGGCAGCGTAGGCGTGGGAGATGGCGCCGGTGTTGGTGTTGCTGTGGGCGTGGGTATCTGCAGGAACGTAGGTGTTGGAGTCGGTTCGGCCCCAGCACATGCAGTCGCCGTTAGCATTCCCAGGAGAAAACATATGGGAGCAAAGCCCAGGCACTTCATGGCGACATGCTAGCAAGAAAACTCACCCGGGGTGAAGTCATTTGCCAAAAGGCCAGGACTGAGAAGTGGGTAATCGGCTCAAGCGGCTGACAGGGCCTCGAGCCCGTGGGGCAGCCAGCGGGCGTTGAGTATTCAGTTCAGGCATGATCATAGCCCCGCAACAGGCATCGGCGAATTTCGCTAGGCTCTTATTCCTGGGACAGGACGAAGATCCTCCCTGAAGAGATCGATGGGTTGGGACGGTAGACGTACGTCTTACCAGGCGCTAATTCCTCTTCGTACAAGACCTCCTCGCTACCACCGCCCCTGACCACCAGCGCGTACGTGTCCTTGGTAGGCAGGTAGAAGCGTGCGTACCCCGCCCGATTCGTCTTGTGCCTCCCCCAGCCGACGACCGTAATCTCCGCCTCAGAGATGGGCGCTCCGTTAGCGTCAAGCACCCTGAGCCTTGCGGTTCGGCGCGGGAATAGGCGCGCGAAGAGGTGTTGGGTCAGCCGCCCTGGGTGCCCGGGCATGGGGCCCGCAGGGATATTGTCGACCACATCCTTGCCGTAACCGGTCCGGTTGGGTGTCATCCAGTTCGGACCATATTTGTGGCGCAGGTACTCCTCCGGCGGGTTGGGGACCAAAACCCGCTCACCAATGAAGTCGATCTCCTTCAGATCGGTGAAGAGCCGCACGGGGAACCGCACGCCGGGAAAGTGAATGATGTGTTGTTTGCGGACCCGCAAGCACAGCCAATCGATCCTGATGTTGTGCTTCATGAGACCTAACCAAGTCTCGCCGTCGACGCTGCCCCGTTTCACATGGAAGCCACGAGCCCTAAAAGAGTCCGCGACCGGCTCAATCATCCGTTTGTCGAACCGGTGAAGCCCCTCGATGCTGCCGATGTCGAGATCATCGTCCCACGGGATCAAGGCGTTGTCCCGGATTGCGCCGAGGCAAGTGCCTTGCCGGAGAAAGAAGACCACGCCGTGTTCGTCCATAATCTCTTTCGCTTCACGCAAAAGCGTTACCGCGACAGACGCATCCATGGGCGGCGTGCTCTTTGTCAGCCGGTCCATTGCCGCGTCGAGTTCACTCCCACTCGCGCTCATACCTCATCCCTTCGGACGCCAGCTCAGTCAGCAGGCCCCTGGCGTTGACGATCGAATCGTCAGCATAGACATCGCTTCCGCTTTGCGCAGATCGTCCTCCGTGTCCACCTCCGTCCACGATCGATGGCCGGTGCGCAAGACGTGAAGCTGAATCGCGCCTCTCGCGATGGCCCGAGCTATCGCAATCTCATAGTAGTGGTCGGTAAGACTACGGTCGACATAGTCACCAATTGTTGGCATCAGCTCGTCGCTGAACGCCTGGAAGGAGAACTTGTAGATGTTCACGGTTTTGAGAGCCGACCCATAGTCGAATCCTGCTGGCTGGTCCCGCTTGAGCACCATGGCGCTCGCCACGTCCCCATGCGCCAGGATAACCGTCCCGCTCATACCGGGCTCAAATCGGTCCACAACCGCGGTGTTCTCATGCGGGGCCTCGAACAGGTCTGTCAGGAGACCGGGCTCAAAAATTAGGTCACCTTCCAATAGAAGGACGTTCCCGGTTATCTCCTGGCGAGCCAACCAAAGCGAGTAGATATTGTTTGTGGAATCGAAAATCTCGTTCTCCACGTAAGTGATGGCGACGTCTCGGAAACGTGCACCAAAGAAGTTCCGCACCTGTGCGGCTCGGTATCCCACGACGATGGCGCACTCCCGCACTCCCGCCGCGCAGAGTGCTTCCAGCTGGTACTGCAGAATGGGCTTGCCCTGGACCTCCACGAGACACTTGGGGCAGTGATCGGTTATAGGACGCAGCCTCGTGCCTTGACCGGCTGCGAGAATGACGGCTTGCATAATTGGCCCTACTTCTTTGCGCCCTCTAGTGCTGGCATATCGCTCGCCATAGACAGCAGGATGCGCACGAATTCTTCGTTCTCCTCGGTCGTTCTGGAAGCGATTCTGAAAAATCTGCCGTCCAGGCCTAGCTTCCCCCTGCAGTCGTTCACCAGCACTCCAAACTCTTGGAACAGACGATTCGTGACCTCGGACCCGGTCAGACTGGGGGAGGTTCTGCACAAGACGTAATTCCCATGGGTCGGATAGGGTTCCAGGAAAGGCACGCTCCGCAGCCCTTGATAGAGAGCCTGAGTGGCCTGCCTCACGCGCGTGCAGGAGTCGGCGAACTGGGAGGCATAGCTGCCCAGGTTCTCCAGGAAGAACTGAGCGAGCGAATTGATGCTCCAGATAGGGAGATCGGCCCGTAATCGAGCGACGAACTGTTTGTCCCCAGAGACGGCGTAGCCCAGGCGCAGGCCCGGCACCCCATATGCCTTTGACATGCTGTTGAGGATCACAAGGTTGGGGAACTCGTGGATCAGGCCCGCCACGCTGAGTTCCAAGTAGTTTGGGCCGGCGAAACAGAGGAAGGACTCGTCCACCAGGACCATGTCCAGATCGCCGAAGGCCCGGAGCATCCGGACAACCTCTTCCGCTGAGACGAGCGTCCCGGCGGGATTGTTGGGCCGCACGATCACCACCGAGTTGGCACCAGCCCCCCGTACGTGCGCAATGAACCCTTCCACGTCCAGACTGAAATCCGCCCCCATCGCATACGTGCTCACCTGCTTGCTCTGAATCTCGGCACGGTTGCGGTACTCGTCAAAGGTAGGGGTGGGTATCGCCAGATGCTCAACGCGTAAGCTGGTGATGATACTCATGAGTTCACTCGCGCCGTTACCGATGACCAGCTCTTGGTTAGTCAAGCCCAGGGGCTTCGCAGCCAAAGACGATAAGTAGCTGTTGGTGGATGGGTAAGACGTCACGAGAGTCCGGAGATTTGAGGAAAGCGCTTCGAGGAATTCCTCCGGCGGGAAATAGCGGTTCGTCATGTAGCAGAAGTCCTGGATATCGAAGTTCCAGAACCCACCGTAGAGTGATGAGATTGCCCGTACGTCTGATCTCACGCATTCTCCTTCTGTCGCAATGTTGCTGATCTGCCGGCCCACCGAAATCTTTGATGGTGGGCTGCAGGATCTGGGAATCCTCAACCCCTTAACTATCGCTCTGGCCGGTTATTGTCAAATCCCTCTAGTGGTTACAGCCGATTTGGCGGCCGCTCCCCCATCTCCACCGTGAACACGGAGAAGGGGCCCCGTTGAATGGCGGAGCCCCTTCGTTTGCGATTCAATACGGCTGGCCGGGCATCCTTCGAGTCTTCCTTGTCTCCACAGGGGAGTCAGATGATCTGGTTGGAGCGGCCTATACCTGATAGACACCCGTAAGAGGGCCTAAGTACGGAGCCCATTATCAGATACAATCGGCTCGCCATGTTCAGAGCTCTGCACAACCGAAATTACCGCTGGTTCATGCTCAGCGGCACTTTGGAGCCCGCCGGGTTCATGATGCAGCTGTTCACCACGTCCTGGCTGCTGTTGGAACTCACGGACTCCCTCTCTCAGCTCGGGATTATGGTCTTTCTGCAGGGACTGCCCATGCTGGTAGCCCTGGTCTTCGCTGGCGTGATAGCCGACCGGATGGACCGGCGGAAGCTACTGATCCTCAGCCTGCTCCTGCTGATGGTCAACATGGTCGTGCTAGGGACGCTTGCCATCACCGATTCAACAGAGGTGTGGCACATCTATGTCGTGGCTGTGGTGTCGGGAGTGGGGCGTGGATTGAATGGTCCCATGCGCATCTCCATGATCCCTGGGCTGGTGGATCGGCGGGACCTGATGAACGCGGTTTCGCTGAACTTCATGCTCATTAACGCATCCATGCTCGTCGGGCCTCTGGTGGCCGGCGTGGTAATCCAGTGGATCGGCATCGGCCAGTCACTCTTCCTCACCGCCGGTTGCTACATGGCGGCCTCTGTAGCACTACAGCCCATTAGGGGCTTGATCGGCGTCCGTGAAAAGACCAACACCTCGGCGCTACAAGATCTTGTTGAGGGAATTCGGTACATGCGGCATACGCCGGTTATCTTTGCCATCTTGGTCCTAGGCAGCGCCATCGCCTTCTTCGGGTATCCCTACTTGCAACTCATGCCTGCCTTTGGGCGCGACGTGCTAGAGTTCGGTGCCGCCAATACGAGCCTGCTTACCACGGTCATGGCAGCGGGCGCCGTCGCCGGCAACCTGGGACTGGCGTCCTTGGGGGACTCACGCCACAAAATCCAGCTTTACCTGGGCTCAGGCCTCCTCTTCTGTATTTCCCTACTCCTCTTCACCATCAATCCGTGGATCTGGCTGATGTGGCCCATTCTCTTTCTGGTGGGTATGGGGGGTTTGACGTTCGTGGCCATGGGCACCACCGTGCTGCAGTTGTTGGTCCCGAAGGTGATGATGGGCCGAGTGATGAGCGTGTGGTATGTTGGCTCATCTTTCGTATCGCTGGGGGCACTTCCCACCGGGCTGATAGGCGATGCGCTAGGGTTGCGGGTCGCATTCGGCGGTGGGGCGATCATATCTCTGGGCTTCCTCGTGGTCTTCGGGGTGCTGAATTCCTCTCTTCGGCGTGCCCATATCCAGGAGGACAACGCGGACCGTGATGGACACGATGGAGCCACTCTTGCGCAGCCTAGAGCAGACATGGAGCCGCCGGGGTGGGAAAACGGGTGAAAACAATGGTTCACGAGTCGCACGCCGACGATACGTTCATCAATTTGGTGGCGCTGATCGATACCTGGTTCCGGAGGGCTCCTGATCACGGCAAGTAAGGCGCCAGGGCCTCGCTTCGAAGCGTTCCGATAACATTTCCTTCTGGAACGGGCCGAATCGGGAGTTGCTCAGGAACAGATTGAGGCCCGGATGGCCGCCCCCGTTTCGGAACGGGGCCTAGAAGCCGGTAAGTGCGGCTGTGGGTGAGCCTAGGCCACGAGCAAGGATGACGCCGCGAGCATTCCCGACTCCGCCAGCACGGCCTGAAATGCCGCCTTCGGCCCGATGCCCACGATCACGTCAACGTCCAGGCGCAGCGGAGCATCCGCCATACGCGGATGTACAGGGTAGCGCCCTGCCTGGGCTATAATGCACTCCACCCCCGCCAGCGGAGCGTCCCCATGCCCGTGCGCGAGCCCAGCCTCTTCGACGCCGTCCCGCAGCAGCCGCTGCTGATGATCATCGACGGCCACGCCATGGTCTTCCGCGCGTGGTTCGCCCTCCACCAGCAGACCATGACGCTGCGCAGCACCGGCCAGGAGGTGAAGGGCGTCTACGGCTTCACCAGCATGTTCTTCAAGGCCCTGGCCGACCGCCAGCCCACCCACGTGGCCATCGCCTTCGACACGCCGGAGCCCACCTTCCGCCACGAGCAGTTCGAGCAGTACAAGGCCCAGCGTCCCGAAGCGCCCCCCGAGTTCCACCAGCAGGTCGAGTTGGTCAAGCGCCTCATGCAGGCCTTCCGCGTGCCCACCTACGAGCAGCCGGGCTTCGAGGCCGACGACCTCATCGGCTCCCTCTGCACCAAAGCCACCGCGCAGGGCATCGAGACGGTGGTGGTCACCGGCGACACCGACACCCTGCAGCTCGTCTCGCCCCACGTGCGCGTAGTGCTCCAGCACGGCATCCAGGACATAAAGGTGTACGACGAGCGGGCGGTGCGCGAGCGCTACAGCGGCCTGGAGCCCCGCCAGCAGCCCGACGTTAAGGCGCTCCAGGGCGACGCCTCCGACAACATTCCCGGCGTGCCGGGCATCGGCGCCAAGGGGGCCGTGAAGCTCATACTGGAGTTCGGGAGCATCGAGGGCCTCTACGAGCGCCTGGACGAAGTGCAACCGCCCCGGGTCCAGGGCCTGCTGCGCGACAACGAGCACGCCGCACGCCAGGGCAAACACCTCACCACCATCGTCACCGACGCTCCGGCGGAGCTGGACCTGGACGCCTCCCGATTCGGCCAGTACAACCGGGAGGAGGTGCTGGACCTCTTCCGGGAGCTGGAGTTCAACTCGCTGATCGCCCGCATTCCCGTGCCCGCCGATGGCTCGGCGGACGGAGCGGACGGCGCCGGCGCTTCCGCCATGGTGAGCCCGCCGAGCGCGCCGCCCACGGAGACGACCATCGTGGACACACCGGAGGCGCTGGAGGCCATGCTCACGGAGCTGCGGGCCGCCTCCGTCCTGGCCTTCGACACCGAGTCGACCTCCACGGACCCGATGCAGGCCGAGCTGGTGGGCCTGTCCTTCGCCGTCACCCCCGGCACGGCTTACTACGTCCCAGTGGGCCATCGCTCCGGCACGCAGCTCCCGCTGGAGCAGGTGCTGGAGCAGGTGCGTCCGCTGATGGAGGATCCGGCCATCGCCAAGGTGGCCCACAACGCCAACTACGACCTGACCCTGCTGGCCAACTACGGCGTCGACCCCATGCGGGTGAAGGTGGGCTTCGACACCATGCTCGCCGCGCACCTGACCGGCGACAAGGCAATCGGCCTCAAAGCGCAGGCCTTCCAGCGGCTCCAGGTGGAGATGACCCCCATCACCGAGCTCATCGGCACGGGGCGCAAGCAGATAACCTTCGATGCGGTGGAGATCGCCGACGCCGCGCCCTACGCCGCCGCCGACGCCGACATGACGCTGCGGCTCAAGGAGGTGCTGGAGGCGGAGCTCCAGCAGGCCGGGCTCACGGAGACCTTCGCGAAAGACGAGATGCCCGTGATACCGGTGCTCGTCCAGATGCAGGTCAACGGCATCACGCTGGACGCCGCGATGATGCGGAGCATGGGCGCCGAGCTGGGCGAGGAGATCGCCAGGCTGGAGGGCGAGGCCTATAACTCGGTGGCCCACCGTTTCGGGCTCAACTCGCCCAAGCAGCTCGGCGACCTCCTCTTCACCGAGCTGAAGCTCACCAAGGGCAAGCGCACCCAGACCGGCTACTCCACCGACGCCGCCACGCTGGAGGCGCTCAAAGATGAGCACCCCGTGGTGCGGCTGGTGCTGGCCTACCGGGAGTTCACCAAGCTCAAGTCCACCTACGTGGACACGCTGCCGGGGCTGGTGAACCCAAAGACCGGACGCGTCCACACCAGCTACAACCAGGCGGGCTCCGCCACCGGCCGCGTCTCCAGCAACGACCCCAATCTCCAGAACATCCCCGTGCGCACGGAGCTGGGCCGCCGGGTGCGGAAGGGGTTTGTGGCCCCCGGGCCCGACTGGCTCCTGCTGGCCGCCGACTACTCCCAGGTGGAGCTGCGCGTGCTGGCCCACCTCTCGCAGGACCCGGAGCTCATCGCCGCCTTCGAGCGCGACGAGGACATCCACGCCGCCACCGCATCCAGCATCTACGGCGTGGGCATGGACCAGGTGAACGCCGATATGCGGCGGTTTGCCAAGGTGCTGAACTTCGGCGTTATCTACGGCCTCAGCGCCTTCGGCATCGCCCAGCAGACGGAGCTGAGCGTGGAGGAGGGCGCGGCCTTCATCCAGACCTACTTCGGCACCTATCCGCGGGTCCGCGAGTACCTGGACGAGACCATCGCCCGGGCCCGCGAGACGGCGTACGTGGAGACGCTGCGCGGACGCCGGCGCTACCTGCCCGAGCTGCGCTCCCCCAACATGCACCAGCGCCAGGCGGCCGAGCGCATGGCGGTGAACGCGCCCGTCCAGGGCACGGCCGCCGAGATCATCAAGACGGCCATGGTCGAGATCCAGACCCGGATGAACGCCGCTCGGATGCGCTCCAAGATGCTCCTGCAGGTCCACGACGAGCTGATCTTCGAGTCGCCCAAGGAGGAGCTGCAGGCGCTCAAGGCGCTGGTGCTGGAGGTCATGCCCCACGCCATGGAGCTGGTGGTGCCGCTGAAGGTGGATGTGAAGACCGGCTCCACCTGGGGCGATATGGAATAGCCAGGGCTCAGCCGTGCTAGCCCTCCGTCCGCCGGAGTCCTCCGTTCCGACGGCCCGCCCCGGTCGGGCCGGGGAGTCCCGCCGCCGGGACGGTCGGGCCGGACCGATCCCGTCGGGGGATCCAGCTGGGTGCGACCCTGCACCCATAAGCGGGTCCCGCGCCTGGGTCCCCTCACCAACGCCCACAAGTCCACGCCGGGGCGCTCCCGCTTCCCTCGCCCTCCCCTCCGTCTTCGCTCAGGGCGCGCGGCATCATAGCCTGCGCCTCAATTTTGCACCGCTTCTCCCTTCGACAGGCTCACCATGAGCGGAGATATGAAGCCGCTCACCCTGAGGCTCTCGAAGGGGCACCCTGTCCGATGATGCTTCGCTCATCGAGACTCTCGATAGCCCTCCGTCCGCCGGAGTCCGGTCGAGCCGGACCAATGGAATCGGGGCGTATCGGAGAGCCAAGTTTACCCTTGAGCGCGGCGAAGCGATAAACTCCGCGAAGGACCTCCACGACAATTGCCCGGCGTGGGTGCCCGGCACGGGTGGCACAAGGAGCGATGACAGAGTTCGGACTGCTCGCCGCTATCCTCGGAATCTTCGTGTTCTTCGCGGCTGGCCTCACCCAGGGGTTGATCGGATTCGGGTTCGCTCTGGTGGCGGTTCCGATCCTCGGCCTGGTGGCCTCTCCGCAGCTCGTTGTGCCCGCGGTCATTATTGGCGGCACCATCAGCAACTTCATTGTCCTGTTCCATGTCTGGCGGTGGGTCCATCTAAGCCAGATCTGGCCCCTTATAATCGCTGGCTCCGTGGCCGCTCCTTTCGGAGCGTACCTGCTCGATATCTTGAGCGCCGACGTTCTACGTATCATCATCGGAGTGGCGGTGCTCCTGTTTACCATCACCTCCATTCAGGGTTTTCGGAAAAGGATTCGCAACGAGAAGTTCGCAATGGTCCCCGTGGGACTCGCCAGCGGCCTTCTGGGGGGAAGCATCGCCACATCGGGCCCGCCGGTGGTCCTCTTCCTTGCCAACCAGGGCTTGGAGAAGGAGACGTTCAGGGCAAATCTGATCGCTTACTTTTCCGTGCTGAACGTGGTCACCCTGGCAGCTCTAAGCGTGGAAGGGGTGATCACCGCGTCGACGATGGGGTTCGCCTTGATCTCGATGCCGGGAATGGCGATAGGCGCGCTGACCGGCGTGGCGCTGGCGGGCAGAGTCAGAGAGGGCCTATTTCGAAGAATCGCGCTATCGGTCGTCGCGGCTGCGGGCCTGCTGTCCATCGCAACCGGATTACACATCCTTTAGTCCGCCGAGACGAAGCGTACGACGGACCCGAAGTCGCCGGGCGCTCGGGTCGCGGTCAGCCCTGGCGAATCTCCACGTTCAGCGGCTTAGGCGCGAAGTCGTTCACCAGTCCCTCGTTGGGGCATGCCGAGATCGACACCAGCACGTCCATCTCCGCCCGGAAGTCGATGAAGTCCCCCGCCTCGATGAGCGGCTTGCTGAAGTTGAAGCGTTCCTCGTCGTCGAAGTGGCCCACCATGAAGATGTTGAAGGTGTCCAGCGGCACGTCGTACTCCGTGAAGCCGTAGGGCCCCAGCGACTCGACGATGTTGCCGTGGCAGGTGCGCTGGCCCTCGCCGCCGTGGGCGATCTTGTTGTAGAAGGGGTTGCACCGGCCGTGGACCCAGTGGGCGCCGTACTTGTCGTCGGTCACCGTCATCATCAGATTGTAAAAGGGCGGGCCGGAGTAGAGCGTGCGGACGTTGCTGAACGACCGTCCGTTGACGGCGCAGGTCAGGTGCGTGCTGAACTTCTCCCGGTGGTCGTGACGGCCGAAGGCGGTCATATCGCCCACCTGCTTGCCCTCCGGTGAGATGACGCGGAACGTCTGTCCCTTGAGCACCTCGAAGGCGCGCCCCTCGCGCTTGGGGATGGTGAGCTCACGAACGGTACGCTGGGCCATGGCTGCCTCCTGCGGGCCGGGGTCCCTTAGCTGTCGAGCCGGTGCTGGGCGGCCCGGCGCGTCAATTGTCGCAGGTGCCACGAACGCTGGCTAGCCGTTGCCCACGCCGACGCCAGGCCTCAGCCAAAGCGTACCCGCTTCCGAGTCACGGCGCTGCGAAGTGTGGTGAGATAGGATGGAAAAAACGGACACCAAAGTCGGATAAGATAGAGCGACGGAGGTGTCAGTATGAAAGGTGTCCCTCAAGGAAGATACACGAGGGAATTCCGCCAGGAAGCAGTGAAGCTGGTAACGGAAGAGAGGCTATCATTGCCGGAGGCAGCCCGCCGGTTGTCCCTGGCGCCATCGACGTTAGGGTACTGGGTGAAGGCACAAAGGGCCGGCAAACTGGGAGATGTCGGCAAGACGTACAGGCCCTTGACTGAAGTAGAGATGGATTTGGCCCGGACTAAGAAGGAACTGGCGGAAGTGAAGATGGAGCGGGACATACTAAAAAAAGCGGCCGCGTACTTTGCCAAGGAGTCGCTGCCCGGTACGCGGCGATGAATGAGTTGCGGCTCAAGTATCCAGTCCGGATGATGCGACGGATTATGAATGTATCGGCCAGCGGCTACTATGCGTGGGTGGACCGGCCGCTGTCCAAGCGGGCACAGGAGGAAGTGCGGCTGGAGCTGGAGATAATGGCGGCCCACCAGCGGAATAGACAGACCTATGGCCCGGAACGGTTACAGCGCGATCTGGCGGAGCATGGCGTTCGGGTGGGTGTTTGCCGGATCAAGCGGATCCGGCAAAAGCTCGGCATACGCTGTAAACAGAAGAGGAGATTCAAGACTACCACTAACTCCGCGCACAGACTGCCAGTTGCGGATAACTTGTTGGGCCAGCAGTTCAAGGTCAGTCAGCCCAACGCCGTGTGGGTGAGTGACATCACCTATATACCGACTGATGAAGGCTGGCTATACCTGGCGGGCCACAAGGACCTGTTCACCGGAGAGCTCGTGGGCTATGCCATGGGAGAGCGGATGACCAGGAATCTGGTTAGTCAGTCTCTATTCCGGGCGCTGAGAGCCAAACGCCCCGCGAGGGGACTGATGCATCACTCTGACCGGGGCTCTCAGTATTGCTCCCAGGAGTACAGAAATCTTATGGAGCGCTCTGGCCTGAGATCATCCATGAGCGGGAAAGGGAACTGTTTTGATAATGCGCCGATGGAGAGCTTCTGGGGAACACTCAAGCAGGAGCTAGTCCATCACCGTCATTATCGAAGTAGACAGGAAGCAATTCGAGATATGACAGAATATATCGAGATCTTCTATAACAGGCAGCGCCGCCAGGCCAGGCTGGGATTCCTGTCACCTGCGGCCTTTCAACAAAGATTCTATGCAGGATTACTCGCAGCTTGAAAGGTTTGGTGTCCACTATTGCCATCCGACCCCAGTCCGAGTCAACGACAGCGATGATTACAACGCCACCTTGCTCGGTACCGACACAGTTCGGGATATCGCTTTGTTAAGCATCTGCTGTGATTCTGCGTTCAGAGCATTCGAGTTCGGCGACGCATCGAGTCTGCCAGCAGGAACACGAGTAATAGCGATGGGATACCCGTTGGGATTGCCGGGGCAGGCCACGGTCACCAGCGGAATCGTGTCTGCGATTCGCTTTGACACTGCCCAATCACGATGGGTTATCCAGACGGACGCACCCATTAACCCCGGCAATAGCGGTGGACCGCTGATCTCCGGTGCAGGCAAGCTCCTGGGACTCAACACGTTTGGTATCCGTCAGTCGGGCGGAGGTGTATCAGTAGAAGGGATAGGGTTCGCGGTGTCCGAGGTTACCATCCAGGCGGTCCTCCCCGGCCTAATCTCTGGGTCCGCTAGCGCTCCTACGCCTACTCCTGCTCCAACGGCGAAGCAAGGCATCGTTTACGGTCCGACAAGTGGGTCGTTGGCTCACGAAGTCAACAACTTCATCAAACAACTGAGAACGGGTGTCGAGATTCAGCACGGGCTTGTTGAAGCGACATTCGTGAACCCATACCCGACCTCAGAGGGAACATGGGACTATGGGTTCATGATCAGGAAAAAGGGCGTCAACCGGAATTACCCATATCAAGCTGCCTGGGTCCAAGCAACGCACCATCCTCGATGAGAGCCATCGTAGTATCAGTCACGGATGCCGTCAACCATCCAATCAAGCTCACAAAACCATCTCTCGGCGTGGTGCGTTAGCGGCCCCAGGCAGCGGAGGTGGCTTTCACCACGTTTGCACTCCCTTCAAACTCCTCCGGGCGCGCACCTCGCCCTTGGTTGCCTCTCTTCACCTCTGATGACCTCAAGGATAATCGCTACCCTGGTGCTGGATGGAGCCCGGCGATACGCTCCAACACTTGCCGGAATACCTCCCGGGACACTGCCACCTCAGCAAGCTGAAACACCAACCTCCTGGCATGCCGCACCAGACGTCCACCCATCTTGATGAGCTTGGTCTGCACGCTTCGCAGTGACCAGTGTTTCACTTACTCTGGCAAAGTCAGCCTTCTCATGAAGTTGCCCAGGTTGTAGGCCAGCACAAACAGCCACAGCCTCACCTGGTTAGCAACGAACCTGTGACACGAGAGCCGCGTCCAGTTCAGGGCGTATTTACCTTCCTTGATCCACTGCTCGGCCGTGCCCCGCCCGTTGTAGAAGTGGGTTACGCCTGCCGGCGGTAGGTTGAGGTTGGTGACGACGAACCCGACCCCCGGGAATAGCTCACCCTGGCGCCACTCCACCTTGGCGACCACACGCCGGGGAATGTCCCAGCTCTGGGCCTGGTAAACGAAGTCGTGATACCGGACTACGGGCTTCCCTTCGACAGGCTCAGGGCAGGCTTTAGGCGGCCTGCCCACGGGCCGCTTCAGCAGGTGCCGGATGTTTCCTTGTAATACCTCGTTGGCCGGAAGCCGCATAGCGTAGCCAGTGTCCCTTGACTCCAGGTACTCGTACACCTCGGGCTTGGCAAAGGCAGCATCGGCCCGGAACAGCAGCCGGACTCCTTTCTCCTGGTATCGCTTCACGACTGGCTCCAGAACCTCCCGCCACCGCTCAGCGCTGTGGACGTTGCCCGGGCGAAGCATTGCACCTTCGCAATCTCCGAAATGGTTGAACAGGAAGAGCGGGTGATAACATACGGACTCGAAGTGGCCGTTGTAGGCGACTCCCTCTTGCTGCCCATGCACCGGGCTTTCAGAGCTGTCCATGTCTAGGATAACTCGCTGGTGAGATGTCTGGGCCATGGCCCTGTCCACCCACTGAACATTCAGGCGCGCAAGCCCATCCAGGTTTTCCTCTTCGGTTAACACCTCAGTCTCAAATCGGCTCATAGTATTGGTGCTGGCTGCCTGCTTATCAGTACCTTGCCACCCGACGATGACACGCATAGCCGGGTCTTGGGCAAGCCGTTCAGCGTCGTTGGTGTCCTCGTAGCCAGCGAGACGGCTATACACCGATTGTCTGAGCAAGGGCAACAGCGGGTGTTGCACATTGCGGCCGGTGCGGCTTTCATGGATATAATCGTTGGCTGTCTCTGTGAGCCCCAGAGCGGCATCAAGCTCGCGGCATGCCAGGAGTCCGGCGTCCGAGGTGATGGTAGCGCCACGAAAATCCAGGCGGACTCTGCGGTCGAATTGGAGCTTCAAAGGGGTGTCGGAGCTTTCACCCATTGGGTGCCTCCAGCGAGATTGCGGTATCCAGAACTAGACCCGCTAGCTCGGCCAGTCTAGCACCCACACTGCCCATAATGCCCAGGTAGGCGGCTCAAATAGGCAGCACTCTTACCGGATTACGACGCACCCACGCGGCTGATCTGGGAAATGTGGGATCTAATGGCTTCAATGGAACCTATCGCCATCAGCCTGGAGGGGCAGGGCGAGATGGCCTCTCTCCAAGGCCCTCATATGGCACCATCATGGCCACCGTCTCGCTAGGCCCATAAGCGGCTGGACCTGAGCAGTGAACAAAAGAAGAAGGGCGGTCCGGTGTCACACCGGACCGCCCTTCTTTTGGGATCGTGTGGCGCCGGAGTGGGCTAGCTCGCCTCGTCCAGTGCCTTCTCTATGTCCTTCCACGCGTCACTGGTCACCCAGCTCTGCACGAGGCTCCTGTTGCTGTTCATGTAGTGGATCGCGGCCATGCCCAACAGGTCATCCACCTCGTTCGTGTCCGCCCAGGCCAAGGTCTCGGTCAGCGGAGCCAGGCCGGAGTTCATCTTGGTCAGAAAATCGAAGATGTCCGGGGCCAGGTCTTGGAGCGTCCCCGAAACCAGCGCGTCGATGGGGATCGTCTCGTAGGCGCAGGCCTCGCTGATGGGCCGGAGGCTCGCATCCAACTGAGCCGCGGACACCATTTGCCAGCAGGCGTCGGTGTAGGCCGGCTCCTCTAGGATGTACCAGTCGTAAAGCCCCATAACATCCGTCGGCTGCCAATAGTAGCCGAAGACCGGCTCATTCTTGAGCTGAGCGCCCACCAGCGCCGCCTTCAGCGCGGCGCCGGAACCCGGCGAGATGTTATTGAAGGTGTCGTCGAGCCCGTAGGCCTCCAATTTCACCGTGTTGATCTCGGCGCACTGCCAACCGATGACGCAGTTGTAGAACGCGCCCATGGACGAGTCCTCGGGGTCCTTGAAGAGCTCCCAGTTGTCCTTCACGTCCTGGACGGTGTTGATGCCGTACTGCTCGTGCACCCACATGGGTACAACGAAGAACTGTGGCCCGCCCTCGAACATCTCGCCCAGGTTGATCACGTTGCCCGCGGCGGTCTCTTCGTCATACCACTCCACCATGTTCTGTTGCCACCCCTCCATAAGCACGTGAGAATCGCCATTGGCCAGGGTAACCTGGGCTACGGGTGTGGTCATCTCAATCGAGTCGACCGGATAGCCGTACCCATGCTCGGCCACGAACATAGCGACGCCGGTCAAAACATGAAGGGAGCCGCCGTGCTGGTTGTCTGCGAACTTGAGGGTGGGTTTCTCATCATCCCCACAGGCCGCAACCAGGAATGGGAGCGCCACCAGCAGTGCCAAGAACACCAAATAATGTTTCCAACCACTCGGAATCAACTTCACGTGAGCCTCCTCTTACTGAATTACTCGCGTCCCTCTTGAGACGTTGGCTGTTCATAGTGCGCGTCTCAGGGCGCACCTATTGGACAGTACTTGGTCTGTGCTCCACCTCCTTCGAACCCTCAAACTCGAGACGCCCCGTTCTTCAGATACTCTCCGCGGACTACAGCACAGATGCGGAGTCTCTGTCGCCTCTCGCCCGCTTGGGTTTCGCCATTCCTTGGGTGATCCGATCGATCACGACCGCCATGACCACGATGCCAAGTCCTCCAATGACTCCCCGTCCGATGTCGAGGCGGGCGATGCCGTTGAACACTTCGACCCCCAGACCCTTGGCGCCGATCATGGCGGCAATGACCACCATGGCCAGGGCCATCATCACCGTCTGGTTTACGCCTGCCATGATTGACGGCCGCGCCATGGGGAGCTGGACCTTCAGCAGGAGCTGAATGGACGTGGAGCCGAAGGACTTGGCAGCCTCCACCACCTCAGGGTCCACCTGCCTTATACCCAGGTTGGTCAGGCGAATCATGGGCGGGATGGCGTAGATGACCGTGGCCATGACCGCCGGCACTCTGCCCAACCCCAGCAGCATAAGCGCAGGAATCAGGTAGACGAAGCTGGGCATGGTCTGCATCCCGTCCAGGATGGGTCGTGTGACGGCTTCAAACCGGTTGTTCTTGGCCGCCAGAATTCCTATGGGCAGTCCGAATCCGACAGCGATCAGGGTCGCGGTAAGGACGATGGAGAGGGTCTGCATGGAGAGCTCATGGAGTCCGAAGAATGCGACCCCCACCATCGACGCCACGGCGAAGCTCCCGATTCTCCCGCCGACGAGCCGCCAGGCCGCCAGGCCCACGGCGATGACCACAAACCACCAGGGCAGCCAGAGGAGGAGCGATTCGGTGCCTTTCAGGATTTGCAGGATTGGCCATCTTATGGCATCGAAGAACCCGTCCCAGTTGGCTATCACCCAGTCCGTGCGGGCGGTGATCCACTTGGATACATCGGAGCCAATGCTCCAGTTCTCTGGAAAATCAAGCACTAGCTTTCTCCCTCCTTAAACAACACACTTCCGGCCTGCTCGCGGCCACAACTCTCCAGACGAGGCGTCTCACGAATGGGTCGGCCCGTCGCCGTTAGGGGTCTCATGGTTCTGGCTGATCTGGTCGGCGAGCTCGGAGCGGTGGACCTCGCCCACTAGCCTCCCCTCCTTGTCCACAACGGGGATGAGCTGGTTGGAGGCGAGGCTCAGGGGAATCAGCTCGTCCAGGGGGGTGTCGGGCAAGACCGTCACATCTTCGGTCAATTCAGACTTCACCTGGGATTTGCCCGCACGTTCCGCGACATTTGCCCCCTCCAACGTCAGCAGGCCCTTGTATTTACCCAACGCGTCGACCACCACTGCCGCGAGAACGCCGTTGCCGCGCATGGCCAGGAGCGCCGCCTGGGGGCTCTGGTAGTCCATGACCACGGTGCCAGGCCGCGCCATCACGCGAGCGGTGGTAAGCACCGCCTCCCGGCGCACGTCCTGGGTGAACTCCGCTACGTAGCTATTGGCAGGCGCAAGGACGATGTCCTCGGGGGTGCCAAGCTGGACCACAACGCCGTCGCGCATGATCGCGACACGGTCGCCAAGCTTCAGCGCCTCGTTCAGATCGTGGGTGATGAAAAGTATGGTCTTGCGCAGCTCCCGCTGGAGCCTGATGAGCTCGTCCTGCATGTTCCGTCGGATGAGCGGATCGAGCCCGCTGAACGGCTCGTCCATGAGCAAAATGTCCGGCTGCATGGTCAAGGCCCGGGCCAGGCCGACCCGCTGCTGCATGCCGCCGCTCAGCTCCGAGGGGTACGCCTTCTCCCACCCCTTCAGCCCCACCAACTCCAGCACCCCCAAGGTCTTGGTGTAGCGCTCTCCCTTGGGCATCCCCGACACCTCCAGCCCGAAGGCGGCGTTGTCGAGCACGTTGCGGTGGGGCAGCAGGCCGAAGTGCTGGAACACCATGGCCACTTTCTTGCGGCGGAAGTCCCGGAGCTGATTCTCGTGGTACTCGAGGACGTTCTCGCCATCGACCCACACATCGCCTGAGGTGGGCTCCAGCAGACGGGTGAGGCACCGGACCAACGTGGATTTCCCGCTTCCCGAGAGCCCCATGACCACGAAGGTCTCACCCTTGGCCACCTCGAAGCTCACATCCCGCAGCGCCATCACCAGCCCTGTCTCGGAGATCATCTCTTCGCGGGTCTTCCCCGAATGCTCCGGCTCAAGGGCGCGCTCAGGCCTTTCGCCGAATACTTTCCACAACGACCGGATGGAGATGACCGTATCCCCGGAGGGTGGAGCAGGCGCCAGTTCAGCCGGCTCCGTCGCGAGCGTCCCTGTTTTAATGCTTTTCTGTGTCACATCACTCCTTGCTGCAACGGCAGGTCCTTTACAGCGCAGCCAAACCTAGAGCTTGAACCACTACGAACGCATCCGACTTAGGGGGATACTTAGTGGAATTCAGGGGTTTGGGGACCAAGAGGCGATCTCCTCGTAATTGCGTCGGTGTTCTGTGCTTGCCAAGCACCGAGAAATCATTATTGAGGGAGAGGACGCAGCCCAAACCGTAGACGCCTCCCACCCTCCTGTCAACTTGACAAATCAGGCAAAATATGCCTGCGAATCAGGGCCTCGAAGGGCTTTCCCTAGAGCCATTATGGCGCCTCAACCCACATTTCCCAGATCAGCCGCGTGGGTGCGTCGTAATCCGGTAAGAGTGCTGCCTATTTGAGCCGCCTACCTGGGCATTATGGGCAGTGTGGGTGCTAGACTGGCCGAGCTAGCGGGTCTAGTTCTGGATACCGCAATCTCGCTGGAGGCACCCAATGGGTGAAAGCTCCGACACCCCTTTGAAGCTCCAATTCGACCGCAGAGTCCGCCTGGATTTTCGTGGCGCTACCATCACCTCGGACGCCGGACTCCTGGCATGCCGCGAGCTTGATGCCGCTCTGGGGCTCACAGAGACAGCCAACGATTATATCCATGAAAGCCGCACCGGCCGCAATGTGCAACACCCGCTGTTGCCCTTGCTCAGACAATCGGTGTATAGCCGTCTCGCTGGCTATGAGGACACCAACGACGCTGAACGGCTTGCCCAAGACCCGGCTATGCGTGTCATCGTCGGGTGGCAAGGTACTGATAAGCAGGCAGCCAGCACCAATACTATGAGCCGATTTGAGACTGAGGTGTTAACCGAAGAGGAAAACCTGGATGGGCTTGCGCGCCTGAATGTTGAGTGGGTGGACAGGGCCATGGCCCAGACATCTCACCAGCGAGTTATCCTAGACATGGACAGCTCTGAAAGCCCGGTGCATGGGCAGCAAGAGGGAGTCGCCTACAACGGCCACTTCGAGTCCGTATGTTATCACCCGCTCTTCCTGTTCAACCATTTCGGAGATTGCGAGGGTGCAATGCTTCGCCCGGGCAACGTCCACAGCGCTGAGCGGTGGCGGGAGGTTCTGGAGCCAGTCGTGAAGCGATACCAGGAGAAAGGAGTCCGGCTGCTGTTCCGGGCCGATGCTGCCTTTGCCAAGCCCGAGGTGTACGAGTACCTGGAGTCAAGGGACACTGGCTACGCTATGCGGCTTCCGGCCAACGAGGTATTACAAGGAAACATCCGGCACCTGCTGAAGCGGCCCGTGGGCAGGCCGCCTAAAGCCTGCCCTGAGCCTGTCGAAGGGAAGCCCGTAGTCCGGTATCACGACTTCGTTTACCAGGCCCAGAGCTGGGACATTCCCCGGCGTGTGGTCGCCAAGGTGGAGTGGCGCCAGGGTGAGCTATTCCCGAGGGTCGGGTTCGTCGTCACCAACCTCAACCTACCGCCGGCAGGCGTAACCCACTTCTACAACGGGCGGGGCACGGCCGAGCAGTGGATCAAGGAAGGTAAATACGCCCTGAACTGGACGCGGCTCTCGTGTCACAGGTTCGTTGCTAACCAGGTGAGGCTGTGGCTGTTTGTGCTGGCCTACAACCTGGGCAACTTCATGAGAAGGCTGACTTTGCCAGAGTCAGTGAAACACTGGTCACTGCGAAGCGTGCAGACCAAGCTCATCAAGATGGGTGGACGTCTGGTGCGGCATGCCAGGAGGTTGGTGTTTCAGCTTGCTGAGGTGGCAGTGTCCCGGGAGGTATTCCGGCAAGTGTTGGAGCGTATCGCCGGGCTCCATCCAGCACCAGGGTAGCGATTATCCTTGAGGTCATCAGAGGTGAAGAGAGGCAACCAAGGGCGAGGTGCGCGCCCGGAGGAGTTTGAAGGGAGTGCAAACGTGGTGAAAGCCACCTCCGCTGCCTGGGGCCGCTAACGCACCACGCCGAGAGATGGTTTTGTGAGCTTGATTGGATGGTTGACGGCATCCGTGACTGATACTACGATGGCTCTCGTCGAGGATGGTGCGTTGCTTGGACCCAGGCAGCTTGATATGCGTAATTCCGGTTGATACTGCCCGTGAACCCTGTTGATTCGAAGGTGGAGACGAAAACGGCCAGTTCGTTGTCGCTCATGAGGGGCTCACCGAGTGGCGTTTCGGCCGTGGCGAGATTGATCATCGCCATACCTGGCGCCGGCGCTGCGAGGGGTTCGTTCTTCCGGTACATGTTGCGAAGGAACTGGAACGTGTTTTCATTGAGTACGGCGTCTGCGACGCCTGGGTGTCGGTTGAAGTGGACAAAGTAGAAGTCTTCGCCCAGCATGCCTTCCAGCAGCTCGACCCAAGGTTTTTCTCCGCGCTCTTGGTAAGGCAGGCTCAGATTTATCACTCTATTTACACGGTTTGGATGCAGTAGGGCCAGCCCCCAAACGACCATTGCACCCCAATCATGACCGACGAAGGTTGCATCTTCGTATTCGTAGTGATCGAGAAGTGCGATGAGATCGCCCGACAAGTGTTCGATGTCATATTCTGTTACTTCGGTCGGTCGGGATGAGTTGCCATAACCCCGCTGGTTTGGGACGATGACGTGGTAGCCGGCTGCGGCAAGAGCGGGCACCTGATGGCGCCAAGAAAAGGCATGCTCTGGCCAGCCGTGACAGAGCACAATAGGGTTTCCTGCGTTTTCTTGACCGGCTTCAAAGACTTCGAGTTCCACACCGTTGACTGGAATAAGAGTGGGCTCGGGAAAATCGGTTGGATTGGACATTGAGGCTCCTCTGTATCTTTTTGGCGTGATCATTGCCCATAGAATCGCCCTTATCCAACCTGTGGACGAGTTTTTTCGTGGCGTTGGGTTGCCCGCGTCAAAAGGGTAAGGGTAAAGTCCCGTTTTAGCCACCGGATTAGCTTTGAAGCAGCTTGAACAATGTCTTAACCTGTTCTGGTCCCAACAGACGCCGATGATTGTAGCGCCAGACATACTCAGCAAGATAGAGGGGCAGCCGTTCTCGGCGGACTCCCCCCTTGGCTGCCAGACGCCGCTTGAGATAACCCCAGAAGCCCTCCAAGCCGTTGACGTGGCTCCCTTGCCGATCGCTGAACGCCTGGCTGTGGTCCACAAGCCGGTGGACGTAGCCCCCCGCTGCGACGCCCGTGTAGCTGGTAAAGGTGTCCGAGCAGACGATGGAGCCACGTTGCACGCGTTGGTGTAGGAGCGGCAGCAGCGTCTTGGCTTCCACGTTAGGTACCACTTGCGCCCACACCAGGCCACCTCGACACAGGATCCCAAAGACAGCTTGCTTAGTGGTTCCACGGCCCCGCTTCGTGCCCTGAACACGCTTTGCCAGGCGCCTGTTGCGCCAGGAACCTCCCAGGTAGGTCTCGTCGACCTCCACCACGCCGGAGAAGACATGGGGAACGTCCCGGACCATGGCCTGGCGCACCACGATCAGGGCTCGCAGGACTCGCTTTCGCTCCAGGCGGGCCTCCTGGGCAATCACCTCGGCACTCTGCCCCAAGACGAACCAGCGCAACAGTCGCCGCCACTCCCCTGGCGACAACCGAAGCGGCAGCGCCCTGGGCACCCACTCGTAGTGGCAGGCTGCACAACGACTCTTACCTCGCCGAATGCTCCAGCTCTTGGCGTGTTGACATCGAGGGCACCCAATCTTCCGTCCCATGCCACCATTCTCTCACAGGTGGCTGTTTTGGGACTATACCCAGGGTAATTGCGACCTTCAATGCGATAGCTACTGCCACCCACTTCTTCATTGCGTTCATTACAGTCCTCCTTAGCGTTTCCCCTATTCAGGGTTAGTCTGTGCCTGTTGTCACTTTAATTGGAGTGGCGTCCTTCGTAATCGGTACAAAGGTTGATTTCGCCAAAGCAAAAAGGCTGACCATGGAGTCAGCCTTTCGACCGATGCCCGACACAATCTAACGACTAGATCTTGATGATTTCCTTTTGGAGCGGGCCGCATCGGGAGTTGCTCAGGAACAGATTCAGGACGGTTGGGCCGCCTCCGTTTCGGAGCGGGGCTTGGGAGCCAGTAGGTGCGGCTGTGGGTGAGCCTAGGCCACGAGCGAGGCTGACGCCGTGAGCGCTCCCGACTCGGCCAGCACCGCCTGGGACGCCGCCTTCGGCCTGCTGCTCACGATCGCCGAGGCATCGCGGGCGTCGACGTACACCGCCTCGCGCCCTGCCGGCGAGGGCTTGATGGGGTTAGCGTGTGACCGGCTATTGGGAACCGCTTATGGGTGCAGGGCTGTGCCCTGCCTGCTATCGTCGGGGAGCCGTTTTGTAGATCGAGGCCTTGTGGCGCTCCAGGCTCTCGATCCCTACATGGGCGACGAGCGCATCGAACTCCTTCAGGTCCCACTCCGCCACGAACGTCATGGCGGTGCCATCGCGGCCCATGCGGGCGGTCCGGCCGATGCGGTGGATGTACTCCTCCACATTGTCCGGAATGTCGTAGTTCACCACGTGCTCGACGCTGGGGATGTCGAGGCCCCGGGAGGCTAGGTTGGTGGCGATGAGCACTCGCAGGTCGCCGTTGCGGAAGTGCCGCATGGCGTCGTCCCGCTCATTCTGACTCATGCCCCCGTGGATGCCGCGCACCGAGTAGCCCTTGCGGTTCAGGGCGGGCACCAGCCTATCGATGCCCATCTGGGTGCGCCGGAAGACCAGCGTCTGCCCCGGGCCCCAGATGTCGAGCAATTCCATAAGCGCATCCATCTTCTCGCTTCCCGCCACCTCGCAGTACATCTGCCGCACCTCGGGCACGGGCTCCGCCTCCTCTCCGATACGCACCCACAGCGGCTCGTGGAGGTAGGAGCGGATGAGGCGGTGAATGGTCGAGGGCACCGTGGCGCTGAAGAGGGCCGTCTGTCGTTCCCTGGGCGTCATGCGCAGGATTCTGCGAATGTCCGGGAAGAAGCCGATGTCCAGCATCTGGTCGGCCTCGTCCAGCACGGCGGTCCGGACCTGGTCGATGCGCAACGTGCGCCGCTCCAGGTGGTCGATGACGCGGCCGGGTGTGCCCACCACCACGTGCACGCCGCGCGCTAGTGCGTCGAGCTGGCGATTGATGGGCTGGCCTCCGTAGAGGGTGACGATACTGATGCCGCGGTACTTCGCGATGCGCTGGAGCTCGCCGGTCACCTGAACGGCCAGCTCACGGGTCGGCACCAGCACGATGGCCTGCACCCGCTTCTCTCTCGCGTCCACCAGCTCCACTAGCGGGATGCCGAAGCCCGCCGTCTTCCCCGTGCCGGTCTGGGCCTGGCCCACCACGTCGTAGCCGTCAAGCATCGGCTGGATGATGCGCTCCTGGATGGGCGTGGGCGCGCTGTAGCCCATGTCGCTCAAGGCACGGTGCAACGGCGCCGAGACGGCCACGCCGCCGAAGCGGTGGTCACGGGGCTGGGGCCCCAGCGGGGCGACGGCCCCATCGTTACGCACCGGTGGTTCCGGCCGTGCGCCGTTATTAGGCCGTGCGCTGTTGGAGCCGTTATCCGGCCGGCCGCCGTTGGAGGAGGAGCGAGGCCGCCTCCGTCGCGAGCCCTGGTTGCCGGCGGGCCTGGCATCCGAGCGCACGGCGAGGTCGGCCCTGGGAGGCGTTGCGATGGCGGAAGGCGCTGGCAGGTCGGGGAGGGGGGGCTGGGGTTCTGCGGTTGGTTCCGGTTCTCGTCGAGTCCGAAGCTTGGAGAGTATGGTTTTGAGCATGTGCGCGCAGTGTAACACACCGGCTGGCGTGTGGGGAACGAGGCTGCTGATCTTCGGCGGGCCGCTACAGCGCGGGGTGCCGCGTGTGCCAGCCGGTGGCCTGCTGATAGGCGTGGGCGGCGCGGAGCAGCGTCGGCTCGCTCAGGTGGGGGCCCATGAGCTGCAGGCTCACGGGTAGCCTGTCCACGAAGCCGCAGGGGATGGAGATGGCGGGGATGCCGGCGATGTTGACCGGCAGGGTGCAGATGTCGCTGCGGTACATCTGCACCGGGTCGGCGGTCCGCTCGCCGAGCCTGAAGGCCACGGTGGGGGACGTGGGCGCGGCCAGCAGGTCCACCCGCTGGAACGCCTCGGCGAACTCGCGGCGGATGATGGTGCGCACCTTCTGCGCCTTTAAGTAGAAGGCGTCGTAGTAGCCGGCCGAGAGGGCGTACGTGCCCAGCAGGATGCGCCGCTTCACCTCCGGCCCGAAGCCGTGACTGCGGGTCGCTTCCAGGGCGGCCCATACGCCCGGCGTCTCCTGGTCCGAGTAGCCGTACTTGACGCCGTCGTACCGGGCCAGGTTGGCGGAGCATTCCGAGGGTGCGATGATGTAGTAGACGGCCAGGGCGGCGCGGGTGTGGGGCAGCGACACCTCCTCCACCGTGGCGCCCAGCTCCTGCAGCTTGGCCACGGCCTCCCGCACCGTGCGCTCCACCTCCGGGTCGATCCCCTCGCCGAAGTACTCGCTTGCCATGCCGATGCGCAGGCCCTTTATCCCGGCTTCAAGCCCCTCGGTGTAGTCCGGCGGCTCGATGGCGATGGACGTGGAGTCGTGGGGGTCGTGGCCGGCGATGGCGTTGAGCACCAGCGCGCAGTCCTCCACGCTGCGGGTCATGGGGCCGATCTGGTCCAGCGAGGAGGCGAAGGCCACGAGCCCATAGCGGCTCACCAGGCCGTAGGTGGGCTTGAGGCCCACGATGCCGCAGAGCGCCGCCGGCTGACGGATGGAGCCGCCGGTGTCGGAGCCGAGCGAGAAGGCGGCCTCGCCGGCGGCCACCGCCGCCGCCGGGCCCCCGCTGGAGCCGCCGGGCACCCGGGTGGTGTCCCACGGGTTGGCGGTGGGCTTGAGGGCCGAGTTCTCGGTGGAGGAGCCCATGGCGAACTCGTCCATGTTGCCTTTGCCCAGGAACACCGCCCCGGCCTCGTCGAGCCGCCGCACGACGGTGGCGTCGTAGGGCGGGACGTAGCCCTCCAGCATCTTGGACGAGCAGGTGGTGGCGATGGCCTGGGTGGAGAGGTTGTCCTTGAGCTGCATGGGCACGCCGGTGAGCGGCCCCGCCGTGCCGGCGGCGATGCGCTCGTCGGCCCGGCGCGCCTGCTGGAGCGCGGTCTCGGTGGTCACCGTGACGTAGCTTCCGAGGGCCGGCTCCAGAGCGGCGATGCGCTCCAGGTGGGCCTGGGTCAACTCCACGGCGGAGGTCCTGCGCTCACGCAGCGCCTGGGACATCTCCCGGACGGTCAGGTAGTGGGGTTGGTCTGGCATGGGCGCTTCGGTTAGACGGGACGGCAGCCGTGCTTACCCTTTCGGGCAGCGCGACGGAGACCCCAAGCCTGTACCCCGATCACTCGGTGTCAGACCCCCGTGCGGGACCGTGGTCCTCGATCACGGCCCGGACCCGGAAGAGGCCCTCTTCGCGGCGGGGCGCGTTGGAGAGCACCTGGTCGACCGTCATCGGCGGGGTGGGCTCATCCGCCCGCATCACCGTGTCCACGTCCACGGAGTGGCCCGTGGGCTCCACGCCGTCGGTATCGATGGTCCGCAGCACCTGGAACTGCTCAAGGATGTGGGAGAGCTGGTCGCCTATGCGCTCCACCTCGTCGCTGGTTAGGCCGACGCGGCAAAGGAGCGCGATGTGCCGGACATCGTCGGTGCTGAGACGCTGCGGTTGCGGGCTGGAGGCGGCCATGAGAGAGCTCCCCTCAGTTCGCGTTCGCTTGTCGGATACGCGGACGCACGCCTACGACTAGGCGTGCTCCTTTTCGTACTGCTTCTTGGCGCTCAGGTACTGGTCCAGGGCCTCTTTGTGGGTCTGCTCCAGCTTGCTGCGCTCGGCCTCTTTATCCGCCGGAATAGTGGGGGAATCAACGGTGCGGATGTTGCGCGTGAGGTCGTCCTCGTACTTGGCGTACACGAGCCACTTTTCGTTCCAGGCATTGAAAATCTTTTCGAGCTCAGTCTTTTCCATACGTGCCTCCCGGACATGAAGTGTATAGACGGTAGCAGATTCCGGCAAAAGCGACAATCCGGCCCCTGCCGTTCAATAGGACGCAACGGGGGGGACGCAACTGGGCGCGGCGTCTTTGGCGCCTGCTCCGGTCCGCGGTAGAGCCCGGCGCGGCGAGGAGGGCTGGGAGGGAGGGGCCGGCCCATGCCCTGCCCATGCCCTGACCGGCGCCCTGATTAGTGCTTGCATCCGCTGACAGCCGCTTTACAGAACATGGTTGAATGCCTAAACCTTATCTAGGCTTATTCTCAGAAATTGTTCAGGAGCGTGGTCAAAGTGAAGATCTCGCAGATATCCGAATACAGCCTTCCGGCAGGTGGGGGGCTTCCTCCCCTCCAGGCCATGATCTACGAGGAGCTGAAACGGCGGCCCGACGAGGTGTTTGAGTACCAGGGCGATGAGCTGCTGCGGGTCTTCCCAAGGCTGAAGCGCTCCGCCCTGAACTGGTCGCTCTGGCTGCTGGCCAAGAGCGGGCACGTCGGCAAGGTGCGCGTGCGGGTCAGCGGCAAGCTCTCTACCCTTTACGGCAGCCATGAGGCGGTCAAGGCGCTGAAGACGCGGCTCACCCAAGGCGCCGAAGAGCCGGATGCCGTTGAGGCCCCTATGCCCTTCGATGATGAGGAAGAGGCGGCGGCGGAGGCGCTCTAAGCCGCTGGCGCCCACTCACCTCTTGGTCTGGCGGCCGGCCTCGCACTCGGGGCACTGACAGAGCTGCCGGAGCACCCTGAACGGATAGATCCCCTCATAGTGCAGGTCGCTCCAGAGGATCTCCACGGCGTAGTTGCCGATCCTCAGCATGTCCTCGGCCCTGACGTCGGGGTCCACCTGCTCCGCGCCCACGCGCCGCTGCTGGGTCCATTCGTCGACGCACCCGGCGCACCCGCACTGGCCCCGAAGGAAGCGGTGGGGGAGCAGCGTTACGTGCTGGTCCGCCCACACGATCTCCAGCCCTTCGCCTAGGATCTTGATGGAGTTGGGTTCGTGGCTGATGTCGGCCATGGTGTTTTAGCCTGCTACTTAGCGAGTGATCTGTTACGCGAGACGGATATGTTCCCGCTGATTGGCGGCGCCGGCGCTTTCTCCCGCCGACGCGGATGTGGTTTTGCCCACCCGGCCATCAAGGAGTAGCTCCACTAGCTCCTGGTAGTCCGTCCTCTCAACGCCATCAGGGTTAGGCTCATGCTCACGACGCCCACCCCAAGGGTGGCCCCAACCCCTTTGAGCAGATCGAGGGGCTCCCAGCCTTCGCTGATCAATGAGCGCAGGGCCGCCAAGAGGTAGGTGACCGGATTGTATTCCGCCACAGCCGCCAGCCATCCGCTCATAGCTTCCTGTGGCAAGTATAGCGTGGTCGTGAAGAGAAGAGGGAAGAAGAGGAGGAAGGTCATGTTGACGGCGGCGGCGTTTCCAGTCTTTAAAGCAATGGTGTAAGGGAAGCCGGCGAATACGAGACCCCACAAGCCGCTCAGGAGCATGAACGCCAGTATGCCCAGCGGCCCTGTTTCGAAGCGGACGCCTACAATGTAGCCCATGGCCACCACCGGAAGAGTCAACCCAACCACCAGGGCTAAATCGGCCACCATAAGGCCCAGCAACAACGCAAGGCGGTTTACAGGCGTGATAACCAGCCTATCGAAGTAGCCGGTCTGTATGTCCGTCACCACGGTCACGGCGCGAGAGATTCCCGTGACCGCAAACATGATCGCCACGGGGAGCTGGAAGGCTTTGTAGTCCAAGCCGGGGATCTGCTCTGCGAAATTCCCAAGCGCTCCCAGGATGAAGATGTAAAAGAAGACCGGAATGATGAGACCGGGAACCGTGACCTCCGGGTCCCGAGTCACTGAGCGTAACGCCCGCTCGGACACGCTGGCCACATCTCGTATGAAGCCCGCTCTACGGGCGTGGACTGGCGAGCTAGCTACTTCGGACATGGCTCCCATCCCTTCTCTGCTCTATTCCTGGGAAATTCGAGCACAAGAGGCCATCCCTTGGCGCCGGTCAACTGCTTGGGGCCTGGTCTTGCTCGCTAGCCCCATCCTGCAACCGCCCCCCGGTTATGTGAAGAAAGACGTCGTCCAAGGTGGGGGTCCGCAAAGTCAGCTCGTGGATGGCGATTCCCCGTTGGGCTAGCGCCAGGGCCACAGTGCTGATTAACGCCGCGCCATTGCTCACGCTGACCGTCACTTCCTGCCCGTGAACATCCACTCGTGTCGCTGTCTCGATGCTCTTCAGAGCATCCAAAGCGACATTCACATCCCCCTCAAACTTAGCGATGATCAGGTCGGCCCCCCGAGCCCGCTTCAGTTCTTGTGGGGTTCCCTGCGCCGCTAAAGTCCCGTGGGTGATGAAACCGATCCGATCGGCCAGGGCATCAGCCTCCTCCAGGTATTGGGTGGTCAGGAAAATGGTTACTCCCAACTGCCTGCTGATGTCGCGCACCTCTTCCCACATGCGGGCACGACTAACTGGGTCCAGGCCAGTGGTCGGCTCGTCCAAGAAAAGCACCTCCGGATTGTGTATCAGGGCCGCCGCCAGGTCCAGACGACGTTTCATTCCACCAGAGTAGGTGCCTATCAGCCGGTTCATCGCCTCCCCTATGTCCACCAGACTCGAAAGGTCCGCTATGCGGCTGTCAGCCTGCCTCCTGGAGAGGCCGTACAGTTGACCTTGAAGTCGCAGCAGCTCCCGCCCTGTCTGCTTGTTGTCCAACGCCGCCGTTTGCAACGCTGCGCCGATACGAAGCCGTACCTCATGGGGCTGTTGTACTACGTCGTACCCGGCCACTGTCATTTTGCCCGCCGTGGGAGCCAGCAACGTGACGAGCATACGAATAACCGTGGTCTTACCCGCGCCATTTGGACCAAGGAACCCGAATATCTCGCCTTTCCGTATGTGGAGGTCCACGCCGTCAACGGCTTTCACCGGACCAAAGTGGCGGACAAGCCCCTCGGCCGTAATAGCGTATGTATCGCCGGATGCGTCCACCATAGAATCTACAGACCTCCCGATCGGTTATCCCGCCACACGACCCGCCCTTTTACCAGGGATAAGCGGGCCTAACTACAGCCTGCCAAAAGGCCCGGCGCTCGGCGTCTACTGAAGTCTATCCCGGGAATGCCGCCCTCGCCACTCAGAAGTCCAGCTGCCGGCCCAGCCCCTGCTCCAGCGCCTTGCGGTAGACGTGCATCCCCGCGGCCACGTCCTCGATCCCGATGCCCTGCGACTCAAACAGCGTGATGGCGTCGTTGGTGGGGCGTCCCGCCACCTGGCCGGAGATCACGTTGCGCAACTCCACCGCCCGCTCCCAGCGGAAGGCGCGACGCGCGTAGGCCCAGAGCAGGTCGCCGGCCTCCACCTTGGCCTGGGGGAGGTCGTCCACCACCACCAGCTCGCTTCGGCGCACGGCCGTCTCGTCGAGCTCGCGCCGCTGCCAGTGGTTGCTCCCCGCCGCGTTGATGTGTGTGCCTGGGCGGAGCGCCTCGCCGTTGAACAGCGGCTCGCGGGAGTTGGTGATGGTCACCACGATGTCGGCCTCGGCCACCGCCGCCTCGGCCGTGTTCACGGCCGTGACCGGTGTTCCCAGGCTTGCCGACATCTTCTCGGCGAAGGCCGTCCGCCGCTCCGCCGTGCGGCTGTAGACCCATGCGTGCCGGATGGAGCGGACGCCGCAGACGGCGGCGAGCTGGGTCTCCGCCTGGTACCCGCTGCCGATGATGCCCACCGTGCCCGCTTCCGGACGGGCCATGTGCTTGGTGGCCACGCCGCTGGCCGCTCCGGTCCGGAGCTGGCCCAGGGCATCGGCGCTCACCATGGCGAGGGGCTCGCCCGTCTCGATGTGGAAGAGCAGCACCAGCATCCTGGCCGCGCCGCCGCCCCCGCCTCCGCTGGCGTAGGTCTTGAGTCCCGTGGCGCCGAAGGCAGTGGACATGCCGGCCAGCAGGTGGTGCAGCCCCCGTGGCAGCGGGATGCGCTGGCGGACCATGTTGGAGGTGTGCCCCTGGGCGGCGTCTTGGAAGAGCTGCTCCATCACCACGAGACACTCGTTCATGGGCAGGAGCTGGCGGACCTCATCCTCGTTGATCAGCAACACGTGGCGTACCTCCTGGAGAGCTTTCAGCGGGCTGGGGAGCTTCCGGCGGGTCTGAGCGGCTTTCCTGAACGAGAGCGAGCTGCCCGGGCGTCTGCCGGGGCGATAGGTTGCTCACGCCCACCCCGATGAGCCGCACCGGCGCTCCCGGCGCCCAGTTGCGGTCCAAGAGCTGCCGGGCCGTCTCCACGATGGCCTCGTCGCTGGCCGTGGAGTTGGCGCGGCTCAGGGAGCGGGTGATAGTGGTGAAGGCGGCGAACCGCAGCTTCAGCGTTATCGTACGGGCGAGCAGCCCCTGGTGGCGAAGCGACTTCCCCACGCCGCGGGACATGCGCTCCAGCTCCGCGTGCAGCGGACCTGGCTCGTCGATGTCCTGGGGGAAGGTCTCCTCGCCGCTGATGGACTTGGTCTCGCGCTGCGTATGGACCGGCGAGGGGTCTTCGCCCCGGGCCCGACGTTGGAGCACCGCGCCCCAGGGTCCCAGGCCGCCGGTCAGCACGTTGAGGGGCGCCGCCGCCACCGCGCCCAGCGTCTCCATGCCCAGGGCCTTCAGCCGCTCGGCCGACCGGGGGCCGATGCCCGGCAGCCTCTCGACCGGCAGCTCCGCCAGGAAAGACGCCTCGCTTCCCGGGGGCACCACCACGAAGCCCAATGGCTTGCCCGTCTCGCAGGAGACCTTGGCCACCAGCTTGTTGCTTCCCAGGCCCACGGAGCAGGCCAGGCCGATCTCCTCCACAATCCGTCCCTGAACGGCGCGTACGAGCCGCTCCGCCTCCTGCATGGTGGCGCATACCGGGGTCATCTCTAAATAAGCCTCATCGATGGACACCTGCTGCACCAGGGGTGTCGCCTCGTGTAGGAACGCCATCACCCGGCTCGAGTGGCCGCGGTACACGTCGAAGCGGGGGCGCAGCACCACCGCCTGCGGGCAGCGGCGGAGCGCCTGGGCCATGGGCATGGCGGAGTGCACCCCGAACCGCCGGGCCTCGTAGGAGGCGGCGGCTACCACCCCTCTGCTCGAGGGCGAGCCGCCGATAAGCACCGGCTTGCCGCGCAACTCCGGCCGCTCCAGCACCTCCACCGCGGCGAAGAAGGCATCGAGGTCCAGCAGGGCAACGTAACGCCGCAACGGGGTCCTCCGTCGTACCGGAATCCGCTATCGCGGACCGCTCCATAGCGCTCGTATGGTAGCCGATTCCACGGGCTGCTGGAAGCAGCGGGTGTCCCGTGTACAATGGCCCCCTTGAATAAATCCGAGAGAGGGCAGCCCTCGGGAGGCGTGGGATGATCAACGGAAGGGTGTTCGTGACCCGGCAGCTAGACCCCGATGCCATTGAGCTGCTGCGCCGGGAGTTCGCTACGGTGGATGTGTGGGAGGACTCCAATCCACCACCCGCCGAGGTGCTCCGCGAGCGCGCCAGCGGCTGTGTGGCCCTGGTCACGCTGCTTACCGAGAAGGTGAACGGGGCGCTGCTGGACGCGGCGCCGGGCCTCAAGGTGGTCTCCAACGTGGCCGTGGGGTACGACAATTTCGACCTGGCCTCCGCCCGGGCCCGTGGCGTGCGCCTCTCGAACACGCCGGGGGTGCTCACCAAGACCACCGCTGACCTCACCTTCGCGCTGCTTATGGCCGTGGCCCGGCGGATCGTCGAATCGGTGGGCGACGCCCGGGCGGGACGCTGGGGCCCCTGGCACCCCGCCGCCTGGATGGGCGAGGATATCTACGAGCACACGCTGGGCATCGTGGGCCTGGGACGCATAGGCCTGGAGATGGCCCGGCGCGCCAGCGGGTTCGATATGCGGGTGCTCTACACGGACCAGGTACGGCGCTCCGAGGAGGACGAGCGGGAGTATGGCCTGGAGTACGTTTCCGGCTTCACGGACCTGCTCTCCCAGGCCGACTTCGTGACGGTCCACGTGCCGCTGACTTCCGAGACCCGCCATCTGATAGGGGCCGAGGCCCTCAAGGCCATGAAGCCCACCGCCTTTCTGATCAACACGTCGCGCGGTGAGGTGGTGGACCAGGACGCGCTTCTGGCCGCCCTCCGCGATGGGACCATCGCCGGCGCCGCGCTGGACGTGACCACGCCGGAGCCCCTGCCGCCGGACCACCCGCTCATGGGCCTCCCGAACGTGGTCATCGCCCCCCACATCGGCAGCGCCAGCCGCGCCACCCGGCGCAGCATGGCCCTGCTCGCCGCCGAGAACGCCATCGCCGCCTGCAAGGGCGAGCCCATGCCCTCGCAGGTCGATACGGGAGGCGCCGGGCGCTAGGCTCCCGGGGCTACCTGCGTCCCCTCACGACGGCGGAGAGCAGCGGGCTGGCCGAGAAGCCGACCCGGCGGTGGCTGGGAACGGTCACCAACCGCCCTTGCCGTGGCCCACGGACCGCCCGCACCGTGCGCTCCCTGACCCGGCGTGGCTCGAAGGCGCCAAAGGCGGTCAGCACCACGCGGTCGCCTGAGGCCAGGGCCTCTCGGATGGAGCTCAGCACTGCGTTCAGCGCGGCGTGTCCCTGGGACCGAGACACGTCCAGCTTCGCCGCGACTCGCCCCGCCACATCTTCCTTGCGCTGCGTAGCCAAAATGGCACCTCCTCCGCTGGACCCCGCCGGTGTTTTGCGCGAGTCTCGTGCGCGCCGTTCCCTAGCCCTCTCTCCCCCTAGCCCTCTCTCCACCATCGGTGGAAGTGGTTCAAGGGTCCGTGCCCGGAGCCCACGGGGAACGCGCTGGCGATGGACCGGGACACGTAGTCCTTCGCCTGCTCCACCGCCTGGGCAACGGGCAGGCCGTGGGCCAATCCGGCGGCGATGGCCGAGGCGAAGGTGCATCCGGTGCCGTGGGTGCTGGTGGTGGGAATCCTCGGCGCCGACAGCTCCGTAAAGCTGGCCCCGTCGTAGAGGACGTCGGTGGCCTCCACGCCGAAGTGGCCGCCCTTCACCACCACGTACCGTGGGCCCATCGCCTTGATGGCTGCGGCCGCGGCCCGCGCCTGCCGCACGTTGGTCACGGGCTGGCCGGTCAGGACCTCGGCTTCCCCCGCGTTGGGCGTCACTACCAGGGCCAGGGGCAAGAGGAGCCGGCGCAGCGCGTCCACGGCGTCCTCGCGCAGGAGCCGGTCGCCTCCCTTGGCCACCATCACCGGGTCCACCACCACCTTCTCCAGCCCGTGCTCCTGGAGTCGACGCGCCACCGCCTGGATGATGGCCGAGCTGGAGAGCATCCCGGTCTTCACCGCGTCCACGCCCAGGTCAGAGACCACAGCGTCTATCTGAGCGGCCACCAGCCCGGGACTCACCTCCTCGATGCCGGTGACGCCCCGGGTGTTTTGGGCGGTGACCGCGGTGATGGCCGATGCGCCGTATACGCCCAGCGCGGCGAAGGTCTTGAGGTCGGCCTGAATGCCGGCGCCCGCTCCGGAGTCCGAGCCGGCGATGGTGAGCGCTACCGGCACGCGCCTCGTCTCACTCTTCATCGCTTCAGTCCTCCAGCAGGCGCACGCGCGTGTGCAGCTCCGCGAAATCGTAGGGCCGCGCGCCCGGCCTGCGGTGCTCCAGGAGCGCCAGAAGGCCGGCGGCCACCGAAGAGACGGCCACCGCCGATAGGAAGCTGGCGAGCAGGTTGCCGGACCGCAGAATGGACCACCAATCGCCCACGTATGGAATGGACCACCAGCCCGCCAGGTCCGGGTCCGGGAAGAAAAGGGCGCCCACCCCAATGCCCAGGAGCGCGCTGACGAGCGCCATCATTCCCGTGAATCGCCGTACGTACAGCCCCAGGAAAACCGGCACCGCCGCGCCCGCGCACACGAGGTCGGCGATAAGGAAGAGGTAGAGCACGCTGTACCCCTGGGCGGCGATGGCCATGGCGGGTACCGCCAGCGCCGCGGTTATGCCTCGCGAGGAACGCAGGAGACGCTTCGCTTCCCAGCCCGGACGAAGCTGAGGGAGGCCGCTGGTGAAGGTGTTGGCGATGCCGATCAGCAGCGTGTCCATGCTGCTCATCACCAGGGCCAGCGCCAGGAGCATCAGGGTGACCACGGCCCACCCGGGCAGCACCTCCAGGGCCAGGGAGAATAGCGCCACGGAGGCCGGCTCCGCAACGCCACGGCCCACGGCCCACAGGCCAACGAGGCCGGCGCCGATCACCATCGGTATCACCAGCGCTCCCGCCCACAAGAATCCGGCGCGGAGCTCCCGTTCCGTCTTGCAAGCGTAGAGCCGCTGCCATAAGCCTTCGTGGAAGAGATTGGCGGCGAGAATAGCGATAAAGAGGGTGATGCCGAATTCGATCCCCGGTCGATGGCCCATCGAGAGCAGCGCGGGCGCCGTCTCCCGGACCGAGTCGAAGGCGTCACCCCACCCGCCTAGCTGGACCAGTATCACCGCCAGCACCACCACCAGAAGGGGCGCCAGGAGGAAGAACTGAATCTTGTCGGTGAAGATGGAGGTCCGCAGGCCTCCGTACACCGTGTACCCAAGGGTGGCCAAGCCCGCCAGCACTACGGTCAGCCCCAGAGGAGCGCCGGAGACCAATCGCACCGCCAGGGCAATGCCCGTCATCTCGGCGGTGAGGAAGGTGAACATGTAGAAGACGATGATGGCCAGGGTCAGGCCGTACATGGCGCGGCCGTACCGGTGCCGGGCGTACTCGGTGAGGGAGTGGCCATGGGGCATAAGCCGTCGCATCCGAGGGCCCAGCACCAAGAAAGCCAGAATGGGCGCGGCTTGGCCCAAGCCGTAGCCCACCAGGGCTACCAGGCCTGCCCACGTGGCGGCCTCCGCCGGGCTGAAGAGGACCCACGCCCCGAGGATCGACGCCACCAGGGTGGCCGTGGTGGTGACGCCGCTGGTCGTATGGCGGGCGGTCAGGTACTGCTCCAGCGTGATGGTGCGCCGCCAGGCGTATGCCGCGCCGACCACGGCGAACGCCACCATGGTGAGCACGGCCACGAGGAAGGCCCAATCGCCTACCGACATTCCGGCCCTCGCGGATAAGCAAAAAGGGCCGCTTCCCGGCTGGGTGAGCGGCCCATCGACTTATGATGAGGCATTGTGTTCTCTCCCTCCGCTGGCATTACCCAGATCAGGTCCGTGGGGTCGGCGGCATTGTCGGGCCACCCTCTCAGCCGGGCTCTCCCAGCTCCCCCGAAGCGCTATTCAGTTGGCAGGCGATATTATAGGACGGCTCCGCGAGGAGCGTCAACGTGGCGTCTCACCGGCATGGCGTCGTGTTGCGTGGGCCTTGATGAACGCCATGTTGGTGTAAAATAGCAGCGTAGGACTATGGACAGAACGGGATTTATGCTATCATGCGTCGTCGCGGCCACCGCCCTTGGTGAGTATACGGGCCGCGATAGGGGAAACCGTTTAGCCTCGCCCGGCGTAGTCTAAAGGGGGACGGTCACCTCTCTATATCTCTGTTTTCGGCCCTGCCGGGCTTGGATACCATTCGCTCGGGCAGTGATTTTAGGAGGGCAGATGTTTAACCGGCGCATGTTCCGAACCAGTGTTGTCGTCGCCTTACTGGTGGTCCTGATGACCACCTTCGGCACGGCGAGCGCGGAGACGGTCCTCGGGGGGTCCGTCACCTTCCGTGATTCCAACGCGCTGAGCGACAGTCTGGTGATCTCGCTCAGCGGCGTCCCCGCACCGGTGGCGGGCACTGCATATGAGGGATGGCTCATCGGGGCCAACGGGAAAGTGAGCACCGGTGTGCTCACCGTCACTGATGCCGGCGCCATCAACAGCACCTACGTGTCCCCCACTGGCGCGAACCTGGTGGCCGCATACTACTCCTTCGCAATCTCCGAGGAGCCGGTCCCTGATTCCGACCCGGACACTCCGGGCACGGTCCTCTACTCGGACACGATCCCCTCGGGCGCTTTCCTGCACATGGGGCACCTGCTGTCGAGCTGGCCGGCCAACCCCAGCAGTAAGGGCCTCGTCGTGGGCCTGCGGGAGCAGGTGGACGTCGCACGCACCCACGCGGTCTTGGCCGACAATTCCACCACCCTGGCCAGCGTCCAGTCGCACGCCCATCACGTGATCAACATCATTGAGGGCTCTGGCGGCGCCAACTATGTCGCGGCCTTCGGCGACCCCGGCGACGGCAACGGCGTGCTGAACTACGCCGCCGACGCTATTGTCCACGCTACCCTTGCCAAGAACGCGGCGCCCGACGACGCCACGGTGACCGCCAACGCCGACGGCGTTATCGCCACCGCCAACAATGTCATCACCTGGGCCACCACGGCGCGGGACAACGCGCTGTTGGCCACCGTCCAGACCTCGTTGGACATCGTAACGACACTCTCCATTGATAACGCCGTGTCCAACCTAACCAGCGCTCTGGAGGGCAGAGACGGGGATGGCGACGGCACCGTCGAGTCCATCGCGAATGAAGGCGGCGCCTGGCAGGCGTACACGTCCGCCCAGGACATCGGCCTCTTTATGCCAACGATGGGCGCGACGCCGGGCGTCGGCGACTCCCTGGTGCCGGTGGTAGCGCTGAGCATCCTGCTGGCCGGCCTGGCCTTGGGGGGTACCGGCGGCTTCATACTGCTGCGGCGCTGGACCGTGCGCGCCTAGGCACGAGTTCGGGCAATCGATAACACAAAGAGGCCCCGCTCAACCGAGCGGGGCCTCTTCTTTTTCATCCCTCCCTTCGGCTTCGCTCAGGATAAACTTGGCTCAGGGTGAGCGGATTACGTATTCCCGCTCGTGGTGAGGCACTCGAACCACGAGCAAGGGCTTCCCCGCACCGGGAACAGGCTTACGATTCCGCCCGCAGCCTCACCGCAGCATCAGGTGCTTGAAGAGGGTGGGGTGGATGTCCCGGGCCTTCTCAAGCGCTTCGGCGATCACTTGCACCAGCGAGAAGTGGGCGGTGGGCTGCGTCCGCACCTTGAAGAGGTGGTAGCACTCACGAAGGTTCATGGTGGCCATCACCCGCCGCCGGTGGGCGTGGGTCACCATGTACTGGGCTATCACCGGCAGCTCCTGGGCCACCGCCTGAAAGCCCTCCTCGGCCACGCGCATGGCCTCCTGGAAGCGCTCGTGCAGCCCGGCTTCCTCGATAAGCGGGGGCGTCAAATAGCCCAGGGCGGTGGTCGCCGGCTGAGGTATGTAGGTCTGCATGCGATGGCGCTTGAACTCCCGGTACGCCCCGTAGTCGAAGACCAGCTCGAAGGTGTAGTAGGCCGTCTCCAGCTCCCGGATGGGCACATCGTGGGAGCCCAGGTGATGGAGCGCGCCATCGATCAGCCGCTCGCGCTCCTGGGTGGCGAGGCCGCGCACGTGCTCCAGCAGCTCCTGGTAGGGCCGGTGGCTGGACCGGTAGAGGAAGGCGGTGGCCACCTTCACCTCGGCCTCCGGGTCGTAGTGGACCAGGGCGGCGGACGCCGCCGGCGCCACCGGCGAACGGAAGGATGAAGCGGCCTCCCACTGGTGCTGGCGGGTCTGCACCAGGTACTCGTTGCGGTCGGCGTACTTGATGAGCGTGGGCGTCACTCGGAGCCCCTCCTGCTTGAGCAGCTCGCCCAGGGCCCGCTCCTCGGCTAGTTCCGCGGAGAGCAGCTTGCGGATGGCGTGCTCCATGCTCCGGGCGTTGAGGGTCACGCCCACGTTGGTCAGCGTGGCGGCCGGCAGCGCGAAGCGGCAGGTGTCGGTGGCCTCCCGGCGCAGGCGCAGGTTGTAGGCGCCGTCCCGCTCCTCCGGGTTCTGGGGGCGCACCGTTCTAAGGTGGGCGCGCAGGCCGTCCACCATCTCCTGGTAGAGGTCGAAGATGCGCTGGCAAGTCTTGGTGTAGACCTGGTGCAGGGAGGGGCTCTCTTCGACCTCTTGGGGCACGTTGTAGTAGTCGGTGGGGAACACCTGATATCGGCTGGACTTCTCCGTGTAGGAGGCCAGCCGGTTGTCCTCCAGCGTATCGCAGGCCAGGCGGGAGAGGTTCTCCACGGCCATATGGATGATGGCGTGCTCCGCCACCGAGGCGTGGCCGTAGTTGAGCACCCAGCGCTCGTGGAAGTCCGCCGCCTTCTCCTCCGTCACCAGCTTTCGGATCTCGTCGAAGGGCTCCGGCCGCCGCGAGGTCATCGCGAAGATGACGGCGATCTGCTCCTCCGTGAGCTCCTGGGGGTCCATGGGGTAGACCCGTAGGGGGTAGCCGGTAAGGGTGCTCATAGTGGCCTTGTCAGGCGTTCTCCTGTGGTCCGTGCTACCGGAAGCTATCGATGCCCTCCGGCGTTGCTACCTCGATTAGCTGGATGCGGGCGCTGAAAAGCGACCGCTCCAGCTCCGTCAGGAGCTGCTCCAGGGTCTCCACCCGCGCCGCCTCCGCGCCGTACACCTCGGCCAGCTTGCAGAAGTCGGGGTTCTGTAAGTCGACCTCGAAGTAGCGCTTCTGGAACCGGCGCTGCTGATAGCGCTTCAGAACGCCCCAGGCGTTGTCGTTGAACAGCAGCACCACCGGGGCGAGCCCGTACTGGACCGCCGTGGCCAGCTCCTGGAGATTATATTGGAAACCGCCGTCTCCGGTGACGCAGACCACCTGGCGGCCGGGCAGCGCCGCCTTGGCCCCCAGGCTGGCGGCGAAGCCGTAGCCGATGCTCACCCAGCCGTGGGGGCCGTACAGCGTGCGCGGCTCGTAGACGGGGAAGCACCGCGGGGCGCAGTAGGCCGGGAGCGTCGAGTCCGTCACCACCACGGCGTCGCGGTCCAGCACCGACCGGATGCCCTCCCACAGCCGCTGCTCGTTGGGGAACGCCTGCTGAACGCTGGCGTAGACCTCGGCCTTCAGCGCCCGCAGCTCCGCGTGGAAGCCCTCCTCCCGCGCGGTGGGGGAGCCGTCGTCCAGGGCGTCGAGCACCTGGCGCAGCACCGTCTTGGCGTCGCCCACCAGGCCCAGGGCGGCGGGATAGTTGCGCCCGATCATGGCCGGGTCCACATCGATCTGCACCAGGCCGGGGGGAAGGCGCAGCTCGGCGGACCGGGTGGTCCGGAAGGAGAGGCTGGAGCCCACCACCAGCACCGTATCGCAGGAGGCGATGTAGTCGTGGATGGGGTTGTGCCCCCAGATGTGGTTGCCCAGAGCGGTGCCCAGCGCCAGGGGGTGGTCCTCCGGGAACGCGCCCTTACCGCCGTCGCCCGTGACCACCGGGGCCTGTAGCCGCTCCGCCAGCTCCCGCAGCTCGGGCGAGGCGTCCGCCGTCATCACGCCGCCTCCTCCCCATAGCAGCGGACGCCTGGCGGTCCGCAGCAGGTGGGCAGCCTGGGCCACGGCGGCCGGGTCCGCCTGGGGCCTCTTCACCACGCGCTTCGGGACCACCTCCACGTCCGCCTCCTCCGCCAGCAGGTCGGTGGGCACCTCCACCACGGCGGGCCGCGGGTGGTGCGTGCGCTGGTGCTCCAGGGCGCCCGCGATGTGGTCGGGGACCGACTCGACGCTATCCGCCAGCGAACGCCAGTCCGCCACCGAGGCGAACATGGTGAGCTGGTCCTTGGCGTCGTGGGTGAGGCCTTTGTCCCGGTTGAGCCACTCGCGCTCGATCTCGGTGGTGATCTGGAGCACGGGCACCGAGGAGTGGTACGCCTCGCCCATGGCGCCTACGGAGTCGGCGGCGCCGGGTCCGCTGCTGGTGAGCAGCACCCCGGGGCGGCCGCTGGCGCGCGCGAAGCCGTCGGCCATGCAGCCCAGGGCGTGCTCGTGCCGGCCGCCGATGAACCGCAGGCGGCCCTGCTCAACGGCGGCCCTCAGGGCGTCGAAGATGTGGAGGGTATGGACGGAGATGACGCCGAAGACCGTGTCCACGCCCTGGGCGATGAGGGACT
Organism: Dehalococcoidia bacterium; assembly: GCA_965249185.1. Classification (GTDB taxonomy): domain Bacteria; phylum Chloroflexota; class Dehalococcoidia; order Lucifugimonadales; family Australimonadaceae; genus CBDFLS01. Next base: position 1,023,609 of record CBDFLS010000002.1, read on the forward strand.
CCACCACGGCCTGGCCGCCGGTCATTCTGGCCATACGACGGGATACCTCGTGAAGCTGGCCGCCATGAGGCGAAGCTGGCCGCATCATACACGCCGTCCCTGGGCCCGCCCAGACCCGCGTGGTCAAAAGAGGTCTCCCCGAGGGGAGGGGAGGCGTCGCCCGCCGCTACTGGAAGTTGGCGATGCCCTCGGGCGTGAGCACTTCGATGAACCGGATCCGGTCGCTCTTGAGGGCGCGTCCCAGCTCGCTCAGAAGCTGGGCCAGGCTCTCGACCCGCACCGCCTCGATGCCGTAGGCGCCGGCCAGCGCGCAGAAGTCGGGGTTGCGCAGGTCGACGCCGAAGAAGCGGCCCTCGGGGTCCAGGGCCTGCTGGCCCTTCAGCGCGCCCCAGGCGTTATCGTTGAAGAGCAGGACCACCGGCGCCAGCCCGTACTGGACCGCCGTGCCCAACTCCTGGAAGTTGTACTGGAATCCACCGTCGCCGGCCACGCACACCACCTGCCGGTCGGGCGCCGCCACCTTGGCGCCCAGGCTTGCGGGGAAGCCGTAGCCGATGCCTCCCCAGCCATGGGGGCTGTGTATCGTCCGCGGCTCGTAGGCGGGGAAGCACCGCGGAGCGGCGTAGGCCGGCATCGTCGCGTCCATCACCACCACCGCGTCCCGGTCCAGCACCGAGCGGACCCCTTCCCAGAGGGCCAGTTGGTTGGGGAGCTGCGATTGGACGGCGGCGTACGCGACCGCCTTCAGCGCCTCCAGCTCCGTGTGGTAGGCCTGGTCCCTGACCGTGCGCCGGCCGCCCAGGGCATCCAGCACCTGACGCAGCACCAGCTTGGCGTCCCCCACCAGGCTCGCGGCGACGGGGAAGGTCCGCTCGACCATGTCGGGATCGATATCCACCTGAATCAGGTTGGCGGGAAAGCGGAGCCCCGCTCCCTTGGTAGAGCTAAAGGGCAGGCTCGAGCCCACCACCAGGGCCACATCGCAGGAGGCGATGAAGTCATGGATGGGAGTGGGACCATAGTAGCCTCCGCCCAGCGCGGTCCGCAGGGACAGCGGGTGGTCCTCCGGGAAAGCGCCCTTGGCGCCGCTTCCGGTGACGACGGGAGCATCCAGCAGCTCGGCCAGCTCCCGCATCTCCTGAGTGGCCCCGGAGGTCATGACGCCGCTGCCAGCCCACAGGACCGGGCGTTTCGCCTCCATGAGCATCCGGGCCGCCCGTTCCACCGCGGCCGGACCGGCCTGAGGCCGCTCCGCCTCCAGGGCCGGGACCTCCACCTCCGCCTCCTGGCCCAGGAAGTCGGTGGGCACCTCCACGACCGCGGGACGCGGATGGTGCGTGCGCAGGTGCGCCATGGCGCCGGCGATGTGGTCAGGGACCGCCTCCACGCTCTCCACCAGGGAGTGCCAGTCGGTGACGGAGGCAAACATGGTGAGCTGGTCCTTGGGATTGTGGGTTCGGCCCTTGCCCTGGTTGATCCACTCGTGCTCGACCTCAGTGGTGATCTGGAGCAGCGGGACCGACGAGTGGTATGCCTCGCCCATGGAGCCCAGGGAGTTGGCGGCGCCGGGCCCGCAGCTCGTGAGCAGGACGCCCGGGCGGCCGCTGGTGCGTGCATAGCCGTCGGCCATGTAGGCCAGGGCGTGTTCGTGGCGGCTGCCGATGTACGCCAGCCGTCCCTGCTCCACCGCGTCACGGAGCGCGTCGAAGATCTTCAGGGTATGGACGGAGATGAGTCCGAAGACCGTGTCCACGCCCTGGGCGATGAGTGACTCCACCACGGCCTGCCCGCCGGTCATACGCGCCATGTCAGCTTACCTCCGCGAAGTTGTGCGTATGATACACGCGAGCGTGGGTGACGGGAACCAGCCGTCCTCACGAAAACGACTTGGCCCATGTCCGGGGGGCGGGAAAGCAATCACACGGAACGTTTGTGTACACCCTGGACTCCGGATGCGGAGCCTAGGGTGCGGGCGCGGCTAGCCCAGCAGCGGGACGGGGTTCTCCAGCAGGCGCTTTATCTCGCCCAGGAAGCGCGCGGCGTCGGCGCCGTTGGTGACCCGGTGGTCTGCCGAGAGGGTGGCCTGCATCACCTCGCCCACCTCGATCCGCCCATCGCGGACCACGGGCTGCTGGCGCACGGCGCCCACGGCCAAGACCGCGTTCTGGGGCGCGTTGATGATGGCCGTGAAGCTGTCCACGTCGAACATGCCCAGGTTGCTGATGCTGAAGGTGCCGCCCGTGTACTCCTCCTGACGGAGCTTGCCGGCCCGGGTCCGCTCGCCCAGGTCCTTGCTCTCCTGGGCGATCTCCGCGAGCGACTTGCGCTCGCACTCCAGGAGGGCGGGCACGATGAGCCCCTCGGGCAGGGCGATGGCGATGCCGATGTTGATATGGGGCGCCACTTCCAGGTGGTTCTCCTTGAAGACGGCGTTGAACACGGTGAACTTGCCCAGCGCCACGGCGCAGGCCTTGATGATGATGTCGTTTACGCTGATGTGGAGCTCGCTGTCCGGGTCGGCGTTGAGCTGCTTGCGCGCGTCCATGGCCCGCGACATGTCCACGCTGGCGCTGACGTAGTAGTGGGGGACCTCCTGTTTGGCCTGATGGGTGCGCCGGGCGATGGCCTGGGCCATGCGCGAGAGCTCGATGCGCTGCACGTCGCCGGTCGCCGCTGCCGGCTCGGGTGCTGCCTTCGGTTCGGGGGCCGTCGCCGGCTCGCGCGCTGCCTCGGCGGGCGCTTGCTGCGCGAAGGCGAGCACATCATCCTTCGTAACGCGGCCGCCGGGCCCGGTGCCCTGCACCTGCGCCACGTCTATGCCCTGCTCGTCGGCGATGCGGCGGGCCACGGGTGAGACCTTCGGCGCATCCGCCGCCTTGGCGGCCTTGTCGGGCGTGGGAGCGGATGGAGCGGGGCTGTCCTGGGGTTCCGCAGTGGGGGGCTCCGCAGTGGGGGACTTCGCGGCGGGCGCATCGGCGGAGGGAGTATCCGGCAGGGCCTCGTCGGCGGCGCCTATGTACGCGATAACCTGGCCCACGGGCACGGTGCCGCCTTGGCTCACCACGATGCGCCGCAGGAGGCCGGAGGCCTCGGCCTCTATCTCTACCGTGGCCTTGTCCGTCTCGATTTCGACGATGGCCTCGCCCCGGCGAACCTCCTCCCCCTCCTGCTTCAGCCACCGCACCACGGTGCCCTCGGCCATGTCGTACCCCATCTGGGGCATCAATACTTCAGTAGCCATGCCGGAACACCTCCATCGTCCGCGCTAGGCCGCGCTGCGCGCAGTTTACCGACCCCGCCGAGGGGAGTCTAGCGCCGGGGTGCAACCGTGGACCCGCGCGCTTAGACCCCCACCACCCGGGCGAGCGTGTCCAACACCTTTTGCGCGTCGGGGATGGCGGCCTTCTCCAAGGAGAGGGCGTAGGGTTGGGGCACCTCCTCGCCGCCCACCCTGGCCACCGGCGCGTCCAGGGAATCGAAGCAGGCCTCCTGGATCTGCGCCGCCACCTCCGCGCCGAAGCCGCCCGTGCGCCAGGCCTCCTCGACCACCAGCGCGCGGTTCGTCTTCCGGACGGACTCGTAGACCGTCTCCATGTCCAGGGGCCGCAGACTCCTGAGGTCGATGACCTCGGCCTCCACGCCACGGTCAGCCAGCACCTGGGCGGCGTCCAGGGCCACGTGGACCATCCGCGAGTAGGCCACGAGTGTCACGCCGTCGCCCCGCCGCTGCACCGACGCCTGGCCGAAGGGCACCGTGTACGGCTCGTCCGGCACCTCGCCGCGCAGCCGGTAGAGGAGAGAGTGCTCCGCGAAGAGCACCGGGTCCTCCTCCAGGAACGCCTGGCGCAGCATCCCAAGCGCGTCGTAGGGCGTGGCGGGGACCGCCACCTTCAAGCCGGGCAGCGTGGCGAACCAGCCCTCCAGGCTCTGGGAGTGAGTGGCGGCCATGCCGCCGCCGCCGCCGGTGACTGTTCGTAAGATCAGGGGCGAGTTTAGCTGGCCGCCGGACATGTACCGTACCTTGGTGGCGTGGTTCACGATCTGGTCGAGGGCCAGCAGGGAGAAGTTGATGGTCATCAGCTCCACCACGGGACGGAGTCCGGCCATGGCCGCGCCGGCGCCGCAGCCCACGATGACCGACTCGGAGATGGGCGTGTCCTTGATCCGTTTGGGGCCGTACTGCTCCAGGAACCCTTTGGTGACGGCGTAGGCGCCGCCGTAGTTGCCGATGTCCTCGCCCAAGATGAACACGCGCTCGTCGCCGTCCAGCGCCTCTTGAAGTCCCCGGCGAACCGCCTCTCGATAGGTGATCTCTGGCATGCTCACTCCCCTCATTGGGCTTCGGCTTCCGGCTTGGGAACGCTAGCCCAGGATATCGTCGTAGAGCTCGCTCGGGTCCGGCACGGGGCTGGCGTCGGCGAACGCGACCGCCTCGTCAACGGCCTGCTCGACCTGCAGGTCCACCGCCTGCAGCTCCGCCTCGGTGACCCCATGCTCCGCGAGCAGCAGCCCGTGGAAGGCGGGGATGGGGTCTTTGGCCTTCCAGTAGTCCTCTTCGTCCTGGGGCCGGTATTCGCTGGGGTCGGCCAGGGAGTGGCCCCGGAATCGGTAGGTGAGCGCCTCCATGAAGTAGGGGCCGTTGCCGCTGCGGACCCAGTCCGCCGCCTCCGAGGTGGCTTCCCGCACGGCGAGCACGTCCATCCCGTCCACCTGCTTTGCTGGAATGCCGTAGGGCTCCGCCGCGCGATAGATCTCCTTGACGGCGAACACCTCGGAGACGGGCGAGCCCATGCCGTAGAGGTTGTTCTCGCAGAAGAAGATGACGGGCAGACGCCAGATGGCGGCCAGGTTCATCGCCTCGTGGAACTCCCCCTCGTTCAGCGCGCCGTCGCCCAGGAAGCAGAGGACGATCCGGTCCTCCTCCTTGTACTGGGCTGCGAAGGCGAGGCCCACCGCCAGCGGGAGCTGCCCGCCCACGATGGCGTAGCCGCCCATGAAGTTCCTGCTGGCGTCGAAGAGGTGCATGGAGCCGCCCTTGCCCTTGCTGGACCCGGTGGACCGGCCGAACAGCTCGGCCATTATTATTTTAGGGTCCATGCCTCTGGCCAGGGCGTGGCCGTGGTCGCGGTAGTGCGTGATCACGTAGTCCTGCGAAGGAAGGACTGGAATCGCTCCAGCCGCGATGGCCTCCTCACCGATGTAGAGGTGGAGAAAGCCGCGGATTTTGCCCCGCATGTACTGCTCGCCCGCCCGCTCCTCGAAGCGGCGGATCAGCACCATATGGCGGTAGAGCTCCACCAGCTCGGTCCTGCTCAGCTCTTGCGTTAGCTTCATGCGACTCCTCTCGCAAAACGATGCCGCGCCCGGCGCCGGAGCGTTAGATGTGGATGGCCCGGCCCTCGGCGTCCAGGGCCGCCTCCTTCACCACCTCGGAGATGGTGGGATGGGCGTTGACCACGGCCCCCACCTCCATGCTCGTACCCTCCATCACGCGGGCAAGGCTCAGCTCGCCCAGCATCTCCGTCACCTCGTGGCCGATGAGATGGCCCCCAAGCAGCTCGCCGCTGTTGGAGTCTACCAGCACCTTGGCCAGACCCTCGGTCTCGCCCAGGGCCAGCGCTTTGCCGTTGGCCGACAACGGGAAGCGGCCCACCTTGTACGCCAAGCCCTTGGCCTTGGCCTCCTGCTCCGTCAGCCCGAAGCTGGCCACCTGGGGGTTGCAATAGATGGCCCGGGGCATGGCGCCGTAGTCCAGGGGCGCCGGCTCCTCTCCGGCCAGCCGCTCGGCCACGTACACCCCTTGGGCCTGGGCCACATGGGCCAGCGCCATAACGCCCATCACGTCGCCGATGGCGTACACGCCTTCGTCGTTGGCCTGGAGCGCGTCGTCGACCCGAACAAACCCCTTTTCGAGGGTGACGCCGGCCTCCTCCAGCCCCAGCTCCTCGGTGTTGGCCTGGATGCCCACGGCCACCAGCACCCGGTCGGCCTGCAGCGCCTGGCCGCCCTGGGGCGTCTCCACCTCCACCGTGGCGCCTTCGGCGCCGTTTCGGCGCAGCCCCGACACCTTGGCGTCGGTGTGGAGATGGACCCCCTGCCGCTCGAAGGCGCGGGCCAGGTGATTGCTGATCTCCTCATCCTCTAGCGGTAGGATGCGCGGCATCATCTCGACGATATACACCTCGGCCCCGTAGGCGTTGTAGATGTAGGCGAACTCCGCGCCGATGGCGCCGCCGCCGACGATGACGACCCGTGGAGGGATATCCCGCTGCACAATGGCTTCTCGATAGGTCACCACCAGCTCGCCGTCGACCTCCAGCGCGGGGATGGACCGGGGCCGGGCGCCCGTGGCCAGCACGACGTTCTTGGCCTCCAGACGCCGATCGCCCACCGCTACCGTGTGGGGGTCCGAGAGGCGGGCGATGCCGCGCACCACCTCCACCTTGTTCTTCTTCAGCAGGCCCTGGACACCCTGGGTCAGCTTGCTCACCACCTGGCGGCTCCGCTCCACGGCGTGGGCGTAATCGGCGGTGAGGCCGTCCACCTGGATGCCGAAGTCCTGCGCCCGGTGGAACAGGGAGAGGACCTCCGCGTTCCGGAGCAGCGCCTTGCTGGGAATACACCCCCAGTTCAGGCAAACGCCTCCCAGCTCCTCCCGCTCCGCCACCACCACGCGCATCCCCAGTTGGGCGGCGCGAATGGCGGCCACATAGCCGCCGGGTCCCGCGCCGATCACCGCCAGGTCGTAGTCAGCCATAGACAAAAACTTTCGGAGAAACTTTACTGCCTCGAACGCAGGGCCATCTATGTATTATTCGTCACTTTCGCCGGGATTTAACACTAGTATACAGCTTCGTGATGCGTTCGTAACCCCGCCCCGCATCATTCATGGGCTCTCAGAGGGATGGGACAAGCTTCTAAGCGCCCCTTTTCCCATAGATAACGTCTATGGCACGTGGTGTTTCGCTGAGTTCGGGGTCCTCCGGCCTCGGTCCGCTGCCCAGCCTCGTAGCCTCGCGGTATAATGGGGGCGTGACGCACGAATACGATACACGCATCGCCTACGCGGTGCGAAATACCTACGTGGTGCGGCCGCCCCGCCAGATGCTGGCCACGTTCGGCACCACCACCATCCGCTACTACTTGGTCACCGAGCCCGTCTACGCCGAGCTCGACCCCAGGAAGGACCGGGACGAAGCGGTGGTCCGCGAGGGGACGGTCATGGCGGAGCGTCCCCAAGTGGTGACCCCCTATTACCTGTCGCGAGCCGAGGGGTTTACGGACAACGCGGGCCGGTATCTGGAGCGGTTGGTCCAGGAGTACGGCCCCCACGCGCCCGGACTGCTCTACGCCTACAAGAACCAGGACATGCAGATGTCCATCGTCTCCGGCGCCGCCGTGGAGGTGGCCTCCAGGCTCCGCCAGCGGCTGGACCGGGAGGACCGGCGTCTGGAGGCGGTCATCCGTGGTGTCGACGAGCTATGGGACGTTTCACTGATGAAGTTCATCTACGAGCTCACCAGCGCATCGGTGCGGTCCAACGTCTCCGACCTGCACCGGCAGGGGCTGTTCGAGATGGAGGGTGACGTGCCCAGGGAGGCCCGCCAGCGTATCGAGCGCCTGCTGGAGGAGGCGCGCCGAGGCCACGCCGACCCCTCCGAGGTCAAGCGCGAGCTCGACCGCTGGGGCCTCTTCGAGGAGTACCAGGACGTGTTCTTGAGCCTCTTCAAGCGACGATAGGAGGGGAGCTTACGCCTATAGGGAGCGTCCTGGTTCCGGTGCAACACCGGAGAGGGCGAGCCCTGGCTAACTGATGTGGGATGCGCCGTTCACCGACAGCGTCTCCCCGGAGACGTAGTTGGCGAAGTCGGAGGCGAGGAAGAGCATGGGCCCCACCGCCTCTTCGATGGTGGCGATGCGGTGCAGCGGTGAGGTGTCGAGATACCGCTGGCGGGCCTCGGCGGGGATGCCCTGCACCGCCTCCCCCACCCGCTCGTCTTGGGTGTCGCGCACGCGGGTGAGCCGGGTATCGACGGCGCCGAAGGCGACGGAGTTGGCCAGGATGTTGAACCTGGCGCCCTCCAGGGCCGCGGTCCGAGTCAGGCCGAGGATGCCCGTCTTGGCGGCGGCGTAGTTGGCCTGGCCCAGGTTGCCCCAGCCGGACCGCGACGAGACGGTGATGAGCTTGCGCGACACGGCGACTCCCCCCGCCTCTTGCTCCTGCTGCGCGCGCTGGCGCATGAGCTTGAAGGACTCGCGCACCACCCGGAAGGTCCCCGTCAGGTGGACGTCGATGATCGTCTGCCACTGCTCGTCGGTCATGCGGTGGAACATAACGTCCCAGGTGAAGCCGGCGCAGGTGGCCGCGATGTGGAGGTCGCCGTAGCGCGTCTCCGCCTCCTGGACCAGCCGCTCGGCCAGGCTGGGGTCGGTCACGGAGCCGGGTATGGCCACCGCCTGGCCGCCCCGCTCGATGGCCTCCTCCACAGTCTTCTGGACCGGCCCGGGGTCGAGGTCGTTGGCCACCACGCTGACCCCCTCGGCGGCCAGCGCCAGTGTCAGCCCCCGGCCTATGCCGCGTCCGGCGCCGGTGACCACCGCGACTCTTCCCTCAAGACCCCACATGGCATTCCCTCTGCAATCGGAAATGGGCGCTATGTCGTACGCGCGGCGCCGTTGACCGCCATCAGCTCTCCGGAGATGTAGTTGGCGTAGTCCGACGCCAGGAAGAGCATGGGCCCGATGGCCTCGGCAATGGTGCCGATGCGGCCCCGGGGCATGTTGCTCACGTAGCGGGCCATATCCTCCGGTTCGATGCCCAGCCTCACCTTGCCCATCCACTCGTTCTGGGACTCCGTGGCCTTGGTGAGCCTGGTGTCGAGGAGTCCGAAGGCCATGGCGTTGGCCAGGATGTTGAACCTGGCGCCCTCCAGGGCCACGGTGCGGATGAGGCCAACGATGCCCGCCTTACCCGCCGCGTAGTTGCCCATGCTCCACGTGCCGAAGAAGCTCCCGGAGGAGACGGCGACGATCTTGCGGGCTATGGGCGTCTTCCCGGCCTCCTGCTCCTGCTGGGCGCGCTCGCGCATGAGCTTGTACCCCTCGCGCACCACCCGGAAGGTGCCGGTGGAGTGGACGCCGATCATGGCCTCCCACTGCTCGTCGGTGGTGTCCTCGACCGCGGCGTCCCAGTTCCACCCGGCGCAGGTGGCCACGATGTGGAGGTCGCCGTACCGCTCGACCGCCTCCTGGGCCATGCGCTCCGCCACGCCGGGCTCGGTCACGTCGCCCACGACCGCCACCGCCTGGCCGCCATTCGCGACCGCCTCCCGCACGGTGTCGTGGGCCGGCTCCGCGTCGATGTCGTTGACCACCACGCTAACGCCGTCGGCGGCGAAGGCGAGCGCCAGGCCCCGGCCCACGCCACGGCCAGCCCCGCTGACAACCGCTACTCTGCCCTCAAGGCCCCAATTCACCATGCACCTCCTGGATACCGCGCCAATTGTACAGCGGAGGCCACGGTTGCGAAAGCGGAGGGTGTACGGAAAGACGCCGTCCAGGTGAGGAAATCATAAGGATTTCGTGAAACGTGTTCAGTAAACTGTGGACATCCTGTCTTTGGACGCGAAATAGGTGCGGAACCACCTTACCTCAAAGGAGACCGAGATGATCAAACGGCGCGAGATGCTGATGCAAGTGCTGTTGATGGTCGTTACCCTAGGTATTTACGGCCTCTACTGGTTCTACGTCACTTCCAAGGAGATGATCGAGCACAAGAAGCTGGATGGAAACGCAGTGCTGTGGGTCGTGCTGTCGATCATACCGGTCGTCCAACTGTTTGCTTTCTACAAACACGGCGAGGCGGTGGAGGCCCTGACCGATGGAAGCATGAACAAGTGGCTCATACTTATCCTGTGGATCTTCGTCAGTCCGGCCGTCTGGGCCATTACCCAACTCGAGCTGAACAAGCGGGCGACGGAGCCGGCCTAGCGCTTGGCAGCCGCCCTCTGGCGGCGCTCCCGGGCCGTCCGCTCGATGAACGCCACGATCTCGTCGGTCCGCCCACCGGGGCCGAAGACGGCCGCCACGCCCATCTCCAGCAGCGCGGGCCGGTCCTGCTCCGGGATGATGCCGCCGGCGACAACGATGGCCTCATCGAGGCCCCGCCGGTGCAGGGCGTCCAGCACCCGGGTGACCAGCTCCAGGTGCGCCCCGGAGAGGACGCTCAGGCCGACCACCTCCGACTGGAAGCGTTCGGCGGCCTCGGCGATCATCTCCGGCGTGCAGCGGATGCCGGTGTAGGTCACCTCCATGCCCGCCTGCCGCAGGGCCCGCGCCACCACCCGGGCGCCTCGCTCGTGGCCGTCGAGGCCCGGCTTGGCCATCAGCACACGGTATGGCTTCCCCTTCATCCGCCTACCCGTCCTGGTGCTGGACCAACTCCACAAGCACGTGGCGGGTCGCCTGGGGCTGGAGGAAGGCCACGATGCCGGTGAGGCCCGGGCGCGGCTCCTGGTCGATCATGGGCACCCCCGCCTCCTTGAGCTGGCTGACCTTGGCCTGGATGTCGTCCACCCGGAAGGCGATGTGGTGGAGCCCCTCGCCGCGCTTGGCGATGTGCCTGCCGATGGCGTTGTCCGGGTCCGTGGACTGCAGGAACTCCAGGCGCGTCTCCCCCTGGGCCACGATGGCCGCTCGCAGGCCGCGCTCGGGCGCTTCGATGACGGGCGTCTCCGGGGCGTCCAGCAGCTTCTGGAAGAGCGCCACCGCCGCCTCCACGTCCGTGACGGCGATGCCGACGTGGTCCAGGTGGCTCACCATACATGCGGATGGGTCGGTCGTCATGGGCGCCTCCAGGCGGTGGGATGGGCCGGCCCCATTCTAACGTGCCCGCCTAATGTGCGCGTCAGCGCCGCACCACGTGGGAGGGCCTATGAGGGCAGCGCGTTCCCTTGCTTCGAAGGGCAGCGCCTGTCCGCGTAGGAGCAGAACACGCAGCATTCGCCCGGCTTCGGACGGAGGATGGAGTGGCAGTTGACGCACTCGTAGAAGAATTGGCACGCGTCGGTGGGCATCTCCACTTCCTGGCCGGACCCGCACTCGGGGCATGTCAACTTCGCTCTGGTCAGCACTTCCATACACCAGCTCCTAGCGGCCCAGTCCACTTAAAACGGCCTCATGCCCAGGAGCCCGGCGAAACGGAGGCCCCACAGGGTGACCGAGAGAGCGGTGGAGGCTATCAGCACCGCTCGTCCCCGGCGTCCCCACCGCGTCGGAGCCCCGTGGGCGAGGTGCAGGTACCACCCGCGGCTCAGGGCGAGCACCGTGAGCGCCAGGAACGGACCGTTCAGCACCCGCAACGCGGGCGCTATGGCCAGCCCGGCTCCCGCGCTTCCCAGGACGCCGAGCAGGCCCGGAAGGACTCATCACCAGGGCAGGGGCAGCAGCACTCCCAGCGGAGCTACCAACGCCTCGACGTGCAGCAGTCGTCGCATCGCATCTCCTTCGCCTTGCGTTGCCCTGAATATTCCCTGGCCTATTCTATTTGATGCGTCCCGGCCTCGGGCGGTTGTCTTGGATTTATCACGGCTTCCGTCGTGGCGGGATGCGCGCCGGTACGCAAGCGGCCCCTCCACGGCGGCAGCCCGGTGGCGGCCCAGCGAGGCCGTGCGTACGGAGCGTCATTGAACGGTGCGTGGAGGTCAGGGGTAAGCCTGTACCGTGGCGGCCGCGTTCCGTGAGACCTTGCACACGCGCTGAAGATGCCCTGGGAGACGGGTCCTGCTATTCCAGGATGCGGATCCCCAGGGGCTTCACGCTGTAGTGGTTCGTGGCCGCCTTCTCGCTGGGACACGAAGAGATGGCCGCCAGAATGTCCATCTCCGCCTGCATGTCGATGTAATCGTCCTTCTCGGCGGTGGTGGGCCTGATGGTGTGGTTGCCGTCGCCGTCCCACTCCACGTTCATGAACACATTGAAGATATCCATGATGTCGTCGCCGGTGATGCCGTAGGGGGCCAGCGCCTCCTCCAAGTTCTGCTGGCAGCTCCGGTGCGATGTGGTCTTGTCGCGGTACTCGTAGATGCGGGGGCTGCACCTGCCGCCGTTGTTTCCCCAGTGGTTCTTCACCGTGTCCTCCAGGACGGTGAACATGATGTTCTCCCTGGGAGGCTTGGAGAAGAAGTACTTGAAGTGCCTGGCGTTGCCGGTGCCCAGGATGCCGTTGAGCCCCCAGGTCTGGCCCACGTGGTACACCTCTTTGTAGTCGTGGGCGTTGAAGAAGGCGCAGTCGCCCACCTGCTTGCCCTCCGGCTGAAAGATGCGGAGCACCTGCCCCTTCTTCACCTCGCAGGCCCTGCCGTAGCCGGCGGGGATGATGATCTCCTCTACCACGCGTCGTTCCATGGCACACCTCGCGCTCCAATGAGATAGGCCCGCGCATTATACAGTTGGCGGAAGACCGCGCATCAAGCATGGCCTTCGTGCCTCGCCCGGCACGATAGGATTGACGGCTCTGAGGAGCGCACCTACTATCCTGATGCCAGAGGGCGTGGCGTCCTTTGGCGCATCGTCGGCATCCCGCAATCGAGGAGGGAATCATGGCCAAGCCAAAGATCGCGGTGTTCTCGGGACCGGCGGCCACCATCGGCAACTCGCCGACCCTGGTGACCAGCAACAAGGGCCGGCTGCCGGGCGAGCGCGTGCTGGAGGGGCGCTACGACCACCTGGCGGCCCAGACGCTCCATGAGCCGGTGACGGTCAGGATCAGGAAGTTCAGTGCCCATCCCCTGGAGGAGGACGCCGCCGCCGTCTACCACGATGGCGGGCGGGACTACTACGAGGTGGAGTTGCGCCCGGAGGACGGCCCCTACCTGCTGCCGTATCTCGCCCGGCGGGCCGACGGCTCCCCGGACGGCGCGCCCTTCGAGGACGCGGACCTGGTGAACATGGCGCTCCAGTGCGGCGGGAGGCAGTTCTTCTATCCCGACGCCTCGCGCATCTTCGAAGACATCGACCGGACGATCACGGGCCGGGACGACCACGGCGAGGCCAACGCCCTGGACCGGCGGGCGGACTACGACTTCATTCGCGTGCTTCCCTCCGCCGGCTACACCAGCCAGGGCGAGCGGTCGGGGGTCGACTACTTTCACTACAAGCCGTACCTCATCGCCAGGACCCCTGGCGTCGAGTCGCTGGCCAGGGCGGCGAACGTGGTGCAGCAGGCCATGGCTTCCGGCGACTACGTGGGCGGCGTGTGGATGGAGGGCAGTCCCACGGTGGAGGAGACGACCTACTGGCTGAGTCTGCTGATAGATACGGAGCTGCCCTTTGCCGCCATCGCCGCCCAGCGGACCCACGGCCAGCTCTCCAACGACGGCGACCGGAACATCGTGGACGCGGTGGACTACGTGCTGTCGGGCCAGGGAGTGGGTTTGGGCGCCGTGGGCGTGCTGGACGAGCAGATCTTCGCCGCGCGCGAGCTGAAGAAGGCCGACGACCGCCCCGGGAACTATAAGGCCACGGGCGGTCACGGCGGCATCCTGGGCTCCGTGGGCCCGCCGGTGACTATCTGGTACAAGCCCGCGTACAAGTACACCTCCACGTCGGAGGTGCGCCTCAGCGTGCTGCCGGAGGAGGTGGCGTTCCAGGACCGGGCCGGCGATACCGTCCTCGCCAGGGTGCGGGTCAAGGGCTCGGATGGCCTGCTGCTGGGCACGGCCATTCCCCGGGTGCATATCGTGAAGACGGGCGCCTACATGGCCTACGACCCCACCCCCGACCCCAGCCACGAGGTGGACATCCTGGCGCGGATCGAGAAGGCGCTGGCGGAGCAGGCGAGCGGCGACCCGGCCGCCCCCAAGCTCCACGGCGTGGTCATGGAGGGCTACTCGCCCTACGGCGTCGGCTCCCACGCGCAGATGGCGGCGCTGAACATCGCGGGCTTCAGCGGCCTGCCGGTGGTCCGCGTGGGGCGCAGCGACCCGGGCGGCATGGTCCCCCACTTCGAGGGGCTGGCGGCCATCAATGGGAGCAACCTGGACGCCAACAAGGCGCGGCTGCTGCTGATGGCGACCATGATGAAGCTGGGCAGGTTTCCCAAGGCCCAGGACCCGCGCAACCCCACCCCGCTCGAGTGGGACGCCATGCGCGCCAAGGTCGCCGAGTTCCAGCAGGTCTTCAGCAACCACTGAGGTGGAGGCCTCCGGCGAAGGCCGCCGGCCCCGCCGTCACGCTAGCTCGGTTTCCTTGCCATAGCGCGCCGCGGGCCGTAGAGTGGCCCGGCTGGTCATAGCGGGGAGATGGTCCATGGCAGGAGCCGGTCGTGACGGTGGCGGACGGGAGAGCGTGCGCTTGAGTGAGCCTGCGTTAGAGCAGGCCGCACCCGCCGCCGGCGTCACCACGTCACCCCCTTCTGGTTTCTTCAAGCGCACCTTCGCTTCCTTAGAGGACCGCGATTATCGGCATCTCTGGGTGGGCATGCTGTTCCAGATGGGCGGCATGCAGATGCAGTCGGTGGTCCTCGGCTGGTTCGTCTACAACCTCACCGGCTCCATAAGCCTTCTGGGCTTGGTGATGGCTGTCAACGGCCTGCCAACCCTCATCTTTGGTCCCATCGGCGGTGTGCTGGCGGACCGGATTGAGAAGAAACGGGTCGTCCAGATTGGTCACACGACCTCCATGTCGCTGGTGCTATTCCTTGGCATCTCGGTCACCACCGGGACGATCACCTGGTGGCACCTGCTGGCCGCCGCCGCAGTCCATGGCTCCGTGCTTCCCTTTATGATGCCGGCCCGCCAGTCGATTATCCCGCTGGTGGTGAGCAAAGAGCGGCTGATGAACGCGGTGGCCCTCAACTCCATGGGGATGCAGATCATGGGCGTTCTGGCCCCCGGGCTCGGGGGAGGGATCATCGCGCTAGTGGGGGTGAGCACCGCTTACTACCTTCTGGTGGGAGTGTACGCGGGGGCCATCTTCTTCACGTCGCTGCTACCTAAGTTCCAGGCGGCGCATGGCAAGGATATCGGCATGGCCTCCCAGTTCGTCGAGGGCGTTCGGTACATGCGTTCGAACACCGTGATCATGCTTTTGCTCGTCCTAGGCCTCTCGCAGACCGTACTGGGGATGCCGCTTCGGCTCGTCCTGCCGGTGTTCGCCGAGGACATCTTCCACGTGGGCCCCGGAAGCCTGGGCCTCATGTACAGCGCCATGGGTGTGGGCAGCGTGACCGGTTCGGTTTTCTTGGCCTCGCTCAGGTCAGTGAGAAGGCGAGGCATGCTTCTGGCGGGAAGCGGGGTTCTCTCCGGGAGTGTGCTGGTGGGCTTTGCGGCCATGGCGCACTTCAGCCCGGTGTTCGCGGTGGCCCTGGGCTTCATGGTGCTCATCGGTCTGATGCAGACGGGCCGGTTCACGCTGCAGAGCGCGCTGATCCTGGAATACACCGACCCCAAGTACCGGGGACGCATGCTGAGCATCAACATGATGGGCTGGGGGCTCATACCCCTGGGCGTGCTGCCCCTGACCATAGGGGCGGCGGTCATCGGCGCGCCGCTGGCGCTGAGCGTCACGTCGACCCTGCTCATCCTGGTCGCCGGAAGTGTCGCGGTCCTGAGCCCACGGATTCGCCGGCTGGCGTAGGGGGAGGCGGTCCTTCACGGGCTGGGGAGCTTCCGCCAGGCGGGGCCTGGCTCGGCAAACGCTTCGGGATGGTCCGCCCGCCAGGACATCGCCCAAGATCAGCTACCGGGAGCGCGTCTACTAACCCGGTAACTCGGCTCAAACCCGATTTCCCGAGGCAGACGCTACTTCTTGCGTCTCTTGGGCTGCGCCTTGATGGGCGCCGGCGGCTCCACGATACGCGTGTTCACGCAAGCCCCGTTGCGCATCTCGTAAACGTGCGTTGCGATCGTGTTCAGTATCTCGGAGTCGTGGGTCGCGCAGATGATCGTGCCATCGTACTTGCCCAGCGCCTTCACCAGACTCTCGCGCGTGGCTTTGTCCAAATGGTTGGTCGGCTCATCTAGGAGCAGGACGTTGGTCTGCTGGATCAGGAATTTCGCCAGCGCCACCCCGCTCCGCTCACCACCGGACAGCACCGACACCGGCTTGAAAACGTCGTCGCCTTTGAACAGGAACTCGCCAAGCACGCTCCGCACCTGCTGCTCCGTCGCGCCTTCGGCCGCCGCCCGCACCTCTTCGAGAACGGTGCACGCTGGGTCCAAAGCCTCGTCCTGGTGCTGCTCGTAGTACCCTGGCCGAGCGCGCTCAGCCCATAGCACTTCGCCCCCCAGGGGGCGTATTTGGCGCATCGCGACGCGCAGAAGCGTGGACTTGCCGCTACCGTTCGGCCCTACGAGCACTACCTTTTGCCCGCGTTCCACCGTAAGGCTCGCGTCCATCAGCACGAACTCGTCGTCGAACGCCATGGAGATGGAGTCCAGCGTCAACACCTTCTGCTCGACCCGCCCGTGCGATCTGATGCTGAACTTGGCGCCGGCCTTGATGCGGGGCCGATCGATCCGCTGCACCTTGGCGAGTGCTTTCTCCCGGCTCTTCACCTGCGAGGCCTTCGTGGCCTTCGCTCGAAAGCGGTCGATGAATTGCTGCTGCGACGCCAGTTGGCGCTCCTGCCGCGCGGCAGCCTGCTCCTGTTGCTGGTGCCGCTTCTCCTTCTCATGCAGGTACTTGGTGTAATTGCCGGTGTACGACACGACACCGAGATCGCCTACCTCCAACACCCGCTTGGCCACCTTGTCCAGGAAAGCGCCGTCGTGCGTAACGATCATCAAAGTGCCCAGGTAGTCGCGGAGCTCGCGCGCAAGCCAGTCACGGGCCTTGCTATCCAGATGGTTCGTCGGCTCGTCCAGCAGCATGTGATCGG
The DNA here is from genome assembly GCA_965249185.1 of Dehalococcoidia bacterium. Classification (GTDB taxonomy): domain Bacteria; phylum Chloroflexota; class Dehalococcoidia; order Lucifugimonadales; family Australimonadaceae; genus CBDFLS01. The sequence goes on from CBDFLS010000002.1 coordinate 1,040,488, forward strand.
GCCGGCGCACCAGCACCTTGGCCAGCGATATCCGCATACGCCAGCCTCCGCTGAAGCTTCCGCATACCTTGGTGCGGTCCGCCTTCTCGAAGCCAAGCCCGCCGAGCACACGGTCCAGGCGCGCTTCGACCGTATGGCCGTCCAGCAGCGCGAACTGCTCGTAGAGATCGAGTGATTCCGCCACGAGTGCCGATGCGTTGTCGCCGGCGTCAGGCAGGTCCGACTCGATCACCGCGAGGCGGCGGGAGATCGCGAGCGCCTCGGGAAACGCCACCCACATCTCCTGCTCCAGGGTGTTCTCAGGATCAAACCCCAACTCCTGCTTCAGGTAACCCAAGGACCCATTGCGATGGCCTGCGCTCCCCGACGTTGGCGAGTCTTCTCCAGCCAACATGCGTAGCAACGTCGTCTTGCCCGCGCCGTTGGGCCCCACGAGCGCTACCCGTTCACCATCGGCGACGTTGAACGAAACCCCCGTGAAGAGGTCGAGGCCGCCGAGCGACTTTTTGACGTTCTCTGTGAAAAGCATCTGGAGTACACCTAGGGGTTAGCGGCGCCCGCTCCCGGGCCCGTGGAGATCAGCGCCGCTCTATTATGACGCATCACCCCGTCGCACCGCGAATAGCTTCACCGACGAATATCCTGACCCTTCGACTTCGCTCAGGGTGAGCGGGTTTATTTTTCCGCTCATGGTGAGCTCCGATTTTATCGAGAGTCCGAAAACGTCGAGCCTGTCGGACCATCGGGTTCGCCTTTAGCCCTTGAGTCCCGACGGGTCGGGACGAAGGGCCCTTCGGCTTTGCTCTCCGCGGTGGCCGGAGTCCGCACCAGTCCGAATAGAGGTGGCGGACAGGACAGGTTTGGCGGGCCTGCTACGATGCCCTGGCCGCCAGCGTCTGCTGAACGGTGGCGCCCATCTCGCCGGGGCTGGGTGCGATGTGGCAGCCGGCCTCCCGCAGCGCCTTCATCTTCTCGGAGCCCAGGGCGGCGGCGCCCGTGATCACGGCGCCCGCGTGGCCCATCCGCCGTCCCGGTGGCGCGGTCAGCCCCACGATTAGCGCCGTCACCGGCTTCCGCACGTGCTCCCGGATGTAGGCGGCGGCCTCCTGCTCCTTGGCCCCGCCGATCTCGCCGATAAGCACGATGGCGTCCGTCTCCGGGTCCTCGTTGAAGAGCCGCAGCACGTCCACGAAGTCCGTGCCCGACACGGGGTCCCCGCCGATGCCCACGCAGGTGGACTGGCCGATGCCGAGCCCGCTGAGCTGGTTGACCGCCTCGTAGGTAAGGGTGCCGCTGCGCGAGACCACGCCCACCCTTCCAGGCGAGTGGATGAAGCCGGGCATGATGCCTACCTTGCACTTGGCGCCGGGCGAGATGAGGCCGGGGCAGTTGGGACCGACGAGCCGCGTGGGCCTGCCCTCCAGATAGCGCATCACGTCCAGCGAGTCGCGGACCGGCACCCCCTCGGCGATGCAGATGACCAGGGCCACGCCGGCCTCGGCCGATTCCAGAATCGCGTCGGCGGCGAAGGGCGCCGGCACGAAGAGCAGCGCCACGTTGGCGGCCGTCTCGGCCACCGCCTGGGCCACGGTGTTGTAGACGGGCACCTTCTCCTGGAACAGCTCGCCGCCCTTGCCGGGCGTCACGCCGGCCACCACGTTGGTCCCGTAGTCGATGCACCGCTGCGTGTGGAAGCTTCCCTCCCGGCCCGTGATGCCCTGGACCAGGACGCGGGAGGACTCGTCGACGAGGATGCTCATGGGTCGTGCTCCAACTCTCGGGCTGGCGGCTATACCGCCGCGATAGCCTGGGCCGCCTCCGGAAGCGTGTCCACCAGACGGACGCCCAGGTCGGACTCCGCCAGGATGACCCTGGCCTCCTGCATGTTGGTGCCCAACATGCGCGCCACCAGTGGCGGCCTCCGGTCCGACTGCTCATAGGCGGCCACTATCCCCCTCGCCACGATGTCGCAACGGAGGATGCCACCGAAGATGTTGACCAGCACCCGCTCCACCTGCGGGTCCGTGAGCATGAGCGCGATGGCGCGGGTCACCTTCTCCTCGCTGGCGCCGCCGCCCACGTCCAGGAAATTGGCGGGCTCCGCGCCGGCGGAGTGGATCGTGTCCATGGTGGCCATGGCCAGCCCCGCGCCGTTCACCATGCAGCCCACGTTGCCATCCAGCTTCACATACGCGATGCCGTGCTCGGACGCCTCCACCTCCAGCGGGTCCTCCTGGCCGGTGTCCCGCAGCGCCGCCTCCTCCCGGTGCCGGAAAAGCGCGTCGTCGTCCAGGGTGAGTTTGGCGTCCAGCGCCAGCAGCTCACCCTGCCGGGTGACCACCAGCGGGTTGATCTCCAGCATGGAGCAGTCCTTCTCCATATAAGCCCGATAGCAACTGGCCACGAGCTCGACGAAGGGACGCACCAGCCCCGCCTCCAGCCCCAGACCGTAGGCGAGCCGCCTGCCCTGGAAGGGCTGAAGGCCTATGGCGGGGTCCACCACCTCCCGGAGTATCTTCTCCGGGTTGGCGCGGGCCACCTCCTCGATCTCGACGCCGCCCTCCGACGATGCGATGACCACCGGGCGACCCACGGCGCCATCGGTGGTGACGCTCAGGTAGAGCTCATGCTCCACGTCCACGGTCTGCTCCACGAGCACCCGGTCAACGGGGGCGCCGCCCGCGCCCGTCTGCTGGGTGACCAGCCGGGTGCCCAGCAGACCCGCGGCTATCTCCTTCGCTTCCAAGGGACCGGCCACCACCTTCACCCCGCCCGCTTTGCCACGGCCCCCAGCGTGCACCTGGGCCTTGACCACCACACGCCCACCCAGCCGGGAGGCGGCGTCTGCTGCCTCCTGGGGCGTTCCGGCCACGCTGCCATCGGGCACGGGCACGCCGAAAGAGGCGAGCACCCCTTTGGCCTGGTACTCGTGTAGCTTCATACGGACCTTTTCCGGGTAAGAACGGATGAATAGGGCTCGCCGACGGGCGCCATGATAGTCAAGGGGCCCGGCCTTGTCCACCGGGCATTCAGACCGCGGTGGGGGCCGACGCCACGTTGGGCCGCGTCATCGAAAGCCGCCAGACCCGCCCAGCCGGGGGGGAGCCCGCATCAGAAGTAGCAGCGGGACGGTTGCCAAGTTCACGCCGGCTAGAATCCAGATCCCATTGTGATAGGAGCCGGTGGAGTCGAACACATACCCCAGCATCAGCGGCCCAAACACCCCGCCCACCAGGAAAAAGGTGGAGAGGAGGCCCAGGATGGTGCCCAGGGCTCTCGTGCCGAAGAGTTTGTTGGCCACCACCGCCCGCATGGGGACGGTGCAGCCGAGGCTGATCCCGAAGGCCAAGCTGAAGGGCACCGCCCAGGCCAATGAGGTCACGGGCGCCAGGGCCAGGAAGATCATGGCGCTGGTCATCAGCAGTCCCACGCCCGCCAACACCAGCCGGTAGTCCATCCTATCGACGAGCCATCCGGCCCCCAGCCGGCCAATGCCGCTGGAGGTCATAACGATAACCACGGTGGCGGCAGCGGCCGTGGTGCTGAGGCCGATGTCCTCGAAGTACGGCACCTGGTGGGTGTGGAAGCCGATGTTGGACATGAAGAGGCCGGCCAGGATTATGGCGAAGACCCAGAACTCGCGGGTCGCCAGCGCCTGCCGGGCCGTCAGCCCCGGCTCGGCGGCTCTCCAGGCCGAGCCCCCCTCTCCGCCGCCGGTGGGCGTGGCCGTATCCGGCACGTCCCCATCGGGGAGGTAGCCGTAGGGCTGGGGCCGCTCTCGCGCCAGCAGACCCAAGGGCACCAGGGTCACGAGGAGCAGGATGGCGTACCAGAAGATCACCTGCCGCCAGCCGAAATTGCTGACCAGCACCACGTTCAGGAACAGGAAAGGGACGCTGATGACGGGGCCGGTGGTGGCCAAACCCATGGCCAGGCCCAGCCGCCTGCGGAACCAGCGGGAGATGACGATGGGCCACGTGATGGAGTGGCCCACGGCTGAGGTGCCGACAGAGATGATCAGGAAGAAAGCGTAGAACATGAACAGGTTGCGGGTCTGGCTGAGGCCGATGAGCCCCAGACTCGCGATGACGGCGCCGACGATGATGAGCCGGCGCGGGCCCACCCGGTCCACCATGAGCCCGATGACGGGCGACAGCAGGCCGCTCTCGAACTGCCGCAACGAGAACGCGCCGCCGATGGCGGTCCGGCTCCATCCGAAGGTGGCCTGGATGGGCAGGAAATAGGCCTGAAACCCCGTGAAGAAGGCGGCGGTCAGCAGGGCGTTGGACAGGGAGCTGGCCCCGACGATGTACCAACCGTAGAAGATGCGCGGGCGTCTCGGCGCGCTCACGCCGGGCGTGGTCGGGTCACTCACGTCAGCCCGTGGGCTTTCATGGCGGCGGTTGCGAAACGGGTCATGGCGTCCTGTGGCGGAGGGGGTGGGATTCGAACCCACGTCCCGACAAGTCGGGAAGCGGTTTTCAAGACCGCCGCCTTCGGCCGCTCGGCCACCCCTCCGGCTTAGGCGAGCAGTAGGTACATCCTACCACCCGCTACCGGCCTTGCGAACTGATGGAGCCCGGCGGGCGCCTGGCTTGTGTTATTCGAGGAGGCCTGTCTTGGACGAACGCCTTCGGGAGCTGAGTCCAATATCGAGGAGGCCCGTGCCCCAATGGGCCCGGCCAGGCATGCTCCCGCAACCTATATTCCTGATGTCGTAACACTCACCTTATCAATAAGTGATAGATATCACTAGCTGTTCAGTTATGAACGTTATCCTGGTTTTCTCTTGACATAACCGACGGAAGCGCGTATGCTGGATGATGCTCCGAGTGTCCGGAGCGCTGGTTGAGCGGCAGTCCTGAAGGTACGGCATGGCTGGTCGAGGAGCAAACGGGAGTCCCCCTCCCGGCAGCTCCAAAGGCGTAGCTGGCAGACCGAAAGGGAAATGGCCGGACCAGCCGCGAAGGGCACCCGGAGCCCTTTTATGGGGCCGCCCCGAACAACACTTTTATGGGGCCACCCGCCACAACACTCTTATGAGGCCACCCCCACAACAGGGGTGGCCTCTCTTTTCTTTATTCCCGCGGCAGGGCCCGAGGCGGGGCCCCCATGTCGGTTGGCACCCCGGCCACCTCCCCCAATAATCGGCCTCCCCACGCCAATAATCGGCCTCCCACGATCCTAGCTAAAACGGGCAATAACGCGCCCTCGCTATCGGAGGCCGGTGCAGAATAGCGCACGCCGGCCCCTCAACCTCCAGTTGGCCCGGTGTTGACGTCCGAAACGACAGGGATTAGGCTTCGCCGACGCAGCATGAATCGCCCGGCGAATGCACAAGGAGTAGAGCCATGGTCGCCACTCACGACTCACCCTCCCAGAAGGTACGAGCGCAGCTAGACCACCCCATCATCGACGCCGACGGCCACACCATCGAGCTGGTGCCCGTCCTCATGGACTACCTCAAGGAGGTTGCCGGCAGCGGCATGGTCAAACGGTATGAGACCGACGGCAACGCCTGGGACAAGTTCGGCTGGGCCGATCTCTCCGACCAGGAGCGGCGCGATAGGGCCACCTTCCGTCCTCCCTGGTGGTTCAACCCGACCAAGAACACCTTGGACCGGGCCACGTCCTACCTCCCCAAGCTCCTGAACGAGCGGCTGGACGAGCTGGGGATCGACTTCGCCATGCTCTATCCCACCTCGGGCGCCGGCTACCCGCTCATCGACGACGATGAGCTCCGCCAGTCCATCTGCCGCGCGCTCAACAAGTTCAACGCCGACTACTTCCGCGAGTACTCCCACCGGCTGGCGGTGCCTGCGGTGATACCGATGCACACGCCCCAGGAGGCCATCGCGGAGCTGGAGTACGCCGTCAACACCCTCGGCTTCAAGGCCATCGTCATCGGCGGCCACGTCCGCAGGACCGCCGCCAAGGTGAAGCAGGGCCACCCCGAGCAGGCCATGTTCCACGACCGGCAGGACATCTTCGGCATCGACAGCGACTACGACTACGACCCGTTCTGGGCCAAGTGCGTGGAGCTGAAGGTCGCGCCCACGGACCACTCCAGCGCCCAGGGCTGGGAGAGCCGGCGCTCCCCCTCCAACTACGTGTTCAACCACATCGGCAGCTTCGCCATCGCCCAGGAGCCCCTGGCCAAGGCCCTGATCCTGGGCGGCGTCACGCGGCGCTTCCCCACCCTGAGCTTCGCCTTCCTGGAGAGCGGCGTCGGCTGGGCCTGCGCCCTCTACGCCGACCTCATCGGCCACTGGAACAAGCGTGGCCCCAAGAGCCTGAAGGAGAACCTGGACCCCGAGAAGCTCAACCTGGACGGCCTCATGGAGCTATTCGACAAGTACGGCGAGGAGATGATCATGTCGCGGCGGGAGGAGTTGCGTGACCAGTTCGGCCGTAAGTCGGCCATGCCCTCTCTGTTCGACGAGTTCGGTCCCGCCAAGATCGAGAAGGCCGAGGACATCTACGACCTCTTCGTGCCCCGCTTCTTCTTCGGCTGCGAGGCCGACGACCCGATGAACGCCTGGGCCTTCAACGATAAGGTCAACCCCTTCGGCGCCAAGCTCAAGGCCATGATGAGCTCCGACATCGGCCACTGGGACGTGCCGGACATGCAGCAGGTGCTCCCCGAGGCCTACGAGCTCGTCGAGCACGGCCTGCTCACCGAGCAGGACTTCCGTGACTTCACCTTCGTGAACCCCATCAAGCTCTGGGTCGGCACGAACCCCGACTTCTTCAAGGGCACCAAAATCGAGGGCGACGTGGACAAGCTCGTGAAGGAGCTCGGCGACGGCCTGCACAAGTAGGGACCGCAACCGGTCCAGCGAGTCAGACCGAGCGAAAGAGGCGGCCGCATGGGGACCCCCCTGGTCATGCACATCGACGAGGCGCCCTGGATCGGGTGGGCCGGCTCCGCGCCCGACGCCATCCAGAGCTTCGGTCAGCAGCTCATCGGCGACGTGGAAAAGGGGCCCTGGATCTACATCGTCCACGTCCGCGAGCCGGACTACACGGTGGACGCCCACAGCCATAGCCAGGACGAGGTCATCTACATCGTGGATGGCCAGATCGTCGTCGGCGACCGCGTGTGCGGCCCCGGCACGGTGGTCTTCTTCGAGAAGGAGACCGACTACGCCTTCACCACCGGCCCCAAGGGCGTCCGGTTCGTGAACATTCGCCCCGGCCCCACTTACATCCGGTCCAAGGGCGGCGAGTGGAGGGACGAGTCGCCGTAGCACGGCGTTCCCACCCCCCTCTATCTAACAAAAAGAGGGCTAACAAGAAGAGGCCCCGGGGGCATAGCCCCCGGGGCCTCTTGCTTACTATGCCATTCCCCGCTAGCTGGCGCCGTTCAGGAAACCGAACAGATGGCCGACGTTGTCGCGGGTGATCTTTTTCCGGGCCTCCGCGCTCAGCTCCGCCATGTCTATATCCATCCACTTGTGGGAGTCGGGCCAGGTGCCGTCCGGGTGGGGGTAGTCGGCGCCCCACATGATGTTCTCTTCACCCACAAACTTAATCGCATCCGTGAGCGCCGGCTCCCGCTGGAAGCTGGTGAAGCCATGCCGGTGCCAGTAGTCGCTGGGCTTCTGCGGGCAGATCCGCTTAATCTTGTCGTACCGATCCTCCCACTCGTGGTCCATGCGGCTCAGCGTGTAGGGCAGCCAGGCCACTCCCGCCTCGCCCAGGATGAACCTGAAGTCGGGGAACCGCTCCAGTGCCCCGGAGAAGATGATGCTCCCCAGCACCTCCGCCCCACCGAGCTGGAACACGCTGAGCTTCACGCACATGATCGTATCTTTATACTCTTTATCCATCTCCTTGTTGAGGGCCGGCATCACCGGCACCCCACGGGCGTGGAACGAGATGTTTACTCCCGTCTCCACGCAGGCGGCCCAGAGCTCGTCCCAATCGCGGTGCCAAACGGGTAGGAGCGCCGAGTTGAAGCTGAACTCCACGCCCTTCAGGCCCAGCTTGGCCACCCGGCGGACCTCGTCGGCGGTCTGCCGTGGGGTGGTGTTGTCCACCAGGCCAATGGGGGCGAACCGGTCGGGGTGCGTGGCCTGGAACCCGGCCACCCAGTCGTTGTAGAGGCTGTACACCACCTGCTTCAGCTCGCGGCTCTCGATCTGCTTCTCCAGCCCGAGGGGACCGTAGATTACCTCGGCATCCACGCCGTCCATGTTCTGGTCCGCGATGCGCACTTCCGGGGTCGTGGGATGGTACCTGCCATCGTAGAAGCCCACCTCATGCATCCGGTCGATGTGCGCCGAGTGTCCTTTGGGGAAGCCCTCCAGGTGCACCGACAGGTCCATGATGGACAGGTCCGTGGGGGGCAGCGACATGTCGCTTCCCGCCACAAACCACTTCATGCCCTCCTTCGTCTCGACCACCTGGGGCACCTGGTCCTTCCACTTGGCCGGCGCCGCGCCCGCAAATATGTCATGGGGCAGCCACGACGTGTCGATATGACTGTCGGCGGAGATAATTTTGTACTGCTGTGCCATAGCTCTCTTCTCCCTCTCACGGCCTTGTGGCGGCGTGGGCGCGGCCCCCACGCTCAACGCCAGATTAGTTATTCCCCCTCAGCGTGTCAAGATTCAGCGGGCCGCCAACTGGGAGACGTTGTTCCGCAGGACGCGGCCGGGATAGGCCCCCGTGTGCTCGCCATTCTCGATCAGCACCTCGCCGTTGACCACCGTGTAGTCGATGCCCTTGGCGAGCTGCTTCAGGCGAGGGCCGCCATCTGGAAGGTCGTGCATCACCTCCATCTCCTGAAGCCCGATGCCATCCGGGTCGAAGACCACCAGGTCCGCCGCCATGCCGGGCCTGATAAGCCCGCGGTCGTACATGCCCAGAAGGCCGGCCTGGTCGAAGGTGAGCTTGCGGACCGCGGCCTCCAGGGACATGACCCCCTTGTTCGCCACCCAGTGGCCCAGAAGGTAGGTGCTGGCGCCGTACCCGGGGTCGTAGGCCACGTGGGCACCGCTGTCCGAGAGGCCGATGACCGTGTAGGGGCTGTTGAGCAGCACCCGCATGGCGTCCTCGTCGCCGCCCATGACATGGGACACGAACCGGGTCTCCAGGTCCTCCTCCAACGCCAGGTCCAGGAAGGCGTCGAGGACGTCCGCGCCACGCGTCTTGGCTATCTCGGCGACGCTCTTGCCCTTGAGGTCTGCGTTCTTCTCCAGGGCCGGCTTCGTGACGAACACCAGGTCCCAGCGGCGGTTGAAAAAGTCGTTACGCTCCATGGGCGTGTCCACCGCTTCCACGTGGAGCTGCCGCCTAATCTCCGGGTCTCTGAGATCGCGGAGCTTCGCCTCGTGGGCGCTATCCAGGACCCGCTGCCACGTGGGCAACTGATCGAAGAGCTGGCACTGCTTCAGCGTGAAGCGCTGGTCGGTGGGCCGGGTGGCCAGTTGGGGGAAAACCCGATTGCCCTCCCTTATCGACGCCTCCACACCGGCCAGCTTCTCCTTCCACTGCTCCGGGTCGGCCCACGTGTGGGCGATGCCGTGAAAGACGGGACGTCCGCTTACGCGATAGAGCTCTTCGCAGATCTCTATACCCGCGGAGCCGCACTGGATGACGCCGGCGCCGAACTCCCGGAGGACACCGGCCAGCGCTAAGACCTCGTCCAGGGAGGCCACGCTGCCGGGGAGCAGCTTGCCTCGAAGGTCGAAATGGCCTTGATTACGGGTGAAGGAGATGCCCGTGGAGCCCGCGGCCATGCCCTCCCGGATGACCTCCTTCATGGCCTCGATCTCCTCGGCGGTGGCCACTTCACGCTCCTGGGAGTCCTCCCCCATGACGTATCGTCGGACCGCCGAGTGCCCGATGAGATACCCCACGTTCACGCCCAGACGCCGGTCCATGGTGTCCAGGTACTCGCCGATGGTGCCCCAAGACCATTTGACACCAGCCTGCAGCGCTTCGATGGGGATCGCTTCCACCCGCGAGAGCATCTGGGCCAGGATGTACTGCTCCTCCACGCCCTCCCGGGCGGGCGCCAGCGACATGGAACAGTTGCCGAAAACCACCGTGGTCACCCCGTGGTAACAGGAGTAGGTGCAAAGCGGGTCCCAGATCACCTGGGCGTCGAAGTGGGTGTGGTTGTCAATGAAACCGGGCGCGATGACGTGCCCGCCCGCATCGATGGTGCGCAGGGCCTCACCTTCGAGCCTCCCGACCTCCACGATCCGACCGTCCTTCACCCCCACGTCGCCGGTGTAGGAGGGCATGCCCGAGCCGTCTACCACACGCCCGTTCCGTATCAACAGATCGTAAGTCATCATTACCTCCGCTCACCCGGCATAATTCCTAATGTCTCAACCGCCGGCTGCTCACCGGAGCGCCCCCGCCGACGACGATGGACGCTAAGCTACGCCGGAGCGCGCCCACTGTCAACACGGTGCGCCTACCGTGGCTGGAAGGGCGTCCCGATGCACTCCTCCGCCACCCGGCGCCCCGTCTCTCGCAGAAGGCGGCGGTCCTCCTCCGGCGTGGGCGCTGGAGGAACACGCAGCACCCGGTCGTGGGAGTAGGTGGGTATGACGCCATCGCCGCCGTGGGCGACGCCCGGCGGGTCCTCGCCCTTTTGGACCGCTCGGATGCCGCGCCGGACCAGACCCCGGAGCATGATGACGCCCCGGTCGGTGGTCGCCAGGTGCTCCAGGGCATGCACGGCGATGGGCCGCTGGCTGGTCTGGGCGTCGTAGTCGCCGGGCGTGCGCCGTCGCTCATCGTAGGAGCGCTCCACCGTCTGGCCGAAGCCGCCACCCCGCTTCAGCTCGCTGCCCTCGCGGGCGCGCACGAAGCCGATCCGTATCGTGTTCGTGTCGTCCACCGGCACCGCCCACGAAGTGATGGTGGGACGGTTCCCATCCCGCCCCTCAACGTCCTCGCCCAAGTCAGTGCCCTGGTTGATGGCCGGCAGGATGAAATCGCTGATGGAGACCCATACGATCTCGCCCACCCGCCGGGTGTCGATGTAGACCATTCCCAGCGGGCTCTCCATGTAGTCCAGCTCGCCAGGCAGAGCGAAATCGCCGGTGAACTCATCGTTGCCGTGGATGGTGTGGAGAAAGTGAAAATGCGCCGGGTCCATGGCGTTCTCCCGGACCTGCAGCCAGTTGCAGGGCAGAAAGCGGGCCACGCCGGCCCCGTGCTGATAGTCCGGCAGGCCGTACGTGTCGAAGATGGGGAAGACGGGGCGCTTGTCCGGCGGGCCCATGTAGGCGAACACCAACCCGCCGTACTCGTGGGTGGGGTACGCGCCGTGGCAGAGCCGGTCCTTCAGCGTGCTCTCGGCCGGCTCGCCGGGCGTCTCCAGAATCCTGCCGTCCACGTCGTAGAGCCACGCGTGGTAGCAGCAACGGATGCCCCGCTCCTCTATCTGGGCGAACTCCAGCGACGTGCCCCGGTGGGAGCAGTGGAGCTCCAGGAGCCCTATTTGGCCGGAGCGGTCGCGGAACACCACCAGGTCCTCGCCCAGGATGCGGATGGCCACGGGCAGGTCCTTCAGCTCGTCCGACACGAGCACCGGGAGCCAGAAGCGGCGGAACCACTCGCCGGCGGGCGTGCCGGGGCCCACGTGGGTGAGCTCGGCGTCCTCGGAGGGCGCCTGGTTCTGCAGGTACCCGCCGTAGGGAACGGTGAGGAAGAGGGAATTTGTTGTTGAATCGGGCATCTGGCTAGACCCGCGCGAGCTCCTTGATGCGTTCCTCCGCCACTCTCCGCCCAGTGTCCCTTAACAGCGCTCTGTCGTCCTCCGACGTAGACGCCGGGGGAATGCGCACCACCCGCTCGTGGGAGTAGGTGGGGGTGACCGCTCCATCGCTCCAACCGACGCCCTGCGGGTCCTCGCCGTTCCGCACTGCCCGGACGCCACGTCGGATGATGTTCCTCATCATGATCACGCCACGGTCGGTGGTGGCCAGGTGCTCCATCGCATGGACCGCTATGGGCCGCTGGCTCGTCTGGGCGTCATAGTCGCCGGGCACCCGCTGCCGCTCCTCGTAGGGCCGGTCCGCCGTCTGGCCCGAAAGCGTATTGTGCTCGATCTCCACACCCTCGGGAGCATAATAGAAGCCGAGCTGCACGGTGTGGGTGTCATCTACAGGCACCGCCCATAGAGTTATCGTGGGCCGCACCGCTCGATCGGGTTCGCGCTGTGCAATCTTTTCATCGAGCGCACAGCCCTGGTGAATCGTTGGGGGGATCAGGTCGCCCGTCCGCACCCACACGAGGTCTCCCAGCCTTCGCGTACTGATGTAGACCATGCCGGCGGGAGTCTCCATGAAATCCAGCTCGTCATCCAGACCGAAGTCCTCACTAAACCCGATGTTGCCGGGCATGGCATGGAGAAAGTGCAAATGCGCCGGGTCCATGACATTGTCCCGGTGCTGAAGCCAGTTGCAGGGCCACAGGCCCTGGACCGCCGCCTCCGTATGGTATCCGGGCGTCTCGTACGTATCGAACATGGGAAAGGCGGGGCGCTTGTCCGGCGGGCCCATGTAGGCGAACACCAGCCCCTTGTACTCGTGGGTGGGGTAAGCGCCGTGGCAGAGCCGGTCCTTCAGCGTGCTCTCCGCCGGCTCGCCGGGCGTCTCCAGAATCCTGCCGTCCACGTCGTAGAGCCACGCGTGGTAGCAGCAGCGGATGCCCCGCTCCTCTATCTGGCCGAACTCCAGCGACGTGCCCCGGTGCGAGCAGTGGAGCTCCAGGAGCCCTATTTGGCCGGAGCGGTCGCGGAACACCACCAGGTCCTCGCTCAGAATGCGGACGGCCACGGGCAGGTCCTTCAGCTCGTCTGACACGAGCACCGGGAGCCAGAAGCGGCGGAACCACTCGCCGGCGGGCGTGCCGGGGCCCACGTGGGTGAGCTCGGCGTCCTCGGAGGGCGCCTGGTTGTGCAGGTACCCGCCGTAGGGAACGTTGAGGAAGGGGGGATTTGTCGCTGAACTGGGCATCCTGCTAAGCCTGAGCGAGCTGGCTGATGTACTCTTCGGTCGTTCTCCGCGCGATGTCCCGCATGAGCCGTAAGTCCTCATTCGGCGTCGGCGCCGGGGGAACGCGGAGCACGCGGTCGTGGGAATAGGTGGGGACCACCGCGCCCTCCCGGCGGGTGACGCCCACGGGGTCCTCGCCGCTCCGGACCGCCCGGATACCGCGCCGGACCATGTTCCGCAGCATGATCACCCCTCGGTCGGTGGTGGCCAGGTGCTCCATCGAATGCGCGGCGATGGGCCGCTGGCTCACCTGAGAGTCGTGGTCGCTGGGCACCCGCTGGCGCTGCTCGTAGCTACGTTTCATCTCGTTGGGGGCGAAACCACGGTCGCGGCTGCGGTCCTCGTGCTCGTGAGCGTACCAGAAGCCGATGTGCATGGTGCTGGTATCGTCCACCGGCACCGTCCACCACGTGGTCCAGGGCGCGCGGTCGAAAGCGCCCCGCTGCTCGACCGGCTCCGCCGGGTCGCAGGCCTGGTTGATATTCGGCGGGATGTAATCGGACACCCGCACCCACACCAGCCCGCCGTGCCTGCGCGTGTCGATGCACACCATGCCGATGGGCGTCTCCAGATAGTCGAAAACCCCCATCTCCTCATACGCGTCACCGAAGAAGCTGTTCCCCGGCAGCCGGTGGAGCAGGCTGATATGCGCCGGGTCCATGGCGTTCTCCCGGACCTGCAGCCAGTTGCACGGCCAGACACTGAGCGCGTGGGTGAATAGGCGTCCTTTCATCTGCTCGGGCGTCACCGAATAGGTATCCAAGATGGGAAAGGCGGGGCGCTTGTCCGGCGGGCCCATATAGGCGAACACCAGCCCCTTGTACTCCAGCGTGGGGTACGCGCCGTGGCAGAGCCGGTCCTTCAGCGTGCTCTCGGCGGGCTCGCCGGGCGTCTCCAAGATTCTTCCGTCCACGTCGTAGAGCCATGCGTGGTAGCAGCAGCGGATGCCCCGCTCCTCTATCTGGGCGAACTCCAGCGACGTGCCTCGATGGGAGCAGTGGAGCTCCAGGAGCCCTATTTGGCCGGAGCGGTCGCGGAAGAGCACAAGGTCCTCGCCCAGGACGCGGACGGCCACGGGCAGGTCCTTCAGTTCGTCCGCGACGGCGACGGGGTGCCAGAAGCGGCGGAGCCACTCGCCGCCGGGGGTGCCGGGGCCCACGTGGGTGAGCTCGGCGTCCTCGGAGGGCGCCTGGCTGTGCAGGTACCCGCCATAGGGAACGTTGAGGAGGGGGGCGCTGCCCGCCACGGTGCCGCCCGCTTTCCGTTGGACTTGCGTCATTGCCGCCTCCGCCGGAGGCGCCGGCTCAGCGTGCCACCGGCGTTCGATAGGCGCTGTTCCGCATCACGCGGCCCGGATAGGCCCCGGTATGCTCGCCCCGCTCGATCAGCATCTCGCCGTTGACCACCGTCCACTCGACCCCTCGGGAGACCTGCTTGATACGGGGGGCCCCTCCGGGAAGGTCGTTCACCTCCACCATCTCCTCGAGATCGATGGTATCGGGGTCGAAGACCACCAGGTCCGCCGCCATGCCTGGCCTGATAAGCCCGCGGTCGTGGATGCCGAAGATGGAAGCGGGGTCGAAGGTGAGCTTGCGCACCCCCTGCTCCAGCGACATGATCCGCTCGTCGCCCACCCAGCGCCGCAGGAAGTAGGTGCTGAAGCCGTAGCCGGGGTCGTAGACGACGTGCGCGCCGCTATCGGAGAGGCCCATAACCACCAGGGGGCTGTTGAGCAGCGTCCGCATGGCCACTTCGTCGGCGCCCGCCACCTGCTCCAGGACGAAGCCGGTCTGTAGGTCCTCCTCGACCGAAAGGTCGAGAAAGACATCGATGATGCCGGCCCCTCGCTCCGCCGCGATCTCAGCGATGCTCTTTCCCTTGAGTCCGGCGTTCTTCTCCAGGACCGGCCGGGTGACGAACATCCGGTCCCATCGCTTCGTGAAGAAGGTGTACGGTAGCGGGTCGCCCTCCACCGCCTCCTCGTGGAGCTGCTTCCGGAGCGCCGGGTCCCGGAGGGCGCGCAGCTTCTCCTGACTGGACCCTCGCATGATGGGCCCCCAGGTGGGCAGCGCGTTGAAGAGCTCACAGTTCAGCATGGTGAACCGCTGGTCCACGGGCCGCGGGCTGAGCATCGGCAGGGCCTGGTTGCCGCGTCTGACCGTCTCTTCCACGAAGGCCAGGTGCTCCTTCCACGCGTCCGGCTCGCTGCTCAACGGAGTGATGGAGATGTAGGTCACCGGGCGTCCGCTCACCTGGAAGAGCTTGGTGCAAAAATCCCCACTCAGCTCAAGCGGCGTCCCGCCGTCGAGCTGGATGACGCCGGTGCCGAACTCCCGCAGGACGGCGGCCAGCGCGAAGATCTCCTCCGTGGACGCCACCTGAGCGGGCATGAGCTTCTCGCCGGGGTTCTTGAAGCCCCGGCTGCGGCTGAAGGAGATGCCCAGGGCGCCCGAGGCCATGCCCTCGCGGACCACCCCCGCCATCGCCTCGATCTCTTCGGCGGTGGCCTCCCGCTCCTGGCACGCCTCGCCCATAACGTAGCGCCGCACCGCCGAGTGGCCGATCAGCACGCCAGCGTTCATTCCCAGACGCCGGTCCAGGGCCTCCAGGTACTCGCCCACGGTGCCCCAGGACCAGTTGACGCCCTCCTGGAGCACGTCGAACGGGATCGCCTCCACCTTGGAGAGGAGCTGGGAGAGCCAGCGCCGCTCCGATTCCTCCCTGCGGGCGGGGGCCAGCGCCACGGAGCAGTTGCCGAAGATAACCGTGGTCACACCGTGATAGCAGGAGAAGGTACAGAGGGGGTCCCACGTTACCTGGCCATCGTAGTGGCAGTGGTTGTCGATGAAGCCTGGCGCCACCACCAGCCCGCCCGCGTCGATGGTGCGCCGGGCCGCGCCATTCAGCCCGCCCGTCTCCACGATCAGTCCGTCCTTCACCGCCACGTCACCGGCGTAGGAGGGCATGCCGGAGCCATCCACCACCCGGCCGTTCCGTATCAACAGGTCGTAGGTCATGGCACCCCCCTCGCTTAAGTCCGCCGGGCCTTCAGCGCGCGGCGGGCGTCCGAGTCCGGTAGGAACTGTTCCGCACCACACGCCCCGGATAGGCCCCCGTGTGCTCGCCCTTCTCGATCAGCACCTCGCCGTTGACCACCGTGCACTCGATCCCGTTGGCGAGCTGCTTCAGACGCTGGCCTCCGCCGGGCAGATCGTGGACCTCTTCTATGGCTTGAAGGCTGATGGCATTGGGGTCGAAGACCACCAGGTCCGCCACCATGCCCGGCCGGATGAGGCCGCGGTCGTAGATGCCGTAAAGGGAGGCCTGGTCGAAGGTGAGCTTCCGCACCCCCGCTTCCAGGGACATGATCCGCTTATCGCCCACCCAATGGCGCAGAAAGTGGGTGTAGGCGCCGTAGCCGGGGTCGAAGGCGATGTGGGCGCCGCTGTCCGCCAGGCCGACGACCACGTAGGGGCTGTTGAGCAGCGTGCTCATCACCTGCTCGTCGTTGACCACGGAGGTGGTCATGAACTGGGTCTTCAGGTCCTCCACCACCACCAGGTCCAGGAAGGCGTCGAGGACATCGGCGCCCCGCTCCTGCGCTATCTGCGCGACGCTCTTGCCCCGGAGCCCGTCGTTCTTTTCGAGGACCGTCCGGGTGACGATGATCCGGTCCCAACGCTTGTCAAAGAACGCATCCGGAGGGACATCGCCCTCCACCGCCTCGACGTGAAGCTGTTTGCGGACCTGAGGGTCCTGGAAGGCCCGGAGCTTGCCCTCGGGCGGACCCATCATGATCGGTCTCCAGCTCGGCAGCGTATCGAAGCGCTGGCAGTTCATCATGGTGAACCGCGCGCCGATGGGCCTCGGGCAGATGTCCGGGAACGCCCGGTTCCCCCGCTTCACGCTCTCTTCCACGACGGGCAGCAGCTCCCTCCACCGGTTGGGATCGCTCATGAAGGGAGTAATAGTCGCGTAGAGCACCGGTCGCCCGCTCACCTGGGAGAGCTTGGTGCACGTCCCTTCTTCGAGCTCTTGAAGGCTGCCGTTGCTGTACTGGATGAGGCCGGCGCCGAACTCCCTGAGCACGGCGGCAAGCGCGAATTTCTCCTCCATGGGGGCCACACCCGAGGGCACAAGCTTGCCCCGAAGGTCGAAATGAGAGGGATTGTTGTTGAAAGAGAGGCCCAGCGCTCCCGAGGCCATCCCCTCGCGGACCACCTCCTTCATCGCCTCCAGTTCCTGGTCCGTGGCGTCCCGCTCTTGGGACGGCTCGCCCATAACGTAGCGCCGCACCGCCGAATGGCCGATGAGCGCGCCGGCGTTGGGCCCCAAACGGCGGTCCAGCGTGTCCAGGTACTCGCCGATGGTGCCCCAGGACCATGCGACGCCGGCCTGAAGCGCCTCGATCGGGATCGCCTCGACGCGCGCCAGCATCTGGGCCAGGAAGTAGCGCTCCTCTTCGCTCGCTCCGACCGGGGCCATGGCCAGCGAGCAGTTGCCGAAGATCACCGTGGTCACGCCGTGGTAGCAGGAGAAGGTGCACAGCGGGTCCCACAGCGCCTGGGCGTCGAAGTGGGTGTGGATATCGATGAAGCCCGGAGCGATCACCTGACCGTGGGCGTCGATGGTGCGCCGGGCAGGCCCATCGAGCCCGCCCGCTCCCACGATCCGCCCGTCCTGCACCGCCACATCGCCGGCGTAGGAGGGCATGCCGGAGCCATCGACCACCCGGCCGTTGCGGATCAGCAGGTCGTAGGTCATCGCGCCACCTCGCGGACTCAGCCAGTGATGGGCGAAACGCTACGCCTACACCAACGGGGTGTCAACACGGGAACGGAATGAGACGCCGGTGGCAGGTCAAGCCGATGGATTCCGCCTACGACAGCGCCTGAAACTCCCGCAGGCCGCTGGCGATGAGCAGCTTTGCCTCAGTCACCGCCTGGACCTCCTCGGGCGTGTAGCCTGGGGCGATCTCCGTGAGCAGGAACCCTTGGGGCGTGACCTCAAAGAGGCCCAGCGTGGTGGCCACCAGCTTAACCACTCCCACGGCCGTCATCGGCATGGTGCAGCGATTCAGCAATCGGGGCCGTCCGTCCTTGGTCGTGTGCTCCATGGCGATATACACCCGCTTGGCGCCCACCGCCAGGTCCATGGCCCCGCCGATCCCGCCTCCCTTGGCCCCTGTCATCTTCCAGTTGGCGAAGTCGCCGTTTTCGGCCACCTCGTAGGCGCCTAGCACCGTGACGTCCACATGGCCGCCGCGGATCAACGCGAACGAGTCGGCGTGATTGACGATGGCGCCACCCGGCATCAGGATCACGTACTCGCCGGCGGCGTTCACCAGGTGCAGGTCCTGCTCACCCTCCATCGCCAGAGGGCCGTAGCCGATAACGCCGTTCTCCGACTGGTAGATGATGGTCTTGTCGCCGAAGAGGTAGTTGGAGCAGAGGGTGGGAAAGCCGATTCCCAGGTTCACCACCCAGCCGTCCTCGAACTCCATGGCCAGCCGATTGCAGACGGCCTGCCTGCTCAGCGGTGCTCGTTGCTTCTGCTTCTGCGTGCTTGCGCTCCCCATAATTACACCTCGGGCCGGATGCCCTCGGGCGGCGGCGGTATCTTCACAAGCCTGTGCACATAGGGGCCCGGCGTGTGGACGTGGTCTGGGTCCATCTCCCCGGCCTCCACGATCTCCTCCTCCACCTCGACGATGGTGGTCCGGGCGGCCTGGGCCATGAGGGGGCCGAAGTTGCGCTGGGCCAGCCGGTACTGGAGGTTCCCGAAGGTATCCGCCCGGCGGGCGGATACCAGGGCGAAGTCGGCGTGGAGCGGGTACTCCAGCAGGTGCTCGCGGCCCGCGATGGTTCGGCGCTCCTTGCCCTCGGCCACCTCCGTGCCGGCGCCGGTGGGCGTGTAGAAGGCGCCGATGCCCGCGCCGGCGGAGCGGATACGCTCGGCCAGGGTTCCCTGGGGCACCAGCTCCGCGTCGATCTCCCCAGCGTTGAAGAGCTTGTCGAAGGCGGCCGAGGTCCTGGCTGCCGTGAAGCTGGCCACTACCTTCCGCAGACGGCCCTCCGCTATCAGAGCGTCCATCTCGATCTGCTTGCCGGCCCGCCCGACCACGTTGAGGATGCCGGTGAGCTCCTTGGCCCCCTGCCGGTGCAGCGCGGCGATCAGGTTACGGGGCGTGCCCGGCCCGGCGAAGCCGGAGAACATGATGGTGGCGCCGTCGGGGATGTCCGCCACGGCGTCGTCGAAGGTCGGATAGACCTTGCTCTTCATAGTCGGCCCCCCGGCTCAGGCTGGGCGCTGGCGTGCCGGATTATAGCGGGCGGCCGAAGGACGGTCAAAAGGCCCGGACGCCATCAAGGGCAGCGTCGGCAAGGCGGGTGGGTGGGCAAAACACCTTTCTGCGTTTGCCGGGTAGTCACTGGTCAGCGTGGCGAGGCGCCCGCCTTGGCGGACTCCGGCTCGAAGATGGCCATCGCCTTGCACGAGTTGAAGCTCCACGACTCCACGAAGTCGGCGAAATCGGGCTTGCGCCCCAGCTCCTCCATGGCGCCCAGCAGGCACATCCAGTTCAGCATCTCGTGCTGGGCGGAGTCCTCGATCTCGTCGTTGGTGATCCGCTTCCACTCGTCGTACCGGCCCACCACCATGTGCTCGTAGAGCTTCCGGTCCGCCTCCACGTCGGGGAACAGGTAGTGGTTCTTGGCCGCCAGGAACGCATGGGACCAGCTTGAGGAGCCGATCAGCGCCACCCGGTAGGGGCCTTCCCTGAAGGCGCGGGCCACGGCCGCCCCCACCTCGAAGCACCTCCCCGGCGTGGGGCCCGGCGGGTCGGAGCCCACCTCTCCGAAACGGCTGCCAGTGAACCGGTTGCCGATGCAGTTCACGTGGAACGGGATCACCGGGTAGTCCCATCCGGTGCGGTCGGCGTCCAGGTAGAGGACCGTCCGCCAGAAGGCATGGGGGAACGGGTCGTGGAGCTGCTTGTAGGCGTAGGCGATATCGATCCGCTGCTCCATGAGCGATGTCACCAGGTGCTTGGCGGCCTGGGGATGGCCCTTCACCCGCAGCGTGAAGTCCGCGTCCTCGCCCCACATATTCACGGCGGTGCCCAGGCCGCGCGCCTTGGCCCACGGCTGCTTCTCGAACTCCGGCGCCA
The DNA here is from genome assembly GCA_965249185.1 of Dehalococcoidia bacterium. Taxonomy (GTDB): domain Bacteria; phylum Chloroflexota; class Dehalococcoidia; order Lucifugimonadales; family Australimonadaceae; genus CBDFLS01. The sequence goes on from CBDFLS010000002.1 coordinate 1,060,681, forward strand.
TGTGCACGCAGAAGGGCGGCACCAGGTCCTCGTGGAAGTTCTCGAACTGGTCGTCGCCCCAGATCAGGACGACGTCCGGCTTGAAATCGTCCAGCGCCCGGCGGCATTTGCGGAAGTCCTCCAGCAGACGCATCCGCTGCTTGTGGGCCGACGCTACGCCGTCGTCATCGCCCCACTCCTTGCGCATGGGCTCAGGCCAGTTGGCGGGGTCCCGCAGGCGCTCCGGAAGCTGTGGGCTGGCCAGCCTCCGCTTGAGCATATTGCCCTGGTCCTTGTCCAGATGCGCCAGCATGGGGCCGTGGGTCACGCCCAATCCCAGTATCTCGCCCATGATTTGCTCCTTACCTGTGAGCGGCCCAGTCGCCATCAGGCCGCGGTCACGCCCGGTGTGCTTGCGTCCCCATTATCGAGACGGCATCGAGCCGGTGTCAATGCCGCCTTCATTGAGATTATGATGGCGCGGCGTGCCGGTTGACAGAACCCTGATCCCAGGGGGATGCTTCGGCGAGAGCATGAGCGTATGAAGGTCCGAAACGCCGGCATCCGGGTCCGGGCCACGGCGAAGCGCCGCCTCTGGCACGTCGCGCTGGCCGCCGTCGCGCTGGCCGCCGTGGCCATCGGGCTGAGCGGCCTGGCCCTGGGCCACGAAGGTCATGGCGGCCACGAGCCCCACGCCGCCGTCGTCGACCTGGACGGCATCATCCACCCCATAAGCGAGGGCTTCCTCCGCCGCGCCCTGGAGAAGGCCGCCCAGGACGGCGCCACGGTGGTGGTGGTCCAGCTCGACACGCCCGGCGGACTCCTGGACTCGACGCGGGCCATGGTGGAGGCGCTCTTCGCCTCGCCGGTGCCGGTGGCGGTCTACGTGGCGCCCTCCGGGGCGCGGGCGGGCTCGGCCGGCACCTTCATCACCGCCGCCGCCCACTTCGCCGCCATGGCCCCGGGCACCAACATCGGCGCGGCCAGCCCCATCAGCGGAAGCGGCGAAGATATCCCCGAGACCCTGGAGAGCAAAATCTTCCAGGACACCGCTGCTTTCATGCGCAGCATCGCCGAGCGCCGCGGGCGCAACGTGGAGGCGCTGGAGGCCACGGTGCTGGAGGCCATCTCGTATTCGGCCGGCGAGGCCGTGGAGATGCGGGTGGTGGACCTGCTGGCGGAGGACCTGAACGACCTCCTGGAGCAGCTCGACGGCCGTACCGCCACGGTTCCCACGGAGAGCGGCAATGCGACCGTGACCATGCACACAGAGGGCCTGGAGACCCGGACCATCCGGATGGGCTTCTTCGACACCCTCCTCTCCTTCATCGCCGACCCGAACATCGCTTTCCTGCTGCTCTCCATGGGAAGCCTCGCCATCCTCATTGAGGTGATGTACTTCGGGCTCATCGTGCCGGGGGTGTTCGGGGCCATCGCCCTGGTGCTGGCCTTCATGGCCCTGGGAAACCTGCCCGTGAACTGGGCGGGGGTGGCCCTGATTCTGCTGGCCGTCGTCCTTACCGTCCTCGAAATTAACGTGGTGGGGTTTGGAGTCCTGGGCGTCGGGGCCTGGGTCAGCTTCATCCTGGGCGGCGTTCTGCTCTTCTCCCACTTCGGCGCGCCATCGCCCACGCTGCCCGGCATCCGGGTAAGCCTCTGGCTGCTGGTGCCCATGGCGGCGGTGACCGCCGTATTCGGTGGTGGCTTTGTCCGCACGATGATACAATCGCGGCACGCCGGTCCCCCCGCCCCGCACCCCCTGATCGGGGCCGTCGGCAGGAGCGTCACGGCGCTGGCGCCCGAGGGCACGATACGGGTCCACGCCGAGTTGTGGAACGCGCGGCTCCAGGGCGTGGATGCCATCGGCCCCGACGAGGAAGTGAGGGTGGTGGCCGAGGACGGGGCAACGCTGACGGTAGAGCGCCGCCAGGAGGACCAGGAGGCTGGGGCCGAACCCCAGGAGTAGTCTTTAACGCCCAGGAGCAGTCTTTAACGTAGGAGGGCAACCATGGCGAATTGGGGAATCAATATCGTGAAGCAGTACGAGCGAATGGTGGTCTTCACCATGGGGAAGTACACCGGTATCCGGACCCCTGGGTTCCGGTGGCTCTGGCCCTTCATCAATAACGGCACGAGCACGGTGGACATGCGGGAGGTGCCGGTGCCGATCCCGCGCCAGACCAGCATCACCCGCGACAACGCGCCCATCGACATCGACTTCTTCGTGTACATGCGCGTGCTGGAGGACCGGCCCCAGGACACGGTGCTGCAGGTGAGCAATTTCCGGACGGCGTCCCAGGCGCTGGCCATGACGAGCCTGCGGGCGGTGATCGGCGAGATGAACCTGGACGACGTGCTGTCGAAGCGGGACCAGATCAACGGACAGCTCCAGGTCAAGCTGGACGAGGTGACGGCCAACTGGGGCGTGAAGGTGACGCGGGTGGAGATCAAGGAGGTGGAGCCGCCCCGGGACGTCCAGGAGGCCATGAACCGGCAGCTCTCCGCCGAGCGGAACCGCCGCGCCGCGGTGACGGAGGCCGAGGGTGACCGCGACGCTCAGGTCAACCGCGCCGAGGGCGACCGGCAGTCCGCCATCCTCCGGGCCGAGGGCTCGAAGCAGGCGGCGATCCTGGAGGCTGACGGGGCACAGCAGGCGGAGGTCCTGCGCGCCGAGGGGTTCAGCCTGGCGCTGGACCGGATCAACGCGGTGGCCAGCGGCGTGGACGCCCGCACCATGAGCCTCCAGTACTTCGAGACGATGAAAGAGATCGGCGACAGCCCCTCCACCAAGTTCATCTTTCCCCTGGAGTTCACGGCGATGCTCCAGCCGTTCCTGCGCCTCGCGAACGCCGTCGGCGATGGTGAAAGCGAAGGCGGCAGAGGGCGGAAGCCGCGCGGCGGCTAGCTCAAGACGACGCCCCGCTCATGGCCCGACAAGCCTGTCCTGAGCAGAGCCGAAGGGCTCACCATGAGCGGACCGGGTCCCGGACGCTTGCTCCAGCAGGCACTTCAACCCCACGCGCACTGGGAAAAGGGGCATTCCCAGTGCGCCCCGCCGTTGAGACGGCGGGCCTTGTGCGCTAACCTTGTCCCGTGGCTTCCCCCAACCTCGACGCACGGCTGAAGGCGTTCCAGAGCATCCTGGCCCTGGAGACCGATAACGGCTACCGGGACCGGGCCGTCTCCGGAGGCCTGGAGCGATTCCTCCAGATGCTGCTTCGCGATCCGGAGCTCCATCCCCAGCTCCAACCGCTTGCCGGCCAGGGGCTGCTGGCCGTGGCCTATGGAAGGCTCGACGCCTCCCGGCGACGGGCCTGGGTCCGCGAGGCGGAGCGTCTGCTGGGTGGAGGCGCGGGGCCGCCGCCCCCCACCGACCTGGCGTCGCCGGTGACGGTGCTGCGCTCGGTGAGCAAGACCATCGCGGCCAAGCTCCAGCGGCGCGGCGTCTTTACGCTGCGAGACCTCCTGTACCTCTTCCCGAACCGCCACGTGGACTACAGCCAGCGCTCCACCGTCAGCCAGCTCCGGCCCGGCCTCGAGCAGACGGTGGTGGTCTCCCTATGGGAGGCCCACGAAATCCGGCTGGGCCGGGGCGGCCGCATGGGCGCCACCGAGGCGGTGGTGGGTGACGACACGGGCAACATCAGAGTCATCTGGTTCCGCCAGCCCTATCTCGCCCGCACCCTCCAGCGGGCGCTTGCTCGCCCTCAGGAGGCCTCGAAGAGCGAGCCCCTCAAGCCTCCGGGGCGCCTGGTCCTCAGCGGCAAGGTCACCAGCTTCATGGGCCGCCGCCAGATGGAGTCGCCGGAGTGGGAGACGCTGGAGGACCCGGAGACGGCGGACCTGGTCCATACGGGCCGCATGGTGCCGGTATACCCGACCACCGAGGGGCTCCAGTCGCAGCGCATCCTCCGGCGCATCGTGCGCGAGGCGTTGGACCTGACCTTCCGTCCGTCCGCGGGTGTCCACGCTCCGAAGCTGGAGGACCCGCTGCCCGCGCCGACGCTCCGCCGCCACGCGCTCATGCCGCTGGCCAAGGCGGTGGCCCAGGCCCACTACCCCGATTCGGCGGAGGCCCAGGAGAAGGCGCGGCAGCGGTTGGCCTTCGATGAGCTTCTCGTTCTGCTGCTGGCCATGGCCGCCGTGAAGGGACCGGCCCAGGAGAAGGCGCAGGGCATCGCGCTGCGGCCCGCGCCGGCGGTGCTCGACACCTTCCTCGGCTCTCTGCCCTTCCAGCTCACCCCGGGCCAGCGGACGGCCCTGGGCGAGGCCCTGGCCGATATCACTCGGGGCGCCGGGCCCATGAGCCGGCTCCTCCAGGGAGACGTGGGCAGCGGCAAGACGGTGGTGGCCTTAGCGCTGCTGTTGGTGGCCGTGGCCAACGGGTGCCAGGGCGCATTCATGGCCCCCACGGAGGTGCTGGCCGAGCAGCACTATTTGACCGTGGGCCGGCTGCTCAGCGGTCTTGCCCAGCCCTCGCGGGACGCCCACTGGTTCTCGGTCTACGTGGACCCCCATCCACGGCCCATCACCATCGGACTGCTCACCGGCAGCACCCCGGCCGCGGCCCGGCGCGAGCTCCACACCTGCGTGCGCGTCGGCGCCATCGACCTGCTCATTGGCACCCATGCGCTCATCCAGGACGAGGTCGCGCTGCCCAACCTGGCCATGGCGGTGGTGGACGAGCAGCACCGGTTCGGCGTGATGCAGCGGGCGGCCCTGCGGGGCAAAGGCCGTCAGCCACACCTGCTCGTCATGTCGGCAACGCCCATCCCACGCACCCTGGCGCTCACCCTGTACGCCGACCTCGAGGTCTCTACCATTCCGGAGATGCCCGCCGGCCGCCTGCCCGTCACGACCCACTACGTGACGCCGGACCGCCGCGACGCCGCCGAGGCGTTCTTGGTGAAGCAGGCCTCGGAGGGGCGCCAGTCCTTCGTGGTCTGTCCCCTTATCGAGGAATCGGAGGCGGTCCAGGCCCGCGCCGCCACGGAGGAGCACCAGCGGCTGCAGGCCACGTCGCTGTCCGGCCTGCGGGTGGGCCTGCTCCACGGCCGCATGCCGCTCCGCGAGAAGCAGGAGGTGATGGACCGCTTCCGTCAGGGGGAGATGGACGTGCTGGTCTCCACGCCTGTCATCGAGGTGGGCATAGACGTGCCCAACGCCACCGTCATGCTCATCGAGGGCGCCGACCGGTTCGGCCTCTCCCAGCTCCACCAGCTCCGGGGACGGGTCGGCCGCGGGGGGCACAAGAGCTACTGCCTGCTGCTGGCGGAGGCGCCTTCGGAGGAGGCGCGCCGGAGGCTGGAGGCTGTGGTGACGAGCAACGACGGCTTCGAGATCGCCGAGACTGACCTGCGCCTGCGGGGACCCGGCGACTTCTTCGGCACGCGCCAGTCGGGCCTGCCCACCCTGCGCATGGCCCGGCTGAGCGACCGGGAGCCGCTGGCCGCCGCGCGGGAGGAGGCGCACCGCATGACGGCCAGCGACCCGAAGCTGAAGGCGCACCCCTCACTGGCCGCGCAGGTCGAGCGCTACACCCACGCGGTCACGGACGAGGTGAGTTGAGAGCTACGCCAACGCCGCCCGCCGGAGAGCCGAACGAGCCCACAACCGGGTTGCCGTGGAATTGACAAACCCCACGAAATTAGGATAATGGGTACCCTCACGTAAACGAGGAAATGTCCGGGGTGCGGGACTCTCCGGAAGGCGTCTGGCCCGCGGAGAACGCCCCCGATTTCGCGCGGCAGCCCCGATTTCGCTCAGCGGTATTAATGTCATCACGGTCACTTAGTCAGCATAACGCGCTGTCTTCAGTCGACCAGCGCATCGATGAAGAGATGCAGGCCCTGCTGGACTACCACCTGCCGGGCCGCAGTCCCGTGTCACCCGACGACTACGACTGGCAGGCCATCAGGCCCGATGCCGTGGGCCAGGACATCCTGGACTCCCTCACCTTCGTGACCCTGGTGGAGTGCCACCCCGGATTCCCGGCGAGCAAGCTGCTGGCAGCCGCCGACCGCGGAGGCGCTCCCTGGCTGCGGCGGTTCATCGACCAGACGTGGCTTCCCGAAGAGAAGATGCACCACGCTCCCTACAAGGAGTACCTCGTCCGCTCGGGGACCTTACCCCGCGAGGTCATCGACTCCCGGATCGACGATGTGTACTCCCGCGGGTTCGTGTACGGCGAGGGGTACACCGCGCTCCAGGCGGCCACCTACGGGTGGATTCAGGAACTGATCACCTGGCGCTTCTACGAGGCCATGCGCTCCCACCTGATCGCCGCCCAGCGCCGGGGCGACCCCTCGGACCCGGTGCTCATCAAGGTGCTGGGTGACATCGCCAAGCAGGAGAACTTTCACCGGCACATCTATCTGAGCGGCGCCCAGACCATCCTGAAGCACGCCCCGGAGCGGAAGCGGGAGGTTGTGTCCACCCTGGTGGAGTTCATGATGCCCGGGCACCACACGGTGCCGGACATGCAGCCCAATGCTCAGAAGTGGGCGACGGCCGTCAATCTCTCGTTTCGAACGCTCACCCACGACATCGTCGATGGCGTGAGAGGGCTCATCGGGTACAAGGGCCTGGGACAGACCGCCGTCCTCTACGGGTCCCGGCACCCCGGCCCCTGGCACATCAAGGCGCTGGTCAAGGTGTTCAAGCCCTTCGCCCGGCCCTACGGCTCCCCGGCCAACGCCCTCCTGGGCAGGCTGATCGCCCGGCTGGTCTAGCACTCGAAAACGCCGTTGCGTCCCTCGCCCCTCGCTTGGCCCCTTGGGGACCCCCTGGTATCATAGCTTCGCTATGTCCATTCGCGACGACATCGCCCAACTCATAGCCGAGGCCGTCGAAGCGGCCCAGCGTCAGGGCCTGCTGCCCGCGGCCACGCTGCCGGCGGCGGCGGTAGAGCGCCCGCAGAACCCCGAGCATGGCGACTTCGCCACCAGCCTCCCCCTGCGGCTGGCCCGAACGGCCCGCATGAGCCCCATGGAGATAGCCGAGCGGCTCGTGGCGCTCGTCCCCAGCGCCGATGCCATCGAGCGGGTGTGGGCGGCGCCGCCCGGCTTCGTGAACTTCGCGCTGACCCCGCAATGGCTTCAGGAGCAGGTGGAGGGGGTTAACCGGGCCGCCGGCTCCTATGGCAACACCGCCACCGGCGCCGGAGAGCGGGTGCAGGTGGAGTTCGTCAGCGTCAACCCCACGGGGCCCATCCACGTGGGCCACGCCCGGGGCGCGGTGCTCGGCAGCGCCCTGGCAAAGGTGCTGGCCGCCGCCGGCTACGACGTGGCCCGCGAGTACTACGTCAACGACGCCGGTAGCCAGATGGACGCTTTCTACGCCTCCCTCTTCGCCCGCTATGCCCAGGCCCTGGGCCGCGATGACGAGGTCCCATCCGGCGGGTATCAGGGGCAATACCTGGTGGAGATGGGCCAGTTGATGGCGGCCGAGCACGGCGCGCGGTACCTGGAGGTGCCCCGCGAGCAAGGGGTCGCCGAGCTGGGCGCCGTGGGTCTGGAGCGGATGCTCGACGCCATACGCCTGGACCTGGAGCAGGTGGGCGTCTCCTTCGATGTCTGGTTCAGGGAGAAGGACCTCTTCCAAGACAGCCAGTACGACACGGCCATGCGCCTGCTCAAAGAGGGGGGCTACACGGCGGAGCGGGATGGCGCCCTCTGGTTCACCTCCTCTTCGATGGGGAACGATAAAGACAACGTGCTGGTGCGGGGCACGGGCCTGCCCACCTACTTCGCCTCGGACGTGGCGTACCACTACAACAAGTTCGTGGAGCGGGGCTTCAGCCGTGTCATCGACGTCTGGGGCGCCGACCACCAGGGCCACATCCCCCGGATGAAAGCCGTCGTGACTGCTCTGGGCGTGGACGCCTCGCGGCTCAGCATCATCATCGCCCAGCTCGTCACCCTCAAGCGCGGCGGCAAAGTGACCCGCGCCTCCAAGCGCACGGGCGATCTGATCACGCTTCGAGATCTGGTCGATGAGGTCGGCTCGGATGCCTGCCGCTACTTCTTCCTCGCCAGGGCCGCAGAGAGCCAAATGGAGTTCGACCTGGAGCTGGCGGTGCGCCAGAGCGCCGACAACCCCGTCTATTACGTCCAGTACGCCCACGCGCGCATCGCCGGCATCCTGCGCCTGGCCAAGGAGCGGGGCATCGACTGGTCCGGCGGCGACGTCTCGCTGCTCACCCACGAGGCGGAGCTGGCCCTGGTCCGCAAGATGCTGCTCCTGCCGGAGCTGGTGGACACCGTGGCCCAGACCCTGGCGCCCCATCACCTGCCCCACTACGCCACGGAACTGGCCACCGCCTTCCATTGGTTCTACGACAACTGCCGCGTGGTCTCCAACGACCCGGCCGACGAGGCGGTCACCAGAGCGCGGCTGAAGCTGTGCCAGGCCGCCAAGACCGCCCTCGCCCGCACCCTCGACCTCATGGACGTGTCCGCGCCCAAACAGATGTGACCAGGACGCTCCCGTGGGAACACCACGCGAGCCAGCAGGTCCCCAATGGCTGACCAGCCGCCGCTGCACCTCCCGCCCGAGTACTTCCGCCGGCAAGACGAGGCCGACGACCGACTCTTCTACACCGAGCCGAGGCTGGTGGTGCACATCGATGACCACGCCATCCACGCCATCGGCGACTACTTCGGCCGCCGGCTGCCCGAGGACAGCGTGGTGCTGGACCTGATGAGTAGCTGGCGCTCCCACCTGCCGGACGGGTTTCCAAAGCGCAAGCTGGTTGGCCTCGGGCTCAACGCCGTCGAGATGGCCGAGAACCCGCTGCTCGATGAGCATGTGGTGCACGACGTGAACGCCGACCCCGTGCTGCCCTTCGTGGACGCCAGCTTCGACGCCGCGGTGCTCACCGTCTCGGTCCAGTATCTGGTGCGGCCGGTCGAGGTCTTCCGCGAGGTGAGCCGGGCGCTCAAGCCGGGCGCCTGGTTCCACGTGCTCTACTCGAACCGTATGTTCCCCACCAAGGCGATAGCCATCTGGCAGCCGCTGAGCGATGCCCAGCGCGCGCAGCTCATCAGCGCGTACTTTGCGGCGGCGGGCGGCTGGGAGCAGCCGGAGGCGATGGACATCAGCCCCAAGCTGGGTTTCCCCACGGACCCAGTCTACGTCGTGGCCGCGAGGGTGCCGGAATAGGCCGGTGGGAACCCACCGCAAAGAACTTTGGTGTTAGGGTCCGGTCGGACCGGACCTCAAATACGAAATTTTCTGGAAGGGGTCCGGGAACCCTCTTTTGCCCAAAAGAGGGTTCCCCGGTATCCTCTCATAGCACAGACTACTGGGAGGGCGTGATGCGCGAGCACGTGTCGTACGAGAACCTCAGCCCCCTGTCGTTCCTGGACCGCAGCGCCCTCGTCTTTCCCCATAAGACGGCCGTGGTCTACGGGGACCGGCGCTACACCTACGCCGAGCTCGCCGAGCGGGTGCGCCGCCTGGCGGGAGCGCTCAAGGAGACCGGCGTGGGCAAGGGCGACCGGGTGGCTTTCCTGGTGCCCAATCTACCGGCCATGCTGGAGGGCCACTACGGTCCCTTGAGCCTGGGCGCCGTGCTCGTGGCCATCAACATCCGGCTCTCGCCCCGGGAGATCGCGTACATCGTCAACCACTCGGGCGCCAAGCTGCTGGTCTTCGACTCGGAGCTGGCGCCCACGGTGAGCGCTATCAGAGAGCAGCTCGTCCCCGGCATGCTGTTCGTGCAGGTGGTGGACACGCATCCCAGGGCCGAGGAGGTGCCGGGTCCCGACTACGAGTCCTTCCTGGCGTCGGCGCCGGCGGGAGAGCACCGGGAGGCGCTCTCCTCGGAGCTGGACACCATCGCCATCAACTACACATCGGGCACCACGGGGCAGCCCAAGGGAGTGGAGTACCACGCCCGCGGCGCCTATCTGAACGCTCTGGGCGAGGCGCTGGAGATGGGAATGAGCTGGCGCAGCGTCTACCTCTGGACGCTGCCCATGTTCCATTGCAACGGCTGGTGCTACACCTGGGGGGTAACAGCGGTTGGCGGCACCCACATCTGCCTGCGGCGGGTGGACCCGGCGGAGGTCTACCGGCTCATCCGGGCGGAGGGGGTGAGCCACCTGTGCTGCGCGCCCACGGTGCTCACGGCCCTCTACTCGTCGCCCGAGGCCGAGGGACAGGACCTCTCGGGCGTGAGCATCGCCACGGGCGGCGCGCCGCCGGCGCCCCAGGTGGTCAGGACCATAGAGGGCATGGGCGCCAGTATCTTCCACATCTACGGCCTCACCGAGACCTTCGGCCCCTTCACCGTCTGCGAGGCCCAGCCCGAGTGGGATGCCCTGGAGGCCGCCGAGGTGGCCCGCTTGAAGGCGCGCCAGGGCGTTCCCTACATCACCGCCGGGCTCGGCATGCGGGTGGTCGATGAGCGGATGCAGGAGGTCCCACGCGATGGCGAGGTCATGGGCGAGGTGGTGTTGCGCGGGAACAACGTCATGTCCGGCTACTACAACGACCCCGGCGCCAGCGCCAAGGCCTTCCAGGGCGGCTGGTTCCACTCCGGCGATCTGGGGGTGCGGCACCCCGATGGCTATATCGAGCTGAAGGACCGGGCCAAGGACGTGATCATCTCCGGCGGCGAGAACGTCTCCAGCCAGGAGGTGGAGAAGGTGCTCATGGAGCATTCCGGCGTGCTGGAGGTGTGTGTGGTGGGCGTCCCCGACGAGAAGTGGGGCGAGGTGCCCAAGGCCTTCGTGGTCGCCAGGCCGGGAGCCGAGGTCACGGGGGAGGAGCTGGTCCAGTTCTGCCGCGAGCGAATCGCCCACTTCAAGTGCCCCAAGCACGTGGAGTTCGGCGAGCTGCCCAAGACTGCCACGGGCAAGATTCAGAAGTACGTCCTGCGGGAGCGGGAGTGGCGGGGCCAAGAGAAGCGGATCCAGTGAAGCGGGAGCCTCGCCCGGCCGCCTGAGCGGGCCGGCCCCCCATCTACCCGGCGCTTGCTCAGGTCAAGGGCAGCCGCTTCCGCAGCGCAAACGTCAGAGCGCCTCCGGCGATGACCGCCGCTCCCACCACGATGGCGATAATGGCGCCGATGGGGAAGCCGCTCGCGGCCGTCACGGTGGCCCGCAGAGTGGCCGAGTTGTTCGCTGTGTCGGGGTCGGTCTCGCGGCCTGATACGCTGATGGAGTTGGCGGCCGTCCCCTTCTCCTCCGGTCTCACCGTAATCGTCGCCACGACCGCGCCGCCGCTGGCCAGGCCGTCCAGGTCGCAGGTCACGACGCCGTTCGACTCGCTGCAGTCGCCGCCGATGACTCTGGCGGAGACGATGAAGGCGCCGGCGGGCAGGGTGTCCGTGAGCGTCAGCCCCGTGGCGTCCGAGGGGCCGGCGTTGGTGACGGCGATAGAGTAGACGAGGTTGCCGCCCGTCTCCACCTGATCGGGCGATACGCTGGCGGCAAGGGACAGGTCGGCCTCCACTCTCACTCCCGTCCGCTTCATTACAGTGTTGTTTCCCGTGTCGATGTCCGTCTCGTTCCCTCGCACACTGGCGGTGCTGCTGAACGGCTCCCTCGCCGAGGAGGGGACGGCTGCGCGGACCGTGACCGTGGCGGTGGAGCCCCTGGCCAGGCTGCCCAGGTCGCAGGCAACGACGCCGTTCGTTTGGGCGCAGATGCCCGGGATGGCGGAGGCGGAGATGAAGCTCGCCGCTGAGGGGAGCGTGACGGTAAGGACCGCTCCCGTGGCGTCGGAGGGGCCGTCGTTGGCGACGAGGAACTCGTAGGTCAGCTCGCGGCCCGCTAACGCCGAGTCGGGCGATAGCGTGGCGTCGAGCGACAAGTCGGCCTGCGCCTCCACCGATAGCGCTTGCGTGAGGGTGTTGTTCGCCGCGTTCGGGTCGCGCTCGACGCCCGTTACGCCGGCGACGCTGGAGAGGACGCCCGTGGCCGTGGGGGCGACGGTGGCTTGGATGGCGAGAGTGGCGGTAGCGCCGCTCGGCAGGCTGGCCAGGTCGCAGGTGACGGTGCCGCTCGCTTCGGTGCAGCGGCCCTGGCTTGGCGCCACGGAGATGAACGTTACCCCTGGAGGGAGCGTGTCGGTGAATAACACGCCGGTGGCATCGGAGGGGCCGTGGTTGGCGACGGCGAAGTCATAGGTGAGGCTGCCCCCGGCCACCGCTGGGTCGGGGGAGTGGCCGGCGCCAAGGGCCAGGTCGGCCTGGGGAGCCTCGAAGGCCCCGATATCGCATCCCGGGCCCAGGGGCCGGGCGACACCTCGCTGGTCAAACAGCTCACATGCGCTGGCGCTGTCGCCGGGCGTGGCCGGGTTGCCGGCGTCGATGGCCGGGCTGCCCGCCAGCAGCGCGTGGGTCGGGGTGACGCCGCCGTTGGCGGCCAGCGGGCCGAGCTCGGGGTCCCGGCCGATGATATTGCCGGTGGTCGCGCCGGTGATCGTGCAGCCGCTGGCCTGCTGGACGAGGTTGTAGCCCGCGGAGGCGAGGCCGCCGCTGCAGTCCGGCCCGCCTTGGCCCGCGGTGTTCCCCGCGACGATGGAGTTGCCCACCCTCACCGGGCCGCCGCCATGGATACCTCCTCCGCTGCCGGCGGCGGAGTTCGCGCTGATGGTGGCGTTGCGGAGGTCCGCCCTCCCCGAATTCCAGATGCCGCCGCCCGAGGCGCCGGCGGCGTTGCCGCTGACGGTGGTGTTGATGAGCGTCACCTCCGAGCCGTCGTCGTTGTAGATGCCGCCGCCCGAGGCGCCGGCGGTGTTGCCGCTGATGGTGGAATCGATCAGCACGAGGGTCGCTCCGGAATCGTTGTGGACGCCCGCGCCATCGGCGGCGCTGTTGCCGATGATGACCACGTCGATCAGCGTGAGACGGGCCGTGTTGTGAATGCCGCCCCCGGGCCTCCCATCGGCGTTTCCGTTTCGGATCGTCACACCGGAGATGGTGACATTGGCGTGGATGTCGAACACTCGGTCGATGGAGGCGCCGTCGATGATGGTCCTGTCGGCGCCGGCGCCCGCGATGGTGAGGTCGCTGGTGACGTCCATGTCGCCAGTCCAACCCCTCGTCACGACTCCACCGGCCCCTTTGATGATCAGATCGGTGGAGAGGTTCAGGTCGTCGGGCGGTCCCTCCTCTTCGCCCATCCTTGGGATGCTCAAAGCATAGATGCCCGGAGGCACATGGATGATATCGGCCTCGACCGTCCTGTTGGTGGTGAGGATCGCCTCGCGCAGCGAGCAATCAGCCAAGTGCTGGCGATCATTCATCTGAGCATTGATGGCCGGAACGCAGAAGTTGCCTGGGCCGGACGGGTCTGCGTCATCGGACCGGGTGACGGTGAAGGTGAGGCCTGGGTTCCGGGCCGCCGCGGGTGGCGCCTCCAAAGCTATCAGGAGGACCGCCGTCAGGAGGAGAAGAATCGCCGTGCGCATGGTCAGCTTTCACTTGGGCGTCCGCGTGGAGCCATCGCGGGCTACGACGGTGGCGGCGGGACGTTGAAATCCGCCACCATCCCTCTCAGCGCATGGGAGTAGAGGGGCTCTTCCACGGGGATGCGGGCGAAGCAGATCAGCGTGTAGAGACTCGGCGCCAGCGGCTCCGGGAAGCTCATCGTCAGCTTCTCGCCTGGGTCCAGCACCTCCAGGCGGAGGTACTGGTAGCCCCCGTAGTAATTGACCGCGATCATGACCCTCTCCCGCTCGTCCGTGTCGACCAGGTCCATCAGTGAGGGCCCCGCGGGCACCTGCACGAGACGGAACTGGTGTGGGTACTCGCCGATATTCTCTATGTTGAACACGATGTCGCCGTCGGTGATCTCGCCGGGGTCGAAGATGAAGGCGTACTCGTCCAGCTTCACATCCACCACCGTGGGCCCAGTGGCCTCCTGGGGTGCGTCCACCGTTTTCTCGACCTCGCCGCCGCCACAGGACGCCAGCGTCAGCGCCGCCGCCAGGGCCGGAAGCATCGCGAGGTACCCGATGCGCCTCATCTGGGTCTCCTCTCCTCGGGCCCGGCGGCGGTGTTAAGAAGCACCGTTCTCTTCACCTAACCCCCGTAGCGCTCCCGCAGCTCGCGTTTCAGCACCTTGCCCAATGGGTTGCGCGGCAGCTCGTCCACGAACACCACCGACTCGGGGCGCTTGAAGCGGGCCAAGTGCTCCTGGCACCGCTCGAGCAGCTCTTCTTCCGTGACGGATGCGCCGGGTCGGACCGCCACCACCGCCGTGACCCGCTCGCCCCACGTCTCGTCTGGCACGCCGATCACCGCCGCCTCCAGCACGCCGGGGTAGGCGTGCAGCACGTTCTCCACCTCTTCGGGCGATACCATCTCGCCGCCACGCTTGATGAAGTCCTTGGCGCGCCCCGCCAGGTAGATGTAGCCGTCTTCGTCCGTGTAGCCTAGGTCGCCGGTATAGAGCCAGCCGTCCCTCAGCACCTGCTCCGTCTCCGACTCCTGGCCCCAGTAGCCGGCCATGAGCCGGGATCCCCGCGCCACGATCTTCCCCACTTGGCCGGCGGGCATCGTGGCGCCCGCCTCGTCCACGATCCGGACCTCCACATCCGGCAGCGGCCTGCCGATGCTGCTCAGATGACGCCGCCGGCGCTGCACCAGCTCCGGAGGCCCCTCCAGCACGTGGTCCTCGGGGGGAACCATGGCGATGGTGGAGCCGGTCTCCGTCTGGCCGAAAGCGTTGATGAACTGGCAGTGGGGCAGCGCCGCCACCGCCCGCTCGATGAGCGGCGGCGGCATGGGCGCTCCGCCGTAGGTGAGGACACGGAGGCTGGAGAGGTCGTGGTGCCCGAAATCGGGGTGGTCCAGGAGCTGGCGGAGCATGGTCGGCACCAGCAGGGCCCGCTGCACCGACTCCCGCTGCACCAGCCCCATCCACTCGCGGGCCTCGAACTGCCGCTGCATCACCAGGGTTCTGCCGCCGAAGACCGACGCCAGGGCCGCCTGGAGCCCCGCGACGTGATAGAAGGGGACGGTCAGAAGGCTCGGCTCCTCCCTATCGGGGTCGGCGGCCTCCACGTTGCTGAGGATGTAGGAGGTGAAGCTGGCCTGGGTTAGCGTCACGCCCTTGGGGCGGCCCGTGGTGCCCGCGGTGAAGAGCAGCGCCGCCGGGTCCGGGTCGTCGCCCTGGGGGAAGCGGAGCTCCTCGTCCTCTCCAGACTCGAGCAGCGCCTCGTAAGCCGTCCATCCCTGCCGCTCCTGGCCGTCCATCAGGACGAGCAGGCGGAGCGAGGACGCCGCCGAGCGGACCTCCTCGACCAGCGGCGCGTAGCGGGCGCCCGCCAGGAGGGCCACGGGCTTCGCCGTCTCCAGGGGCGGCAGCAGCTCTTCCGCCCTTCCACGGAAGTTGAGCGGCACGTAGATGGCGTCGAGCCGGGCGGCTGCGAAGTAGAGCTCCAGGTGTTGGGGAGTGTTCACATCCAGGACGGCCACGCGGTCGCCGGGGCCTACCCCGTGGACGGCAAGGGCGTTGGCCAGGCGATTGGCGCGTCTCGCCAGGCCGGCGTAGGTGGGCCGCTGGCCGTCGAGCACCGCCGCCATCCGCTCGGGGACGATGGCGGCCGCAATGGCGAGCAGCTCATGGGTGTGCATGGGTGAGCACCTCGTAGGGGGCGCCTCTGCTCGATGGGGAGCCCGAGGCCAACGCCGTGGCGCGATGGTACTCCATCTCCAGGGCATGGGAGAGGGGCATCTCCAGTCCCTGGCTGACCGACCCCTTCACCGCTTCCAACACCGTGGAGGGGTGCTCCAGCACGAGGAGCAGCAGCGCCTGGGCCTCATCCAGCAATCGCTCGGCGGTAGTCACCCGGGTGACCAGGCCCATGGCCAGCGCCTCGCGGGCGCCGATGCGACGTCCCGTCAGCAGCAGCTCCATGGCCCGCGCCGGCCCCACCACGCGGCTCACGCTCTGAGTGCCGCCCGCCGCCGGAACCATGCCCAGCAGCACCTCCGGCAGCCCGAACACCGCATCCTCCGACGCCACCCGGAAGTCGCAGAGGCAGGCCATCTCGATGCCCACGCCCAGGCAGTAGCCGTGGATGGCGGCGACGGTGGGCTTCGTGAATCCGGCGAGCAGTCCCCATATGTCTCGCTCCCAGCGCACCCACCGGGCCACCATTTGGGAGGGCGCGGTGCCGAACTCCGTCAGGTCGGCGCCCGAGCAGAACCCCTTTGGCCCGGCCCCGTGCAGGAGCACGCCGCGGACCTCCGGGTCGTCCCGGGCCGCCTCCAGCACCTGGTACAGCTCATCGCGCATCCGGATGTTGTAGGCGTTGACCACCTGGGGCCGGTCCAGCGTGATGGTGGCCACGAGGCCCTGCTTGGCGTATCGGACCGTCTGGAAGCTGTTCATCGGCCTCTGAATCCCGGCGGCCGGCGCTCCAGAAACGAACGTATGCCCTCGTGCCGGTCATCGGTGGTGTGCAGCAGGATATTCAGGTCCGCCTCCAGGCGCAGCCCCTGGGCCAGCGTCATGTCCATGCCCGAGGCCACGGCCTCCTTGGCGTAGGCCGCCGCCACCGGGGCGCCGTCCAGCAGCCGGTGGGTCAGCTCCGCCACGCATGCATCCAGGCCATCGTCGGCCGTCACCTGATGGACCAGGCCCATGCGGAGCGCCTCGTCGGCGGAGACCGTCTCGCCCGTGAGCAGCAGCCGCATGGTGTGGGCCCATCCCACCAGCCGGGGCAGGCGCTGGGTGCCTCCGTCCCACGGCAGAAGCCCCTGGGCTACCTGGGTCAAGCCCAGGCGTGCGCGGCGCACCGCCACCCGCAGGTCGCAGGCCAAGGCCAGCTCCAGGCCTTGGCCCACACAGTCGCCGTTGATGGCGGCCACCACCGGCTTGCGCAGGGCGGCAACCGCGTGCGCTGCCTGGACCAGCCCGTGGCCCCGCGCCGGGCGCTCCCATCCCACCGAGAAGTCCGCGCCCCGGCCGGTGAGCACGGCGACCCGGACGGTATCGTCGGCGCCGACGCCGGCGCAGGCCTCCGCCAGCTCCTGGGCGAGGGCGGCATTGACCCGGTTCTTTGCCCGGGGGCGGTTCAGGGCGATGGTGGCGACGCTATCGCGGTGCTCCACCGCCACAAGTCGAGCGGGCATGGGGGCTCCAAACGCCGCGGGTGGCGCAGTCATGTTCCCATCCGCTTCGGGGGGTGTCAAGGAAGTCGGCGAAGTGGCCATCTCGTCCGTGCGCCAGAGGGCCCGCCAGACGGCCCCTTGACAGCGGCGTGAGAGGCCAATATGATTTCGCTGGATTAGCACTCGGCGCTGTGGAGTGCTAATCCACTGCATATCCCAGTTAAGAGAGAGAAAAATGCCCCAGCCAAGAAAGGGAAAGGAGAAAAGCGTGGCGCGAAAGCTGCAACCATTGGGCGACCGTGTGGTCATCAAGCCCCTCGAACGGGAGGAGACGACCAAGAGCGGAATTTTCATTCCGGATACCGCCAAGGAGCGGCCTCAAGAGGGAAAGGTCGTTGCCGCAGGCCCAGGCCGGACCACCGACGAGGGAAAGGTGCTTCCCCTAGAGCTGAAGGCGGGAGATACCGTGGTGTACTCCAAGTTCGCGGGCACCGAGTTCACCGAGGACGATGTGGACTACCTGATTATGGCCGAGCGGGACATTCTGGCCAAGCTGGCCTGAGGCCGGTTCGGTCCACCACGAGTAAAAACGAACAAAGGAGACCTGTATGGCGAAGCAACTAATGTTCGGTGACGACGCGCGAAAGGCGCTGAAGACGGGCATGGACACTCTGGCCAACGCCGTGAAGATCACGCTGGGGCCTCGGGGCCGGAACGTGATCCTGGACAAGAAGTTCGGCCCGCCCAGCGTCTGTAGCGACGGCGTGACCATAGCGAAAGAGATCGATCTGGACGACGCGTACGAGAACATGGGGGCCCAGCTTCTGAAGGAGGCGGCCACCAAGACCAACGACGTGGCCGGCGACGGCACCACCACGGCCACGGTGCTGGCCCAGGCCATCATCAACGAGGGTTTCCGCAACGTGGCGGCGGGCGCCGACCCCATGGCGCTGAAGCGGGGCATCGAGAAGGCCGTCAGCAAGCTGCGGGACCGGATCAAGGAGATGGCCACCCCCGTGAGCGGCAGCAGGGAGCAGATCGCCCAGGTCGCTGCGCTCTCCGCCCACGAGCAGGGGATCGGCGACCTCATCGCAGAGGTCATGGAGAAGGTGGGCAAGGACGGCGTTATCACGGTGGAGGAGTCCAAGGGACTTGAGTACGAGGTGGAATACGTGGAGGGGATGCAGGTCGACCGTGGCTATATCTCCCCCTACTTCATGACCAACTCGGACCGGATGGAGTCGGTGATTGAGGACCCCTACATTCTGATCACCGATAAGAAAATCTCTGCGGTCAACGACCTGCTGCCCGGGCTGGAGAAGGTGCTCCAGGTCAGCAAGAACGTCGTCGTGGTGGCCGAGGACATCGAGGGCGAGGCCCTGGCCACGCTGGTGGTCAACAAGCTCCGGGGCACCCTGAGCGGCCTGGCCGTAAAGGCGCCTGGCTTCGGCGACCGGCGCAAGGAGATGCTCGAGGACATCGCCGTGCTCACGGGCGGAACGGTCATCAGCGAGGAGGTCGGCAGGAAGCTCGACTCGGTGGTCGTGGCTGACTTGGGAAGGGCGCGGCGTGTGGTGGCCACCAAAGAGGACACCACCTTCGTGGAGGGCCGTGGCGACGAGGGGGCCATCCAGGACCGGATTAAGCAGATCAAGGCCCGGATCGAGGACACCACTTCCGACTTCGACCGGGAGAAGCTCCAGGAGCGGCTGGCGAAGCTGTCCGGTGGCGTGGCGGTCATCAGGGTTGGCGCCGCCACGGAGGTGGAGCTGAAGGAGAAGAAGGCCAGGGTGGAGGACGCGCTGTCGGCCACTCGCGCCGCCGTGGAGGAGGGCATCGTTCCCGGTGGCGGAATCGTGATGCTGCGCATCGCCGACGCCTTGGACGGTAAAGGCCTGACCGGCGACGAGCTGACGGGCGTCCAGATCGTTAAGAAGGCGCTGGCGGAGCCGCTGCGGCTCATTGCTCTGAACTCCGGCCAGTCGCCCGACGTGATTCTTGACGCCGCCCGCAAGTCCGAGAAGGACTGGGGATTCGATGCCGAAGTCGGTGCGTGGGGCCACATGCTAGAGATGGGGATCATCGACCCGGCCAAGGTCACACGGGCGGCCCTGGAGAACGCGGCGAGCGTCGCCGCCATGGTCCTCACCACCGAGTCCCTGGTGACGGACCTGCCGGAGAAGAAGCAGGCGGCCATGATGCCCGGTGGCCATGGCCACGGCATGGAAGACTTCTAGGCCTGAGCATCGGACTGCAATGCGAGAGAGGGGCCGCCTTCATCGGGCGGCCCCTCCCTCTTGCGGCGCCCCGGACCGTGGGCGGTCCTTCTCGCTCCCTGCCCTCCGGCCGGATACATGCCGGCCCTCGCTGTTGACACGCACTTCCCGCGGGGAGAGACTTGGGCCTGAGTGTCGAGATTGCACGAGTGATGCCGCTATGACCTTTCTCCCCACGTCGTCGAATGCTTCCATCTTCGGGCCGCGGAGCGGGCGCCAACCATGAGACTGGCATCGCGCATGGGCCGTCTGGGCACGGAAACGGCTTTCGAGGTGCTGGCAAAGGCGCGGGCGCTGGAGGCCCAAGGGCGGAACATCGTGCACCTGGAGATCGGCGAGCCCGACTTCGATACGCCCAAGCACATCCGTGAGGCCGCCAAGGAGGCGCTGGACCAGGGTTTCACCCACTACGGCCCTTCGCCGGGGCTGCTCCAGGTGAGGGAGCGGATCGCCCGGGACCAGCGGGCGCGGGTCGGCGCCGAGGTGTCGCCCTCCCAGATCGTGGTCACCCCCGGCGGAAAGCCCATCATCTTCTTCTCCATTATGGCGCTGGTGGAGGAGGGGGACGAGGTCATCTATCCGAACCCGGGGTTCCCTATCTACGAGTCGATGGTCCGGTTCATGGGCGGCACGCCTGTTCCGGTGCAGCTCCACGAGGAGAGCGGCTACAACCTGGATATCGACGATCTGCGCAGGAAGGCCGGCTCCCGCACGAAACTGATTATCGTCAACTCGCCCAACAACCCGTGCGGGAGCGTTATCCCCGCCGACGACCTGCGGGCCATCGCCGAGGTCGCCAACGAGGTGGACGCCTTCGTTCTGAGCGACGAGATATACCAGCACTTCTACTACGAAGGGTCCCACGTCTCCATCAGCCACTACCCCGGCATGAGGGAGCGCACCATCATCCTGGACGGCTTCTCCAAGAGCGACGCCATGACCGGCTGGAGACTCGGCTACGGCGTGTTTCCCGAGCCGCTGGTGGAGCCCATCTCGCGGCTGATGACCAACAGCGTGTCGTGCACCTCGTCGTTCAGCCAGATGGCGGCGCTCGCGGCGCTGGACGGTCCCCAGGACTCGGTGACGGAGATGGTGGCCGAGTTCAGGCGCCGCCGCGACATCATCGTGCCGGGGCTCAACGCCATCGAGGGGATCGTTTGCCCCACGCCCGAAGGCGCCTTCTACGCGTTTCCGAACATCCGCGGCACGGGGATGCCCAGTCAGGAGTTCGCCGACCGGGTGCTCAACGAGGCGGGTGTGGCGGTCCTCTCCGGGACCTCCTTCGGCGATTATGGGGAGGGGTACGTGCGTCTCTCCTTTGCCAACTCGGTCGAGAACATCCGGGAGGCGCTCCACCGCATCGAAGCGTTCCTGGCGAAGCGCTAGCGCCCGTCCGGCGGCTCGATGGCGGGCCTCCAGCCCCGCAC
The DNA here is from genome assembly GCA_965249185.1 of Dehalococcoidia bacterium. Taxonomy (GTDB): domain Bacteria; phylum Chloroflexota; class Dehalococcoidia; order Lucifugimonadales; family Australimonadaceae; genus CBDFLS01. The sequence continues at coordinate 1,081,437 of CBDFLS010000002.1, forward strand.
TTCAACAAGCGCATAGGTTCACCCGTTGCCCTACCGATGGCGGCTGCTGCCGATCCAGGCCCTGGTCGACCTGACCGGCCCCCTCAACGTGCTGGGGGTGACGGTGCTGCTGCCCTTTGCCCAAGCCGAGTTCGATGTGCCCCGGACCACCATCGTCTGGCTCATCGTGGGCTACTCGCTGGGCACCGCCTCTTTCATTCTCCCGGCCGCCTATCTGGGCAACACCGCGAGCAGGAGAAAGATGGTGATCTTGGGCGCGCTGGCGGCCTGCGCCTCTCAGCTCGGCGTCTTCTTCGTGCCGGGGATCGGATGGCTGGTGACCATGCGGGTGGTCAGCGGTGTCGCCAACGCCCTGATCATGGCGAATATCCCGGCGCTGACCATCGGTGCGTTTCCCAGCGAGCGCCGGGGACGGGTCCTGGGCATTATGGCCATAGGACTGGGCGCTGGAGTGCTCATCTCTCCGGTGGTGGCCGGCGTCTTCGCCGATACGGTGGGCTGGCGCGCCATTTTTCTTCTGATCGCGGCCCTCTACGCCGTGGTGCTGGCGGGCGTGCTCTTCGTGGTCCGGGAGGTGCCGGTCGACCGCGCGGGGTCGGTCTCGCTACGGCGGTTCGACTATCCGGGCGTGGCGCTGGGCGTGGGTATGCTCACCTCCCTGATACTGGCCATGCAGCGGTTCGGGGCGTCGGCCGACCCACTGCTGGGAACCGTGTTCCTGGCGTTCACCGTTTGTTTCGGCATCGCCTTTGTGCTGCTGGAGCTCCGCTCGCCCTATCCGCTGCTGGACCCGCGTCTGTTCCGGCGGCTCCCATTCGCCCTGGCCGTGGTCCGCAACGTGGGCGTGCTGGGGACGTGGTCGTCCAACGGGTTCCTGCTCTCCTTCTACATGATCCAGGGCTTGGGGTGGAGCGGCTCCTTCGCGGGGGTCGTCCTTCTGGCCCACTACTCGGGCCGTTTGATCACCTCGCCCCTGAGCGGCTACCTGGTGGACAGAGTGGGGCCTGGCAAGCCTATTCTCGCGGCCTTTGGCCTGGTAGTCATCGGCGGGCTGATGCTCACCACCCTGGGGAGCGACCCGTCCATCGTCCATGTGCTGGCGAGCCTCTTCGTGGTGGGCGCTGGGTTCGGCTTTTTCGCGCCGCCCATTCAGACGGTGCTTTATGCCAACGTGCCGCCGGAGAAACTGAGCCTGGCGCCGGGGGTCTACTCGCTGACCGCCCACCTCGGCATCACCGTGGGAGCGGCCCTGGCAGCTGCCATTCTTGGCGCTTTCCTGGGCGACAGCATTCCGTCGGCGTTCCAGTGGACGGTGGCGGTAATGCTGGGGGGATTCGTGGCGCTTCTTAGCCTGTCGTGGCTGCTGCTGGGCGCGGGCCGCGGGGTGGGGACGGCGACGCGGCGCGTGTGAACCTCAAGCCGCCGATAGCAGACGGTGGAACCTGGCCTTGGAGCGATAGGGTCCCACGACGGCCAGCTTATAGGCGGCGGGCGTGAGGAAGGTGTGCGCGGCCTCCCGGATCTGCTCCAGGGTGGTCCCCCTGGCAAGCTCCACCACCTCGTCGGGGGTCAGGACCGCCTCGTGGAGGATCTCCTGCGCCCCCACCCAAGCCATCACGGCACGGGTGTCCTCCATCCGTAGAAGCAGACGGCCGTTGACGAACTCCACGGCTTTGAAGCGCTCCTCCTCTGAGATGCCGTTGCGCAGCCCCTCCAGCTCGCGCAGGATGGCCGTTACGGCCGCCTCGGCTCGGGTGGGGTCCACGCCGCAGTAGACCACCACGGAGCCACAATCGTGGTAGTGGGAGACGGCGCTCTGCACCTCGTAGGCCAGCCCCAGGCGCTCCCGGATCTGCACGAAGAGCCGGCTGCTCATCCCCTCGCCCAGCACGGTGTTGAGCAGGCCCAGGGCGTAGCGCCGTGGGTCGGCGGCGGAGACGCCCGGGAAGGCGAGGCACAGGTGCGCCTGGTCCGTCCGCCGGTTCTCCAGGGCCACCTGGACCCCGTTGGCCGAGCTCTGGGCGTGGTGCCACTGCAGGGGCGTGCCCGGCTTCCACGCTCCGAGGGTGGCCTCCACGGCCTCCACCACCTCCTGGTGGGTGATGTTGCCCGCCACGCAGACGACAGCGTTGTTGGGCACGTACTGGCGGGCGTGGTAGTCGAGCAGCGCCTCGCGGGTGATGGCGCGCACCGTTTCCTTGGAGCCGCCGATATCGCGGCCCATGGGCTGGCCCGGCCACAGCGTCTCCTCGATGAGCAGGTCTGCCCGGGCGTCGGGCTGGTCGTTGGTCATGGCCAGCTCCTCCAGGATCACCAGGCGCTCCCGCTCCACCTCGGAGGCGGCCATGGTCGAGTGCAGCGCCATGTCGGCCAGCAGGTCCAGGGTCAGGGCGAAGTGGTCCCGGGCCACCTTGGCCCAGTAGACCGTCACCTCGCGGCCGGTGCTGGCGTTGAGCATGCCGCCCACCGATTCGATGGCGCCGCTGATCATCTGCGCCTCCGGGCGGCGCTCCGTGCCCTTGAAGAGCATGTGCTCCAGGAAGTGGGACACGCCGGCGTGGGGCTCCTCCTCGTAGCGGGAGCCCGCGCCTACGAAGATGCCGATGGAGAGGGAGCGGGTGTGGGCCATGGTGCTGCTCAGCACCCGCAGCCCGTTTTCAAGCGTCGAGCGTTCGTACATGGGGACCTCCAGGAAGGGTTGACCGCAGGCCATTCTAGCCGATGGCCACCGTGGGGCGTCAAATGAGCGTGTTGCGTATTTCTGTCGTGCTATACTCGTTGACATGGGGGAGAGGCTGGCGTAAAGTCGCATGGCTCAATGGGTTTTTGAAAAGTATGACAGAGATGGTCGGATTGTCCGCCTCTCGATTGGCCGATGGGAACTGCACATCGCGGTAAAACATCCAGAGGTCACACCTTTTTTATCGGAAATTCAGCAAATCGTTTAGGGTATAGTCCCAAAACAGCCACCTGTGAGAGAATGGTGGCATGGGACGGAAGATTGGGTGCCCTCGATGTCAACACGCCAAGAGCTGGAGCATTCGGCGAGGTAAGAGTCGTTGTGCAGCCTGCCACTACGAGTGGGTGCCCAGGGCGCTGCCGCTTCGGTTGTCGCCAGGGGAGTGGCGGCGACTGTTGCGCTGGTTCGTCTTGGGGCAGAGTGCCGAGGTGATTGCCCAGGAGGCCCGCCTGGAGCGAAAGCGAGTCCTGCGAGCCCTGATCGTGGTGCGCCAGGCCATGGTCCGGGACGTTCCCCATGTCTTCTCCGGCGTGGTGGAGGTCGACGAGACCTACCTGGGAGGTTCCTGGCGCAACAGGCGCCTGGCAAAGCGTGTTCAGGGCACGAAGCGGGGCCGTGGAACCACTAAGCAAGCTGTCTTTGGGATCCTGTGTCGAGGTGGCCTGGTGTGGGCGCAAGTGGTACCTAACGTGGAAGCCAAGACGCTGCTGCCGCTCCTGCACCAACGCGTGCAACGTGGCTCCATCGTCTGCTCGGACACCTTTACCAGCTACACGGGCGTCGCAGCGGGGGGCTACGTCCACCGGCTTGTGGACCACAGCCAGGCGTTCAGCGATCGGCAAGGGAGCCACGTCAACGGCTTGGAGGGCTTCTGGGGTTATCTCAAGCGGCGTCTGGCAGCCAAAGGGGGAGTCCGCCGAGAACGGCTGCCCCTCTATCTTGCTGAGTATGTCTGGCGCTACAATCATCGGCGTCTGTTGGGACCAGAACAGGTTAAGACATTGTTCAAGCTGCTTCGAAGCTAATCCGGTGGCTAAAACGGGACTTTACCCAAGATTTTTCTCCGAGAAAAGTCTTTACTACAAGACTGTGGAGATCCTTCGCATTGTCCGAGTGCCCCAATTGTTCGAGCTGATCTCTAATCGCTGCCAGCATCATGGTCAATGTTGCAAGTCTTTGTTGTCCATCAATGACGGTGGCCTTGGTATCTTCTCCTACTAAAACCGCCGTCCCGAGGAAATAATCGGCGTCATTCCGCTGAATAGCGCCCTCGATGTCGGCCCAAAGAGCGTCAATTTGTTCAGCATCCCAAAGGTATCGGCGCTGAAAGCGAGGCACGATAAACGTGTAGTCACTAAACAATGACTTGAGAGAGGTTGCTCTTACATCGAATTTCTCAACAGCCATCAGACCCTCCAAGGCCACTGACCACTAGAGATGCTCAGTCCTTAGGCACGTCCGAGTATAGTAGCTAGGTTCGCGCGGCCGCGCAAGGAACACAACCGCTTGCGCATCATCCGTATACGGCAACGGCGTCCCCCCTCACGACACGGAGAAGGTGGAGCCGGCGGGCGTGCGCCGCACCTCGATGCGCAGCGGGAAGCTCTCCTTCACCTCGTCCATGTGGGTGATCACCAGGATGCGCTGGAAGTCCGGCTCGATGGACTTGAGCACGCCCAGGACCCGGTCGCGGCCATCGTTGTCCTGGGTGCCGAACCCCTCGTCGATGAAAAGCGTGGGCAGGGGCGCGCCGGCCCGCCAGGCCAGCAGCTTTGAGAGGGCGATGCGCAGCGCGAAGTTCACGCGGAAGCCCTCGCCGCCGCTGAACATCTCGTAGGAGCGCGTCCCCAGCTCGTCGGCGATAAGGATATCCAGCGTCTCGATGGGCTCCGCGCCCTCCTTGCTCCCGGCAGCACCCGGCGAGCGTCGCGGCCGCTGGGTCTCCAGCTTGAGCGACATGCGGCCGTCGGTCATGCGTCGCAGCAGGCGGTTCGCCTCCTCCTCCAGACGGGGGATGGCCGCCTCGATGAGCAGCGCCTGCACGCCGCTCTTGCCGAAAGCCTGGGCCAGCTCCGCATACACGCCCGCCTCGCGGACCAGCCCCTCGCGCTCCCGCTCCTGACGCCGCAGCTCCTCCTCCGCCTGACTCACCTCCTGGAGCTGGTGCGCCAGCGAGCCCTGGCGCCCCTGAAGCGTGTCCCGTTGCTGGGCGGCCTGCCGGTGCTCCGCCTCCACCTCTTGGAGGCGCTCCTGATAGGCGGGCAGCTCCTCCAGCTCCTTGGCCATGCCCCGCCGCGTCTCCGTGAGCCGCTTCAGCTCCTCGGCGGCGTCGGCCTGCCGGGCCTGGACGCGCTGCAAGGCGGGCTCGTCCACGGCAAGGCGTGTCCTCGCCTCCTGCAAGCGCCGGTGCTCCGCCTCCCACGCCTCCTGCTCCCGCGCCTCCCGCCGCGCCCCCTCATGGGCTTCCTGGCTGAAGCCCAGAGCGGCTATCTGATCGCGGAGCGCCGTGGCCGTGGCCTGGTCCTCCTCGACGTAGCGCCTCTCCTCCAGCACCCCCTTCGACTCCGCCAGCACCGCCTGGGCCGCGCCGAGCTGCGCCTGCGCCCGCTCCGCCTCCTGGAGCTGGACTCCCAGCCGTTCGCGCTCCCCCTCCAGCCCGCGCCGGGCCGAGTCCACCTCCTGCTTGCGCCGGGCGGCTTCCGGCTCGAGACGCCCCGCCTCCTGCTCCAGCGCCTTGAGCCTCGCCGCCTGCTCCCGAAAGCGCCGCCGCTGGTCCTCGATCTGCTCGTGGTAGGTGGCTTCCAGCCTCTCCCTGGCCTCGACGTCGAGCTGCGTGCCGCACAGCGGACACTCCGCGCCCTCGCCGTGCTCGTGATCGAGCAGCGCCAGCTTGCTCCTGGTCTCCTTGCCCTCCAGCTCCAGCCGTGCCTTCTCCTCCTCCAACCGGCGAAGCTCCAAGACCATCTGCTGGTGGCGCTCGCCCAGTTGGGCTGCTTCCCGCTCCTGGACGCCCAGCTCCGTGAACGCCGCGTCGGTCCGTTGGAGCTGCCGCCGCAGCCCCGGGAGGCCCTGGGCTCTGGGAGCCAGCTCCTCTCGAAGGTGCCGCTCCTGGGCGCTCACCTCGCCCTCCAGGGTGGTCCGGGCCACCACGATGCGCCGCTCATAGGGCGCCAACTCCTGCTCCAGCGCGTGGACTCGCTTGAACGCGCCGTCAAGCTCATCCAAGCGCTGACGAGCGTTGCTCAGCGCGCGATGGCCGGACGCGATCTCCCGCTCTCTGGCGATAGTCACGCGCCAGCCCTCCAGCCGCTCCTGGAGCTCGGTAAGCTCTTGGGCGGCCTCCCGCCGGCGCGCCTCGACACGCTCCGCCTGCCGATCCAGCACCTCGCCCTCCTCACGGCGGCGCTCCAAGCGCCCCACCTGTGCCCGGAGCGATTCCAAGCGCCCCTGGAGCGAGTCCAGCGCCTCCTGGGCGGAGGCCAGCTCCGCCTCCGTCCTCGCCTGGTCCTCCACGAGCTGCGGGCGACGGGCCGCTTGCTGCCGCAGGCCCTCTACGGCCACCGCGCCGGCATCGAGACGGCCCTGGAGCCGGCGGTGCTGGGTCTTGGCCCGCTCCTCCAGCCGGTCGTAGAGCCCCAGCCCCAGCACCTTGCCCAGCACCTCCTTCCGCTGGGTGGGCGTGGCCATGGTGAGGAGATCGGCCCGCCCCTGCAGCAGGAACGCGCTGTTCACGAAGGTATCGTAGTCCATGTTGATAAGCTGCTGGATGTGCGCCTGCGTGGCGGTGACCGTGTCGCCGGTGATGGGACGGTAGCCGTCCACCGCCTGCACCAACAGCTCCAGCGACGTGACACCCTGGCTGCGGCCTCGGGCGTAGCGCCGCCGCGCCAGGTAACGCTGGCCGCGCGCCTCGAACTCCAGCTCCACCCGCATCTCCTGCCGGCCCTGATGGATGAGTTGCTCCTGGCGCTGGCCCCGGGCCTTGCCCCAGAGCGCCCATGTCATGGCGTCGAGCAGGGCCGACTTCCCGTGGCCGTTGGCGCCGCACAGGCACGCCACGTGGACGTCCTGGAGCTGGAGGATGGGCACATCCTCCCGGTAGCACAGGAAGTTGCTCAGCTTCAGACTGATGGGGAGCAAGGGTGTTCGCGGAGCGGCTGGGGGCTGGGGGCGATTCTAGCACAGGACGGCGCATCTTCCCGGGCGCCGGGCGTCCTTGCGTCCGGCCATCGCCGATGCTACCATTCCGGTTGTGCAATCCTTCCCAAATGGTTAGGTCTCCTTGAGCCTCCACATCGCCGTCACCGCCAAGCAGGTCCTTGACCCGGAGACTCCCCTCTCGGCCTTCCAGATAGACCCCGCGGCCAAACGGGTGGTCCCGCCCCCCAATGTCCCTCCCGTGGTCAACGGGTTCGACGAGCACGCCATAGAGGCCGCGCTGCGCATCAAGGACGCCGCGGGCGACACCCGCATCACGGTCCTCTCCGTGGGCGTCAGCTTCTCGCTGGACGTGATGAAGAAGCCGCTGGCCATGGGGGCCGATGAGCTGGTGCTGCTCCAGGACGACGCCTTCGAGAACGTCATCGACCCCACCACGACGGTGCGGGCCCTGGCCGCGGCCATTCGCAAGCTGGGCGATGTGGACCTGGTCCTGTGCGGCCGCCAGGCCTCCGACTGGGACAACGCCCAGGTGCCCCTAGGGCTCGCCGAGGTCCTGGACCTGCCCGTGGTGACCATCGCCAGCAAGGTGGAGATCGCCGACGGCCGGGCGCGCGTCGAGCGGGTGCTGCGCGACGGCTACGAGGTGGTGGATGCGCCCCTACCCGCCATGGTCACCGTGTCCAACGAGCTGGGCCAAGCCCGCTATCCCACCCTGCGAGGCATCATGGGCGCCGGCCGCAAGACGCCCACCGTCTGGTCGGCGGCGGACCTCGGCCTGTCCGCGGACGAGCTGACACCGTCGCTGGAGCTGGTGGACCTGGTGCGGCCCGAGAAGCAGGCCCAGTGTGAGCTGATCACCGGCGAGGACGAGGCCGACGCCGGCCGCAAGCTGGCCCTGAAGCTTCGCGAGGCGAAGCTGATCTAGGCCCCGGGCAGGTCCCACGAAGGAGACCTGGCCCCCGAGTTAGGCGGAGGAGTATGGCAGAGGCACGCGGAGTCCTGGTCATCGGAGAGGTGGCGAACGGCGCGCTTGCGGCCGGCACGCTGGACCTCCTGGCCGCAGGCCGCCATCTCATCGAGTCGCTGGGCGACGAACCCCTGAGCGTGCTGCTGGCCGAGGCGGACGTGGGCGATGCGCCGCAGCAGGCCATCGCCGGCGGCGCCGATGTCGTCTACGCAGCCACCAGCGCGGTGCTGGCGGGCTCCCCCGCCGACGGGATCGTGGCCGCGGCGGCGCAGGCGGCGAAGCAGGCCTCGCCCCGGTACGTGCTCGGCGCCAAGACCCTGCTGGGGCGCGACGTGATGCCCCGGCTCGCCTTCCGCCTGGGCACGGCGCTGGTCCAGGACTGCACGGCGCTGGAGGTGGACGCCAAGCAGCGCTTGCAGGCCACCCGGCCGGTCTACGGGGGCAACGCCCTGGCCACGGTGGCCTGCGTCACCGTTCCGGCGGTGGCATCGCTCCGGGTCAAGAGCTACGAGGCGTCGGCTCCCGACCCCAGCCGTCAGGGCCAGATAGTCCAACTCGACGTGGCGCTCACGGACTCCACCATCAGGGCCCGTGTGGTGAACCGGGTGGAACAGCCGTCGGAGGGACTGAAGCTGGAGGACGCCTCCATCATCGTGGCCGGGGGTCGCGGACTCGGTGGGCCGGAGCCGTTCCAGCAGCTACAGGAGCTGGCCTCACTGCTCCAGGGAGCCGTCGGCGCCTCCCGGGCGGCCTGCGACGCCGGCTGGGTCCCCCACAGCTACCAGATCGGGCTCACCGGCAAGACGGTGACCCCCGACCTCTACATCACCGTGGGCATATCGGGCGCCAGCCAGCACATGGCCGGCTGCAGCGCCGCCCGGACCATCGTGGCCATCAACAAAGACGCCGACGCCAATATGTTCAAGGAGGCCCGCTACGGCGTGGCCGGCGACTGGAGCAAGGTGCTGCCGGCGTTCATCGACCAGCTTCACGAGTTGCTCTCCTAGTACAGCATCGAGGGACCGCCCCGTGGATTCCGACTCCGGCGACGAACTGAGGGAGTTTTTCAAGGAGATCGACTCCGCGGTGGTGGTGATTGTCATTCTTCCGGCGCTGGGCCAGTGCCTGGTGCTGGACAGCCGCAACACCGCCGACGACCCGCCCCAGATGTCGGTCTCCCCGCCCTTGGGCTCGGGAGAGCGGCGCCTGCGCGAGCTGAACCGGGCGCGGCCGTATCTTCCAGAGGCGCAGCAGCTGGTAGCCATCCCCTGGACCGGCACCGTGGACGCCCTGGTGCGCTCCGGTGTTTGGCAACGGCTAGTGGACCGGATGGTCGAGTCGGGCTCCGAGAGCGCCCAGCAGTCCTGCCAGTCGTGCTTGAAGGAGCTCCACCGCTGGGAGCACACAGCCCTGGTGGCCATGATACGGGGCCAGGGCCCCTTCCACACCCTCTGGTCCCGGGCCGCCAGCTAGCTCGACGCGCCGCCTCAGACCTTGGCCGCCTCCTTCTTGGAGGCCTCCAGGATGCGGTGGGTGAGGTGCGCCGGCACCTCGTTGTAGTGGTTGAACTCCATGGCGAAGGAGCCGCGGCCCTGGGTGAGGGCTCGCAGCACCGTGGCGTATTGCAGCACCTCGGCCTGGGGCACCTCCGCCTCCACCACCGTCGTTCCGCCCTCCGGCCTCATCCCGCCTATCTTGGCGCGCCGCGTGTTGAGGTCGCCGATGACGTCGCCCGTTTGGTCGTTGGGCATCGTCACCTCCATCCGCATCACCGGCTCCAGCAGGACCGGCGATGCCTCCGCCATCCCCTTCTTCAACGCCATGCTGCCGGCGATCTCGAAGCTCATACCCGACGAGTCCACCGAGTGAGAGCTGCCGTCGTACAGCACCACCCGCATATCGACGATGGGATGACCGCCCAGAACGCCCTCCTCCATGGCCTTCATCACGCCCTTCTCCACGGCGGGGATGTACTCCTTGGGGACATTGCCCCCCACCACCTCGCTGACGAAGCTGTGACCCTGGCCACGCCCCTGAGGCTCCAGCCGGAGCAGCACGTGGCCGTACTGGCCGTGGCCGCCCGACTGCTTCTTGTGCCTGTACTCCACCTTGGTCGTGCGGGTGATGGACTCCTGATAGGCGACATGGGGCGCTGAGAGCTCCAGCTCCACCCCAAACTTTCGCTTGGCCTTCTCGGCCAGGACCTCCACATGGCTGGGGCCGAAGCCAGAAAGGGTGATCTCGGCCGTGGCCACGTTTCGGCCCACCCGCAGGCTCGGGTCCTCCTCCGCCAGCCGGGTCAGGACCGAAGACATCTTTTCCATGTCCGCCTTGCTCTTGGGATGCACGGCCACCGTATAGATGGGGTTGGGAAAGGTCACGCCCGCCAGGAGAACGGGGTCGCTCTTGTGGGTCAGTGTGTCGCCGGTAGTGGTAGCGCCCAGCTTGGCCACCGCGCCGATGTCGCCCGCCACCAGCTCCGCCACGTTCGCCTGGGACTTGCCGGAGGGCACGAAGAGCTGGGCGACACGCTCGCTCTCCGCCTTCACCGCGTTCCACACCTCGCTGTTGCCCTTGAGCGTGCCGCTATAGAGACGGAAGTACGAGAGCTTCCCCACGAAGGGGTCCGCCGTGGTCTTAAACACCGCGGCTGCCAAAGGGCCCTGGGGATCGGCCTGGAGCTCTCCCTCCTGACCGTTCCGGCTGGCCACGGCCGGGTCCACCTCCCCAGGAGAGGGGAGATAGGAGACGATGGCATCCATGAGCTGCTCCACGCCCTTGGACGCGATGGCCGAGCCGACCAGCACCGGCACCACCCGGCCCATGAGTACGCCATGCTTCAACCCCGTGTCCAGCTCTTCGGCGGTCAGCGCGGACGTCTCCAGGTACTTGTTCGTCAGCTCATCGTCCGTCTCGGCCACCGCCTCGAGCAACTCCTCGCGGGCCGAGACGGCCACGTCCTGGACCTCGGCGGGCAGGTCGTCCTGCAGTAGGCTGACCACGTCCTTGAACTGGGCCTCGGCGCCCACGGGAAGGTCCAGGGCGACACACTGCTTGCCCAAGCGCTCCCGAATCTGGGCCAAGACTCCGGCGAAGTTGGCGTTCTCGCGGTCCATCTTATTGATGAAGATGAGAATGGGCAGCTTGCTTTCGGCGAGCCGAAGCCACATCTGTTCCGTGCCCACCTCCACGCCGGCCGGCGCCGACACCACCAGAACGGCGGCATCGGCGACCCGCAGGCCGGAGAGCGTCTCGCCCAAAAACTCGGCATAGCCCGGGGTGTCCAGGAGGTTGATCTTCTGGTCCTTCCACACGCAGGGCAGCACCGACGTCTGGAGACTGGTCTGGCGGCGATGCTCCTCGGGCTCGTGGTCGGAGACGGTGTTGCCGTCCTCCACCTTGCCCAAACGGCTGGTCCCCTTGGCCGCGTAGAGCATCGCCTCGGCCAAGGATGTCTTACCCGCGCCGGAGTGCGACAGCAGGACAACGTTGCGAATCTGGTTGGTGCCGAACTGGTCCACGGAGCCCCTCCCTTTTCTCAGAGATTAGACGCCGAGCCCCCATTCTGCCGGGCCCATTCTATTGAAGGCCGGGACGGGACGCAACAGCGCCCCAGCCTTCGGCGTCTGAAACTATGTGTGGTACCGTGAGGCCAGGGAGAGCGCCGATGCGACGGGCGGTCAAGCGGACGCTGGTGATGGCGGTAGTAGCCTTGCTGGTCCTCGTGGGCGCCAGCGGGGGCGGCACCATATCGCCCAAGCGCTCGGTCATAGGCCCCTATCGACACGACCTGTTGAGCTGGGAGGTCCGGCACCTGCCGGACAAGTGGGGGCACCGCGTGTTCACGCTATTGCCCGGCCGCACGGCCAGCGCCGAGCAGCGCACGGAGGCCATCGGCGAGTACTTCGAGCTGGGCGATGGGGTGCGCCGCCTTCAAGGAGAGCTGGAGCTCGCGCTGGGGGAGCCGGAGCTCGCGCCGGCTCTCCCCGAGGCGGAACCGGAGCGGACGCCCGAAGTGGTCCAGCGGGAGATAGACGAGGCGCAGCGGCGCCAGGAGAAGCTGCGACCGGAGGTGGAGGAGGCGCTGGAGGCTGCGGTCACCGCCGTCCTGGCGGAGATGAGGATCATCACCAGCCTGGGCCCCCTTCGATGGCCTCCCGTGGACTTCACGTTTGAGCCCAACCCCCTGGTGCTGGTCACCTCGCCCCGGGACGAGGTCCGCCGCCTGCGGGACGTCACGCTACGCCCGGGGGTGGAGCTGCTGGAGCGGGAGGAGCTGGAGGCGGCGGTCGAGAAGCTGGAGGGCGTCTCGGCGCTGGTGGTGCGCATCGGCGGAATCGCCACGTACCCGGGCTCCGTCTCGCCCACGGCCTCGCTGCACGGGGCGCTGGTCGTGGCCAGCCACGAATGGCTCCACCACCATCTCTTCTTCCGCCCGCTGGGTCGCAGCTACTGGACGAGCGGCGGCCTCGCCAGCATCAACGAGACGTTGGCCAATATCGCCGGCAGGGAGATCGGCGACCGTGTCTTCACACGGCTCACCGGCCAGATGGTGGAGCGGCCGCCCTACGAGCCGCCGTCGCTGGAACCCGAGCGGGACCCCGAGCCGGGAGTCTTCGACTTTACGCGGGAGATGCGCCGCACGCGGCTCCGGCTCGACGAGCTGCTGGAGGCGGGACGCGTGAAGGAGGCGGAGGCCTACTTGGAGGAGCGGCGCCGCATCTTCGTGGAGAACGGCCATCCCATCCGTAAGCTGAACCAGGCCTACTTCGCCTTCCACGGCACGTACGCCGACTCGCCGGCCTCGGTGAGCCCCATAGAGCCGCAGCTCCGGGCCATCCGAGCGGCCTCCGCCGACCTCGCGGAGTTCCTGGACCGGGTCTCGGGCGTCACCTCGGGGGCGGCGCTGGAGGAGCTCGCCAGGACGGCGGGGTGGGCGCCGTCCACTCCCGTTAGCTGATCGACTTCCCATCAAACTGGATTGCTGGCTTCATGGCAATCTTTCCGCGAGACCGCCGTGCTCCCGTATAATAGGGCCCACTCCCGCTGGAGGTCTCCACCGTGCGGTTCGACGCCTCCGATATCCACGACCTCTACCGTCCCTCTCCCTGCGCCTTGCGCGCCCGGCTGGCAAAACGGGGCGAGAAGCCCACGGGCGAGCCCAACGCCTTCACCGCGCTGCTCAGGGAGCTGGGCCAGCGCCACGAAGAGCAACATCTTCGGGACTTTCCAGTCCACCTGGACTTGAGCGAGGGCGATTTCGACCAGCGCCACCAGGCCACCCTCGAGGCGGTGCGGCGTGGCGAGGATGTGCTGTACCAGCCCGTCCTCTTCGGCTGGCGCCAGCAACAAGACGAGCGCGACTTCATTGTCGGCATCCCCGACCTGCTCATCCGGACCGAGGACGGCTACGTCATCCGCGACTGCAAGCTGGCGCTCAGCGCCGATGAGAAGAGCCACCCGGAGACGCTTCGCCAGCTAGAGCTCTACGGCTGGCTCTACGAGCAGTGCTTCGGCCGCCCTCCTCTGCGGCTGGAGGTGCTGCTGGGGAACGGCTCTCTCCGAGAGCTCGGCTATGACGGCGGCGCCACAGCGCTGGCGGTGCTCGACGAGATCAAACGGGTCGCCTTGGCCCCGGAGGAGCACTACGAGCCGGTAGGCTGGACCAAGTGCAACACGTGCGGGTTCTTCGACCGCTGCTGGGACAAGGCCCGGCAACGGCACGACGTTGCCTTGCTCGTCGACGTGGACCAAGGCCTGGCGCGTCACTTGCACGAGAGCGGCGTGTCCACCTACCAGCAGCTCGCTGAACGGTTCACCCCGGGCCGGCTCGCCGAAGAGCGGCGGCTCCAGGGGGATCAACTGAGGCGGGTCGGCACCAAGGCCGGGAACATCCTGCAACACGCCCGGGCCCTCAGCATGGACACGGTGCTCCAGCTCAACCGCTTCCCGCACACACTGGACCAGCCTTACGTCGTGCTCGACCTCGAGGGCTTGCCGCAGGAGATGGACGAGCTGGAGAAGGCCTATCTCTGGGGGATGCAGGTGTGCGGTCCGGTGACCGGCCCATACCGGGCCGCGGTGGCGCCGCTGGACCATGACGGCGACAGAATCGGCTGGGAGCGGTTCCTGACCGAAGCCGAGCGTGTTCTCGACGACCACGGCGATATCCGCTTCATCCACTACGCTCCCTACGAGCGGACGATGATCGCCCGGTACGTAACGCGGTACGGGGACCGGCATGGCGTCGCCGCCCGCGTGCTCGACCGCCTGCTGGACCTTTACCCGCTCACCCGGCAGACGGTCGTCCTGCCGGAGCCCAGCTACAGCCTGAAGGTGGTGGAACGGCGGGCCGGCTTTCGGCGCACCATGGACGAGTACGGGGGGAGCTGGTCCATCGCCCGTTACATCCAGGCCGTCGAGGCCAACGATGCGGCCATCTACGAGGACACCATGGAAGAGATACTGCGCTACAACCGGGAGGACCTGGAGGCTACGTGGGCCGTCTTCCGATGGCTCGCTTCGAGCTACTCCGGCGTGCCGCCCTCCGCCTGAATCCCTGAAGGCCGGCTACCAGTCCGGCTCGGCGTTCGGCAGCTCCCCGCCGGTAATTTGTAGCTGGTTGGCGCCGGCGGCGTCCATCACAAAGACGTCGGGCTTGCCGGTAAGACCGGAGACGAAGGCGAGGCGTCCATCGGGCGACCAGACGGGGCTTCGCTCGGGCACCTCGTTGGTGGTCAGCGCCCGGAGGTCCTTGCCTTTGGGCGAGACGGTGAACACGTCTGGGTTGCCGTTCCGCTCCGAGAGAAAGGCGATGTGGTCGCGGTCCTCGGACCACGCCGGGGCGTAGTCGGGGGATGGATCATCGGTGAGACGCATCGGCTCGCCTATCTTAACCCCATCCCCGATATCGACCACGTAGAGCTCCTGATTATCGTCCCGAAGCGAGACGAAAACGAGCCGCTTGCTGTCCGAGGACCAGGCAGGCGACCAGTCGGGCCCCTGCGTTATCTGGATCCGATTCACGCCGGTGGGGTTCCGCAGGAAGAGGCCTATGGACTTGCCCTTCTCATCGAGCACCACGAAAGCGATCCACTGACCGTTGGGCGACCAGGCGATCTGCGTCTCGGCGACACTGCCAAAGGTGAGGCGGTGGGGGACCAGGTCGTGGAGGGCGACCACGTGGACATGGGACTTGCCCTCCAGGTCGGGCGAGATGTAGGCCAGGCTTCGGCCGTCGGGCGACCAGATGGGGTCCGACTCGTCGAAGCCGCTGTTGGTGACCCGCATGAGGCCGCTGCCGTCAGCCAGCACCGCGTACACCTCCACATCGCCGTCCCGGTCCGTCAAGAAGGCCAGCCGCTTGCCATCCGGAGACCAGCGGGGAGAGAAGTCGTCGGAGGTGTCTTCGACCACGACGTGGGCCTGGGTCCCATCGGGCCGGACCACCCAGATGTCACGCTCGCCCTCGGGGCCGGTGGTATAGGCGATGAAACCCGGGTCCTGGAGTACGCCGCAGGCGACGCCCGCCACGACCGCCATCGCCAGCAGCACGCCAACCCTAAGAGCGGCCAACCCCTGTCTGAACGGCAAAGCGCCCATAGCGCCTCCGGCCGAAGGTTGTGTCAAATTATACCCAGGCATCGTGGCCAAGCCAAGGGCTTTGGGAAACGGCTTAGAAATAGTTTAACCCTTTTCCCATCATTTTACCAAAGACACGGAGCAGCCATGGCTGTTTCGCGGACCATCGGCGGGAGGTGATGGGAAAGGCGGCTTACGAGGGCGTGGAGCGTGGGATCCGCGGCGGTCGGTGTGGCTCTGTCCGGGAGGAGCGGAGCATCCCATAGACTAAGCCTCCAACCACGCCTATGGCGCCACCACCCGAGATGATGACCGTGGGGAACCAGAAAGGCGTCCTGTCCAGGTCCTCCTTACACGTGGTCCGGACCTCATCGTAGACCGCCTGCTCGGTGCGGATTTGCCGGTCGCACAATTCCACTTCGCCAATGAACACGGACTGAATGAAGAGGGCCGGCACCACCGAGACCAGAGCCGTCGCCACGCCCACCACCAGCGCGTACATCAGGCCGTTGACGAGCCGTCTCACCAAGGGGGCATTCCTCAGCCCTGCCGGCGATTCATGGGCCCACCGCCGCCGTCCGTTGGGCCGGCGACATCTTCTCGACGGCGATCCGCAGCAGCGCGGGGCTGGCCTTCTCCCTCCACGGCTGGAGGAACTCCACCACACGCTCCGGCTGCAGGCGGCTAGCCTCTTGCAGCAGCCACCCGACGCCCTGGTGCACCATCTCGTCCTGGTCGGTCATGAGCGGCTCGGCCACGGTCAGCGCATCGGTCAGAAAGCGTCCCTCGCGGACCAGGGGCACGAAGGAGGTGGCGGCGACACGGCGGCGCCACCGGCTGGGGGAGCGGGTCCACTCCAGCAGCCGGCCAGTCATCGATGGCCTGCCCGCCAGGGCCCGCGCGATGAGGTGCGTCGCCAGGCTGTCGGCGTTGGCCCAGTTGGTCAGTGGCTCCACCCATCGGGCGAACCGGTCGAACTCGCTGCCGCCGATATGCCGAGCGAAGGCGCTCAACTGCTGGTCCGCCAGCACCCCCTCCTCCAGATTGCCGCTGAGCCACAGCGGCTCCGCCACCTCCAGGGCCAGGGCCAGCCCACCGCCACGGACCTCGCGGATCAGGTCGGTCCCAATCCGGTGCACCTCCGGTGGGCGCACGCCGTAGCAATCGATGGCCTCTTCAAAAAACTTGTGGTGCTCCTCGGCGGTCCGCTGGCTGGAAGCGGAACGCAGCTTCTCCCGCGCCTCGCGGACCAACCGCTCCACCAGCGCCGGGTCCGGCGCGGGAGGGGCGGCTGCGTCTCGGTCTCTGCCGGTCCTACGGCTGCTCATGGCTTATACAATCTCTCTTCAAGGCGGCCTAGGGGCTCTCTGCGAGACGGCCCGTGCGGCGCCCCGACGGCGCCGGGCCTCCGAGGCGACGGCCGCGGCCCAGCAGACCCTGCTCCGACGCGCTACGACTCGATTCCCAGGAAGCGCAGGCAGTTGCGGTGGCTGACGTTCTCCCGTTCCTCGCCGCTAAGGCCCACGGCGTCGAAACGGTCGGACGGCTTCTCGTTCCCCGTCATGAACGGATAGTCGGACCCCACCATCACCTGCGTGGCGCCCACGGTGTCGATCAGATAGCGGACCATGGCGTGGTTGAAGAAGATGTCGTCGAAGTAGCACATGCCGGCGTACTCGGAGGGCGACTTGGGCAGCGCCTCCTTCGCGGCATCGGTCCGCGCCCACGTGGCCTCCATGCGACCCAGCGCCTGGGTCAGCACGCCGCCGCCGTGGCTGAAGAGGATGCGCAGGCCGGGGCACTCCTCCATGACGCCGCCGGTGATGACCGACGCGGCCGCCAGCCCCGACTCGATGGGGATGCCGATGCCGTTATTCGCCAACTGCTGCACCCCCGTAAACCGGTCCGCGAAGGTGGGGCTCTGGGCGTGTACGAAGATGGAGGCGCCGATGGCCTCGGCCTCCTTCAGGAAGGGCCGGAACTCCGGCTCACCGATGTTTCTGCCGTTGATGTTGGTCAGCACCTCCACGCCCTGGAGGCCCAGCTCCTTCACCCGGCTCAGCTCCTTCGTGGCCAGCTCCACGTCCTGCATGGGCACCGAGCCCAGGCCGTAGAACCGGTCCGGCGCCTCGTCCATCATGCGTGCGATGGCCTCGTTGAGCACGCGGGCCAGGTCCAGGCCGTCCTGAGGCTCCAGCTTGTACGCCAGCAGCGCGGGCATGGGCGAGACCACCTGCCGGTCGACCCCCAGGCCCTCCAGCGCGCCGGTACGGCTCGCCACGCTCCAGCAGACGTCGCGCACGGTTCGGAAGTTGCGGCCGCCGATGATCACGTTGGCCTTGCCCGGCTCGGTGTGCTCCATGGCGGGCCAGCGGTCCCCCGCCGCTCGGCCCCCCACCGGGGGGAAGTTCTTTGGAACGATATGCGTGTGCCCGTCGATGATCATGGTTCCCTCCATCCCGATTGCTGGGGGCCATCCCGATCTGTTGGGGGCCGAACTGCTGGGGGCCTGCACTCGCGTGCGTTGCCCCCAATAACCCCCAGCGCGCCGGTATTATCGCCGGAGCCCAGGGGCGTGTCCAGACGGGGGGCCGGAGGCGGCATGTTCCAGCCCGTGAGCGTCGCACCCGGCGATCCCACGGCGTCATCCGGACCCGCCCAGCACTACCGGCTAACGGGCGAAGGACTGCTCCAGGAAGGGCTCCACCTCGTCGAGAAACCCTTGCAGGTTGTCCTCCATGAGCAGGTGCCCCGCGTTCTTGATCGCCACCCAGCGCGCCGGGCCCCACGTGAGCTCCACCATCTTCTCGCACGTCTCGGGGGTCTGGAACTGGCTCAGCTCGCCCACGATCAGCAGCATGGGGCACTGGACCTGAGCTATCTCCTTCCATAGCCACGATTCCATGGTGGAGCGGAAGGGCAGCTTCTCCAGCCACTCGTCGCGCAGCAGCGGGTCGTGCTTGAAGACCACCCGCCCATCGGGCTGACGCCTGAAGTGATAGGCGACGCGCGACTCCCACTCTTCATCGGGCACCGGGATAGCGTCCGCGGACCCGGGCGAGGTCTTTATCCTGGTCTTCATCCAGTTTCTCGCATCATCCAGGGACGCGAACTCCGTGGGCGTCTTCCGCATGTAGTTCTCCTGGACCCGCTGGGCCACGTGGGGAGGGAACCCGGGCCCGTTGTCCATGACCACCACGGACCGGAGGTCCTCGGGGCAGTAGGCGGCGTGGCAGTAGGCGACGCGGGCGCCCAGCGAGTGGCCCATGACCACCGGCCGGTCCAGCTCCAGCTCCGTGATGAGCGCGTGCACGTCTGAGGCCCAATCGTGCCACCGGGTGTCGCCTGCGGCGTTGGGCGCGCGGTCCAGGAAAGGCCCGCTGTCGCCGTGGGCCCGGATGTTGATGGCGATGACCCGGTACCGGTCCCGGAGCGCCTCGGCGGTGGTGCGCCAGTTATAGGCGGCGCCGGTAAGCCCGATGATCAGGACCACCGGCGGCGCTCCGGGGTCCCCCCACTCCAGATAGTTAAGATGCAGGCCGGGCCCGTTGGAGACGTAGCCCGACTTCACCGGCGGTGCGACCATGACGATTCCTCCTTCATCTCATCAGCGTGTTCCCGCCGCCGATACGGCAGCGGGCGTTTTCTGACTTTAATACAGCCGCGGCAAATCGGCCAGGGGGTGTTCGGCCCGCCCGTCGCCCAGGTCGCGGGCGCCCCATCGCCCAGATCGCGGGCGCGCCATCGCCGGAATGGGTTTAACCCACCGCGTCGGCCAGGCGATCGATCTGCTCCAGATCGGGCACGCCCGGACTGAGCAGTATCTCGTCCACGCCGATGTCGCCGAGCTCCCGGATGGCCTGGCGCACGGCTTTGGGAGAGGAGAGGAAGACCTTGGACCGGAACTCGGCCTGGGGGCCGAGGGTGCGATAGTAGTGATAGATGTTGGCCGTCGTGGCCTCCTGGACCTCCCGGCCCAGGCCAAAGCGGGTATTGGCGACCAGCCACGGTTTACCCT
Organism: Dehalococcoidia bacterium; assembly: GCA_965249185.1. Taxonomy (GTDB): domain Bacteria; phylum Chloroflexota; class Dehalococcoidia; order Lucifugimonadales; family Australimonadaceae; genus CBDFLS01. The sequence continues at coordinate 1,100,904 of CBDFLS010000002.1, forward strand.
GCCTTCCGTGGGCTTTCCAGGACTCCTCGGCCATGCGGAAGGCGACCTCCCGGTCCGGCTCCGTCCCGCCGCCGATGTAGCCGTCGCACACGCCCACCCGGGCGATGGCCGCCGGCGCGAAGCCGCCGATGAGCAGCCGTGGCCCCCCGGGACTGGCCGGCGGAGGCCCAACCACTCCCTCGCCGCCCGCCACGGTCTCGCCCGCCCAGATGCGCTTCATCAGCTCCAACTGTTCATCGAACCGTTTGCCCCGGCCCCGGTACTCCGCTGGGGCCACCTCGAAGTCCTCCTGGCGAATGCCGACGGCGAGGCCCAAAGAGAACCGGCCGCCGGACAGGACATCGAGGGTGGCCGCCTGCTTGGCCAGCACACCGGCGTTCCGCAGGGGCGCCAGCAGCACCGCCACCACCAGGCCGATCCGCTGGGTGACGGCAGCAGCCGCCGCCAGCACCATCAGCGAGTCGTAGTTGCGGTAGACCAGGCGGTCGAGGACGCTGAGGCTGGAGAAGGGGCCGGCGTCGGCGCGCCTGGCCCACTCCAGGTGCAGCTCGGCGCTGGCGCCCGGCAACGAAGTGGGAAGACCTATTCCTATCTTCATGGTTCAGCTCCCATGGCCCGAATCTCTGATCAATAGCGCCCAGACCGTTCTCTGTCTCCAAACCGCGTCTCAACAACGTCCGTAACGCGAAAGGTAACCCCTTCGGAGCGGGACGGCATGCTATAACGTTCGCTCGAAATTGACAATAGTTACGCTGTGTGCTAGTGTTTCACCAACAATATCCGTGGTGATTAACGATTTCGTCGTTATTATGCCAATATCAGAACTGAATACGAAATCATATGCTGAAATTCCCTGATGATGGTAGTGGCGCGGCGCGGATTACGCATACAGAGCGTGCAATTCCGTAGACCTCAAGCTCTGGCCGCGGCCCGTACTGGAATTGATTGAAGGAGGTACTCCATGGTTCGCAGATTCGGCTTGCTGATGCTGCTGGGGCTCGTCGTGGCGCTCGTGGCAGCGGCGTGTGGAGGCAGCGACCCCACCCCCACGCCGATCGTGATCGAAAAAGAGGTAATTAAAGAAGTGAGGGTAGAGGTGGAGGTGGAGAAGGAGGTCATCAGGGAGGTCGAGGTAGAGAAGGAGGTCGTGCGGGAGGTGGTCAAGGAGGTGCAAGTGACCGCCACCCCGACACCGGCAGCCACACCCACCCCGACCACGGACCCCGCTAAGGTGACGGCCAACTTCCGGTTGATGGCCACTACGTTCTACGCCGGCTTCGTGGAGGGCTACCGGCAGGCGCTGGACAAGGAGACCGGCGGCAGAATCACCATGACGCCCGAGGAGGCGGACAATGATGACGCCGTCAATTTCCTCCGCAACCGGCCGGAGGAAAGCCACAAGACCATGTACATCCTGACGGAAGAGCAGGTCCTGATGTGGCAGGAGGGCGGCATCAACTTCAACGGAGAGCTGAGCTTCGAGAAGCGGCCCAAGCTGCTCTGGTCCGTCTTCCCCGCCGCCTGCATGAGCATCAGCACGCTGGACCCAGAGATCAAGACGGTCTCCGACCTGGCGGGCAAGCGCATGCACCTCTGGACCAACGCGGGACGTAACGCGGGGTGGTACACCAACATGTCGATGGTGCTCAAAGCCGCAGGCATCTTCGACCAGACCACGTTGCTCACGGGCGGTAAGTACCCGACCGACGCGCTGGCCGACCGTGAGGTGGACGCTATAACCGGAGGCATCGTCTTCGCCGACAGCAAGAACGCCTCCAGCGGCTCGGGCTCCCACCGGCTTGCCCAAGCCACGGGCTCGTTCCGCTTCGTGGATATCCCGCCCGACGTGATCCAGACGGTCCGAGATCAGAACCCCGCCTGGGTGGCCGCGGGAACCCTTGAGACAGTGATCCTGAAGCCGGGCTACGCGAGGGCGGCTTTCGGGACCAGCTACAACGTGGTCCCCTCGCCACAACTGCACTGCCTCAGCGGCAACGGCATACACTGGGCGACCAGCCCGGACGCGGACGCGGAGGCAATCTACCAGACGACCAAGTCGATCATAGACAACAGAATTGACCTGGGGAACACCTACTGGCCGTACCTGATGCCTCAGTGGGGTGACCGGATAGGACACATCTGGTCCCCGCTGGACAACTTCCACCCCGGCGCCCAGCGCGCGTACGAAGAGACGGGCCTTAATTACGGGACGCCTGGCATAAGGCAGTGGGAGGCCGATAACCCAGACGGCTAGTAACTATCGCAAGGCGATACCGCTAGCATGAAGGGCCGGGCCGTAAGGATTACGGCCCGGCCCTCTCGTATGGTGTCATAAACCCCTGCTGACCCTGCGAGTGGCCCCAGATAGGAAAGCAGGCAGTCCACGAGTGTTCAGACCAGCGGCTTCGGCTAAGACGTCCGCACGGACCGCCGGACCCGAGACGTCAGCGGAGCGTGGCGTCCACCCAGGGAACGACTGGAATTCAGCCGATGGCGGATGGCAAAGAGGTCGTTGGACCGGTGAACGGTACGGCTGTTGGCCCGAGTCAACGAGCCGCTTATTCAATGGATGATGACTCAACCAGCATTTGGCTGGGGATCCTGGATTCGAACCAGGGTTACCTGAGTCAGAGTCAGGCGTCCTACCGCTAGACGAATCCCCAACGCGCGACGTTCATTGTAGCAAAGAGCTACGCCCGCGCTCAAACACGATACGCGGACGACTAGCCGGCGGCCGGCGCCGCGCCCACGGCCTCCACGGCGCGATGAAGCCGGGCCACCGAGCGCTCCCTGCCCAGCACGACCATGGTCTCGAAGAGGGGCGGCGCCGCCGTCCGGCACGTCACCGCCACCCGCAGCGCGCCGAAGAGCTGGCCCGTCTTCAGGCCCAGCTCCTCCGCCAGCGGACGCAGCAGCGCTTCGAGGGCGCCGGCGTCCCACGTCCGCAGCGCCTCCAGCCGCTCCACGGCCACCGAAAGCGCATGCCGCGTGCCCGCCGGGTCCATCCCCTTCTGCACCACCTGCCGCGGGTCCAGCTCCGGCCGCTCCACGAAGAAGAAGGAGGTGAGCTCCGGCGCCTCCGAGAGCTTCCTCAGCCGCTCGTGGACCAGAGGCGCCACCTGGAGCAGATAGTCCCGGTCCAGGGGTCGCGGCGCCTCCCGGGGCAGGCCCGCCTCGAGCCAGGGCAAGAGGGCATCGGCCAGCGCCTCGGTGGAGAGCTGGCGGATGTAGACGCCGTTGAACCAATCGAGCTTCTCCACGTTAAAGATCGCCGGCGACGCCGTCACCCGCTCCAGGCCGAAGTGGCGGGCCAGCTCAGGCCGCGAGATCAGGTCCGTGTGGTCGTCCCGCGACCAGCCCAGCAGCGCCAGGAAGTTCACCATGGCGTCGGCCAGATAGCCGTCGTCGCGGTAGTCCAGAATCGAGGTGGCGCCGTGACGCTTGCTCAGCTTCGCCCGGTCGGGGCCGAGGATAATGGGCAGGTGGGCGAGCACGGGCATGGTATAGCCCAGCGCCCGGTAGATCTCTTGGTGACGTGGCGCGCTGGAGAGCCACTCCTCGGCCCGCATCACGTGGCTGATCTCCATCAGGTGGTCGTCCACCACGTTGGCCAGGTGATAGGTGGGGTAGCCGTCCGACTTGAGCAGCACGAAGTCGTCCAGTAGCGACAGGTCGAACTGGACTTCGCCCCTGATCGCATCGTCGATCCGGGATAACCCCTCCGGGGGCATCTTGAAGCGCACCACCGGCTCCCGGTCCGTGGCAGCCAGCTCCGCCCGTGCCTTCTCCCGTTGAGACGGCGCAAGGTCGCGGCAGCGGCGGTCGTAGCCGGGCGGCTGCTTGCGGGCCGCCTGCTCCTTACGCATGTCGTCGAGCCGCTGGGGCGCGCAGTAGCAGTGGTAGGCGCCGCCCTGGTCCAGGAGCCGCCGCGCGTGGGCGTGGTACAGCTCCAGCCGCTGCGACTGGACGTAGGGCCCGTAGTCGCCGCCCACCTCGGGGCCCTCGTCCCAGTCGATGTCCAACCAGCGGAGCGCGTCGAGAATGGCCTGCGTCGCGCCGGGCTCCAAGCGCGCCTGGTCCGTGTCCTCCACGCGCACAATGAACCGCCCCCCCTGGCTGCGCGCGAAGAGCCAGTTGAAGAGAGCCGTGCGGATGTTGCCCAGGTGGGGCGCACCCGTGGGACTGGGCGCGTAGCGGACGCGGACGGTGCCTGCCATGGAGACGCTCCTATCGCAAAGGAGCATAGCACGGCGCTTCGAAGGGGGTCGAGGGCGGAGGAGACGGCTTAGGCGGTACCTGCAAACGGCCCGCCGGACAGCATCTCCAGGGCCTCCCGTAGCTCCTGGGGCAGCGGAGTCTCGAACTCCCGCCACTCCCGCTCGTCCGGCGGCATGTGGAAGCCCAAACGCGCCGCGTGCAAAAAGTGCCTGTCCAGCACGGCGGACGACTTGCCGTAGACGCCATCGCCCACAAGCGGGTGACCGATGTGGGCGAAATGGACGCGCACCTGGTGCGTCCGACCCGTTACCGGATACGCCTCCAGCAGCGTGCAGCCGGGGTAACGCTCCAGGACGCGGTAGCGCGTGAGCGCCTCCCGGCCGCCGGGGACCACCGCCATGCGCTTGCGGTGCCGGGGGTGACGGGCGATGGGTCCCTCGATCTCACCCTCGTCTCGGCGGACGACGCCGGTGACCAGCGCCAGGTACGTCTTGCGGACCCGGCGCTTCTTGAGCTGGCGGCTGAGGCTGGCATGGGCCGCGTCGGTCTTGGCCACGACCATCAGGCCCGAGGTGTCCTTGTCCAGCCGGTGGACGATGCCCGGCCGCTCCGTGCCGCCGATGCCGGGCAGATCGGGCACCAGGGCCAGCAGCGCGTTCACCATCGTCCCATCGGGGTGGCCGGGGGCCGGGTGCACCGTGAGGCCCGCCGGCTTGTCCACCACCAGCAGGTGCCGGTCCTGGTACACCACCGAGAGGGGAATGTCCTGGGCCACCAGCCCCGAGGGCACGGGAGGCGGCACCACCACCTCCACCACGTCGCCCCGATGGACCGGCGACGCCGGCTTGGCCGGGCCGCCGTTGAGCCGCACCCAGCCCTCCTCGACAAGCCGCGCGCACCGGGAGCGGCTCAGCTCCGGACACCGGGCGCTGACGAAGCGGTCCAGCCGCTCGCCACTGGATTCCGCCACCAGCCGGCGCCGCCTGCTACTGGCCCGAGCGGTCATCCGGCGCCACCTGCTCCCGCGGGCCCGCCGCCGCCTCCTCCAGAGGTACGTCCTCTTTGCGGGCGGCGGGAGTGGCCATGAAGACCCAGACCAGCAGCGCCACCCCCACCACGATGGAGGAGTCCGCCAGGTTGAAGATAGGCCACGCCCCCACGTCGATGAAATCGGTCACGCGCCCGAGGATGAGCCGGTCCGTCACGTTGCCCAGCGCCCCGGCCATCTGCAACCCCAGGCTCAGCCGCAGCAGCGGCCCAGCACTGGAGTAGCTCCGGTAGAACCAGATGAGAACGCCAATCCCCACGAAGGAGCCGATGGTCAGCAGCGTGTTCTGGCTGGTGAAAAGGCCGAAGACGCTGCCGGTGTTGTAGACGTAGGTGATGCGGAAGAAGCCGTGGGCCGGCGCCGACTGTCCCAGGGCCATGGTGTGGGACACCGCATACTTGGTGCCCTGGTCCAGGGCGAAGGCGGTCAGCACCACCAGCAGCAGCAGCCGGTGCCTGCCGATGAGCGCGAACAGCGACGGCAATCTCTGCTTCATCGTGACGCTCGATGGCTGAACGGTCCCCACGCGGCCTCCTCGGCGGCATGCCTACGGGAGCCGGTCCTCGGCGGAGCAACGCCATCACCGCCGGAGCCCAGCCCCTCATAGCCCATTATACCGCCCGTTAGTGAAGCAAGCTAAAGCGGGGGGCTATTCTACCGCCGCTCACTCCGCCTGGCTAACGGCGGCGAAGCAGCTCAACCCGCCACTCATAATACCCACCGCCAGTCCCGTCAGCACGCCCAGGCCCACGGGCCTCCGGGCCGCTAACATTCCGAGACCGACGACCAGCGCGAGGACCGCCAGGCCGGTCAGCACCATGGCGCTTGCCGCGCCAACGGCTAACGCCCGGAGATCGTCGCGGGGGTCGACGAACCACCCCTCCACCACGAACGGCGCGGCGACGAAGACCGCCACGGTGACGCCAAAGGCGAGCCAGAAGCTCTTGGGCCTCCGTTTGGGCGACGTACCGGGACCATGTCTCATGCCGTCTGACTCTCTTTACCCGGAATTACCCATATCAAGCTGCCTGGGTCCAAGCAACGCACCATCCTCGACGAGAGCCATCGTAGTATCAGTCACGGATGCCGTCAACCATCCAATCAAGCGCACAAAACCATCTCTCGGCGTGGTGAGTTAGCGGCCCCAGGCAGCGGAGGTGGCTTTCACCACGTTTGCACTCCCTTCAAACTCCTCCGGGCGCGCACCTCGCCCTTGGTTGCCTCTCTTCACCTCTGATGACCTCAAGGATAATCGCTACCCTGGTGCTGGATGGAGCCCGGCGATACGCTCCAACACTTGCCGGAATACCTCCCGGGACACTGCCACCTCAGCAAGCTGAAACACCAACCTCCTGGCATGCCGCACCAGACGTCCACCCATCTTGATGAGCTTGGTCTGCACGCTTCGCAGTGACCAGTGTTTCACTGACTCTGGCAAAGTCAGCCTTCTCATGAAGTTGCCCAGGTTGTAGGCCAGCACAAACAGCCACAGCCTCACCTGGTTAGCAACGAACCTGTGACACGAGAGCCGCGTCCAGTTCAGGGCGTATTTACCTTCCTTGATCCACTGCTCGGCCGTGCCCCGCCCGTTGTAGAAGTGGGTTACGCCTGCCGGCGGTAGGTTGAGGTTGGTGACGACGAACCCGACCCTCGGGAATAGCTCACCCTGGCGCCACTCCACCTTGGCGACCACACGCCGGGGAATGTCCCAGCTCTGGGCCTGGTAAACGAAGTCGTGATACCGGACTACGGGCTTCCCTTCGACAGGCTCAGGGCAGGCTTTAGGCGGCCTGCCCACGGGCCGCTTCAGCAGGTGCCGGATGTTTCCTTGTAATACCTCGTTGGCCGGAAGCCGCATAGCGTAGCCAGTGTCCCTTGACTCCAGGTACTCGTACACCTCGGGCTTGGCAAAGGCAGCATCGGCCCGGAACAGCAGCCGAACTCCTTTCTCCTGGTATCGCTTCACGACTGGCTCCAGAACCTCCCGCCACCGCTCAGCGCTGTGGACGTTGCCCGGGCGAAGCATTGCACCTTCGCAATCTCCGAAATGGTTGAACAGGAAGAGCGGGTGATAACATACGGACTCGAAGTGGCCGTTGTAGGCGACTCCCTCTTGCTGCCCATGCACCGGGCTTTCAGAGCTGTCCATGTCTAGGATAACTCGCTGGTGAGATGTCTGGGCCATGGCCCTGTCCACCCACTCAACATTCAGGCGCGCAAGCCCATCCAGGTTTTCCTCTTCGGTTAACACCTCAGTCTCAAATCGGCTCATAGTATTGGTGCTGGCTGCCTGCTTATCAGTACCTTGCCACCCGACGATGACACGCATAGCCGGGTCTTGGGCAAGCCGTTCAGCGTCGTTGGTGTCCTCGTAGCCAGCGAGACGGCTATACACCGATTGTCTGAGCAAGGGCAACAGCGGGTGTTGCACATTGCGGCCGGTGCGGCTTTCATGGATATAATCGTTGGCTGTCTCTGTGAGCCCCAGAGCGGCATCAAGCTCGCGGCATGCCAGGAGTCCGGCGTCCGAGGTGATGGTAGCGCCACGAAAATCCAGGCGGACTCTGCGGTCGAATTGGAGCTTCAAAGGGGTGTCGGAGCTTTCACCCATTGGGTGCCTCCAGCGAGATTGCGGTATCCAGAACTAGACCCGCTAGCTCGGCCAGTCTAGCACCCACACTGCCCATAATGCCCAGGTAGGCGGCTCAAATAGGCAGCACTCTTACCGGATTACGACGCACCCACGCGGCTGATCTGGGAAATGTGGGGTAAGACGGTTCCATGGTGGCTGATCGCCTCCTGGTCGGTCCTCAAGTCCTTGTTGGTTTTGGCGTCTGAGCCACCGGTAGTAGGTGCTCTTAGGGATGCCCAGCTCTCTGAGGACCTTTCGCTTGGGGAGGGGAGACGAGGATACTTTGGTAACTACCTCTGCCTTCTCCGGGGCGCTCATCCGCTGGTGCCGGTGGCGTCCTGGGGCACTGGGATAGCCGTTTTTTTGAGACGGTACGCCTCCAGCGACAGATCGGCCACTAGCTCCTTGAGTTCCCCGTTCTCTCGCTTGAGCTGCCCTACCTCATGCTGAGTGGCGTCCCGAACCGAGTCACGGGTTAACCTCTCCTTGCCCGCCTCCATGAACTCTTTGGTCCACGAGTAGTAAGAGTGGGGCTTGATCCCCTCCCGCCGGCACAGGTCGTTGACTGTGACCTCGCGGAGGAAGCCCTCCAGAACAATTCGGATCTTCTCTTCGGGGGTGTTCTTACGTCGGGCAGCCGCCTTCACTGTGCGGACGAAAGACCTGGTCCGCTCGCTTCGTTCCTCGGCGGCCTCTGCTTTGCTTACTTCTAATTGGGACTGCGATAATCTTTCCCGGGCCTTCTCGGGTCGGGTCTGACCCGAAATGGGACCGGCGCAGTGCCTTTAATGGGATCTGTCGACCTCGTTCTCGAGGCGGCCCAACCCGCCCACCGACCAGGTGAGCAAGTGACCTGATAGGAGCCTGGCCAAAGGCCCCGTCGCAGTCCTGTCCGCTCTCCTGGCCTGTTGGAGCCATCTTACTCAAGAGCGAGGAGGCAGTCTGTGACCACTAGCAGCGGATTGGATGGTGTCGCCAGGGTGATCGTTGGTGTTGACACGCACCTGGACGAACACGTAGCTGTGGCAATCGACCACCATGGAACGCGCCTGGGTGAATACCGGCTAGGGACGACGGCCAAGGGCTACGAGGACCTGGAGACCTGGGCTATCGGCCTGGGCCAGGTCGCCACCTTTGGCGTCGAAGGTACCGGCTCATATGGAGGGGGGCTGGCTCGACACCTTGCTCGGTGTGGCCACAAAGTTATCGAGGTCAACCGACCAGACAGGTCCACACGCCGTAGACTGGACAAAAGCGACCCTCTCGACGCTGAAATGGCCGCACGATCTGTCCTCGCCGGGGTGGCTCGGGAGTCTCCCAAGTCAGGTGTGGACAAGGTGGAGATGATCCGGGTGCTCAAGATTGTCAAGGACTCTGCGATGAAGGCCCGCACGCAGGCCATCAACCAGATGAAAGCCCTTGTGGTCACCGCGCCTGTTGAGTTGCGAGAGGAATTGGCCGGACTAAATGCCCGGAGGCTTGTAGATCGCTGCATTAGCTTTCGCCCGGGTAGGCTGGCGACGCCGGTAGCAGCAGCTAAGCATGCACTTCGGCTGCTTGCCCGTCGTCACAGCCAGCTCACCTGCGAGATCGAAGGTGTCGACGAGGAGCTGGCCCGGCTCACCGCGGAGACTGCGTCGGCATTGGTCCACACCTTCGGAGTCGGAGCGGACACCGCAGCCACGCTTCTCGTGACTGCCGGCAGCAATCCCGAGCGACTGAGGTCTGAGCCCGCCTTCGCCGCCCTGTACGGAGTGAACCCCATTCCTGCCTCTTCAGGCAAGACCGAACGCCACCGACTCAACCGCGGAGGCGATCGACAAGCCAATGCCGCTCTCTATCGCGTTGTCCTTGTGAGACTCCGCTACGATGAGCGGACGAGGGAGTATATGCGGCGTCGCACCAGGGAGGGGATGACAAAGTCCGAGGTCATCCGCTGCCTCAAACGCTACGTCGCTCGTCAGATCTTCGCCATCTTGCATGAGATCGGACGCAAGAACCTGGCTCTACCAGCAGCCGCTTGACATCTATAGGAGCATCACATCTGCTCCTTTCTGTGGGTATCTCTACCCTCATTTCAGGAGCTCACACCACCCTCCGACTCTCGGGTTTTCCTACCCTTATATGTGTCCCATTATCGCTGACGGTCTACAGTCTACCGGCTTTTCAGCCTGCCCTGGCCCGGCGCCAAATAACTACGCCGCCCGATCCAGCAACTGGGTCTTCCATTGCGTGATCTGGTTCGGGTGCACATCGAACTGGCTTGCCAGCTCCGAAAGTGTCCGGTCGCCGCGCACTGCGGCAAGAGCCACCTTCGCCTTGAACTCTGCCGAGTGGTTACGGCGGGGTCGTCTGCTCATCTCTCGCTCCTGTCTCCGAGAGCACTATCATGCCCTCAATCAGGCAGCGATTCCACTTATCCCCCTGGTCAGATTTCCGGAGCCACTTCTTAAGTTTACTATAGCCAGAACCACGTTTGAGTTTGTCGTTACGATCAGAAACCCTATTTCATCGGTCCAAGAGCCTGACTATCCTCCCGACGACATAGTGTCACAGACAAAGGATCCCCTATTGGACTAGGTGGTGGATTTTAAGCCCACATTTCCCAGATCAGCCGCGTGGGTGCGTCGTAATCCGGTAAGAGTGCTGCCTATTTGAGCCGCCTACCTGGGCATTATGAGCAGTGTGGGTGCTAGACTGGCCGAGCTAGCGGGCCTAGTTCTGGATACCGCAATCTCGCTGGAGGCACCCAATGGGTGAAAGCTCCGACACCCCTTTGAAGCTCCAATTCGACCGCAGAGTCCGCCTGGATTTTCGTGGCGCTACCATCACCTCGGACGCCGGACTCCTGGCGTGCCGCGAGCTTGATGCCGCTCTGGGGCTCACAGAGACAGCCAACGATTATATCCATGAAAGCCGCACCGGCCGCAATGTGCAACACCCGCTGTTGCCCTTGCTCAGACAATCGGTGTATAGCCGTCTCGCTGGCTACGGGGACACCAACGACGCTGAACGGCTTGCCCAAGACCCGGCTATGCGTGTCATCGTCGGGTGGCAAGGTACTGATAAGCAGGCAGCCAGCACCAATACTATGAGCCGATTTGAGACTGAGGTGTTAACCGAAGAGGAAAACCTGGATGGGCTTGCGCGCCTGAATGTTGAGTGGGTGGACAGGGCCATGGCCCAGACATCTCACCAGCGAGTTATCCTAGACATGGACAGCTCTGAAAGCCCGGTGCATGGGCAGCAAGAGGGAGTCGCCTACAACGGCCACTTCGAGTCCGTATGTTATCACCCGCTCTTCCTGTTCAACCATTTCGGAGATTGCGAAGGTGCAATGCTTCGCCCGGGCAACGTCCACAGCGCTGAGCGGTGGCGGGAGGTTCTGGAGCCAGTCGTGAAGCGATACCAGGAGAAAGGAGTTCGGCTGCTGTTCCGGGCCGATGCTGCCTTTGCCAAGCCCGAGGTGTACGAGTACCTGGAGTCAAGGGACACTGGCTACGCTATGCGGCTTCCGGCCAACGAGGTATTACAAGGAAACATCCGGCACCTGCTGAAGCGGCCCGTGGGCAGGCCGCCTAAAGCCTGCCCTGAGCCTGTCGAAGGGAAGCCCGTAGTCCGGTATCACGACTTCGTTTACCAGGCCCAGAGCTGGGACATTCCCCGGCGTGTGGTCGCCAAGGTGGAGTGGCGCCAGGGTGAGCTATTCCCGAGGGTCGGGTTCGTCGTCACCAACCTCAACCTACCGCCGGCAGGCGTAACCCACTTCTACAACGGGCGGGGCACGGCCGAGCAGTGGATCAAGGAAGGTAAATACGCCCTGAACTGGACGCGGCTCTCGTGTCACAGGTTCGTTGCTAACCAGGTGAGGCTGTGGCTGTTTGTGCTGGCCTACAACCTGGGCAACTTCATGAGAAGGCTGACTTTGCCAGAGTCAGTGAAACACTGGTCACTGCGAAGCGTGCAGACCAAGCTCATCAAGATGGGTGGACGTCTGGTGCGGCATGCCAGGAGGTTGGTGTTTCAGCTTGCTGAGGTGGCAGTGTCCCGGGAGGTATTCCGGCAAGTGTTGGAGCGTATCGCCGGGCTCCATCCAGCACCAGGGTAGCGATTATCCTTGAGGTCATCAGAGGTGAAGAGAGGCAACCAAGGGCGAGGTGCGCGCCCGGAGGAGTTTGAAGGGAGTGCAAACGTGGTGAAAGCCACCTCCGCTGCCTGGGGCCGCTAACTCACCACGCCGAGAGATGGTTTTGTGCGCTTGATTGGATGGTTGACGGCATCCGTGACTGATACTACGATGGCTCTCGTCGAGGATGGTGCGTTGCTTGGACCCAGGCAGCTTGATATGGGTAATTCCGGTTAAGATGTCATGTACTAGCTATTTATGGGCTTAAAAGCGTTGTACGTTTGGCAGATAATGGGGTAGCCTTGAGTTGTATTCCGCACATGGTTTGAAGTCAGCTTGGCGGCGCATGCCGCCCACGAACGCCTTAAGGAGGCGGCACGTCTTCGATGCGGTCTAGCTCCCGGTCCCAGAGATTAGCCATAGCGGCGATGGTCGCTGTCTTGGCCTTGCTGTCGGAGTCCACCGTCCCGTTGACCACGTCTGCGCAGAGTGAGACCCCTCCCGACAAGCCGTCCGGGCTGTCCACCGAGGCCGGCGACACCCAGGTGAGATTGAGCTGGGAGGACCCGGAAGATTCGACGATAGACGAGTACGAGCTATGGCAGATTGCCGAACGCGCAACGCTCACTGCCGCCAACACCGATTTGGACGATCAGTTCGGGAATTCTATCGCGGTGGCCGGCGACGCGGCAGTGGTCGGGATGCCCGGGGACGACGACACTCAGAACAACTCCGGGGCAGTCCTCGCGTTCACCCGTGATTCCAACGGCGACTGGAGCCAGGCGGCGAAGCTCAAAGCCGGCGATGCCGGAGCGGATGATAACTTCGGCACTTCTGTAGCGCTGGACGGTAACACTATGGTCGTAGGCGCGTTCTGGGACGATGACAACGGCTCGCAGTCCGGCTCGGTCTATGTATTCACCGAGCCCACCGGCGGCTGGGGCGACTGGGACTCCCTGAATGACCTTGCCAAGGCCGCTTTGACGGCCAAGATCGTCCCCGCCGGCGCCGCTGCGGGCGACGAGTTCGGACGTTCCGTGGCGGTGGACGATAGCACTGGGGCCATCGTGGCCGGGGCATGGCACGACGGCAGCAACGAAGGTTCGGCCTACGTCTTCACCGAACCCACCGGCGGCTGGAGCGGCTGGGGCACCTTGACTGACCCTGCCAAGGCCAATTTGACGGCTACGCTCACCGCCTCCAACGCTGCGGTGAACGACTACTTCGGCCATTCCGTGGCAGTGGACGGTGACACCGTTCTGATTGGGGCGAGCGGGAGAGACAGCGGCAAGGGTGCGGTGTACGTATTTACCAAGCCCGAGACCGACGGCGGTTGGACCGGCAACTTAGATATCGACACTGGTGACGCGACCAAGCTCACCGCCTCCGATGGCGCTAACGACGATTTCTTGGGTGCTTCCGTAGCGATCGACGATGGCACCGCCGTGATCGGGGCGATCGGGGATGACGCGAACGAAGACGACGGCGACAACACCAATGACCTCACCAATGCCGGTTCGGCTTACGTTTTCATCGAAGGTCCTAACGGGTGGAGTCAGGCGGCCAAGCTCACCGCCTCCGACCGCGAGGTCGATGCCCGAGACGACAGCCAGTTTGGGATTTCCGTAGCGGTGAGCGGTGACATCGTCGTTGTCGGGGCGGACGGAGTCGACCAAAGCGCCACCGAGACCAACTTCGGTGCGGCCTACGTCTTCACCAAGCCCGCCACCGGCTGGGCCGACAATACCGAGACGGCCAAGCTCACCGCCTCCGACCGCAACACTAACCACGATTTCGGCTCTTCCGTCGCAATAGACGGTGACACGGTCGTGGTTGGAGCGGAGGGAAAGGACAGCGGCGAAGGCGCGGCCTACGTGTTCGACATCGTGGACTGGGAAGACATCGCCGATAGTGACGCGGCGACCACGTCCTACATCGTGACCGGTCTAACCAACGACATCGACCACACCTTCCGCGTGCGCGCGGCGGTTGACGGCACCGAAGCCAGCGATCCGTCCGTCTCCGTGGCAGGGACTCCGAAGGCGGCCTCCTACGCTCCGGCGAGACCCCTAAACTTTTCCATTACGCAGACAGGGATTGGTGAGGTGGAGTTGACGTGGGACGCGCACGGCTACCCGCTGACCGTCACCGGTTATGAGTACAGCCAGGACGACGGCGGCGGCGTCACTTGGACCCCCATCGCAGATAGCGATTCCAGTACGGTCTCCTACACCGTCACTAGCCTTTACAGCATCCCGTACACCTTCGCTGTCCGCGCCGTCAATAGCGCCTTCAACAAAGATGTCAACAGCGACCGTTTGACGGCGTCCGACTCCCGGTCCGTGACTATCGTCGCCAACATACCGGCGGCGCCCGACTCCTACTCCGCCGTCGCGGGCGACAAACAAGTGTGGCTCGGCTGGAGAAGCCCCGCAGATTTCACCATATCCGGGTATGAGTACCGGCAGAAGGAGGGCACCGACGCCTTCGACGTTTTAGAGACAATCCCCGGGAGCAGGTCCGGGACCACCTTCCATATCGTGACCGGCCTGACCAACGGCACGGGGTACACCTTCCAGGTCCGCGCCGTGAACGCGGCTGGGAAGAGCGATTGGTCCGGCGAGCAGTCTGCGACGCCGGTGGCGGCGTCTTCGGCCCCGGTCAAACCCGAAGGCTTTTCCGCCAGACAGACCGGCATCGGCCAAGTGGAATTGACCTGGGAGGCGAGTTCCAACCCGTTGAACGTCACCGGTTACCAGTTCAAACAGAACAGCGGCTCTTGGACCACGATCCCAAATAGCGATTCCAGCACCGTCTCCCACATCATCACTAGCCTGACCCAGGGCGTCACGTACACCTTCCGGGTCCGCGCCGTCAACAGCGCCGGTTCAACCGAGTCCGACTCCCAGCCCGTGACTGTCGTAGACGTACCGGCAGCGCCCGCCCCATTCGCCGCCAAGGCCGGCGACACCCAGGTGCGGCTGACCTGGAACGACCCCGGCAATGCGTCCATAACCAAGTACCAGCTTTGGCAGTTTCCTAAAAAGCTGATCGCCGACAAACCCACGAAGTACGACGAGTTCGGGTATTCCGTCGCCGTGGACGGTGACACCCTGGTGATTGGGGCACTTGGGGACGACCCCGGCAATACCGGCGCGGCCTACGTCTTCACCAGGGGCGCCGGGGGCTGGTCCCAGGTGGGCAAGCTCACCGCTGCAGATCGCGGGCTTGATGCCGGCTTCGGGCATGCGGTCGCCGTGCATGGTGACACCATCGTCGTCGGAGCGTACGAGGAGGACCACCCCAACCCCGACGACCCCAACAACGATTTCAACGATGTTGGCGCTGCATACGTCTTCACCATGCCCGCCACCGGCTGGGCAGACATGACTGAGACGGCCAGGCTCACCGCCTCCGACGCTGCGGCCGGAGACGAGTTCGGAACTTCGGTGGCCGTGCACGGCGACACCATCGTGGTCGGGGCGCCCGAGGAAGCCACCGGAGCGAGGGGTTCAGCCTACATCTTCACCAGGCCCGCAAACGGCTGGGGCAACTGGAGCACCCTGAATGCCAATGTCAAGGCCGGTTTGACCGCCACGCTGAGAGGCTTTAAGGGTGGCGACCGGTTCGGTCGCTCCGTAGCGGTGCATGGCGACACGGTCGTGGTCGGGGCGTTCGAAGAAAACGGCGATGGCGATAAAGGTGCGGCTTATGTATTCACCAAGTCCGCAACCACCGGCGTCTGGGACGACTGGGACGACTGGAATGACCCGAAGACAAGCGATGCAACTGCCAGGCTGACCGCCTCCGACCGCGCCACCGACGACAAGTTCGGCTCTTCCGTCGCAATAGACGATGACACCATCGTGGTTGGGGCGCCCTACAACGACTACGACGACAGCGATAACGACACCGATGACGACGAGGGTGCGGTCTACGTCTTCACCAAGCCCGAGAGCGGTGGCTGGGCCAACGATACCGAGACCGCCAAGCTGATCGCCTTCGACCGCGCGGAGAACGACCAGTTCGGATTCTCCGTCGCGGTGGACGGCGACACCATCGTGGTTGGTGCGAACCAAGACGACAGCGACCGTGGTTCAGTGTACGTATTCACCGAGCCCTCCACCGGCGGCTGGACCGATACGGAAGGTACGGACAAGCTCGTCGCCTACGATCGCAGTGGGGGCGACCTGTTCGGCTACTCCGTCGCTGTGGACGGAGACACCGTCCTGATCGGGGCGAAAGACGAAGGCGATACCAACGAAGAATATGGGGCAGCCTACGTGTTCGGCACCGGTGCGGAGTGGGCCGACATCCCCGGGAGCGGAGCGGGGACCATCTCGCACATCGCCAGGGGTCTGCGCAACAACGTCGAGCACACCTTCCGGGTCCGCGCGGTGAACGCGGCGGGAGCGGGCTTCGCGTCCGAAGTGGACGCGGAGCCAGTGGCGGCGAGTGTCCCCTCCGGACCCGCGGGCTTCACCGCCACTCAGACCGGCGTCGGCCAGGTGCTCTTGAAGTGGGCCAAGAGCACTGTCCCGCTGACCATCACCGATTATTCGTTTTATCAGAACCCGGGGGTGGATGGGGACGGTTGGACCGATATCGACGGAAGCGATTCGAGCACCGACTCCCACACGGTCACCGGCCTGACTACCGGAGGCACCTACACCTTCGACCTCCGCGCCCACAACGGTGGCGGTCAAAACGCCGCCGGCAGCCAGTCCGTAACTCTAGAAGCCCGGGCCGCGGCGCCCACCGGGTTCACCGCGGACGCGGGCGACGAGCAGGTGAAGCTGAGTTGGGACGATCCCGGTGATTCGACCATAGACAAGTACCAGCACTTCCAGATCGACCCGAGCAAGCTGACCGCCTCCGACGGCCTTCGGAGCGACGAATTCGGCTATTCGGTGGCGGTGGACGGCAACACCGCCGTGATCGGGGCATACCAAGACGACGACGCCACCAACGGCGACGATTCCGGTTCGGCCTACGTCTTTACCAAGGTCTCCGGCGCATGGAAGCAGGTAGCCAAGCTCATCGCCGATGACGGCGCGGCGAACGACGAGTTCGGGATTTCCGTGGCGGTGGATGGCGACACCATCGTGGTTGGGACGCATCAAAACGACGCCGATTCCAACGACAACGACGAAGGCGCGGCCTACGTCTTCACCAAGCCCGCCAGCGGCTGGGCCGACATGACTCAGACAGCCAAGCTCACCGCCTTCGGTGCTGCGGCGGGCGACGAGTTCGGAATCTCCGTCGCCGTAAACGGCGACACGGTGGTGGTTGGGGCACGTCAGGACGACACCAGCAACGGCGCCGCTTACGTATTCACCAAGCCCTTCACCGGCTGGGCCGACAGCAGTGAGACCGCCATGCTCATCGCTTCCGATGCTGCAGCGGACGACGAGTTCGGAATCTCCGTCGCGTTGGACGGCGACACCGCCGTGATTGGGGCTCGTCAGGACGACGACAACGGCAACCAGTCCGGTGCGGCCTACGTCTTCACTAAGGTCTCCGGCGTGTGGAGCCAGAAGGCGAAGCTGATAGCCTCGGACGGCGCGGCGGACGACGAGTTCGGAACCTCCGTCGCCGTAAACGGCGACACGGTGGTGGTTGGGGCACGTCAGGACGACACCAGCAACGGCGCCGCTTACGTATTCACCAAGGTCTCCGGCGTGTGGCGCCAGAACGCGAAGCTCACCGCTTCCGACGGCGCGGCGGACAACGAGCTCGGAATCTCCGTGGCCGTGGACGGCGACACCATCGTGGTGGGGGCGCACCAAAACGACGCAGATTCCAACAACAACGACGAAGGTGCGGCCTACGTCTTCATCCGAGACTCCGCCGGTGGGTGGAGCCAGAAGGCCCAGCTCACCGCCTCCGACGCCGCAGCCCAGGATGGCTATGGGTATTCCGTCGGGGTGAGCGGCGACACCATTGTGGTTGGCGCCCCCTACAACGACTACGACGACACCGACGGCGACACCGAAGACGATGAGGGTGCGGCCTATTTCTTGAGTGTTTTGGAGTGGGTCGATGTCCCGGGTAGCGATGATGAGACCATCTCTCACATCGTCACCGGCCTGACCAATGACGTGGAGCACACCTTCCAGGTGCGGGGCGTGAACGCCGCGGGCGTGGGCTTTGCCTCGGCCAGCGCCGGAGGTACGCCCACGTTTGCGGTACCGGACCGGCCCACGGGTCTCGCCGCGGACGCGGGCGATACCGTGGTGGACCTGAGTTGGGATGAGCCCGAAGATTCGACCATAGAGAAGTACCAACTGCTCGAGTTTATTCAGGGCGGCAAGCTGAGTACCGCGTCCACCAACGACCCGGTGGTGCGGGACGACGGGTTCGGAATCTCCGTCGCGGTGGACGGCAACACCGCCGTGATCGGGGCCTATAAGGACGACGACGCTGGCGCTGATTCCGGTTCCGCCCACGTCTTTACCAGGAGTTCGTCTACCGCTGCGTGGAGTTGGGCGGCCAAGCTCACCGCTTCCGACGCTGCGGCGAACGACGAATTCGGAATCTCTGTCGCTATCGAAGGCGACACCATCGTCGTGGGAGCGCATCAAAACGACGACGACGACCAAGACAATGACGAAGGCGCCGCCTACGTCTTCACCAAGGTCTCCGGTGTCTGGGGCCAGAAGGCCAAGCTAACGGCTTCCGACGCCGCGGCGAACGACGCGTTCGGGATTTCCGTGGCGGTGCACGACGACACCGTAGTCGTAGGAGCGCACCTGGAAAACGCCAACGACGACGATGTAGACATCACCGACGACGTCGCTGACTCCGGCGCCGCCTACGTCTTCACCAAGCCCGAGAGCGGTGGCTGGGCCGACGCCACCGAGGCCGCCAAGCTCACTGCTTCCAACGCCGCGGCCAACGACGAGTTCGGAATCTCTGTGGCTGTGCACGGCGAAACCGTCGTGGTTGGTGCGCACCAAAACGACGCCGATTCCAACAACAACGACGAAGGTGCGGCCTACGTCTTCATCAAGCCCGAGAGTGGCGGCTGGGCCGACGCCACCGAGACCGCCAAGCTCACCCCCGATAACGCCGCGGAGAACGACGCGTTCGGAATCTCCATGGCTGTGCACGGCGAAACCGTCGTGGTTGGTGCGCACAAGTACGATGTCGGCGGCGAGGCTAACGCCGGTGCGGCCTACGTCTTCATCAAGCCCGAGAGCGGCGGCTGGGCCGACGGCACTGAGACCGCGAAGCTCATCGCCTCCGACGCTATGAGAGGAGACGAGTTCGGGATTGCCGTGGCGGTGGACGATGACGAGGACACAATCGTCGTTGGGGCATATCTAGACGACCACACTGGCGACGACGACAACACCATCGGCAATGCCGGTTCGGCCTACGTCTTCACCCAGGATTCCAACGGGTGGAGTCAGAAGACGAAGCTCACCGGGCCCTCCCGTGGAAAGGGCGACTGGTTGGGGTACTCCGTTGCGGTGGCCGGCGACACCGTCCTGGCTGGGGCCTACAAGTCCAACATCAGCGGCCCCGATTCAGGCGCCGTCTACCTGTGGGTAGTCCCGGAGTGGGCCGACATTGCCAATAGCGACGCGACGACCACGTCCCACACCTTCGCCGGTCTGACCAACCGGGTCGAGTACAGCCTTCAGGTCCGCGCGGTGGACAAGGTGGAAGGGGCCGCCGGCCCGCCCTCGGACCCCCTCAGGGCCATGCCGCTCAAGCCGAAGCCAGCGGAGCCGACCGGGCTCACCGCTGTGGCCGGCGACAGCCAGGTGGAGCTCAGCTGGGGCGATCCCGGCGAGAGCTCGCCGCCCATAAACAGCTCCCAGCTATGGCAGCATGCCGAGAATGCCATCCTGACCGCCACCAGTCCGACGGCGGACGATGAGTTCGGGTATGCCGTAGCGATAGACGGCGACACTGCCGTTGTCGGGATGCCCGGAGAGGACAACCCCCAAAACTCCGGCGCCGCCTTCATATTCACCAGGGACTCATCCGGCACGTGGAGCCGGGTGGCCAGGCTCAGAGCCAGCGATCCGGGTACACAGGATACGGATCTGTATAGATTCGGCCTATCCGTGGCCGTGCATGAAGACACGTTGAATGGCGACACGATAGTGGTTGGCGCTCCCGATCACTCAAGCAGTACAGGTGCGGTATACGTATTCAGCGAGCCCTCCGACGGCTGGGCCAACACTACGGAAACGGCAAAGTTCCTAGCCTCGGACGGCGCGGTTGACGACGAGTTCGGGAATTCGGTCGCGGTGGTCGGTAACACCATCGTGGTCGGGGCGTACCTGGACGACGACAATGGCGACAGTTCCGGCTCGGCCTACGTCTTTGACGAGCCCTCCGGCGGCTGGGCCAACGATACGGATTCGGACGATGCAGATGCTGAATTCGACCACACAACGGAGACCTTCAAGCTCAGCGGGAGTAGCGGTTCCGACAATTTCGGCAGGTCGGTAGCAATCGACGGTGACACCATCGTGGTTGGAGCGAGCGGAGTCGATATTGGTACGGGTTCGGCTTTCGTGTTCATCAAGCCCGCCACCGGCTGGGTCAACAGCTCGGGTACTGAGGTGGCCAAGCTCACCACCTACGTCCGCAGTGAAAGCGACAGAGGGGACAGATTCGGGCATTCAGTAGCAATCGACGGCGACACCATCGTGGTTGGGGCCTACGGGGACGACGGCGATAGGGGTTCGGCCTACGTGTTCACCAAGCCCGATACCGGCTGGGCCAACAGCCCGGGGACCGAGACGGCCCAGCTCACCGCCTCCGACAGAGCCGCGAACGACCGGTTCGGAGTTTCCGTCGCGGTGGACAGCGACACCGTTGTTATCGGGGCGCACGCTCTGAACGAAGACAGGCCAGGGTCTGCTTACGTCTTCATCAAGGCCGTCGCCGGCTGGACCGACAGTACCGAAGCGGCCAAGCTCACCGGGTCTGGAAGCGCTAATCGCGACACGTTCGGGATTTCCGTGGCGGTCGACCACGTCGCGGTCAGTGAGGGAGTCTACCGCCTCACCGCCATGGTCGGGTCAGACGGGCAAGGCGGCAACGATCAGGGGGCCGCCTACCTTTACGACATCCAGGTGTGGACCCCCATTGCCGGAAGCACGGGAGAGACCAGGTCCCACTTTGCGACTGGCCTGACCAACGACGCGGAGCACACCTTCGCGGTCCGCGCAGTGAACGACGGCGGCGCAAGCGGCCCGTCTAATCAGGTGTCCGCGGAACCGGCGAGCGCGGACTCGGCCCCCGCGAAATCCAGGTACTTCTCCGCGGTGCAGGTTGGCGCAGGCGAGGTGCGTTTGGCGTGGGAGCCGAGCGCCGATCCCCTGACCATCGTCAGGTTTGAGTACACGGACAACGCGGGCGAAAACGAAATTTGGAAAGACGCCACTGGGAGCCATCCCACCACCGTCTCCCACACCGTCTCCGATCTGGTGGTGGACACCACGTACACCTTCGCGGTCCGCGCCGTCAACAGCGCCTTCTCCGGCGCTCCTTCCGACCCTTGGTCGGTAACAATAGCTGCAGCGCCGGACAGACCCACCGCGCTCACTGCCGATGCTGGCGACGAGCAGGTAGAGATGAGTTGGCGTTACTCCGGCGGGCAAACGTCGACTACCGGGTTCCAATACCAGCAGAAGACCGGGGGCGACTTCGGCGACGATTGGACCGACATCACCGGAGGCACATGGACGACCAGGTCCCACATTGTGACCGGTCTGACCAACGAGATCCCCTATACCTTCCGGGTCCGGGCCGTGAACGTGGTCGTAGGGAGCGAACCGTCCGACCCCGTGACCTCCACCCCGGAAGCGGCTCGTTCCCGCCCCGCGCGGCCGACAAACTTCAATGCCGAGCAGACCGGCGTCGGCCAGGTGGAGTTAACGTGGAACATGGCCGGGGGGCGCCTGACGGTCACCGGCTATCAGTACACTGCTGACGGCGGTTCCAATTGGCGCGACATCTCCGGGAGCGATTCCGGCACGGTCTCGCACATCGTCTCCGGTCTGAACGCGCCCGACCCCAACCTCGGCCCCTACACGTACGCCTTCGCCGTCCGCGCTGTCAATAGCGCTGGTTTAACTGCGTACGACTTCATTCCCGTGACGATCTTCGATGTGCCAAATAAGCCCACCGGGCTCGGCACTACCAGCGGAGACACCCAGGCGACGTTCCATTGGAATGTGACGCCCGTGACCACGAATCAGCCGATACACAAGCACCAGCTATTGCACCTTCCCCAGAGCAAGCTGACCGCTGACGACGGTGCTGACGACGACGAGTTCGGGTATTCGGTAGCGATAGATGGCGACACCGCCGTGGTCGGGGCGCGCCTGCACGACATCGGTGCCAACGCTAATGCCGGTGCGGCCTACGTCTTCGTCTTCACCGAGGCCGACGGTGTGTGGAACCAAGCAGCCAAGCTCACCGCCTCCGTCCCCGCGGCGAACGATGAATTCGGAATCTCTGTCGCTATCGACGGCGACATCATCGTGGTGGGGGCGCCCTACAACGACTACGACGACCCCGATGACGACGCCAACGACGTCAGCAACTCCGGTGCGGCCTACGTCTTCACCAAGCCCGGGAGCGGCGCCAACGACGACCTCTTGACAGACTGGAAAGACTGGGACTCCCTCAATGACGAAGGCAAGGCCGCATTGACGGCCAAGCTCACTGCCGATGACGCCGCAGCGGACGACGAGTTCGGAATCTCCGTGGCAGTGCACGGCGAAACAGTGGTCGTAGGAGCGCACCTGGAAAACGCCAATGACGACGACTTAGACACCACTGACGACGTCGCTGATTCCGGCGCCGCCTACGTCTTCACCAAGCCCGGGAGCAGCAGCTGGGCCAACGCCACCGAGACCGCCAAGCTCACTGCTTCCGATGGCGCGGCGAACGACAAGTTCGGGATTTCCGTGTCGCTGGACGATGATACCGTGGTGGTTGGGGCGCACCAGCCCCAGTACGAGGAGAACGGTGCAAACGTCGAGGTGGGGCCCGGTGCGGCGTACGTCTTCATCAAGCCTGCGAGCGGCAGCTGGGCCGACAACACTGAGGGGGCCAGATTCATCGCCCCCGACGGCGCGGCGAACGACGAATTCGGGGTCTCGGTGGCCATCGACGTTGATGCCGTCGTGGTTGGAGCGCACCTGCACGACGTCGGTGCCAACACCAATGCTGGTGCGGCCTACGTCTTCACGAGGGATTCGAACTCCGGCAAGTGGGGCCAGCCGCTCAAGCTCACCGCTTCCAATGGACACGCAGACGATGGGTTCGGGAACTCCGTTGCGGTGGACGGCACTACCGCCGTCGTCGGCGCGTACCTGGACGACCGCGACGACGCCGCTCTTGACACCGGTTCAACTTACGTGTTTGCTCGGAAGTTAGGGGTGTGGAGCCAGACGCTCAATCTCGCCGGCCCCGAGCCCGACCAGGATGACGGGCTCGGATACTCCGTTGCAGTAGACGACGGTACCCTCCTGGCAGGCGCGCCTCAGGACGACAATGATCCCGATTTTGCCTACGCGATGGACATCTCAGACGCGGGGTGGACGGACTTCGTCTCAACAGAATTGACCGACGACGGCGAGGATTACTTCTACCGGGTGCTCAAGCTGACCAACGACCAAGAGTATGCCTTCCGGGTGCGTTCGGTGAACGCCGCCGCCAATCGTCCGTCTGACGAAATGGTCGCGGCCACGCCAAAGAGTGCGAAACCGGGCAAGACCGATGGTCTGTCCGCTCAGCCAGGAGATTCCCAGGTAACACTCAGTTGGGATGACCCCCGCGATTCGTCCCTAACCGGCTACCAGGTACTGCAGCCTACTGAGCAGACCGAGCTCACGGCCTCCGACGGCGCGACGAACGAAGAGTTCGGTGAATCGGTAGCAGTGGACGATGGCACCGCCGTGGTGGGTGCGCCCGAGCACGATATCAACGGCAACGCCAATGCCGGTGCGGCCTATGTCTTCACCAGAGCCTCGGACTCCGGTGAGTGGAGCGGCCCAATCGAGCTCAATGCCGGCTCCGACGGCGCGGCGGACGACTGGTTCGGGTACTCCGTAGCGGTGGATGGGGATGGGGATACGATCGTAGTCGGGGCGTACCAGCACGACCTTACCGACGACGAAAACAACACCCTCGTCGATGCCGGTGCGGCCTATGTATTCACCAGGAATTCGGCTACCGGTGAGTGGAGCGAGCCGGTCAAGCTCATCGCCTCCGACGGCGCGGCGAACGACTGGTTCGGGTATTCCGTATCAGTGGATGGGGATACGGTCGTGGTCGGGGCCCGCGGAGACGAGAACAGGACGGGTGCGGCCTATGTATTCACCAAGGTCGGCGGTGTGTGGGGCAACGCTCTGGAGGGCTCAGGAACCCACAGAACACAGACGGTCAAGCTCACGGCAACCAGCGGCGCCACATTCGACTATTTCGGTCACTCCGTTGCGGTGGACCGCGACACCATCGTGGTTGGAGCGCGCCTGCACGACGTTGATGACAACGGCGCCAGTATCGCCAATGCCGGTGCAGCCTATGTATTCACCAAGGTCGGCGGTGTGTGGGGGAACGCTCCAGCGGATCCAGGAACCCACAGAATAGAGACGGCCAAGCTCACCGCCGACGACGCCGACGGTGGCGACCAGTTCGGGTCTTCCATAGCGGTGGACGGTAACACTATCGTGGTCGGGGCCCGCAACGATAACGCAGCTTATGTATTCGTATTCGTTCCGGGCTCTGGTGTGTGGTCCCAAGCGGCAAGGCTCGAGGCTTCTGACAGCGATGGGTCCGAAGAATTCGGGTCCTCCGTTGCTGTGAGGGCTAGCACCATCGTCGTGGGGGCGCACACCGCCGATATCGACCCTGATGATGACGATGGTGCCCTTTCAGGTGCGGCTTACCTGTTCACCAAGGCGGAAGGCGCCGTCTGGGCCAACGACCCGAACAAAGACCACAGAACGGAGTCAGACAGGCTCACCTTACCCATCGAAGAAGGGGTCGTAGAGAAGTCCGACGAGTTCGGCAACTCCGTCGCCCTGGACGGCCGGAGCATCTTGGTCGGGGCACCCGAGGGGAACGATGGCTTCGGTTCGGTCTACGTATCGGATATCCCACAGTGGGCCCTTTTGGCCCGCGGAGCAGAGACCACGTCCGCCACCGTGGAAGGCCTGACCAACGGCGTGGAGTACGCCTTCCAGGTCCGAGCCGTGGATTTCTATGGAGAAGGCCTGCCCTCGGACATCGCCCGGGCGACGCCTCTGGTGCGCAACCACGCTCCTGAATTCGATCTCGGCGAGAGCGCAACCCTCGCCGTCGATGAAGAAGAGCCCCCGGACAACCACGTGGGCAGCGCCGTCACCGCCACAGATCCCGAAGGCGATACCCTCACCTACTCCCTCTCAGGAACCCACGCGTCTTCCTTCGACATCGACGCCTCCAAAGGTCAGATCTCCGTGGGCTCCGGGACCACGCTCGACTACGAGTCCGGCCTCAGGGAGTACAGCGTCATCGTCTCGGTCCACGATCATCTTGACACCGACGGCGACCAAGACACCACGAACGATGACTCCATCAACGTCACCATCAATGTCAACAACGTCGACGAGACCGGAACCGTCTCCATGTCTACTACCTGGCCGCGGGAGGGGACTACGCTGTCCGCCTCCCTGACCGATCCGGACGGCTCGGTGTCCGACACCTCCTGGCAGTGGGCCAGGTCTGCCAACGGCTCGACCGGGTGGCGCGACATCGTCAGAGCCAACTCCTACAGGTACAGGCCGGTCGCAAACGACGGGGGCAACTACCTCCGCGCCACCGCCTCCTATACGGACGGCCACGGCTCGGGCAAGGAGGCCGCGGTAGTTTCCACCAATAGGGTTCGTAGCCTCGACAGGCCTGAGACCAGTCCCCCTCCTACGCCGACTCCGGTGCCCATCACTGTGGTCCCCCCAGGTGTCGGAGACGCGACAGTCCCTCCAGGTCTGCTGTTGGTGATCGGACTCATGGGCATGCTGCTGGTGATCGCGGGGAGCATAGTGGTCCGCGAGCGCAGATCGAACAGGCGACTCTGATTGTCTCTCTGATTTCCAGCATCACGCAGGCCGACTCGAACCCGCCGTTGGCTCGGTTAACATCAGCCTGGCGGAAGGCCCGCCCATCACCAGCGCGCGTGCGTCCCCAAAGCCGCGCCGCTACACGCCTCCCCCGTCATACCTGTATGTGTTAGCTAATTCGTTGACAGATTGGCGTGAGAAGATAGGCCGATCTGGAGACGAAGATGACCGTGACCGGCCCCAAGGCTCGAATGGGGCCGTCCGGCATTGTAAAACTCGAAGTACCGCCCGAGTCCAGTTCTGGCTTCCGGGACCGATTCGTAGGCTCTCAGGTACACCTCCTCGTACTTGACGCTCTTCCACAGTCGTTCGACGAACACGTTATCCTTCCAGCTCCCCTTCCCGTCCATGCTGATCTGGATCTCACTGGCTTTCAGCAGGCCGGTGAAGGCATCACTTGTGAACTGGCTTCCCTGATCTGTGTTGAATATCTCCGGCGCGCCGTGGCGTCCCAGGGATTCTTCGAGCGCCTCCACGCAGAAGCCTGTGTCTATTGTGACCGATACCCGCCAGGCCAGCACCTTGCGGCTATGCCAGTCCATCACTGCGGCTAGGTACACGAACCCCCTGGCCATCGGAATGTACGTGATATCCATTGCCCACACCTGGTTGGGCCTGCTCACCTCAAGCCCACGCAGCAGGTACGGATACACCGTATGGCCGGGCCGTCGCCGGCTGGTGTTGGGCTTGCGGTACAGCGGATCGATGCCCATCCGCCGCATCAGTGTGGCGATGTGTCTACGCCCGGAGGGGAGTCCCTCCTGGCGTAGCAGGCCTCGCATCCTCCTACTGCCTGCAAACGGATACTCAAGGTGCAGCTCATCGATACGACGCATCAGCCCGAGACCGGCTTCGCCCACCGGCCGTGGCCGGTAGTAGATGCTCCCGCGGCTGATGCCCACTGCCTTTGCCTGGCGGGCGAGAGGCAGCTTGTGATCGCGGTCGATCATCGCCTTGCGCCCGGCAATCCCGCCTTCGTGAGCGCGGCCTCTAAAAAATCGTTCTCCAACGCAAGCTCACCGATTGTTAGCAACCAGCAAAAGTGGGACACATTGGGAGCCGAGAGATCAGGGGCTGGATGGAGGTCTGGTGAGCTCCCTGAGGGCCCTGTTGTAGCGTCGTCGCTTTTCAGTGGTTTGAGCCTTCACCTCCTTCCTGCGTTGTAGGATCTCTTGCAGTCTTCCCTTGAGCACGTCTGATGGTGTCACGTTGCCCAGAGCCTTATGATAGCGCCGGTAGTTGTAGTAGCTGACGAAGGCCGCGATAGCAGCCTCAAGGTCGGCGGGCAACTCATAAGGCACCTGGTTGACGTCCCGTTTGATGGTCTGGTGGTAGCGCTCCAGCTTCCCGTTGGTCGGAGGGTGGAAAGGAGTTGCTAGGATGTGCTTGATGCCAACCATCCCCAGGTAGTCCCTGAATGCTCTTGCGACATAGCCTGGACCGTTGTCACTCAGCAGCCTGGTGCGGTCTGTGACTGGAACTTGGTCCATGCTGGTCGTGTCCACAGCATCCTGGACCACCTCGATGAAGGAGTCGGCCGTCATATCTTGCTGAAGCCTGTGAGCCAGGATGAAGCGGGAGTAGTTGTCCATAACGGTGACCAGGTAGTAGTAGCCCCAACCAACCACCCTGAAGTATGAGGCATCGGTGGCCCACATCTGGTGAGGCCCTGTGGTCTTGCGGTGGTACTCCTTCCCCGCCGCCAACCGCATCTCAGCCCACATTTCCCAGATCAGCCGCGTGGGTGCGTCGTAATCCGGTAAGAGTGCTGCCTATTTGAGCCGCCTACCTGGGCATTATGGGCAGTGTGGGTGCTAGACTGGCCGAGCTAGCGGGTCTAGTTCTGGATACCGCAATCTCGCTGGAGGCACCCAATGGGTGAAAGCTCCGACACCCCTTTGAAGCTCCAATTCGACCGCAGAGTCCGCCTGGATTTTCGTGGCGCTACCATCACCTCGGACGCCGGACTCCTGGCATGCCGCGAGCTTGATGCCGCTCTGGGGCTCACAGAGACAGCCAACGATTATATCCATGAAAGCCGCACCGGCCGCAATGTGCAACACCCGCTGTTGCCCTTGCTCAGACAATCGGTGTATAGCCGTCTCGCTGGCTACGAGGACACCAACGACGCTGAACGGCTTGCCCAAGACCCGGCTATGCGTGTCATCGTCGGGTGGCAAGGTACTGATAAGCAGGCAGCCAGCACCAATACTATGAGCCGATTTGAGACTGAGGTGTTAACCGAAGAGGAAAACCTGGATGGGCTTGCGCGCCTGAATGTTCAGTGGGTGGACAGGGCCATGGCCCAGACATCTCACCAGCGAGTTATCCTAGACATGGACAGCTCTGAAAGCCCGGTGCATGGGCAGCAAGAGGGAGTCGCCTACAACGGCCACTTCGAGTCCGTATGTTATCACCCGCTCTTCCTGTTCAACCATTTCGGAGATTGCGAAGGTGCAATGCTTCGCCCGGGCAACGTCCACAGCGCTGAGCGGTGGCGGGAGGTTCTGGAGCCAGTCGTGAAGCGATACCAGGAGAAAGGAGTCCGGCTGCTGTTCCGGGCCGATGCTGCCTTTGCCAAGCCCGAGGTGTACGAGTACCTGGAGTCAAGGGACACTGGCTACGCTATGCGGCTTCCGGCCAACGAGGTATTACAAGGAAACATCCGGCACCTGCTGAAGCGGCCCGTGGGCAGGCCGCCTAAAGCCTGCCCTGAGCCTGTCGAAGGGAAGCCCGTAGTCCGGTATCACGACTTCGTTTACCAGGCCCAGAGCTGGGACATTCCCCGGCGTGTGGTCGCCAAGGTGGAGTGGCGCCAGGGTGAGCTATTCCCGGGGGTCGGGTTCGTCGTCACCAACCTCAACCTACCGCCGGCAGGCGTAACCCACTTCTACAACGGGCGGGGCACGGCCGAGCAGTGGATCAAGGAAGGTAAATACGCCCTGAACTGGACGCGGCTCTCGTGTCACAGGTTCGTTGCTAACCAGGTGAGGCTGTGGCTGTTTGTGCTGGCCTACAACCTGGGCAACTTCATGAGAAGGCTGACTTTGCCAGAGTAAGTGAAACACTGGTCACTGCGAAGCGTGCAGACCAAGCTCATCAAGATGGGTGGACGTCTGGTGCGGCATGCCAGGAGGTTGGTGTTTCAGCTTGCTGAGGTGGCAGTGTCCCGGGAGGTATTCCGGCAAGTGTTGGAGCGTATCGCCGGGCTCCATCCAGCACCAGGGTAGCGATTATCCTTGAGGTCATCAGAGGTGAAGAGAGGCAACCAAGGGCGAGGTGCGCGCCCGGAGGAGTTTGAAGGGAGTGCAAACGTGGTGAAAGCCACCTCCGCTGCCTGGGGCCGCTAACGCACCACGCCGAGAGATGGTTTTGTGAGCTTGATTGGATGGTTGACGGCATCCGTGACTGATACTACGATGGCTCTCATCGAGGATGGTGCGTTGCTTGGACCCAGGCAGCTTGATATGGGTAATTCCGGCTCAGGCCTCTTCACTAGGCCCTCCCTGCCCAGGATACGGTAGACGCTGGACTCTGAGACTGAGAAGCCCTGGTTGTCGGTGATCCACGCGGCCAGCTGACGGCAGCTCAGCTCTGGCATCTCTCTGGCTGATAACAGGACTGAGCGTTCTTCCTGAATAGTAAGACGGTTCCATGGTGGCTTATCGCCTCCTGGTCGGTCCTCAAGTCCTTGTTGGTTTTGGCGTCTGAGCCACCGGTAGTAGGTGCTCTTAGGGATGCCCAGCTCTCTGAGGACCTTTCGCTTGGGGAGGGGAGACGAGGATACTTTGGTAACTACCTCTGCCTTCTCCGGGGCGCTCATCCGCTGGTGCCGGTGGCGTCCTGGGGCATGGGGATGACCGTTTTTTTGAGACGGTACGCCTCCAGCGACAGATCGGCCACTAGCTCCTTGAGTTCCCCGTTCTCTCGCTTGAGCTGCCCTACCTCATGCTGAGTGGCGTCCCGAACCGAGTCACGGGTCAACCTCTCCTTGCCCGCCTCCATGAACTCTTTGGTCCACGAGTAGTAGGAGTGGGGCTTGATCCCCTCCCGCCGGCACAGGTCGTTGACTGTGACCTCGCGGCGGAAGCCCTCCAGAACAATTCGGATCTTCTCTTCCGAGGTGTACTTGAGTCGGGTGGCCGCCTTCACTGCGCGGACGAAGGACCTGGTCTCTTCACTCCGCTCCTCGGCGGCCTCTGCTTTGCCTACTTCTGACTGGGACACGCATCTGCTCCTTTCTGTGGGTAACTTTACCTTCACCTCAGGAGCTCACACCACCCTCCGACTCTCGGGTTTTCCTACCCTTATATGTGTCCCATTATCGCTGACGGTCTACACCCGCCTTCCTCCCCGACGGCGCCATCTTCCCCGACACCCACTGGGAGCCTCCCAGTCTCTACACTCACCTCGATTGGCTCGCCGAGCGTCTCGGCTTCCTCGTGTACGTCGTGTACAACGGGCGGAGTCTCCGCGAGGACGTCAATACCCTCACCAACCACTCAGGCAACCACAGCTTCGTAGACCTTCCCGTTTATCTGAAGGGACGTGACGGAGGGAGCGACGGGATGGGTCGTCGCCAATGTACCGAGCACTACAAGATAAGGCCGATTCAGCGGAAGATACGCGAGCTGCTGGGACTCACAAAAGGACAACGTGTTCCGTCCGGCACCGCCGTCGAGCTGTGGCTGGGCATCTCTACCGACGAGGCCATCCGCATGAAGCCGTCCCGCGATAGATGGATACAGAACCGTTACCCCCTCATCGAAGCTGGGATGTCCAGGAAGCAATGCATTGCGTGGTGGCAGGCCCGCTATGACCGGCCACTGGAGCGCTCCGCCTGCGTCGGCTGTCCCTACCAGTCCCGTCAGCGGTGGGTAGAGACCAAGCGCAGATGGCCCGAGCTGTTCGCCGAGGCGGTGGAGATAGATTCCAACATGCGGGGTAGGCTGGCCTTCGCCAAAGAACCCTACCTGCATCCACGACGGGTGCCCCTCGCGCAGGCGGTCAGCCCGATGAGGCGGAGTTGGGAACGGACGGGCAATCGGACGGGTTCGGCAACGAGTGTGAGGGTTACTGTGGCGTCTGACGGGGCAGCATTCACGGCGAGACGGCGGGGAGGCTATTTTCGAGTTGCCAAGGCGCTTCACTGCTGCGGAGAGGAGGGCGCTATGGCAGAAAGAGCGGAGGAACGGGTCATGAAGAAGACGATCGCAGCTGGCGAGCTTGATGCTCCATATCAAGTGGTCTTTGGAGATGTGTCGAAGATTGTCGATGCCGCCAAGGACTCGGCAACCCGTTCGGTGAATGCCGCTATGACTGCCGCGTATTGGTTGATCGGGCATCTCATCATCGAGTTCGAGCAGTCAGGAGAAGAGCGGGCTACGTACGGGACCGCGCTCATGGAAAGACTGGCGGCGGACTCGACCCAGCGGTTTGGACGCGGCTTCTCCCGTCAGAAGCTCCGCCAAGTAGCGGCACGCTGACAGTGGAGAATCCGAAAGAATGAGCAAGGCAACGCAAGGGGCACAAGGGGCAGGTCCGATAGGAGTCTGGGCCAATGGAATGACTGGCACGTTGACGGTGCCGCGCCGCTAGGGGTAAAATGCTGGGTAGAGGTTGGCCCGGCGATGCCGTAAACACCCCGGGCCGTGGCGCCACCTGAATGGGTCAGGTGATGCGATGTGATTGTACTACTCGCTGACCCGCTCCCGACAGGAGGCGGGTCTTTTTGATGTTCAAGGAGAAGGAGTAAAGGAGGAAATCATGGCGAGAGCCAGGATACAGAGACAGGCAAATGGACAGAGGGCGGCCATCTACGCCCGCGTCTCCGACAAGAGCCAAGACACAGAGGACAAGACCTCCATCTCCGAGCAGATCAGTGCTATGGAAGCCCACTGCGAGCGTAAGGGGCTGACCATCGCCGCACGCTATCAGGAGGTGGGCAGGGGCTGGACCAAGAAGCGCCCCGAGTTCCAGAGGATGCTGGCCGACGCCAGACGGGGAAGGTTCGACACCATCGTCTGCTGGAAGTCGGACCGCCTGAGTAGGGGCATGTACCCCGCAGCCGCCCTTATGGAGGTCATCGAGGCTTATCACATCAACCTGGAAGCCGTCATGGACGCCATCGACATGAAGACCTTTGGGCTCATGGCGGCAATCGGCAAGATAGAGCTGGACAACTTCCGTGAGAGGACTACCATGGGCAAGCGGGGCTCGGCCAAGCGAGGCCGAATGCCCGCGGGAGCACCTCCCTACGGCTATCGTACCGGGGAGGACGGCAAGCTGGAGATATATGAGCCGGAGGCCGAGGTGGTCCGCCGAGTCTTCCAAATGTACGTCCATGAAGGCATGGCTGGGACGGCCATCGTCCAACAGTTGACCAGGGACAACGCCCCGACGAGGAAGGCCGGCTCCCGTTGGCACAAGGCATACGTCAGCTTCCTCCTTGGTAACGAGACCTACACAGGCACCTGGTGGTACGGCAAGGCCCGGTGGATTGTGACGGAGGCAGGGGAGGAGGTCTACCCTCAGCCCAGGGACTCCTGGATCGAGGTCCCCATCCCGCAGTTGGTAGACGAGGAGACCTGGGAGAGAGCGCAGGACCTGAAGAAACAACGAAAGGTGCGATCCAAGCGCAACACCAAAGCATTCTACCTGCTCCAGCACCTCGTAAGGTGCACCGAATGCGGGCGGCTCTTCGCCTCCCGTTCCTCCAACCGCACCTACCTCAAACGCAATGGCCAGCGCCACAGGCAGGATAGGGTCACCCCTCAGCGGCACTATCACTGCTACGGAATGCTCAGCGACGGCCTCCGGTGCCGTAAGCCAGCGATGATCAGGGCGGAACGCCTGGAGGAGTTGGTCTGGAGCCAGGTCAAGAGTGTGATCCAGCATCCCGAACTCATTGTCGCCGGCATTGAGGCTATGGACACTCAGGAAGACGGTGCCCTGGAGAAGCGGTCCGCCAAAGCGGAGCGTGAGCTTCGGAAGGTACAGACTGAGGAGGAAAGGGCCATTCGCCTGTTCGTGTCTGGGAAGATTACAGAGGACCAGCTCGACCTTCAACGCAAGTTCATCACGGAACGGCTGGAAACCGCACGAGCAGATCTGGATGACCTCCGTGCAAGCGAGTCTGTGGCATCTGAGAAGAGGACCATGATGGAGAATCTCATCCAGTGGGCCGGGGAATTCGGCGGCAGGCTCGATGAACTCCCCGACGAGAAGCGCAGGGACGTGCTGCGGTTGCTCGTCGATCAGATTCTCGTGGACAAGGACAACAAGGTGAGCATCACCCTTGGCATCCCAACTGATAGCTTGATGTCGATTGAGAAAGTGGAATCACGATTCCGATGCCAGACGATAGCCCCATCCCGGGGAGAGATGCCGAGGAGATGGCGCTGAACGGCTCGGTTCTGTCTACCGTCAAGTTAGGCCCACCAAACTTGACGGTAGACAGTACCATCTTCGAGATGTGGCTGGGACTGTGAGTCTCCCAGGGTTAGCCCCTACCATCATGGCAGAACGGCATGATGGCGTTGCCGCCATGCCCAGGAGATAACTAATCCACCGGACTTAGCGACTCTGCAAAAGGTCGAGGATAGCTCTGGCGCGACACATGCGGTCGTGCCCAACATGTCCGACGGCGCCCAACGCCCGCAGCCAGTCGATGGCGCGCTGTGCCGTCGTGACAGCCACATCGAGCTTGTCTGGTATGCCACACGAGGCTTCCTTCTTACCGCGTCGGTTCTGTCTCTCCACTGGCTCCTCGGCCATGAACTCTGCCCGGGAGAAGAGCGACCGCTGTGTCTCAGGGGCTTCGTCGTGGTGACCGTTGGCCTCCTCCACGGCGACGGCTCCGGTCCCGTTCCGATGCACCTCGACCACCACTGGCTCCGGCTCCACCCCCATGGCGCCCCACTCATCGTCCACCAGCAACTCCTCTGAGAGGGCCTCGGCGTCTCTGGCCTGGGCGAAGGCATCCTCGACCGACTCTCCTTCTTCTTCCTCCTCTCCGTTCACGATCTTCCTTGCCAGTGCCAGCATGATGTCGTCCCCGTCATCGCCGTAGGCCGCCAGTCCGTCCTCGGGGAGTTCTCCTTCTACCGCCAGGGAGCTTTGCAGCTTTTGGGCCACCAGCTTCAATGCATCGGCTTGGAGGGTCCCCCGGTAGGCCATGAAGATGACCTTGACGGGCCGGGTCTGGCCGATGCGCCAGGAGCAGCGCGACGCCTGCCGCATACTGCATCATCTCTTACTACGTTGGCCAGTGCCCCTATTGTCAGCCGATAGGGAGCTTCGCCCGTTACACATGCAGGACGCAAACCGATTAACTCCAGAATGGACCTTCGATGATTGTGCCAGCCTCCGTCGAAAGCAGTGAGCATACTAATCTGAAGTCCCCTCTTCTTCGGACGCAGGATGAACAGGGCTAACTGCTCTCACGGGCCAGCACAGAATCACCCCAATCCCCTACGCGGGCGGGCTCCAGCCGGGTTACGCCAGGAAAGCCGTCGAAGTCAGTGTCCACGGAGATGGTCCAGTGATGCCCAGGCGTCGCATCACCGCCGCGTGGAGCAGGTCACGGGCGCTTATCCTGGGATGACTATCCGCCAGCCCCGCCGCCAAGTGGATATCCTCCACGTAGACGGGTTCAATCCGATCATGCATCGCCTCGGCGAAACCCTGGAGGACCTCTCTCCCCAACGTCCATCGCCCAGAGGCAAGATAGCGATGCAAGAGCTCCTGAAGGACCTCGACGTCGGTCACAAATGACTGCGGGTGCTCTGCGGCAATCATGAGCACCCGAGCGCACGGCTCCTTGTTTGGGTGATCCCTACCGGAGGCGTAGATAGGGACGTTCGCGTCAATAAAGGCCGCCGGGCGCATGGGCCGCCTCCAACTCGCGAGAGAGTGTAGCGGCATCCGGCGGGTCCTCTACCTCCAGCTTGACTAGCCGCTCAACCGCGTCTCTGCGCCGCTCTCGCATGGTGTCTTCATAGGCGTCGTCAATCAGGCAGCGCACCACCTCGGAGATAGGCACACCCCTCTCCTCCACGAGTTCCTCCAACCTTCGCCGGTGCTCGTCATCCAGCCGTACATCCAATCGCCCGGCCATATCGTCTCCTTTGTGCGGGGTAATGTGTACGGAGGTAAGTATGCGGCACATTGTGCCCTGCCGTCATCCCCCTCCCGGCCCGGACAATGTGTTCCTGACACGCGTACTATCTCCGCCTATTCCAAACAACAAAAAGGGCCTGCATATATGGATGCGCATGGGGGCCGCAGCTGCGAGGCCTCACCAACGTGGCGGCCGAGTGGACCATGTTGGCTACCGCCTTCAACCTGCACGCGCTATGCCGGGTGTGGAGTTCCTCTAGCTACTTCAGCCATCCGTCTAACGGTCCGGAGCCTTGTCCCGTTCCTTGAACTGCGGCGATGACAGTGTCCAGCCTACACTCCATCGCCTTGCGTCAAACGAATCCGTCACAACCTTCCTCATCCTGAGACAGGCTCAATTGCGAACTTTTCGCTGGGAGCTCCGAATATAAGGAGTGGGTAGGATGACCCCGGGAAGACCCCAAGAGCCTTCGGCCCACCGGGTTGGAGGCTCCTCCATTGCAGTCGTGAGCGGCCTAGCCGCTACCGCGACTGGACCCAAGAGCAGTCCAGCTCCCATTATCGCTGACGGCCTACAGTTGATAGTATTCATATACTACTAGCAAATAGCAAAAAAAGCACGATATTGAGAGTAATGTGTGATATATATGCTGTATGCGGCGCAGGACCTTATCATTTTCGCTGAAAACGGACAACGGACAACGGACAACGGACAATGTTGACAGGCCCAAGGCATATCTATAGGGTACGACAAACTCCGTATTCGCGCCTTGCGTCGCGCTGAAATTTGCTTTTTCGGGATTTTATGGCTAAAGAATCTCCTGCAAGTTCCTTAAGCGGCGCCTCAACGGGCTCGGTTCGCGTACGGGTCCGAAACCTTTGGAAGATCTTTGGCGAGGGCGAAGGGCCGGACTTGGTGGAGCGGGTGTCCGGGATGTCCAGGGGGGAGGCCCAGGCCGCCTACAACTGCGTCGTGGCTCTGCAGGACGTCAGCTTCGACGTGCAGGACGGGGAGACCTTCGTGGTCATGGGCCTCTCCGGAAGCGGCAAGTCCACCATAGTCCGCTGCATCAACCGCCTCATCAACCCAACCACCGGCTCCGTCTTTGTAGACGATGACGATGTCTTGGCGTTCGGCGACGAGGAGCTGACGAACTTCCGGCGCACCAAGACCTCCATGGTCTTCCAACAGTTCGGCCTCTTGCCCCATCGCACCGTGCTGGAAAACGCTGCGTGGGGCCTGGAAATCCAGGACGTTCCCTTGGAAAGCCGCTCAGAGCGGGCCCAAGAGGTCTTGGAGCTTGTGGGGCTTGGCAAGTGGGGCGAGTATCGGCCCTCCGCTCTGTCCGGCGGCATGCAGCAGCGCGTCGGCTTGGCCAGAGCGTTGGCCAGCAACCCAGAAATCCTGCTGATGGACGAGCCCTTCAGCGCCCTGGACCCCCTCATACGCCGGGACATGCAGAACGAGCTTATGCGGCTCCAGGGGCAGATGCAGAAGACCACCATCTTCATCACCCATGACCTGTCCGAAGCGGTGCGGTTGGGCAATCGCATCGCTATCATGCGCGACGGGGCGGTGATTCAGATGGGGACTCCCGAAGAAATCGTAGTTGACCCGGCGGACGAGTACGTGGCGGACTTCACGCGAGACGTGCGCCCGTCCACCGTGCTGACGGTGGGCTACTTCATGGACCGGCAGGGGACCAAATGGGCGTCGGCGGACGCCAGCAGGCCCAACGCCAGAGTGGCCTTCGAGCAAACGGTGGATGAGGCGCTCTCAGAGCTTTGGTCCACTCCAGGTCAGCTAGGGGTCATGGACGAGTCCGGGGCTTTGGTCGGCATGATAGACCGGGAGACCCTGCTCCAGGCTGCCTTCGAGCAACCTAACTTCGCCAAGGGCCACATCGGCGGGGACGCAGGAGAGGCCAGTCTCAGTTCCATGGCGGTCCCCAGTCAGACCAAGACCTCCGATCAGCAAGAAGAAAAGACCAGAGACGCATCTCTGTCGGGGCGAATGAACGTCGCCTTTGGGCGGATGAGCCACACAACCGTCCTCCTTCTTGGCCTTCTGTCTCTGGCCGCATCCACGGCCATTGTGGCAGCGTTCTGGGGCGTAGGGGTCTCCTTCCCGGCCAATTGGGGCCCGGAGATCGCGGACGAGGTCAACGATTTCCTTCGCTGGTTGACCCGGACCGGCGCGCCGGTGTTCGACACCGTGGCGGACGCCGTGTTGACGTTCCTGCTGCTCTTGGAGGACGCGCTCCGCTGGCTTCCGTGGCCCACGGTGGTTTTGGGCATTGCGCTGCTCTCCTGGCGGACCGTGGGTTGGCAACTTGGGGCATTCGCGGTAGGATCGCTGACGGCAGTGGGGCTGGTGGGCCTGTGGGAAAGCGCCATGGAGACCATGGCCCTCATCGTGGTGGCGGTGATCTTGTCCGTAGCCATCGCCATCCCCCTGGGCATCGTGGCCGCCCGAAGCAACTCCGTAGATTCCATCATGCGGCCAATTCTAGACGGCATGCAGACCATGCCGGCCTTCGTCTACCTAGTGCCTGGCATCATGCTGTTCGGCATCGGCAACGTGCCGGGCATCTTCGCCACGGTGATCTACGCCATGCCTCCGGCCATCCGGCTGACCAATCTGGGCATCCGCCAGGTGACGCCACAGGTGGTGGAGGCGGCCCAGTCCTTCGGCACCACCCGACAGCAGCTCCTGCTGAAAGTGCAGTTGCCCATGGCCATCCCCACTATCATGGCGGGCATAAACCAGACCATCATGATGGCCCTGGCCATGGTGGTGGTGGCCTCGCTGGTGGGCGCCGGTGGCTTGGGAGAGGACGTCCTCCGGGGTCTAGGCCGGTTCCGGCCCGGGGAGGCGCTGCTGGCAGGTCTGGCCATCGTGGCGCTGGCGATCATTCTGGACCGGATAACTCAGGCATGGGCACGGGAGCGGCAGGCCGCCTTGCAGAGCAAGAAGGAATAGATAGACGGAATCAAGAACACGCGAAGGCGGCGCTAAGGACCAAGAAAGGAGAGTCACGGTATGAAAGGCAAGACTTGGAGGATAGGACTGAGGCTGCTCAGCCTCATGGTGGTTTTTATGTTCGCAGCGGTCGCCTGCGGGGAAGAGGAGAAGCCCACGATCATCTTCTCGGATCTCAACTGGGACAGCGCCCAGCTTCAGAACGCCATCGCTGCGCGGATCGTCAGCGCGGGGTACGAGTACCCGACCGACAAGGTGTTCGGCGGCACGGTGCCGCTGATGGAGGCCCTTACCAGGGGCGACACCAACGTCACCTTGGAAATCTGGCTTCCAAACCAGCAGGAAGCCTACGACCAGGCCATCGCTGAGGGCACCATCGAGGTAATTGGGAACAGCTTGGAGGACAACTGGCAGTCCGCCTTCATTGTGCCTAAGTACGTGACGGACGCCAACCCCGGCCTTAGGACAGTCCAAGACTTGCGGGACCATATGGACCTCTTCGTAACCCCGGATTCCAACGGGAAAGCCCGGCTGCTGAACTGCCCGCCGGGTTGGGAGTGCGAGGTCACCAATACAATGCAGGTGGCGGGCTACGGCTTGGACGACGTGATTGAGCTGGTCAACCCCGGATCCGGCGAAGCTCTTGAGGCGGAGATCCGCGCTTCCTTTGAGAAGGAGGAGCCAGTGCTGTTCTACTACTGGGGACCCACCACCCTCAGCAACGCTCTGAGCACTGAATACGGCGGCTACACCCTCTTGGAAGAGCCCCCGTACAGCACCGAGTGCTGGGACGCCGAGAGGAACTGCGGCTACTCTATAGCGCAGGTTCTTATCGTCATGCGCAAGAACCTAATCGACCAAGCGCCGGACCTAGTCACATTCTTCGAGAAGTGGGACTTCAACGCGGCCAACCAGCTGGAGGCGGAGGGCTACCTCGGCGAGTTGGACGGGGACTTTTTCGCCGCCGCGGACAAGTTCCTGCAGAACAACTCGGCATGGAAGAACTGGGTCACCTCGGACGCGGCCTCCAAGGTTGAGGCAGCCGTCGGTTCCTAGAGCAGCGTAACTGTCGATGCCAGACCGACCCCGCCCTATGCTTGTAGGGCGTGGTCGGTTCGTTGCATGGGGCGTATGAAACTGCATCGCCCGCAGTCCCCAACCCTCGCCGCCGTTTTGGCTGGCGTGGCCCGGCTGACCGCGTTGACCGCAGCCGTCGCCGCGATGGCGGCGGGCTGCAGCGGACCATCGGAGGCGCAGCCCGCCGATAGCGCACTGGAGGGGTTGGCGTCGCCCCGCGGGCTGACGGCCCTGGACGACGGTCGATTGCTCATCGCCGAGGTGGGCGGCGGGCGACTCCTGATCTTGGACCACCAAGACCGACTCGCCGTGCTCCACGAGGGCCTGCCACGGCTGAAAGACGGGCCGGAAGGAGCGCCCGCCGGGGTCTCTGCCGCCGTGCAGTTGGGCGGCATAACCTACTACGTGGTGGGGGAGGCCCGGGCCAAGGAGTTCCGCGAGGTCTACGCGCTGGCGCCGGGATCGCACCCCGTCGGTCTGACCGGCCAGGATCCCCTGGGGCTAGCCCCCCTCAATCCCATCACCAATCCCTACGACCTGCTGCCCGCCCCCTCTGGCGGACTGCTCGTCAGCGACGCTGGAGCCAACGCGGTCTGGCGCGTCACCCTCGCTGGCGAGATCCACCTCTACGCTCGACTGGACCCTCAGACCCACGCCACGGCTGACGGCTCGGCGCAGGTGGAGGCCGTGCCCACCGGCATTGCCTTGGGACCGGACGGCGCGGCCTACGTCGCCACCCTCACGGGGTTTCCCTTCCCCACCGGCGGTGCCCGGGTCCTGCGTTTGCAGGACGACAACGGCGACGGCGACGCTCTGGACCTCGGCGAGACCACCGTCTATGCTGACGGGTTCACCGCCGCGACGGACGTGGCTTTTGAGGCCGACGGCGCCATGCTGGTCACGGAGTACAGCGGCGACATGCGCTCCCTGGCCGAGGTTGGCTTCAAGGAGTCCCACCTGTTCCCAGGCAGGCTGGTCCGGTGGCGCGACGGTGTCATGTCGGTGGTGGTCGATGGCCTTGTTTCCCCCACGGCCGTGGCGGTGGCGCGGGGCCGTACCTACGTCAGCGAGGAGTTCGCCGGCAGGGTGCACGTCGTCGAACCGTAGTATGCTATGGGCTGCCGGCCTACGGAGATGGAGCGAGTACCTGAAGACCAGCGAGCTAACCGAGTCGCGGGCCT
Organism: Dehalococcoidia bacterium; assembly: GCA_965249185.1. GTDB lineage: Bacteria > Chloroflexota > Dehalococcoidia > Lucifugimonadales > Australimonadaceae > CBDFLS01. Next base: position 1,141,427 of record CBDFLS010000002.1, read on the forward strand.
TCATCCACTCCTTTGTCAAGGAGATCGTCATCATGCCCGGCAAGGCCGTGGTGCGCTACACCATTCCCACGCCGCCGGACAGCCCGATAGGGGGCGGAGACGCCGCAGAGGTGGCTCTCCACGGCCCAGTTCGCAGTTCAGTACACGTTGGTGGAGCCGGACTGGACGAAATCAAGAACCTTCATCCGGCAGACACAATAGCAACGGAAAACTCAGGTACTCCTGGGCGGTCGGTTTGGGTCCATTCAAGCTAGGTCGGATTATTGGCCAGCAGCGTGCCCCACAACAGCCTGGCGGAGAGTGTGGGCCGTAGGGAACGGGCGTGGAACGCGAGCGAGCAAGCACACCGGGGCCAGCTAGGTCTGCCGGAGTTCAAGCTAGCGAGCCGGGATGGCTCGACTCCCTGTGATTGGTTCGATGCCTGTCGACTAGGCTAAGCCCTCGCAATCATCGAAGAGGGTAAATATGACCAAGGCCTTGCGGCACTTGTGGGTGTGAGCCTGGATTCCGCGCGAGCAGGCGACATAGGACTTTGCCAACTATTAGTGTTGAGGCCTTTTCAGTTGACTTACCAGCCATCCACTACGCTAGTTTGGTAAGGAGGAACTCAGCCCCAAGGAATATCATGAAAGAGGCGACAGGGGCGAGGAACGCAGTGAAGAACCGTCGGATAGAGGCAATATCGAAAGGCCAGACGGGAAAAGCCCTGGTTAAATCATAGAGGTCCTGTAGTGATTTGATCCTGTTGACGAGGTCAACACTAAGCAAGTCTCCAGACGGCGGAGCGTCCCGACTTTCCCCTTCAGCATTCAGAGCGCTGCGAGCGCCTATATACGCCTTGTCGAACTCTTCGGAAAGCAAGTCCAGCCGGTCCCTTTTGGCCCTTTCCATTGCCCTATGAGCCGGCCACAACGTAAGTAGGAACGCTAGCGGTGACAGCACTGCATACACGATCAGGCTCACCAAGAGCACAGGATCGCTAACTATCTCAGATATACCAGGGTCTCCCTCTGCCCTGGACACTATTGAGACGTAGGCCAACAAGATCAAAAGAAGTCCAATAACTGCGATAAACCACGTCATCCGTGTTGCAAACTCATGCAACGCCGAAAGTCCGCCACAACGATCGGGATGCCAAGGACGAAGCCGAACAATCTCTCCCGACCTGGATGTGAAAACTCGGAAAAGTCCCGTTATCGTCGCGATGTATCGAGCGGCTATAGAGGTGATTAGGAACCAGACCAGCCAAATAGCTGGGATGGCTATCATGTAGAAGAGCCAGATATCCCTTCCAATCCGGGGAGTTCTCTCCCAGATGTTATTGAATCCTTGAATGATGAGAGCCACCGTTACTACGATGGCCAACAATGCCGGGACCAAATGCCAGCCGGCCGCCTTCATGAGGCCCTCAATCGAACGTTCACCGCTTCTCACAATGTTTCTAACGTCATCTCCGATGACACCGTCTCGATCCAGTGGTAGACGGGCGAACAGGGTGCCGCTACTCCGCATGATCCACGGATAAAAGGCCGCAAGCAATGGAACCGTGACGAATTGATAGACCACAACGGGCCAATGCCCAAACTGCCAACTCACGAAGTCGCCAAAACGAGCCCCACCCTGCCACAGGGCATATCCCAAGACAGCTACCAAGTGTAGAAACGCGACAATGATGAATGCGAATACGACTGCGCCGAGGGACGATATACGGAGTCGCTGAACCAGAAACCTCGCCACAGGGTCCCGGACGTAGGAATCAAATTCGAGGGCATTGCCAGACTCTGGAGTCTCCGATTGCCTCCTCTGCAACATGCTTCTCAAGACCATCTATCTCACCCCCGCGGAATGTGAATCACCTTAAGGCGCCTGTTGCTTTGGTCTAGGGTAAAGTCCCGTTTTAGCCACCGGATTAGCTTTGAAGCAGCTTGAACAATGTCTTAACCTGTTCTGGTCCCAACAGACGCCGATGATTGTAGCGCCAGACATACTCAGCAAGATAGAGGGGCAGCCGTTCTCGGCGGACTCCCCCTTTGGCTGCCAGACGCCGCTTGAGATAACCCCAGAAGCCCTCCAAGCCGTTGACGTGGCTCCCTTGCCGATCGCTGAACGCCTGGCTGTGGTCCACAAGCCGGTGGACGTAGCCCCCCGCTGCGACGCCCGTGTAGCTGGTAAAGGTGTCCGAGCAGACGATGGAGCCACGTTGCACGCGTTGGTGCAGGAGCGGCAGCAGGGTCTTGGCTTCCACGTTAGGTACCACTTGCGCCCACACCAGGCCACCTCGACACAGGATCCCAAAGACAGCTTGCTTAGTGGTTCCACGGCCCCGCTTCGTGCCCTGAACACGCTTTGCCAGGCGCCTGTTGCGCCAGGAACCTCCCAGGTAGGTCTCGTCGACCTCCACCACGCCGGAGAAGACATGGGGAACGTCCCGGACCATGGCCTGGCGCACCACGATCAGGGCTCGCAGGACTCGCTTTCGCTCCAGGCGGGCCTCCTGGGCAATCACCTCGGCACTCTGCCCCAAGACGAACCAGCGCAACAGTCGCCGCCACTCCCCTGGCGACAACCGAAGCGGCAGCGCCCTGGGCACCCACTCGTAGTGGCAGGCTGCACAACGACTCTTACCTCGCCGAATGCTCCAGCTCTTGGCGTGTTGACATCGAGGGCACCCAATCTTCCGTCCCGTGCCACCATTCTCTCACAGGTGGCTGTTTTGGGACTATACCCTGGTCTATACTGAGGAGCAGGTCTTTGGGCCACCTATAGTGGGAGAGACTCACATTGGGCGCCTATTGCGAATAGTAGAATCTACAATGGCAACTCCAGAGAGAATATCGTCCACATTATTTTTGATAGGCGCCGCCATACTCTTGGTAGCATCCGTGGGCTGGGGTAATGTGCCGGCGATGCCGGCACATTATAGCATGGCCCTGGGAGTGCCCGGCGAAATAGTCACCGAACAACCATTGCTCCGGCTCCCACCCGAGGACTTGGAGAAGAATATCGGGATCCCGAAAGTGTTGTATTGCCAGAGTGAAAACCGTGAAGCAACCTATTTCACCTACGTTTACGTCTGGTCCTTCAGCGATTCACCCTTAGTCAGCCGGGCTCTAGGATACCCGAGCCATCGTTGGGACTATGAACCCATAATCGTAAGAGTCGATAAAGAGTCGCGGGCAACAGCCTATATATATGATGCGGGACACTACCGCGCTCGATCGACTTCGAACGCTCATTTCGAAGTTGTATCCGGAACGCATGCATTCAAGCCGTCGCAGAAACCTGTAGGCGAGAAGCTCGGCAGCGGGCAGTTCGAACCTCTAACCTCAGACTCATTGAACATGATCAACTCACAACTGGAAAGGCTCCCTCGAATTCCTTTCAGGCCAGGTCTCAGCCTCTCCTGGGCCTGCAATGCTCCGTGGGAGGTGGAAAGGGTCGACGCCTTTTCAGGACCGACGGCCGTAGGCCGGATACCGCCTCAGGCAAATGTGCTCGGCGGCCTGGGTATTGGCATGATAGTGGCGGCTGTCAGCTGGCTTATCGTCCGGATGGTTCGTGACTATCGAACTTGGTACGGATCCCGGGTTGCGGTGTTCGGGCTATGCGGAGCTATCGTGGGTGGGATGGTCGGATATGAGATCGTCTTTGGAGTCACTGGCTCCGGTGTGCCTCGAAGTATAGCAGTGGTTCTGGGCGTTCTGGCAGGCACGGCCGCAGGGACTGGAGCTTCAGGTCTGGCAGGCGCGATTGCTAGAAGCGGGTTTCTCAGCTCCCTTGTTGCTGGAGCGATCAGTTCTTTGGCTGCCACTATATTGACGGCGGTCTGGTGAAGATCGACCGAACTGTACTGTTAGCGCCATTTCCAACTAGGTCTGTTCACATCTGAGACCAGGGCAGTCATTCAGATGCCGAGCGGGTATTCCGGCACTATTGTGCGGAGTGGGAGGACAATCAGACTCACTTGGAGTGGATTGAATCGCTGTGCTAGTATTCGCCTAGGTGTTTTGTACTCTGACAGTATCGGAGGGCAAGCTATGGCGTTTTCGTGCCAGAATTGCAGTCATTCAACGGGAAGCTGCGTGGTCTGGAGATGTCCCAGATGTAAGGGTCTGTACTGCAACTGTTGCATCAAGACTGGTTTCTTCTCAGGTCGATGCGCGTGCGGTGGCAAGATCAGATCAGGGGACGCTGTTCGAGGCTAGTTAGTTACTTACCAAGGACCTTGACCAGGCTCCCATTTATCACAGGGTATTTGGGGAATCGCAATCTTTCATTGCTCCGCCTGAGCCGGAGCCACCGTCGGTGGTGGGAGTGAAGGCCCCAGCGTGCGCTCCAAGAGCATCCTGAGTTCATCAAGATAAAGCAGCTGGCCCACATGTGTTGGCAATCAGCACAAGTGGGACAGATTAGGACCCGAGAAGATTATTATTATGAAGAGCTGCGTGGGAGCTCCCTGAGGGTCTTGTTGTAGCGTCTTCGCCGTTCTAGCGTCTGGACCTGCACCTCCTTTCTCCGTTGGAGGATCTGCTCCCGCCTTCCGTTGAGCATGTCTGCGGGCGTCACGTTGGCCAGCGCCTTATGATAGCGTCGGTAGTTGTAGTAGGCCACGAAGGCGGCGATTGCTGCTTCCAGGGCAGAAGGCATCTCGTAGGGGACCTGTTTGACGTCCCGCTTGATACTCTGGTGATAGCGCTCGAGCTTGCCATTGGTCTGAGGGTGGAACGGCGCGGCCACTGGGACCTCAGTCATGCCGGTCTTATCCACGGCCTCTTGGACCACCTCGATGAGAGGGTCGGTGGTCATGTCCCGCTGGAGCTTGTGGGCCAGTATGAAGCGGGAGTAGTCGTCCATCACGGTGACCAGGTAGTAGTAGCCCCAACCGATCACCTTGAAGTAGGAGGCGTCGGTAGCCCACATCTGGTGAGGGCCGCTGGTCTTGCGATGGTACTCTTTGCCGGCCTTGAGCTGCATCTCGGGTGACTTCACAAGACCTTCTCTACACAGGATGCGATACACAGTGGACTCGGATACAGCGAAGGCCAGGTTGTCTGTAGACCACGCTGCCAACTGGCGGCTACTTAGCTCCGGCATCTCCCTGGCCGCTTCCAGGATCGACCGTTCCTCCTGAGGTCTAAGGCGGTTCCACGGTGGAGCGCTGGCTCCAGGTCGGTCCTCGAGACCTTGTTGATGTTGTTGTCGCATCAACCACCGATAGTAGGTGCTCTTGGGAACACCCAGGTCTCTGAGCACCCGACGCTTGGCCAGCGGTGATGCGGCTACACTGGCCAGGACCGTCGCCTTCTCAACGGCGCTCATCCGCTGGTACCGACGCCGTTCTGGGGCATTGGTATGGCCGTTTTTTTCAGACGGTAGACCTCGAGGGATAGCTCGGCTACCAACTGCTTGAGCTCGCCGTTCTCCCGCTTGAGATCCTGGATCTCCTGCCGGGTGGCATCGCGCACCGTGTCACGGGACAGCCGCTCCCTGCCCGCCTCCATGAACTCCTTGGTCCACGAGTAGTAGGAGTGGGGCTTGATACCCTCCCGCCGGCACAGGTCGTTCACGGTGACCTCGCGGCGGAAGCCCTCCAGCACGATACGGATCTTCTCTTCCGGGGTGTATTTGCGCCGGGTAGCCGCTCTAACTCGTCGAACGAAGGACCTAGTCTGCTCCGACCGCTGATCGGCGGCCTCGGCCTTGCTGACGTCTGACTGGGACATCGCTGCTCCTTTCATGAGGTACTCTACCCTCACTTCAGGAGCTCACACCACTCTCAGACTCTCGGGTTTTCTACCCCTCTCACGTGTCCCATTATCGCTGACGGTCTACACTCTTAGACCGCAACTTCTGCACGTGCACTCATGTCCAAGCATCAGGTATATTGAAAGGCTTCGTCCACAAACGCTGCATGTCTCCGTTGTCTCTACCTGCGTTGGCGGCGTTGCCATCTTCCGACGCTCTTCTTCAACCGGAATTACCCATATCAAGCTGCCTGGGTCCAAGCAACGCACCATCCTCGACGAGAGCCATCGTAGTATCAGTCACGGATGCCGTCAACCATCCAATCAAGCGCACAAAACCATCTCTCGGCGTGGTGAGTTAGCGGCCCCAGGCAGCGGAGGTGGCTTTCACCACGTTTGCACTCCCTTCAAACTCCTCCGGGCGCGCACCTCGCCCTTGGTTGCCTCTCTTCACCTCTGATGACCTCAAGGATAATCGCTACCCTGGTGCTGGATGGAGCCCGGCGATACGCTCCAACACTTGCCGGAATACCTCCCGGGACACTGCCACCTCAGCAAGCTGAAACACCAACCTCCTGGCATGCCGCACCAGACGTCCACCCATCTTGATGAGCTTGGTCTGCACGCTTCGCAGTGACCAGTGTTTCACTGACTCTGGCAAAGTCAGCCTTCTCATGAAGTTGCCCAGGTTGTAGGCCAGCACAAACAGCCACAGCCTCACCTGGTTAGCAACGAACCTGTGACACGAGAGCCGCGTCCAGTTCAGGGCGTATTTACCTTCCTTGATCCACTGCTCGGCCGTGCCCCGCCCGTTGTAGAAGTGGGTTACGCCTGCCGGCGGTAGGTTGAGGTTGGTGACGACGAACCCGACCCTCGGGAATAGCTCACCCTGGCGCCACTCCACCTTGGCGACCACACGCCGGGGAATGTCCCAGCTCTGGGCCTGGTAAACGAAGTCGTGATACCGGACTACGGGCTTCCCTTCGACAGGCTCAGGGCAGGCTTTAGGCGGCCTGCCCACGGGCCGCTTCAGCAGGTGCCGGATGTTTCCTTGTAATACCTCGTTGGCCGGAAGCCGCATAGCGTAGCCAGTGTCCCTTGACTCCAGGTACTCGTACACCTCGGGCTTGGCAAAGGCAGCATCGGCCCGGAACAGCAGCCGGACTCCTTTCTCCTGGTATCGCTTCACGACTGGCTCCAGAACCTCCCGCCACCGCTCAGCGCTGTGGACGTTGCCCGGGCGAAGCATTGCACCCTCGCAATCTCCGAAATGGTTGAACAGGAAGAGCGGGTGATAACATACGGACTCGAAGTGGCCGTTGTAGGCGACTCCCTCTTGCTGCCCATGCACCGGGCTTTCAGAGCTGTCCATGTCTAGGATAACTCGCTGGTGAGATGTCTGGGCCATGGCCCTGTCCACCCACTCAACATTCAGGCGCGCAAGCCCATCCAGGTTTTCCTCTTCGGTTAACACCTCAGTCTCAAATCGGCTCATAGTGTTGGTGCTGGCTGCCTGCTTATCAGTACCTTGCCACCCGACGATGACACGCATAGCCGGGTCTTGGGCAAGCCGTTCAGCGTCGTTGGTGTCCTCATAGCCAGCGAGACGGCTATACACCGATTGTCTGAGCAAGGGCAACAGCGGGTGTTGCACATTGCGGCCGGTGCGGCTTTCATGGATATAATCGTTGGCTGTCTCTGTGAGCCCCAGAGCGGCATCAAGCTCGCGGCATGCCAGGAGTCCGGCGTCCGAGGTGATGGTAGCGCCACGAAAATCCAGGCGGACTCTGCGGTCGAATTGGAGCTTCAAAGGGGTGTCGGAGCTTTCACCCATTGGGTGCCTCCAGCGAGATTGCGGTATCCAGAACTAGACCCGCTAGCTCGGCCAGTCTAGCACCCACACTGCCCATAATGCCCAGGTAGGCGGCTCAAATAGGCAGCACTCTTACCGGATTACGACGCACCCACGCGGCTGATCTGGGAAATGTGGGATCAATTGGTACAGAAATCTTGACCGAAACTGGCGCTTATTGGCGGATGTGAACCCAATCATCCAACAGCCCACACTCATGATCTATGGCGACCGGGATACGGTCCCGAAGTCTGAAAAACTAGCAGATTTCGTGCCCAATGTGGAAGTGGTCAGTCTGGACTGCGGTCATTGGATCCAGCAAGAAAAGCCGGAAGAAACAAACCAAACGATATTGAACTGGCTGGAACAGCACGGTACCACCTAGTCCCAAGAGCGAAGTGGCCATCCCGCTCGCCACGGGAGACACAACATGACCCCTGCGCAACCCCGATTGTCGGCGTCCGACCACCCCGCCACGTGGAGGTTCGACTATCCGATCTACCACGTCGAGACCCGCCCGCAATGGCGATCGTGGCTCAAGCACAACCACACGTCGACCCGCGGCGTGTGGTTGTGCTCCTGGCGCACCGGCACCGGCCGACCAAGGTGCCCCTACCCCGAAGTCGTCGAAGAAGCGATCTGCTTCGGGTGGATCGATTCGACCGCCACCCACCTCGACGACCACCGTGGCCTGCAATTGATCACCCCCCGCAAAGCCAAGAGCTCCTGGAGCCGACTCAACCGCCAACGCGCCGCCGACATGGAAAGGCGCGGCCTCATGACCGACGCCGGACGAGCTGCGATCGACGCGGCGAAGACGAACGGATTGTGGACCATCTCCGACCAAGTCGAAGACCTCGAAGAACCCGCCGACCTCACCACAGCACTCGACCGAAACGCGCAGGCACGAGCCAACTGGGACAACTTCCCTCCAAGCGCTCGCAAACAGATGCTCTGGTGGATCATCAGCGCCAACCGCGACACCACCCGCGCCAACCGAATCACCCGCGTCGTAGCCGACGCGACGCATCGATAGGCGCCAACCGCCTTCCGAGCCGTTCCCAGCGGTCCTCGGCTCGGGTTGATCCGCGCTGTTCGTTCGTCATCGGAGGTACAAAAAAAGTCCCTCGCTTCTCGCGAGGGGCTGAATCGCCGAAAGAACCGCCCGTCCAGAAACCCTTGGGCCCCGCGGACGGAATGGAGGGATTGATCCCACCTCCTGCAACACCGGTCGTCGTCACCTCCGTGCCGGAGCCGCAGCTCCAAGTTCGAGGCCCGCCGTTGTTGGTTTCGACAGGCTCTAGCGAGTGGCTCCAAAGCCCGCAAGTCCTGACGGAGTCGCCTTGGGATATTCCTCGCCTAGGAGGGGTTTCGCGCGAGTCAGGGCGGTCACAATGAGAAGCATTCCGACGATCCACCTGAGGCTCGCCTGAATGATGAGCCCGAGACGCGGCATTGCAGCCAGAGTCGGTCAGGCCATGGTGAACACGGACGCCCGAAGGTTCAAGCCAGGTCGGGAGGAAGGTCTCGCCGCGTGTTCATGGTGGAGATGCGGGAGAGCCTATCTCCTCGTCCCCGTCCGATGGCTGCGCTCCGGGCGATTCGAGGCCCCGCACGTGGGCGCCACGATCTGACCGGGGCCTAGCGGACGATATCGCGGCGCTGGAATGCCACCACCGCCAAGGCCATGGCGACGGCGGCCACGCCGAGCAGCACCCCCAGGTCGCGCCAGGGCATCCCTCCACCCTGAGCGACGGCCAGCGGATCGTAGTAGTGGAAGAGCGAGAGGGGCCCGAGCGGTTTCGCGGGGCTCCACAGGGTCGTCAAAAAGTCCAGGAAGAACATCACCACCGCTATCCCCGCGGCCACGCTGATGGTATGGCCGCCTTCGCTGCTGAGCGCGGAGATGAGGAGCGAATAGCCCCCGATGGCCAGGGCCAGGGCCAGGGCGTTGACCTGCACCCGCAGCAACACCGTCATCTGCACCTGATCGGTGATGCCGGCGACCAGCGTGCCTACCCACGTGCCCATCCAGGCGGCCGCCAGCAGCACCAGCAGTCCAGCCAGCATGGCCGCGCCCTTGGCCGTGAGGAGCCGCCACCGGGCCAGAGGAGCGCCCAGCAGGAGCAGAATGGTGCCCCGCTCCACCTCCCGTGCCACCGCGCCGCTGGACGCGGCGATGGCGAAGCCCGCCAGCACCACCATATATACTGGGTGGCGGTACTGGGCCCCCAGGTAACCGTTGGCGGACGTCGCGAACTCGCCCTGGGCCTTCAGGAGTCCCCGGATGCCCTCGGGCAGAAACTCCAGCAGCTCCTGGATCGCCTCCACGCCGCCGAACGCCTGAAAGATATAGACGATCAGCAGCATCAACCCAAAGAGACCCAGGCCCACCAGCGCCAGGGCCGTCCGGTAGCCGCGGAGCGTGTGGCGGAAGATGCTAATCACCGGGCGTCGTCTCCCCTCGGTAATAGTCCATGAACAGCTCCTCCAGGCTGGGGCGCTCGAACACCATGTCCTCCAGATCGTGGGAGGCCAGCTCGCGCAGCAGCGGATTGATGTCATCGGAGACCGTCAGCCGCAGCCAGCTTCCCTCGCGGGCCGCCACCTCCACTCCGGGCACCCGCAGCGCATCGGGAGGAGGCCCGCGAAACTCCACCCACATGGTCCGGCTCCGCCCCCGGCGCAGCTCCTCCATCAGACCGGCCCTAGCCAGCCGGCCATCGCGGATGATGGCCACCCGGTCGCACAGCTCCTCCACCTCGGAGAGCACATGGGACGACATGAAGACGGTCCCACCCTTGTCTTGGAACTCGCGCATGAGCGAAAAGAACGCCTGCTGCATCAGTGGGTCCAGCCCCTCCGTGGGCTCGTCCATAATCAGCAGGTCCGGCTGGTGCTGCATGGCCTGGACCAGGGCCACCTTCCGTTTCATACCCTGGGAGTAGGCCTTCATCTTCCGTCCCAGATCGGCGTGGGAGAGCCGGAGGCGCTCGGCCGTCTCCCGCTGCATGGGTGGGCGCCGGTGCCCCTGGAGCACGCCAAGATAGTCCAGGAACTCCTGGCCGGTGAGCCCGCCGTAAACGCCCGCCTCCGCCGGCACGAACCCGACACGCCGCTTCACTTCCACCGAGTCCCGCCACGCATCCAGGCCAAAGATGCGGGCCGTCCCGCCGTCGGCGCGGATGAATCCGGTGAGCACACGGATAGTCGTCGTTTTCCCGGCGCCGTTGGGGCCCAGGAAGCCGAAGAGCTGGCCGGGGGCCACGGTCAGGTCAACGCCTCGGAGGGCCTGGACCCGTCCGTAGGCCTTGGTGAGCCCTTCGACCAGAATGGCGGGGGCGTCAGCCGGCGTTTCCATCACCCTCCATGCGCTCAGCGTGCCGCGCGGTCACCTGCCCCTCCACGACGTGGAAGAGGTGGACTAGGACTCCGTCCAGCGGGGACACCAACTCCGCGTCAGTCGTGGTGACCAGCGTTTGGGGATACCGGCAGGCCTCCTCCAGCACCAGCAGCCGGCGGCGCTCGTCCAGTTCCGAGAGCACATCGTCCAGGAGCAACAGGGGCGCTTCACCCCGGCGGTCCTCGAGGAACCGCGCCTCCGCCAGCCGCAGGGCCAGGGCCGCCAGCCGCGCCTGGCCCCGCGACGCGTACCTCGCCATCTCCGTGCCATCGCCCAGCAGACGCAGGTCGTCGCGGTGGGGGCCCACCACCGTCATGGCCAGGGCCCGCTCACGCTCCCGGGACCGCTTCAAGGCCAGGTGCATGGCCGTCTTTACGGCCTCCAAGTCCACCTCGCCCTCCAGGGGGACAGTTCCCTCGTACTCCACGGAGAAACGACGGCCCGCGCCGGCCAGCCGTCCATAGGCGTCCTGGGCAAGGGGCATCAGGGACTTTAGGGCCTGGTGGCGGGCCTCCAGGACCACGGAGCCCTCGGCGCACAGCGCCTGGTCCCAGAATAGCATCTCATCATCGCCGGCACGCCCCTCCCGCAGGGTCCGAAGCAGATGGTTTCGCTGGGTCACCACGCGCTGGTACCGCTGGAGTGCGTGGAGATAGGGGCCCCGCACCTGAGAGAGCAACACATCCAGATACCGCCGGCGGCCTTGGGGCGGCCCGGAGACCAGGTCGATATCCGTGGTGGAGAAGAGCACGGCATTGAGCAGGCCCACCAGGTCCGACACCCTGCGGGGCGCCCCATTCACCCGGACCCGCTTGCGGACTGCCGCACCTCCCGCCATGCCATCGGCCGGGCACTCCAGGCCAAGCCGCAGGTCCAGCTCCTCTTCTCCTTCCCACACATGTCCCCTGACCAGGGCGGAGCCACCCTCCCGCGCCACCTCCCACGAGACCAGGTCCCGCTCCGACACCGCCCGGTGGGACCTGGCGATGGACAGGAGGTAGATAGCCTCCAGCAGATTGCTCTTCCCCTGGCCGTTGTCGCCATGGAGCACGGTCAGCCCTTCGGGCAGAGCCAGCTCTAGCTGGCGGAAGTTGCGGTAGTTGGTGAGTGTGAGAGTGGCCAGGTGCATGCGTATCCCAAGCGCGTCGGGCGTCCTAAGGGCGTCGGGCGCCCTAATGCATCAGGTGTCCCCAAGGGCGTCGGGCGCCCCAAGCGCGTCGGACGCCCAGGTGCATCAGGCGTCCCCAAGAGCATCTGGCGCCCAGATGCATCAGGCGTCATTGTATCGGAGGCCTCTTTCCCACGCGACCCGCGCCCACAAGGGTTGCTTCCGCGAAGGGCATTGATTGATACTGATGGCCATCTTTGGCCCGTCCAGGTGGCAGGCCTCGTCTGCCGTCGACATGCTCAAGCGTATACTCGCGCCCATGCCTGCCCGCGGCGAGGGCGCCGGAGCACCCGGTCCGAGAGCGTCCTAAGCTTGATGAGCGAGGAGCACCAACATGAGGAAGAGCGTGGAGAGTAGGAGGCGGGCGGTAGCGGCGGGCTGCCTCCTGGCGCTGGCGCTCATGCTGCTGCTGGCGGCTTGCGGCTCCTCGGGCACCCCCGCCCCAACGGCCACCCCCACCCTCCAGCCTCAGCTTTCCATAAGCACAGGGAGCACGGCGCAGGATATCCTTAACCAATTCCAGAGCAGCGAGCGGGAGTGCATGCGTGAGTCGCTGGGCGACGGCGCCTACGATGAGTTCCTGAAGACATCCTTCGCCACCATATCGTCTCCCGCCCAGATCGACGCCTTCTTCTCGTGCATAGGCCCAGAGTCCGCAACGCGATTCTACCTGGCGGACGTAGCTACCGGAGTGGGCGGGCGGCTGAGCAACGAGACCTTCGTCTGCATGAGCGGCGTGCTGGCCGGCTACGATGTCCTTGGCGTCCTGAGCGGGACGACCCAGCCGGACATCACCATGTTTTTGGGCACGCTGCTTTGCTTCAACGACGAAGAGGCGGTCAAACTAGGCGTGACCAGCTTCCCTGCGCCCACCGAGCGGGGAGAGGTCTCCCTGGAGCAGATGCGGTGCGTCGCCGACGAGGTGGGCATCGAAGCGACGGTTGGCGTCTTGCTGGCTGCTCCTGGAAGCGTCGCGCTCCCCCCTGAGGTCCGTTCGGTCGTCGAGGGCTGCGGCGTAAGGCTGCTCGCCGCCGGCCGGGGCACCGGCTTCTCACTCACCGGCGAGCAGTTCCAATGCCTCACGGCCGCCCTCGACCCCTCCACACTTATCGAGCTCCAGTCCGGCGCCCGGGTGCCGACCGCCGGGGAGCTGGCGATCATCCAGGCGTGTGAGGTACAGCTCGGCGGCCCGTAATGCTCAGCGACCCCCCAGTCGCCCAATCGACGCACATCCTGTTGGGAAACCCCTCGCGGTTGCCCCGCCGTGCAGTCCATGCGGCGCCACGCGGGGCCGACTGGCGTGCCTTGACATCCCCGCCAGCTTCCAGGTAGCATTTCCCCGCCCTTACAACCGAATACCATACTCTTATCCAGAGTGGCAGAGGGACCGGCCCGAAGAAGCCCGGCAACCGGTTGGGCGTGAGGCGCAAAGACGCTCGTCCGCCCAATATCGGTGCCAACTCCGGTGGGTCGAACACCATCGACCAGGAAGATGAGAGTGGGCGTAACCGTCGACTTCTCTGCTTCCAGAGAAGTCGTTTTATTTGTAATGGGAGCCGGCCCGGCGGGCCAAGAAAGCGAAACGCATGACGGAGATCGAGCCGATACGCTGGCAGGACGACCACCTGGTGCTGCTCGACCAGACGCTGCTCCCCCAGCGGCAAGAGTGGCGCGCCATCCGCACCTATCAGGAGTCGATCGAGGCGATCCAGCGGATGCGCGTGCGGGGCGCGCCGGCCATCGGCGTCACAGCCGCCTACGCCCTGGCGCTGGCCAGCCGGCAAGTGGATGAGGCCTCCATGCCCGCCTTTCTCGAGCGCCTGCAGGCCATGGGCCAGGAGCTCTCCGCCGCACGGCCCACTGCGGTCAATCTGCGCTGGGCCGTGTCCCGGGGCCTGGATGCGGCCCGCCGCTGCGGGAGCCCCGCCGAGGCCCACCAGGAGCTGCTGACGGCGGCCAAGCGTGTCCACCAGGAGGATGTCGCCGCAAACCGGGCCATGGGCCGCCACGGGGCGGAGCTGGTCCCCGAGGGCGGCGGCGTGCTCACCCACTGCAACACCGGCGCCCTGGCCACCGCTGGCTACGGCACGGCCCTCGGGGTAATCCGGGCCGCCTGGGAGCAGGGGAAGCGCTTCCAGGTGTTCTGCACGGAGACCAGGCCCTGGCTTCAGGGCGCCCGGCTCACCGCCTGGGAGCTCCTACAGCTAGGCATCCCGGCCAGCCTGATAGTGGACTCCGCTGCCGGCTCGCTGATGCGCCAGGGCGAGGTCCAGACCGTCATCGTCGGCGCCGACCGGATCGTCGCCAACGGAGACGTGGCCAACAAGATCGGCACCTACAGCCTAGCGGTGCTGGCCCAGGAGCACGGTGTCCACTTCTACGTGGCCGCCCCCACCAGCACCGTGGACCTCTCCATCGCATCGGGCCAGGAGGTCACGGTGGAGGAGCGGCCAGCGGAGGAGGTGACCCACTGGGCAGGCGTGCCCACGGCGCCGGAGGGGATAGGCGTGCGCAACCCTGCCTTCGACATTACCCCGGGCCGGTACATCAGCGCCATCGTCACCGAGCGCAGCGTGGTGCGTCCGCCCTACGAGCAAGGGCTGAGGGCGCAGCTCGCCCGGCCCGCCCCGGAGGCGGTCGCATGAGCCTGCCCCAGGCCGCCATCGGCGTGATTGGAGGAAGCGGCCTCTACCGCATGGAGGGACTGGAGGATGCCCGCGAGGTGGAGGTGGACACACCCTTCGGCAAGCCAAGCGACGCCTTTCTCATGGGCCGCCTGGAGGGTGTCCCGGTGGCCTTCCTGCCGCGCCACGGCCGGGGCCACCGGCTCACGCCCACGGAGCTGCCCGTGAAGGCCAACATCTACGCCATGAAGCTGCTGGGGGTGGAGCAAGTCATCTCCATCAGCGCCGTTGGCAGTCTCAGGGAGGAGATCAGCCCCCTGGACCTGGTGGTGCCCGACCAGCTCATCGACCGCACCCGGCTGCGGGAGAACACCTTCTTCGGCGAGGGCATCGTGGCCCACATCGGGTTCGGCCACCCCTTCTGTGCCGGCCTGAGCAAGCTGCTGGCCTCGGCCGCCAGGGACGCGGACGCCACCGTCCACGAGGGCGGCGCCTACATGGTCATGGAGGGGCCCGCCTTCTCCACTAAGGCGGAGTCCATGAACTACCGCTCGTGGGGGGCCAGCGTCATCGGAATGACGGCGCTGCCCGAGGCGAAGCTGGCCCGCGAGGCGGAGCTCTGCTACGCTACCCTCGCCTGCGCCACCGACTACGACGTGTGGCACGAGACGGAGGCCCACGTGTCGGTGGAGATGGTGGTCCGCAATTTGCAGCGGAACGTGGCCACCTCCCAGAGCACGCTGCGTACGCTGCTCCCGCAACTCGCCCGCGAGGAGCGGGTCTGCGACTGCCGCGACGCGCTGCGGAACGCTATTATCACCGACCCGGCTTTCATCGCTCCGGAGACTCGCCGGCGGCTGCGGGCCGTCATCGGGAAATATCTCCCCACAGAGGGGCAGGCAGGAGGCCCATAAGATGACTGAGCACGGCAGACAGGAGCCCGGCGAGCCCTACCGCCGGATAGCGGTGGAGGAGGCGGCGGAGATGCAGCGCCAGGGCGCCCTGGTGGTGGACGTACGCACCCACGAGGAGTGGGGCGAGGGCCATGTGAAAGGTGCCTTACACATCCCCGTGGACGACGTGCTGACGGAGGCGGACGCCAACCTCCCCCAAGATAAGGACCTGCTGCTTATCTGCGCGGCGGGCGTCCGGAGCGGCCTAGCCTGTGAAATGCTCTCCGCCCTTGGCTTCGACCAGGAGCGCCTCTACAACGTGGAGGAGGGCACGCCGGTCTGGATCGAGCGGGGCCTGCCCATCGAGTAACACCACCCGGCCCAGGCACACGAACAAAACAAAAGGAGTCATCAGTGCAGATCAACGGCAAAGCAGGTCACGTCGCCGACCCCTCCTCCGTGGAGCAGGGCCAACGCCTCATCGAGTGGGCGGGCCGTGAGATGCCTGTGCTCAAGCTCATCGGCGAACGGTTCGGCGAGGAGCGGCCCCTGGCCGGCACGAACGTGGCGTGCTGCCTGCATGTCACCTCTGAGACCGCAAACCTGGCCCTGGCGCTGAAGGCGGGCGGCGCCAACGTCTCCCTCTGCGCCAGCAACCCGCTGAGCACCCAGGACCCGGTGGCGGCGGCCCTGGCCCTGGCCCACGACATCCCCACCTACGCCATCAAGGGCGAGGACAACGAGACGTACTACCAGCACATCCACGCCGCCCTGGACTCGGGCCCCCAGATCACCCTGGACGACGGCGCCGACCTGGTGAGCATCATCCACAAGGAGCGCCGGGAGCTGCTGGAGGGGATAGTCGGCGGGGCCGAGGAGACCACCACCGGCATCATCCGGCTGCGAAGCATGCACAAGGACGGCGCCCTGCTCTACCCCATCATCGCCGTCAACGACGCCGACACCAAGCACTTCTTCGACAACCGCTACGGCACGGGCCAGAGCACCCTGGACGGCATCACCCGGGCCACCAACGTGCTCTGGGCGGGCAAGCGGGTGGTGGTGTGTGGCTATGGCTGGTGCGGACGGGGCATCGCCATGCGGGCCAGGGGCATGGGCTCCCACATCATCGTCACCGAAGTCGACCCCATCCGCGCGCTGGAGGCGGTCATGGACGGATACCAGGTGATGCCCATGCTGGAAGCCGCCGCCATCGGCGACATCTTCATCACCATCACCGGCGGCCTCAACGCGCTGGACACGCCTCACTTCGAGCGGATGCAGAGCGGAGCCATCATCGCCAACAGCGGCCATTTCAACGTGGAGATCAACATCCCGGCCCTGGAGGATATCTCCTCGGCCCATCGCACCGTCCGGCCCTTCGTGGAGGAGTACACGCTCCCCGGCGACCGGTTGGTGTACCTGCTGGCCGAGGGACGCCTGGTGAACCTGGCCGCCGCGGAGGGCCATCCATCCGCGGTCATGGACATGAGCTTCGCCAACCAGGCGCTGGTGGCGGAATACCTGATCAAGAGCCGGGGCCAGCTCTCTCCCGGCGTCTACCCGGTGCCCCCGGAGCTGGACGCGAGCGTGGGCCGGCTCAAGCTCGCGTCCATGGGCGTCGCCATCGATCAGCTCACCCCCGAGCAGGACCGGTATCTGGCGAGCTGGGAGAGCGGAACGTAACCACCGACGCCGCCCAGCAGCGGACCGGCACAGAACGGACGGAAGGGAGAAACGCCTTTATGCCTGGCACCAGCTTTGAAGAATCCGCCTCTTATCTTTACTCCTCTGAGTCGGTCACCGAGGGTCACCCGGACAAGGTGTGCGACCAGATCTCCGACGCGGTCCTCGACGCCATCCTGGCGCAGGACCCCAACGCCCGCGTGGCCTGCGAGACGGCCACCACCACCAATCTGGTCCTCGTCTTTGGAGAGATCACGACCACGGCCAAGGTGGACTACGAGGCCATCGTGCGGGAGAAGCTGAGGGAGATCGGCTACAACGACGCCGACTCCGGTATCGACCACCGGACCTGCGAGGTGATGGTGCGCCTCCACGAGCAGTCGTCCGACATCAGCGAGGCGGTCACCACCGCCTACGAGCACCGAGGCCAGGGCGATGGCCGAGCGGACGATGTGGAGGCCCTCGGCGCCGGCGACCAGGGAATGATGGTGGGCTTCGCCTGCAACGAGACCCCGGAGCTGATGCCCCTGACCATCTCGCTCTCCCACCGGCTCACCCGCCGGCTGGCCATGGTCCGAAAGGAGGGCATCATCCCGTACCTCCGCCCCGATGGGAAGTCCCAGGTGACGGTGGAGTACGAGTACGCCAGGCCCAAGCGCGTCAATACCGTCGTCATCAGCGCCCAGCACGACCCCAAAGTGTCACTGGAAACGATCGCCCGTGACATCACGGAGCACGTCATCAAGCCGGTGATCCCCAACGCCCTGATGGACGAGTCCACCCGCGTCTTCGTGAACCCATCGGGCAAGTTCGCGGTGGGCGGACCCCATGGCGACGCCGGGCTCACCGGGCGGAAGATCCTGGTGGACACCTACGGCGGCGTCGCCCGCCACGGCGGAGGCGCCTTCTCAGGCAAGGACCCAACCAAAGTCGACCGCTCGGCAGCCTACGCCGCGCGATATGTGGCCAAGAACATCGTGGCCGCCGGCCTGGCCGACAGATGTGAGATCCAGCTCTCCTACGCCATCGGCGTGGCCCAGCCCATCTCCGTCGCCGTGGAGACCTTCGGCACCGGCCACGTGCCCGATGTGACCATTGTGGGGCTGGTCAACGAGCACTTCGACCTGCGCCCCGGCGCCATCATCCGCGATCTGAAGCTGCGGCGGCCCATCTTTCAGCAGGCCGCCTCCTACGGACACTTCGGCCAGGACGGCCTGGACCTGCCCTGGGAGCGCACCGATAAGGCCGACCTGCTCCGCGCCGCCGCCAAGCAGTCCTAGGCCCATTCCCGTGGTGGGGACTAGCTCCCCTTGATGAGTTGGAGCGCCTCCGCTTCGGGGAAAGCCCGAAGAGTGGCGGTCCGCACGTTCCCCATCTGGCCGACGCCGATGGCGAGTCCAGCCATGGCGGCATCATCCAGGCCGTCGACGACCCCCACGGCGTCGTAGGTGCCCATGGTGACGTAGAGCGAATGCAGCTTGCCTCCCAGGCTCTCGATGCGCTTCCGTGCGTCGGCCACGCGGTCCGGCCACGTCTTGATGGTGCGGAGGCCCTGCTCAGTCCAGTTCATCAGCAGCACGTAGGTAGCCATCAGATCGTCTCCTTTCCCCGGCCCGGCTCCGTCGGCGGAGGGATGAGATGCTATCATACTCGCACGTTCATAGACCCGCTTGCGGCCCCACCGGCGATCATGGCACCACCCACCACCATCAAGTTCGGCACCGACGGCTGGCGGGCGCTCATCGCCCGGGACTTCACCTTCGCCAACGTCCGCGCCTGCGCGGAAGGGGTCGGCCGTCTGCTCCTGGAGGAGGGGACCGCCGAACGTGGCCTGGTCGTGGGATACGACACGCGCTTCGGCTCCCCGGAGTTCGCCGCTGAGGTGGCCCGCGTGACCACCGCCCAGGGCATTCCGACCTACCTCTGCGACCGGGTCACGCCCACGCCGGTGGTGAGCTACAACATCGTTCACCGTCACGCCGCAGGCGGCGTGGTCATCACCGCCAGCCACAACCCTGCTGCCTGGAACGGCTTCAAGTACAAGCCGTCCTATGGAGGCAGCGCGTCGCCCGAGACCATCGCGCGTCTCGAAGCCCATATCGCCGCCGCCGCCACGGCCGCCGGCGATACACCCCCGGCGGCGCCCTCGCCCCGGGCGGGTGCGCTGGAGGAGTTCGACCCGGCGCCGCCCTATCTGGAGAACGTGGCCAAGACCCTGGACCTCTCGGCCATCCAGGGGGCCGGCCTCCGCGTCGCCGTGGACAGCATGCACGGCGCGGGCGCGGGCTACCTCCGGCGGCTCTTGGAGGGCGGGCGCACATCCGTCACGGAGCTGCGCGGCGAGCACAATCCCCTGTTCCCCGGCATGGCCCAGCCGGAACCCATCGCTCCGAATCTCCATGGGACGATCGCCGCCGTGCGCGACGGCGGGTTCGATGTGGCCCTGGCCACCGACGGCGATGCCGACCGCCTGGGAGTCCTCGACGAGCAGGGGGAGTTCCTCACCACGCTCCAGACCTTCTCTCTCCTCTGCATGCACCTCTTGGAGGTCCGGGGTGAGCGGGGCCCGCTGGTCAAGTCCCTCACGCAGAGCGGCATGGTTGACAAGCTGGGAGAGCTCTACGGGGTGCCGGTCCACACCACGCCCGTGGGGTTCAAGCACCTGGGACCGGCGATGATGGGACACGATGCCCTGGCCGCCGGCGAGGAGAGCGGCGGCTACGCCTTCCGGGGCAACGTCCCGGAGCGGGATGGGCTCTTCAGCGCGCTGCTCTTCCTGGAGCTCATGGTCCGGACCAGCCGTCGGCCCTCCGAGCTGGTTCGGTGGCTCTCCGAGAAGGTGGGCCCCCACGCCTACGATCGCTGGGACCTGCCTCTGGACTCGGGAAAGGGGCCCAGCCCCCAGAAACTGCTCGCCGGTGCTCCGCCGGAGCGGCTGGGCGGCCTGCGCGTGCAGAGTCGGGACAGTATGGACGGCGTCCGTTATGTGCTCGAGCAGGGGTACTGGGGGCTCGTCCGGTTCTCCGGCACGGAGCCGCTGGTGCGCCTCTACGCCGAGGCGGAGAGCCCCGACGGCGTACGTGCCGTGCTCGGCGACCTGCGGACCCTCGCAGGGCTGTAGGCCAGCTACCTACCCATGGGGAAGCCCCTTTTGGAACAAGAGGTTCCCCCTGACCCCCTCCAGAATACTTCGTAATAAGACCAGGGTATAGTCCCAAAACAGCCACCTGTGAGAGAATGGTGGCATGGGACGGAAGATTGGGTGCCCTCGATGTCAACACGCCAAGAGCTGGAGCATTCGGCGAGGTAAGAGTCGTTGTGCAGCCTGCCACTACGAGTGGGTGCCCAGGGCGCTGCCGCTTCGGTTGTCGCCAGGGGAGTGGCGGCGACTGTTGCGCTGGTTCGTCTTGGGGCAGAGTGCCGAGGTGATTGCCCAGGAGGCCCGCCTGGAGCGAAAGCGAGTCCTGCGAGCCCTGATCGTGGTGCGCCAGGCCATGGTCCGGGACGTTCCCCATGTCTTCTCCGGCGTGGTGGAGGTCGACGAGACCTACCTGGGAGGTTCCTGGCGCAACAGGCGCCTGGCAAAGCGTGTTCAGGGCACGAAGCGGGGCCGTGGAACCACTAAGCAAGCTGTCTTTGGGATCCTGTGTCGAGGTGGCCTGGTGTGGGCGCAAGTGGTACCTAACGTGGAAGCCAAGACGCTGCTGCCGCTCCTGCACCAACGCGTGCAACGTGGCTCCATCGTCTGCTCGGACACCTTTACCAGCTACACGGGCGTCGCAGCGGGGGGCTACGTCCACCGGCTTGTGGACCACAGCCAGGCGTTCAGCGATCGGCAAGGGAGCCACGTCAACGGCTTGGAGGGCTTCTGGGGTTATCTCAAGCGGCGTCTGGCAGCCAAAGGGGGAGTCCGCCGAGAACGGCTGCCCCTCTATCTTGCTGAGTATGTCTGGCGCTACAATCATCGGCGTCTGTTGGGACCAGAACAGGTTAAGACATTGTTCAAGCTGCTCCAAGGTTGTTTGCGGCGGGTACGGGGACCGCTCCCCGCAGGAAGGACGAGCAGACGCTAGCGCTTGGTGTACTGGGGAGCGCGGCGGGCCCGCTTGAGGCCGTACTTCTTCGACTCTTTTATGCGTGAGTCACGGGTCAGGAATCCGTGCTTCCGCAGCTCCGGCCTCAAGGCCGGATCGGCGACCAGGAGCGCGCGGGAGATGCCGTGCCGGATGGCGTCGGCCCATGAGGAGACGCCTCCGCCCTCTACTTTGGCCACCACATTGAAGCGGTCGCTGACGTTGGGGATCACCCGGAAGGGCTGCAGCACACGCGCCTGCCAGTCCTGCCAGGGCAGCGCCTCCTCCAAGGGCTTGCCGTTCACCATCACGCTGCCGCTGCCGCCGGGGTACAGCCGCACGCGGGCGATGGCGGTCTTCCGCTTTCCGGTCCCGTAGTAGTACTGGGTGGCGGTCGTCATCTACTTCTCTTTCTCCTCTTGAGGAGCGGACTCCTCCACCAAATCCGGAGCCGCTGGGGTCTTGGCCGCCCGCGGCTGCCGCTTTGGGGTTCCCGCGGCTTTGGGCTTCGTGGCCGCCGTCTTCGTGGCGGCCGGCTTCTTTGCCGCGGCCTGGGCCGCCTTCGGCTGCACGGTGGCTGAGGCGGCCTGCTTCTTGGACGCTTTGGCCTCCGCCTTCTGGGCGGCCGTCGGCGCCTTCTTCCGCACCGGACGCGGCTCCTTGGGCATTCCCATGCCGGGGTTCACCTGCGCCTGATGGGGGTGTGTGGGGCCGCTATACACCTTGAGCCGGCCCAGCATACGCCTGCCTAACCGGTTTCTGGGCAGCATGCCCTTGACCGCCTTTTCGATGACCCGGCCCGGGTGGCGCTCCATCATTCGCTCCAGAGGCACCTCCCGCAGATGTCCGGGGTACCCCGTGTGCCGGTAGTAGCGCTTCTGTTCGAGCTTCTTACCACTCACGTCGACCTGGGCGGCGTTCACCACCACCACGAAGTCGCCGTTGAGCAGGTGGCGGCTGTACTCGGGGCGGTGCTTACCTTGCAGCAGGCCCGCTACCGACGATGCCAGCCTGCCCAGGCGCTGCCCGTTGGCGTCAACGACGTGCCAGTGCGATATCGATTGAGCCGGGCGCGTATGTTCGGTCGTGTATAGTCCTTGCATGGTTCTCCGGCGGAAACTCCTGGTATTTTACCTCTTGCAGACATAGGCCCTCGGGTGGGAGCACCCAGTGTGCCGCTCCTCGCCGGCCTGTATCGGCCAGCAGTACGAACTCGGCGAGCGTCAGTTTTCCCAGGCCCACCTGCAGCGCAGCGCCCACCATTCGGCGGACCTGCTGGGGCAGAAAGGCGTTCCCCTCCAGCTCCACGAGGAGCTCGTCACCCTCATTCCAGACGCTGGTCCGATACAGCCGGCGCACCGTGCTCTTACCGGCCTCCAGAGCGCCCGTAAACGGAGCGAAGTCTCGCTCCCCATCCAAGCTGCTCATCGCCTGGGCCATGGCCTCTGCATCGAGGGGCCGCTTATCCAGATAGACAAAGCGCCTTCGGAGGGCGGAACGGCTTCCGCTCGTGAGGATGGTGTACCGGTATACCCGCGCGACGGCGTGGCGCCGCGGGTCGAAACTCAGCGGCATCTCGTAGGCGGCCACCACCGAGATGTCCCCAGGCAGGAAGTGGTTCAGCCCCCGACGGAAGCTTTCGGACGGGAGGCTGGACTGCGTCTCAAAGACCACCACCTGGCCCGCCGCATGAACGCCCGCGTCGGTCCTGCCCGCCCCCTTCACGCGCACCGGCGCTCCGGTCAACGAGTGGACCGCCTGCTCCAGCACGGCCTGCACCGAGCAGGCGTTGGCCTGGCGCTGAAAGCCAGCGTACTCAGTCCCCTCGTACTCCAAGACCAGCGCAATCTTCCGCGTCATGGGCTACGAGGCCTCCCCCTCCACCAGCTCCAGCAGGGCCATGGGAGCGGCGTCGCCCTTCCGGATCCCGAGCCGCACCAACCGCGTATAGCCTCCGGGGCGCTCCGCGTACCGGGGCGCGAGGTCATCGAACAGCTTCCGTACCGCGGCCTTGTCCGTAAGGTACGCCATGGCCAGGCGGCGGTCGTTGAGCGTCCCTCGCTTGCCCCTGGTGATCACCCGCTCCGCAGCGCCGCGCGCCTCCTTGAGCTTGGCCTCAGTGGAGGTGATCCGCTCGTGCTTCAAGAGCTGGGCCACCAGATTTTGAAGCAGGGCCTCCCGGTGCTCCGTCCGCCTGCCCAACTTTCTCCCCGCCTGCCGGTGTCGCACGGTCCCTACTCCTCTTCCGTTGCCGCTGGAGCATCCTCTGCTGGCGCCGTCTCCTCCTGCGCCGCCGTCTTGGCGGCCTCCGACGCGCCCAGCTCCGGGTGCTGGATGCCCTGCTCCGCCAGCTTCTGGTCCAGCTCCTCCAGCGACTTCTCACCGAAGTTCCGTATCCGCAGCAGCTCGGCCCGGCTCTGCTCCAACACCTCGCCCACCTTGTGGAGTGAAGCCCGCTTCAGGCAATTGAGCGTGCGGGCGGAGAGGTTGAGCCGCTCCACCAGCAAGTTGTACTGGGCTGCAGGGATGGCCAGCGCCCACGCGGGCTTCTCACCGTCCTGGTCGGCGCTCTCATTGAGGGTGGAGAAGCGGAAGAAGTGCTCCACCAGCTCCTGAGCGGCCTGGCGGACCGCCTCGGCGGGCGTAATGACGCCGTTGGTCCACACCTCTAGTACCAGCCGCTCGAAGTCGGTGCGCTGACCCACTCTGGTCCGCCCCACCGAGTAGTTCACCTTGCGGACGGGCGTAAAGATGGCGTCCACGGGCAGCACACCGATGGAGAGGCCGGTGCACTGAACGGCGGGTATATAGCCCTTTCCCTGCTCCACATTCATCTCTATGCTCAGCCGGGCCTCCGGACTGTCCAGCGTGGCCAAGTGCAGTTCGGGGTTCACGATCTCGAAGTCCGGGGAGGTCATAATATCGCCGGCGCAGACCTGCCCCTCGCCCTTCACCTCCAGACGCAGCTTGCCCGGCCGGTTGCTCACCGAGCGGAGGTAAACGCCCTTCACGTTCAGCACGATATCCAGCACGTCCTCTTTCACGTGGGCGATAGTGGAGTACTCGTGGTCGACGCCTTCTATCTTCACCCACGTGATGGCCGTGCCCCAGATGGAGCTCAGCAGCATTCGCCGCATGGGGTTGCCCAGGGTCGTCCCGTAGCCCCGCTCCAGCGGCTCCACCACGAAAATGCCGTGGACATCGTCGGTCTCCAGGGGCCTTATGGTGGCCGCGGGGATCACGAACTCTTCAGGAGTAACGTCCTGCATCTCTTGGTATTCAAAGTCCAGCATACCTGTCATCTCGTCTCCAAGCATCGTCATGGGAATCCGTCCATCCGCCCCGAGGCGGGGCTACAACGAGTAGTGCTCTACGATGAGCCGGGTATTGATCGTCGCTTCGAGCTCCTCGGCCTCCGGCTCCCGGAGCACGGTGGCGACCATGGCGCCCTTGTCCAGGTTGAGCCACTCGGGGATGGGCCGCTGGCCGATGCCCCGAAGGACCTCCGGATAGAATCCTGCCTTGGTGCTCCGCTCCCGCCAGGCCACCACCTCACCCGGTTTCACCTGGTAAGAGGGGATGTTGACCTTCCGGCCGTTCACGGTTAAGTGGCCGTGCAAGACCCATTGACGGGCCTGGGAGCGGGCGCCGGCGAAGCCCAGGCGGTAGACCACGTTGTCCAGCCGCCGCTCCAGGAGCTGAAGGAGCCGCACGCCTGTGACCCCCGGCTCCCGGCGAGCCTTCTGGAAGTAGCCGCGGAACTGCCGCTCCAAGACGCCGTATATCCTGCGCGCCTTTTGCTTCTCCCGAAGCTGCACGCCCCGGTCCGATACGCGCCGCTGCCGGGGGATATGGTCTCCTGGTGGACGGCGACGGCGCTCCACACCGCACTTAGGAGTATAGCAGCGCTCTCCCTTCAAGAAGAGCTTCTCTCCCACCCGCCGGCACAACCGGCACACCGGTCCTGTATATCTCGCCATGATGCCTTTAGACCCTCCGCCGCTTCCGAGGACGACAGCCATTGTGGGGAATAGGCGTCACGTCCCGGATACTAGTTACATAGAGCCCAGCGCCCTGGAGGGCTCGAATAGCCGTCTCCCTACCAGCGCCTGGCCCCTTCACGTAAATCTCCAACTGCCGCAGGCCGAGCTCCCTGCCCTTGCGGGCCACCGTCTCCGCCACCCGCTGAGCGGCGAAGGCGGTCCCCTTGCGGGCGCCCTTGAACCCGGCGGTGCCGGCGCTGCCCCAGGCGATGACGTTCCCGTCCGGGTCGGTCAGCGACACCAGGGTGTTGTTGAAGGTGGAGGTGATGAACCCCTTCCCCAATGGAACGGGCATTCTCTCCTTTTTTCGTGTCCGTGTCCTCGCGCGTGCCATACTCGCTTCCTTTCGAGCTCCAGCGGTCCGTGGCGGCTACTTCTTGGCCATCACCCGGCGCCGGCCCGCCACGGTCTTGCGGCCGCCACGCTTAGTCCTAGCATTGGTGCGGGTGCGCTGGCCGCGCGACGGAAGGCCCCGGCGGTGCCGCAGCCCCCGATAGGAGCCGATGTCGATGAGCCGGCGAATGTTGCCGTTCACCTCGCGCCGCAGGTCGCCCTCCACCGTAAATTCCCGGTCGACGATCTCCCGGATCTGGGTGAGGTGCAGCTCATCGATCTCGTGCACCCGGGGGTTCCCCTCCAGGCCAACCCGTTGGACGATCCGCTTGGCCCCCGTGGGGCCAATGCCGTAGATGCGCCGGAGGGCCACCTCCACCCGCTTCTGGTCCGGAATATCCACACCTGCTACACGTGCCATACTCCTCACCTATCCTTGTCGCTGAACGTGGCGTCGGTTGGAGCAGATGACGCGGACCACACCGCTCCGCCGTACCAGCCGACACTTACTGCAACGGACCTTGACCGACGCATGCACTTTCATAATCTACTCTCACTCGCTATTTGAACCGGTACGTGATCCGCCCCCGCGCCAGGTCGTAGGGCGAGAGCTCAACCAGGACTCGGTCCCCCGGCAGCACTCGGATGTAGTGCAACCGCATCTTGCCCGATACGTGGGCCAGCACCCGGTGTCCATTGCCCAGTTCTACCGTGAAGGTGGCGTTGGGCAGCGCCACAAGGACCGTGGCTTCGACCTCAATGGACTCCTTTTTCGGCATGGTGGCGGCGTCTTGCTCGTCTCCTCCTAGACCATCGTCAGTATCACGGGGCCATCCTCGGTGACCGCCACAGTGTGCTCGAAGTGGGCCGACAGGCCGCCGTCGGCCGTCACCACCGTCCAGTTATCGTCCAGCATCCGCGTCTCGTGAGACCCCGTATTGACCATCGGCTCGATGGCCAGGGCCATGCCGGGCTGGAGCAGGACGCCGCGGCCCGGAACGCCGTAATTGGGCACCGCGGGCTCCTCATGGAGCGCCCGGCCGATGCCATGGCCCACGTACTCGCGGACGATACCGTACTCACCCTCGCTCTCCACCGACGCCTGGATAGCGGCCGACACGTCGCCGATGCGATTGCCCGGGCGCACCTGCTCGATGCCCGCCAGGAGACACGCCTCGGTCACCTCCAGCAGACGGCGCACCGGCGCTGGGACGTCTCCCACGGCCACGGTCACCGCCGCATCGCCGTAGAGGCCATCGACGATGGCGCCCAGGTCCAGGCTCACGACGTCGCCGTCGCGGATGACCAGGTCGCCGGGGATGCCGTGCACGATCTGGTCGTTGACGGAAACACAGAGGCTGGCCGGAAAGCCACGGTAGCCCTTGAAGGCGGGCAGGGCGCCCTGCGCCCGAATCTCACGCTCCGCGAGCGCGTCCAGGTCCCTGGAACGCATGCCCGGCTCCACGGCCGCGCGCAGCAGTTCCAGGGTAAACGCCACGATACGGCACGCCTCACGCATCAGGTCCAGCTCCCTGGCGGACTTGATGGTGGCGCCGCTTCCCGGACGTCCCAGGTCGGCGATACGAACAGTATTTGACTGGTTCATTTTTATCGGCTATCCGCCCATTCTACCCGAAGCCTCCTCAGCAGGCAAAAGTCGGGCCATTACGCCTCAATCGCGGCCACCAGCTCCTCGGCGACCTCATCGATACGCCGCTGGCCATTTATTTCGCGCAGCTTCCCCTGCTCACGATAGTAGTCGATGAGCGGGGCCGTCTGCTCCTCATAGGCCTGCAGCCGGCGGCTCACCACCTCCGGCCGGTCGTCCTGTCGCTGGACTAGCTCTCCGCCGCACCGGTCGCAGACACCCGCCCGCTGCGGCGGCGCCGTCTGCTCGTGGTAGGACGTCTGACACTTGCTGCAGAGCCACCGCCCCGCCAGCCGCCGCACGAGCTCCTCGGTCTCCACCTGGACCAGGGGCACCACATCTATGGCGTCCCCGCGCTGCGCGAGCGCGGCGTCCAGAGCCCTGGCCTGCTCCAGCGTCCGGGGGAAGCCGTCGAGCACGTATCCGGCCGCGGCATCGGACTCCTGTACCCGCTCCATGACCATCCGGATCGTCACCTCGTCGGGCACCAGCTCGCCCCGCTCCATGTAGGTGCGGGCCAGCTTCCCCAGCTCCGTGCCCTCGGCCTGATGCCTCCTGAAGAGGTCGCCCGAGGCCACGTGGGCCACTCCCAGTCCCTCGGCCAGACGAACCGCTTGTGTCCCTTTCCCCGCTCCGGGCGGGCCCAATAGCACGATGCGCAAACTCACCCCTTGATACCCCGGCCTACTTTAGGAAGCCCTCGTAGCTCCTCATGAGGAGCTGGGCCTCCAGTTGGCGCATTGTATCCAGGGCCACGCCCACCATGATCAGCAGCGCCGTGCCGCTCAACGTCAGCGTCTGTACCCCCGTCAGCCGGGTGATGAAGAAGGGCGCTATAGCCACTAGGCCCAGGAAGATGGCGCCCCCCCAGGTGATGCGCAAGATCACCCGGTTCAGATACTGCTGCGTGGGAGGCCCAGGCCGGATGCCGGGAATGAACCCCCCGTTGCGCTGAAGGTTTTCCGCAAGCTGCTGCTGCTGGAAGGTCACAAGGGTATAGAAGAAGGCAAAAATGATCACCAGGAAGAAGAGCGCTATCCAGTAGAAGATGGAGGTTGGGCTCACGGCGCCGGCGATAAAGATCCCGGCCCGGGAGAGAAAGCCGGTGCTGGAGGGGTTCGCCATGTATTGGGCCACGGTGCCCGGCAGGATCATGATGCTGAAGGCAAAGATGAGCGGGATCATCCCCGCGGAGTTCACCCGCAACGGCAGGTGGGTGGCGCCCGCCTGCCGGTACATCTTGCCGCCGCGGAAGACGCTGCGGCCATATTGGACCGGAATGCGGCGCTGGGCCTCGGTGAACATAACGATGAAGTACACCAGCAGCACGCCAAGGAGGATCAGGAGCAGCAGTCCGCCGGGGTTGTCGCGGGCCAGGAAGCCCTGACCAACCATGGAGGGCAGCCCCGCCACGATGCCCCCGAAGATAATGATGGAGATGCCGTTGCCGATGCCCCGCTCGGTGATAAGCTCACCCATCCACACCAGCAGCATGGTGCCGCCGACGAAGGAGAGCACGATGGTAATGGTGGGCAGGGCGCCTTCGCCCGTGAGGCCAATGGGGAAGTTGAACACCCCCGCCCGGGAGAAGAGCAGGAGCTGGCCATACCCCTGGAGAACGGCGATGGGCACCGTCAGCCAGTGAGTGAGCTGATTGATCCGCTGCCGGCCCGCCTCGCCCTCGCGGGCGAGCGCCTGCAGCCGTGGGAGCACCGGTATCAGAAGCTGGATGACGATGCTGGCGGTGATGTAGGGATAGACCCCCAGGGCGACGATGCTCAGGTTCCGGAGCCCGCCGCCGCTGAAGAGGTCGAAGAAGGCCACGAGTTGGTTCTGCTGGAAAAGGGTATCCAGCGCGGAGCGCTCCACCCCCGGCACGGGGACGTGGGCGATCAGCCGGAATACGAAAAGGATGAACAGCGTGAAAAGGATGCGCGCCCGCAGATCGGGCGTGCGGAAGGCATCCAGCATCGCTTGCAGGAGCTGGGGCCGTCCCGTGGCGCCCCGTGGAGTGGGCTGGGCCGCGCGCATCCTCTACCTTCCCTCCGCCTTGCCACCGGCGGCCTCGATCTTCGTCCTAGCCGTCTCAGTGAACTTATCTGCCTGGACCTCCAGGGGCCTGCTCAGGTCGCCCTGGCCCAGCACCTTCACCAGGCGCTTGGCGCTCTTCACAAGCCCGTACCGCTTCATCAGCTCGGGGGTCACCTGGGTGACCCGCTCCGGAAGCACGTTCAGCCGCGCCAGGTTCACCTCCTGGTACTCGCGTCGAAAGATATTCGTGAAGCCCCGTAGCCTGGGGAGCCCCTTCATCAGGGGAAGCTGGCCACCCTCAAAGCCGGGGCGCACGCCTCCGCCGGCCCTGGACTTCTGGCCCTTCATGCCCCGGCCCGAGTAGTTGCCGTGCCCGGAGCCTTTGCCACGCCCCAGGCGCTTGCGCGAACTCCGCTTACGGTTTGACCTGACCTGATGCGCTTGCATACCGTTTACCCGCCTCCCGGACTCGTCGGCTCGTCGACCGGCTCCACATGAACGATGTGCCGCACCTTGTGCAGCATGCCGCGGATGGTGGGGGTGTCTTCCCGCTCCACCACATGGTGAAGGCGCAGGAGCCCCAGGGCCCGCACGGTCCGCCGCTGGTCCCGCTCGTAGCCGATAAGGCTACGAATGCACCGGATACGCAGCCTACTCATCGTCACTCTCCTCGGCCGCGAGCAAGTCCAAGGGCTCTTCATTGACCGCGCGAGGGCGGCGGCGGCGCGAAGGCTTGAGAGGGGCCTCGGGGACCTCCGCAGTCTGAGTCTGGCCTGCCGGCTCCTCCACGGGCGCCTCAAGCGCCGGAGCCTCAGGCTCTCCCAGCGCCTCGGCCTCGACCACGGGCGCTTCCGGGGCCTCAGGCGCTGGCTCAGGACTGGCGGGGGCTGCCATGGCCCGCTCGGACGGGGCAGGCTGGTCGGGCTCCTTCTCAACCTCGGGCTCCACCTCGGGCACGACGCTACCCTTGAGACTCTCCAGCCCCGCCATGGTGGCCTTGACCACGTTGACGGGGTTGCGGCTCCCAAGGGCCTTGGCCACCACATCCTTGATACCCGCCATCTCCATGACGGCCCGGACGGCGCCGCCGGCGATGACACCCGTGCCCGGGGCCGCGGGCTTCATAAGCACCTCGGAGGCGTTGATACGGAGCCGAACGGCGTGGAGAATGGTGCCGCCCTTCATAGGCACCTTGAGCAGGTGCTTCTTGGCGATGGCCGTTCCCTTTCGGACCGCGTCGGGGACCGCGGTGCCCTTGCCCAGGCCTATGCCCACCCTGCCGTTGCCGTCGCCCACCACGACCATGGCATTGAAGCTGAGGCGCCGGCCGCCTTT
This sequence comes from Dehalococcoidia bacterium, assembly GCA_965249185.1. Lineage (GTDB taxonomy): Bacteria > Chloroflexota > Dehalococcoidia > Lucifugimonadales > Australimonadaceae > CBDFLS01. Next base: position 1,172,260 of record CBDFLS010000002.1, read on the forward strand.
GACCACCTTGGACACGCGGCGGATGAGGACGACCTTCTCGCCGAGCTCTTGCCTGCCCGTATCGTAGCCCCGATCAGACCCGTACGAGATAGTCAAAACTCCAGGCCCTCCTCCCGGGCGCCGTCAGCCAGCTCCTTCACCCGGCCGTGATAGTTGTATCCACCCCGGTCAAACACGACCCGGACAACACCGGCCGCCTTGGCCCGCTCCGCCACCAGCTTGCCCACCCGTCGGGCGACAGCGGCCTTGGGGTCTCCCCGGACCTCTTGGCGAAGAGCGGGGTCCAGCGTGCTGGCGGCGGCCACGGTGTGGCCGTGGGCGTCGTCGATCACCTGCGCATAGGTATGCCGTGCGCTGCGGAACACGCACAGCCTGGGGCGCCCAGCGGTGCCCACCACCCTCTGCCGCAGCCGGAGATGACGAGCGGTCCGCGCCGCTATGGCGGTCTTTATACGTGCCACAGTCCCTACTTCCTCCCCGCGGCCTTGCCGGGCTTCAGTCGCAGCACCTCGCCCGCGTAGCGAACACCCTTTCCCTTATAGGCATCGGGTGGCCGCACCCGGCGGATACGCGCCGCCATCTCCCCCACCGCCTGCTTGTCGACGCCCCGAACGTGGATGCGGTTGTTGCCCTCCACCTCCAGGCTCACACCCTCCAGCGGCTCCACCACCACCGGGTGGCTGTACCCGACCTGCAGCGTCACCCCCGCGCCCGTCTGAAGGGCCCGGTACCCCACGATCTCCAGGGTCCGGGTGAAGCCCTGACTGACGCCGGTGACCATATTGGCGATGAGGGCCCGCGTGAGGCCATGGAGCGATCGGAACTGGCGGCTGTCGTTGGGCCGTTCGACCCGCACCTCGCCCTCCTCCAGCAGGACCCGGATATCGGGATGCACCTGCTGCTGGAGAGTACCGCCGGTCCCGCGCACCGTCACCTCGCCCTGGGCGATCTCCACAGAGACGCCGGCGGGCACGGAGATGGGCAGCCGACCTACACGAGACATATCGCTCCTACCATACGTAGCACATGAGCTCGCCGCCCACGCCCTTTCGCCACGCCTCCTGCCCGGTCATCACGCCCTGGGAGGTGGAGATAATAGAGATCCCCACGCCACCGTAGAACCGGGGCACCTCCTGGCGCCCGACGTGCACGCGGAGGCCGGGCTTGCTGACCCGCTTCAGTCCCAAAATGGCCGGTTCCCGCGTATCGGTGTACCGGAGCCGGACACGAAGCAGGTCCTGGGGCGGCCGCTTGGCCACTTCGTAGTCCAGAATATAGCCCTCACGCTTCAGGATGTCCGCCACGGACGCCTTCCCCTTGGAGGAGGGCATCTCCACCACGGGGTGCCGCACCAAGAGCGCGTTGCGGATGCGCGTCAGCATATCGGCCACGGGGTCTGTTACCGGCATAAGCTCTGCTCTCCCTCCTCGCTCACCAGCTCGCCTTGCGTACACCCGGCAGGAGGCCCTGAAGCGCCATGGTCCGGAAGCAGATGCGGCAGAGCCCGAAGTAACGGATGTAGGAGCGGGGACGCCCGCACTTATGGCACCGGTTCATGGCCCGCACCCGAAACGGGGGAGGCTTCAGCCACTTAGCTATCTTGCTTTTTTTTGCCATGGATTTTCCGTCGCACTCCTAGTCTCGCTGCCCCTCTCGGGCAAAGGGCATCCCCAAGAGCTCCAGCAGCCTGAATCCCTCCTGGTCGCTCCAGGCCGTGGTGGTCACCGTCACCTGAAGCCCCCGGATACGGTCGATCTGATTGTAATCCACCTCGGGGAAGACCACCTGCTCCCGAAGCCCCACCGAGTAGTTTCCCTGGCCGTCGAAGCTGGACCTGGGGAGTCCCCGGAAGTCCCGGACCCGGGGCAGCGCGATGCTCATAAACCGGTCCAGGAACTCGTACATCCGCCTGCCCCTGAGGGTCACCTTGGAACCGATGGGCATCCCCTCGCGCAGCTTGAAATTCGCTATGGACTTACGGGCCTTGGTGATCACCGGCCGCTGGCCTGCGATGGCCGCCATCTGAGCCGAGGCCGTCTCCAGCGCCTTGGCGTTCTGTAGGGACTCGCCCAGGCCCATATTCAGCACCACCTTCTCCAGCCGGGGGGCCCGGAGGAGGCTGTGGAAGCCGAACTCTTTCAGCAGCGTGGGCCGCACCTCCTCCCGGTACCTGACCAGCAGGCGGGGAAGGGCCCGGGGCTCGACGGCACGGGTGGGCGCTCTCTCGCCCGCCTCCGCCTGCCCGCCGGGCGTACTGGGCGCGCGCCGCGATGCCGGGCGTTTCGAGGCTCCCGCCGCGGGCTGGCGTTTCCGGGGCGCCGCCTTCGGAGCCTTCGCCTTGGCCGGCTCTCCCGCTTCGGGAGCTAGCTGATCATCTGGTGACATTGCTTACACACTCGCGCCTTCGTGCCGTCCTCCAAGGGCTGGGAGCCTACCCGGGTGGGCTTGTTGCAGGAGGGGCACACCAGCATCACTTTGGAGGCATCCAGCGGCTTCTCCATGCTGATAATACCGGCCTGGGCCGACCCCCGCGCACCCGCCTTCAGGTGCCGCTTCACCATATTCACGCCCTCCACCAGCAGCAGGTTCCCTCCGGGATCGACACGCTGCACCTTGCCCTGCCTGCCCTTGTCCCTGCCCTTGATCACCAGCACCGTGTCGTCCCGTTTGATACGCGCCGCCATGGCTAGAGCACCTCCGGCGCAAGCGACACGATGCGCATGTAGTTACGATCGCGCAGCTCCCGGGCCACGGGCCCGAAGATCCGCGTGCCCCGGGGCAGCTCACGCTCGCCCAAGATCACCGCCGCGTTATCGTCAAACCTGATGGACGAGCCGTCCGGACGCCGCACCACCGAGCTGGTGCGCACCACCACCGCCCGGACCACCTCTCCCTTCTTCACGCTGCTCCCCGGCGTCGCCACCTTCACCGACGCGACGATGATGTCGCCGACGCGGGCGTACCGTCTGCGGGTGCCGCCGGGCACGTTGAAGCACATGATCTGCCGGGCGCCTGAGTTGTCGGCCACGTTGAGCCGTGTGTAGGACTGGATCATCGCTTCTTCTGGTCCTCCGTCTGGTCCGGCTCCTCGGCCTCCACACTGGGAGTCTCCGCCGCAGGGGGTTCCTCCGCTTCCGCGACGGCCTCCTCGGTGGGCGATTCCGCCTCCGCTGAAGGCTCCTCCTCCACCGCCGCCGCCGCCGCTGAAGGCTCCTCTTCCACCGCCGCCGGTGCCTCCGGCTCGGCCTCCGCTTCCGCCGCAAGGGCAGCCGCCGTGGCCTCCGCCTCTTCCCGCTGCTTCTGGATATCCTCGTCCAGCGCCACCACCTCGATATCAGCGGCCTCGGACACGACGACTTGGGCCGCTTCTCTCACCGCCATCTTCTCCATCACACGCCAGCGCTTGGTCTTGGAGAGGGGGCTGGTCTCCACGATGCGTACCGTATCGCCCACGTGGTACTGGTTGGCCTCATCGTGGGCCTTGAATCTGGTGATGCGCCGGATCGACTTGCCGTAGAGACGGTGCCGTTGACGGCGCTCCACGGCCACCACCACGGTCTTGTCCATCTTATCGCTCACCACTTGGCCCACGCGGACCTTGCGGCGCTCCTGGCTAATCATCGTCCCTCCGCTCCTGCAATCTGGCGCTCCCGAAGCACCGTCTTGACCTGGGCCAGCCGGCGCTTGGCCACTCTGAGCTCGCCCGGATTGGAGAGCTGGCGCGTGGCCAGGCGAAAGCGCAGGTTCAGCAACTCCCGCTGGGTGTCCCACTCCTCCTCGCGGAGCTTCTCATCCGAGAGGGCACGAATCAGGTTGGCTGGCGCTGGCACCTTCTCAACTCCTCGCAGCGGCGTGAAACTCGGCCCTGGCCACGTTCCGAGTGGCGATGGGCAGCTTGTGAGAGGCCAGCCGCAGCGCCTCCCAGGCCGTCCGCTCCGGCACGCCCGCGATCTCAAAGAGCACCCGCCCCGGCTTCACCACGGCCACCCAGTGGTCCACGGGGCCCTTGCCGCCGCCCTGGCGGGTCTCGGCCGGCTTGGACGTCACGGGCTTGTCCGGGAAGACCCGTATCCACACCTGGCCACCCCGTTGCAGGTGCCGGGTGATGGCCCGGCGGGCCGCCTCGATCTGTCGCGAGGTGATCCAAGCGGGCGCCAAGCTTTTCAGGCCGTACTCGCCGAAGGCCACCGTGGAGCCGCGCTGGGCTTTACCGCGCATCCGCCCTCGGTGGGTCTTACGATACTTCGTTCGTTTCGGCTGTAGCATCTTCCTTGTCCTCGCCGTCCTCGCCGGCGCGCACGATCACCTCTCTCGGCGCCAGCTCCTCTTCCGTCTCAGCACGCTGGGGAAGCACCTGGCCTCGGTAGAGCCAGACTTTCACCCCGATCAACCCCATGGTGGTGTGGGCCTCGCTGAAGCCGTAGTCGATATCGGCTCGCAGCGTGTGGAGGGGCACCTGGCCCTCCATCACCTTCTCGCGGCGGGCTATCTCGGCGCCGCCGAGCCGCCCGGCGACCATCACCTTGATCCCCTTGGCCCCCGCCTGCATGGCCCTTTGCACGGACTGGCGCGTGGCGCGACGGAATGCGATTCGGCGCTCCAACTGGTCGGCGATGTTCCGGGCCACGAGAAAGGCATCCAGCTCAGGCTGCCGGATCTCCTCGATGTTCAGCCGGATCCGTTTGCCGCCGGTGGCCTTCTCCACCGTCTTCCGCAGCTCGTCCACCCGCTGCCCTCCACGACCGATGACGATGCCCGGCCGCGAGGTGCTCACGGTCACCGTGAGATCGCGGGCGGTACGCTCGATGTCGATGCGGGAGATGCCGGCGTCCGAATACTGCTTCTTAATCACCTCGCGGATGCGGAGGTCCTCCCACACCTGGGCGGCGTAACTCAGCCCCTTGGAGGCATACCACTTGGCCTGCCAGTCTTTGATGATTCCCAGACGGAAGCCCGTCGGGTGTGTCTTGTGTCCCACTTAAGCGCCCTCCTCGTCGACCACGATGGTAATGTGGCTGGAGCGTCGGATCAGCGGGCCTGCGCGGCCCCTGGCCCTGGCCCGGAACCGCTTGGTCACGGGGCCGGGGTCCGCCACGGCGCCGACCACCCGCAGCCGGTTGGGGTTGAGTCTCAGGTTGTTCTCCGCATTGGCCGCGGCGGAGCGGACTACTTTGGCGAGCTGGGCCGCCGCCGGACCGGCCATGAACCGCAGGGCATCCAAAACCTCCTGGACCGGCTTCCCCCGCACCGCTAGCAGCAGGGGGCGCAAGTGTTTGGGGGAGATGCCCACTCCTTTGCTCACCGCTCTCACCGCCATCTCAATTCCTCCCAGGGGGGGGCCTGCCCATTCGGGAGGTCCGTTCCGACTTGGACGTGTGCCCACGGAAGGTGCGTGTCGGGGCGAACTCGCCCAGCTTGTGGCCCACCATGTTCTCGGTCAGATAGACGGGCACGTGCCGCCGGCCGTCGTGGACGGCGATGGTAAGCCCCACCATATCGGGCAGGATGGTAGAGGCCCGTGACCAGGTGCGGATCAGCACCTTGGCGGAGCTGCGCTTGGCCAGGTCCACCTTCTTCTGCAGCTTGGGGTGGACGTAGGGGCCCTTTTTAATCGAGCGGGACATCTAGCGCTGCCTCCTGGTCCTCACGATGAAGTGGTCCGTGTAATGACGCCGTCGTGTCCTGGGGCCCAGAGCGGGCTTGCCCCAAGGGGTCTTGGGGTGCTTCATACCGATGCCTGAGCGGCCCTCGCCACCTCCATGCGGGTGGTCCCGGGGCGACATGGCGGAGCCGCGGACCGCGGGGCGGCGCCCCAGGTGCCGGCTCCGGCCCGCTTTGCCCAATGCGGTGTTCCGGTGGTCAACGTTCCCCACCTGGCCGATGGTGGCCATGCAGGTGCTGGGCACCCGCCGCACCTCGCCGGAGGGGAGCCGGATCATCGTGTGGCGCTCCTCCTTGGCCATGACCTGCGCGCCCGTGCCGGCCCCGCGGGCCATCTGGCCGCCCGCGCCCGGCCGCATCTCGATATTGTGGACCACCGTGCCGGTGGGGATACGGGCCAAGGGAAGGGCGTTCCCGGGCCTGATCTCGGCGTCCGGGCCCGCCATGAGCCGGTCGCCCACCTTCACCCCAAAGGGCGCCAGGTGGTAGCGTCGCTCCCCGTCGGCGTAGACCACTAGGGCGATCCGCGCCGTTCGGTTGGGGTCGTACTCCACCGACTCCACCCGGCAGGGCACTCCCATCTTCTCGCGTTTGAAGTCGATGTGCCGCAGCGACTGCTTGGCCCCGCCTCCGTGGTGGCGCACGGTAATCGTCCCGCGCACGTTGCGGCCGCCCGTTTGCCGCTTGCCGGACGTGAGGGCCTTGTGCGGCCCCACACGGCTCAACTCCGAGAAGTCGGGGCGCAGCGCGGCCCGCTGGCCGGGGCTGGTCGGTCGCATCCGTTTCAGCGGCATGGTTAGGCGCCCTCGAATATCTGGATGGTGTCGCCCGCGCGGAGGGTCACCACCGCCTTCTTAACATTGGATGTCTTGACGTGGCGGTTGGGGCCCACCCGCCGCACCTCGCCCCGGATCATGGTAATGTTCACCGCCGTCACCTTCACGTCGAAGGCCCGCTCCACTGCCTCCCGGATCTGCGGCTTATTCGCGCCGCGGGCGACCTCGAAGACATACTTGCTCCGCCCCTGAAGGAGAGTGCTCTTCTCCGTAACCACCGGCCGGCGCAACACGCCAAAGAGATGCATGGCTTTCCCTTACCGCCCTAGGCGGCCTCGGAGTCCTCCTCGGCCGGGGCGCGGTCCCAGAGCGACTCCGCACGCCGGGCGGCCTCCACCGTCATGACGACCGCGTCGTACCGGAGCAGGTCCAGCACGTTGAGCAGGTCAGCCCTCAAGGCCTTGGTCCTGGGGAGATTGCGGACCGCGAGGGTCGCCTCGGACTTGGCCTCTGAGATCACCACCAGCGCCGACCCCCGCACATCCAGCGCCTGCATGACCAGGGCCATGGCCTTGGTCTTTCCATCGATGCCGTCCAGGTCCTGGAGGAGCAGGAGCTTGTTCTCCTGGGCCTTGTGCGAGAGGGCGCACCGGATGGCCTGCCGGCGCATCTTCTTGGGAAGCCGCTGCCGGTAGTCCCGGGGGTGCGGGCCGAAGACCACCCCCCCATGCCGGGCCAGGGGCGAGCGGGTGCTCCCCATCCGGGCGCGGCCGGTGTGCTTCTGGGTATGGGGTTTGCGGCCGCCGCCGGAGACGTGGGCGCGGGTCTTGGTGGAACTGGTGCCCTGGCGTTGGTTGGCCTGATAGTAGACCAGCGCCTGATGGAGCAGGTCCGGATGGGGGGCGGCGGCGTATACGCGGTCGCTCAGCTCCACGTGGCCGACCACCTCACCCTTGATGTTCCGCACAGGCAGCTCCATGGCTAACCTTTCACGGCGTGACGCACCATGAGGAGCTGGTTGCGGGCGCCGGGCACCGCGCCCCGGATCAGCAGGAGATTCCGGTCGGCGTCCACGCGCTCCACCCGCAGGCCGAGGACGGTGACACGGCGGTTCCCCATATGACCGGCCATCTTCTTCCCCTTGACCACGCGCCCCGGGTATGTGGTGGCCCCGATGGACCCGGGCGCCCGGTGACGGTCCTTCTGCCCGTGGGTCTTGGGCCCACCGTGGAAGCCGTGACGGCGCACCGTTCCCTGAAAGCCGCGTCCCTTGGAACGGCTCGTCACGTTCACCACCTGTCCCTCCTGAAAGAGGGCCACATCCAACTGCTGGCCCACCTGGTAGGCGGCCGGGTCGTCCGTCCGGAACTCGCGCAAGTGCCTCAGCCTGCCCAGCTCCTTCAGATGCCCCAGTTTGGGCTTGTTGAGCTGGCGGGCCTCCCCGTATCCCACCTGCACGGCCTCGTAGCCATCGCTGGAGTGGGTCCGGAGCTGGGTCACCACGCAGGGCCCCGCCTGGATGACGGTCACCGGCACTATCCGGCCCCCCTCCTCAAACAGGTGGGTCATGCCTATCTTCTTTCCCAGCAGTCCCGGCATCGGCAGAGCGCCTCCAGCCTTACGTTACAGCTTGCCCTACGTTAGAGCTTAATCGAGATATCCACCCCGGCCGGCATCTGGAGCTGAGTCAGGGCGTCGATGGTCTTCGGGGTGGGGTCCAGGATATCCACCAGCCGTTTGTGGGTGCGGATCTCGAAATGCTCCCGGGAGTCCTTGTCGACGTGGGGGGAGCGGATAACGCAGAAACGCTTGATTCGAGTGGGCATGGGAACGGGCCCCACTACCGAGGCGCCGGTCCGCTCCGCCGCCTCCACGATCTGGACCGACGACTGGTCCAGGAGGCGGTGCTCGTAGGACTTGAGGACGATACGAATACGCTGGTCTGCCATAGCTCGCTTTCAGTGCCCTCCGCTTTCCGCTCACGCGGTCCGGGCAACCTCCTGGGCCATCGCCGTCTCCACCCGCTGGTATCGATTGAACTCCATGGAGTGGGTGGCCCTCCCCTGGGTCAGCGACCGAAGGTCGGTGGCGTAGCCGAACATCTCCACCAGAGGGGCATCGGCCTCCACCACCTGGATATCCCCCTGGCCCTCCAGGGAGGAGACACGGGCCCGGCGGCGGTTCACCTCCCGGAGCACCTCGCCCAGGAACTCGCCGGGGGTGATGACCTGGAGCGCCATAATGGGCTCCAGCAGCACCGGTCCGGCGTGAGGAAGGGCGTCCTTCACCGCCATGGAGGCAGCGATCTTGAAGGCCATCTCCGAAGAGTCCACCGAGTGGAAGCTGCCGTCCACCACCCGTACCATCACGTCCATGACCGGGTAGCCCGCCACCATCCCGGTCCCCAGCGCCTCCTCGGCGCCGCGGGAGATGGAGGAGATGTATTCCTTGGGGATAATCCCGCCCACGGTCTTGTTTTCGAAGGCGAACCCGGCGCCCGGGGCCCGGGGCTCCAGCTCCAGCTCGCAGTGGCCGTACTGGCCGTGGCCGCCCGTCTGACGGATGAACCGGCCCTCGCCCTTGGCGCGCCGGGTGATGGCCTCCCGGTATGCCACCCGGGGCTTGCCGATCTGGGCCTGAACGCTGAACTCCCGGCGCATCCGCTCCACCAGCACTTCCAGGTGGAGCTCACCCATGCCGGAGATCACCGTCTGCCCCGTCTCGGAGTCATACTTGACCCGGAAGGTAGGGTCCTCTTGGGCCAGCTTCAGCAGGGCGCTGGTGAGCTTCTCGTGCTCGGCACGGGTCGCGGGCTCCACCGCCACGGAGATCACGGGCTCGGCGAACTGGATGGCCTCCAGCACCACCGGGTCCCGCTCGTCGCAGAGTGTCTCGCCGGTGAAGGTGTTCTTGAGGCCCACGGCGGCGCCGATATCCCCCGGACTCACCTCCTCCAACTCTTCGCGCTGCTGGGCGTGCATACGCAGGATTCGGCCCAGCCGCTCGCGGATGCCCTTGCTGGAGTTGTAGACGCTGGCGCCGGAGCGCACGGTGCCGGAATAGACGCGGAAGTAGACCAGCCGGCCCACGTAGGGGTCGGTGACCACCTTGAAAGCCAGGGCGGAGAAGGGCGCGTCGGGCTGCGGGAAACGCTCCACCTCCTCCTGGGTCTGGGGGCGCAGGCCCCGGATGGACGGCACGTCCAGGGGCGATGGCAGATAGTCGCCCACGGCGTCCAGCATCGGCTGGATGCCCCGGCTCCTAAGGGCCGAGCCACACAGCACCGGCACCGCCCGGTTGGCGAGGGTGGCCCGCCGCAGGGCCGCCCGGATCTCCGCTCCGCTGATAACCTCTCCCTGAAGGTACTGCTCCAACAGGGTGTCGTCGTTCTCCGCCACCTTCTCGACCAACTCCTCGCGGTAGGCGGCCACCTCCTCCAGGAGCTCTGGGGGCACCGGCGCCTCCCGAAGGTCCTGGAGCGGGTCACCCTCCGGAAACAGGAACGCGCGCTCATCGATGAGGTCCACCACACCGCGGAAGTGCTCCTCCTGGCCGATGGGGTACTGGACCGGGATTGGGGTGGCCTTGAGCCGGTGTCGAATGGAGTCCACCGTCCGGGCGAAGTCGGCACCCATCCGGTCCATCTTGTTCACGAAGCAGATCCGGGGGACGCCGTAGCGGTTGGCCTGGCGCCAGACCGTCTCCGACTGGGGCTGGACGCCGGCGACGGCGTCGAACACCACCACGCCACCGTCCAGCACTCGCAGGCTCCGCTCCACCTCGGCGGTGAAGTCGACGTGCCCCGGGGTGTCGATAATGTTGATCCGGTAGTCCTTCCACTCGCAGGTGGTGGCCGCGGAGGTGATGGTGATGCCCCGCTCCCGCTCCTGGGCCATCCAGTCCATGACCGTGGTGCCCTCGTGGACCTCGCCCACCTTATGGATTCGGCCGGTGAAGAAGAGCACCCGCTCGGTCACGGTCGTCTTGCCCGCATCGATGTGAGCGATGAAACCGATGTTCCGGACCTGGCCCAGGTCCAAGGAATCGCTCTTCGACGCGCTGTTCATAGTCGCAACGTTTCCCATGCTTGCAGTCCTTACCATCGATAATGGACGAAGGCCCTGTTGGCCTCCGCCATTCGGTGAACGTCCTCGCGGCGCTTCACGGCGGCGCCCTGGCCTCGAGAGGCCTCCAAGAGCTCATGGGCGAGCCGCTCGCCCATGGGCCGGCCGGTGCGGGCCCGGGCCGCGTCGATGAGCCAGCGCATGGCCAGGGCGTGCCGGCGGCGGCCCTGGACCTCGATGGGCACCTGGTAGGTGGCCCCACCCACGCGGCGGGACTTCACCTGCATGGCGGGCATGGCGTTCCGCATGGCCTGGTCGAACACCTCCAGGGGCTCCCGGTGGCTTTCGCGGCCCACGATATCCATGGCCTGATAGACGATGCGCTGGGCCACCGACTTCTTCCCACGCTCCATAACGTGGTTGATGAAGCTCGAGAGCTCCACGCTCTGAAACTGGGGGTCGGGTATCAGGATCCGCGCCTCCGCCCGCCTTCTCCTAGCCATTCCTCATCTCCCTCATTCTCTCACCAACGCCCCGGCCACCACGGCGCACGCCGTGGGGCCCACGGGGCTAGTTACCGGCCCCTCGGAAAGAGGCTCTTCAGCGAGCGGTGATCAGCCCGGGGACACGCTGCGCTTGGTGCCGTACTTGCTTCTGCCCTGCCTGCGCTTGCTGACCCCTGCGGCGTCCAGCGCACCACGGATGATGTGATAACGCACGCCGGGGAGGTCCTTGACGCGTCCGCCCCGGATGAGGACCACCGAGTGCTCCTGAAGGGTGTGCCCCTCGCCCGGTATGTAGGCGGTGACCTCCATGCCGTTGGTCAGCCGTACCCGCGCCACCTTCCGCAGAGCGGAGTTCGGCTTCTTGGGAGTAACTGTCCGGACCTGAAGACAGACGGCCAGCTTCTGCGGGCTCCCCGGTCCCCGGTAGAGCCGGTTCTTGAGCGTATTGCGCACGTAGCGCAACGCCGGCGCCTTGTTCTTCTTCACAAGCCGCCGTCTGCCGATCCGCACCAACTGGTTGACCGTGGGCATAACGCCCCACCCTTAGACCTACGACGTGACTGCGCCCCTCTTGGGGCACTAGCGGTACAGACTACCAACGCGGTGGGCCGTTGTCAACTTGAGACCGACTAGAGCGCTCGCCGGCGTTGACGCGCCTCCGCCAGGGAGGATGGAGCGCCTTGACATTTACACGTAAACGTGTAAATTCAGACTGTGCCTGCTCCACGCAAACCCCGCCCGCCCGTCTGGGACGCCACCTCGGTCCGCGGCCTCCGCCGGCGGCTGGGGCTCTCCCAGCAGGCCCTGGCCCAGGAGCTGGGCGTGCGCCAGCAGACAGTGAGCGAGTGGGAGACGGGGCTCTACGCGCCCCGGGGCGCCTCCCGGCGGGTGCTCTCCTTGGTTGCGGAACAGGCCGGGGTCTACCGGACGGGGGTTGCGGAGCGGGCCGGGGTCTACCGGATGGGGCCGGCGTCCCCGGGGCGTCGGGAGGGCTGAGGTGCGCGGGGGTCGTCCCGTCCTGCCGGAGCGCCTGCTGGCCCGGCTGTGGCGGTCCAGGGGAGGCCGCCAGCTCCGCACCACCGATGGCCGGCGGCTCGGGGTCGTCTACCCGGGCAGGCCCGCGCCCGGCCACGGACCGGACTTCCGCGATGCGGTCCTGGAGCTGGACGGCGCCGCGCTGCGGGGCGACGTGGAGATACACCGGCGCCCGGGGGACTGGACGGCCCACGGCCATCACCGGGACAGCGCCTACGAGTCGGTGGTGCTCCACGTCGTCGGGTCCAGGGCCGGCACCGCGCCGAAGGCGGCGGCCCACCTGCCCATGCTGGAGCTCGGCCCGCCGGGTTCCGCGGTCGAAGGGCGGAGGCCCCTCGCCGCGGCGGGACCCCCTCCCCTGGCGGCCCTGGCCCAGGCCGGCCCCGACGAGCTGCTGGCCGCCCTGCGCCGGGCGGGAATGGAGCGGTTCGAGACGCGCGTGGATGAGGCGTCAGCGGCCATCGCCCGCCACGGCGTCGAGCAGACGCTCTACGCCGGGCTCCTGGAGGTCCTGGGCTACGCCGAGAACCGCGCGCCCTTCCTCGCTCTCAGCCGGACGCTGCCGGTGATGCTCTTGAGGTCCGTCATCGCGGCGTACCCATCCGAGGCCGGAACCCGGGTTCTGGACGAGCTCCTCCGCTCCGCGGCGGGCTGGACGCCTCCCTCCGAGGCCTGGTCCCACCTGGTGGGGCTGACGCCCATGGCGCCCGGCGTCTGGCGCACGGCCGGGGTTCGGCCCATGAACCACCCGCGCCGACGGCTGGAGGGGGCGGTGCACCTGCTGCGCCGGCACCTGGGCCAGGGGCTGGCCGTCTCCCTGGCCACGGCCCTCGAGCGCGGACACGCCTCCTTGACGGAGGCGCTCACCGTCTCCGGGCGCGGGGAGGGAGGCCCGCCGAGGGCCGCGCCGGTCGGCGGCGGACGGGCCGCGGAGATGAGCGTGAACGTGGTGCTGCCGGTCCTGACGGCCTGGGCCGAGCAGCGGGGCGACGCGGCGTTACGGGAGAGGAGACGCCGGCTCTACGCCCACCATCCCCCGCTCCCGGAGAACGGCCTCACTCGTGAGGCGAGACGGCTGCTGGGCGCCTGTCCCGATCCCATCGGGGCCTGCGCGCAACAGGGACTCCTCCATCTCTACCGCCAGGCCACGGCCCCACTCAGCAGCGCATGAGCGCCGATGCCCGCGCCCGCGCCGAGACCCGGCTTTGACTTGGCACAGTGGCCGGGGTATCCTCGTGACCACGGGCGCCGGCCCAGGCGCCCTGAAAGCCTGAAAGGTGGCTGCGTGGGCCCTTCATCCGGCGCCGAGCGCCCGCTTCCCTGGCTCCCCGACGAGCAGTTCGAGCTGGCCCTGGACGCCCAACGAGGAGCCCTGGCCCAGCCCGGCGATGGCGGCGAGCTCCTGACGCTCACAACGCATCGCGCCATCCGACTGGGACGGCAGGCGGGAAAACGGACGACCGCCGCCCTCCTCCTGGACCGGCTCACCGCCGTGGAGATAACGGACGTGGGCCGTTCCGCGCGGCGCATGGCCCAGGGGCTGCTGGTCCTGGGCGCCAGCCTGGTCCTGGGGGCCGTGATCTGGGTGGTGCTGGACGTCTTCCTGTTCGCCCTGCTGGTGGCGGGGGTGCCGGGGCTCATCGGCATCTACATCCTGGCGGGGTACGCCTTCCCCGACGACCGGGGAGAGCTGGCGCTCCACGCCGGGGCCTACGCCCTGCGTCTGCCCCTGCTGAGCGAGGCGGCGCGCCGGGGCTCGTACCTCCTGGCCCAGCGGGTCTTCGAGCTGATGGCCCTGGCTTCGCCCCGGGTGGAGCGCGGCGGCGCGCCCGAGCCCTTCGAGGCGGGCTCCGACGGGAGCGACGTGGAGGCGGTGGCCCAGGCCAACCGGGAGCCGGAGGCCGGTCAGGCCGCCGGTCCCTCAACGCCGCCGGTCCCAGATGGGCCAACACTACCGGTCCCAGACGAGCCAACCGCCGTGGCCGAGACCGCCGAAGCCCCGGTCCGCCGCCGGACGGTCCGCAAGCCGGCTCCCAGCGAGATGGAGGCGCCCGCCGCCGTCCCTGAAGAGCCTCCCCCCGACGCCACCTAGACCGGCTGTTCCCGTCCGCGGAAGGAGATGACGACCGTCTCCCGCGTGGAGGGCGTGACGGCCGCCCAGGCCGCCACCCGGTGGCCAACGACCCACGCGATCCCCCGGGCGCCCACCACCAGCGGCACGGCGTCCCGCTCCCATCTCGGCACCTTCTCGTCCACCAGAAAGTCCTGGAGACGTTTGGGCCCATCCATGCCCAGCGGATGGAACCGGTCCCCGGGCCTGCGCCGCCGGACCGCGAGGGGACCGCCCAGGGTCTCGCCATCCATGACGGCGGTCCAGGGGTCCCCACGGTCCGGGAAGGACGGGAAGCGCTGGACCTCCACCAGCCAGGGCCCCACTTGGACGCTGTCCGGGACGTGCAGCTCGGCTCCCTCCTTGGGAATCGGCGGCGCCGGGACCTCGGGCCCCAGGGTGCAGCGGTCGTACTCCACCGAGAAGCGCATACCCGCGGGCAGCGCCAGCCGGCGGCCCGACGGGCCTGTGAGCAGCGCCTGCATGGCCTCCAGATGCGACCGGGAGAGGGCGGCGCTGGGTCCTCGGAGCGCCTCCCACGCCCCCTGGAACAGGCGGACGAGCAGCGGCGGGGGCAGGGCGGCCAGCAGCCCCCGGGGCCAGCCGAAGCCCCCGTCGCACCGCGACTCCTGGCCCTCGACGGCGGAGCGGGCCTGGGAATCCAAGAAGTCCTCATCGGCCTGGGCCGAGGAGGCCAGCCGGGCCAGCGCATGGCGCACCTGGGGGTTGAGGCGCTCCAGCTCCGGCAGCACCCTCCGGCGCACCCGGTTGCGGGAGAAGACCGTGGACCGGTTGGTGGCGTCCTGGGCGGGCGTGACCTTCGCCTCGGCGCAGACCGCCAGGGTCTCCGCCCGGCTCACCTCCAGCAGGGGCCGCAGCAGCACCGTGCCGACGCCGGAGGGGGTATCCAGCCACGGCGTCCACTCCCGCATGGCGCCCAGTCCCCGCAGCCCAGCGCCCCGGACGAGCCGGAGCAGCACCGTCTCGGCCTGGTCGTCCAGGGTGTGTCCCAGTGCCACGGCGCCGGCGCCGCACTCCTGAGCCGTACGGGCCAGAAAGGCGTACCGCAAACGCCGGCCAGCGTCCTCGAGGGAGCGCCGCTCCTCCCGGGCGCGGGCCGCCACGTCGTCGCTGCCCCGGACCACGGACAGGCTCCAGCGGGCCGCCACCTCCTCCATCAGCGCCGCCTCCCGCCGCTGCGCCACGGGACGCAGGCCGTGGGAGAAGTGGGCGACCCGGAGGGATGGACGACCGGCCTCCGGGACCGCCAGGAGGGCCAGCAGCAGGGCCAGAGAGTCGGGGCCTCCCGAGACGGCCACCACCAGGGGGCGTCCGGCGAGCTCATGGCCATGGCGGCGGAGGGCCGAGGCCACAGCCCGGGCCACGCGCCGGGTCACCGGCGCCTGGACGGCCATGGCCCCTTCCCTCTTGGGCGTTGTCGGTGTGAAAACCGGCGGCGCATGGGCGGCGTCACTCCTCCGGGTGCTCCGAGGACTCCGGCGGCCTGTCGACCAGCACCCGCTCGATCTTGACGCCCCGCATCTCCACGACCCGGAAGTGGAGACGGCCGAAGGTGAGCTGGTCGTCCTGCTCAGGGACACGGCCCAGGCGGTCCAGGATGAACCCCGCCACCGTCTCGTACTCGCCCTCGGGCAGGCCCAGGTCCATCCGCTCGTTGGCCTCCTGGACATTGAGGCCCCCGTCCACCTCGAAGGTGTTCTCGCCAAGGGCCACCACCTCCTCGGGGGTCTCGCCCTCCTCGCCCACCGGCCCCACGATCTCCTCCACCAGTCGCTTGCGGGTGACCAGCCCCGCCACGCCTCCGTGCTCGTCGATCACGATGGCCATCTGATGCCCCGGTTCCCGCATCTCCGTGAACAGCTCGCCCACCAGCTTGGTCTCGGGCACGAAGTAGAGGGTGTGCATGAAGGTGGTCACCGGGTCGTTCCAGGAGATCTCACCCCGGGCCAGGGCCCGGAGCACGTCTTTCACCGACAGGAGGCCCACCACGTTGTCCACCTGCCCCTCGTAGACGGGAAAGCGGGTGTGGGAGTGCTCCTGGTAGATGGCCAGGAATTGACGAAGGGTGGTCCCTTGCTCCACCCACACGTTCTCCGTTCGCGGGGTCATCACCTCGCGTACCCTGCGGTCGCCGAACTCGAAGACTCGCCGGATCATCTCCTCCTCGCCGTGCTCGACTGTGCCAGCCTCCCGGCCTACCGTGACCAGCGTCTTGATCTCCTCCACGGTGACCACTGCTCCACGGCTGCCCGATGCTCCCAGCATACGAACAACCACTCCGCTGATCTGTTGGAGCACCAGTACCGCGGGGAGCAGGAGCCACTCGATCCACTGCAGAGGCAGCGCCACCAGCAGCGAAACCCGCTCAGCATGATGGGCGCCCAAAATCTTAGGGATCATCTCGCCGAAGACCAGCAGGGCCACGGTGACGCCCATGGTGGCGACCAACACGGCCTGCCGCTCGTTATCCAGGAGGGCGATGGCCACCATGGTGGCGATGGCGGCGGCAGCGGTGTTCGCCAGGTTGTTGCCTAGGAGGATGGGAGGCAGCAGCCGCTCCGGACGCTCCACCATCCGGGCCACCCGGGAAGCTGCGGTCGACCCGGTGTCTGCAAGGTGACGGATGCGAACTCGCTGAAGGGAGAGGAGAGCCGCCTCGGAGCCGGAGAAGAAGGCTGAGAGCAGCAGCAGGACCCCAAGCAGAACCAGAATGAACACCCCTATCTCGTCCAACATCGTCAACCTCTCTGCGGGCCGTGCCCGCCACTCTTCAGACTCGCCTCTGCCTACGAGGGGATGGTAGCACAGGGGTATCCCTGCGTCAGGACTGGCGCTACGATAGGGGCGAAAGGGTACAGCGTGAGGCCGCCCATGCGCATCATCGGTATCGAGACCTCCTGCGACGAGACGGCGGTCGCGGTGGTGGAGGACGGACAGCGCGTCCGCTCCAACGTCATCGCCTCCCAGGTGGAGATGCACGCCCGGTACGGCGGCGTGGTGCCGGAGGTGGCCTCGCGTCAGCACCTGCTGCAGATCGTGCCGGTGATGGAACGCGCGCTGGCCGACGCCGGCGTGGGCCTGGAGGAGGTCGACGCCATCGCCGTGACCCACGGCCCTGGCCTGGTGGGCGCGCTGATGGTGGGAGTGAACACCGCCAAGGCGCTGGCCTACGCGCGGGACCTGCCGCTGCTGGGCGTGCAGCACCTGGAGGGCCACGTCTACGCGGCGTGGCTGGAGTACGCGGACCCGGCCTCGGAGCCGGGATTCCCGCTGCTCTGCCTCATCGCCTCGGGCGCCCACACGGACCTGGTGCTGATGCACGGCCACGGCGCCTTCGAGGTGCTGGGCCGCACCCGCGACGACGCGGCGGGAGAGGCCTTCGACAAGGCGGCCCGCGTGCTGGGGCTCGGATTCCCCGGGGGACCGGAGATCCAGCGGGTCGCCGCCGGGGCCCGCCCGTCCGTTGCCCTTCCCCGGGCGTGGCTGGGCAAGAGCCTGGACTTCAGCTTCAGCGGACTGAAAACGGCGCTGCTCCACCGGGCCCAAGAGCACGGCGTGTACCCACCGCCGCCCGGCGGGCCATCCCCGGAGACGGTGGCCGGGCTGGCCGTGTCCTTCCAGGAAGCGGTGGTGAACGTGATGGTGGCCAAGGCCGTGGAGGCGGCGAAGCGCCACGGGGCCCGGGGCCTCCTTCTGGGCGGAGGCGTGGCCGCCAACGCCCACCTGCGACGGGAGGCGGAGCGCCGGTCGCCGGTGCCCGTCCTGGTCCCCACGCCGCGCCTCTGCACCGACAACGGCGCCATGATCGCCGCGGCGGCCTACTTCAGGCTCAGCAGGGGCGAGCGCCATGGCCTGGCGCTGGACGCCTATCCCACGCTGCCCATGGCGGGCTGAGTCCACCGGCGCGGGGGTGAGTCCTGCTAGAGGAGCCGAACCAACCGTGGGTTGGGCGGGGGAGGCTCCTGCTCCTGGGGAATGGGCTGGTCGCTGATGGTCCTGATGTTGGGGCGGAAGGGGATGGGCCTGGCGGATGCGATATAGCCGGTGTCGTGGAGGATGTCCACGGGGGCGCCGGCCTCCACCAGCTCGCGGATCCGGGCGGGGGACATCTCACCGCTGATCACGATCTGCACGTGCTGGAAGCCCGCGTTATCGAGCTGATCTCGCACCTCCTTGACCACGGCGGGAGGCACGGGCTTGGCCCCGGGCATCCGGGCCAGGCGCACGGCGTTCAGCCGCTCCTTCATGGCGCGGGCCACGGCCAGGGTCTGGGCCACCACGTCGCGGCGGGGGTCCACGTAGGCGATGCGAGGGACGTCGGGGGCCACGGACCGGTCGAAGGCGCTGGCGGCCAACTCCGGCGAGCCCATGAGCTGGACCAGCGCGCCGGAGACGGTGGAGATGGTGGGCGTCCCGCCCAGCTTGGCGCCCAGGACCGTGGAGCCGCTGAAGCAGCCGCCCACCACGGCGGCGTAGTCCATAACCGCCGTCACGGAGGGGTGAACGTTGTGGGCGCCCACCGAGACGATGGGGATGCCCTGGGCCGCTTTCACGCACTCACGGGCCGCGGTGGCCCAGCCGGTGGAGTGGGCCATGATGCCGCAGACGGCGGTCTCGTAAAGGCCGAAGGTGGAGTAGGGGGCCGTGAGCAACAGCGCCGCCTCGTTGGCGGCTATCTCGTGCCCTTCGTCCAACCCCCACACCTCGCGGCTGGCCTCCGAGGTGACCCGGCTCAGCACCGCCTTCACCTCCTGGGTGCCGCACAGGACCCCGTCCCGCGTGTTGTAGAACTCCATGGTCACCGTGGGGTTCAGCCCCTCGTTCCGTAGAATACGGAGCGTGTTGTGCAGATAGACCTCCGCAGTATCGCCCGTGATGAGGGAGGGGCGGACCTCGAAGTGGGGATTGAAGGTGGTCATGGTCATGGCTACGCTCCAGGCGGTGTCGGGCAGTCCCGCAAAACGGCGCGTATCGTACTCCCCGGACGTAGGAGGCGCAATATCCCTCGGCACCCGATGTCCGGGCCCGCGCGGTGCTAACAGCGAGGGCTTGCATGGGCGGCACGAGCGCCCGCGATTCGATTAGGGACTCTGGCCGCCTGCGGCGGAGGGCCCTGGCCCCCTGAGGCTGAGGACCCTGGCTAGGGAGGCGTCACGCGGGGAATGCCCCCGAACCGGAGGCGGGCCAGCCCCCGCAAGTCTTCCATCGCCGTCTGGACGATCTTCACCCTCGTGTCAGGGTCCTCCCGCCACGTCACCGGCACCTCCTTGACGCGGAAGCCCCGCTTCACGGCGATAAGCAGCAGCTCCGTGTCGAAGAACCAGTGGTTGTTCACCACCAGCGGGACCAGGGCGCGGGCGGCCTCCCGGCTGAGGGCCTTGAACCCGCACTGGGTGTCCGCGAGGCGGGTCCAGAGCATGGCCCGGATGATCAGGTTGTAGGAGCGGGAGACTGCCTCGCGCTTCAGGGAGCGGGTGGTGTGGGAGCCCCGGGAGAGGCGGCTGCCCGTGGCCACGTGGTACCCATCATTGGCGATGGCCGACACAAGCTTGGGGAAGGCCTCCAAATCGGTGGAGAGGTCCACGTCCATGTAGCTGACGATGTCGGCGTCGCTCTCGAGCCAGGCCCGCCGCAGCGCCCGTCCCCGGCCGCGCTGGTCCAGGTGAACGACGCTCAGTTCGCCGGGGTGCTCCCGGACCAGCCCCTCGGCCACGGCCAGCGTGGCGTCGGTGGAGCCGTTGTCGGCCACGGTGATGCGCCAGGCGTGATCCTTCAGCCGCTCGCCCAGGAACGCCCGGAGCGTGGCCACGCACGCCGGGAGCGCACGCTCCTCGTTGAGCACCGGTATGACGACTTCCACCGAGGCCACGGCTACAGCCCTCCCTGGGCCCGCAGCGCCTCCGCCACGGCGAATGGATCGGAGGCTATCACGCTCTCGGCGAAGAGCTCCATGCCTCCCACGTCGGAGGTGCGGCTGGCCAGGTCGCCCCGGTCCACCAGGCGGACGACCACGGGGAGATCGTCCCACGCCTCCGGCACCGGCGCCACCGGCGGCATCAGGACGCCCATGTTAAACGAGACCACGCCCAGCCGGTCCCGGTAAGCCGCCAGCGCCTCATAGATGGCGTCCATGCCGTCCTCCAAACGGGGCGTCAGCACCATGACCTCCCGCTCGCGGAGCGGCGTCAGATGGGCGAGCACCCGCGCCTCCCGCGAGCGATGTCCGCAGCCCAGGGCCAGATGCACCTGGAAGAGGTCGTCGAAATAGGAGGCGCCGTGCCGCTGGCGGTACGACTCCACGTCCCGTCGCAGCCCCTCGATGCGAGCATAGTGCATCCCCCGGGCCAGGGCCACCTGGAGGTGTCCGTGGACCAGGGAGCCGCCGGCGCGCCAGAGGCAGTTCCACAGGATATAGGGGTAGCGTGCCTCCGGGTCCCACCGGTGAGCCTCGGCGATCCACTGGAGGGCCAGCGACAGATGGCCTTCCAGCGACTCGCGGGTGAAGGCCAGGGGGTCCGCCTCGCCGAAGACCACCAGGCTGTGCAGCGCGTCATACCTGGCCACGTTGGCCGCCGTGACGCCATGGGCGTTCTCCAGACGCCCGAAGGGGTCCTCGGGCGTCATCTCCAGGGGCCGGGCCAAGGGATCGCTCTCCTCCGGGCCGGCTGGGAGATGGGGCGACCCCGTTAAACCCGCCCCGGGCCGCTGGGCCCTCAGCGGGTTGAACAAGCTCCCCTCCCCGGTGACCCGGTTCACGACGCGCACCACCCGCTGGGACTCCACCGCCTCCGTGGAGCCGAACTGCCGGGCGGCCCATGGCTTCATGGCATCGGGCACCCGAACACCCGTCTCCATGGTGGTCACGTGGTAGATCCGGTGGAACCGCTCTCGGTCGGCCGCCGGCAGGTCCCGGACCAGGGCTTCCAGGTAGGCGATGGAGGGCTTGGGTGGCATGGGGGTCGCGAAGTCCGGGAGTGGCTAGGACGCTGTCATTAGGGGGCTAGTGGCGGAAGTGGCGAGTGCCCGTGAAGACCATGGCCATGCCCGCCGCGTCGGCCGCGTCGGTCACCTCCTGGTCGCGGATGGAGCCCCCCGGCTGGATGACCGCCGTAACGCCGGCGGCTGCGGCCGTTTCCACGCCGTCGGGGAAGGGGAAGAAGGCGTCGGAGGCCATCACCGTGCCCTTGGCCCGCTCACCGGCCGCGGCTATGGCCAGCCGGACGCTGGTGACCCGGCTGGGCTGGCCGGCGCCCATGCCGATGAGCGCCTCGCCGGCCGCCAGGACGATGGCGTTGGACTTGATGTGGCGGGCGGCCTTCCACGCGAAGATGAGGTCCCGCGACTCCTCGGACGTGGGCTCGCGGCGGGTCGCCGTGCGCCAGCCGTCGGCGGTCTCCTGGACCGAGTCCTCCGTCTGGACCAGCAGGCCGCCCGACACCTGACGCAGCTCCAGGGGCGCGACGCCGGGCCTTCGGGGGTCGCCCATGGCCAGCAGGCGCAGGTTCCGCTTCTTTTTCAGCGCCTCCAGCGCCTCCGGCTCGAACTCCGGGGCCAACACGATCTCGTAGAAGACCTCCCGCATGGCCTGGGCCATGGCCACGGTCACCGGCCGGTTGCACGCCACGATGCCGCCGAAGGCGGAGACGGGGTCGCCGGAGTAGGCGCGCCGGTACGCCTCGGCCACATCCTGGTGGAGGGCCAGGCCGCAGGGGTTGGTGTGCTTGACCACCGCCACCGCCGGCGCTTCGAATTCGAGGACCGAACGCCATGCGGCGTCGGCGTCCAGAATGTTGTTGTACGAGAGCTCCTTGCCGTGGAGCTGCAGGGCCGCGCCCACGCCCCAGCCTCCCAGCGCCGGGCCGTAGAAGGCGGCCCGCTGGTGGGGGTTCTCTCCGTAGCGCAGGTCCATGAGCTTACGGAGCCCCACGGGCAGCTCCTGGGGCAGGCTGGCGGCGTCATCGCTCAGGTGTTGAGCGATGGCCGCGTCGTAGCAGGCCACGTGGGCGAAGGCCTTGCGGGCCAGCTCCTGGCGCCGCTCCAGGGGGACCGGCTCTCCCCGGACCAGGTGGCCGGCCACCCAGGTGTAGTCCGCGGGGTCCACCAGCACGAGCACCGAGGGGAAATTCTTGGCCGCCGCCCGCAACAGCGTGGGCCCGCCGATGTCAATCTGCTCCAGCGCCTCCCCCATGCCGACGCCCGGCCTGCTTACCGTCTGCACGAAGGGATAGAGGTTTCCGCACACCAGGCCCACGGGCTCGATGCCGCGGCGGGCGAGCTCGGCCAGGTGTTCCGGCACGTCCCGCCGGGCCAGGATGCCGGCGTGGATGTTCGGGTGAAGCGTCCTGACGCGGCCGTCCAGCAGCTCGGGGAACCCCGTCACGTCGGACACGTGAAGAGCGGGGAGGCCGGCGTCGAGGAGGGCCTTATGGGTGCCTCCGGTGCTCACCAGCTCCGTGCCCGCCTTCAGCAGGGCCTGGGCGAGCTCGACGATGCCCGTTTTATCCGAGACGCTCAGCAGCGCGCGCATGCACGCCTCCCGCGAAATACGCCAGGACGTGTTCGGTTATTCAGCCACGGTGGAAGGACCTAGCCCTGGAGCGGCCGGGCCTCCTGGGACACGAGCGGCTGCTCCAGGGCCAGCTTGTCCATCTGAAGCTGCACCGGTATGGGGTACTTGCCGGTGAAGCAGGCGTTGCAGAAGCCGGTGGCCGAGGGGTCACCGTTCACCGACTCGTGCAGCCCCTCGACACTCAGGTAGCCCAAGGAGTCGGCGCCGATCAGCCGGCCTATCTCCTCCACCGTTCTGCCGTCGGCGATGAACTCCGCCTTGGTCGCCATGTCCACGCCGAAATGGCACGGGTTCTGGATGGGTGGCGCGCACACCCGCATGTGCACCTCCCGGGCGCCCGCGCGACGCAGCAGGGACACCACGTGGGGCGTGGTGGTGCCGCGCACGATGCTGTCGTCCACCACCACCACCCGCTGGCCCGCCAGCACCTCCGGCAGGGGGTTGAACTTGTTCCGGACCCCCAGCTCGCGGAACCGCTGGTCCGGCTCGATGAAGGTACGGCCCACGTACCGATTCTTGAGCAGGCCCTGGGTGTAGGGGATGCCAGACTCCCGCGAGTAGCCTTCGGCGGCGGCGGTGGCCGAGTCCGGTATGCCGATGACGAGGTCGGCCTCCACCGGGTGCTGGCGCGCCAGTTGCGCGCCCATCCGCTGCCGCGCCATGTAGACGAGCTGCCCCTCCAGGATCGAATCGGGCCGGGCAAAGTAGATGTGCTCGAAGACGCAGTGGGCCTGGCGCTGGACATCCACCGGCGACGGGATGCTGGTGAGGCCGCTGCGGTTGATGACGACCGTCTCCCCCGGCGCCACCTCCCGCAGGAACTGAGCGCCCAGGTGGTCCAGAGCGCAGCTCTCCGAAGCCAGCACCCACCCGCCGTCGAGCCGGCCGATGCAGAGGGGGCGCACCGCCAGGGGGTCGCGGATGCCCAGCAGGGTGTTCTTGGTGGCGACCACCAGGGAGTAGGCGCCCTGGAGTGCCTTGATCAGATAGGCGGTCTTCTCGCGCCACCCTTTTCCGGGCGCCCAGGCCAACAGGTGGGCGATCACCTCCGAGTCGGTGCCGGTGGTGCAGTTCACGCCCCAACCCCATAGCCGATCGCGCAGCTCTTTGGCGTTGATGACGTTGCCGTTGTGGCCCAGAGCCAGCTCCACGTCGGGGCTGCTGGAGAGGATGGGCTGGGCGTTCAGGGGGCCGCTGGAGCCGGTGGTGGAGTAGCGGGTGTGACCGATGGCCAGGTGGCCGGGCAGACGCTCTAGGTCCTCCTCGCGGAAGGCCTGGGCCACCAGTCCCATGTTGGTAAAATTGCGGAGGGTGCGGCCGTCGGCCGCCGCTATGCCGGCGCTCTCCTGGCCGCGGTGCTGGAGCGCATACAGGCCGTAAAACGCGATGCGGGCGGCGTCGTTGGTGCCGGGAAGGTATACACCCACAACGCCGCACTCTTCATGCGGCTTATCCTGCGTCTGAGTGCGGGACGACCCGGCAGGGGCCAATACGCGCTCCTTGGCAGACAGTGGGCCAACTTCGTCAGTATACACGGAATCAGGCGGGAGATGCATAGAAACCGTCGCAGGGATTTATATGGAATCCGACGGTGGCAGCGGAGGCCGGTCGGCCCGGAGAGGGCCGCCATCTCGCTTGACGCCTTCGCGGGCGTATGGTAAACGTAACACGCCTTTCCTGGCCCATGCCTTCTTCAAGCTTCACGAGCGCAGGAGACCATGCCCCGCCGCAATCGTCACTTTGGGCGAATCCTGGCCGTCGCCCTGGCCGTTGGCGCCGCCGCCCTTCTGGTCGCGTGCGACGCCCCTCAGACCACCTTCTCCCCCAAATCGGACGTCGCGCAGCGGATTCACACGCTCTACGTTCTGGTCACGATCATGGCCAGCGTGGTGGGCGCAATCGTCATCGGGGCGCTGCTGTACGCGCTGTTCAAGTACCGGGCTCGCCCCGGCCACACGGCCACCCGCACCCACGGCAACACCCGACTGGAGATCGCCTGGACCATCGCTCCGGTCCTGGTGCTCATTCTCATCGGCGTCCCCACCATGTTCGCCATCGCCCGGGGCGCCTCGGACCCGCAGCCCGGCGCCCTGGAGGTGCGCGTGACCGCCCACCAGTGGTGGTGGGAGATCGAGTACCCCGGCCTCGGCCCCAACGACCCGGACAACCCGGGCCGGAGGCTGCCCCTGGTCACCGCCAACGAGATCCATCTGCCCGTGGGAGTCCAGGCGTCCATCGCCGTGGAGTCCGAGGACGTGGTCCACAGCTTCTGGGTGCCCCAGCTCATCGGCAAGGCCGACGCCATACCCGGCAGGGTGGCGAAGCTGCCGCCCTTCACGCCCCAGGAGACGGGTGCCTTCTACGGCCAGTGCGCCGAGTTCTGCGGCCTGGCCCACGCCCAGATGCGCTTCCGGGTGATCGTGGAGTCGCTGGCGGAGTTCAACACGTGGGTCCAGTCGCTCCAGACGCCCGCCGACCCTCCCTCGGGGCTGGCGGCCCAAGGCCAGCAGCTCTTCATCGCCAAGGGGTGCGCCTTCTGTCACACCGTCGCGGGCGCTTCCACGGGCACCAAGGGGCCCAACCTGACCCGCTTCGGCTCCCGCCTGACGCTGGGCGCGGGCATCGTGGAGAACAGCGACGAGAACCTGCGGCGCTGGATCTTGGACCTCCGGCAGTTCAAGCCGGTGGAGGAGGAGCACAGCGAGAACCCGGGCGCCGCCACCTTCATGCTCTCCTTTGGAGAGATGCCCGCCGATAGCCCCTTCCACATAACGGAGAATGAGGCGGCGGCCATCGCCGATTATCTACGGAGCATGCGGGTGGAGTAGCGCGGGCGAGTACTTCCCAGCGCGGATAACCTCCGCTATCCTATCCACGGAAGCTAGAGGCTAGTGAGCACGACATGGCAATTAATTTGGAGGTCCTGCGACGGCCGGTGGCCCCCACGGGGGTCTGGGGCTGGATCACCACCATCGACCACAAGCGCATCGGCATCCTCTACGGAGCGACGGCCCTGGTCTTCTTCGTGGTGGGCGGCATCGAGGCGCTCTTCATGCGCTGGCAGCTTTCCAGCCCCGACAACACTGTCGTCGACCCGTCGACCTTCAACCAGCTCTTCACCATGCACGGCACCACCATGATTTTCATGGTGGTCATGCCCTTCGGCGCGGCCTTCTTCAACTACATGGTGCCGCTGATGATCGGCGCCCGGGACGTGGCCTTCCCCCGGCTCAACGCCTTCAGCTACTGGATGTTCCTCTTCGGCGCGGTGCTGATGCACGCCAGCTTCCTGACCCGCTCCGCGCCCGACGTGGGGTGGTTCGCCTACTCGCCGCTGACGAGCAGCCAGTTCTCCGGCGGCAACGGGGTGGACTACTGGATCCTGGGCCTGCAGGTGCTGGGCATCGCCTCGCTGGCGGCGGGCTTCAACTTCGTCATCACCATCATCAACATGCGAGCGCCGGGCATGACGCTGATGCGCATGCCCCTGTTCATATGGATGACTCTTATCGTCTCTTTCCTCATCATCTTCGCCTTCCCGGTCATTACCGTAGCCATCACCCTGCTCCTGTTCGACCGGCTGGTGGGAACTAATTTCTTCG
Source organism: Dehalococcoidia bacterium (assembly GCA_965249185.1). Taxonomy (GTDB): domain Bacteria; phylum Chloroflexota; class Dehalococcoidia; order Lucifugimonadales; family Australimonadaceae; genus CBDFLS01. Next base: position 1,198,604 of record CBDFLS010000002.1, read on the forward strand.
ACGTGGCGGCCGGCGCCGACCCGATCCTGTGGCAGCACCTCTTCTGGGTCTTCGGCCACCCGGAGGTGTATATCCTGATCCTGCCGGCCATGGGCATCGTGTCGGACATCCTGCCCACCTTCGCGCGCAAACCGCTCTTCGGCTACGCGACGGTGGTGTTGGCCGGGGTGGTCATCGCCTTCCTGGGCTTCGGCGTCTGGAGCCACCATATGTTCACCACGGGCCTGGGCCCGTGGGCCGACTCCGCCTTCTCCTTCGCCACCATGCTCATCGCCGTGCCCACGGGGGTCAAGGTGTTCAACTGGGTGGCCACGCTGTGGGGCGGCAGCATCCAGTTCAAGACGCCGCTATTGTTCGCCGTGGGGTTCATCAGCATGTTCCTGCTGGGGGGCCTCAGCGGCATCATGCACGCCGTGGTGCCGGTGGACACGCAGCAGCAGGATACCTACTTCATCGTGGCCCACCTCCACTACGTGCTGTTCGGCGGCAGCATCTTCGGCCTCCTGGCGGGGATCTACTACTGGTTCCCCAAGATGTCCGGCAAGATGCTGGACGAGCGGCTGGGCAAGCTCAACTTCTGGCTGACCCTCATCGGGTTCAACCTGACCTTCATGCCCATGCACGTCCTCGGGGTGATGGGGATGCTGCGCCGCATCTACACCTACTCCGCCGACCAGGGATGGGGCACGCTGAACTTCATCGTCACCATGGGCTCGCTGGTCCTGGCCTTCTCCATCCTGCTGTTCCTAATCAACCTCATCAAGAGCCTCCGCAATGGCGAGCCGGCCGGCGATAACCCGTGGGGCGCCGGGACGCTGGAGTGGGCCACCAGCTCGCCGCCACCCCTCTACAACTTCGCCAGGATTCCCGTGGTCACCAGCCGGGAGCCGCTCTGGAATGAGGACCACTCCGTGGGCGCCGCCCAGGCCTCCCATCAAGGCGAACAGGAGGAGCACATCCACATGCCCAGCCCCTCCTACTGGCCGATAGTGCTGGCCATGGGCTTGGCCCTGAGCGCCGGCGGGCTGATCGTCTGGCAGTTCCACGTTATCGGCGGGCTGACGATGATCGCCTCGTCCCTGGCGCTGGCGCTCTACTCGGTGTACCGGTGGGCCTTCGAGCCCCCGACGGCGGCGGAGGCGTCTCACTAGCCATGCAGCACGCCGCCCACGGGACCGAGGCAGAGGAGCAGACCACCACCGGTCTGAACCACCGGAAGCTCCTTATGTGGGCCTTCCTGGGCTCCGAGTGCATGTTCTTCGGCGCCCTGATCTCCACCCACCTCATCAACCGTGGGCGGAGCGTTACCAGCTCCATCCCCTTCCATGACAGCGTAGACAAGGTCAAAGACCTGATAGGGCTCTCCCACACCTCGGTGAGCCTCATCCTGCTGGTGCTGCTCATCGGGGCCGCGGCCTGGACCGTGCACGCCATTCGCGGGGGGAGGGCCAGGACCATCGCCGTCCCCGTGTTCCTGGCGGCGGGCCTGCTGGCCCTCTCGCTGGCCACGCAGGTCTACGGGTTCCACACCACCTTCGATGCCCATGAGTGCGTGGCGATGGGCGGCGCGGTCCTCAACAACGGCGCGGGCCCCTGTGAGGTGGCCCTGGCCGAGAACCTGCTGGACATCCCCATCACGTCGGTCAGCACCTTCGTGCTCCTCATGAGCAGTCTCGCTATCGTGATGTCGCTGGCCTCCTTGCAGCGCGGCGACATCGGCGGCTTCCGCAGATGGCTCAGCGTCACGTGCATCCTGGGGCTCGTTTTCCTGGGCTTCCAGGTCTACGAGTTCAACGCCTTCGCCCACGAGGGGCTCACGCCCCGGACCAACATGTTCGGCAGCACCTTCTTCACGCTGACCGGCTTCCACGGCGCCCACGTGACCCTGGGGGTGGTGTGGCTCAGCTCCATCCTCGTCGCCTCCTTCTTCGGCAAGGTGCACCAGAAGACAAGCCTGGACCTGGAGATCGCGGCCCTGTACTGGCACTTCGTGGACATCGTCTGGATCGTCATTTTCGGCGTGGTGTACCTCATCGGCGCCCAGGGGGTGGCATAGTGGCCTCGGAACAGGAGAACTCTCACATCGACGAGAAGTCCCATCCGGGGCCACGCACCTACGCGGTGATCGGTGGCATCCTGACGGCGGCGACTGCTTTCGAGGTGTGGATCTTCTACTGGAACGTCACCCCGGCCCTTATCGCCTCCCTCATACTCATGACCTCGGTGCTCAAGTTCTCCCTGGTGGTGGGCTACTACATGCACCTGCGCTTCGACGACCGCCGGTTCCTGGCCCTCTTCGTCATCCCCTTCTTCATCGCTCTCTTTGTTATGATCGCGCTGCTGGCCCTCTTCTCGAACCTGACCCGCTAGCGCCCGCGGCCTCCACACCAGCGCCGGGGTAGCGAGGAGCGCGGCGGATGATCGCCCTGCACGTCGGAGTCGCCCACGCCGTCGAGCCCCTGTGGTCCCATTGGACCGCCGACCCCAGCGCGCTGGTGGGGGTTTCGCTGGCCGGCGTGCTCTACGTCCGGGGACTCATGCGCAGCCCGGGCCGCCGGCGGCGTCTGCACCCCCGGTGGCGCCCCGTTCTCTTTTACACCGGCCTGGCCATCATCGTGGTCGCGCTGATGAGTCCCCTGGACGCGCTGGCCGACGAGCTCTTCTTCATCCACATGGCGCAGCACCTGCTGCTGGTGCTGGCGGCGCCCCCTCTTATCCTGCTCAGCGCGCCCATGATACCCCTGCTGCGGGGAATGCCCCGGCCGCTCCGCAGGCGGCTGGTGGCCCCCTTGACCCGATGGCCCGCCGTGCGCGGGGGGTTCCGCTTTCTGACGCTTCCCCTGGTGGGTTGGGGCGTCTACGTTGTCGTCTTCTTGGGCTGGCATGCGCCGGCGCCCTACGACGCAGCCCTGGCCAACGAGGGTATCCACATCCTGGAGCACCTGACCTTCTCGGCGGCGGCCCTCCTCTTCTGGTGGAACGTCATAGACCCCATCCCGCTGCGTCCGAACCTGCCGTACCTGGCCCGTCTGCCCTACGTCTTCGTCACCTCGGTCCCCAACTTCAGTCTGGGGGCTTTCCTGGTCTTCGCGTCCCAACCCTGGTACGCCTTCTACCAGAAGGGCCCGCTCCGGTTCGGCCTGACGCCTCTGGAAGACCAGCAGATAGGAGGGCTCCTCATGTGGATCCCGGGGGCCATGGTGCTGCTCTTGGCCCTGGTTATATTGCTGGCGGTGATGATGGTCAAAGAGGAGCGGCGGCAGCGCGAGCGGGAGGCCCGGGCTCGCTGAGACGCGCCCAGGGCCCACGCTCTTAGAGGGACGGTGGGGTGGGGGGCGGTGGCTACCGGCCCAGAATGAAGACCCAGTAGAGCCCGGCGGGGTAGACGCCCAGCATGGCGGCCAGCAGACCCCGCAGCCAGACGACGCTCCACCAGCGGCGCAGCAGCATGGCCAGCAGGCCCAGGCCCATGAGCAGCACCGCCACGCCACCGGCCGCGAAGTGCTCCGGGTCCATGGCCCGCAGGACGGGCTGCCTCCCGTTGATGGGGTCAATCACCGCGATGATAGCCACGTTGAAGGCGCAGCTCCCATAGAGGTTGCCCAGGGCCAGGCTGTACAGCCCCCGCCGGATGGCGGCCACGGTGACGGTCGCCTCCGGCAGGGTGGTCACCGCCGACACCACCAGCACGCCCATGAAGCTCCTGGCCAGGCCCGTCGCCTCGGCGATGCCATCAGCGCTCACGGCGAGAAAGGGAGCGGCGACGGCGATGATGGCGGCGGCGCCCATGAAGAAGAGCCACGTCTGGAAGAGGCTGCGGCCAGCCACGGGCCCGGACACGGGCGCGGCGGCTGGCCGAGCGACGTAGACGGCCCGCATGCCCGCCAGGTAGGCCACGACCACAACGACTCCGCCAAGGCTGAACACGCCCAGGGCCACGCTCGCCTCCCCGACACTCATGGAGAGGGCCAAGCCGGTGATCAGGATGGCCACCACGGCCAGGACCACGATCTCCCGGGCCGGGGCGCGGGAGAAGCCGCTCGCGCCAAAGAGGAGGGCCACCAGGGCGAGGGCCCACATGTTCATCATGTTGGCGCCGAAGATGTTGCCCAGCGCCAGCGCGGGCACGCCGATGGAGATGGCGGTGATGTTGGTGAAGAGCTCCGGCAGCGACGTGGCGGTGGCCACCAGGACGGTGCCCACCCACAGGTGCCCCCAGCCCGTCTGGTCCGCCAGCTCATCGCCGTAGCGGGCCAGCCCGATGCCCGCCACGACCACCGCAACCGCGCTGGCGAAGAAGACGGGCAGTGCGACGACCAGGCTGTCCATCAGCTAACGGGCCTCTCTACAACGCCGAGAGCGTCGGCCCGGTCTTCGGGCCGCCGTCGCGGGACCGGGAACGTCCGGGGAACGGAGCATGCACGCCGACTACGACAAAGGGGCCGGCGCCGGCGGGATTATACCACCCGGTGTTTCTCTTGGACGCTTCCGCTGTTCCCGAAACATAGGGGCGTTCTCGAAACATGCGGGCCAGCCTCTCGGACTTTCCGGCCGTTGCCCACCAAGGCCAAAGCGCTTACGATAGAGGCCGGATAGCCGACCGGAGGAGAAGAGGCGTTGCCCATCTTCGGGCTAAACGAAACGCTCTCGCGGATGCGCTCCGTACTGCCCTGGCAGGCTGGCCGGAAGGCCTCCGCCCAGGAGGTGCACCGCGGCGGCAGCGGCGAAACGCTGCGCAACGTGGTGTTCGGCGCCAACGATGGGCTGGTGTCCAACGCGTCACTGGTGGCGGCCGTGGCCGGCGCCACCGCTGAGAGCAAGACGATCCTGCTGGGCGGGCTGGCGGGGCTGGCGGCGGGGGCCCTGTCCATGGCCCTGGGCGCCTACATCTCGACCAAGAGCGAGCGGGAGTTCCGCGAGTCGGAGGAGCGCCGGGAGCGGTGGGAGATCGAGCACACCCCCCATGAGGAGCGGAGCGAGATACGCCAGATCTACCGCCGGAAGGGGCTCAGTGGCCCGCTGCTCGACACGGTGGTGGAGCAGCTCACCAAGGACAAGGAGCAGTGGCTCCAACTGATGATGAGCGAGGAGCTGGGGTTTGCAGGGCATGGCCCCCGGCCGCACCGGTCGGCGTTGGTCATGGGACTGGCCTTCGTGGCGGGCGCCACGGTCCCCGTCATCCCGTACCTGTTCATCGAAGGCTTGGCGGCGCTGATGACCTCGCTGGGCCTGACGGCCGCCGCCCTGCTGATCGTCGGGGCCTGGCGCGCCTACCTCACCGGCAGCGCGGTCTGGCGGAAGGCGGCGGAGATGGTGGTGCTGGCCGCCGCCGCCGTGGGGGCCGCCAACCTCATCGGCCGGCTGGTCGGCATCGGCATCGACTGACACCCCTCACGCCTCCCGGGCCAGGACCAACCCCCACACCGATGCGGCGCCGGCGGCTTTCAGAGCCGTGGCTGCGCTATGCAGCGTGCTGCCGGTGGTCATCACATCGTCCACCAGCACCAGCGCCCTTCCCGAAAGGTCTCGCGCCGACACGAAGGCGCCGGTCATGTTGGCCCACCGGTCCTCCCTGGTGCCGAGGGAGACCTGGGGCGGCCCCAGATGAGGCCGTCGGAGCGCCTCCTCCCAAACCGGCATCTCCAGCCGCCGGCCTATCTCTTTGGCCAAGAGGGCGGCCTGGTTATAGCCGCGCCTCCGGAGCTGCCGGGGGTGGAGAGGGACCGGCACCAGCGCGTCGGCGGGAGGCGATGTCCGCCGGAAAGCATCGGCCATGGCGGCGCCCAGGACCGGCGACACCGCGCGTAGGTCCCGGTACTTCAGCCGGTGGACCGCATGCCTGATCACGCCCGCCATGAGGAAGGGCGCCACCACGCCATCCAAGGCCAGGGGCCGCCGCCGGCACCTGTCGCACCGGCCCTCCCAGCCCGGCTCGGCGCACCGGGAGCACAGCGGCGGTCCGAGCCACGGCGCGTCCCGCAGACAGGCCTCACACAGGTAGCTGCCATGAGCGCCGCAGCCCACGCACCGGGCGGGAAGGAGAAACGCCAGGGCGCTGCGCCAGAGCACGCTCGGTCGCTGCATGGTCCGCCACTCCCCTCGTATAATGCGCGGCAGCACTGCGCCAAGGCCGCCAAACCATGATAAAGGCCGTCTTTCTGGACTTCTACGGCACGCTGGCCCGCTTCGACCCACCCGCCGAGGCGATCCAGGTCCAGGCCTGCGCCGCCGAGGGGCTCACGATAGCCACGGAGGCCGTGGCCCGCGCCTACCCCACCGCCGACGCCTTCATGGCCCAGGAGAACGCCAGGAGCCTCGTTTCGAGGCGGCCGCCGCTCGAGCGCGATGCGTTTTTCACGGAGTACGAGCGACGACTGCTGGCTGCGGCGGGCCTGGAGGCGCCCCCTGCCGTGGCGGCGAGGGTCTGGCAACGGGTCAGCGCGGCCGACAAGCGGCTGGCCCTCTTCGAGGATGCGCTTCCAGCTCTGGACGAGCTCAGGAGCGCAGGGCTGATGGCGGGCATCATCTCAAATATCGGACGCGACCTGGACTTCCTGGTGGACAGTCTGGGGCTGCGAGACCGGCTGGATGTGTGGGTCGGCATCGCCGACGTGGGGGTGGGCAAGCCCCACGCACCCATCTTCGAGGCGGCGCTGGTAAAGGCGGGGGCGCTGGCCCACGAAGCCCTCCACGTGGGTGACCAGTACGATTCGGATATCGTGGGAGCCGCCGGAGCGGGCATGCACCCGCTTTTGCTGGACCGGGAAGGCTCGGCCCAGCCGCCACCCGGGTGTCCCGTGGTCCGCTCGCTGCGAGAGGTGCTCCCCCATATCGCGGCCAACGGACTGCTCACGCCCCCTTGACTCCCGCCCCGGAGTAGAGTACACCAATAGCGTCCACACCAGCCTCAAGCGCCGCCCCCCAGCCACCGATATGTCATACCAGGTTTACTTCGCTGACCTGAAAGAGGAGAACCGGTCGCTGACGCTGGCCATCCTCAGTCTGAAAGAGGAGGCGGGGCAGCTAGAGCTAGGAGAGGCCGAGCTGCTCACCCAGGTTCGAGGGATCGACTTCGAGCCTACATCGGGGGAGGAGATCTCCCCGGCTTCCGGCCCGATGCGCAGAATGACCTACCGTCGACGCCGGACGACCAACGGCCACTCGGGGCGCAGCAACGGCTCCTAGCCTCTTCCCCCGGTCCAGCAGGACCCTCGCCCTCTAGACTCCCGTGGCGGCCAGTTCCAGCGCGCGCCGCTGGAAGACCTCCAGGCCCTCCAGCACCTCCAGCAGCGCCTGATCCCAAGTGATGTCCGTGCCCGAGGAGAGCGGCAGGTGCACCTGCTGATGCCCCGCCCGGACCCCGTGGCCCAGCGCCTTCTGCAGCGCCAGCCGCGCGTCGGCAATCGCGTCCCGTAGCTTGAGCACCAGCTCGCCCCGCCGGCGGTTCACCGCCTCCACTCGGGCGTGCCGCGCCAGCACCCGCACCCGGACGCCGTAGAGCAGGTTCCTTACCTCCTCCGGCAAGCTCCCGAACCGGTCCCGCATCTCCAGGGCCATCTCATCGAGCTCCTCCAGCGCGGTCAAGCGGGCCAGCCGCTGGTAGAGCGCCATCCGCACGGGCATATGTTCCACCAACGTCTCGGGAATGAAGGCCGGCAGGCCCAAGTCTATCTGCGGCTCGGGGCCATCCCGCTCGGGGCGGGGCGCGCCCGGGGCGGCGGACTCCTGGGCACGCAGATCGTCCACCGCCTCCGACAGCAACCGGATGTACAGGTCGAAGCCGACGGCGTGCACGTGACCGCTCTGCTCGGGACCGAGAATGTCCCCGGCGCCACGGATCTCCAGGTCCTTCATGGCGATGCGGAAGCCGGCGCCAAGCTCCGTGGCGGCCAGAATGGTCTGCAGGCGCCGCTGGGCGGTCTCGGTGATCTTCCGGCCCCGGGGCACCATGAGATAGGCGTAGGCGCGGTGGGCCCGGCGGCCGATCCGTCCCCGGAGCTGGTAGAGCTGCGCCAGGCCGAAGCAGTCCGCCCGGTCGACGATGAGCGTGTTGACGGAGGGGATGTCCAGCCCCGACTCGATGATGGTGGTGCACACGAGCACGTCGGCATCGCCGTTGGCGAACTGCTCCATGGCCCGGGAGAGCTCCTGCTCGTCCATGCGGCCGTGGGCCACCGCCACCCTGGCCTCGGGCACCAGCGACCGGAGGTGGTCCCTCACCGCCTCAATGCCCCGGACACGGTTATGGAGGAAGAAGGCCTGCCCTCCCCGGTCCAGCTCGCGCAGCAGCGCCTCCCGCACCAGTTCGTCCGAGTACTCCGCCAGGTAGGTCTTGATGGGCAGGCGCTCCTCCGGCGGGGTCTCCATCGTGGAGATGTCGCGGATGCCGGAGAGGGCCATATGAAGGGTGCGGGGGATGGGCGTGGCCGTCATGGAGAGCACGTCCACCTCCTGACGCAGCGTCTTCAGCCGCTCCTTGTGGGCCACGCCGAAGCGGTGCTCCTCATCGATCACCGCCAGGCCCAGGTCCTTGAACACCACGTCACGCTGCAGCAGCCGGTGAGTGCCGATGACGATGTCCACATCGCCGCGCCGGAGCCGCTCCACCACGTCGGCCTGCTCACTCCTGGTGCGGAAGCGGTTGAGGTGCTCCACGCGCACCGGGAAGGCGCTCAGACGCTCGGTGAAGGTGGCGTAGTGCTGCTGGGCCAGGAGGGTAGTGGGCACCAGGACACCCACCTGTTTGTTGTCCATGACCGCCTTGAAAGTGGCCCGCAAGGCCACCTCCGTCTTGCCGTAGCCCACGTCGCCGCACACCAGCCGCTCCATGGGCCTGGGAAGCTCCATGTCGGCCTTCACACTGGCGATGGCTTCCACCTGGTCGGGCGTCTCCGTGTAAGGGAAAGCGTCCTCCATCTCCCGCTGCCAGGGCGAGTCGGGGGTGCAGGCATGGCCGACGGCCACCTCCCGCTGGGCGTAGAGCGCCAGCAGCTCCTCCGCCAGACGCCGGGTCGACTCCTTGGCCCGGCTCACGACGCGGTCCCACTCGTGGGTGCCCAGGCGGGTGAGCGAAGGCGGCCGTTCATCTCCACCCGAATAGGCGGAGACCCGGTCCAGGTGGTCCATGGGCACGTACAGCTTATCGCCCTGGGCGTAGCTCAGGACCAGGTACTCGCGCCGGCCGCCCTCTTGCCCGGAGCCGGGCCCCGGGCCCTGCATCTCCACCGTCCCCCCAAACTGGGCGATGCCGTGGTCCACGTGGACGACGTAGCTGCCGGGCGTCAGCTCGTCCAGAAAGGCGCTGGGGCGCGCGGCCGTCCGGCGCCGGGGCACGCGGCGTTTGGCGGTCCCGAACACCTCCGTGTCCGTGAGCAGCGTCAGGAGGGGAGCGCCCCGGTCGGGGTCTTCGGCGTGGAGCGACCACCCCTCGGTGACGGCCAGGTGCACCACCGAGACGGCGCCGGCGGCGGGCGCCTCGTCCAGCGCGCGCGCCTCCCGGACGCCCACCCCGGCCTGGCTCAACACCTCCTCCAGGCGCCGCGAGTGCTGGCTGGCGATGACCGTCGGACTGCCGGGGGCCGGTTGAAGGTCGGCGCTCAGCGACTCCAGACGGCTCTGGTAGGAGCGCACGGGGCCGAAGGGCAGCTCCAGGGCGCCGCTGCCGGAGCCCCGGTGCCAACGGCTCACCTCCAGCCGCTGGGGCCATCGCTCCAGGCTCCGGTCCACCACCGCCCACTCGCTCGACGGAGACGGGAACCCCAGGGGCAGTTCGCCCCGGTCCTGCTTGACGAGCCGCAGCTTGGCGGCCCCCGTCTCCCACTGACGCGCCGCCTCCTTGGCCTCCGCGGGCTCTAGAAGCACCAGGAGAGCGCGGCTGCCCTCGGCCACGTGGTCCAGCAGGGTGCTGGTGTTGAAGAAGCCGGCGTAAAAAGCGGTGTCCTCCCTGGACTGGCCGGCCATGAGCAACGCCAGGTCGTCCTGCAGCCGGTCCCGCTCGCTGACGGTGCACGTCGAGAAGTCGAGGCCATCGACCAGCCCAGCGACGGCATCGCTGCCGGCCCTGGCCGGCAGCACCTCCCACGCCGGCGTCACCGTCACGCTGGAGACCGTCCCCGTGGAGCGCTGATCGCCGGGGTCGAAGAAGCGGAGGGAGTCCACCCGGTCGCCCAACAGCTCGATCCGCACCGGCTTCGCGAGGCCCGGGGGGTATACGTCGATGATGCCGCCCCGCCGGCTGGCGGTGCCGGGCGATTCCACGTTGGGCACGAAGGTGTAGCCCATCCGGGCCCAGCTTTGCAGGAGCGGCTCCAGGTGGAGCTGTTGGCCCTCCTCAATGGTGTGGGTGAGCGTCCGGATAAGGTCGGGGGCAAGCGTCCGCTGCATGAGGCCCATGGCCGAGGCCACCACCAGAGGCGGGTGCGGACCGGGGGGAGCGCCGAGCGCGCTGAGGGCGCTCAGCCGCTGGTGAACGGTGGAGGCGTCCAGGAGCAGGCGCTCGTACGGCAGCACCTCCGATTCGGCGAAGTGGTGGAGGGGCAGGTCCTCGCCGCAGTAGGCTGCGAGCTGCTCCACCGTGCGCCGCGCGTCCTCAGGACGGGGGCAGACGACCACCAGGGGCCTGCCCAACTCGCTCCACAAGGCGCCCAGCACGTAGGCCTTGGCCGCCTCGGGCAGGGTGATGGAGGCGGCGTCACCGGCGGCCAGCTCCGCGGCGAGGCGCCGGTAGGCAGGCACCGCCTGAAGCACGTCGAAGAGCCCTCGAAGGCCCATGCCACCTCTATCCCCAGCGCGTTCGTAAGTCGTCGGCCCACGCCGAAAGGGGCCGAGCGGCCCGGCCCACGGGGGCGATTCTACCACCAATGCCGCCCTGGTCCCTCCGTGCCTCCGCGAAAGGGTGAGACCCGGGCCGGCGTCCAGCAGAATGTTATTGTGGACATGCGGCCCAAATGAGTTATTGCGGACATGCAGCGCGAACGGGTTGTTATGCAAATGCACCGCGTATGGTTTCCCCTGGCAGCGGCCGGCCTCGTGCTGCTGGCGGCCTGCGCCCCGGTCGATGCGACGCCCACTTCATTGCCCGAGGGCGCCACTCCCGGTCCAGCCGCCACGCTTACGCCTAAGTCCACCGCAGCCGCCACGCTTACGCATACGTCCACCGCAGCCGCCACGCCCGTGAAGGAGTCCACCCTGACGCCGTCGCCCACCGATCACCGAGAGCAACCGGCGCCTTCAACCGTTGCCCCGACTGCCTCCACGCCCACACGAGCGACCATTTCGCCCGCCTCCCCAGGGTCTACCCCTCCTGCCCCTGCCCCCACGCCGACGCCCATCCCCCATGACGCCACGCCTCCGCCGGCCTCCACGCTCGCGCCCACTCCACCACCGCGCGACCGCGGCACCGGAGAGGAGGAGTCCGGGCGAGGGGATAGGCAGGACTGCACGAGCGACCCGTCTCCCCGGCTCACCGCGCCTATCACCGACTTGAGCAAGATAGACCTGATCCTGCCCCCCTTCGCCATAAGCGGCAACAGGTTCAAGAGCCGGTCGTATGTGTGGATAGGCAGGGACGCGAACGGCGAGTACTACGAAGTGCCGGTCTACGCCCCCGCCGACTCGAAGCTGGTGTCGATAACCTACTACGTTGCGTCCATGCAGAACGAGCAGGGCGAGTGGGGTGTCCTATGGCTTCGACCACCTCTGGCGTCTGGCCGAAGCCGTGGCGGCGCTCGCTCCCGCTGAGCCGTCGCGCTCGACCCGCGGCAACTTCGGGCTGGCGTCGCCCCTGTCGGTTAAGGCGGGCGAACTGATCGGCTACACCACGGGTACCATACAAGCCCACAACTGGGACTTCGTTTTCAGCAACTCATCGAAACGCAACTCCTTCGCGAACCAGGAGCGCTACGAGCAAACCGGCGATCTGAGGAATCTGCTGATAGGCGATTGCCCTTACGACTACTACGACGCGGACGTGGAGCAGTACAGCCTAGACTTCCAGGTGAGCTGCGAGCGGAGATGCGAGGGGCCCACTACGCGCTCCTCGACGGCCTCGATGCGACGTCCGGGGACGGGGGATGCCTCATACGCCGCGACGTGCCTGGGACCATCGCCGGCGGCTGGTTCAATCAACCCTTCGTCAAGGAGGCCGTGGCGGGGCCGGAGCCCGGCTGGGTGCTGGCGGTGGGCACATCGAGCGCTGAGCAGGTGCGGGTCAATACCAAAGGACGGTCGTTGCGGGTCGACACGGGCCAGGCCACCTACGTGGACCCGAAACTCGTGACGTCGGAGCACTGCTACGAGCAGCGGAGAAGCCCCACCGGACCGCCAACAGGGTTCGTGTATCTGAAGCTGCTGTCGGATGCCGAGCTCGCGGTGGCCTTTGGCGATGGAAGCTGCCCCCAGCGGCTGCCCGCGGAGCACCAGACCTACCACCGCTGAGGAGCACGTCACGATGAAGCGCGGCGGCTCGCCGGCGGCCCTTCGGTTGTGACGAACGCCCAACGGGCACTATAATCGTTGGGTTGCGGCGGAAGCCGCGGCCTTCGACAGAGGGCGGCAATGGCCACTCAGTCCACCCATCGCCAGAGTCCCAGCCAGGCGCCCGCGCTGGCCTACCGGCGTCTGGTCGTGAAGGCCGGCACCAACGTCCTGACCCAGCGGACCAACGCGCTAGACCCCCAGATGATGGGCTCCCTGGTGGAGCAGATCGTGGAGGCGAGGAAGCTCGGCGCTCAGGTGGTCCTGGTCACCTCGGGGGCCATCGCCGCCGGCCGGGAGGGGCTGGGCGCCGGACACGCGGGAAGGGATGTTCCGGTCAGCCAGCTCATGGCGGCCGTGGGCCAGAGCCGGCTCATGCACCGCTATCAGGAGCTCTTCTCCCAGTACGACACGGTGGTCGCCCAGGCGCTGCTGACCCGCCACGACCTGGAGGACCGCCAGGGATACCTGAACGTCCGCAACACGCTGCAGGGGCTGCTGGACCGGGGCGTGGTGCCCGTGGTCAACGAAAACGACGTGGTGAACGTGGAGGAGATCGGCCCGGACGGGTTCGGAGACAACGACCATCTCTCGGCGCTGGTGGCCAATCTGGTGGACGCCGAGCTCCTGCTCATGCTCACGGATACACAGGGGCTGTTCACGGCCGACCCGCACCGGGACCCCAACGCCCAGCTCATCCCACTCGTGGACCGGCTGGACGACGACGTGCTGGCCCGGGCGGAGGCCCACCGGAACGCGAGCAGCCGGGGCGGCATGCGCTCCAAGCTGGAGGCGGTCAAGCTGGCCGTCTCCTTAGGTGTGACGGCGATCATCGCCGGCGGCACGGAGCCGCGGGTCGTCTGCCGCGCAGTCCAGGGCGAGGCCGTGGGCACCCTCTTCCCGTCCGCCGTGTCCGCGCTGGAGAGCCGCAAGCGATGGCTGCTGAGCGGCCTGGCCGAGGGCGGCGGAGTGATCGTGGTGGACGCCGGGGCGGTGACGGCGCTCCGCCAGCGCCACGGCAGTCTGCTGCCCGCGGGCGTCTCCGAGGTGCGCGGACGCTTCCGCCGCGGAGACGTGGTCTCGGTGGTGGGGCCCGATAATCAGCGGGTGGCGTGCGGCATCACCAGCTACGACGATGCCGATGTGCGCGCCATCCAGGGCTCCCGCTCCGCGCAGGTGCTGGAGAAACTGGGCCATCACTTCGGCGACGAGGTGGTGCACCGCAGCAACATGGTGGTGCTGTAAGTCCCCCGAGGCCCATATGACCACGACTGTCTCAGAGCTATTGAGCAAGGCCCAGGCCGCCAGGGCCGCCTCCCGCCGGCTCCGCAACCTCTCGACGGAGGCCAAGGACCGGGCCCTCCATGCCGTGACCGACGCCCTGGAGGCCCAAGCGGCGCGGCTGCTGGAGGCCAACGCCCAGGACATGGACGCCGGCAGGGAGTCGGGACTCGGCTCGGCGCTGCTCGCCCGGCTGGAGCTGACCCCGAAAAAGCTCGCGGCCATGGCCGCCGGCGCCCGGAGCATCGCCGCCCTGCCGGACCCGGTGGGCGAGATCATCGACCAGCGAACGCTGCCCAACGGGATCGATCTGGCCCGGCGCAGGGTGCCCCTGGGGGTCATCGGCACCATCTTCGAGGCCAGGCCCGAGGTCCCCGTGGACCTCTCCTGCCTCTGCCTCAAATCCGGCAACGCCGTTGTCATGCGCGGGGGCAAGGAGGCGGTGAACACGAACAGGGCCCTGGGCGAGCTGGTCCGGAGCGCCCTGGACCGGTCCGGCGTCACGCCCGAGGCGGTCCAGATGGTCCACTCCACGGACCGGGCCATCGTGGAGCAGATGGTAAAGCTGAACGAATACATCGACCTGCTCATCCCCCGGGGCGGTTCCGGCCTGATCCGCTTCGTGGCACAAGAGGCCACCATGCCCTCCATCACGGGGGGTATCGGCGTGTGTCACGTCTACGTGGACGCCAGCGCGGACCCGGCCATGGCCCGGGAGATCGTCTTCAACGCCAAGGTCCAGGCGCCGGCGGTGTGCAACGCCCTGGACACGCTGCTGGTCCAAGCGGCAGCGGCGCCCCGGCTGCTTCCGGAAATGGCGGCCCGCCTGGGCTCCGCCGGGGTGGAGCTCCGATGCGATGCCAGGGCCCTCAGTCTGCTGGGACCGGGCGCCGGGGCCCATGTAACGGAGGCCACGCCGGAGGACTGGGGCCAGGAGTTCCTGGCGCTGGTCCTGGCCGTGCGCGTGGTCGACTCGCTGGACGAGGCGCTGGAGCATATCGAGACCCACGGCTCCGGCCACACGGAGGCGATCGTGACCGAGGATGCCGCGGCGGCCAACCGCTTTCTCGACGAGGTGGACGCGGCGGCGGTCTTCGTCAACGCCAGCACCCGGTTCACCGACGGCGGGGAGTTCGGCCTGGGCGCCGAGGTGGCAATCAGCACCAGCAAGCTCCACGCCCGGGGCCCCATGGGACTCCGAGAGCTGACCAGCTACAAATGGGTCGGCAAAGGCAGCGGCCAAGTCAGGCCATAGCCGCATCGCCGTAAGCGAGAAACAAGGAGGTGGTCGTGGACTTTCGATTCGAGCGTGAGTGCCGCACGCCCTACTCCGAGGTGTTCACCATCCTGGAGGAGGACACCCCCCAGGGCCGGCTGGACGTCCACTACGCGGGCAGCCTGATCCACGCCACCCTGTGCGTTACGGAGCGGTTCACCCAGGAGGAGATTCAGGAGCTGATCGAGGCGCTGGACGAGGACCTGCTGGACGCCGTGGGCCTCTCGCGGGACGACCTGATCGTGCACGTGCACCAGGGACGCGAGGTGGGCGTGTTCAGCAACCGTGAGTACAGCGAGGACGGCCAGAGCGGGGAGTAAGCGGGCCGCCGCCTCACCCTACAGGCGCAGCGGTTTCACCGGCGAGGCGATGGCCCCCGGGTCATCTCGCCAGACCTCCGGCTGCACGTCGATGTACAGCTCTATCTCGTTGCCGTCGGGGTCGGTGATGTAGAGGCTGTGGGTCACCCCATGGTCCGACGAGCCCACGATAGGCACCCCCTCGGCCTCGAGCCGCTGCAACGCCTCCCGAAGCTGGTCGTCGGTTTCGCCTATCTTCAGTCCGAGGTGATAGAGGCCCACGCGCCTGCCGTCCGGGATGGGCGCGGCGCTGGGGCCCACCGCCAGCAAGAGCAGCTCGTGGTGGGTCCTGCCCGAGGAGAACATGACGCCCTGGCTCCCCAGGAGGTACACCTCCCGCCATCCGAGCACCTCGCCGTAGAAGCGGCGGGAGCGCTCCAGGTCCCGGACGTAGAGGACCACGTGGCCCAACTCTTTCACTTCCATGTTGTCACCTCCGATACGGGTCTCCGACTTGTAGATCCGACAGCAAAGTGCAGGGCGCAAGTTGGCTAAGGCTTGCGCGCCATGGCGCGCCTCGACGCCTCGGCTATCTTCGCGGGCGTCAAGCCGTAACGCTCCAGCAGCTCCTGGGCCTTGCCCGACTCGGCGTAGCCGGCGACCGCCACGGCTTCGACAGGCACGGGCGCACGGGCGCCAAGCACCTGAGAGACGATGCTGTTCAGTCCGCCGCGCAGATAGTGCTCCTCGGCGGTGACCACGGCGCCGGTCTCCTGGGCCGCCCGCACCAGGGCCTCCTCGTCCACGGGCGCCATGGTGGCCATGTTCAGCACCCGGGCGCTGACGCCCTCCTTGGCCAGCATATCCGCCGCCGTCAGGGCCTGGGCCACCATGATGCCGCAGGCCACGATGGTCACATCGGAGCCGTCGCGCAACACCTCGGCTTCGCCTATTTTGAAAGCCATTCCGTCGTCGTGGACCACGGGCGTCGCGGGCCGGGAGAGGCGTATGTAGCAGGGGCCCTCCATCGCGGCGGCGGCCCGCACCGCGGCCACCGTCTCCGGGGCGTCGGCGGGCACCAGCACCGTGAAGCCCGGCAGCGCGCACATCAACGCCAGGTCTTCGATGGCCTGGGCCGACATGCCGTCCTCGCCGGTGACGAGCCCTGCATGGGTCACCACCACCTTCACGTTGAGATGCGGGTGGGCGATGCTCAGACGGAGCTGGTCGTAGGCGCGGCCGCTCCCGAAGACGGCGAAGGTGGTGGCGAAGGGCACTTTCCCGGCTGCGGCGAAGCCCGCCGCCATGCTCATCATGTTCTGCTCGGCGGCGCCCAGGTCGAAGAAGCGGTCGGGAAACTCCTGGCCGAAGGCCCAGGCGCCGGTGGACTTGTTCAGGTCGGCCCCGAGCACCACGATGCGGGGGTCCTCCCGCCCGAGCTCCACGAGCGTCTTGCCGAAGGCCTCCCGGGTTGCGGCGGTGGTCGCCATGGTCTACCCGCCCACGGCGGCGAGCTGGGCGTCGATCTCTGTCAGCGCCCGCTCCAACTCCTCGGGGCTGGCGGCCTTGCCATGAAAGGCGGGGTTGTTCTCCATGAAGCTCACGCCCTTGCCTTTGACGGTGTGCGCGATGATGCAGGCGGGCCGGCCGCGGACCCGGTCCGCCGCCTCCAGGGCCTCCAAGAGCAGGGGCAGGTCGTGGCCGTCGCACTCCTGGACGTGCCATCCGAAGGCGCGCCACTTATCCGCCAGCGGCTCCAGCTCCATGGCCTCGGAGGTGAAACGGTCGTTCTGTATCCGGTTGCGGTCAACGATGGCGGTCAGGTTATCCACGTGGTAGTGGGCGGCGGACATGGCCGCCTCCCAGATCTGCCCCTCGTCGCACTCGCCGTCGCCCAGCATGGCGAAGACCCGCGAGCTTCGTCCGTCCAGCCGGCACGCCAACGCCTGGCCGATGGCGAAGGAGAAGCCCTGGCCCAGGGACCCGCCGCTGAACTCAACGCCGGGGGTCATGATGTGGACGTGGCCCTGGAGACGGCTGTTGATGCGCCGGAAGGTCACCAGCTCCTCGGGCGGGAAATAGCCGCAGTCGGCCAGCACAGCGTAGAGCACCGGCGCGGCGTGGCCCTTGCTGATCACGAAGCGGTCGCGGTCCGGCCACTGGGGGTCCTTGGGATTGTGCCGCATGACCCGGTAGTACATGGCCACCAGCGCCTCCACGGCCGAGAGGGAGCCGCCCGGATGGCCGCTGTCGGCGGCGGTGGTCATGACCACGATGCTCCGACGGATGGTGGCGGCAATGCGCGCCAGCTCCGCCGGGGAGGGAGGCTCGGCGGACGCGCCGTTATCACCGGCCCGGGCCGCGGACCAAGGGCTCAGGGAGAGCAGATCGCGAAGGTCGGTCACGGGGGCTCCTTAGATGGAGCCGTATTATACGATTGGAGCCGAGCCGAGGGCAACGGCGCGGACGGGGTCCCGCCCAGAGATGTCGTGGCCCGGCCCTGCGCCATAAGTTCCGAGAGAACAGGGCCGCCTTGACACGGGTGCGGCCCTTTGAAACGATGGCGTGACCGTGGTCACAGATTTCCACACCCACCTTCTACCCCTATCGTTTCAACGCGACCGGACCGCTCTGCTTGAGCGGGATGCCACCTTCGCCGCGCTCTTCGGCGGACGGCGCCAGGCCATGGCCACGGCGGAGGAGCTGGTGGAGGCGATGGACGCCGACGGCGTCGACGTCTCGGTGGCCGTGGGCTACGGCTGGTGCGACCAGGGCATGGCCCGCGAGTCCAACGACTATCTGCTGGACGCGGCGCGGCGCTACCCAGGCCGCATCCTGGCCTTCTGCAGCGTCCACCCCGGCTGGGGTGACTCGGCGCTGGAGGAGATCGAGCGGTGCGTGGCCCAGGGCGCCCGGGGGATCGGCGAGCTCCACCCCACCAGTCAGGGCCTGGACCTGGCCTCGTCTCCCACGCTGGACCCGCTCATGGAGCTGGCCCGGCGGCGGCGGCTCCCGGTGCTGGTCCACGGCTCGGAGCCGGTGGGCCACGTCTACGCCGGCAAGGGGACCACCACGCCGGCGGAGCTCATGGCCTTCATCGGCCGCTACCCGGAGAACGTCATCGTGGCCGCCCATTGGGGAGGCGGACTGCCCTTCTACGGGCTCATGCCGGAGGTGCGCGCCGCCCTGGCCAACGCTTACTTCGATACCGCCACGTCGCCGTTCCTCTACCGGGCCGAGGTGTTCCAGGTGACTGCGCAAGCCGTGGGCGCCGAGCGGGTGCTCTTCGGCTCCGACTACCCGCTGCTGAGGCCGGGCCGGGTGCTGAAAGAGGCCCGCGCCACGCTGGGCGGCACTCCCGCCACGCTGAATGCGGTGCTCCACGGCAACGCGGCGCGGCTGCTTCGGCTGGGGGAGTGACGTGCGCACGCTCCCCGACTATCTTCGCCCGGGCCTGGAGATCGTGTTCGTGGGCATCAACCCCGGCGCCTACTCGGCCCGGGTGGGCCACTACTTCGGCAGGCCCCAGAACCGGTTCTGGCCGGCGTTGAACCGGTCGGGGCTGGTGGACGCAGGCCGGGAGCTGGGCCCCGGGGACGACGCGCGGATGAACGAGTACGGCATCGGCTTCACGGACGTGGTGAAGCGGGTCAGCAACAGCGCCTCCGATCTCAGAGCAGACGACTACCGCCGCTGGGCGCCGGTGCTCCGAGACAAGCTGCTGCGCTATCAGCCCCTGATCGCGTGCTTCCACGGGGTCACCGGCTACCGCAACTATCTCCTGCACGCCGAGGGGATAAAGCAGGTCCCCCAGCTCGGTGTCCAGGAGCGCACCATCGGCGCGAGCCGGGTGTTCGTGGCGCCCAGCCCCAGCCCGGCCAACGCCGTCTTCTCCCTGGACGACCTGACGGAGTGGTGCCGGCGGTTGGGCGCCTACCGGGACCTGCTCAAAGGGAGCGCGGAGTGAGCCAGGAGCGCCCGCTCCGCCTGTTCGTGGCCATCGAGCTGCCGCCGCCGGTCCGGTCCGCGCTGGAGAGGACGATCTCGGCGCTCAAGGAGAGCGGCCTGGGCCCGCTTCGCTGGGTGGCCCCGGAGAGGGTCCACCTGACCCTGAAGTTCCTGGGTGACGTTGCGCCCGAATGGGTCCCGGAGCTGGGCGACGCGGTGACTGAAGCCGCCCAGGGCCATTCGCCCTTCGCGCTCCGTTTGGCGCGGGGCGGAATGTTCCCCAACCGCCGGGCACCTCGAGTGATCTGGCTGGGCCTGGAGGGAGAGGCGGAGGCCCTGGCGTCGCTGCGGCGGGACGTGGAGCGGGCGCTGGTCCAATTGGGTTTCCGCGCCGAAGAGTGGCCCTTTCGCCCCCATCTGACGCTGGCACGGGTCACGGGCCGTATGCCCGAGGACCAGGCCGCCCGCCTCTGTGCGCTTCTGGAAGCGACGGACGGTAGCTGCGAGCCCTTCCAAGTGGAGGGGGTCAGCCTGATGCAGAGCACGCTGCGCCCGTCCGGCGCGGAGTACCGCCGGCTGGCGGCTGTCCCGTTGCAGTCTCGCTTGTCGGTCGAGAATGGCCAGTGATATACTGCGGCG
Organism: Dehalococcoidia bacterium; assembly: GCA_965249185.1. Classification (GTDB taxonomy): domain Bacteria; phylum Chloroflexota; class Dehalococcoidia; order Lucifugimonadales; family Australimonadaceae; genus CBDFLS01. The sequence goes on from CBDFLS010000002.1 coordinate 1,218,521, forward strand.
CGGCTTAAACCGGCTGTGGAGGAGGCTTTCGTGGAGAATTCGATGCCCAAGTGCCAGAAGTGTGGAGAGGGCGACCTGGTCCCCCTATCGGATTTCGGAAGTCAGGGAGCGCCTATCCACTACAAGGCATGGGTCTGCACTAACCCCGAGTGCGGCTTCAACATCAAGATCCGCAACGGAGACGTCTACATCAACGAGCCGATCACCAGCGGCGCCATGCACGCACCCCGAGTCCGGTAGCACCCCGGCGGGGCTCGCCTCGGTCCGGTCCGACCGGGCCCTGTGCCTCCGGCACGGGCGGACGCTGCCTGCGGCGCTACCGCCGGTCGGCGCGTCCAAGCCAAGGCCGGAGCGCGGCGGTCCGGCGAATGGTCCGACGCTTACCGGCCCAGGACCCGGTGCGTGGCGGTGGGGATGGGAGGCACGATGAAGAGGAGCCGGTGGCTAAGTTTAGGCCTCCTGGGTATTGGCCTGCTGCTGCTGGGCCTGAGCGGCGCCTACTACGGCTACACCTTCTTCGCCACCCGGAACCTCGACCGGCTCGTCTACCACGCAGATGCTGCGAACGAGCCCGCCGACACGCTCACGCTGAGCGACTTGCAGGCGCTGGGCCGCGATGCCGGCGAGGCGGCGCCCAAGGCATCTCCAACGCCCGTGCGGGATATCGAAGCTCCGGAGACGCCCACCGCGACTGCGCCGTCGCCGGGAGAGCCGCCACCCGGCGAGCAGACCCTCTACCCCGGGGCGCTCATCCCGGCGCGCCAGTGGGCAGACCCTCGGGGCACGGTGGAGCTGGGCCAACTCAGCCTGCTGGCGGGGTTCGTTCCCGTGGCGTCCGGCCAGGCCGCTTTAGCCAGCGCCGCGCCCCGCGCCGGGCGGCTGTATATCCCCGCCGTGAACATCGACGCCACGGTGGAGGAGCTGGGCATCCTCGACCTCGAGGACAGCCGCCGGTACGCCACGCCCAAGTTCACCGTGGGGCATATTCCGGTCACTCCAAACCCGGGCGAGCACGGCAACGGCTGGTACTTCGGGCACCTGGAGAGCCCCATCCAGAACGAGGGGAACGTCTTCTCCCGGCTGCCAAAAATCCCTGGCCTGCTGCAAGCGGGGGAGGACGTGTACGTCGTCCTGGAGACGGCGGAGCGCCAGTACCTCTACCAGGTCACCGATACCGAGGTGGTCCACCAGGACGACCTCTCGCTCTACGAGGCCGGCGGCGCGCAGGTGACGCTGGTCACGTGCGTCCCACGGCTGAAGTACGACCACCGCCTGCTGGTGACGGCCAAGCTCGTGGGCACCTCGGGCGTGGCCCAAGCGGAGGGCTGAGCGCGCTCCCGAGGCGAACGCGGCTACTTTCTTGATCTACTGGGGGCCTGCCCTGACGTGCAGTGCCCCCATATCCCCTGATCTGCTGGGGGCCTGCACTAACGTGCAATGCCCCCATGTCCCCTGATCTGCTGGGGGCCTGCCCTGACGTACAGTGCCCCCATATCCCCTTGATCTACTGGGGGCCTGCACTAACGTGCAATGCCCCCATGTCCCCGCCGGCCATTGACACGGCAGCTTCACCATGCCTATAGTCAACCCATAGGCTGTGAAGGGGAGTAGTACGCCTCCAAGCGAGGCCCCAGAGAGCCGGGATGGTGGAAACCGGCGCTGGCGCGGAGGCGGAATGGACTCCGGAGCCGCGGCCCAAGCAGGTCGCAACAAGCCCTGCCAGGCGCCGCCGGGAGCGTCCCGTTATAGACGTGCGGCGAGGGTGGTGAAGCCCTGATCTCCATTCCGCCGGCAGAGATTCCCCCCGATCAGACCGGAGGGAAAGAAGGGTGGCACCGTGGTCAGCCCCGCCCCTTTGACGGCGGGGCTTTTTGTGTTCGGAAACCGTGCGCCTCGGTTGAAGTAACCGCGAGAGGGCAATGTACCACCCATCGCTCGAACAGACGCGGGAGCTGGCCGCCCAGGGGAACCTGGTGCCGGTCTACCGCGAGATCGTCGCCGACCTGGAGACCCCGGTGTCGGCCTACCTGAAGGTCGCCCGCGGGCCCCACTCCTTTCTGCTGGAGAGCGTGGAGGGGGGCGAGCGGCTGGCCCGTTACAGCTTCATCGGCACGGAGCCCTACCGCGTCCTCAAGACGGGGCCTGGCACGGACGCGGGCGCCATCGACCCGCTGGTGCCGGTGGAGCGCGAGCTGTCGGCGTTCAAGCCCGTGGCGGTGGAGGGGCTGCCCCGCTTCCTGGGCGGCGCCATCGGCTACCTGGCCTATGAGACCTTCCGCTACTACGAGCCCCGGGTGCCCTCGCCGGAGGCCGACCCCATCGGCGTGCCGGAGTCGATGCTCCTGTTTACCGACACGGTGGTGGTCTTCGACCATCTGAAGCACGTCATCAAAGTGGTGTCCCACGTCCACGTCAGGGACGACCTGGAGGCCGCCTACCAGGAGGCGGTGGACCGGATTGAGGCGATCGTATCGCGGCTGGGCCAGCCCCTGGCCGCGCCGCCCGAAAAGACGCGCTCCACCGGCGGCGTCCAGGAGCCGGTCTCCAGCTTCACCAAGGACGAGTACATGGAGGTTGTGCGCCGGTGCAAGGAGTATGTGGCCGCCGGCGATATCATCCAGGTGGTGCCATCGCGGCGCGTGGCCTACCCCACCTCGGCGGACCCCTTCGACATCTACCGGGCGCTGCGCACGCTGAACCCATCGCCCTACATGTACTTCCTGGAGCTGGACGGCTTCTACATCATCGGCGCCTCGCCGGAGGCGCTGGTGCGGGTGGAGGACGGCATCGTCTACAACTTCCCGCTGGCGGGAACCCTGCCCCGGGGCGCGACGCCCGAGCAGGACGAGGCGCTGGCCGTGCGGCTGCGCAACGACGAGAAGGAGAAGGCGGAGCACATCATGCTGGTGGACCTGGGCCGCAACGACGTGGGCCGCGTCTCGGAGCCGGGAACGGTGGAGGTGACGGACCTCATGCGGGTAGTGCGCTACTCGCACGTCATGCACCTGGAGTCGGAGATCCACGGCAGGCTGCGGGCGGACCGCACCATGTACGACGCGCTCCGCTCGTGCATGCCGGCGGGGACGCTGTCGGGCGCGCCCAAGATCCGGGCCATGGAGATCATCGCCGAGATGGAGCCGGAGAAGCGCGGGCCCTACGGGGCCGCCATCGGCTACTTCGGCTTCCAGGGCAACATGGACACGGCCATCCCCATCAGGACCATCGTGATGAAGAACGGGGTGGCCTACCTCCAGGCGGGCGGCGGCATCGTCTACGACAGCGACCCGGAGTCGGAGTACCAGGAGACCACCAACAAGCTGGCGGCGCCCATGCACGCCATCCGCGTGGCGGAGGGCCGGGAGTGAGAGTGAACAAGCGCGTCATTCTGAGCGCAGCGAAGAATCTACGTGCGACCCTTCGTCCGCCTCTGGCGGCCTCAAGGGTGACAATGGGGAAGCCATGATCCTGCTCATCGACAACAAGCCCGTCATTCTGAGCGCAGCGAAGAATCTGCGTGTGACCCTTCGTCCGCCTCTGGCGGTCTCAAGGGTGACAATGGGAAAGCCATGATCCTGCTCATCGACAACTACGATAGCTTCACCTACAACCTGTTCCAGTTCCTCAGCGAGCTGGGCGCCGCCGTCCACGTCGTGCGCAACGACGCCGTTACCCTCGAGCAGATCGAGGCCATGGCGCCCGAGCGGATCGTGATCTCGCCGGGGCCGTGCACCCCCGCCGAGGCCGGCATCTCCACCGACGTGGTCCGCCGCTTCGGCCCCAAGCTGCCGCTGCTGGGCGTCTGCCTGGGCCACCAGTGCATCGGCGTGGCCTACGGCGCCACCGTGGCTGGCGCGGGCGAGATAGTCCATGGCAAGACCAGCGGCATCCACCACGATGGCCGGGGCGTGTTCGCCGGCCTGCCCAACCCCCTGGAGGGGATACGCTACCACTCGCTGGCCATCTCGCCGGAGACGGTGCCGGCGGAGCTGGAGGTGACCGCCCGCACGGAGCGAGGGGTTATCATGGGGGTGCGCCACCGGCAACACCCGGTGGAGGGCGTGCAGTTCCACCCCGAGTCGATCATGACCCAGACCGGGAAGGAATTGCTGCGGAACTTTCTGGAGCGCTAAACAGAGAGGCAAATGGAGCCGGAGAGCTACCCAACCAAGCTGAAGCGTGACCTCAGAGCCTCCTCTCCCCAGCCGCTGTTCAGGGCGCTGGCCGACCTGCTGGAGGAGAGCGGCTTTCAGGTGCGTCCCAAGCGGACGCCCGAGCTGGAGGCGGGGGCGCTGCCCGGCACCGCCACCTTCAGAGGGCGGCTGCTGGGCGTGCTCGACTTCACCGAGGGGAGCGGCAGCCGCGGCCGTGGTCTGCGCCTAGCGGGCGCCGGCGTCGCGGTCGTCGCCGTGATGGCCGGCCTGCTGGTGGGGGCGCCGGCCCTGGACATCGTCTTCCCTATCCTCGGCATGGTCGCGGGCGCCGTTCTTCTGGCCACGGGGCTCGGCCGGCTGCGAGAGACCAGCCAGCGGCTCCGGCGGCTGGTGGACATCCACCTGGAGGGCGAGAGCTACCAGGCGGGGGCGACCCGTGGCAGCCCGGCCGGCGGCGAGCCCTCGGGGCTCGACCTGCGGGTCGAGCGGAGCGGCGTCGTCAGCGACGTGCGCATCACGGTATACGCCGGCGTCGGACACCCCGAGGGCGACGAGGGGGTCAGCCGCTGGCTGCCGAGGCGGGATGAGGCGGTCCTCAGCCTGGTCTCGGAGGTAGCGGGCCAGCCCGCGCGAAATACCGCACCGAGTGAGGGGAAGGCGCTGGAAGCGGGGAAGAGCGGCCTGCCCGCGCGGCGGCTGGACCACCAGCTCGACGTCATCGCCGACCGGTTCACGCTGGCGGAGCGGGACGAGTAGCCCCGGCCAAGGAGCCCACCATGATTCGAGAGGCCATCCGCGCCCTGGCGAGCGGGCGCTCCCTGACCCAGGAGGAGGCGGCGGGCGCCACCGAGGAGATCATGTCCGGCGAGGCCACCCAGGCCCAGGTCGGCGCATTCCTGCTGGGATTACGGATGAAGGGCGAGACGGCTGAGGAGATAGCGGGCATGGCCCAGGTCATGCGGTCCAAGGCGCTCCGAGTCATCACCGACGGCAAGCTGGTGGATGTGGTGGGCACCGGCGGCGACGGCATGGGCACCTTCAACATCTCCACGGCGGCGGCGCTGGCGGCGGCGGCGGCGAACGTGCGGGTCGCCAAACACGGCAACCGGGCCGCCTCCGGCACCGTGGGCAGCGCCGATATTCTGGAGGCCAACGGAGTCAAGCTGGAACTGAGCGCCGAGGCCGTGAAGCGGTGCATCGACGAGGTGGGCGTCGGCTTTATGTTCGCGCCCGCCTTTCACCCGGCCATGCGCCACGCCGCGGGGCCACGCCGCGAGCTGGGCGTCCGCACGGTGTTCAACATCCTGGGCCCGCTGACCAACCCCGCCGGCGCCCGCCACCAGCTCCTGGGCGTGGCCGACGCCCGGCTGGCCGAGCGGATGGCGTCGGTGCTGGGCATGCTGGGCACGGCCCACTCCTGGGTTGTCCATGGCGACGACGGCCTGGACGAGGTCACGACGACCGGGCCCACGCAGGTCTGGGAGGTCAGCGGCGGAAAGGTCCGCCACTTCACCGTCACCCCCGAGGACGCCGGCCTGGCCACGGCGGAGCTGCGCCAGCTCCAGCCCCAGGGCGAGGGCGGCCACATGGCCCTCTTCACCGAATCGCTGAGCGCGGGGGAGAGCGCCGCCAAGGACGTGGTGCTACTCAATGCCGCCGCGGCATTGGTGATCGCGGGCGCGGCGCCGGACCTCCGCGCGGGAGCGAGCGTCGCCCGGGAGGCCATCGATAGCGGGGAGGCCCTGGCCAGGCTCCGCCAGCTCGCCGAGCTCAGCCAGACGCTCCAGTAGTGGATTTGGTCCACGCCGAGGGCGAGGTTCTTCGCCCCGATTGCATCGGGACTCAGAATGACACGGCAAAAGGGCTTAGGATGGGCGAAGACGCATCGTCATGCTGAGCCTTCCGCACCCTCATGCCGGCCCCCTCGCACTGTCATGCTGAGCGAAGCATCTACCACCGACAGTCCACGTCACCGGCCCGGATTGGTGGAGTAGCGTGCAACGCGGTACAATCTGGCTGACGGTCGAGGGCGGCAGCGCTTAGCGGAGATGCCTAGGATGACCACAACCGGCAACTACGAGTCGGTCAACAAGCACTACGGGCGGTCCGGCCTCGGCGAAAAGGTCCTTGCGGCGCTGAGGAGCGCGGGGGCCGATATCGACGCGCTGACGCTGGACGACCTGGCGCCCGTGGACGAGCTGCACATGGGCGGCCGGGAGGCCACGCTCGAGCTGGCCCGGCTGGCCGGCATTCGGAAGGGCGAACGGGTGCTCGACATCGGCTGCGGCATCGGCGGGCCCGCCCGGACGCTGGCCGCCGAATTCGGGTGCCTCGTGACCGGCATCGACCTTACCGAGGAGTACTGCCTCGCGGCGGAGATGCTTACCGCCCGCGCGGGCCTCGGCGGCCAGGTTGGCTTCCGTCAGGCTGGCGCCCTGGACCTGCCCTTCGGCGACGGCTCCTTCGACGTGGTGTGGACGCAGCACATGATCGGCCACGTCCAGGACAAGGAGCGGCTCTTCGGCGAGGCCCGCCGGGTGCTCCGGCCCGGTGGACGGCTGACCCTCTTCGAGCCGTGCCTCGGCCCCAGCGAGCCGCCACCGCATCTGACAGGCGGAGAGGACACCACGGCGGTCTACTTCGTCGTATCGGCGGATGACTACCACAGCATGATCCCCGCCATCGGGTTCAGGGAGCTCATTTGGAGAGACGCCACGCCGGAGTGCATCGAGTGGACCCGCGGCGTGGTGGAAGCCCATAAGGCCGGCCGGCCCATACCCCTCGGACGCGACCTGGTGGTCGCCTCGGACACGCCCGAGCGGCGCCAGGCCACGCTGCGCAACATGGAGACGGGCCGCATGGTGGTGGTCCGCGCTGTGTTTGAACGTGGGGAGTAGCGCCCCCACTCTAACGCCGCGATGAGGACAATCATGCCCACCACCTACGAGGCCATCAACCGCCACTACGGAGGGGCGGACCTCGCCACGAGGCTTCTCGCGGCCCTGGAGGCCGCGGGGCTCGACACCGCCGCCCTGAGCCTGGACGACCTCGCCCCCTTCGACCAGCTCCACATCCGTGGCCGGGACGCGACACGGGAGCTGGCCCAACTGGCGGGGCTTCAAAACGGCATGCGGGTGCTCGACGTGGGCAGCGGCCTGGGAGGGGCCGCCCGCACTCTGGCGTCCGCGTTCGGCTGCCAGGTGACCGGCATCGACCTGACCGAGGAGTTCTGCCGCGCCGCGGAGGCGCTCACGGCCCGCACGGGCCTCGGCGGGCGGGTGGCCTTCCAGCACGGCGACGCGCTGGAGATGCCCTTCGACGACGGGGCTTTCGACGTGGTGTGGACCATCCACGCCACGAGCCACATCCAGGATAAGGAGCGGCTGCTCGGCCAGATGCGCCGGGTGCTCCGGCCGGGCGGGCGGCTGGCCCTCTACGACACGTGCACCGGCCCCGGCGGGCTGCCCAGCTTCCCTTCGCCTGGGTCCAGCGGCCCCGAGACGTATTTCAGCATCCCAGCCGAAGCGTACCGGCGGTTGATACCCGCCGGCGGGTTCGCGGAGCTATCGTGGGCGGACGACACGGCGGGCGGCAAGGAGTGGTTCCGCTCCATCATGGACGCTCGTGCCCGGGGCGACGCGCCACCCCCCGGATTCGAGGTGTCCAGAGGCCCCGACTGGCTTCAGAAGCTCGAGAATGGGTCCCGCAACATCGAAGACGACCGGGTCGTCGTCATTCAGGCGCTCTTCGAGCGCGCGGAGGAGCCCCAGCACGGGCCATCGCCATGACCACGGGCACCATCCTGGACAAGATACTGGAGTCCAAGCGCGCGGAGGTGGAGCGTCACCGGCGGGAGACGCCCCTGGCCTCGCTCCAGGAACGGGCCGCGGGCATGCCGCCGCCGCTGAACTTCGCCGGCGCGCTGTGGGGCGACCGCGTGCGGCTCATCGCCGAGGTGAAGCGGGCGTCGCCGTCCAAGGGCCTGCTGGCGCCCCAGTTCGACCCGGTGGCCCTGGCCACCTGCTACGCCGAGAACGGCGCCGCCGCCATCTCGGTGCTCACCGAACGGGACCACTTTCAGGGGAGCCTGGAGCACATGCGGGCGGTGAAGGAGGCCGTGGCGCCCCTGGACACGCCGGTGCTGCGCAAGGACTTTCTCTACGACCCCTACCAGCTCCACGAGGCGCGCGCCCACGGCGCCGACGCCGTGCTGCTCATCGTCGCCATGCTGGCGCCCGCGCTGCTGCGGGAGCTGCTGGCCGTGGGCCGGGAGCTGTGGCTCCAGGCGTTGGTGGAGGTCCACAGCCAACAGGAGCTGGAGACGGCCCTGGAGGCGGGCGCCGAGGTCATCGGCATCAATCATCGCAACCTGCGCACCTTCAACGTGGACCTGTCGCTCACGGCGCGGCTGCGCCCCATGATTCCGCCGGGCGTGCTGGTGGTGGCGGAGAGCGGCATCTCCACCGCCGGAGATGTGGCTGCGCTCCGGAAGGAGCGAGTCAACGCCGTGCTGGTGGGCGAGGCACTGATGCTGGCGCCGGACGTGGGCGCCAAGGTCCGGGAGCTGACGGGCGTGAAGACGGGGGTATCGTGACCAAAATCAAGGTGTGCGGGTTCAGGCAGGCCGGCGACGCGCTGACGGCCGCGGAGGCCGGCGCGGACTACCTGGCGCTGGTCTTCGTGCCGTCGGCCGGGCGCCGTCTCTCCGCCGAAGAGGCGGAGGCGCTGCTCGCCGAGTTCCGCCAGCGTTGGACCCGCGAGCCGTCGCCGAAGTGGGTGGGCCTCTTCGGGGACCAACCGGTGGAGGAGGTGCTGAGCGTCACTGCCCAACTGGGGCTCGACGCCGTCCAGCTCTGTGGCGCCGAGGGCATGGCTTACTGCGCCCGGATGACGGTGCCGGTCTTCAAGGTGATCGGCATCGATACGCAGGTGCCGTCGTCGGTGGTGCTCCCTAAGCTCATGGTGCAGCTCCAGCGCCACTCCATGGCGGGCCATCACCCGGTGCTCGACACGCAGGTGCCAGGCGCCTACGGCGGGACGGGCCAGACCTTCGATTGGGAGCTGATTCGCGGCCTCTCCCACTCCTTCCGGTTCGACCTGGCCGGCGGCCTGACGGAGGAGAACGTGGGCCGGGCCATCCGGGAGGTGCGGCCGTGGGGCGTGGACACGTCCAGCGGGGTGGAGAGCGATGGCCGCAAGGACCCCGCCAAGGTCCGGGCCTTCGTGAAGGCGGTGCGGGAGACCGATACCGCCCTGGCGCCCAAGGGGCTGCTCGGACTGCTACGTCGGGGCCGGCCATGAGCGCCGTCCACGCCGCCTACCCCGACGAGCGGGGCCGCTTCGGCGAGTACGGCGGGCGGTTCATACCCGAGACGGTGATGCCGGCGGTGAGCCAGTTGGAGGAGGCGTACCGGGCCGCCAGAGCGGACCCCACCTTCCAGGCCGAGCTGTCGAAGCTCCTGGCCGACTACGCCGGACGCCCCACGCCGCTCTATGAAGCGGTAAACCTCACCGCCCACGCCGGGGGCGCGCGCATCTATCTGAAGCGGGAGGACCTGGCCCACACCGGCGCCCACAAGATAAACAACGCCCTGGGCCAGGGTCTCCTGGTGAAGCGCATGGGGAAGCGGCGGGTGGTGGCGGAGACGGGGGCGGGCCAGCACGGGGTGGCGGCCGCCACGGTATGCGCCATGCTGGGCCTGGAGTGCGTGGTCTACATGGGGAGCGAGGACATCCGCCGGCAGGAGCCCAACGTCTACCGCATGCGCATCCTGGGCGCCGAGGTCCGGCCCGTGGAGGCGGGCAGCCGCACGCTCAAGGAGGCGATCAGCGAGGCTATCCGCGACTGGGTAACCAACGTGGAGAGCACCCACTATCTGCTGGGCAGCGCGGTGGGCCCCCATCCGTATCCCATGATGGTCCGGGACTTCCAGTCGGTGATCGGCCAGGAGGCGCGCGGGCAGATGCAGGCGGCCACCGGCCGCCTGCCCGGTTACGCGGTGGCCTGCGTGGGAGGCGGCTCCAACGCCATCGGCCTCTTCTACCCCTTCCTCGAAGACGCGGACGTCCGGCTCATCGGCGTGGAGGCGGGGGGAGAGGGGCTGGAGACGGGCCGGCACGCCGCCAGCCTGGAGGCGGGGCGCGTGGGCGTGCTCCATGGCTCCATGTCCTACCTGCTCCAAGACGCCAACGGCCAGGTGCAGGCGACCCACAGCATCTCCGCCGGCCTCGACTACCCCGGCGTGGGTCCGGAGCACGCCTGGCTCAAGGACGCCAAGCGCGCCGTCTATGTGAGCGTCACCGACGACCGGGCCGTGGCCGCCTTCAAGCTCCTCTGCCGCACCGAGGGGATCATCCCCGCCCTGGAATCGTCCCACGCCATCGCCTACGTGGTGGAGGAGCTGGCGCCGGGCCTATCGCCGGAGCAGACGGTCCTCGTTTGCCTCAGCGGCCGGGGCGATAAGGACCTGCAGACGCTGATAGCGGCCGAGGGATAGCGGCCCTTAAATGGCCAAGCTGCACCTGAATGGCCAGACTGAACACGAATGGCCAGGCTGAACGCATTCGTCATCACCGTAGTCTTATCATCGGTCCTGGCCACCTGCACGGCCTCATCCACCACGCCCATCCCGACACCCACGCCTGACATCGAGGCGACCGCCCAGGCACAGGCCGCCAAGCTGCTCACGCAGCAGCAGACGCCGGTCCCAACCCCCCTGCCAAACGTACAGGCCACGATTGACGCCGGCATCGTCGAGGCGACGGCGAAGCCGCCGGCTCCGACCGCCACGCCGACACCGACCCTCTCGCCGGCTCCCACGGGCACTCCCGCGCCCACGCCGACGCCAAGCCCAACCCCCACGCCGCTGCCCACGCCACCGCCACGCCGACGCCAAGCCCAACCCCCACGCCGCTGCCCACGCCCACCGTCACGCCCACGCCAAGCCCAACCGCCACGCCGCTGCTCACGCCCACCGCCACGCCGACACCAACGGCGACTTCGTCACCCCCTCCAATCCCTGCTCTGACGCCCGCCCCCACACCCACGTCTACCCCGACTCAAACCGGGCTTGTGGCTCGGCTCACTCCCGCCATCGTCAGGATAGAGACCGAGTCCGGCTGGGGCAGCGGCGTGGTCATCCGGAGCGACGGCTATATCCTCACCGCCCTCAACGTGGTGGAGAACGCGGCGGTCATCCAAGCGCGCCTGTCCAACGGGCCGTTGATGACGGCCGAACTGGAGGGCGTGGACCTAAGCCGCGGTATCGCCATGCTGTCGGTGAAAGCGGTGGGCCTGATGACGGTGGCCCTCCGCGCGGATGAAGCCCTGGCGCCCAACGACAAGGTCATCCGGTGGGGCTACGGCGTGGTGCCGGGCTACGGCCTGCAACCTTCGTTCACGTCCACCGCGGCGTTTGGACGCATCACGGCGCTCCACGAGCCAAAGCGGCCGGTCTCGGCCCTGCTCCAGACGGACATGCCTATCACGCGCGGCGATAGCGGAGGGCCGCTGATCACCGAGCACGGCGTGCTGATCGGGATCATGGTCTTCAACATAGTGGCGGACCCAGCCAATGGCGCGGGCTATGCCGTGCCACTCGACGTGGACGGCGGCTGGATGGGGCGGATGCTGGCTGGGGAGACCATCTGCCAGCCCGCTCCCCAAGTGCTGAGCCGACATAACCTTTTCCGGCACTCCAGGTGGAAGTGGTACGCGAATTTGCCGGCCAGGTTTCAGCACCTCCAGGACGATAGCGCGGACTTCGTGCTGGTCTACGACCCCATTCCGCCTCCTCAGATACCCCTGGGAGAGTTCAAGCTCGCGGTGGGCGTCTTCATCAACGACCCGGTGCCGAAAGCCCTGTATGGGGACGTCAAGCGGTATCTCGCCACGGCGGCCGTGCAGCGGACCGACTCAGCCACCCAGGTGACGTTGCTCACGGACCCCCGCCGACTGTGCATGGACGCGAGCCCGGCGGCCTACGAAGCGGAGGTGCGGTACCTCCAGCGCAGGGCCGACGGCGCCGTGGACTATGTCCGGCGCGAGCGGTGGCTGGCCCTGGAGGCGGGGGAAAGCATCTATCTGCTGCGGGGGTTCGCCTGGAAGGACCGCTTCGACTTCCACGAGCGGAGCATCGACACCGTGCTCTATTCGTTCAGGTTTATGCCCTAAGGCCACGGATACCGCGTTGACAGGCCCTCCACGCCGGGCTATAGTCGAACTCGCGGACGCAATCGCCCAGGGAGATGTACCCATGACCACCTTGAAGAGGATGAGCTGGATTCACATGGAGGACGGGACCGCCGAGGACTACGCGCTCATGCAGTCCACCTATCCCCTCATACGGGCCACGCGGGCGGACAAGGCATTAAAGATGCTCCAGGAGCTCGACAACGAAGAGTTCCAGGTGTCCCAGGTCACCCGCCTCGAACACTCCCTCCAGACGGCGACCCACGCGCACGAGGACGGAGCCGAGGAGGAACTGATCGTGGCGGCGCTGCTCCACGACGTGGGAGACAACATCGCGATGCTCCTGGGGGAGGACCACTCGGAGGTGGCCGCCAAGATCCTCCGGCCCTTCGTGTCCGAGAAGACCCACTGGGTCGTGCAGCACCACGGCATTTTCCAGGGGTACTACTATCTCCATCACTTTGGGGGAGACAGAAATCTGAGGGACAAGTTCAAGGGCAGCCCTTACTACCAGGACTGCGTGGACTTCTGCCACAAGTACGACCAGGTGGCCTTCGACCCCGACTACCCCACCAAGCCGCTGGAGTTCTTCGAGCCCATGCTGCGCCGCATCTTCGCCCGGGAGCCCCACACCACCCCGATGACGCTGGCGGAAAGGTCTCTCGCCGAGGCGAAGTAGCCCTCGCTTCCCGCCGCTCACCACATCGCTTCGCCGAATGACCTCCGGGACCCCGGAGGTCATTCGTTTAGCCCTTGGCGCCGCCCAGGCGGACCGCCCGAAACCTACTTCAGCTCGATTTCGATGAACACCACCTCGGCGGCGGCGGCGTTGCTCACGTTGTGCTCGACGCCGGCCTCCCTGAAATAGACGCCCCCCGGGGTCAAGTCGCGGTGGCTCTCGCCCGCCGCGTCGACGCTGAGCAACCTTCCAGCGGTCAACGGGACCACCACGTAGTCATGCTCGTGGCGGTGGTGGCCGGTGGCCGCGCCGGAGGCAAACCGCAGCTCGCTGACCCGCACTTTGTCGTTGTCCACCAATACCGTTTGCTGGACCATGGACTCCCCCTTCCCGCTTCGTCACCACCACGTGGCTTCGCCACGCGGGTGAAGGCGCGTGCCCCAGCGTACCGGGGACCAGCGCTCGCAGCAAGCGCCGCCGGTCCCGCCAGCCACCGCCGCTGGAATAGACGGACAGCTTCGCATACTCGCGGGTCCACGCCCGTATTCGCGGGTTCACGCCTTGGAAACACCACGATTTTTCGTCATCCGCGGGGGCCGATTTGGTTTGACACCCCCTAGGGCCGCTGCTACCATTCAGGCGCGGAGTGGCAAGGCCCGGAAGCACCGGTTCGCGCGCCGGCAGGGCCCGGACCCGCTACCGGATCTGCCGACTTTGCAAGGAGACCGATGGAAGGGTACGCTGTCAACTGGATGGCCGTCGTCCTTGCGGGCGTGGTCGGCTTCGCGGCCATGGGCATCATGTTCGTGGTCTCCGCACTCCTGGCGCCGCGCCGGCCGTCGGCCATCAAGGCCATCCCCTACGAGTCGGGCATCATACCCGACTCCTATAGCTGGTCCCAGCTCAACGTCCGCTACTACATCTTCGCCATCCTCTTCCTCATCTTCGACGTGGAGGCGGTCTTCCTCTTCCCCTGGGCAATCGTCTTCTTGGAAAGCGTGCCGGCGGTGTTCTACGAGATGCTCGTCTTCATGGCGGTGCTGCTGGCCGGCCTGGGTTACGCATGGAAGAAGGGGGTGCTGGAGTGGCGATAGACGACCGGCAGGACCTTCCGTTGTTCGTGCCAGAGAAGTGGGGCCGCGGAGAGCGGGGCCACTTCGTTGAGTCGCGGGAGCACGGAGAGGTCTCCACGGGCGTGGGCAACCGTCCCGCGCCCAACCTGGCCCAGCAGAGGGGCGTGCCGGGGGTCATCACGGCCAAGATCGACCAGCTAGCGGCGCTGGCCCGGAAGAACTCCCTCTGGACGCTCACCTTCGGCCTGGCCTGCTGCGCCATCGAGATGATCTCGACGCACATGGCCCACCACGACCTGGACCGGTTCGGCATCGTCACCTGGCCCTCGCCCCGCCAGTCGGACGTCATGATCGTGGCGGGCACGGTGGTGAAGAAGATGGCGGAGCCGATCCGGCTGCTGTACGAGCAGATGCCGGACCCAAAGTGGGTCATCGCCATGGGGAGCTGCGCCACGAACGGCGGCCCCTACTACCGCTCCTACAGCGTGGTCATGGGGGTGGACCATATCGTGCCGGTGGACGTGTACGTGCCCGGCTGCCCGCCGAGGCCCGAGGCGCTGATGGACGGTATCTTGAAGCTCCGCGAGAAGATTCAGCAGGACGCCAAGGCCACCAGCTAGGCCGTCGTATCCCCGGACCATGGAGCAGCAGCCACCCAGTCCCCCCGCCGAGGAGCCCCAGGAGCAATCTGCATCCAAGCAGCCCGCTCCGGCCCCGGCTGCCCCGCGTCCCGCCCAGCCGGCGGAGGCAACCGGCGAGGGGCTGAACGAGCGCGGAGCGGCGCTGGCCCAGCTCCTGGAACGGGTGGTGGACCCCTACGAAGTCGGCTCGGGGGGCCGGTGGGAGATCCCCTGGATTGAGGTGCGGCCCCAGAACCTGGTGGAGGTGGCGAAGCGCTGCCGGGACCACCGGGAGCTCCAGATGCGGATGCTCCACTGCCTGCTGGTGGTGGACTACGTCGAGCAGCTCCAGGTGGTGTATATCCTCTTCTCGCCCTCCAAGGGGCACATGGCGATGCTGAAGGTGAACCTGCCCGCCGGCGCCCCGACGGTGCCGTCGGTCACGGGGCTATGGCTGGGGGCCGAGTGGTACGAGCGGGAGATGCACGACCTCTTCGGCGTGGAGTTCGAGGGGAACCCGAACACGGCGCCCCTGGTCCTCTACGAGGGGTTCGAGGGCCACCCGGGGCTCAAGAGCTTCCCGTTCAACGAGTACGAGGAGTATTAGTGCATGGCAAGCCGATGAAGTGCACAACCGTCCTCTTCGACTTCGACGATACGCTGGTCGACTCGTGGCTGCCACGAACAGCCGCCCTCCAGCGGGTCTTCGATGCCTCGGCTATTCAAGCGCCGACCGCCGGGGAGGTCCTCCTGGGCATCAAGGGCGGTCCTCTGGAGCACGAGCTCGCCCGGATGGAGTCTGACCTCGGGCGGGAGCTTGACCTGTACGAGCAGTACCGGCGCATCTACTGGCTGAAAGAGCCCGGCCAGCTCCGGCTCTACCCCGGTATCCAGGCATTGCTTGACCGGCTCGCCACGGCCGAGGCCAAGCTCGGCATAGTCACCGCCAAGCGGCGCTCTTTCGAGATCCTGGGCCGTCAGGCTGGGGCGGAGCACGAGATGCGTGAGCTGAATATTACGGACCGCTTCCATGTGGTGGTCGGCTTCGAAGACGTGAACAATCCGAAGCCTCATCCGGAGACCATTGATTTGGCCCTGAGCCATCTGGGCATCCGGCCGGATGAGGCGCTGGTGGTCGGGGACAGCGCCGCCGACATCGCGGCGGCCCAGGCCGCCGGTTGCCGGAGTTGCTGGGCCACATGGGGTATCCCCCAAGGCCACATGGGACTTAACGGCAGCACCCCCGACCTCGTGGCCTCCGGACCCGAAGTCGTCTCGCAGTTTCTGGGACTGGAATCGAGCGGACCATGACCACCGGCCAGGAGTTCGAGACCGTCGAGATGATGCTGAACATGGGGCCTCAGCACCCGGCCACTCACGGCGTCTTCCGCATGGTGCTCAAGATCGACGGCGAGCGAGTGGTCGACGTGGAGCCCCACATCGGCTACCTCCATCGCGGCTCCGAGAAGCTGTGCGAGGGCGAGTCCTACGGCCAGGTGGTCACTCTCTTCGACCGGCTCGACTACGTTGGCAACTTCAACAACGAGCTCGCCTTCTGCCGGGCCGTGGAGCGGCTGATGGGGGTCGAAGTGCCCGAGCGGGCCATGTACGTGCGGATCATCCTGTGCGAGCTGAACCGCATCGCCAGCCACCTGCTGTTCATGGGCACCTACGCCCTGGACATCGGGGCCATGACGCCCGTGATGTACGCCTTCCGGGAGCGGGAGCGCATCCAGAACCTGTTCGAGGCGGTCAGCGGCGCCCGCATGATGCACAACTTCATCCGCATCGGCGGCATCAAGCAGGACGTGCCCGACGGCTTCGTGCCCCGGGTGGGAACGCTGCTGGACGAGCTCCACCGGGGCGTGGAGGAGTGCGATAAGCTGCTCAGCTTCAACGAGGTGTTCCTGGCCCGCACCCGCGGCGTCGGCCTCATCGACACCGACACGGCCCTCGCGTACGGCATGACGGGGCCGGGGCTCCGCGCCACGGGGCTGGGCTACGACGTGCGCAAAGACGACCCCTACGAGGTGTACCCCAACCTCAGCTTCACGGTGCCGGTGGGCGAGTACGGCGATTGCTGGGACCGGTACTGGATGCGCATCCAGGAGGCCTACCAGTCGCTTAGCATGGTGGAGCAGTGCCTGGACCAGCTCCCCGAAGGGCCCACGATCGCCCAGCTCCGCCGGATCATCCGGCCGCCCAAGGGCGAGGCCTACGTCCACTGCGAGAACCCGCGCGGCGACATCGGCGTCTTCGTGATCAGCGATGGCTCGGACAAGCCGTACCGGGTGAAGGTGCGCCCGCCCTCTTTCTGCAACCTTGCGACCCTGCGCCACCTCATGCGGGACGCCTATGTGGCCGACGCCGTGGTCATTCTCGGTTCGCTGGACATCGTGCTGGGCGAGGTGGACCGGTGACCGTCACCTGGACCGACGCCGCTATCCTGGCCGGGGGCCTGCTGGCGCTGCTCACGGGTCTCTCCGTGGTCGTGCTGTCGCTGGTGTGGCTGGAGCGGAAGTTCCTTGGCAGGCTCCAGGGGCGGGTCGGGCCGACCCGGGTCGGCCCCATGGGCCTGCTCCAACCGGTGGCCGACGCGCTGAAGCTGATGCTGAAGGAGGACGTGGCCCCCTCCTGGGCGAACCGGCCCCTCTTCTGGATATCGCCGCTCATGGTGTTCGTGCCCTCCTTCATCCTGTGGATCACCATCCCCTTTGCCAGGAACGTGGTGCTCCGCAACCTGGAGCTGGGCCTCTTCTTCTTCATCGCTTTCTCGGTGCTGAGCATCGTGGGGCTGGTGATGGCGGGATGGAGCTCCGCCAGCAAATACGCGGTGCTGGGAGGCTTCCGGTCGGCGGCCCAGCTCGTGAGCTACGAGATCCCGCTGATCATGGTGATTCTCTCGGTGGTGATGCTGGCGGGCTCCATGAACATCATCGATGCCGTGGACGCCCAACGCACGGTGCCCTACGCGGCCGTGCTGCCCCTGGGCCTGGCGCTCTTCCTGCTGGCGGGCGTGGCCGAGGTGGGCCGAACGCCTTTCGATATCTATTTCGCGGAGTCGGAGATAGTGGGCGGGCCTTTCGTGGAGTACAGCGGCGCTCACTGGGCCGTCTTCTTCCTGGCCGAGTACATCAACACCTTCCTGATAGCCGCGCTGACGGCGCTGCTCTTCCTGGGCGGCTGGCGCTGGCCCTTCGAGGAGCTGCCGGCGGCGGCGGCGGTGGCCCTCTTCCTGGGCAAGACATACCTGGTGGTGCTGGTCATCTTCTGGATCCGGGGCACGTACCCCCGTCTGCGGATCGACCAGCTCATGAGCCTGGGCTGGAAGCTGCTGATCCCGCTCTCCTTCGTCAACATCGTCATCACCGGGGTGCAGCTCTACTACGGGTGGCCCTTGTGGAGCCTCACCCTCATGTCGCTGGCGGTGCTAGCGGCGCCGGTGTACGCACAACTCCGCAACCAGCGGCGTCCGGCCATGGAGCGCGCGCGAAGATACGCCGAGCGGGCCATCGCCCAGCGGGCCCGGACAAGGACTATGCAATGATCGCAGGAATAAAGGGACTCCTTATCACCATCAGATGGCTCTTCCGCAAGCCGGTGACGGCCCACTACCCGAAGCAGCACCTAACGGTCCAGCCCCGGTTCATGGGGTTCCCAGCGCTGCTGATGGACCAATCCAACGACGAGCCCTTCTGCACCGGCTGCATGGTGTGCATCCGGGAGTGCCCAACCCAATGCATGACGGCGGAGATGAAGGACAACCCGCTCCATGCCGAGGGGCAGAGCCACCGCCGCAAGATCATCGACACCTTCGAGATAAACCTGAACCGGTGCATCCTCTGCGGCATCTGCGTGGACGTGTGCGCCTTCGACGCCATCGAGATGTCCCACGAGCACGAGCTGAGCAGTTTCACCCGGAACGGCGCCAGGGCCGACCTGAAGGCGCTGCTGGACATCGGCGTGCAGTATCAGACCGAGACGGGCTGGGAGGCCACGAACCCCGAGAAGAATGTGGCCAGCGTGGCGCTGAGCAAGAAGGCGGCGGCCCGGGCGAGCGCGTCCGACAGCGTGAGCGCCTCCGCCGAGGAGGAGGCGTAGCGTGGGGCTGGGCGTCTTCTACGCACTGAGCGCCGTCACCCTGCTGGCGGCCGCCGGCGTGGTCACCACACGGAACGTGGTGTACGCGGCGCTCTTCCTGCTGGTCTCCCTGGCGGGGGTGGCGGGGATCTTCGTGCTGCTCCTGGCCGAGTTCCTGGCCCTGGTCCAGATACTGATCTACGGCGGCGCCATCGTCATCGTCGTGCTCTTCGCCATCATGCTGACCCGGCTGCGTGAGTACGAGGGGCCCACCGAGCACGGCCAGTGGCCCGTGGCCGCCCTGGCGAGCCTGACGCTCTTCGTGCTCCTGATCGCGGCCTTCTACACGGACTCGGACCGTTTCAGCGCCGGGACCCGGCGGGCCGTGGACCTGGAGCTTTTGGGGAACACGCTCTTCACGCGATGGGCGATCCCCTTCGAGGCGGCCTCGTTGGTGCTGCTGGTGGCGCTGGTGGGGGCCATCGTCATCTCCCGCTCGGGAGGGAGGGAAGAGCCGTGACCCTCATGCACTTCCAGGTCCTGAGCGCAGCCCTCTTCTGCCTCGGCGTCTACGGCGTCCTGGCGCGGCGCAGCGCCGTGCTCATTCTCATGGCCATCGAGCTGATGCTCAACGCCGTCAACGTGAACCTGGTGGCCTTTGCCGCCTTCAAGTCCCAGGACCAGACGACCGGCCTGGTGATAGCGATTTTCGTCATCACCATCGCCGCCGCGGAGGTGGCGCTGGCCCTGGGGATCATCCTCCGGCTGTACCGCAGCCGGACGTCGGTGAACGTCGACGAGATCGACGTGATGAAGTGGTGAGCAAAACGCGCCCGGTTCTTCTCTCTCCGCTCGTGGTGAGCGGGCGAAGGGTTTTCGCCGCCGGCTCGTTTCCGGTGCTGCCGAGGAGCATCCATCAACCTCGGCGTCAGGGCGTGCCCTGGTGAAGGAGCGGAGCTAGCGAATGCTGGGAATGGAATGGGCCTGGCTCATCCCCGCCTACGGCTTCGGCGCCTTTGTCGTCATCGCCGCCGTCGGCCGCTATCTGCCCACCAAGGGCGCCTTCCTCGCGGTGCTGGCCATACTGGCCGGCTTCGTCACCTTCTGGCCGGTGCTGGCGGACCTGCTGGGCCGGGGCCTGCCGCCCGCCACGGGAGAGTACCACTTCGTGCGGGAGTGGTTCGCGGTGGGCGATCTGGAGGTGGGCTGGGGCATTATCGTAGACCCGCTGTCGGTGGTGATGCTGGGCCTGGTGACCTTCGTGGCCCTGGGCATTCAGGTCTACTCGCTGACGTACATGCGGAACGACCCGCGCTTCGGCTGGTACTTCGCCATCCACTCCCTCTTCGCCGCCAGCATGCTCACGCTGGTGTTGGCGGACAACCTGCTGCTGCTCTACGTGGTGTGGGAGCTGGTTGGCTTCTGCTCCTACCTGCTCATCGGCTTCTGGTACGAGCGGCGGTCGGCGTCCGAGGCGGCGAAGAAGGCCTTCCTGACCACCCGCATCGGCGACGTGGGCCTCCTGGTGGGCATCCTGCTCCTCTTCGTCAACACCGGGACCTTCGATATCAGCGAGACCTTCGCGGCCCTGGCCGGCGGCGAGATAAGCGGGTCGGTGGTGGCCGCCAGCGCCGTGCTCATCTTCCTGGGCGCCATGGGCAAGTCGGCCCAGTTCCCGCTCCACGTGTGGCTGCCCGACGCCATGGAGGGCCCCACGCCGGTCAGCGCGCTGATCCACGCGGCCACTATGGTGGCCGCGGGCGTGTTCCTGGTGGCGCGGCTCTTCCCCCTCTTCGAGGCGGTCCCCAATGCCCAGCTCGCCATCGCGGCCATCGGCCTGACCACCGCGCTGGTGGGCGCCACCCTGGCGCTGGTGATGACCGACCTGAAACGCATCCTGGCCTACTCCACGGTGAGTCACCTGGGGTTCATGATGCTCGCCCTGGGCGCCGGCGGCTATACGGCCGGCATGTTCCATCTGATGACCCACGGCGTGGCCAAGGCGATGCTCTTCTTGGGCGCCGGCGCCGTCATGCACGCCATGCACGAAGAGACGGACATACGGAAGATGGGAGGGCTGCGGCGCCGCATGCCCATCACCGCCGTCACCTTCACCATCGGCGCCCTGGCCCTGGCGGGCATCCCGCCGTTGAGCGCCTTCTTCAGCAAGGACGAAATCCTGCTGGCGGTGAAGGGGGGACTCAACCCCATCTTCCTCGTGCTGATGCTGGCGACGGTGGTGCTCAGCGCCCTGTATATGGCCCGGGCGCTGAGGCTGGTCTTCTTCGGGCCGCTGAAGCCGGAGAACCGTAAGGTCCACGAGGCGCCCCTGGGGATGACGCTGCCCATGATGGCGTTCGGCCTGGTAACGCTGGGAGTGGGGTTCATCGCGCTGCCGTTGGCGTCGGGCTACGATGGGTTCGCCAGCTTCCTCTTCTTCGACAAGGCCCACGAGTTCGAGTTCAACGCCGCGTGGAGCACCATCGGCATCGTCCTGGCCGGCGGCGGCTTCCTGGCCGGCTGGGCGCTCTACGCGGGCCCGGCGACGCTGGTGGAGCGGCTGCGGACCCGCTACGCCCGCGTGCACGAGCTGCTGGTGAACAGGTACTACCTGGACCACGCCTACCAGTGGGCCATCGACAACGTGGCGCTCCGGCTCGCCCAGGCGACGGCACTCTTCGACCGGCTGGTGATCAACGACGGCGCGGTGAACGGCACGGCCGACACGGTGCGCCATGCGGGATCGCGGCTGCGGTACCACGTATCGGGACGGATGTACAACTACGGCCTGGGCATGGCGCTGGGTGTCGTGGCGGTGGCGGTCCTGCTGTGGATGTCTGTGTAGGCAACTATGAGCTACTTCGACCGCCATATTCTGGAGACGCTCATCTACCTGCCGGTGCTGACGGTGGTGGTGCTCGTACTCGTGCCCCGCGAGCGACCGCAGCTTGTGCGGTGGACCGCGCTGCTGTCGGGCGCGCTGCTGCTGGCGGGCTCCCTCTACGTCTTCATCAGCTTCGACCACTCGGCGGGGGCGCCGGCCTTCCAGCTCGAGCGCGTTTACCCGTGGCTGGAGCAGCTCGGCATCGATTTCCGGCTGGCGGTGGACGGTGTGGCGACGCCCATGGTGCTGCTGACCGGCGTGGTGATCTTCACCGGGTCGCTGGTGTCGTGGAACGTCGCCAAGACCAACAAGAACTTCTTCATCCTGCTCTATCTGCTGGTGGCTGGGGTCTACGGCACCTTCATCTCCCTCGACCTCTTCTTCTTCTTCTTCTTCTACGAGCTGGCCGTGGTGCCCATGTACCTGCTCATCGGCGTGTGGGGGAGCAGCAGCACCTTCCCCACCTTCAAGCGGACGAAAGAGTACAGCGCCATGAAGCTGACGGTGTACCTGGTGGCCGGCAGCGTGCTGGTCTGGGTGGGCATCGTCGCCATCTACGTGGCCGCGGGCATGGGCACCTTCAACATCCACTCGCTCCAGGAGGCGGCCCAGAGCGGCGTGCTGACGCCCGGCTTTCAGCGCATCGTCTTCCCGCTGATCATGATCGGCTTCGGCGTGCTGGCGGGCCTCTGGCCCTTCCACACCTGGTCGCCCGACGGCCACGTGGCGGCGCCCACGGCGGTCAGCATGCTCCACGCCGGGGTGCTGATGAAGCTGGGGGCCTTCGGCATCATCCGCGTTGGCATGATGCTGCTGCCCGAGGGGATGAGCGACTGGGCGCTGGTGCTCTTCGTGCTGGCCACCATCAACGTGCTCTACGGCGCCGCCGCCGCCATGGCCCAGCACGACCTGAAGTACGTCATAGGCTACTCCAGCGTGAGCCACATGGGCTACGTGCTCATGGGCATCGCCACCCTGGAGCCGCTAGGGGTCGCCGGCGCGACGCTCCAGATGTTCTCCCACGGCGTGATGACGGCCCTCTTCTTCGCCCTGGTGGGAACGATCTACGACCGGGCCCACGTGCGGGACATCAACGTGCTCAACGGCCTGGCGCGTCGGATGGGCTGGACCACCACCTTCTTTGTCATCGCCGGGCTCACCTCGCTGGGCCTGCCGGGGCTGAGCGGGTTCATGGCGGAGGTGCTGGTATTCATGGGCGCTTTCCGCACGGAGCCGGTGCTGGCCGTGTTCGGCGTGCTGGGCGCGGCGGTAACCGCCGTCTATATGCTGCGGCTGCTGGCGCGGGTCTTCTTCGGACCCCTGTCCGAACGATGGCAACGCCTGCCGGACATGTCCAGCCGGGAGGGACTCGCCTGCGCCACGCTGGCCTTCCCCATGCTCTTCATCGGCGTCTACCCCGCGCCCTTCCTGCGAATCATCGACAGCGGCGTCGCCGCGCTCCTGAGCGTCTTCCCGGCGGTATGAGGCCATGAACGTAGACTTCACACTGCTGCTCCCCGAAATCCTGCTGGCCAGCTTAGGCTTCCTGGTCATCGGGGTGGAGCTCTTCCTGCCCGACGGGCGTAAGAACCGGGTGCCGGCGGCCATCGCCACGGCGGGCCTGGTGGGAGTCATGGCCTTCAGCCTGGTGTTCCTCCAGGGCAAGGACGAGGCGCTCTACGACGGCATCTACCGGATAGACCGCTACGCGCTCCTGTTCAAGACGCTCTTCATGGGCGTGGGCATCGCGGTGGTGCTCATGTCGGTGGAGTACGTGGGCCAGAAGATGCGCCACCCGGGCGAGTACTACGGGCTGCTGGTCTTCTCCGTGCTGGGCGCCGTGATGATGGCCGCCTCGGGAGAGCTGCTGACCGCCTACATCTCCCTGGAGCTGCTCAGCTTCAGCCTCTACGTCCTGGTATCGCTCACCCGGGGCGACCGGCGCTCGGCCGAGGCGGGGACTAAGTACATCCTGCTGGGCGCCCTCTCCTCCGCCATTCTGCTCTACGGCGTGAGCGTCCTGTACGGGTCGTTGGGGACCACCTACTTCCAACTGATGGCGGATCCGCTTCAGGCGAGCTTCACGCCGTCGATCATCGTAGGGCTCACCATGGTGCTGGCCGGCCTAGGGTTCAAGATCGCCATGGTGCCCTTCCACATGTGGGCGCCGGACGTGTACGAGGGCGCGCCCACGCCGGTGACGGCCCACCTGGCGGTGCTCTCCAAGGCGGCTGCGTTCGCGCTGGTGCTCCGCTTCTTCGCCGAGAGCTTTTTCCTCGCCGTGGAGGAGTGGCAGCTCACCCTGGCCATCTTCGCGGCGGCCACCATGACCCTGGGGAACCTGGTTGCGCTGGCCCAGCACAATATCAAGCGGCTGCTGGCCTACTCCAGCATCGCCCAGGTGGGCTACCTGCTGCTGGGCGTCGTGGCGCTGACCGCCGACTCGTCCAACGCGCTGATACTGCATCTGATGGGCTACGTCTTCACCACGCTGGCGGTCTTCATGGTGGTCATCGCCGTGGAGACCCGCACGGGCAAGGAGGAGATCAAGGACTTCGGCGGGCTGGGCGACCGCGCGCCCCTGAGCGCGCTGGTCATGGCGGCGGCCCTGCTGTCGCTGGCCGGCCTCCCCTTCTTCGCCGGCTTCGTCACCAAGTTCTACCTGTTCACCAGCGCGGCCGACGCGGGGCTGCTGTGGCTGGCCGGCCTGGCCATCGCCAACAGCCTGGTCTCGCTCTACTACTACCTGAACGTGATCCGGCAGATGTACATCGAGGAGCCGGAGGACAGCTCCCCCATCCGCATGGCGCCCCTCACCAACGGCCTCTTGGTAGTACTGCTCGCGGGCATGGTCTTCGTGGGCGTCTACCCCGGCCCGCTGCTGGACCTGATCGAGACCGCCAGCGGCGTGCTCACCCCCTTCATCACGGCGCCCTGACCGACAGCCGCCGTGGGGAAACCTCTTTGGGGATTGCGTGCACACAAACAGCATTTGGCTATTCCACTTGCAAACCTTTGACATTGCAGATATAGAATCAGGGAGTAGCGCAGCACGGTCAGCGCGCCTGCCCTCGATTACAAAGCTATCGATGTTTCGTGGAACCCGATTGGGATGGACGAGTAGGGCGCATCTATGCTCTGTGCCCGAAACCGGTGTGGTGGCGTTCTCTACAGGGTGTGAACCATGAACGAACACCTGCCAAGCCCAAGTGCGTGAGCCGCCGCCACCTCTCAGAGCGCCGCAGACTGCTCCTGACGGTGCTTGATGCTCTACGTTGATGCCCGCGATGGGAAGGCGGCGGTGAGGATCAGGCCGAAGGTGCCATTTCAGGCGGTGCTGGCGGAGTCTGGAACACTCACCGCCGCAGTCTCGATCGTGGCCTAACTTCACCAGTAGTCTCACTTACTGGCTCCCAAGCCCCGCTCCGAAACGGGGGCGGCCCAACCCACCTGAAAGTGTTCCTGAGTAACTCCTGATTTGGCCCGTCCCAAAAGGAAATCGTTTTGGTGCACCCAAACAAACTGGGGCTCGTGGGACCCATACCTTGTGGTCTCATTGCTCTACCAAGGAAGGGAAGAAACTAGCTATAGACAATGTCTGTGAGCCGGGCCTAGAATACCCTCCGCATGGATGCCAATTTGAACTGGATTAGGGTCCTTTCCGAAGACGCACTCCCCCCGGGCGCCCGTCGGGTTGTGGATGCAGGCAAAAGCTCTATCCTTCTCCTTCACCACGAAGGCCAGATTTACGCTGTGGAGAGCAAGTGCCCTCACTTGAGAGGGCCGCTGGAGAAAGGCAAAATCACCGAAGATGGCGCCATCGTCTGTCCCTGGCACCACAGCGCGTTCGACCTGCGTAGCGGTGACGTAAAGACGTGGAGCCCATGGCCGCCAGGCGCAGGGCGAGTACTGGGAGCGATTCGGCGGAAAAGGGCACTGAGGGTTTTGCAAACGCGACTGGAAGATGGTCACATCTGGGTTGCCTCCTAGGCTGCCAGCAGCTTCCATACCACTCTGTTTCGGTGAACCCAGATTGACGAAAGTATTTCTGAGCAAACGAGAGCCCGCTGGGATAACCAGCGGGCTCTTTCGTGTTCATGGTAGAGATGGGGGAGGGCCCATCTCCCCGTCCAAGGTGTCTTGAGCTTCTTGATTCCCGAGAATGCCTTTGTCGACCGGACACGATCAAGGGGTCGTCGCTTTGCCATCAGCCCGGCGCTAATTTCAGCGCACCAATAGAAATTCTCGTCACCTTTTGGTCAGCGACCTCGACTATGACTGGCAGTAGACAATGCTGTCCCGTCCATGAGGATGGGCACTGGGCCGCTACTCATGAGTTCGGATGGGAACCATCTCGGGAACCTGCTGACCTCCGGCGAGGAGCGTGCTGCTGCCTCCACACATTCGCCTGCCACTCCTTGGGACGAGAGGATATCCGCGAATCCGTCTACTACGAGCCTGACAATCGCTGACTAAAATCGTTACCCTAATGGAGACGCGTGAGATTTATCGGCATCGAACGACTGACTTATGATGTCGCCGTTTCCGTAGGACAACCAACGCGGCTGAAGCCCGTTTAATATTGTGTAGGGTAAAGTCCCGTTTTAGCCACCGGATTAGCTTTGAAGCAGCTTGAACAATGTCTTAACCTGTTCTGGTCCCAACAGACGCCGATGATTGTAGCGCCAGACATACTCAGCAAGATAGAGGGGCAGCCGTTCTCGGCGGACTCCCCCTTTGGCTGCCAGACGCCGCTTGAGATAACCCCAGAAGCCCTCCAAGCCGTTGACGTGGCTCCCTTGCCGATCGCTGAACGCCTGGCTGTGGTCCACAAGCCGGTGGACGTAGCCCCCCGCTGCGACGCCCGTGTAGCTGGTAAAGGTGTCCGAGCAGACGATGGAGCCACGTTGCACGCGTTGGTGCAGGAGCGGCAGCAGCGTCTTGGCTTCCACGTTAGGTACCACTTGCGCCCACACCAGGCCACCTCGACACAGGATCCCAAAGACAGCTTGCTTAGTGGTTCCACGGCCCCGCTTCGTGCCCTGAACACGCTTTGCCAGGCGCCTGTTGCGCCAGGAACCTCCCAGGTAGGTCTCGTCGACCTCCACCACGCCGGAGAAGACATGGGGAACGTCCCGGACCATGGCCTGGCGCACCACGATCAGGGCGCGCAGGACTCGCTTTCGCTCCAGGCGGGCCTCCTGGGCAATCACCTCGGCACTCTGCCCCAAGACGAACCAGCGCAACAGTCGCCGCCACTCCCCTGGCGACAACCGAAGCGGCAGCGCCCTGGGCACCCACTCGTAGTGGCAGGCTGCACAACGACTCTTACCTCGCCGAATGCTCCAGCTCTTGGCGTGTTGACATCGAGGGCACCCAATCTTCCGTCCCATGCCACCATTCTCTCACAGGTGGCTGTTTTGGGACTATACCCTTGTGTAATGCCGGGTGGATGCAATTCTAATGAGGACCCTCAAGCTCTTGAGGCCGAGACGAATGTTTCTGCTGTCGTCTGCTGTCGCGCTGGTCCTCGTGGCGGCATGCGTGTCGGATGCGGAGCCGTCTCCGAAAACCAAGGCCTTGGCAGATGTGATAGCCACCCCGATAGCTACCAGCACTGCGCCTCCTCCGGCTGTTACAACGCCTTCGGCAGCCTCGGCGCTCCGTCCTGACCGGGGCGTCGCACCATCGTCTAGAGCTGGCTTTGTCTCCCTGGATGATCCTGATGTTCTGACCGCCAAGGAGACCACGTTCTTATCGGACGATGACCTGATTCTCGGAATCGAGTCCGAGGGCGCGGCCCGTGCCTATCCGGTCAACATGATCTTCTACCACCACATCGTCAACGATACTATTGGAGAACGTCCCATCCTCATCACCTACTGAATTAAGTGCAGCTCGGGGTCGGGTTCGACCCCGTGGTAGATGGTCAGGCCCTCAAATTCGATGTGTTCGGTTTGGTCCAGGACGTGTTCACCATGACCGACCGACAGACCGGCACCTTGTGGAATCATTTGGACGGCAAAGCCATTCGGGGACCGCTGGAGGGGAAGCGGCTCACCATTATTCCCGCGCCCCAGATGACCTGGTCGCAGTGGTTGGAGTCCCGGCCCGACACCTCTGTTCTCTCACCCGACACCCCTTTTAGCGACCGATATCGGCGGGTGCAGATCGGGCGCTACAATCCTAGGGAAGACCAATATGGCGACGATCGCTTGGACTCGAACGCCTTAGTTGTCGGAGCGGAGGTAGAGGGCCGGTTCAAGGGATACCCGGTTGATGCGATAGTCATCGATGGCGGCGTGGTCAACGACACTCTGACCGGCCAACCGGTAGTTGTCGTTTATGACGCCATCGCTCAGACGGGCCTGGCCTACTCCCGCCAAGTGTCTGGTCAGACCCTAGAATTCTACAACGCGGCCGCTGAAGGAGTGGAGCTGCGGGACCGCGAGACCGGCTCCCTATGGGAACTCCAGGGCACGGCGGTCGCAGGTCCCTTGACAGGACAATCGCTGAACTTCGTCCCTTCCTTCATATCCGAGTGGTACGGCTGGTCGGCCTACCATCCGGAGAGCGCGCTATATCTCTCTGAGCCATAGGGCTAAGCCCTTCTACCGGCCAGTCCAAAGCTGATATTACTTCCTGGGGATCATCAGCCGTCGTGCCCGTCGACATGATCAAGCCTGAAATGGATTGGACTCAACAATAAGCGCCTGCGCATCTGCCCTCGGGACTAGTTCAAGTTCATAGTGGAGATGGGGGGCCGGACTTGACGAAATCAAGAACTGAGGTCGATTCCGAAGTCACACCATCGTTCGGCATGGGGATGGTGTACGTCAGAACGGCCTCGTCTCCGGTGGCCTCAATGCCCTCCACGAAGTTGCGGATGAGCGCCTTGCGCTCGGGGAACGTCCCATCCTGCAGAAACTCCCGGAAGTCCGCCACGTACCCCTTGATCTCCTCGGTGTTGGGAAGGGCAACCCTGCGCTGCTCAAGCTGGCGCTCGGCATCGTCTCGCGCAGCCTCCAACTGCTCCTCACGGTGCCTCAGCGAGAAGATGCGGGGCGACAGGACCTCCAGCGTCAGATCGCTGGTCTCCAGGGCCTCGTAGAGCCTCTCAAGACGCTTCCTCACGTCCCCCAGCTCGGCCTCGATGACCTCCAGCCTGCCGGACAGCTCACCTGCCATAGCGTCCATCTCCTCGGCCACCAGCGTCACAAGCTCCACGATGGTCTCCTCGGTGAGGATTCGCTCCCTGATCTTCTCGACCACGAACGCCTCCAGCCTGGGGGCGTTCAGGTAGCGGGCGCTGCACGTCCCTGCGCCCTCCCTGAACAGGGTGCCGCAGATGTAGTAGCCGTACTGGCCACTCTTGGCCCCCTGGCCGATGTAGGGCCTGCCGCATACGCCGCACTTGAGCAGTCCGCTCAGCAGGAACCTGCTGCCCACCCGTGCGGGCTTCTGCACCTTCGGAGCACGCTCCCGCATCGCTTTCTGAACGGCGTCGAACAGCTCCCTCGACACCAGGGCGGGCCACGCTCCCTCAACACGCACCGGGTCCTGCGCCTTTTCCCCCTTGCTGGTGCGGCCCCAGACGGCAGTGCCGGTATAGGCCTCGTTTCTCAGCACGTAGTGGAGCGTTCCCTTGTACCAGCGTTTACCCCTGTTGGTGACGCCCCGGTCGTTCAGCTCCTTGCATATCTCCTTGAGGCCGCTGCCCCTGAGCGACTTCTCGAATACCTCCCTCACCACGGGGGCTGTGGCCGGGTCAACCTCCAACGTGGGACGCTCCTTCGCCCCATCGCTGACCTTGACCCTCCGGTAGCCGAAGGGGGAAATGGAGCCGAGGAAGAAGCCCCGTGATGCGGCCTCCCTCATACCCCGGACGACTTCCTGGGCAAGATTTTCGCTGTAGAACTCGTCCACGCTCTCGATGATTCCCTCAAGCAGCCTGCCTGTGGCGTTGTCCTCGGCCTGCTCGGTGATGGACACCACCCGGATGCCCTTGCGCCGTAGCATCGACTTAAACGCTACGGCGTGCTCGCGCTTCCTGGTGAAGCGGCTGAATTTCCAGACGAGAATCACGTCAAAGGGGGCCTTCGCCTTACTGCCCTCCTCGATCATCTCCCTGAACTGGGGTCTGTCTGCGACGCGGCCGCTCTCGGCCTCGTCTATGTACTGGCGGGCGACGGAGTAGCCGTTGGCCCTGGCGTAGTCCTTGAGCGCCCGTAGCTGGGCGGACACGGACAGGTCCACGTCCTGCCGTTCGCTGGACACCCTGGCGTAGAGCGCCGCCGGTGTGAGTGGTTGTAGGTGTTTCTTCTTCATGCTGTCCTCCATCAATTTCTGGCCTCACCAGAGGCTGGTCTAACGTTCTGTCGCTTCATGTCTCAGCTTGATCATTGCGTCTTTATCTGACCGTTGGGCTAGCACACTCTCCACAATATCGTATCCCCGTGGAGTTAGATTGAAGACCCTTCCAGAACCTTTCCCTGTCATCGATTTGGGTTGATACTCTTCGATGAGGCCTTCAAGTTCCAGTTCGTTTACAGCCGCCCTCCAGATTGCCTCAGACCGCTTGTCCTCAGGTTCGAAATATTTCCGCCCATCGATGTAGATCAATAGACCGGCCATGATTCCCTGCCAGCGAGAGCCGATCGATAACGGTGTCGTTGCCGCGCTCATCTACATGTTCAGTCGATCGGGTAGCGGCGCTTGCAAGATCGTTGACCAAGTTCATATTGGAGGAGGCCTTTTCTAAGGCGCTACCAAACCCATCAGCGACGTCTTCAAAAAACTTAGGGTATAGTCCCAAAACAGCCACCTGTGAGAGAATGGTGGCATGGGACGGAAGATTGGGTGCCCTCGATGTCAACACGCCAAGAGCTGGGGCATTCGGCGAGGTAAGAGTCGTTGTGCAGCCTGCCACTACGAGTGGGTGCCCAGGGCGCTGCCGCTTCGGTTGTCGCCAGGGGAGTGGCGGCGACTGTTGCGCTGGTTCGTCTTGGGGCAGAGTGCCGAGGTGATTGCCCAGGAGGCCCGCCTGGAGCGAAAGCGAGTCCTGCGCGCCCTGATCGTGGTGCGCCAGGCCATGGTCCGGGACGTTCCCCATGTCTTCTCCGGCGTGGTGGAGGTCGACGAGACCTACCTGGGAGGTTCCTGGCGCAACAGGCGCCTGGCAAAGCGTGTTCAGGGCACGAAGCGGGGCCGTGGAACCACTAAGCAAGCTGTCTTTGGGATCCTGTGTCGAGGTGGCCTGGTGTGGGCGCAAGTGGTACCTAACGTGAAAGCCAAGACGCTGCTGCCGCTCCTGCACCAACGCGTGCAACGTGGCTCCATCGTCTGCTCGGACACCTTTACCAGCTACACGGGCGTCGCAGCGGGGGGCTACGTCCACCGGCTTGTGGACCACAACCAGGCGTTCAGCGATCGGCAAGGGAGCCACGTCAACGGCTTGGAGGGCTTCTGGGGTTATCTCAAGCGGCGTCTGGCAGCCAAAGGGGGAGTCCGCCGAGAACGGCTGCCCCTCTATCTTGCTGAGTATGTCTGGCGCTACAATCATCGGCGTCTGTTGGGACCAGAACAGGTTAAGACATTGTTCAAGCTGCTTCAAAGCTAATCCGGTGGCTAAAACGGGACTTTACCCAAACTTATACAACTGCCCACTGTCAGAGGCGTCTAGTGCAAAGCTTCTCCAACCACGTTTACTTACTTCCTCTGGCCCCACACCTCGAGCGCATAAATAGATCAGCCATCTTCCTGTCTCTCGTCGGGTCGCAAGCTCATTTGCCACGTCAGGGGATCTCATAGAGTCTGGAGTGAGCAGTGCAATCACGAGCTCCGATTCGGCAGCCTCCCGAAGTAAGGCCTCGTCAGGGTCCTTGCCGGATTCGAGTTGGTATCCGTTGTTGCTGGTGGACCGTATTTCATCACTGGTGAAGCCTAAGCTGAGCCTAAGAAGTAGGATCAGCAACCCGGTTAAGTCCCTATCCGCACTGCTATGGGAAATGAACACTCTGATCATGATCGGTCAACCCTCTTCCCCTCTCTGCACCCGAGCATCATGCGGACGCCTTGACCAATGGCTCGATCCCGCTTACGTCGGTGGTGGCCCGCGCCACGTCCAGGTCGTACATCCGCTGGAGATTCAGCCAAAACTCCGGCGTTGTCCCCAGGGCCTTTCCTATCTTCAGCGCAGTGTCCACGGTGATGGACCTCCGACAATGCACGATGTCATGGATGCGTATAGGCGGCGCCCCTATGGTCTTTGCCAGACGATACTGGGTGATGCCCAGCTCCTCCATGATCTCCGACAGATGTTCTCCCGGGTGTATCGGCTCGGCCGTGTTAGTCATGGTTTCCTCCTCAGTGGTAGTCAGTGATTTCTATTCCCATCGCGCCCTGGTCTGTCCAGATGAAGCATACCCGCCACTGGTCGTTTATGCGGATGCTGAACTGGCCAGCCCGGTCTCCACGCAATGCTTCCAGCCGATGGGATGGTGGCACCTGCAGGTCGGTCAACGCCGTGGCCGCCACCACTCGCTGTAGCCGCATCCTAGCCCTGCGCTGGATGTCAGGCGGTAAGCGCCGAACAGTTTCTCCGGCGAAGAGGCGTTGAGCGTCGTCATCTCGAAATCGGTCCACTGTTGATTATATTAACGCCAACAGTTAATAATGTCAAGGCTACACACTGGTTCCCAGTGGATAGACGAAGTTGTTGCGGCGGCAACGACGGGTCTGGCAGGGCTCGCGCACAGCCCCTCTCACAGGGCATGAGATTCGCGGAGCCTGTGGTGGTGTCATGCCCGTGGACAGGGGAATCTTCTAGGGTGGCAAGTTGCAGATTTGGCGACTACATAGCTGAAATCGAGGGGAAACCAAGCAGGCTGACACACCGTAGCAAGCAATCTGATTCCGGTGCTCCTTCCACCTCTACTGGACAGTGGCAGCTACGAAAGTGAACAAAGTGCTGCTGTGGAAAGTGACTGGACCGGGGATAGGACTCGAACCGAGTTCCGTGAGCTGTGCTCCCCTTCCGCTGTCTCCGCAGATGGTTGTGCGCCGCGTGACGCGGCATAGGATACCTAGTTCAGCTAGGAAGGTCTCGGAGAAAGTTCTTGGGTCAACCGACCTACCCTTGAGGTGAAAACCAAAGGGGACAACAGCGTGTCGGTAAAGCGGCTACGGTTGACAGCAGTTGGAAACCGCGCAAGCAAAAGTAGGTAGTGTCCCCACTGTATTGTCTCAATGCCGTTCCGTTCAATGACTGGACGGTGGTAAAATGGGTTACAAAGACCCTATACCCGAAACAGCACCAGAGGCTCAACAGCGTGGAGGTTACGTCAATAGGTGTGTAAACGACATCAGGCGGCGACCTTCTCAGCCGTTGATTCAATGGCGATTCCATCCGCATACTGTGCACCGAGATAGACGTCTTCGATCAACTCAGGGGCCTTCAGACGCCTGAAGCGCTGTTCGGCGACCATCAACATTTTCCAGATCACCGCTATCGCCCGATCGACCCTCTTGTAGCGCTTGGCGGCATCGGTCCGAAGCCTGAGGGCCGCGAAGGGTGATTCTACCGGGTTCGTCGTGCGAAGGTGCCCCCAGTGCTCCTTTGGGAAGTCATAGAAGGTGACCATGCGGTCCCAGTCCCGCTCCAAGGCCTCTGAGGCCGCCTCGTAGGAATGGTCGCCGCACCACCTGGTGAACACCGTCCTGAGCCGCTCAGCCTCTGTCCGAGTCGGCGCGTAGGGGATAGTACGCAGCATGAGCTTGGCCTGGTCCTGTTGTCGCTTTGGAAGCTTGGCGAGCACGTTTACGATCTTGTGGTTCCAGCAGCGTTGCTCTGCCGCCTGCGGATAGACGTTGCGCAGAGCTCCCCAGATGCCCAGGTGTCCGTCTCCAACCACCAGCCTCGGGCAGCTCAAGCCCCGGCGCTTGATGTCCCTGAGCACCTCGGACCAGTTCTCTGTGGACTCCCTGTATCCGGGAACAGCGCTCACCACCACCTTGCTCCCGTCGCTCAGGGCCGCCATCACCACCAGTACCGCCGCCTTCTCCTTCTCAAGACCAGCCTTGACGTAGACTCCATCCACCCACATGTAGACCACTTCCAGGTCATCGAGGGGCCGGCTGCGCCATTGGGCAAGCTCATCGTTCCACTTGGACTTCAACCGGGCCACCGTGCTCGCCGATACCGGTGCGTCCTCTCCCAGCAGCCCCCGCAAAGCCAGATCGAAGTCGCCTTCGGATAGACCGTGCAGGTACAGCTCGGGGATCAACTCAGCAACCTTCCTGGTCCTGTTGACGAACAGCGGCAGCAGCCGGCTCTCGAACTGCTCCTCGGTATCGCGGACTCGCGGCCGCCTCAGCTGTATCGTTCCCGAACTCAGCGTAAGCCTCCGGGCTCTGCCGTATCCGTTCCGATAGCCGGTATCGTTGTCCGAGTCGGATCTGAGCGCCGACTTCGCCCTTCCCAGAAACGCCGTCACCTCCTCCTCCAGCAACTCCTGGATCAGCCTCTGGACCTGGCTTCGCACCCAATCCTCCAACTGCTCCCACTCCGGCCTTGACTCCGACCTACTCTCAGTGCTTTCCTTCCTCATGGGCGGTCTATCTCCTCTCTTGGGCCTCGAGCCCGTGTTGTTCAGAGAGAGGGTACACCGCCTGACTGTTTACACACTTTTTGAAGATACCTCACAGCGTGCAACAATTCCGACATCCAGTGTCTCTACTTGCCGCCATCGTGGTGACCGGGATACTGGTCTTCGTGGCCTGCTTCTTAGCTTGGCACCACCTCGGTGGGGGAGCCTGGCGCAGCGCAGTGGCTGTGGTCGACGCGGAGTTGCGGTCTCCCGATGGGCTTGTCCTCATTATCGCCTCTTGCAACGGCGGTCCAGGGGTAACCCTGACGGAGACTGACATCGACGTGAGGGTGAAGGCGGTTGCCTACTCCACTCCTTTACGCGGTGGAGCCGACTGTCTAGATGCCGTCGGCCCCAGACATCTTCAACAGCCACTAGGGGATCGGGTCGTCGTTGATATGCACACCGGGCGCATCGTGCTCAATCGGGCGGAAGTCGAACTGGACAGCCACCTTTCTTTGTGGCAGCAGGCACGCTCAGGCGACTACTCGTATGAGTACAACGTACTCTGCGAGTGCTCGGACAACTTCGGACAGCCCGTCAAGGTCACTGTCACCAACGGAGAGATCAAGTCAGTCGTCTACGCTGAGTCTGGCGAAATGGGCAAAGCGGGCGATCCTCCCGTGATCTCCGGCTCACCACGCTACCATACCATCGACAGGCTGTTCGACGTGATCCAGGAGGCCATCGACAACGAGGCAGACCAGATTACTGTTAGTTACGACAGTGAGTTCGGATATCCAACGAACATCGACATTGATCGCAACATCAACGCGATTGACGACGAGTACGTCCTCACTGCCACCCGCTTCTTGCCACGTTAGCAGGCTCCTCAGAGCCTGACGTCCACTCACCACAGGGACGGTGCCACAGGCACACTTCCTCCGCCACGACCAACTGTCACGACACCGGAGAGCCGGATGCGGTGAAAGCCGCACGTCCGGTTCCGATGGGGGCCGACGGAAAAGTACTCCGCGCAATCGGAGTAACTCGCCGGCGGCCTACCCTACCAGGCACAGCACGGCGCGTGGACGCCCCTACCTCAGCACGAACCACCACAGGAGAACACTGGCGATCAGCAGCACCAAAAGCAAGATGGCGGTCACGCGGACTGTGATGACTGCTTCCTTCGTCTCCTTATGCTCGGCGATCTCCTTCCGGTACGCCTTCTCAAGCTCCTCGTACGGCCGTCTGGCGGTGGCTGCGGACTCCCTGGCCTCGTCCCGCTCCCGCTCCAACTCAGATGCTCTAAGCTCCAAGTCCGACACGCTCTGCTCCAACTCCCGCACGGTCCGCTCAAGCTCCCGCTCCCTAGCGACGGACCGGCGCAGCAGCTCCTCGGCACTCAGGTACTCAGGCCCGTGCATCCGCACGTAGACGCGACGGCCTTCTCTGAGCACCTCGACCTCACCCTTCCTGATCTGTCGGTCGAGGGTCGAAAGGGAAATCTCCAGCTCCTCCGCTGCCTCCGCTTTCGTCACCCAGCGGACAGGCTCATCCATCGCTTTTTCCTCAATATCGGCTGACACGTCAGCCCCCGTCATGGGTTGCAAGAGTACAATACTTCGGCCCCTGTATTTTAGCGCGGAATCCCAATTTACTCCATGACACGTCAGGCGACACGTCAACCCCGTTTCGTAGCTAAAACAGGGGTATTTTGCCTGTCGAAAGACCTTGGAGCTCGGGTCGGTTGTCCCATTTTGTGACCCCAGACAACATAACGGGGAGATGTGGACGCATCGGCCCTATCTATCCCCCTCTACAGGACGCTGACGCATCCGGTGGTAGAGTGAGTCCCATTGGTAGGCGCGTAGCTCGGACAGTGCCAGTCGCGGGGATTCCGGCTCCCAGAGTGGATGCCAGGACCCCCCCAGTATCCCTGTTGTGGACAGGACGGGCCGGCAGGACACGAGGATTGGCAGCGACATCCGGCTCATCCTGGCCACTGTGCGCACGTAAGTTGCCTCGACTTCCTCTGTGTCCACGACGAAGAGGGTGGTGGGGAACGGGGGCTGGTCTTCTCCCGGCTCCGTGGACCAGTAGTAGCGCGTGTAGGGACTCAGGCGGGCAATGACTCCCTCGGTGTGCCGGGCGCGAAGCTCGTACTCGAGGTAGAACGGTACCTCAAGACCCTCTGCGACCATCTTCCACACGGCGTCCGGGGCTATGGCCGACTGCCCCCAGTTGTAGGCCCGGTCAGACCTCGCGGTGGGGACAGACCAGAGCAGCTCACTGTAAGGCTCAGCCCTGCACTCAGCCTCCAGCGCTGAGAGGAACCACGTGATGCCGTCGGCGTGCTTCGTCTGCCTCGCCCACGTGTCGATGCGGTGGCCCACATGTCGTGTCCGGCCCTGATGGTCTGTCGTGAGGGCTGTGCTCCAGATGCCCCGTGTTGTCGGGAGCTGAGCACGGTCCCGGTGGGTGATGTAGCGAATGCCTTCAGCGGACAGGGTGTAGCGAACGTCGCCTCGTTTGCCGTGGCGTTCGACCAGGCCCCAGGTATTCACGAGGCTGTGCATCATCTGGCTGACCCATCCCTCGGAGACGCCGAGCCAGGTCGCCAGGTGCTCACGGGGGATCATCGGGTGGTCGGTGATGAGGTCGAGTGTCCGTTTCTCCGAGGGTGTGATGCCGAAGGCCGACGCAGCCTCCACCATCCGCTCAGGGCGGGGTATCGAGGCGCGTTTGCGCTCCGGCGACTCGGTGCGCGGCCTTCCGCCGGGGCTGCCCTGGGAGCTGACGGCCTCCAGCGTGAAGAACCTGCTGCCGATCACCCACGAGGTGCAACACCAGAGGCGAATGTCCCGTCTTTCCAGCGCGCCCCTGGACTCCACGGCGATGTAGGAGTCCCTGAGATAAATGCGCTCGCAGAACCTCCCCGTCAACCTCTGCTCCCACACGCTGGGAACCAGGATCAGGATGGTGTCGGGGCGGCGGGTGTAGTCGTATTCCGCTATGGCTCTCAGCCGGTCGTAGAGCGACCGGCGCCGCAGGGCCAGGCCCTGGCTGACCACGCCGAAGCTGCGGCCATGGTGTAGGGTGATGGTAGCGTCGAAGCGGCCCCTGCGATGGAACTCCACGTGGGACCGCAGCCCGTCGGTCCCGGGGGAGAGCGAGGCGGCGAGACGGTAGACGGCGGCCACCGCGTCCATCCTGCGGACGAGCAGCATCAGCCACTCCCTGGACATAGGATAGGCGCGCATGAAGTGGATAGGCGCGCATGAAGTCCGAGGGCGTCTCGAAGTCGAGCACCTGGGCGGCTTCGTGGATGCCACGGGCCGTCAGATAGTATCTCTGGCTGGAAGGCAGTTGGGGGGTGCCATGGCTGATGCGCCCGGCAATTCCGTCGGCCAGCAGACCGGTCAGTTCGCGGTGGACCGTCGCGTGCGGCTCGCCGAGGATGCCTGCCAACTCTGCTGAGTCGATGAACGGCATCTGGCTGAGGGCATCAAGTAGCTGCCGACCGTCTGCCGATGTTGTCTTTGTTTGGCTTAGTGTGCCCAGTTGCTGCGTCTTCATTTTGTTTCTCGGCTGCAATGGCCCAATAGTCCATTGTGAAGGCCGAGAAAGTTCAAGGTAATGCCCTGCAAGCCATTGTTTTGAGGCCAGTTTTGTGGTATAGCGATTGAGATCGGATATTGACGTAGTTCTGTATTTGCATTACATTTGAAGTGGCTATTAATAAGGAGCGAGTGCCGTGGAA
This sequence comes from Dehalococcoidia bacterium, assembly GCA_965249185.1. Classification (GTDB taxonomy): domain Bacteria; phylum Chloroflexota; class Dehalococcoidia; order Lucifugimonadales; family Australimonadaceae; genus CBDFLS01. The sequence continues at coordinate 1,256,549 of CBDFLS010000002.1, forward strand.
GTCAAGAAGAAGCGCCTCACACTAGACCTAGATCCTCCCCTTCAGCGTCGCCTGAAGGTGGTCGCGGCTCTCAAGGGGATAAGCATGCGCCGATACTGTCAGGCGGCCATTGACAAGGAGCTGGCCAGAGACGAGGCCCAGACTGTGGAAAGCCTTCCCTTTGGACGTGAGGCACTAGACCGCCTCGATACGCTTCGAACGGAGATATTCGGTGACAGGGTGCTTTCTGGAGACTCAGCCGAATTCATCCGCGAAGCCCGTGAAGCCGGGAGCGCCTCTTGAACGGCTTCGTCGTTGTAGATGCGAGCCTGGCCTTCAAGTGGCTGGTTCCAGAGAAGGATTCGGATAAGGCGAGAGAGCTTGCTCGGTTATGGGACAGCTCGGGGACCCAGCCTGTAGCGCCCCACCTAATGCCGGTGGAGGTGGCTAATGGCCTTCACCGACGCGTGATCCGGGACGAATTGACCCTCCAGGATGCCACACGTCTCATGGAATACCTGTTGGGAACGGGGATCAGCTTGAAGGAGACACCTGAGCTTCACAGCAGAGCTTTGAAGCTGGCCCATAACCTTCACCAAGACGCTGTTTACGACGCGCACTACCTAGCTCTAGCAGAGACGCTTGGCTGTGAGTTGTGGACGGCTGACGTGAGGTTCTACCGAGCTTCGAGTCTCAGAGTCGGTAACGTGCGCTGGCTAGGTGAATAGATATGGCCCCTGACATCAAGCCCCTAAGCCGCGGATACAAATCAATCGAGAAGAAAGTACTCGAATAGCAGATGCCACGTCAGACGGAGCCGAACGCCAACAACGCTCTGGGCAGTCTACTTCAGGACATGCTGCCCCGCAGCCAAGTGCGCTCCGAGAACACGCAGGCCATCTCCGGCCAGCCTGGGCTGCGCCCCGACATCATCGTCACCGCGCCAGGACGATCGCCCGTGGTGGTCGAGGCCGAATACATGCCCGCCCGAACCGTCGAACCGGAGGCCAAGTCCCGCCTCGGGCTGGAGGTGGCTTCCAACGGGCGCATCATCGAATCTGCCATCGCCCTCCGCTATGAAGACGCGATTGGCGAAGCCCACGACCTGCGTACCGCCCTGTCCTCGGCCCGGCTGTCCTACTGTGTCTTCACTGAAGAGACTGGAGGCATGAGACGTTTCCCAGAGTCGGGATGGCTCGACGGCTCCCTTGAGGACTTGGCTGACATGGTTCGCCTGGTATCCGTCCCGCAGCGCGCAGTCAATCAAGCCGCCACCACGCTGGAAGAGAGTATCGAAGGCACAGCAAAGTTCCTGGACGAGCTGAACGAGACCCGTTCCGGCATCACCATGGCTATAGCTCGGCTGTTGGGGATGTCCAACGTGCCCCAGACCAGACGCATGGCCTGCGCCATCATCGCCAACGCCCTGGTCTTCCACGAACACATCGCCGGGATGCATGCGGAAGTCAAGCCCCTGTCCAAGGTGTGCGGCGACGGTGTGGACAACCCCCAAGGTGAGGTGCTGGCCGCCTGGGACGATATACTGAGCATCAACTACTGGGCTATTTTCGCCATTGCCAAGGACATTCTGGAGCAGTTGCCTTCGGGTGATGCAGCAAACATCCTGCGACGGCTGAGACACACCGCCCAGTCGGTCAATGCGACGGGCGTGGACAACGCCCACGATCTGACCGGGCGCATCTTTCAGCGCCTCATCGCTGACCGCAAGTACCTGGCCACCTTCTACACGCTGCCAGCGTCTGCGGCGCTCCTGGCCCGGCTGGCCGTAGCAAAGATGGAGGACGTGGACTGGTCCAACGCCGAGGCCATCGGCAGGCTGCGGATTGCCGATTTCGCCTGCGGGACCGGCGCACTGCTCTCGGCGGTGTACGAGCAAGTGGCCGCCCGCCAAGAGCGGGCCGGGGGCGACCCCTCCAGCCTACATAGAGTGATGATGGAAGAGGTGCTCTACGGCTGCGACGTCATGCCCTCGGCAGTCCACATCACTGGATCGACGCTTTCAGGGGTGGAGCCATCTGTCCTCTTCGACAGCTCTCACCTGTACACCATGCCCTACGGACGGATGAAGGACGACAGCGTGATGATCGGCTCCTTGGAGCTGCTCCAGTCCTCGAACGTACTGACGCTGTTCAACACCAGCGATCCCGCAATGCGCACCGGCAGCGCGGGCGAGGAGACGGCTGCCCAGATACGCGCTGAGATACCCGACAAGAGCTACGACATGGTGATAATGAACCCGCCCTTTACCCGGAATGTGACTCGTGAAGGCGCATATGCTGACACAATAGCCGCAGCCTTCGCAGCATTCGGGGCAAGTGACGCAGACCAAAGGCAGATGGCAAAGCGAATGGAAGTCCTGAAGAAGGATACCTGCTATCACGGCAACGCGGGCATTGCTTCCGCCTTTGCGGCACTGGCACATAAGAAGATCAAGCCCGGAGGCGTTCTGGCCCTGGTGCTCCCCATATCCGCCACTGTCGGCTTGGCTTGGCAAGGTTTCCGCAAAATGCTTGCAGACCACTACACAGGACTGACCCTGCTGACCATAGCCGCTGCGGACAATGATGACCTCTCATTCTCCTCGGACACTGGTATGGCTGAGTGCCTTGTGGTTGCCCGAAAGCTAAAGCCAAACGAAACGCCCCAAGACCGGACGCGCTTCACATCCCTGAGGAACAGGCCACAGGGATTCGCCCACGCAAGCTCGCTGGCGGCCGGGCTGCTGGACGGCAACCGAGTCAGGCGCATTGAGGACGGGCCTTACGGAGCTACACCTTTGACAGTAGGAGGGGAGTTGGCCGGCGGGACCGTAACCACCCCTCGCAGCGAGGACGGAGAGAGCTGGGGCGCAGTGCGTCTATCCGACTACTCTCTGGCCCAGACGGCCTACGCCCTGGCCGAATCAAAGTTGTGGCTCCCCGGCAGCGCGTCCTCAGTTGAGTTGAAGATAGCCCTTCTCAACCAGTTAGGTAACCTTGGGACTTACCATCTCGATGTTATAGGCCCGGCCCCGCGAGGACCCTTCAGTAAGGTAGCCCCTAGTCCTACGGCAACCTACCCTTCCTTGTGGAATCATAATGCTCAGAATGAGACTAGGATGGTTTGTGCTCCCGATTCCCAGCTTCAGGTCAGGCAGGGGATGGAGGAGAAAGCCGCCCATGTTTGGGCTACCGCCAGCCGCGCTCACCTGAACTTGGACTTCAGGTTCAACTCGCAGCCTCTGACAGCCGCATTTACGGAGCTAGCTAGCTTAGGTGGTCGGGCTTGGCCCAACGTCACATTTAGTGACAAACGATTTGACTACGCTTTTGTAGCTTGGGCAAACTGCACATTGGGGCTGTTGTGTTCTTGGTGGCATTCCAATCGCCAAGTTGCCGGGCGCGGAACGACTACAATCACGGCGGCTCCATCCATGCCTATGCTGGATCTCAGTGCCCTCACGGACGAACAACTCCGCACGACAGAGGCTATCTTCGACGAATTCCGGGACAGAGAGTTGAAGCCGGCCTACCTCGCGGACGCAGACCCCAACCGCGCACTCCTGGATCGCCGCGTCGTCTGTGACCTCCTGGGGTCCGACGAGGAAGTCTACGCCGCTGTCCGCCGCCTAGCGGCCAAGTGGTGCGCCGAGCCATCCGTGCATGGAGGCAAGGCTCGCCCTGAAGGAGCAACGCTGGTTATTTGACCCCTGGTGGCTAAGCCAAGCATTGATTGCTGACTCACTAGGTCAGGTGGTATGGCATGGGCAGCGACTCACTTACACACCGGGATGACGGTTCCAGTATTGCGGTCCCCGTTTCCCGCGACGATTGGCGCCAGTGGGTAAGCGCAGGACGAACCCGAAACTGGATGCTGGACGATCCGCTCATAGATTGGCTGCAACTGTACGGTGAAAGTCGCGACTACATACCGAAGAAGGAGTTGACGGACTATAACAAGGACCTGGACTTCCTGGAATTCCTTTTGGATCGAGGCAGGGAATTCGAGGCTGGAGTGATACAGCTGTTGCAAGAGCGGTTCGAAGTGACGACAGTCGCCCAAGACTATAGAGAAATCAGCAGGCTCGATAAAGCTGAAGAGACCTTTGAAGCGATGAGGCGAGGTGCGCCCATCATCTATCAGGCCGTGCTGTGGGACGCTCACAACATGAACTACGGCTCACCTGACTTCCTGGTGAGAAGTGATGTCCTGCACTTGATGTTCCCAGAGTCCATATCGGAACAAGAAGCGGCGACTCCGGCTGCCGACCTGGGAGACAACCCGTGGCACTACCGTGTGGTGGACACCAAGTTTACAACGCTACATCTGAACGCTAAGGGCACGGAGCTGACCAACGAGGGCAGCGCACCGGCATATAAGGCGCAGCTCTATATCTACAACCGGATGCTGGGCCGCCTGCAGGGTTTTGAACCTCCCGAATCGTATTTGCTGGGCCGCGGTTGGCAACAGACGCAAAGTGGCACCACTTATCGTGGTCGTAATGCAATGGAACGATTGGGGCCAGTTCCTCAGAATGGAACTGTCGCCAACAGAGTCCCAATCGGCGACGCTGTTGAGGAAGCCCTCTGCTGGGTGCGTCGAGTTCGCACTGAGGGAAAAGATTGGCAGCTTCTACCGGAGCCATCGGTGCCAGAACTCTATCCCAATATGAGTAATGCCGACGACGGCGATATGATGTTGGAAAGTAGACCGGCCGAGCTTGAACCCGGCCCTGAAGAGGGTGAACAGGACAGCAAGTGGATTGGTGTCAAAAAATGGTTGGCCCATGAGCTGAAAGAGCTGACCCAATTGTGGCAAGTGGGAGTCGGCGGACGAAGAAAGGCCCACGCGGATGGATGGTACCGCTGGGACCAATCCGGCCTGACAACAGGGGTTCTGGGCGTCAGCGGGTCCAAAAACCAGCCTACTCTCCAGCAGATCTTGTCGGTGAACGTCGATGCTGGTTCCCCAGTTCATCCTATGCGAATAGAGAAGACCAGGGACGAATGGCACGCTACGCCCGGTGTTGAGTTTTATGTGGACTTCGAGTTCTGCAGCGACTTGAACGATGACTTTTCTAAACTGCCGGAGAAGGGCGGGCAGCCCCTGATCTTTATGATTGGCTGCGGACATGTGGAAAATGGCGAATGGCAGTTTGAGTCCTTCCTCGCTGATAGCCTGACCGAAAAGGAGGAGCTACGCGTTGTTCAAGAGTGGGTAGTGCATATGTCTACTGTCCGAGGTCGGCTCGACCCTGCGAATGGCAAGCCACGCATCTTCCACTGGTCCCACGCTGAACCGACCCAGCTGGAAAACGCATACAACTCCGCTAGGGTAAGGCACAGCCAGTACGCCAATTGGCCGGAACTCGGCTGGTACGACTTCTTGACCAAGGTAATGCGAGAGGAGCCGGTGGTGGTTCGCGGTGCTCTGGGCTTTGGCTTGAAAGCGGTTGCCAACGCCTTGCACTCCCATGGGCTCATCGAAACCGACTGGGCCGATAGCCCCATAGATGGTCTCGGAGCGATGGTAGGAGCATGGCGTTGCGACGAGGATGCGCGGAAGAAGGGCCTGCCGATGACTGATCTGCCGCTGATGGGTGAGATTGCCCGCTACAACGAGGTTGACTGCAAAGTAATGATGGAGATCGTCGGATACTTGAGGGCGAACCATTAATGGGTAGCACAGCGTGTCTCGGTCTATGGCGACGCAAGCTTCGGCTTTGGGAAGAACCTCTACCCCGTCTCACAATGCGACCCGTACGCTTCGGCACCACTTAACTCGCGATGTGAGTTACAACTACAGCCGGTAACGACAACGCAAACCGGTATGCGAGCGCTCGGTGAGAGGGAGTGGTTTATATTGCAGATGCATGAGGCCCAACCCACCGCTGCGGCCCATAAAGGGAGATGGTGATTGCTAGTGAGATGGCGACACTTAAATGAGGAGAGCATTCATGCCTGCTAACGTGCCGTTCCTGGCGAAGTTCGCAAAGCGCCCCAAAGAGGCGTCAGGGTCTAAGTCGAGCAACGAAGTTCAGAATAAGGGGACTATCTCAACAAGGGTCGCCCGTGAAACGACTGATGACCGCTGACACGGTGCTTCTTGTGACGGCCTCCTATGACCCGGCCCCCAGGTACGTAGGTGCAGCTTTGGAGCGTCGTGACGTTCCATTCTTCAGGCTTGACACCGATCGGTTTCCCTCTGAGGTTCGTGCAAGTTTCGATCCCTCGGAGGGGCTTACAATCTCCGATGGAGCGCGGAGCATTTCAGGTAAGGAGATCAAGTCCGTCTGGTATCGGCGTCACGTTGATCCGAACTTGCCTGACGACCTCGACTCGGGCACTCGCGAGTTCTGCAGGCGGGAGGCGCGCATGTTCCTGGAGGGGACCCTAGCAGCATTGCCAACGCAACGTTGGTTAAGCTCTCCTCAGGCTATCTGGCGCGCAGAACGGAAGCCCTATCAACTTGCGGTGGCTGCCCAGCTAGGCTTCACGCTGCCATATACAATCGTGACGAATGACCAGGCAGCCGTACGGGGATTTGCCCAGGAACGCCGGCTCGTGGCCAAGGCAGTGAGTTCAGGCTACATTGTGGGTTCCGATGGAAACCAGGCGGTTTTCACCAGCGCCCTGGCTCCGACTGATCTTGAAGACCTTGATGGATTGGTGCTCGCTCCAGTCACCTTCCAAGAGAACGTGGAGAAATCCTCGGACATCCGCGTGACGGTGGTGGGGGAGGAGGTCTTCGCTGCCGAAATCATGTCCCAGGACCGAGAGTCGAGCAAAGTGGATTGGCGGGCGACCGACGATCCTGACTTGGAGCATAGGACGCATGAGTTGCCCCCGGTACTCGCTCATCGCTGCCTACGTCTGGTATCTCGCCTAGGGCTCATATTTGGGGCAATAGACTTCGCACTCAAGCCGGACGGGACCTACGTGTTCTTTGAAATCAATCCAAACGGCGAGTGGCTCTGGCTCGAAGATCAACTTGGACTGCCCATCTCAGACAGAATCGCAGCATGGCTATGTGTGTAAGCCGCAAGCGAAGACTCTATGATCGAATACCGGACTGGATATGGCCGCACCTTGCCGGGCATGCGAAGCCTGCTCCCAAAGACCAGGATCGCTTCAGTGCTAAACACGCTGGAAGCCTAGCCGACGTAATCAGTATCCTTCCATCTCGTTTAACCCAGGTGGAGGAACGTAATAAGGCCGTGGAGTCCAAGCTCGTCGCCATGCTCACCTTGACTTCTGTACTCTCTACAGCAGTCGCAGCCCTAGCTGCCGTCACGACGCTGGGTACGGTCAAGGAGGACGCCAGGTTCTTCGCATGGGTCGTTGCACTCCTAGTCTTCTATGCGGCCGTGCAGATTCTGCGCTCACTATTGGTCACGGTAGCTGGCCTAAGGCGAAGATCGTACAAGCAGTTGTCTCCTGCTGACATCGTTCCACAAGACGGTGAGGCCAGCGAGGCGTATCGAGTCCGGCTGCTGAATCTCCAGGTGAACCACCTTTGTTGGAATGAATGGGTGGTTGACCAGAAGGTCAGCGATATGGCGGTGGCGCATACTGCCTTGAGGAACGCGTTGATTGGAATCTTCCTCCTTGTCGTGGTCGTGCTGGCACTCGTGATCGCTGCCGTTCATCTGGCATAGGGAGTAAATCTCCCTTTCTTCCGGCAGGTACTTGAATCTACCGGCCCAAGTGGTGCGGCTACGTGTGTCGGTGATCTCCTCTATCAGGTTGCAGTCATGGTCTTGCGGCCGGTTCCATGTGTAATGTGATCCCGGAGCATCTCGCGACGTAGTCGGTTGGCCTAGCCAGTACAAGCTTTGTGCTGGCAGTATGACGTTGCGACATACTGGTTTCATGGTGCTGGAACAATTGCCGGAACGAAAGTTGAGGCTATCTGGCAAGGGCATAGGCGCGGCAGCTAGACGTTCCTGCCCACCTTGGTTTTTTAGTCTGCTAGGGGATGGCTATGGAGTTTGACTTCGGCCTTCTTGTCTTGGCGGCTTTGGTGGGAATGGTCATCAAGTTGGTTATCGGTTGGGATCCGTGGAAGTTGCTGGGCTCCTTAGCGGATCGTTGGCGAGATACCGTCCATCGTCGTTGGTGAAGTGGCCGGAGTTTTCGCTGGGTCGATCCTGGGTTTCGCAACGAGCCTGTTTAAGGGTAGGTAGGTCGAACTCCCTGGGACGGTTCCTTGATTGGACCGCATCGCGGCCTTTTCCAGGAAACCTGGTACTAATGCGTCCTACGGGATGGAGAGGAGTATACGTGGCCCAGTGGGTTGATCCTACACCAAAAGCCGGAACCTCAGCGTGAAAGTTCTTGATTTTGTCAAGTCTGGTGGGCCTGACTTGACGGTAGACAGTACCATTTTTGAATTGTGGGTGGCCCTGCGAGCTTCTCAGACCCAGCAACTTGATCCTGATGGGAGGATCAGAGTAAGTAGCGTCAATCTCAACACATAGCGTACAGATGGTCATCGTTGTTGCCCACCTAGAGGATGTACCCAACAAGCAAATGCCAGGGACGATGCCGTAGTGGGCGGCCATCTCTTGGACTTGGTAGACCACCACTGCTAACCTGAGCGGTCAACCCGCCGTCGAACGGGAGGCCAACGAAGGGAAAGGCTGATACCCCGTTTCTCGGCAGTGAAGAGGTTGCGTCAATAGGTGTGTAAACGTTATCAGGCGACGACCTCCTCTACCGTTGCCTCAGCGGCGATTCCATCGACATATTGGGCGCCTCCATAACTGCATTTTCTATAAGAGCGCTCTTGGCAAATTGCGTCGCACATTCCGGCCGTGGTCAAGAGATCTGATCTTGCTGTGGCACCGTGGGGGCCATCTTAACACCGTGAGTCAAAAGTGACGTCTCGGATGGCCTCGTAACGGGCTATTTTGTGGAGTTCTATGGGTCCATCGGCATTCACTTCCAGCAGGAGGACGGATTTTGCTCCGCTACGCATGGCCAGGACGCCACGACACACGTTTGGGTCCAGCGACATGCCCTTTGGCTCGATGGTACGGGTCCATATCAGTTCCGGGGCTTCGGGGCTTGAGGCGTCGAAAAAGGCCATTGCTAAGCCTCCCATGTGTCCTACGAACAAGAGGTTGCCGTTTTCAACAGACACCCATCCAGCCGTGAAACCCTTGATGACCCCGGAGCCAATGTCGACACCCTCAGGCGGCACGAAACCCACTTCGAGGCGGGCCAGAGTCATTGGTGGGGGTTCCTTGCTCAAAATTCCCAGGCGGCTGCGGCTACCAAAGATTGTACTGGATACGCTAAGGACAAACCATCGCTCCCCAATGTCTTGACCCACGAGACTTTCGTTGACACCGGCAAACTCCCGCCACTCGGCAACAGGGTTACGAGGGTCGGCGATGTCTATGATGCCAAGATAATAGGGGACCATTGTGTTGTCGAGGATATATGCGTAGTGGCCGTCTAGGGCCAAGTCATGGCCTGCCTTGAACATGGGAACTTCGCCAATTAATTCGGGAATCGCCTCGGCGACCTGTCGTGGTTCCTCGACACTCAGGTCCACGATTTGGAAAGCTCCCAGGTGCTGTACATCGGCTCTCGATGTAAGGAGAAAAAGCAGCCCCTCATGCATCTCAAAGTCGAAAACAGGTGAATCTAAACTATAGCCTCTTAGGAACTCCAACCCATCACCAGTCAGCCGGAACAGGTCGAATCGGCCGGCAGTCTTAAGCAGGACCCGATTCCCATCCACTCTCAAGGAATGGTAGTCGGTGGCCAGAGGGTAACGGGCCACCTGCTCGGCACCGTCCACAACGGTGACTTGCTCTAAGCCCGAATCCACCGAAGGACACCGATGGACGGCGTGAGGACAGCGGAAGGGGGTGGGTGAGGGAGCTACAGGGGAGATGGCCTGGGGTCTTGGGGTAGATGGGAGGCCGGCGGCCGGTCTTCAGTCGCCGCATAGGGCCCCTAAGGCCCTATGCGGGAGTGCGATGCGCGGGATGGCGAGAGGATACGCAGCAGGGGACTCTCGCGACCGGGGTGGCGCGAGATTGCGGGGACGTTGGGTCAGTTGCCGGCTGGCCGTCAGGCCGGGAACGGAATGGCTTGCAGCCGGGCCAAGGCGGGACTGAACTGGGTTTCCCAAGGCCAGCGCCGGGGGAGATGCAAAGTGAGGCGGCGCGCCGAGCGGGTGATCCGTCCCACCAGAGCGAAGACCCGCCGCCTGAGGGTCTTGGTGATCACGGTCCGCTCGCCCAGACCAATCCGCGCCGTCCAGCGGGCCAGGTTATGCGCCATCACCTGGACCGCCAGCCAGGCGCCGTTGGCGGCGAAGCGCGCCGACGGCATGTGGTTCAGCCCGACGCCGTACTTGAGGTCGCGTATGGCGTTCTCGACCTCGGCGTGGCGGCGATGATCGGCCTCCAGTTCCAGCGTCTCCCCATCGCGGTCGGTGATGAAGGCGTGATAGCTGTATCTGGCGAAGAGGGCGAGCTGGGAACCGGGCGTCGGCTTCACCCGCCGGACAATGAGCCGCACCGGCGCGGCGTCCGGCTTGGTCTGGAACGGGGTGTAAGTCGTCTCGGCGACATCGGCGGCACCGTCCATCCAGTAGGGAATGGGAGTCCAGTCCTCCTCTGGTATCGCCTCGATCAGGTCCCGCAGGCTGGCGCGCTGGCGGATGGTGATAGAGAAGCGGACATCCATTTCCCGGCAGGCGGCAACGACAGTGTGGGCGTAGAAGCCGCTGTCGGCCCGCACCGTGAGTTGTCCCCTGGCCCCGCCGTAGCGCACCCGCCCCACCGTCTCACGCAGGAAGTGGGCGGCGCCACGGGCGGTGTTGGCCCGGCCCTCGCGCAGCCGGGACATCAGCACCTTGCCGGTGCCGGCGGCAATGGCCAGCAGCGGGTGATAGCCGCGGGCGCCGGTATAGCCGTGGTGGCGCGCTCCCTCCTTGGCCAGTCCATAGGTCTCGCAGATTGTCGAGTCCAGGTCGATGGTCAGGGGCGAGTCGCCGGGTCCGGCCCCAGCGGCCCAGGCCCGGGCCAACAACTGGCGGCTCACGCGGTCGAGTTGACGGACATGCCCCCACCGGAAGCTGCGCAGGAAGGTCCCCAGGGTGGATGGCGCCTTGACCACGCAGCCTAGAACACCGACCGTCCCACCAGCGCGCAGCGCATCGGCGTCGTCGATGCAGTCGCCGCCTGCCAGCGCGGAAGCGACCAGCGTCAGCATCTTGTCCCCAGTGTTCGCCCGTCCCGGCGCTCCGCCGAGGTCAAGGTGATGGTCGACGAGTTCCCGCAGGCCCAGGTGCCGGGCTAGGGTGGCCGGCAGGAGCAGGCCGGCATTGGCCACCAGGCGATGGTCGTCAAAGAGGATGCGGATACGGTCGGGTTTGTTCTGTGGCAGCATCTATTGGGTGCTCCTTGTTTCCGGGCGGGTTTCTGTTCCAAAACCATTATCCCAGATTCAGAGGAGCACCCGCTGGCTTCTTCAAGGGCTGTCCCCAAGGACGTCCTTCGGTGGATTCGGGCTAAGGCGGCTGATGTAAGGACGAAGAGGGGTGGGGTTGGCGATCGTCTAGTTGGGGTCGGTGTAGGCTCAGGAGTAGGGGTAGGAATGAGTGTAGGAGTTGGCGTGGGGGTTGCGGTCGGTGTGGGTACCGGTGTAAAGGTGGGAGTGGGTTGTGGTTGGGCGCAGGCCACAAGAATCAAGGCGGTTACGGCAAAAAGGAAAGGCCAACGTAAGGCCGTTCGCATGTCACCAAGTGTAGTGGAACCCGAATTCCAGTACAAGATGAACCTGGAACGATATCATTGTGCCAAGGTAGTCTTACTCCCGCCTCTCCCTATCCCACCTACTCCTGAGACGTCTCCGTAGCTGAATTTGCCGAAAGGCCAGATATGGAAAGTGTGGCCCCAAAATGCCAGTGCTGCTGAGAAGATAGTCGAACCAGGGGGACTCGTACATCCTAAAACGCACATGTAGCCGGAGTTGCCCACCTAGTCGGCCTTGAGTCCCCGGAGCCGGCTATCGATCCTCTCCGCTTCCAACGACAACCTCTCCCACTCCTCCCAGAGAGATTGCGCCTCCTCCTTGAGCGCCCGGTACTGGTTTCAGGAGGCGGCTATAACGCGCCCGTCGTCGTTGGTGTTGACGCCGTACCATTCGCCGAGGGGAGCGTCGCTCAGCCAGTTGTCGTTGTTCTTCCTCCAGTTCTCACCGTTCGTTGCGTTGTAGAGGGCAACCAGCGCCTCCCGGTCCGTTTCGGCGGAGCCGCAGGCCGCGGGCGGCGCTGTCGCAGCCGCAGTTCCAGGCGCATCGGTGTCAGTGGGGCTGGGCACTGGCGTGGAAGCCGTCCGTGCAGAGGAGGCCGGCGTCTCCGTTGGGGTGGACGCGGTCCGGTCGGGGCCGGTCACGCCGGACGGCTCATCAGAGCCGCAGGCCGCGAGGCCGCCGTAAGGGCCAGCGCAAGGACAACGCTCACCAGGGTCACGTATCTTGTCGTGCATGTACGGGTAACTTTCTTTCTCTCCCGGTCTTGACCGGCACCATATATCCACAGATTCATACGGATAGTATACTGGAATTTCTATGGGTGTCCGTGCTGTGTATGGGGTCAGGAGACACCTGTTTCGCCACTCCCAAATATGTGTTGGTATGTCGGCTTCCGCGGGGATGAGCGGGCGCCCCATGCGTCATAGCCAACGCAACCCGGGAATACCAAAAGCGGTGTTCCTAAACGTGTGTTGGGTATGGCGCACGACACCGCCCATCCTGAGCCTATCTGCTTCAAACCAGAAGAGGGTCGGGAAGTCGGTCTGGTGGAGGCCGGTCTGAACCAACCTGGGATAGCAGATAGGCATGTCGATGCCCTTCTTAACCCTATTGGCCACCGACGCCTCTCGCCACTCCGGGACACCGCCTCGGCCTTCATCACCGACACGGTTCTTCTCTTCGGGGGTGTATCTACGCCGGGTTGCCGCCTTCACCGTGCGGACGAAAGACCTGGTCTCCTCGCTCCGCTGCTGGGCAGCATCTGCCTTGCTCTCTTGTGACTGGGACACGGTCTGCTCCTTTCATGAGGTACTTTACCCTCGCTTCAGGAGCTCACACCACTCTCAGACTCTCGGGTTTTTCCACCCCTCTCAGGTGTCCCATTTTCGCTGACCGTTTACAACAGTGCACTGGGATATCGACCGCCAGCTCCACAAACTATCATCCCTGCAATGGCAACGAAGCTCTACCCAGAGCCGAACTCGCAGAGGCAGCGGCCTAGACGATATCAACAGGTTGACGTACTCTTACGCTACATCACCCACCGGGACCGTGCTCAGCTCCCGACGACACGGGGCATCTGGAGCACAGCCCTCACGACAGACCATCAGGGCCGGACACGGCATGTGGGCCACCGCATCGACACGTGGGCGCGGCAGACGAGGCACGCAGACGGCATCACATGGTTCCTCTCGAAGCTGGAAGCCGAGGCCAGGGCCGACCCTGACAGCGAGCTGCTGTGGTCGGTGCCCACCGCGAGATCCGACCGGGCCTACAACTGGGGTCAGTCGGCCATCGCCCCAGACGCCGTGGGGAAGATGGTCGCGGAAGGCCTTGAGATACCGTTCTACCTCGAGTACGAGCTGCGCGCCCGTCACCCCGAAGGAGTCCTGGCCCGCCTGAGTCCCTACATGAGCTACTACTGGTCCACCGAGCCCGGCGAAGACCAGCCCCAGTCGAGGCTATTCTAAGCGCCTGAGTCGAGCCATTCGCAGAACGGCCTGCAAAGTGGAATAGACGGCGAGAGTCACCGGGTCCCGGGGGTCGCTCGCGTTGTTTCAGCCGGAATTACCCATATCAAGCTGCCTGGGTCCAAGCAACGCACCATCCTCGACGAGAGCCATCGTAGTATCAGTCACGGATGCCGTCAACCATCCAATCAAGCGCACAAAACCATCTCTCGGCGTGGTGAGTTAGCGGCCCCAGGCAGCGGAGGTGGCTTTCACCACGTTTGCACTCCCTTCAAACTCCTCCGGGCGCGCACCTCGCCCTTGGTTGCCTCTCTTCACCTCTGATGACCTCAAGGATAATCGCTACCCTGGTGCTGGATGGAGCCCGGCGATACGCTCCAACACTTGCCGGAATACCTCCCGGGACACTGCCACCTCAGCAAGCTGAAACACCAACCTCCTGGCATGCCGCACCAGACGTCCACCCATCTTGATGAGCTTGGTCTGCACGCTTCGCAGTGACCAGTGTTTCACTGACTCTGGCAAAGTCAGCCTTCTCATGAAGTTGCCCAGGTTGTAGGCCAGCACAAACAGCCACAGCCTCACCTGGTTAGCAACGAACCTGTGACACGAGAGCCGCGTCCAGTTCAGGGCGTATTTACCTTCCTTGATCCACTGCTCGGCCGTGCCCCGCCCGTTGTAGAAGTGGGTTACGTCTGCCGGCGGTAGGTTGAGGTTGGTGACGACGAACCCGACCCTCGGGAATAGCTCACCCTGGCGCCACTCCACCTTGGCGACCACACGCCGGGGAATGTCCCAGCTCTGGGCCTGGTAAACGAAGTCGTGATACCGGACTACGGGCTTCCCTTCGACAGGCTCAGGGCAGGCTTTAGGCGGCCTGCCCACGGGCCGCTTCAGCAGGTGCCGGATGTTTCCTTGTAATACCTCGTTGGCCGGAAGCCGCATAGCGTAGCCAGTGTCCCTTGACTCCAGGTACTCGTACACCTCGGGCTTGGCAAAGGCAGCATCGGCCCGGAACAGCAGCCGGACTCCTTTCTCCTGGTATCGCTTCACGACGGGCTCCAGAACCTCCCGCCACCGCTCAGCGCTGTGGACGTTGCCCGGGCGAAGCATTGCACCTTCGCAATCTCCGAAATGGTTGAACAGGAAGAGCGGGTGATAACATACGGACTCGAAGTGGCCGTTGTAGGCGACTCCCTCTTGCTGCCCATGCACCGGGCTTTCAGAGCTGTCCATGTCTAGGATAACTCGCTGGTGAGATGTCTGGGCCATGGCCCTGTCCACCCACTCAACATTCAGGCGCGCAAGCCCATCCAGGTTTTCCTCTTCGGTTAACACCTCAGTCTCAAATCGGCTCATAGTATTGGTGCTGGCTGCCTGCTTATCAGTACCTTGCCACCCGACGATGACACGCATAGCCGGGTCTTGGGCAAGCCGTTCAGCGTCGTTGGTGTCCTCGTAGCCAGCGAGACGGCTATACACCGATTGTCTGAGCAAGGGCAACAGCGGGTGTTGCACATTGCGGCCGGTGCGGCTTTCATGGATATAATCGTTGGCTGTCTCTGTGAGCCCCAGAGCGGCATCAAGCTCGCGGCATGCCAGGAGTCCGGCGTCCGAGGTGATGGTAGCGCCACGAAAATCCAGGCGGACTCTGCGGTCGAATTGGAGCTTCAAAGGGGTGTCGGAGCTTTCACCCATTGGGTGCCTCCAGCGAGATTGCGGTATCCAGAACTAGACCCGCTAGCTCGGCCAGTCTAGCACCCACACTGCCCATAATGCCCAGGTAGGCGGCTCAAATAGGCAGCACTCTTACCGGATTACGACGCACCCACGCGGCTGATCTGGGAAATGTGGGCTTACACCACTCTATGGGACGTGACCTTAGTTTTATACGAGGTAAAAATGAAACCCCGCTGGTTAAGCGGAACTGGGATAAGGAACACTGCATTAGCACTGCTCGCGTTAGCAGCATTGGCTGCCTGTTCCCAAAGTAGGGAGTCTGAAGTCCCTGTACCGACACCTGACGTAACTCTAACTATACCTGCATCTCTTCCTTCTTCTCTTACGCCTACTGCAACAGCTACACCACCCAACACTCCTGACCCTACAGCTACGGCAACACCGACGCCAACTGTTACTCCGACTCCTACGCCAACTGCAACACCTACACCACCCAACACTCCTGACCCTACAGCTACGGCAACACCGACGCCAACTGTTACTCCGACTCCTACGCCAACTGCAACACCTACACCACCCAACACTCCTGACCCTACAGCTACGCCAACACCGACGCTAACTGTTACTCCGACTCCTACGCCTACTGCAACACCTACGCCACCCAACACTCCTGACCCTACAGCTACGGCAACACCGACTCCGACTCCGACTCCTACGCCTACTCCAATTCCAAATCCTGTAGAAGATTACGCTCGAAGTTTAGGATTGTCAGTGCCTATCGTTAACGACATTGTCAACACGTACGGACAAGATAGTCTATTATCAGATGATGAACGCTTGATAATTGACAGGGTGGCATCTGTTGATAACCTGTTACAGCAAACAGTCCTTGACTATTTTAAGAAAGGCGAGACAGTGACAAATCTTGCGACAGTAGATACCTTGCTCGGACTTGATCTGGACACTCGTTTAGTAAAAGCAAAGGGTAAAGTCCCGTTTTAGCCACCGGATTAGCTTTGAAGCAGCTTGAACAATGTCTTAACCTGTTCTGGTCCCAACAGACGCCGATGATTGTAGCGCCAGACATACTCAGCAAGATAGAGGGGCAGCCGTTCTCGGCGGACTCCCCCTTTGGCTGCCAGACGCCGCTTGAGATAACCCCAGAAGCCCTCCAAGCCGTTGACGTGGCTCCCTTGCCGATCGCTGAACGCCTGGCTGTGGTCCACAAGCCGGTGGACGTAGCCCCCCGCTGCGACGCCCGTGTAGCTGGTAAAGGTGTCCGAGCAGACGATGGAGCCACGTTGCACGCGTTGGTGCAGGAGCGGCAGCAGCGTCTTGGCTTCCACGTTAGGTACCACTTGCGCCCACACCAGGCCACCTCGACACAGGATCCCAAAGACAGCTTGCTTAGTGGTTCCACGGCCCCGCTTCGTGCCCTGAACACGCTTTGCCAGGCGCCTGTTGCGCCAGGAACCTCCCAGGTAGGTCTCGTCGACCTCCACCACGCCGGAGAAGACATGGGGAACGTCCCGGACCATGGCCTGGCGCACCACGATCAGGGCGCGCAGGACTCGCTTTCGCTCCAGGCGGGCCTCCTGGGCAATCACCTCGGCACTCTGCCCCAAGACGAACCAGCGCAACAGTCGCCGCCACTCCCCTGGCGACAACCGAAGCGGCAGCGCCCTGGGCACCCACTCGTAGTGGCAGGCTGCACAACGACTCTTACCTCGCCGAATGCTCCAGCTCTTGGCGTGTTGACATCGAGGGCACCCAATCTTCCGTCCCATGCCACCATTCTCTCACAGGTGGCTGTTTTGGGACTATACCCAAGCAAATTTAACCTATTCAGATCAGAATGATTTCACCAGAGAGGGATTGAGCGAAGAAGATATTGAATTATTGCAGTGGACGAATACGGGATTATTTGCCACTAACTACGATCAAAGCATCCATAGTGTAGACAACTTAGCAGATTCGGTGCAAAACGCGTTTACACAGTCATTCGTATTAAAGCTACGCACTATGGAACGTGTTTATAACGGTGAGGCAGTTGTCGGCGTAAATTACGATCCTGACGTATGGAATGATATTGATGATAGCACAGGGTTATATCCGGGGGTATGGGTTTTAGGTCCTGACCCGGAAACTGGAGAAAGAAAGCAATATATCACTTTTGAAGAAACGCGGGATATGTTTGAGACTACCGGCAGTGTAGGCCACAAAACTCGTTCGTTGAACAGCGACAGACTTCTGAGCGTTGTTGCTGACGAGCTTGGATACAACGTTACTCCACTATCAGAAATCACTTCTGCTGATTACGACAAATGGTTTTACAATCATAGAGACTTTACAAGCGGATCATCTCCAGTAGCTTTTGGCTTTGAGAGAATGGTTACGTGGCCAGTAGCGAGAAATGCGGATGGCTCAATAATGGTGCTGCCAGACGGCAGTGGCAGGCAAATAAATATGGTTAACATTTTAAGTTACATAGACGAAAAGTACGTCGTTCCAGGAAACACTCCAGAGGCAGCGTTTGTCTTAGGGTCTACTGGATTGGGAATGAGAATATTTACACATACTGGTAGGACTTCAGACATTGATCCTCTCATCCAAACGTATGGAGATATATCGCAAATTCCTTTAACTCCAACCGGCGCAGAAGTGTTTGCCAAAGCCGTAGCTGGCAGTCCTCGTTCAGGCATTGGAGGAAGTTTAACGTTTGCAAGCTGGTTTGAAGGTCTGTATCAGGTAGCTGGAATGCGATCCAGCCATAGTTTTACTGATGGAAACACCCGTCTGTTGACAGTAGTAATTGACGACAAAGAATTCCATGCAGATGGGAATGATTTGCCGAAAAGACTCTCCAACAAAATTGATCCATGCGAAGCATTTGCAGATTCAATAGAACAGGTAGAGACAATAACACTGAATGATGCTGAAAGATATTCTCCTTCATTGTGTGATTTTGTTAATTGACGTATGGCCAATAAATATTTGGTAGGAAAACCCGAGAGTCGGAGGGTGGTGTGAGCTCCTGAAATGGGGGTAGATGACCTTACCCCCGAAAACAGTAACAGTGGCAACGAAGCTCTACCCAGAGCCGAACTCGCAGAGGCAGCGGCCTAGACGATATCAACAGGTTGACGTACTCTTACACCACTCTATGGGACGTGACCTTAGTTTTATACGAGGTAAAAATGAAACCCCGCTGGTTAAGCGGAACTGGGATAAGGAACACTGCGTTAGCACTGCTCGCGTTAGCAGCATTGGCTGCCTGTTCCCAAAGTAGGGAGTCTGAAGTCCCTGTACCGACACCTGACGTAACTCTAACTATACCTGCATCTCTTCCTTCTTCTCTTACGCCAACTGCAACACCTACACCACCCAACACTCCTGACCCTACAGCTACGGCAACACCGACGCCAACTGTTACTCCGACTCCTACGCCTCCTGCAACACCTACACCACCCAACACTCCTGACCCTACGGCTACGGCAACACCGACTCCGACTGTCACTCCGACTCCTACGCCAACTGCAACACCTACACCACCCAACACTCCTGACCCTACAGCTACGCCAACACCGACGCTAACTGTTACTCCGACTCCTACGCCAACTGCAACACCTACACCAACTGCACAACCCAATCCAGTCACAGCCCTAGCCCAGAGTCTGGGCCTGAGCGAATCTACTGTAACAAAATTAACATCCTATCTGGGAAGCGACAATGAACTATCACCCCTAGAAGAACAGTACATTGCCCGACTGTCCACTGCAAATCAGTCATCGCATGATGTTCTGACAGAATTTGTAAGATCAGGTGTGACCACCCAGAAGTACAGCACGATAGGTACGTTGCTAGGTCTAGACTTGGATCCACTGGTAACCCAATCAGTACTCACAGTGCCTACAGAATACGAAATGACGGCAGACGGACTTACGCAGTTAGAGGTACAAGCCATAGAACTAGCGCAACAAAGCCTATTTGGAGATCAAGCATATGACGATAGCAAGCACAGTGTGCGCAAGCTATCCGGAGCAGAACAAGTACCATTCATACAAGCTTCAATACTGAAACAGTCTGTGATACAACCGGTGAAAGACGGGAGTGGAAAAGTCATAGGACTGAACTACGATGTCGATGTTTTTAATCAAATTGACGCCGCTACAGGAAACTACACCGGAGAGTTTGTAAGAGGAATGGACCCAAACACCGGGCAACGACATAAGTACGTAAGCTATGAAGAAAGGAGAGAGTACCTTGCAATACTAACCAGCGATGAATACTTCAGAAGCCGACTCAGCAGCGAACGAGCAATCCACGCAGCAGCAAACGCGCACGGACTACTAGTCAGACCACTCGCCGCAAACACATCCGAAGACTACGACGAATGGTTTTACATAAGAAACCCGGGTGTGAGGAATGGGAAGAGATCTATCGATGGGTTCCAAAATAGTTCGATTGTGCCAGCAGCAAGAGATGCTAGCGGGAACATCATACTATCCGAGGATGGAACCGGACGACATGTAAACCCAATAAATATAGTACAATGGCTGAAAGAAAACTATGCAACACAAGCAAGTCCTGAAAAAGCATTCGTAGAGGGAGCTATTGATTTCGGGTTGGGAAACTTATTGCATTCTGTTCGTGGAGAGCGCCCGTTCGAGGAAACTTACGCGGATATGCAGGTTCCAGGGAACCCAACCGCAGCAGAATATTTTCTATATGTTGTTGGTGGGAGTGGCACTAACGTAAGCTTTTTTTCCACACTATTTGAAGCTGGAGGTTACAAGAGCATTTACGCTCTAAGTGGCGACTTCGGTTTGGAACGCAGAAGTCGAAACCTAATTGCTGTTGTAATAAATGATACTATTTTTTACGGCGAGGGTAACGACTTCTTCAAACGCGTTTTCAATCATATAGAAGCATGTCAAGCTCTGACACCTGATGTTATGGAAATTGATCGAATAACCCTAAATGAAGCTGAGCGATATACTCCTACATTTTGCAATATGGAATGATGAGAATTCTACGAATAAAAAGGGTAAAGTCCCGTTTTAGCCACCGGATTAGCTTCGAAGCAGCTTGAACAATGTCTTAACCTGTTCTGGTCCCAACAGACGCCGATGATTGTAGCGCCAGACATACTCAGCAAGATAGAGGGGCAGCCGTTCTCGGCGGACTCCCCCTTTGGCTGCCAGACGCCGCTTGAGATAACCCCAGAAGCCCTCCAAGCCGTTGACGTGGCTCCCTTGCCGATCGCTGAACGCCTGGCTGTGGTCCACAAGCCGGTGGACGTAGCCCCCCGCTGCGCCGCCCGTGTAGCTGGTAAAGGTGTCCGAGCAGACGATGGAGCCACGTTGCACGCGTTGGTGCAGGAGCGGCAGCAGCGTCTTGGCTTCCACGTTAGGTACCACTTGCGCCCACACCAGGCCACCTCGACACAGGATCCCAAAGACAGCTTGCTTAGTGGTTCCACGGCCCCGCTTCGTGCCCTGAACACGCTTTGCCAGGCGCCTGTTGCGCCAGGAACCTCCCAGGTAGGTCTCGTCGACCTCCACCACGCCGGAGAAGACATGGGGAACGTCCCGGACCATGGCCTGGCGCACCACGATCAGGGCTCGCAGGACTCGCTTTCGCTCCAGGCGGGCCTCCTGGGCAATCACCTCGGCACTCTGCCCCAAGACGAACCAGCGCAACAGTCGCCGCCACTCCCCTGGCGACAACCGAAGCGGCAGCGCCCTGGGCACCCACTCGTAGTGGCAGGCTGCACAACGACTCTTACCTCGCCGAATGCTCCAGCTCTTGGCGTGTTGACATCGAGGGCACCCAATCTTCCGTCCCATGCCACCATTCTCTCACAGGTGGCTGTTTTGGGACTATACCCATAAAAATTCACAAATTATTTAAATGGTAATTCGCAGTGGTTAGTTTAAAAGAGGAATGACTATAGAATGCGGCTCACAGTCATTCGCCATAGGCAGCATGATAGTCATTCACGCCTTGTTTTGCAATGGTGAGGCACCTTCCACAGTTTTCCTTGGGTTTATCCAGCCCTAGCGTCAGACAGCTGAGGAAACGGTGGTTGGCATGTGGCACTAGGTGGGACCTCGTTTCGGCACGTTCCCATGCTTCTGACTCGCTTTGGACCGAGCCTTTTCTGCCGACCACGTACTCTGATGGACAACAAAAAAAGACCTCACATATGGATAGGCAGGGGCAGCTACCGTTTGAGGACGATAGCTGCCCCTGTTTTGTACAAGTCAGCGCCCTGTGCCGACCATCTCCTCCTCTCTCTGTTGCTTCAAGCTCAGCGTCCACTGGAACGGCGAGAGCCACAGCGACCGTGGTCGCTCTCGCCGTCCCTTCCACTTTGCAGGCCGTTCTGCGAAAAGCTCCACCCAGGCGCTTAGAACAGCCTCGACTGGGGCTGGTCTTGGGCTGCCTCTTCCTCCGCTGTTGAATCCTGCGCCGACCCCTGCTCACGCCGGGGCCGACGTCGAGTCGAGGCAGCGGGTCGCTCGTGAGCGGGATACTTGGGTTCGTCTTCCCACTCGGCTCTCGCCCTTTCAACTACCGCCAAGACCTCCTGTGCCAGCCCGGATAGGTCCAGGCCATCCACCGGCTCGATGTGGGGGTCCGACGAGGGTCGTTGCACCCCTATGGTGGCCCTGCCGTCCTTGATCGACACGACAACCTTCAGGTCCTCTGGCGGAGCGGTCTCGTCTCCGCCGGTCTGGTCCTCACCGATCTCCGAATCTTGCTGGGCCTGTTCGGTCTCGTTTTTGTCGGCTTCTTCGTTGGCAACGGTGACAGTCTGGTCGGCTGACGCATCGCCGAAGAGACTCTCGTAAGTGTTCAAGGCATCCTTGCGGGACGCTTCCGTATCGTTCTCGTTAGACATGATTTCTCCTCTCTTTGGTTCTTCGTTGCTTCTCTGGCCCCGTTCGTGAGCCCCTTGCCTGTGCTTGGAGGCTCACTACGACTGCCTCCTGATCTCTCCGATGGTCTTGGGCTCCCAGTACAGGTCGCGCTCCACGGCGGGAACGTTTCCGAGCACGGTTGTTTCCGCCAGCTCGGTGAGATCGAAGTAGCCGAGTTCTCTCTCGAACCCTTCGACGAGGCCGAAGCATGTTCCGGTCTCTGGGTCCCACTCGGTGATGAACCAGCGCCAGCCGGTATGTAAGCTGAACAGCTTGGCTGGAGCGAGCACGTCGTCGAAGTCGTCGACATCCTCGTTGGCCCCGATCATGGGGATCTTGGCTCCGAGCTCTTTGGTCATGAGCTTGTGTCTGCGGTGCCTGCTGTGGTTGTCCTGCCAGGTTGGGATGGTCATGGCTTTTCCCTTTTCGTCAAGCATGGTTTCTCCTCTCTTTGTTTCTTCGCTGGGTAAGTCGTGAGCGCCAATCATTAGGGCGCCATCCTGCCGTCCAGGGCGTCAAACTATCCTCCGCCGCCGTCGGCGACTCGCCCTCACCGCCCGCTTCACCGCCTCCGGGGTGACATAGGTCGGGGTGACCGTGCCCAGCTCCATGTCCAGGTAGAGCCCCATGAAGGAACAGGCGCCTGCCACCATCCGGCGCACCACCATGAGCACCAGCGACGCCATCATCTGGTTGATGGTGGGGTCCTGGTCGGTAAGGTCGAGGGCCGCCGCGCAGTCCACGTCTGGAGGGGTGTCCGGCACGGCGGTCAACAGGTCCGGGCGCTGGAGCGTTGGCGCGGGCAGCAGGTAGCAGGTCCCGCCGTCGAAGGCCGATTCGTACCGGTGCGACGGGTCGGCCACGTTGCCCACGAGCACCTGCCCCCAGTTGGAGTCGTTGCCCGCGTCGATGAGCCACTGTTGCCGCCCGCCCCGCAGGCACTCGGCCATCGCCCGCCGCGCGGCGGCGTTGTCGGTGCAGCCGATGAGCAGGCAGTTGCCGTAGCGGGGAAGACCGGGGTAGCGGTGGCCGTTGGAACCGGAGTCGCCTTCGCGGAAGGCGTGGACCGAGTAGCCGATGGGCCGACCGTAAGCCCGCGCCAGCCGGTCGGCGAGGGCCTGGCTTTTGAAGTGGCCCACATCCTCGGGGTAGAAGTTCTGGCGCAGCAGGTTGTGGGGCTCGACCCGGTCGTGGTCGACCAGGACGATGGTGGCCTCCCGTCCGGTGAAGAGACGGCAGAGTCCCTCGGCGACTAACCCCCCGGTGCCACCGCAGCCGACCACGGTGATCCAGGGGTTGTCTTGCAGGAATTCGTTGTCCAGGTAGTAGGGCATGGTCAGGTTACCTCCTTGTTGTGATTGGTCTGTGATTCATGGTGATTCAGGCTCTTCGACCAGCAGCCGGACGCCGGGGTTCGGGCCGCCGAAGACCTGGCCCCATCGGAGCGGGCCGAAGTGCCCGTAGACCCCCATTCGGAGACTCAGCTCCGGACGAGAGGTGTCCAGCTTTCCGACGACGCCGTAGATACGCAAGCCCTGCTCGTCCCGGTCGTCGGTGCCCGAGAAGAAGGCGCGGGTCTTTCCGTGGGAGTGGAACTCGGCGACCACACCGGCTGGGGGCCGGTAGGTTAGGGACGAGGCGGTCCCAGCCTGCTCCGGCACCACCAGCCGGTAGGCGTCCCCGTCCCATCGCACCGCGAAGAACCGCTCGGTGCTTGGGGACGCCTGGAACCAGCGCAGCCCCACCTCGAACAGGTATACCGGGATGGGACCGTGGGGCAGCGTCAGCTTCTCCGGGACTGGAGCGAGCCCGCGCACCGAGCCAGGGGCGACCAGGACCCGAGCCACCAGGTGGGCGCTCCGGGACTGGACGTAGAGACCCCCTGCGCCCAGCACGTAGTCGTAGCCGATCCCCTGGCCGCCGGTGAGCCCGGCGGGGTGGTTGATGAGGTATCCCACCGGGCTCGTTCTTGCGTTAGCGTTATCCCCTTCGCCCTTCGGAGACCGCCATAGCCTGGGCCACCGTGCATTGGGGAACCAGGTCCTCAGTCGGGTACTTCCTCTTTCCATCGAGCTCCTCCCAAAGTGCGAGTAGGTTGTCGGGGTGTTTCTTGGAGCGGTCCCGAGTGTCCGCCGTCATCGAGAAGTAGGACTCAAAGAAGGACTCGGGTATCAGCCCTACCTCTTCGGGGAACGTGTGGCTTCCGGGACAGACCCGCCCGTCGCCGAAGACGTTGAAGGCCGGAGTCCGGTAGAGCGGATGCTCTGCTGTGGCGGGACGGCTCTTGGCGGCGTAGACCCATGGCGCCCGGCCCGGCGAGCAGACGAAGACCAGGCCGGGCATGGGAATCCGAAAACGGGCGGGAGGCTTGAACGCCTCCCGTTGGAGGGCCACCGGCCACACCTTCGGCGGCCGCCACAGGGCGACCACCTGTCCGGTCTCGCACTGGTTCCACCACAGCGTTTCCTTGGGCAGAATCCCCGTAGAGAGCCCCAGGTGCTGGGTGAAGGCGTTGGCGATGGCGTCCGCCGAGACGGTCCTGACCCAGTTGGCCCCGCCCTCGAAGCCCCTTAGCAATATCGTCTCGGCGTAGACCTCCATCTGTATCTTGAGCTCGTCCCTGGGCACGTCCATCTGGCCCGGCAGGGACCACCGGGTCGTATCGGTGTCATCACTCATGTTCGTTTTCCTCCGCAGTTGGGTTTATGTTTCCGAGGCGCTCCAAGATGAACTCCAGCATCTCGGCGAAGTGGGCGGGCAGGTCGTCCTCCAGCCAGTCGGCCAGTTTGTACACCGCGTCCATGATGGCCTTGGCCTTTCGCCACTCCTCGGTGCCCTCAGCGATCACTTCGTCGTCCCAGGGGTCGGCGAAGCCGTTGTACATTCCATCGTCGTAGCAGGCGTCCAGGAAGAGGTTGCCGGTCTCGGCCCAGACCCAGGAGGCAGCTTGAGACGTCCCCTCGAACCTGGTCCCCTTGGCCGCCTTGGCGAGGTCGTCCTGGGGTATGCCCCCTTCGGGGATTCTGAGCAGGGTCTCTTGCGGGATGTGGACGGCCGCTGACTCCAGCCAGGCCACCCTGATCTCGTCGGACTCTGTGTAGAAGGATTCGGGGGGCTTGGCCAGCAGTGCCAGGGCCGAGAGCCCTTCGCGGTAGCCGTCCCACATCTCGTGCAGCCCCTCGTACCCGATGCCGTGCAGCTCGTAGGGGATGCCCCTGCGGAGCACGGTGAAGGGAGGCTCGTCCTCCTCGGTTAGGTAGAACTCGAAGAACGGTGCGTAGAGGGGGTAGTGGCGCTCCTCGAAGAGCCGGGCGAAACCCTCCACCCTCTGTCGTATGTCGGGGGCTGTGAGCACCGCCTCGGCCTCATTGGGGAAGAGGCGGCGCACCAGCCCCACAAACCAGGCGTGGTCTTCGGCATGGCCGACCAGCACGACCAGCTCCCGCAGCAACGGCGGATGCCGCAGGAGCAGTTCCAAGAGCCCGCTCAGGCGCGGCGGGGCTGCAACTGCCACCGCAGCACCTTGGCCAGGCGGCCGGTGGCCGCCGCGTAGTCCTGGGCCTGGGCGCAGGCCAGCTCCAGCTCGGCGCTCCGGGAGGCCGCCTCCTCCAGGTCGAGGGAGCCGTCGGGCCGCGTGAGCTCCGCCGTAAGCTCGATGAGTCTCAGGTCTGCCGGAGGCACAGCCACCAGCAGACCGGCAAAGGTTTTGCTGTCCATTGGGTTTCCTCCTTAGTTCAAGGTATTGGGGAAGGCCCCCTTGGTGCCCACCCGCCGCTGGAACTCGTAGATTGTGTCCTCGCCTCGTTTGCTCTCCTTCACTGAGGCGTTGGCGATCTCCCCGTAGAAGTCCGCCAGTGTGCTCTTCACCTGGTCGACGCTCATCTGGGGGTCTGGGTCGGGAAACTCTCTGTCGTCATAGACGAATACGCGTGTCATCGGTTCATCTCCTTCTTAGTCGTAGCTGTATTCCGTTCGTTGCCGTCTCTGCGGCGTCCCATCAGGACACCGTTTGGGCCTCCTTTTCCTCCTCCAGGCTCAGCGCCCACTCGAACATCGAGAGGGTCGCGGGCTTCGGCTTCCCGTTCCTTCTGGCCGGCTTCTGCGGCTCCTCGGCCATGAACTCGGCCCAGGAGAACATCGACTGCTGGGTCTCTTCCACCACGTCAGCATGACCGTTAGCCGCCGCAGTCTCGACGACGATCCCGGTGCCGTTCCGATGCACCTCGACCGTCTCCGGTTCCACCTCCACCGCGTGCCACTCCTCGTCCACCAGCAGCTCCTCGGAGACGGCCTCGGCGTCTCTCGCCTGGGCGAAGGCATCCTCCACCGACTCTCCTTCTTCTTCCTCCTCTCCGTTCACGATCTTCCTTGCCAACGCCAGCATGATGTCGTCCCCGTCGTCGCCGTAGGCCGCCAGCCCGTCTTCGGGCAGCTCCCCCTCTACGGCCAGGGAGCTTTGGAGCTTCTGGGCCACCAATTTCAGGGCATCCGCCTGGAGGGTGCCCCGGTAGGCCATGAACACGACCTTGACGGGCCGGGTCTGTCCGATGCGCCATGACCGCCGCGACGCCTGCCGCATGGTGTAGACGCTGTAATCCGTCTCGAACCAGACCAGGGTCGGGAAATCGATCAGGTCCAGCCCGGTCTGCACCAGCCTGGGGTGGCAGACCACAACGTCCACTCCCTCCTTGACCCGCTGCTCCATCCACGCCTCCCTCCGGTCGGGAGGCACGGTATCGGCCTTCAGCACCGAGGTCCTGAATCCGTGGCGGGTGAGGATGTCCTTGATCCTGCCCGTGATGTCCCGCGTCCCGGTGTGGGTGACGTAGACCAGCACCCTCCGGCCCTCCATTCTTTCCGCCGCCACCAGGTCCAGCAGGGCCTTCTCCTTTGGATAGAGCTTCTCCTCGGACAGGGGCGACACCGCCACCAGCACGTCCTCCGACTCCGGGTCGAAGACCGTCTCGCCCCGTGTGCAGCCGTCGGGATAGGCCAGCAGCGATTGAAGGTAGGTGGAGAGGAGCTTCCGTGACCCCTTGGCCAGCGCATCGGCGAGGGCGGCCCGCAGCTTGTCGTACAGCGTGCCGTAGGCTCCCCTCTGGGTGTAGCCGTAGCTGTCGGGCTCGGAGTCCATCGACGAGAGGAGAATCTGCTCCTCGTAGGAGGGCAGCCCCGACGCCACGTCGGAGAGTCTGAGGAACACCGAGTTGCCGATGAGGTGGAACAACGCGGCTGGGGCAAGCCCCGGCCGCTCCCGCACCACCTTGCGGTACCGCCTGCGCCGGCTGAACCGTCCATCCTCCACCGACTCGTCGTCGTCCTTGCCGATGGTGTGCTCCTCGAAGCCGTACCGTTGTATCCACCTCCCCTCCTCGGAGCGCCCGAACTCCGTCCTGATGGCCGGGCTGAACCGGTACAGCAGGTGGAACAAAGTGCTCGAATAGCCACCTGTCAAAGTTCCTGTCAGGGTGAGGGAGCGGCCGCAGGAGTCGGCGAGGACGCCCGCTGCGATGCCCTGGGCGGAGCCTCTTCCTTTGTATTCATGCACCTCGTCTGTTACGAGGAGCTCGAAGAACCCCTTCATCCGCTTCTTGATGTAGTCGGCAAGCGGATACCGCTTCGGCCCTTTGGGGTCGGCCTGCCACAGGGCGGAGCCGCAGTGGGCGCAGGTACGGCGCTTGCGCCCCATCTCCTCGGCGGTCAGCGGCACACCGTCCTTGTCCACGATCTGGCTGGCGCAGACGGAGCAGCAGGGGACCCGGAAGGGCTCCCCCGTCTCCTCGTCCCGGATGAGCCCGCCCCTGGATGTGCCCCACCGCTCGATGTATGCCGCCTGCCAGCGGTAGGAGAGCTTCGCCCGTTCCCTGGACATGATGGCGAAGAGGGGGCCTGGGCCGGTGGAGAGGCGCAGCTTCTCCAGGTCGGTGATGGAGGCGACGATGGCGACGCGGGCCTTGGGCACCGTCTCCTCCACCTCCCGCTTCCACTTCCGGGTCAGGTGCGGGGGTGTGAGGACGAGCACCCGCCTGAAGCCAGCGGCGTAGGCTGCGGATGCGCCGATGTAGGTCTTGCCGGTGCCCATCTCCCCCACGAGGTTGGTGCCCTGGTGGGCTTTCAGGGAGAGGGTGACGCCCCGTATGGCGTCTGCCTGGGCTCCCAGGGGGGAGCGGAGCAGTTGTGGCAGGCCGTGGCCGTTCTGGGAAGGCCGGTAGAGGGGCGGGTAGGACTCCACCACCCGCTGGGCGATGGCTTCTTTGTAGGTGTCGATGAACTGGACGAGGTCCATTGGTTTTCTCCTTCCTTCTATAGAGGTGTGTGCTGGGTGATCTGAGGTCGTGGGAAAAGGCGAGGCCCCGTGGTCCTGGAAAGAACCAGCGGGGCCTCGTGACGCGGCCCTGGGGTGGAGTCGTCTATGCGGCGATGTCAGTGATTACGCCGTCCCCGAGGTCCAGGGCGACGACGGTGGTGCGGAGCCTCTCCCTATAGGTCTCCTTGTCCGGGGTCTCCTCGACCAGCACCAGCTCCTTGGTGGTCTTGCCCTTGACCAGGATGCGTCGACCGTCTGCTTCGAGCTGGAGGTTGTCCAGGAACCCGGCGGCGATGAGCATGGCCATGTGGCCCCGACGCAGGGGCATCAGGGGGCGGGTCCTCTGGTCCTTGCTGGGCCAGAGGGTATCCGTTACTTCGGCGCTGGCCCACAGGCCGGAGCGCCGGGCCTCCTGCGCCGCCGCCACGGGGTCGACGGTGCGGGTGGCGAACAGGATGTCCCCCGCATCCGAGGTGATGGCGGTGTAGATGGGGTAGCCTTGGGAGTACAGAGGCTCCGGCTCTCCCTCGGCCCAGGCCAGCACCTGTCTCTGCGCCTCCTCGTCCAGGCGGGGCTCCGCCATCCGGTAGCCCATGACCACAACCTGGTCGAAGGCTTCTCTTTCGGGGTGTGGGAAGGCCCAGCACCTCAATCTATAGTAATAGGAGGCGAGGTACTTGGCCGAGACCGCGAGGCGTTGGCGGGGCACGATGAACACCAGGAGCCCGCCATCGTTCAGGTAGCGGGTCGAGTGGGTCAGGAAGGCGTGCTCCGTCCGCTTGCTTTCCGGGTCATGGTCGTATGGCGGGTTGAGCAGGCAGATGCCGAACGCCTGGTTGCCTATGGAGGTCTGGAACAGGTCCGCGGCCAGGGTGCGGTGCAGCCGGGATGCGGCCTCCTCAGCCCGGTCGGTATGCAGCTCCACCCCGTAGGTCTCTATGGGCATGGTGTTGTCCTGGGTCAGCCGCTCTCCCAGCTGGGCCACCGCCTCCCCGGCCCCGCAGCAGGGGTCGAGGATGCGGACCACCTCCCGGTTGCGGTAGTAGTAGCCCGCAGGCGCCCGTATCAGCGTGGCGATGAAGTCCACCACCTTCTCCGGCGTCGGGTAAAAGCCCCCTTTGCTTTGCGCTGCCAGTCTCATGATGTCTCTCCTTCCTCATGGTCGGTCGATGTTGATGGGCCGAACTTGCAGGGCTCGGGGCTGCAGAAGTAGCAGTCCCTCCTCGCCCTGGGTGGCGGGACGTAGTCCTCGGCGGACAGGGCCTGGAATATCACCTGCACCCCGCAGGAGTTGCAGTGGTAGATCTCTCCCGTATGGACATCCCTGTCCGGCTCCTCTATCTGGGCGAACCGCTCCTCGCAGTGGGGGCAGGTGAAGTAGATGGTCTGGGTCATGGTCATGGCTTATCTCCTTTCATTGGCCGCCGCCTTCAGGCAGCGAGCCGGTTATCTGACGTGATGCCGACCACCTCTCCGGTGGCGCGGCTCCTCTGGTAACAGAGCACCTGGCTGGTGCCCGCAGCCTCTGCACACGCGGTACAGAAAGCGGTGACGATCTCGGCGTGGCGGGCCACCGTCACTCGTCTGACCAGCACCGAGCCGTTGTCTGTGCTGGTGTGTCGGTAGAGCATCACCCTGGGATCGCTCCTCTCTGCCCTAGTCGCTGGCCGATAGAAATGCGGTTGCGCGGAGGTGCACAGGTGCTGCGTGTGGTCGTGCCGGCAGAAACGGCAGGTCGTTCCGTCCGGTGAGAAGCGCTGCCAGGCTTTGAAATGCCGCTCCTGCCTTCGTTTGTTTGTGCGTTTGGCAATTGTCAGCGTCTTATCCATACCCTCCTCCGTTCACTGCTGCCACGATGGATTCTTCCTCTCCGGGTAGAGTCAGCAGCCCCGAGGCAACGGCCTGGGAGAGGTCCTCCTTGAGGGATTCGGCGTTGGGGTTGCAGCGGTAGGCGACCACTCCCGCCGATTGGAGCTGGGTGATCTCTTCCTTCTGAAGGCCCCGCCGCCACAGCCAGTCTGCCCAGGAGAGGTGCAACGGCAGCGGGCTCCTCTTGTCCAGAAAGCGGTAGTGGAGCCTGGGGGCCTCGTCTTCCGTCTGGGCCAGGAGGAGGAAGGTGTCGTGTTCGGAGGCGTACTGCGCCATCTTCGTGAACACCAGCGCGTGCCAGCCCCCTGATACGGGCAGCTTGGCGATCTTGGTCGTCCAGGTGCCAATTGTTTGGTACGGGATACCGCATCGCTCATATCCTCCCGAGAGGGCCATCCCATCGGCCCCCTTGATAAGGTGGGCGGCGTCGGGCGGCTGCTTGAGCAGCGAGGCCCAGATAGCCTTCAGCGCCGTCTGGGAGCCCACCATCGAGACGAACCAGAGGCCGTTGGAGTGGGGGTCGCGGGCGAAGGCGTCGGCGGTGGCGCTGAAGCCTCCCGCCGAGATCGTGTACAGGTCTTCGGGGTCGAGTGTGTATTCGGTTGCAAGCATGGGTATGTCTCCTTTCGGTAATTGGAATGCTGATGCGCGGAGGTGTAGTGACTCCGTGGGGGCCGGTAGTAGCAGTCAGGGTCGGGAGTCGGTGATGAGGCCGCGCTCCTTGAGGCTGACCGCCTTGTCCCCGCCGATGACCAGGTGGTCCAGCAGGGCGATCTCCAGGAGCTTGCCCGCCTCCATGACAGCGGGCCGGAACACCTCTGCCGGTCTGACGGTGATGGAGCTCACGTCCCCCTGGTAGATCACCCGCTGGCCCACGATCCGGGTCTTTGTGTCCAGCAGGAGGACCCGGAACTGCTCCTGGGCGAGGTGGGCCATCTCCGGGGCTAGCAGCAGCCGCACCGCCTCGGGCGAATAGACCGCCGGAGGGTCGGCGGGGCGCGGTGGATGGGTCTCCACCCCGTAGCGTACGGCCAGCTCCCCCAGGATGCTGACGTTGCGCCGGAGGGTCTCTAGCAGTGTGTCGTTGTGCTGTGCATTGGTCATAGGGACCTCCCCTAGATGTGGATGGTCTGAAACGAGAAGCGGGGCCGCCCCGAAGATGGGAGCGACCCCGTGCTGCGCCTGCTGGCAGGCGGCCGTATGACGATTGGGCTAGAAGGGTGACTTGGCCTTCACCGGCTCCTCGGCGCTGGCAACTGCGGACTCTTCCTCGGAGCTACCCCCGTTGCGGGAGTCGAGGAATACCACCTCGGAGGCGTGAATCTCGGTGCGGTGCCTGCGCTGGCCGTCCTCGGTTTCATACGAGTTCTGGACCAGCTTGCCTGCGACGTACAGCCGGTCCCCTTTGGCGACATACTGGTTCACCGCTTCGGCCAGGCCGGACCAGCAGGTGATACTGTGCCAGTCCGTGCTCGTCTCTCCGTTCTGGCGGTGTCGGTCGGTGGCCAGCCGTAGCTGGGTGATGGCGGTGCCGCTCTGGGTGTATTTCATTTCGGGGTCTGCTCCGACCCTTCCCAGTAGCTCTACCTTGTTGATTGTGC
Source organism: Dehalococcoidia bacterium (assembly GCA_965249185.1). GTDB lineage: Bacteria > Chloroflexota > Dehalococcoidia > Lucifugimonadales > Australimonadaceae > CBDFLS01. The sequence continues at coordinate 1,288,658 of CBDFLS010000002.1, forward strand.
GTGCCATTTCAGTTCTCCCTTTGTGTGTGTAGTAGTGCGGCGTTGCCGCACTCGAATGGAAATGCAGCGCCGCTCCCTTCGGAGGGGAACGGCCTTGTCCATGCGCTCCGGCTACGGAGCGTCTAGCTGTGCTCTGCTACTTCGGGCTCGGGCTCCGCTTCAGCGAACAGCCTGTCGGGGTCCAGGGGCGCTACCGCGCTTCTCAGCCAGCTCAGCCCGTCCCTTCTGACGCTGCCGTGCATCTCAGGGTCGTCGAGGGCCTGGACGTAGTGCAGCGCGGCGTTCACGACGTTGGCGTGAGCTCCGTTGTTGCAGAACACCCTCTGGGAGGCCCGCCATCATCTCCATGCTCGTGAGGCGCTCTACGCGGTTGGCGAGCCGGGTCTGGACCGAGGCAAGCTCGTTTGCGAGCCTTGCGATCTCCCGTGTTGTGGGCGGCATCCGCCGCAGGGTCTTGGGCGCGAATCTGCTCATGTGTCCTCCTTTTCCTGTAGGGATGCGATTCCTGGGATGAAGCGGGTCCACCACCTGGAGGGGAGGTAGCTCCGGTCCGGCGCTCCCAAGCAGGAAGCGTCTAGCTCACCCGCACGTACTGGGAGACGGCCTCCGTCACAATGTCGACGCGGGTGTCCGGGTCCAGCAGCGCGTTCAGCTTGCGGTAGTCGACCGAGAAGCGGCGGGTCTGCACCAGGCTTACCGACCGGCCCTCGACGTTTGCTTTGGTCGTCCCCCGCTGCCGCATCCACGCCTTGAGGGTGTCCCGCGCTCGCCGCTTGGCCTGTTCCGGCTCTTTCAGGGCCTCCTGGGCAGCCTGGTAGGCCAGCACCGCCTCCCGGGCCTCCTCTGCGCTCACCTCCCTTCCTTCCGTCTCCAGTGCCTCATCCGTGTCTTCTCCTTCCTCGGCTTCTCCCGGTTGACAGGCGGCGAGGAAGGGACACGACCGGCACTGCCAGCTACCAGCGCGGAAGTCCCGCTCCGGCAACCCGTCGGGGTCCTGCCCGTGGGCGGCGTAGTGGTCGGCCAAATCACCGAGCCGGAAGCTGACGGCTTCCATCGCGTCCTCCACCCGCTCGGCGGGGATCGTCTCCGTGTCCCAGGCTCGGCTGCCGGTGTCCATCGTGGCTATCACCACGTCGCGGGCTTCGCCGTACTTCCCGTAGGTGTAAAGGGCAGCCTGGGCCACCGACTCCGGGTGACTCCGCTCGGCCCCCAATGTCTGCCACCGCTTGTAGGCGTCCGGCCCCCTGGTCTTGACTTCGACGATCACCTCCGGCCCTCCGAAAAAGGGCAGGACGGCGGTGGCGTCGGGATGGCCGGTAACGCGCAGGTCGGGGGCGATGAGGAGCGTCACCTCCAGGGGGTGGAGTGGTCCAACGGGGATCACGTCCCAGCTCGCCCGCTCCATCGCTCGCAGCACCACCTGCTCTAGGGCCTGCCCCGCCTCCATGACGGTCAGGGACTCGTCGCTGGGAGGGTTGGTGGGCTGCCATTCCGTGGCGGCATACCACAGGGCGCGGCGGCAGCCGCTTGCGGCGGATGCCCGCACCACCAGCGCCCCATCGCCGTCGAAGTAGGCCGACGGTCGCGAGTAAACGTCCGCCCGGTCTCCAGTGGGGTCTTCGTTCCGGTTCATGGTCTGTCCTCCTTCCGTTCCTATAAATGAGAAGCGGGACCGCCTCCGTGGAGACAGCCCCGCTAGTTGAGCAACCATCGGTTGTGTGCGCCGCTCATACGGCGGCTTTGGATTCGGATTCTTCTATCCCCTCTTTCGCCCTCTCTTCTCGCTCCTTCAGATGGAGCTTGAGGATCTGGGAGATGCCATCTGCGAGGCCCAGCACCCACACGCTCGACCCATCGCTCAACTGATTGGCGAAGGGCTGCATCTCAGCTATGCCCTGGCACTGGTCCACGATCTCGGCGACGGGCGTGCCCCTCCGCAAGTGCAGCGAGACGAGGCGGCAGACCGCCTCCGTCACCCCGGAGGTGAACGATCCCGCCTTGCCGATAGAGCCAAAGACCTCGAAGGGCGCCCCGTCCTCATCAAGGGAGACGGTGACGTAAAGGTTGCCATGCTCGGTCTTGAGCTTGGTGGTGCTGCTTGGCAGCGTCCGGGGCCTGGGCCGTGTCGCCGGGGTCATGGCCCCTCCCCCTTCTCAAGGAGATAGGGAAGGGCTGGGGCGTAGCGGTCGAAGAATTTGGCGACCTTGAGGGCACACTCCCGGTCCCTCTTGTCGCCGATGCCCAGCAGCGTCTGGACGATGACCTCTTCGCAGTCCTCTTCGGCGTAGGTCGGGGTCAGCAGCGTCTCTTGGACGGCAGGGGGAAGGGAGTCCCACCGCTCACGGCTCAGCTTCAGCCCGCCGTGACTGGCCGTTTCAATCCGCACCACGCCCTCGGCCAGCGCTACGACGTCCTGGGGAGGTCCCCACGGGGTATACATAGTGTTCACTTTCATGTCGTCTTCCTTTCTGTCCTGTAGATGAAAACGGGGCTGCCCCCGGTGTGGAGACAGCCCCGTTACGTGGGCTCGCTATGGCGCGTTGGGCTCATGCCGCTTCCGACGCCTCTGCTTCCCGCGTCTGCTGGAGCTTCTGGGTCGCCCCTTGCACAAGCGGCGTCAGCTCCGATGCCGATACCGCCTCAAGGTCCTTGCCCGTCTTGCCCTTGACCGCAGCCCGCACCTGCTTCTCGTCGAACCCCTGCATCGCCCCCAGGTCGATCAGCGTCGACCGCAGCGACGGTGCGAGGGAGTCGGCTGCGCTTTCCCGCTTCGCCGGTTGCCCGGTTGCCGCCTGGTCTCCGTAGAGGCAATTCCCGAACTGGTCTCCGAAGCTGCGCAGGGCGCGTTTGAGACCGTCGGTAACCGACCCTTTGCAGGCTGTGTCGTGACCCTCCGCCGTCTCCTCCGCCACGGCGTGGAACCCGATGTCCGTGCGGGGCGGAGCGCCGGGGACGGTGACCCGCACGGGAGCGCTGTAGGCGCGGATGCGGCTCACCTCCCCGGTCTTGGGGTCAACGCTGTCGATCTCTCGCAGGGTGACATCGTCCACGAGTTCGTATCCCCAGCCGCCGCGACCGAATATCTCGTTCGCCTGGTCGATGACCGTGTGTCCCTCGATGTACTGGTATGTGCGCCCGGCCCGGCCCTTACGCTGGGACACCAGGCTCGGGTCGAGGGGCTTCTCCAGCTCGCTCACCACCCTTGGGGACAGGCTGTCCCAGAGCAGGTCGTGCTCCGGAGTGATTGCAGCGTCCGGGTGGACGCCGTTGCTTCCGTTCTTGGTCGATGCGTTCGTCATTGTGCTTCTCCTTTGTGATGTCTGTGTTGTGCTGACTGCTGTTTCTCTGGTCGGTGCGGGTTTCCCCTATGGGAAGCCCGTGGGCGGGGCAAGCCCCGTCATTCATTGGGCATAGCGCCTCCTTGGGTAATGCTGTGGGGTTTTGATGGCGCAGGGCACAGAGCCTGCAAGACGGTGGGCTGGCGTGGGCACAAGAGCGGGCGGGAAGCCCGTGTGGAAGGGGGCCTGTGCTACCTAGCGGTGCGGGCTGCCCTGGCAAGCAAGCCCAGGAAGATCGCCCGCCCGTGGGGATGCGTGGCAAGCTCCGCCACGTCGGTGACCCCTTCAAGCAAGCGCACCGTGGCGGCCCGCCGTCCAAGCAAGCTCTCAAGCCGCTCGGCGGCCTCGCGGCCGGCATCGTCGGCGTCGAAGGCGAGGAACACGCGGGGGAAGGCAAGCAAGCTACCTGCCACCCGCTCCATGCCCTGGGTCCCCAAGGCTGCGCAAGCGGGCAAGCCCCATTGGACAAGGGCAAGCCAGTCGAACACCCCTTCAGTAAGGACCACCCAAGACGGCGCAGCCCCAAGCCGCCCAAGTCCAAGCACCGGCTTGGGTCCGGGCAGCGCCTGGAACCTCGGCGTCCGCTCCGGGTCAAGGGCCCGGCCCACAAGCCAGCGGACGCGTCCCGAGGCCAGGTCGGGAACCACCACCATCCCTGCGAACCGCTCGCCCCGCTCGGTGAACAGGCCCGAAGCCTGCAATCGCTCGCCGCCGAATCCGTAGGCTTCAAGGTATCGGCGCAGCCCGTCCCCCGGTGCGTAGCCAAGACCCAGGCGGCAGGCGGTATCGAAGCTGATGCCCCTGGACGCCAGATACTCACGCGCCTCGGAGCTCTGGAGCATCGACCGGAGGTAGAACCTCGTTGCCGCCGACAGCGCCGCCGGATCCCGCTGGGAAACCACGGGAGCAGCGGTACGCCGTGGCGCGGCCTGCGTCCTCGACCGGACGACTGGGCTGGGAGCCAGCCCAGTCCCACCACCCAGCCTCTGTATCGCCTCGGGCAGGGTGAGGCCCTCGGCCCGCTGGATAAAGTCCAGCACGTCCCCACCAACTCCACAGCCGAAGCAGTAAAACCTGGACGTGTCGGCGTACACCGTAAAGCTGCCTTCCGACTCCTGGTGGAAGGGGCAGACGCCCTGTCGGACGCGGCCCCTTCCCCTCAGCTGCACGCCCGCAGCCTCCACCACGTCGGCCAGGGAATGGCGGCTCTTGAGGGCCGCCAGGTCAACCTGTGTGTTGGCTACGACCATGACCCACCTCCTTTCAGGGGCTTCAGGCCCCGCAGGCTCCTCGCGGAGACCACCTTGCCCGGCTGCCACACCATCCCCAGCACAGCCAGGACTTTCACGGTCCCGTCGCCGTGGGGAGCGAGCGCCGCAGCTCTGCCGGCGCCCTGGCTGTAGACCAGGGTCTCGCTTTGCCCGAACCGTCGTCGCACCAGGTCCTGCCACTCGGCGTAGGCCCAACGCGTCTCGCGCGCATCCGCCGTGGCGGTGTCCAGGTCGGCTATGAGCGTCAACGCACCGTCGAGGTTCCCCGCCTTCCGCAGCCGCCGTGCGTCGTGGACCCTCCGGGCCACGCTCTGCGCCGTTGACTGCTCGCGGTTGCTGGCAAAGAGGGCATCCATCACCCGGTCCACCAGCTCCTCCAGACTGCGCCTGGGCCTTTCACCCACTACCATCGTTCCGTAATTCATCACTGCCGTTGTCATCACGACCTCCTTTCTACTTTCGATTGCCGTAGTGCTTGTATCGCCTGTTTCCTGTTCCTTGCGCCCATGAACCGCCGGAGCATCAGCGCCCCGCATCCAAGGGCCAGAGCGTTGACGGTGAAGGCGTCAACGCCTGAACCGGTCAACAGGGGCGTTACCAGGAGCAACGTCACGCCTGCCGCCAGCGTCCTCCGCTTGTGCCGCCGCATGGCTCTTGCGGTCCCGGCGACGGCGGCCAGGACCCGTGGAACCCGTTCCTTGATGTGCATGCGCACCTCCTTCTTATGTCTGTTGCCCGCACCGGCATCCGTGGCGCGGGTCTTCGCTACTGGGTTGACTGTCGATGGACACACTCCGCCCACGGTGGGATGCCTCACGTGAACGCAGCGTGACTTGTACCCGGCCTGTCTCACGCATTGCACGCAGAGGGGCCAGGGTGGAAAAGACGCAGCTCGGCCAGGGTCTCTTCGTCACAACGCGAGTTCTGGGGAGCTACGAAGACGCGGCGCGGCTGCCCTACGACGTGGTCACGGAACAGACGCGGGTGTAAAAGGGCGCAGCTCGGCCAGGGTCTATATGGCGTACCGACTCTGGGGAGGCTGCGGTGACGTGAAGCGGCCAGCCTGCGATGCAAATGGCAGACCAGCGCGTGTCGAAGCTGCGGCCTAGCTGTCTGAAGAGCGACGCCGCAGGCATGGGGGGACGGTCAGAGGGCATGGGGCACTCCAACCGTCGTATCGAAAGGTCGAAACGCAGGACGCACTCCGGCCTTTGTGGAACATCCCTCTTGGAAGACCGTCTCGGAGAGGTTGCTCGATCCGATTGGTCTATCCGGGCTCAGGGAAGGGACCCTCCAGGTTTCTAGGGCGGGAAACGCTGGAAAAGCCTGATAACGATCTTAGTATTACCGCTCCACCGAGCCCTTGGCAATAGTTTCAGGCCCTCTCCGCCCACATCACTTACTCCAATGCGACAGGAATGCGACAGCCGCTACTTCCACCACAACCCCAGGGTGAGGACACGCCGCAGGAGCCGCATCAGCTCCCGCCTGGCCCGCTCCCTCTGTATGTCCACCAGCGCCCTTCTGCGCCATCCCAGGTAGTCCTCCCGCACGGATGGGTGCAGGGGAGCGGTATCCGGCGGAAGCGTCAGCTCGTACTCTCCGATCATGGCGATCTCCAGGGCCATGATCCGCTCCCTTCCCTTCGTCTGGGTTAGCCTGGTGCCCTCCTCACGAACGCTCCACAGATGCCGCCATTCCACCACCAGCGGCATCCCCGGACCGTAGGAGGCTTCCTCGCCGGGGTGCGGCTCCTTGGTGACCACCCCGGCACGGAACGAGCCGTTGTAGACAGGCCGCCGCTCCTTCCCTGAACCATGAGCTTCTGGAATGCCCGTCCCGGCCTGAGCCACCTCCAGCCTGGCAACCCTGCCCGCCAGCTCCCCGACCGCCTGAGCGCCCTCGTCCAACTTGCGCCCCAACTCCCCGTGGACGGCTGGGCCGCCGTCTTCGAGGGAGCTGCGCATCTCCTTCTCCAACCCCTCCATCCGTTCCTTCAACTCCGTGATCCGCTGCTCCAGGGCGTCGAACCGCTCCCGTTGCTGGGCGGCAGCCGAGCCGCCCCCGGACAGCAGCATCCGCTCCAACGCATCGCTCATCCGCCCCGTAAGCCTGCCCGATTCCACGGCTCTGACCAGGGTTCTGTAGCTGATCCCCAGCAGCTCAGCCGTCTTCACCCGGCCCTCGTCACGCTCCAGGTCCCGCAGCAGCGCCATCAACCGCAGATGACGCAGACTCTCCAGACTTCGGCTTCTCTCCTGCATCAATTCCTTGCCGTTCATCCTCCCTCCCTTCTCACTTGCCTTTCGTCAATTTTCACAGCTTGGTCTGTCCACTCCCCTCCGATTTCCTCAGTTGTCTTTTGTCAACTTTCGCAGTGAGGACTGTCCAACTCTGCCGCAACCACCCCTTGTTCCAAAGTGCTTACTGCTCCCGTCCTATAGGGGGTGATTTACCCCCGATTCAGCTTGCTCACGACTCCACTTTGCACTCTTGCACCAAACTCCAATCTCTGTACACGTCTATGACATCACGAACGCTCCCGCGATTCCCATGTCCTGAAAGGGAGGACGCGCGTGTCCTCCTTTTCAACCCATTACATGGCCCCGTCGCTTTATTCAGACTCGATAGCAGGACGTGACTCCATCAATCCAAAGGAGGTGACGAGATGGCACTGAGATCGACCCTGAAATCCATAAAGGCGATACGGCTGACGCTCATGGCCGGGGCGCTGCTCCTGGCGGCGCTGGTGGCCACCCCCGCAAGCAACCTGGCGTTGGCCGCACCCCTACAGCAGAGCGGCGGGTTCACCCTGGTCAACGAGGACGAGGAGTTCATCAAGCGCCACGACGACGGTAGCTTCGAGGCCAAGCCCATCTTCAGCGCGGACCCCACCTGGGCCGGCTACGGGGTCAAGGACCCGGTGACCGGCGAGTGGCTTACCGCCCTCTACTTCATCCAGGACGACCCCGACGAGAAGGACGAGGGCTGGGAGTACGACATCGACTACCCCGAGTACGACGAGCAGCCCGAGCTGGACCCGGACAGGGCGTACACCCTGGTCCTGTACGTCTTCCACGAGTATGAGCTCTACGACTTCGAGGTCATCATCCCCGCCCATGAAGGTTCGGGGTTGTGGGACAGGGTGCTGAGCGCTCTGGACCCGTCCCGCTGGGCCAAGGCATTTGCGGGTTGGGTGGTGGAGGGCATCCACGGAATCCTGTGCAGCGTCCTGAGCAAGATCACCGGCTCGGACCCGGCCAACTGCTAGGGGGAATGCAACACATGACCGACATCCTCACCGGCACCCCGCCCAATTTGACCTACCTGCACGAAGCCGTCCAGCAAGCCTGGATGGTGGTGTGGGTCGTCGTGGCTGCGGGCCTGGGGGTCATCCTGGCGTGGGCGGGCATCACCATGATCTTCCGGGAGCACCTGGGGGGTCACGACTTCGGCTGGAGGGAGTTGGTGCCCCGGTTGATGATCGCCGTGGTCGCCGCCTCCACCTCGCTGTGGTGGGGCTCCTTCATCATCGACCTGGCCGACAGCATATCCCGGTTCGTGGCCGTCTCGTTGGAGGTGACGGCGGGAGACCTGCTGAGAGCGCCCCTGGACGTGTTCCTCCAGGCCATCCAGGTGGGCAACACGGGACTGGCGTTGGCGCTGGCCTTGCTCTACCTGGTCTACGGCTTCTTCATCCTCTACGTGATCGGCCAGTTCATCATCCGCCTCGCCCTCATCGACCTGCTGCTGGTGCTGGCTCCCGTGGCGTTGGGGCTGTGGGTCCTGCCCATGACCGCCGGGTGGGGCCGCTACTGGCTGAAGACCTTCCTGGTGACGGTGTTCCAGCAGTCGGTCCAGCTGGTCGCCCTGGCCCTGGCCATCGCCTTCCTGGACGACTTCGCCTCCATCGGTGCAGGCCAGCCGGTCAACGACTTCCTGTGGCAGCTCTTGATGAGCATCGCCTTCGTCTACCTGACCACCAGGGTCCCCTCGATGCTTGGCACCACCGGGGTGTTCGACGCCTGGCTGCGCACCCTCCACTACGGGGCATCCATGCTCATGGCCCTGCCCAGGATGATGCACGTGGCGGGCATGGCAACCGGCGCTATGTCGGCTGCCGGTGCGATGAAGGCCGGGGCGGCAGGCAGTGGGGGCGGCGTTGGAAGCTGGCTCCCTGCTGCGGCGGGCCTGGCCAAGGGCGGCGGCGGAGGCGAAGCATCGACGGGCAACACGTCGGCGGGGATGCCGCCCCGCAGCATGAACGAGTGATCAACGGCCCCTGAGTGGGGGCCTCAATCAGCCGGCAACACAACGGTGAGAAGGAGTTTACGCATGAGCGATCTGATTCAGACCGTATCCAACATCGTGGGGATTCTACTGGCCATGGTCGGCGTGGTGGGCACGGGGTTCTTCATCTACGGGTCCTTCCTGTACCTCTCCGCCTCCGGCGCGCCCCACCAGATGGAGCGGGGCAAGAGCGCCATGTTCACGGCCCTGGCCGGGGTGGTGCTGGCGCTGCTGGCCTATGGCGTGATGAACCTCATCATCAACGCCGCCATCGGCAGTCCCGTGACCCCCGAATTGCCCAACCCGAGCAACCCGTCCGGCAACTCGCCTTAGGAGGTGTACGCCCTTGCGTGAACACGAAGTACCCACTCACTTGCAGACGGAGGACAAGGTCCTGCTGGGCCTGACCTTCCCCCAGATCGTGGCCATCGCCGCGGTCGTCGGGTTGGCCTACGGGCTATGGAAGCAGGCCGCCTTCCTCCCCGACGGCGCCTTCCGTCTGGGCGCCGCCATCGCCGTCGGCCTTCTGGGGCTGGCCATGGTGGCCGTGCGCCCCGGAGGGAGGGGGCTGCCCATAGTGATCTTGGACCTGCTCCGCTTCGCCCTTTCGCCCAAACGGTACGAGGGAGAGGTCACCGCGCTGCTCAACCCTCCGGTAGCAACGCCGCCCAAGCCCAAATCTCAAAAGAAGAAGGGACGCCGCAGACTGTGGAGGTTCCGGCTGAAGGGACTCCCCTTCAAGTGCCTGAGCCTCCTCCTGGCCGTGATGGTCATCCTGACCTCCATCGCGCCGTCTGCGGCCCTTGCCGCTGGACCGGCGAGCGGCCCCGACCCCCAACGGCTCTTCATCGAGGCGTGGCGGGTGCGGGGCAACGAGGCCGAGCTGACCCTTCGTGCGGCAACGTCCCTGGAGGTGCAGGTCACCACCGAGACCCACGACCGCTACCGGCCCTTCTACACCCAGGGGGTCCTCTACCGGGGAGAGCCCCGGCAGTACACCATCCCCCTCACGGCAAACCACAAGGCCATCGTCATCTCCTGGCGGGACGCCCTGGGCAACGCCGGCATCCGGGTACTGGACCAGGGCAGCCTTCCCTACCCCCTGCCAGGGCTGGAGACCGCCGACTGCGGCCTCTCCATGACCGAGGTGGGTTGGCGGCTGGGCAACGTCACGGGCCGCCTCTCCAGCGCCTGCAACAGCCGGGCGGAGGAGGTCGTCGAAGCCACTGTCCTCACCGACCCGGCGGACCCCGCCGCAGCGGTGAGCCGGAAGCTGCTCCTGGATGCCGACGTCGCCGATGTGACCGGCGAGGTGTACCTGGCGGCCTCGGCGGCCGGTTCTACCACCGGCCTGGCCTTCGCCCGGGACGGCGACATGCCCTTCAACTTCTCCCTTCCCCAGGAGGACCGCGTCCACCAGGTATCCCTTCGAGCGGACATCACGTCGACCCGTGTGATCCCCCTGCCGGGCAGGGTGGACCTCACCCACAACGAGGAGCAGTCCCTCATCGAGCGGATACCCGTCATAGGCCACTTTGCGGGCTTCTATCACACGGTGAGCTCGACCCTGAGCGCCTGGTTCGGCCCGGTGGTCCATACGGTTTCGGCCACTCTGAGCGCCTGGTTCTCACCCGTGGTCCGCACCCTCTCGGCAACCCTGAGCGCGGCCTGGGGGGCCGTCACCCACACCGTGGGCGGGTGGATATCCGCAACCGTGGGCAAGTGGCTCTCGGCCATCGTGAGCGCCGAGGTGTGGACCGTGCTCGGCGCAGTGCTTTCGGGCACCGTGGGCAAGTGGCTATCGGCCGTCGTGAACGCCGAGGTGTGGACCATCCTCGGCGCGGTGCTTTCCACCACCGTGGGAACCTGGCTCTCGGCCATCGTCGGAGCCACCGTCTGGACCACGGTGGGCTCATGGCTCTCCACGGCGGTGGGCTCATGGGTCTCCACGACGGTGGGCTCGTGGGTCTCCAGGATCGTCGGCGTCACCGTCTGGACCACGGTCGGTTCATGGGTCTCCACCCTCGTCGGGGGCTTCACCACCGCCGTCAGTCACTGGGCAAACATCATCCTGGGCTGGCTGAGCTTCAATATATGGGTGCCCCAGGAGACGGCTTCTGGGTATGCCAGCGGCACCGCATCGGGCTACGCATCGGGAACGGCAACCGGTTACGCCAGCGGCAGCGCGACGGGCTACGCCTCCGGGACCGCGTCAGGCTACGCATCGGGAACCGCCTACGGCTACGCCTCCACCGAGGCTTCGAGCTATGCGTCGGGGACCGCCTACTCCTACGAATCGGAGTACGTATCGGGGACGGCCTCGGGCACCGCCTACGGCTACGCCGAGGACGAGGCGTCCACCTACGCATCGGAGTATGTATCGGGGACGGCCTCGGGCACCGCCACCGGCTACGCCGAGGATGAGGCGTCCACCTACGCCACCACCGAGATCACCCTTCCCGCACAGACCGACCAGACGACCGTCAGCGAGACGGTCACCATCCCCGGCCAGACCCAGAGCCAGACGGTCAGCGAGACCGTCACCTTGCCGGGGCAGAGCCAGAGCCAGCACGTCAGCGAGGACGTGTGGGTGGAGGGCAAGGAGGTGACCCAGGAGGTGGACGTGGAGGTCGTCATCCCCGCCTACACCTCGGCCGAGGTGACGGAGCAGGAGCCCCTGGTGCGCCACTACCGGGACGTGCTCTCCACCGCCTTCCCCATCCTCTCGGACGCTCCATTTGAGGCATTGCCCGACCCGCCGGAGGACTCCGACATCCCCTCGGAGCCGGAGCAGTACCTCCAGCTCATCGAGGACCAGGACGACGATGATGAAGACGAGGACGACTCCACCAATCCCTACAAGGACGCCCTGGACCACATGGAGGACAACAACTACTTCGACCTGACTCCCGACGAGGCGGCAAAGCTCCGTACCGAGCTCTACATGGCCTGGCTTGACAGCCTTTCCATCTCCATCGAGGCAAGACAGCTCATGGAGGATGAGGCCGGGGCCGTGGTCTCGGAGAAGAGCTACACCGCCGAGGAGATCCCCGGCGAGGCCATCCCAGCCCAGGAGGTCTTCCGGGAGCTGGTGGGACAGGAGTTGCGGTAATGCGTAGAGCTCTTTCGTCAATCCACCATGCGGCTCGCCTGGACCAACCCTTCTTGAGGGTGTTGCCGAGAGCCCTGGGGCGGCTCATGAGCCTGGCGGCGCTTTTCGCCTTCGCCCTATTCACCACCGGAGCGTCCCAGGGAGAGGCGGGGGCGGAGATGCTGGAGGAGTACAACCGGCTCCTCAACATCTTCATCCTCATCGCCGGCATCCTGGCGGGCTTCAGCCTGGTGTGGGCCGCCTTCGTCCTCATGTGGGGCGAGCCGGAGAACCCCCACGCCAGGGGAAGGGCCAAGGGCGCTGTCATCGGAGCCATCTCCGGCCTGGTGCTGGTGCTCTTGGCCAAGGGCCTCATGGTGCTCCTGGTGGACAGCACCACGGTGCTGCTGCCGACGCGTTAGGAACCACAACAACAAGAAGACAAGGAGGAATGTATGAGTACTGCAGACACGATCCTGTTTCTGGGCCTGGTGGCCCTGGCCTACTGGACCGAGGAGCCAAGGCTTCAACTGATGGCCGGAGTCGTCGGGATCATGGCCGGGCTGACGGCAGCGTCCCTGGCCCCGTCTCCCTTCGTCGGCGTGGCCGTCCTTGGCACCGGCGTCTACCTGGTGATAGCCGCCGTCCGCACCCTGCGAGCCGCCCGTCGAAGGCGGAAGGAGCAGTCCTGATGCGTAGCAAGCAAAGGAACGGCAAAGGGGTCGACCAGAAGGAGACCCAATCGACCAATGGAGCGAGCCCACGGCGGCGGAAGCGGTCCAAGAGGGGCCGCCACCTGCCCCGGCACCGGCTGCCTCAGAAGGCCGTCGTTCGCATTCCACTCAAACCCCAGGAGGTGCGCCCATGACCCGTCGCAAGTTCAGACCCCTTCGGCGCAGGACCGGCGAAGGTCTTCATCCATCGGCGGGAGAGCAGGAACCCCTGCCTGTAACCGGTATACCCGATGAGGTCCAACATCCCGTGACGGAGGAGCGCGCTCCAAAGAAACCCAAGACTCCGCCGCCTCTGACCCGTTACTTTCCGATAGCGGGGCTGCATGAGGCGACCATCGTGCGTCTCGGCGGCGTGGAGGTCTCCGTCATGGAGGTGCGGGGCCTGGAGGTGGAGCAGCCCATCATGGGGGCCTTCGCCGCTGTCCTCAACGCATTGGACTTCCCCGTGCAACTCCTGGTGCGACAGCACCCGCCCCGGCTGGGCGCCCTCCGGGACGCCCTGGCTGAGCGCCGTCCAAGCGGCCTCGCCGAGGGAGTTGCCCAGGCGTCGGCCTCTTTAGGGGAGTTCCTGGGAGAGCTTGAGGAGCGCCCAGGCGTCGTGGACCGGCGCTTTTACGCCATCGCTCTAAAGGCGCGGGCCGACGAGCTTCAGGGCCTCCTCACCAGGGCGGGCTTCGCCGTCTTCCCGCTCAAGGACAGGGCTCTGCGGCTGCTGGTGGAGTCCACCCTGCGGGGATGCGCTCCGCCTGCTCCATCATCGGAGTCCTCTATGGTCATCGGCCTCAGCAGAGGCCAGCTCGACATGGGAGAACGCCTGGGAAGGAGCTACCAGCTGACCCGCTGGCCCCGGACGCTTCCCCTGGGGTACATGCAACGGGTCCTGGCCCTGGGCCTGCCCATGGACCTGTCCATACACATCTCGCCCATCGCCACCGCCCAGGCCGTCAGGACCCTGGAGTGGCAGCGGGTGAAGATGGAGTCGGGCATCGCCATCTCGCTACGCCGAGGCAGGACGGCCTCTCCGGAGACGGAGATCGCCCTGGAGGACGCATCCCGGCTCAGGGACGAGGTGCACCGGGGCAGGGAGCGCCTGTTCAACGCCTCCTTCTCCATCACCATCTATGCAGGGACAGCAGACTCGCTGAAGGAGCGGGGGCAGCAGCTTCGGGGCCTCTTCGCCGGGTCCATGGCCGTCCTGGACGCCATGAGATTCCGGCAGCGCGACGGCCACCTCTCCACGCTGCCCCTGGCCCTGAACCCGGGGGGCTCCTGGCGCACGGTGGACACCTCGACCCTGAGCTTTCTCTTGCCCTTCGCGCCCCCCGACCTGGACACCCGCAAGGGCACCCTCTTCGGCCTGGACCTGCGTTCGGGATCGGTCGTGACCTACGACCCCTTCGACGGGGCCTTCCTCAACGCCAACACGGTGGTCATGGCCAGGAGCGGCGCGGGGAAGTCCTTCTCCACCAAGCTGGGTCTGCTGCGCGGCATCTCCAGGGGCATCGTCTACTACGTCATCGACCCCGAGGGCGAGTACGCATCCCTGGCCCAGGTCGCAGGGGGAAGGGTGCTGACCCCCGGGGTTGCCGGTCACGGCCTCAACCCCTTCGTTCTGGAAGAGGAGGATGAGAGCGAGGTCCTGCAACGGGTGGGCGGTCTCAGGAGACTCATAGAGGTCATGGTGGGAGAGCGCTTCTCCCCCGAACAGCGGGCCACACTGGACGAGGCCCTTACCGCCTACTACACCACCCATCGGGCCGTCACCGGCTTCCAGGACTTCTTCATATTCCTCGAATCTCAGGGCTATAAGGGGATGGCATCCCTGCTGAGGCCCTTCGCCACCGGCAGCCTGCGCCACCTGCTCACCGACCAGGGGGCAGACCTGCTGGGAACCGAGCTTCCCATCACCGTCTTCAACCTTCGCCTGCTGGAGCCGGAGCTAAGGCCCGCCGCAACGCTGGTGTGCGCCGAGGCGGTCTGGTCCATGGCGTCCAGGGACCCCAGACCCAGGGTGCTGGTGGTGGACGAGGTGTGGAGCATCATGCAGCACCCCGAGGGGGCCTCCTCCCTGGTCTCCCTGGCCAAGAGAGCCCGGAAGCACCATCTGGGCCTCATCTCCATCACCCAGGATGTGCAGGACTTCCTCAGCGAGGACACCAGTAGGCCCATCGTGGGCCATTCAGGACGTGTACTCCTGCAAAACAGCGCATTCAAACTGCTGCTCCAGCAGGACGCGGCCGCGCTGAGAGCGGTCGGGGAGTCCTTCGACCTCTCGGAGGCCGACGTCCAGTGGCTTCTCTCCTGTCCTCGCGGGGACGGGATGCTGATCGCCCGGGGCGGCCGCTTCCCCGTCCGCATCCTGGCCACGACCGAAGAGCAGGGGCTCATCGACGCCCGGCCTGCTGTACACAGCTGAGCTACCCATAGCAACTCACCTTCAGGAAGGAGAACCCACCATGAAACTGAACCCCATAGGCTGGCTGCTGGGCGGCCAAAAGGACAAAAAGCCCCCGGTGCTGCTGGCGGTGACGCCGCCCCGCACGGGGGAGCGCACCCTGCTGGGCGTGGAGAACCTGCTCCAGTCCATCGCGGTCCCTGAGCCCTTTTCGTTGGAGCTGGCGGGAGACGCCGACGGCGTTACCCTCATGGCCCGCTGCCGCGACGACGAGGTGGTCAAGGGCCAGATATCGGCCCACTACCCCCAGGCCCGCATCCAGGATGTGCCCCACGAGGAGGACCCCCTGCGCCTTGACGAGGGAGAGGAGGCGTGGAGCATGACCCTGGCCGCCGACGGCCCCGACTACCTTCCCCTCCGCACCTTCCGGGACGACGACCTGCTGGACCCCGGCTCAGACCCGCTCATCGCACTGATCGGGGCCTTGTCTACTTTGCACGACAAGGAGCGCATCGTGGCCCGGATCCTGCTCCGCTCCCTGGGACCCGACTGGTCGGCGGCCCACATGGACAAGGCCGTCAGGAACCCTGCCACCGAGCACAGGGACGCCTCATACACCTATCAGACCAAGCCCCTCCAGACCGACGCCGTCCTCATGATCGTCCTGGGCCTGGCGGCCCTCAGCGTCTTCCAGGGCTACTTCTGGGTACAGGGCGGGGAGACGTGGAAGACCGTGCTCCTGGCCACTGGGGTCGTCGCGGGGACGATAGCCGCGGGCTGGGGCTGGTGGCGCTGGAGGAAGGCCCGCTCCCGCGTCCACGACCCGCTACTGATAAAGGAGAAGGTCTCCCGCATCGCCTTTGGCGCGGAGCTCCAGGTCACCGCCATCCTGCCCAAGGGGGACACCGGCCAGCGCGCCAATGAGCTGCTGAGCCGGGTGGCGGCGGCCTACCGCCACTACGACAACCCCGCAGGAGCCCGCTTCCGGGTGGGCAAAGTGCGGCGGGTGATCCCCAGCCCCTCAATGCAGCCCGCTTCCACGGGACTCTTCGGCAAGCGAAGCGTCCTGGGGGTGCGGGAGGTGGCATCCCTGTGGCACCCGCCGGGGGCTAGAGATGAGACCCCGCTGGTGGAGCGGTCGGGAGCACGGGTGCTCCTTCCCTCGGCCAGAGGCACCAGGGGCGGCGCTCTGGTGGGCCAGACCACGGCGGGCAATCCCCGGGATATCCACTTCCCCGACGACCTGCTGCGACGCCACCACCTCTACGTGGCCCGCACCCGCATGGGGAAAAGCACCCTCATGCACCACATCGTCTCCCACAAGCTGAAACAGAAGGCCAAGGGCAAGGACCCCGACGCCATCGTCGTTGTCGATCCCCACACCGACCTGGTGAACGGGCTGCTGGGGCAGGTGCCCGAGTCCCTCGTCGACCGGGTGCGCCTCATCGACCTGGCCGACGATGCGGGGGCTCCCGGCATCAACCTGCTCGACACCAGAATATTTGCCGACAGGGACCGCACCGCCGACTCGGTGGTGCGGGTCGCCAAGGGCCTCTGGGACCAGTGGGGACCGAGGATGCAGTCCATCCTGGAGCAGACCGTCAAGACCCTCCACGAGGCCAATGAGAGGGTGGACGCCGATCAGCAGTACACCATCCTGGACGGGCTCAGGCTCCTCTCCGACGACAAGTTCCAGGCCAAGGTGCTGGCCAAGGTGAGCGATCCCTACCTGCTTGAGTGGTGGAGCAGGGACTTCAGTAACTGGCACCGCCAGTACAAGGCAGAGGCTCTGGCCCCCGTCCAGACCCGCCTCTCCTACTACGCCTCATCCAAAAAGGCACGGGCCATCCTGGGCCAGTCCCGCTCCACCATCGACATGCGTCAGCTGATCCTGGACGGCGGCGTGCTGCTGGTCTCCACCTCCCAGGGAACGGCAGGCAGGGACGTGGCCGCCCTGGTCGGAGCATCCATCCTGAACCTGGTGGACGCCGTGATTCGGGAGCAGGGAGCCCTGCCCCTGGAGCAGCGCAGGGGCGTCCTGGTGGTGGTGGACGAGATGCAGTCCATGCCCGGCGTGGACTACGAGACCATGCTCTCCGAGCTGGGGAAGTTCGGGGCATCGTTCATCCTCGCCACCCAGGGCCTGGCCAAGCTGGGCGACCTCTCCCGCACCATGCAGGACTCCATCATGTCCAACGTGGGCTGCCTGGCCGTCTTCCAGGTGGCGGGTAACGACGCAAGGACCCTGGTCTGGGAGCTGGGAAAGGACAGGGTCTCTGAGGATGACATCACCTCGCTGCCGGTGCACCACTGCTACGTGCGGGCCACCGTGGAGAAGGAGCGGCTCCCCGTCTTCTCCATGGCCGTCAGGAAGCCCGAGGCGGGAGACCCCGAAGTCGCCGCCCGCATCCGCGCCGCGACTGCCGGCTACGCCACCCCGGTGAAGGAGATAGCCGCCGGCCAGGCCGAGTCGGAGCGGCTGGTGGAACAGTACCGGGCGGCGATTGCGGCCCTGGAGAGGGGCAATAAGACCCCGCCCAGCAACGGCGCGGCTCCTAAGACCTCGGCAAAGGGCAAGAGGCGATCCCGCCCTCCCAAGGACACTACTCCTACCGGCGCGCCATCGAGCGAGGGGAACGCCCCTGAGTCCGAAGGGGAAGGCCCATGAGCGCGGGGAAGGAACGCTACACATACGTCCTGCGGTCCCTGGCCTCGATGCCCTTCCTCGACCGCCTTGAGCTGGCCGCCGTATCCGACGTGCCAGATCGCACGACCTACGACGCCGTGGCCGACCTGGAACGCAGAGGGCTGGTCGACTCCATCCCCCATGCCACGGACCTCCTGAGGACCACTCGGCGATTCTACCTCACCGCTGCCGGGCTCAACCGCCTGTCTGACGAGGAGGGTGTGAGTCTGGACGAGATGCTGCGCACCTATCCCGTCTCCGTCCAGTGGAGGCGCATCCTCCTGGGGCGCCTCGACGCCGTGGCGGTCATCTACCGGGTGGCCGCGGCCATCGCCGCCGAGCAGGGAGCAATAGGGTTCCGGTGGTTCCGCAGAGAGCCCCTGGATGCCACTGTGGTGCTTCACGACGGGCGAACCGTCGGCATCGTCCGGCAGGGGGCCACATCCTATCGGACGGGCTTCGCCAAGCGCCTCTGGAGGCTCGGGGAGGGGCCTGCGCCCAGCGCCGTCCTGGCGCTCCTTCCCGACGCGGTGCGGCTCCGCGATGCCCGCAGACGGCTGACCGGAACGCCCTTGCCGGCTCTCCTGGCGCTGGAGAGCGATGCGGCCCTGGCCCGCGCCGACGACCCCGTATGGCATCTGCCCTCCATCGCCACCACCCTCGACCTCCGGTATGTCCTCTCCTACATAGGCCAGGGCGGTACGCTGCCGACGGAGTCTGAATTCTCGCAGGCGTCCCTCCCCGAGAACATCAGCATGGAGGGGCCGGAGCGGGACACGCCAGACCATCTGCTACCCGCCATCTTGAAGCCCGCGGAGAAGCGCACCCTGGACATACTCGCCGACTGGCCCTGGATCACCTCGGTAGACCTGTGCCGGCTGATGGGCTTCTCAGCCGCCCGGCTCTCCCAGATCGTGATGCCCCTCGTTGGTGCCGGTCTGGTCTCCCGTATCTCCACCCCAGGACGCCGCCTCGCCCTCACCGAACGGGGCCTGACGATGCTGGCCCGCAGGGACCGCACCGCCGTTGGCACCGTCCGCAAGCTCTGGAGCGTCGCCTCTCTCGACTCGGATGCCCCCGCCGACTGGCGCAACGTCTCCGGCTCCAGAAGCCGCCAATTGCTCAGGAACATCGAGCACACCGACGCGGTGCATGGGTTCGTCACGGCGCTGGCCCGTCAGTCACGGGCGCAGGGCTGGGAGATCGTGCAGCTCGACCCACCCCGAAGGGCTTCCCGCTACTTCCGCTATGACGGTAGGCTCCACTCGGTTCGCCCTGACTCCTTCGGCGTGGTGCGCAAGGGCGCCGTCACATGGCCCTTCTTCCTGGAATGGGAAAGAAGGGCGGTACGGCCCACTACCATGGCGGCCAGGCTCGCCCCCTACCTGCGCTATTTCTCGTCCCACCAGCCCATCGACGACCACGGCGTCCAGCCCGCCGTCCTGGTCGTATTCGATCACGACCTGACCGAGACCCACTTCCTGCGCGTGGCGCGTGAGGAGATGGAACGGGCGAGGGTCCAACTTCCCCTGTGGGTCTCCCACAGAGCTGCCTTGGAGGAGCTGGGGCCGCTGGGACGGGCCTGGCGCACTCCCGGCGACTCGGGATCCACCTACGCCTTTCCAGAGCGCTGAACACGAAGAACACATGACAGGAGAACGAGAATCATGCGTCTGTACTACATCGACGAATCCGAAGGCCCCCGCTACTACGTCCGCTCCGCCCTGGGGGTCGATGGCGAACGCTGGAACGAGCTGTTCGGCGACATCCATGCCTGGCGTCTGGAGCTGCAAGAGCGGTACGGCATCCCCCTATCCAGGGAGCTTCACGCCTGCGACCTGTTGGCGGGGAGGGGAAGGCTGGCGAGGAACGGCGATACCAACGAGCGGGTCACCCTAAAGCAGGGGGTCGAGGTCTTCCTAAGTGGCCTCCGCAAGCTAGAAGATGCGGCGAGAAACATAGGAGGCATCGAGGTCATCAACGTCTGCCTCCACAAGCCGGAGAGCAGAAGATCGAGCAGGCGAGCCTCGACCGCCTCCTCAACCGCATCAACCGCTCCGTCGCATCGGCCAATAGGCACGCCTTCCTCATCTTCGACGAGGGGAAGGAGGAGATGATTACCGGCCTCTACCGTCGGCTCAAGGTGCGCAACCACGTGCCCAGCCGGTACGACCTGTGGGAGGACGGCGAGAAAACTCGGAACATTCCCATAGAGCAGGTCATCGGTGGCCCCGCCTTCCGCAGCTCAGCCGAAGACTATCTATTGCAGATGGCGGACTTCGTTGCCCATGCCCTGCTGAAGCAGGAGGAGTCGCCCGTCCCGAGAGTAGAGAACCACGGCATCGACGGAGCCTTCTCCATCCTCGATAGGGCGCTCAACAGGCAGGCGTCCAGGCGTGACCCCCAGGGGGTCGTCAGAAGGTGAGAGGAGTGGGTCTAGGCGCTGCGCTACTATCCCACGTCAGCACACACGACCCCTAGTAAGACGATCTGAGTGCTCGTACCGCCGACCAGACTCTGATCAGAATACCCCATGCCACCACGAGGACAAGCACCCCATACCAACTGATTTCGGAGGACACATGGAAGTTCGTCTTGTTGTCGATGACCATGGTGTAGCCCAGGAACCCCAAGGGGCCGGATTCGATGGCAAAGGGGTACCATCCGGTCAACAGCGAAACGAGCCCGGCGCTCAGCACCACCGCAGTTATGACCAGATAGATAACCAGCGCTCCAAACAAAGATCGCAGAAGGAATCCCGCCGAACGGGCGACAGCCTTCTTTATCATTGCTCTTTCCAACACGGCCTCCTCCTTTCGTTCTTTGAACGCTGACCCCACGAGGTCGAAGACCATCTGTACCCACACGACCAGCGTTCGGACTCCACCGCCGTCGCGACGCATCCGGTCCCGGAACAGCTGCACCATCGGCTCTCCGTATTCGCGCCGGTGTTGCCTAGGGTAGGCCCAGAGTAGCGCCCGGTACATCCTCTCAGAGAGCATCTCAGCGGCCCTCCAATCGGAGCTTCTGCTCTGCGATCTCCCGTCTCATCCAGGCGGTACGGGTGAGCTGCTCCATTCTGGCGACCTCGGCGTCGAGGACCTGCGCCCCTAGGCCGGTGAGCCGGTAGTAGCGGCGACGTTCATCGTCCAACTCGGGGTCGGGCCGCTCGTCGGTCTCTTCGACCAATTCCGCCTTCAACATCCGTTTGATCGTCCCATACAATGTCCCCGGACCCATCTTGACCGCTCCTTCGGTCAAGACCTCCACTTCCCTCATGATCGCGTAACCATGCTTCTCCCCGCCGGCTAAGGCCAACAGGATGTGAAGCTGCGCGACCGGGAGAGGAAGCATATCCGTAGGAACTGGACCCAACATTGTGAAGCGGCCTCCGTTCAAGTTTTCCCGACTATATCACGCGCGGATATATTATTGTCAACCCCCTGGAGGTCTCTATCGGTAGAATCCCGGTGGACCGCCCCTTAACAGTGCCCCTGGGTCGGCCAAATGGGTACATCACTAGGACACTCTAGAGATGTTGACAGCTCATGGCGCTCGTGCTAACATTCCCTCTACCACCCCTATCGCTTCGCCGGTAGGGTCGAGACCGCCCTCCAAGGCGGTCTCTGTCTTTGTATGAGAGAAAATTTGATCACCAACCTCTATATCGACGGCTTCAATCTCTACTACCGCGCCCTCAAGGACACCCCCTTCAGGTGGCTGGACCTGCGCAAGCTGGCTGAGACCCTCTTCCACCAGGACACCATTCACCTCGTCTCCTACTTCACCGCCCTCCTCGATGCCCGACCCGACAACCCCAATCAACCCCGCCGCCAGCTGGTCTACCTGAGAGCCCTGGCGACGCTGCCTGGCACCGAGGTCCACTACGGCAGCTTCCGCTCCGGCACCAGGCGTCGCCCATTGGCAGAGCCGGTGCCAGGGCTGCCGACGCACGTCCTGGTCAGGGACTCGGAGGAGAAGGGATCGGACGTGAACCTGGCCACGCGCCTCCTGGTGGACGGCTTCAACAGGGAGTATGAGCAGGCTGTGGTGGTGTCCAACGATGCGGATTTCGCCGGAGCGATGCGGTACGTGCGGGACGGGTTGGACCTTCGGGTCGTTCTGGTCAACCCCGACCCCAGGAGCGCCAGTCCCAGGACCCTCTCTGGCGCTGCTACCTACGTGAAACGCCTCTGGAAGAGCCACCTCAGACGGAGCCAGTTTCCCGATAGGCTCGCTGACGACATCGGCGCCATCACCAAACCGGCCGGGTGGTGACCTTGCCGCCCTGGCGACCCGCCCAGGGTGATCAGAGGCCGCAGTACCCCTGGCACTCGTTGCCGAAGCCGTCGCCTTCAGGCCCTAGCCTTGCCTCGTCGAGGCTCACCGCCTCGGCCAGGGGTATCCGCCGTAGATGGAGGTAGGGCTCCTTGGCGAAGGCCAGCTTGCCCCGCACGTTGGCATCCATCTGCACCACCTCGGCGAACAGCTCCGGCCACCTGTGCTTCGTCTCCACCCACCTCTGGGGGGACTGGTAGGGGCAGCCGATGCAGACCGAACGCTCCAGTGGCCTGTCGTAGCGCTCCTCCCACCACTCCAGGCAGTCCTTTCGAGACATCCCCGTCTCAATCAAGGGATAGCGGTTGTGTATCCACTCATCGCGGGACGTTCGCATTCGGATAGCCTCGTCCGTAGAGATGCCAAGCCACAGTTCGACGGTGGTGTCAGGCGGGACCCGCTGTCCCCTGCTGAGACCGAGAAGCTGGCGTATCCGTCGGCGTATCGGTCTGATCTTATAGTGCTCGGTGCACTGCCGCCGACCGATGCCGTCACCGCGTCCGTCTCGTCCCTTCAGATAGAGGGGGAGGTCTACGAAGCTGTGGTTGCCGGAGTGGTTGGTGAGAGATATGGCGTCTGCTCTCAAGCTCCGCCCGTTGTCTACGACGTACAGGGGGAACCGGAGATGCTTTGCGAGCCAGTCCAGGTGAGCGCAGATGCCGGGAGGTTCTCAATGAGTGGCGGCGAATATAGCGCAGTCGGGGATGGTGTCGAAGTCTCCCTGGCGTGCCATGAGCGCCATGACGGAGGACTGGACGCCCCCGCCCCGGCTGATAACCGTCAGACGGTTCATTCCCCGGCGGCCTCCCGGTCCGCGACGACCGGCAGAAAGTGGCGAAGCAGTCCCATCTCGGCGGCAAGATTGAAGAGGGCGTAGAGATGTCCCCAGGACGGCCTCGTCCCATTCCGCCAGCGCCGCACGCTGCGGGCGTCCAGGCGGAGATGGCGGGCCAGCCCTCGCCAGGAGAGCCCGGCGTCGTCCTTGAACCTCTCCAGACGCTCCGGGAAGTCCTCGGGGAACTCCTGACGCGTCGGGTGGTAGACCTGTTTCTGGCGGCCCATGACCCTACTCACCCCGACGCAGGGCGTCGGCTGCCCCGTGGAGGATCGCGTCCTTGCCGCCGCGTACACCTGCCGCGAAACGGCACACGGCCAGCATGGCTCCTCCGTTGGGCTCCATCCCCCTGCGCCACGCCTTGACCCGCCCATAGTCCACGCCGATACGCCGGGACAGCGCCTTCCACCCCAGGCCGGAGGCGTCCTTGAGACGCTCCAACCGCTGCGGGAAGTCCTCCGGCAGCGGGCACTTGCGGGTCCGCTTGGTTCTCTGTTGACGTTCCATAGTCCTAGCGCCTCCCTCCGTAGATGACTATCAGATCCTCGCCCAATAGCTCCCCCAGACCCTCCGGCATCCGCGTCGCCAGTCTGACCAGCGAGAGCATGGCTCCGCCGCAGGGCTCCGAGCCCTGACGCCACTTGAGCATCTGCCTGCCGTCCACGCCGATACACGCCGCCAACCCCTCCCAGGAGAGGCCCGTGGCCTCCTTCAGCAGGGTCAAACGGTCGGTGAAGTCTTCCGGCATCAGGGCGACGCCGGGTTTCAGCCCATTGTTCGTCGTCATCTCTTCACTCCCCCTCGGCCTGCTCCACGATGAACAGCTCGTCGAACTCGGCGTCTACGAGGACATCCTGGAGACGTTGCCTCGTACTCGGCGACGGGCATCGCTTGCCGTTGACGAGCAGCGAGAAGTAGCCCGAGGTCACGCCGATGCGGCGCGCCAGATCGTTCTGAGAGATGTTGTGTCGGCCGAGGCGTTTCCATACCGCAGGGCCGTTCAGCCGCACCTTCAGGAAGGGGCGCTTACCGGCCATGTTCGTCATCCATCCAGGGAAGCTCCCCTTCGGAGATCAGGGGCCGGCTTCGCCCATCCTCGGAGATGCCGTCCGACTCTCCCGCACGACTCCTCCCATTGGCGCTCTCTCTGAGGGACGCCAGGTGGGCGCGCACGATCATACGGGCCAGGATGCGAAGACCCCGGAGCCGAATCTCCTCTTGCGCTCTGGTGAGCCGTAGCTCTTTACTCAAGTTCGTCACTCTCAACGGAATGTGCTTCGGGTGTCAGCCGCCGCTGGTGCGGCAGCGTACCCTGGTCTATACTTCGTTAGCTAGAACATGTATGCTGTATCACAATAGTTATACAGGAATTGAGAGCCGTGGACAATGGCTAGAGGGTTTTATTAGCCATCCTCTTGACAAATCACTTTCTATAATGCGACAATCATGATACTATGATTGCACTAGTGAAAGATTCCAGTGATATGACCCCAGAACAACGGCGGGACTCATGATCCACCGAGAGACGGACCTGGACGACCTGGAGCTGGGGCCGCTGCTCCGGCGGCTGCGAGGGACGAAGAGCCTTCGCGACGTGCATGTGCTCACCGGCATCTCCACCTCCTACCTCTCCCAGGTGGAGCGGGGAGACCGGCAGCCAGGTCCCAAGCTCCTCCAGCGCCTCGCCGCCATCTACGATGTCGAGGTACACCATCTGCTCAGGCGGGCGGGCTATCTGGACGAGGCGAGTGCCCTGGCCCTGGAGGATGACACGCTGGACGTGGAGCGTTGCTACCAGTTCGTTCTGGCCGATCCCCGCTTCCGGTTCGGCGCCAGGCCCAGGGGTCCCCTCGACCTGGACGCCAAGCGTTTCATCGTGAAGATGTACGAGGAGTTCACCGGGATGAGGCTGCTCCAGTGAGCCGGGACCTGCTGGGGGACTTCTGCCGCTGGCTCGTGGACCGGGGAGCTTCCAATAGGAGGCTGCATCCCGCCTCGGTGGCCCTGGCCTTCGTGGACCACTTCGGCCTCTCCAGTTTCCCCCGCATGGAGGAGATCACCACCCTGCTCGACCGGGCCGGTGTCGGGACCGCCGTCAGCTCCAACCTGCCCCACAGCTTCCGGGGCTTTCACAACGTGACGAAGGACGGCGGCTTTCTCATCCAGTACGAGGCGTCCGAGTGGAACGGAGCCCAGGAGCACACGGTGCTCCACGAGACCTACGAGATACTCAGGAAGCGGCTCCACGACCTTCATCCCGCCATCGGAATCCCGCAGGGTAAGCGGCTGTGCCGGGAGGCCGACCGGTTCGCCGCCTCGGTGCTGATGCAGCCCGAGATGTTCGCCCTGTTCGCCGAAAGCACCGGCCTCGATGTGGTCGCCCTGCAAAAGATGTACCAGCGCTCCTACGCCTCCCTGACCCTGCGCCTCGCCGAGGTGATGCGCCACCAGCCGTTGATGGCGGTCCTGTATGAGCGCGAGGAGGATGGGCCGCCCCATCTGTGGGATGAGGCGCCTGCGCCCTCGCAGTTCATCACCAAGATCGTGGCACGGACGCCGGGGTTCAGGCTGCGGACGCAGAAGCGGCCCCTCTCCTGCCTGCGGGGTCTGCTGCCTCGCCGGGGGGCTCCTCCTGCTCAAGGCTCGGTTGCCGAGCGGGTCGTACAGACGGGCAGGCCCGTCCACATGGAGCGGGTGAGCGGGTACGATCTGTGGCGGGCCGACGACATCACCGTCGCCGTAAGGCCCGTCTTCTGGCAGGGACGGCTCGCCAAGGTGGCCCTCATCGCCGTGCCCTTCCGGGACCGCTCCGTCCTCTCGCCTCAGCTCGGCCCGGGTTCCTTCGACCGACTCCCCGAGGCTCATCAGGTGATCTGAGGATAGGGAGGACGAATGGCCAACGCAGCGCCGCCTCATTGACAGGGACGGGCTGAATGGACGATGATATTAGTAAGACTGAGTAAGCATTAGGACTGTTATGGCGAGGACGACGAAGACCATCACCTTCTCCCTGCCCCCCGACATGGCGGAGCGGGTGGTCGAGATCATGAAGGAGGAGGAGCGCACCATGAGCGAGCTGGTGCGTGAAGCCCTTCGCACCTACATGCATGTTCGGGAGTTGAGGGGGACGGTCCACTCCCGGGAGTCGTTGGCCCACGACGAGCACGCTCTGTCTCCCGAAGACGCTGAGCGCTTCGCGCTGGAGCACCTCGACCAGTACGGCTCCATTCCCCCGGGTTGGGTCACGAAGGTGCTTAAGGGCGGTCCTATTGAGCAGAGATTGGGAGGATATGCAGATGAGTGAACGACAGGACGGCTACACACCAGCGGCCCTCTACGCCAGGGTGTCCAGCGATAGGCAGGATGTGGACCTCTCGGTGTCAGCCCAGCTCAGGGCACTTCGAGACTATGCCGAGAAGAACGGCTACCTCGTGGCACGGGAGTACGTGGACGAGGCCGAGAGCGGTCGCATCGCCGATAGGCCCCAGTTCAGAAAGATGCTGGAAGAGGCCACCCGCCCCAACGCCCCCTTCCATGAGATTCTGGTCTGGAAATTCAGCCGTTTCACCCGCAAGCGGGAGCACGCCGTCGCCTTCAAGGCCATGCTGCGCAAGAAGGGGGTCAGAGTTGTCTCCATTACCGAGCACGCCGACGACTCCCCCACGGGAAAGCTCATGGAGGCCATCATCGAGAGTGTGGACGAGTTCTACTCGGAGAATCTTGCCCAAGAGGTTACACGTGGGATGCGGGAGGCCGCGTCCAGGGGCTTCTGGGTGGCCAGCCGGGTGCCCTACGGCTACAACAAGCTCATGGTGCAGGACGGGGCCAAGAAGCGTCCCACCCTGGAACCCGACCCCGCAACCGCTCCCGTGGTGAAGCGCATCTTCGGAATGGCCGAGTCGGGGAAGGGGATCACGGACATCGCCCGGACCCTCAACGACGAGGGCATCGCCAACCCCACGGGCAGGCTCTGGTCCAAGAATGGGGTGCACATCATCCTCAGAAACGAGACCTACGCCGGCGCTCTGGTCTGGGGAACCAAGGCCAAGGACAAGGCCGAGCCGGTGCGGGTGGAGAAGGCTTTCCCCGCCATCGTCTCCAAGTCTCAATTTCGACGGGTGAACAAGCTCATGCGGTCCCGTGCGCCCAAGAGAGTCCATCCCCGCCGGGTCGGCAGCTCCTACCTGCTTAGCGGGCTGGTCAAGTGCAAGCGGTGCAACCGGGCGCTCTCCGGCCAGGACTCCAAGAGCGGCAAGTTCTCCTACTACGTCTGCCAGTCGCTGATGAAGCGGGGCAGCGGGGCCTGCGATGCCCCCAGGCTCAACGCCAAGGGCTTTGAGGCTCTCATCGTCGATCAGATTCGCTCCAATATCCTCACCGAGGGCAACATCCGGGACCTGGTGAGGCTGGTGGACGAGGAGATGGACGGCGTGGCCAAAGAGCAACGCCAGAAGCTGGAAACTATCGAGACGGAATTGGCAGAGGTGCGGCGAAGGCTGGACCGGCTCTACACACTCGTGGAGACCACCGATATGGAGATGGAGGACATCCTCCCTCGCA
Source organism: Dehalococcoidia bacterium (assembly GCA_965249185.1). Taxonomy (GTDB): domain Bacteria; phylum Chloroflexota; class Dehalococcoidia; order Lucifugimonadales; family Australimonadaceae; genus CBDFLS01. The sequence goes on from CBDFLS010000002.1 coordinate 1,316,196, forward strand.
TCAGGGAGCACAAGGAGCGTCAGGAACGCCTTGAGGTCTCTGCCGAGGACGCAAGGGCGCTGCTCTCGGAGCGGCGGGTGGTCCTGGACGACGTGAAGACCATCACCGCCTACGCCAACGACATGAGCGCGTTCCTCAGGACGAGCGAACTCACCGAGTCGCGGGCCTTCATCGCGTCCTTTGTCAAGGAGATTGTCGTCAGCCCCGGCAACGCCGTCGTCCGCTACTCTATCCCCATGCCCGACGACAGCCCCATACCTGGAAAGGACGCCGAGGAGCTTGCTCTACACAGCCCGGTACTGTCTACCGTCAAGTATGGTGGGCCGTCCTGGACTCGAACCAGGGACCTCAGTCTTATCAGGACTGCGCTCTAACCGGCTGAGCTAACGGCCCGTGCTGTTGGATGAGGAGCCGGAGGGCTGTTCTACTCTTGAGGGCCTTTAGCTGGCGTTCCCGCTTTCGGGCCCCGGCAGACGTTTCGTGCTCCTCCGCATAAACGACCTTCAGCGGTCGTAACGGCCCGGGGAGGCCAGTATAGGTGGCGCTCGCTTGGAGGGTCAAGCGCGGTGGCGCAGGGCGCGGCCGGGCAGCGCACCCGTGTGCTGGCCCTGGTCTATCACGACCTGTCCGTTGACGATGACGTAGTGGACGCCCTCGGCGAACTGCCGGGGCACATCGGGGGTGCCGGGCGCGCGGACCCGTTGGGGGTCGAAGATGACCACGTCGGCGGCGAGACCGTCCTCCAGCAGTCCCCGGTCCTTCAGCCCGAGGGTCCGGGCGGGGAAGGAGGTCATCTTGCGGACCGCGTCGGCCAAGTCCAGAAGCCCCTCATCGCGCACTATCCCCCCCAGGATGTTGGCGAAGCAGCCGTAGGTCCGGGGGCTGGGGTGCTCGCCGATGAGCAGGGCGTCGCTGCCCACCATGGACCCTGAGTGGGAGAGGAACTGCCGCACATTCACCGGGTTGCCCGCGACCCGGACCTGGGTCAGCCCCATCTCCTCCTCCAGCAGCAGGTCGCACAGCGCATCGACGAGGCTCTTCTTGAGCGTCCTGGCGATGTCGGCCAGCGAGTGGCCGTCCATGGCCAGATGCTCCCGCCTGGTGAAGTTGGTCACCCGGAGAGCCTCGTAGTCCCGCTCCTGGAAGTCGGTCTCCTGGGCCATGAGTTCCCGGACCTTGGGGTCCTGCAATCGCTCCCGAAGGCGCTCGGTGCCGCCCTCATGGGCCCATTCGGGGACCACCGCCATCAGGCGGGTGCTGGCGTAGGTATACGGGTAGAGGTCGAAGGTCACCTGAACGCCCTCGGCGATAGCCTCCTCCACGAGAGCCAGAATCTGAGGCGCGGCGTCGGGGGAGACCATCCGGCTGGCGATATGGGAGATATGGACCGGCACACCGCTGCGGCGGCCTATGTCCAGCGCCTCCCTGAAGGGGTCAAGGAACTGGTCGCCCATGGGGTAACGCACGTGGGTTACATAGAGCCCGCCCAGGCGGTGCACCTCCTTGCAGAGCGCCACCACCTCGTCGGTTGAGGCATAGCTGCCGGGTGGGTAGTTGAGCCCCGTGGAGATGCCGAAGGCCCCCTCTTCCATGCCCTGGCGCAGCAGCCCCTGCATCCGCCTGGACTCGTCGGGCGTGAGTGGGCGGTCGTCCCAGCCCATGGCCCCGATGCGCAGCGGCGAGTTGCCCATGACGTAGGCTACGTTGGCCGCCACCTTGCCGTCGAAGCCTGAGAGGTACTCGTCCACCGAGGACCACGATGCATCCGCCGGCGGACGGCCGTCCAGGCCGGAGTTCATCTCGGCGAAGGCCCAGAAGTCCTGGGTCGATGCGAAGGGCGCGTAGGAGAGGCCGTCCACGCCCACCAGCTCGGTGGTGACGCCCTGCCGCACCTTGGCCTCGTGCAGGGGCTGGCTCAGCATGACGAGTCCGGAGTGGGCGTGGGTGTCGATGAACCCAGGGCACACCGCCAGCCCGGTGGCGTCGATCACCCGTGCGGCGTCAACGCCCGATGTATCGCCGCGCAGAATACGCAGGCGGCCGTCCTCCACGGCCACGCTGGCGGAGTACCCGGCGGAGCCGGTGCCGTCGTAGACCTGGCCTGCGCGGATAAGTAGGTCGTACACGGAGACCTCCCCTCTGCCGTCCCTGCTTAGCCCTGGTTCCGGCGGGCCAGCACCTTACGCAAGGCCCCGCGGAACGCGTCGAGCTCCTCATCCCCCATGGGAGAGGAGAGGGCGCCGACCAGTTGGGGGGGCATCAAGACGCCCTCGTTCAGGAGCCCCAGGAACACGCGCCGCTTGAACACCTTGTCGGATGTGGCCACGTCGCGGTAGGTGTTCACCTCGTGGTCGGTAAAGTGGAGCGCGAAGAGCGAGGCGACCCCGGTGGCCTGGACGGGGACATCGAACTCGGCGCACACGTCACGGATGCCGTTACGTAGCTTATCGCCCAGCACGCTCATCCGTTCGTAGACGTCGGGGGTGAGCTGCTCCATGGCCGCGGCGCCCGCCACCATGGTCATGGGGTTGCCCTGGAAGGTGCCTGCGTGGGGCACCTTGGGGGGTCCCCCCTTGGTGGGGTCGTAGAGCTCCATGATCGCCGCTTTGCCTCCGAAGGCCCCCACCGGCAGCCCGCCGCCGATCATTTTGCCCATGGCGGTCATATCGGGGGTGATGCCGTAGCGCTCCTGGGCGCCCCCGGGACTCACGCGCAGGCTGATCACCTCGTCGAAGATGAGTACGATGCCATGCTGCTCGGTCACCTCTCGGAGCATGGCCAGGAACTCCTTTTGGGCGGGGATCATGCCCGCGGAGCCCATGACCGGCTCCACGATGACCGCGGCCAGCTCCTGGCTGTTCTCCAAAATGATGTTCCGGGTGGACTCGATGTCGTTATAGGGGAAGATGACCACGTCATCGAGCACGTTCTTGGAGAGGCCCAGCGACGCCGGGACCGCGATGGGCCTCTTGGCGTCGCCCGCCTTCTCCGGTGCGACACCCACGCTGATCTCGGCGAGGTCGTGGGTGCCGTGGTAGCCGCCTTCGGCCTTCGCGACCTTGGTGCGGCCGGTGTACGCCCTGGCCGCCCGGATGGCGTTTAGGGTCGCCTCGGTCCCCGAGTTGGTGAAGCGCACCAGCTCGAGCGACGGGATGCGCTCACAGAGGATGCGGGCCAGGCGTATCTGGTGCTCGGTGGGAGCGGCGTAGGCTGTGCCCAGGGGCGCCTGCTCCTGAAGGGCCCGGACCACCTTCGGGTTGGCGTGGCCCAGCATCAGCGTGGTCATGTTATTGATGAAATCGAGCCGCTCGACGCCGTCCACGTCCCAGAGGCGGCAGCCCGCGCCTCGGGTCATGAATAGAGGATAGGGGCCCCAGAAAACGCTCGTCCGAGTGTCGGCGCCCGGCATGTACCTCTTCCCCTCCTCCGACAGGGCCCTGGACTTGGGAGTCAGCTCCAGGTAGCGCTCCATCTCCAGGTCGGTCTGCGTCTGGGTCACGGCGTCTCCTTTACGTAGCGAGGATGGTAGAGCGGTCCATGGTCATTACTACCCGCGGGGCATTTTACACCACGGCCGGTCCCAGCGCCCGCTGGCTGTCGTCCACGAGGAGCGGCCTGGTGCCAGATATATGGCGGGCCCAGCGCCGGATATATGACGGGCATTGACACGTAGGAGCGCCTCAAATAGTGTGCGGTCGAACGCACCAACGGAAGCCTGACATGGGGAGGTCGGACCATGGTAATGCCCTTGGACGCCGTCACGGTCATACATAATGCGTTCCGCCGCGACCTGACGGAGATGGACGATGCGGTCTACAAGATAGCTTCGCACGGCGGAGACCTATCGCTGGTGATCGACCGGCTCAACTGGTTCTCTCAGATACTCGATCTCCACGCCCAGGGCGAAGAAGAGGCCGTGTTTCCCGCGGTGGAGAACGCGGCGCCCTTGGTGGCGCCCCTGTTCGTCACCGATCACCGGGAGTTGGACACCATGTGCTATGGATTGATGCAGGTGGTGGCTGCGCCGGACGAGCTGGCCGCCGCGCGAGCCACGGCCGTTCTGCACTCCCACCTGCGGATTCACCTGGCCAAGGAGGACACCCATCTCTACCCGATACTCCGGGAGCGGATAAGCCCGCCAGACCAGGCTCCCATCGTAGGCCGGATGGCAGGCAAAACACCCCCCGAAATGATGCCTCGACTGGTGGACTGGCTTTTCTCTCTCGTCGACCAGGACGATCGAGTGACCATGACGACGGTGTGGAAAGCGCTCATGCCCGAAGAGGTTTTCACCGGAGTCGGCCGGCTTATCAAGGGCGCCGTTAAAGCGGATGACTGGTCGGACCTCGCAAAGCGTGTTCCGGGCCTGGGCTAGTCGGCCGGGGAATCGGTCACGCCACAGCCGCATCGTCCACGCCACGGTGGGACACGCGTTCGTGTTGACCCTTCCCGCGAGCGCTGCTAGGATACCGCCGCTCCACGGCGGAGCCGTCAGGAGGAGAGGCCGGTGAGCGAGCGTTCGGGGAAAGCGCAAACGGTGCTGGGACTGGTGGACCCGTCGGAGCTGGGGCACACCCAGACCCACGAGCACCTGCTGTCGGACCTGAGCTGGTACTACGACGTGACGGTCGAAAGCCAGCCCGCGGGCGTCCGGGGCCGGGCTATGGCGCCCATCTGCCTGGAGAACTACGGGTGGGTCCGGCACAACTGGACCAGCAACCGCCATAACATGAGCCTCACCAGCGAGTCCGACGCCACCGCCGAGATGCGCCAGTACCACGCCTCCGGCGGCGGGTCCGTGGTCGACGCCACCTCCAAGGGCATCGCCCGGGACCCGGAGGGCCTGGCGCGCATCTCACGGGCCACCGGCGTTGGCGTGGTCATGGGCGCGGGCTACTACGTGGTGGAGGCCCACCCCGTCGAGGTCGGCCGCATGTCGGAGGAGGAGCTGGCCGAGAGCATGGTGCGCGACGTGGTGGAGGGCGCCGATGGCACGGGGATCAGGTCGGGTATCATCGGTGAGATTGGGCTGAGCTATCCCGTGCACCCCGACGAGGAGAAGGTGCTGCGGGCGGCGGCCAAGGCCCAGGTGGAGACGGGCGCGCCCCTGCTCATCCACCCCGGCCGCGACCCGGCCGCTCCCGGGGATGCCATGCGGATCGTCCGGGAGGCCGAGGGCGACCCCGAGCGGACGGTCATGAGCCACATCGACCGCACCATCTTCAGTCTGGGCGAGATATTGGAGCTCGCCCAGACCGGCTGCTACGTGGAGTTCGACCTCTTCGGTCAGGAGTCAAGCTACTACCCTCTGGCGCCCATCGATATGCCCAACGACGCAACGCGCATCAATTACCTGATGGGGCTTATGGACGCCGGCTTCGACCGGAAGCTGGTCATCGCCCAGGACATCTGCACCAAGGTCCACCTCACCAAGTACGGCGGCGAGGGCTACAGCCACATTCTGGAGAACGTGGTCCCCATCATGCGCCGCAAGGGCATGAGCGTCCAGGAGGTGGACACCATCCTGGTGCACAATCCCGCCCGCATCCTCGCGTTCACGTAAGGAGGACCCCATGAGTGAGCGGTCCGGCAAGGTACAGACCATATTGGGGGTGGTGGACCCCTCGGAGCTGGGGCACACCCAGACCCACGAGCACCTGCTGGTGGACCTGTGGCTCCACAACGCCCATCAGGTCACCCAGTGGCCCGCTTCGGTGCGCGGCGGTGTGAACGACGCTATCGGCATCGAAAACTACTCGTGGGTGCGCCGCTACGGGAACCGCGTCGCCACGAACAACCGGCTCCTCAGCGAGTCCGACGCCGTCTCGGAGATGGAGCGGTACCGTATCTCCGGCGGCGGCACCGTGGTCGAGGCCACGAGCATCGGTATCGCCCGGGACCCGCAGGGCCTGGCCCGCATCTCCCGGGCCACGGGAGTCCGCGTGATCATGGGCGCCGGCTACTACGTGGCGGAAGCCCATCCCCCGGAGGTCGCCCGTATGTCGGAGCAGGAGCTTACCGAGCGCATCGTGCGTGACGTGGAGGAGGGCGCAGACGATACCGGCCTCAAGTCCGGCATCATCGGTGAGATCGGGCTCTCCTGGCCGGTCCACCCCGACGAGGAGAAGGTGCTGCGAGCCGCCGCCGTGGCGATGAAAAAGACGGGGGCGCCGCTCATCATCCATCCTGGGCGCGGCACGGGGGCTCCTCTGGAGGCCATGCGGGTGGTCCTGGCTGCCGGGGGCGACCCGGAGCGGACCATCATGAGCCACATCGACCGCACCCTCTTCGACCTGGACGCCATGGTGGAGCTGGCCAAGACCGGGGCTTACATAGAGTTCGACCTCTTCGGCCAGGAGTACGGCTTCTACCGCCTGGCCCCCATCGACATGCCCAACGACGCCCAGCGCATCGACTACATGATCGGGCTCATGGACGCCGGCTACGCCGACCAGGTGGTCATGGCCCAGGACATTTGCCACAAGGTACACATGGCCATGTACGGCGGCGAGGGCTACAACCACATCTTGGAGAACGTTATTCCCCTTATGCGGCGCAAGGGGATGACCGCCGCCGACCTGGAGGGCATCCTGGTCCGCAATCCCGCCCGCGTGCTCGTCTTCGTGTAACGACCCTTCAGCTAAAGGAGCCCGCCATGGGAAGAATACTTGTCATGCACGTGGACGACGCTCCCTGGGTCTACGGCGCCGCGCCCAAACCGGGCGAGCCGGTGCGGTACGCCGAGCAGTTGTTCGGCGATCTGGAGAGCGGGCCGTGGGTCCATATCATCACCATGATGGAGCCGGGCTACACAGCCGCCGTTCACTGCCACAGCCAGGATGAGGTTATCTACGTCCTCGAAGGCGAGATGATTCTGAGCGGCCGGGCGCATCGCCCTGGCACGATCATATTCATTGAGAAAGAGACGGAATACGGATTCACCGTCGGCCCGCGGGGCCTTCGGTTTCTGGAGATGCGCCCCGGCCGGGCGCAGTACAGACGCCAGGGCGGCGAGTGGGGCGTGTTTACGGACCACTAGGGCCGCCACTAGGGCTGAAGAAGCTCAGTCCCTGAAGTTGACGTATTGGATCGGCATGTCAACCTTCATCTCTTTAATCGCCGCGATGGCCTCCTGAAGGTCGTCGCGCTTTTTACCGGTGATACGGAGCTCGTCGCCCTGGATGGCTGTCTGGACCTTGAGCTTCTTGCCCTTCACCATTTTGACGATCTGCCTACCCGTCGCCTGGTCGATGCCCTGGCGGATGCCGCACTCTTGCCGCAAGGAGCCTTTCGTGGCGTCCTGAGGGGGCTTGAAGTCCAGCGCGGCACTGTCGACTCCGCGTTGGGTGCAGTGGGTGTGCAGGAGCTGGTGCAGTTGCCGCAGCAGCATGTCGTTGTCAGCGATGATGGTGAGTGTGTTGCCCGAGCGCTCAACGGAGCACATGGTCCCTTTGAGGTCGTAGCGCTGTTTGACCTCACGCCCAACGCCGTTCAGGGCGTTATCGATCTCCGCAAGGTTTACCCGTGATACGACGTCAAATGAGGGCATTCAGCATTCCTTCTCTACGGCCAGTGGTTGCTTAGTGTTGCCCGGCTACGGTGAATATATCGGCGCTGCGCAACTGGACCGAGGATAACCGACGCCGTCACATCTTTCCACCTCCTTTCGTGCGCCCTGCGTCCGCGCAGGCCTTCGGCCCAGGGTGGCCGCTGCCTGTAAACGCGAAGGCCCCCCTCGTGTATACTGCCCCCATGGCACGGGCCTCTCGCTCCTCACCCGGCGCGCCCGCCGGCATCCTCGCCTCCGGCGCCTACATCCCGTTGTACCGGCTGTCGCGTGACGTCATAGCGGGGGCGTGGGGCACCCGCTCCATGGGCGGCGAGCGCAGCGTGGCCAACCACGATGAGGACGCCGTGACCATGGCGGTGGAGGCGGCCCGCGACTGCCTGCGCGGCCTCGACCGTGGCGGCATCGGGGGCCTCTACTTCGCGTCGACCACCGCGCCCTATCTGGAGAAGGGCTGCGCCGCCCTCATCGCCAAGGCGCTGGACCTCCCCCGCGGCCTGCTCACCGCCGACTTCGCCCACAGCCTCCGCTCCGGCACCAACGCGCTGCTGGCCGCCCTGGCCGTGGTGGAGAGCGGCCGCGCCGAGCAGGTGCTCGTGGTGGCCTCCGACTGCCGGCTGGGCTATCCCAGGAGCGACAACGAGCAGCTCTTCGGCGACGCGGCGGCGGCGGTGCTGGTCGGACGCGGCGGCCTTGTGGCGAGCGTCGATGCCAGCGTCTCCCACGCCGACGAGATCCACGATTCGTGGCGGCGTGACGTGGACCCCTTCGTACACTCTTGGGAGGCGCGCTTCACCTTCGAGCAGGGCTACATGGCCAACATGCAGGAGGCGCTGCGGGCGCTCATGGAGCAGGCGGGGCTGGCCCCGGCGGACGTGGCCAAGCTGGTGTCCTACACCCCCGATGCCCGCAGCGCCGACCGGCTGGCCCAATCGCTGGGGTTCGATCGGAAGACCCAGCTCCAGCCCGGGCTGATCGACGGCGTTGGTTGCAGCGGGGCGGCCCATACGCTGCTGCTGCTGGCGGCGGGCCTCGAGGAGGCCGGCTCCGGCGACCGCATCGTGCTCGCCGGCTACGGCGACGGCGCCGACGCTCTGCTGCTCACCGTGGCAGCTTCCAGTGCCGGCAACGGCGGCGGCGTCCGGGCCCACCTGGCCAGCAAGCGGCCGCTGCCCTCCTACGAGCGCTACGCCGCCTTCCGCGGCATCGTCCCCGTCCAGCCGGAGCAGCGCCTGCGGGTCTACGACTTCAGCGGCGCGCCCATCACCTGGCGCGAGCGCGACTCCTTCCTCAGCATGCATGGGAGCCGCTGCAACCGCTGCGGCACCACCTGCTTCCCCATGCAGCGCATCTGCTACGAGTGCCGCTCCCTGGACGATTTCACACCGGTCCCGCTGGCCGAGGCCCCCGCCAGCATCTTCACCTACTCGCTCGACCATCTGGCTGGAACCATCTCGCCGCCTGTGATAAAAGTGGTGGCCGAGTCCCAGGTCGGGAGGACGCGCATCAACTGTACGCTGACCGACTGCGATGCCAAAGATGTCGCGGTGGAGATGCCGGTGGAGATGACCTTCCGCCGGCTGCACGAAGGCGCGGAGATGCACCACTACACCTGGAAGGCGAGGCCCCCGCGTACCACCGGGGACCGTTCCAAGGAGGGGGCGCTGGCGAGCGCCGAGTCGAAAGCGTGAAGGGAACAGGAGTGCTCCATGGAGTCAATCAGGGATAAAGTCGCCGTCGTGGGCATGGGCTGCACCAAGTTTGGCGAGCGGTGGGATGCATCGCCCGAGGACCTGCTGATCGAGGCGGCCTACGAGGCCTACGAGGACGCCGGCATCGACCCGAGCGATATCCAGGCGGCGTGGGTCGGCACCACCCGTAGCGGTGAGGCGGGTCCCAGCGTGGCGGACCCCCTGAAGCTCCGGGACATCCCCATCACCCGCGTGGAGAACTGGTGCGCCACGGGCCACGACGCCCTGCGCAACGCCGCCCTCGGCATCGCCTCCGGCATGTACGACGTGGTGATGGCGGTGGGCTTCGACAAGCTGAAGGACACCGGTGGCGCGGGCCTGGGCGTGGGCAGGGGCACCGACCCGGTCCAGTACCCCTTCGCCACCGCGCCCGGCTTCTTCGCCAACATCGCCACCCGCTACTTCCATACCCACGGGTGGGATGAGGAGCGCGGCAAGACGGTCCTGGGCAAGATATCGGTGAAGAACCACCACAACGGCACCATGTCGCCCAAGGCCCACTTCCAGCGGGAGGTGACCCTCGAGGAGGTGGTGCGCGCTCCCATGATCTCGTGGCCCCTGGGCCTGCTCGACTGCTGCCCCACCACCGACGGCGCCGCCGCCGCCATCCTCTGCCGCGCCGATCTGGCGCGCAGCTTCCGCGCCGACCCCATCTACATCAAGGGCATCGGCCTGTCGGTGGACCCGCTGGTGCCGACCCAGCGTCCCGGCTTCGACTACCTGGGCTTCGAGGCCAACCGGAACGCCGCCCGTCAGGCCTACACCCAGGCCGGCATCCAGGACCCTCGCACCGAGCTGGACCTGGCCGTGGTCCACGACTGTTTCACCATCACCGAGCTGGTCATCTACGAGGACCTGGGGTTCTCTCCCCAGGGGCGTGGCTGGGAGGACGTGGAGGCCGGCACCTTCACCCTGGAGGGCGAGCTGCCCGTCAACACCGACGGCGGCCTCAAGGCCTTCGGTCATCCCATCGGGGCCACGGGCCTCCGCACCACCTACGAGATCTACAAGCAGCTCCAGCACAAGGCGGGGCAGCGCCAGGTGAGGGACGCCGAGCTCGGGCTCTGTCACACCCTGGGTGGCTCGCCCCAGGTCGCTGCCGTGGCCATCCTGGGCAACAGCCTCCACGGGGACGGCAGGGCGTAGCCGGTCGAATCCGGCAAGGAGACACCCATGACGACCGGCAATGGAGAGCTCTACTCGAGGGCGATGGACAGGACCCAGCGCTATGTGGCGAACATCAAGCCAGAGCAGTGGGGCGGCCCCACGCCGTGCACCGAGTGGAGCGTGCGGGACGTTGTAAACCACATCGTCTACGAGAACCTGTGGGCCGGCGAGCTGTTCCAGGGAAAGACTATGGCTGAGGTGGGCGACCGCATCGAGGGCGACCTGCTCGGCGATGACCCCATCGGCGCCTACGAGCGCTCGGTCCAGGTGGCCAAGCAGGCCGTTTCGGCCCCCGGCGCCATGGAGGTCACCTGTCACCTCTCCTTCGGCGAGTTTCCGGGCTCCGTATACGCGGGGCAGCTCTTCCTGGACCTGCTCATTCACGGCTGGGACATCGCCGTGGGCACGGGTCAGGACACGCGACTCGACCCGGAGCTGGTGGACGCCTGCTACGAGCGGGCCATGGAGGGCAAGGAGGAGATTCGCGCTAGCGGAGCCTTTGGCACCGAGCAGCCGGTGGCCGCCGCTGCCAACCTTCAGACGAAGCTGCTGGCGCTCCTCGGCCGCCAGGGCTAGGCCTCACTGCGTACATCGTGCGCATCGCGCATTAGCGATGCAGCTACGGGTAGTGTATTAGTTTAGCTTGTTGAGCCCAGGACGTTTATCTTCTCTCCTTCTTTTGGAGATCCTTTCGTAAATTCCCAGTCCATTAGCGTACTCCGCCCCGCCTTGACAGCGATGGCGGAGGTCACTACGGTCGAACCGAAGGCTCCATCACCTCGCCAAAGGAAGTGACAGCCTCCATGCGAAGAACAAAGCTGTTGCTATTCGGAGGGCTCTTACTCGTCTTACTCCTCGTTGTGTGGGTCTGGAGCTGGTCCATCCCTTGCGACATTCGGGTATTCAAATACGGGTGCTGACAACGTATGCCACGCCTATCATTATCCCATGAATGGCCCGCAGGACGACTAGGGAGGAATGGCAATTCAATAGTTGTCGGACATCGCTGGGGGACCCACCATCTTGGATAATCCTAACTGGCGCTAGCGCGGGATTAGTTAGCTTCCTCTTCTGAAAGCAGCCGGGCCACGGCGGTCTCGGCCTCTTCCAGCGGCGCCAGCTCACCCTCGGTGTGGCGGCGGCGCTTCGCCTCCACCGCGCCCTGCTTCAGGTTGCGGGGGCTCACCACTAGCCGCACCGGCATCCCCAGGAGGTCGGCGTCGTTGAACTTCACTCCCGCCGACTCCACCCGGTCGTCGAAGAGCACCTCGTAGCCCTGGGCAGTCAGGCGGGCGTAGAGCTCTTCGGCGGTCGCGGACACCTGTGGGTCGTCGGCGTTCAGCGCCAGCAGGTGCACCTGGTACGGCGCGATGGCCGCCGGGAAGATGATCCCCTTGCCGTCGTGGTTCTGCTCGATAGCGCCGGCCAGCAGGCGCCCCAGGCCGATGCCGTAGCACCCCATCACGATGGGGTGCTGCTTGCCCTGGTCGTCCAGGAAGCCGGCCCCCAGCGCCTCGGTAAAGAAGGTACCCAGCTTGAATACGTGGCCCACCTCGATGCCGCGCACTGACTCAAGGGGCGTACCGCAGGCGGGGCAGCCTTGGCCCGCCTCCGCCAAGGCGATGTCCGCCACCGTGTCCACGGTGAAGTCGCGCGGGTAGTTGGCGTTCTTGTAGTGGCGGTCCGGCTGGTTGGCCCCGGCTACGAAGTTGTTCCCCTGCTCGATGGAGTCGTCGCCGATGCGCCGCACCGACTCCAGGCCGATGGGCGACGTGGAGCCCACGGTGAAGCCGGCGGCCTCCGACTCCTGGGGCGTGGCCAGCCGCAGTTCCCTGGCGTGGAGCAGGTTCTTCAGCTTCACCTCGTTCACCTCCTGGTCACCGCGGATGGCGACCAGGAGGGCGCCGCCGTCGGCCATGTAGAAGACGGCCTTGAGGGTCTGGCTGGTGGGCACGCCCACGTACCGGGCGACCTCGGCGATGGTGGTGGCCCCGGGCGTCTCGATGAGCTCCAGCGTCTCGGGCGCCTCCTGGGCCGCCGGCGGCTTACGGGAGCTGGCCCGCTCCGCGTTGGCCGCGTAGTGGCACTGGGGGCAGGTGAGCACCGTGTCCTCACCGCTCTCGGCGGGCAAAATGAACTCGTGGGAGTCCTTGCCGCCGATGGCCCCGCTGTCCGCCTCCACCTCCAGCGTCGGCAGCCCGCACCGGCGGTAGATGGCCCGGTACGCCTCCACCACGCGCCTGTACGAGCGCTCCAGGCCCTCCTCGCCGGTGTCGAAGGAGTAGGCGTCCTTCATATCGAACTCGCGCACGCGCACCAGGCCCGCCCGAGGCCGGGGCTCGTCCCGGAACTTGGTCTGGATCTGATACAGCAGCAGCGGCAGGTCCCGGTAGCTGCTCACGTTGCTCCGGACCACGTGGGTGATTACCTCCTCGTGGGTGGGCGCCAGCACCATGTCGCGGTCGCGGCGGTCGCGCAGGCGGAAGATCGTTTGACCGAAGGCATCGTCGCGGCCCGTCTCATGCCACGTCTCCAGGGGTTGGAGGGCCGGCAGGTGCACCTCCTGACCGCCGGCGGCGTCCATCTCCTCGCGGATGATCGTCTCGATCTTTCGCAGGGAGCGCTGGGCCAAGGGCAGGTAGGCGTACACGCCGGCGGCCACCTGCGCGATCATGCCCGCCTTCAGCATGAGCCGGTGGCTGGCGGTCTCCGCCTCGGCGGGGTCCTGCCGCAGCGTTTTGGAGAGGAGGTTGCTTACTCTCACCAGGGTGCACCCTGGACCCTTATGCGGGGTCCCATATCGTGGTAGCGGTCAAGCGTCATCAAGTCCTCGCCGTAACGATTCGCTGAAAGAGCGAAGCCGGATTGCCAGGATAGGTTCACCCTGGACCCATATGCGGGGTCCCGTATCGTGGTAGCGGTCAAGCGTCATCAAGTCCTCGCCGTAACGATTCGCTGAAAGAGCGAAGCGCGTAGCCAGGATAGGTTCACCCTGGACCCTTACGCGGGGTCCCGTATCGTGGTAGCGGTCAAGCGTCATCAAGTCCTCGCCGTAACGATTCGCTGAAAGAGCGAAGCCGGATTGCCAGGATAGGTTCACCCTGGACCCTTATGCGGGGTCCCGTATCGTGGTAGCGGTCAAGCGTCATCAAGTCCTCGCCGTAACGATTCGCTGAAAGAGCGAACGCGTAGCCAGGATAGCAGAGCCGTGGATGGACGTGTAGCGATATCGCTTGCGCCGGGAGGCCGAATGGCTGAAAGCGGAGAGACGCCGGCGCCTAGATTGGCAGCCAGCCGCGGCCGGTGAGCATGCCCCGGAGGTAGGCGATCTGGCCGATGTGCTGGATGGAGTCGTTCAGGGTGGCGGTGAGCAGCAGCCCGGCCGACCGCGCTCCCCACGGGGTGTCGACGTCCCTTTCCAGGTCCGCCGGGCTGAGCTCGGCGATGCGCTCCAGGGCGGTGCTCTGGGCGGCCTCCGCGTAGCCGAAGACCAGCTCGCGCTCCGGCCGGAAGGCGGCCACCTGCTCCGGCGTGTCGCCCAGGCCGGTGGCCTCGATGTCCATTCCGAACTTCCCGGCCCAGCCCTGCCCCTCCCAGACGGTGGGCTGGCCCGATATACGGGCGGCGTTGTTGTCCTTCCACCTGCTCAGGTGCCATACGAGCCAGGCGATGGAGTTGGAGTCCGGCGTGGGCAGGTGGTAGAACTGCTCGTCGCTCAGGCCGTCGGCGGCGCGCTCCAGCACGCCGTAGGAGCGCTTGAACGCCGCGATGGCCAGCTCGGTGGCTTCCATGACTTACCTCTTGCGTCCGTGGACTAGTAGGGGTGCCAGCCGTGGCCGGTGAGCATGCCCCGGAGGTAGGCGATCTGGCCCGTGTGCTCCATGACGTCGATGACCATCATCGTGAGCAGCCGCGAGCCGGAGCTGGAGCGGCCGTAGAAGTCGTACTCCCGCTCGATGTCCTGGGGCGTCAGCCGCTCCAGGCACTTCAGGGTGGCGCTCTGGGCGGCCTCCGCGTACCCGAAGAGCAGGTCGCGGCCGGTCCGAAAAGCGCCCACCCGCTCCGGCGTGTCGCCGAATCCGCCGCCCTCCGCGCTCATGCCGAACCGTTCGGCCCAGCCCTGGTCGATCCAAACGGTTGGCCGGTCGGCGAAGATCGCTGTGTAGCTGTCCTTGGTGCGGCTCAAGTGCCAGAGCAGCCACGCCATGGGGTTGGAATCCTCGGTGGGCCGGTGGAGTAGCTGCTCGTCGCTCAGACCGTCGGTGGCGAGCTTGATGGTGCCGTTGGAGCTTTTCAGCGTGTCGATGGCGAGCTGGGTGGCTTGCATTGGGGTCCTTGCTTTCGTTTATCTAGGGTATAGTCCCAAAACAGCCACCTGTGAGAGAATGGTGGCATGGGACGGAAGATTGGGTGCCCTCGATGTCAACACGCCAAGAGCTGGGGCATTCGGCGAGGTAAGAGTCGTTGTGCAGCCTGCCACTACGAGTGGGTGCCCAGGGCGCTGCCGCTTCGGTTGTCGCCAGGGGAGTGGCGGCGACTGTTGCGCTGGTTCGTCTTGGGGCAGAGTGCCGAGGTGATTGCCCAGGAGGCCTGCCTGGAGCGAAAGCGAGTCCTGCGAGCCCTGATCGTGGTGCGCCAGGCCATGGTCCGGGACGTTCCCCATGTCTTCTCCGGCGTGGTGGAGGTCGACGAGACCTACCTGGGAGGTTCCTGGCGCAACAGGCGCCTGGCAAAGCGTGTTCAGGGCACGAAGCGGGGCCGTGGAACCACTAAGCAAGCTGTCTTTGGGATCCTGTGTCGAGGTGGCCTGGTGTGGGCGCAAGTGGTACCTAACGTGAAAGCCAAGACGCTGCTGCCGCTCCTGCACCAACGCGTGCAACGTGGCTCCATCGTCTGCTCGGACACCTTTACCAGCTACACGGGCGTCGCAGCGGGGGGCTACGTCCACCGGCTTGTGGACCACAACCAGGCGTTCAGCGATCGGCAAGGGAGCCACGTCAACGGCTTGGAGGGCTTCTGGGGTTATCTCAAGCGGCGTCTGGCAGCCAAAGGGGGAGTCCGCCGAGAACGGCTGCCCCTCTATCTTGCTGAGTATGTCTGGCGCTACAATCATCGGCGTCTGTTGGGACCAGAACAGGTTAAGACATTGTTCAAGCTGCTTCAAAGCTAATCCGGTGGCTAAAACGGGACTTTACCCTTATCTAAGCGTTGGTGGACGAGCAGGGAAGTGAATTCAGGACCACCCGTGTCCTGGCCCGTGTCCTGGAATGGTGTTTCAGCCGTGTCGGGAGATCCTTCGCTCCGCTCAGGATGACGGGCGCTCCGCTCAGGATGACGAGAACTGCCTTGCCAAGGCCTGAAAGCATCTCGGCGGGGGCTTTCAGACACAGCGCTGGAACCTACTTTTGGGACACCGCTTATGGGTCCAGGGGACACCCTGGTGGGTGCAGGGTCGAACCTTGCTAGAGCGAGTTGACCTCCTCCATGAGCGCGGTGAGCATATCCGCCTCCTCCACCACGCGGACCTTCTTGCCCTTGCGGAAGATAACGGCCCGGCCGTTGCCCGCCGCGATGCCCACCTCGGCGTCCTTCGCCTCCCCTGGACCGTTCACCTCGCATCCCATCACGGCCACCTTCACCGGCTTGTCGAACTGCTTCAGCAGCTCCTCCACCGTGTTGGCCAGCTTGCGAATGTCCACGTCGGCCCGGCCGCAGGAGGGGCAGGCCACCATCTGGACCCCCTTCTTGCGCAGGTCCAGAGACTTCAAAATCCCGAAGCCCGCCTCCACCTCCACTCGCGACTCGTCGCTGAGGGAGACGCGAATCGTGTCGCCGATGCCATCGTAGAGCAGAATGCCCAGGCCCACGGCGCTGCGGACCGTGCCCGACTTGGCGGTGCCCGCCTCGGTGATGCCCAGGTGGAAGGGATAGGGCACCATGGTGGCGAGCCGGCGGTACGCCTCCACGGTGGTGTCCACGTCGTAGGCCTTCAGCGAGATCTTGATCAGGTCGAAGTCCATCTCCTCCAGGATGCCGATCTCCCAAAGCGCCGTGGCCACCATGTGGTCCACCACGGAGACGGTCTCGCCCACCGCGTCCGAGCCCTTGGCCAGCAGGTTCACCCCGTCGATGGACCGGCGCTGCCCGCGGGTCACGCCGATCTGGCCCACGGGCGGCAGGCTGCCGAAGTTGACGCCGATGCGGATGGGCACCTGCCGCTCCTTGGCCTCCCGCACCACCTCCTTCACCCGCTCGCTATCGCGGATGTTGCCGGGATTGAGCCGCAGGCAGTCGACCCCCTGGCGGAGCGCCTCCAGGGCTAGCTGGTAGTGGAAGTGGATATCGGCGATCAGGGGGATGTGGATCTGGCGCTTTATCTCGCCCAGCGCCTGGGCCGCCTCCATATCGGGCACGGCGGAGCGGATGATCTCGCACCCCTCCTCCTCCAGCCCGAGGATCTCGGCCACCGTGGCGCCCACGTCCCGCGTGTCCGATTTGGTCATGGACTGGACGGAGATCGGGGCATCGCCACCCACCTTCACGTCGCCGACGTACACAGGCTTGGTGATACGGCGCTTGGACATGCTGCTTTTCCTTAATGGGCGCCCGGCTCCGGCCAGTCCCTTTGGGCAGGCGCTATGGGTTGATGAGACTCCCGCCGCCCAAAATGCGTTGAATGTCGTTGATGCTGACCACCACGATCAGCGCCATCAGCACAGCGAAGCCGACCAGGTGGACCAGCGCCTCTTTCTTTGGCGGGATACGGCGGCCGCCACGGGCCAATTCTAGCAGTACGAAGCTGATCCGGCCACCGTCCAGGGCTGGAATGGGCAGAATATTGAGGATGGCCAGGCTCATGCTCAGCAGCGCGGTCCAGAAGACCAGGGCGCTGAGGCCGGCGCGGGCCACCTCGCCCGTGAGCTGGGCGATGCCGATGGGCCCGGCTACGGGAGACGTCGTCGAGGAGCCGCTGATCCACCGGGAGAGCTCGTTCTTGGAGATGACCAGGATGTCCTTCATCTGAACGAAGCTGGACGGGAGCGCCCGCCAGATGGGCTGCGAGCGCCGCTCCTCGGGCCGCACCACAAGCTCCATGCCGGTGAGCTCCCGGCTGCCGGCGGGGAGCTCCAGCTCGACGATCCCACCCCGGCGCAGCACGGTCACGGGCACGGCGGCGGCTGGGTCGCCGGCCCGGGCCGCCTCTACCGCCAACGCCACGTGCTCCTCCAGCAACACCCGCCGGTTATCCATCCCCAGGAGCAGGTCGCCCGCAATGAGTCCCATGGCCTGGGCCGTGGAGCCGCCGGCCACGCCGGCCACGGTGATCCTGGCGTCCACGATGCTGCTCAAGCCGACGGCAGCCTGGCCCTCCGGCGGGTCGACGCGGGGCACCAGGTGTGTCTCGAACAGGCCGTCGCCCCGCTGGACGATCCATTGGGTCCGGGCGCCCAGGTTGAGCTGCACGGCGGTCAGCAGGTCGGTGGAGTTGTCGATGGTGCGGCCGTCCACCTCCCGGACGATGTCGCCGGGCTGGAGCCGGGCCAGAGCCGCGGGCGAGTCGGGCGCGACGCCGCCGATGACCACGTCGGTCACCAGGACGCTCCTGGGCGCCATGAAGAGGACGGTGAACAGCAACAGGGGCAGAACGATGTTCATGGCGGGGCCAGCCGCCAGCACCGCGAGCCGTACCCAGGCCGCCCGCCCGGCCAGGCTGCCGGGATCGGTGGGGTCCTCCTCGCCCACGAACCGGACGAAGCCGCCCAGGGGCAGCAGGTTCAGCGAGTAGACCGTCTCGCCGCGCCTGAAGCCGAAGAGCCGTGGCGGGTACCCGAGCCCGAACTCCAGCACCCGGACCCCCGCCAGCTTGGCCACGGAGAAGTGCCCCAGCTCGTGGACCACGACCACGATGCCCAGGACCGTCAGGAAGATGAGAACGGTCTGCACTTAGAGTCCGTTGACCAGCTCGTGGATTCGGCGCCGTGCCCAGGCGTCGGCCTCCAGGACCGCTTCCAGAGAGCCGTCGCCCCACGGCTCGTGGGCATCCACCGTCTCACACACCAGCCGGTGGATGTCGCCGAAGCCGATGCGCTCTTGGAGAAAGAGGTGGACCGCCTCCTCATCGGCGGCGCTGAGCACGGCGGGATACGTGCTTCCCGCCCGCCCCACCTCCACCGCGGTCTTGAAGCAGGGGTAGCGCTCCAGGTCCAGGGGCTCGAAGGTGAGCGACGGGTACTTCAGCGGGTCGTACCGGCTGAGGGTGCCGTTGGGCACGCGCTCTGGATAGAGCATGGCGTATTGAATGGGCAGGCGCATGTCGGGAGGGCCCATCTGCGCCTTCACCGAGCCGTCGGCGAACTCCACCATGGAGTGGACGACGCTCTGGGGGTGGACCACCACCTCGATCTGCTCCCAGGGCATCTCGAAGAGCCAGTGGCTCTCGATCACCTCGAAACCCTTGTTCATCAGGGTGGCGGAGTCGATGGTGATCTTCGGGCCCATGGCCCAGGTGGGGTGCTGGAGCGCCTCCTGGGGGGTCACCGTGGGGAGCTCGGCCAGCGGCCGCTGGCGGAAGGGGCCGCCCGAGGCGGTGATGACCAGGCGCGACACGGGTTGCTCTTCGCCCCGCAGGCACTGCCAGATGGCCGACGGCTCGCTGTCCACGGGCAGCAGCGGCGCGCCGTGCTCGCGGGCGGCGGCGGTCACCAGCTCGCCTGCCATGATGATCACCTCTTTGTTCGCCAGGGCCACCGCCTTCCCGTGCCTGAGCGCCTCCAGGGTGGGCAGCAGGCCGGCCTGGCCGGTGGTGGACACCATCACCAGCTCCACCTCCGAGTCCCGGACCATCTCCTCCATGGGGGCCACCGTGGCTCCGTTCAGAGAAGGGGGACCGTCCCTGGGGGCCTCGGTCCACACGAAGCGCGGGCGGAACTCCTCAACCTGTTGGGCGAACAGGTCCAGGTTTCGGCCCGCGGCGAGGCCGACGACCTTGAAGCGCTCGGGCAGGGCCCGGATCACATCGAGGGTCTGCCTGCCGATGGAGCCGGTGGAGCCGAGAACAGCGATGCCTTTCATGCGCGCGGCCTTTGGCCCGGACAGGGCGGGAGCGGCGGTTACCCCCCAGGCCAACTCCTAGTCACATAGTAAACAAGGGGGAGAACGAATACAAGGCTGTCGAGCCGGTCGAGGAGGCCGCCGTGGCCGGGGATCAGCCGCCCGGACTCCTTGGCGTCCGCCAGCCGCTTGAGCTTGGACTCGGCCAGGTCGCCGAGCTGGGCCACGACGCCGATGGCGGCCCCCAGGGCCACCGCGGCCCAGACCACGGAGGGCAGTCCCAGGAGATAGACCAGGGCGACGGTGACGCCAGCGCTACCCATGACGCCGCCCAGGGCGCCCTCCCAGCTCTTGCCGGGGCTGAGCGCGGGGGCTAGCTTGTGGCGGCCCAGGGGCCGGCCGACGACGAAGGCGGAGGTATCCGTGGCGAAGGTGGCGACAAGAGCCAGCAGCAGCCACTCGAAACCCTGGTCGCCCTGGCGCAGGAGCACGGCCCAGGACAGCGGCAGCCCCAAATAGAGCGCGCCCGCCGCCGTGAAAGCCCAGCCGTTGAGCGCGGCCCGCGAGCGGTCCCGGATCAGAGCCGCAACGAGCGCCGCCAGGGCGCCGCCGCCCAGGACGGGGCTCATGGTCCAATCGCCGTAGGCCACCGCGAGGCCGATAAGCGCCAGCGCCCAAACGGCGCCGACCCAGGGCAGCGGGCGGGCGCCGGAGGCCGAAACGAGCTGGTAGAACTCCCTGACGCCGAGAATGGCGACCAGAAAAACCACCCCGGTCACCCAGGGGACTCCCCCCCAGACGGCCAGGAAGAGCAGCGGCAGCGCGATGGCTGCGCTGAAGAGGCGTAAGAGGAGAGGGCTCATAGCCCTGGGGCTCACCGGTGGAGGCATCTAGACCTCGGCCAGGAGCCTCCCAAAGCGCCGCTGGCGTTGGCGGTACGACTCCAGGGCCTGCTCCACCTCAGTATCATCGAAATCGGGCCACAGCGTGGCAGTGCTGTAGAACTCGCTGTACGCGGCTTGCCAGATGAGGAAATTGCTCAGCCGCTGCTCCCCGGCGGTGCGGATGATCAGGTCCGGGTCGGGCACATTGGGCAGATGGAGGCGGCGTTGGAGCTCCTCCTCGGTCACCTGCTCCGGGGTGGTCCCCTCTCGAATGAGCTGACGGACGGCGTTCAGGATCTCGGCCCGTCCTCCGTAGTCGAAGGCGACACAGAGGGTAAGGCCGGTATTGTGCGCGGTCAGCTTCAGCGCATGGTCGATGGACCGGGCCAGGGAGGAGGGGAGGCGGGAGCGCTGGCCCAGATGGAGGATGCGGACGTTCTCGTGGTGCAAGGCCTCCACCTCCTCGTGGATGACTTGCTGCAAGATCTCCAGCAGCCCAGCCACCTCTCGCTGAGGGCGTCCCCAGTTCTCCGTGGAGAAGGCGAAGAGTGTGACGTAACGGACGCCACGGTGAGTCAGCGCCCCCAGGATACGGCGGATGTTCCCAGTCCCCGCTCGGTGTCCGGCCAACCGAGGCATGCCGTGCTGGCGTGCCCACCGGCCGTTGCCGTCCATGATGATAGCAACGTGCTGGGGCACCTCCGGCGCCGGCGGTGCTTCCCGCCCATGGTTCTGAGCGTCCGCTGTCATCGTGGGCTAGACCTCCATCACCTCGGACTCTTTCCGAGCGCTGATCTCATCGGCGTCGGCGATGTGCTGGTCGGTGAGCTTCTGGAGCTGCTCCTGGATGCGATGGAGCTGGTCCTGGGAGACCTCTTTCTCCTTCTCCATGGCGCGGAACCGCTCCTGGTCATCCCGCCGGATGTTCCGAATGGCCACGTGGGTCTCCTCCTGCTTCCGTTTGATCTGCTTCACCAGATCCTGGCGGCGCTCCTGGGTGAGCGCTGGTGTAGGCAGGCGGATGACCGTGCCGTCGCTGTTGGGGGTGAGGCCCAGGTCCGAGCGCAGGAGCTCGCGCTCGATAGCCGATATCGTCTGCCGGTCCCACGGCTGGATCATCAGCAGGCGGGGCTCCGGCGTGGAGATGGTGGCCAGTTGGATGAGGGGGGTCGGCGCGCCGTAGTAGTCCACCATGAGATGCTCCACCAGAGCGGTGGAGGCGCGGCCCGTGCGGATGGCGCTGATGTCTCGTTGGAGCACGTCCACCGACTTCTTCATCCGCTGCGCGGCATCCTTCAGCACGTTCTCGACAGTGGGTGACTCTGCCATATGCGCTTTCTCCGTGGCTCTGGGGTGGCCGGTGTACCGGCCGGCGGCTATACGGCCAAGGGCTGGGCGTCGATCAGCGTGCCAAGGGGCTCTCCCGTCAGAATCCGCTCGATGCTCTTCGGCTGGAACAGGTCGAAGACCCGGATGGGCAGGTCGTTCTCCATGCACAGGGAGAGGGCGGTGGAGTCCATGACCCCCAGCCGCCGGTTCAGGATCTCTATGTAGCCCAGGTGGTCGAACTTCTTGGCGTGCGGGTTCTTCTGCGGGTCGGAGTCGTAGACGCCGTCCACATTGTTCTTGGCCATGAGAAGGAACTGGGCGCCGATCTCAATGCCGCGGAGGGCCGCCGTGGTGTCCGTGGTCATATAGGGGTTGCCGGTGCCCGCCGCGAAGATGACCACCCGGCCCTTCTCCAGATGGCGGATGGCCCGGCGGCGAATGTACGGCTCGGCCACCGCGGAGATGGCTATGGCGGACTGAGTGCGGGTCACCACGCCCGCCCGCTCCAGGGCGTCCTGAAGGGCCAGGGCGTTGATGACGGTGGCCAGCATGCCGGCGTGGTCGGCGGTGGCCCGGTCCATGCCCTTGGCCTCCGCCTCCGCTCCACGCCAGATGTTGCCGCCGCCGACCACCAGGGCGAGCTGGACGCCCATCTTCCAGGCGACTTTCACCTCGCCGGCGATGTACTGGAGGACGGACCAGTCGATGCCGTAGGGGCTCGTTCCCCGAAGGGCCTCGCCGCTGAGTTTAAGGACTGCACGCGTCGGAGGCGTTCCAGCCATCCGCACCTCCTGTTGCGCTGGTCACTCTCCAAGGCTGAAGCGTGCCATCTGGCGCACGCGGATATTCTCTCCCACCCGCGCCATCAACTCCAAGACCAACTCCTTGACCGTCTGGGAAGGGTCCTTGATAAAGGGCTGCTGCAGGAGGCACACCTCCTGGGGGCTGCGGGCTTCGTCGGCCGGCATCTCCTCCTCGTCCACATACACGGGCGCCATGGCGGCCACTTGCATGGCCAGTTGGTGGGCGAGCTCGCGGAACTCGGGCGTGCGGGCCGTGAAGTCGGTCTCGCAATTCAACTCCACCAGCGCGCCCATGCGGTTGCCGGCGTGGATGTAGGCGTCCACCAGCCCCTCGCCGGTGGAGCGGCCCGCTTTTAAGGTGGCCTTGGCGAGCCCCTTCTCCCGCAGCACCGCCTCCGCCTTTTGCAGATCGCCGCCGGCGGCTTCCAGGGCGCGCTTGCAGTCCATGATGCCGGCGCCGGTCCGCTCTCGAAGCGTACGAATGGTGTCGGTGCTGGCTTGCAACCCGTTACCTCTTACCTCATGCGGAGTCTTTGCCGGCCTCTGTGGAGTCTTTGCCGGACGGTGGGGGCTGGGGGACCCTGGGGATGGGGAAACGCTAGGCCCCTCTGGCGGAGACCAGGGCGTCCTCGTCGAGCTGCTCCGGGTCCCCCTGTCCAGAGAGCAAGCGGTTCTTGCCCTCTATAGCGGCGTCGGCGATGTGGCCGCACATCAGACGGATGGAGCGTATGGCGTCGTCGTTGCCGGGGATCACCTGGTCCACGAGCTCAGGGTCGCAATCGGTGTCAACCAGCGCCACGATGGGCACCCCGAGCCGCCTCGCCTCGGCCACGGCGATCTTCTCCTTGCCCACGTCCACGATGAACATCGCCCCGGGGATGGCGGTCATCTCTTTGATGCCACCCAGGTAGCGGTTCATCTTCTCGATCAGCGCCTCGAGCTTCAGCGCCTCTTTTTTCGGTAGACGCGCGAACTCGCCTTTGGCCTTCCGCTCCTCCAGGCCCGCCAGGTAATCGATGCGGGTCTGGATGGTATCGAAATTCGTCAGCGTGCCGCCCAGCCACCGTGTGTTGACGAAGAATTGGCCCGAGCGCTTCGCCTCCGACTCGATGGTGTCCTGGGCCTGCTTCTTGGTCCCCACGAACAGGATCCGCTTCCCGGCGGCCGTCAGGTCCGCCACGAACTCTCGGGCGTCTGCGATAAGCCCCAGGGTCTGTTGCAGGTCGATGATGTGGACATCGTTGCGCTTGGCGAAGATATACTGCTTCATCTTCGGGTTCCAGCGTTGGGACTGGTGACCGAAGTGAACGCCCGCCTCTAGGAGCGCCTTCATGGTGAGGGGCTCCCTCACCGCAGCGGGTTCTCGCGTAACGGCGCCGGAAGGCGCCGTGGATGCCGAACGCTCTTCTACCATAAGAGTTTGTCTTTCTAGACCCTTGGCGTCACCGTGACGACGCTCGAAAAATGTGCCGCTCTCGGAAACTAAGCGAGTATATCACATGCTCGTGGGCCTGAACAACGACGCGTCGCTTTTGAGTTGACAAGAAGGATGCGAAATGGTACTTATGATAATTAGCACTCTGTGTAACAGAGTGCTAATTATCAAGAGCGAGGGGCGGTACTTGCCCACGTACACCTATCAGTGTGCCGGTTGCGGCCATGAGTTCGAGCTGAGGCAAGGCTTCAACTCGGTGCCTGAGCACGAGTGCCCTCAGTGTCACAAGATCGCCCGGCGGCGCTTCCACGCCGTGGGGGTGATCTATAAGGGCTCCGGCTTCTACACCACCGACTATAGAAAGCCGGCCAAGGACTCCTCTAACGGCAACGGAAGCTCATCCAAGACCTCAGAGTCCAAAGAGTCCAGCAAGACGTCAGAGTCCAAAGAGGCTAGCAAGACGCCAGAGTCCAAAGAGCCCAGTACGGTTAAAGAGTCCAAGAGCACAGAGGCGGGGTAACGTCGCCGATGGCGGGGCCCAGCCGCCTCCTCCGCGCGGCGCTCGTGGAGCGGAGGGTCCGATTCGTGAGAGTGTAACGTGCGCGCCCTCGTCCAGCGTGTCAGCGAAGCGTCGGTCGCTATCCGCGGCGAAACGGTGGCGTCCGTCGGCCGGGGGTTGCTGGTCTTTGTGGCCGTGGCCCACGGCGATGGCCCCGAGGACGCAGCTTACGTCGTGGACAAGGTTGCTGGACTCCGCATCTTCCCGGATGACGAAGGGCGCTTCGACCGCTCGGCCTCGGATATCGGGGCGGAGCTGCTGCTCGTGAGCCAGTTCACCCTCTACGCCGATACGCGCAAGGGCCGACGTCCCAGCTTCACCCGGGCCGCGCCCCCCGAGCTGGCGAGCGCCGAGATCGACCGCGTGGTGGAGCTGTTTCGCGCCACGGGGCTGCGAGTGGCCACCGGGCGGTTCCGGGAGCTGATGGACGTCTCGCTGGTGAACGATGGCCCGGTAACCATCTGGCTGGACAGCGCCGACCGGCACCGCCCCCGCCGCTAGCCCCTCGCTCTTCGGCTTCGCTCAGGACAGGCTTGTCGGACCACGAGGGGGTATTTATTCACTCTTGGATGGCCGGCGCAGGCTAGAGGAACAGCCCCTGGGCGATGCCGGCCTGGTACATGAGCATGCCCCCGAGCAGCAAGCTGGCCGCGCCGGCGGTGAGCTGGATACTCCGGTCCAGCCGGGGGCGCGACGAGCGGACAGCCGTAGCGGCAGGGCGAGCGCCGCGGTGACGACGCTCATGCCGGCGACGGACCCCAGCCCGAAGAGCGCGCCGTAGGCCAGGCTTAGCGCCGGTGAGTCGATGCTGGCCAGCGGCAGCAGCATCAGGGCGGCGCTGCCGGCCAGGCCGTGGACGAGCCCGACCAGGTAGGACTTGCCCCGCAGGTGCGGTCCCGCTTCCGCGGTGCGGTGGTGGCCCTCCGCATGGAGCGCCGAGTTGGCGTGGGAGTGGATATGGAGGTGCCGCCGCTGGCCGTGAGTGTGCGGGTGGACGTGGAGACGCGCCCGCCACAGGCGGACCGTCACCTGCAGGCCCAGGAAGACCACGAGAACGCCCACCCCGAACTCAAAGGCCAGGGCGAGCCGGTCCGGGACGGTGAGCCGCAGGAGTATCAGGACCAGCGCGGCCGCGAAGAGAGTGGTGCTGTGGCCGAAACCCCAGGAGACCCCTATCCAGAGGGCGTGCCGGGGTCCCCGGCGCTCCGAGAGCATGGTGGAGACCGCCACCAGGTGGTCGGGGGTCAAAGGCGTGCCTCATGCCCAGCAGCAGGCCCAGGGCGAGAGCGGCCACCAGGTCCGAGTGCATCGTATACGTCCCTCTCGACAGCTTCCGTGGTCGTCGTCACCTGTATAGCATCACCAGCCGCCCCCGTCATCCCCCGGAGGCGACGGTCAGGCGAGCGCCGGGGTGACGTCGAGGCTGATGTCCAGCGCGTGAACGGAGTGAGTGATGCTGCCGGTCGAGATCAGGTCCACTCCCGTTTCGGCCACGGCGCGAACCGTCTCCAGCGTGATCCCGCCGGAGGCCTCGGTGCGGGCCCTTCCTCGGCAGAGGGCCACGGCCCGGGCCATGGTCTCCGGGTCCATGTTGTCCAGCATCAGGATGTCCGCCCCCGCCTCCAGGGCCTGGCGCACCTGCTCCAGGCTCTCCACCTCCACCTCGACCGATGTGCCTGAGGGCGTCTGAGCGCGGGCGCGGCGGACCATCTCGGCCAGGCCACCGTCCCAGGCTTCCATGGCTGCGATGTGGTTGTCCTTGATGAGCACGCCGTCGACCAGGCTCATGCGGTGGTTCGAGCCGCCGCCCATGCGCACCGCGTACTTGTCCAGCCGGCGCCAGCCGGGCACGGTCTTGCGGGTGTCGACGAGCGTGGCCGGCAGGCCCGCGATGGCGTCGACGTATGCGCGGGTAGCCGTGGCGATGCCGCTCAGGCGCTGGACGAAGTTGAGCGCCGTCCGCTCCGCGCGCAGGATGCCATCCAGCCGGCCTTGCACCTGGGCCAGGCGCACCCCGGCTTGAACGCTGGCGCCATCGGCCGTCAGCGCCCGGCACTCCAGGCCGGGGCCCACCAGCCGGAACACCTCCAGCGCCACCTCCACGCCCGCCAGCACCCCCGGCTCCCGCGCTACCAGCGCCGCCTCCCCGATCACGTCCGGCGGCAGCAGGGCCGTGGTGACATCGGCGGCCGCCTCGTCCTCGGCCAAGGCCCGACGGATCAGGTCGTGTGTGTCCTGGGACTGGTGCAGCATGCGGGGGTATTCGCGAGCGGGGCCATCCCCCGGTGCGCTCAGCTTCGCAAGGCCACCGGAGCGGGCCGCGCCCGCTCCGCGGTGACGTCGAGCATTCGCTGGAGGGCCACCCGAGCGGAGGCCTTGGTCTCGGGTCCCACGGCCACGCGGTTCACGATGTTGCCGTCGGCCATCTCTTCGAGGGCCCACGCCACATAGGCGGGATGGGTCCGGTACATGGTGGAGCAGGGGCACACCACCGGGTCCAGGCAGAAGACCGTCTTGTCGGGGTTGCGCAGCGCCAGCCGGTGGACCAGATTGATCTCGGTGCCGACGGCCCACGCGGAGCCCGCGGGCGCTTCGTCGACGGCCTTGATGATCTTTTCGGTGGAGCCGGTGTCGTCGGCGGCCTGGACCACCTCCATAGTGCACTCCGGGTGCACGATCACCCGGACGTTGGGATAGCGCTTACGGGCCGTCTGGACCTGAGAGACGCGGAAGCGGGTGTGGACGGAGCAGTGGCCCCGCCAGAGGAGGACCCTGGCCCTGCGGACCAGCTCGGGCGTCAGGCCGCCCAATCGCTTGAAGGGGTTCCAGAGCGCCGTCTCTTCCAGAGGGATGCCCAAGGCCAGGGCGGTGTTGCGGCCCAGGTGCTGGTCGGGGAGGAAGAGCACGCGCTCCGTCTGCTCGAGGGCCCAGGCCATGGTCTGCGTGGCGTTGGAGGAGGTGCAGACGATGCCGCCGTGGCGCCCGCACAGCGCCTTGATGTCGGCGGTGGAGTTCATGTAGGTGATGGGCGTCACCTCACCCGGGCCCAACACCTCCATCAGGTCGTCCCAGCAGTCGAGCACGTCGTCGGTGGGCGCCATGTCGGCCATGGAGCAGCCGGCGGTTATGTTGGGCAGGACCACCTGCTGGTGGTCGGCGCTGAGGATGTCCGCGGTCTCGGCCATGAAGTGGACGCCGCAGAAGACGATGTATTCCGCCCCAGGCTGCTCCGCGGCGAGCTGAGAGAGCTTGAAGGAATCGCCCTGGAAGTCGGCGTACTTGATGACCTCTTCCCGCTGGTAGTGGTGGCCCAGGATGACCAGGCGGCTTCCCAGGCGCTGGCGCGCGGCGTAGATGCGGTCATCGAGGTCGGCGGGGTCGAGGTGCAGGTACCGGCCGGGGATCTCCTGCCACTGGATGTGGGCGCTCATCTCCTCTGCCAGGGGACGCGCCTCTAGCTGCTCGTTGGGCCTGCAGAACTCGGCCTGTTCGAGCTCAGTAACCGGCAGGACGGGTGTGCGGAGCTTATGAGGGGCCATGGTGTGCACCTGCGGCGTGGCCGGAACCGTCAGCTCGGCGAGTGGACTATTGTACCAGCTTTGGCCTGGGCCGGCACGGGCCGAAGCCCCAACCCAACCTCAGATTTCGTGGACTCCCTTGTTGGAAGAAAATTTCTTGGAAGAAAATGGTCCCCACACCCAGTCCCTTTTGTCACCCTGAGCAGAGCGAAGGGTCTAACGTTAGTCAGCCGAGAGATGCTGAGTCCGCCAACGGCGGACTCAGCATGACGGAATGCTGGAAGAGGTGTCCCCGGCATTTTCTGCGCTGGGCTTGAAGGCTAGCCGGGGCCCACCAGCGCCGATGCCGGCTCCATCGCCGCGACCCGCCGTCCCCGGAGCGACCAGGGGGTGGTATGCGTGACGGCCACCCGTATCAGGCGGCCCAGCAGCTCTTCCTCGTCCTCGACAAACACCAGCCTGTCGGTGCGGGTGCGGCCCTGCCACCTTCCCTTGCGGTGGCCGTCGATGAGCACCTCCACGGTGGTGTCCGCATAGGCGGCGTTGATCTCGCGGGCGATGCCCTCCTGGAGATCCTCGATGGCCTGAAGGCGGCGCTGCTTCTCCTCCGGGGGCACGTCGTCGGCCATCTTCCGGCCCGCGATGGTGTTGGGCCGTGGCGAGTAGGCGGCCGTGTGCACCTTGTCGAACCGGATGTCCCGGACCATCTCGCGGGAGCGCTCGAACTGCTCCTGCGTCTCGCCGGGGAAGCCGACGATGAGGTCGGTCGAGAGCGCGACGCCGGGGATGGCGGCCCGTATGCGTCCTATGAGCTCCCGGTACTGCGCGTTGGTGTAGCCCCGGCGCATGTTGGCCAGCACGGTGTCGTCGCCGGCCTGGAAGGGCAGGTTGATCTGCTCCATGGCGCGGGGCAACCGTTCCACAGCCCGAATGATCCGGTCGCTCATGTCGTTGGGATGTGAGGTGAGGAAGCGCAGCCGCCACAGCTCCGGCACCGCGTCGTGGACGGCCTCAAGGAGGTCGGCCAGGTCCGGGGCGCCGGGCAGGTCGTGGCCGTAGGAGTCCACGTTCTGGCCTAGGAGCGTCACCTCGCGGACGCCCCGAGCAGCCAGCATGCGGCACTCCCGCACCAGCTCCTCCAAGGGACGGGAGACCTCCCGGCCCCGGCGGTAGGGGATGATGCAGAAGGCGCAGAACTTGTCGCACCCATGGATGATGGGCACGTAGGTGGTGACCTGGGGATGGCCGGGCACCAGCGGCCCGAGGCAGCCGTCCACGTCGGCGCCCAGACGGTCGCCCAAGTAGCGCACCAGGGGCTCGAAGCGCTGGGGCTGCATGAAGACATCCACATAGGGGAACCGGCGGCGCAGCTCGTCCTGCTTGGGGCCCACCATGCAGCCCATGAGGGCCAGCGTGCGCTCCGGGTGCTGCTCACGCCAGGGCTTCAGGCTGGTGAGCATGCCCACCACCCGGTCCTCGGCGTTCTGGCGCACCACGCAGCTATTGAGGACGATGACGTCGGCGCCCGTGGGCTGAGGCGACTCCTGGAGGCCGAGCTGTTCAAGGGCGGCGCCCATGCGCTCGGAGTCGGCCTTGTTCATCTGGCAGCCCACGGTCCAGATGTGGAAGCGGCCTGTGCCTAGCGCGCTATCGGGAGTGGTCTGGGTGGTCATGGTTGTGGGTTGGGCTTTGGAAACGGGCTGGCGGAGGGAATGGGATTCGAACCCATGGAAGAGCAAACGCCCTTCACCCGCTTAGCAGGCGGGCGCACTAGGCCACTATGCGATCCCTCCGGCCCAGTGTCCATGATAGCAAGATGAGGGCGGCCCGACAACGAAGGGGCGAGATGCTGAGCACGTCGCTTTTCCCACCCACCCGCCCGCGGTGAGTTTTGATCTGAGGGGACACCCCTCAAACTCCCCGGCCCCGATCCGATCGGGGCACCTTTCTTGGTCCCCATATGGGGCATCAGAACCGGAGCTTAGATTCCCGGCGCCGGCGCTTCCAGCAGCTCCCGCAGCAGCGTGCGGTGGCAGTGCTCTGGGTCCGCGCAACCGCAGAGCAGCGTGACGGTCTCGCCACGCACCCGGCCGCGCAACGCAGCCACGGCTTCGATGGCGTCGGGGCGGCTGCCCATCTCCCAGAGGTAGCGCCGCGTGTACTCGTCCCAGGAGACCAGCCCTCGGCGGAAGTCGGTCAGCAGCTCGATGGAGGGCGCCAGGCCCCGGTCCCATGCGTCCACCTTGGCCTTGGCGATGCCCCGGGGCCAGCGGCGCATGATGAGCAGGCGGTGGCCGTCGTCCGGCGACGGCGGGTCGTAGACGCGCTTGGCGAGCAGAGGCACAGCCGGCTGCTAGTGCTGGTGCGAGGGCTCGCCCCCCAGCAGCGCCTCGTAGTCGATGGGCGTGTGGTCGTGGTCGGCGCCCTGGCTGCCCACCCAGACGGAGCCGTCCTCGAAGAACTCGCGCTTCCAGATGGGGACCACCTGCTTGATCCGGTCCACGGCATACTGGGCGGCGAAGAAGGCCTCGCGCCGGTGGGGAGCGCCCACGGCCACCACCAGGCTCACATCGCCGATCTCCAGGCGCCCGATGCGGTGGCGGGCCGCCAGCTCGGTCACGCCGAAGCGGTGGGCCGCCTCCTCCAGGACCTGGGCCAGCACCTTCATCGCCATGGGCTCGTGGGCCTCGTACTCCAGGTGGAGGACGGTCCTGCCTCCCGTCTCGTTGCGGGTGGCGCCCTCCATGGTGACCACGGCGCCGTTGGAAGGACGCCGCACCAGGTCGGCCACGGCGCACGCGTCGATGGGCTCGCGGACGATGGCCGCGTCCACGCCGCCGCTGACGGGCGGGTAGAAGGCCACCTCGTCGCCGTCGTGCAGCGCGTGGTCCAGCGTTGCGAACTCCTCGTTCACCGCCACCAGGTGGGGCCGGAAGGCGCGGGGCAGCGACGGCCGCTGGGCCAGCAGCCTCTCCACCGCCTGGGCCACTGTGGCGCCCTCGGGCAGCGACAGCTCCAGCCGGTCGGTCCCGGCCTGGTCGCGGTAGAAGGCGAAGAGACGCACCTTGGCTTGCACGGGCACATTATAGCAGGCGGGACTCGGCTCGCCCGCCAGTGTCGTGGGCGCATGCTAGACTGGTGCGCATCATGCGAGGGATGGCGCGGCGATGACGCTCTTCGACCACCGGGCGTCCGAGCGCGAGCGGGAGCAGGCGCCCCTGGCTGCGCGCATGCGTCCGAAGACGCTGGAGGAGCTGGTGGGCCAAGAGCACCTGCTGGCGCCGGGCCGTGTGCTGGAGCAGGCCATCCGCGGCGACCAGATGCCCTCCATCGTGCTGTGGGGGCCGCCCGGCAGCGGCAAGACCACCCTGGCCTTCCTGGTCGCCTCCATGACCCAGGCCCACTTCAGCGCCGTCTCCGCCGTCTCATCGGGCGTGGCGGAGCTGCGGCAGGCGGTGGCCGACGCCCGGGAGCGGTGGGGCGCCACGGGCCAGCGGACCATCCTCTTCGTGGACGAGGTGCACCGGTTCAGCAAGTCCCAGCAGGACGTGATCCTGCCCTCCGTGGAGAACGGCACCGTTATCTTCATCGGCGCCACCACGGAGAACCCCTCCTTCGAAGTGATCGCGCCGCTGCTGTCGCGTTGCCGCGTCTACACCCTGAAGCCGCTGGCCGAGGAGCAGGTGGCCGCCATCGTCCAACGCGCTCTGGCCGACGAGGAGCGGGGCCTGGGCCGCCAGCGTCCGGCGCTGGAGCCCGAGGCCCTGGAGCTGCTGCTGACGGTGGCCGGCGGCGACGCCCGGGCGGCGCTCAACGCCGTGGAGCTGGCGGCGTCGGTAACGCCCGCCGGCGGCGACGGGACGCGGCGGGTGAGCCGGTCCACGATGGAAGAGGTGCTCCAGCGCCGGACGCCCATGTACGACAAGCACGGCGACTCTCACTACGACACCGTCTCGGCCTATATCAAGTCGGTGCGGGCGTCGGACCCGGACGCTGCGGTCTACTGGCTGGCCCGCATGCTGGAGGCGGGGGAGGACCCGATGTTCATCGCCCGGCGCATCGTGATCCTGGCCGCTGAGGATATCGGCCTAGCCGACCCGCAAGCGCTGCCCGTGGCGGTGGCGACCCAGCAGGCGGTCCACTTCATAGGCCTGCCCGAGGGTGCCATCCCCCTAGCGGAGGCCACGGTGTACCTGGCCACGGCCCCCAAGAGCAACACGGCCTACATGGCGCTGAACCGGGCCCTGGAGGAGGTGCGCACGGGACAGGCGTATCCGGTGCCCCTGCACCTGCGCAACGCGGCCACAGGGCTCATGCGGGGCATGGGCTACGGCCAGGAGTACCGCTACGCCCATGACTACCCCGGCCACTTCTCGGGACAGCGGAACCTGCCGGAGCCGCTGCAGGGCAAACGCTACTACGAGCCGGGCGACCAGGGGTACGAGGCCGAGGTGGCGGAACGGGTGCGCGCGTGGTGGCGGAATACGAATGATAAAAGCGCGAATAGCGAGTGAATTCGCTGTTGCCATAGCTTTGTATTGGGTATAGTCCCAAAACAGCCACCTGTGAGAGAATGGTGGCATGGGACGGAAGATTGGGTGCCCTCGATGTCAACACGCCAAGAGCTGGAGCATTCGGCGAGGTAAGAGTCGTTGTGCAGCCTGCCACTACGAGTGGGTGCCCAGGGCGCTGCCGCTTCGGTTGTCGCCAGGGGAGTGGCGGCGACTGTTGCGCTGGTTCGTCTTGGGGCAGAGTGCCGAGGTGATTGCCCAGGAGGCCCGCCTGGAGCGAAAGCGAGTCCTGCGAGCCCTGATCGTGGTGCGCCAGGCCATGGTCCGGGACGTTCCCCATGTCTTCTCCGGCGTGGTGGAGGTCGACGAGACCTACCTGGGAGGTTCCTGGCGCAACAGGCGCCTGGCAAAGCGTGTTCAGGGCACGAAGCGGGGCCGTGGAACCACTAAGCAAGCTGCCTTTGGGATCCTGTGTCGAGGTGGCCTGGTGTGGGCGCAAGTGGTACCTAACGTGGAAGCCAAGACGCTGCTGCCGCTCCTGCACCAACGCGTGCAACGTGGCTCCATCGTCTGCTCGGACACCTTTACCAGCTACACGGGCGTCGCAGCGGGGGGCTACGTCCACCGGCTTGTGGACCACAGCCAGGCGTTCAGCGATCGGCAAGGGAGCCACGTCAACGGCTTGGAGGGCTTCTGGGGTTATCTCAAGCGGCGTCTGGCAGCCAAAGGGGGAGTCCGCCGAGAACGGCTGCCCCTCTATCTTGCTGAGTATGTCTGGCGCTACAATCATCGGCGTCTGTTGGGACCAGAACAGGTTAAGACATTGTTCAAGCTGCTTCAAAGCTAATCCGGTGGCTAAAACGGGGCTTTACCCTTGTATTATGTTTCACGAGCGTATTCCGCCGGACTTCGGCAGACAAACCTTGTATTTCGAGGCCGGACGTGCTCGCATGAGCGTGACTCCCCAAGGGGTCATCGGCTGGTCGGCCGATGGACGGCGAAGGGAGGTGCATCATGGTTCGGATCTTCGAGTTGCACCACGTGTGGTTCCTGCCTTATACAACCCCCATCGGAGGCTGGTGAGCGAGCCCCGGTGGGGGAACCGGAAGCCGGAGGGCACCACGTAGCGCGAGAGGCCATGCCCTTGGGCGGCCCAATCCGGTCATAACGACGGGGAGCAAGCGTGGGGCCAGCCGGTCAGACTGACAACGGCCACAAGGAGCCGGGGAGACCAGGAATGGTTGCTCCGGCTCCTTTTATATGCGGTATCCCGTGGCCTAGCTCCTAGATGCGAGACCCTCCCGTTCGTCCTGAGGCACTCGAAGGACGAATCCGTCCGTCCTGTCCGATGATGCTTCGCGCTTAGCCCTCGCGGGGCGCTCTAGTACGTGGCCCTGCCGCCGCTGAGGTCGAAGACGGCGCCCGTGCTGAAGCTGCACTCCGCCGACGCCAGCCAGGCCACCAGCGCCGCCAGCTCCTCGATCTCCCCGAAGCGGCCCATGGGGATGCGCTCGAGCATGTACTGGACCCGGTCGGGGGTGAGCTGGTCCAGGAGCGCGGTCTTCACCACCGCCGGCGCCACGCAGTTGACCCGTATGCCGGTCAGCGCCAACTCCTTGCCCACCGACTTGGTCAGCCCGATGAGCGCCGCCTTGGTGGCCGAGTAGGGCGCCATCCGGGGGTTCCCCTCCTTGCCGGCGATGGAGGCGATGTTCACGATGCGGCCGTAGTCGCGCTCCATCATGGCGGGTATCGCGTGACGGCAGAAGCAGAAGGCGCCGCGCAGGTTGGTCCGGTAGACCCGGTCCATCTCCTCCACGGGCAGCTCCCAGATGTTGGCGGCGTTCCCGGTGATGCCGGCGTTGTTCACCAGCACGTCGATGCGTCCCCAGGCCTCCATGGCCCGGCCGACGCTTCGCCGCGCCACCTCCTCGTCGCCAACGTCGCCCACCTCCAGGCGCGTCTCGATGCCCTGAGAGGCCAGGCTTGCGACCGATTCCTCGCCCAGCGCGCCGTCGTAGTCCACCATCAGGACCCGCGCGCCCTCCCGGCCGAGCCTGGCGGCGATGCCCAGACCGATGCCCGTGGCGGCGCCGGTGACGATGGCGACCTGGTCCTGGAAGCGGGACATGCGCCGCTACCCCACTGCCTGCCGCGAGCGGAGCGTGGCCTGCACCACCTCCAGCGCCTCGTCCACGTCCTCGGCGTTGATGCCGTAGTGGGTCACGAACCTTGTGCCCTTCCCGAAGCTGTAGCTGGCCAGCACCCCGTGCTTCTTCAGCTCCTCGATGAACTCCGGTGCCGGCCTGTCCGGGGTCTCCACAATGACGATATTGCTCTGGATGCGGGAGGGGTCCATGGAGATGCCGGGCATCTGGGCCAGCCCTTGGGCCAGCCGCCGGGCGTTCTCGTGGTCCTCGGCCAGCCGGTCGACCATGCGCTCCAGGGCCACGATGCCCGCGGCGGCGATGACCCCCGCCTGGCGCATGCCTCCGCCCAGCATCTTGCGGGCCTTGCGGGCCCGGGCGATGAACTCCGTATCGCCGCACACCACCGAGCCCACCGGGCAGGAGAGCCCTTTGGAGAGGCAGAAGGAGAGGGAGTCGGCCTGGGCGGCTAGCTCGGCGGCTGGGATGCCCAGGGACACGGCGGCGTTGAAGATGCGGGCGCCGTCCAGGTGCACGGGCACGCCGTGGGCGTGGGCCACTTCGGTGACCGTGCCCATCTCCCGGGGCGTGAACACAGCGCCGCTGCCCCGGTTGTGGGTGTTCTCCAGACATACCAGGGCCGTGCGCGGGAAGTGGAGCCCCTCCGGACGGATGGCCGCCTCCACCGCCTCGGGGTCCACCATGCCACGGTCGTCGGTGGGCAGCGTCCGCACCTGGATGCCGCCTAGGCCTGCGATGCCCCCCACCTCGTTTACGAAGAGGTGGCCGTCGGCGCCCATCACCATCTCGTCGCCGCGGGCGCAGTGGGTGAGGCCGCACACCAGGTTGCCCATGGTGCCGCTGACCACCAGCAGCGCCGCCTCCTTGCCCATGCGCTCGGCGGCCATGGCCTCCAGCCGGTTCACCGTAGGGTCCTCGCCGAAGACGTCGTCGCCCAGCTCCGCCTCGTGCATGGCGCGCCGCATCTCCGGGCTGGGCTGAGTAACTGTATCGCTGCGCAGGTCGATGGCATCCATAAGAGTAGCCCCCCCCTAGCAAGTGGCGCCATTCTACTATAACGGCGTAAATCACAGCAGTTATGGCTTGTGCTTCCCCAACACCCTAGATACAGTAGGAGGGCTTTATGGACCACCCAGATGTAGCGGCTATACACGGCGTTCTCAGGACCGTGGCGGCTTGGGGAGGTGCGCGATGACCGTTGAGAGGACGGCGAGCGGACCGGACGCCCACCCCGTTGTCCACGGTGAGACCCGCAGCATCTGTCCGAAGTGCCTGGCGCCCATCGACGCCCAGATTCTGCTAATGGACGGGCGCGTGGTCACGCGGAAGGAGTGCCCGGACCACGGCCGGTTCGAGGCGCTCCTCAGCTCCGATGCCGAGATGTACCTCCGCTCCCTCCCCTACAACAAGCCGGGGACCGCTCCCCTCCAGTACAGCACCCAGGTGGTGGACGGCTGCCCGCGGGACTGCGGCCTCTGTCCCGACCACCAGCAGCACACTTGCCTGGCGCTCATCGAGGTGAACAGCCACTGCAACCTCGACTGCCCCATCTGTTTCGCCAACGCCCAGGCCGGCTTCAGCCTCTCCATAGCCCAGGTGGAGCGGATGCTGGACCGTTTCCTGGAGCTGGAGGGCGAGCCGGAGGTGGTCCAGTTCAGCGGTGGCGCGCCCACCATCCACCCCGAGACCCTGCCCATGCTCCGCATGGCCAAGGAGAAGGGCATCCCGGTGGTCATGCTGAACACCAACGGCATCCGCATCGCCAAGGACGACCGGTTCCTGGCTGGGCTGGCCGATATCCAGCCCACGGTGTACCTCCAGTTCGACGGCTTCTCGGCCCAGACCCACCAGGCGATCCGTGGCGTGGACCTGCTGCCGCTCAAGCTCAAGGCGCTGGACCGGCTGGCCCAGGCCAAGCTGGACGTGGTGCTGGTGCCGGCCATCGAGAAGGGGATAAACCACGACGAGATAGGCGCCGTCGTCAAGTTCGGCATCGAGCACCCCGCCGTGCGGGGCATCGCCTTCCAGCCGGTCACCCACTCGGGCCGCTTCATGCCCTTCGATCCCATGGACAGGGAGACGCTGGCCGACGTGCTCCACGGCATCGAGGAGCAGACCGACGGCATGTTCGTGACCAGCGACTTCATCCCGGTGCCCTGCTGCCATCCCACCTGCCGCTCCGCCACCTACGCCTACGTGGAGGGCGGACGGGTGACCCCGATCCCCCGGGTGGTGGAGGTGGACAAGTACCTGGACTACATCACCAACCGCACGCTGCCGGACATCCGGCCGGAGATACTGGGCGCGCTGGAGGGCCTCTGGTCGGCGTCGGCGGTGCCGGGTTCGGACAAAACGGCCCACCGATTGCAGTGCGCCTCTTGCAACCTGAGCTTCCCCAACGAGACGGCGTACCTCAAGACCCACGTGTTCATGATTGTGGTCCAGAGCTTCGCCGACCCCTACACCACGGACCTGCAGGCGCTCAGGAAGTGCTGCATCGGAGAGCTGGTCCCGGACGGCCGGATGATCCCCTTCTGCGCCTTCAACAGCGCGGGATACCGGGAGAAGGTCCGCGCGGCGCTCACGGCGGGCGAGATGGCGTAAGCGGGAGGCGGGCTTGCGTCCAGTCCTGGTCTCCTTCGGGCCGGTGGAGCTCCACGCCTACAGCGTCTGCATGCTGACGGCGGTGCTGCTGGGCGCGTGGCTCACCTATCGCGAGGCCAAGCGCCGTATGCGCCTCAGCGAGCAGACGCTCACCGTGGGCGTCATGGGGCTGGTGGGCGGCGTGGTGGGCGCGAAGCTGAGCATGCTCGTGTTCCTGGGGCCGTCCCAGTTCTGGCGTCTTCTGTCCACCATCCCCTTCCACGGTGCGGCTCTCACCGGCGCGCTCATCGGCGGCTATGTTGCGGTGGTGCTCACCGAGCGGGCGCTGCGGGTGGACCGGTGCATGGGCGACCTGGTGGCGCCCTTCATCCCCCTGGGCATCGCCATCGGGCGGCTGGGCAACTTCCTGTCGGGCGACGCCTACGGCGCCCCCACGTCGCTGCCTTGGGGCATCGTTATGGCCGGCGCCCGGCGTCACCCTGCCCAGCTCTACGAGATGGTCCTGGACCTCATGCTGTTCGCCTTCCTGTGGCGGTGGCGCTACCGCTCCTTCCGCGACGGCGAGCTCTTCCGCATCTACATCGTGGGCTACGCGCTGATACGGTTCCCCATGGAGTTCCTGCGCTACCAGCCGACGCCCGTGGCCTTCCTGGGGCTGACGCTGGTGCAGTGGGTGTGCATCGGCGCCGTGCTGGGCTTCGGTTACCAGCTCGTCTTGAACTGGAGGGGTCTGAGCTGCGTGTGCGATGTGCTGCCGAAGCTGCGGCGTCCTAGATTGCAGCTTAAGGATGTGGTTAAGGGGAGTAAACCCACATTTCCCAGATCAGCCGCGTGGGTGCGTCGTAATCCGGTAAGAGTGCTGCCTATTTGAGCCGCCTACCTGGGCATTATGGGCAGTGTGGGTGCTAGACTGGCCGAGCTAGCGGGTCTAGTTCTGGATACCGCAATCTCGCTGGAGGCACCCAATGGGTGAAAGCTCCGACACCCCTTTGAAGCTCCAATTCGACCGCAGAGTCCGCCTGGATTTTCGTGGCGCTACCATCACCTCGGACGCCGGACTCCTGGCATGCCGCGAGCTTGATGCCGCTCTGGGGCTCACAGAGACAGCCAACGATTATATCCATGAAAGCCGCACCGGCCGCAATGTGCAACACCCGCTGTTGCCCTTGCTCAGACAATCGGTGTATAGCCGTCTCGCTGGCTACGAGGACACCAACGACGCTGAACGGCTTGCCCAAGACCCGGCTATGCGTGTCATCGTCGGGTGGCAAGGTACTGATAAGCAGGCAGCCAGCACCAATACTATGAGCCGATTTGAGACTGAGGTGTTAACCGAAGAGGAAAACCTGGATGGGCTTGCGCGCCTGAATGTTGAGTGGGTGGACAGGGCCATGGCCCAGACATCTCACCAGCGAGTTATCCTAGACATGGACAGCTCTGAAAGCCCGGTGCATGGGCAGCAAGAGGGAGTCGCCTACAACGGCCACTTCGAGTCCGTATGTTATCACCCGCTCTTCCTGTTCAACCATTTCGGAGATTGCGAAGGTGCAATGCTTCGCCCGGGCAACGTCCACAGCGCTGAGCGGTGGCGGGAGGTTCTGGAGCCAGTCGTGAAGCGATACCAGGAGAAAGGAGTCCGGCTGCTGTTCCGGGCCGATGCTGCCTTTGCCAAGCCCGAGGTGTACGAGTACCTGGAGTCAAGGGACACTGGCTACGCTATGCGGCTTCCGGCCAACGAGGTATTACAAGGAAACATCCGGCACCTGCTGAAGCGGCCCGTGGGCAGGCCGCCTAAAGCCTGCCCTGAGCCTGTCGAAGGGAAGCCCGTAGTCCGGTATCACGACTTCGTTTACCAGGCCCAGAGCTGGGACATTCCCCGGCGTGTGGTCGCCAAGGTGGAGTGGCGCCAGGGTGAGCTATTCCCGAGGGTCGGGTTCGTCGTCACCAACCTCAACCTACCGCCGGCAGGCGTAACCCACTTCTACAACGGGCGGGGCACGGCCGAGCAGCGGATCAAGGAAGGTAAACCCACATTTCCCAGATCAGCCGCGTGGGTGCGTCGTAATCCGGTAAGAGTGCTGCCTATTTGAGCCGCCTACCTGGGCATTATGGGCAGTGTGGGTGCTAGACTGGCCGAGCTAGCGGGTCTAGTTCTGGATACCGCAATCTCGCTGGAGGCACCCAATGGGTGAAAGATCCGACACCCCTTTGAAGCTCCAATTCGACCGCAGAGTCCGCCTGGATTTTCGTGGCGCTACCATCACCTCGGACGCCGGACTCCTGGCATGCCGCGAGCTTGATGCCGCTCTGGGGCTCACAGAGACAGCCAACGATTATATCCATGAAAGCCGCACCGGCCGCAATGTGCAACACCCGCTGTTGCCCTTGCTCAGACAATCGGTGTATAGCCGTCTCGCTGGCTACGAGGACACCAACGACGCTGAACGGCTTGCCCAAGACCCGGCTATGCGTGTCATCGTCGGGTGGCAAGGTACTGATAAGCAGGCAGCCAGCACCAATACTATGAGCCGATTTGAGACTGAGGTGTTAACCGAAGAGGAAAACCTGGATGGGCTTGCGCGCCTGAATGTTGAGTGGGTGGACAGGGCCATGGCCCAGACATCTCACCAGCGAGTTATCCTAGACATGGACAGCTCTGAAAGCCCGGTGCATGGGCAGCAAGAGGGAGTCGCCTACAACGGCCACTTCGAGTCCGTATGTTATCACCCGCTCTTCCTGTTCAACCATTTCGGAGATTGCGAAGGTGCAATGCTTCGCCCGGGCAACGTCCACAGCGCTGAGCGGTGGCGGGAGGTTCTGGAGCCCGTCGTGAAGCGATACCAGGAGAAAGGAGTTCGGCTGCTGTTCCGGGCCGATGCTGCCTTTGCCAAGCCCGAGGTGTACGAGTACCTGGAGTCAAGGGACACTGGCTACGCTATGCGGCTTCCGGCCAACGAGGTATTACAAGGAAACATCCGGCACCTGCTGAAGCGGCCCGTGGGCAGGCCGCCTAAAGCCTGCCCTGAGCCTGTCGAAGGGAAGCCCGTAGTCCGGTATCACGACTTCGTTTACCAGGCCCAGAGCTGGGACATTCCCCGGCGTGTGGTCGCCAAGGTGGAGTGGCGCCAGGGTGAGCTATTCCCGAGGGTCGGGTTCGTCGTCACCAACCTCAACCTACCGCCGGCAGGCGTAACCCACTTCTACAACGGGCGGGGCACGGCCGAGCAGCGGATCAAGGAAGGTAAATACGCCCTGAACTGGACGCGGCTCTCGTGTCACAGGTTCGTTGCTAACCAGGTGAGGCTGTGGCTGTTTGTGCTGGCCTACAACCTGGGCAACTTCATGAGAAGGCTGACTTTGCCAGAGTCAGTGAAACACTGGTCACTGCGAAGCGTGCAGACCAAGCTCATCAAGATGGGTGGACGTCTGGTGCGGCATGCCAGGAGGTTGGTGTTTCAGCTTGCTGAGGTGGCAGTGTCCCGGGAGGTATTCCGGCAAGTGTTGGAGCGTATCGCCGGGCTCCATCCAGCACCAGGGTAGCGATTATCCTCGAGGTCATCAGAGGTGAAGAGAGGCAACCAAGGGCGAGGTGCGCGCCCGGAGGAGTTTGAAGGGAGTGCAAACGTGGTGAAAGCCACCTCCGCTGCCTGGGGCCGCTAACTCACCACGCCGAGAGATGGTTTTGTGAGCTTGATTGGATGGTTGACGGCATCCGTGACTGATACTACGATGGCTCTCGTCGAGGATGGTGCGTTGCTTGGACCCAGGCAGCTTGATATGGGTAATTCCGGTTGAAGGTTCTTGCTTGTCCTCGGTCCTGGCGTCGCATGCTCAGCCGACGGTGATATAGGGCAA
Organism: Dehalococcoidia bacterium; assembly: GCA_965249185.1. Classification (GTDB taxonomy): domain Bacteria; phylum Chloroflexota; class Dehalococcoidia; order Lucifugimonadales; family Australimonadaceae; genus CBDFLS01. The sequence continues at coordinate 1,357,398 of CBDFLS010000002.1, forward strand.
GCCGGTGAATATGTCCTGAGGCAATTCCGTGTCCAAGGCAGTCATATGCTGAAGCCGCTGTACTTGAAGCGTCCCGACTGCCCGCACCTCAATGGTAGAGTGAGCGGCTGTTAACCGCCAGCTCTGAGAGAGCGGTGCACTCGCCTGTTGCACCGAGCCTCACCACTCGACCGGCTTAACCCATCCCTACGCGCAGCAGATGTGGCTCTTGGCCTCAACGGTGGGGTTGTCGTCGAGCACCGTGTAGATCTCCCACTCCTCGCCGTCGGGGCCCGACGTATACACCTTGTCCTGGAGCGCGTTGCAGCACAGCTCCGCCTCGTCGGTGCGCGTTGGTAGCCCCTCGCCGGCCAGCCGCTCGGTCTCCGCGCGCACCTCACCCGCCGAGAACACCTCCACGCCCAGGTGGTTCAGCGACATGCCGCCGCCCGCCTGGTCCGGTCCGGCCTCGAAGAGCACCAGCTTCAGCGGCGGGTCGTCGATGGCGAAGTTGGCGTAGCCGGGCCGCACCTTGTGGGGCCCCGTCTTGAAGAGCTTGCCGTAAAAGGCGATCGCCGCGTCCAGGTCGCTGACGTTCAGAGCGAGCTGCAGCCGTGCCATCGGACCTCCTCCTGTATCGAAAATGGTCGATACATTATGCCCTTGTAAATCGATATCTGTCAATATATTATGGAGGGGCCATGGCCGTTGACGTGCAAACGCCACCCGAGCTCATCACCCTCTGCTGCCCCAGCCTGCTGACGCGGTCGCTCTCCGACGCCGACGCCGAGTCGGCTGCCTCCGTCTTCCGGGCGCTGGGCGACCCGGCCAGGGTCAAGCTGCTCTCGCTGATCGCGGAGGCGCCCGTCGGCGGCGTGTGCGTCTGCGACCTGCAGGCGTCGCTTGCCCTGGCCCAGCCCACGGTGAGCCATCATCTGAAGGTGCTGTTCGCCGTGGGCCTGGTGAGCAAAAGACGTCAGGGGACATGGATGTACTACCGGCTGCGGCCTGAGTCGCTGGAAGCGGTGGCGGGCGCCTTCGGCCCGCCGGCGCAGCCTCGGAGCACGGGGCGCAAGGAGGCGCGGGGTAGCGGCCCCCGCTGGCCCGGAGTTCCCTCGACCGGCCCATGATACCTATAACGCCTAGCATCGCCCTCTACGAGTCGGAGTTGGAGTACCAGTTCCTCACCTCCTCCGGCCCGGGCGGGCAGAACGTGAACAAGGTTGCCACGGCGGTGCAGCTCCGGTTCGACGCCGCCCGCTCGCCGTCGCTGTCCGACGACGTGCGACTCAGGCTGGCGGCCTTCGCGGGCAGGCGCATGACCGCCGCCGGCGTGCTGCTCATCAAGGCCCAGCGCTACCGCAGCCAGGACCGCAACCGGGAGGACGCCACCGGCCGGCTCGTTGAGCTGGTGCGCAGGGCCGCCGAGAGGCCCCGCGGACGCCGGGCCACCAAGCCCAGCCGGGCGTCGAAGGCGCAGCGGCTGGAGGCGAAGAGCCGCCGGAGCCAGACCAAGCGCCTGCGCACGCCCGTGAAGCTGTCCGAGGAGTAGGCGTCCTCTGTGCTTTGGCGCCCTCGCGCTCGTTGTGATTTGGAGCGTGGCGGGGCTACAATGCCGCCGGCTGCTTGTGGGCAAGACCGATACCCTGCGAGGTGAGCGTTGAAGTTCGGTACGTTTCTCCTTCTCCAATCGCCCGACATGGGCTCCACGGAAGAGGTATACGCCAACGCCGTGGCCCAGGCGGTGCTGGCCGACGAGCTGGGCTTCGAGGCGGTCTGGCTGGCGGAGCACCACTTCTCCAGCTACGGCTACATGCCCTACCCCCTGATGATGGCGGTGAAGCTGGCCGAGCGCACCCGGCGGGTGCACATCGGCACGGCGGTGCTCGTGCTGCCGCTTCACCATCCCCTGCAGCTCGCCGAGGAGATCGCCATGGCCGACCAGCTCACCGGCGGCCGCCTGGAGGTCGGTTTCGGCAGCGGCTACCAGGAGTACGAGTTCCAGCGGCTGGGCGTCTCGCTGGACGAGAAGCGGTCGCTCTTCGACGAGGGGCTGGAGGTCGTCGTGAAGGCGCTGACCCAGCAGAGCTTCAGCTACGAGGGCCGGCACTACCGGTTTCCCGAGACCTCCACCTTCCCACGCCCGCTCCAGAAGCCCCATCCCCAGTTCTGGATAGCGGCCCAGAGCTCCCTGAGCATCGCGGCCACGGTGCGCCGGGGCTTCAAGTGCATCACCGGCGGGTCCACGGCGCCGGCGGAGGTCATCCGCGGTAGCTGGGAGGTGTTCCGTCAGGCGGTGGACGAGTCGGGGCAGCAGTGGCCCCAGGAGTTCGCCGTGCAGCGCCAGGTGTATGTGGCGGAGAGCGAGCAGGACGCCCGCGCCCAGCTCGACCACGCCCTCTGGCACTACCGCATGGTCACCACCCTGCGCTCCAACACCCAGCGGGTGGAGGGCGGCCTGGCGGTGGAGGAGCCCCTGGCCCAGGAGCCGGACCCCCAGGCCATGTACGACGACTGGCTGCTCTACGGCACCCCCGACGTCTGCGCCGCGAAGCTCCAGCGGCTGCTGGAAACCACCGGCGTCACCTACCTCAACTGCGTCTTCGCCATCGGACGCATGGAGCACGCAAAGGTGTGCCGCTCCATGGAGCTCTTCGCCCGAGAGGTGATGCCCCGGTTCAAGGACCGGGTGGGCGTGAGCGCCGTCGCGGGCGCATCCTAGCCTCCCTTTCGCCTCGGGCGGCTCCCCGCTTGGCGTGGCCAACGCGCGACGGTACAATCGTCTCGTCATCTTTCGAGGAGGCATCTCGTCATCCTTCCAGGAGGCCCACGCATGACCACCAGCTCCGCCGACGCCAACCGGGTGATCGTTATCGGCGAGAATCCATTCATCCGCCTCAGCGAGACGGACGGTGGGCCTCCGACCACCGACGCCAGCTTCTGGTGGGTCATCCTCTCGCCGGGAGGCCCCGGCCACGTCCTGTTCATCAAGAGCGAGCTCACGGACAACGAGGTGCGCGTCTACTCGGACAACATCAGCATGGCCCGATGGCTCCAGGAGACCGTCCAGGGCATGCTCAACCCGGCGTTCGGCGATAAGGATATTCTTGTGGCCGAGGCCGGCTTCGAGCGCTCGGGCGACCCGCGCTCCTTCTGGACCGAGACGGTGTTCGGCCACGACGAGGACCTCTCGCTCACCTGGTACGACATCGGCGAGCCGCTGCTCATCCACACGCAACCGAACAGCGCGCCGGACCGGCCCTATGGCGTCAGCACGATACTCGTTCCGGCGGCGGGCGCGCGGCTCACCGTGAACGGCGTCCAGGCCGCGGGCCGGCCGTGGCCCCGCGAGCGGGAGGGACGCCCCTTCAGCACCTGCGCCCTCGCCTTCAACGAATCGTGGACCCAGGCCCGGTAGGGTGGCGGAGCGGGCTCCGTATCTCTGCTTAGCGCTGTTAGCGGTCGTTGTGATGGACTGCTCCGACGCTTCGCCCACCCCCACTATGACTGTCCTGGCGGCGCCCGTTAGCACCATCGCCTACGGCCCTGACCCCAACCAGGTGGGCGACCTGCGCCTGCCTGAGCGCAGAGGCCCTGTCCCCGTGGTAGTGCTGCTCCACGGCGGCTTCTGGCGGGAGCGCTTCGAACGCGATTTGATGGACGGCCTCGCCCGCGACGTCACGGCCCGCGGCTACGCCACTTGGAACCTGGAGTACCGGCGGCTGGCCCGAGACGGCGCTGGACGTGGCGGCGGGCATAGACCACCTGGCGGCGCTGGCCGACGCCCATAGCCTGGACCTCTCGCGCGTCGTGGTGCTGGGCCACTCCGCCGGCGGGCACCTGGCGCTTTGGGCCGCCGGACGCCACCGGTTGCCGGAGGGCGCGCCGGGTGCTGTGCCTTTGGTCCGAGCCGCTGCCACGGTCTCCTTGGCGGGCGTGGCCGACCTGGAGGCGGCGGACTGGGCTCCCTTGGGAACGGCGCTGTTGCCGACTTCCTGGACGTGGATGCGGATAGGGAGGCCATCTACCCCATCGCTTCGCCCGTGGAGCTCCTGCCTCTGGGTGTACCCCAACTCCTGGTGCACGGCGCTGGCGACCGGACTGTGCCGCCGGAGCAGAGCCAGCGCTACTTCGATGCGGCCAAGGCTGCCGGCGACCATGTGGAGCTCCTGCTTTCCGGCGGGGTGGACCATTTCGACGTCATCGATGCAACGTCGGAGGTGTGGCGGTCCACCTTCGGGCGGATCGCCACGTTGTTTCTCTGACGCCCATCCGGTTTATCCGTCATAATGGATGGAAGCGCTTCCACCGAGGGTCGAGATGCTCCGAGTGATGCGGCACCCGCGTCTGCTTCTTTCCGCTCTTATGCTGGCCGCTCTTCTGCTGGGCCTCCTAGCCGCGTGCGGCTCGGACGCCGCGCCCGCCGTCACGCCAACGCCGCTGGCCACCGCTACGCCGACGGCCACGGCGGCGGCTGATGCCACGTCAACCGCCACCGCCACGGCAGCGCCTGGGGCCACGGCAACACGCCCGATAGACAGGGGCACTTCACCCCCACGCAGGACCGGGTTCGTTCCCCTCGACGATCCCGTCTTCCTCAGCGTCCAGGACGCTACCCACCTCGCGGACACCGATCTTGTCCTGGGCATGGAGTGGATGGGCGAGGCACGCGCCTATCCGATCAGCATGATCTGGTTCCACCACATCGTCAACGACACCATAGGAGGGCGGCCCGTCCTCCTCACCTACTGACTGAAGTGCAGCTCGGGGGTCGGGTTCGACACCGTGGTGGATGGCCAGGTCCTCTCCTTCGACCTGTTCGGCCTGTTCCAGGACGTGTTCACTATGACCGACCGGCAGACCGGCACCCTGTGGACGCACCTGGACGGCAAGGCCATCCGGGGCCCGCTGGAGGGGAAGCGCCTCACCATCGTCCCGGCGCCCCAGATGACCTGGGCCCAGTGGGTCGAGTCCCGCCCCGACACCACGGTGCTCTCGCCGGACACCCCCTTCAGCGGTCGGTACCGCCAGGCGCAGATCGGGAGGTACAACCCCTCGGAGGACCAGTACGGCGACGACCGCCTGCCCGCCAACGCCCTGGTGGTCGGCGTGGAGGTGGACGGCCAGTTCAAGGGGTATCCGGCCGATGCGCTGCACACCGGCGGCGGCGTGGTCAACGACACGCTGGCCGGCCAGCCGGTGGTGGTGGTCTACGACTCCATCGCTCGGACGGGGCTCGCCTACTCCCGCCGGGTGGCCGGTCAGACCCTGGAGTTCTACAATGCCGCCGCGCTCTCCAATGAGGCCACGGGGGGAGTGGAGCTGCGGGACCGGGAGACAGGCTCCCGCTGGAAGCTCCAGGGCGGCGCCGTCTCCGGCCCGCTGGTGGGCGAGTCGCTGACCTTCGTCTCATCCTTCATCTCCGAGTGGTACGGATGGTCGGCCTACCACCCCGAGAGCACCATCTACGCCGGCGAGCCATAGTGGGCGTTTCCCTCCTCTCACTCATCGGCGCATGGCCGCTCATCGGCGCATGGGGCGCCCGCCGTTGCTTGCGTCCCCGACTTTGTATAGACTTGCGGTCATCCCCGGCCTAGGACGTGTCCATGAAGAACGGTGACCTGCGCGACCGCATGCAATCGGCCCTGACCGGCGTCGACGCCGACTACGCGGAGTTGCGCGTCGAGACGAGCCAAGGGAGCCACATCCGCTATCGTGGCCGGGAGCTGGAGGAGATAGGCCGGAGCAGCAGCCTTGGGGGCAGCGTCCGCGCCCTGGTCGGCGGGGGCTGGGGCTTCGTCTGCTTCAACGACCTGGGGGACCTGGGCGAGAAGGTGCGTCAGGCGGTGCGCCAGGCCAGGATGGTGTGTGGCGAGCCGGTGACGCTGGCGGATGCCCCGCCGGTGGTCGATTCCGTGCCCGCCGAGCTGGGCAAGGACCCCCTGGCCATCCCGTTGGCGGAGAAGAAAGCGGTCCTGGACCAGTACGTGGACATCATGTGGGGCGTTCCCAAGCTCCAGAGCTCCAGTCTCGGTTACGGCGACGCCCGCCGGCGGGTCGCCTTCGCCAGCTCTACCGGCTCGTACGTGGAGCAGGACCGGGTGGACGTTTCGCTCCGTCTGGGGGCCATGGCCAGGGATGGGGCCGATGTGCAGCAGGCCGGCCTCAGCCTGGGCAGCCTGGGCGACTTTGGGTTCGTGGAGGGACTGCATTGGCAGGCCAAGGAGGTGGCGGAGAAGGCGGTGGCCCTCCTCAAGGCCCCTCAGGTGCAAGGCGGCGAGTACACGGTGGTGCTGGACCCGGTCCTGGCCAGCGTGTTCATCCACGAGGCCTTCGGCCACCTCTCGGAGGCTGACCACGTCTACGCCGACCCGCGGATGCAGGAGATCATGGTGCTGGGCCGCCGCTTCGGGGGCGGCCACCTGAACGTGGTGGACGGCGCCAGCGTGCCGGGGCTGCGGGGCTCCTACAAATACGACGATGAGGGCGTGCCCGCCACCCGTACCGACCTGCTGCGTGAGGGCGTCCTGGTGGGCCGTCTCCACTCGCGCGAGACGGCGGCCAAGCTCGGCGAGGCGACGACGGGCAATGCCCGTGCCATCAACTACCGCTTCCCGCCCATCGTCCGCATGACCAACACCTTCATCGAGCCCGGCACGGCCTCGCCGGAGGAGCTGCTTGGCGACGTGCGGGACGGCGTGTACGCCCGCAATTGGTACGGCGGCATGACGAGCATGGAGATGTTCACCTTCTCCGCCGGCGAGGCCTACCGCGTCCGCAACGGCCGGGTGGAGGAGCTGCTGCGCCCCGTGGTGCTCTCCGGCAACCTCTTCACCACCCTCCAGAACCTCGATGCCATCGCCAACGACCTGGACATGAACCAGGGCGGCGGCTGTGGCAAGGGTGGCCAGAGTCCGCTGCCGGTCTCCAACGGCAGCCCCCATATCCGCATTCAGCGCTGTCTGGTAGGAGGGTCGTAGCCATGCTGGAGCGGGTCTTGGAGAAGGCCCGGCGGGTCGCGCGGGAGGCGGAGGTGTTCCATCTCCAGCAGGTGGAGACGCCCGTCCATTTCGAGGCGGACCACGTCAAGTCCATCGAGACCCGGGAGCTTACGGGCGTCGCCCTGCGCATCGTCCGTGACGGGCGGGTCGGGTTCAGCTCCACCACCGACCTGGGCGATCTGGACGGCCTGGTGAGCGCGGCGGTGGAAACGGCGCCCTTTGGGGCCGAGGCCCGCCTGCAGTTTCCGGGCCCGGAGGCTTACCCCGAGGTGCCGGTCTACGACGCGGCCGTGGGCCAGACGCCCATCGAGCAGATGGTCCGGTTGGGGCAGGGGGTGGTGGACGGAGTCCGCGCTCACTCCGCCGAGGTCCAGGTGGAGGGGGGCGTCACCCGGTCGGTGCAGACGGTCAGCCTCATGAACACGCGGGGCGGCCAGTTCCAGTACACCAAGACCACCTACGGCCTGGGTTTCGAGGGCACCCTGATCCGCGGCACGGACATGCTTTTCGTCTTCGACTCCATGAGCTCGTGCCACCCGCTGGCCGACGGCTCGGCGGTGGTGGCCTCCATGCTGAGCCAGCTTGAGCACGCTAGGGAGACGGTGCCGCTGAGCGCCGGGACCATGCCCGTGCTCTTCACCCCCTTCGCCGTGGCGGGCATCCTCCTCTCCCCGCTGCTGGCGGGCCTCAACGGCAAGGCGGTGCTGCAAGGCACCTCGCCGCTCGTGGGTCGACTGGGGGAGCGCATCGTGGACCCACGATTCACGCTCGCCGACGACTCCACCATTCCCTTCATCCCGGGCAGCCGACTCAGCGACGACGAGGGCGTCCCCAGCCGTCGCCTTCCGCTGTTCGAGAAGGGCGTGGCCTCCAATTTTCTGTACGACCTCCAGACGGCCGGCCAGGCGGGCGTCTCCAGCACGGGCAGCGCCAGCCGGGGGCTGGGCTCGCTCCCCGGTCCGTCGGCAGGCGTGTTGCTCGTCCAGGAGGGAGACGCGACACTCCAGGAGCTGCTGTCGGCCATGGGAGATGGGCTTGTCGTGGAGCGGTTGCTTGGTGCGGGGCAGAGTAATATTCTTGGTGGAGACTTTAACGCCAACGTCCTGCTGGGGTATAAAGTAGAGGGAGGCCGTATACGGGGCCGTGTCAAGGACTGCATGGTCTCGGGAAACGTGTACCAGGCGCTGAACAGCCTGGTGGGCATCGGAAGCGAGGGCCGTTGGGTCGGCGGGAGCCTGCACACTCCGCCGATAGCGTGTGGGGAGATAGGCGTGGCCACCAAGGCTTGAGGACTCGAGGCGGTCCGTGACACTCGAAGAATATTTGATGGAGCTGGCCGAGGCAGACACCACCGTGAAGGCGGCGGGGCTGCTGCGCTTGAGCGGCCTCCTGCCGGAGGAGCAGGCGCAGCTCAGCCAGAGGTGGGGGGCCATCGGGGCCGAGCGCCGGCGCGAGGTGGTCTCCAAGCTGCTGGAGATGAGCGAAGAGAATGTGGAGCTCGACTTTCTCTCGGTATTCTGCCACTGCCTGAGCGACTCCGATGCCGTGGTGCGTGAGCGGGCGGTCACCGGCCTGTGGGAGTCCGACGACCGCTCCACTATCACGCTGCTGATCGAGCGCCTGGCCGAGGACACCGATGTTTCCGTGCGCGCCGCCGCTGCCATGTCCATTGGCCGCTTTGCCACCCTGGCCGAGAACGGCAAGCTCCTCTCCCGGGACGGCCAGCGGGTGGGCGATGCGCTGCTGTGTGCGCTCAAGGACCCCCAGGAGGAGCTGGAGGTGCGCCGGCGGGCCCTGGAGTCGGTGGCCGCCTTCGGGTCCCCCGAGGTGAAGGAGTGGGTGCGCTGGGGGTACAGCAGCGACGACCCCAAGCTGCGCCAGAGCGCCCTGTTTGCCATGGGCCGCAGCGCCGACATCGGGTGGAAGTCAGTGATCCTCCAGGAGCTCAAGAGCGCTGATGCGGCCATGCGCTACGAGGCCGCCAACGCCTGTCGGGAGCTGGGCGAAGAGGAGCTGGCGCCTCATCTCGCCTCCCTCCTGAGCGACCAGGACATACAGGTGCAGCTCTCCGCAATTCAAGCGTTGGCGGTTATCGGCGGCGACCACGCGCAGAAGCTGCTGCGGCATTGCGCCCGCTCCTCCGACGACGCGGTCCGGGAGGCGGCGGAGGCGGCGCTCGAAATGATGGCGATGGAGGACGACGTGCTCTCCTTCAAGTCCCGAACTTAGCAAGTCCCGCATTTAGCAAGTCCCGCACCTAGCGCGTGCTCTCGGAGCGCGCCTGGGGGCCGGTGAGCTTCTCGGCGGCATTGCGGCTCCAACGGCGAAACCGCGAGTTGTGAAGCATGGCCCAAAAGCAGCGAGTCCAGAATCTCGTCTCCGCGGGGGGAGTGGTCTACCGCCGGACCGCCGACGGCATTCAGGTGGCGCTCTGCGGCCGGCACAGCCCGCTCACCTGGAATCTTCCCAAGGGCACTCCCGATAGCGGGGAGAGTCTGGAGCAGACGGCCTTGCGAGAGGTCCGGGAGGAGACGGGGCTGGAGGTGGCCATAGAGCAGCCTCTGGGGGCCATTACGTACTGGTTCGCCCGGCCGCCGGGGGCCACCAGGTACCACAAGACCGTTCATTTCTACCTGATGGCGGTTCTCGGCGGCTCCCCGGAGTTGCACGACCCCGAGTTCGATGAGGTGAAGTGGTTTCCCGCCGGCCAGGCGCTGGAAACGCTGACCCACGCTACCGAGACGGAAGTGATGGGCCGGGCCCTGGATGCCCTGGCCCGCTCGGGTGTTGCGCCCCGCTCGGGTGTTACGCATGGTTGATGGCGTGGCCCAGGTCCCACGGGTGGTACTGCGGGAGAAGTCGCTCCAGGACGCCACTGAGGACTATCTTTGGCGCACCGACGAGGAGCTGGCGGAGCTGGACGCCACCGTCACGATCCGCCTCTCCTACCGGGAGTACCGGCAGATTTATGAAGAGGAGCTCCGCTACCCCACGCCGTGGGTGCGCCGGTACCGCATCGACACCGTGGACGGCGTCCACATCGGCAACTGCATGTGCTACGACATCGATACGGTGAGCGGCGAGGGCGAGGTGGGGATCATGATAGGCGACCGCCAGTACTGGGACGGCGGCTACGGCTCCGAGGCGATGGCGTATATGGTGGACGAGTGCTTCAAGATTCGAGCCCTCACGCGCCTCTACCTGCACACCCTGGATTGGAACAAGCGTGCCCGGCGCGCCTTCGCCAAGTGCGGCTTTCGGGAGGTCCGGTCCGTGCGCCGTTCCGGCAGGTCCTTCATCCTGATGGAGGTCTTGCGCTCCGAGTGGGCGGCGGTCCGCGGTGGGTGGCCCGGCCTGGCGCCCCAGGTCCAGAAGCCCTGAAGGGCTGAACTTTCTTACCCGCTCCGCTTCGATGGCAGGCTCACCAGCGCCTCTCCGGTGGTGGTCTGTGTGCCCTGGCCGTTCTCCAGCGAGAGCTCGCAGCGGACCAGGTGCTCGCCGTTGGCGTCGTACTTCTCGCTCACGCGTCCCCGGCAGGTGAGCGTGTCGCCGGGGAAGTCCATGTCCCGGTAACGGATGCTCAACTGCTTCAGCGCGCCCTCTCCGCCCATCCAGTCGGTGACAAGCTGCCCCAGGAAGGCGTTCTTGAGCGCGCCGTGGACAATGACTCCCGGCAGCCCCTGGGCCTTGGCGAACTCAAGGTCGTAGTGGATCTGATAGTAGTCGCTGGCTGCGCCGGCGTACATCACGAGCTGCTTGGTAGTGGGCTGCTTCACCAGGGGCGGAAGCTCGTCTCCCACCTGGACCTCATCGAAGTAGGGCTGTGCTGGCATGGCGGCCTCAGTGGCGGATGATTGTGCTGCGCTGGGTGGCGACCAGCTTGCCGTCCTGATTGGTGTACTCAACGACATAGACACCCAGGAGCATCTTCCCCAGCCGGCCCTCCCGCTCGGTCAGCGATTCCAGGCGGCGCACCATGGTGATCCGGTCGCCCGGCCGCACCGGCTCGAAGTACTCCCAGGCGCTGCCGCCGTCCAGCACCCGGGGCAGCGTCTCCGCATCGGGCAGCGGGGGAACGGTGCCCGGCAGCGAGCGAAGGAAGGTCGGCGGCGCGACCGTCCCTCCGGACCCGTCGCCGCTGGACGCCCGGTCGCCGGTGAAGAGGGGGTTGGTGTCGCCGACAGCCTCGGCGAAGCGGACGATGGCCCCCCGCTCTATCTCAACGGTCTCGGGAGGCGTGGAGCGGTCCACGGCCTCTTGCATGGCGGGGGTGATGATCGATTCGTCGATCACGTTGTAGCGCTCCGCTGACAGATACCGTGAACATAGGTCTGGCGGGGCCGGATGTCAAGGCGGGCAGCGGTTGCCGAAACCGGCGCAAAATTCGCGGATATAGCTATTGACAAGCCTTGGATGTAGCTGATATCGTCGCCGCTGCGACTGGAACAGTCGGCTGTATTCGTGTGGTGGCGGTGGTTAAAGTCGAGATCCATTGAGGGCGCCAAGGCCTCTTGTATCATCTGTTCGTGGACCGGGCACCCACTTACTAAGCCCTTCCTTGTATAGGAAGGGCTTATTTTATCCACGCATGGCGGCGTCCCGTCCGGCTTGACCCCCTTCGCGGGCCGATGCTAGAGTGAGTGGGCGGCGGAAGCCCGTTAGGGCTCAAGCCCCAGGCGGCTTCAGTAGGCCCTAGGCGGCTTTAGTAGGAGTGTAGCTCAGTTGGTAGAGCAGCGGTCTCCAAAACCGCAGGCCGGGGGTTCGAATCCTCCCACTCCTGCCAGCCTATTAGCTATAGAATGAGGCCCCAAGGTTGCCCTTGGGGCCCTTATCGTTTCCGGTTGACCACAGTTGGGGCTCAGTCAGTACCCCAAATCCCTTTGGCCATCACGGCGGCGGCTTCTCGCTGCCACTCCGGGGAGACGTGGGTGTAAAGGTTCATAGTGGTGCTGATCTGCGAGTGGCCCAGGGCCTCCATAGCCACCCTTGCAGGAACCCCTAGCGCTGCCATCAGTGTGGCGGCACCATGTCGGAGATCGTGAATTCGAAGCTTGGGCAGGCCAGCTTGATGAGCACGCGTTGGAAGTGGTGTAAGACCGTGCTGGAGTTGAGCGGCTCCCCCACCTCGTTGGTGAACACAAGCTGACCCCAGTGCTCGCCTTGCCAGGCGTCCCCGATGAGCAGCCGTTCGGCAGTCTGCCTATCCCAGTGCTCACGGAGGGATAGGGCCACTGGATCGGGGAGGGGGACAGTGCGGCGGCTGCGCTTGGTCTTGGGCTCCAGGAAGCGCCATTCTCCATCAATACGCTGCAACGTGCGTTGGATGGACAGGGTGCCTGCGTCAAGGTCTATGTCAGTCCACCGCGTACCCAACGCCTCCCCCTCACGCAACCCACAGGCCAGCGCCACCGTAACGAATGCTTCTAGCCTGTCCCCCCTTCACGGCCTGGAGAATGGCCCTGGCGCTGGCTGGTGTGATGGCATCGTGCTCCTTCTCGGGAACATGAGGCGCGTCGGCAAGCGCGGCAACGTTGCGACTGAGTAGGCCGTGCTTTAGGGCGACGTTCAAGGCTGCCCGGAGTACGGACCTATGGTGAGCTACTGACTGGGGGGATTGCCCTGACACCAGCCCTTCCCGCATCATTCGCTCCACGTCTGCCGGTGTGAGCTGCACCAGTCGAATGTGGCCCAACTTGGGTAATAGGTGATAGGTCGCGATCTCCCCATATCGATGCACGGTCCGGGGCCGCACTCTGCCCTCACTGGCTGTGAGCCACGCCTGTAGCCATGTAGCCACCGTCTCCCGCTCCCTTCCCAGGGGCAGACCCTGAGCGATGGCGCACGGCAGCGTAAAGCTGACCACAGATTTTGATGAGAAGTTTTTTGGGGCTCAAGAGGTCAAAGATTCGTTCACGTCGGCGATAGACAACGGAGCCGAGATTTCGATTGTGACCGAACGAGAGCCAGTCGACTGGTACAGGGAAAATCCAAAAATAGAGATCCGACGGGTTGACAAGCTGCCACGCCACACAATGGTAATCGACAATCGGTACGTTAGAGTAGAGCGTCCGCATGAGCCATCAACATTTGGACAGGATAAAGGCGACGTCGCTCTTATTCTTAAGGGTTTCTCAGTGATAGCTACAAAACATAGCGAGGAGTTCAATTCGCTTTGGACGAAACTGTCGTCAAATCATGGGTAAAGTCCCGTTTTAGCCACCGGATTAGCTTTGAAGCAGCTTGAACAATGTCTTAACCTGTTCTGGTCCCAACAGACGCCGATGATTGTAGCGCCAGACATACTCAGCAAGATAGAGGGGCAGCCGTTCTCGGCGGACTCCCCCCTTGGCTGCCAGACGCCGCTTGAGATAACCCCAGAAGCCCTCCAAGCCGTTGACGTGGCTCCCTTGCCGATCGCTGAACGCCTGGCTGTGGTCCACAAGCCGGTGGACGTAGCCCCCCGCTGCGACGCCCGTGTAGCTGGTAAAGGTGTCCGAGCAGACGATGGAGCCACGTTGCACGCGTTGGTGCAGGAGCGGCAGCAGCGTCTTGGCTTCCACGTTAGGTACCACTTGCGCCCACACCAGGCCACCTCGACACAGGATCCCAAAGACAGCTTGCTTAGTGGTTCCACGGCCCCGCTTCGTGCCCTGAACACGCTTTGCCAGGCGCCTGTTGCGCCAGGAACCTCCCAGGTAGGTCTCGTCGACCTCCACCACGCCGGAGAAGACATGGGGAACGTCCCGGACCATGGCCTGGCGCACCACGATCAGGGCTCGCAGGACTCGCTTTCGCTCCAGGCGGGCCTCCTGGGCAATCACCTCGGCACTCTGCCCCAAGACGAACCAGCGCAACAGTCGCCGCCACTCCCCTGGCGACAACCGAAGCGGCAGCGCCCTGGGCACCCACTCGTAGTGGCAGGCTGCACAACGACTCTTACCTCGCCGAATGCTCCAGCTCTTGGCGTGTTGACATCGAGGGCACCCAATCTTCCGTCCCATGCCACCATTCTCTCACAGGTGGCTGTTTTGGGACTATACCCCAAATCATTAAGCTCCTCTCTTCTAATTTTCGCTGCGATCAGTTTTTCGGTTCTCATTTCCGTGCCTCAGCTAAGGTACTGGGTGTCCTCCGAATTCGAAAGGCGGTTTGCCCAGGGAAGCATGCCCGCAGTCGAGTTCTTTGGGTTTCGCTTTTACATAGAGTTCACACGATTGAGATAGGATGGGAGAAACGGACACCAAAGTCGGATAAGATAGAGCGACGGAGGTGTCAGTATGAAAGGTGTCCCTCAAGGAAGATACACGAGGGAATTCCGCCAGGAAGCAGTGAAGCTGGTAACGGAAGAGAGGCTATCATTGCCGGAGGCAGCCCGCCGGTTGTCCCTGGCGCCATCGACGTTAGGGTACTGGGTGAAGGCACAAAGGGCCGGCAAACTGGGAGATGTCGGCAAGACGTACAGGCCCTTGACTGAAGTAGAGATGGATTTGGCCCGGACTAAGAAGGAACTGGCGGAAGTGAAGATGGAGCGGGACATACTAAAAAAAGCGGCCGCGTACTTTGCCAAGGAGTCGCTGCCCGGTACGCGGCGATGAATGAGTTGCGGCTCAAGTATCCAGTCCGGATGATGCGACGGATTATGAATGTATCGGCCAGCGGCTACTATGCGTGGGTGGACCGGCCGCTGTCCAAGCGGGCACAGGAGGAAGTGCGGCTGGAGCTGGAGATAATGGCGGCCCACCAGCGGAATAGACAGACCTATGGCCCGGAACGGTTACAGCGCGATCTGGCGGAGCATGGCGTTCGGGTGGGTGTTTGCCGGATCAAGCGGATCCGGCAAAAGCTCGGCATACGCTGTAAACAGAAGAGGAGATTCAAGACTACCACTAACTCCGCGCACAGACTGCCAGTTGCGGATAACTTGTTGGGCCAGCAGTTCAAGGTCAGTCAGCCCAACGCCGTGTGGGTGAGTGACATCACCTATATACCGACTGATGAAGGCTGGCTATACCTGGCGGGCCACAAGGACCTGTTCACCGGAGAGCTCGTGGGCTATGCCATGGGAGAGCGGATGACCAGGAATCTGGTTAATCAGTCTCTATTCCGGGCGCTGAGAGCCAAACGCCCCGCGAGGGGACTGATACATCACTCTGACCGGGGCTCTCAGTATTGCTCCCAGGAGTACAGAAATCTTATGGAGCGCTCTGGCCTGAGATCATCCATGAGCGGGAAAGGGAACTGTTTTGATAATGCGCCGATGGAGAGCTTCTGGGGAACACTCAAGCAGGAGCTAGTCCATCACCGTCATTATCGAAGTAGACAGGAAGCAATTCGAGATATGACAGAATATATCGAGATCTTCTATAACAGGCAGCGCCGCCAGGCCAGGCTGGGATTCCTGTCACCTGCGGCCTTTCAACAAAGATTCTATGCAGGATTACTCGCAGCTTGAAAGGTTTGGTGTCCACTATTGCCATCCGACCCCATCTTCCTCGGCTCCAAGGCCCCCTTCGGCTACAGGCGGGTGAAGGTCAGCGACGGGATGAAGGAGCGTCCCACGCTGGAAGTTGACCCCGCCACCGCTCCGGTGGTGAAGGAGATATTCGAGAGTTCGCTCAGCGGCTACGGCCTCAAGGAGATATGCAGGACCCTGAACGACCGGGGCATCACCAACAGGGGAAAGCGCTGGTACAAGGGAGGACTCCACTACCTGCTGACCAACGAAGCCTACACCGGAACCGCCGTCTGGGGCAGAACCACCAAGGTAGAGAAGGCCCAGGACCCGGTGCGAGTGGAGGGAGCATGGCCCGCGCTGGTGTCGAGGGAGCTGTTCGACGCCGTGCAGCAGGCGATGCGGGACCGTGCCCCGAAGGTGCAGAGGCCCGGTAGAGTGGGGAGCAAGTTCCTGCTGAGCGGTCTGCTCAAGTGCGGGGTGTGCGGCAGGCCCTACAGTGGCCAGGGGGCCAAGAGCGGCCAGTTCGCCTACTACGTCTGCGGGACATTGTTCCGGGAGGGAGCGGGGACGTGCAGCGCCCGCTACCTGAACGCCCCCAGGGTGGAGGACTTCATTGTTGAGAAGATACGGGAGCGAATCCTCACCGAGGAGACCATCGTGGAGCTGGTGACGCTGGTGGCGGAAGAGATCGACGCAATGGCCGGTGAGCTGTCCGGCAGGCTGGAGGTCATCGAGGCCGAACTAAGGGACGTGAGGAAGCGTCTTGAGCGGCTCTATGAGGCCCTTGAAACGAGCGAGTTGACGTTGGAGGTCCTGTCGCCCCGAATCTTCTCGCTGAGGCACCGTGAGGAGCAACTGGAGGCTGCGAGAGAGGACGCCGAGACCCAGCTTGAGCAGCGGAGGGTTGAGCTTCCGACCACCGAGGAGATCAAGGGGTACGTGGCGGACTTCCGGGAGTTCTTGCAAGAGGGGACGTTCCCCGAGCGGAAGGCACTCATCCGCAACTTCGTGGAGGGCATCGAGGTGGTGGGAGACGAGGCGACGCTGACGTACACCGTTCCCATGCCAAAGGACGGTGTGAAGCGGGAATCGGCCTCGGTTCTCGATTTCGTCCAGTCCGGCCCACCACGCTGTTGCCTATCCCTTAGCTCAGCCGGTTAGTGCGTCTCGACGATGGCTGCTGCAGCCCGGCCTGGGCCGTACAGACCGCTTGCGCTGGCGACGGCACCACCACCACCTGCCTCACAGCGCCCTGGGCGATCGGCCCCCAGCTCCCGAGGCAATCTCGACCTACGCGGGTGTTGCTGCCTTAGCGACGGCCTAACTTTAAATGTGGTACAAATGCAGGGGGCAGGTCATGTTGATGGTCTACGATTAGGTCCGCAGTTAACGGTTCAGCGAAAATGTCCATCCATGAAGGATGTGACATTGAAACAGCGAGAACTAGCTAGACTCCAAGTGCTTAACGACATCCTGGAATACCAGGTTCCCACCCTACAGGCTGCCGAGATTCTCGGGGTAAGCGAGCGCCACACAAGGCGACTTTTGAATGCCTACCGGAGGAACGGAGCCGCCGCCCTGGCCCATGGAAACCGGGGACGCCGGCCACACAATGCTGTCTTGGAATCCGAGGCTGCCGCAGTGGTGCGGCTGGCCAGCACCAAGTACGCGGGCACCAATCACACCCACCTAACCGAGCTGCTTAGGGAACGGGATGGCATAAATCTGAGCCGTCCCGAGGTTACGTCAATAGGTGTGTAAACGACATCAGGCGGCGACCTTCTCAGCCGTTGTCACAGAGACGATCCCATCCACGTATTGAGCGCCGAGATAGACGTCTTCGATCAACTCAGGGGCCTTCAGACGCCTGAAGCGCTGTTCGGCGACCACCAACATTTTCCAGATCACCGCTATCGCCCGATCGACCCTCTTGTAGCGCTTGGCGGCATCGGTCCGAAGTCTGAGCGCAGCGAAGGGTGACTCCACCGGGTTCGTCGTGCGAAGGTGCTGCCAGTGCTCCTTGGGGAAGTCATAGAAGGTGATCATGCGGTCCCAGTCCCGCTCAAGGGTCACACAGGCTGCTTCGTAGGAGTGGTCGCGGCACCATCTAGTAAACTCCGTCCTGAGCCGCTCAGCCTCTGTCCGAGTCTGGGCGTAGGGGATGGTACGCAGCATGAGTTTGGCCTGGTCCTGCTGTCGCTTTGGAAGCCTGTCCAGTACGTTTAGGACCTTGTGGTTCCAGCAGCGTTGCTCGGCCGCCTGAGGATAGACGTTGCGCAGAGCTCCCCAGATGCCCCGATGTCCGTCTCCAATTACCAGTCTTGGGCACTCCAGCCCGCGGCGCCTCATGTCCCTGAGCACATCGGACCAGCTCTCTATGGACTCCCTGTATCCGGGAATCGCGCTCACCACCACCTTCCTTCCGTCGCTCAGGGCCGCCATCACCACCAGGATCGCCGCCTTCTCCCGCTCAAGACCGGCCTTGACGTAGACTCCATCCACCCACAACACCACTTCCAGGTCATCCAGGGGCCTAGCGCGCCATTGGGCAAGCTCATCGTTCCACTTATCCTTCAACCGGGCTACCGTGCTCGCCGATATCGGTGCCTCTTCTCCCAGCAGTCCCCGCACCGCCAGGTCGAAGTCACCTTCGGAAAGGCCATGTAGGTACAACTGGGGGATCAGCTCAGCAACCTTCCTGGTCCTGTTGACGAACAGCGGCAGCAGCCGGCTCTCGAACTCCTCTTCGGTGTTGCGGACTCGTGGCCTCCTCAGCTGTACCGTTCCCGAACTCAGCGTAAGCCTTCGGGGTCTGCCGTATCCGTTCCTATAGCCTCTCTCGTTGTCCGACTCAGACCTGCGGGCCGACTTCGCCCTTCCTAGAAACTCCGTCACCTCTTCCTCCAGCAACTCCTGGATCAGCTCCTGGACCTGACCTCGAACCCAGTCCTCCAACTGGTCCCACTCCGGCCTTGACTCCGACCAGCTCCCAGTGCTTCTCTTTCCCATAGGCGGTGTATCTCCTCTCTTGGGCCTTGAGCCCGTGTTGTTTCAGAGAGAGGGTACACCGCCTGACTGTTTACACACTTTTTGAGGGTACCTCGCCGTCCCACCGTCCGTCGCATCTTGGTGAAGGCTGGCATCGGCAGCCCGCGTAGCCGCCGTTCTCAGCAGCACCGTGTACGCCGGCAGCGAATGCCTCAGGAGGGAATGCTGGTGCAGATCGACGGCAGCCACCACCGCTGGCTGGGGAAGGATGGGCCTAGGTTCGCCCTGCTGCTGGCCGTGGATGACGCCACCGGCACTGTGCCCGCAGCCATGTTCTGCCGGGAGGAGGACACTCCAAGCTACTTCCTGCTCATGAACAGGCTGATCAGGAGGCATGGAATACCCATCGCCATTTACAGCGACCGGCACCCGGTCTTCAAATTTACCGGAGACATCGACCGTTACCCCGCAGGCCCTACGCAGTTCGCCCGGGCGATGGAGGAGCTGGGGATCCGGATGATCTTCGCTAGATCACCCCAAGCCAAGGGCAGAGTGGAGCGTGCTGCCGCCACATTCCAGGACCGGCTGGCAACCGAGCTTCGGCTGGCCGGGGCCGCCACCATCACCGAGGCCGATGAGATCTTGAATAGCTTCCTGCCGCGATTCAATGAGAAGTTTGGCGTGCAGGCCGAGAAGGATCATCGTGCCTACCGTCGCCCGGAGCAGTCAGTGTCTCTCGATCAGGTCCTCTGCTTCAAACACCGCCGGAAGGTGTCCAGGGACAACACCATCAAGTACAACCGGCGCACTCTGCAACTGTTGCCCAGCGGGACCCGCCCTACTTACTCCGGGGTGCAGGTGGAGGTCCAAGAGGACATGGAGGGCCGGCTTCTGGTGCAGTACCAAGGACAGACCATCCCAACACAGGAGGCTCCGCCGCGCTCTGGTATGCTGAGGGCAATCGCCGTCGCCCCTATGGAAGCCTCCGGGCCAAGCCATAACATCAACGGCGCGGGAGGCCAATGGGACGCCTGCTTGGGGAGATTGGAAACAGGCGAGGTGGACCGGGACTTGAGGCCTCGCAAATCCAAGGCGCAACAACACAGAATACCCACTGCTCGCCAGAGAACTCTATGGGAGAATGTGCAGGAGGCCAGGCTTAGGGGACTATCACTTAGGGCAATCGCCCGCGAGTTGAGCATCCACAGAAACACTGCCCGCAAGTATGCCTTGGCCAAAAGCCCGCCGCTGAGAAGCATCAGTGGCACAACTGGGACACCAAAATCTGGGGAGGCAGAGTTCGCCTAAACGGACATTTTCGCAGACCCATTAGGCGGACACTTTCGCTGGACATCAACACAGGTCACCATGCTCATATTTCAACAGACCACTACCCTGCTTCTATAAGGACCTTGTCCACAAAACGAGCTTCTCAATAAAAGGCACACGGACTCAGTCCACAAGTATATCGAGCACATTGCCCACAGACTGAGCCGGGGGATCAATCCCGAGTAGGTCGGCAACAGTTGGGGCAAGGTCTAGAGCGGTCACGGGACTAATCACCTTCCCCTGAACGATCCTGGGACCTGCAGCAACGAAAGCAGCAAACCTATCCGGATCACCGTTGGGTAAGTATCCATGTTGACCTCCCATAAAGGAAATATCAGCCAGCACCGCTTTAGCAACGGGCGCGGAGAACTGGTAAGGGGGCTTGAGGAAGACAAGGACATCCCCTGTGCGGTCTGGATGGAGGTAGTTCCATGTGACACCAAGTGTGGTCGGAATGGCGCCTGTCTCCTCTTTTAAGAATATCTTCTCGATGACTGACGCCCCCAAAGCGTTGAAAGCGTCGGCGATCTGCTGTCTGAGGGTCTCATAGTCGTCGGAAGCAACTACACCGTCTGGATTCCTCCCTTCCAAATTGATGTATACGTTGGCTCCAGCACCCGATGTATAGGCAACGGCCTGGCTCTTGGCCAGATCCGCGGGATTATACAGTGTCAGCGTTTCTAGGAGGTAATTGGCATTGACAACCTTCCCGGAGACTGAAAAGCCATGGTCCGCGGTCGCGAACACGTTGGCATCCGGCATCGCCGCCCACAGGGTCCCTAACATGCGATCGGACTGCTGATAACTTTGCTCAATGTAATTCCAATAAATCGGACCGTTTTCCGCGTCGTACAATTCGTTGTCTGGCGTACCCCACGCGAGGAAGCGGTGCTGTACCGAGTCGGTCTGCTGAACGCCCGAGAGGACCAAGTCCGGCTCGTAGGTCCGAATGACGTATGGGTAAATCTGCTGCGCTCGCACATCTGACGCCTGGATATGCTGCTCAACAAAGGTTTTGGCATCGATCAGGCCCAGAATGAACGGCGAGAAATCATCAGGCATGACGGCGTCAAAATTGGCCACGACGTAGTCCTCTAGACTCTTGGGCGTAGCCGAAACCCGGGTGATCGGAGAAAAGAAGAGGCGGAACTTGGAAAGGTCAGGTTCCAGATCGATGACTTTGACGTAGAAGCCACCCTCCCTGCCACCCATCCTGGCGTGAATACTCCCCGACCATTCCCCAGCCCCTAGCGTTGCTACCTGGTGTCCTCCACTCTTAGAGGGCGAGACCAGCACATTATCGTAATTCGCCTCTTCATCGTCGGTGCTATCGTAAATGTAGACGTTGTACGCCAGTGGGGCGCCAAGCCAGGATGCTATTGAGAAAGCCGTTTCTTGGGCAGGACTGTAGCTTGTGGGGGCATTAGTCCATCCATCGGCTCCCGCCAAGGTTACTAGAGTGCTGGAAAGGAAAGAACTGAGACTAATGATATTCGTCCACTGAAGCGGGACCGCATAATTGGCAATGATGCCGCGTGCGGAGAGCCACGTGGGGTAGTTGTCGACATATACCCCGTTCGGGATGTCTGCTGCAATAAACGCCTGCCATCCCAAGGCTGCAACCGTCAGTCCCGCGGCATCTGCCCGCGCTGCGAGCGTTTCGGCTTGGTTGGCAACCGGCGACCAGGCGCTCGTTCCAAATGGCGTGAGCGCCATAGTGTTATCGTGAAAACTGTTGTTCATTACACCGCTGACGCCCGGGGGCGCTCCCGTGGCCAGAGCGGTCCACGTAACGCCAGTATTCGGTGGCGGGGGGGGAATCATACCGTTCTCCCCCTCTATTCCACTGGCAAGTAGCTTTGTGTAGGTCGGCATCTTCCCTGCGCTGGCGAATTCCTTCATCAGGTCATGCCGCATGCCATCCGAGACGAAGACGAGAACACGCCGGGAGGGCGGTAGCGGTGGGGTAGGTGTCGAGGTCACCTCTACGATGACTTCTTTTTCGACCACTACCTCCTTCTCGACCACTACCTCCTTCTCGACCACTACCTCCTTCTCGACCACTACCTCCTTCTCGATCACTACAGGCGTTGGTGTAGGCTCCTCCTTGCCACAGGCAATAGCCACTAGCAGCGTGATTAACGCCAGCGATATAACGGCAGCCGGATATCGGAGCGACATGAGCAACCTCCCTTATGAGAGTACGCTGACCACTACCAAAAGATTGGCCATCTACTCCGTAGGACTGCAGGCCGAACTTGCACGATTTCGCAAGTCCACTCTTTTGGCCCCACGCACTTCTCGCAGCGGAGGCTACCATAAGACTGTATCATCGTCAATCTGCCCCTTCGAAGAGCGGTGAACCTGCCGTATTGACGGGTCCGGCGTTATTGAAACCAGTGGATGACCTGACATTGATTTCAGCGGAGTGGTGTCCTACGCTTGCGGTGCCACGTTGAAATGGATCTGCCACTGAAGGAGCCCGTGTGATGACAGACGAGTCGCTGGCGTTTACCCCTGCCGGGGAGTTGCGTGATCTCATTAGCAAGAAAGAGATTTCGTTAGTGGAGTTGACAGAGCTCTTCCTTCGGCGTACCGAGGCGTTCAATCCCTCCTTGAACGCCTATCTGACGGTGGCAGCGGAGGGGGCGCTGGACGACGGCTCATACACGGGGTCCATGGGGTTCACCTTCTCGGGCATGGCCAAGGTGGTACAGGACCGGGATCACGGCCGTTGGAATATGGAGGCCGAGGAACGGCTCATGGAGGGCGGAATCCACGCAACCATCGACGTGGTCATGGCCGAACCCTCGCCCGGTGTTACCGACCTCAACATCACCGCGGACGTCCAGTTCATGGGGAAGCTGGGCCAGATGGGCCAGCCCCTCATCAAGCGCAAGGCCGACGCCATGATCAAGGAGTTTGCCGAGGGCCTGAAGCGGGCCGTGGGCGGCTCCTGAGACCTGACCACCCCCACCCAGGGGCTGGGCAAACACGCGGAGCGCCCGGCCTGGCCCCGGCAAGAGGCGTCATACATGGCACTGCGGCGGCCGAGGATTCTGCCCAAAATTCTGGTAGTAGGCAGTATCACCATGGACCTTGTCGCAGTGATGCCCAGATTCCCTGATCGAGGGGAAACGGTCACGGCTTCAAGCTCGCTCACCTACCCCGGCGGCAAGGGGGCCAATCAAGCGGTGAGCGCGGCCCGGCTGGGCGCCGACGTCACGCTCATCGGCCGGGTGGGCGCCGACCCCTTCGGCGGCAGAGTGTTGGAGGCGCTGGCCGCATCAGGTGTGGACGTTGCCGGGGTGACGGTTGACCAAGCCCAGCCCACAGGCATGGCCTTCATCGAGATCGAGGAGCTTACTGGCCAGAACCGGATTGTGGGGGCGCCCGGCGCTAACCTAGCCCTGGACGATACCGATCTAAACCCACATTTCCCAGATCAGCCGCGTGGGTGCGTCGTAATCCGGTAAGAGTGCTGCCTATTTGAGCCGCCTACCTGGGCATTATGGGCAGTGTGGGTGCTAGACTGGCCGAGCTAGCGGGTCTAGTTCTGGATACCGCAATCTCGCTGGAGGCACCCAATGGGTGAAAGCTCCGACACCCCTTTGAAGCTCCAATTCGACCGCAGAGTCCGCCTGGATTTTCGTGGCGCTACCATCACCTCGGACGCCGGACTCCTGGCATGCCGCGAGCTTGATGCCGCTCTGGGGCTCACAGAGACAGCCAACGATTATATCCATGAAAGCCGCACCGGCCGCAATGTGCAACACCCGCTGTTGCCCTTGCTCAGACAATCGGTGTATAGCCGTCTCGCTGGCTACGAGGACACCAACGACGCTGAACGGCTTGCCCAAGACCCGGCTATGCGTGTCATCGTCGGGTGGCAAGGTACTGATAAGCAGGCAGCCAGCACCAATACTATGAGCCGATTTGAGACTGAGGTGTTAACCGAAGAGGAAAACCTGGATGGGCTTGCGCGCCTGAATGTTGAGTGGGTGGACAGGGCCATGGCCCAGACATCTCACCAGCGAGTTATCCTAGACATGGACAGCTCTGAAAGCCCGGTGCATGGGCAGCAAGAGGGAGTCGCCTACAACGGCCACTTCGAGTCCGTATGTTATCACCCGCTCTTCCTGTTCAACCATTTCGGAGATTGCGAAGGTGCAATGCTTCGCCCGGGCAACGTCCACAGCGCTGAGCGGTGGCGGGAGGTTCTGGAGCCCGTCGTGAAGCGATACCAGGAGAAAGGAGTCCGGCTGCTGTTCCGGGCCGATGCTGCCTTTGCCAAGCCCGAGGTGTACGAGTACCTGGAGTCAAGGGACACTGGCTACGCTATGCGGCTTCCGGCCAACGAGGTATTACAAGGAAACATCCGGCACCTGCTGAAGCGGCCCGTGGGCAGGCCGCCTAAAGCCTGCCCTGAGCCTGTCGAAGGGAAGCCCGTAGTCCGGTATCACGACTTCGTTTACCAGGCCCAGAGCTGGGACATTCCCCGGCGTGTGGTCGCCAAGGTGGAGTGGCGCCAGGGTGAGCTATTCCCGAGGGTCGGGTTCGTCGTCACCAACCTCAACCTACCGCCGGCAGACGTAACCCACTTCTACAACGGGCGGGGCACGGCCGAGCAGTGGATCAAGGAAGGTAAATACGCCCTGAACTGGACGCGGCTCTCGTGTCACAGGTTCGTTGCTAACCAGGTGAGGCTGTGGCTGTTTGTGCTGGCCTACAACCTGGGCAACTTCATGAGAAGGCTGACTTTGCCAGAGTCAGTGAAACACTGGTCACTGCGAAGCGTGCAGACCAAGCTCATCAAGATGGGTGGACGTCTGGTGCGGCATGCCAGGAGGTTGGTGTTTCAGCTTGCTGAGGTGGCAGTGTCCCGGGAGGTATTCCGGCAAGTGTTGGAGCGTATCGCCGGGCTCCATCCAGCACCAGGGTAGCGATTATCCTTGAGGTCATCAGAGGTGAAGAGAGGCAACCAAGGGCGAGGTGCGCGCCCGGAGGAGTTTGAAGGGAGTGCAAACGTGGTGAAAGCCACCTCCGCTGCCTGGGGCCGCTAACGCACCACGCCGAGAGATGGTTTTGTGCGCTTGATTGGATGGTTGACGGCATCCGTGACTGATACTACGATGGCTCTCGTCGAGGATGGTGCGTTGCTTGGACCCAGGCAGCTTGATATGGGTAATTCCGGCTAAAACGGGCGTCGGATGCTCTCCTGAGCGCCCAAGCGCTGATCCTTCAGCTTGAAATCAACCTCGACATCACCTTCACTCTGGCAGGCCTCGCCCATGAGCGGGGATGTCTTGTAGTCCTGGACCTCACCCCCGTCAAGCCCATCCCCCCGGATGTCTACCAGTTGGTGGATGTCATCGCCCCTAATGAGACCGAGGCGGAGGCGCTGGTATGTTTTCCAGTCGTCGGTGTGGAGAGCGGTCTGCGGGCGGCCCACGCCCTGCGCGAGCGAGGTGTGCCGGTTGCGGTAGTGACCCTCGGCGAGCGTGGCGTGGTCTTCGCGACATCAGATGGCCAGGGGCATGTCCCGCCCTACCCTGTCGCGGCGGTGGACTCGGTGGGTGCCGGGGACGCCTTCAGCGGCGCCCTGGCCACGGCGATTGCCGAAGGACGGCCGCTGGAGGAGGCGCTGCGCTGGGGAGCCGACGCGGGTGCGCTGGCAGTCACCAGGCACGGCGCCCAGGAGGCGATGCCCGGCAGGAGCAAGGTGGAGGCGCTGCTGGCCCAGGAGTAGGCTGCCGTCCGAGAGCCGCATTGCATCTGCTCCTGAGCTGTGTTAGGTGTAGACACCACCCTTGGTTGGAGTGTGGAACCCATGCAGCAACGAACTGAAGAAGTCGGCTGGCTGGAGCAGCTTTTCGGGACCAGGCGTCCGCTCATCGGTATGGTGCACCTGCTACCGCTGCCGGGCTCGCCGGGCTGGCGGGGTGATCTGGAGAGCGTCCTCGGCCTGGCACGGGCGGATGCCACAGCCCTGGCCGAGGGCGGGTTCCACGGCGTGATCGTGGAGAACCACGGGGATATGCCCTTCAGCAAAGGCCCGGTGGAGACCCATACCGTAGCAGCCATGGCGCTGGCTGTACAAGCGGTGAGCGACGCGATAGCCCTGCCGGTGGGCGTCAACGTGATGCGCAACGACGCCATCTCGGCCCTGGCCCTGGCCGTCGTCACCGGCGTCCGCTTCATCCGGGTCAATGTGCTCCACGGCGTCATGGCGGCCGAAGAGGGGGTCATAGAAGGCCAAGCCTATGATGCGCTGCGGTACCGGAAGACGCACTGTGCCGAGGTGAGAATCCTCGCCGACGTGCTGGTCAAGCACGCCACACCGTTGGATGGCACGGATATCGTCCGCGTGGCCAAGGCCACGCTACACCGGGGCGGCGCCGACGCGCTTATCGTGAGTGGCCCGGTAACGAGCGAGCCGACGGACCTCCAGGACCTGGCGAAGGTGAGGGAGGCGCTGCCGGAGGCGCCGCTATTCGTTGGAAGCGGCGTCACCGAGGATAGTGTGGAAGGCCTACTGAAAGTAGCCGACGGTATCATCGTCGGCACCAACCTCAAGCGCGACGGGATAATCGAGAACCCCGTGGATCTCGCTCGCGTGAAACGCCTGGCCCAGCGCGCCGGCGCAGCCTAATAGCCAATTGAGAGTTGGGGCATCACGGGAACCTTCCGCCCCAAACTCAAATAGCCGTAGGCCATCAGCGATAATGGGACTGCGATAATCTTTCCCGGGCCTTCTCGGGTCGGGTCTGACCCGAAATGGGACCGGCGCAGTGCCTTTAATGGGATCTGTCGACCTCGTTCTCGAGGCGGCCCAACCCGCCCACCGACCAGGTGAGCAAGTGACCTGATAGGAGCCTGGCCAAAGGCCCCGTCGCAGTCCTGTCCGCTCTCCTGGCCTGTTGGAGCCATCTTACTCAAGAGCGAGGAGGCAGTCTGTGACCACTAGCAGCGGATTGGATGGTGTCGCCAGGGTGATCGTTGGTGTTGACACGCACCTGGACGAACACGTAGCTGTGGCAATCGACCACCATGGAACGCGCCTGGGTGAATACCGGCTAGGGACGACGGCCAAGGGCTACGAGGACCTGGAGACCTGGGCTATCGGCCTGGGCCAGGTCGCCACCTTTGGCGTCGAAGGTACCGGCTCATATGGAGCGGGGCTGGCTCGACACCTTGCTCGGTGTGGCCACAAAGTTATCGAGGTCAACCGACCAGACAGGTCCACACGCCGTAGACTGGGCAAAAGCGACCCTCTCGACGCTGAAATGGCCGCACGATCTGTCCTCGCCGGGGTGGCTCGGGAGTCTCCCAAGTCAGGTGTGGACAAGGTGGAGATGATCCGGGTGCTCAAGATTGTCAAGGACTCTGCGATGAAGGCCCGCACGCAGGCCATCAACCAGATGAAAGCCCTTGTGGTCACCGCGCCTGTTGAGTTGCGAGAGGAATTGGCCGGACTAAATGCCCGGAGGCTTGTAGATCGCTGCATTAGCTTTCGCCCGGGTAGGCTGGCGACGCCGGTAGCAGCAGCTAAGCATGCACTTCGGCTGCTTGCCCGTCGTCACAGCCAGCTCACCTGCGAGATCGAAGGTGTCGACGAGGAGCTGGCCCGGCTCACCGCGGAGACTGCGTCGGCATTGGTCCACACCTTCGGAGTCGGAGCGGACACCGCAGCCACGCTTCTCGTGACTGCCGGCAGCAATCCCGAGCGACTGAGGTCTGAGCCCGCCTTCGCCGCCCTGTACGGAGTGAACCCCATTCCTGCCTCTTCAGGCAAGACCGAACGCCACCGACTCAACCGCGGAGGCGATCGACAAGCCAATGCCGCTCTCTATCGCGTTGTCCTTGTGAGACTCCGCTACGATGAGCGGACGAGGGAGTATATGCGGCGTCGCACCAGGAAGGGGATGACAAAGTCCGAGGTCATCCGCTGCCTCAAACGCTACGTCGCTCGTCAGATCTTCGCCATCTTGCATGAGATCGGACGCAAGAACCTGGCTCTACCAGCAGCCGCTTGACATCTATAGGAGCATCACATCTGCTCCTTTCTGTGGGTATCTCTACCCTCATTTCAGGAGCTCACACCACCCTCCGACTCTCGGGTTTTCCTACCCTTATATGTGTCCCATTATCGCTGACGGTCTACAGATTGTGGCATTGGAGACGTATTAATTAAGGGTAAAGTCCCGTTTTAGCCACCGGATTAGCTTTGAAGCAGCTTGAACAATGTCTTAACCTGTTCTGGTCCCAACAGACGCCGATGATTGTAGCGCCAGACATACTCAGCAAGATAGAGGGGCAGCCGTTCTCGGCGGACTCCCCCTTTGGCTGCCAGACGCCGCTTGAGATAACCCCAGAAGCCCTCCAAGCCGTTGACGTGGCTCCCTTGCCGATCGCTGAACGCCTGGCTGTGGTCCACAAGCCGGTGGACGTAGCCCCCCGCTGCGACGCCCGTGTAGCTGGTAAAGGTGTCCGAGCAGACGATGGAGCCACGTTGCACGCGTTGGTGCAGGAGCGGCAGCAGCGTCTTGGCTTCCACGTTAGGTACCACTTGCGCCCACACCAGGCCACCTCGACACAGGATCCCAAAGACAGCTTGCTTAGTGGTTCCACGGCCCCGCTTCGTGCCCTGAACACGCTTTGCCAGGCGCCTGTTGCGCCAGGAACCTCCCAGGTAGGTCTCGTCGACCTCCACCACGCCGGAGAAGACATGGGGAACGTCCCGGACCATGGCCTGGCGCACCACGATCAGGGCTCGCAGGACTCGCTTTCGCTCCAGGCGGGCCTCCTGGGCAATCACCTCGGCACTCTGCCCCAAGACGAACCAGCGCAACAGTCGCCGCCACTCCCCTGGCGACAACCGAAGCGGCAGCGCCCTGGGCACCCACTCGTAGTGGCAGGCTGCACAACGACTCTTACCTCGCCGAATGCTCCAGCTCTTGGCGTGTTGACATCGAGGGCACCCAATCTTCCGTCCCATGCCACCATTCTCTCACAGGTGGCTGTTTTGGGACTATACCCAAATTGAATTCCGGTGCTGGCGTGGCGGTAGGACGCGCGGGGATGGGAGTTGCTTCCGTAAACACTTTTGCCACGGCGGCTGCCGTCGTAGGTGTGGGCGTCGCGGCAGGACGCGCCGGGGCAGCCACGGGGGCCGCCACCGTAGAGGTGGGCGTGGCCACGGGCGCGGACCTAACTCGAGACGGGGTGGGTGTGGGATCTTCGCTTGCGGTCTCGAAGACCGTGAAGAAATCGAGAAGCACCTGGAGGTCCGCGAACGATGCCGCGAACGCGAGCGTCACGCCGGACTCGCTGGCGGTCACCTCCACACCGCGCGTCAACTCCTGGAGGCGCGCATTGCGGAGCAGGCCGCCGAGCAGCGACACGCCCCCGGCCAGCACATCCCCGGCATCGGTGGCCGACTCCAAGCTGCCGAAGTCCAGGACGACCTTCACGTCGAGCTTCTCGCCGCGCTTGTCCACGGCCACCGCCACTATCCGAATATCGGACAAGAAGTCCAGACTCAAGAGCTCTGGCAGGCTCTCCTCTTGAGAAAAGCCTTCGATTAGTTGGGCGAGGGAGAGTGTGGATATGGAGCTTGCGGCCTCCGCTACCAAACGCAGACTGGAGTCGCCCAGAGAGTCGAAACGGTCCCCCACGTCGTTCTGGAGAGGCTTCCGGTCCCCCTTCAACACGTCTATCGTCTGCCGCACCGCCGGGACGGTGCCGAAGACCAGGGTCTCCTCGTCTAGGAACACGTGGGCGAGCTCACCAATACCGAAGACGGGGACGGACCGCAGCTTATATCCCCTATGGTCGGAGGTGGAAAACTCCTCGCCGGTGGCCTGTTCGATGCTCTCTTCGATGCTTTCTATGAAAGCGTCCTGGTCAATGGTCCCCGTGGCGATTGCGCCGAATAAATCTTGCCTGGATGTGTCCCCGAAGATGAGCACCCGGGAGAACGCCCTGAGATCGATCCCCGTCTCGTCCTGGGCCAGGTCCAGCAGGCCCTGGATGGTAGAAGGCTGGTCCTCGTCAAATGGCAACAATTCGTAAAGGGCCGCTATCTCCTGGTCGGCCACGATCTCGCCCAGCCGGACCTCGGCGACGAAGCTGGCGCCATCGGGGACCAGAAAACGTGACGATGTTGGCGCTGGCGTGGAGGTGGGCGTGGGCTCGGGGGAGCCACAGGCAGCCAAAGCCAACGCCAGCAGAGGCACCAGACCCAAGACGATACCGCGCTTCATCTGCCTCCCGCCTCTTCTGGGGCCGCCCTGACATGGAAAGCCAATCCTCGGCCAACGACCCACGCGTGTCAACCTCGGCCGTTCCGGCGCGCCCGCCAAGGTAGCATCACCCCTCATACTTAAGCGCGGACGCTGGCACCACGGGGAGGCCCGAATGAACGATGACCTGAAGCTGCTTGACACCTACTCGCAGCGCCTACCCCCCGCAGTTCTAAGCAGCTCCAGGCCGCAATAGCCCCGGGGGTCTCGCCCCTCCCTTGACGAGGGAATGGCCCGATGCAATGCTTACCGCCCCAACAGCCATCCAAGGAGGGAGAGACCATGACCTACATCGACCCGGTAAAAGTATCGCCGAGCAGCTACAAGCCGCTCTTCGAGAATGACGAGGTCCGCGTTCTGGAGATGTCCCTGCGCGCGGGCGACAAGGACGAGGTGCACTCGCACCCATCCGAGACGGTCTATTTCGCCAAGGGCGGAAAGCTCAAGATACGCCTTCCCAACGGCGAGGCGATGGAGGCCGACATTCCCGACGGCCACGTGATGTGGCACGAGCCCTGGACCCATCAGGTGGAGAACGTGGGCTCCTCGGATGTCAAGGCGATCATCGTCGAGAGCAAGCACCATCACTAGAGCGGGCGGCGCTCCGCCGCCGTTCCGGCACGACGTCGCTGTTGACGCGGGCCTCTATCCGTTATCATTCGTGCCATGGGAGCGGTTCAGCGCTGGCTGCTGATCCTCGGCGTCGGGGCGCTGCTGGCGGCCTGCAGCGGCCCCCTGCCCACGCCCACGAGCACGCCTCCTCCAACCCCGACGGCCACGGAGGCGACTCCGCCGATCACGGAGGCAACACCGACGGCCACGGAGGCGCCCACCAGCACGCCAACCCCAGCCCCGGCGCCGACGCCCACCGCTACCGCGACGCCGCCCAGCCTCCCTCCGCTGCCTCCCGGCATCCTATCCCGCAGCACCAGGCTCATCGTCACCGGCGACGGCCTGTGGGCCGGCCATCCCGCCAGCCGAACGGTGACGCGCCTGAGCCTGCCCGGCGGCGAGCGGGCGTGGCAGACCGCCATCGGCTGTGAGGCCACCACCCTGGCCAGGCTGGCGCCGAGGCTCTTCGTGGCCTGCTTCGACTCCGGAGAGATCGTGGTCCTGGACGAGGACAGCGGCGAGCCGCTGTCCCGCCGGCGGGTGGGCCACGGGCCCTTCGGCCTGCTCGCCATCGCCGGCCGCCTCTACGTGACCCTGGCCAACGAGGGAGCGGTCGCGGTCCTCCACGCCGACACGCTGAACGAGGCCGCCCGGGCCGCCACCGGCATCGAGCCCAGAGGGCTGGCGCTCAAAGGAGACCGGCTCTACGTGACCCACCTGCTGGACGCCTCGGTCCGCACCTACGACGCCCGAACGCTGGAGCCCTTGGGCACGGTCCAGACCGGCGTGCAGTCGGCGTTCGCCGAAAGCGTCACCCTCAGCGCCCCCAACGAGCGCGCCTACCTCCCTCACCAGCGCCAGAACATCACCAACATGGCCCGGCTCTTCGATAGCACCGTGTTCCCCGTTGTCAGCGTGCTGGACACCCAGGGCCTGAGCCGGCTGAGGAGAGACTCGCTGGCCCTCGACTCGGTGGACACCCCCGTCGGCATGCCCACGACGGCCGTCCTGAGCCCCGACGAGACGCGCCTCTATGTGGTCAACGCGGCCAGCGACGATCTGTCGGTGGTGGACCTGACCACGAACCTGGGCGCCGGGCACCTGGCCGTCGGCCACCACCCGCGCGACCTGGCCATCTCGCCCGACGGGGCGCGGCTGTACACGCTGAACCTCGTGTCGGACGACATCACTGTCGTGGATACCGGGACCCTGGAGGTCGTCGCCACGCTGGCGCTGGCGGAGGACCCGAGGCCGGCGGTCATCCAGCAGGGCGAGCGGCTCTTTTTCACCAGCCGCCCCAACGAGGTCGCCCGGGACAACTGGATGGCGTGCGCTTCGTGTCACGCCGACGCCGGATCCGACGGGCGGACCTGGCTGGGGACCACGGGCGGAGCCCGCAACACGCCCGTGCTGCGGGGCATCGGCGACACCGAGCCGCTCCACTGGTCCGCCGACCGGGCGGACGTGCAGGCGTTCCAGGACACCTTCACCGGCCTGATGGCCGGGGCCGGCCTCTCAGACCAGGAGCTGGACGCGCTGGCCGCCTACCTGAACAGCCTGCAGCCGCTCTCCAGCCCCCTGCGGAGCACCGACGGCGGGCTCACCGAAAAGGCCACCCAAGGAGCGGCCGTCTTTCAGCAGGCGGGCTGCGCGGTCTGTCACAGCCCGCCGCTCCTCACCGACCGCCAGTTGCACGACGTGGGCACGGGCGAGCCCTTCCACGCCCATCCGTCCGGCACGGGCGTGGTCCCCGAGACGATGGGCTCCGCCTTCGATACGCCGAGTCTGCGGGAGCTGTGGCACACGGCCCCTTACCTGCACGACGGCCGGGCGCCCACGCTCCGGGACGTGCTTACCACCTTCAACACCGCCGATGAGCACGGGCTGACCAGCGGGCTCTCGGAGACCGAGCTCGCCGCCCTCGAGGCCTTTCTGCTGGCCCTGCCCTTGACGCCGAAGGAGATGGAGCGGCTCTTCTCGAACTAATGGAAAATCGGAGAGAAGCGGCATCCTTGGCATCTTGAGCAGATGGTGTGCCTGCTCTCCCATCCGTGGTCAGCCCTCGTCGCCCCCTCTCACGCTAAGCCTTTCGGCTCTGTTCAGAACGGGCCTGTCGAAGGGTCACCCTGAGCGAAGCCGACGGGAAGGGTCGCCGTGGGCAGCTACGCGACGGCTGCCAGGTTGCCGCACCTGAATGGCGAGCTGGCCGATACGCACCGGGAGCTAAGGGACGAGGCAGCCGTCCGATGGACGTAGCCAGGTACCTCCCGCGTCCACACAAGAAGAGCCCCCGCCGTATTTGGCGGGGGCTCTCTGGAATCACCTGGCAAGAGCGAAGCCTGGAATCCCCCTAAGGGCCTTCAAACACGTTCTCCAGATCGCGAGGTCCGGCAGGTCCGCAATAAGCGCCTGGAGCTCCGCCACCGTGGTCTTGGAAGTGATGGTCACGGAGGTCTGGCTGGCGGACACGTCTAGCTTCGTCAGCAGGCCCTTGACCTACTCATCGTCGATGAACGCGCGGATGAGCTTTGATAAGCCGTCCAGACCGTCCGCGGCGTCCGTGGCCGATTACGAGATGGCGAACTCCACCATGCTCTTGGCCTCGAGGCTCTTGCCGTCCTTGTCCATCGCAAGACCCACCACCTGGATGTCAGTGAACAAGTCCGGGATTACGAGGACGTTCGGTGGCACCTCCTGAAGCTCTGCAAAAGTTTCTCCATGGAGTGTGAATGAGGTCTTGAGCCAGGGGTTACCCAGGGACTTGAAGTTCTCCATGAGACTGCCACCGAGTGGCTTCCGGTCTCCCTCCAGCAAATCCACCACCTGCCGCGTCGCCTCGGGGTTGCCCAGTACGCCGGTCTCGTCGTCCAGGAAGATCAGGGCCAACTCTTCCTGGGACGCTTGCTGGGACAGCACCGAGGCACCATAAACGGACACGTAGTAGTCGAAGACGTCCTGGTCGGACCGCCCAGCGGCCAATCGCTCCCGCACAATGGCCCGCATCTGCTTGGCCAGTGTGGTTTGGGACTCGTAGATTGTCTCACCAGGGCACACGGGACACATGAGCTGCTTGTCAAGGGCCAGCGTCCGCTCTTCCAGAGCCATCGCCTCATCGTCCTTCTCGCCGAAGGAGTATACTGTGTGCCCCTTGTAGTCGCTGGTGGTGAACTGAACCTCGGCGGCCTCCTCTATGCCCAGGAGCAGGGCGTCCTGGTCGAAGCTCCCGTTGACGACGACGCCGAAGAAGTCATCCGAGACAAAGTCGCCGAAGAGGACGAACCGTGGGAACTGCCGGAGGTCTACTCCGATCTCGTCTTGGGCTTCGGCGAGCAAGCCCTGGAGGGTGGCGGGCTCCTACCCCTCCTTCGGCAGCGCCTCGTAGAGCCGCGCTATGTCCTCGTCGGCCAGGGCCTTGCCCAACTCCAGTTGCAAAATGATGTTGACACCATCGGGGACCAGCTCCACGGCGACGGGGACCCGCTGCTTGGCGGCGGGCGCCCCGACGACGTCGCCGTCATCGCACGCGACGAGTAGGAGAGCCGTCAGGACTGCCATGACAGTCCCTATGGCTCTGCGCTATGGTCTCGCTCCTCGTGGACCCGTTATGGAGGGGGCTGGGCTACGCCCGAAGCAGCACGTTCTGGTGGGTGCGCAGACACCGGGTACAGACGTGTACACGCTGGCGCCTGCCATTGATCATCAGCTTGGCACGCTGGATGTTGGGCAGGAACCAACGCTTGGTATGCCTGTTGGAGTGGCTCACGTTGTGGCCCGAGTGGGGCCGCACATCGCACAACCCACACTTGGCCATTTCGAGTCCTTCCATCCTACCCAAGAGCGCCGCTCTCCCGACTTTGACGCGGACGAGCGATGTTCTTTAGAATGCTCAGCTACAGCACACTGGCGGGAGCCCATGTAGTTTAGCATGCCGAAGTTGAGGCGGCAACGTATGGTCACACCGGAGGCGGGCGGGCAGGTGGTCTCCCTGAATGGCGAGTCCTTCCGTCAGCTCGTGGCGGCGGGCACCCGGTGCCTGGAGAGCCACGTGGAAGAGATCAACGCCCTCAACGTGTTCCCCGTGCCGGACGGCGACACGGGCATCAACATGCTGCTGACTCTCCGCGCCGCCGAGTCCGCGCCGGAGCCGCCCCCGCAAGCGCCGGACACCGTTGCCCAGATAAGCAACACCATGGCCCGGAGCGCGCTGCTGGGAGCGCGAGGAAACAGCGGCGTCATCTTCGCTCAGTTCCTAAAGGGGCTGGCGACGGGCCTCGCCTCGTGTGCCGACTGCGACGGCCCCACCATGGCGCGGGCGCTGGATGTGGCCGCCACGGCGGCCTACAAAGCGGTGAGCGAGCCGGCCGAGGGCACCATGCTCACGGTCATGCGGGCCGCCGCCGACGCCACGGCTGCCAGCGCGGACGGCCTCCCCACGGTCTGGGAGACCGCATACAACGCCGCCACGGAGGCGCTGGCCCATACCCCGGAGCAGCTTCCGGTGCTCAAGGAGGCCGGCGTCGTGGACGCGGGCGGACAGGGCGTGGTGGTCTTCATGGCCGGGGCCTTGGCCTTCATCCACGGCCGGCAGGAGGCCTCGGTGGAGATAACGGCCCCCGCCGGTGGGGTCGTGGCCACCACCAGCGTCAGCCGCGAGTTCCTGGAGCACACGGAGAACGAGCGGTACGGCTACTGCACCCAGTTCGTGATCCGGGGCGGCGAGCTGGACCTGGAGGGCGTGCGCGAGCGCGTGGCGGCGCTGGGCTGGTCCGCCGTGGTGGTAGGCGACGACACGCTCATCAAGGTCCACGTCCATGCGGAGGACCCGGGCCCCCTACTGAGCGTGGGGGCCGCCGTGGGCGCGCTGGAGCAGGTGAAGGTGGAGAACATGGACGTCATGCACCAGGAGTTCATGGCGCGCCACGGATACTTCGCGGCTTCCCAGGCCCTGGCCGTGGTGGCCGTGGCCCAGGGCCGTGGGCTAGAGCGGGTGATGCGGGAGCTGGGCGCCGTGGTCGTTCCCGGCGGCCAGAGTATGAACCCCAGCGCCCAGCAGCTTATCGACGCCGCCACGCGCTCCTCGGCGCAGCGGGTGGTGCTGCTGCCCAACAACCCCAACATCCTGCTGACGGCCCAGCAGGCCACTGAGCTGTGCGAGACGCCATGCACGGTGGTGCCCTCCCGAACGGTCGCCCAGGGCATCGCCGCGCTGCTGGCCTTCAACCCGGACCAGGACGCCGATGCCACCATCGCGGCGATGGACCGCGCCATGGCATCCGTCCGCAGCGGCGAGGTAACCACCGCAGTCCGCTCCTCCAGCGTCGGCGGCGTGCCCATCGCCGCGGGCCAGGCCATGGCCCTTCTGGACGGCGAGCTGGTGTCCGCCACGTCGTCCCCCGAGCAGGCGGTCATGGAGCTCCTGGAGCGCGCCGGCCTAGCCCCCGAAGCGCTAGTCACCCTCTACTTGGGCGGCGATGCCAGCGATGACGACGCCGCCGCCACCGCCGAGGAGGTCCGCCGCCGCTGGCCCGAGAGCGAGGTGGAGGTGGTCTACGGCGGCCAGCCCCATTATCATTACCTCATCTCTATCGAGTAGGCCGCACAGGAGGCGCTATGACCGTAAAAGTGGTCACCGACAGCACCGCGGACCTGCCGCCGGAGCTCGCGAAAGCCCTGGATATCACGGTGGTGCCGCTAAACGTCCACTTCGGCACAGAGACGTACCTGGACGGGGTAGACCTCACGGTAGACAAGTTCTTCGAGCGACTGAGCTCCAGCAAGGTGCTACCCAAGACCTCGCAGCCCTTGGTGGGGGCCTTCAGCCAGGTCTACGCCGGCCTCGCGGGCCAGGGTCACGAAATCGTCTCCATCCACATCAGCGCCAAGCTCAGCGGCACCTGCAACTCGGCGGTGCAGGCTATTCAGGAGGCGCCGAAGGCGAAGGTGACGCTGGTGGACTCCCTGGGCGCCTCCATCTGGCTGGCCTTGGTGGCCATGGCGGCGGCCCGGGTGGCCCAGGGTGGCGCGTCCCAGGCGGAGGTGGCCCAGACGGCCCTCGACGCCATCCCGCAGATGGACCTCTACTTTGTGCTCGACACGCTGGAATATCTGCAAAGGGGCGGACGCATCGGCAGGGCCCAGGCGCTCATCGGCTCCCTGCTCAGCATCAAGCCCATCCTCACTATCCGCGACGGCGAGGTGCACCCCTATGAGAAGGTGCGGACCGGAGCCAAAGCCCTGGCGCGTACCAAAGAGATCGTCCGTGAGATGGCGCCCTACGCCGAACTGGCGGTGATGCACGCTTCGAGGCCGGCGGACGCCGAGGCGCTGGCGGCGGAGCTGCAGCCTCTCTGCCCCAACAGCCCGATCATCCTCACGCAAGTAGGACCGGTCATTGGGACCCATGTCGGCCCCGGGGCCTTGGGCGTGGCCATGCGCAAGGCGTAGTGGAGCGGAGAGATTCCACTGACCACTGCCCCTTGCGGCGGCGGGCCGCCGTCGCCGACAATGCGCCCGTGAACAATCCAGCTACGGCGGCGAGTCGTTTCGGTGAAGTGGTAGAGGCGTCGGTGGAGGGGCTGGTAGCCCAGTGCCACCGGCTCTACGAGTCGCCGCCCCTGGGCGCCCTGGTCCGCGCGGGCGAGTCGTGCGCCGTGTACGGTGTTGTCGCCGGCGTGGCCACGACCAGTCTGGACCCCACGCGCCGAGTCGTGGCCCGGGGCGCCGAAGCGGAATCCGAGGCCCAGGTCTACCAGGAGCACCCACAGTTAGAGCGCCTGCTTCGCACCAGCGTCACCCTCACCGTGGTGGGCCACGAGGAGGGCGCGGAGCTGCGACAGTACTTGCCCCCGCTCCCGCCGCGCATCCACACCTTCCTCTACACCTGCCGTCCGGAGGAAGTGCGCCAGTTCACGGAGCAGACCGATTTCCTGACCCTGCTGGCCGGGCCGCGTGGCGCCACCGGCGACGAGGTGCTGGCCGCCTGTCTGCGGCAGGCCGCCACGGCCCACGTGCGGCCCCACGAATTCCTGGTTCGCGCCAGCCGCGCCGTGGCCTCCCTGCTGGGGAGCGATACGCCGCGCCTGAACGCTATCTTGCGCAGGCTGCCGCTGTGAGCGCGAGGTGGGATGGCTGTAGCGGGCTCAATGGTGGCGCTTCAGCGCGCTCACCCGTCCGATGCTGCTCCATTCATGGTTCGACAGGCTCAGGGTGAGCGGCTTTATTCTTCCGCTCGTGGTTAGCGGATTGCATATGCCCCGCTCATGGTGAGCCCCGATTGCATCGGGAGCCCCGGTTGGTCGGACCTATCGAAACATCCGAAGCCGGCGATACCTCGTAATCCTATAAGGTGGGTGACAAACACCCTGCGCTGTGCCATTCTTTGGGCGAAAGGACCCGAGGATGCGGGAGCAATCTCAGAGTCCGTTGCCCGTCAACATGGACGGCAGGCTGACGATGGCCTACGCCTCCCACCTTGCCCTTGGCCTCGTGGTCCTCGGCGCGCTCATTTTGCAGTCGATCATCAGCATTCAGGGCTGGTACGACCGGCACCTGGAGCCCCTGACCCCGGGCGACTACACCAACCTGGCCGAGGGGTCCATGGCCTTCTACCGGTTCGTCACCATGTGGCCCTTCATCGGGAGTATTCTGGGCATCGCCCGGACCTTGGGCGACATCCCCCGCGACCTGCGCCTGGCCCTCCTGCTTTTCCTGGTGCTGATACCCATTGTCATGGGCATCGTAGGCCTTGGCCCGCTGGTCGCCTTCTTCGCGGTGGCCTACGTAGCAGCGTCTCTCTACTTCTCCGGCAAATGGTTCCTGGCACTCTGGAGGATGCGGCGGCGCAGCCAGAGGCAGCCCTCGTAATAGCCCGCCGGCCGTTCCGTTAGAAGATGGCGATGGGATTGACGGGCGATCCCGTGCCATTCGCTAAACGCAGGGGACTCACCACCAGCAGGAACTCCCAGCGGCCCTCCTCCCGGCAAACGCGGGCAAGGTCCTCCAGGTTGCAATTGTCGATGAGCCAGCAGCCCATCACCGGAATGCCGATGGTGTGAATGGGCATGACGAACTCCGAGTAGCCGCTGGGGAGAACATCGCTGGCCATATCACCGCCGAGCATGGCGATGTCCCGCTGATGGAGCCAGGGAAGGCAGGCCGCGTGGATCCCCGAGGCACCATGCACCATCGGGTCCTTGGGACCTTCGGCCTTGCGGCGCTCCCAGTTGCCCGTGCGGATGAGCAACACATCGCCCGGCTGGACCGTCACGTTGAACTGCCGCTCCGCCGCCTCCAGGTCCTCGGGGAAGACCGCCTCGCCGGGCTGCATATAGTCCACCCCCTTGAACGCGGCCATATCGAGGAGCACGCCCCGGGTCACCACGCCGTCCTTGAGCAGGTCCACGCTCTCGACCTGGGCGCCGCCCCGAGTGCGCACCATCTCGGCGGGGTGGCCGTTGTAGGTCTTGCCCCGCAGAAAGACGTGGGCCAGGCTGTCCACGTGGGTGATGGACCAGCCATGGAACATCATGCCGATGTACTCCATGGCGCCGTGGCCCAGCCGACCCTGCTTGCCGGGCGTGGTGTCCCAGCCCTCGCCGCTCTCGATCATATAGAGGGCCGGGGCCACCGGAGCGTCGGCGGATGCCTCGGCCACGATGGGGCGGGCCAGCGTAACGGTCACGCCCTTCTTGACCAGGCCCACGGCCTGGAGGCGCTTCTCCGGCGTAATCGTATTGATGGTGCCGAGCTGGTCGTCCTCGCCCCAGCGGCCCCAGTTGCTCAGGGACTCCAGGTACCCTCTGACCTCGTCTGTCGTCGGGAGGCTCTTCGCCATGGCTCCTCCTTACGTCAAGCTGTGCCCAGCCGCTAGCCGGGTTGCGGCGTACGGGCCTGGGCCCGCTCGGCGGCCAGCGCCACCTGGGGCATCGCGGCCTCGATCTCGGCCCTGTCCACCCTACCCGCGAGCTCGGGCGCACCGGCCTCAGCCAGCATCTCGGGCAGCCGGGTCCGCAGCCGCTCCAGCGCCCAGGGGAGCGGCTCGCCATCGGCAACGGTATCGATATACATCTGCACCGGCGCCTCCTCGGGCGAGATGGTCAGCTTGCGCTCCCACACGCCCTTACGGTAATAGTGGTAATGGGGCCTGCGGTGGTAGCAGTCGAAACGCAGGTGCTCGACGAGCCCGCCATGGCTATCGCCGAGCACGTGGATGCTCACCCCGCTGTCCATCACCACACCGCCACGCTCCTCGAACTCCGCCATCAGCCCCCTGATGGCCGCGAGGTCGAGGACGCGGGCGTTGTCGGGGTACGCACGCAGCATTCCATCGGTGAGCACGCGGGGCTCCACGCCAATCGTCACCGCGCCCGCCTCAATGTACTCCGTGCGCTCGGGTATCGGCGGCGTGAAATCGTGGTATACGGCCATCTGGGCTCCTTCGCGGGTGGTCCCGCCAGAGCCGAACGCCCCAGAGCCTAACGCTATTGAGGGCACGGCCCGGGCCGGGAGCCGCCCGGCTAGCGCTGGGACGCGATGTACTCCTCCGCCACCCGTCTCCCCGTCTCTCGCAGCAGGCGGCCGTCCTCGTCGGGCGTCGGCGCCGGGGGTATCCGCAGCACGCGGTCGTGGGAGTAGGTGGGGACCACCTCGCCCTCGTTCCGGAAGACGCCCCTGGGATCTTCATCGCGGCGGACCGCGTGGATGCCCCGCCTGATCATATTGCGCACCATGATCACCCCTCGGTCGGTGGTGGCCAGGTGCTCCATGCCGTGGATGGCGATGGGCCGCTGGCTCACCTGAGCATCGTAGTCGCCGGGGACGCGCTGGCGCTGTTCGTAGGGACGCTCCGCCTCCTGGCCGAAGCCGGCCTCTTCGCGACGCTCCTCGTCCCGCTGGGCGTACAAGAAGCTAAAGCGCATCGTGTGCGTATCGTCCACCGGCACCCACCACTTGGTCAGCGTGGGCCGGCCAAAGGGCTCCCCCTGGGCCCGCCGCTCAATGCTCATGTCCAGGTCGGGGCCCGCCACCAGGTTCGGGAGGATGAACTCGATGATGAGCACCCAGACCATCTCGCCGCGCCTCCGCGTATCGACGCTCAACGTGCCGATGGGCGTCTCCAGGAAGCCCCACTCGGCGCGCCGTGCGAAGTCCTCGCTGAAGCCCATGTTGCCCGGAAGGCTGTGGAGAAAGAGGAGATGGGCCGGGTCCATGATGTTCTCGTGGGCCTGGAGCCAGTTGCAGGGCAAGACCGTCCCGGCGCTCGCCCGGTGCGGGTACCCTGGCTTGTCATACGCATCGAAGAGCGGGAAGGCGGGGCGCTTCTCCGGCGGGCCCATGTAGGCAAACACGAGCCCCTTGTATTCGTGCGTGGGGTAAGCGCCGTGGCAGAGCCGGTCCTTCAGCGTGCTCTCGGCCGGCTCGCCGGGCGTCTCCAAGATTCTGCCGTCCACGTCGTAGAGCCAGGCGTGGTAGCAGCAACGGATGCCCCGCTCCTGGATCTGGCCAAACTCCAGCGACGTGCCCCGGTGCGAACAGTGGAGCTCCAGGAGCCCTATTTGGCCGGAGCGGTCGCGGAAGAGCACCAGGTCCTCGCCCAGTATGCGGACGGCCCTGGGCAGGTCCTTCAGCTCGTCCGAGAGGGACACGGGGTGCCAGAAGCGGCGGAGCCACTCGCCGCAGAGCGTGCCGGGGCCCACGTGGGTGAGCTCATCATCCTCGGGGGGCACGTCGCGGTGGAGGTACCCGCCGAAAGGGACGTTGAGGAAGGGAACGTTGGTGGCCATACTGCCTCGGTTCATGGCCGCGCCGACCGGCCGTCTACTCCAGCGCCGTCACCAAGTGGTTCATGCCAAGC
Organism: Dehalococcoidia bacterium; assembly: GCA_965249185.1. Lineage (GTDB taxonomy): Bacteria > Chloroflexota > Dehalococcoidia > Lucifugimonadales > Australimonadaceae > CBDFLS01. Next base: position 1,398,918 of record CBDFLS010000002.1, read on the forward strand.
AGATTGTTGGCGCCCACAATATAGCGGAGGTTGGTGTTGATCTCTCCTGCCGCATCCACGTCCTCGTGCAGCAGGCGCTCACCGCCGATAACGGTCTCCACGGGCGGCAGGGTCACCTGCTGCTCGCGGCTGCCCACGTTCACGATGGCGTCGGCCTCCGGGACGAAGGAGACGAAGCCGGGGTCCTCGTTGCCTCGGCCCACCTCCTTGAAGAGCAGCGTGGTCTTGATCCCCATCCGCTCGCACTTCTGGAGCGTCAGCATGCAGTCCAGCGAGAGGTTGCTGTCGCTGTCGCCGAGCACCAGCACGGCTTCGGCGCCCAGCAGCCGCACGAAGTTGGAGACGGCCCCGCTGACCCGCTCCTTGGCGACGGGGGTGCTGGTGTTGCCGCCGAAGAGGACGTAGCCCACGAAGGTCAGCTCCTTCCCGTGCCGGCGGCAGAGCTCCATGAGCACCTCGTTGTTCTGGTGGAGGTACAGCGTGGGCTGGGCAGTGGTGGCGACGCCCACGCCGACCATCAGCGCGCCGTCGAAGCTCTCGTTGGGATGGATCATGGTGCCGGTATGGATCTGCTGCAACAGCTCGCCGTAGAGCTGGGGCCGGGACGACTGGTAGATGCAGGCGACCTTGCGCAGCGATGGGTCGGAGGGACCCAGCCCGAAGGTCTCGACGCTGGAGGGCGCCATGCCTGCCGTGGCCACCCGGGCCAGGTAGGCGGCGACACGACACCCGGCCGCGTTGACGGAGCGGTGATACTCAAGCACCTTTGGCGTGCCCCACATCGATTCGACACCGCTCCCCTGAGCCGGGAAGAGGTCCAGGTTGGGCTTCAGGTCGAGGGTCACGTTGAGCAGGCGGCTGAAGGGAGAGAGGGGAGCACCCGGTCCGCTCATGTCCACGATGCCCTCCCGCCAGTAGGTGGGCTCGCCGGGCACGGCGTCTCCGGCGGTGACCACCGCGACCCCCGCCAGGCTGTTGGTCACCCCCTGGCCCACGGTAGTGGGAGGGCCGATGAGGCCGGGGAAGACGGTGCCAGGTCCCTCCGTTTTCCAGCGGGGCTGGACGACGTCCAGGACGTGGACGATCCTGACCGATTGGCCCGGCCTCACCAGGCCGATATCCACGCCTTCAAAGACGGGGTCTTGGAGCACCTGCCCCCGAAGCTCCACTTTATCGATGACCAGGGTGCCGTTGCGCAACTCGGTTTTCGGGCCGAAGTCCACTTCCGTCACCGGGTACGAAGCGATGTCCAGGCGCATGAGATTCTCCTTAGCCACCGGCACCTATTCCGCCCGGGGTCCAGAGAGGGAGGGCGGACCGGCGCACGCATCTTAGCCCAACGGCAGGGATTTGCGTAGCACCGGCGGCCCCGGGTCAGCGCTCTTTGACCAGCGGCAATACCAGCAGCAGGACCCCCGACACCACCGCCAGGAACACCATGCCCGCCGTCAGGTCGCCCGTCGCATCCCTGAGCACCCCCAGCACCCAGGGCCCGCCGAACCCGCCTATCTCGGCGGCTGCGAAGAAGAGGCCGGCGCTGGCCCCTATCCGGCGGGCGCCCACGGCCGGCGTCTCCATCAGGACCAGCGTCATCACCGGCATCAGGGGGCTGCGCACCAGGCCCGAGATCATGACCGAGCTGACCAGCGCCGGCCCGCTCAGGAAGGCCAGGCCCAGAGTGGTCAGCGAACCCAAGGCGAGCATCGCGCCCAGGGCCGGCACCCGGTATCCATGCCGCACCAGACCCGTGACCAGCAGGAGCCCCAGCACGCCCGCAAGGGTCCCCGCGCCGACCCACGAGCCGGCCTGGGAGAGGGTCATGCCGCCCTCCTCCAGGAGCGTCGGCAGCCAGCTCGTCAGTCCGTGGTTCAGCAGGAAGGCCGCCACCGACAGTACCAGAATGACCTGGACGTTCCGGACCCGCAGGAGCTCCAGGAGCACTCCGAGCCCCGCCGTCTCCTGGGCCTCCGAGCCCTCACCGCGCCTCGTCTCAGCACCCGGCGTCTCCCGGGCCAGCAGCCACCAGGCGGCCGCGACCACCAGCAGCACCACGCCGTAGACCAGCGAGGTGCCCCGCCACGAGCCGGTCAGCGGCACCACCACGCTGGCCGCCGTGGTCAAGGACAAGGAGATGCCGACCAGGGGACCCGTGGCGTAGAGCCCCGCGGCGACCCCGCGCTCGCTGCCCTGGAACCACTGGGCCACCACCTTGGGCGCGCCGATGGAGATGACCGGTCCCCCCACGCCGAAGAGCGCCACAGCCAGGAAGAGGGTCCAGAAGTCCACGGCCAGCCCGCGAAGGACCAGCGACAGGAAGATGACCAGGATGCCGATCATGATGGACCGCCGCGCGCCCAGCCGGTCCACGAGCGCGCCGAGAGGCGATGCGGTCGCGATATACACGAGCTGCCACGCGCCCAGCACCAGCCCCATCTGCCCGCTGTTCATGCCCAGCTCGTCCCGGATCGGCTCCACCAGCGGCGGGAGCGTGCCCACGGTCAGCCCGAAACACGCGTACACGACCCATACCAGCGCCAGCATGCCCCATCGGGCGCGAGGCTTCGACGCTAGGGTGCCGGTGAATGGTCTGCTCAAGGCTTAGCGGGTCCGCGAACGCAAAAATCGGGGGCGCTGGTAGGCAACGCGGTGCGGGGCCGGAACCGTCAGAGGGCCACCTCAGCCAGGCGGGCCACCTGGTCGAGCTCAGGTACGCTGGGCCAAAGCACCAGCTCGTCCATGCCGATTTCGGAGAGCGCCTGGAGAGCGCCCCGGACCGCTTCGGGAAAGGAGAGCGCGGCGCCGGTCATCTGGTCCGCCGCGGGCCCCATGAACCGATAGTAGTCGCGGACGGTCTCGGCCCCACGCTCGGCGGCGCCGGGGCCCAGCGCGAAGTACGCGCCCCCGACCAGCCGTGGCGCTCCGCTCCTCCCCTCGGCCGCCCAAGACTCCTGGGCGATCCGGTAGAGGCCGCGCACCTGTTCCGCATCGGTCCCGCTGGCGACGTAGCCGTCGGCCCAGCGGCCCACCCTTGCCACGGCTTCGGGCGCGGTGCCGCCGATGAGCAGCTCGGGCCCACCCCGGCGCACCGGCGGCGGGCCCACCGGGCCCACCCCCTCCCCCACCGGCTCCCCGGCCCAGATGCGCTTCATCAGCGCTAGTTGCTCCTCGAACCGCTTGCCCCTGCCCTTCAGTTGTCCGGGCGCGGCCTGAAAGTCGTCCGGCCTCCTGCCGATGCCCAGCCCGAGGGTGAAGCGTCCGCCCGACAGCGCGTCGAGGCTGGCCGCCTGTTTCGCCAGCACGCCCGTGGTCCGAAGGGGGGCCAGCAGCACCATCGTCATCAGGCGCACCCGCACGGTCACGGCCGCCGCCGCGGCCAGCGTCACCATCGGCTCGTAGTTGGGATAGACCACCCGGTCGATCAGGCCCAGGCTGGAGAAGCTGCTCTCGTCGGCCCGCCGGGCCCAGTCCAGGATGAGGTCCCCGCCCACGCCTGGGATGGCGGCTGGAAGACCGATGCCGATTTTCACACCGCACCTCCCCGGACGCCGGTCATGGACCGAGGGTCTAACGAGAACGAGGCGCTTCGTTGAGCCTCCTCAGCCCCTCCAGCACATCGCTCCGGTGCCTGCTGATGGCCAGCTCGTGGCGGAAGACTCCCTGGACCGTGCCTGCTTTGTCGATGAGAAAGGTGACTCGCTTGGTTGGCCCGATGCCGAAGCCCCAGCGCCGGTGCACACCGTAGAGCTTCGTCACCGACTTGTCCACGTCCGCCACCAGTGGGAACGGGAGCCGATGCCGCTCCTTGAACCGGCGGTGGCGCTCCGCCGGGTCGGTGCTGACGCCGATCAGGAGGGCGTCTTGCTGCTGGATGGCTTCATAAATATCACGGAAGCCACAGGCCTCCCGCGTTCAGCCGCTGGTAAAGTCCTTGGGGTAGAAATAGAGCACCACAAGCTTTCGGCCCGCCCACTCGGACAGGTGAAAACGGCTGCCATCGTCCAGGGGCACCGCAAAGTCCGGCGCGCTGTCGCCCACCTTTGGCATGAGAAGGCACCTCCCCAAACGAACTGGCACCGAGGTTACCACAGCGACGCCCGCGCCGCCCTTCGCGGACGGGGGGCGAGATGCGCCGGTTGGACACGGAACGGAGGGAGTTGAGCTTAGCTAGCCCTCGAGCGCCAGCCTGAGCTTCCGGAGGGCGATGCGCTGCAGGCGCGAGACGGGCATCTGGGAGATGCCGAGGCGGTGAGCGATCCGGATCTGGGAGAGGTTCGCGTAGAACTTCAGGTGGATGATGGTCCTCTCCCGCCCATCGAGACAGCGGAGCGCGTTCTTCAGGTCCAACCGGTCGGCGAGCCCCTCGAACTGCGGGTCTTCGCCACCCACGCTATCGAGCAGACCGGGGCCGTCCTCGCGACCATTGGGGCTGAAAAGGGTGTCCAATGAGAGGGGCCTGCCATAGTTCCTGACATCTATGGTGTCGTAGATATCCTCTTCCGAGAACCCGGTGGCCTCCGCGATTTCGGGGATGGTGGGGCTGCGGCCCAGGAGCTGCGTCAGCCACTCATCGGACCGCTGCGCCTCCAGCTTCTGCCGCTGAAGCTTTCTGGGCACCTTTACCGCCCAGCCATGATCGCGGAAGTAGTTCTTGATCTCGCCAACGATAGATGGCACGGCGAAGGCGACGAAGTTGCTCCCTGGCTCCGGATCGTACTTCTCGATGGCTTTGACGAGGCCGACGGCCACGAACGAAAACCCCCGCCTGGTGGGCCGCCAGGCGGGGGTTGAAGAGCCGCGGAATGCGTTGGCTGAGTGGGTTTCGAGAGGCCTAGGTCCGCTGGGCCTCGGTGTCCGCTATCCGGCGCTCCAGCTCTTGGACCGCCACGAACTCCTGGTCCAGGAGCTTATAGCACCGTTCCATGTACAACTGGGCCAGGGTGGTGCCGGTCTCCGATACGTCGTGGGCGGCGGCGCGCACCCGCTCGACCCAGTACTGCTCCGGCAGCAGCGATTGAAGGGCTTCCAACGAGGCGTCCGACTCCTGGGCCAGGTCCTCGTCCTTCCGGTCGATGGCGAAGCGTACGGTGCCCACGAGCCGCGAGAGCTCCCCCAACCGGTCGCGCTCGCTCAGAAGCTCATACACCACCCGCTGCACGTCGGCTCCGGCGGACTGCTCCTGCTCAAGCCCGGTCACGACCTCCGGCTGGACGCCGATGTGGTCCTGGTAGCGGCGCGCGTAGGCCTGAACGGCCTCATTGGTCTCCTGGATCGCCAGCCCCACATCGGACATCGCCAGGGTGCCCCCGTAGACCAGGTCATCCTGCCGGAGCCGCGCCAGCCGCTCCAGCCGCTCCACCCCCTCCACCACCTCCGGCAGGGGCGGCGCCGCGAAGGTGGAGATCTCGCCCGCCTGAGCGCTGCCGAACTGGGCGGCCAGTAGCGGAGGGATGTACTTGCCCATGTCCATCTGAATGGGCAGCGTGATCACGTAGGTGGCCACCACCTGCTGCGTGTCCCGAGCGTGAAAGTAGAGGAGGGCGTGCCCGCGGGGGCGCTGAGGGTCCCCCATCTCAAAAGTCAGGTCCATATGCGCTCTCTCGTTTAGATACCTGGCCATTATAGGCGCATGGGTGGAGCGGCGCATCCGCGCCAGCGCGCTCCCCCGCTCCTTGACATGCCCAGCTACCGCCCTTACGCTGGCCCAAGCCCACGCCCTCTGTCACCAGGCCCCCTTGGCTACGTCCCGCGCCTGTCCCCCGGCACCACGGATGCGACCCTTGGGGAGACTGCCATGAACGCAGAGCCCAGCCCCGGACCCTCCCGCGGCAGAGGATGGCAACAGCCGCTGTTTCGGCGGACGGTCCAGTTCCTCCTGCTCTTCGGGCTCTGGCTCGCCTTCTCCGGGCGCTTTGAGCCGCAGTTCCTCGTCCTGGCCGCCCTCTCCGCCATCCTGGTGGTCTTCCTCACCAGCCACCTCTTCTATTCCCACCAGCCGGAGCGGTTCGCGCCCCTGCCCCACGGCATAACCTGGTTCACGCGGACCGTTCTCCGTTTCCTGGTCTATCTCCCCAAACTCCTGTTGGAGATACTGGTCGCCAACATCCACGTGACCTATCTGGTCGTTCACCCCCGTCTGCCCGTGTCCCCCCGCCTGGTCCAGTTCCACACGGCGCTCAAGAGCGAGCCATCGCAGGTGCTGCTGGCCCAGTCCATCACCCTGACCCCCGGCACCATCACCGTGGACGTGCAGGACGGATGGTTCCTGGTGCATGTGCTCTCGCCCACCTCCAGCCGAAGCCTGGAGGCAGGCACGCTACAGAACAAGGTGGCCGCCGTCTTTGGCCAGCCGCCGACGCCCCCCGAGCCATTGCACATCATCACTCGGCTGGAGGAGATAGAGCGGTGAACGCATTCTTTGTGGCCGCCGCCGCAGCGGCCTTTGGGATCAGCGTGGTGACGTTCTACCGGGTGGTCCACGGAGCGACCATCTTCGACCGGCTGCTCGCCGCGGGGGCCGTGGGCACCAACGCCATTGTGATGATGGCCATCATCGGTTTCATATTCGCCCGGCCCGATATGTTCATCGACCTGGCCATCACCTACACCCTCCTCAATTTCATCGGGTCCGTGGCCGCGGCCAAGTACCTGGAGCGTAAGTTGGGAGGCCGCTGGTGAACATCGCGGGTGGGGCGCTGGTTGTGGGCGGGCTCTTCTTCATGGCCGTGGCCGCGCTGGGCCTGCTCCGCCTGCCCGACTTCTTCAGCCGTGCCCACGCGGTGACCAAGGCCGAGACCCTGGGGATTGTGCTGGTGCTGCTGGGGCTGGCCATCTACGACGGCGGGACGCTGGCGAGCCTGAAGCTGGTCCTAGCGGTGGTCTTCGTCCTTCTGGCCAACCCGGTGGCAGCCCATCTCCTCACCCGGGCCGCCATTCGCACCGGCATGCTGCCGTGGGTCCGACGGGAGAGCGAGCCCCATGCAGAGTAGGCAGTGAGGTAGCGGCATGGTGTGGCAGTTGGAGCTGGCGTTGTTCGGCATGCTGGTGGTGGCCGCCGTGGTGGCGTTGCAAATGCGCGACCTGCTGGCCTCGGTGGCCGCGCTCACGGTCTACAGCTTCTTCACCGCGCTGCTCATCGGGCTCATGGGCGCCGTGGACGTGGCCCTGACGGAGGTGGCCCTGGGCGCCGGCGTCACGGGCGTCCTCTTTATCGTCAGCATCTTCGCCCTGGACAGGAGGTCGTTGGATTGAAGTTGCTGCTCCTGGCGCTGCTGGTCGGCCTGGCGGCGCTGCTCATCTACGTGGCGGGCGACCTGCCCGACAGGGCCGATCCGGCCGCGCCCGCAAACACCCACGTTTCGCCCGAGTACCTGGAGCGGACCGAGGAGGAGGTGGGCATGCCGAATGTGGTGACGGCGGTGCTGGCCGACTATAGGGGCTACGACACGCTGGGCGAGCTGGTGGTCATCTTCACGGCGGGCGTAGGCATCGCCCTCATTCTGAGACACCGGGGGCGCTATGATCGACCCGTATGACAGCGTGATCCTGCGCTACATCGTCAGGATCTTCATCGTCCCCTTCATCTTCCTATTCGCCCTCTACATCGTCGCCCATGGCGAGGAGAGCGCGGGAGGCGGTTTTCAGGGCGGGGCCATCATGGCCTCCGGGGTGGTGCTCGTGCACCTGGCCCTGGGCCGAGCCCGGGCCCACCACCGTTTTCCGGTGTCCGCATTCCGCAACGCCGGAGTGCTGGGGGTGGCTCTCTTCCTCGCGGTTGGCCTGATCGGCCTCTTCACGGGAAACAGCTTTCTCGATTACAGCGCCCTGCCGATACCGGGCGTCGAGGGCGCGGAGCTGCGGAGCCTGGGTGTGTTCATCGTCGAGGTGGCCATCGCCCTGGGCGTGGTCGGCGTGCTGACCATCATCTTCGAATACCTATCGGAGCGTCAGACCGACGATGGATGAGGTGGCCGCCCGGTTCCCCTACTGGATGACAGCCGCGCTGCTCATCATCGGGCTGTACGGGATGATCGGTAAGCGCAACCTGGCCAAGAAGCTCATCGGCATGACCATCTTTCAGTCGGCCATCATCCTCTTCTTCATCTCCGGCAGCCTGAAACGGGGCGCCACGCTGCCTATCATCGAGCATGGCCTCGGCCCCGTAGACCCCGGCCAGTACGTGAACCCGCTTCCCCACGTGCTCATGCTCACGGCCATCGTGGTGAGCGTGGCCATCTTCGGCATCGCGCTGGCCTTTCTCATCAGAATCCACCGGGAGTTCGGCACCCTGGACGAGGAGGAGGTTCTCCGGCAGGTGCAGGAATAATCGCAGACCAGCTCCCCATCCTGATCCCGATCTCACTGCTGACGACGGCGGTGGTGACGTTGTTCGCGGGCCGCTGGCGGCCCGTCCTCACCTTCCCGCTGACCATGGTGGGGATAACCGCCTCCGTGACCGCCTCCGCCGCGGCCTTGGCATCCGTGCTGCGCGACGGCGAGATCCGGCACTTCCTGGGCGGGTGGACGCCGCCCCTGGGCATCGAATACGTGGTGGACCACGTGTCGGGCTTCGTGGTGCTGGTGGTCACCGCCGTGGCCTGGCTGGTGGTTTTCGCGACTCGAACGGTCGCGGCCAGAGAGATGCTGAAGGCCCAGATGGGCACCTTCTATGCGATGGTGCTGCTGCTGCTCACGGGTCTCACCGGCATGGTGGTCACGGGAGACCTCTTCAACCTCTTTGTCTTCCTGGAGATCGCATCGCTGGCGGCCTACACGCTCGTGTTCCTGAGCGGCCGCCGGGGGATGGTGGCGGCCTTCCGCTACCTGGTGCTGGGCACGGTGGGCGGCGCCTTCTACCTGCTGGGGGTGGGATTCCTCTATTTCGCCACCGGCTCCCTGAACATGGCCGACATCGCCCGTCTCCTGCCCGACCTGGCCGATTCCCGGGCGGTGATGGCCGCCGCGGTGCTCATCTTCACGGGCCTGGGCCTCAAGATGGCGCTCTTCCCCCTGCACCTGTGGCTGCCCGATGCGTACACCCACTCCTTCTCCTCCGTGAACTCGCTCATCGCACCCATCATGACCAAGGTGGGGGCCTACGCGATGCTCCGGATGTTCCTGAGCGTCTTCTCCCCCGAATACCTCCGGGACACTGTTCCCATAGCCGGGGTGCTGGTGGGCCTGGGGCTGGCGGGCGTGGTCATCGGCTCCATCCTGGCCATGGCCCAGAGCGACCTGCGACGGATGCTGGCCTACAGCAGCGTCAGCCAGATCTCGCTCATCGGCGTGGCGATTGGCCTGGCCAGCCCCCTGGCGTTCGTCGCCGCGCTGCTGCACGTCATGAACCACGCGGTGATGAAGGCCTGCCTCTTCCTGACCGCCGCAAGCATCCGCCGGGGCGCGGGCCACTCCGACGTCGGCCGGATGGGCGGCCTGGGCGGCCGGATGCCCGTGACGATGGCCGCCTTCACCCTGGCCAGCCTCTCCATGGTGGGCATTCCGCCCACCGCCGGCTTCTTCAGCAAATGGTACCTGGCCCAGGCGGGCATCGAAGCGGGGCAATGGGCGGTAGTGGCTGTGGTCCTGCTCAGCAGCCTGCTCACCGCCGTCTACCTGTTCCGGGTCCTGGAGCGGGTCTACCTGTCGCCCACACCGGATAACGCCCCTCACCCGGCGACGGCGCCCAGCGAAGCCGCCGCCGTGGAGCAGCGGGCGGCCGTCCGGGAGTCCCCCGCCGTGCTGCTGGCGCCCACGGTGGTGCTGGCCCTGGCCGTGGTAGTGCTGGGGCTGCTCAACACGTTCATCATCACCCATGTGCTGGAGCGAAGCGTGGGATGAGCAACGAGGGGTTCAACTCCATCGTGCCGCTGATGGCCATCCTCGCGCCGGCGCTGGGGGCGGTGCTCATCGTCCTATCGAGCCGGCGCCCAAACCTGCGCGAGACGTGGACCATCCTGGCGGCGCTGGCCATGCTGGGCCTGGTGGCCTCCATGCTTCCCGCGGTGCTGGACGGGCGGGTGCCGGAGCAGACGCTGCTGGAGATCACGCCCGGCATCTCCCTCGCGCTGCGGGCCGATGCCGCGGGCATGGTCTTCGCCCTGCTCGCCTCCTTCCTCTGGGTCCTGACTTCTGTCTACTCCATCGGATACATGCGGAGCCTCAAGGAGCGCAAGCAGACCGGCTACTTCGCCGCCTTTGCCCTCACCCTGGCGACCACCATGGGCGTGGCCTTCTCCGCCAACCTGCTCACCTTCATCCTCTTCTACGAGACCCTCACCATCGTCACCTACCCGCTGGTCATTCACCGGGAGACGCCGGAGGCGGTCCGTGCGGGGCGCAAGTACCTGGCTTACACCCTCACGGGCGGGCTGGCGCTCATCGGCGCCACGGCGTGGGCCCACATGCTCGGGGTGGACGTCACCTTCCGCGCCGGCGGCATCCTCGCCTCCCTGGCGGGCAACCAGCCCCAGCTCTGGGGGCTCTTCGCCCTGCTCGTCTTCGGCGTGGGCGTGAAGGCGGCCGTCATGCCGCTGCATAGCTGGCTGCCCTCCGCCATGGTGGCCCCAACTCCCGTCAGCGCGCTCCTGCACGCCGTGGCCGTGGTCAAGGCGGGCGCCTTCGGGTTCATCCGGGTCGTGGGTTTCGTGTTCGGCGTGGAGCTGCTTCGCGAGATGGGCGCCTGGCACGTGCTGGCGGGCTTCGCCGGCGTCACCCTTATCGTCGGCTCCCTGCTGGCGCTGCGCGTCGACAACCTGAAACGCCGGCTGGCCTACTCCACCATCAGCCACCTCTCGTACATCGTGCTGGGAATCGCGCTGCTCACCCCCGCCGCCTGGACGGGCGCGCTGCTGCACCTGGTGGGCCACGGGGTGACCAAGATCACCCTCTTCTTCTGCGCCGGGGCCATCCACGTGCGCACCCACCGGGAGAACGTGAGCGAGCTGACGGGCATCGGCCGCCAGATGCCCCTGACCATGACGGCATTCGCCCTGGCCTCCCTGAGCATGGTTGGCCTGCCGCCCTTCATCATGTTCACCAGCAAGTGGTTCCTGGGCCTGGGCGCATCGCAGGCCAACCAGCCAATGCTGCTGTTCCTGTACCTGGCCAGCGGACTGCTGAGCGCCGGCTATATGCTGCCCATCGTGTTCCGTGCCTTCTGGCGCTCCTCCAGCGACTTCCCCAAATACAGCGAGCCCTCCATGGCGATGGTGGCGCCACTGATGGTGACGGCGGTGGCGGCGCTGCTCCTGGGCATTGTGCCCGACCTGCCGTTCCACTTCTTCAGGCTAGCCTCGACGGTGGCCGAGGCGGTCACGGGAGGAGGAACGCCATGAGGATGAGGCTCGCGCTCTCCTTCCTCGCGGCGTTCCTGGCCGCCCTGGCAGCCGACATCTGGCTCGTGAGCGACGAGGGGCGCTCCGAGCTGTGGGGAGGCCACGTCTGGGCGTACTTCGCCCTCTTCGGGTTCGTATTCTGCGTGCTCATGATCGTCGTGGCCAAGCTGCTCGGACACTACCTGCTCCAGCGGCACGAGGACTACTACGGAGGTGACGAGGGCGATGAGTAGCTTTCCACCGGGACTGGTCCTCATCGGAGGCGCGGCGCTGCTGCTCCTGCTGCCCCGCTCCGTGCGGCCGGCGGCGTTCCTGGTGTTCCCGGCGCTGGCCTTCGTCCTCCTGGTGTCCATGGAGCCGGGAGACGAGCTCTCCGTCGCTTTCCTGGACCTCCGGCTGGTGCTGAGCCGGGTGGACAAGCTGAGCCTGGCCTTTGGCTACGTCTTCACCATCATCGCCTTCCTGGGCGGCATCTACGCGCTGCACCTGAGGGACCGGGGCCAGCAGGTGGCGGGGCTCCTGTACGCCGGCAGCGCTCTGGGAGTGGTGTTCGCCGGCGACCTGTTCACCCTGGTCGTCTACTGGGAGCTGCTGGCCCTCTCTTCCGTCTACCTCATCTGGGCGCGGGGCACGCCCCGGGCCAGGGCCGCGGGCATGCGCTATCTTTTCGTGCACCTCACGGGCGGGGCCGTGCTCCTGGGAGGGGTCGTCTGGCACGTGGCGGAGACGGGCTCCGTCCTCTTCAACCATCTGGAGGCGAGCCCGGCCACCTTTATGATCCTCTTCAGCTTCGCCCTGAACGCCGCCGTCGTGCCGCTCCACGCCTGGCTGACGGACTCCTACCCCGAGGGGACGGTTACGGGAAGCGTGTTGCTCAGCGCCTTCACGACCAAGACGGCGGTCTACGTCCTGGCCCGGGGGTTCTCCGGATGGGAGCTGCTGATGTGGGCCGGGGCGATCATGGCGGTCTACGGCGTGGTCTTCGCGGTGCTCCAGAACGACATCCGGCGCATTCTGGCCTACCACATCGTGAGCCAGGTGGGCTACATGGTCTGCGCCGTGGGGATAGGCACCGAGGCCGCCATCAACGGCGCCACGGCCCACGCCTTCGCCCATATCCTCTACAAGGGTCTGCTGTTCATGGGAGCGGGCGCCGTGCTCTACGCCACGGGGCGGAGCAAGCTCACCGAGCTGGGCGGGCTGGCGCGGGCCATGCCGCTGGCCCTCTTCGCCTACATGGTGGCCGCCCTCTCCATCTCCGCGTTCCCCCTGTTCAGCGGCTTCGTCAGCAAGTCGCTGGTCATCCATGCGGCGGAGCTGGCGCACCAGGACACCATCGTCCTGCTGCTCTACCTGGCCTCCATCGGGACGTTCCTCTCCGTGGGACTGAAGCTGCCCTACCTCACCTGGTACGGCCCCCAGCGGGGCCTGACGGCGCGGCGGCTGCCCTGGGGCATGATCGCGGCGATGCTGCTGGCGGCGGGGCTGAACGTGGCCATCGGCGTGTATCCGGCCCCGTTCTACGCCCTCATGCCCTTCGAGGTGGACTTCGTGCCCTACACGGCGGCCCACGTAATCCAGAGCCTGCAGCTCCTGGTCTTCGCTGGCTTCGGCTTCTGGCTGCTGGCGGGCAGGCTCCGGGGCGAGTCCAAGATCATCCTGGACACGGACTGGCTCTACCGGAGGGCGTGGAGGCCGGTGGAGATGCTGACCCTGCGGCCGCTGATAGGCGTCTTCACCTGGACGGAACGCGTGGTGGACCGCGTCACCGCCGTGGCCATCAGAGCGGCCATGCAGCCGGAGACGGTCCTGGTGGGTCGGAGCGCGTCGCCGGCGGCCGATCCGAGGGTCCAGTGGCTGCGGCGTCCGCCGGTGGGGCTCGCCGTGGCGGCGGTGGTGCTCACCATCATCGCGGTGGTGGGCATCGGCCTGCTGCGATAGCAGCGGCGACCTACGAGGTCCCGCTCAGGACACCGGCGAGGGCCGCAGGTGCTCGGCGAAGAAGGCCAGCGTCCTGCTCCACGCGTCGGCGGAGGCAGCGGCGCTGTAGGCCTGGGGCCGGGTGTCGTTGAAGAAGGCGTGGTCGGCGCCGGGGTACACGTGGGTCTCCACCCACTTGCCGTGGCGCTCCATCTCCGCCTGGAGCGCGTGGGCGGTGGCCGGCGGCACGCCCTGGTCGTTCTCGCCGTAGAAGGCCATGATGGGCGCCGTTACGCCGGCGAGCTGGCCGATCGGATCGGGGTTCCGCCCGTAATAAGGGGCGGCGGCGGCGATGTCGCGGCTCTTCACAGCCGCCGTGAGCGTGAGCATGCCGCCCATGCAGTAGCCCACGACGCCGATGCGGCCGGTGGTGATGCCCTTGAGGTGGGCAACCGCCCCCAGCACATCCGTCGCCGCCTGCTCCTTGTTCAGCTCCATCATCAGCGCGCCGGCCTCGTCGGGCTCGACCGTCACCTTGCCACGATAGAGGTCCGGCGCCAGGGCCACGTACCCCTGGCCGGCGAACCGCCGCGCCACATCCATGATATGGTCGTTCAGCCCCCACCACTCCTGGATCACCACCACGCCGGGGCGCTGGACGCCGTCGTCGGGGCGCGCCAGATAGCCGCCGCAGTCGCCGCCGTTGGCTGCGAATTTCACCGTCTCGGTCTTCAGGTCCGCCATGGTCCCCTCCTTATGCGATCCGCCAACGCCATTAGTTATCGAGGATGGCGACGGCCTCGACTTCGATAAGCAGCTCCGGACGGGCCAGCCCGGCGACGATGAGCAGGGTGCTGGTGGGAAGCGCGGCGCCGAAGAACCCCTCGCGCGCCTCGCGGATGCCCGGTATGAGCTCCCGGTCCACGAGGTAGGTGGTGGTCTTGACGATGTCGGAGACCTTGCCCCCGACCGACTCGACGGCGGTCTTGAGGTTGGCGTAGACCTGGCGGGCCTGGGCCGTGACGTCGCCCACGCCCACGATGTTGCCCTCCGCATTCACGCAGGTCTGGCCGGCGATGTAGACGGTGTTGCCCGCTTTGACCACGTGCGAGTAGCGCTTCCCCGGGTCCTGCATCCCGGGCGGGTTGAGCCGTTGGATCTGGGCCATGTCACCCTCCTCTTCAGCGTGTTCAAGAATCGCCGGCTGGCCGGCGGACATGTAGTATCGGGAATGGGGTCCGTGGTGTCCAGCCCCTAATCGCTTGGACATACGCGGGCAAGCAGCGCCAGGCCAACCAAGTCATCTTCACCATGACTAGGATAGAATAGCCAAGGCTGCCAAACTACACACCATGCTCATCGGCATAGTTGGACCGCCCAAGAGCGGCAAGACCACCATCTTCAACGCCCTTACCCGGGGCCACGCGGAGACGGCGGCCTATGCCACCAGCCGCAGCGAGCTCAACGCCGGCGTCGCCAAGGTGCCGGACCCACGCCTCCAGGCGCTGGCCGAGATGTATCACACGAAGCGCGTGGTGCCGGCGGAGGTCCAGTACATCGATGCTCCGGGCCCGGAGGGAGGGGCCTCCGGGGACATGGCTATCGCCGGCGAGGCCATGAACGCGCTTCAGGGCTGCGACGCGCTCCTACTGGTGGTCCGAGCGTTCGAGAACCCGGCGGTGCCCCATCCCAAGGAGACGGTAGACCCGTACCGCGACGCGGCCGAAATGGAGCTGGAGCTGGCCTTCGCCGACATGGCCATCCTGGAGCGCCGGCGCGGGCGCATTCAAACACACCTGAAGTCGGCCAAGGCCACCGAGCGCCCCGCGCTGACGAGGGAGATGGAGCTCCTGGCGGGCGTCCAAGAGGCGCTGGAGCGGGAGGAGCCCCTGCGGCACCAACAGCTCTCCCCCGAGGCTGCCGCATTGGTGGGCGGCTACCAATTCCTGACCGCCAAGCCCCTGCTCATCGTCTTCAATATCGGCGAGGACGCGCTTCCGGAGAGGGATGCCCTGGAGGAGGAGATGCGCCGCCGCTTGGAGGGTACTCGAGTGGAGGTGGCGGCGCTCTGCGGCCCGCTGGAGACGGAGCTGTCGCAGATGGACGCCGAGGAGGCGGCGGAGTTTCGCGAGTCGCTGGGCACGGGCGAGCCGGGGCTGGAGCGGCTGCTGCGCCTCTCCTATCGCCTGGTGGGGCTCGTCTCCTTCCTTACCGCGGGCGAACCGGAGGTCCGGGCGTGGTCAATCGTCCAGGGCACTCCCGCGGTCCAGGCGGCGGGCAAGATACATTCCGATATCGAGCGGGGGTTCATCCGCGCCGAGCTGGTGGCCTTCGACGACCTGATGCGCATGGGCTCGCTGGCCGAAGCCCGGCGCCACGGCCTGCTGCGCACCGAGGGGAAACAGTACGTGGTGCGGGACGGCGACGTTATCAATTTCCTGTTCAACGTGTAGGGCGGAAGTTCCTGTTCAACGTGCAGGGCACAAGCGGTGAGGCGCTAGAGACTCCAAAAGCTGAGAGGTGCGGCCATGAGAACCATACTCGCCATTCCCTCCGCCGGTGTCGGCTTCTTCTTCAGCGCCTGGCTGGCCATGGTCTTCTGGGGTATCGTGGCCCCGGACGTGGGCCTGGCGACCATCGGATATTCCAAGGCGATGGTCGTTACCATCGGTCAGTGGCTGGTGGTGGCGCCGCTGGTGAGCGCGGTGGTGCGGAAGCGGATGTGGCGGATGTAGTGGTCCTGGGGCAGCACACCGTCAAGCTCATGGAGGCCATCGGTCAACCCTAGCCCCACCCATCGGCCACCCTCGCCGGAACGAGGCTGGCCGGGCCGACGGAGCGCGGGGATCGTCCCGATAATGAAAGCCGCGAGGTGCGTTTCGCCCATGGACCGGCCCACGCCATCCAAGGCCATAGGTCACGCTAGCAAGCCATCGGTCCAGGGCGATGGCCTGTCGCTCTACGTCCATATCCCCTTCTGCGAGACCAAGTGCCCCTACTGCGACTTCAACACCTACGCGGGCATCGAGTCCCTGATGCCCTCCTACGTGGAGGCGCTGGCCCATGAGACCGCCCAGTGGGGGGCGCTCCTGGGCCGGCCGGCGGTGAGCACCGTTTTCTTCGGCGGCGGCACGCCCTCCTATCTGCCGCCAGCCAGCCTGGTCAGGCTCATGGAGGCCATTGGTGGCGCATTCCGGGTGGAGGCGGACGCGGAGGCGACGCTGGAGGCCAACCCCGGCGACCTGTCCCCGGAGCAGTTGACCGCCATTCGAGACGCCGGGTTCAACCGTCTGAGCATCGGCGTCCAGTCGCTGGACGACGGGATGCTCCGCCTGCTGGGCCGCCGCCACAGCGCCGAGCAAGCGAAGCGGGCGGTGGCCGCCGCCCGCCAGACCGGCTTCAACAGCTTGAGCCTGGACCTGATGTTCGGCCTGCCCCATCAGCCCACGGCGGTCTGGGAGAGGACTCTAGTTGAGACGATGGAGCTAGCCCCCGACCACGTCTCCATCTATTGCCTCACGCTGGAGCCGGACACCCCCATGGAGGCCGATGTCCAGGCGGGCAGGCTCCCGGAGCCCGACCCGGACCTGGCGGCCGATATGTACGCCATGGCCCAGGACACGCTGGCCGGCGCCAACTACCGCCAGTATGAGATCTCCAACTGGGCGCTGCCCGGACACGCCAGCCGCCACAATCTCACCTACTGGCGCAACCAGCCTTACCTGGGCATTGGCCCCGGCGCCCACTCCTACCTCCGCGCGGGAGAGCGCCATGGCGTCCGCTTCTCCAACATCAATCCGCCGCGCGCCTACATCCGCCGCGTGAACGCCTGGCGCCCACGGGCCACGGACGGAAGCCTGAACGCGAAGGTGCTGGAGACCATGGGAGCGGTGGAGACGGTCGAGGCGCTCGATGCAGCCACCGCCATGGGAGAGACGATGATGATGGGGCTGCGGTTGAACGATGGGGTCTCCGACGCCGATTTCCTGCGCCGCTTCGACCGCTCCATGGCCGAGGAGTACCCGGCCGACGTGGCGGAGTGCATCACCCTGGGCCTGCTTGCCTGGGAGGGCGACCGACTGCGGCTGACCGACCGCGGCCGGCCCCTGGGCAACGAGGTGTTCCGGCGCTTCGTGGGCGTCACCTAGGCCCCACCCCCAGCAGACCGCCACACAGGGAACCCCTCGGCTCTGCGCGAAGCAGTTCCCACAGGCTGTGGCTTGAGCTGCGGCGGCTTCTAGCCGGCGGCGGCGGTCCGCAAGATGTTGAGCGCGGCGCCGGCCTTGAACCACTCGATCTGCTCGGCGTTCATGCTCTGCCGCAGCGTCACCTGGTCCGTGGCGCCGTCGTCGTGGTGCAGCGTGGCCGTGAGCTCCCCCCCCGGCGCCAACTCTTCCACGCCCGTGATGCTCACCCGGTCCGTCTCCCGTACGCGGTCGTAGTCGGCGGGGTCGGCGAAGGTGAGGGGCAGGACGCCCTGCTTCTTGAGGTTCGATTCGTGGATCCGGGCGAAGCCCCGCACGATGATAGCGGCGGCCCCCAAGTACCGGGGCGTCATGGCGGCGTGCTCGCGGCTGCTCCCCTCGCCGTAGTTCTCGTCGCCCACCACCACCCACCGGAGACCGCGGGCCTTGTAGTCCCGGGCGACCTGGGGGAAGGACACGTCCCGCTCGCCCGTCTCCTGGTTCAGCCCCTTGCCCGGCTCGCCGGTGAAGGCGTTGACCGCGCCCAGGAATGCGTTGTCGCTGAGCCGTTCCAGATGGCCCCGGAACCGGAGCCAGGGCCCCGCCGGCGAGATGTGGTCCGTGGTGCACTTGCCCTTGGCTTTGAGAAGTAGGTTAAGCCGCTCGAAGTTGCGGCCGTCCCACGGCGCGAAAGGCTCCAGGAGCTGCAGCCGCTGGCTGTCCGGCGCCACCGTCACCCGCACGCCTCCGCCGTCCTGGGCCGGCGGCTCATAGCCGGAGCCGAGCCCCACAAAGCCCCGCTCCGGCAGCTCCGGCGCTGGCGGGGGCGGCTCCAGCCGGTATTCCTTGCCGTCGGCGGCCACCAGGGAATCGGTGAGCGGGTTGAACGAGAGACGCCCCGCCAGCCCGTAGGCCAGGACGATCTCGGGGCTGGTGATGAAGGACATGGTGGCGCTGTTGCCGTCGTTGCGCGCTGGAAAGTTGCGGTTGAAGGAGTTGACGATGGTGTTCTTTTCACCCGGGACGATATCGGACCTGCGCCATTGGCCAATGCACGGGCCGCAGGCGTTGGCCAGCACCGTGGCCCCCACACTCTCCAGTTCCTCGATGAGCCCATCGCGCTCCATGGTGGCGCGGACCGTCTCGGAGCCGGGCGTCACCAGCAGCGGCGTGGCCGCCGTGGCGCCGTGGGCCCTGGCCTGGCGGGCCACGCTGACGGTCCTGCCCATGTCCTCGTAGGACGAGTTGGTGCAGCTCCCCACCAGCGCCGTTGATATGCGGTCCGAGTAGCCCTCTCGGGCCACGGCGGCCGCCATCTCGGAGATGGGCCTGGCCAGGTCCGGCGTGTGGGGCCCCACCACGTGGGGCTCCAGGGTGGAGAGGTCGATCTCCACGATCCGGTCGAAGAAGCGCTCCGGCTGCGCCTCCACCTCGGGGTCCGCCTCCAGGAGCTGCCGGTGGGCATTGGCCAGGTCGGCCAGGTCGCCGCGCTCGGTGGCGCGCAGGTATGCCTCCATGCGGTCGTCGTAGGGGAAGACAGAGGTGGTTGCGCCCAGCTCAGCGCCCATGTTCGTGATGGTGGCCTTGCCCGTACAGCTAATGCTCCGGGTGCCGGGGCCGAAGTACTCGACCACGGCGTTGGTCCCGCCCTTCACCGTCAGGATGCCCGCCAGCTTCAGGATCACGTCCTTGGGCGCCGTCCAGCCGCCGAGCTCGCCCGTCAGCCGGACGCCGATGAGCGTGGGGTAGAGCACCTCCCAGGGGAAGCCCGCCATCACGTCCACGGCATCGGCGCCGCCCACGCCCGCCGCGAAGGTGGCCAGTCCCCCAGCGTTGGGCGTGTGGGAGTCGGTGCCGATGACCATGCAGCCGGGGAAGGCGTAGTTCTCCAGCATCACCTGGTGGATGATGCCGGCGCCCGGGCCCCAGAAGCCGATGCCGTACTTGTTGGACGTGGACCGGAGGAAGTCGTACACCTCGCGGTTCTCGACCACCGCCTCGCCCGTGTCGCTCACCGCGCCAACCCGGGCCTGCACCAGGTGGTCGCAGTGGATGGTGGTGGGCACCGCCGTGCGGGCGCGGCCCGCCTGCATGAACTGGAGCAGCGCCATCTGGCCGGTCACGTCCTGCATGGCGACGCGGTCGGGCCGGAGCATTAGGTAGCTCGCCCCCGGCTCCGGCTCGGCTCCCGCAGGGTCGTCGAGGTGGCCGAGGACCAGCTTCTCGGCGTAGGTCAGTGGCCGGCCCAGGCGCTCTCGCACCGCTTGCAGGCGCTCCTCCGTCTTGCGGTACGCCTCCTCCACAAAGGCGGGCGTGGATGCGACAAGGGGAGCTGCCATTCGGGTTCCTCCTCGGGTGCGTGGCGGCGCTGTGAGGCCACCCGACCCATTGTAGCAGCAGAGGCACGGGATATGGCGTGGGGCCTGGGGCTCACTCGCCGTGGCGAAGCCTGCGTCCATCCTTCAGGGGAAGCGTGGCCCTTCCCTGCGGCGAGCCTGTCCTGTCCGCTACCGCTATTCGGACTGGTGCGGACTCCGCCACCGCGGAGAGCAGAGCCGAGGGTCTCGCTGGTCCCGATCCCATCGGGAATGAGCGAAGCATCATCGGACAGGGTGACCCTTCGACAGGCTCAGGGTGAGCGGATTAGGTATTCCCGCTCATGGTGAGCCCGTCGAACCATCATGGTGAGCTCCGATCTTATCGAGAGTCCGACGTTGTCGGATCCGTCGGACCACGAGCGGAAGTGGGACGGCCAGAGCAACGCACATGCAGGCTGGGGCGGGACCACGCCCCCGTGCTATCCTAGCGCCATGTACGTTGTCGGCACCGCGGGCCACGTGGACCACGGCAAGTCCACGCTCGTCACCGCCCTCACGGGCATCGACCCCGACCGCCTCCAAGAGGAGAAGGACCGGGGACTTACCATCGACCTGGGCTTCGCCTGGCTCACCCTGCCCAGCGGCCGCGAGGTGAGCATCATCGACGTGCCTGGCCACGAGCGGTTCATCAAGAACATGCTGGCGGGCGCCGTCGGCGTGGACCTGGCGCTGCTGGTGGTGGCCGCCGACGAGTCGGTGATGCCCCAGACCCGCGAGCACCTGGCCATCCTCGGCCTGCTGGGCGTCCGGCGCAGCCTGGTGGTGATCACCAAACGCGACCTGGTGGAGGACGACCTCCTGGAGCTGGTCCAGCTCGAGACGGAGGAGGCGCTCAAGGGCACCAGCCTGGAGGGGTCGGCGGTGCTGGCGGTCTCCGCCACCACGGGCCAGGGCCTGGACGAGCTGACGACGGCTATCGACGCCGCCCTGGACCACACGGAGCCCCGCCGCGACGTGGGCCGCCCGCGCCTGGCCATCGACCGCTCCTTCAGCGTGGCCGGCTTCGGCACGGTGGTCACCGGCACGCTCATCGACGGCGCCCTGCGGGTGGGCCAGGAGGTCTCGCTGGCCATCAGCGGCAAGCGCAGCCGCATTCGAGGTCTACAGACTCACCGCCGCAAGCTGGATGAGGCCACGCCCGGCAGCCGGGTGGCCGTCAACCTCAGCGGCATCTCGCCCCACGAGATCCACCGGGGCGAGGTGCTGGCCGCGCCCGGCTGGCTCCGGACAACCCAGGCCGTGGACGTCCGGCTGGGCCTGCTGGACGATGCCGCCAGGCCCCTGCGCCACAACCTGCCGGTCACCTTCCACGCCCACACCATGGAGACGCCGGCCAAGGTGCGCCTGCTGGACGCGGACCAGCTCGACCCCGGTGACGAGGGATGGGCCCAGCTACGCTTGGACCACCCGATGGCCCTGGCGCGGGGCGACCACTTCGTGGTCCGCTCGCCCAACGCCACGCTGGGCGGCGGGGTGGTGGTGGACCTCCATGCGCGTCGGCACCGGCGCCGGCACGCGCCCACGCTGGAGCGGCTGCGGGTGCTGGCCCAGGGCAGCCCCACGGCGCAGCTCCTGCAGGCCCTGGAGACGGATGAGCCCGCCGATGTCGCCTCCGTGGCCCGCCGGGCCAATCTGTCGGAGGAGGAGGGCCTCCGGCTGGCGGAAACGGCTATCCAGGAGGATGCGCTGGTGGCCCTGGGAACGGGCGCTCCGAGCGCCGCCACCCTGCTCTACACCGCGGCCGGCTGGGCCGGGCTCTCGGGCCGCGCCCAGCAGCTCCTGGCGGCCTTTCACCAGCAGCAGCCCCTCCGTAACGGCATGCCCCGGGAGGAGCTGCGGAACCGCCTGGGCCTCAAGGCCCAGACCTTCTCCCAGGCTCTCCAGCGGCTCGCCGAGGCCGGCACGCTGAAGGACGAGGCGGGCGTGGTGCTGCTGCCGGAGCACCAGATAGCCCTGTCGCCGAAGCAGCGGGAGCAGATGGAGGCCTTCGTCCGCGCGCTGGAGGCGGAGCCCTTCGCGCCGTCGCCGCCGGCCCTGGACCCGGCGCTGCTGGGCCTCCTGGCGGACGAGGGCCGGGTAGTGAAGGCGGTGGGCGGGGTGGTGTTCGGCGCCGCCGCCTACGCTCACATGCTGGAGCGAGTCACCGCCCACCTGAACGAGCACGGCAAGATCACCGTGGCCGAGGTGCGCGACCTCTTCCACACGAGCAGAAAATACGCGCTGGCGCTCCTGGAGCACCTGGACGAGCTCCATATTACTCGCCGCATGGGCGACGAGCGGGTGCTGCTCCAGCGCTAGCCGTCTCTCGCCCTTGACGCCTGCCACGGCGGAGGCGCATGGTAATCTCTGCATCGAGTGGAAAGGCGGCCCTGGCGCTTCGCCGGTCGTGGAGCGCCCGCCCGCCCAAAAGACCCGCCCGGAGGACCCGAGGAGGTGAGCCATGACGAGCAAAAAGACCCATAAGAAAGAGGTCTTGGAGCATGTCCAGGACCTGGGCGAGGCCGCTCAGTCGGCCAAGCGGGGGCAGCAGCACGGACGCTACCTGGACGCCTCCCTGGGCCTGCGGAACTACTGGTACCCCGCCTTCTTCAGCCGGGAGCTCCCGGAGGGCGAGACCCGAGGAGAGCTGCTGCTTGGCGAGCGCGTCTTCTTCAGGCGCATCGGCGGGCGGGTCTACGCCGTGGAGGACAGGTGCGCCCACCGGGGCATCCCCTTCTCGGCCCGGCCCGAGTGCTACACCAAGAACACGGTCACCTGCTGGCTCCACGGCTTCACCTACGACGTGCGGGACGGCAAGCTGGTCCAGATCCTCACGGAGCCGGGCAGCGGCCTCATTGGACAGGTGGCGCTGAAGACCTACCCGGTCCAGGAGCTCCACGGCTTGGTGTTCACCTTCATCGGCGACATGGACCCGCCGCCGCCGCTGGCCAACGACCTCCAGCCGCGGATCTTCAGCAAGGGGCTCGCCTTTCACCCCATCGCACGCCATAAGATCAGGTCCAACTGGCGCCTGGCCGCCGAGAACGGCTACGACAGCGCCCACCTCTACGGCCACCGGAACACCTACATCGTCACCGAGGTGGGCGTGCCGGTGCCCTTCAACCACATGTCGAAGAACGCCGAGGTGGAGGTCTTCGAGGGCCCCGGCCCCAAGGGCGTGGGCGACCAGCGGGTGATGCCGGTCTGGTCGGCCGAGGTGGAGGGCGTCCGCGTGTCGGCGTCCAACATCGACCCGGACAACCCGCCGCAGCCCATGAACGTCTGGGTAGGCCTCTTCATGCCCGGCGGCCTGGAGGTGGACTACTTCCCCGCGCCGGGGATGGTCCACTTCGAGTGGTACGTGCCCATGGACGAAGACCACCATATGTACATTGTGCTCCAGGGCAAGTACGTGAAGGACAAGGAGGAGGAGCGGCAGTTCCACGAAGCCATGGAGGAGGGCGAGGGCCGGCTGACCTGGAACCTGCCCGGTCAAGAGCCGGCGGGGTTCGTCAACTTCGACCAGTTCGTCCGCGAGAATATGCACCACGCCTACGCCAGCGAGGACTGGTGGAACCGGGAGCACCTCTTCAAGCCCGACACCATCCTGGTGCGGTGGCGGACCCTGGTGAGCAAGCACGCCCGGGGCATTCAGGCCAGGGGCGATTGGGCCCCCACCAACGGCTGGTCCCCCACGGGCGACGGCTACCAGCCCGCCCGGGCCCCCGGCTACTGGTAGAGCACACGGCGCCCACACGGCGCCCACACGGCGCCATGAAAGAGGGAGGCCCTCCGCCGACCGGGAGGGCCTCTCCATTACGCCGGCTCCAGACGTAGTCTTGTTCTTCAAGCATTGACGAGCATTGGAGGGAGGTGGCCATGTCTCTGGACCTCTATCAGACCGCCGCGCAGCTCCAGCAGCTCACGGACCAGCTCCACGGCCGGCGGTCGGCCCGCGCCGGCGCCCTGGCCGCCGCCCAGTCGCATCTGGCGGATGCGGACCCCCTGCGGCTCGAGGAGCGGCGGCTGGCCGGGCGATCCACCTGGATGGCGGCCGGGCTGGACGATGGGCTGGCCCAGGTCTATTCCCCGGACGCGCTGCCCTCGGACTATGTGGTGGTGGCGGTGGACGGCTCCCACATCGACATCGACCGCCACTCGGCGGCGCGCTGCTACCTGATCAACACCGGCCACGTGTACTTGCGCTACGGCGAGCCGGCCGAGGCCCGCCTCTGGAGCACGCCCACCCTCCGCGCGGAGGACGATGCGCTGGTGCTCCGCGACCCCTCGGGCCTGCGGGAGCTTCCCGTGGAGGGGCCGCTGCTCGGCGTCAAGCGGGCCGTCCAAGAGGTCGAGGCGCTGGCAGACCTGGTGGAACAGGCGCCGCCGGAGCTGCCGGTCCTCGCCCTGCTGGACGGCAGCCTTATCCTCTGGGGCCTCGCCGGCCAGGCGTACCCGGACTTCGTTCGCGACGAGCTGCTAGAGGGCGGTCTCATACCCGCGCTGGACCGGCTGCGGGCCCTGTCGGAGCGGCGGCTGCGGGCCCCGCTCGGCGCGGAGCTGGCGGTGGCCAGCTATATCAGCTTGCCCCGAAGCACCGATGTGGTCAACGCACTGCGCCACCAGGCCTGCACCTACGACACGGTCACCTGCGACCGCAACTGTGGCGGCATTCGGAGCGGGGAGCGCCCCTGCGACGCCGTGGCCGGCATCACCGACCGCGACCTGTTCGAAGCGCAGCTGGGCCCGGGCGAGCGCTCGCCGCTCTACCGCAGCCTCTCGTCCATCATGGAGCACTACGGCGACCATCGAGTCCGCTTCTTCTACATGAGCGTGGGAGAGGAGACGGCGCGGGTGGAGGTGCCGGGGTGGGTGGCCGCCTCGGCCCCGGCAGTCTCCTTCGCCCAGGCCGCCATCCTGGCCCAGGCGAAGAAGGGACACGGCTACCCGGTGGCCCTCTCCGAGTCCCACGAGCTGGCGGTGGTCACCGGCCAGGACCGCGAGCAGTTCCGGCTGCTGATCGAGGAGGCGTTGGAGGCGGAGCGACTGCCCGTGTTCAGCTCCGAGAAGGCCCGCAGCAAGCGCACCCGCTACCTGTAGACGGTACGAGGGGGACCCCTCCGCTCAGAGCGGAGGGGTCCCCCTACCCTATTCATTCCCGTCACCCTGGGCGCGTCACCGCGGAGAAAAGCCGTGGCATCGTGTTCTCCGAGCCGCGCTCGTTATCATCCGTTCGGCTGCCGCCCATACTATTCATCATCGTCGTGTTCGTGGTCATCGTCGTCGTCATCATCGTGCTCGTCATCATCGTCGTCATCGTCGTGCTCACCGTCACCGGCATCACGCTCCTGCACCTTCAACAGCACGTTGGTGTCCGGGTTCACCCTCACGATAACGTTCATGCCCACCTTCAGCCCCGCGAAGGTGTCAGGGCCCTCCAGGTCGACCTTGGTGGACGGAGTGACGGTGAGCACGCTCACCGTGCCGTCTGGGGCCGTGACGGCGATGGTGTGGGCCGCCTCGTCCAAGGCGGTGATGGTGCCCTTACTCTTGACGGACGTGACGCCCTCCCGATCTTCACCCTCGTGGCCGTTCTCCTCGTCATCATTCTCGATCTTCACTACCAGACCGGAGATGGTGTCCACTTTGACTTCCAATTGCGAGCCCAAGGTAAGGTCGACGAGGGAGGACTGCTCGTTGTCACCCACCTCTACCTTGACATCGGGGCTCACTGTCAGCGTCTGGGTCCCGCCATCGTGCTCGGTGGTGATGGTGCCCGCGGCCGAGTCAACCGCCTTCAGCGTACCCTTCACCTCGCTGCGCTGGGTCTCGATCTCATGGGCCTTGCCCTGCTCGTCCACGTTCAGCGAGACCTCGTCTCCTGGGTTCAGGGCGATGGAGCCGATGACCGTGCCCGCAGCCTGCAGGTCAACCTCGCTCAGGTCCACCGTTATGGTGGAGCCGTCCTTTAGTTGGATGGTGGCCACCCCAGAGATGGAGTCCACATTCTCCAAAACGCCCTGCACTTGGGACAGCGTGACCCCATCGCAGGCTGCGGCGGTGACAGTCAGCGCGATTGCCAGGAGCAGCCCCTGTACCCGCCGGCCGAGGGACGGGATACGGATGAGACCGATGATGTTCAATGGAGTCGACATCGTAGTTCTCCTTCTACCCTCGCAGGGGCGATTCAGTAATAGTAACGCCAAGCCCAGCAAAACGTCAGAAACCTCATGCCCCTTCTGCATGAGAGCATCCAGTCACAGGTAGGGATACGATCGCACTGTCCAACGGGTGCTTGAGATGCTGAGTCCGTCCTTCCTGAGGAAGGACGGACTCAGCATGACAGAACGATGAAAGGGTCCGGTCCGGTCCGGTCGGGCCGGGCCGGCATCACCCCGGCCAGAAGCCGGTGAGCGTCCGCCCGTCCGGCAGCGGCGGGTACGCCTGATAGAAGGTCTCCGTATCCGCGAGGGGAAGGTCCTCCCATATATCCGCCAGCCACTGGGCGTCCTCCTGGGACCTGTAGCTCCGGAGCGCCTGGAGCTTCAGCGGCTTGAACTCCCGGATATCGATAAAGACGTTGGGCTCCGCCTCCGGGCCCTCCAGGTGCAGCTCGAACTGGTCGCTGGCCTCCTTGGGGATCGCCTCGTAGAAGAGCCGTGGCGCCGGGTCCGCGGACTCGCGGTAGCGGTGGAATGCATCGAGCGTGGCCTTGTGCACTGCGATATGGTCATCGTGGCGGGAGATGCCCAGCGGGCCGAAGGTGACCACCACGTCGGGCTTTACACGCTCCATGGCCGCCAGCACCTTGCCCACCAGCTCCTCGAAGTCCGCGTCCTTCACCTCCTGATCGCGGTAGTCGAGCATCATGGGCGGGTGCGCGCCGTAGCTCCGCAGCACCGCCCGCAGCTCCGCCTCGCGGACGGCGGGCAGCTCCTCGCGAGCGATGACCAGGCCGCCGGTGCCCAGCGTGCCCAGCTCGCCACGGGTGGCGGTGACAACGTGGACGTCCACGCCCTCGCGGACGTAGAGGGTGATGGCGCCGCCCATGCCTGAGGTCTCGTCGTCGGGGTGAGCGTACACCGCCAGGATGCACCTGCGCGCCATCGCTTACTCTCCTTCTTCGGCCTTCCCCTGCCCTCGGTCCATGCCGCGCGGTAACGTACCACTCGACGCCGGCGCCGTCTACGGCACCGCGCGCGCTTCGAGAACGAAGGGGGCCGGCTGTCCCGTTTTCGGCGCCATGGGGGCCACCACGAGCACGGCCGGCCCCCTCACCCGAGCGACGCCGCGGTTGTTCGCGTCCAGCGTCAACTCCTCCACCACCGCATCGCCGCCGGTGCCCCGCACCAGCCGGACCACGTAGGCCTGGGGAACGCGGTTGCCCGGGACCCGCACGAACCCCCGAGCGGTCCAGCCGCCGTCGGACTCCGCATCGTCGTCGAAGTCCAGCTCGGGGATGGAGATATCGTCCAAGCACCAGCCGTCGCCGTTGACCGTCTCGTCCGTGACGTACTCGAAGCGGAGCTGCACGGGCTGTCCGGCGAACGGAGTTAGGTCCATGCGCTCCGGCACCCAGCCGTCCGAGCGGCCTGTTTAGCCTGGGCCCAAGGCGTTGCGCAGCGGGTCCTCGGACGTGGTGTGCTTCCCCTCCAGGGCCTGCCAGCGCAGTCCGCCGTCGGTGGATACCGCCACGTAGCCATAGTCCCACGACTCCTCTATTCGATGCCACATCCAGAAGCGGAGCGTGGCCGACTCGACGCCGCTGAGGTCCACGGTCCGGGTCAGCGTGGTGTCGATGGAGTCGCCCCGGTTGCTCCACCAGCACGCCTCGCCACCGTGGGGCTCCACGGGCAGCAAGGGCGTGGGGGCGACGCCGGTGAAGGTTAGCTCCAGCGGCGACGACGGCTCCACGCTGATGTACCGGGCGCCGTACTGGGGCACCTTGCCGTCCACGACGCCGGGGCCGTTCAGCTCCCCCTCCACCCGCACCGTCCCCTCCGGCCTGTCATACCCGTAGCGCCCGCTGGTGGCGCTCACGTAGTTGGCCACCACCCAGTCGGCGAACAGCGCCTCGAAGGTGAGGTGCGGCGCGACAGCCGCCAGATAGGCCCGGACGCCCGCCACGCCATCGGCGGGCCCCGCCACCAGCCGGCTGAGGCTCTCGGCGCCGCCGGTCCGTCCCATGAGGTAGCGCAGGAAGAGGGAGGCGCCCCCGTAGTTGGCCCCGGCCGACAGCGGCGTCTCCGGCCACTGCATGAATCGCGTATCGGGCCGCGAGAGGAACAAGCGGTCCACCGAGGCCCGTGGAAAGCCCGCCAGGGACGCCGCGAACTCCGACAGCCCCTCGCCCACCCACGTCTCCTCGCCCGGGTCGACGAACCCATGGACGAGGTGCTGCAGCTCGTGGGCCAGAGTGCCCATGTGGCCCCCGGAGCCGATCTCGGCGCCGGCATCGATATAGAGCATGGCGCGCTCGTTGCTGTAGGGGTGAACCGCGGCGGGATAGCGGTCGACGCCGCTGACGTAGCCCGCCGCGCCCCGGAGCTGGGCGTGAAGTACGGTGATCGGCCCCTCTGGGCCCGCTTCACCGCTGAAGGCGCCGGCCACCAGTGGGTAGACCTCCTGGTCGAACTGTCTGGCCGCCCGCTCCAGCGCGTCCTGGGGGACCTCCACGTCCGTGGCCACGTACCACATCGCCCGCTCGCCCGCGTAGCGGAGGCCCGCCGGGTGCCGGCGGTCCTCCAGGTCCAGGATATCCAGCACCCAGAAGGCGTGACGCCGCCCCACCGGCTCCCGGGGATAGAGCTGCTCTTGCGAGAGGGGCCCGGCGATGACCCCACGGTAGGCACGGGCCAGGGCGGGAAGGTCCAGGTCGGGAGCGTCGGGAATCGCGACGAAGGCGGGAGGCGGCCCCGCCGAAGCGGAGGCCTGCGGCGTGGCGGCGCGCCGGAGCAGCCCAGGAGCGGCAGGAGGACCGCGCAGGCCAGGAGGAACGGGAGAGCGCGGCGCATCAGTTGAACCGGTTCATGGCCTCCTGGACCCCCTCGGCCAGAAAGACCTCCACGGTCTCGACCGCGCGCTCCACCGCCTCGGCCAGCAGGCGCTCCTCTGCTGACGAGAACCTGCTCAACACATGGGCGATGGCATCGGTGTTGCCATCGGGCCGTCCGATGCCGACCCTGAGCCTGGCGTAGTCTTGGCTCGCCAGCTCAGCGGCGATGGACTCGAGGCCCCGGTGCCCGCCGGCCCCGCCGGAGGCCCGCAGCCGGAGCTTGCCCAGGGGCAGGTCCATGTCGTCGGCGATAACCAGCAGCCGTGAAGGTGCGACGGCGTACCGGTCCCGAAGGTACCGAACCGCTCTGCCGCTCTCGTTCATGAACGTCCGCGGCTTGGCCAGCAGCACGGGCCAGCCCTCCACGTCGCCACGCCCGGCGACCGTCCAACGCCGGCGGTCGGCCAGGCTGATGCCGTGCCGCCGTGCCAGCAGCTCCAGGCAGCGGAAGCCGACGTTGTGACGGCTGCCACGGTACTCGCGGCCGGGATTGCCAAGGCCCACGATCACGTAGTCAGCGGCGGAGAAACCCCCGGGGCTCACGGTCTCATCTCCTCCAACTCGGCGTCGTCATGCTCCCCGCTCCCGGCTGGGGTCCGAGAGCAGCTCCCGAATAAACTGGACCAGCTCATCGCTGAGCACCTGGGCCAGGCCGGAGAGGTCGCTGACCTGCACCACGTCGATGAACCGCTGCAGCTTGGTCGTCCGCTCGCTCCGCAGCAAACGGCTGGCCACCTTCCCGCCGAGGCGGCGGTTCTGCTGGCCCAAGGTGCCCGCCACGTAGCCCCCCAGCTCCTCTACCTCCCGGGTGGGCGGCTCCCTCTCCACGCTGAGCCCACACGCAGGGCACCGGGGCGAGCGCTCGATCTCCCGCGCCTCCAGGGCCCACGGGCAGCCTGCCACGCTGTTGTACAGCTCCTCAACCAGGCCGGCAAGCTCAGGCGCCACGGCGTCCCCCAGCTCCCGGATGACGTTCAGCCGTTCCAGGGCCTGGGCCTGAAGCCGGATACCGGCCATGCGCTGCCCCAGCAGGCCCATCTGGGCGTGGTAGGCATCGTGATGGCGGATGTATGCCGTGGCGAAGCGGCGGCGGAACAGGAGGGCCGCCTCCACCAGGCCCGGCCACTGGTGCGGGGCAACCAGAAGCTCGCTGGACCGCAGGCGTTGCAGCAAAAGCTGCCGCTCCGTGGCGAGCTCTCCACTTCCCTCGGGCAGCGCCGCATCGTCCAGATAGGCGATGGCCTCCACCAGGCGGGGCACCGCGTCCAGCCCCCGGCGCCAGGCCTGCCAGCGCCTCAGGTCCGCCTGGAACTCCCGGACCGTCCCGAAGAGCCGTTGGGCCTCATCCAGCAGCCCACGCTCGTCGCCGACGCGGACAAGCTTCTGGAGGCGTCCCTGGACATCCTCTCGCCGCCACTCCCGGCCCTGGGCCTGGGCCAAGGACTCCAGCGCCCCGGAGACCTCACCGCTCTCATAGACAGCCCTGCTCAGGTTGTTCACCCACGTCTGAAGCAGGCGCCGGCGCGTGGAAGGTGGGCCTTCCGGAAGCTCAAACTGGGGGTCCACGGTCTGCAGATAAGGGAGCACCTGCTCCCAGGGGTCGTCCCTGGCCGGCCCGATCCGCCGCATATCGCTCCGCAGGTCGGCCGGCCAGGCCAGCGACGAGACCATCTCGCCGGTCAGCCGGTTGGAGGGCAGCGGCTCCCCGTCCCGGCGTCGAAGCCCGTGGCCACGGCGCAGCCCAAGCTCAAGGGGAGCCCCGCCATGCCGGACACACAGGAGCATGAAGAGGTCGGCCAACGGATAGGTGAGGCCGTGATAGTGGGCCAGCCGCCACTCCAGAACGCGGCCGTCCGCCTCAACCCCCCGCTCCTCCAGCTCGGTCTCGATGAGCCGGAAGGCCGGACAGAGCGAGGGGTCCAGGGAGCCGGGAGCATCGGGGTTGCGAAGCCCCAGGGCTGGGGCGAACGAGTCCAGGGCTTTGAGGGCCTCCATTCGAGGACGAGAGAGCATGACCCCATCGAAGAGCAGCGGTGCGTCCCGCTCAGGCCGCAGGGGCCGGTCCATGAGGGATGGACTGATGGGCAGCCGAGGATAGGCCTGGGCCAGGAGCTGGCCCCCGAGACGACGCGCCCACTGGGCCATATCGCCATCCGCGAAAACGTCGGCCGGGTCGGGAGTCCGGGCCGCCGTGCAGAGAATACGGCCAGCGGCGTAGGCCTGAGCGTTGTTCCGGGAGAGGAGGCCCTCCAGCTCCCGGGCCTGGGACTCCATGGCCTGCCGGGCCGCCTCCGCCGCCGGCGCCCGCTCCTCCAGGTACTGAGTCTGGGCCTCCCGGACCACGCGAAGCTCGCGGCGGGTCTGCTCGCCAGCCCGGTCCGGCCCCGTGCGGGGAACACAGACGGCTATGCGGGAGTCCTGAAACGGCCCGGGCGGGTCGTCATTCGGCGCCTCCAGGAAGACGACCCGAAAGTAGGCGTCGGCCCGGAGCTCTTCGCCAAATGGAGCATCCCACCCCGTTGCCCTAACGACCTCTCCCGGATACTCGATGCCGTGGTGGACGACTTCCTGCAAGCTGGTTACCGACCCGACGGAGGGCATGTCCACATCCTCGCTGCGTTTCGCAGCCGCACCGCCGCCTTACGGCGACGCGGCTGACCGATCGCTCACGCTCCTGGAGCTCTCACGGCAGGCCCCCGATCAGCTCCCTGAACTCCCGCTCCAAGAGCACCGGCACCTCCAACCGCTCGGCGTCGGCAAGCTTGGAGCCGGGGTCCTCGCCCGCGACAAGATAGTCGGTCTTCTTGCTCACGCCGCCGTCCACGCGGCCGCCCAGCTCTTTGATGAGCCCCTCGATCTGCGAGCGGGTGAGCTGAGCGAGGCGTCCGGTGACCACCAGCCGCTTGCCCGCCAGCGGCTGCGGGCCCTGAGTGGCGGCCGCCCGCTCCATCTCCATGGTGACGCCCGCCGCCCGGAGGCGCTCGACGACCCGGCGGTTCCCCTCCTGGCTGAAGTGGGCGGCGATGGCCTGGGCCACGGTGGGCCCGATACCGGGAATGGCATCCAGCTCCTCCTGCGTGGCCTCCGCCAGCCGCTGTACGCCGCCGAAGCGCCGGACCAGCAGCTCGGCCGTCTCCGAGCCCACGTGGAGGATGCCCAGAGCGAAGACCACCGCGGGCAGGGGCCGGCCCTTGCTGGCCACGATGCCCGCCAGCAGGTTATCGGCGCTCTTATCGGCCATGCGCTCCATTTCCAGAAGCTGCTCCTTGGTAAGCCCGTAGATATCCGGCGGCTCCCGCACCAGGCCCGCCTCCAGCAGCACGCCGACCAGCTTACTCCCCAGGCCCTGGATGTTCATGGCGCCCCGGGAGACGAAGTGGCGGAGCCGCTCGTAGGCCTGGGCGGGACAGAGGCTGTTGGCGCACCGGTGCATCGCCTCGCCTTCGGGGCGGGTGACCGGCTCGCCACACACGGGGCACCGCTCCGGCATCAGGAAGGGCCGCTCATCGCCGGTGCGCCGGTCCACCACGGGCCCCACCACCTGGGGGATCACCTCGCCCGCCCGCTCCACGATGACGTAATCGCCCACGCGGATGTCCTTGCGCCGGATGTCGTCCTCGTTATGGAGCGTGGCCTGCTTGACGGTGACACCGCTTACCTGCACCGGCTCCAGGACCGCGTAGGGGTTCAGGCTGCCCGTGCGCCCGACGTTGATGCCGATCTCCAGGAGCTTGGTGACGACCTGCTCCGACGGGAACTTGTAGGCGATGGCCCACCGGGGCTCCCGGCCCACGAACCCCATGTGGCGCTGGTAGTCGAGGCGGTCCACCTTCACCACCACGCCGTCGGTCTGGTAGTTCTTCTCGTGGCGGTCGTCCAGCCATCGGCGGTGGTAAGCCTCCGCCTCCTCCAGGGCGCCGGCCTGCTCTATCTCCGGACTGACGCGGAAGCCGAGCTCGCGCAGCCAGGCCAGCACCTCCCAGTGGGTGTCGGGGTATGCGCCCCCCTCCACCCAGCCGAGCTGGTAGATGAAGATGTCCAGGGGCCGCGAGGCCGTGATGCGTGGGTCGAGCTGGCGCAGGGAGCCGGCGGCCGAATTGCGCGGGTTGGCGTAGAGGGGCTCGCCCCGCTCGGCGCGCTCCTCGTTGAGCCGGCGGAAGCCGTCCAGCGGAAAGTAGACCTCGCCCCGCACCTCCAGGCGCCGGGGCACGGAACTGCCGCCTCGCAGCAGCAGGGGCACCGAGGAGATGGTGCGGACATTGGCGCTTACATCCTCGCCCCGGAGGCCGTCGCCACGGGTGGCGCCCCTGGCCAGCTTGCCCTCCTCGTAGGTGAGGGCGATGGCCAGACCGTCGATCTTCGGCTCGCACACCATCTGGAAGGAATCGGTCTCCAGCAGCGCCGAGGCGCGCCGGTGCCAGGCCGCCAGCTCCGCCTCGTCGAAGGCGTTGGCCAGGCTGAGCATGGGCTGGGGGTGCTCCACCTCCTGGAACTCCGGCGACGGCGCGGCGCCAACCCGTTGGGTGGGCGACTCCGGGGTCACCAGCTCAGGATGCGCCTCCTCCAGGGCGCGGAGCTCCCGCATGAGCACGTCGTACTGCGCGTCGCCGACCAAGGGCGAGTCGAGGACGTAGTAGCGGTAGTTGTGGAGATTGATGTCGTCGCGGAGGCGCTCGGCCCGCTCGACGGTCGCCCGGTCAGCCATGGCTAGCTCCCTGCCCGCCACCGCACGACTCTGGCAGGATATGGTACAGCCCAGGGTCAAGCTTTGGACGCTTATCGGCGCGGGCCATTATACTGGGCCGCGTATCCTCATTCCCACGAGAGCACTGTGGCCGATTTTCGACCCTTTCGCGGCATCCGCTACAACCCTGCGGTGGCCGGGCCCCTGGAGGCCCTGGTCTGCCCTCCCTACGATGTGCTCTCCGAGGCCCAGGAGCGGGAGCTGCTGGAGCGGAGCCCCCACAATATGGTCCGGCTGGAGTTGGCGGAGCGCCCGGAGCCGCTTCCGGCGGAGCGGTACACCACCGCCGCCGGGCACTATCGCCGGTGGCTCAGCCATGACGCGCTCCAGCGGGACGCTGAGCCAGGATTCTATCTGCTCCGGCAGCGGTTCCCCCACGCCGGAGGCGGGGCGGAACGGTACGCGCTGGTGGGCGCTTTGCGGCTGGAGGAGCCCGGCCGGGACGTCCTGCCCCACGAGCAGACCGCCGAGAGTCCCAAGCGGGACCGGCTGGCGCTGATGCAGGCGTGCGCGGCCAACTTCAGCCCCATCATGGCCCTCTATCAGGACCACGGCCACCAGGTGGAGACGGTGCGCAACAGGACCATCGCCCGCGCTCCCGAGACGGAGTTCACGGATGGCGCGGGGCAGCAGTATGCCCTCTGGCGCATCACTGAGCCGAGGCCCGTGCAGGCGGTGCGGGAGACGCTGGCCTCCCAGCCGGTCTACCTGGCGGACGGCCATCACCGCTACGAGACGGCGCTGACCTACCGAGGGCTGGCGCGGCGGAGCGGCGACGGCCCGGAGCAAGCCGCGGACTTCGTGATGGCGGGCCTCATCCCGCTCGACGACCCGGGCCTGCTGGTGCTCCCTTATCACCGGGTCGTGGGAGGCGTGGCCCCCGAGCTCTTCGCCGCGCTCCGGGAACGCATGCGCCAG
Source organism: Dehalococcoidia bacterium (assembly GCA_965249185.1). Classification (GTDB taxonomy): domain Bacteria; phylum Chloroflexota; class Dehalococcoidia; order Lucifugimonadales; family Australimonadaceae; genus CBDFLS01. The sequence continues at coordinate 1,433,426 of CBDFLS010000002.1, forward strand.
CTCTTCACGGTCCAGCTAGCGGACGTGGCCACCCTCACACCCGGCCCTCTGGAGGCGCTGGTGGCCCAGGAGGGAGCGTCGCGCCCGGCCATGGGCTTGGTGGGCCCCAGCGGTGAAGGCCCGTACCTGCTCTCCCTCAGGGAGCCCGCCGTGGGCCAGTGGCGCGAGGCCCAGGGACCCGCGACGGCGGTGCGCCAGGTGGAGACGTGGCTGCTCCAGGAGACGCTGCTGCGGCCGGTCCTCGGCGACGGGTTCGAGGGCTACGTGAGCTACGTGCACGACGGTCAGGAGGCGCTGGAGATGGTGGCCTCGGGCCGGGGGCAGCTTGCCTTCTTCCTTCGGGGTATTCCGCCGCTCCTCTTCCAGCAGGTGGTGTCCGCCGGCATGCGGCTGCCGCGCAAGAGCACTTACTTCCACCCCAAGCTGCCCAGCGGGATGGTGATCAACCCGCTGGAGGGTGAGCTGTAGGCCCAAGCTGCCCGGAAGCTACCGGATACGGCGCCACGAGGTGCCGGCGGTGGCGGCCATGAAGCGGGCGTGGAGGGCCGGGTTGGCGGCGATGGCCGCCGCGCCGTGAAAGGTGGCGGGAGGTCCTTGGAGATCCGTGACCACGCCCCCGGCCTCCCGTACCAACAGCAGGCCCGGCGCCAGGTCCCACGGCCCCAGATGGTGGTGCGTGTAGATATCGATGCGCCCCGCGGCGGCGTAGGCCAGGCCCAGGGCGGCGGAGCCCATGACACGGATGGCCTGCATGCCGGGCCACAGCCCCTGCACCATCTCCAACAGCCAGTCCGCCTGCTGGTCCACGTACCCCATGTCGAAGCCCAGCACGCTCATCTCCAGGCTCTCCGTGGACGACACCGAGATGCGCTCGCCGTTCAGGAAAGCGCCCTGGCCCGTCTCGGCGTGGAACAGCTCGTTCCGCACCGGGTCGTAGGTGAGGCCCAGCACCGGGTCGTACGTGGGGCCCAGCACCCCGTCGCGGCTCTTCACCAGGGCCAGGTTCACGGCGAAGTGGGGCACGCCATTGGCGAAGTTGCGGGTGCCGTCGATGGGGTCCAGCACCCAGGTGTAGGGCCCGCTGCCGGGAGCCGCGCCCGACTCCTCGGCCAGCACGCCGAAGTCCGGGAACTCCTCGCGCAGCATGGCCAGGGCCGCCGCCTCCACGGCGGTGTCGGCCTCCGTGACGATGTCGGCTCGCCCCTTGTGGCTGATGGCGGGAGCGCCGGCGGAGCCGGCGGGCGCATCGAACCACCGCATGATGAGCCGGCCCGCCTCGCGCACGGTCTCCTCCGCCACCTGATGAGCGGAGCGTCCGCTGCGACCGACGGGAAGGGTGGGCATGCCGCCGTCCTCTGAGGGTCTGGGGCTACGCCAGGCCGACGCGCTGGTAGACCTCGGCCATGGTCTGGCGCGCGATGGTCCGGGCGCGCTCGGCGCCCGCCGCCAGCACCTCCGCCACATAGCCGGGTCGGACCTCCAGTTCCCGGCGCCGCTCCCGGAAGGCCGCCATATGGCGGTTGATCCCCTCCGCCAGCGTCTGCTTGCAGTCAACACAGCCGATGCCCGCGGTGGTGCAGCGCTGGTAGATCTCCTCCTGCTTGTCCGGGTTGAAGAGCTTGTGGAGCGAGTAGACGTTGCACACCCAGGGACGGCCAGGGTCCGTGCGGCGCGCCCGCTGGGGGTCCGTCACCGCCGTCATCACCCGCTTTGCCGTCTCGTTCTCGGTGGCGGCCAGCTCGATCTGGTTGTCCAGGCTCTTGCTCATCTTGTTGACGCCGTCGAGGCCCAAGATGGTAGGCGATTCCGTCAGCTTGGCCTGGGGCTCCGGGAAGGTGTCGCCATAGAGCCGGTTGAACCGCCGGGCGATCTCCCTGCCCAACTCCAGATGGGGGACCTGGTCCGCGCCCACGGGCACGGTGTCGGCTTTGTATAGCAGGATGTCCGCCGTCTGCAGGACCGGATAGCCCACCAGCCCGTAGCTGACGTTCTCCTCCGACTCGCCCATCTGGCGGACGCGGTCCTTGAAGGTGGGCACGCGCAGGAGCCACCCCAGGGGCGTGCTCATGCTCAGCAGCGAGTGGAGCGCCAGCACCTCCGGCACGTGGGACTGGACGAAAACGATGCTCCGCTCCGGGTCCACTCCCGCCGCCAGCCAGTCCAGGACCATCTGCTCCGTGTTGGCCACGATCTCCCGGGTCTCATCGCCCTGGAGGGTGGTGAGTGCGTGGACGTCGGCGACCCCGTAGACGCACTCGTACTCGTCCTGCAGGGCCACCCAGTTCTGGAGTGCACCGAAGTAGTTCCCCAGGTGCAGCCGCCCCGAGGGGCGCATGCCGGAGAAGACGCGACCCGCCATGGAGTGTCCTGGTAGGCTAGAATGGGCCTCGCGGCCGACGAAAACCGACGCCGGCGGCAGTGTACCATGGCTGGCGGGCCGCCGCACCCGAAGCCGGAGCGTCCTCTATCCAAGGACGAGGCCCGGCGACCAGGACTTTTCTTCAAGTGGGCACGATAGGGGAGGCCCGCTAGGGGGGCACGATATGCTGACGGCTTTCGGAAGCGCGGCGGTGGGCCTCATGTTCGTCATGTACTGGCTGGAGGACCGCTCCGTCTGGTCCGTCGCGCTGTTCGCCGTGGGGAGCGCCGCCGCGTCGGCCTACGGGTTTCTCATCGGCAGCTATCCCTTCGGCGTTATCGAAGCGCTCTGGGCGCTGGTGGCGGCGCGGCGTTTCCTACGCCGCCGGGCCGTGGGCCGCCGCCAGGCCGTGGGCCGCCAAGGAGGGAACCTATGATCCGCAGCTTCAATGGCAAGACACCCCGGGTGGACCCCACCGTCTTCATCAGCGAGGCTGCCTACGTGGTGGGGGACGTGGAGATCGGCGCCTACTCCAGCGTCTGGCCCGGCGTGGTGATACGGGGCGACATGGGGCGCATCACCATCGGCAGCCACACGAATATCCAGGACAACTCGGTGGTCCACTCCGACATCGACGCCACGATCGGCGATTACGTGACCCTGGGCCATTCGGTGGTCTGCCACGCCGCCCGGGTGGAGGACCACTCGCTGCTGGGAAACGGGTGCGTGCTCAACGATGCCGCCATCATCCGCGACCACTCCATCGTGGCCGCCGGCGCCGTGGTGCTGGCGGAGAAGGAGGTGCCGTCCCACTCCATCGCCGCGGGCACGCCGGCCCAGGTCCGGGGGCGCGTGATGCAGCGGCATCTGGACATGGTCCAGGGGATCGCGGACGACTACGTGGCGATGGCGAAGCGGTTCAAGGCCGAGGGGCTGGAGTAGGCAGGGCGCGCCCTGCCGGGCCGCGCCTGCTATAATCGGCTGGCCCCATTCAGACCCCCGTCCCCGAGGAGAAAGCATGCCGAACCTGCGCCTGCCCGGCCCAACCCCGGTCCCCGACGACGTGGTGGAGGCCATGAGCAGGCCCATGGTGGACCACCGGGGTCCGCTGTTCAAGGAACTGCTGACCCGCCTGACCGGGAACTTGAATCGGGCCTTCGAGACCACCAACGACGTCTATCTGCTCACCTCGTCCGGCACGGGCGCCATGGAGGCGGCAGTGACCAACACCCTCTCGCCCGGCGACCGGGTGCTGGCGGTGAGTATCGGCAACTTCGGCGACCGCTTCTCCAAGATCGCCAAGGTCTACGGCGCCCAGGTCACCGATCTGAAGTTTCCCGAGGGCGTGGCGGCGGACCCGGAGCAGGTCCGCGAGGCGCTCCAAGCCGACCCCAGCATCAGCGCGGTGCTAGTGACCCACAACGAGACCTCCACCGGCATCACCAATGACCTGGAAGCCATCGCCCGAACCGTCAAGGGGGAGTTCGATAAGCTCCTCCTGGTGGACGCCATCTCCTCCCTCGGCTCCATCCGCCTGCCCACCGACGAGTGGGGGCTGGACGTGGTGATCTCCGCCTCGCAGAAGGGGTGGATGTGCCCTCCGGGCATAGCCATGATCGCCGTGAGCCCGCGCGCGTGGGAGGCCGCGAAAACGGCCCGCATGCCCCGCTTCTACTTCGACCTGTCCGCGGCGCGCGCCTCCGCCGACAACGGGGAGACCCCGTGGACGCCCGCCATCTCCCTACTCTTCGGCATGGACTACGCGGTGCAGAAGATGCTGGCCCACGGCGACATGCAGGCCGTCTACGACTTCCACGCCCGCATCGCCCAGTACACCCGCGATGGGCTGACAGCGCTGAGCCTGAAGTTGGTGGCCGCCGACCTGAAGCGCGCGTCCAATACGGTGACGGCGGTCTGGCTGCCCGAGGGGATCACGGACCAGCAGCTCCTGGGCATGCTCCGCGACGACTACGATATCGTCGCCGCCGAGGGCCGGGGACTGCTCACGGGCAAGGTCTTCCGCATCGGTCACCTGGGCTACGTGACCGAGAGCGACATCGACCACGTGCTGACGGCGCTACGGGCGGCGCTGCCCCGGCTGGGCTTCGCACCCGCAGCCGCCCGCTAGCCCTTTTCCATTCACGGAGGCTCCATGGCACGCGTTCTGGTGGCGGACCCCATCGCCGAGGAGGGGGTCCATCGGCTGGCCGCCGCCCAGCATCGGGTGGAAGTCCGCACGGGCCTGAAGCCGGAGGTGCTCCGCCGCATCATCGGCGGCTACGACGCGCTGGTGGTCCGCAGCGAAACGCAGGTGACGACCGAGCTGATAGCCGCCGGCAAGCGGCTCCAGGTCATCGGCCGCGCGGGCGTTGGCGTGGACAACATCGACCTGGAGGCCGCCACGCAGCGCGGCATCGCCGTGGTCAACGCTCCCACGGCCAACACGATCGCCGCCGCCGAGCACACCATGGCGTTTATGCTCTCGCTGGCCCGCCACACACCCCAGGCCGACGCATCGCTCCGGCGGGGCGAGTGGCGCCACCGGGACTTCATGGGCGTGGAGCTGCGCCACAGGAGCCTGGGCCTCATCGGCCTGGCAAAGTGGGCTCCGAGGTGGCGCGGCGGGCCGCCGCATTCCAGATGCGCCTCCTGGCCCACGACGCCTACGTGCCCGTTGAGTACGCCCGCAATCTGGAGGTGGAGCTGGCGCCCCTGGACCGCCTGCTCGCCGAGTCCAACATCATCACCCTCCACACGCCCCTCACGACGGCGGCCAAGCGCCTGCTGGGCCGCGAGCAGTTCGACCGGATGAAGCCGGGCGTCCGCATCGTCAACACCGCCCGTGGCGGTCTGGTGGACGAAGGGCTGCTGGCGGAAGCCCTCCGCTCCGGCCATGTGGCGGGCGCTGCCCTCGACGTCTTCTCGGAGGAGCCGCCCCGCGGGCTGGCGCTGCTGGAGAGCCCCAACGTGGTGGTGACGCCTCACCTTGGCGCCTCCACGGTCGAAGTCCAAGTGGAGGTGGCCATGGGGTGGCCGAGCAGGTGCTGACCGCCCTGGAGGGCAACCCAGCCCCCTTCACCGTCAACGCACCCCGCGTGCCGGCCGAGGTTCGCGAGGCCCTGGCCCCCTACATCCCGGTGGCCAACACCCTGGGTAAGCTAGCGCTACAGCTCGTGGAGGGGCAGATGGAGTCCATCGCGCTCACCTTCAGCGGCGAGATCGCCCGCTACGACACCTCTCTTGCTGAACGCCGCCGCCCTGGTGGTCATCCTTTAGCCGTCCACGGAGGAGCGGGTGAACCTGGTCAACGCCTCCATCATCGCCCAGCAGCGCGGCCTGCGCGTGGTGGAGCAGAAGGACCCAGGCGCCGACCATTTCACGAACCTGGTCACGGTGGGGGTCCGCGCCGGTGACGGGGCCATCCGCCTCTCCGGCGCATCGGTCTGCGACAGGGTGCACCTGGTACAGGTGAACGACTACTCCATCGACATGGAGCCCACGGGCCCGTACCTGCTCTTCACCGAGCACGTGGACCGGTCCGGCATGATCGGCCGTGTGGGCACGATCGCCGGCGAGCACGACATCAACATCAGCTTCATGGAGGTGGGCCGCCTGGCGCCCCGGGGCAAGGCCACTATGGTGGTGGGGCTCGACGACCCGCTTCCCGACGAGGTGCTGGCGGAGGTGCGCGCCATCCCCCACGTCATCAGCGTCAAGCTGGTCCCGGTCTAGGCAGGGCGCAACCCTGGACCTACATGTGGGGTTCCGCAGTGCTTATGCTGAGTCCGTCCCGCCCATGAAGGACGGGCACAGCATCTCTCCCAAGGCTAAAGATAGACCCTTCGCTCCGCTCAAGAGTAAACTTGGCTCAGGGTGAGCGGATTTGTAATCCCTCTCATGGTGAGCTTGTCGAACCATCATGGTGAGCCCTTAGCCCTTGGCTCCCGACAAGTCGGGGCGAAGGGTCCCGCCCGTAGCCGCGCCCTTCGTATGTTATACTGGGCGCCCGCCGCACGAGGCGGCACTCTCGTCTTCCCGAGGCGCCGGGATGTCTGACGCGGTCCAGTTTTTGCCGGACGGCACCGTTACCACTCCCCAGGGATTCGTGGCCGGCGCCACCTACGCCGGCATGAAGACCTACAGCAAGGACAAGCTGGATCTGGGTCTGCTCCTGTCCCAGAAGCCCTGCGTCACCGTCGGCACCTTCAGCACCAACAGAGTCCAGGGGTCGTCGCTGGTGCTCACGCGCAAGCTGGTGGAGGGCGGCCAGGTGCGCGGGGTGGTGGCCAACAGCGGCATCGCCAATGCATGTGTCGGCGAGCAGGGGATGATCGACGCCCGGGAGACGGTGGCGCAGGCGGCCAAGCAGGCGGGCGTTGCCCCGGAAGAGATGGCCATCTGCAGCACCGGCATCATCGGCGTGGAGCTGCCCATGGCGCTCATCCGGGTCGGTATTCCCAAGCTAACGCTTACCCCCGAAGGCGGCCTGCCCTTTGCCCGGGCCATCATGACCACCGACCGGCGCCCCAAGTCCATGGCGGTCCAGTGCGAGCTGGACGGCCGCACCGTGACCATTGGCGGGTGCATCAAGGGCTCGGGGATGATCCATCCCAACATGGCCACCATGCTCGCCTTCCTCACCACCGATGCCGCGGCGGACCCGGACTACTTGCGCGAGACGTTCCGGAGCGCAATCCACGACACGATCAACATGGCCACCATCGACGGCGACGGCAGCACCAACGATACGGCGCTGCTCTTCGCCAACGCCGCCGCCGGCAATACACCCCTCACCGCCAAGTCGCCGGACGCGGCCCGCTTCGAGCAGGCGTTGGCCGCCCTCTGCAACCATCTCACCAAGGAGCTGGTCCGCGACGCCGAGGGCTCTTCCAAGATCTTCTCCGTCCGCGTCGAGGGCGCCCGCACCCTGGAGGACGCCCGCCTGGCCGCCCGGGCCGTCGCCGGCTCCAGCCTGGTCAAGACCGCTATCCACGGCAACGATCCGAACTGGGGACGCGTTATAGCGGCGGTGGGCCGCAGCGGCGCGGAGGTCCAGGAGGACAGGATTGCCTTCTACATCAACGACGTGGTTATCATGGAGGCAGGCAGGCCCATCGCCTTCCACAAAGACGCCGTTATAGCGCTCATGAACAATCCGGAGCTAGCCCTCACCGTGGGGCTCAATCTGGGCGAGGCCTCGGCCACCGCCTGGGGCTGCGAGCTGACCGAGGAATACGTCACGTTTAACAGCGCTTACACTACCTGATGGGCAACAGCGCCTCCACCACGTAACGAGTGGCCGGCCCCAAGCCCCTTCAGCCCAAAGGCCCAGGCCAGACGATGACAGACCCCGCGCCCATTCTCCTCATTAAAGTCGGCGGCAGCACGCTGAACGCCGACGACACCTCCCTGGCCGACATCGTGGCTCTCCGGCGCGAAGGGAGCCGGCCCGTTGTCGTGCATGGCGGCGGCGAGACGGTCACCAAGTGGATGGCGAAACAGGGCGTCCGGACCCAGTTCGTCGACGGGCTGCGCGTCACCGACGCGGAGGTGCTGGCGGTGGCCACGGCTGTGCTGGCCGGGCTGGTCAACAAGCAGTTGGTGGCCTCGCTCCTGGCGCTCGGTGGGCCCGCCGTGGGCATCTCCGGAGCGGATGGCGCGCTGCTCAAAGCCTCCATCGATCGGCCGGAGCTCGGCTACGTGGGGAGCGCCATGCAGGTGGACACCGGACCCATCCTGGCCTTGCTGGAGGCGGAGTATATCCCGGTGGTGGCGCCCATCGCGGTCGAGCGGCCCCCCATCGCGGCCCAGCAGCCAGGGGTCTCGGAGCAAGGCTACCACCTGCTCAACGTCAACGCGGATACCGTGGCGGGCGCCCTGGCGGTGGCCCTGGGGGCCTCACGGCTCGTCTTTCTGACCGACGTGGCGGGGGTGCTGGACGGCAGCGGGCGGCTGCTGCAACGTATACTGCATGAGCAGGCCCAGGGGCTGCTGGCCTCGGGCATCGTCAAAGGCGGGATGATTCCCAAGCTCGAGGCATGCGTATACGCTACCGAGCACGGCACATCCGCCCATATCATCGACGGCCGCCGGCCCGGCGCGCTGCTGGAGCGCCTCCAAGGCGCCGTCATGGGCACCACCGTAGCCTAGGTAAACAACCGGCACGGTCGAGGAAGAAGAAAGAGGGGCCAACGTGTCAATGTTCGAAAACGGCGAGACCAACGGCGGTGCGGGCGGTGCATGGCGCGTCGGTCGCATCGGGGAGTTTCAGGGCATGCCTCCCCGGACCGGGCTCTTTATCAAGATCGGCCTGGCGGTCCTGGCGCTCATCCTCCTCTTCGTGGTCCTGAGCCTCGGCCGGAGCATCTATACCAACTGGCTCTGGTTCTCGCAGTTCGGCTTCCGTTCGGTGTACACCACTATCCTTACGACCAAGATATGGCTCTTCTTGGCCGGCTTCGTGACCATGGGGACGCTGACGGTTCTGAGCTTCCGTTACGCCTACCGGAACTCGTGGGGCCCCGTTCTGTACCCCATGCCTCCGGAGGCGGTGGTATGGCTCCGGCGCGCGCTCATCGCCGCCATCGTGATAGTCGGAGCCATCATCGCCATCGCATTCGGCACCGTTCTGGCCGGCCGGTGGAACGATTTCCTGCGTCTCATAAACTCCGTGAGCTTCGAGATGCAGGACCCGCTCTTCAACAAGGATGTGGGCTTCTACGTCTTCACCATGCCCGCGCTCCACATGGTGCAGGGGTGGCTGATGGGCGCCTTCATCGTCCTGATCGTTTTCTCCGCCGCCGTCTATCTGGCGGCCTACACGCTCCGGGGCGTGAACCCGGAGTTGACTCCCCAGCTCAGGACCCACCTGGCTTTGCTCGGCGCCGGGTTCATGCTGGCCGTCGCCGGCGCCCACCTGCTCGACATCTACGAGATGCTCTTCTCCACATCGGGCACCGTGACGGGGGCCACCTTCGCCGACGTGACGGCGCGGCTCCCCGCCCTGCGTCTGCTCACTGGCGTCGCCGCCCTGTCCGCTATCATCATCCTCGCCTCTATCCGGCTGAAGAACCTGCGCCAGGCCATGCGCCTCATACTCATCGGTTTGGGGCTGTGGGTGGTGGCGGCCGTGCTGGCCGGTGTCGCCTGGCCCGCGCTGGTCCAGCGCTTCTCCGTGGACCCCAACGAGCTGGAGCGGGAGCGCCTCTACATCGAGCGGAACATCGAGTGGACGCGCATCGGCTTCGACCTGAACCGGGTCAATTTGGAGCCGTACCCCGTCCGCGAGCAGCTCCTGCCCTCGGACCTGCTGGACAACCCCGAGACGGTGAACAATATCCGACTGTGGGACCCCCGCCCGCTGCTGGACGTGTACAACCAGATCCAGCACCTGCGCCTCTACTACAACTTCTCGGACGTGGACGTGGACCGGTACACGGTGGACGGCGACTACCGGCAGGTGCTCCTGGGCACCCGCGAGATCTTCCCTGAAGGCCTCGATCTCGCGGCCCAGAACTGGGTGAACCAGAAGCTGGTCTATACCCACGGCTATGGTGTGGTGGTGAGCCCAGCCACGGAGTTCACGCAGGAGGGACAGCCCGAGTTCTACATTAAGGACGTGCCGCCCACCGGGATCCTGACCGTGGACCAGCCCCGGGTCTACTACGGCGAGAACACAAAGGACTTTGTGTTCGTCAGCACCCAGGAACCCGAGTTCGATCACCCGGCCACCGAGGAGGGAGCGCAGCCGGTCTATATCTCCACTTACGAAGGGACCGGCGGGGTGCGCCTATCCAGCTTCTTCCGCCGCCTGGCCTACGCCTGGGAGTTCGGCGACATCAATGTGCTCATCAGCAGCCAGCTCACGAAGGAGAGCCGGGCGCTCTACCGCCGCGACATCCAGGAGCGGGTGGCCACGGTGGCGCCCTTCCTGAGCCTGGACCAGGACCCCTACATGGTGGTGACCGAAGAGGGGCTCTTCTGGATCCAGGACGCCTATACCGTCACGGACCGGCTCCCCTACTCCAAGCGGCTGGACGAGGGAAACTTCAACTACATCCGTAACAGCGTGAAGGTGGTGCTGGACGCTTACAACGGGAGCCTCGCCTTCTATATTATCGAGCCGGACGGCCGCGGTGATCCCCTGGTGCGCGTCTACGAGCAGATCTTCCCGGACCTCTTCCGGCCCATCGAAGAGATGCCCCGGAGCCTGCAGGCGCACATCCGCTATCCGGAGGCGCTGTTCCGCGCCCAAGCCCAGACCTATCTCCAGTACCACATGACCGACCCCAAGGAGTTCTTCCTGAAGGAGGACCAGTGGGAGATCCCCAACGAGGTGGTGCTGGAGGGAACCATCCAGCAGGTGGAGCCCTACTACGTAATCATGAAGCTGCGGGGCGAGGAGCGCGAGGAGTTCGTGCTGATCCTCCCGTTCACCCCCCAGGACAAGCCAAATCTGGTGGCCTGGATGGCCGCCCGCAGCGATGGCGAGCACTACGGCGATATTCTCGCCTTCCGCTTCCCCAAGGACCGCCTCTTCAACGGCCCCAGCCAGGTCGAGGCCCGCATCGACAACGACCCCAAGATCTCAGAGCAGTTCACCCTCTGGGGGCAGTCCGGGTCCATCGTCATCCGCGGCAATCTGCTGGTCATCCCCATCGGGGAGACGCTGCTCTACGCCGAGCCCATCTATCTGCAGGCCGAGACGCTGGATTTCCCGGAGCTGAAGCGCGTGATCCTGGTCACCGCGAACCAGGTGGTGATGGAGCCCACGCTCCAGGAGTCGGTCTTCGCCCTGCTGGGGCGGACACCCCCCACGGTGCGCCCGCCCAGCGGCGGCGGCGCCGGGCCCGGCCCGGATGGCATCACCGCGGAGCAGTTCCAGGAGGCGCTGCAACGTCTCCAAGAGGCGTTGGACGCGCTGCGTGGCGGGCTGGGTGATGTGGACGGGGCGCTGGAGAGCTTGCAGGAGCTTGCAGAAACGAGCGCCCCGTGAGCACCGACTGGCGGGAGCGCGAGGCCCGCTATTACATGCACCTGGTGAACCGTCAGCCGGTGGTCATCCAGCGGGGTGAGGGCGCACGGGTATGGGACGCCGACGGCGTGGAGTACCTGGACTTCACCGCGGGCTGGGCCGTGAACAACCTGGGCCACTGTCATCCCGCCGTCACCGAAGCGATCCGAGAGCAGGCGGGAACCCTGCTCCAGACCTCCAACCAGTTCTACACCATTCCCCAGCTCCTTCTGGCCCAGGCGCTGGTGGAGCAGAGCTGCATGAACAAGGTGTTCTTCAGCAACAGCGGCGCCGAGGCTAACGAGGGCGCGGTGAAGCTGGCGCGCAAGTACGGCCGGCTCCACCGCAACGGCGCCCAGGAGGTGATCACGGCCCTGAACTCCTTCCACGGGCGCACCCTGGCCCTGGTGGCCGCCACGGGCCAGCCCCACTACCAGGAGGCGTGGAAGCCCCTGGCGCCCGGTTTCGTCAACGTCCCCTACGACGACCTGAAAGCGGTGAAGGCCGCCACCACCGCCGGCACCTGCGCGGTCATGATCGAGCCCGTCCAGGGCGAGGGGGGCGTCAACGTGCCCACGGAGGGCTACCTGAAGGGCCTCCGCGAGTGGTGCGACGCCAACAACCTGCTGCTCATCTTCGACGAGATCCAGACCGGGCTGGGGCGGCTCGGCACGCTCTTCGGCTACCAGAGCTTCGGCGTGGAGCCGGACGTGATGACGCTGGCCAAGGCGCTGGGCAACGGCGTGCCCATCGGCGCCTTCCTGTGCAACGAGCGGTGCGACGTGCTGGAGCCCGGCGACCACGGCTCCACCTTCGGCGGCAACGCGCTGACCACGGCGGCCGCCAACGCCGCGTTCCGCTACCTGGTGGAGCACGATGTGTCCGCCCAGGCCAAGAGGCTCGGCGCTTACCTGCGCGGCGCGCTGGAGGCGCTGCGCTCCCGCCACCCCGATGCCATCGTCGATGTGCGGGGCATGGGCCTTTTGCTGGCCGTCCAGTTTAGTAGTACGATATCCGCAAAGGTGGTCGGCGCCTGCAACCACGAGGGTTTGCTGCTGAACGCGGTGAAGCCGGACGCCATCCGTATCATGCCGCCGCTCATCATCACCGAGGCCGACGTGGACGAGGCGGTGGAGAAGCTGGAGCGGGGCCTCGGCGTCGCGTTGGCCGGCTGACCCCCACCGCTCACCCGCATCAACCTCCCCCGGCGCCGGGGATGAGGGAAGAGACCCATGGCCGAGAAGATAGTCCTCGCCTATAGCGGCGGCCTCGACACATCGGTCGCCATCCCGTGGCTGGCCGAGCACCATCAGGCCGAGGTCGTCACGCTGACGGTGGACCTGGGCGGCGGCAAGTCGCTGGAGGGCGTGCGGGAGCGGGCGCTGAAGACGGGCGCCGTGAAGGCCCTGGTCCACGACGGGCGCGAGGAGTTCGTGGCCCGCTTCGTCTGGCCCGCCCTGCAGGCCGGCGCCATCTACGAGGGCACCTACCCGCTGGCCACGGCCCTGGCGCGTCCGCTCATCGCCCAGCACCTGGTGCGGGTGGCCATCGAGGAGGGCGCTTCCGCCGTGGCCCACGGCTGCACCGGCAAGGGCAACGACCAGGTGCGCTTCGATGTGAGCACGGCGGCGCTGGCGCCCCAGCTCAGGGTGATCGCGCCCGCCCGCCACTGGGGCATGACCCGCGACCAGGAGGTGGCCTACGCCCGCGAGCACTCCGTCCCCCTGGAACTAGGCAACCGCAGCACCTACTCCATCGACGAGAACCTGTGGGGCCGCAGCATCGAGGCGGGCGACCTGGAGGACCCGTGGCGCGAGCCGCCCGAGGAGACCTACGCCTGGACCCGGCCCGTGGCCCAGACGCCGGAGCAGGCCCGCTACGTGGAGGTCGACTTCCATCAGGGCATCCCCACGGCCATCGACGGCGAGGCGCTGAGCGGCGTGCCGCTTATCGGGCGGCTCCACGAGCTGGCCGGCGAGCACGGCATCGGCCGCATCGACCATATCGAGAACCGGCTGGTGGGCATCAAGTCGCGGGAGGTGTACGAGGCGCCGGCGGCGGTGCTGTTGCACCAGGCCCATCGCGCCCTGGAGTCGCTATCGCTGAGCAAGGAGCAGACGCGGTTCAAGGAGCGGATGGCCCAGGAATACGCCGACCTGGTGTACAACGGCCTCTGGTTCACGCCCCACCGCACGGACCTGGACGCCTACGTGCGCAGCACCCAGCGTCACGTATCGGGCACGGTGCGTCTGCGGCTCCACAAGGGCACGTGCGCGGTGGTGGGCCGCCGCAGCGCCAGCTCGCTCTACCGCCACGAGCTGGCCACCTACGACCGGGGCGACCAGTTCGACCACCAGGCCGCCGAGGGGTTCATCCACGTCTACGGCCTGCCCGTCCGCACGCAGTCGCAGGTGCAGGGGCAGGACGACTAGGGCACAGCCGCTCGTGGTGAGGGGCAGGTCGGTTGGGGAGCCCGCCCTGCGTGTGGTATGATTACTGCTGTCCAAGGAGCGAAGCCACGATGCACCGCCGACACATCCATTCGAACCACCGCACAGAGTTGGGACCATGACCGGCACGTAGGCGCGCCCGCCTTCTAGCCTGCTCACCGGCCCCTAGCTTTCGGGGCCTTTTTTATTTAGAGTTCGGAGCGCCGAGAGTCACGAGCCATGACCGACTACAAGACCCACCACTTCCAAGCGGCCTCCCGCTACACCGTCTCCATCGGCTACGACCGCCGTCTCTACGGCCACGACATCGATGGGTCCATCGCCCACGCCCGCATGCTGGCAAGGCAGGGCATTATCTCCAAAGCCGACGGCCAGACGCTGGTGGACGGCCTGGAGCGGGTGCGCGGCGAGATCGAATCCGGCGCCTTTCCCTGGCGCGAGGAGCTGGAGGACCTGCACATGAACATTGAGCAGCGCCTCCACGAGCTGGTCGGCGACGCCGCGGGGCGCCTGCACACCGCCCGCTCCCGCAACGACCAGGTGGCCACCTCCCTGCGGCTCTTCACGCGGGAGGCCATCGCCGGCGCCACGGCGGGGCTGCGGAAGCTCCAGGGCGTGCTGCTCGACCTGGCCGAAGCGCACACCGGCGTGCTGATGCCCGGCTATACCCACCTGCAACGGGCCCAGCCGGTGCTGCTGGCCCACCACCTGCTGGCCTACTTCGAGATGCTGGACCGCGACGCGGCGCGCCTGGCCGACTGCCACCGCCGGGTGAACGTGCTGGCCCTGGGCAGCGGCGCCCTGGCGGGCGTTCCCTACCCCATCGACCGCGAGTCCGTGGCCCGCGAGCTGGGGTTCGACGGCATCAGCGCCAGCTCCATGGACGCGGTGTCCGACCGCGACTTCGTGGTGGAGTTCCTGGCCGCCGCCGCCACCTGCATGATGCACTGCTCGCGGCTGGGGGAGGAGCTGGTGCTCTGGTGCTCCCAGGAGTTCGGCTTCGTGCGCCTGGCCCCCGACTGGGTCACGGGCTCCAGCATGATGCCCCAGAAGCGCAACCCCGACTTCGCGGAGCTGGCCAGGGGCAAGACCGGGCGCGTCTACGGCCACCTGATGGGACTGCTCACCGTTCTCAAGGGGCTGCCCCTCACCTATAATCGGGACCTGCAAGAGGACAAAGAAGCCCTCTTCGACACAGTGGACACGCTGGATGCGACGCTGGAGGCCTTTTGCGGGATGCTGAGCACGCTGGAGGTGAACGCCGAGCGCATGGAGGAGGCGGCGGGAGATAGCGCGCTCTTGGCCACGGACCTGGCCGACTACCTGGTGGCCAAGGGCGTCCCCTTCCGGGAGGCCCATATGGCTGTCGGCAGGCTCTGCGAGCTGGACGTGCCGCTCCGGGAGCTCCCCATCGAGGAGTACCGCCGGCAATCGCCCGCCTTCGACACCGACGTGTACCAGGTGACGGCCCGGGCATCGGCGACGGCCCGCGACGTAGCGGGCGGCACCGCCCCGGACCGCGTAACCGCCGCCCTGCAAGAGGCACGCCGACGCTGGCAGGAGGCGTCGAAGGCCCCGAGCCAGACTACCTAGCCGTAAAGTTCTTTGCGGAGGGGTTCCCACTATCCCGGAAGGGCGTAGGAGAGAAACCGAGATGACAGTTAACGTAGTGAAGCTGGCGCCGTCGGTCCTGTCGGCCGACTTCGCGCGGCTGGGCGAGATCGTGGCGGAGACCACCGCTGCCGGCGCCGACTACATCCACGTCGATGTCATGGACGGCCGCTTCGTGCCCAACCTGACGGCCGGTCCGCTGGTGGTGGAGGCGATCCGCGCTCACACGCCGCTGCCGCTGGACGTGCACCTAATGGTGGTGGAACCGGAGCGGCTCATCCCCGGCTTCGTGGCCGCCGGCGCCAGCATCGTGACCGTCCACCAAGAGGCGTGCCATCACCTACACCGGGTGGTGCACCAGGTGAAGGAGCTGGGCGTCCGGGCCGGCGTGGCGATCAACCCCTCGACGCCGGCATCCACGTTGAGCGAGGTGCTCCCCGACCTTGACCTGGTACTGGCCATGACGGTGAACCCCGGCTTCGGCGGCCAAGCGTTCATCTCCCACGTGCTGAACAAGGTGCGCCGCCTGCGTGAGATGATCGACGAGGCAGGCTTGGCCACGGAGCTGGAGGTGGACGGCGGCATCAAGGCCGGCAACGTGGCCCAGGCGGTAACGGCCGGGGCGCGGGTTATCGTGGCCGGCTCCGCCGTCTACACGCCGGATATGGGCATCGCTCAGGCCATCGCGGCGCTCCGCGACGGTGTCCGCCTGGCGTCGAGCGCGTAGGGCAGTCCCCGAAAGCGGCCGCCGCGCCGGCGCCTTGGCCGGTCACGCACTGGAGAGCTGCCGAAGCGTTTCCTTGCCACGAGCGGTCAGATCGGCGAGCTGAGGGTCCGGACAATCGAACGCGGCCGCGAGCTCGAGACCTTCTTGGAGGAGCTCAACGGCCCTGCTCGTATCGCCGAGCGCAGCATAGGTGAGGCCGGCTCCCAGAAGCGGGTGAGGACCTTCCAGCGAGCGGTCCAACGCCACTTCGTAATCCTCCCTCGCCTTCTCATAGTCGCCGGATGTGAAATATACGTACGCTCGGGTATCGAATATGTAGGCGTTATCGGCTGGCTGCAGCTCTATCGCCTTAGTGGCGTCAACGACCGCCTGTTCGTAGTTGCCCAATGACGAATTGATCAGCGCTCGGTTGTTGTGATGCGCCGCGTCCTCTTCATCGAGTTGAATGGCGCGGTCCAGATCGCTCAGCGCATTCGCGTGGTCCAGAACAATCCAATAGAGCAGTCCGCGGCCGTCGTACAGAGACGCATCTTCCGGCACGAGCCCGATAATTGCGGTGGTGTCGGTCACGGCGCCGGCGAAGTCGCACAACCCCACGTGGGCGGATAGACGGTTCTCGTAAGCCTCTATGAGGGCGGGGTCCAGCCCTATGGCCTTTGAAGCGGCGTAGACCACCGTTTCATAGTCGCCCAGAAAGTTCAAGACGAATGTGCTCCAATCGAGGTACGACTGAGCGTCCTGGAACTCTTCCCCGTGCCTCATCACGATGGTAAAGGGCACCAGGTCCAGCACCTCGCCATTCAAGAAAACCAGCACGATGTAGAAGCCCGGCTCCCATCCTTCCTCGGACTCGAACGAGACCCAGGCGGGTCCTGGGGCGCCGAGGGCGGTCTCCACACGCTCGAGCGCTTCGAGCGGAGTGCCTTCGCGGTCGACCTTGAACAGGCTGAACTCCAAGGTCGAGCCGCTCAGCACGTAGACTGGAACTCCACCCGCGTAGACCCGGGGCGCGGTGGATTCAAAGGTGCTGCCTACGCCAATCGGCGTGCCGGCCGTCTCGTCGAAATCGCTGGCCGTCGCCGTGCCGGTCATGGCCGCGGCCGGGGGTACGAAACTCGGGCCCGGCAGCGTCGCGCTCACAATCGGGCTCGCCAGCGCCTCCTCTTGGGACTCGAATGAGCTCTCCCACGCTCTCGCCAGGAAGACAAAGCCCATTCTCGGGATGGTGACCGTATAGAGCCTCGCGGTCCACGTCCGCGTAGCGTCGCTGAAGCTGATTTGCGTTTCCCGGCCGGGGACTCCGCCCACCACGGCCCCCCGGGACGAAGTGACCCGCAGGCCCTCCACCTCCCCGGCGAGGTTTGTGATCGCTCGCTGGGTGTATGCATCGAGCCCCATTGGGGTCTGAAAAATCTCTATGGTGACCGTAATGGAAGCCGTGCCGGTGCTATTTTGCGCCGTGACGAGCTGGGGGCTTGGGACCTCAAGAAGCCAATCGCTGGGGTAGGAGAAGGAGACCCCGAGCTCGTCGTTGGTGTGTGTCGCCAGGGATACCGGCGTTGCGGTGGGCCCCGGCGTCGGCGTAGCCGTGGGCTTCGCCGTTGGCGTGGCAGTCGGCTGTGGTGTTCGTGTCGGCGTGGCGGAAGGCGCCGGCGTTGGGGTGCGAGTTGGAGTGGCGGTCGGCGTGGAAGTGGGAGCGGTGGTCGGGCTGGGCGTGGCGGTGGGCTCGGACTGGCCGCACGCCGCCAACAGCAACAGGCCGAGGGCCAGAAGCGAAGCGAGACGTAAGCGCGTATGCATGGCAGCGATTATACGACCAACACGGGTGACGGCAAAGCGCCGTCGCGGCATGGACCCATCGGCGCGCTCCGCGACGGCGTCCGTCAGGTGCTACTCCGCCGGTGGGATGGCCCCGAGCTGCCGCAGCAGGCCCAGCTCATCGCTGTTGTTCCAGGACTCCACGATCATGCCGTTCTCGATACGGACGATGTAGATCCCAGGCCGGGCCATGGGCCTGCCCGTGGGCGCTATCCCCTGGTACTCGCCCCCGTGGGTGCCCCGGACGGTGATCCGGGCCGCTACCGTGTCGCCCTCGGCGATCATATCCTCGATGGTGGCATGGAGGTCGGGGAAGGCCGCTTGCATCGAGCTGACGCCCTTCCTGGCGGCCTCGGGCCCGCGGGGAATCCCGGACGAAGCGTTATGGCTCGTGGAGGCGGCGGCGAAGATCTCGTCGGCCAGCTCCAGCTTCCTGCCGTTGATCACCTCCTCCACGAAACGCCGCACGAGCGCCTTATTCTCCTCGGACATGATGCCTCCTTCCGCGGCGTCAGATGGCGCCGAGCTGCTGCCTCAAGCCTGGACGATTGGCCCAGCCCCGAGGCGATTGGACTAAGATATAGGCTACTCCGGCGCCGCCACGATTCCGAGCTGCCGGAGCATGCCCAGATCGTCGCTCAGCGCCCATTGCTCCACTACCTTGCCGTCTTTGAGGCGCAGCATGTGGATGCCGGTCCGCACGAAGCGCTTGCCCGTGGGGGCGTTCCCCTGGAACTCGCCGGTGTGCGTGCCGGTCAGGGTCACGCGGGCCACCACCCTGTCGCCTTCCGCGATCATCTGCTCGGTGACACAGCGGACGTCGGGGAAGGCGGCCCGGACGCCGCCCACATCCCGCTTGATGCTGTCGGGTCCCCCTGGGCGAGGCGCGGACGGAGCAGCTTCACCCGGATGCCCTCCGTGGCTGACGTAATCGGGAGCGAAGATTTCGTCGGCCATATCCAGCTTCCCCTGGTTGATGATCTCGTCCACCACGCGCTGCACGACCGCTTTGTTCGCGTCCGACATGGCGTCACCTCCTTGTAAATCTAAGGTCCCGACGCCGGGGTGGGTGTGGGAACGTCCACAGGCGTTGGGGTAGGTGTGAGCGTCGGCACCAGGGCCGGCGTGGGTGTGGGAACGACCACAGGCGTTGGGGTAGATGATAAGAACCAGCTCAAGATATTCCTAGTGAGGGGTTGCGGAACGTTCTGAAGGAAATTTGTGTCGCCCAAGAACAGTATTCGCCCTTGCCCCCATTGAAGTAGAGTAAAGTCCCGTTTTAGCCACCGGATTAGCTTTGAAGCAGCTTGAACAATGTCTTAACCTGTTCTGGTCCCAACAGACGCCGATGATTGTAGCGCCAGACATACTCAGCAAGATAGAGGGGCAGCCGTTCTCGGCGGACTCCCCCTTTGGCTGCCAGACGCCGCTTGAGATAACCCCAGAAGCCCTCCAAGCCGTTGACGTGGCTCCCTTGCCGATCGCTGAACGCCTGGCTGTGGTCCACAAGCCGGTGGACGTAGCCCCCCGCTGCGACGCCCGTGTAGCTGGTAAAGGTGTCCGAGCAGACGATGGAGCCACGTTGCACGCGTTGGTGCAGGAGCGGCAGCAGCGTCTTGGCTTCCACGTTAGGTACCACTTGCGCCCACACCAGGCCACCTCGACACAGGATCCCAAAGACAGCTTGCTTAGTGGTTCCACGGCCCCGCTTCGTGCCCTGAACACGCTTTGCCAGGCGCCTGTTGCGCCAGGAACCTCCCAGGTAGGTCTCGTCGACCTCCACCACGCCGGAGAAGACATGGGGAACGTCCCGGACCATGGCCTGGCGCACCACGATCAGGGCGCGCAGGACTCGCTTTCGCTCCAGGCGGGCCTCCTGGGCAATCACCTCGGCACTCTGCCCCAAGACGAACCAGCGCAACAGTCGCCGCCACTCCCCTGGCGACAACCGAAGCGGCAGCGCCCTGGGCACCCACTCGTAGTGGCAGGCTGCACAACGACTCTTACCTCGCCGAATGCTCCAGCTCTTGGCGTGTTGACATCGAGGGCACCCAATCTTCCGTCCCATGCCACCATTCTCTCACAGGTGGCTGTTTTGGGACTATACCCAAGAACTAAGTTTGAGGTCCACCCCGTCACCCCTATGGACCGCAAGAGAACATATGTACTCCTTTAAGTGTGGGCCAAATAAGGCCCAGAAGCAAGGGCCATTGGGCACCACCGAGGGAATAAGACCCTGTCGAGGTCAGGAGGCTGTGCAGAGAAAGGGGAAGTTCTAAAAAGGGAACTGGGGCCGTGCGTAAAGCTGATTGAGTGGGATTGACCCCTTTCAGGATGATCTTTGCGTCATTTGAGCGAGCAATTTGGATAAAGGGAGCGTTGCCATGCGACTGGACAGGGCCAGCTACGAAAGTTCCCAGGAGGGAAGTCAAAAAAGCTCAGGGATGAGTTCCCTGCCCCCAGTGCGAGAGTTCCCTCTGAAGAAGGGAAGGAGGTGACGTGTCGAAGCCTGGAAAGCTGTGCAGCACAGGCTGGATGGGTTAGCCCGTGCGTTGAAGGAGATGGCTGACAGGCTCGCTCGGCTGGAACAGGACCTGAGCGGGATACGTGGGGGGGGTAGAGCCGAGGGCCGTTGCTTCGGGGAAGGCGATTAGACAAGTCTACCACAGCAGCTACCTCGGCATCAGCGCGATCAGCGAGGAGCCCCATCCCGGTGAGGAGCTATCCTACGGCCCTGGAATGTCTCTGGTGGAGGAGTGGCGTCGGCTGAACAAGGAACGGGGGGTTGGCACCAAGCTCACCCAGGCGAAGACCAGGGAGCGGATCATGGAGCTGGAGATCGCCATGCTGGATGAGTACAAGCTGACACTACCCCCCAGGGACATCTCCCCTAGACAGCTTCTCCAGGGGAGCGGAGCTGGACTGGCGGGAGAAGGCGCTGGTGAACATCCAGAGGGAGGGGGCTAGGCGGACTCGGTTAGCTTGAGTGCCGTTAGTCGGGCACAGGTCGCCGACGACTTCCCGAGGATCGACCTCCTCAATACTGATTATGTTCCTCCCCCTGTCTCGATGCTCGGAGCGATATCCCACCCAGCCGGTAGTACATGCTCGAGGTTGCTGCTAGAATGATCCGGCGCGATTGTTCCCCGAGCCCGCATGTACGACCACGCTACCCAAGCGCATTAGAAGGTATCGACGACAAGGAACACGTCATCTCCATATAGCCGAAGGCCACGCTCCTTTCCTAAGGCGTGGCCCCGTGAACTTCCATCTCGCGGCCGTTAAGCATGGAGAGATTACCGACGATTTGGACCGTACGGTTGCGGTTGAACTTCGCCCCTGTCGATCTGACCTTGCGCCCTTTGGATCGCATCCCGGAGCTCCTGCATCGACCATCCGGATACCTGTGAGGTAAAGTCGTCGTCGATCGCAGGCTCGAACCTATTCTGGCCGTCCACCCGATAGACTCCTTGGCTGTTGACCGACATATACTCGGACGAGTGGTCTACGTCAGGTGAATTACCCCTCCGGATACTGCGCAGACCCATATTCTCCAAGAAGAGCACGGATCTCTCTCCAGGTTGCGTCCACGCCGTGTCGTGGAGCGTGCTGAGAAAGATCTCGCCGGCCCGGAGCACTATCGACGGCTCGTCTAAGCTGCCTACGAGAACCTCTTCCACATCGATCTCAAATCGGTTGGTGCGAATTGGCGGTTCTCGCTCATCGTCCGTTCTGAACTCGTCGCTCGGCAGTACCGAAGATACAACCCCTACAACGGCCACATCCGAGGAAGCGACCATCTCTGAGAACGAGCCTGGCTCGAAGTGGCGCAATTCCTCGAGCGAGGCCCGTGGACGCGCTTGCTGCTGGCGGTCAGCTATTTCCTTTACCTCAATTGAAGTCCCACCAGGTACATTTCCGCTACGGATGCTCCTGAAGATGGAGACGGCGGTGCGTTGCTGCTCTGGCGTTAGGTCATGGCCAATGAGGTTGAGGTGGCTTCCGTAGTCGAAACTAACCCGTACTCCATCCCTGACGACCTGCTCCATGGGGCCGTCCAACCGGGAGAAGTAAACACCGGTGGCCCCACCACCTGAGGCGTCCACAGAAATTAGCAGCTTCCCTTGAACACCACCGATGTCCTCGTAGATCACTGCGTAATCGTGCTCCGGATCGTCGGCTGGGTTCAAGCGCCAGGAGTGCAGTCCGTAGTCGAACCCAAGCCGTACTCCGTCCCCCAAGACCTGCCCCACGTAGGAATCTATACCCTGGGTCTCCCTTACCCGCCATCCAGGAGGTATACGCAGAGAGAAGCCCACCTGCCCGGCCCAGCCAGGCACGTTCACCAATGTCCAGTCCGGCGACGGCTGTGCGAGAAGTATTGGTCGAAGGGTCCCACCCGACAGCACCTTCCCTCTAATCTCGGCCAGGCTGTAGTCCACTTCCCCGAACACCTCAGTCATGCGCGGTACTATCAAGTCACCATCCAGACGATCAAACACACCGTTGTCCAGGCTCAAGGTCATGTAGAAATAGTCATAGGCTGTGATACCTGGTGCATCTTCGGTCGTCTGCTCTTCGAGAAACAGGAGAACCTGCTCGCCGCCTCGTAAAGCTGTTGCCGTTTCAGACATAGTTACCTGGTCCACGTCTGGTGCGCCCAAGATGATCGTACTCCCTGCATCACCACCCAACGTCTCATTCACCGCTACCTCATAGAACACAGTGGGAAGCCCTTGACCTTGGCTTTCGTCGGGGTCTGCTGTTCCATAGTCAACCTCGCGAGCAACCACCCCGTTCACGGTACCGAGCACCACTGTTAGCAACCAGCAAAAGTGGGACACATTGGGAGCCGAGAGATCAGGGGCTGGATGGAGGTCTGGTGAGCTCCCTGAGGGCCCTGTTGTAGCGTCGTCGCTTTTCAGTGGTTTGAGCCTTCACCTCCTTCCTGCGTTGTAGGATCTCTTGCAGTCTTCCCTTGAGCACGTCTGATGGTGTCACGTTGCCCAGAGCCTTATGATAGCGCCGGTAGTTGTAGTAGCTGACGAAGGCCGCGATAGCAGCCTCAAGGTCGGCGGGCAACTCATAAGGCACCTGGTTGACGTCCCGTTTGATGGTCTGGTGGTAGCGCTCCAGCTTCCCGTTGGTCGGAGGGTGGAAAGGAGTTGCTAGGATGTGCTTGATGCCAACCATCCCCAGGTAGTCCCTGAATGCTCTTGCGACATAGCCTGGACCGTTGTCACTCAGCAGCCTGGTGCGGTCTGTGACTGGAACTTGGTCCATGCTGGTCGTGTCCACAGCATCCTGGACCACCTCGATGAAGGAGTCGGCCGTCATATCTTGCTGAAGCCTGTGAGCCAGGATGAAGCGGGAGTAGTTGTCCATAACGGTGACCAGGTAGTAGTAGCCCCAACCAACCACCCTGAAGTATGAGGCATCGGTGGCCCACATCTGGTGAGGCCCTGTGGTCTTGCGGTGGTACTCCTTCCCCGCCGCCAACCGCATCTCAGGCCTCTTCACTAGGCCCTCCCTGCCCAGGATACGGTAGACGCTGGACTCTGAGACTGAGAAGCCCTGGTTGTCGGTGATCCACGCGGCCAGCTGACGGCAGCTCAGCTCTGGCATCTCTCTGGCTGATAACAGGACTGAGCGTTCTTCCTGAATAGTAAGACGGTTCCATGGTGGCTTATCGCCTCCTGGTCGGTCCTCAAGTCCTTGTTGGTTTTGGCGTCTGAGCCACCGGTAGTAGGTGCTCTTAGGGATGCCCAGCTCTCTGAGGACCTTTCGCTTGGGGAGGGGAGACGAGGATACTTTGGTAACTACCTCTGCCTTCTCCGGGGCGCTCATCCGCTGGTGCCGGTGGCGTCCTGGGGCATGGGGATGACCGTTTTTTTGAGACGGTACGCCTCCAGCGACAGATCGGCCACTAGCTCCTTGAGTTCCCCGTTCTCTCGCTTGAGCTGCCCTACCTCATGCTGAGTGGCGTCCCGAACCGAGTCACGGGTCAACCTCTCCTTGCCCGCCTCCATGAACTCTTTGGTCCACGAGTAGTAGGAGTGCGGCTTGATCCCCTCCCGCCGGCACAGGTCGTTGACTGTGACCTCGCGGCGGAAGCCCTCCAGAACAATTCGGATCTTCTCTTCCGAGGTGTACTTGAGTCGGGTGGCCGCCTTCACTGCGCGGACGAAGGACCTGGTCTCTTCACTCCGCTCCTCGGCGGCCTCTGCTTTGCCTACTTCTGACTGGGACACGCATCTGCTCCTTTCTGTGGGTAACTTTACCTTCACCTCAGGAGCTCACACCACCCTCCGACTCTCGGGTTTTCCTACCCTTATATGTGTCCCATTATCGCTGACGGTCTACAATTAGGCTCAGCGTCGTCGCATCCTGCCATGGCCGCCGTCAGGAGGACTGCTAATCCCCACATGACGCCCAAAGTCGAAAGTCTTGTCCGGCGCTTCAATGCGAACTCCCGCCTAAGCATTCGGAAACTCCAGATCATCAGGGCATCTACCTGGGGTCCTCGATGCGCCCCAGGAAGAGGATCGCGTCCGTCGCCCGGTCCCGGATCAGGAAAATGAAGGGTCGGTCGACCATGACTGTTTTCACTTCGCCAAACTCTGACTCCTTCTTTACAACCACACCCGTGGCCGCCGCAGCCTCGGTACCCTTTTCATCCACCGACACAAAAGCTTTGTGTATGACTGCCGAGATCAGCAGACACGGAAGGTCCCCGGCAACACACGAGCGGCCGTCCATCCCCGAGAAGTCGGATGCGTTGTTGTCGAAAGCGTTGGATATCCCCATCTCCTTGAGGGTTTCGGTCAGCCGGAACGTCGACTCGAACTCGAACTTCAGCATGGTCAACTCAACGCCCCTGCGCTCAATGTCCCCGAGGATTCCGCTCACAAACGCGGCATCCAGCGACTCCTCGAACTCCCTGAATCGTCCGCTGTCGGGCATCAGGATGGTCATCGACAGTTCATTACCGTAGTAAGGCAAATCCACAGCCTGGTATCCGTCTCCCTCCGCATAGCCATGTCTCTCGGTCTGCCTCATCATTGGCACGTCGACCTCGCTGCCATCCAGGAGGTGGAATGGGCGCGAAACTGTGGAACTCTTGGTGAAGGGATAGAGCCAAGCCGCGTTGAAGTAAATGGCGTTCGTCAGCACCATCCTCGTCAGTTCGTCGATAACGTCCCGGGGTATCAGGTCCTTGATCCTGTCCTCCGTCCGCTCGGCAACCCAGTCGTTGATCGTGATCCGCGACTGCTCCGGCGCATTCTGGAAGTCCGCCGGCCTCACCCCTGCTCCGTAGTTTTCAGCAAGCACGTCGAGGAAGCTCTCCAGAAAGTCATAGTCTTCCTGGCCCCAGACTGCGTTGGCGATGTTCAAGCTGAACCCTTCATCATCTTTGCCCTGTGCGCCTTCGCCACGGGACGCGAGCTCCGTGTCCAGGGCGTTGAACGCGGGGTGCAGCTTGTCTTGGGAAAGGAGGTAGCGGAGCGTATCCGCCATCTGCCTCTCCGTCTCTCCCTTTGCCCCAGCATAGGTCATGGCAAGAGCTAGGGAGATGCTGTAGGGCGAGTAGAACAGGTTCCCGTCTGCGACTCTGAGGTTCTGGTACAGGTCGAAGGCGAAAGCGCTGTTGCCCTTGACCAGGACCGTTAGCTCTGCGTCTGTGGCTGCTGATGCAGCGCGCTCCTTCGCCGAACGCA
The DNA here is from genome assembly GCA_965249185.1 of Dehalococcoidia bacterium. GTDB lineage: Bacteria > Chloroflexota > Dehalococcoidia > Lucifugimonadales > Australimonadaceae > CBDFLS01. The sequence continues at coordinate 1,459,122 of CBDFLS010000002.1, forward strand.
ATTCCTCACTTGGTTCCTTCGCCAGCCCCGGAGCTTGTGTGGGTGCGGGTTCTGCAGTAGCGGCAAGGGGCGGCCGGGTGGTGGGTGATGGTGTGGCAGTGCCACAGGCCACCAGCGTAAGGGCCGACAATCCAATAACGATGATCAACACAAGTCGCATGATACTCCCTTCATTTTGATGAGCTTGTTTACCCTATACCGTATAGACGTTCCTTCATAAGAAAAAGTTCCCGGTGACTTTGGAATTTCTTTTCTTGTCATACAATCGAGTTCTATTCCGAAGCTAAAACGAGACTGCCGTTCAACGTGTGAACTCGTCTGTCATTCTTCCATTTAAAGTACTCCGATTCGTTCTTCTTCGGAGGCGTGTTCAGGACAGTCTTACCGACATTCGCCGGCGTGTCCGGTATCTGCTCCGCATAGGGTTAGACGGACGGCCCGCCTTTCGCTTATTCTCTTTCTTGGCTGCCATCCGCTAGTCCTCCATTACCTCATCTTGGACCCATGCTGGGAGATCTTCTATCGGTCTCATATCGGCCAGCTTCTTGGTTAATTTGTGTGTCGTGCTCTGACCCTCTGCCGTACGCACGAGAGTTCCTGCCCCACCCTCTGAGACTACGCCCTTGCGCCACGCTTGGAACACGAGGACGGTCTCCGTCTGTTGGGGTGCGGACGCCATTGGGCCAATCATCGAAACCTGGAGGTTAGTAACCCGGAACAGAGATCATCGAGTCTACCCCTATGGTTTCTCGATGCGGCCTACGAACAGGATCGCGTCCGTCGCACTGTCCCGGATCAAGAAGAGAAAGGACCTATCGACCGTTACCTCGATCGGCGGGTCTGCCGGCCCTGACACCTCCTTTGCTACTACAGCGGTGGCAGCTGCTGCCTCTGTGCCCTCTTCCTCCACTAGCACGAACGCCTTGTGTATGACAGCCGAGATGAACGGGTTGCCACCATCGCCGGGACATCCACTTATCCCCATGCCCGAAAGGTTCGCCTTCCTCCAGTCGAAGGCGTCGGGCATCCCCATCGCCTTGAGGGTGTCGACCAGCTTGAACTTCGATTCGAACTCGAACTTCGGCATGGTCAGTGAGACCTGCCTGTACTCTATGCCATTCGTAACATCGCTAACGATGTCGGCGTCCAGCGACTCCTCGAACTCCCTGAAGCGGCCTTCGTCCGGCAACAGAATGATCATTGATAACTCTTCGCCGTCATAGGGAAGCTCCACAGCCTGATATCCCTCGCCACTCGCATACCCGAACTTCTCCGTCTGACTCATCATCGGCACGGTGACTGTGCCGCCATCGAGTAGATGGAACTGCCGATCGCGCGTGTTCCTATCCTTGAATTGGTGGAGCCAAGCGGCGTTGAAGTAGATGGCGTTGGTGAGAACCATAACCGTGGATGGCTCGATCACACCTTCCGGGATGAGGTCTTCGATCCTCTCCTCTGTCTGATCACTGATCCAGTCGTTGATGATCACCCGCGACACTTCAGGCGACTCCAGGAAGTCCAGAATCCTTACGCCTGCACCGTAGCTCTGGGCCAGTGCGTCCAAGAACCCAGGAGCGAACGTGCAGCCGTCCTGTCCCCAGACGGCATTGACTATGTTCAACCTGAACCCTTCATCATCTTTGCCCTGTGCGCCTTCGCCACGGGACGCGAGCTCCGTGTCTAGAGCGTTGAACGCGGGGTGCAGGTTGTCTTGGGAAAGGAGGTAGCGGAGCGTATCCGCCATCTGCCTCTCCATCTCTCCCTTTGCCCCAGCATAGTCATGGCAAGAGCTAGGGAGGTGCTGTAGGGGGAGTAGAAGAGGTTACCGTCTGCGCCTCTGAGGTTCTGGTACAGGTCGAAGGCGAATTCGCTGTTCCCTCTGACCAGATCCGCCAGATGAGCATCTTCCACGGCCGCTGGCATGGCTCGCTCTTTATCTGAGCGCAGCTCATCCGACACAGTGGGAACATTTGGTTCCAGGCTAGCTTCAGGTCCAGAGTTGCCGCACGCTGTGGCGGTCACCATCAGCAGAGCGAACAGCCCGCCAATGATGCTGATGCTTGATATTTCCATTCTCTGTCTCAAGTGGACACTCCTTTGGTGTTAGACTTTAGCCCACATTTCCCAGATCAGCCGCGTGGGTGCGTCGTAATCCGGTGAGAGTGCTGCCTATTTGAGCCGCCTACCTGGGCATTATGGGCAGTGTGGGTGCTAGACTGGCCGAGCTAGCGGGTCTAGTTCTGGACACCGCAATCTCGCTGGAGGCACCCAATGGGTGAAAGCTCCGACACCCCTTTGAAGCTCCAATTCGACCGCAGAGTCCGCCTGGATTTTCGTGGCGCTACCATCACCTCGGACGCCGGACTCCTGGCATGCCGCGAGCTTGATGCCGCTCTGGGGCTCACAGAGACAGCCAACGATTATATCCATGAAAGCCGCACCGGCCGCAATGTGCAACACCCGCTGTTGCCCTTGCTCAGACAATCGGTGTATAGCCGTCTCGCTGGCTACGAGGACACCAACGACGCTGAACGGCTTGCCCAAGACCCGGCTATGCGTGTCATCGTCGGGTGGCAAGGTACTGATAAGCAGGCAGCCAGCACCAATACTATGAGCCGATTTGAGACTGAGGTGTTAACCGAAGAGGAAAACCTGGATGGGCTTGCGCGCCTGAATGTTGAGTGGGTGGACAGGGCCATGGCCCAGACATCTCACCAGCGAGTTATCCTAGACATGGACAGCTCTGAAAGCCCGGTGCATGGGCAGCAAGAGGGAGTCGCCTACAACGGCCACTTCGAGTCCGTATGTTATCACCCGCTCTTCCTGTTCAACCATTTCGGAGATTGCGAAGGTGCAATGCTTCGCCCGGGCAACGTCCACAGCGCTGAGCGGTGGCGGGAGGTTCTGGAGCCAGTCGTGAAGCGATACCAGGAGAAAGGAGTTCGGCTGCTGTTCCGGGCCGATGCTGCCTTTGCCAAGCCCGAGGTGTACGAGTACCTGGAGTCAAGGGACACTGGCTACGCTATGCGGCTTCCGGCCAACGAGGTATTACAAGGAAACATCCGGCACCTGCTGAAGCGGCCCGTGGGCAGGCCGCCTAAAGCCTGCCCTGAGCCTGTCGAAGGGAAGCCCGTAGTCCGGTATCACGACTTCGTTTACCAGGCCCAGAGCTGGGACATTCCCCGGCGTGTGGTCGCCAAGGTGGAGTGGCGCCAGGGTGAGCTATTCCCGAGGGTCGGGTTCGTCGTCACCAACCTCAACCTACCGCCGGCAGGCGTAACCCACTTCTACAACGGGCGGGGCACGGCCGAGCAGTGGATCAAGGAAGGTAAATACGCCCTGAACTGGACGCGGCTCTCGTGTCACAGGTTCGTTGCTAACCAGGTGAGGCTGTGGCTGTTTGTGCTGGCCTACAACCTGGGCAACTTCATGAGAAGGCTGACTTTGCCAGAGTCAGTGAAACACTGGTCACTGCGAAGCGTGCAGACCAAGCTCATCAAGATGGGTGGACGTCTGGTGCGGCATGCCAGGAGGTTGGTGTTTCAGCTTGCTGAGGTGGCAGTGTCCCGGGAGGTATTCCGGCAAGTGTTGGAGCGTATCGCCGGGCTCCATCCAGCACCAGGGTAGCGATTATCCTTGAGGTCATCAGAGGTGAAGAGAGGCAACCAAGGGCGAGGTGCGCGCCCGGAGGAGTTTGAAGGGAGTGCAAACGTGGTGAAAGCCACCTCCGCTGCCTGGGGCCGCTAACTCACCACGCCGAGAGATGGTTTTGTGCGCTTGATTGGATGGTTGACGGCATCCGTGACTGATACTACGATGGCTCTCGTCGAGGATGGTGCGTTGCTTGGACCCAGGCAGCTTGATATGGGTAATTCCGGCTGAAACTGGTTAGCTGGACGGGCAAGTTGTGAGGACGGGCTTCCAAAGAGTTGAGGGCCGGGAATTCTGCGGGCAGGTCGGGGTGAATAAGCTGAAACACTTGCTCGGGATGCTGCAAATCCTTGAGACGGTGGGATCCCATATCGCGCAAGCCGGCACCGGCCGGCATCGTATCTTGCACCAACCGAGCCGTTGCCTGTGAAAGAAGGACCTGGCCCCCGTGAGCGATACCTCTTAGGCGGGCGCAGCGGTTGACGGCGATTCCGTAGTAATCATGGTCGCGCAACTCTGACTCACCAGTATGAACAGCCATGCGGACACGAATCGCGATATCGGTGGGCCAAGGTTCATGGACGATGGCCAGCTGACTGGCTAAAGCAGCCGCGACCGCATCCGAAGCCCGGACGAACACCGAAAAGATACTGTCCCCTCCGCCCCGGCTCTTGATGACTATGCCGTTATGTCCTTCTACGATGGAGCCCAGTAGGGCGTCATGGCTTGCTAAAGCTGCCTTCATGGATTCGGGGTGTTGCTGCCAAAGCCGTGTGCTGCCCTCGATATCGGAAAAAAGGAAGGTTATAGTTCCAGTGGGTAGTTGCTGTGTCAAATTCGAATCTTCCCGGACTTCTCCTATCAAATCGTGGCAGCGGACGCATCGTTTGCCTACCGCCTGCGTAGAATCTTACTACTAGTTAGCCACGCACGCAGAGCGCCCCTGCATCGCTCGTGTTCATGGTGGAGATGGGGGAGCGTCGAACTCCCCGTTCGGTAAACAGCACCTCGATAGGCTTAGGCTGCAACACGCTCAGGCGGGCCCTCAGCCGAGGGCCCTGTCCAGCCCCTCGTTCAGCCGCCTCTGAAGCTCACCCTCAAACATCCGGGCCAGCAGCGGGAGACCCATCTCCACGGTAACAGCGGTGTCGGTGACCGTCATGTTGCCCGAGAGCTTCATTCCCCTGGCGCTGAACGAAAACTCCAACGTGTCGTCGTGCCACGCCTGCTCCACCTCGGTGAGTTGGCCGCTGTACTCTTGCGGCATCCGGGCGAGAAACGCGTCCAGCCGCTGGATGGCATCCTGTTTGGTGAGGCCATGTTCGCGCGTCATCTTCATGGGTTATCCACCGCCTCCAGCGCCTCGGCCAGGGTGAACGCGCCGGCGTAGAGGCCGCTGCCGACTATGGCACCTTCGATCCCCAGGTCCGCCAGGCGCTTCATGTGGTCCAGGCTGCCGATCCCGCCCGACGCCACAATGGCGGCCCCCAGCGCTATGCCCTTACGGACCATGGCCGCGATGGCGCCGTAGTTGGGGCCTTGCAGCGTGCCGTCGCGGGCGATGTCGGTGTAGATGAACCGGGCCACGCCCAGGGCGGCCATGCGCGCCAGCAGCTCCTCGGCCCGCACCGAGGACTGCTCCCTCCAGCCGCGGACCGCCACCAGGCCGTCGCGGGCGTCCAGGCCCACCACCACCCGGTGCGCTCCATGGGTGGCGACGGCCCGCTCCACCAGCGCCGGATTCTCCAGTGCCGCGGAGCCCAATACGATACGCTCCACGCCCGTGGCCAGGGCGCTGTCGATAAGCTCCACGGTGCGGAGGCCGCCGCCGGTCTGCACCGGGACCCCGACCGCCTGGACGATCCGCCGCCACGCCTCCAGGTGGGCAGGAGCACCGGTGGCCGCGCCGTCCAGGTCCACCACGTGGAGCCGGGGAGCGCCGGTGCGCTCGAAATCGCGCGCCACACCCACCGGATCGTCGGAGTAGACGGTCTCGCGCTCGTAGTCGCCCTGGTACAAGCGCACGACACGCCCACCCCGCAGGTCTATGGCCGGTATCACTTCCACTGGTCCGCTCCGCCGCTGGCCCCGAGGCCGCCACTCCATCATACAGAAGAGCCGAGCGGAGGTCAGCGCCAGGAGGTCCGGGAATGAGCCCAATGCGGCTTGTGCGCCACGCGTTGACCGCCGCATATGGCGCGGCTAGAATCCCAGCAACCGATATCGGGCCCGGCGGTCGTCGCCGGTGAAGAAGCCCGCGAAGGCTTGGGAGAAGGAGGGTGCCATGGCACAATCACTGGTCATGCACATAGACGATGCGCTCTGGTCCTATGGGGGGGCGGACCGGCCGGATGAGTTTGGCGACCAATTGATTGGCGACCGGGAGAAGGGCCCGTGGATCCTCGTCGTCAGCCTGCCGCCCGGCCACGTCATTGCGCCCCACCGCCACAACGCGGACCAGGTGAGGTACATCATAAACGGGGAGATAACCACGGATGGCCGGATCCATGGCCCGGGCACCGTTTACTACACGGACCGGAGGACGGACTATAGCTTCATCGCCGGCCCCGAGGGGGTCAGGTATTTAGCCGCTTTTTCGGGCCCAACCGGGTACAAGAGTCCGGGGAAAGAGGAGCGGATAACGTCCTAGTGAGCGCAGCGGATAACGCCCCAACGGGCGTATCAAAGGAAGCTATCATGGGCGAATCGCTGATCATGCACATAGACCATGCGCCGTGGATTCACGGAGGGCCCGGCCAGCCGGGCGAGGAGTACAATCAGCAGCTCATCGGAGACCGGGAGAAGGGCCCGTGGATCAATATCATCACCCTGGACCCGGGCAGAGTCGCGCCGCCCCACAGCCACAGCCAGGATGAGGTCATCTACATTGTGGAGGGTGAGTTGGACATGGGCGACAGGGTCTGCGGTCTGGGCACGGTGCTTTTCATAGAGCGGGATACGGAGTACGGCTTCGTGACCGGCCCCAAAGGGGTCCGGTTCCTGAATCTCCGGCCGGGCGCGTCGCGGTTCTCAGCGGGCGAGTGAGACCCGTTCCAGGACCGCGGGGCCGGCCGTTGAAGTTAATGGACGAATCTGAAAGGAGGCTACTATGGGAAGGTCGCTGATTATGCACATCGATGAGGCGCCCTGGGTCCACGGGGGCCCGGGCCAGGCGGGGACCTTCGGCGAGCAGCTCGTCGGAGACCTTGAGCAGGGTCCGTGGGTGCTGGTCCTCAGCATCGAGCCGGACCACACCGCCGCGCCCCACAGTCACAACCAGGACGAGACCCTCTACGTGCTGGAAGGCGAGATGACCTTCGGAGGCCGGAAGTGCGGGCCGGGGACGGTCATCCATTTGGAGAAGGAGACGGAGTACAGCTTCACCTCCGGTCCCAAGGGGGTCCGGTTCCTGAACGTCCGCCACGGGCCCGCCAGCTACAAGGCGCGCGGCGGAGAGTGGCTGGACGAGAAGAAGTGGGTGGAGGAGCACCGCTAGGCTTGCTTCGCGCCATGGGCCCGCGGTCGCGAGCCCCCGCGCCTATGTGGTCGCCGGCGGTTGGCGCTGCACCACGTGGCGCACGAAGTTGTCGTACAGCTTGAGCCCGAGCGGACCGCTCTTCTCCGGGTGAAACTGGGTGGCCACCAGGTTCCCGGTGGCCGCCACGCTGCAGAACTCCACGCCGTAGCTCGTGGCGCCCACCACCGGCTCGGGCCCCGCCGGGGCCGCGTAATAGCTGTGGACGAAGTAGAAGTAGCTGTCCTGGGGCACGTCCTGAAACACCGGGTGCTCCTTCGCCAGATGGACGGTATTCCACCCCATGTGGGGCACCTTCTGCCCCGTTGGCAGCTTGCGAACGACGCCGGGCAGCACTTCCAGGCACCGCGTGTCGCCCTCCTCCGACCACTCCATGAGGAGCTGGAGCCCCAGGCATACGCCGAAGAAGGGCTTCCGTTGAGCGATGGCCTGGCGGATGGCGTCGGCCAAGCCGGTCCGCTCCAGCGCGGCCATGGCGGGCGGCGAGGCGCCCTGGCCTGGGAAGACCACCGCAGGCGCGGCGCTCACCGCGTGAGGATCGTCGGTGATGACCGCCTGGTGTCCCAGCCGCTCAAAGGCCTTCTGCACGCTGCGCAGGTTGCCCGCGCCGTAGTCGACGATGACGATGGGTTCCACCCACCCATTCTAGCAGGGCGCGCCCTGCACCTACATGCGGGTCCCGTTTCGTCGGTGACTACAAGCGCTGCTGAGTCCGCGCCGTGGCGCTGGCAGGGCTCGCCCTGCACCCACATGCGGGCCCCGTTTCGTCGGTGACTACAAGCGCCGCTGAGTCCGCGCCGTGGCGCTGAGGCAGGGTTCACCCTGCACCCATGTGCGGGTCCCGGTTCGTCCGTGACTACAAGCGCTGCTGAGTCCGCGCCGCGGCGTTGAGGCAGGGTTCACTCTGCACCCACGTGCGGGTCCCGGTTCGTCCGTGACTACAAGCGCTGCTGAGTCCGCGCCGTGGCGTTGAGGCAGGGTTCACCCTGCACCCACGTGCGAGTCCCGGTTCGTCCGTGACTACAAGCGCTGCTGAGTCCGCGCCGTGGCGTTGAGGCAGGGTTCACCCTGCACCCACGTGCGAGTCCCGGTTCGTCCGTGATGGCAGGCGCTGCTGAGTCCGCGCCGTGGCGCTGAGGCAGGGTTCACCCTGCACCCACGTGCGAGTCTCGGTCGTCCGTGGAGGCGGGCGCTGCTTAGTCCGCGCCGTGGCGCTGAGGCGCAGCCCCTCACGCCGTCGACTCTTGGTCCTCGGCCGTGAGCCGGTCGAAGGGCAGGTGGCGGTCCTCGTAGCGCGCCAGGATGAACGCCAGGTCGGCCACGCGGTTCAGGTAGCGCAGCAGCTCCGGGTTCTGGAGCAGCCCCTGCTCGTGGAGGGCGACGACCCGGCGCTCGGCGCGCCGCAGCACCGTCCGGGCCACGTCCAGCGCCGCCGACGCGGCCGAAGCGCCCGGAATGATGAACGACCGGGGCAACTCGATCCGCGCGCTCAACTCGTCGATGGTCTTCTCGATGCGCTCCGTCATCTCCGCGGTCACCACGCTGAAGTGCTTCTGGAGCTTGGCGTACTCGGCGGGGTCGGTGGCCAGTTCCGCGCCCACGGTGAACAGCTCCCGCTGCACCTGCTTCACCACCTCCCGCACGTGCGGCTCCTGGGACAGCGCCCTGGCCAGCCCCAGGAGCGAGACTGCCTCGTCGGTGGTGCCGTAGGCCTCACAGCGGGGGTCCGTTTTCGATACTCGCCCCCCGTAGAGGAGGCCCGTCTCGCCGCTGTCGCCGCCTTTGGTGTAGATACGCATAGCCGCTCCTGGTCCGTCCGCCGAATTATAGCACCGGCCCGGTGGGCAGCCGTGGCGGTGGCCCCGTTCGGTAGCACGAACGAGCGACAACGTGTCATCAGGCTATTGCAATCCGGCTTTCAACACCGTATTTTTTATCGTCCGGTAAGCGAGTCGATATTACCATCTTCACATCGACTCAGAGGAATAGCATGATGCGAGTGATCTACCTTCGGGCATGCCCAAGTGCTCCGGCGACCTCCGGCCGGTGACCGATATGTTCGGCAGCTATCTGGCGTGTATCCAGTGCGGCAACACCCTCTATTCGGACAGCCACGGGCGCTTTCTCGGCGCCCGGACGTCCAAGGACGGCGTTTCAGCCGAGACGGTCCAGAGCAAGAGCTAGGCTGGCTCTTCCAGCCCCGTTCTTCCTTCCGTCGGCCACGTAGGATTGCGTCGTTCGCGGCGCATCTTCCGCCCCGCCGTTCCTTGACGCCGGGGTTGGCCGTGCCTATAGTGATATGAGGAGCCGTGAGGAAGAACACAGTTCCAACCGGGGTTACCGTATGACAACCACACACCAGCCGCTGACCATCTCCATCACCGAGAACGCCGCTAGTCACGTCAAGGGGTTTACGCAGAAGGACGAGGCGGGGCTGCGGGTCGCTGTGAAGGGCGGTGGCTGCTCCGGCCTCACCTACGAGCTGCAAGTCGTCGATGGCCCGGGGGAGAACGAGAAGGTCATCAAGCAGCACGGCGTCTCGCTCTACATCGACAAGAAGAGCTACGTGTTCCTGGCGGGCACCGAGCTCGACTACTCCGGCGGCCTCAACGGGAAGGGGTTCGTGTTCAACAACCCCAACGCAAAGACGACTTGCGGCTGCGGCACCTCCTTCTCCGTCTGATTGCGGATGACGCTTCGACGCGGCTGTCGGCTCGTGAAGGAGCCGGCGGCGCTCGTTGTATAGGTCCGATGCGATGACAAGCAACCTTCTCACTCAAGCGCAGCCCGGCCACTACGGCGATCCAGCGGCTGAGTACGCCGCGCTGCTGGAGGGCGTAGCCCTGGTGGGCCGCTCGTCCGCCGGCCGGGTGCGGGTCGGCGGCGCCGACGGCCTGGACCTGCTGGACCGGCTCTCCACCAACAAGATGGCCGCCCTCGCCGCCGGGGAGGGTGCGCCCACCGTGGTCACCACCAACAAGGGCAGGGTGGTGGACCTGCTGCTGGTCACCGTGCGGTCGGACCACCTGCTCTATCTCACCAGCCCCGGGCGCCAGTCGGCGGTGATGGAGTGGCTCGATTTCTACACCTTCTCCGAGGATGTCGCCGTCAAGGACCTGACCGAGACGACGGCCCTGTTCGTCCTGGCGGGGCCTCGAGCCAAGGCGCTGCTGGAGAGCGTGGGCGCGCCCGTTGGCGGTCTCCCCCGGTTCCACTCGCGGGAGGTGGTGGCGGCGGGGGTCGAAGCGCTGGTCTGGCACACCCTGGGCGCCGGGGCCGAGACGTACGAGCTCCTGGCGCCCCGGACGGAGGCGTCGCGGCTCTGGGACGGCTTGCGGGCGGCCGGGGCCATCCCCGTGGGTCAGGAGGCGTGGGAGGCCTGTCGCGTCGCTCGCGGCGTGCCCGTGTACGGGGCCGAGTTCGGCGAAGACACGAACCCGCTGGAGAGCGGCCTGAAGGGCGCCATCAGCTTCAATAAGGGGTGCTACGTGGGCCAGGAGGTGGTGGCACGGCTGGACACCTACCGCAAGGTGCAGCGTCGTCTCATGGCCGCCGTCCTCAGCGGGCCCGCCAAGGTGGGTGACGCCCTGCTCGCCCTCCGTCCGCCGGAGTCCGATCTGATCGCTCCGCCTGGAGCGGGGCAGGCCCCGGCTGGAGCGGGGCAGGCCGGCGAACGCAAGGTGGGCAAGCTGACATCGGTGGCCCGGGTGCCGGCCGGCGGTGCCTACGTGGCCCTGGCCCTGGTGCGCAGCGAGCACGCCGTCGATGGCGCCGCCCTCGCCGTGGTGCCGGGCGACGTCACCGCCACGCTCTCCACGCCCGCCTACGCGCTGGCCACCGAGCCCGCCGAGGCGTAGGCCCGCCGCCTACTCCTTAGGCGCCGGCTCGGGGGACTCCGGTTCAGGCCGGCGCGGGCCCAGGTAGAAGTACTTGAACGACTCGGCGTACTCCATGCCGCGTTCGCCGGCGCTGTGGCGGGCCATGCTCCGCACGAAGTCGCCGAACCCCTCGCCGGGGTCCTTGATCTGGCTCTTGTGGGCTTTCAGCGCCTCGATCTTCTTCTCGATGGTCCCGGAGATGTCGATGGCCACGTCGGCCTCCTCGCCGCGCATGCCCACGTAGAGGTGGTCCACGACGTGCGGGAGCAGTCCCTCCTCGGCGACAAGCTCTGGGAAGACGTGATAGTCGCGGGCCGAGGGGAAGACGGCGTCCAGGGTGGCCTCGGCGGCGGCCCGGTGGTCGGGGTGGTTCACGAAGTTGCCGGTCCAGCGGGAGGGGTTGCCCGTGACCACGGCGCTGGGCCTGTGCCGGCGGATCATCCGCACGATCTCCTTGCGGAGCGCCAGGTCGCTCACCAGCATGCCGTCCTCGTGGCGCAGGAACTCCACGTCCTTCACGCCCAGGATCCGGCACACCTCCCGTTGCTCCTGCTCGCGGACGACGGCCAGCTCGGCCGGCACCACCTCCGGGTCTGAGGTCCCCTTATCGCCGCTGGTGCAGAGCACGTAGACGACCTCCCGCCCCTCGCCGGTCCACTTGGCCACGCTGCCCGAGGACATGAACTCGGCGTCGTCGGGGTGGGCCACCACCACCATGATCCGGTCGCCCGGCCCCGTATGCGCTGGTTTCTGGAATACCAAGGTCTGCTCCTTTAGGCGATTATAGGTAGGCGGCTATAGGCTGAGCCCGCCGTCGACGCCGATAGCCTGGCCCGTGATGTAGCCCGCCTCATCGCTGACGAGAAAGGCTACCACGGCGGCCACCTCTTCGGGCGACCCGAAGCGGTCCAGGGAGATGCGCTCCTTGATGGCCGCCTTCGTCTCCTCCGAGAGGGTCTCCACCATGCTGGTGGCGATGAACCCCGGCGTGAGCGCGTTGGCCGTGATGTTGCGGGACGCCATCTCGCGAGCCACGGTGCGGGTGAAGCCGATGAGCCCCGCCTTGGCGGCCGTGTAGTTGGCCTGGCCCGGGTTGCCCGCCAGGGCCACCACCGACGACATGTTGACGATGCGCCCCCAGCGCTGGCGCGTCATGGGCCGGAGCACGGCCTTGGTGCACAGGAAGGCCCCCTTCAGGTTCGTGTCCAGCACCTGGTCCCAGTCGTCCTCCGAGAGCCGCAGCAGCAGGTTGTCGCGGGTGATGCCGGCGTTGTTGACCAGAATGTCCACGCCTCCCCAGGCGTCCGTCACCTCCTGGACCATCGCCTTCACCTGACCGGCCTGGGCGACGTCGGCCTGGATGGCCAGGGCCGTGCCGCCGACGGCCTCGATCTCCCGCACCACCTCGGCGGCCCGCTCCCGGCCCGTGTTGTAGTTCACCGCCACCCGGGCGCCCTCGGCCGCCAGGCGCAGCGCCACGGCCCGGCCGATGCCCTGGCTGGCCCCGGTCACGAGCGCCCGCCGCCCATCCAATCTCGTCATGGCTCGCCTTTACTCCACCGTGGGCTGGGGATCGACCGGGGTCCGCTGGAGTACCAGCGCCAGCTCCTGGCGCATGTTCTCCACCAAACGCAACTCCAGCATCCGCTGGGCCATGGCGATGGCGCCGGTGATGCTCTCGGCCCTGGACCTGCCGTGGCCGATGACGACGCTCCCGTTGACCCCGAAGAGCACTCCCCCGGCGCCCTCGGCGGCGCTTGCCAGCCCCCGCAGGTGCTGGACCGCCGGGGCGTCTGGGCCCAGCGCCTCGCTCAGATAGCGCGCGGTGGCGTGGCCTAGCCCCTCCGTGTACTTCAGCAGCACGTTCCCCACGAACCCGTCGCATACCACCACGTCGGCCTTGTCCAGGAACACCTCGTGCCCCTCGATGTTGCCCACGAAGTTCAGCCCGCTGGCCTCGAAGAGGGGATACGCCTCCTGGACCTGGCGGTTCCCCTTGTTCGCCTCGGCGCCCACGCTGAGCAGGGCCACTCGCGGCTCATGGATCCGCAGGAAGAGCCGCGAGAAGGTGCAGCCCAGGACGGCGAAGCTGAGGAGCTGGGAGGGCCGGCAGTCGAGCTGCGTGCCCAGGTCGATGAGCGAGGTGCGGGGCGCCAGGCTGATGAATGGCCCGCCGAGGGTCGGGCGCTCCAGCCCGGGGAAGAGGCCCAGGGCCAGGACCGCCGCGCCCATGGCGGCGCCCGTGGAGCCCATGGTCACCATCGCGTCGGCGGTGCCCTCCTTCACCAGGCCGGTGGCCACGGCCACGGAGGCCCGGGGCTTCTGCCGCAGCGCCCGCACCGGCTGCTCGCCCTCCATGACCACCCCCTCCGAGGGCACGACCTCCAGTTGCAGGCCGTCGGTGGCGTGCCTGCCCAGCTCCCCGCGGACCGCGTCGGGGTCGCCCACCAGCAGCACGCGGACCCCGGTGTCGCGGGCGGCAACGATAGCGCCCTTCACCGGCGCGGCGGGGGCGTCGTCGCCGCCCATGGCGTCCAGGGCGATGGTGTAGGGCGGGTGGTCGTCGGTCACTTATGCGCCTTGTGCGGGTGGATTGCCCGGCTCATCCCGCGGGCCAGGGGACCCTGGCCTCGCCGGTGATCACCGGCTCCTGGGACTGGTTGCGGCAGGCCACATTGTAAGCCGCCTCGCCCGGCACGTCGCCCCCCTCGCGCAGCGAGCCCTCGGTGGTGACCACGTCGCCGGGGTAGACCGGGGCCCTGAACCTCAACTTGAGCTTACCGCCGGTCAGCCAGTCCATGCCGAAGGCGTGGGTCATCATCTCCGAGAGGAAGGCCAGCACCAGCATGCCGTGGGCGATGGTCCCCCCGTACTGCGTGCCCGCCGCGAAGGCCGGGTCCAGGTGCAGCGGGTTGTGGTCGCCGCTGGCATCGGCGTAGCGGGCGATCTGGGCCTGGGTCACGGCGTGCACCAGCGCGGGCAGGGTTGCGGGAGGCGAGGCCACTAGGCGGGAGCCTCCACCGGCACGATGATGCTGGCGCGTCCCGCCACCACCGGCCGGCTCTCGTGGGTCACCTGGAACCGCAGCGCCAGTAGCCGGTTGCCGCCGCGCACCCCGTTGTCGGCGACGCTGGCCGTGCACCGCAGCGCGTCCCCCGGCTCGGCAACCGACGAGAGCTCCAGCTCCTGCCCCACGTGGACCGCACCCGCCGGCAGCTCCACCGCTCGCATCACCGCCGCCAGGGCCAGCGCTGCCACCGCCGTGGGCGGCACCGCCGTGCGCTCGTCGTAGACGGCGGACGTGTCCGCCGTCGCATCGCGGTAGGCGGCTGACGCCTCGGGCGAGATGGTCAGCTCCTCGTCCACCAGCGATTGGCCGGGTATCAGCGTGCTCAGGTCCATAAGCGCGCCGATTATAGCAGGGCTCGACCTGAACCCACGAGTGGGGCCGCAAACGATGGCCTTTGGCGGACGCGAGCTAACGAATGGAAGGCTTGGAGCGGGGGTGGACGAGGAATCTTTTTGGGTAAAGTCCCGTTTTAGCCACCGGATTAGCTTTGAAGCAGCTTGAACAATGTCTTAACCTGTTCTGGTCCCAACAGACGCCGATGATTGTAGCGCCAGACATACTCAGCAAGATAGAGGGGCAGCCGTTCTCGGCGGACTCCCCCCTTGGCTGCCAGACGCCGCTTGAGATAACCCCAGAAGCCCTCCAAGCCGTTGACGTGGCTCCCTTGCCGATCGCTGAACGCCTGGCTGTGGTCCACAAGCCGGTGGACCTAGCCCCCCGCTGCGACGCCCGTGTAGCTGGTAAAGGTGTCCGAGCAGACGATGGAGCCACGTTGCACGCGTTGGTGCAGGAGCGGCAGCAGCGTCTTGGCTTCCACGTTAGGTACCACTTGCGCCCACACCAGGCCACCTCGACACAGGATCCCAAAGACAGCTTGCTTAGTGGTTCCACGGCCCCGCTTCGTGCCCTGAACACGCTTTGCCAGGCGCCTGTTGCGCCAGGAACCTCCCAGGTAGGTCTCGTCGACCTCCACCACGCCGGAGAAGACATGGGGAACGTCCCGGACCATGGCCTGGCGCACCACGATCAGGGCTCGCAGGACTCGCTTTCGCTCCAGACGGGCCTCCTGGGCAATCACCTCGGCACTCTGCCCCAAGACGAACCAGCGCAACAGTCGCCGCCACTCCCCTGGCGACAACCGAAGCGGCAGCGCCCTGGGCACCCACTCGTAGTGGCAGGCTGCACAACGACTCTTACCTCGCCGAATGCTCCAGCTCTTGGCGTGTTGACATCGAGGGCACCCAATCTTCCGTCCCATGCCACCATTCTCTCACAGGTGGCTGTTTTGGGACTATACCCTATAATCGTTGGCTGTCTCTGTGAGCCCCAGAGCGGCATCAAGCTCGCGGCATGCCAGGAGTCCGGCGTCCGAGGTGATGGTAGCGCCACGAAAATCCAGGCGGACTCTGCGGTCGAATTGGAGCTTCAAAGGGGTGTCGGAGCTTTCACCCATTGGGTGCCTCCAGCGAGATTGCGGTATCCAGAACTAGACCCGCTAGCTCGGCCAGTCTAGCACCCACACTGCCCATAATGCCCAGGTAGGCGGCTCAAATAGGCAGCACTCTTACCGGATTACGACGCACCCACGCGGCTGATCTGGGAAATGTGGGATAAAACGCCGCGTCGCCTGGGCAGAATGCCGCGCGATATGGGGTCTCCCCTTGC
This sequence comes from Dehalococcoidia bacterium, assembly GCA_965249185.1. Taxonomy (GTDB): domain Bacteria; phylum Chloroflexota; class Dehalococcoidia; order Lucifugimonadales; family Australimonadaceae; genus CBDFLS01. The sequence continues at coordinate 1,474,921 of CBDFLS010000002.1, forward strand.
GGGTGCAGTCACGCCCTGCTAGACTCGCCCTTCGTGACTTTACGCAAAGGGGGGCTGCTTGATTGACCACATTGGGACGACATGTACTGCTGGACCTGCGTGAGTGTGACCGAAACAAGCTGGATGACCTGCCGTACCTGCGGGACACGATGCTCACGGCCGCCGAAGCGGTGGGGGCGACGGTGATCGACCATATCTTTCACCAGTTCAGTCCCCAAGGTGTGACCGGGGTGGTGGCCATCGCGGAGTCCCACCTGTGCATTCACACCTGGCCGGAGCACGGATATGCGGCAGTGGACATCTTCACCTGCGGCGACTCGTTCGATCCCAGGGAGGCGGCGACTCTGCTCATCGAGCGGCTGGACTCCAAGGATGCCGATGTGAACGAGGTGCGGCGGGGCATTGCGGCCGCGCCGGTGGCGTTGCCGCAGGCGTAGTTTCTGTACGCATGGACGAGTTACCGAGCAGTACGAACTGGCACCTAGAGCACATCACCCCGGAGCTAGTGCAGGCGACGGGGCTGCGTCGCGTTGCCTACAGCGGCCGTACCCAGTACCAAAAGGTTGATTTGCTGGAGACGGGACCCTTTGGGCTCAGCCTGATATTGGACGGCAGGACCCAGTCCACCGAGGCCGACGAGTTCGTTTACCACGAGGCCCTGGTCCAGCCGGTGATGACGGCCCACGCCAGCCCCGGGCGGGTGTTCATCGCGGGTGGTGGCGAAGGCGCTACCGCTCGGGAGGCGCTGCGCCATCCGTCCGTGTCCGAGGTGGTCATGGTGGACCTGGACCGCGAGGTGGTGGAGCTCTGCCGCCGTTACCTGCCAGGCCATCATCAGGGCGCGTTCGACGACCCGCGTCTGACGCTGCACCACGAGGACGCCCTCGCCTTCCTTGAGCGCGCCGAGGACGATTTCGATGTGGTCATCATCGACGTGCCGGACCCTCTTGAGGGCGGCCCGGCCTACCAGCTCTTCACCCAGGAGTTCTACCGCCTCGTGCGCTCCCGGCTCCGTCCGGGCGGCCTCATGGTGGTCCAGGCGGGCCCGGCAGGCCCCATTAACTACACCGAGATGTACACCGCCATCCAAAGGACCGTCGGCTCCGTCTTCCCTCAGTGCGCCGCCTACCGGGCCTACATGCCCAGCTTCGGCACGGAGTGGGGCTTCGTCATCGGCGGACAGGAGGACGCGTCCCCGGTGGCCGCGATGACGTCCGAAGAGATCGACAGTCGGCTGGCGGCCCGGCTCCCATCGCCGCTCCGCTACTACGACGGCATCACTCACGCTGGGCTGTTCGCGCTGCCCCGCTATCTAAGGCAGGGGTTCGCCGAGGAGCAGCGGCTCATCACGATGGCGAGCCCGGTCTTCGCCATTTAGGGGCCTCCGCCCCGCCGGCTCCGCAGCTCCCGCCAGACGTCGTCCGGCTTCAGGCCCGCGTCCGCCAGCAGCACCAGCGTGTGGTAGAAGAGGTCCGCCACCTCGCCCGGCAGGTTGGCCTTATCGTCCGTCGAGCCCGCGATGGCCACCTCGCCGCTCTCCTCCACCACCTTCTGGGCGATGCGCGCCCTGCCCGCCTCGAAGAGGCTCGTGGTGTAGCTGCCCTCGGGCCGCTCCTCCTGCCGCTGACGGATCACCTGGAACAGCTCCTGAAGGATGCCGGGTCCCGAGGGTGTGCGGTCGTACTCGGGCTCCGGGGGTAGCGGCGTGAAGAAGCAGCTCGTGCGCCCGGTGTGGCACGCGGGGCCGTCGGCGTTGACCTGGAAGAGCAGCACGTCGCCGTCGCAGTCCACCTGGGCCGACTGCACGTGGAGGTGGTTGCCGGAGACGGCGCCCTTGTGCCACAGCTCCTCGCGGCTGCGGCTGTAGAAGACCATATCGCCCCCCTCCAGGGTCCGTTTGATGGAGCCGGGGTTCATGTGCGCCACCATCAGCACCTGGCCGGTGGCGGCGTCCTGGCAGATGGCGGTCACCAGCCCGTGCTCGTCCAGCTTCACCTGGGGGCGTTCCGTGGCAGTCATTCCTCATGCTCCTTCCGCTTTATATCACTCGGAGAGGCCGCTTCATGTCACCCTCCGGCCTTGGGCCAGCCTCAGGCGGGTCCCGCTTCTCGTTGCAGAATACCCTCCAGCTCATGGAGCGATGCGATCTCGAAGTCTGCCCGAAGCAGCTCCTGGCCATCGGGCGGCGGGGTCGTGCCGGGCGTCTCACCTCCCCGGCGGACCCAGGCGGTCCGGAGGCCGCACAGCTTGGCGCCGTGGACGTCGTCGTAGTGCGAGTCGCCCACGTACAGCACCTGCTCCGGCGCCGCTGACGCCTGGCGGCAGAAAGCCTCGAAGATGCGCGGGTCCGGCTTGTAGGCCCGGGCCGACTCCGATGATACCATCGGCTCGAAGCTCCAGCCGTGGCGCTCGACCAGCTCGGTGAGGTAGCTGTGGTCGGCGTTGGAGAGCAGACCCACAGGCCACCGTCTCTGTAGCCTGGGCACCGCCTCCAACGCATCCGGGTAGGCTGGCCGCAGCGTCTGGTCGCGCGTGCAGCGGCGGGCGGCGTCCTCCGCGTCGCCGTTCAGTCCCAGGGCGCGGAACGTCTGTGTGAAGGCGTCCCGCCACGCATCCTGGTAGGTCCGGAAGGGCGGACTGGTCTGGGGATGCTCCATGTGAGTCCGGGTGCGCCGGAAGTCTACGTCCCGGCTTCGCCATTCCCGCCATAGCTCCGGGCCGGGGATGGACAGGGACTGCGCCTCAACGATCTCGTCAAAGGTGGTCCGCCACAGGTCCACACCGTTGCGGACCAGGGTCTCGTACATATCGAAGGCCACCGTCGTGATGGGGGGCGGCGTGGGCATCGCTCACGCCTCGCTGGGACTTGGAGATGGGCGTACCGGCACCTTTCGCTCCGACAGGTAGGCCTTGGCCTGGCCCACCGTGAAGGCGCCGTAGTGGAAGATGCTGGCCACCAGGGCGGCGTCGGCCTGACCCGTGGTGACGGCCTGGTACAGGTGCTCCAGCGTGCCCGCGCCGCCGCTGGCGATAACCGGCACCGGCACCGCCTGGGCCACCGCGCGGGTCAGCTCTAGGTCGTACCCCTGCTGCTGGCCGTCGGCGTCCATGCTGGTGAGCAGCACCTCGCCGGCGCCCAGCTCGACGGCCCGCGCCGCCCACTTCAGCGCGTCGACGCCCGTGGGTGTCCGCCCGCCGTGGATGTACACCTCCCACGTGGACTGATCGTCGAGCGTCAGCTCGGGAGCGCCGGCTTTCGCGGTGGATGGAGCGCTCGGCTGCACGCGCCGGGCGTCGATGGCGATGACGATGCACTGGTTGCCGAAGTCGCCGGCGCTGCTGGCCACCACCTGGGGGTCCAGCATGGCCGCAGTGTTCACCGCCACCTTGTCGGCGCCGGCCTGCAGGAGCTTGCGGACATCGGCGCTGCCGCGCACGCCGCCGCCCACGGTGAGCGGGATGAACACCTGCTCCGAGACGCGCTTCACCACCTCCACCATCGTCTCCCGTCCCTGGGCGCTGGCGGTGATGTCCAGGAAGACCAGCTCGTCGGCGCCCTGGCGGTCGTAGAAGGCGGCCAGCTCCGTGGGGTCGCCGGCGTCGCGAAGGTTGACGAAGGAGACGCCCTTGACCACGCGGCCCGCGTCCACGTCGAGGCAGGGGATGATGCGCTTGGTAAGCATGGCGGGTCTTACGCCGGAGTCACGGCTGGGAGGGCTCCTACTAGCATAGCAGAGGCGGGGGCCGGCTAGCCCCGGCCGGTGTGCCGCTCATGGTTCCCTTCGATAGACTCAGGGTAAACTCGCCTCACCACGATGGTTCGACAGGCTCACCATGAGCGGGGGCAAAAGCGGCGCGCCCCGAGTGGGGGCAAAGGCCGCGCGCCCTGAACTGGGATATGTACTCCGTTCGTCCTGTCCGATGATGCTCCGCTCATCGAGACTCTCGATAGCCCCGATGGAATCGGGGCGTATCGGAGAGGCACTCGAAGGATGAACGGAGTATAAGCATTGTGGTTGACTGTCCCGCTCATGGTTCGAGAGCCTCACCACGAGCGGGGGTAAAGGCTGATCCCCACGAGCGGGGACAAAAGCGCCTCACCACGAGTGGGGGCAAAAGCGGCGCGCCCTGAGCGAAGGCGAAGGGTGGGGCTCCGGCCCGTGGCCGTACCTTGGCGCTACGACGTGAGCCAGCTTACGTGGCCGTGGAGGTCCGCCGGGTGCTGCTTGCCGGCGAAGGCGGCGTAATCCCTCTTCGCCTGGGCGACGGTGGTGTCGGCGCCGTGGCCTGGGAAGACCAGCACCTCGTCGTCCAGCGTCAGCAGCCGTTCCGTGATGCTCTGGACCACCTGGCGGAAGGCGTCGGGGCTGCGGGTGTATCCGGGGCCGCCCGGAAAGAGGGTGTCGCCCGAGATGAGGCATGGCCCCAGCCGGAGGCAGACGCCCCCGGGCGTGTGGCCGGGTGTGTGCACCACGTGGATGGCGGTGGCGCCGAGCCGCAGCACATCGCCGTCGCCCAGCCGGAAGTCGGGCGCCGAAGGCAGCTTCGCCTCGTCGTCGGCGTGCACGGCCGCCGGCATGCCGGTCAGCCGCTTCAGCTCGCCGTAGCCCTGGATGTGGTCCGGGTGTGTGTGGGTGATGAGGACGCCCTTGACCTGAAAGAGCTTGGCCTCCTGGAGGAGCCGCTCGATCTCGGCCGGAGCGTCCACCAGATAGCATTCGCCGCTGGCAGGGTCCGCCAGCACGTAGCCGTTGTTGTCGTACGGGCCCATGCCGGCCACCTTGTACACCTGGAACGCGCCGTCGTAGGCTAGGGCCATGGCCGCCTCCGTTGCAAAGCTACCGGGGCGAGTATACCATCCCGCTTGAGTCCACCGGAGGCCGGCCTGAGTCCACCGGAGGCCTTGCCTGCTTAATCGGGCGTTCGGTAGCACGGGCTGGACTGAGAGGAGCGCGTCACGGTGGCCACGAGCAGCGCTGCGACGGTGGACGAGTACCTGGCCGAATTGCCTCCGGACCGCCGGGACGCCGTTGAAGGAGTCCGAGCGGTCATTTTGGAGAACTTGCCGGCCGGGTACGAGGAGACGATGCAGTACGGCATGATCAGCTACGTTATCCCCCTGTCAAAGTATCCGGTGACATACAACGGCCAGGCTTTGGGATACGCTTCACTGGCATCTCAGAAGAACTACGTGTCCCTCTATCTCATGAACGTCTACGGCGACAAGGAGACGGAGCGGTGGTTCGTTGAGCGTTACAGGTCCAGCGGCAAGAAGCTGAACATGGGCAAGTCGTGCGTCCGCTTCAAGAGGCTGGAGGACCTGCCGCTGGAGCTGATCGGCGAGGCCATCGGCCGCACCGCACCCGAAGCGTTCATTCAATATTACGAGGTCGCCAAGCGCGGCGCGAAGGGCGGATAGGGGCCTGCCCGCTCCTTCGGGAGCCCTGAAATCCGTTCCGTTAAGGAGCCCATCATGGAGATCGAGCCAGGCATTCACCAACTCACCCACGGAGACCGGCCCATCCCTATCATCCCGCCGCCCAACGCCTTTCTGGTGGTGGGCGCCGACGCCTCGGTGCTCATCGACTCCGGCTACGATAGCGAGGAGGACCACCAGGCGCGGCTGGCCTACCTGCGGCGCATCGGCGCTCCGCCGCTCTCGGAGGTGCTGCTCACCCATCGCCACGGCGACCACGCCGGCGGGGCGTTGCGGCTCCATAAGGCCACGGGAGCGCCGCTTACCGCCCACTCCCTGGAGCGCGAGCCCATCGAGCGGGAGCGGCTGCAAGGCGAGGCCACGCTGGGCCGCACCGTGGAGGGCGGCGAGTTGCGGGACCTGGGCGGCATCACGCTCCAGGTCCTCCACGCGCCCGGCCATACGATGGGGTGCCTGGCCGTGTTCGCTCCCGAGCGCCGCGCCCTCTTCAGCTCCGATACGGTGCTGGGCGTCTCCACCTCCGCCGTGCGGCCCGGCGAGGGCGACATCGCCAAGTACGTGGAGACGCTGGCCATGCTGCTGACCCTGGAGGCGCGGGTGGTCTATCCGGGCCACGGCGGCCCCATCGCGGACCCCGACGCCCGGATACGAGAGCTGATCGCGCACCGCCACCATCGGGAGGAGCAGGTGCTGGCCGAGCTGCGGAGCGGCCCCCGCACCGTGGCCCAGCTCCGCGAGGCGATCTATGCGAAGCTGGAGCCGGGGAGGCACCGCCTGGCCGAGGGCCAGCTCAAGAGCCAGTTGCTGAAGCTGGTGAACGAGGGGCACGTGAGGGCGGACGGGGAGGATTACTGCCTGACGTAGGCCGGCCTCTCGGTCTTCCAGCGCGCCTCAAGGGGCCTGCTCCCCGGCCGATGGGCTCCGCACAGGACGAGGAGAGAGCGATGGACTTCGAGATGAAGGAGGACTGGAAGGCGATCCGCGAGGCGGTCGGCCAGGTCTGTAAGAAGTACCCCGGCGCCTATTGGCGCGAGCTGGAGCAGCGCTGCGGGTATCCCGAGGCGTTCGTGAAGGAGCTGACGGGCCTCGGCTGGCTGTCCGTGCTGGTCCCCGAGGAGTACGGCGGCGGCGGGCTGGGCGTCGTCGAGGCGAGCATCGTGCTGGAGGAGGTGAACCGCTCCGGCGGCAACGCCACCGCCTGCCACGCCCAGATGTACATCATGGGCACCCTGCTCCGGCACGGAAACGAGGAGCAGAAGCGCCGCTACCTGCCGGGAGTGGCCAGCGGCGAGCTCCGCTTCCAGGCGTTCGCGGTCACGGAGCCCGACGCCGGCTCCGAGACGACGCGCATCAAGACGATGGCGGTGCGCCATGGCGACCGGTACGTTATCAACGGCCAGAAGGTCTTCACCTCGCGGGTGCTGGAGTCGGACCTGATGCTCCTCCTGGCCCGCACCACGCCCTACGACGAGCTCGAAGATAAGACCCAGGGCCTCTCCACCTTCCTGGTAGATCTGAGAGAGGCCCAGGGGCATATGCAGGTGCAGCCCCTGCCGGTGATGATGAACCAGCACACCAGCACCGTTTTCTTCGATGGGCTGGAGGTGCCGGTGGAGAACCGCATCGGTGAGGAGGGCAAGGGCTTCCGCTACATCATCGATTCCTGGAACGCCGAGCGGGTCCTCATCGCCGCCGAGGCCATCGGCGATGGCCGGTGGTTCGTGGACAAGGCGGTGGACTACGCCAACTGGCGAGTGGTCTTCGGCCGGGCCATCGGGGCCAATCAGGGGGTGCAGTTCCCCATCGCCCAGGCCTACGCCCACATCGAGGCCGCCGACCTGGTCCGCTATAAGGCCGCCACCCTCTTCGACCGGGCCGAGCCGTGCGGAGCGGAGGCCAACATGGCCAAGCTGCTCGCCTCCGAGGCGGCCTGGGAGGCGGCCAACGTGTGCCTGGATACCCACGGCGGCTACGGCTTCGCCGTTGAGGCGGACGTGGAGCGGAAGTTCCGCGAGACCCGCCTCTTTACTGTGGCGCCAATAAACAATAATCTAGTGCGCGCCTATCTGGGACAGCGGGTGCTGGGCCTGCCCCGCTCGTATTGAGCGTTGCGGTGCTGAGGGAAACACTACTGCGAGAGGCGATGTGAAGCATGGCAGGACCGATGGACGGTATCTACTTCATCCACGATGCAATCCGTGGAGATACCCAGCACTTTCAGGATGCGTCCGGTGCCCTGGCCTCCGCGGACGCCGGCCAGGTGGCGAGCTTCGAGGAGCGCTTCCGGTTCTTCCGCGACGCGGTCAAAGAGCACGAGGAGGGCGAAGAGTCGTTCATGTTCTCCGCCCTCCTCGCAAAGGTCCCTCATTTGGGGGAGACCTACACCATGGACCATCGCGCCAACGATACGGCCGTGGCAAAGATAGATGAGGCGTTATCCGCTCTTCGCAAGGCGGCCGGCGCCGGTGAGCGCGCCGCCCTGGCCGCGCAGCTCGCCGCCCAGGCCACCGCCCTCAATACGCTGATGAGCCACCACCTCGCCAAGGAGGAGCAGCTGCTCCTGCCCATCATGGATGCGCACTTCAGCGTGGAGGAGCAGGGGGCCATGGTGGAAAAGCTCCAACAGCACATCGCGCCCGAGGTGATGATGCAGATGCTCGCGTGGGTGTTCAAAGCCCAGGACCTGGGTGGCCGGGAAGGAATGCTGCGGATGTTCATGCAGGAGATGCCCCCTCCAGTGTTCGCCGCTGGCTCCCAGGCCATGAAGGGCGCCGTCTCCGCCGACGAGTGGGCCCAGATGACGCAGCGTATTCCGGAGCTGGCATAGGAGGTCGTTCAATGGATCGCACCGTGTCTACCACCGTTCCGTTCCTCAATGCCCCTTACAGTGGCTACTCCCATAACCAGGTGCCGCCGGAGGACGAGGAGCTCACCCGTATCGGCCCCGGCAGCCCCGCCGGGGAGTGGTTCCGCCGCTTCTGGTTTCCGGTGTTCGCGGCGGAGGGGCTGAGGGACCTGCCCGTGGCCATCCGCATCCTGGGCGAGGACCTGGTGATCTTCCGCGACGGCAGGGGCCAAGTCGGCCTCCTGGAGCTCCACTGCTCCCATCGAGGCACGTCGCTGGAGTTCGCCCAGATAGAGGAGCGGGGCCTCCGCTGCTGCTACCACGCCTGGCTCTACGGCGTGGACGGCAGAATCTTGGAGACGCCCGGGGAGCCCGCCGAGAGCACGCTGAAGGACCGGCTCTGCCACGGCGCGTATCCCACGGTGGAGCACCAGGGGCTGGTCTTCGCGTACATGGGCCCGCCGGACAAGCGCCCGGCCTTCCCCCTCTACGACACCTACAACATGCCGGGCCACCACTTCCGCGCACGGATGCACGATCCCTGGCCGTGCAACTGGCTCCAGGTCATGGAGAATATCCACGACCCGGCCCACCTGCTCTTTCTGCACACGATCAATGGCAACCAAGGCTTCACCGAGGACCTCGCGGAGCCTGCCGAGATGGACTTCATGGAGAGTCCCTTGGGTATGCTCAAGTTCGATACCCGGAGATTCGGAGACCTCGTATGGGTGCGGATGGGGGACTTCATTCCGCCGGCCCTCCATCAGGGCGCCGGCAACATCGCGACCGTTGAGGAGCGGTACGAAAAGGGATTGGGTCTGCCCGCGCTCATGCAGTGGAGCATACCGCTGGACGACACCCATACCCAGCGTTTCGACCTCTGGTACGGCCCGGAGGACAAGGAGGTCTACGCCGGCGAGGCTACCTACGGCCAGCAGGCCGGGCCTTACGAGGAGCGGCAGCGCATGCCTGGCGACTACGACACGCAGGTCAGCCAGCGGGCTATAGCTGTCCACGACATGGAGCATCTGGGCGTCACCGATCGTGGGGTCATCATGGGGCGGAACATAGTCCGGCGAGGTATTCGGGACGTCCGGGACGGCAAGGACCCCCTGGGTGTTACCCGAAAAGAGGGAGAGGTCATCCTCACCTATGGGCACGAGCGGGTGCTGCGCGTTCCCCAAGCTCCAAGCTGGGAGGCCGACAGGCAGCTCCTGCGGGAGACGGGCCGCAGGGTGGCGGAGGAGCGCATCCGAGAGTGCTCGCCGCGCTGATTGCGGATGCTCCCGCGCGCCGGTTATGCTGCCCGCGCGTCGATTATTGCTGAAGGAAGCGGGCTCCGTGCCCGCCCTTTCGGAATCGTGTTCCCATGATCACCGTACCCAAAGCCAAGCTCCTGCCCACCTCGGCCCGGGTCAATGCCCAGGACCACCTGGTCCTAGGCGGCTGCGACGTGGTGGAGCTGATGCAGGAGTATGGAAGCCCCCTCTACGTCTACGACGAGGCCACGCTTCGAAACACCGTCGAGGCCTACGTCACCGCCTTCCGCCAGCGCTACCCTGAGAGCCGGGTCGTCTACTCGTCTAAGGCCTTCATTAACCTGGGCCTGGCGCGGCTGCTGGTTGGGTATGGGCTCGGCTTCGACGCAGTCTCGGGCGGCGAGGTGGCGGTGCTCCGCGCCGCCGGAGCGCCTGCCGAGGATGTCTACTTCCATGGCAACAACAAGTCGCCCCAAGAGCTGCGGGAGGCCATGGAGTGGGGCGTCGGGACCATCGTCCTGGACAGCTTCTACGAGCTGGAGCTGGTGGAGGAGCTGGCCCATGGGGCCGGCGTGGCCCAGCGGGTCCTCATCCGGGTGTCCCCCGACGTGGACGCCCACACGCATCACCACACCACCACGGGCGTTCTGGATAGCAAGTTCGGCTTTCCCATAGTCACGGGCCAAGCCAAGGAGGCGGTGCGCCGTGCCGTGGCCGCGCCGCATCTGGACGTGCGCGGCCTCCATTTCCACCTGGGCTCGCCCATCTTCGAGCTTGCGCCTTACAGGAAGGCCGTGGACGTGGTCTTGCAGTTTGCCTCGGAGATGCGTGAGGAGGGGCTGACGCTCCAGGAGTTCAGCCCTGGAGGCGGCTTCGCCATCGCGTACACCGAGGCGGATGCTCCGCCCTCCGCCGACGTTTACGCGGAGGCCATCGTGGGCACCTTGGTCCGGGGCTGCCGCGACCTGGAGATGCCGGAGCCCAAGCTGGTGGTGGAGCCCGGACGCGCCATCGTTGGCCGGGCGGGAGTGACGCTCTACACCGTGGGCGCCATCAAGGAGGTGCCGGGCATCCGCACCTTCGTCTCGGTGGATGGAGGCATGGGCGACAACATCCGTCCCGCCCTCTACGGCGCCCAGTACGAGGCGCTGGTGGCCAACCACGTCACCCAGGCGGCCACCCAGACGGTCACCATCGCCGGCAAGTACTGCGAGTCGGGGGACATCCTGGTCCACGATGCCCAGCTCGCCCCCGTGCGTTCCGGCGACGTCATCGCCATCCCCGCATCGGGCGCCTACGGCCCGGCCATGGCCAGCCGTTACAACCTCAACGGCCGGCCCGCGATTGTGCTGGTGGGCGACGGCGCCTCCCGCCTGCTCCGCCGCCGCGAGTCCTACGACGATCTGATGGCCAACGACGTTGCTTGACGGCCGCTCCGCACCGGGAGGGGTGATGTTCCGCGTCCACGGCCAGGAGATGGCGGTCCGGCTCATCCAGCGGGGGCTCCAAGAGCGACGCCTCCACCACGCCTACCTGTTCGCCGGGCCGCCCCACGTCGGGAAGAGCACGCTGGCCCTTCAGCTAGCGCAGGCCGTGAACTGCGATGGCCAGGCGCCGCCCTGTGGCGAGTGTCGGCCGTGTCTCCGCATCGCCCAGGGCCAGCACGCCGATGTCCAGACCCTGGACGTGGAGACCGGGGAGGATGGGGTGAGCAAGACCCTCATCAGCATCGATGCGGTACGCGAGCTGCACCATTCGGCCCATCTCCGGCCCTACGAGGGACGCCGGCGCGTCTTCATCATCCAGCAGGCCGAACGGCTGAGCCTGGAAGCGGCCAACGCCCTCCTGAAGACCCTGGAGGAGCCGCCCCCCGATGTGCTGCTGCTGCTCCTGACGGCGGACCCCGATGCGGTCATCCCCACTGTCGTCTCCCGGTGTCAGCGCATGGAGCTGCGGCCGCTCCCCACTCGCGAGCTGGCGAAGGCGCTCCAAGAGGAACATGGGGTGGCGCCCCAGGAGGCGGAGGAGCTGGCGCGTCTGGCCCGCGGCTGCCCGGGCTGGGCCATCCAGGCCGCCCAGGGAGCGGCGCTGCTGCCCAACCTCCACCAACGGCTGGAGCGGATCGCCGACGTGTCGCGGGCCGGCTTGGAGGCACGCTTCGCCTATGCCGGCGACCTGGCTCGGCGGTTCCAGCGCGAGAGACAGACGGGCCGCGACGAGCTCTTCCTATGGCTTCGCTGGTGGCGGGACGTGCTCCTCATCCAGCAGGGCAGGGGCGGCGAGATCGCCTACACCGCCTGGCGCGAGAGCCTGGAGGGTCAGGCCCAGGGGCTGAGCACGGGTACGCTGGTCCGCTGGCTCCACCGCGTCTTGGAGACGGTGGAGGTGCTGGACCGGAACGCGAACCCCCGGCTGGCGCTGGAGGTGATGATGCTGGAGCTGCCGGCTCCGGCGGGCGCCCCGGCCACGGCGTAGCGCGTTGAGGCCGGGGACCCCTCACCACCCTTGCGCCATGGCGGGTCCCCTTTTGCCGGTTTGCCGGTCATGGGGGTTCACTCGTTGGGACAACCCTCGATAGGCAGTCCGGCCTGGCGTGCTGGAGCCGGTGGATACGGGCGGGCCTAGCTGGCCCAGGGGATGAACTTGCGCCACTCGTCGCGGAGCTGGCGGTGCACGAAGAGGTGGTACGGATTCGCGGCGGGAGCCTGGGGCTGGCGCAGGAGCGCCATCCTCGCCTCCTTGGGCGTTCGGCCCGCCTTCCGGTGATTGCACGGCACGCAGGCGCTCACCACGTTCTCCCAGGTGTGGGCGCCCGCCCGGGCCCGGGGGAGCACGTGGTCCAGGGTGAGGTCCCGCGCGGACTTACCGCAGTACTGGCACGTGTACCGGTCACGCCAGAAGACCTCCTGACGCGACAATCGCCTGGCGAACACCGGGCGCTTCACCATGTGCGTCAGCCGGATCACGGATGGGATTGGGAAGGCCGTGGTGCTCGTGTGGAACATGCCGCGGCCGTTCTCAAGCATCTGGGCGCGCTCGTGGAGGAGCAAGACGATGGCCCTCCGCGCACCGCAGATGTTCAACGGCTCGTAGTTCTCGTTGAGGACCAGAACGGGAAGGTTTGGCATGCGGTCCCGGAAGGCCCGTGTTCCTGCTGCGCTACCCTGGGCGCCTTTCGGCGCAATAATAGGGCCTGCTTGCGTTGAATGCAATCGTGGGTCCAGAGGGGGTCATGCGGCGCCCGGAGCCGCCTACGGCCGCTTTTCACCTGGCCGAGAGCTCCTTGGCCGGCAGCCCCGCCGCGACCATGATCGGAATGTCGAGCCGGATCAGGTGCCCACATCACCGAAGCGGCGGTGCAGCAGGGCCAGGGCCAGGAGCCCCAGCAGCGCCACCAGGTAGCCTCCCAGGACGTCGCTCGGCCAGTGGATTCCCCAGGCTATCCGCGCCGGCCCTATGAGCGCCACCGGCGCCAGGAACAGCGCCACCAGCGCGCCGCGACGCCACGCCGCCGCCCGCCAGTTCCGGACCGTCAGATAGGCAAGCGCCCCGAAATAGAGGGCCACGAAAGTGGTGTGGCCGCTGGGAAAGCTGCCGCTGGTGGAGGCGGCGAGCGCTTCCAAGTCCAAGGGCAGCTCGGGCCGGGGGCGATCCACCGTCCACTTCAGCACCTGGACCAGGGCTCCGGCCAGCACCAGCACCACCACCAGCATCCCCGCAAGCCGCGGACGCCGGACGTAGAGGAGCCAGCCGGCGGCCGCCAGGGCCAGCGCCAGCCGGGGGACGCGGTCGCCGAGGGCGGTCACCGCGTCCGCCAGGGGCTCGGTGGCGCCGTTGAGCATCCCCTGAAAGAGACGCACGCCGTCGATATCGCCCGGCCAGCGGTCCCAGAGAGCGGCGGCCACGCTGCTGACCGCCACCAGCGTCAGCAGGCCGGCGGCCAGCCAGAGACCGGAGACGGCCCTTCGGAGGGCGCTCTCCCGACCGGCAGGTCTGCGCGGGGCTGCCATGGCGCTACTATAGCCGCCTCGGGCCGCGCTCCACAACATCCCGCCGCCCAACTTGACGCTGTCCCCGCCCGTGACCATAATCGCCACAGGTCTCATCTCTCGAACTTTTGGAGACGCCGCCTTTGTCCCATCCCTCCGTCATCGCCATCGATGGTCCGGTGGCATCCGGGAAGACCGTGGTGGGCAGGGCGCTGGCCAGGCGCTTGGGGTACCGTTTTATCGACACCGGCCTGATGTACCGGGCCATCACGGCGCTTGCTCTGGAGAAGGGGGTCTCGCCCGAGGACGAGGCGGGGTTGGGCAGGCTGGCCCGCGAGACGGTCATCAGCATGGAGGGCGACGGCCCCGTCCGGGTACTGGCAGGCGCCGTGGACATCACCTCTCGCCTGCACCTGCCGAAGGTCGAGCAGGCCGTCTCCTACGTTTCGCGGGTGGCGGAGGTGCGCCATGCCATGGTGGCCCAGCAACGCCGGCTCGCCGCGGAAGGGCGCGTCGTGATGGTGGGGCGCGACATCGGCACTCACGTGCTGCCCGATGCCCCGGCCAAGGTCTTCCTGCTCGCTTCGCCGGAGGAACGGGCCGGGCGGCGCCACCGGGAGATGGCGGCAGCCTCGCGTCCCGTGCCGCTCGAAGAGGTGGTGGCGAACCTGGAGCTGCGCGACACCCTGGACTCCCAGCGCGCGCAGGCCCCGCTTCGGGCCGCCGAGGACGCTTTGCAGTTCCACACCGATGGGCTGAGCGTAGAGCAGGTTGTGGAGCGGCTGTTGGAGGAGATGGGCGATGCGTAAGCGCACCAACTTCTGGTACTGGTTCGGCCGCAAGTTCGCTAGCGGGATGATGCGCACCTTTGGCCGCGTCGAGGTGGTGGGCATGGAGAACATCCCTCCCTTTGGCCCGCTGATCGTGGCGTCGAACCATCAGAGCAACGCGGACCCGCCCCTGTTGGCCGCCGTCTTCAACCGCCCCCTCTATTTCATGGGCAAGCGCGGGCTCTATATCAACCGGGTTGTGGGCTATTTTCTCCGACGGTTCCACGTCTACCCCGTGGACAGGGACGGCCACGATGTGGACGCGGTGGGGTGGGCCCTCCGGCTCCTCGAACGGGACCAGGCCATGGTCGTCTTCCCGGAGGGCATCCGCAGCCGCAGGGGACTCAGGGAGCCAGAGGATGGCGTGACCTACCTGGCGCTGCGGTCCCAGGCCCCCATTGTTCCGGTGGCTATCACCGGCACCGAGCGCATCCCCGGCTATATCCGCATCGGCTTCCACTTTCAGCGGCTGCGGGTGGTCATCGGCCCGCCCTTCACCTTACCCCAGGTGGAGGGCGCCATCAGCAGGCCCGTGCTCCGGTCGCTCACCAACGTCATCATGGAGCGGATAGCGCAGCTCCTCCCGCCGGAGTATCAGGGCATCTATAGGGACCCGCCGGCCTCCAGGTGAGGAACGCTGGGGCTGGAGCGGAGTGCTATAATCGGCGCCGTTCCCGGCGCGGCCCGTGTTCCTGCTCGCAAAGCGAGACTGCCCGCGCGGGAGTGCGTGGCGCTCCGTTGGGGAGATGTGAAGCTGCATGACGACCACTACCGGCGGGAAGATGGTGTACGGTCTGGTCGAGGGCAGCGCCCAGATGGTACGCCTCTTGGGCAGCAAAGGCGCCCACGTCAGCGAGATGGCGCGCATCGGCATCCCCGTGCCCGCTGGGTTCGTTATCACCACCGAGGCCTGTCTGGAGTACTACCGCCTCGACCGCCGGTTCCCCGACGGCCTGTGGGACTCCGTGGTGGAGAACGTGCATCTCCTGGAGCACGAGAGCGGCAAGCGGTTCGGGGGCGCCCGGGACCCGCTCATCGTCTCGGTCCGCTCCGGGGCCGCGGTCTCCATGCCCGGCATGATGGACACCATCCTGAACCTGGGCACCAACGACGAGACGGTAAAGGGGATGACGGCGCTGATGGGCGACGAGCGTCCGGCGCTGGATGCCCACCGCCGATTCATTCAGGGCTTCGCCAACGTGGTGCTGGGCATCGAGAAGGACCGCTTCGAGTCGCTCCTGGAGGATGCCAAGCGGGACCGGGGCCTCCAGTACGATTACCAGCTTCCTCCCGACGCATTGCGGGAGCTGATCGCCCGGTTCCAGTCCGTGGTGGTTGAGTCGGTGGGCGTGCCCGTGCCCCAGGACCCGTGGGACCAGCTCCGGGAGGCGATTCAGGCGGTGTTCACGAGCTGGAACAATCCCCGGGCCATCGCCTACCGCGAGCACCAGCACATACCCCATGACCTGGGCACCGCCTGCGTGATCATGGCCATGGTCTTCGGCAATTTGGGGCCCGACAGCGGCACCGGCGTCCTCTTCTCCCGCAGCCCCGCCACGGGCGAAAAGACCCTCTATGGCGAGTTCCTGACCAACGCCCAGGGCGAGGACGTGGTGGCCGGTGTCCGTACGCCCGCCCGCATCTCGGCCCTGGCCGGCGAGCTTCCCCAGGTCTACGCGCAGATCGAGGAGACCGCCCGGGGGCTGGAGCGGCACTACCGCGATGTGCAGGACATCGAGTTCACCGTGGAGCGAGGCAAGCTTTACATCCTCCAGACGCGGGGCGCCAAGCGGACGGCGGCGGCGGCGGTCCGGATCGCCGTGGACATGGTCGCCGAGGGGGTGCTCTCCAAAGAGGAGGCCTTGGGCCGCATCTCGCCCGAGGAGGTGGTCCAGGTGCTGCTCCCCCGCTTCGACTCCGAGGCCAGGGAGCGGGCCGTCAACGATGGCGCCCTCATGGCCCAGGGCGTGGGCGGCTCCCCCGGCGCCGCCTCCGGGACCGTGGCCATGGACCCCGACCGTGCGGTGGCGCTGGCGGAGCAGGGGCGACGCGTGGTGCTGGTGCGTCCGGAGACGAGTCCCGACGACGTCCACGGCATCATCGTGGCCCAGGGCGTGCTCACCAGCCGTGGCGGGATGACCAGCCACGCCGCCGTGGTCACCCGCGGCCTGGGCAAGCCATGCGTGGTGGGCTGCGAGGAGCTGAAGTTCAACATGGCGGAGCGCACGGCCACGGCCCGCGGCGTCACCATCCGCGAGGGCGACGACATCAGCATCGACGGCGGCACCGGCGAGGTGCTGGTGGGGCTCGTCCCGACGGTGTCGCCGGACCCGGAGGAGATGACGGAGCTGAACAAGCTGTTGGGCTGGGCCGACGAGGTCCGCCGCCTGGGGGTGTGGGCCAACGCCGACACGCCCGAAGACGCCGCCCGCGCCCGCCAGTACGGCGCCGAGGGCATCGGCCTCTGTCGCACGGAGCACATGTTCTTCGCCGAGGAGCGGCTGCCCCACATCCAGCGGGTGCTCACGGTGGGCGCCGAGGCATCCCGGCTTGCTCACGAGGTGGAGACGCTGCGGGCCTCCATGGCGCAGGCCCCCGCCGGCGAGCAGGAGCGCCTTCGTCACCGGCTGGCCCAGGCGGAGCACGGGCTCGACGCATCGGCGGAGGTCAGCGAGTTCCAGGACTCCCTGGCCAGGCTGGAGGAGTTCCAGACGGAGGACTTCTACGGGATCTTGAAGGTGATGGAAGGGCTGCCGGTGGTCATCCGTCTACTGGATGCCCCCCTCCACGAATTTCTACCCAACTACGATGAGCTGAAGGCTGAAGTGGCCGTGCTCCGGGCAACCGGCAAGAAGGGCGCGGACCTGGAGGAGAGGGAGCGCACCCTGGCCCTGGTGGAGGCGTTGCGCGAGTCCAACCCCATGCTGGGACACCGGGGCTGCCGCGTGGGGCTCACCATGCCAGAGCTCTACGAGATGCAGGTCCGGGCCATCGTCACCGCCGCCTGCCGCCTCGCCCAGGAGGGCCACACGGTCTATCCCGAGGTGATGGTTCCCATCGTTTCCCACGTCAACGAGCTGAAATGGCTGAGGCCCCGGCTTGCGACGGTGGCCGAGGGCGTCCGGCAGGCCTGGGGCGTTCCGGCCGCGTACAAGTTCGGCACGATGATCGAGGTGCCCCGGGCGGCGCTGACCGCCTCGGAGATCGCCTCGGAGACGCAGTTCTTCAGCTTCGGTTCCAACGATCTGACGCAGATGACCTTCGCCTACAGCCGGGACGACGCCGAGGGGAAGTTTCTGCGCCACTACGAGGAGACGCACATTCTGCCCCGGAACCCCTTCGCCAGCCTCGACACCACGGGTGTGGGACGGCTCATGCGGCTGGCCTGCGAGGAGGGGCGCGCGGCCAACCCCGAGCTGGAGCTGGGCATCTGCGGGGAGCACGGCGGCGACCCCCTCAGCATCGCCTTCTGCCACAGCCTGGGCCTGGACTACGTGAGCTGCTCGCCCTTCCGGGTGCCCGTGGCCCGGCTGGCCGCCGCCCAGAGCGCCCTGGGCCAGCTCATGCCGACGTCCTAGCGCTCCACGCGCCGCTGATGCTCCATCGCTTCCTCCGGCGGCCCCCATCCCTTCTTCCGGCGGCCATGGAGCGCGGGCGCGCCGTGCGCCTCATCACGGGGGGTCTGCTTGGTGCCCCGTTTGGTGCCCCGTTAGGGGAAAAAGTAACAATCTCGTAACACTTTGGTGACCCCAAAGCAACAGCCTGGTGGCATGATAGGAGCCAGGCGCGGCCGGATTGCGCGCGGGGGGACTACACCCCTCCGCTCCATGGCGTGACGGTCGGCCGTCTTACACGCTTCAGCGGTATACAAAGAGGGAGGTAGCGAGGGATGATCAGCTCCGGCGCGATAGGCAGCACCATAGCGGAGATACAGGCCTTCTGTAAGAAGAACGGCATCCTGATAGTGGACGTGAAGTTCACCGACCTGCCGGGCACGTGGCAGCATTTCTCAGTGCCGGCCGGCGAGCTGAGCGAGAGCTCCATCACCGAGGGGCTGGGATTCGATGGCTCCAGCATTCGGGGCTTCCAGACCATCGACGAGAGCGACATGCTGCTTATTCCCGACCTATCGTCGGCCTTCGTGGACCCGGCCCTGAAGGTCCCCACCCTGAGCCTGCTCTGCGACGTGCGGGACCCGATCACCGGCGAGTCCTACAGCCGCGATCCCCGGCACATCGCCCATAAAGCCGAAGAGCACCTGAAGTCCACCGGCATCGCCGACGTGAGCTACTGGGGCCCGGAGCTGGAGCACTTCATCTTCGATGATATCCGGTTCGGTCAGAACGCCCACAGCAGCTACTACTTCGTCGACTCCGAGGAGGGGATCTGGAACTCGGGCCGGAACGGCGGCGAGTCCAATCTGGGCCACCGCCCACGGCACAAGGAGGGGTACTTTCCCACGCCGCCCGTGGACAGCCTTCAGGACATCCGCTCCGAGATCATCCTTCAGATGATGAGTTGCGGAATCGACATCGAGGTCCACCACCACGAGGTGGCCACGGCGGGCCAGGGTGAGATCGACATGCGGTTCGGTCCCCTGACGCGCATGGCCGACTCCGTGATGTTGCACAAGTACATCGTGAAGAACGTGGCCCACTCCCACGGCAAGGTGGCCACTTTCATGCCCAAGCCGCTCTTCGACGACAACGGCTCCGGCATGCACGTCCACCAGAGCCTCTGGAAGGAGGGCACCAACCTCTTCTACGCCGAGGGCACCTATGGGCTGCTAAGCCGGCTTGGGCTCTACTACATCGGCGGGCTTTTGAAGCACGCGCCGGCCCTGCTGGGACTCCTCGCCCCCAGCACCAACTCGTACAAGCGGCTGGTCCCGGGATTCGAGGCGCCGGTGAACCTGGTCTACTCCCAGCGGAACCGGAGCGCGTCCGTCCGTATCCCCGTTTACACCACGAACCCCAAGGCCAAGCGGGTCGAGTTCCGGCCGCCGGACCCCACCTGCAACCCGTATTTGGCCTTCTCCGCCATGCTCATGGCCGGCCTGGACGGGATCATCAACGAGATAGACCCCGGCGCCCCCGTGGACACGAACCTGTACGAGCTGTCACCGGAGGAGGCCGCGAAGGTAGCTCAGGTGCCCGGCTCGCTGGAGGAGGCGCTGAACGCCTTGGAAGAGGACCACGATTTCCTGCTCCAGGGTGGCGTCTTCACGTCCGATGTCATCGAGAAGTGGCTGGACTACAAGCGCCACGCGGAGGTGGACCCGGTGCGGCTGCGCCCGCACCCCTACGAGTTCCATCTCTATTTCGACGCCTAGGGGCCCGTGGCCCCGGCCCTCTGGGCGGCGCCCTTCATGGGGGATACCGCGGGGATACCGCGCCCCTCATGGCGAATACGGTGATCGGGGCCGGCATGGGCAGCGGCCATCCGAATGGGGTCCCGGTTTGGGGCCCCATTCGGGGCTTCTGGGGGGCCGCTGGGATGGGTCTGGCCGGGTGGGGACAGGCCGGTCATTTCCCTCTCTCAGCTTCGGTGTTGGCGTTGAGCGTATCCCCGTTTTGAAGACTTTGACGAAAATTTCACAAACTATTTTGACAAATTCTTCACGCTCTCCTATAGTGCAACCCCGTCCACCGGGGAGGAGCCCCGGTGGTCATTTCTTTAGGCGCCGGACAGTGGGTAGGTAACCGGACGGAGGGTGGGTAGAGGAAGCGACGGGCTCCACGGGGAAGACATGCGATGATACAGATGAACGGCCACGACGACCCTCGGGAATACGTGCTCCGCACCGCCAAGGAGAACGACGTCAAGTTCATCCGGCTGTGGTTCACGGATATTCTGGGCAACCTCAAGGGCGTGGCCATCACCGTGGCGGAGCTGGCGACGGCCCTGGAGCACGGCATGGCCTTCGACGGCTCGGCTATCGAGGGGTTCGCCCGGGTCGACGAGAACGACATGGTGGCCATGCCGGACCCCACCACCTTCGCCATCCTGCCGTGGCGGCCGCGTCAGAACGCCGTGGCCAGGATGTTCTGCGACATCCTGCTGCCGAGCGGCGCGCCCTTCGAGGGCGACCCCCGCTACGTGCTCAAACGCAATCTGCGGCGCGCCTCGGACCTGGGGTTCAGCTTCCAGGTCGGTCCGGAGATGGAGCACTTCTACTTCAAGAGCGCGGACTCCACGGAGCCCTTGGACCAGGGCGGGTACTTCGACCTGACTCCCGTGGACTCGGCCACGGACCTGCGCCGCGAGACGGTGCTCACACTGGAGGAGATGGGTATTCCGGTGGAGTACAGCCACCACGAGGCCGCCCGCAGCCAGCACGAGATCGACCTTCGCCACACCGACGCTCTGACCATGGCCGACACGGTGATGACCTACCGCACGGTGGTCAAGGAGGTGGCGATGAATCACGGCGTCTACGCCACCTTCATGCCCAAGCCCCTGGCGGACGAGAACGGCAACGGCATGCACGTCAACCAGTCCCTCTCCCACGGCGACTCCAACTCCTTCTACGATGCCGGAGACCCCAACAAGCTCTCCGACACCGCGTACATGTTCATCGCGGGCCTGCTGCGGCACGCGGCGGAGATCACCTGCGTCTGCAACCAGTGGGTCAACTCCTACAAGCGGCTGGTGCCCGGCTTCGAGGCCCCCGTCCACATCTCCTGGGCCACGGTCAACCGGTCCGACCTGATCCGCGTGCCTGCCTATCGTCCGGGGAGAGAGGCGTCGGTGCGCATCGAGTATCGGGGCGCCGACCCCACCTGCAACCCGTACCTCGCCTTCTCCGTCATGCTGGCGGCCGGCCTGGAGGGGATCGAGAAGGAGTACCCGCCAGTGCAGCCCACCGGCTCGGACGTGAATCTGATGACCGACCAGGAGCGGGAAGAGCGGGGCATCGGCTCCCTGCCGGGAAGCCTCTTCGAAGCGCTGCTGCTGACGGAGCGCAGCCAGATGGTCCGGAACGCCCTGGGCGAGCATACCTTCGAGACCTTTATACGGAACAAGCGTATCGAGTGGGAGCGGTACCGCACCGCCGTAACGGACTACGAAATCAAGCGGTATCTCCCCATCCTCTAGGCCCCCAGTAGGCCCCAGGGACGGCCATGGCGGCAAGACCACTCCCGACTCATACCCTTTACGACCCCCAGTTCGAGCACGATGCCTGCGGGGTGGGCTTCGTGGCCGACATCACCGGCGCCCGCAGCCACCTGGTGCTGCAGCGCGCGCTGGAGTCGGTGCGCAACGTCACCCACCGGGGCGCCGTCTCCGCCGATGCCGCCACGGGCGATGGCGCGGGCATCCTCACCCAGGTCCCCGCCGCCATCTTCCATCCGGAGGCCGCCCGCATGGGCTATCCGGTGGAGGCCGACGGCGACCTGGCCGTGGGCGTGGTCTTCCTGCCGCCCGATGGCGCCCAGACTTGCAGGCACATGCTGGAAGCGGCGTGCTCGGAGCAGCGGCTCCAGGTCCTCGGCTGGCGGGTGGTCCCCATCGACCCCTCGGTCCTGGGCGAGAAGGCCCGGGCCACCATGCCCCAGATCGAGCACCTGCTGGTGGGACGGCCGCCCATGATGGACGCCCCGGAGTTCGGCCGGCGGCTCTACGTGGCCCGCAAGGTGGCCGAGGCGGGCTACGCCCGGGAGGAGATGGAGTGCTACATCCCTTCGCTCTCCAACCGGACCATCGTCTACAAGGGGCTGCTGGTGGCCACGCACCTGGCCGGCTTCTACCACGACCTACAGGAGCCGGGGTTTGAGACTGCCCTGGCGGTGCTGCACCAGCGCTACAGCACCAACACCTTCCCCAACTGGGTGCTGGCCCAGCCCTTCCGCTTCCTGGCCCATAACGGCGAGATCAATACCCTCCAGGGCAACCGGAGCTGGATGCACGCCCGGGAGCCGGAGATGGCATCATCCCTCTGGGGCGATGACGTCGAGCGGCTGAAGCCGGTGCTCCAGCCCGGCGGCAGCGATTCCACCAGCCTGGACAACGCCCTGGAGCTCCTGGTGCTCTCCGGCCGCGATATAACCCACGCCATGACGATGCTGGTGCCGGAGGCCTGGGAGAACATGCCCCACATGGACCCGGAGCTCCGGGCCTTCTACGAGTACCACGCCTGCCTCACCGAGCCGTGGGACGGCCCGGCGGCGCTGGCCTTCACCGACGGGACGGTGGTGGCCGCGGCCCTGGACCGCAACGGACTGCGTCCCGCCCGCTACACCATCACCGACGACAACATCATGGTGATGAACTCGGAGGTGGGCACCACGTCCACGGACAGCGCCCGTGTGCTGGAGAAGGGGCGTATCGGGCCGGGCGAGATTATCGCCGTGGACACCGCCAGGGGCCTGCTGCTGAAAAACCAGGAGATCAAGGAGCGTATCGCCGGCCAACGCCCCTACGGCAAGTGGCTGCAGCAGCGGATGCGTTACCTGAGCCCCCCGGCGTTGGGGAGCAACGGGAGCGCTCCCGAGTCCGTCCAGGGCCCCAATCTGCCGCCTCCGCCTAGCCTGGCCCTCCAGCGCGCCTTCGCCTATACCACGGAGGAGGCGCACCTGGTCCTGAGGCCCCTCTATCTGCAGGCGGTGGAGCCCGTGGGCTCCCTGGGCGACGACACCCCCCTCTCGGTGCTGGCCACCCGGCCGCGCCTGCTCTACAGCTACTTCAAGCAGCGGTTCGCCCAGGTCACCAACCCGCCCATCGACCCGCTGCGGGAACAGCTCGTGATGTCGCTCTACACCTACCTGGGCCCGCGGGGCTCGCTCCTGAAGGAGGAGGCCGGCCACGCCGCCCTGCTTCGGCTGGACAGCCCGATTCTCACCGACGATAAGCTCACCACGCTCGCTCATGCCGAGGACCACGCGCTCCGAGCGGCGAAGCTCTCCGTGTGCTTTCCCGCGGCCGATGGGCCCTCCGCTCTGGAGCCGGCGGTCCGCGCGCTCTGCGCCGAGGCCGAGGCGGCGGTGACGGCGGGGTGTTCCCTGCTGATCGTCAGCGACCGCGATGTGGACGCCGAGCACGCCGGCATTCCCATGCTCCTGGCCGTGGGCGCCGTGCACCATCACCTGATCCGGACGGGCCAGCGCATGCGCGCCAGCATCGTCGTCGAGACGGCCGAGGCCCGTGAGATGCACCACTTCGCCCTGCTCATCGGCTATGGCGCCAGCGCCGTCAACCCCTATATGGCCTTCGGCACCATCCGCCATCTCGTGGAGGAGGGCCACGATGTGGCCATCGGCGTGGAGCGCGCCATCGCCAACTACCTGAAGGTCATCCAGAAGCAGCTTCTGAAGATCATGTCCAAGATGGGCATCTCCACCATCACCGCCTATCACGGGGCCCAGATCTTCGAGGCCGTCGGCGTGGGCCGGGAGGTCATCGCGACCTGCTTCACCGGGACCCCGTCGTCGGTGGGAGGCATCGGCTTCGAGGAGATCGCCCGGGAGGTGCTGGGCCGTCATGCCCAGGCCTTCGGCTCTTCGTCCAACGGCAAGGCCAAGCTGGATGACCACGGCTTCTTCCGCTACCGCAGAGGCGGCGAGCCGCACGCCTTCTCGCCCACGGCCTTCCGCATGATCCACGCCGCCGTCCGGGAGGATGGCACCGGCTACGATGGCTACAAGGGGTTCGTGAAGATGAGCGGGGAGCAGGAGCCCATTACGCTCCGGGACCTGCTCCGCTTCAAGCCTGCGGGCCCGCCCGTTCCGCTGGAGCAGGTGGAGCCGGCCAAGGAGATCGTCAAGCGGTTCAACGGCGGCTCCATGTCCTTCGGCGCCCTGGGCATGGAGGCCCACGAGACCATCGCCACCGCCTTTAACCGCATCGGAAGCAAGAGCGGCAGCGGCGAGGGGGGCGAGGACCCGCGCCGGTACCGGGAGCGCCGCAACGGCGACTCCTCCAACAGCGGGATGAAGCAGGTGGCCTCGGGCCGTTTCGGCGTCACCCCGGAGTACCTGGCCATGGCCGACGTCCTGGAGATTAAGATGGCCCAGGGCTCGAAGCCGGGCGAGGGCGGCCAGCTTCCGGGCCATAAGGTCACCGAGATCATCGCCCACATCCGGCACACACAGGTCGGCGTTCCGCTGATCTCGCCGCCGCCGCATCACGACATCTACAGCATCGAAGACCTGGCCCAGCTCATCTACGATCTGAAGGTGGTGAACCCCCGGGCCAAGGTGGCGGTGAAGCTGGTCGCCGAGGCAGGGGTAGGGACCATCGCCGCCGGCGTGGCCAAGGCCTACGCCGATTTCATCCTGATCGCCGGCATGGAGGGCGGCACCGGCGCGTCTCCCCTCATCTCCATCAAGCACGCAGGATGCCCGTGGGAGATGGGCCTGGCCGAGACCCATCAGGTGCTGGTGCTCAACGACCTCCGGGGACGGGTCACCCTGCGCACCGACGGCGGCTTCCGGACGGGCCGGGACGTTGTCGTCGCGGCGATGCTTGGCGCCGAGGAGTTTGGGTTCGGCACCGCCGCCATGGTGGCCGTCGGCTGCACCGTGGCCCGCCAGTGTCATCTGAACACCTGCCCCGTGGGTGTGGCCACCCAGGACCCGGAGCTCCGGAAGAAGTTCACGGGCACTCCGGAGATGCTGGTGCGCTATCTCTTCTACGTTGCGGAGGAGGTGCGCGAGACGATGGCCTCTCTGGGCCTGCGGACGGTGGATGAGATGGTGGGCCGCGCGGACCTGTTGGAGCAGGTGAGCGTGAAGGGGCACCCCAAGGCCAACACCCTGGACCTCTCGCGCATGCTCGCGCAGCCCGACCCCTCGGGCCGGCTCCCCCGCCGTCACATGCAGGAGCGCAACGACCGCATCGGCTACACGCCCCTGGACGACGAGCTGCTCCCTCTGGTCATGCAGGCCATCGAGGGGAAGGCGCCCGCCAAGGTGGAGCTCCCCATCCGGAACGTGCACCGGACGGTGGGCGCGCGCATCGCCGGGGAGATCGCCTACCGTTATGGAGACAAGGGGATTCTGGAGAACAGCATTGAGCTGCGCTTCTGGGGCTCGGCCGGCCAGAGCTTCGGCGCGTTCTGCATCGGCGGCATGCACATCACGTTGCAGGGGGACGCCAACGACTACGTGGGCAAGGGGATGCACGGCGGCGAGATCGTGCTCTTCCCGCCCCACGACGCCGGGTTCTTCGCCCACGACAACGTCATCATGGGCAATACCGTGCTCTACGGCGCCACCGGCGGGTGGCTCTTCGCCGCGGGCCGCGCCGGCGAGCGGTTCGCGGTGCGCAACTCGGGCGCCTGGACGGTGGTGGAGGGCACGGGGGACCACTGCTGCGAGTACATGACCGGAGGCATGGTGGTGGTGCTGGGGCCCACGGGGCGCAACTTCGGCGCTGGAATGTCGGGCGGCACCGCCTATGTGCTGGACATGGACGATTCTCTCTCGTACAAGCTGAACCCCGATATGGTGGGCATGGGCCCGGTGGAGGACGAGCACGACCAGGAGGTGCTGCACACCCTGGTCCAACGCCACCACGAAGTGACCCACAGCGTTCGCGCCGAGGATGTGCTGGACAACTGGGCGGTCTATCTGCCCCGGTTCAAGAAGGTGGCCGCCCTGCCCCATGTGGCGCCGCCGCCCCCCCGGGAGCAGGAGCGAGCCAGGCGCGCCGCGTTGCTGGCCACCAGCAAGCGCCGCACCACCGCGCACCTGTCCTAGCGCCGCCTCCTTGTCCGGCAGCGCTTCGGTATGGTAAATTACGTGGTGACGGTACAACGTGGCACTCGCGGCCGGTCGAGGCCATGAGTCCAGCGAGGAGAGAGCGAAGCCCATGCCGCAAGTAACGCTCCGCGAGGGCGAGGGCCCTGAGGGCCTCCTCAGCCGGTTCCGCACCTCCGTAACCCGCGCCGGGGTGCTCAAGCAGCACAAGGACCGGCGGTTCTTCCGCTCCAAGGGCGAGAAGATCCGCTTGGCCGCCCGCCGCTCCGCCCGCCGCCGCCGCCGCGCCGGCTTGTAGCCGCGCCCGACTCTCCTAGCCTCCGCTTCGGCTGCAGGCGCCCTGCCCAGGGCGTTTCGTTTTGCGCGTCCTCGCCAGCTTCGGGGCTACGCCCTCCACCGAGTGGGTGGGTGGCCCCGTGCTATACTCGTAGCTGCGAGGCCGCCCGCCCCCCCGTCGGCGTGGACCAAGGGGCTATGGGGGCATTGCACGTGAGTGCAGGCCGCTAGTAGAAGAGAAGCCATGCGACAGATCCGGGTGGCCCTGGCGCAGATGAACGCCACCGTGGGAGACCTGCGGGGCAACACCGAGCGCATCCTCGACCTCATGGGCCAGGCGGCTGCCAAGGGAGCCGACCTCGTGGCCTTCCCCGAGCTGGCCATCACCGGCTACCCCCCCGAGGACCTGCTTTTCAAAAGGCAGTTTCTGGAGGACGCGGCGGCGCACCTGGAGCAGGTGGTTGCCGCCAGCCACGAGCTGACGGTGGTTGTCGGCGTGCCCCACATGGAGGACGGCGACCTGTACAACGCCGCTGCGGTGGCCCACGGCGGACGGATCGTGGATATCTATCACAAGTTGTACCTGCCCAACTACGGCGTGTTCGATGAAAATCGCTACTTCAGGGCGGGGCGCCGGTGTCCGGTGTTCGTGGTGAACGGGGTCTCCGTGGGGGTGAACATCTGTGAGGACATCTGGTATCCGGTGGGTCCCACCTCCGTGCAGGGGGACGCTGGCGCCGAGGTGATCGTCAACATCAGCGCGTCGCCTTACCACAAGGGCAGGGGCGATGCCCGCCAGAACATGATTGCCACCCGCGCCGCCGACCATGAGCTGTACGTGGCCTACCTGAACATGGTCGGCGGCCAGGACGAGCTGGTGTTCGACGGCCAAAGCCTGGTCTTTGACCACCGGGGCGAGATGTTGGCCCGCGGTCCCCAGTTTGAGGAGGCGCTGCTGGTGGTGGACCTGGATACCGATGCCGTCTTCAACGCGCGGTTGCACCCCCCGCTGGCCCGCAAGGAGCAGGCCTCCGTCCTGCGAGGTATCGGAGAGCCGGTGCTCCACCGCATCTCCGAGCACCGGGAGCGGGAGCCCGGCCCGCCCCTGACCAGCGCTATCTGCGAGCCGTTGGAGCCGCTGGCGGAGGTGTACGCCGCCCTGGTCACCGGCACCCGCGATTACGTGCGGAAGAGCGGCTTCGGGAAGGTGGTCATCGGCCTCTCCGGCGGCATCGACTCCGCGCTCACGGCCGTCCTGGCGGTGGACGCGCTGGGCCCGGAGAACGTGACCACGGTCTTCATGCCCTCCCGCTACACGTCGGACAGCTCACGCGAGGATGCCCAGGCCCTGGCGGACAATCTGGGCATTCCCCCCATGCGCACCATTCCCATCGAGGGGGCTTACACCGCGTACCTGGATGCCCTGGGGCCTATCTTCGAGGGCTGGGAGCCCGACGCCACGGAGGAGAACATTCAGGCCCGGGTACGGGGAAATTTGTTGATGGCCCTCTCCAACAAGTTCGGATGGCTCGTGCTCACCACAGGCAATAAGAGCGAGATGGCCACGGGCTATTGCACCCTCTATGGCGATATGGCCGGTGGGTTCGCCGTGCTCAAGGACGTACCCAAGACGCTGGTGCAGCAGTTGGCGCGCCACCGCAACGGCGTGGGGCCCTCCGCGGTTATTCCCGCTTCGGTCCTCACCAAGCCGCCCAGCGCGGAGCTGCGTCCGGACCAGAAGGACGAGGACTCCCTGCCACCCTACGCGGTGCTGGACCCCATTCTGGAGACCTACGTGGAGGATGACGGCACCATGGAGGAGATGATGGCCGCGGGGCTGCCGCCGGCGGAGGTGGCGCAGACCATCCGGCTGGTGGACCATAGCGAGTACAAGCGCCGCCAGGCGCCACCCGGCGTCAAGATCACCCATCGCGCCTTTGGACGGGACCGGCGCCTGCCCATCGTCAACCGGTATCGGCCCACCTGAGCCGCGTCCGCTTCCGTACGTGGTGGCCCGCGCTTACCTCCGCTCGTGGTGAGGCGAGTTTACCCTGAGTCTATCGAAGGGAACCATGAGCGGGAATTGCCACACCGCAACCGGCCAAACCGTCCTTGTGACGGCGCGGAGCCGTATGTTAGGATGAGGCGGTTGGCAGTGAAGAGAAGAGGTGCTTCATCGTGTCTGAGAAGGAGAAAGCGCTAGAGCTGGCCCTAGGCCAGATCGAGCGCCAGTTCGGCCGCGGGTCCATCATGCGATTGGGTGAAGCCGCCCATCGCATGAATGTGGAGGCAATTCCCACCGGCTCCATCTCGCTGGACATGGCCATCGGCATCGGTGGCGTGCCCAGGGGGCGCGTGACGGAGATCTTCGGTTCGGAGTCGTCCGGAAAATCTACCCTTTGCCACCACATTATAGCGGAGGCCCAGCGGCTGGGCGGTACGGCAGCATGTATCGACGCTGAACATGCTCTGGACCCTGTCTACGCGGCCCGGTGCGGCGTGGACGTGGAGGCTCTGCTCATATCGCAGCCCGACAACGGGGAGCAGGCGCTGGAGATCGTCGAGTACCTGGTGCGCAGCGGAGCGGTGGACCTGGTGGTGGTGGACAGCGTGGCGGCGCTGGTGCCTCGGGCCGAGCTGGAGGGCGATATGGGAGACTCCCACGTCGGCCTCCAGGCGCGCCTGATGTCCCAGGCCCTGCGCAAACTCACCGCCGCCACCAGCCATTCACACACGGCCGTCGTCTTCGTCAACCAGCTTCGGGAAAAGATTGGTGTGTTCTTCGGGAGCCCCGAAGTGACCCCGGGCGGCCGGGCCCTCAAGTTCTACAGCTCCGTTCGCATCGATCTGCGGCGCGTCGATTCCATCAAGCAGGGGACCGACGTCACGGGCACCCGGGTGCGCGCCCGGGTGGTCAAGAACAAGGTGGCCCCGCCCTTCAAGGTGGTGGAGTTCGACATCCTGTTCAGCCGGGGCATCAGCAAAGCGGGTGACTTGCTCGATCTTGGTGTGACTTTGGAACTGGTCCGCAAGAGCGGCGCCTTCTTCTCCATTGGCGAGCAGAGGCTTGGCCAGGGCCGGGAGAACGCCAGGGAGTTCCTCCAGGAGCATCCGGACTTGATGACGGAGATGGAGCGCCAGGTGCGCTCCATCCATGCGGCCTCCGCCGCCGATGGTCCGGCTCCAGTCGAGACCCCGGAAGAGCAGGCCGTCCCCGTAGCTGTCGAGTAGCGCCACTCAGACTTCGGAAGCACCTCTCTCGTACCCGCTGCCTGATAAGGGTGGATGGCCTACGATGATTTCGCATCAGGACTCAGAGCAGGAATTGGACTCCGCCCGGAAGGCGGCGCTTCGGGGGCTGGCCGTGCGTCCGCGGAGCATGGCGGAGATGCAGACTCGCCTCCGCCGCCGCTACGGCCAGGGCATTGCCCACGCCGTGGTCGGTGAGCTTCACGAGCGAGGCCTGCTCGACGACGCCGCTTTTGCCGAAGCGTGGCGCGACAGCCGGGACCGCTCCCGGCCACGGAGCGCGGCGCTGGTGCGGCGGGAGCTCCTGAGCAGGGGCGTGGACCGGGCGGCGGCCGATGCCGCCGTGGCGGACATGGACGATGCGGTGTCGGCGGAGCGGGTGGCCCAGAAGGAGATGGGCCGCTGCGCTACGCTGGAACCCCGTGAGGTCCGCCGCAGACTCGAGGCGGCCCTGCGGCGTCGAGGCTACGGCTATAGGGTTATCGAGAGCACCGTGCGGCGCATCTTGGAGACGCCGGCGGACGGCCTTGGAACGGACGGCCTCATGAGACCGTCCGCTACCGAGTAGCGCGGCCCCTGGGCCCCTTGGTGGGGCCGGGAGGCGCAGAAAGGGAATCGTAAGATGAGTACGATCGTTGCAGTGGTGTTGGGCATTCTTGTCGGTGCGGTTGTCGCAGGCGGTGGTGGGCTTCTCATTCGGATGATGCTGGTGAAGCGAGGGGTCGGCTCCGCGGCGTCCAAAGCGGGCACGATCCTGCGTGAGGCGGAGGAGGAGCAGAAGCGTTTGCTGATGAACGCCAAGGAAGAGGTCCACGGAATGCGCTCCGAGGTGGAGAACGAGGTGAAGGAGCGCCGCCGGGAGGTGCAGCGCTCGGAGAGCCGGCTGGTGGACCGGGAGGAGAACCTGGACAACCGCCAGACGGGGCTGGAGGACCGGGAACTGTCCCTGACCGAGCGGGAGCGGAGTATCCAGGGAATTCGGGACGAGGCGGAAGAGCTCAAGCGCCAGCAGGTGCAGACGTTGGAAGCAGTGGCGGCGCTGAGTGTGGCGGAAGCCAAGGACCAGATTTTGCTGAAAGCCGATGGGGAGGTCCAGCCGGAGCTGGCGAAGCGTTACTACGACTTGGAGCAGCAGATGCTGTCCGAGGCCGACGAGAAGGCCAAGATGGTCGTCTCTCTGGCCATTCAGCGCTTGGCCGCCGACGTGGTCTCGGAGAGCACGACCTCGGTGGTGCCGCTGCCCAGCGATGAGATGAAGGGCCGGCTCATCGGCCGCGAGGGGCGGAACATCCGCGCCATCGAGGCCGCCACCGGCGTGGACCTGATCGTCGACGACACTCCGGAGGCGGTCACCATCTCCTGCTTCGACCCCATCCGCCGGGAGGTGGCCCGGCTGTCGCTGGCCAAGCTCATCTCCGACGGCCGCATCCACCCTGCCCGGGTGGAGGAGGTGGTGGAGAAGACGAAGGAGGAGGTTGAGGAGACTATTCGGCGGTCGGGCGAGCAGGGGGTGTTGGATGCCGGCGTCCGCGGCCTTCACCCCGAGCTGATCAAGCTCTTTGGACGGCTCACTTACCGCTACAGCTACGGGGAGAATATCCTGAAGCACTCGGTGGAGGTCTCCCGGCTTTCTGGAATGCTGGCCGGCGAGGTGGGGGCGGACGTGCAGGTGGCCAAGGCCGGCGGCCTGCTCCACGACATCGGCAAGGCCTTGACCCACGAGGTGGAGGGTTCGCACGTTGAGATCGGCGACGAGATCGCCCGCCGCTACAGCCTCCCCGATGCGGTGAAGGCGGCCATTACCGAGCACCACGAGGACAACCGCGGCACGCCTGAGGCGTTCCTGGTGGCCGCCGCCGACGCCATGAGTGCCGCCCGTCCCGGTGCCCGCAGCGATACCGTGGAGTTCTACTTGAAACGGTTGGAGGCGCTGGAGGACGTGGCCAATAGCTTCCCCGGCGTGGAGAAGTCCTTTGCCATCCAGGCGGGCCGGGAGGTGCGCATCATGGTCCAGCCGGAGTCTATCGACGATGTGGCCGCCTCCAATATGGCACGGAATATCGTGAAGAAAATCGAGGAGAACCTGGTCTATCCCGGCCAGATCAAGGTGACGGTGGTGCGGGAGACCCGGGCGGTGGAGTACGCCAAGTAACGCCCCTTGGCGCCAAGTAGCGCCTCTTGGCATGGGAAGAGAGGAGACCTCACGGTGCGTGTGCTTCTGGTGGGGGATGTCATCGGCAGGCCGGGCCGGAGGGCCTTCGCGAAGGTGGTCCCGCGGCTGCGGAGCGAGCTCCAGTTGGACCTGGTGGTGGTTAATGGCGAGAACGCGGCGGGCGGCTTCGGCCTGACGGTGGATACCGCATACGAGCTGCTGGACGCCGGGGCCGACGCCATTACGTCGGGCAACCACATCTGGGACCAGCGGGAGTTCGTTCCGCATCTCGATGGAGAGTTGCCGCTGCTGCGTCCCGCCAACTACCCAAGGGAGTCGCCCGGGCGTGGCAGCCTCCGAGTCAACGGGGTGGCCATCATCAATCTCCAGGGCAGGGTGTTCATGCCCGAGGGCCTCGACTCACCCTTCCAGACGGTGGACCGGCTGTTGGCGGAGATGGAGAACGACCCGCCCCGGGCCGTGCTGGTGGACTTTCACACGGAGGCCACCTCCGAGCAGGGCGCCATGGGGTGGTACCTGGATGGCCGGGTGGCCGCGGTGGTGGGCACGCACACCCATGTGCCCACCGCGGATGCCAAAATCCTGCCCGGCGGTACGGCCTTCGTCAGCGACCTGGGCATGACCGGTCCCCTGAACTCCGTGATCGGCAACCGGGTTGAGGACGTACTGGAACGGTTCCTGACCGCCATGCCCCGCCGATTGAGCGTGCCGGAAGAGGGGCCGGTGCAGTTTAACTCCGTGATAGTGGAGCTGGACGATCTGACGGGCGTGGCCCTGAGCATCCGGCGCGTCGACGAGGTGGTGTCGCTATGAGCCCCGCCAGCACGGTGGACCTGCACCTGCACACCACCTTCTCCGACGGGCGTCTCACCCCCACCGAGCTGGTGCGTCTGGTGGCGGACCGGGGCGTGAAGGTGGCGGCGGTGACCGACCACGATACGACCGATGGGCTGGCCGAGGCCTTCGCGGCGGCCGAGCGGTACCCAGGGCTGACCTTGGTGCCGGGCATCGAGATCAGCGCCGACCACCCCATGGGCCGTGGAGACCTGCATATCCTCGGTTATTTCATAGACCGTGAGGACCCTCGCTTCCAGGGCCGGCTCAAAGACCTGAAGGACGAGCGGCTGGACAGGACAGAGCGGACGGTGCGGCGGCTGGCCGAGCTGGGCCTACCGGTGGAATTGGAGCGCGTGCGCCAGATAGCGGGCGAGGCGAGCATCGGGAGGCCCCATATCGCCCAGGCCATGGTGGAACGCGGCTACATAAGCTCTGTCAAGGAGGCGTTCCACGGCTACCTGGAAGAGGGAGGGAGCGCGTATGTGGACCGGGCCCGGATATCCCTGGAGGAGACGGTGGCCCTTATCCACAGCGTGGGCGGAGCCGCGGTGGTTGCCCACCCGCTCTTCGTCAAGGAGTTCGAAAGCCTGCTTCCGCGCTTCGTGGAGCTGGGAATCGTCGGCATCGAGGTGCACTACGCCGAGTTCTCCCCTAAGCAACGTGCCGTGTACGGAGGGCTGGCGGAGCGCTTCGGACTGCTCCCCTGCGGCGGGAGCGACTACCACGCCCTGGGCGCTCCCGGCGAGCACCTTCCCGGCACCGCCGGCCCGCCCCAGGAGGTCTGCCACGAGCTGGAGCGCCTGGCCACGCGGGGCAAGTCCGGGGCCTGAACCGGATGCACCGCCTCTCCCAGGAGTGGCGCCATGGACGACTCGTTAAAGCTCGCTCTCGTCCTCACCTACGCCTACCTGGTGGGCTCCGTGCCCATGGCCTACGTCATCGCGCGAGTGGTCAAGGGCATTGACCTGCGCCAGCACGGCAGCGGCAATGTGGGCGCCGCCAACGTTTGGTACTCGGTGGGCAAGGCCTGGATTTTCCCCCTGGGCATCTTCGACCTGTTCGTCAAGGGCCCCACGGGGATATGGCTGGCCCGCCACGTGCTGGACCTGGGCGTGGAGGCGCAGGTGGCGGCCGGCCTCATGGCCATCGTGGGCCACAACTGGCCCATCTTCTTGGGCTTCCGGGGCGGGCGGGGCATCGCTCCCATGGTGGGCGTGCTCATGGCCCTGGCCCGACTCGAGTTGACGCTCTTCATCGTCGTCTCCGTTTCCGGCTGGCGGCTTACCAACAACTCCGCCCTCTGGGTGCTCATCTCCATCCTGCTGCTGCCGGTGTGGAGCCTGGTGCTGGACCGCCCCTGGGCCCTGGTGTCGCTCATGCTGGCGCTCATCGTCATCACGGCGGTGAAGCGGCTGACGTCGAACGTAGCGAAAAACAGCGAGGTGGGGTGGCCGCAGCTCATGGCGAACCGGCTCCTTTTCGACCGCGATATCGCCGACCACGATGCCTGGGTCCGGCGCCGGCCGACTCCCTCTCCGGAGTAAGCGCTGCTTATGGAAACCTGCCACTGGCATCCGAACGTAGAGACTGGGCTGAGCTGCGGAAACTGCGGCAAGTCCATCTGCGTGGAGTGCCTGCGGCAGCACCCGGTGGGGATCCGGTGCAAGGAGTGCGCCCGCATGGCGCGCCTGCCCACCTACCGGCTCTCCGGCACGCTCTACATGCGCGCGTTGGGGGCCATGGTGGGGCTAGGACTGGCGGGGGGCCTGGCCCTCTTCGTTTTTGACCAGGTGCTCGGCTTCCGCTTCTTCCGCTTCTTCATCTTCCTGGGACTGGGCTACGCGATAGGAGAGGGGCTGAGCGCCGCGGTCAACCGGAAGCGGGGCCGTCCCCTCCAGTACATGGCCGCTGGCGGCGTGCTCATCAGCGTGGCGCTCGCTTTCGCGCTGGGTGACCGCCAGCTCTTCGCTGACCTCTTCAGCATCATCGGCATCGGCATCGCCCTGGCCATGGCTAGCAGCCGGGTCCGGCCCTAGCGGCGGCGGCTAGACCTCTCCGTGAGAGCGACGTAGAATAGGAGCGTGCGCGGGCGTGACGCAGTGGTAGCGTACTTGCTTCCCAAGCAAGTTGTCGTGGGTTCGAATCCCATCGCCCGCTCCAAGCCTCCTCCAAGCCGCCGTACCCTCTCGCTGCGCTCGGGGCCCAGGAAGGGTCAAGAAGCGGCATTCTCGGCGATCACCATGCAGCTATCGGGGTGGATATGGAGATTGATCTTCTCCCCAGGAGAGAAGACCTCGGCGCCGGTGGGCGTCCGCACCCGTAGCGAGTGGCCCTCCACGGAGACCAGGTACTCGACGGCGCTGCCCAGGAAGGCTTCCGTCTCAACGGTACAGGGCAGGCCGTCCGGCAAGCTGTTCCGGCTCAGCGCCATTCCCTCGGGGCGGATTGCGACCGTTACCTTGTCCCCGTCTTTGAACGCAATGCCACCGGCGGCGCAGGCGATGACGCCAAAGCCCACGTCCACGTTCACCCGGCCGGCGGCGGAGCCTCGCACCGTGCCCGCCAGGCCGTTTCCGGCGCCCATGAAATCGGCCACGAAGGGGTCCCTGGGCTGGGAGTAGACCTCCCGGGGCGTGCCCACCTGAGCGATGACGCCGGTGTTCATCACCACGATCCGGTCGGAGAGCACCAGCGCCTCCAGCAGGTCGTGGGTCACGTACAGGGCGGAGACCCCCGTGCGGGCGAAGAGGTCCCTGAGCTCCAGGCGCATCTCCTCCCGCAGCTTGGCGTCCAAGTTGCTGAGGGGCTCGTCCAACAGGAGCAGGTCCGGCTCCTTGACCAGGGCTCTCGCCACGGCCACCCGCTGCTGCTGCCCGCCGCTGAGCATGGTGGCGCTTCGGCCGGCCAGCTCCGGAATTCGGACCATCTCCAGCACCCGTATCACCCGCTCCCGGGTCTCCTCTTTGCCGTACTTCGCCTTGCCCACCCTCAGCGGGTAGGCCACGTTGTCGAAGACGTTCATGTGGGGCCAGATGGCGTAGGACTGGAACACCATGGCGATGGGCCGGGCGTGGGTCGGCTTGTTGGTCTTATGCGCCGTGGAGTAGACGGCTTCCCTAGCTATGTGGATGTCGCCCCCATCCGGCCGCTCCAGGCCCGCCACGCAGCGCAGGATGGTGGTCTTGCCACAGCCGCTGGGGCCCAGTAGGGTCACCACCTCGCCCTCGCCGACCTCGAAGCTCACGCCCCGGACCGCCTGGACATCGCCGTAGTCGGTCTTATAGGTCTTCACGAGCCCGTCCACTCTCAGCATTCGTATCTCCCTCGCGTCGTCCCGCCTGCCCCGCGTAGTTTAGTACGTCTTGGCCAGGCGAGCGTCACCCCGGCCTCGGCGTCTGGGGCCCTTTCTATCGTGCAAGGCCCACGGCACGCCCCTTGTGGCGGCCAGTGGCCCTCTCCATAATGGGCCCATGGACAATAACGGCAGCGTGGAGCCGCCCTCCGGCGATGGGCCATCGGGAGACCGCGCCTCCGTTCCCTTCAAGAGCGGGTTCGTGGCCATCATCGGCCGAGTCAACGTGGGCAAGTCCACGCTGATCAACCAGCTGCTGGGCGAAAAGGTCTCCATCGTCAGCGCCAAGCCGCATACCACCCGGCACAGGCTGCTAGGCGTGCTCAATACCCCCCGCTTTCAGGCAGCCCTGCTGGACACGCCGGGGTATCTTGCCGGAGGGCGGGACGAGATGGACGCGGCCATGTCGCGCCAGGGAACGGCCGCCCTGGCGGAGGCTGACCTGGTGGCGCTCGTGGCGGAGCCCCGGCCGCCGGGTGACGTGGAGCGGCAGTTCATGGCGCAGCTCAAGAGGCTGGGCACGCCGGCCCTGCTGGTGGTGAGCAAGGTGGACACGGTGGCCAAGCCGAAGCTCTTCCCCGTGATGAAGGCCTACGCCCAGGCCCATCCCTTCCTGGAGATCGTTCCGGTGAACGCCCCTGGCAAGGATGGGCTGGACCTGCTCCTGCGCCTGTTGGAGGCGCATCTGCCCGAGGGCGAGCCTCTCTTTCCGCCGGATACGTTGACCGACCGCTCGCTCTGGTTCCGGATGGGCGAGACGGTCCGCGAGAAGGTGTACGAGCTCTACGATCAGGAGGTCCCCTACTACGTGGCCGTGGAGGTGGAGGAGTACCAGGAGCGGAAGAGAGGCCAGCCGCACTACCTCGCCGCCATCATCTACGTGGACAGTCCCTCCCAGCGGCAGCTCCTAATCGGCAGGGGGGGCCAGGCGCTCAAGGAGGTGGGGGTGCGGGCCCGGAGCGATATCGAAGCGATGGTGGACCACCCCGTGTACCTGGAGCTGTGGGTGAAGGTCAGCCCCAAGTGGCGCCAGAAGCCCGGGTTCGTGCAGCGCCAACTGTAGGCAGGGCTCGCCCTGCTGGCCCTCCGTCCGCCGGAGTCCGGTCGGGCCGGACCGATCCCATCGGGGGACCCACATGCGGGGCCCAAGCGTGGCCGTCCAGCCAGCGTCATTGGGCCCACGCCGGAGCGCCATGGAGCATAAGGGGAGTGGGCACGGTCCGGCCCTGGTCCGGTCCGACCGGACCCTGCGCCCACATGCGGGGCCCAAGCGCGCCTGTATAGCCAGCGTCAACGAGTCCGCGCCTAGCGTCCGAGGCCGGCGAAGCGCTTCGCCAGGGGGCTGTCGGCGCCGGAGCCCTCCAGCTCCCGCAGTGCCTCCAGCACCGCCTCCTCGGCTATCTGCTCCCGGTTCACCTTGCGCACGCCGTGGGCGCGGCGCAGGATGCGCCGTATGTCCTCCACCGCCTCCATGGCCTCGGGGCTGAACCGGTAGGTCACCTTGACTCGCTCTCCCGCGGCCTGCGTCTGACGCTCCAGGGCCTCCAGCTCCGCCGCCACCTCCGCCTGCGGACGCAGAATGGCGTGCCGTCCTCGGCGCTCCAGCTCGGGAAAGGTGAAATCGGGCCGTTTACGTGTTGGCATCGAGGATCTCCTGGGCTAGCTGCATATAGCTCTGGGCGCCGTCCAGCTCCGGCCGCCACCGCACCAGCGGCATCCGGTAGCCAGGCGCCTCGGCGAATCGGACCGACTGTTTGATGGTCTGAGGAAAGAGGCGGATGCCCTCGCGCCGGCAGAAGTCCGCCAGATAGCCGTAGACCTCGCGGCTGTTGATGGTCCGCGGGCTGAGCTTGGTGACCACGATCCCCAGCACCTGCAGCCCTGGGTTGGTCACCTCCCGGACGTTCTCCAGGGTGTCCATGAGCATCCGGAGGCCCCGCAGCGCCATGTATTCGCAGACGATGGGCACCAGCACGTGGACGGCGGCCGTGAGACCGTTCATCGTCAGCAGCCCCAGCGAGGGGGGCGTGTCGATCAGGATATAGTCGTACCGCTCCAGAGCGGGCCGGAGCCGGCGCTGCAGCACCGTCTCGCTGGCCAGGACCTGGCGCAGCTCCACCTCGGCGCCGGCCAGGTCGATAGTGGCGGGCGCCAGGTCGAAGCCGAACGCCGTCGGCATCGCCACGTCAGCGATGGAGAGGTCGGGGGCGACCAGCGCCTCGTACACAGTCCTTTCGATGGCGGTGGTGTCCATGCCCAGGCAAACGGCGCAGCCGCCCTGGGGGTCCATGTCCACGAGCAGGGTGCGATGGCCCGTCCCGGCGATGCAGGCGGCCAGGTTGACGGCGGTGGTGGTCTTGGCGACGCCCCCCTTCTGGTTTGCCACGGCGATGACCGTGGGGGCGCTGGCTGGCGGCATGGAAGTTGCTCCCGGCCTGAGCGTTCTCCTGGGTCTGGGCGGGCCCGAGTCCCCCCGGAGAAGCGAGCTCAGGTGACGAATGGGAGGACAATACAGTCATGGAAGCTGGATGTCAAGTTTTATTGTAAGCCTGTTTTACGTATTGCTGGCAATATGAGGCGCCCGATGCTCCGGCCCGTTCTGGAGGAACACCACGCGACCGGGTATGATTGGCATGCGCCCGCGGCCTCTGCCAGCGCCGGCGCTCGGAGGAGAGCATGCCCCTGGTCCCGAAGTGCATGAGCACGCAGCATCCGGACAACGTGACTCCGCCGCCCTACGCCGCCGACGGTGTGCTGAAGGGCGAGGGCGAGATAACCGAGGCGGTGGAGGTGTTCTCCCTGGGCTGCGATGAGCAGATGTGGGATTCGGAGGGCAAGGAGGCGGATAACCAGGTTGTCCAGAAGCTGCTCACCGGCCATCCCGATTTCTTCAAGAGCGAGCATCAGCTAGGCAAAAGCTGTGTGCTCACGCTGCGGGTCCCTAATCCCAGCATCGAGTGGGAGATGCGGAAGTCGCTGGTGGAGGCGCTCCAAAGCATTCCCACCGCGCGGGACATCGCCAATGAGTTCTACGGCGATGGGCTTGAGGCGCCCATTCAAGAGGTCATCCTCCCGTTCACCACCTCCGCCGAAGAGCTCAAACGCATCGACATCTACTACCGTAGGTTCATCGTGGGCCAGGAGTCGGAGGTCTTGGTGGGCGATGGCACGGTCAAGGACTGGGTCGGTGAGTTCTTTCCCAAGCACGTGCGCGTCATCCCGCTCATTGAGGACCTGGACCACATGATCGGCTGCGACGCCATCGTGGAGGAGTACCTGGCCTACCGTGAAGCGCCGTACCAGCGGGTCTTCCTGGCCCGCAGCGACCCGGCCTTGAACTACGGCCTGGTGTCCGCCGAACTGATGCTCAAGATGGGACTCCGCCGTCTGCACCTGCTGGAGGGGCGGCTCGGGATACCCCTCTACCCCATCATCGGCGCGGGCGCCGTTCCGTTCCGCGGCCATCTGAATCCGACCAACGTGGCCCGTGCCTTCACCGAGTACCCCAGCGCCCACACGCTCACCGTTCAGTCCGCCTTCAAATTCGACTATGAGCGCGACACGGTGCGGGAAGGCATCCAGCAGGTCCTGGCCCACGAGCGCCAGGAGCCGCCGCCGGTGGACGAGCGCCGGGCCCGTAAGGTCATCGATAAGTACGCGGCGGAGTATCAGGCCAGGGTCCGAGAGCTCAGCCCCATCATCACCAAGCTCGCCGAATACATCCCGAAGCGGCGGGAGCGCAAGCTGCACGTGGGCCTGTTCGGCTACGGCCGGTCGTTGAAGGGGGCCGGCGATATGACGCTCCCCCGAGCGATCGGCTTCTGCGCCGCGCTCTACTCCATCGGCGTGCCGCCGGAGCTTCTGGGCCTCTCCGCGCTCTCCTCGGACGACCTGGCCTTTGTGCGCGAGGCGTATCCGAGCCTCGACCGGGACCTGGCCGCCGCGCTTCGCTACACCAACGAGAC
Source organism: Dehalococcoidia bacterium (assembly GCA_965249185.1). Lineage (GTDB taxonomy): Bacteria > Chloroflexota > Dehalococcoidia > Lucifugimonadales > Australimonadaceae > CBDFLS01. The sequence continues at coordinate 1,514,832 of CBDFLS010000002.1, forward strand.
TCGGGTGAGGGAGCTGCTGGGCGACGGGTACGTGAAGCTGGCCGCCCGCTACACGGAGGAGGTGGACCGGGTGCATGAGGGGTTGACCAGCGCCGTTTGGGCGGGGCTCCAGGAGGGCGCCGCGCACAATATACCGCGATACGTGGAGGAGGCGGCCCGCCTGCGCCGTTTTCTGGGATAAGAGGGGAATTGCCAGGCATGTCAGCGCCGCCAAACAGCCGCTGGCTGCGCATGGACGAAGGATTGCTTTGGCCTACAACGAAGAGCTAGCCGACCGAATCCGAGGTTCTCTTGCCTACCGCAATGACGTTGCCGAGAGAAAGATGTTCGGCGGCATCACGTTCATGGTGAGCGGGCACATGTGCTGTGGCGTGATTGCCGACCAGCTTATGGTCCGGGTTGGAGCCGACAGCTTTGACGATGCTGTGGCCCAGCCGCATGCCCGACCGATGGACTTCACGGGGCGGCCCATGGTTGGGTTCGTTTATGTAGGTTCGGAAGGCACGCTTGCGGACAACCACTTGGACCAGTGGGTCAAGCGGGGCGAAGCGTTCGTCGAATCGCTCCCACCGAAGTAGCCCGCCCCGGCCCTTCGCCATTTCACGGCAGGACCGGAGCAGACTCGGCTCAGGGTGGCCCGCGGTGGCGGACAGGACAGGTTTATCGGACCACGGGCGGGTCTTTTACAGCCCAGCCTCTAGACGACCGATTTGGCCAGCTCCTGGAAGAAGCGCATGGCCTCGGGATTGGCCAGCGCGTCCATGCTGACCACCTTCTCCATGGGACTGCCCAGCAGCATGCGCCGAATGGGCACCTCCAGCTTCTTGCCGCTGAGGGTACGGGGAACCGCCGTGATGACGTGGATCTCGTCGGGCACGTGCCGTGGCGAGAGGCTGCCGCGCAGGCTCTTGCCGATGCGCCCCCGAAGCTCGTCGTCCAGGGCGGTCCCTTCCCGCAGCACCACGAAGAGATAGAGCTTGCCCTCGTTGCCGAGCCGAGAGGTCTCCACCACTATGCTGTCCGCCACCTCGGGCAGCTCGTCCACCACGCGGTAGAAGTCGCTGGTGCCCATGCGGACCCCGTTGCGGTTGAGGGTCGAGTCCGAGCGGCCGTAGATGATGCAGCTCCCCCTGGACGTGACCTTCATCCAGTCGCCGTGGCGCCATATGCCGGGGTAGAGGTCGAAGTAGCTCTCGTGCAACCGCAGGCCGTCCGGGTCGTTCATGAAATAGATGGGCATGGAGGGCAGCGGCTCCGTGATAACCAGCTCTCCCACTTCGTCCACCACCGGGTTGCCCGACTCGTCGAAGGCCTCCACCTTGGAGCCCAGGGTGCGGCACTGGAGCTCGCCGGCGTAGACGGGCAGGAGCGGGCACGGCCCGATGAAGGCGGTGCAGGCGTCGGTTCCGCCGCTGGCCGACCCCAGCAGCAGCTCCCGGTTCACGTTGCCGTAGACCCACGCGAAGCCCTCGGGAGGCAGGGGCGCCCCGGTGGAGCCCAGGCCACGGATGCGGCTCAGGTCCATCTCCTGGTTCGGGTGGATGCCGGCCTTCATGCAGCTTTGGATGAAGGGCGCGCTGATGCCGAAGAAGGTCGTCTTGGTCTCCTCGGCCATCCGCCACAGCGCCAGCAGATCGGGGTAGCCGGGGCTTCCGTCATAGAGGACGATGGTGGTGCCCAGGAGCAGACCGCTGATCAGGAAGTTCCACATCATCCAGCCGGTGGTCGTGAACCAGAAGAAGCGGTCCTCGGAGGTCAGGTCCAAGTGGAGCGCCTCGCACTTCAAGTGCTCCAGCAGGATGCCTCCATGCCCCTGGACGATGGCCTTTGGGACGCCGGTGGTGCCCGATGAGTAGAGGACCCACAGGGGGTGCTCGAAGGGCACGGGCTCGAAGGTCAGCTCCTGACCGTGCGTCAGGAAGTCTTGCCAGAGCATGGCGGTTTTGAGGCTCTCCAGGGCCGGCGCCTCGCTACGGTAGGGCACCACCACCGTGGCCTCCAGGGTGGTGAGGTTGCTCTGGAGCTCGGCCGCCCGGGGGATGCTGTCGAACTGCTTGCCGCCGTACTCGTAGCCCCCCACCACCAGGAGCACCTTGGGCTCCAGTTGGCTGAAGCGGTCCACCACGCTGGGGATGCCGAACTCCGGCGGGCAGCTAGACCAGACGGCGCCGATGCTCGCCACGGCCAGGAAGGCCGCCAGCGTCTCGGGGATGTTGGGCATGTAGGCCACCACCCGGTCGCCCCGCCGGACCCCCAGGCGCCGCAGGCCGGCCGCCGCCTCGGCGGTGAGCTCCCAGAGCTGGGCGTAGGTGAGCGACGTGGTGGGATGGCCCTCCGAGGCGAAGAGGAGCGCCAGGTGGTCGTCACGGCGGTTGAGCATGTGCTCGGCGTAGTTCAGCTCGGCCCCGGGGAACCACCGCGCCCCCTCCACCTTACGTTCGGCAAGCACTTTGGTGTACGGCTTGTGCGCCTTCACCTTGAAATAGTCCCAGATGCTGGCCCAGAAGGCCTCCACCTCCGTCACAGACCACTGCCAGATCTCATCGTAGGAGCCGAAGCTGAGGCCCCGCTCCTTCTCGAGCCAGCGCATGTAGCGGGCCATGTTGCTTTGCTGCAGGTTCTTCGCCGAGGGTTCCCACAGAAGCGTGCCTTCGGCCACCGGTTGGGAGTCTGTTTGCTGCTGCATGGTCGACTGCCTCCAGCTTGAATCGTCTCACGCGGATGTTACCACGTCGGACGCCAGGGCGGCGCTAAATTCGTACGCTACCGAGTTGTGCGGGTGAACGCGGGCTCTCAACGCCCGGCGCTGGCAGTACAGGCGCGCTTGGGCCTCGCACGTGGGTGCAGGGTCGCACCCTGCACACTCCCCCTATGCCCCATGGCGCTCCGGCGTGGGCCCAATGACGCTGCTTGTACAGGTGCGTTTGGGCCCCGCATGTGGGTCCAGGGCGAGCCCTGGTTGTACAGGCGCGCTTGGGCCCCGCACGTGGGTGCAGGGCGAGCCCTGCCTAGTTGAGCCGCTCGAAGATAGTGGCGGCGCCCTGGCCACCGCCCACGCACATCGTGACCAGGCCGTAGCGGCCGTGGCGCCGGGTCAGCTCCTCCATGAGCTTCACCGTCATGATGGCGCCGGTGGCGCCCACCGGGTGGCCCAGAGAGATGCCGCTGCCGTTGACGTTGGTGCGCTCCATGTCCATGCCCAGCTCGCGGACCACATAGAAAGCCTGAGCGGCGAAGGCCTCGTTCAGCTCGATGAGGTCCAGGTCGTCCAGGGAGAGGCCCGTCCGCTCCAGCGCCTTCCGCGTGGCGGGAACGGGGCCGATGCCCATGTAGGCGGGGTCGACTCCGGCCACGGCGCGGCCCACCCACCGGAGGCGAGGCGTGAGCCCTTCGGCTATGGCCCGCTCCTCGGACATGATAACCACGGCGGCGGCGCCGTCGTTGAGACCGGCGGAGTTGCCGGCGGTCACGGTGCCGCCCTCCTTGAAGACGGTCCTGAGCTTGGCCAGATCCTCCAGCGAGGTGTCGGCGCGCGGATGCTCGTCCACCGTGACTTCAACCGGGTCGCCGCGCCGCTGAGGCACCGACACGGGGACGATCTGGCTGTCGAATAGGCCAGCCCGCTGGGCGGCCACCGCCCGGGCGTGACTCAGCACTGCCAGCTCGTCCTGCTCTTGGCGGCTCACTTCGTAGCGCTCGGCCACATTTTCGGCGGTGACGCCCATGTGGTAGTCGTAGATAGGGCAGTTGAGGCCCATGGTCAGCGAGTCGACGAGCTTGCCGTCGCCCATGCGCAGGCCCTCGAACCGCACCTTGGGCAGCAGGTAGGGCGCCTGGCTCATGCTCTCGGCGCCGCCGGCCACCACCACCTCCGCCTCGCCCGTCATGATGGCCTGGACCCCCATGTTGATGGCCTCCAACCCGGAGGAGCAGGCCCGGTTCAACGTCATGGCCGTGGCGGTCTCCGGAAGGCCGGCCGCCAGCATGGCCCGGCGGGCCACGTAGCCGGTCTCCGCGGCCTGCAGCACGTTGCCCATGACCACGTCGTCTACCGAAGCGGGGTCGATGCCCGCCATCTCCACCGCGCGCTTGATGGCCACGGCGCCTAGGACCGAGGCGGGCAAGTCCTTGAAGGCGCCCCCGAACTTGCCGATGGGAGTCCTGGCGCCACTGACGATCACCGCATTCTGCATGGGTTTACCCCCCTACGCAGCTTGCACCACGCTTGCTGGCCATTGTGTACCCGCCGTCGGGGCGTGTCAACGGAGAGGGCGTTGTCCCTGCCCCTTCGAGGGCCCTGGACCGGGGCGTCTGTTCGGGTTTCAGGGGCCGGACGGCTATGGAATGGGCCAGTGAGCACAACCAAGCGCTCGCCAGTAAACGAAAGCGCACGTCAGAACAGTCAAGCGCGCATCAGCCATCGATTTATCGGGAATGTGGGCTCTCCAGGCCCCATCTAAGCGGGGCCCACCAGCACATCGTCCCCGTCCACTCGCACCGGAAACACCTTCTGGCCGCTGAGCGCGGGGCCCTGGGTCGGTTCGCCCGTCCTCACGTTGAACCGGCTACCGTGCAGCGGACACTCCACCTCGTCGCCGTCCAGGCTCCCGGCGTTCAGCGGACCGAAGGAATGGGTGCAATCGTTGGAGATAGCGAAGATCTCGCCCCCCACATTCGTCAGCAGGACCTCCTCACCGCCCACCGTGACCACCGTCATCTCGCCATCGGTCAACTCGCCTCTGCTCGCCACCTTCACGAACTCGTCTGCCATAGGTTTCTCCTTTCCTCATGTAGCCCCCCGAGCTTACCAGAGCGGCCCAAAAGGATGGGTGAATGGGATACCCCAAAAGGGGAAAGACGAGTGCTTAGGTTGACCTAAGTTTGACATGGCCCTATCGTCATGCTATGCTACCGTGACTATGACAGCTTGCGCTTTCCCTGGCATCGTTTCCTGCACCTGTATGCTCTAGGGCCAGCGCGTCATAACGCGGAAAGTTAGCGCTGCGCCCCCTCTCGGAATACACCAAGAGGGGCGCAGCGTTTTATGTTGCGGGATCGCACGACGGATGAAACGAGGCGATGATGGCAACGGTGCGGCGGGACCTGACGGTAGAGGAGAAGGGAAAGCTCGATTACTCCAAGGGAGTGATCCCCTACATCCCGGAGGAGACGAATGAGTTTGAGACGGAGGTCGTCCGCTTTCTGAAGGGAGAGTGGGAAGACGACCTGGCCTTCATCGCCTACCGGCTCGTCCGGGGCATCTACGGCCAGCGCCAGACCGAAGGCCAGATGGTGCGCATCAAGATTCCCTTCGGCGGCCTCACCGCCGATGAGCTGGACGTGCTCGGGCAGGTGGTCGAGCGGTATGCGCCCCTGAAGAAGGGCCACGTCACCACGCGGGAGAACATTCAGCTCCACTTCGTCAAGCTGGCCGATACCCCCGCGGTGATGCGCATGCTAGGCGAGGTGGGAGTGACCACCCGCGAAGCCTGCGGCAACACCGTGCGTAACGTGGTGGGATGCCCCCTGGCGGGCGTGACCCCCGACGAGCCCTTCTATGTGACGCCCTACCTGGTGGCCTTCGCGCGGTGGTTCGTGCGCCATCCCTTCAGTCAGAAGATGCCCCGGAAGATCAAGGTGGCCTTCGAGAGCTGCGCGGACGACTGCACGGTCACGGCCATCCACGACCTGGCCTTCATCCCCCGCGTTCAGGTCGATGAGCAGGGCGTGGAGCGGCGGGGCTTCCAGATGCTGGTCGGTGGGGGCACCTCTATCATGCCCCGTATCGCCTACACCCTCTACGATTTCTTGCCCGTCGAGGAGTACCTGCGCGTGAGCGACGCGGTCATCCGTATCTTCGACCGCACCGAGGAGCTCCGGAAGAATAAGGCCAAGGCCCGCATCAAGTTCTACATCGACCGCATCGGCATCGATGCCTTCCGCCAGGAGGTGGAGAAGGAGCTTACGAAGGAGTGGGCCCGCGAGTCCTTCGACCCGACCCCGCTCATGGATGTGCCCGACGAGCACTTGGACGCCCCAATGCTCCAGCCGGCGTCCCGGAACGGGCATCGCAATGGGCACCATGGGCCCGAGTATGACCACTGGCTGTCGACGAACGTGTGCCCCCAGAAGCAGGAGGGCTACAAATCGGTGTGGGTGAAGCTGCGGCTGGGGGACATCCAGGTCCAGCAGTTCCCGATGCTAGCCCGCATCGCCCGCGACTACGCCGGTAGCCGGGTGCGCACCACCACCGAGCAGAACCTGCTGTTCCGCTGGGTGCCCGAGTCGTTCCTGCCGAAGCTCTGGAGCGAGCTCAAGGAGATCGGCTTGGCCGAGGCCGGCGCCCAGGAGATCACCGATGTCGTCTCCTGCCCCGGCACCGATAGCTGCAAGCTGGGCATCACTTCCTCCATGGGTCTCGGAGAGGCGGTGGGCGACAAGCTGCGGGAGATGGCCATTGAAGACCCGCTGGTGAGGTCGCTGCACGTCAAGATGAGCGGCTGCCCCAACGGCTGCGCCCGGCACCACATCGCCAACATCGGGTTCCATGGCGCCGCCACCAAGGGCGACGGCAACCAGGTGCCCGCCTATGAGCTCTTCCTGGCCGGCAACTACGGCAACAGCGATCCCACGCGCTTCGGCCGGCGCGTCAAGACCAAGGTGCCCGCCAAGCGGGTCCCCCAGCTCGTGCAGGACATCATCCACTTCTACCAGGAGCAGCGCGAGCAGGACGAGACGTTCAACCGGTTCGTTGACCGGAAGGGCACCGCCCCCTTCGAAGAGCTGGCCGCCAAGTACCGGGACCCAGGCCCGCTGAACCGGGAGAACCTGGACACGTACCTGGACTGGAGCAAGACGACCATCTACAAGCTGGAGCGTGGCGAGGGAGAGTGCGCCATTTAGAGGCGCCAGGAGTGGAGAGTGGGGTGTCGGTCAGCCGCAGACGAGCCCAGGACTACGCCGAGCGGGTGCTTGCCAGGCCTCGAAGCGAGTACTCGGTGACGCTTAGGCGGGGGAAGGGCGGGATCACCCTCCTCTACCGGGGGCGGGCGCTCACCAGATGCCATGCATCGCGGGTGGGCGCGCTCCAGGCGGCGTGCATGGCCAGCGTTCTGGGGGTCGAGATGCCGCCGGCCGGCGGGAGCGTCGCGGCGAAGGTGCCGGGCGGCGTCCTGTACCGGGCCGTGGCCGTCTCCACTCTGGACCTGCGCCGGCCCGAGGCCCGCCAGGTGCTGGCCGGACTGCTGGCCACGGCGGAGATGCAACGGGGCGCCATGAGTGGGGCCGAGGCCTGAGCGACCGTGGGGCCGCTATCGAAAAGAGACCGCTGGCTATGATGCACAACAGAGAACGCAGAGCGCACCGGCCTTTTGCCCAAATATCGCCCCTTGAGCGGGCGGTCTCCTTCGGCTGCTGTCCGCAATGCGGTTGTATGGGCCCATAGTAGGGGCGGATACCTTGAGACAAAGGCCGCGCCCCTCCGAACGGGCAGCGGCCTTTTTGCTGCGCAGTGCATGGGCGGAAAGCTAAGGAAGAGATGCGGAAGACGGTACGTAGAGCAACGAGAGGATGGAGCGGTGATGCTGGTGGGAGTAAGGCTGTTTTAGACACTGAACGACATAGCAAGGGAGGCGATATCCAATGAGCGAGGTAAAAGTGGCACTGTCGGCGGAAGAGGTCGAGGACCTCAACCGGAAGTTCGAGGGGAAGCCCCCTCAGGCGGTCCTGGAGTGGGCGGTGGAGCGGTTCAACACCCGCTTGGCACTCTCGTCCAGCTTCGGGGCCGAGGACGTGGTGCTCATCGACATGCTCTGGCGCATCAACCCCAAGGCGCGCGTCTTCACGCTGGACACGCTGCGCCTGCCCACTGAGACGTACACGCTCATGGACCAGATCCGGCTCAGGTACGGGTTGGAGCTGGAGGTGATGTATCCGGACATGGAGCGAGTCGCGCCCATGGTGGAGGAGCACGGGTTCAACCTCTTCTATAAGGCCATCGAGCTGCGCAAGCTCTGCTGCGGCGTGCGGAAGGTGGAGCCCTTGGAGCGGGAGCTGGCGGAGCTGGACGCCTGGATCACCGGTCTGCGCCGGGACCAAGCCACCACCCGGGCCAACGTGGGGATAGTGGAGCTAGACGAGGCCCACGGCAGTATCGCCAAGCTCAACCCCCTGGCGGACTGGACCTGGGAGCAGGTGTGGGAGTACATCCGCGAGTACGACGTGCCCTACAACGAGCTCCACGACAATCGCTACCCGAGCATCGGTTGCTTGCCCTGCACCCGTGCCGTTGAGCCGAACGAGGACCCCCGGGCGGGACGCTGGTGGTGGGAGAACGACCCCAACGCCAAGGAGTGCGGCCTGCACGTGGTGACGGCAGCCGGCGGTGCGAAGCCGGCCCCGAAGAACGGGAAGTAGCGGCCTCCGCCGCCTCCAACGGCGGCGGAAGTTTCCCAGATAGCTGTTTTGCTGGCAAAACAGCTATCTGGGAATATGGTTGTCTTGCCGCCGGCTTCTGCCCTCCATGAGCACCGGCCACTTGAGCGCCGGGGCCGGCTCATGGCCTTGCGACGCGTCTACCGGGACACCGTCCCGGAGCGCCACTTCGTTGCCCAGGACGGCCGTCACCCGGGGCCCGGGCGTGAGGATTCCCGCCACGTTTAAGGGGTCGCAGGCGGAGAGCCGGACCACCTCGCCGTCGGGCTCCCGCTTGTGGAGCGCCCGCAGCGCCTCCACCGCCTCCGGCAGCGCGAACTGCTCCCCCACGAACCCCGCCAAGAAGCGCCCGCCGCGCACCTCGCCCCGGGCCTCCGCCCGCCGGTACACCCGCAGGAGCACGCGCCAGGGCGGCGCCATGGGCTCGCGGGCCAGCAGCTCCGGCACCACGATACCGTAGCGGCGTAGAAGCTGGGCGGCACGGGCCTCCGCCGGGTCCTTCTCGTGGGCCTCGGCGCGCAGGATCGCCCACCGGCTCGAATGGACCCGCAGCCGGGGCCGCCTCTGGAAGCGTGACCTCCGCGCCGCCCGCTTGGCCGCGCCGCTGATCAGCCCCCGCAGCGCATTGAAGCCGTCGGCGGTGACCCGGCCCGCCGCCACGAGCTGCCATAGCGCCTCCTCCACCTCCGATGGCAGCCGCCGTATGCCCGACACGATCTCCGGCAGGAAGGAGGCGCCGTGGGCGACGAGGTAGTCCAGCACCTCCGCCGCCGCTCCTGCCAGCGGGGTCTGCTGGTCCGTCTGGTCCGCCTGCGACGGACCGTGGGAGCCGTTGGACGCATGCTCGTGGGATGAGGGGGCCTGGGGCTGGTCCAGCAGCCAGGACAGCTCCTCCCGCAGCCCCAGGCTCACGGGGCCATGCCGCGATAGCGCCACCGTGCCCGCGGACGGCCCACCGGCGGGCGCCCGGCGGGCGAACCGGCCCCAGACCGCCTCGCCGCCGAAGCAGAGGTTGTCCAGCATCGTGGACGTGTAGCCGGAGACCCGCGCCGGCAGGATGCTCGACTCCCAGGCGCCTGCCGCAGCCTCGTAGCCCTGGAGCTGCTCGATCACCTCCGCCAGTCCGGCCTCGCCGCTCAGCCGGGTGTCAGGCGTGGCGTGCTGCCATCGCAGGAGGAAGCGGATGAAGGTGGCCGCCGGGACCGGCTCCACCTCCCGGCGAAGCCGCCCGATGGTGCTGCGGTGGATGCGCGCCAGGATGCGGCGGTCGCAGAACTCCACTGCGTCCGACGGCGCACCGCCATTAAGTGATGCGTCCGAAGGCGCCGCCGGCCTGAACCGGCCCCGCAGCAGCAGGCCCTCGGCCTCCAGGCGCGCCACCGCTTGGGCCACCGCCGGCAGCGGCAGGCGCAGGCTCCCCGCCATCTCCCGGAGCGTGAATGGGCCGCTGCACTCCACCCGGCCCCGCAGGAGCTCCACCACCGCCTCCTCGTGCTCCGGGACCGCGTGCAGCTCCGGAGCCGGCTCCAAGCGGCTGCCGGGATACGCGGCCGCGGCCATGGGTGCCCGCTCCATGGCCGCCCAGAGCGCTGCCTGGCCATCGGCCCCTTCGGGATAGAGGCGGAGCGCCCGCCCGTCGGCCGCCAGCGCGTCGAACCACTCCCGCCAGGCGGCCGGCTCCTCGGCGTGGGCCGTCCGGTCGGTCTCCGTCAGCAGCCCCAGCGTCAGCAGCGCGTCGTGGAGCTCCTCGGCGTCGCGGATGGGCGGCCAGGCGTTGGCGGCTTCGGACTCGATGGCCCCGGGGTCGAGGGCGCCCAGGTCTTGGGCGTCCTCGGGCAGCGCGCGGCGCAGCGCCACGGCTCGGGCGCGGCGCTCCTCCAGCGGGGCGTCGTCCAGGAAGGCGTAGGGCATGGCGTTGAGGAGCTGGTGCGAGAAGGCGGAGGGCTGCACCGTCTCCCGGGCGTACACCTGCACCTCGCCCAGCTCGATGGCCCGGAGCAACGCCGTCAGTCCCTCCAGGTCCAGCGCCTCGGTCAGGCAGTCCCGCACCGTTTCGAACACCAGTGGGTGGTCTGGGGGCTCCACGTCGCCGCCGCCGATACGGTTGTCCTGGCAGGCCGCCTGGGCGGGGAAGACCGCCGCCAGCAGGTCGTCGGCGCGCATCCGCTGGATGGCCGTGGGGACCCGCTTGCCGCCCGTCTGACGCAGCAGGGCCAGCGACCGCGTGGCGTTCCACCGCCAGCGGGTCGTGAAGACGGGGGCGCCCAGCACCGCCTGGAGCAGCACGCTCTCTGCGGTAACCGACTTGAGGTACCGGAACACCTCCTCCAGCGGGAACGAGTGCTGCGGGCCCAGGGAGATGTTGATGCCATCGTCGGTGGCGGATGCCTGGAGCTCGAAGTCGAAGGTGCGGCAGAGCCGTTTGCGCAGGGCCAGCCCCCACGCCCGGTTGATGCGGCTCCCCACCGGCGAATGGATGACGAGCTGCATGCCTCCCGCCTCGTCGAAGAACCGCTCCGCCACCAGTCGCCGGCTCGTGGGGACCATGCCCAGGACACGCTTGCCCTCGGCTATGTACTCCACCGCCTGCTCGGCCGCCTCACGGCTGACGCCGCACTCGCCGGCGGCCCACTCCGCCGCCGCCCGCGGGTCCTCCAGGCGCTCGTCGATGCCCTGACGGAGCGAGGAGACCTCTTCGGAGAGCTCTCGGGTTCGCCCTGGGGCCTCGCCCAGCCAGAAGGGGATAGTGGGCGACTGGCCCTGGGCCGCCTCCACCCGGATGGAGCCCGCCTCCACCCGGCGGATCCGCCAGGGCGTGTTGCCCAACAGGAAGATGTCGCCGGCCATGCTCTCGATGGCGAAGTCCTCGTTCACCGTGCCCACCAGCGTTCCCTCCGGCTCGGCGATGACGGTGTAGTCGGCGTTGTCGGGGATGGCGCCTCCGCTGGTCAGGGCGGCGATGCGCGCGCCTCGGCGGCCCTTCAGCCGGTGATGCACCCCATCGCGGTGCAGGTATGCCGCGCCGCGGCCCCAGCGCCCCGCCACGCCCTCCGACAGCGTCCGTATCACCTGGTCGAACTTCTCGCGGGGGAGCTCCCGGTACGCATAGGCCCGACGGACCAGATCGTAGAGCGAATCCTCCTCCCAGTCTTCGCAGGCGCAGGCGGCCACGATCTGCTGGGCCAGGATGTCCAGGGGCCACGGCGGGATGGCCAGGGCGTCCAGCTCGCCCCGGTGGACCGCTCGCAGCAGCGCCAGCACCTCCACCAGCTCGTCCCGGGTGAGCGGGTAGAGCCGTCCTTTGGGCATGCCCCGCAGCGAGTGGCCAGAGCGCCCGATCCGCTGGAGCGCCACGCCGATGGCCCGGGGCGAGCCGATCTGGCAGACCAGGTCCACGTCGCCGATGTCGATGCCCAGCTCCAGGGAGGCCGTGGCGACGCACACCTGCACCTGGCCCTGCTTCAGCCGCCGCTCGGCATCGAGCCGTGTGGCGCGCGAGAGGCTGCCGTGGTGGGCCACCACCTGCTCTTCCCCCAGCCGCTCCGAGAGTTGGTGAGCGATGCGTTCCACCAGCCGGCGCGTGTTCACGAAGACCAGGGTGGTGTTATGGGACCGGATCTGCCCGGCGATCTGGTCCAGCACTTGGCCCCACAGCTCGTGGGTGGCGATGGGGCCCAGCTCCCGGCCCTCCGGCATCTCGATGGCCAGGTCCATGGCCCTGCGGTGTCCCGTGTCGACCACGGTGCACGCGGGCCCCGATGGAATCGGGGCGCCGCCACGCGGCGCCCCGGGGCGCTCGTCGTACGCCGCCGAGGAATCCTTGTCGGAGGGCGGGGACTCGTTTCCAACCAGGAAGCGGGCCACCTCCTCGATGGGCCGCTGGGTGGCCGAGAGCCCGATGCGAGTGATGGGCCCGCCGGCCAGGTGGCACAGCCGCTCCACTGACAGCGCGAGATGGGCGCCGCGCTTGTTGCCCACCACCGCGTGAAGCTCGTCCAGGACCAGCGTATGGACGCTCTTGAGCCCTCGCCGTCCGCGCTCGGAGGTGAGGAGGATGAAGAGCGACTCAGGGGTGGTGATGAGCACGTGGGGAGGCTTCTTGGCGTGGGCCTGACGCTCCCGGGCCGGGGTGTCGCCGGTGCGGACGGCGGCTCGGATCTCCGGCAGCGGCGTGCCCATCTCCCGGGCCAGCGCCGTGAGCTCCGCCAGGGGCTCTTCCAGGTTGCGGTGGACGTCGTTGGAGAGGGCCTTGAGGGGCGATACGTAGACCACCTGGGTGGCGTCCGGCAGCTCGCCCTCCAGTCCCTGGCGCACCAGGCTGTCCAGGCAGTTCAGGAAGGCGGCCAGGGTTTTGCCGGAGCCCGTGGGCGCGGCGATGAGGGTGTGCCGTCCATGGGCGATGGCGGGCCAGCCCTGGGCCTGGGCCTCCGTGGGCCCTTCGAACCGGCCGGCGAACCACCGTTGGATGATGGGGTGGAACCGCGACAGGGGCATGAGGCTAGGATAGCACAGGCAGGACATAGCCCTGCACCCACGAGCTAGTTCCGAAACCCCGTTGGCTGACCAAGGCCTTCAAGCCCGCGCCCGGGCGTCCACTGGCATCTCGTTTCTTGGGGAAAAGCGGCTTCCTCGGCGGGCTCGGCTAGGACGGACTCAGGCTCTTGATGTACTCTTCGGCCACCCTGCGTCCCGTCTCTCGGAGCAGGCGCTTGTCCTCCTGGGGCGTGGGCGCGGGCGGAATACGCAGCATCCGCTCGTGGCCGTACGTAGGGACCACCTGCCCCTCCGTGCGCGAAACACCCTTGGGGTCCCGGCCGTCGCGCACCGCCTGGATGCCCTGCCGGACGGCGTTCCGCAGCATGATCACGCCGCGGTCGCTGGTGGCAAGGTGCTCCAGGTCGTGGACGGCGATGGGCCGCTGGCTTACCTGGGTGTCGTAGTCGCCGGGCACCCGCTGCCGCTGGTCGTAGGGACGGTCGTCCATCTGGCCGAAGCCGTGCTCCACCCGCACCTCTGTGTCCTCCGGGCCGTACCAGTAGCCGATGCGGATGTTGTGCGTATCGTCCACGGGCACATCCCACCAGGTCATCCAGGGCGCCCGGTTGAAGGCGGGACGCTCCTCGACGTTGCTGATGATCTCGGGGCCCTGGTTGATGTTGGGCAGGATGAGGTCGCCGACGAGCACCCATACCCTGTCCCCCACCCTCCGGGTGTCGATGTGGACGAAGCCGATGGGGGTCTCCAGGTAATCGAACTCGCAGTCGTAGGCCAAGTCCTCGGTGAACCCTTCGTTGCCAGGCAGGTTGTGGAGGAAGAGCACATGCACTGGGTCCAAGGCGTTCTCCTTGGTCTGGAGCCAGTTGCAGGGCATGGAGTGCTGAAAGCCGGCCACGGACTTGTATCCCGGCAGGTCGAAGACATCATAGAGCGGAAAGGCGGGACGCTTCTCCGGCGGGCCCATGTAGGCGAAGACCAGCCCCTTATGCTCCAGCGTGGGATACGCCCCGTGGTAGAGCCGGTCCTTCAGCGTGCTCTCGGCGGGCTCGCCGGGCGCCTCCAGTAGCTTGCCGTCCACGCCGTAGAGCCATGCGTGGTAGCAGCAGCGGATGCCCCGCTCCTCTATCTGGCCGAACTCCAGCGACGTGCCCCGGTGGGAGCAGTGGAGCTCCAGGAGCCCTATTCGGCCTGAGCGGTCGCGGAAGAGCACCAGGTCCTCGCCCAGGATGCGGATGGCCACGGGCAGGCCCTTCAGCTCGTCCGATACGAATACGGGGTGCCAGAAGCGGCGGAGCCACTCGCCGGCGGGCGTGCCGGGCCCCACGTGGGTGAGCTCGGCGTCCACGGGCGGCACACCGCGGTGGCGGTACGCGCCGTAGGGGACGTTCAGGAAGGGAGCGCTGGTGGCGATACGGTCCCCATTTGCAGCCGTGCGTGCGTGGGCTACGAGAATTCTTTGATGCGGTCCTGCACTACTTTTCGCCCCGTCTCCTGCAGCAGCCGCTGGTCCTCCTCCGGCGTGGGCGCCGGGGGAATAGGCAGGATTCGCTCGATGGAGTAGGTGGAGACGACTCCTCCATTCTTATGGACGGCGCCCAGGGGGTCTTCACCCTTCTGCACCGCGTGGATGCCGCGCCTGACCATGTTGCGCAGCATGATGACGCCCCGGTCGGTGGAGGCCAGGTGCTCCAGGGCGTGGATCTCGATGGGCCGCTGGCTGACCATCACGTCGTAGTCGCCGGGCGTGTGCTGCCGATCCTCGTAGGGGCGTTCCGGCGACTGACCGAAGGTCTCTCCCGCGCGGAGCTCCTCACCATCGCGGGCTCGGAAGAAGCCGAACTGAGTGGTGTGGGTGTCGTCCACCGGCACGATCCAGATGCTGATGGTGGGCCGGTTTCCGTCCGGCCGGCCATCCAGGTCCTGGCCCAGGTCGCAGCCCTGGTGGATGGTGGGGAGGACAACATCGGACACCCGGACCCAGATCTTGTCATTAACCCTCCGCGTATCAATGTAGACCATGCCGACGGGTGTCTCCATAAAATCGAGCTCGTTCTCCCGGCTGAAGTCGGCGGTGAAGCCCACGTTGCCTGGGAGAGTATGGAGAAAGCGCAGGTGGACCGGGTCCATGGCGTTCTCGCGGACCTGCAGCCAGTTGCAGGGCCAAACGTCGTGAGTCCGGGGCTGGGCGTAGTAGCCGGGCATGTCGTAGGTGTCGAAGATGGGGAAGGGCGGCTGCTTCTCCCGCGGGCCCATGTAGGCGAAGACTAGCCCCTCGTACTCATGGGTGGGGTACGCCCCGTGGTGGAGCCGGTCCTTCAGCGTGCTCTCGGCGGGCTCGCCGGGCGTCTCCAGAATCTTGCCGTCCACGTTGTAGAGCCATGCGTGGTAGCAGCAGCGGATGCCCCGCTCCTCTATCTGGCCGAACTCCAGCGACGTGCCCCGGTGGGAGCAGTGGAGCTCCAGGAGCCCTATTTGGCCGGAGGGGCTGCGGAAGATCACCAGGTTCTCGCCCAGAATGCGGATGGCCACGGGCAGGTCCTTCAGCTCCTGGGACATGGCCACGGGCTGCCAGAAGCGCCGGAACCACTCGCCGGCAGGCGTGCCGGGGCCCACGTGGGTGAGCTCGGCGTCCTCGGAGGGCACCTCATTGTGGAGATACGCGCCGTAGGGGATATTTAAAAATGGGGCCTTGGTTGTCATCGTCTCACTCCTTGCCGCCGGACGCGGCTGGGGTCATCCTTTCGAGAGCTCTTTGATGTAGTCCAGGGTCACTCTCCGTCCCGTGTTCCGCAGCAGCAGCCTGTCCTCACGCGGTGTGGGCGCCGGCGGGAGGTGGACCACCCGCTCGTGGGAGAAGGTGGGGATAACCACACCCTCTTCGTAGCTAACGCCTGGAGGGTCCTGGCCGTCGCGCACGGCCTGGATGCCCTGCCTGATCATGTTCCGGACCATGATAACCCCCAAGTCCGTGTTGGCAAGGTGCTCCATGCCGTGGATGGCGATGGTCCGCTGGCTGACCTGAGCATCGAAGTCGCCGGGGGTACGCTGCCGCTCCTCGTAATCGCCTGGCTGCTGGCCGTAGGTGAGGTCCCCGATATAGACCTCTTCGCCTTCCGGGCTGTACCAGAGGTCGAACCGCCGCGTGTGTGTATCGTCCACCGGCACGCTCCACTGCGAGAGGTTGGGCTGCGCTGGCTGGTCCAGCTCCCGCGAGTCCAGGTCCGCACGGATGTCGCAGCCCACGTGCAAGTTTGGAGGCATATAGTCGCTCAACCGGACCCACGCGCGGTCCCCCGCCCGCCGGGCGTCGATGTACGCCATGCCGATGGGCGTCTCTATGAAGTCCGACTCCGGGGGCTCCGCGAAGTCTCCGGTGAAGCCGACGTTGCCGGGGATGGTGTGGAGAAAGAGCAGATGGGCGGGGTCGTGGACGTTCTCCATGACCTGGAGCCAGTTGCAGGGCCAGGGAGTGTGCATCCGGGGGCGGGAGTGATAGCCGGGCATGGTGTAGGTATCGTAGTTGGGAAATGCCGGGCGCTTCTCCGGCGGGCCCATGTAGGCGAACACCAGCCCCTTATGCTCCAGCGTAGGGTACGCCCCGTGGTAGAGCCGGTCCTTCAGCGTACTCTCGGCAGGCTCGCCGGGCGTCTCCAAGATTTTGCCGTCCACGTCGTAGAGCCAGGCGTGGTAGCAGCAGCGGAGGCCTCGTTCCTCTATCTGGGCGAACTCCAACGACGTGCCCCGGTGCGAGCAGTGGAGCTCCAGGAGCCCTATTTGGCCGGAGCGGTCGCGGAAGAGCACCAGGTCCTCGCCCAGTATACGGATGGCCACGGGCAGGTCCTTCAGCTCGTCCGCGACGAACACGGGGTGCCAGAAGCGGCGGAGCCACTCGCCGGCGGGCGTGCCGGGGCCCACGTGGGTGAGCTCATCATCCTCGGGAGGCACCTGGTTGTGCAGGTATCCGCCGTAGGGGGTGTTGAGGAAGGGGACGCTGGTAGTCATGGTGCCTCTCTTGTATTACCGAGAACTACGCGAGACTCTTGATGTATTCCCCCATCACTTGGCGCCCGATATCCCGCAGCTGCAGCCGGTCATCCTCGGGCGTGGGTGCGGGAGGTACCTCCAACACCCGGTCGTGGGAATAGGTGGAGATGGCCGGGCCATCCAGGTAGGTGACGCCTTGGGGGTCCTCGCCGTTCTGCACGGCCTGGATACCGCGCCGGACCAGGTTCCGCATCATTATGACCCCGCGGTCGGTGTTGGCAAGGTGCTCCAATGCGTGGACAGCGATGGCTCGTTGGCTAACCTGCGCATCGTAGTCACCGGGCACTCGCTGTCGTTCCTCGTAGGAGCGGTCCGGCTCCTGGCCGAAGCTCTCGCCAAACTCCTGACCCACACGAGCACGTTGGTAGCCGATGCGCAGGGTGTTGGTATCGTCAATCGGCACCGACCAAATGGTTAGATTTGGCCGATTCCAATCCCGGTGCTGGAGGTCGTCACGGATGCTGCAGGTCTGCTGCAAGTTCGGGGCAATGTAGTCAGAATTGCGCACCCATACGTAATCCCCAGCCCTCCGCGTTTCGATGCAGACCATACCGAGGGGAGTCTCCATGTAATCCAACTCGCCGGGAAGCTTGAAATCGGAATCAAGGAACGTGTTGCCCGGCAGTCCATGAAGAAAGGAGAGGTGCGCGGGGTCCATGATGTTTTCCCTGATCTGGATCCAATTACATGGCCAACAGGAAGAGAATCCTTCAGTTATGTAATATCCGGGCAGGTCATCGGTATCGTAGAGGGGGAAGGCGGGGCGCTTGTCCGGCGGGCCCATATAGGCGAACACCAGCCCCTTATGCTCCAGCGTGGGGTACGCCCCGTGGTAGAGCCGGTCCTTCAGCGTGCTCTCGGCGGGCTCGCCGGGCGTTTCCAAGATTTTGCCGTCCACGTCGTAGAGCCAGGCGTGGTAGCAGCAGCGGAGGCCCCGCTCCTCTATCTGGGCGAACTCCAGCGACGTGCCCCGGTGGGAACAGTGGAGCTCCAAGAGCCCTATTTGGCCGGAGCGGTCGCGGAAGAGCACCAGGTCCTCGCCCAGTATGCGTATGGCCACGGGCAGGTCCTTCAGCTTGTCCGACGCGAACACGGGGTGCCAGAAGCGGCGGAGCCACTCGCCGCCGGGGGTACCCGGGCCCACGTGGGTGAGCTCAACGTCCTCGGGAGGCACCTGGTTGTGCAGGTACCCGCCGTAGGGGGTGTTGAGGAAGGGGACACTGGTAGTCATGGTGCCTCTCTCCAGTCCTAGGATAGGCTCTGGGCCGATGAGCGCGAGTTGCTGACGCACTCCTCGACCACCCGCCGGCCCGTCTCTCTGAGCAGCAGGCGGTCCTGGGCCGGCGTGGGCGCCGGCGGGATGCGCCGCACCCAGTCGTAAGAGTAGGTGGGGACGATGCCATCGGCTTGGCCATCGTTTTGGCCATCGGCTTGGAGGGACACGCCCTCGGGGTCCTCGCCGTTCCGCACGGCCTGGATGCCGCGCCGGACCAGGTTCCGGAGCATGATGACGCCGCGGTCGGTGGCGGCCAGGTGTTCCAGGGCGTGGACGGCGATGGGCCGCTGGCTCACCTGGGCGTCGTAATCGCCGGGCACCCGCTGGCGCTCCTCGTAGGAGCGGTTTGCTGACTGGCCGAAGCCGGCGTCCGGACGGGGCCGCTCATCGCCCTCGACGGTCCGCACGAATCCGAGGCGCAGCGTGTGGGTATCGTCCACCGGCACGGTCCACAGCGTGAGGGTCGGCCGGTTGAAGTCCCGCTCTCCGGCGGGCTGGGCCAGGTCGGTGCCCTGGTGGATGGTGGGAAGGATGAAATCGCTGGTGGAGACCCACACAAGCTCTCCCAGCCGCCTCGTGTCGATGGACACCATGCCCGTGGGCGTCTCCATGAATTCCAGCTCGCCGGGCTCCACGAAGTCATCGCTGAAGCCGATATTGCCTTCGATCTGATGAAGGAAGCGGAGGTGGACCGGGTCCATCACGTTCTCCCGGATCTGCAGCCAGTTGGCCGGCCTGATCTGGGGGGGAGCGGTCGTTTGCACGTAGCCCTCCATCGCATACGTGTCGAAGAGCGGGAAGGCGGGACGCTTGTCCGGCGGACCCATGTAGGCGAAGACGAGCCCCTGGTGCTCCAGCGTGGGGTACGCCCCGTGGCAGAGGCGGTCCTTCAGCGTGCTCTCGGCCGGCTCGCCGGGGGTTTCCAAGATTCTGCCGTCCACGCCGTAAAGCCAGGCGTGGTAGCAGCAGCGGAGGCCCTGCTCCTCTATCTGGCCGAATTCCAGCGACGTGCCCCGGTGGGAGCAGTGGAGCTCCAGAAGGCCGACTTGGCCCCTGCCATCGCGGAAGAGCACCAGGTCCTCGCCCAGTATGCGGACGGCCCTGGGCAGGTCCTTCAGCTCCGCCGATAGGGCCACGGGCTGCCAGAAGCGGCGGAACCACTCGCCGGCGGGCGTGCCGGGGCCTGTGTGGGTGAGCTCATCATCCTCGGTGGGCACCTGGTTGTGCAGGTAACCACCGTAGGGGGTGTTGAGGAAGGGAGCGCTCGTTGTCATGTCCGTGGTGCCTTGCGCCAGGGGCCCATCGCAGCTATCGGCCACGAGGGAGCCGTGGGCTTGAACTATATTTCGCCAACGGGAAAGCGTCAACCGGCCTGCCGCGCACGCAAGCGCTCCATGCCGCTGCGAAACGCTGTTCCGCGCTCAAGAGCGCTTGGCCCTTCCCCCTCAACATGGCGTAAGCATTCACTGGGAACGCGAATGCCGCTGTTCTGCCATCATGGGCGCGAGGTCAGCTATAATTGCTCCGCACGCTTCGATAGTCTCGCGGACTGCGGTGGTGCAAGCTTGATGAGGTGCCCATGCCCTATGACCTGCTGATCACTGGCGGCCATGTCTTCGACCCTGGCCAGGGCCTGGACGGCGTGATGGACGTGGGTGTCACCGACGGCCGAATTGCGGCGATCGGGACGGGGCTGGAGGCCGCCGGCGCCGGGAGGGTCGTGCAGCTCGCGGCGGACCGGTACGTGGTGCCCGGCCTCATCGATGTGCATACGCACTTCACGCTGGGCGCCGCCTCCCCGGGCCTGGGATGGCAGGCGTTGGCGCCGGATATGGCGGGCGTGGGCTCGGGGGTGACCACGATCCTCGACGCCGGCACCGTGGGGGTCTGGAACTTCGGCATCTACCCCCACTATATCCAGGGCAAGGCCAAGACCCGCCTCATCGCCTTCCTCAACATCGGCCGGACGGGCGTCCTGGGCCAGCCCCTCTGGAAGCCCGACGTCAACCACCCCGATGAGATCGATATCGACTCCACGCTGCAGGTGTGCGACGCCAATCAGGGGGCCATCAAGGGGCTTAAGCTCCGCCTGGTGGGGCCTGTCATCGAAACCCATGGCGAGGAGCTGATCAGCAAGACCAGGGAGGTCGCCCACGAGGCGAAGCTGCCCATCATGGTCCACATCGGCGACCTGATCAGTAAGAGCAGGAGCCACGCCCCCGGGCTCACCCGCCATTTACTGAAGACGCTGGACGCCGAGGATATCCTCACCCACGTATGCACCGCCCATCCCGGCGGGGTGCTCGATGCCAACCACCGGATCGTCCCGGAGCTGCGGGAGGCCCAGGCCCGGGGCGTTTTCTTCGACCCGGCCTCCGGGAGGAACAACTTTAGCTACGAGGTGTGCCAGCGGCTGGCCGACCAGCAGTTCCATCCCCACACCATCAGCACCGATATCTCCTTTCCGGGCCGCTCGCGCATCGTATTCAGCCTCGTCGAGTCCCTGTCCAAATTCCTTGCCTTGGGCTACCGCTTCGAAGAGGTGATCAGGATGACCACGGTCAACGCCGCCCGCGTCCTGGGGATGGAGGAGGAGATCGGGGCGTTGGCAGTGGGGCGGGCGGCCGACATCACCGTTCTGGACCTGGTCAGCGGCAGGTGGGAGTTCCAGGACGCCTGGAGCGAGGCGTTCCACGGCGATAAGGCCATCACGCCGGTGCACACGGTCCGGGGCGGCGAGCTGGTCCCACCCGATTGGGGGCCGCATCCCTGGGGCTGGTTGCCCAAAGAGCAGGGCTGGCTGCCCAAAGAGGAGGGGGCGGCTGCCGAAAGAGGCGTGAGCGGCCAGGGCGGAGAGACCAGATGACACGACCGGCAGCGGCACTTTCACCCCCCTCCGAGTCCTTTTTCCAGAGGCTGGCGGGGGCCGGCGCCCGCGTGCTGCTGCTGGACTACGACGGGACGCTGGCGCCCTTCCGGGTCAGGCCGGCCGATGCGCGGCCCTACCGGGGCGTGCCCCAGGCCATCCGCGATATCGTGCTGGCGGGACATACGAGGATAGTCATCGTCAGCGGGCGGGCGCTCGATGAGCTGATCGGCTTGCTGGATGTGGACCCGCTGCCGGAGCTGTGGGGCTCCCACGGGTGGGAGCAGCGGACGGCGGCGGGAAGCTACGAGCGGGTGCCGGCGCCCGAGGCTGCCAACGAAGCGCTGGCGCTGGCGGTCCAGCGAGCCGGCGAGTCGGGCTTCCGCGATTGGCTCGAGGTCAAGCCCGTCGGCGTCGCCCTCCACTGGCGCGGGCGCTCCCATGCGCTGGCCAGGTCCGCCGAGGCATGGGGACGGACCGCGTGGGGGCCTCTGGCCCAGGACCACGGGCTGGAGCTGAGGGACTTCGATGGTGGAGTGGAGCTGCGCGCCGTGGGGCGGGACAAGGGAACGGCGGTCCGAAGGGTCCTCGCCGAGTCCCCCCGCGATGCCATCGTTGCCTATCTGGGCGACGACCTCACCGACGAGGACGCATTCGGGGCGTTGCCGTCGGACGGACTGGGGGTCTTGGTGCGCCGGAAGCTCCGGCCCACCGCCGCTGGGGCTTGGATACGGCCACCGAGGGAGCTGCTGAGTTTCCTGGAGCGGTGGAGGTCCGTGGCTTAAGGGAACGCTTGAAGAGGGAAGGAGTCGTTCATGGAATAACGGCAGCTCGGCAGCTCAGACCTGCGGGTGTCAGCCGTGGGCCTCGGTGGCAATACCTTCGGCCCGCCCCGGCTCGACCAGGAGATGAGCACGCGCAACATCCACAAGGCCCTGGAGCTGGGGATCACCTTCATCGACACGGCCTTCATCTACGGCGATGGCAAGAGCGAGGAGCTCATCGGCGTGGCGCTCCGGGGAAGGCGGCACGAGGCGATCATAGCCACCAAGTTCCACCTACGAGAGCTGGGCAAGGACACGCCCCGCCAGCGCATCATGGCCCACTGCGAGGAGAGCCTCCGCAGGCTTCAGATGGACCACATCGACCTGTATCAGATCCACTTCCCCAACGCGTCGGTGGACGAGGAAGAGGTGCTCCGGCCCCTGGACGATTTGGTGCGGCAGGGCAAGGTGCGCTACATCGGCGAGTGCAACTATGCGGGCTGGCGCCACGCCGAGGCGCTGACCACATCTCGGCGTCTGGGGCTGGCGGAGTTCGTCTCGGCGCAGAACCACTACAGCCTGGTCCGCCGCCAGGTGGAGCTGGAGCTGCTCCCCTTCTGCAAAGCCCACGACATCGGCTTCATTCCCTACTTCCCGCTAGGCGGGGGCTCCCTGACCGAGAAGTACCGCGCGGGTGAGCCGCCGCCGCCCGGCACCCGGGGCGCCGCGGGCAGCCCGGTCATCACCCGGCTCCGCTCTCCCCGCAATCAGGCCATAGCGGAAGAGCTGAAGGAGTTCGCCCACCAGCGGGGCCACACCCTGGGCGAGCTCGCCATCGCCTGGCTCTTAGCCCGTCCGGAGGTGAGCGTGGTGATCACCGGCACCAGCAGCCCGGAGCAGGTGGAGGCCAACGCCAAGGCGGCCGACTGGCGGCTCACGCCCGAGGAGAAGGAGGCGGTGGACGCGATAGCGGCGTGGGATGGCACCGGCAATGCCATAGAGATAGCGTAACGCTCCGACCCATGTGGCGGCGTCCGGCCGTGACTAGTCCAGCAGGAGCAGTAGGTACATGAGGCCGAAGCCGACGGCCATCATCCCGAACTGGGCCAGGGAGCCGGACGGCCGGTGCTCTCGCTGGAGCTCCGGGATGAGGTCGGCGCCGGCGATGTAGATGAAGCCTCCCGCCGTGAGCGGCACCATGAAATCCGTGTAGCTGCCAAGGCTGGGGCCGATCAGGAGCGAGACCACTACCCCCACGATGGCCAGGATAGCGGAGAGGAAGTTCATGGCCAGCGCGCGCCGAGGGGTGAACCCCGCGTGGAGCAGAACGCCGAAGTTACCCAGCTCCTGGGGCACTTCATGGGCGGCCACGGCTACGGTGGTGGCCAGGCCAACGGCCGGGTTGATGAGGTAGCTGGCGCCGATGATCAGGCCGTCCACGAAGTTGTGCGCTCCGTCGCCCACGAGGATCATGTAGCCCACGGGATGCACGGGGTTGATGGACTGGGCCCTGTGCTCGTGGTGCCAGTGGAGGAACCGCTCCAGCGCAAAGAAGAGCAGGATGCCCAGGATGACGTAGCTGGAGGTGAGGACCATCGCGGTCGAATCCTCAAAGGCCTTGGGCAGCAGGTGGATGAAGGCATCGCCGAAGAGACCGCCCACGGCGAGGCTGATCAGGAGGGGGATAAGCCGCTCCAACCGCCGGATGCCCACCATCAAGGTGACGATGCCCACCAGGGAGATGAGGCTGACGGCGGCGGCGCTGATCAGGGCGTAGCCCCACTCACTCATGGCCCATCTCCGGGCGCCGCGCCGCCTCATTTATGATATATTGTCTCATTTGTAAGCTTACGTCCGGCTTGCGAAGCGCCGCGGCTTCCGGCCTTAGCGGTCCGCTTGCGCCAAGCACTCCGGGCAGGTGATGTAGAGCTCCATGCGGTGGCCGACGATCTCGCCGGGGATCTCCGCGCCCATGGCGCGCAGGAGCCGCTCCACGGTGGCGTGCCGGAACTCCCCCACGCTCCCGCACCTGACGCAAACGGTGTGGTGGTGGTGCTGAGCGCGGCCGAGGCTGTACTTGGGCGTGCCGTCGGGAAGGGTTAGCTTGCAGACAGCGCCGGCGTCCAGCAGCAGCTTGATGGTCCTGTAGACCGTGGCGCGGCCGACCCCCGGGACCTCGGCGCAGACCTCCTCCACGCTGAACCCCTCCTGTTTCCGGCTCAGGAAGCCGAGGACCCGCCGTCGGGGCGTGGTAACCCGATACCCGTTGTCCTCCAGGGTTGCCAGTAGGTCCGGCTCGGTGGTCACGGGTTCCATACCGGTATTATGTCTCAGTTACCGTCAGGCTACTACCCTCGTCTGACAAGGGGGAAGCCGAGGCTATCAGCGGGCATCTTGGGTGTCAAGCGCCGGGAGATCCGGCGTTCGTCCGGGGGCAAAGACAGAGGCGGGGGCTCGCCCCCGCCTCTGTAACGGTACTGCTTGGTAGCGCGGGCTTATCTCTTCTTCTTGCGGGCCGCCTCCGCCTCGATGGCGTCCGCGATGGCGGCGATCTCCTTCGCCGTCTGGGAGGAGACCCGGTCTTGGCCGAACTTGGCGTTGCGCCCACCGAAGTGCTTGGTGACCACCAGCTTCCGCCACTGGACCACCCCGAAGTCGGTGGGCGAGAGCATCTCCTTGGTGTCCCACCGCTGGTTGGGCATCACACTGCCGTCCTGGCCGGAGAAGAGGTAATGCCCATCCCACTTATAGATAAAGTTGAAGAGGAACTTGTACCACATCTTCTGGACCCAGTTCCTGGGCCGCGTGTAGTGGAAAAACCAGAGGTGGGTGCGCCAGGGCTCCACGGCCACGACCTGACGGGTCATCCTGCCGAGCAAGCCGCCGCCACCGAAGTGGAACCGTTTGGCGTTCTTGTACGCGAGGCCAACGCGGGCCATGCCCGGCAGGCGCAGGTCACCTCCCCAGCGATGGGGGTCCTTGGGCGCCGGCGCAGGAACCCAGGTGAGGGAGAAGAAGGGGAGGAAGAACCACGCCCAAAACCGGCGGAACCGGTGCTTGGGCCATAGCTTGCCATCGGGATAGAGGTCGCGAGGAGGCGATGGCTTGCCCCGGGGCGCCAGGTAGGTCAGCCCGTTGCCGGTGAAGGAGGATGCGACCGACCCTGGAGTGGCCCGCGGCGTGAGGCCCGTCCGGCTCAGCAGCGTCTGGTTTGGGTCGTCCCGGTGCAGGTAGCTCACGTGGGAGTCGAAGTAGTTCTCCAGGGCCACGGCCCAGTTGGTCCTCCAGTGGATGTTCTCGTTGTAGAGGATGTACGCCTCGGGCTCGAAGAATTCCTCGGGCACGTCCTCCTCGATGGGCGCCGGCTCGTCCTCGCCGATCCAGACGAACACGATCCCCTTCAGCTCGCGGGTGGGGAAGAGCGTGGCCTCGGTGCCGGGCTTGCCGCAGATCTTGGAGTCAGGGCCCTCGCTGAGCACCGCCACGTTCTTGCCGTGCTCGTCGAAGGTCCAGCCGTGGTAGGGGCAGGTGACGGTGCCCTTCCAGTGGCAGGCGCCCTCGGAGGGTCTGGCGCCACGGTGGGGGCAGATGTCGCGGATGGCCACGGGCTGGCCCTGGGGGCCGCGGAAGAAGCAGAGCTCCTCCCCGATCATCTTGACCTGAACGGGATGGCGCTTGGGTATCTTGCGCGCGGCGATGGCGGGGTACCAGTAGTTACGCAGTGCACCTTCTTGGGGAGGGGCAACCCGTAGAAGCGGGCGATGTTGTCCACCAGTATCTTGCGCTTGGTCTCCTCGCGGAGGTCGGTCCGGGCGAGCAGCATATCGACGGGATTGGCGACGTTGTGGCCGTGCCACATGTCCCCGGCGAAGACCAGGAAGTCGTCGCCGTAGTTGTTCACCACGAAGGGAAGCTGCTCCTCGTCCATCTCGCAGTTGACGAAGACCTGGCCGCGCTCGATGTACTGCTCGGCGGAGTAGAGCGACTTATAGCCGAAGCCTGGCCTGATGTGGTCGTGGCCACCCACGTCCGCCTCATCCATGGTGGGGACTTCCCACTGGATGTGGGGGTTGCGCTCCGATGGCCTGCCGGAGTTCTCGTGGAGGCGCATGGTGAGGAAATCGACCCAGCGGGCGCCGGTCTCCATGAAGCCGACGCGCAGATTGGGGTAGCGGTCGAGCAGGCCGGAGCGCATGACGGAGTAGTAGCCGAGCAGGAGGCTGAAGACGAAAGGCACCATGAAGGCGTCGTAGACGTGGGTGAACTGGTTGTCGAGGCCGGTGTTGCAGAAGCCGGGGTGGATGGCGATGGGCATCTCCAGCTCGGCGCAGGTCCTCCAGATGGGCTCGAAGCTGGGGTGGTCCAGGTGGCGGTCGCCGTAGGTGCCCAGGAGCATGAGGGCCACGGAGCCCAGGTTCCGGCAGCGGCGTATCTCGCGGACCGACTCGTCCACGTCGGAGGGGTCGATGGCGGTGACCCACTTGAGCCTATCGGGTGCGGCGGAGGCGATATCGGCCATGTGGCTGTTGTAGGCGCGGGCCACGGCGCAGCCGATCTTGGGGTCGTGGGCGAAGGGCCAGGTGAGGAGGATGGTGGGGAAGTTGACCTGGACGGCGATGCCGGCCAGGTCCATCATCGCGAGCCGGGCGGCGCCGGAGTGGAACTCGATGCCCGCCAGCGTGACCTCCATGCCCTTGGCTGCGCCGCCGGTGACACGGTCCGGGAACTCGAGGGAGAGGATGCCGCCCTTGCTGTTGGGGTTGCCGCCGGTAACGGGGGCCGGGCCCATGAGGCGGGGGAAGCTATGGGAGTCGACCATCCAGCAGAGGCTGCCCTTGGCGTCGGCCTCCACCACAATGGGCCGGCGGCCACGGTAGCGCTGGTCCCAGCACTTGTCCTGGAAGGTGAACTTGCCCTCTTCCACGTGGCTGTCCGCGTCGTACACCCAGTACACGATGGCTACCTCCAACTGGGATCTGGCAACTGGGATCTGGCAACCGCAATCTGGCCGAGCCCCGCTCACTCTAGACATGGGGTTGCACCCTGTCAATCCCTGTTTGAGCAAGGCGATGGGCCCTGCTTGCGCGAGGCGATGGGCCCTGCTTGCGCGAGGCGATGGGCCTTGCTTGAGCAAGGCGATGGGCTAGCGGGCGCTTACCGGTGGAGCCGTTCGTGGAGGATGGCGCCGCGGCTCGAATGAGCATACCGCCGGGCGTAGCCCATCGTTGCCGGGTGTCGGCGGCTTCAGTATAATGAGGCCAGCACACGCCATAACGGGGCCAGCACGGGCCTCGAAGCGATGTCGCGGGGAGTAATTCCATGGAGACCGGTACCTGGCAGGTTAAGGTGGGTCTGGCCCAGATGCTGAAGGGCGGCGTGATCATGGATGTCGTCGACGAGGAGCAGGCCAGGATCGCCGAGGACGCCGGTGCCTGCTCGGTAATGGCCCTGGAGCGGGTGCCGGCGGATATCCGGGCGGCGGGCGGCGTGGCCCGCATGTCCGACCCGAGCCGCATCGAGCGCATCATGAAGGCGGTCAGCATCCCCGTCATGGCCAAGTGCCGGATCGGCCACTTCGTGGAGGCGCAGGTGCTGGAGAGCCTGGGCGTCGACTACGTGGATGAGTCGGAGGTGCTGACCCCCGCCGACGAGGCCCATCACATCTGGAAGTACGAGTTCAAGGTGCCCTTTGTATGCGGCTGCCGCGACCTGGGCGAGGCGCTCCGCCGCCTCTCGGAGGGCGCGGCCATGATCCGCACCAAGGGCGAGGCGGGCACGGGCGATATCGTGGAGGCGGTGCGCCACATGCGGGCGGTGATGGACGAGTGCCGCCTGGTCCAGCACATGCCCGACGACGAGCTGGCGGCCAAGGCCAAGGAGCTGGGCGCGCCCCTGGAGTTGCTGCGCGAGGTGAAGGAGCTGGGCCGGCTGCCGGTGGTCAACTTCGCCGCCGGCGGCGTGGCCACGCCGGCCGATGCTGCCCTGATGATGCAGCTCGGCGCCGACGGGGTGTTCGTTGGCTCCGGCATCTTCAAGGCCAGCGACCCCCAGGCCCGCGCCAAGGCGGTGGTAAAGGCGGTCACGCATTTCAACGACCCGGCGGCCATCGCGGAGGCCTCCAAGGGTCTGGGCGAGCCGATGTTCGGCGTGAGCACCCGCTCCATGAAGCCGGAGGAGCTGTTGGCCAGTCGGGGCTGGTAGGTCACTGTGGCACCCACCGTCGGCATTCTCGCCCTCCAAGGCGATTTCATCGAGCACATCGCGGCCCTCCAACGCCTGGGCGTTTCCACTCGAGAAGTCCGTACTTCCGCCGAGCTGGCCGATGTGGATGGGCTCATCATCCCCGGCGGGGAGAGCACCACCATGGCCACGCTGATGGACATCTACGGGCTCCGGGAGCCGCTGCTGGCCCACGCCAGGACGGGGCGGCCTATCTGGGGCACCTGTGCCGGCATGATCCTCCTGGCGGACCGGCTGGTCGAGGACCGGCCCACCCCCCTGGGCCTGATGGATATGCTGGTCCACCGCAACGGCTTCGGCCGGCAGGTGGACTCCTTCGAAGCGGACTTGGAGCTGGAGGGGCTGAGCGACGGCCCGGTGCACGCCGTGTTCATCCGTGCGCCCGTGGTCCGCGAGACGGGTCCCGGCGTTCGGGTGCTGGCCCGGCTGGATGATGGGTCCATCGTGGCCGTGCAGCAGGGACATCTCCTGGCCACCGCCTTTCACCCCGAGCTGACGAAGGACGACCGTTTGCACCGGTATTTTCTGGAGATGGTAGCGGTCCCCACGCCATGATCCGCGATCTTCGGCCCAGCGATCTCACGAGGCAACTGCTGCCCGGACGTCTCGCGGGGCAAGACCTGGCGTGTCCGCGAGAGAAGCTCCTTACGCTTCCGCATCGGTTCTCTCTCCTTGACCTGGCCCGGTACAGCCTTGGGGCCACTCGCCACAGGCGCGCCCTGACGCTCATCGAAGGGATGCATCTGCTGGCCATGGCCGTGCTGCGGCCCCGCCAGGGCATCAGAGCATGGGAGCTCGCCCATCTCTATGCATCGCCCCGGGGGATGGACCGGTGCGGAGCATTGCTGGAGCAGTGCTCCGGCGCCGCGGCTTCGGAGGGCGCGGAGCGGCTTTTCCTTCGTGTTCACGAGGAGAGCCCCGTGGAAGAGGTGGCGCGCCGTTCCGGGTTCTACCCCAGTCTCACCGAGCGGGCTTACCAGCTCCAGCACGGGGCCGGCGAGACCAATGGGTGGGGAGCCCTGCGGCTTCGTCCCCGTACCCCGGCCGATGCCCACGCGCTCTTCAGGCTGTACAACGCATGTGTGCCGTCGACCGTCCGCTCCGCCTACGGCCTGACGCTGGACCAGTGGCGCGACGCCCAGGAGCCGGCGCCCGGAGCGGTGGAGGAGTACGCGTGGGAGCGCGATGGCACGCTCCGAGGATGGCTTCGACTCTCCCGCAAGGGGCCGGCGGTGGCCATCGACGCCATGCTCCACCCCGATGAGGGTGCGGCTGCCTCGCTCTTCTGCCGGGAGGCCCTGAGGCTGGCCGGTGGGAGCCATAGGCCCGCCTGGGTGGTGCCGGACCACCAGACCGCGCTCACCCATGCGCTGGTGGAGGCGGGCTGGGAGCACCAGCGCTCCTACAGCGTCCTCATCAAGACGGTGATGAAGCGGGTGGGCGAGATCTCGATGGCGCCGGTCCGAGTATAGAGACACCGCTTCTCCCGCTGGGAGTGGCGTTCTGGGAGGAGGCTCTCTCTTCAAATGAGCACCAGAGAAAAGGCGGCGGTTTCCCGATTGCGTCCCATTACCGATGACCTTCTGGCATTCCTGGAGTGCTTACCGCCATCCATTCAGAGCGGCATTTATCAGCAGCGCGACGTATCGTCGCTGCTGGAGGTGGTGCTGGACCTGGGAAGGCTACCCCTGGCCCGGTTTGCCGAGCGGGAGGTCTACCTCGGCTCCGACGAGGTCACCGATGAGGATATTCAGCAAGTGCTAGCCATGCTCAGTCCCTTTGGGGACGACAACCGGGCGGGTATCGAGCGGACGCTCCATCGGATCTCGGCCATGCGCAACCGCGCCGGCAAGATCGTTGGCCTCACCTGCCGCGTGGGGCGGGCGATTATGGGAACGGTGCGCGTGGTGGAGGACCTGGTCAACTCCGGCAAGAGCATTCTGCTCGTGGGCCGGCCAGGCGTGGGCAAGACCACCATGCTGCGGGAGATGGCCCGCGTCCTGGCCGACACCGTCCACAAGCGGGTGGTGATCGTCGACACCTCCAACGAGATCGCGGGCGACGGCGATATCCCCCATCCGGCCATCGGCGCGGCACGGCGGATGCAGGTCGTCACCCCAGCCCTGCAGCACGCGGTCATGATCGAGGCGGTGGAGAACCACATGCCCGAGGTGATTATCGTCGACGAGATGGGGACGGAGCAGGAGGCGGTGGCCGCGCGGACCATCGCCGAGCGGGGGGTGCAGCTGATCGCCACCGCCCACGGCAACACACTGGAGAACCTGCTTATCAACCCCACCCTCTCCGATCTGGTGGGAGGTATCCAGACGGTGACGCTGAGCGACGAAGAGGCCCGCCGGCGCCGGACCCAGAAGACGATCCTGGAGCGGAAGGCGCCACCCACCTTCCAGGTGTTGGTGGAGATCCAGAGCTGGGAGCGGGTCGCCGTGCACGTGGACGTTGCGCTTACGGTCGACCGGCTGCTGCGGGGCGCGCAGGTGGTGCCCGAGACCCGATGGCTGGATGAGGCGGGCGCCCTGCACCGGAGCTCCTGGACTCGAGACGTCCCTTTCGCCGATGGCGCCGCCGCCCGCCAGCCCGCGCCGCCGGTCTCGATCCCGTCCCGGCGCTCCGACCCAGGTCCGGTGGCGCGGATGCCCGGGTCTCTTACCCGAGTCCATACCTTTGGGGTCAACCGCGAGCGGCTTCGGGAGATCGCGCTGGCCGCGGGCCTGCCGTTTCAGGTGGTGGACACGCTCTCCGACGCCGATATCGTCCTCACCACCAAGAGCCACTTCCGCAAGCGGTCCGGCCTCCTGCGGAACGCCGAAGAGCAGGAGAAGCCGGTGTTCGTGCTCCGCCGCAACACGTCCGCTCAGCTCCTCAGCTTCCTGCACCAGGTGGCGGGCGATGGGCACCAGGTGGTGGGCGATGGGAGCCCGCTTCCAGACGATGCCGTGGCGCGGGGGACTGAAGAGGCGCAGGCCGGCGTGGAGCGCGTGCTGGGCGGCCGGGACCAATCGGTGCAGCTCAGCCCTCAGGGAGGCTCGGTGCGCCGTATCCAGCACCAGATCGCCGAACGGGCGCGGCTCGAGTCCCGGAGCACGGGCCGGGAGCCCCGCCGCCGCGTTAGCATCTCCCGGGGCTGAAGTTCCTCATCCCACAGGACATGTGCAGCCGTGAGCCTCTTCATCTCCTTTGAAGGTTGCGATGGCACCGGCAAGTCCACCCAGGCCGCGCTGCTGCGCGACCGGTTGGGGGCGGAAGGTCATCGGGCGTTGCTGGTCCGGGAGCCGGGCGGCACGCCCCTGGGCAATTATCTTAGAACCTGGCTGAAGACCGGCAATAAGCCACTGACGCCCCAGGCGGAGCTGTTCCTCTTCGTGGCGGCTCGGAGCGAGGTCGTCCGTCGCGTGATCCGTCCGGCGCTGGCGAAGGGGACCGTGGTCATCGCGGACCGGTACGCCGATTCCACCATCGCCTATCAGGGGTACGGCCGGCGTCTCTCGAAGCGGCACGTCAGGAGCGCGAATAAGCTGTCCACCGGCGGGCTCTGGCCCGCCGTGACGGTGCTCCTGGACGCGCCCGTGGAGACGGCGCTCGCCAGAGCGCGGGTGCAGGGCTCCTTCGATATCCACGGCCAGATGGACCGAACGGGACGGGCCCAGGAGAGCGGGCAGCGGCGGTTCGAGGAGGCCGGCGCCGCCCTTCACCAGCGGGTTCGCGACGGTTATCTGTGGCTGGCCGCCCAGGAGCCCCAGCGGTGGCTCGTTCTGGATGCCTCGGTGTCGCCGGAGGCGTTGGCGGCCGGCATCTGGGAGCGAGTCGGACCGCTGCTCGCTGCTTCCGCGTCGGCGGCGGACGGGCCCCCGCCCTTGCTCGGGTCCTAGGTCTTCCGAAGGCGCCACGAAGGAAAATTCCGGCCACTTCGCTTGACAATCAATGAGCGTTGGCATAGAGTGGGCACGTGCGGCCCTTCGGGGCCGGACTGTCGCGTATGCACCTTAACAAGTGAATAGTGGAAGGAAGCGCCCCGCATCCAATGAGGATGCACCCCTGAGAGAATATAAGGGTCTGAAAAGACCTTTAAACAAATGAGAGTTTGATCCTGGCTCAGGACGAACGCTGGCGGCGCGCCTAATGCATGCAAGTCGAACGAGAGAAACGGACTTCGGTCTGTCAATCTAGTGGCGGACGACTGAGTAACGCGTAAGCAACCTTCCCGTGGGTGGGGGACAACCCCGAGAAATCGGGGCTAATACCGCATATGGTTCATGGCCGCAGGGCTGTGCATCAAAGCCTTCGGGTGCCTGCGGAGGGGCTTGCGTCCTATCAGGTTGTTGGTGGGGTAATGGCCTACCAAGCCGACGACGGGTAGCCGGTGTGAGAGCACGACCGGCCAGAGGGGGACTGAGACACGGCCCCCACTCCTACGGGAGGCAGCAGCAGGGAATCTTGCACAATGGGCGAAAGCCTGATGCAGCGACGCCGCGTGGGGGAAGAAGGCCTGCGGGTTGTAAACCCCTTTTCTGAGGGAAGAAACCAGACGGTACCTCAGGAATAAGCCTCGGCTAACTACGTGCCAGCAGCCGCGGTAAGACGTAGGAGGCGAGCGTTGTCCGGATTTACTGGGCGTAAAGGGCGGGCAGGCGGCCGGGTCCGTCGGTGGTGTAAGCCCCAGGCTTAACTTGGGGAGGTCCATCGATACCACCTGGCTTGAGGGCGGTAGAGGAGCACGGAATTCCTGGTGTAGTGGTGAAATGCGTAGAGATCAGGAGGAACACCGGTGGCGAAAGCGGTGCTCTGGGCCGTACCTGACGCTCATCCGCGAAAGCGTGGGGAGCGAACCGGATTAGATACCCGGGTAGTCCACGCCCTAAACGATGGGTGCTAGATATGGGGGGTATCGACCCCCTCCGTGTCGTAGCTTACGCGTTAAGCACCCCGCCTGGGAACTACGGCCGCAAGGCTAAAACTCAAAGGAATTGACGGGGGCCCGCACAAGCAGCGGAGCGTGTGGTTTAATTCGATGCAAAGCGAAGAACCTTACCAGGGCTTGACATAGCGGTGGTACCTTTCTCGAAAGAGAGGGGGACCCTTCGGGGAGCCGTTACAGGTGCTGCATGGCTGTCGTCAGCTCGTGCCGTGAGGTGTTGGGTTAAGTCCCGCAACGAGCGCAACCCTCGTCGCTAGTTACACTCTCTAGCGAGACTGCCCCGTAATCCGGGGAGGAAGGTGGGGATGACGTCAAGTCATCATGGCTCTTACGCCCTGGGCGACACACACGCTACAATGGGTTAGACAACGGGTAGCCACGTCGCGAGACGGAGCCAATCCCTTAAACTAACCCCCAGTTGGGATTGCAGGCTGAAACTCGCCTGCATGAACGTGGAGTTGCTAGTAACCGCAGATCAGCCCTACTGCGGTGAATACGTTCCCGGGCCTTGTACACACCGCCCGTCACGTCATGGAAGCTGGTAACGCTTGAAGTCGCACAGCTAACCCTTCGGGGAGGCCTGCGCCGAGGGCGGGACTAGTGACTGGGACGAAGTCGTAACAAGGTAGCTGTACCGGAAGGTGCGGCTGGATCACCTCCTTTCTAGGGAGTCCCGATCAGATCGGGATCCTAGGTCGGTCCGTTCTGGGGGCCTTCTCCCACCGCCGATGGTTGAGCTTGGCTCTCTCGGTCTGGTGGGCGGGGCCTGTACCCCCGAGCAATCGGGGCCGGACGGTTCGCGCTCTCCTCTCACGTTCACTTGGTCCCGGTGCATAAACGATGAAGCGGCCCACCATTCGGTGGGCCGCTTCGCTATTCTCCGGCGGTGTCCTGGCGGTCTGCCCCGGCCAGATCAGGCGCTTTCCAGCCGATGTTTGGGCTACGCGGCTGCCAGCAGCCAACGGCCTCGTACGCGCCCATCTCCTCGTATTGCGGCCTATTGCAGCGAGATTCGGCGTATCGAGGGTTTCACAACCCCTAGCCACAGGAAGAACGCCAAACAGACGACCGCTCCGCCGGCGATGGCGCCCCGCAGCCCAACTACGTTGCCCACGATACTCATAGGCAACGCGCCGATGAACATCAAGGCGCCTCCTAGCATCCAGAGGCTCATCACTCTCCCCAACAGCGCTTGGGGTACCAGGAGCTGCAGCAGGACCACTCCGAGGGACACAAAGGTCAGGTCCCCCATCCCCACGAAAAACAGCACCGTCAGGGACACTCCGAACCATGGGGTGATGGCGTAGAGGAAGAGGGTGACAATAAAGAGCAGGCCTACGCCCAGCCATAGCAGGTTTTTGCGCCGGAAGTCCCCCAGCGCGGCCAGGGTGAGATTTCCGGTCAAGGCGCCGGTTCTTACCGCCATGGGCAGAAGCCCGGCCCTGGCGGCCCCGACTCCCAGCACCTCGCGGGCAAAAGCGGGCAGCATGCTGTTGTGGGTCGAGCCAAAGAAGGTGATGGCGAATCCCAGCGCCAGGATCGAAAAGACGGCCGGAGAGGACCGCACGTACCGCAGCCCCTCCAGCAGGTCTCGCCCCATCGATGCCCGGCCCACCCCGCTGACGAGAGCTGTGCCACGGACCAATAAGAGGGTGAAGAATCCGAGGATGTAGGCGGAGACGGCGATGTAGAGCGCGGGACCTATGCCGACCCACTCGATGATGGCGCCGGCCACGGGTGGCCCCACGATCATCGTTACGTTCATCATGGCGTAATTGAGAGCCACCGCATTCAAGACGTCTTCGCGGTCCACGAAGACCCGGATCAGGGCCAGTCGCGCGGGATGATTGAAGGCCAAGGAAGTCCCCGTTACGACCGAGGAGAGGTAGAGGTGCCACACCTGGATGAGGTCTGTCACGGTCAGCGTCGCTAGAACGAGAAGGTTGGCCATCAGCAGGAGCTGAATGGCTAACAGCACCTTTCGCCGGTCCATCCGGTCCGCCACGACGCCGCCGAGGAGCGACAACCCCATCATGGCGAGTCCTTGGACAAAGAGCATCATTCCCAAGTGGAATAGGGAGCCGTCGGTGAGGACGAGCACCAGCCAGGCGACGATGAACTGCGCCATCCCTTGTCCGCTGTAGTCTCCGATTCCAGCCAACCAGAGCAACCGGAAATTGCGCTGCCGCAGCGCCCGGACCATTCGGATATGGAAGACCGCCCGAAGCATCGCGTTCACCCGCACCCACTCCCTTCATCACGGCCAGCCAAGCGCCACCTCCGACGGCTTGCAGTGTACAGCGTCTCACTCATGGGCAACGTCGGGTCACCGGCCAGGCGTGCCACGGGCCTGAGCAATGTCGGGTCCTGAGCAAGACCTGGCCTCCTTGCGGAATTCACCCCGGTATCGAAGTAGCCAGCCAGTCCCCCGACTTGAAACAATGCCGCCGGTGCGAGTACCCTTCAACTTCCGAAACAGGGCCATGGACTTCCAACTCACCACAGAGCAGAAGGGATTCCTGGAGGAGCTGCGTGCCTTCATCGCGCGGGAGACTCCCCAGGAGCTGCTCGATGCGCGCACGCCGTCCATGGGCGTGGGCACGGGGCTCTCCAGCGCTCACCCCCTGGTGAAAGGCTACATCCGCAAGCTCGCGGAGCACGGATATACCGGCCTTAGCTGGCCCGAGGAGTACGGCGGGGCCGGAAGAACGGCCATCGACGACTGGCTCCTGGCCCAGGAGATGAGCTACTACGATCTGCCCAAGGATGGCGCGGCCGCCTTCACCATAGGCCCGACCCTCATACGAGTGGGCACCGAGGAGCAGAAGCGGGCGTACCTGCCCGGCCTCCTGACTGGAGAGGTGGGGTTTGCCCTGGGCTACTCCGAGCCATCGGGTGGAACGGACCTGGCCTCGCTGCGGACCACGGCCGTTCGCGAGGGCGACGAGTACGTCATCAACGGGCAGAAGATATTCACCACCGGCGCCCACCATGCCACCCACCTCTGGCTCGCCGCCCGCACGGACCGAAAGGAGCCCCGTCACAAAGGGGTCTCGCTTATCATCGTGCCTATGAACACGCCTGGGATCGAGGTGCGGCCCCTCTATTCCCAGGCCGGCGAGCGCACCAACGAGGTGTTCCTCACCGACGTTAGGACTCCTGTCACCAACCTGGTGGGGGAGGAGAACCGTGGCTGGTATGTGGCCATGCTCGCCATCGACTTCGAGCGGGGCGCCATCATGGGCTACCTGGTCTGGTTCCTCGATGCGTTGGTCGAGTACGTCCGTGGAGCGAGCGTGGACGACCGTCCGCTCGCCCAGGACCCGCTCGTCAGGCAAACGCTTGGCAGGCTCGCCGCGGACATCGAGGTTGGCCGCCTGCTGGGGCTGCGGACCGCCTGGGCCGTGCACCAGGGGAGATCCCCTAACGTGGAGTCGGCCATGGACAAGCTGTGGCTCGCCGAGTTCAAGGAGCGGTTGGCCAATGAGGCGACGAACATCATCGGTCCGTTTGCCCTGATGCGTCAGGGGGCCGCCGGCGCTCCCATGGGTGGCTTCGCCGAGGCCTACTACCGTGCGTACCCCCTCTCCAAGTTCGCCGCCGGCGGCAGCAATATGATGCGGAACATCATCGCGCAGCGGGGACTTGGCATGCCCCGGGATACGCCCGCCCCTAGCGCGCAGGCCGCGCGCTGAGCGAGTCGATGTTGACGGAGGAGGCAATGGCAAAGGCTCACCCTGCCGGGAGCGATGGCGCTAAGACGAATCCGCCGTTTCTGAACACGCCCTACGGCGGGTATCTCCACAACCGCGTGCCCCCCGAGGACGCCGAGCTCACCCACGTGGGCCCCGGCACGCCCGCCGGCGAGTGGCTCCGCCGCTTCTGGCACCCCGTGTTCGCGTCGGACGAGCTGAAGGGCCTGCCCGTGGCCATCCGCATACTGGGCGAGGACCTGGTGCTCTTCCGCGACCGCTCCGGCCAAATAGGGCTGCTGGAGCTCCACTGCTCGCACCGGGGCACGTCGCTGGAGTTCGGCCAGATAGAAGAGCGGGGCATCCGCTGCTGCTACCACGCGTGGCTCTACGGCGTGGATGGCAAGCTGTTGGAGACGCCCGGCGAGCCGGCCGAGAGCACGCTGAAGGACCGGCTCTACCACGGCGCCTACCCCACGCACGAGTACAAGGGGCTGGTGTTCGCCTACATGGGCCCGCCGGAGAAGCGCCCCGCCTTCCCCGTCTTGGATATGTGCGAGATGCCGGGATACCACGCACAGGCCCGTATGCACGTGGCCTGGCCGTGCAACTGGCTCCAGTTCGCGGAGAACGTCCACGACCTCTCGCATCTGGGTTTCCTGCACACCATCGAGGGCAACTTGGAGTTCACCCAGGACCTCGCCCGGGTCGGGGAGCTGGATTTCGTAGAGAGTCCCACGGGCATGGTGTGCACCGACACCCGGAGAGAGGGAGACAAGGTGTGGGTGATCGCGGCGGACTATATGCTGCCGAACCTCCACAGCGTCGCAGGCAGCCTTCATACCGCCTTCGCCGAGCGGGAGCCGGGCCAGATGGCGCCGCCCATGCTCAGCCTATGGATGGTGCCCGTGGACGATACGCACACGCAGCGGTTCGATTTTTGGTACGCGCCCGACGGTGAGGTGTTCTCGAGCGGCGTCATGGGGCAGACGGGGGAGCGCCCCTACGAAGAACGCCAGCGAGTGCCCGGCGACTACGATGCGATGGTCAGTCAGCGGCCCATTGAGGTCCATGCACTGGAGCACCTGGCCAACACCGACCGCACCGTGATCATGGGGCGCAACTTGGTACGGCGTGGCATCAGGGCGGTGCAGAAGGGTGAAGACCCGCAGGGCGTTTCTCGAAATGAGGGCGTCGCCACTCCCATCTACGCCCACGAGCGGCTGCTCCACATTCCCGCGGCCTCCAACCCGGAAGAGGACAGGCGGCTGTTGCGGGAGGCGGGACGGAGAGCGGCTGAGGAGCGCATCAGGGAGCTCTCGAACGCTTAATGCGCCTTCGCCATCGCAGATTTCGGTGAGCGGCCCTGCGCCCAAAAACGACGGCGATGGCATTCTATCCCTGGATCGACCTAGCCCTGGCCTGAGTTAGAGCAAGAGAACGAGGAGGACCGGTCTCCAGCGGGGATACGAAGTACGGCTATAGCGAAAGGATGTTGCCTTTCTCGTCTACGTCGAGTGCCCTTGGTGTGCCGGGGAGTCCTGGCAGCCTCACGATATCGCCCGAGATAGGGTAGATGAACCCCGCGCCCCTGGCCGCCTGGACATCCGATACCTCAAACGTATAACCCGATGGCTTACCTTTTAGAGCAGGGTTATGGGAAAGTGACAGATGGGTCTTGGCCATGCACAGAGGCATGTGGGTCCAGCCGAGCTCATCGTAGATTTTCAGCTTGGTGGCGGCGGCAGGATGCCAGTGCACGTCATCGGCTCCATAGACCTTCTGAGCAAGTGCTAAGACCTTGTCCCGGGTCGTCGCCTCTTCGGGGTACAGGTACGATACCTTGGGTGCATCGGAGTCGGTGGCGCTGACCACCGCTTCGGCAAGAGCGACAGCACCGTTCCCACCGTCCGTGAACGCCCGGCTTTCCACGGCGGCGTAGGCGCCGCAGGCCTCTGCTCCGTCCTTTATTACAGCGATCTCCTCGGCCGTGTCCGACGGAAATCGATTGATGGCCACCACCACCGGCAGGCCAAAGGAGCGCACCAAGCCCACCATATGTTCCAGATTGGGCATGCCCTTGCGAACGGCCTCCGTATCAGGGGTATTTAGTGCTCTCGTGCTGACTCCACCGTGCGACTTTAAGGCCTTTGCGGAGGCCACCAGCACCGCTGCATGGGGCTCCAAGTCATGGAAACGGGCCTTTATGTGCATGAACTTTTCAAACCCCAGATCGGCGCCAAACCCCGCTTCGGTGATCACGAAGTCAGCATATCCAAGGCCCATCCGGTCCGCTACCACGGAGCTGCAGCCGTGGGCTATGTTGCCGAAAGGGCCCGTGTGGACGAGAACGGGCTGGCCCTCCGTAGTCTGTACTAGATTGGGCTGGATGGCGTAGCGGAGAAGAGACATCATGGAGCCGACAGCGCCCATGTCCTCGGCGGTCACTGGCTTTCCACCGCGGGTAAATCCAACGACTACCTTGCCTAATCGAGTCCTCAGGTCCGCCAGATCGGATGCCAGCGCCAGTATGGCCATTATCTCGGAGGCCGTGACGATATCGAAGCCCGTCTCGCGCACCGGAGCATTTGTTATTCCTCCGATGCCGGTCATGATAGAGCGGAGTGCTCGGTCCTCCACATCGGTCACGCGACGCCAGGTGATGCCACTGGGGTCCATATCGGGAATCTGGTCGCGCTGAACCGCGTTGTCCGTGAGCGCCGCCAGCAAATTGTGGGCTGAGCCGACGGCATGGCTGTCGCCCGTAAAATGGATGTTTATCTCGTCTTCGGGCAGTATCGTGGCCTTGCCTCCACCGGTGCCTCCACCCTTGATGCCAAAGATGGGGCCCAACGAAGGCTCGCGTAGTGTCGCCACCGCGCGCACTCCCAACTTGCCGAGACCTTGCGTCAGCCCTACGGACGTCGTGGTCTTGCCCTCCCCTGCCCGGGTGGGGGTGATGCCTGTTACTACCACAAGCTTTCCACGACGACCGCCGGTGCGAATCGCTTCTAGGGGAATCTTGGCCTTGTGGAGTCCGTAAGGAATCATCATGCCGGGCGCGAGTCCCAATACTTCCGCTATCTCCGCTATTGGTCGCACTGTCCCTCCTTCACGCGATCGAGGTTACTGGTGCCATCGTCAATTCACTCCTCGCGCTTTCCGTAGGCAAGGTGCCCAGCGCCAGGCGAATTGGGTAATATCGGCGGGCGTGTACGGGGACATCCCGAGTTGTTACGGGACTCATCTGACCTGTGTTGATGTCCAGCGAAAGTGTCCGCCTAATGGGTCTGCGAAAATGTCCGTTTAGGCGAACTCTGCCTCCCCAGATTTTGGTGTCCCAGTTGTGCCACTGATGCTTCTCAGCGGCGGGCTTTTGGCCAAGGCATACTTGCGGGCAGTGTTTCTGTGGATGCTCAACTCGCGGGCGATTGCCCTAAGTGATAGTCCCCTAAGCCTGGCCTCCTGCACATTCTCCCATAGAGTTCTCTGGCGAGCAGTGGGTATTCTGTGTCGTTGCGCCTTGGATTTGCGAGGCCTCAAGTCCCGGTCCACCTCGCCTGTTTCCAATCTCCCCAAGCAGGCGTCCCATTGGCCTCCCGCGCCGTTGATGTTATGGCTTGGCCCGGAGGCTTCCATAGGGGCGACGGCGATTGCCCTCAGCATACCAGAGCGCGGCGGAGCCTCCTGTGTTGGGATGGTCTGTCCTTGGTACTGCACCAGAAGCCGGCCCTCCATGTCCTCTTGGACCTCCACCTGCACCCCGGAGTAAGTAGGGCGGGTCCCGCTGGGCAACAGTTGCAGAGTGCGCCGGTTGTACTTGATGGTGTTGTCCCTGGACACCTTCCGGCGGTGTTTGAAGCAGAGGACCTGATCGAGAGACACTGACTGCTCCGGGCGACGGTAGGCACGATGATCCTTCTCGGCCTGCACGCCAAACTTCTCATTGAATCGCGGCAGGAAGCTATTCAAGATCTCATCGGCCTCGGTGATGGTGGCGGCCCCGGCCAGCCGAAGCTCGGTTGCCAGCCGGTCCTGGAATGTGGCGGCAGCACGCTCCACTCTGCCCTTGGCTTGGGGTGATCTAGCGAAGATCATCCGGATCCCCAGCTCCTCCATCGCCCGGGCGAACTGCGTAGGGCCTGCGGGGTAACGGTCGATGTCTCCGGTAAATTTGAAGACGGGTGCCGGTCGCTGTAAATGGCGATGGGTATTCCATGCCTCCTGATCAGCCTGTTCATGAGCAGGAAGTAGCTTGGAGTGTCCTCCTCCCGGCAGAACATGGCTGCGGGCACAGTGCCGGTGGCGTCATCCACGGCCAGCAGCAGGGCGAACCTAGGCCCATCCTTCCCCAGCCAGCGGTGGTGGCTGCCGTCGATCTGCACCAGCATTCCCTCCTGAGGCATTCGCTGCCGGCGTACACGGTGCTGCTGAGAACGGCGGCTACGCGGGCTGCCGATGCCAGCCTTCACCAAGATGCGACGGACGGTGGGACGGCTCAGATTTATGCCATCCCGTTCCCTAAGCAGCTCGGTTAGGTGGGTGTGATTGGTGCCCGCGTACTTGGTGCTGGCCAGCCGCACCACTGCGGCAGCCTCGGATTCCAAGACAGCATTGTGTGGCCGGCGTCCCCGGTTTCCATGGGCCAGGGCGGCGGCTCCGTTCCTCCGGTAGGCATTCAAAAGTCGCCTTGTGTGGCGCTCGCTTACCCCGAGAATCTCGGCAGCCTGTAGGGTGGGAACCTGGTATTCCAGGATGTCGTTAAGCACTTGGAGTCTAGCTAGTTCTCGCTGTTTCAATGTCACATCCTTCATGGATGGACATTTTCGCTGAACCGTTAACTGCGGACCTAATCGTAGACCATCAACAGACCTGCCCCCTGCATTTGTACCACGCGTCAAGTTAGGCCGTCGCTAATGCAGCGACACATTTGTTGGTCGAGATTACCTCGGGAGCTGGGGGCCGATGGCGTGTTCATGGTGAAGATGGTGGAGGGCCCATCTCCCCGTCCAAACTCGCATCTCACGCGCATGTGACGGCGAGCGTAAGCCGTTCCATCGTGTCGACCCGTAATCCGCCGTTCGTGAACGGACGGTTTGGTGCCCCCAAGGGGATTCGAACCCCTGGTCTTCACCTTGAAAGGGTGATGTCCTGGGCCTCTAGACGATGGGGGCACGCGATGGGGCCCGGGCCCGAGCCCGCGGGCAACGGCGGAGGGTTACGGGTAGATGGCCACCTGCTCCAGGCCGGCCGTCTCCGGCAGGCCGAACATCAGGTTCATGTTCTGCACCGCCTGGCCCGCGGCGCCCTTGACCAGATTGTCCAGCGCGCTGAAGACCACCACCCTGCCCGTGCGCACGTCCACCGTGGGGTAGATGAGGCAGTCGTTGTTGCCCCAGGCCTGCTTCGTCTGGGGCGGCGCCGGCATCACCTTCACGAAGGGCTCGTCGCGGTAGAACCCGTGGTACAGCTCGACGATGCCGTCGCGGGCGCGTTCGGGGGAGCCCAGCGCGCCGTCCGACAGCTCGGCGTAGCAGGAGCAGAGGATTCCCCTGGTCATGGGCACCAGGTGCGGCATGAAAACGGCCTCGGGCCGGTAGCCCGCGCGGAGGCGCGACAGCTCCTGGGTGATCTCCGGCAGGTGGCGATGGCCCTCCACCTGGTACGGAAAGAGGTTCTCGTTCACCTCCGAGAAGTGGGTGCCCAGGCTGAGGCCCCGGCCCGCGCCGGAGACCCCCGACTTGGCATCGATGACCACGCCGGGGCCGATGAGCCCCTCGGCCACCAGCGGCGCCAGGGCCAGTATGGCCCCCGTGGCGTAGCAGCCGGGGTTGGCCACCAGCGACGCCGACCGCACGCCGTCGCGGTCCAGCTCCGTGAGCCCGTAGACCGCCGTCTCCAGCAGGTCGGGGGCCGGGTGGCCGGCGCCGTACCACTCGCGGTACTCGTCGGCTGACTTGAGCCGGAAATCGGCGCTGATGTCGATGACCTTTGTCCCGGCGCGGGCCAGCGGCACGCACGCCTCCGCGCTGGCCACCTGGGGCAGCGCCGAGAAGACCAGGTCAACGCTGGCGCTCAGCTCCGGCTCGATGGTCAGCCCGCTCTCCGCCAGGTGCGGGAAGACGGCGGCCAACTTCTCACCCGCCGCGCCACGGCCGGTGACGCCCACCAGCTCGGCCTCCGGATGGCGGAGCAGCAGCCGCGCCAACTCCACGCCGGAATAGCCGGTCACGTTGATGATGCCCACTTTCACTGCGCCCATCACGACACCGTTTGCACCGGCCGGCGATGGAATGTCTTCACCACCGTCTCCGCCTGAAGCTGCATCTGCTGGAGCATCTCGTCGGGGCCGCAGGCGGGACCGAAGACGAACTTGGTTATCCCCGCGTCCACATACTCGCGGACCCGGGCCTCCACCTGGTCCGGCGTGCCGATAAGGTGCACCTGGTCCAGGGGCACGTCGTGACGGCGCTGGAGCAGGTACTGGGACACCTTCTCCATGGGCACCGGGCCCCGCTCCACCATGTAGCACCCGATATTGACCCCGAAGTGATCGGCGGGCACCTGACGGCCCGCCTCGGCAGCG
Organism: Dehalococcoidia bacterium; assembly: GCA_965249185.1. Lineage (GTDB taxonomy): Bacteria > Chloroflexota > Dehalococcoidia > Lucifugimonadales > Australimonadaceae > CBDFLS01. The sequence continues at coordinate 1,558,166 of CBDFLS010000002.1, forward strand.
TACTGCTGCACGCGCCGGATACCCTCGGCGGCGTCCTCGGGGGTGACCTGGGCGGGCAGCCAGCCATCGCCCAGATAGCCCGTCCGCCGGAGGGCGGCCTCGGTCCGGCCTCCTATCCAGATGGGGACCGGCTGCTGGACCGGCTTGGGGTTCAGGGCGCCGCCGGTGATGCGCAGGAACTCGCCGTCGTAAGTGACCTTCTCCTGGGTCCAGAGCATACGCATCACCCGGATGGCCTCGTTCAACCGCCGGCCCCGGTCGCTCTTCCTGACGCCCATGGCGTCGTACTCCAGCGTCCCCTCGTGGCCGACGCCCACGCCGACGACCAGGCGGCCGCCCGATAGGGAGTCGATGGAGGCGAGGGCCCGCGCCGTGGTCACGGGGCTACGCATGGACATGAGCAGTACGCCGGTGCCGAACTTCAGCCGCTCGGTGCGCGCCGCGGCCATGGCCATGGCCACCAGGGGATCGACCACCGAAGTGGGCTCCGCGATCCGGTCGGTGAACCAGACCGAGTCCCATCCCTGGGTCTCGGCCGCCTCCAGGTAGCCGAAGAAGGCCTCCCGCCCCTGCCGGGCCATGGGCGATGCGCCACCGACGCCGATGCGGACTCCCATTACCACTCTCCATGCCCCAGAGCCGCGCCCGTGCTTCGGGGGCGCTCGATGGAGCGACGATGAATTCTACCGCACAAGGAACGGCCCGCGCTACGGACCGCCGGCCGCGGGAAAAGGAAGCGCCCCGGAGAGCCTGCCCCGGGGCGCTTCCACCATCGGGGCCCGCGCCGCTTGCGCAACGCCTACCCCAACCATCCCTGCCGCGTCACTCGCGAGTGCCCTTCGCCAGAGCCTAGCGAATCCATCGCTGGGACGTCGGCCTCGACCGGACCGACACCTAACGAATGGCGGCGGGTGACGCAGCAGTACTTGGTAAGTCAGACATACTGGATCACCCCCTTTCTGCGGCCTATCGCCGCACAACCATAATAGGACGGGAACCGTCTTCTGCCAACCCTCTTTCCGTCCATTTTGGCCGCCCGTGGCGGGCAAGAGGGCATAACGGGGAAACCTCTTTTGGACAAAGAGGTTTCCCCGAACCCCTTCCAGAAAATTTCGTCTTTGGGCGAGCAGGCTGGGGGACTTTGAGTCCCCCAGCCTGCTCGCCTAGCTGCAAAGTTCTTTGCGGAAGGTGTGGGAACCACTTGCTTCCAAGAAAGGGGTTCCCAGACTATTCCTACCCTTGCGCCAGCGCCCGCACGTCGGCGAGGGAGGTGCGCCCGGCGTCCACCAGCGCCTGGAGGCGGCGGGCGCGCTCGCTCAGCGCCGAGGCGCCGATGGCGAGCAAACGGGGCGCTTGCACCCGCTCGAACAGGTCGCCCTCCTCCACCCACCGGTGCAGCAGCCGCGCCTGGGGCCGGCCGTCCACCACCCGGTCCACCTCGTGTACCTCGGCGACGCGCCGCCAGACCCTCTCCTGGTCGTCGCCCATGCGACGGATATAGACCATGTAGCTGATACGGGAGGCGTCCTCGTCGGCGACGCCGTTGCCCTGACAGACGACAGCGTACGCCTCCTCCACCGAGGGCGCGTGGAGCGCCGTGGCCAGCGAGTAGCCGGCCTGCAGCGTCTCGAACACCTTGCGCACGGGCTGGCCCCAGATGTAGGTGGGCACCGGCGCCTGGCTGAACTCGCCCACCACCAGGTAGCCGCCCTTGGCGCCGAGCCGCAGACGCTCCATCTCCTGTTCGTGCCCGCTCAGGCGGTGCACCGGCACGTCGGGCGGCGCGAGCTGGAAGATGGCGTCGGTCACGGCGCTCTTGCCGGCGAACCGGGGCACCGCCACCACCATGAAGGAGCGCTGCTCCTCCACCACGGACCAGAGGGTGGCGGCCACGTGGGCGTCCATGGTGCCGTTGCGGACCAAGTCCAGGAGCGTGGGCGAAGCCATGATGGGCGCTACTCCGCGCGGTTCGGGAGCCAGCCCCACGGGAATGGGCCGTAGTCCACCGCGAACTGGACGCCGTCCCTGAAGCAGAGGATAGGCTGGAGCGCCTTGGCGCCATCCGCCTTGTTGCCCTGGGAGTCGCTGTAGCTCCAGCGGCCCTCGGCCTCCTCCAAGATCGTGATGTCGGCGGCGGTGCCCTCGGCCAGGGTGCTCAGCTCTTCGCGACGGCCGATGAGCCCGGCAGCGTTGTAGGTGGACATGCGGATGACCTCGGTCAGCGAGAAGCCCAGCGCCAGGAACTTGTTCATGGTGTGGGTCATGGACTTGAGCATGTCGGCACGGCCGGGGACCGTCATATCGGTGCTGATGGTCAGGGGGGCGATACCCTCGTCCACCAGGCGCCTGGCCACCTCGAAGTTGAAGTTGAACCGCCCGTGGCCGATATCGAAGATCACGCCCCGCTCGCGGGCGTCCAGCAGCTCGGGCAGCGGCCGGTTGTTGTCGTCCAGCACCTTGCCGACGGCGCCCGTGTAGAGGTGGGTGACGATGTCGCCGGGCTCCAGCATGGGGAGCAGGTCGCGGGTGAGGGTAGGCTGCACCTTCCAGAGGGGGTCGCCGATGTGGACCATGACCCGGGTGCCGCTCTCCGACGCCGCCTGCCTCGCCAGGGTGATAAGCCTGGTTCCCAGCTCCGCGACGGCGACGCCCACGGCCCGCACCTTGATGCCCAGGATCTCGTCCCGGTGCCGCTCCACCATGGCCACCGTGGCCTTCATATCGATGTCCTGGTCGTCGCGTATCTCGGGCATGGGCATGTAGAGCCCGCTGCGCGAGAGGTGCAGCATGGAGAGGATGCGCGTGTGGGAGCGGGGGAAGACGTAGTGATGGAAGGCCTCGTAGCTGGCGCAGCCGCAGCTCCCTGCGTCGACCACGGTGGTGACCCCGGAGCGCACGCCCGCCACGTCCGGGTCGATGCCGAACTCGGTGCCGTACTCGTAGAGATGGGTGTGCACGTCGATGAGGCCTGGCACCACCAGCCGGCCCCGCGCGTCGATGGTGCGTACCGCGTCACCCGGGTCGGTCCGCTCGCTGAGCGCGGCGATGCGGCCATCCTGGACCGCCACGTCCAACAGCGCGTCCACGTCGCGGCCCGGGTCGATGACGCGGCCTCCGGTGATAACCAGATCGTAGGGCACGGCGGTCCTCCAACGACGGAATATGGCAACGACGGAATACGGTCCGAGATCAGGGCCATTCTAGCACCAGGGCGCAGCCCTGGACCCACATGCGGGGTCCCGAAAAGTGAAGGGTAAAGTCCCGTTTTAGCCACCGGATTAGCTTTGAAGCAGCTCGAACAATGTCTTAACCTGTTCTGGTCCCAACAGACGCCGATGATTGTAGCGCCAGACATACTCAGCAAGATAGAGGGGCAGCCGTTCTCGGCGGACTCCCCCTTTGGCTGCCAGACGCCGCTTGAGATAACCCCAGAAGCCCTCCAAGCCGTTGACGTGGCTCCCTTGCCGATCGCTGAACGCCTGGCTGTGGTCCACAAGCCGGTGGACGTAGCCCCCCGCTGCGACGCCCGTGTAGCTGGTAAAGGTGTCCGAGCAGACGATGGAGCCACGTTGCACGCGTTGGTGCAGGAGCGGCAGCAGCGTCTTGGCTTCCACGTTAGGTACCACTTGCGCCCACACCAGGCCACCTCGACACAGGATCCCAAAGGCAGCTTGCTTAGTGGTTCCACGGCCCCGCTTCGTGCCCTGAACACGCTTTGCCAGGCGCCTGTTGCGCCAGGAACCTCCCAGGTAGGTCTCGTCGACCTCCACCACGCCGGAGAAGACATGGGGAACGTCCCGGACCATGGCCTGGCGCACCACGATCAGGGCTCGCAGGACTCGCTTTCGCTCCAGGCGGGCCTCCTGGGCAATCACCTCGGCACTCTGCCCCAAGACAAACCAGCGCAACAGTCGCCGCCACTCCCCTGGCGACAACCGAAGCGGCAGCGCCCTGGGCACCCACTCGTAGTGGCAGGCTGCACAACGACTCTTACCTCGCCGAATGCTCCAGCTCTTGGCGTGTTGACATCGAGGGCACCCAATCTTCCGTCCCATGCCACCATTCTCTCACAGGTGGCTGTTTTGGGACTATACCCAAGTGAATTATGCGCGAGATGCTCGAAAGCCCAGGGCGCAGAGTGCGACCCTGGCTAGAAGGCGGACGGCCTGCCCTGGCCTCCGTCGACGGGAATATTGGCGCCGTTGACCCATCGCGCTCGTTCCGACAGCAGGAACACCGCGACGTCGGCGATCTCGTCGGGGTCGCCCAGGCGGCCCCAGGGCAGCTCCTCTCGCTCGAACCGCGCGAACGACTCGGGGTTCTCGGCCCGAAAACGCTCCCAGACACCGCCCGGGAACATGACGGAGCCTGGGCTGAGCGCATTGACCCGGATGCGGTCGGGGGCCAGCTCCAGGGCCAACGTCGCCGCCAGGTGAATCTCGGCGGCTTTCGTCGTTGCGTACTGGGCCCGCCGCGTCGCCTTCCAGCCGGATATGGAGGAGATGACCAGCACGCTCCCGCCTTCCCGCTCCCGCATGTGGGGCACGGCGGCGCGGACCGCCCGCACCGCGTGGAACAGGTTGAGGTCGTAGGTCTCCCGCCAGTCCTCCAGGCTGGTGTCCATGAAACTCCCCCCGCGCGGGCCTCCAACGTTGGCCACCAGCAGGTCCGCGCCGCCCAGGGCCGAGACGCTCTCCTCCACAAAGCGCTCGACCTCTCCCGGCTTCGTCACGTCAGCCGCCGTCGTGCTCACGTTGATCCCGCGAGCGCGCAGCTCCGAGGCCGACTCCTCGAGACCCTCCTTCGTGCGAGCGCACAGGGCCACGTCGCTTCCCTCCTCCGCGAGCCGCAGGGCGATGCTTCGCCCTATGCCCCGGCTGCCGCCGGTGACCAGGGCTATCTTGCCGCGCAGTGCCAGGTCCATTGCAACACGCTCCTTGAGGCATTCCCTCTTGGGGCGGGAGAGTTCCCCCGCGCCCGCTCCAGAAAATTTCGTCAAGGAGGTCCGGTGCCGCACCGGACCCCCTCGCTTCAATGCTCTTTATCGAGATTGCGGGGCGCTTTACCGAGGGTTCGGGGACCGCTCCGCGAGACGGAGAGGGTCCCCGGCGTCTCGCGGGAGGGGCAGCCGTGGGCCAGGACGCACCGCTCGCAGAGGGGCCGTTGGGCCTTGCACACCCGGCGTCCGTGGGTGATGAGGTACACGTGGAAGCCGAACACCTGCTCGGCGCTGATGGCGGTCTCCAGCAGGTCGTGGGCCTCCTCGGCCGTTACCCGGGGGCCGATGAGCCCCAGGCGCTTGGCCACGCGGTGCACGTGGGTGTCCACGGGGAAGGCGGGCATGCCCAGCGAGAAGCAGAGCACCACCGCCGCCGTCTTGGGGCCCACGCCCGGGAGACCCATGAGCCACGCCTTGGCCTCCGCCAGGGGCAGCTCCATGAGGAACGAGATGTCTAGCTCGCCGCGCAGCTCCAGCACGGCACGCAGCATCTCCTGGATGCGGGGCGCCTTGACGCGGGCCAGGCCTCCCATCCAGATGGCGGCGGCCACCTCCTCCGGGCTGGCCGCCAGCACCGCCTCCCACGAGTCGAAACGCCGCCTGAGCTCCCCGTACGCCTTCTCCGAGTTCAGGTCCGAGGTGTGCTGCGAGAGGATGGTGAGCACCAGCTCCGAGACGCCGTCCAGACGGCGGGCCCAGGTGGCCGGGCCCTGCTCCGCCGCCAGCAGCCGGTGCACCTCCCGGGCCTGCATGGGCCGCACGCCCCGGACGCTGCGGGGACGCAGCACCTTTGCTCGCCGCCGCGCGGGCCTACGGGCCGCCGGCACGGGGCGCCTCCAAGTAGAAGCTGCTGCTGAAAACGAGCAGCCGCACAGCCGAGGCCGACACATCGATCACCGTCATCGAGCCGACCTGGGCCACGAACTGGCGGTGGCGCGAGTCGTCCAGGCCCAGGGCCAGGCAGACGAGAGCGCGGATGGGCGAGTCGTGGGTCACCACCAGCACCGTCTCGTCCGGGTGCCGGGCCGACATCTCGGCCAGGAAACGCTCCACCCGCCGGCGCAGGTCGGCCAGGCTCTCGCCGCCGGGAAAGTGGACGGTCTCCGGGGCCTCCCGCCATCGCCTGAACAGCTCGGCGTCCTTTTGCCGCGCCTCGGCGACGAGCGCTCCGGCGTAGTCACCGTAGTCCAAGTCCAGCAGGTCCTTCCGCTGCCGGACACGGAGGCCGTCGTGGGCCGCGGCCAGGACCCGGGCCGTCTGTCGCGTCCGGAGCGTGGGGCTGGAGTAGAGCGCCGTTATGGGCTCCGGGCGCAGCCGCTCCGCCAGGGCAGCTATCTGGGCCCGCCCCAAAGACGTGAGGCGGCCACCGCCCTGCACCCGCTGCTGGGTATTCCACTCCGACTGGCCGTGACGGACTAGGATGAGGCGTGGCATGGCGGTACGGATTCTAGCAGCCACGGAGGAAACGCAGAAGGCGCGGCCCCCGCGGCGGTGGTATGCTCCCAAAAGGGGATATGGGGGTATTGCACGTAAGTGCAGGCCCCCAGTAGATCAAACCATGGGGGTATTGCACGTGAGTGCAGACCCCCAGTAGATCAAACCATGGGGGTATTGCACGTGAGTGCTGATCCTCCGTCCGCCGGAGTCCTCCGTTCCGACGGCCCGACCGGTCGGGCCGGACCGATCCCATCGGGGCAGGCCCCCAGTAGATGCAGATGTAGATAAAGATGCCCCCACTCACACCAGAGCAGGTCCGGTTCCTCCATTCGCGGCGGGTGGCCCATCTGGCGACGGCCGGCCCCGGCGCCGAGCCCCACGTGGTGCCCGTCTGCTTCGCCGTGGCCATCCGCTCCGACATGGAAGAAGACCGCTGCTACATCGCCATCGATGAGAAGCCGAAACGGAGCGCGCCGGGCCGGCTCAAGCGCCTCCGGAACATCGCCGCGAACCCCGCGGTTGCGCTGGTGGCGGACCGGTACGACGACGACTGGTCGCGGCTGGGGTACGTGCTGCTCCACGGACGCGCCCGTGTGCTGGAAGGCGGCCCGGAGCACGCCGAGGCGCTGCGCTTGCTCCGCCAGCGGTACGCCCCCTACCGGACCATGGAGCTGGAGAAACGGCCCGTCATCGCCATCGCTATCGAGCGGGCCACCGGATGGGGCGACCTAACGGTGGAGGGCTAAGGGTCCCGACCCGTGGGATCGAAGCGCCGTCAGGCGTAGCTCCGCTCGGCGGCGCCGTACCGCTCGTCGAAACGCGAGCGCAGCTCCGTGAATTGGCGCTGGTAGTCCTCCGACGAGATGTCGCCGGTGCTCATGATAAAAGCGTCTTCGCGGTTGTCGGAGTAGTAGCCCTTGCGGATGCCCACCTCCTGAAAGCCATACTTCTGATACAGGCTCTGGGCCGGGGTATTGGAGACCCGGACCTCCAGGGTGACCATCTGCTGCTGATGCTGGACGGCTAGCTCCAGGGTGGCTTGAAGCAGGAGCTCGCCCAGACCCTGACCCCGGTACGCCTCGCGGACGGCGATGGCGACGATATGGGCCTCGCCGGCTATGAACCAGACGCCGACAAAGCCGGCCACAAGCGGATGGGCCGTGGGAGGCTGGGGCTCTCCCATATTGATGCCGAGCCCGCGCAGGAGGCGCCCACGCAGGAGGCGATTGCGGAGGCTCCGCCTCGGCGGGTCGGTGGGAAGCGGCGTCCATTCGCCGCGCCGGATGCAGACCACATACTCGGTGCGCCGGCTCTTCAACTCCCGCCGATAGGAGGTGGAGGGCGTGAGGGTGGGAAAGGCCTCGCGCTCAATCTCCTCCACCTGGTCCAGGTCCTCCCAGAGCATGGGGCGGAGGTAGTAGGGCATCACCTGCTGGCCCTTCACTGCGGCATCTCCCTTCGAACGTTGGCGAGCGTTGGCCGAGCTTCGGCCCAGTGTAGCACGCTGCCCACGACCAGCCAACCGAGGCCCCGTGTCCCGCGGGGCGACGTGCGTTCGTAGCCAAAAAGCCGTATAATGGGCCTACCCTCCCCGCTCATCGATGGAATTCGCGGCCCCCCTGGGGCCCCTACTTATGCGGACACTTACTCGACTCACCGGCTACGCTCTGCAGCACCGCCTGCAGCTATCCGCCGCCTACATCTCGGTCGTCGCCGCCACCCTGCTCTACGTGGCCGTGCCGCGCCTGCTGGGCACCGCCATCGACGAGGTGCTGACCTCGGGCACCACCGGCAGGCTCTGGCTGCTCGGCAGCGCCATCGTGGTGGTCACCCTGGTGCGGGGGGTATTCAGCTACGGCCAGACCTATTTGGGTGAGGCCATCTCCCAGCGGGTGGCCTACAGCCTCCGCAACGCCTTCTACGATAAGCTCCAGCGTCTGAGCTTCGCCTTCCACGACCGCGAGCACACCGGCAACCTGATGTCCAAGGGCACCGTAGACGTGGAGAACATCCGCTGGTTCGTCAGCATGGGGCTCATCCGCTCGGTGAACCTCGTGCTCATGGTACTGGTCACCGCCGGGCTCTTGCTCGCCATGGACTGGCAGCTCGCCCTGGCCAGCCTCTTCTTCGTGCCCATCATCGCCACGCGGGCGATCTCGGTCAGCATGCGGATGCGCAGTCACTGGCGCCGGGTGCAGGAGGAGCTGGGGCACATGACCACGACGCTCCAGGAGAACCTGACGGGCATGCGGGTGGTGAAGGCGTTCGGGGCCGAGGCGTATGAGAAGCGCAAGTTCGGCGGGCACATCGACCGTGTGTACGAGGCCAACTACGCCGCCCAACGGCTCATGGTCTCCAATTCAGCGTTTATGCAGTTCACCTTCTTCGCCGCCACCGCGCTCGTTCTCTGGCTCGGCGGCCGGGCGGTGGTGGCCGACCGGCTGACGCCCGGGGAGCTGGCCCAGTTCCTTCTCTATATCGGCATTCTGGTCCAGCCGATACGGATGGCCGGTTTCATGATGAACACCTTCGCCCGGGCCATCTCCGCCGGCGAGCGGATCTTCGCCGTGCTGGACGCCCGCTCGCCGGTCGAAGAGCGCCCCGACGCCCTGCCGCTGGCCGAGGTCAAGGGCCACGTCGCCTTCGAGGGGGTTACATTCGCCTACTCCCACCGGCCGGCGGTCCACCAGGTGGACCTGCAAGTCGCCCCCGGGCAGGTGATGGCGCTGCTCGGCTCCCCCGGCTCAGGCAAGACCACGCTGATGCACCTGCTGGCCCGCTTCTACGACGTGGACCAGGGCCGCATCACCATCGACGGCACCGACATCCGGGACGTGACGCTGGAGTCGCTGCGCCAGACGGTCGGCGTCATCCAGCAGGACGTGTTCCTCTTCAGCGCCACGGTCGCCGAGAACATCGCCTACGGGCGGCTGGACGCCACCAGGGAGGAGGTTATCGAAGCGGCCCGGACCGCTCAACTGCACGACGAGATCGTGGAGATGTCCAATGGCTACGACACCTTCGTGGGCGAGCGTGGGCTCACCCTCTCGGGCGGACAGCGCCAGCGCCTCTCCATCGCGCGCACGCTGCTGCTGGACCCGGCCATCCTGGTGCTGGACGACTCCACCTCCAGCGTGGACGCGGCCACGGAGGCGGCGCTCCAGCAGGCCATGACCAACGTCGTGCGGGGGCGCACCACCTTCATCATTGCCCACCGGCTCACCTCGGTACAGCACGCCGACCTGGCCATGGTGATGGACCACGGCCGTGTGGCCGAGGTGGGCCCGCCCCAGGAGCTCGTGGGCCGGAACGGGTTCTACCGGCACATCGTGGACCTCCAGCGCGCCACCCAGGATGACCTCTTCCCCTCCACCACCACCCAGGCCCCCAGGCTCGAGGGAGGAACGACATGATGGGCGGCGGCATGCACGGGGGGGGCGGGGGCGGCGCCTGGCGCAGCGGCGGCGGGGACCTGGATGACGGGCGGGGCCGCATCTACGACCACCAGGTGATAACACGGCTGGCCCGCTTTCTGGGGCCCTTCCGGTTGCTGCTGGCATTGAGCGTGGGCACCATGCTCATCTACACCGGCGCCACGGTGGCCATTCCGTGGTTCATCAAGCTCGGCATCGACGACTTCATCAAGAACAAGGACCTGACCGGCCTGAACTGGCTGGCCATCGCCTTCGGCGGCCTGCTGGTATTCCACTACCTCTCCAACTACATCCATCAGCTCCTCTTGGCGAAGGTGAGCCTGCGGGTGCTCAGGAACCTCCGGGCCGTCCTCTTCAGCCACCTGCAAGACCTCTCCCTCTCCTTCTACCACCGGCACCAGGTGGGCAGCGTCATGTCCCGGGCCCAGAACGATGTCTTCCAGCTCGAACAGTTCCTGTCGCTTCTCGTCCTGAGCCTGGCGGACCTGTTGAGCCTCGCCGGCATCGTCACGGCGATGGTCGTGATGCACCCACCGCTGGCGGGCATGACCCTGAGCGTTATTCCAGTGCTGGTTATCATCATGGCGGTGTGGCAAGCGTACGCCCGCCGGAGCTTCCTGCGGGTGCGGCGGGCCATCGCCCGGGTCAACTCGGCGCTCCAGGAGAACATCTCCGGCGTCCGCGCGGTCCAGGAGCTGAACCGCCAGGACCAGAACTTCGACCAGTTCGATGAGTTGAACACCGAGCACCTGGAGGCCAACCTCCAGGCGGGCAGGCTCTCCTCGGCACTGCTGCCCGCAGTGGAGCTATTCACCTCTCTGGCGCTGGCCACCGCGGTGGTGGTGGGCGGGCATATGGTGCTTGGGGGCTCCCTGCAGGACGTGGGCATCCTGGTGGCCTTCGCCCTCTACATCCAGCGGTTCTTCGACCCCATCCGGAACCTGACCATGCAGTACACGCAGCTCCAGCGGGCCATGACCTCGGGCGCGCGGATCTTCGAGCTGCTGGACATGGAGCCGGAGGTCAAGGACAAGCCTTCGGCCCCAGAGATGCCCACCATCCAGGGGGGCATACGGTACGAGCACGTGGAGTTCGCCTACGCACCCGGCCATCCGGTGCTGCGCGATATCGACCTCTCGGTGGAGCCCGGCCAGATGGTTGCGCTGGTGGGCCCCACGGGCGCGGGCAAGACGACGATGGTGGCCCTGCTCGCTCGGTTCTACGATACTACCTCCGGGCGCATCACTGTCGACGGCCATGACCTGCGTGACGTGACGCGCACCTCCCTGGCCCGGCAGATGGGCATGGTCCCCCAGGAGCCCTTCCTCTTCTCCAGCTCGGTACTGGAGAACATCCGCTACAACCATACGGAGGCCTCGGAGGAGGCGGTGGAGCAGGCGGCCCGGGCCGTGGGGGCCCACGAGTTCATCTCCCAGCTCGAGGGCGGCTACGATGCGGTGCTGGAGGAGCGCGGCGGCAACCTGAGCGTCGGCGAGCGGCAGCTCCTGAGCTTCGCCAGAGCCCTGGTGGCAGACCCCCGCATTCTCATTCTCGACGAGGCCACGGCCAACATCGACACGGAGACGGAGCAGCTGATCCAGCGGGCGCTGAAGCGGGTGCTGGCCGGCCGCACGTCCCTGGTGATAGCTCACCGGCTCTCCACGGTGCGGGACGCCCACAAGATCGTGGTGATGGACCAGGGCCGGATCGTCGAGACGGGCAGCCACGTGGAGCTCCTAGCCCGCGGCGGGCTGTACTCGCGGCACTACGCGCTGCACCAGAGCGGCGGCGGCCCCCAGGTCGAGGGCGCGCAGACGGCCGCGCACGAGGAGAAGCGGAGCCGCTGAGATAGCGCTCCCTCGATCCGACAGACGAGAGGACCTATGGCAGGGCCCCGATGATAAGCACGTTGCGCTGGCTCCGACCATCGCCAGCGGGCCCTCTGGACCGCGCCACGTACCGGCTCAGGCTGGTGCTGGCGGTCCAGATCGCCGTGTTCGGCCTAGTCGCGTTTCTCGTGCTCTACCTTGGAAGGTCCTTATCGCCGTGGCTGGCGCTTCCGGAGCTGGTCTCCCACGCGATGCTGGCCCTGGCCCTGTGGACCAATCGGGTCACCTGGGGCACCATCCTGCCGGTGGCGTCGGTTGGCATCCTGGGGATAGCGCTGGGGACCGGCGTTTCGGTGGAGATCTTCTTCATCTTCTTCATCATTCCCGTGGTCCTGCCCTTCTACGCCCGCACCCGCACCGCCCTGACCACTCAAATCCTGGTGTGGGTCATGCTGGCCGGGGCCGGGGCCGGCATCGCCGTCACGGCCCCCGACCGCATGCCGTGGACGGCGCTGGTCATCCAGGTGTCCGCCATCGGGCTGGTGGGGACGCTGATGGTGATCTTCCGCTTCTCCCTGCTGCGGCTCACGGGCGCCAACCAGCGGCTGGAGAACGTGTTGCAGCAGTACCGGCTGCTCTACGACGACGGCCACCGGGCCACGCTGGTCCTGGGGAACTCCGGCCACATCAGAGCGGTCTACGGCTCGTCGGAGGCGCTGCTGGGCGCCGGACCGGAGGCGCTGGTGGGACTCCACTTCTCCAAGCTGCCGCCCGCCATCAGGGGCACCGAGGGACTCTGGCAGGCCCACATCCGAGGCGAGGAGGCCCTGAGCAGCTACAGCGGGCTGGGCAGCGCCACCCGGGGACACCCAGCGCTCGTCCAGGTCCGGTTGACACCGGCCCGGCCGCGCCAGCGGGCCGCGGGCGTGGCCCTGGTGGTGGAGCTCGGCGGAACGGCGCCACCGACGGCCGCTCGGCCTGAAGCCGCGGCCTAGGACCCGTCCCATGGAATGCGAGGTTAGGACCGTCACCTCCCAGGACGAGTGGGCGGCCGCCATGGCGCTGCGCCACCTGGTCTTCGTGGGAGAGCAGCGGGTGCCGTCGGAGCTGGAGCACGACGAGCACGATGCCGCCGCCGTGCACGTGATTGCGGTGTCGGAAGGAGAGGTGGTGGCCACGGGCCGGTTGGTCCCGGAGCCGCCGGAAAGAGGACGCATCGGCCGCATGGCCGTGGCCCAGGAGCTGCGGCGCCGGGGGCTGGGCGGCCGCGTGCTGGAGCACCTGGAGCAGGAGGCTCGGCGCTTGAAGATGGTGGAGGTCACGCTGCACGCGCAGCTCTACGTGGAGCGCTTCTACACCCAGCGGGGCTATATCTCCCAGGGAGAGGCGTTCATGGAGGCGGGCATCCGCCACGTGACCATGGCCAAGCGGCTGTAAGTCACCCCCCGGCTATCGGGTCACGAGACGCCGCGCACGTGGGCTTCTTCCGGGTGGAGGCCACGAACGACGATGTGGCCCTCAAGCCGCATCCGGTAGGCAATGCGGGGACATCCGCCAAATGGGAAATCCGCTGTCCAAGAACGTCGCGATCGCCGTCCTAGCGCTCTTGTGCCTCGCTCTGGCTGGCTGTGGTGGAGGCAGTGGTCCGGCCGCCCGACCAACGGATGCGCTCGCTTCTCCCACGCACTCGCCCCAAGTTGGAGACGGACCCCGGCAAGCACAACTGGCAAGAGGGGCGAGCCTGTACAGCGCCAATTGTCAGGTATGTCATGGCGATCAAGAAGGGAGAGGAGCCGCCCGCGGTGCTCCTCCCCACAACGCCACCGGCCACACGTGGCACCATCCTGACGCCCAACTGAAGGACTGGATCTTGAAGGGGAAGCCCTCTGGGGCTATGCCCCCATTCGAGCACAAGCTCAATGAAGAGGATGTGGAGGGCATCCTTGCCCACATCAAGACATGGTGGACCGTGGAGCAGCGTGAGGGCCAGGCGGACAGATCCCTCCTCTACCAGGAGGCTCTCGAGAAGCAGGGGGAGAGTGAGCGATGAGGCTTCGGGAAGGCGAGCCCCCTTGAGCTACTCTCCAGCGGCGGCGACCACCCGGGCCTTCAGGTGCTCCTGGAAGAAGGCCAGCAGCTTCTCCCAGGAGTCCTGGGACGCCTCCTTCCGATAGCTGGTGGGGTTCTCGAAGTTCTGGAAGGCGTGCCCTGCCCCAGGGTAGGAGTGGAAGGTGTGGGACTTCCCGTGCTTGTCCAGCTCGGCCGAGATCTTCTGCACGTCGTCGGGGGAGGGGTTGGTGTCGTCCCCGCCGAAGAAGCCGATGAGCGGGCAGGCGATGTTGGCGGTGAGATCGAACGGCGAGGGGCCGTCGCCCCAGGGCTTCAACATGGTGCCGCCGTAAAAAACGGCCGCCGCCGCTAGGCCCGGTACCGTGGCCGCCGCCAGGTAGGTCACCCGGCCGCCCATGCAGAAGCCGGTGATGCCGATGGGCCCCGCCTTCGCGTCCACGTGGCCCCGCAGATACTCCGCGGCAGCGGTGACGTCGGCCGTTATCTCGGGGTCCCGGAACCGCTCCATCTTGGTCCGTATCTTCGCCATCCGCTGCTCCGGGGGGAGGTTGGCCACCTCCTTCAGAATGTTGTCGTCCTGCCGGTGGTAGAGGTCCGGGGCCGCGGCGGCGTATCCCTCGTGGGTCAGGCGGTCGACCATCGTCTGGGTGAAAACGTCCACGCCGCTGGCATGCTGAATCACCACCACGCCGGGGTGCGGCCCAGGCGCGTCGGGCACCGCCGAGTAGACTCGCATCGGGTTGCCGTCCACCTGCACCGTGTCCCAGCGTGACTTCATAGCTTATCCTCCTAGAAGATCATGGGCGGAATGTATCAGAGGCGTGCCGCCGTGACAACCGGCCTCTGCACCGCCCGCACCCATTCACGTGGCGCTCTTCACCCGCTCCCAGCGCGTGAGGAAGGCGAAGACGGCGGTGGTCAACACGATGGTAGCGGCAAAGAGGAAGACGGCCCGCACTTCGAAGGCGTCGGCCACGATGCCGCCGAAGAGGGGTCCCAGACCCCCAAAGAGGGACGATGCCGCGAACACCAACGAGACGCTGGTGCCCTGCACCTCGCCCTCGACCGTGTCCGACGCGGCGGCCAGCACCAGCGCCAGGCCGGAGAAGAGGAACACACCGGTGATCGCCAGCGTGAGGATGAAGAGAATGCCGGAGGCGGTCAGATAGAGCGCAACCAGCGCCAGCCCGAGGCCCGTCATGGACGGAACGATGATGGCCTTTCGTCCCATCCGGTCGGAGAGATACCCCATGAGCGGCTGGGACAGGATGCCCGCGCCCTGGGAGAGGGAGACGTAGGCCCCCACCATCCAGGTGGTCTGGCCCAGGTCCTCCCGGACGTAGATGGGGAGGAAGGTCATGACGGTGCCCTGGGTGGCGGCGTACCCGGCGGCCATGACCAGGATGATCAGGAGCTTGCCGTTGCGGAGCATGCCGCCGAAAGACCGTAGGTACCCCCCAGCGGACGTCGCGCCCCGGCTCACGGAGGTGGAACGGAGCAGCACCAGGATGAAGACCCCGGCCACGACCGCCGGCACCAGACCGACCTGGAGCAGCACCCGCCACGTCACCACCAGCAACAGCCCTCCCACCAGAAGAGGGCCCAGCACCTCGCCCAGGCTCCCCCCGGTGCCATGGAGCGCGATGGCGAAGCCCCGTCTCCCGGAGAAGGCCCGGGAGAGGGCGCCGATGGCCGGCGGATGCCAGAAACTGATGCTGAACATCATCAGTCCGCCGAAGACCAGCGCGTCCCGGAGGCTCTCCGCCCGGCCCAGGGAGAACAACGCGACGCCCAGCAGCACCATGGCGCCGGCAAGGATGGGGGCGAACCGGGTGCTGTAGCGGTCGGCCAGGTAGCCCGCGGGGAAGTTGGCCAGGCTGCCCGCCACACTCCGAACGGCGGAGAAGGCGCCGATTCCCACGTTGCTGAGCCCCAGCGCCGCCTTGAGCTCCGGGAGCACCACCAGAAAGCCGGAGGAGAAGACGTGTTTGATGGCATGGCCCCCTATGAGGACCACGAGCAGCATCGGCGAGGACTTTAGGCTGGTGGTATGGGTGGCCATGGACGCTGATCTGTCTCGATCTCCGAGTGATGGTGAAACGGGCGAGTGGTGGGGAAGAGGAGACTCGAACTCCTACGCCTTGCGGCACATGGTCCTAAGCCATGCTCGTCTGCCAATTCCGACACTTCCCCACGTGCGCAACGGGAAGGCACTCCTGGGGAGCGCCCCATCCACCGTCATCATAGCGCGTGCCGCCTGCGCCGCAAAGTGCGACCATTGACACGCCAACGGAGCGCCCGTATCGTCGGCGTCGGAGGGAGCGGATGATCTTCGAGCAGCTCAACCCCGGCCCATGCCGCACCTACCTCGCCGCGTCCGAAAAGACCCGCGAGGCGGTGCTTATCGACCCGGTGCTGGACCGGGTCGAGGACTACCTGAAGGTATTAGAGCAGGGCAACTGGCGGCTGGGCTTCATCGTCGACACCCACACCCACGCCGACCATATCTCCGGCGGCATGGCGCTCCGAGATCATACCCAGGCCCCCTTCGCCATGCACCATCTGGCCAGGCCATACTGCCCCACGCACCGGGTCAACGACGGGGACGTGCTCGGGGCGGGCGACGTGCAGTTCAAATGCCTGTACACACCGGGCCACACCAACGACAGCATGACGCTGGTCTTCGAGGACCGGCTGTTCACGGGCGACTTCCTCTTTATCGGCGAGGCGGGCGCCGGGCGGACCGACCTTCCCACGGGTGACCCCGGTGAGCACTTCGAGCCGGAATTACCCATATCAAGCTGCCTGGGTCCAAGCAACGCACCATCCTCGACGAGAGCCATCGTAGTATCAGTCACGGATGCCGTCAACCATCCAATCAAGCGCACAAAACCATCTCTCGGCGTGGTGAGTTAGCGGCCCCAGGCAGCGGAGGTGGCTTTCACCACGTTTGCACTCCCTTCAAACTCCTCCGGGCGCGCACCTCGCCCTTGGTTGCCTCTCTTCACCTCTGATGACCTCAAGGATAATCGCTACCCTGGTGCTGGATGGAGCCCGGCGATACGCTCCAACACTTGCCGGAATACCTCCCGGGACACTGCCACCTCAGCAAGCTGAAACACCAACCTCCTGGCATGCCGCACCAGACGTCCACCCATCTTGATGAGCTTGGTCTGCACGCTTCGCAGTGACCAGTGTTTCACTGACTCTGGCAAAGTCAGCCTTCTCATGAAGTTGCCCAGGTTGTAGGCCAGCACAAACAGCCACAGCCTCACCTGGTTAGCAACGAACCTGTGACACGAGAGCCGCGTCCAGTTCAGGGCGTATTTACCTTCCTTGATCCACTGCTCGGCCGTGCCCCGCCCGTTGTAGAAGTGGGTTACGCCTGCCGGCGGTAGGTTGAGGTTGGTGACGACGAACCCGACCCTCGGGAATAGCTCACCCTGGCGCCACTCCACCTTGGCGACCACACGCCGGGGAATGTCCCAGCTCTGGGCCTGGTAAACGAAGTCGTGATACCGGACTACGGGCTTCCCTTCGACAGGCTCAGGGCAGGCTTTAGGCGGCCTGCCCACGGGCCGCTTCAGCAGGTGCCGGATGTTTCCTTGTAATACCTCGTTGGCCGGAAGCCGCATAGCGTAGCCAGTGTCCCTTGACTCCAGGTACTCGTACACCTCGGGCTTGGCAAAGGCAGCATCGGCCCGGAACAGCAGCCGGACTCCTTTCTCCTGGTATCGCTTCACGACGGGCTCCAGAACCTCCCGCCACCGCTCAGCGCTGTGGACGTTGCCCGGGCGAAGCATTGCACCTTCGCAATCTCCGAAATGGTTGAACAGGAAGAGCGGGTGATAACATACGGACTCGAAGTGGCCGTTGTAGGCGACTCCCTCTTGCTGCCCATGCACCGGGCTTTCAGAGCTGTCCATGTCTAGGATAACTCGCTGGTGAGATGTCTGGGCCATGGCCCTGTCCACCCACTCAACATTCAGGCGCGCAAGCCCATCCAGGTTTTCCTCTTCGGTTAACACCTCAGTCTCAAATCGGCTCATAGTATTGGTGCTGGCTGCCTGCTTATCAGTACCTTGCCACCCGACGATGACACGCATAGCCGGGTCTTGGGCAAGCCGTTCAGCGTCGTTGGTGTCCCCGTAGCCAGCGAGACGGCTATACACCGATTGTCTGAGCAAGGGCAACAGCGGGTGTTGCACATTGCGGCCGGTGCGGCTTTCATGGATATAATCGTTGGCTGTCTCTGTGAGCCCCAGAGCGGCATCAAGCTCGCGGCATGCCAGGAGTCCGGCGTCCGAGGTGATGGTAGCGCCACGAAAATCCAGGCGGACTCTGCGGTCGAATTGGAGCTTCAAAGGGGTGTCGGAGCTTTCACCCATTGGGTGCCTCCAGCGAGATTGCGGTATCCAGAACTAGACCCGCTAGCTCGGCCAGTCTAGCACCCACACTGCCCATAATGCCCAGGTAGGCGGCTCAAATAGGCAGCACTCTTACCGGATTACGACGCACCCACGCGGCTGATCTGGGAAATGTGGGTTCGAGAGTCTGCAGAAGCTGCGGGAGTTCCCCGACCGGATGCTGGTCTACCCCGCTCACGACTACCGCGGGCAGTCGCACTCCGACCTGGGCAGGGAGCGCCAAGCCAACCCGCGGCTCCGCACGACCTCCCGCCAGGAGTACGTCCGGTGGCTCTCAGCGCTGGCCGCCTCCGCGCCCGAATGGATGATGGAGGTGATCGAGGCCAACTCCACCTGCACGCAGGACCCGAAGGCAGCTTGGATCCCGGTGGACCTGGCGAGCTGCGAAATGAAGGGCCCGTTAACCCTGGGGGTGGACGGCCAACCCGTGAGGACCATCGCGGTGGAGGAGGCCAGAGAGCGCATCGAGACCGAGCAAGCCGGCGTCCTGGTGCTGGACATGCGCCACGACGACGAGTACATCGGCGAGCTGGGCCACATCCACGGCAGCCTGCTCATCCCCGTCGAGGACCTGGCCCAGCGGCTGGACGAGCTGGAGCCCTACCGCGGACGGGAGATCATCACGGTCTGCAGGGGCGGCGGCCGCTCGCACACGGGGGCCGGGATTCTGATGCAGGCTGGGTTCGCCAACGTGGCATCCATGGCCGACGGCATGACTGGCTGGAACCAGCGGGGCTACCCCGTCACGCGGGAAGCGCGCTAGCTGTCCAGAAACGTAGAGATAACCTTAAAGCTCTCTTGGGGCATCTCCCAGTGGATCTGGTGCCCCGTCGGCATGAGCTGGAACTTGGCGCCGGGGATTAGACAAGGCTTGCTGGACTTCGACATATCGCCCTTCAGCGCCGCGTACTCTCTGGTCCACGTGGGCCACGGCTCCTGGAAATCGGCCTCGCCCCAGATGATCAGCGTGGGCACCTTGATGTGAGCTGCCCGGCGGTGCAGCAGGTAGTGGTTGCGCAGCTCTGGGGTGTGCATCTCGTGGAGCAGCGGGTCCAGGCTATGGAGCGCCCCGGGCTGGTCGACGACCCCGCGAATCTCCGTCAGGAACTCCTGAAACTCCGGCTCGGGAGGGGTTGCCTTCCAATTCTGGAAACGGCCGCGGGTTATGGTCTCTACCTGGGCCGCCGCAGGGAGGCTCCGCATCTGAATGCCGAAGGCCACCGTGGTGTTCCAGCCGGCGGAGCCCATCATCACGAGCTTGTTCACCAGGTGCGGACTCTCGTAGGCCAGCAACGCCGTCATCCACCCACCGGCGCTGTGGCCGATGACGCTCGCCTTCTCGATCCCCTTGGCATCCATGAACTCGCGCATGTGGTCGATCACCATGTGGAAGTTGGGCCCATTCCCGCCGGCGACCTCGCGGGTGCCCATGCCCCAGCCCAAGCCGTCGATGGCGTAGCAGTGGTACTTCTTCGCCATGTCCTCGAAGATCCACCGGTAGCTGTTCGCCGAGCTCAAGATGCCGATGCCGTGCAGCATGATCACGTGATGGTCGCTATCGCCGGCCTCGAAGTACCGGGTGCGGCCGTTGGTGAGTTCTATGTACTTCTCGTATTTCGAGAGCTTGGCCACGCGCGTCTCCCTTCCTCGGTAAGAGGGCCAGTCGGTCCTTGGTGGAATCCCCCCGGCGCTAGCTGTCCAGGAACTTGCTGATGTGGGCCACCGTCTCCTTCGGCAGCTCCCACTGCATGAAGTGGCCGGCCGGCATCAGGACGTACTTGCAATTGGGTGGGACCCACGGCTTGCTGGACTTGGACATATCGCCGTTGAGCTTTTTGTACTCGTCAGTCCACGTAGGCCACGGGTCCTGGTAGTCGGCCTCGCCCCAGATGATGAGCATGGGCACCCTGATCTTGGCCATTCTGCGGTGCAGCAGGTAGTGCTTTCGGAGCTCGGGAGTGTGCATCTCGTGGAGCAGCGAGTCGAGGCTGTTCAGGGCTCCCGGCTGCGCCAGCACCTCGTTTATCTCGTCCAGCATCCCCTGAAACTCCTCCCTCGGAGGCGTGGTGCGCCAGTCCACGAAGCGGGCGCGGGTGATCGTTTCGACCTGGGCCGGGGCAGGGATGCTCCGCATCTGGATGCCGAAGGCCACCGTGGAGTTCAGTCCCGCCGAGCCCAGCCAGATCAGCTTGTCCACCAGGTGCGGGCTCTCGTATGCCAGCAGCGCCGTGTACCATCCGCCTGCGCTGTGGCCAACGAAGCTCGCCTTCTCGATCCCCTTCTCCTCCATGAACTCCCGCATCTGGTCGATCACCATGTGGAAGTTGGGTCCATTCCCGCCGGCAACCTCGCGGACGCCCATGCCGAAGCCCAGGCTGTCCAGGGCATAGCAGTGGTACTTCTTGGCCAAGTCTTCGAAGACGTAGCGGAAGCTGTCGGCCGAGGACACGATGCCTATGCCGTGGATCAGGATGAGGTGTTGATCGCCGCTGCCAGCCTCGTAGTAGCGGGTGCGGCCGTTGGTCATATCGATGAACTTTTCGTATTTCGCGAGCTTAAACTTAGTCATGGCGCCTCCTGTGGTCTGAGCGACTTGTCTGGCAGCCGTGGGCCAGCGATAGATTGGGCCAGCGCGTTGTATACCAGACCACAGTCGATGTCAACCATGAGAGCCGGCGGCAGCCGTGCCGCATAAGGAAAGGGTATAGTCCCAAAACAGCCACCTGTGAGAGAATGGTGGCACGGGACGGAAGATTGGGTGCCCTCGATGTCAACACGCCAAGAGCTGGAGCATTCGGCGAGGTAAGAGTCGTTGTGCAGCCTGCCACTACGAGTGGGTGCCCAGGGCGCTGCCGCTTCGGTTGTCGCCAGGGGAGTGGCGGCGACTGTTGCGCTGGTTCGTCTTGGGGCAGAGTGCCGAGGTGATTGCCCAGGAGGCCCGCCTGGAGCGAAAGCGAGTCCTGCGAGCCCTGATCGTGGTGCGCCAGGCCATGGTCCGGGACGTTCCCCATGTCTTCTCCGGCGTGGTGGAGGTCGACGAGACCTACCTGGGAGGTTCCTGGCGCAACAGGCGCCTGGCAAAGCGTGTTCAGGGCACGAAGCGGGGCCGTGGAACCACTAAGCAAGCTGTCTTTGGGATCCTGTGTCGAGGTGGCCTGGTGTGGGCGCAAGTGGTACCTAACGTGGAAGCCAAGACGCTGCTGCCGCTCCTGCACCAACGCGTGCAACGTGGCTCCATCGTCTGCTCGGACACCTTTACCAGCTACACGGGCGTCGCAGCGGGGGGCTACGTCCACCGGCTTGTGGACCACAGCCAGGCGTTCAGCGATCGGCAAGGGAGCCACGTCAACGGCTTGGAGGGCTTCTGGGGTTATCTCAAGCGGCGTCTGGCAGCCAAAGGGGGAGTCCGCCGAGAACGGCTGCCCCTCTATCTTGCTGAGTATGTCTGGCGCTACAATCATCGGCGTCTGTTGGGACCAGAACAGGTTAAGACATTGTTCAAGCTGCTTCAAAGCTAATCCGGTGGCTAAAACGGGACTTTACCCAAGGAAAAGCCGTGATAGGGTGGGCTATCCGAAGGCGGCCCCGTGCTCAATGCAGCGCATCGAGAGGAGGAGCACCATGGAGCACCGGCCACGCATCGTTATCCCCGGGGACGACCCGCCCATGGTGCAGGGCACGGCCCACCTGGAGCGTTTGAGGCGGCACGGCGAGGTCACTCTCTACACGGACGCGCCCAAGACCTTGGAGGAGCAGGTGGCGCGCGCCCAAGGCGCCGAGATAGCCGTGGTCACCGGGGGCGCGTACAGATGGCCGAGGGAGGTCCTGCGCGCGCTCCCGGAGCTGAAGCTGCTGTCCGTGGCCACCATCGGAACGGACTCCCTGGACCTGGAGGCCGCCGGCGAGCTGGGCGCCATCGTCTGCAACGTGCCTGGAAAGACGGCGTCCATCGTGGCGGAGCACGCACTCGCGCTCATGCTCGCCACGGCGCGGCGCATGGCCTTCCATACGGCGGCGCTCCGCGAGGGCCGATGGCAGCGGACCGACGGCGTGATGCTCCAGGGCAAGACGCTGGGCATCGTCGGGATGGGAAATACGGGTGAGCATACGGCCCGGCTGGCGGCGGCCGTGGGCATGGCGGTGCAGGCGTGGACCTTCCACCCATCGCCCCAGCGGGCCCAGCGCCTTGGGGTGCGGTTCGTGGAGCTGGACGATCTGCTACGCACCTCCGACGTGATAAGCATTCACTTGAGGCTGACAGATGCTTCGCACCACCTCATCGGCCGGCGGGAGCTGGGTCTGATGAAGTACGGAGCGCTGCTGGTGAACGTTGCCCGTGGGGCTATCGTCGACACCGTCGCGCTGGCCGAGGAGCTCAACTCCGGGCGCCTGGGCGGCGCCGGGCTGGACGTGTTCGAGGAGGAGCCCGTTCCCCCGGACAGTCCGCTGCTGGCCTGCGACCAGGTGGTCCTCACCCCCCACGTGGCCGATGCCACGCCCGAGGGGACGGACCTCTTCGCCGAGGGTGTGGTGGACAACGTGATCGCCTACCTGGAGGGGCACCCACAGAATGTGGTGAGCCCCCGTTGAGCCAGGCTCGAAGGGATGGCGAGGACATCAGCGAACCGCCGCGCCCGGCCGCTGCCGGGCGGAATCACCGTGCGGGTGTGCCCGCGCTCTTTGAACGCCTCACCACCGGAATGGTCAAGCGCCTGCCCCTCCACCGGCGCGCGAAGTCATCGGCCTCAGTAGGCGACAGCCGGAGCCGCGCGCTGCAAAGCCGGCAGCCCCTGTAGACGCCATCTTCGAATACCGGGGTCGCGGACCATGAATGCTTACAGGACGGGATGTCGCCTACTATCACTCCCACACTTCTCCTGGAGTTTGGGGCGCACCGTAATACACTCGATTGCGAGGGTTGCCGTGGGTCCGTGGGGATCGGCGCCGGTCGTACCGTTCGAGAACAGCCACGACCTTGCCCGGCTCCCCAACCGCCGAAGCGTATGCCAACCGCTTACGCGCCAGAGACGGCCGGCGCGCCGCGAAAGGACAAAGCTTTGGTGACCCGCGAGGGACTCGAACCCACAACCCGCTGATTAAGAGTCAGCTGCTCTGCCAGTTGAGCTAGCGGGCCACGAGCGGGGAGTGAAGCACCGAAGCGCTATTGTAGGCATCCCTGGCCCAGAGTGTCAAGCGGAGGGACGAGCCAGCACGGCGCTCAGCGCCGCCAGGAGTTCCGGCTCCTGCTCTGGAAGCACGGTCCGCGGGTCCACCAGCACCCGCTCCTCCTCGATCCGCACCACCACCGGGGTGCGCCACTCCCGGAGGGCCCGGCGTAGGCCCTCGGCCCCGCCTCTGAAGGCGGCGCCATCCACGCCGAGCAGCCAGGTCTCCATCACTTCACCTGGAAGGCTGCCGCCCCCAAGTGTGGAGGAGCCGGCTGTCACCTCGGCCGAGGAGCCAAGGACCTCCGCCCACGAGCGCGCCCGTTCGCGCAAACGCTCCGCCGGAGCGGCTATCATGCGCCATGCGGGGATGCGCTCCACCACCTCTCCTCTGAGATAGTGAAGGAGCGTGGCGTGTAGAGCGGCCAGGGTGAGCTTGTCGGCGCGCAGGGCGCGGGCCAGGGGATGGGCAGCCAGCCGCCGCACCAGCTCCCGCTGGCCCACGGCGATGCCCGCCTGGGGACCGCCCAGGAGCTTGTCGCCGGAGAAGAAGACGAGGTCCACGCCGGCGGCCAGGCTCTCCTGAGGCATCGGCTCGTGGCCCAGGCCGAAGGCCGAGGTGTCAAGCAGCGCCCCGCTGCCCAAGTCGTGGAGCACTGGTAGGCCATGGGGACGGGCCAGCTCCACCAGCTCCGCCAGCGTGGGCTGGTGGGTGAAACCGACGACCCTGAAGTTGCTGCGGTGGACCACCAACAGCGCGCCGGTCTTCGCGGTGAGAGCGTCGGTGTAATCGCGGGCGTAGGTGCGGTTGGTGGTGCCGACCTCCACCAGCTTGGCGCCGCTCTGCCGGAGCACGTCGGGGACACGGAAGCCGCCGCCGATTTCCACCGCCTCGCTCCGGGAGACCAGCACCTGCTGTCCCGAGGCGATGGCGGCCAGGCCCAGGAGCACGGCGCCGGCGTTGTTGTTCACGACCAGGGCGTCCTCGGCGCCGGTCAGCCGCGCCAGCAGCGGCGCCAGCGCCTGCTGCCGGGAGCCGCGGCGTCCCTCGTCCAGGTCCATCTCCAGATTGGAATATCCTCGGGCGGCGGCCGCCACGGCGTCCAGGCTCTCCTCGGAGAGGGGCGCCCGGCCCAGGTTGGTGTGGAGGATGACGCCCGTGGCGTTGATCACGGGCTGGGGCCACCGGCTCGCTTGGGCCGCCGTCTGGGAGGCCACCGCCTCCACCACCTCGGCAACCGTGGGCACCGGCCCTCCGGCGGCGGCGGCGCGGCGAGCGGCCTCCAACTGGTCGCGCACGGCGTCCACCACCGCGTCGCGGACATACTGCCGCAGCAGCTCCGCCAGCCTCGGGTGGGAGAGCACTCGATCGACGCTGGGAAGGCCTCTCAATCGGCTCGTCATCTCGCTTGCCGACCATGATACCACCGCGCGCTCACGGGCCCGGCACGAGCTACAAGCTACGCGGCCGCCAAGAGGCGCTGGACTATAATGGTCGCGGCGGTATCAACAGGCCGGGCCGAGGTGGCGGAATGGCAGACGCCGCGGACTTAAAATCCGTTGCCCCTAACGGGGCGTGCGAGTTCGAGTCTCGCCCTCGGCACCAAGCTAATTTCCGAGTAACATCACAGGCTTGCGAAATACCCGCTATGGAGGTGAGATCGCCAATTGACAGCCACCTGATTCAGTGCGGCTAGCTAGCTTCAAACAATCTTTACTTGAACAATTGCGAATTGGGAGTCATCGGTCCGCTGCCGGCCCAGGGCGCGCAACTCCACGAAACGGCGGTGGCGGGGTCATGTCCACGGCTCCGCGGGCGAGCGCGGGTGGCAGAATTAGGCGTCGCCGGCCTCATGGCCGGCGACCTACTGCCGGAGCTTCCCGGTTGATGAAGCGCCTCCGCGCGCTGGCGTAAGGACCCCCACCCCGCGCCGCACCCACCCTCTATTGGACGGGTAGCTCGACTGTTCTACATGAATAATGGAGTTCTCCTTTCATTTCATCCGGGGTCCTCGGTGAGAAGCCCCGCTCGATGGCCTATTTGAGCCGGAATTACCCATATCAAGCTGCCTGGGTCCAAGCAACGCACCATCCTCGACGAGAGCCATCGTAGTATCAGTCACGGATGCCGTCAACCATCCAATCAAGCGCACAAAACCATCTCTCGGCGTGGTGAGTTAGCGGCCCCAGGCAGCGGAGGTGGCTTTCACCACGTTTGCACTCCCTTCAAACTCCTCCGGGCGCGCACCTCGCCCTTGGTTGCCTCTCTTCACCTCTGATGACCTCAAGGATAATCGCTACCCTGGTGCTGGATGGAGCCCGGCGATACGCTCCAACACTTGCCGGAATACCTCCCGGGACACTGCCACCTCAGCAAGCTGAAACACCAACCTCCTGGCATGCCGCACCAGACGTCCACCCATCTTGATGAGCTTGGTCTGCACGCTTCGCAGTGACCAGTGTTTCACTGACTCTGGCAAAGTCAGCCTTCTCATGAAGTTGCCCAGGTTGTAGGCCAGCACAAACAGCCACAGCCTCACCTGGTTAGCAACGAACCTGTGACACGAGAGCCGCGTCCAGTTCAGGGCGTATTTACCCGGAATTACCCATATCAAGCTGCCTGGGTCCAAGCAACGCACCATCCTCGACGAGAGCCATCGTAGTATCAGTCACGGATGCCGTCAACCATCCAATCAAGCGCACAAAACCATCTCTCGGCGTGGTGAGTTAGCGGCCCCAGGCAGCGGAGGTGGCTTTCACCACGTTTGCACTCCCTTCAAACTCCTCCGGGCGCGCACCTCGCCCTTGGTTGCCTCTCTTCACCTCTGATGACCTCAAGGATAATCGCTACCCTGGTGCTGGATGGAGCCCGGCGATACGCTCCAACACTTGCCGGAATACCTCCCGGGACACTGCCACCTCAGCAAGCTGAAACACCAACCTCCTGGCATGCCGCACCAGACGTCCACCCATCTTGATGAGCTTGGTCTGCACGCTTCGCAGTGACCAGTGTTTCACTGACTCTGGCAAAGTCAGCCTTCTCATGAAGTTGCCCAGGTTGTAGGCCAGCACAAACAGCCACAGCCTCACCTGGTTAGCAACGAACCTGTGACACGAGAGCCGCGTCCAGTTCAGGGCGTATTTACCCGGAATTACCCATATCAAGCTGCCTGGGTCCAAGCAACGCACCATCCTCGACGAGAGCCATCGTAGTATCAGTCACGGATGCCGTCAACCATCCAATCAAGCGCACAAAACCATCTCTCGGCGTGGTGAGTTAGCGGCCCCAGGCAGCGGAGGTGGCTTTCACCACGTTTGCACTCCCTTCAAACTCCTCCGGGCGCGCACCTCGCCCTTGGTTGCCTCTCTTCACCTCTGATGACCTCAAGGATAATCGCTACCCTGGTGCTGGATGGAGCCCGGCGATACGCTCCAACACTTGCCGGAATACCTCCCGGGACACTGCCACCTCAGCAAGCTGAAACACCAACCTCCTGGCATGCCGCACCAGACGTCCACCCATCTTGATGAGCTTGGTCTGCACGCTTCGCAGTGACCAGTGTTTCACTGACTCTGGCAAAGTCAGCCTTCTCATGAAGTTGCCCAGGTTGTAGGCCAGCACAAACAGCCACAGCCTCACCTGGTTAGCAACGAACCTGTGACACGAGAGCCGCGTCCAGTTCAGGGCGTATTTACCTTCCTTGATCCACTGCTCGGCCGTGCCCCGCCCGTTGTAGAAGTGGGTTACGCCTGCCGGCGGTAGGTTGAGGTTGGTGACGACGAACCCGACCCTCGGGAATAGCTCACCCTGGCGCCACTCCACCTTGGCGACCACACGCCGGGGAATGTCCCAGCTCTGGGCCTGGTAAACGAAGTCGTGATACCGGACTACGGGCTTCCCTTCGACAGGCTCAGGGCAGGCTTTAGGCGGCCTGCCCACGGGCCGCTTCAGCAGGTGCCGGATGTTTCCTTGTAATACCTCGTTGGCCGGAAGCCGCATAGCGTAGCCAGTGTCCCTTGACTCCAGGTACTCGTACACCTCGGGCTTGGCAAAGGCAGCATCGGCCCGGAACAGCAGCCGAACTCCTTTCTCCTGGTATCGCTTCACGACGGGCTCCAGAACCTCCCGCCACCGCTCAGCGCTGTGGACGTTGCCCGGGCGAAGCATTGCACCTTCGCAATCTCCGAAATGGTTGAACAGGAAGAGCGGGTGATAACATACGGACTCGAAGTGGCCGTTGTAGGCGACTCCCTCTTGCTGCCCATGCACCGGGCTTTCAGAGCTGTCCATGTCTAGGATAACTCGCTGGTGAGATGTCTGGGCCATGGCCCTGTCCACCCACTCAACATTCAGGCGCGCAAGCCCATCCAGGTTTTCCTCTTCGGTTAACCCCACATTTCCCAGATCAGCCGCGTGGGTGCGTCGTAATCCGGTAAGAGTGCTGCCTATTTGAGCCGCCTACCTGGGCATTATGGGCAGTGTGGGTGCTAGACTGGCCGAGCTAGCGGGTCTAGTTCTGGATACCGCAATCTCGCTGGAGGCACCCAATGGGTGAAAGCTCCGACACCCCTTTGAAGCTCCAATTCGACCGCAGAGTCCGCCTGGATTTTCGTGGCGCTACCATCACCTCGGACGCCGGACTCCTGGCATGCCGCGAGCTTGATGCCGCTCTGGGGCTCACAGAGACAGCCAACGATTATATCCATGAAAGCCGCACCGGCCGCAATGTGCAACACCCGCTGTTGCCCTTGCTCAGACAATCGGTGTATAGCCGTCTCGCTGGCTATGAGGACACCAACGACGCTGAACGGCTTGCCCAAGACCCGGCTATGCGTGTCATCGTCGGGTGGCAAGGTACTGATAAGCAGGCAGCCAGCACCAATACTATGAGCCGATTTGAGACTGAGGTGTTAACCGAAGAGGAAAACCTGGATGGGCTTGCGCGCCTGAATGTTGAGTGGGTGGACAGGGCCATGGCCCAGACATCTCACCAGCGAGTTATCCTAGACATGGACAGCTCTGAAAGCCCGGTGCATGGGCAGCAAGAGGGAGTCGCCTACAACGGCCACTTCGAGTCCGTATGTTATCACCCGCTCTTCCTGTTCAACCATTTCGGAGATTGCGAGGGTGCAATGCTTCGCCCGGGCAACGTCCACAGCGCTGAGCGGTGGCGGGAGGTTCTGGAGCCCGTCGTGAAGCGATACCAGGAGAAAGGAGTCCGGCTGCTGTTCCGGGCCGATGCTGCCTTTGCCAAGCCCGAGGTGTACGAGTACCTGGAGTCAAGGGACACTGGCTACGCTATGCGGCTTCCGGCCAACGAGGTATTACAAGGAAACATCCGGCACCTGCTGAAGCGGCCCGTGGGCAGGCCGCCTAAAGCCTGCCCTGAGCCTGTCGAAGGGAAGCCCGTAGTCCGGTATCACGACTTCGTTTACCAGGCCCAGAGCTGGGACATTCCCCGGCGTGTGGTCGCCAAGGTGGAGTGGCGCCAGGGTGAGCTATTCCCGAGGGTCGGGTTCGTCGTCACCAACCTCAACCTACCGCCGGCAGGCGTAACCCACTTCTACAACGGGCGGGGCACGGCCGAGCAGTGGATCAAGGAAGGTAAATACGCCCTGAACTGGACGCGGCTCTCGTGTCACAGGTTCGTTGCTAACCAGGTGAGGCTGTGGCTGTTTGTGCTGGCCTACAACCTGGGCAACTTCATGAGAAGGCTGACTTTGCCAGAGTCAGTGAAACACTGGTCACTGCGAAGCGTGCAGACCAAGCTCATCAAGATGGGTGGACGTCTGGTGCGGCATGCCAGGAGGTTGGTGTTTCAGCTTGCTGAGGTGGCAGTGTCCCGGGAGGTATTCCGGCAAGTGTTGGAGCGTATCGCCGGGCTCCATCCAGCACCAGGGTAGCGATTATCCTTGAGGTCATCAGAGGTGAAGAGAGGCAACCAAGGGCGAGGTGCGCGCCCGGAGGAGTTTGAAGGGAGTGCAAACGTGGTGAAAGCCACCTCCGCTGCCTGGGGCCGCTAACTCACCACGCCGAGAGATGGTTTTGTGCGCTTGATTGGATGGTTGACGGCATCCGTGACTGATACTACGATGGCTCTCGTCGAGGATGGTGCGTTGCTTGGACCCAGGCAGCTTGATATGGGTAATTCCGGTTAACACCTCAGTCTCAAATCGGCTCATAGTGGGGTCGGATGGCAATAGTGGACACCAAACCTTTCAAGCTGCGAGTAATCCTGCATAGAATCTTTGTTGAAAGGCCGCAGGTGACAGGAATCCCAGCCTGGCCTGGCGGCGCTGCCTGTTATAGAAGATCTCGATATATTCTGTAATATCTCGAATTGCTTCCTGTCTACTTCGATAATGACGGTGATGGACTAGCTCCTGCTTGAGTGTTCCCCAGAAGCTCTCCATCGGCGCATTATCAAAACAGTTCCCTTTCCCGCTCATGGATGATCTCAGGCCAGAGCGCTCCATAAGATTTCTGTACTCCTGGGAGCAATACTGAGAGCCCCGGTCAGAGTGATGCATCAGTCCCCTCGCGGGGCGTTTGGCTCTCAGCGCCCGGAATAGAGACTGACTAACCAGATTCCTGGTCATCCGCTCTCCCATGGCATAGCCCACGAGCTCTCCGGTGAACAGGTCCTTGTGGCCCGCCAGGTATAGCCAGCCTTCATCAGTCGGTATATAGGTGATGTCACTCACCCACACGGCGTTGGGCTGACTGACCTTGAACTGCTGGCCCAACAAGTTATCCGCAACTGGCAGTCTGTGCGCGGAGTTAGTGGTAGTCTTGAATCTCCTCTTCTGTTTACAGCGTATGCCGAGCTTTTGCCGGATCCGCTTGATCCGGCAAACACCCACCCGAACGCCATGCTCCGCCAGATCGCGCTGTAACCGTTCCGGGCCATAGGTCTGTCTATTCCGCTGGTGGGCCGCCATTATCTCCAGCTCCAGCCGCACTTCCTCCTGTGCCCGCTTGGACAGCGGCCGGTCCACCCACGCATAGTAGCCGCTGGCCGATACATTCATAATCCGTCGCATCATCCGGACTGGATACTTGAGCCGCAACTCATTCATCGCCGCGTACCGGGCAGCGACTCCTTGGCAAAGTACGCGGCCGCTTTTTTTAGTATGTCCCGCTCCATCTTCACTTCCGCCAGTTCCTTCTTAGTCCGGGCCAAATCCATCTCTACTTCAGTCAAGGGCCTGTACGTCTTGCCGACATCTCCCAGTTTGCCGGCCCTTTGTGCCTTCACCCAGTACCCTAACGTCGATGGCGCCAGGGACAACCGGCGGGCTGCCTCCGGCAATGATAGCCTCTCTTCCGTTACCAGCTTCACTGCTTCCTGGCGGAATTCCCTCGTGTATCTTCCTTGAGGGACACCTTTCATACTGACACCTCCGTCGCTCTATCTTATCCGACTTTGGTGTCCGTTTTTCCCATCCTATCTCATAGTATTGGTGCTGGCTGCCTGCTTATCAGTACCTTGCCACCCGACGATGACACGCATAGCCGGGTCTTGGGCAAGCCGTTCAGCGTCGTTGGTGTCCTCGTAGCCAGCGAGACGGCTATACACCGATTGTCTGAGCAAGGGCAACAGCGGGTGTTGCACATTGCGGCCGGTGCGGCTTTCATGGATATAATCGTTGGCTGTCTCTGTGAGCCCCAGAGCGGCATCAAGCTCGCGGCATGCCAGGAGTCCGGCGTCCGAGGTGATGGTAGCGCCACGAAAATCCAGGCGGACTCTGCGGTCGAATTGGAGCTTCAAAGGGGTGTCGGAGCTTTCACCCATTGGGTGCCTCCAGCGAGATTGCGGTATCCAGAACTAGACCCGCTAGCTCGGCCAGTCTAGCACCCACACTGCCCATAATGCCCAGGTAGGCGGCTCAAATAGGCAGCACTCTTACCGGATTACGACGCACCCACGCGGCTGATCTGGGAAATGTGGGCTGAAGACGACATTGCTTAGTGAAATAGGAAAACTCGGTACATATCATCTCGACATTATTGGACCTCCGGCTCGTGGACCCTTTGACAAGGCGGCCCCAAGCTCTACGGCCACCTACTCCGCACTGTGGAACCACAACGCCAGGCGGGAGACGCGAATGGTCTGCGAACCCGACTCGCAGTTGCTGGTCAGGTTGGGAATGGAAGACAAGGCAGCCGATGTTTGGGCTACCGCCGGCCGCTCTCACTTGAACCTTGACTTTACCTTCGGCTCCCAGGCTCTGGCTGTTGCATTCACCGATGCGGAGTCCATCGGCGGGAGGGTGTGGCCCAATGTCATCTTCTCGGACAAACAATACGACTACGCCTTTTCAGTGTGGGGCAACTCCACCCTGGGCCTGCTGTCGTACTGGTGGCACTCCAACCGTCAGCAATCAAGCAAGGCGGGGATGACTATCCGCTCGGCGGGGTCTCTCCAGGTGCTGGACCTCCGTGCCCTCACGGATGAACAACTGCGTGCGGCGGAGGCCATTTT
This sequence comes from Dehalococcoidia bacterium, assembly GCA_965249185.1. Classification (GTDB taxonomy): domain Bacteria; phylum Chloroflexota; class Dehalococcoidia; order Lucifugimonadales; family Australimonadaceae; genus CBDFLS01. Next base: position 1,590,013 of record CBDFLS010000002.1, read on the forward strand.
CAACGAGTTTCGGGACAAGGAGTTGAAGCCTGCCTACCTCGTGGACGCCGACGCCAACCGCGCCCTCTTGGACAAGCGTGTGGTCTGTAACCTTCTGGGCTTCGACGAGAACGTATACGTGGCTGTTCGCCACCTCGCGGCCAAGTGGTGCGCGGAGCCTTCCGTGCATGGCGGAAAGGCGCGCCCAAAGGCTGCTCAGCTTGTAATCTAACCTCGGCTCCATACTGCCGAACCGCGAAGGGACGCGCCGTCCCTCACACTGACACTGCCATGTGACTGCTGCGCACAGCGTCCTTCCCTTGTTACGCTGACCGTATGGCTCTTATCGACCGACAACTGCTCGATTCCCTCAGTCAGATGCCGTTCATCGACTCGGTCGAGTTGGGGCTGATCCTCGGCGAGCCACACTCAACCGTCCACCGCGCCCTGACCGGCCTGCTGGCCGACGGTATCGTAGGGAGGGTCAGCCACGGCACCGCTCACCTGCCGTCGAGCCAGAGGTACTACCTGACGGCTAAGGGCGTCAGCGAAGCCGCCGAGTTCCTTGGCTTCGAGACTCCCTCGGACTTCATGCGCGCCTATCCTATGTCCAGGGAGTGGCTGACGCTGCTCATCCGCAGGATGGACGCGGTGGCCACCGTCTACCGCCTCGCCTCCTCGATGTCGCCCGGCACAGGCGAACGCAGGTCTTACGTGGAGTTCCACCGCAGGGGCCGCTTCGATGCCACGGTCACGCTCCACGACGGCCGCAGCTTCGGCGTGGTGCGCCAGGGCCTGGCCCTGCGCAGGCGCTCCCTCTACGACCGGCTGCGGGCCATAGCGGAGTACGACTACGCCCGACGCCCCGACACTATCCTGATCCTAGTTCCGAGCATCTGGGAGCAGAGGCTTATGGGTAGGTTCTGCGAGCGCATCTATCTCAGGGACTCCTACATCGCCGTGGAGTCGAGGGGCGCGCTCGAACGGCAGGACCTTCGCCTCTGGCAACAGACCACGGGGCTGTTCGGAAGCACGTACCACACCCTCAATCACGTCAGCTCCCAAGGCAGTCCCGGCGGAAGACGCTTCACCGAGTCGCCGGAGCGCAAACGCGCCTCGATACCCCGTCCTGAGCGGATGGTGGAGGCTGCGCCGGCCTTCGGCATCACACCCTCGGAGAAGCGGACACTCGACCTCATCACCGACCACCCGATGATCCCCCGTGAGCACCTGGCGACTTGGCTCGGCGTCTCCGAGGGACGAGTCAGCCAGATGATGCACAACCTCGGGAAAACCTGGGGCCTCATCGAGCGTCACGGCAAACGAGGCGACGTTCGCTACACCCTGTCCGCCGAGGGCATACGATACGTCACCCACCGGGACCGCGCCGAGCTGCCGACCACGCGGGGCATCTGGAGCACCGCCCGCACGGCCGACAAACAGGGCCGCAGGCGACACGTGGGCCACCGTATCGAGACGTGGGCGAGGCAGACGAAGCACGCCGATGGCATCACGTGGTTCCTGTCACAGCTGATGGCAGAGACCCGGGAAGATTCATCGAGCGAACTCCAGTGGTCCGTTCCCACCGCCAGGTCCGACCGGGCATACAACTGGGGAGATGCAGCCATCGCCCCCGACGCCGTGGGGCATCTGCTTGCAGGCGGTCTCCACGTGCCGTTCTATCTTGAGCACGAGCTGCGCGCCCGCCACCCCAGGGGAGTCCTTGGCCGCCTGGATCCCTATGAGAGCTACTACTGGTCACCCGCACCAGAGGAAGACCAACCTCCGTTCCCCACCACGCTCTTTGTCGTGGACACCGAGGATGTCGAGGACACCTACGTGCGCACGGCGTCCCAGTTGGCCACCATGTCGCTGCCCATCCTCGTGTCGTGCATTCCAGTGCTGTCACGCACAGGAATACTTGGAAAGTCCTGGCGTCCCCTCTGGGAGGCTGAGTCCCCCAGACTGGCGCTGTGCGGACTGCGGGCCTACCGATGGGACTCCCTCTACCACCGGATGCGTCCTGTAGGAGGGTGACACGTAGATAGCGCTGATACACCGCTACCGCCCTCCATGCTGGTTGGGGGCTGCAAAGTTGGGTCGGCGGGGCGATTTTCAGGGTCCGCCGATGCTCATTTCACCCCTGTTTTAGCTACGAAAGGGGGTTGACGCATCGTATGACGTATCAAGGTCCAAAGTGGGACGCCATGCTAAAATATGTGGCGGGTCCGAAGACACCTTGATTGCACGTTTGCACCCCTGACGTGTCAGCCTAAAGGGAGGAAGCAGCGATGGACGAGCCTGTCCGCTGGACCTTCACGACCTGCGATTGATGGCGCTGCTGCATGAGCTGGTGCCGACTCCACCGAATACGAACGGATAGTGGGTGAGTACCGGGGCATGGACATCTATCCCAGGGGCATGTGATGGAGTTCGTGCAGCCTGTGTTGACCCCAGACGTGCTGCCCGCCCCGATTGTGGAGGGGCCGGGGGATGGAGAGAGGGTCCTGGTGGCGGGATGGCCCGTGGCGCGTCAGCATCCCAGGGGTCAGGACGGGACGGTGTTCGTGACCATCGAGGACGAGACGGGGGATGTGCAGCTCATCCTCTGGCCAAGGGTGTTCGCCCGGTGCCGCAGGGTGCTGGGAAACCAGGTGATTCTGGCCAAGGGCAGAGTCTCCCGATGGGACGGCACCACCAACGTGATTGTGTCGGGCATGGAGCGCGTAGGTGCGAGGGTCTCGATGCCCGCCGCCCACGACTGGCACTAGACAGGAAGGGAATTGGGGAAGTGCAACCGAGGTCTATACGTGACGGAGAGGCCGCAAAAATGGGATAATTGAGAGGAAGGATGATAAGGAATCTGGGATTGATCGGTAAGAAGAAATATGCGGCGATATCAGCAGCGCCGAGCGTCGAAGGTTGACTGTCGAAGTGGATGGAGCACCAGGCGGCGTGGAACTGGCCTTCTGGTGGGAGCCGGAACCGGTGGTTCTGGCCCACATCATGCGAGACGGTGACTCGATCCTGGCTACGTCGATCGGCATCACACATGTACGGCTGCTCAGCCTACTCAAGACGATGGTAGTGCTCCAAAGGGACCCTGAAACCCTAGCGGGACACCAGCAGGAATATGAGCAGTTCTACAGATGCAGGACAAGCCCCCAGCGCGGCACACCGTCCTAGAACAATTCGAAGCGCATTGAGGTTCAGCTTGGCTCTGTAGGCCCTACTGGACAGTTTCCGTCAGTACCAGGACTCGATTGGCAATATGAGTATGAAGTACATCCGACAATCATGGATTCGTAGATTAATCTCGCACTGGACGTTGCGGAGGTACCGAGGCCACATGTCCAGCATGTCCATGCTCTCCACTGGAGGCGGCATTCCCATCCGTCAGACGAAGCTGGCACCCGATGGTGTGGAGTTCTCCGAGGATGTGTCCGAGGCCAGGTGGGTGGAGGAGCGCCTCTCAGCTTTCGGGACGCTGCGTTCCTTGCTGCCCGAAGGGTTTGCGGCGTACGCCCGAATATTTCACCCTGCCTACCTGAATAGAGATGAGGAGAGGCCGGTACGGTGGTCTACGGTGGCCTCGTGGACGGGACGTACTGTCCATCCGTTGATGCAGTTCGAACGTATCGCAGGTCTGAGTGAGGACCCTCACGACATGTACAAGAACCCGCCGTGGGGTTCTCTTCCGAAGCACGGGTCCATCCCGGAACGGGAATGCCGTACCCTGGTCGAGGTGCTCAGGAGCCTTACCTCGACTCCTGACAGTTGCCTCTTCTGCCTATGGGAAGGCTATGGAAACATCGACACTCGCCTCTACAAGGCTAGCTCTCGTGTGAGAGCTCCGAGACGAGACTACCTGCTATTCCGCGGGCCTATCGATGCCATCTTGGCATTCATTACAAGGGATGGGCCTTTCTGGGGGCACTCACCAAACATCTGGTGGCCGGAGGACAGGACCTGGTGCGTAGCAACCGACATTGACCTGTACGACACCTATGTTGGTGGGAGCTTAGAGTGCATCGAGGCGATCATGAGCAACCCAGACCTGGAGGCGCTGCCTACAACCCTAGACGCCCGGCTGGACCTATTTGGAGACACTATCAATGCGCCCGATATGGCCGGAGGCGGAGGCCAGTGAGGGTGTGCGTTCGATTTTCGCTAACAGGGTACGCTGTTGATACTCGAATGTGCATAGCATACATCGCTACGGCCTGCCTCCTGGTTGGGCTGATGTCCGCATGTGCGTCACCCCAGACACCTAGCCCCACCGTAACGGCGCTCCCGACAGCAACGCCCTCACCGACGCCTGTTGGAGGCATAGACCCGAATGCAGCGCCAGCCACCAATCGCCGCGCGGCCACTACCCCCGCACGCCATCTCGCCGAGAGCTACGACGAAGGTGGAGTGGAGCGCGCATATTTTTTCGACCGGTATGTCATCGTGACCGGCACCGCTGTTCACGCGGACGCCTTAAAGGATCGCGGGCGGCAGGTAGTAGTGTTGGAAGGCACTTCGGGGACTAGGGTCTTGTGTGAGCGACCACGAGGTTTCATGCCTCGTGAGCTTTCGGAACCCCTGCCTTCAGGTGGACTGCCCGTGCTTGTGGCAGGTCGGGTAAGCGAGTCGCGATCCGGAGAGGATGTTGTGATTGTCGATTGCGCTGTGCTCAAGACAGGCAGGGAGGTGGTGCCCCGAAGTATTGCCAAGCTTCCTGCCATCACCAATGTCTTCCAGGGCTGGGGTTTGTTCTGGGCTTGGGTGTTGTTCGCAGGCCTCGGCTATCTGCTGGCCCTCCGGCGTTGGCGCGTGACATCGCCATGGCTGTTGACAGTTTTCGTCCTCTCCCACACTGGCGGGATGTCGGCCCTGTATGCGTTCCTCGGCAGCCTCGTGTTGCCGTACTATGAAGCGTCCGGCGCCGGTTCCCTGGCGGTCTGGCCGTTGATCCTGGCCCTCAACCCCATGTGAGGGGCCCTCATGCCGGCAGCGACTGGAGACCGTCGGCAATCGGACGTGGCCACTGTGGGGGAAGAGCGAATCTGGGCTAGTTGCCGCACAACCTTCACCCCTTTCCTCTTGATGATCCCCTGCGGGTTGGACCTTCACGCCTGCCTGTTCAGGTCCTTATCCGGGATACGGAAGGCTTCGTTGATGCTGTAATCCTCCATCCGTGGGACTGGAGCCTCCTTCTGCTTCAGCAGGGCTGGACGATGAAGTCCATCATCTAGAGGAAGTAATCCCCTGGAGGCCGTCACGGCCGTCCCCGGAGACCTTCCGCCACGGAGGAGATTTCCACCGGGCATAGACGGAGACATGGCAATGGGCGGAGGTGCCCATCCTTTTCACTATGGCCCTCCTATCACAAAACCGGCTTCAAAACAATGGCTTGCAGGCCATTACCTCCAACATTCCCGACCTTCACAATGGACAGTTGGGCAATTGCCTACGAGGGCAATGCGCGAATACGGCGCAACGCGGAACGAGGACCCGAATATGCCCATCTCTGACCGACAGATGCTCGACTCTCTCAGCCGGATGCCGTTCGTCGATGCGATGGAGTTGGCAGGCATCTTGGGCGAACCTCACACGACCGTTCACCGAGCCTTGGCCAGCCTGCTGACGAACTGCACCGCTGGGCGGGTCAGCCACGGCACCGTCCAACTGCCGTCGAGCCAGAGATACTACCTGACAGCCCAAGGCATCAGCGAGGCCACAGGGATTCTCGGCTTCGAGACGCCCTCGGACTTCGTGCGCGCCTACCCCGTGTCCAGGGAGTGGCTGACACTGCTCGTCCGCCGGATGGACGCGGTGGCTGCCGTCTACCGTCTTGCAGCCACACTCTCCCCCGGCATCGACGGGCTCCGCTCGCACGTGGAGTTCCACCGCAGGGGTCGCTTCGACGCAACAATCACCGTCCACGACGACCGCAGCTTCGGCGTAGTCCGCCAGGGCTTGGCCCTGCGGCGACGGTCCCTCTACGACCGGCTGAGAGCCATAGCCGAGTACGACTACACGCGCCGCCCCGACACGATACTGATTCTGGTGCCCAGCGTCTGGGAGCATAGACTAACGACACGGCTCTGTTCGGACCTGGGGATAGATGACTGTTTCATCGCCACCGAGACGAGGGAAGCGTTGGAGCGTTCGAATGCACCCGTCTGGCGGTGGGTTTCGTGGGCGTTTGCCAGCCCCTATCGCACACTGGAGGCCGTCAGCTCCCAGGGCAGCCCGGGTGGAAGGCGCTTCACCGAATCACCGGAGCGGAAACGGGCCTCGATACCTCGTCCTGAGCGCATGGTGAAGGCTGCGCCGGCCTTCGGCCTCACGCCATCGGAAAAGCGCACCATTGATCTGGTTACCGACCACCCCATGATCCCCCGTGAGCACCTGGCCTGTTGGCTCGGCGTCTCCGAGGGGCGGGTCAGCCAGATGATGCACAACCTCGTGAACATCTGTGGCCTCATCGAGCGACGAGGACGACGTGGAGACACGCGCTACACGCTGTCGGCCGAGGGCATTCGCTACGTCACCCACCGGGACCGCGCACAGCTTCCGACCACGCGGGGCATCTGGAGCACCGCCCTCACGACAGACCGCCAGGGCCGAATACGACACGTGGGCCACCGCATCGAGACGTGGGCGCGGCAGACGAAGCACGCAGACGGCGTGATGTGGTTCCTATCAAAGCTTGAGGAGGAGGCCAGAGCCGACCCAGCCAGCGAGATGCTATGGTCTATACCGACCGCCAGGTCCGACCGGGCCTACAACTGGGGCGAGTCGGCCATCGCCCCGGATGCCGTTGGGGAGATGATCACCGGCGGTATCCACGTCCCCTTCTACTTCGAGTACGAGCTGCGGGCCCGTCACCCCGAGGGAGTCATAGCCCGCCTGAGTCCCTATGAGAGCTACTATTGTTCCACCGAGCCGGGCGAAGACCAGCCGCCATTCCCCACAACCCTCTTCGTCGTGGATACAGAGGATGTCGAGGCAACCTACGTACGTACATCGGCCCGCATGACCCGCATGTCGCTGCCCATCCTCGTGTCGTGCATGCCCGTTCTGTCCAACTCAGGGATACTTGGCCAGTCGTGGCGTCCACTCTGGGAACCGGAGTCCCCCGGCTGGGCTTGTCCGAGATGCGTGCCTACCAATGGGACTCACTCTACCACCGGATGCGTCAGAGTCCTGTAGGGGGGAATAGATAGGGCCGATGCGTCCCCATCTCCCCGATGCGCTGGCTGGGGGCTGCAAGTTGCTTCGACGGGGGGCTTTTCGAGGTTCGCCGGTGCCGCAAACCGCCCTATCGCCCCTGTTTTAGCTATGTAACGGGCCGAAAGACCCACTGACCGGTCAACGCCTGAAAAATGAAAGTGATTGGGAAGCTGTGCTAAACTACGATGCCTCTCCTACGACGACTTGTTTGCACTCTTGCAACCGTTGACGTGTCAGCCGATGGCGAGGAAACAGCTATGAATGAAGCTGTCGGGCGGGTCCGGAGAGCTGATGGGGGCAGGATTTGGCGTGTTGGCGACGATTGCGGCCCAGTTTGGCCCATCGATTTTGGCGCGAAACGATGTCGGGGTGCGTGACATGATTTTGGGGCATGGGTAGGAGCGGACATCCTGGGCCAGCCAGCTAACGCTTTCTGCCACATTCGGAGTGTATTGACCGAAATCTGTTAGCAGTATCTGTAAAGGGCTGGTTCCACCGAAAAATGGATAAAATTGCAAAAGCGGCCACCCCCTGTAGAAAACGGAAATGACTCCTGGGAAGCCAAAGAGCAACGGCGGGCCAGCATCGCGGGCCGACGACAGTCAGCCCGACCTCAAGTGGGTTGTGGAGTGGCTCGTTGAGCGGGAGGGACAGCGCCGGACGGCGGCCCTTCTGGGAGTGAACCGGAAGACAGTGGCGCTGTCCCTGCGCCGGGAGCGACTGACGGGCAGGATGACCCTGGCCGTGCAGCGACTCATGGGCGACCTGGACGACCCCGGATGGGAGAGAACGACGCCACTGGACCGGTTGGAGGCGAGGATGAGGCTGGCGATTGAAGCCGTGGACGATCTGGCTAGGCTCGTGGAGCGTCTGACCCGGCGCGTGGAGGCCCTGGAGGCGGCTCGGCAACCCGAAGACGACGTTGGAGACCAGGCGGCGAATGCGCCCGAGTCCGAGGGCCGGGTTCTGCGTCTGTTCAACTGGAGGCGGAGGCGCTAGCGACGTAGCGAGGAAAAGAGAGATGGATGAGCACGTCCGCTGGGTGACGAAAGCGGAGGCGGCGCGAGAGATGGAAATATCCCTGTCCACCCTCGACCGGAGGATCAGGAGTGGAGAGGTCGAGGTGGTCAGGGAGGGGCGCCGGGTCTATGTGCGTATGCACGGGCTAGAGTACGTCGGCGACGACGAACTGCTGCGTCGATCCCTTGGTCGGGAGGACAAGCTTCAGCGGACGGTATGGGAGTTGGATAGGACAGTCACAGAGTTGGAGCGAAAGCGAGACGTGGCCAGGGAAGCGGCGTTAGCCAGCAGACAGGCGCATAAGGAGCTTGAGGAGGCGTACCGGAAGGAGACCGCCGCGCACAAGGAGACGAAGGATCTGCTGCAACATGATCCGCGTGATCGCCATCGTGCTGTTCGTGCTGCTGGTCGGCAGCGTTCTCGTGTGGTGGTTTGTGCTGAGATAGGGGCGCCGTCGCCAGCCCTTCGACGTTCCTGCCAGCCCGGACCTCCGGTTCTTCCAACGCCATCCGCGTCTCTTACGCGTCGATGTTCCATTGTCCCCAATCCGTAGCTGCCGATGCCCCATCGCGCAATCCAAAGCCCATGTTCCAATCACACCCGCGAACGCCACTGCCATTTTGTCCACTTTCGTAGCTGCGACTGTCCAGTAGGGGTGGGAACGAGTACCGGAATCAAATTGCTCGCTCCGATTTAGCAGGATGCCCCATTCACCCCGATTTCAGATACGGAATCGCCCGAACTGCGACTTGGTGTCCCGTGCGATCTCCTGTACACGGGTATGACACCGCCAGCGACCCCTGGCATCTCGCGCCTTCTGAGGGGGGCCTGTGCGCGCGAGTCCTACCCGGTCCGTTGCCGTTGTCCAGGCGCTTGCGCTGGAGTCACTAACTCACTACAATGTATCTGGACATCTACCCTCCGGCTAGGGCAAGCTGAGACGAAGGAGGCACGACATGGCCGTAGACCAGAAGGACAAGTACCAACAGATGGTGCTCCGGGGCAAGTACCAGAGACTGTACGCGTACCTGAGCAGTCTTCAGGTGCAGGAGTGGAGGACCTCCTTCAACGAGGTCGAGGCAGTCATCGGATTCGAGCTGCCTCCGTCCGCACGGCTGCACCGGCCCTGGTGGGGAAATCAGAGAGGCGGCAATGGCCACAGCCACGCCCTTGCCTGGAGCGTCGCCGGCTGGGAGACGGCGGAGGTCGATATGGATGGCGAGATGCTGCTGTTCCGGCGAACGCACCCCAAGCCCATACCCAGGCTCTCTCTCGACGAGGCGTGGCCCGTCCACCCCACCGCGGTGTGGCCGGAAGGTCTGAGCCTCAGACGTGAGGACCTCTACGAGGAGAGGGTTTAGTCCCGCCATGTTCATAGACACCAACGTGCTGGTGAAGTCCCGTATCCCCAGCGCGCCTGACCACGACGCGGCTCGGGCGAGCCTGGAGCGTGCTTTTCGAGACCCTGAACCGCTAAGGATCAGCCGTCAGGTGATACGAGAGTACCTGGCCGTCGTCACTCGACCGCAGACCTGGCCAGTGGCCATCACCCGTGAGGATGCCCTGGATGACGTGAGCAGGCTGATAGGCAGCTTCGAGATACTCGAGGACGGTCCCGTGGTGACCGAATCGCTCGTGGGGCTGTGTCGAGAGATTCCCACGGGGGGACGGCAGATTCACGACGCCAACATCGTCGCAACCATGCTGGCGCATGGGGAGCGCAGGCTATTGACGTTCAACGCCGCAGACTTCCGACGTTACGGTGACCGTATAGAGCTGGTGGACGGGTAGCAGGTTGGATCGGCTATTTGAACATGTAGGAGGAATTCTATGATGAAGACCAACCATCTAACGGCATCGCTTATTGGTTCGGTAGTCGTTGCCGTTTTCATGGCTGCCGCCTGTGGGGGAAGCGACTCAATAGCTCCTTCAAAGTCCGATCCCCCAGCGTTTACAAAGGCTTTTGTGCAGCAGGCCATTGACCGCTACGACGAAGAGGGTAGAGACGCTACCATTGCTTACTACAACACCAAGGAGAGTGTGGACGGCGAGTGGTACATCTTCATCACCGACGAGAGCGATGTCACCATCGCCCACGCCTCCGTTCCGGACAACATAGGTCAGAGCATGCGTGGCCCTCTCGGGGTGGATTCTACTGGCTACGCCTTCGGTGCCGTCATGGCGGACGCCACGGAAGAAGGCATGTGGGTGAGCTATGTCTACTTGAATCCGGTCACGGGTGAAGAAGGGACAAAGCACTCTTGGGTAGTGGAGCGTGACGGGCTTGTCTTCGGATCGGGTTGGTATGAGCCTACCAACTGATACAGTTGCTCTGAGTCAGTAGGGGGTGATAGTGGAGGATAGGCCAATGGTCGACCGATACGTTGATGGGGTTCTGCAGGAATGTCGCCGCGGGAGGACGACATATCCACGACACCAACGATGGTAGACGGTAGCTAATGTTCGGCGTGAAACGGCCTGGAGCAGGCGGAACAAAGCAAAGAAAGAAGGAGGACGACAGCATGAAGAAGCAGTACCAACCGCCCACCCCGGCGGCGCTCTACGCCAGGGTGTCCAGCAACCGCCAGGACGTTGACCTGTCCGTGTCGGCCCAGCTCAGGGCGCTCAAGGACTACGCCAAAGCCAACGGATACTCCGTGGCCCGCGAGTACGTGGACGAGGCCGAGAGCGGCCGCGTGGCGGATAGGCCCCAGTTCAGGGAGATGATCGAGGAGGGCAGCCAGCCCAAGGCTCCCTTTGAGGTCATCCTCGTCTGGAAATTCAGCCGCTTTACCAGAAAGCGTGAACACGCCGTGGCATTCAAGTCCATGCTACGGCGCAAGGGTGTGAGGGTTGTCTCCATCACTGAGCACGCCGACGACTCACCCACAGGGAAGCTCATGGAGGCCATCATCGAGTCGGTGGACGAGTTTTACTCAGAGAATCTCGCGCAGGAAGTCGTTCGGGGGATGCGGGAGGCGGTATCGAGAGGCTTCTTCCTCGGCTCCAAGGCTCCCTTCGGCTACAAGAGGGTCAAAATCAGCGACGGGGCGAAGGAGCGTCCCACTTTGAAGGTTGACCCTGCCACTGCTCCGATAGTGAAGGAGATATTCGAGAGCTCCCTCAGAGGCAACGGCCTCAAGGAGATATGCAAAGAGCTGAACGATAGGGGCATCACCAACCGTGGCAAACGCTGGTACAAAGGTGGACTCCACTACCTGCTCACCAACGAAGCCTACACCGGAACTGCCGTCTGGGGCAGGACGGCGAAGGGAGAGCAGGCCCCGGAGCCAGTGCGGGTTGCCAAGGCCTGGAAACCCCTGGTGTCCAGAAGACTGTTCGAGAGTGTGCAGCAGGCCCTCCATGAGCGGGCGCCGGTGGCACAGAGGCCCGCACGGGTTGGCAGCAAGTTCCTTCTCAGTGGACTATTGAGGTGTGGCGTATGCGGCAGACCATACATAGGCCAGGGAGCCAAGAGCGGACAGTACGGCTACTACATCTGCGGCACGCTGTACCGAGAGGGCGCGGGAACCTGCGAGGCCCGCTACCTGAACGCCCCAAGGGTGGAGGGGTTCATCATAGACAAAATCAAAGAACGGATCCTCACCGACGGGACCATCACGGAGCTGGTCACCTTAGTCGCCGAGGAGATAGACGCTATGGCCGGTGAGATGAACGGGAGGCTGAAGGTCATATGGGCAGAGCTTGCGGACGTGGAGAGCAGGCTAGAGAACCTCTACGAAGCATTGGAGACGAAGCAGTTGACCATGGATGCCCTGTCGCCCCGCATCCTGTCCCTTCGGCATCGCCAGGACCAGCTCACTGCAGCACGGGAGGAGGCTGCCAGCCTATTGGAGCAGCGAAGGGTCGATCTACCCGGCACGGAGGAGATCAAGGGGTGCGTGGCGGACTTCCGGGAGTTCTTGCAGGAGGGGACCTTCCCTGAGCGCAAGGCCCTCATCCGCAACTTCGTGAAGGGTATCGAGGTGACGGGAGACGAGGCCGTGCTGACGTACACCATACCCATTTCTCAATCGACTACAAAAACTGAGGTACTTATGGGCGGTGGATTTGGATGCCGCTGGGAGTGGTGGAACTGGAGTTGGCGGCTAATCCTCTCACTCCGCAGTCGAAGCCGTCAGCGCCCACACATGGCGGCCTGTTCTGCATCGGGGATTCGGCAGGCTGCTCGAGCTGCGTATCATAATTGGGGTGCGACTACGTGGATTGCAGGGCAACAGGCGCTGAGCCAACTTGTCCCATGCTTCGACTGGCCGGACCTTATACTCACCGGGGACTGCGACGACGATCAAAATAAATCGGATTTCTCATACATCTATTTGAACACACATTACCAAAGCTTGCTTAATACCTATATTGAAACTATGGTTTTGCACGAGCCCGGCCATGTATTGGGCATGAACCATACTGCATGTGCGACGGCCTCAATAGTCAAGTGGGGTTGGTGTTCTAACCACTTAACGAGTCTTCAAACACACGACATAGATCACATCGACGATTGGTACTAAGTGATTTGTGTACCTCTTTAACCTCGAAGGGGGACAATGATGAAGCTGATTAAGCAGACCGATCTCAAGCGTAGGATGCTCGTACTTGTATCCGCCTTGACGGCGATCGCTGCGGGCGTCGTCTTAGGCCTAGTGATTCCCATGGTCCTCCAGTCGGACTCCGACACGTCCAGTGGCAAACTTGATTACGACCTTAGTCCATACAACGCAAGCGCGTGGTTTGTCGGACCCCCCGCTAATATGGATGAATTTGTAGGTAAGATGGACGCAACAGTCGTGGCGGAGGTGACTTCAGTTATCGGAAGCGATGAGCGGAATTCCTACAACGAGCAGGACAATATTCGGAATATCAAAGAAGGTGACCTTGTTTCTTCCGCTCTGCCCGTGACCGACTACAACCTAACGATAGAGCGAGTGATTCTAGGACAAGACATTGAGGCTAGTCGTTCGATAACCTTACGAGTGTTGGGGGAAGCGGATCACGTTTCTCCGTACCCGTCACTCATACCAATGCCGCAAGTCAATGATCGCCGTTTATACGGGCTAAGCCGCAATCCTGACGGGACGTACGGCACCTATGGTTGGTGGAGCGTTTTCTTGATTGACGGGGACCGTGTAACACATGCTGACGACCTCCGTCAGAAAGTGATATTCGCAAATAGTACAGAACCTGACGACTTTGTCAGAGAGTTGGAATCGGCGGTAACCGTAGGCAGCAGGTAGAGCATAGCAATCAGTGTCCGCGAACGAGGTTAATATACTCGGTTTACCGTGTAGCCTGTAGGATCGACTATAGAGTGGTCCGGAAGCTAGTTGAGGTCAATCCCGAACCCCGTTGGCACAGTCATATCGCTGGCTTCGTCATTCGTTTCAATATCTCGCGCCGGCTTTTGAGAAAGGCTCATACATGGTTGCACAGGGGGAGGCCATCGCTGACGTAGCGACGACCTCCCCCTGTGTGTTGCTGCCTAGCGCCCCGCGCCGACCGGCTCTTCCTCTCTTTCCTGCTCCATTTCCAGCGCCCACTCGAACAGGGACGCGGCTGCGGGCTGAGGCTTGCGGCCCCGGCCCTTCGACTTGACCGGCTCCTCGGCCATGAACTCAGCCCAGGAGAACAGCGACTGCTGCGGCTCCGGGGCCTCGTCGCTGTGGCCGTTCCCGTGTCCACCTTGGCGGCGTGGCTGGCTCCATTCCGATGCGTCACGACGCGAGCGGCAGGGGGCGAAACTCGTCTCTGGCCTGCTCGCAGATTTTTTGGGCCTCATCACTCATTACCTCCGATGAGACGAGGCACATGAGTCGCCATACCCTTTGGGTCTCAGGTTCTGAGATGACTGTCAGGATGACGCCATGACGCGAGCCCTGTGCGCCCTGAGCTTGACCCCGCGAGGTAGCCAACTGGAGATCACCTCGGTCCAAAGCCAGAGGCTCGGCGAAGTCCCCGCCGACGGACGGCTCAAGCCAGGACGTCAACACCTGCATGGGTCGGGCCTCGGCGGACACTCCGTCCGAATAAACGGCGATGACTACTCTCTCCGGCTCCCCATCGGCTTGCACTTCGCTTGACATGCTGAATTCTGGTAGGTCTGGAGGAGCGTCCGGGTCATTCCTAAACATCTCGCCGACTCCCTCATTGGTGAGCGGCAGCACAACGCTGAAACCGGCGGGCACCTGCCACTCCGAATCAACGGCTATGGTAACGGTGGTCCTCACCGGGGGCTGGGCGTCGGTGGCCCCCCCACAGGCGACGGCAACCAGTACGACGATGGAAGTTGCTATCATTGCTTTGATTCCGTACATGCACATACCCCACCACATTAGTATCAAACACCAGGCCGCTAAAGAAGAGGCCCCTCTAGTTACCTCGAGAGCCGACGTACAGGACCAAACCCGCTCCTTGGAATTGAGTATTGAATGCCTTCGCTGAGTAAGACTCTCTTGCCGGAGGAAAAGTTCCCGGTGAGCATAAAGCTCCTTCTTCTTGTTCAAGCGGGTTCTGTATTCAGCAAGGACGCTGCCCAACTCGCGAACCCCCAAACTCCTCTATTCGACGGCTCGCCTCCAGTCGGACCGTATCTGCCAACAAGGGCCGGGGCCGATGCCAATGGTGGGGTGAGCTTCCTCGGAAGGCGTCGAATCCACGGATTCGGTCGTGTTCTAAACGCTACACACTTCCCTTTATTCTGGAATCTGTCTATTCAAGTAGACAGCTCCACTGCCAAATCCGTTCCAAGAAGAAGCGACTACGCAGCGGTCTAGTGCTCAGCCGCTCCGACATGCAATCGCGACTCTCCCAACGTGGTCAACGATTCCGGGCAACAAAAAGCCCTGCACATGTGGCAGGGCAGGAGCAGCCTCAATCTTCAAACGACGGCTGTGCCAAACTTCACCCCACCGCGAAGTCCAGTTTGTAATAGAGTACATGTTGGCCCACCAAACTGGACAAAATCAAGAACCTTCACGTTGAGGTTCAGATTGGTGCTATAGCTAATCCCTCACAAGAGACCAAGATTTGCCAGGACACAACAAAATGCGCGGTAGCCTACCCAATAGCGCCACCCCCAAGACAAAATGCAGACGCCGGAGCTTAAGGAACCTAGTATTTGTCACCATAGGACACACCCCTAATCAACGGAGGATCATACGTTTAGGCCATCATTCATTCCAGTGAAAAGTAGTATCGCTAGAGTCCGTATAGCCCCAGGAAGCACTTGGAGCGCGTTCAGAACGCATAGCACCAGTCAAGGGGGTCGTAGTACAGCCTCCGCAGGCCTGCCGGGAGGAGATGGTCGGGCTACATTAAGTGTACGACGACCAGGTCACTCTCCCTACGAGTGGCACGCTTGTGATAGTGTGGGGCGATGAGCGGTTTCACGCAGGCCGTGCTGAGGTACCGCTGGGAGCTGTGGCTGTTCGTCGGCGTCCCGCTGGTGGTGAGCGTCACGTGGGTGATCGAATCCTCACGCCCGGAGCTGTTCACTCTACCCCTCAGCGAGCGCCAGGGCCTCCCCTACATCAGCCCGAGGGCCATCTTGCTCTTGCTGTTGCTGGGCCTTTCGTACCTGCGCGTGCGCCGGTTGGGCCGGCCCACGCTGGCGCTGGTCTGGGCGTACGGCGTCGCCGCTGCACTAGCGAATGCGGTGACTACGGTTGCTATCCAGGTATTCGGTACTCCTCTCCCAGGGTCGAGGGCTACGTTGTGGTTGGTGGCTTCGGTCGTAGCACTAGCTATCTTCGTCTGGTTCGGCCGGCAGGCGTCCAGAATCAGCCTAGGCCACGCTCTCTTGCTGGTTGGGTTGTCCACTACGCTCCCTCGAGGTATCAGTCCGCTGACCAGCGTCGTCCCGGTCCTCGCAGGGGCGGATGAGCCGTACCGCATCCTCCTATGGTCGATCGTACTAGTGTTCAGTGTTGCGCTGAGCCTGCTGGCCGTCTGGGCGCTCGGCCGCTTCGATTCGGCGAGCGACGTTGCCCGCACGAGGATGGTCATCGCGTTGTTCAGCGTGGCTGTGCTCGTGCTCATATCCACGCAATGGGCGATAGTGTCGTGGCAATCAGAGTCCCTACAACCAGCTTTCGACACTGCACTGGTCAGCGCAATCGTGGCCGTCAGCTATGCAGCTGTAATCGCGCTGATCTACGTGTTGCGTGTGCGGACGCCGCGCGAGCGAGAGCCTGCGGGTTAGCTACGCGGCCTCGGATGGCGGCGGCGGTCCCTCTACGACCGGTTGCGAGCCATAGCGGAGTACGACTACGCCCGACGCCCCGACACTATCCTGATCCTAGTTCCGAGCATCTGGGAGCAGAGGCTTATGGGTAGGTTCTGCGAGCGCATCTATCTCAGGGACTCCTACATCGCCGTGGAGTCGAGGGATGCGCTCGAACGGCAGGACCTTCGCGTCTGGCATCAGACCACGGGGTTGTTCGGGAGCACGTACCACACGCTGGAGCACGTCAGCTCCCAGGGCAGTCCCGGCGGAAGACGCTTCACCGAGTCGCCGGAGCGCAAACGCGCCTCCAACGTGAAGAACCTGCTGCCGATCACCCACGAGGTGCAACACCAGAGGCGAATGTCCCGTCTTTCCAGCGCGCCCCTGGACTCCACGGCGACGAAGCATTCACGGAGGTTCCGTTCCTCGCAGAACCTCGTCGTCAGCCTCTCCTCCCAGATGCTGGGCGTCAGGATCAGAACGGTGTCGGGGCGACGGGTGTAGTCGTATTCCGCTATGGCTCTCAGCCGGTCGTAGAGCGACCGGCGCCGCAGGGCCAGGCCCTGGCGCACCACACCGAAGCTGCGGCCGTCGTGGAGTGTGACCGTGGCGTCGAACCGGCCCCGGCGGTGGAACTCCACGTGAGACCGGAGGCCGTCGATGCCGGGGGACAGTGAGGCGGCGAGACGGTAGACGGCGGCCACCGCGTCCATCCGGCGGATGAGCAGCGTCAGCCATTCCCTGGACAAAGGGTAGGCCCCCACGAAGTCCGAGGGCATCGCAAAGCCGAGAATCCCGGCGGTCTCGCCGATGCCCTTGGCCGTCAGATAGTATCTCTGGCTCGAAGGCAGTTGGGCGGTGCCGTTACTCACCCTCCCGACGGTGCCGTGGGCCAGCAGACCGGTCAGGGCGCGGTGAACCGTGGCGTGAGGCTCGCCGAGAATGAGCGCCAATTCCGCCGAATCGACGAACGGCATCCGGCTGAGAAAGTGCAGCAGCTGTCGGTGAGAGAGAGCCATAAACTGAGGGTAGAACGAAGAGGCAGCGGCGGCAACCCCCACATGGCAGTGTCGCTGCGTGGGGGAAGGAGTCCAATGGCCCAGGGACTACTGTCTCCCTCCGTACTCAGAGCGCGTCGTCTGCCAAGCATGGTGCGCATGGCCACCATCCACAGATGGCGCTACTAAGGGACCCGTCCAGAAAGACCGCGCATTTCACAAACCAAGGCGATGGCCATCGTCGTTGACCTCGTTACGGCTTCGGAACGTCGGGGCGCCTCCACACACCCCGTCATTCCTGTATAGAGGTCTTCGCTCTCTGCCAACCTATCGCCGGGTCCCAGTACTTTCCCAGAACGAAATGTCGGCTTGGGAGAACACGTAGTACGCCAGGCGGCCGCCTCTAGTCGTTTCGCCTCACCGTTCGCACCACCTTTCGGACCACGGCGGTCACGTCGTGGGCTATGGATCTGGGTGAACTATTGAACACCCATAGCGCCGCTATACGCGCGGCCGTAGTGAGGGCACGAGCTGTGGAATCGAGCGAGCTATGCAGCCAACGCACCGCCGTGGCTACCCCTCGTGCCATCGTTGTCGGCAGACTATCGGCTCCCCAAAAGAACCTCGTCCAGCCCCACTTACGTTGCACCCCGGCTACTACGATGCCTCCGGTGATTGCGCCAATCGCCATACCGCCGATGGCTACGAGCGCCAGGGCTAGCGCAGAAAGTTGTGGACCACGATCATTCGTCATCGAGGGCATCGGCCCGGTGGTCTCTGCCGTGTGCTCGGCCGTCGACGTATCGCCCAATTCAACAAGGTCGGACCCCGTGGTTCTGTCGCGGCCCACATCGAGGTCTGTTAGGTGGACGAGGTCACGCAGCGCTACGGGGATGGGGCCGGTTAGCTGGTTGCCACCGAGGTCGAGGACTGTCAACGCGGTCAGGTCATCCCATGCTGCGGGGATGGGGCCGGTGAGCCGGTTGCCGCCGAGGTGAAGCTCGGTCAGGTCCGTCAGGTACCCCAGCTCGGGAGGGAGCGGACCACTCAGCCCATTCGCACTCAAGCTGAGAACCGTCAGGTTGATGAGGTTGCCCAGCTCTGCAGGGATAGGACCGGTGACTTCATTGTTGTGGAGGTTTAAGACCGTCAGGTTGGTCAGGTTGCCCAGCCCATCAGGGATCGGGCCGGCGAGCTGGTTGTCGCTGAGGTAGAGCTGCGTCAGCTCGGTCAGGTTGCCCAGCTCTGCAGGGATAGGACCGGTGAGTTCGTTGTTGTTCAGGGTAAGCTCGACTAGCTCAGTGAGCTCACCCAGCTCGGGAGGAATAGGACCGGTGAGCTGGTTGTCGCTGAGGTAGAGCTGCGTCAGCTCGGTCAGGTTGCCCAGCTCTGCAGGGATAGGACCGGTGAGTTCGTTGTTGTTCAGGGTAAGCTCGACTAGCTCAGTGAGCTCACCCAGCTCGGGAGGAATAGGACCGGTGAGTTCGTTGTTGTTCAGGGTAAGCTCGACTAGCTCAGTGAGCTCACCCAGCTCGGGAGGAATAGGACCGGTGAGTTCGTTGTTGTTCAGGGTAAGCTCGACTAGCTCAGTGAGCTCACCCAGCTCGGGAGGAATAGGACCGGTGAGCTGGTTGTCGCTGAGGTAGAGCTGCGTCAGCTCGGTCAGGTTGCCCAGCTCTGCAGGGATAGGACCGGTGAGTTCGTTGTCGCTGAGGTAGAGCTGCGTCAGCTCGGTCAGGTTGCCCAGCTCTGCAGGGATAGGACCGGTGAGTTCGTTGTTGTTCAGGGTAAGCTCGACTAGCTCAGTGAGCTCACCCAGCTCGGGAGGAATAGGACCGGTGAGTTCGTTGTTGTTCAGGGTAAGCTCGACTAGCTCAGTGAGCTCACCCAGCTCGGGAGGAATAGGACCGGTGAGTTCGTTGTTGTTCAGGGTAAGCTCGACTAGCTCAGTGAGCTCACCCAGCTCGGGAGGAATAGGACCGGTGAGCTGGTTGTCGCTGAGGTAGAGCTGCGTCAGCTCGGTCAGGTTGCCCAGCTCCGGCGGGATCGGGCCGGCGAGCTCGTTGTTGTAGAGGTAGAGCTCCGTCAGCTCGGTCGAGTTGCCCAACTCAGCCGGCATCGGGCCGGTGAGCTCGTTGTTGTAGAGGTAGAGCTGCGTCAGGTCGGTCAGGTTGCCCAGCTCCGGCGGAATCGGGCCGGCGAGCTCGTTGTTGTGGAGGTAGATGCGCGTAAGGTCGGTGAGGTTGCCCAGCTCCGGCGGGATCGGGCCGGCGAGTTCATTGTCGCTGAGGTAGATGCGCGTAAGGTCGGTGAGGTTGCCCAGCTCCGGCGGGATCGGGCCGGCGAGCCGATTGTTGTTGAGGTAGAAATGCGTAAGGTCGGTGAGGTTGCCCAGCTCCGGCGGGATCGGGCCGGCGAGCCGATTGTTGTTGAGGTAGAAATGCGTAAGGTCGGTGAGGTTGCCCAGCTCCGGCGGGATCGGGCCGGTGAGCTCATTGTCGCTGAGGTAGATGCGCGTAAGGTCGGTGAGGTTGCCCAGCTCCGGCGGGATCGGGCCGGCGAGCCGATTGTTGTTGAGGTAGAAATGCGTAAGGTCGGTGAGGTTGCCCAGCTCTGGCGGGATCGGGCCGGCGAGTTCATTGTCGCTGAGGTAGGTGCGCGTAAGGTCGGTGAGGTTGCCCAGCTCCGGCGGGATCGGGCCGGCGAGCTGGTTGTTGCTGAGGTGGAGCGTGGTCAAGTTGCCGAGGTTGCCCAGCTCCGGCGGGATCGGGCCGGTCAGCTCGTTGTTGTAGAGGTAGAGCTCCGTCAGCTCGGTCGAGTTGCCCAACTCAGCCGGCATCGGGCCGGTGAGCTCGTTGTTGTAGAGGGAGAGGATGGTCAGACCGGTGAGGTTGCCCAGCTCCGGCGGAATCGGGCCGGTGAGCTCGTTGTTGTAGAGGGAGAGGATGGTCAGACCGGTGAGGTTGCCCAGCTCCGGCGGGATCGGGCCGGTGAGATCGTTGTCGTTGAGGTAGAGCCTTGTCAAGTCGGATAGGTTGCCGAGCTCCGCGGGGATCGGACCGGTGAGTTCATTGTCGCTGAGGTGGAGCGTGGTCAAGTTGCCAAGGTTGCCCAGCTCAGCCGGGATCGGGCCGGCGAGCCGATTGTTGTTGAGGTAGAAATGCGTAAGGTCGGTGAGGTTGCCCAGCTCCGGCGGGATCGGGCCGGTGAGATCGTTGCCTTGAAGTTGGAGGTTCGTCAGGTCGGTCAGGTTGCCCAGCTCTGGCGGGATCGGGCCGGCGAGTTCATTGTCGCTGAGGTAGATGCGTGTCAGGTCGGTCAGGTTGCCCAGCTCAGGAGGGATCGGGCCGGCGAGCTGGTTGTTGAAGACGTGGAGGATGGTCAAGTTGCCGAGGTTGCCCAGCTCAGGAGGGATCGGGCCGGTCAGCTCGTTGTTGTAGAGGTAGAGCTGCGTCAGGTCGGTCAGGTTGCCCAGCTCAGCCGGGATCGGGCCGGCGAGCTGGTTGTTATAGAGATAGAGGAGGGTCAGACCGGTGAGGTTGCCCAGCTCCGGCGGGATCGGGCCGGCGAGCTCGTTGTTGTAGAGGTAGATGCGCGTAAGGTCGGTGAGGTTACCCAGCTCCGGCGGGATCGGGCCGGCGAGTTCATTGTCGTTGAGGTAGATGCGCGTCAGCTCGGTCAGGTTGCCCAGCTCTGGCGGGATCGGGCCGGTGAGATCGTTGTCGTTGAGGTAGAGCTGCGTCAGGTCGGTCAGGTTGCCCAGCTCTGGCGGGATCGGGCCGGTGAGATCGTTGCCTTGAAGGGAGAGGTGCGTAAGAGCAGCCAAGTCGCCCAGTTGAGCCGGGATCTCACCTCTGAGTCCCTTCCCAGTCGCAGTGAGGCGCGCGACCCTACCGTTCGACACGGAGATGCCTTCCCAGTCGGCGATGAGCGTGTTGACGCTCCAGTCCAGCACGTTGTCTGGATCAAGACTTGCTTTGGCATCAAGCAGCGTTTCGCAATCGGCGATCAGCAGGGTGTCCTGGCCGGGCACAGCAATCTCGTTGTCGCAGCCGTGGCTGCTAGCGGAAACGGGAAGATCGGATGTGGCAACAGCCGCAAACAGGCAGACCATAAAGGCAGCGGCAATACCCAACTTGATTAGGATGTAGCGAGCTCGCTGACTCGCGATGGGAGCGCGATTGACTAACATCTGCCGAGGCCTGGGGGTGATAGCCGTTGTTTCAAGTTACATTTACCCAACGATCCTCCTTGGCGACTTTGTGGAGAGCCATACTCCAATCGCAAACATCCTCTCCCATTCTTCCCAGTACAAAGGCAGTTAAGTGCAAACTTCGACCGGAGGGTGCACCACAGGACTGCTTCCGATGCGCCAACCAGCACAATTGCCCAAGATAAATGTTAACGGCATTTTAGCTAATATTAGCCATCCGTTTACAACAATTCAATACAGTAGGAATGCCGAAGGCCGAACGCCCCCTGGCGGCGGCTATCGAGTTCCGCAACACTGGCATGCGAGAAGCCCTAGAGGAAGCCGAGCGCAATCGGTATTCAGCATTGGACGAACGTGAAGAGGAAGAGCAGACCGAGAGGGAGGAGTACAGGACAAACGAGCTTTACTGGGCGCGTTTGACCCTTGCCCACGGCGGCGATCCCCAGGCCCAATGCGACATTGGCCTATGCTTCGCCAAAGGGGAACACGGCTTCTCGCAGGACGACGAAGAGGCTGTGGCCTGGTTCCTTCGGGCTGCCGAGCAAGGAAATCCCCAGGCGCTCTACCAATTGGGCAACATGGCTGTCAGGGCGAGGTACCCTCAAAAAGTGTGTAAACAGTCAGGCGGTGTACCCTCTCTCTGAAACAACACGGGCTCAAGGCCCAAGAGAGGAGATACACCGCCTATGGGAAAGAGAAGCACTGGGAGCTGGTCGGAGTCAAGGCCGGAGTGGGACCAGTTGGAGGACTGGGTTCGAGGTCAGGTCCAGGAGCTGATCCAGGAGTTGCTGGAGGAAGAGGTGACGGAGTTTCTAGGAAGGGCGAAGTCGGCCCGCAGGTCTGAGTCGGACAACGAGAGAGGCTATAGGAACGGATACGGCAGACCCCGAAGGCTTACGCTGAGTTCGGGAACGGTACAGCTGAGGAGGCCACGAGTCCGCAACACCGAAGAGGAGTTCGAGAGCCGGCTGCTGCCGCTGTTCGTCAACAGGACCAGGAAGGTTGCTGAGCTGATCCCCCAGTTGTACCTACATGGCCTTTCCGAAGGTGACTTCGACCTGGCGGTGCGGGGACTGCTGGGAGAAGAGGCACCGATATCGGCGAGCACGGTAGCCCGGTTGAAGGATAAGTGGAACGATGAGCTTGCCCAATGGCGCGCTAGGCCCCTGGATGACCTGGAAGTGGTGTTGTGGGTGGATGGAGTCTACGTCAAGGCCGGTCTTGAGCGGGAGAAGGCGGCGATCCTGGTGGTGATGGCGGCCCTGAGCGACGGAAGGAAGGTGGTGGTGAGCGCGATTCCCGGATACAGGGAGTCCATAGAGAGCTGGTCCGATGTGCTCAGGGACATGAGGCGCCGCGGGCTGGAGTGCCCAAGACTGGTAATTGGAGACGGACATCGGGGCATCTGGGGAGCTCTGCGCAACGTCTATCCTCAGGCGGCCGAGCAACGCTGCTGGAACCACAAGGTCCTAAACGTACTGGACAGGCTTCCAAAGCGACAGCAGGACCAGGCCAAACTCATGCTGCGTACCATCCCCTACGCCCAGACTCGGACAGAGGCTGAGCGGCTCAGGACGGAGTTTACTAGATGGTGCCGCGACCACTCCTACGAAGCAGCCTGTGTGACCCTTGAGCGGGACTGGGACCGCATGATCACCTTCTATGACTTCCCCAAGGAGCACTGGCAGCACCTTCGCACGACGAACCCGGTGGAGTCACCCTTCGCTGCGCTCAGACTTCGGACCGATGCCGCCAAGCGCTACAAGAGGGTCGATCGGGCGATAGCGGTGATCTGGAAAATGTTGATGGTCGCCGAACAGCGCTTCAGGCGTCTGAAGGCCCCTGAGTTGATCGAAGACGTCTATCTCGGTGCACAGTATGCGGATGGAATCGCCATTGAATCAACGGCTGAGAAGGTCGCCGCCTGATGTCGTTTACACACCTATTGACGTAACCTCACGCGTCGTCGAGGTTGTTCCAGGACTCATAAAGGAAGGGTAAAGTCCCATTTTAGCCACCGGATTAGCTTTGAAGCAGCTTGAACAATGTCTTAACCTGTTCTGGTCCCAACAGACGCCGATGATTGTAGCGCCAGACATACTCAGCAAGATAGAGGGGCAGCCGTTCTCGGCGGACTCCCCCTTTGGCTGCCAGACGCCGCTTGAGATAACCCCAGAAGCCCTCCAAGCCGTTGACGTGGCTCCCTTGCCGATCGCTGAACGCCTGGCTGTGGTCCACAAGCCGGTGGACGTAGCCCCCCGCTGCGACGCCCGTGTAGCTTGGTAAAGGTGTCCGAGCAGACGATGGAGCCACGTTGCACGCGTTGGTGCAGGAGCGGCAGCAGCGTCTTGGCTTCCACGTTAGGTACCACTTGCGCCCACACCAGGCCACCTCGACACAGGATCCCAAAGACAGCTTGCTTAGTGGTTCCACGGCCCCGCTTCGTGCCCTGAACACGCTTTGCCAGGCGCCTGTTGCGCCAGGAACCTCCCAGGTAGGTCTCGTCGACCTCCACCACGCCGGAGAAGACATGGGGAACGTCCCGGACCATGGCCTGGCGCACCACGATCAGGGCTCGCAGGACTCGCTTTCGCTCCAGGCGGGCCTCCTGGGCAATCACCTCGGCACTCTGCCCCAAGACGAACCAGCGCAACAGTCGCCGCCACTCCCCTGGCGACAACCGAAGCGGCAGCGCCCTGGGCACCCACCCGTAGTGGCAGGCTGCACAACGACTCTTACCTCGCCGAATGCTCCAGCTCTTGGCGTGTTGACATCGAGGGCACCCAATCTTCCGTCCCATGCCACCATTCTCTCACAGGTGGCTGTTTTGGGACTATACCCTACAGAATATATCGAGATCTTCTATAACAGGCAGCGCCGCCAGGCCAGGCTGGGATTCCTGTCACCTGCGGCCTTTCAACAAAGATTCTATGCAGGATTACTCGCAGCTTGAAAGGTTTGGTGTCCACTATTGCCATCCGACCCCAGAGTGCCGTTCTGGTTTGTTCGTTTGAGCCCACATTTCCCAGATCAGCCGCG
Source organism: Dehalococcoidia bacterium (assembly GCA_965249185.1). GTDB lineage: Bacteria > Chloroflexota > Dehalococcoidia > Lucifugimonadales > Australimonadaceae > CBDFLS01. Next base: position 1,614,725 of record CBDFLS010000002.1, read on the forward strand.
TGGGTGCGTCGTAATCCGGTAAGAGTGCTGCCTATTTGAGCCGCCTACCTGGGCATTATGGGCAGTGTGGGTGCTAGACTGGCCGAGCTAGCGGGTCTAGTTCTGGATACCGCAATCTCGCTGGAGGCACCCAATGGGTGAAAGATCCGACACCCCTTTGAAGCTCCAATTCGACCGCAGAGTCCGCCTGGATTTTCGTGGCGCTACCATCACCTCGGACGCCGGACTCCTGGCATGCCGCGAGCTTGATGCCGCTCTGGGGCTCACAGAGACAGCCAACGATTATATCCATGAAAGCCGCACCGGCCGCAATGTGCAACACCCGCTGTTGCCCTTGCTCAGACAATCGGTGTATAGCCGTCTCGCTGGCTACGAGGACACCAACGACGCTGAACGGCTTGCCCAAGACCCGGCTATGCGTGTCATCGTCGGGTGGCAAGGTACTGATAAGCAGGCAGCCAGCACCAATACTATGAGCCGATTTGAGACTGAGGTGTTAACCGAAGAGGAAAACCTGGATGGGCTTGCGCGCCTGAATGTTGAGTGGGTGGACAGGGCCATGGCCCAGACATCTCACCAGCGAGTTATCCTAGACATGGACAGCTCTGAAAGCCCGGTGCATGGGCAGCAAGAGGGAGTCGCCTACAACGGCCACTTCGAGTCCGTATGTTATCACCCGCTCTTCCTGTTCAACCATTTCGGAGATTGCGAAGGTGCAATGCTTCGCCCGGGCAACGTCCACAGCGCTGAGCGGTGGCGGGAGGTTCTGGAGCCCGTCGTGAAGCGATACCAGGAGAAAGGAGTCCGGCTGCTGTTCCGGGCCGATGCTGCCTTTGCCAAGCCCGAGGTGTACGAGTACCTGGAGTCAAGGGACACTGGCTACGCTATGCGGCTTCCGGCCAACGAGGTATTACAAGGAAACATCCGGCACCTGCTGAAGCGGCCCGTGGGCAGGCCGCCTAAAGCCTGCCCTGAGCCTGTCGAAGGGAAGCCCGTAGTCCGGTATCACGACTTCGTTTACCAGGCCCAGAGCTGGGACATTCCCCGGCGTGTGGTCGCCAAGGTGGAGTGGCGCCAGGGTGAGCTATTCCCGAGGGTCGGGTTCGTCGTCACCAACCTCAACCTACCGCCGGCAGACGTAACCCACTTCTACAACGGGCGGGGCACGGCCGAGCAGTGGATCAAGGAAGGTAAATACGCCCTGAACTGGACGCGGCTCTCGTGTCACAGGTTCGTTGCTAACCAGGTGAGGCTGTGGCTGTTTGTGCTGGCCTACAACCTGGGCAACTTCATGAGAAGGCTGACTTTGCCAGAGTCAGTGAAACACTGGTCACTGCGAAGCGTGCAGACCAAGCTCATCAAGATGGGTGGACGTCTGGTGCGGCATGCCAGGAGGTTGGTGTTTCAGCTTGCTGAGGTGGCAGTGTCCCGGGAGGTATTCCGGCAAGTGTTGGAGCGTATCGCCGGGCTCCATCCAGCACCAGGGTAGCGATTATCCTTGAGGTCATCAGAGGTGAAGAGAGGCAACCAAGGGCGAGGTGCGCGCCCGGAGGAGTTTGAAGGGAGTGCAAACGTGGTGAAAGCCACCTCCGCTGCCTGGGGCCGCTAACTCACCACGCCGAGAGATGGTTTTGTGCGCTTGATTGGATGGTTGACGGCATCCGTGACTGATACTACGATGGCTCTCGTCGAGGATGGTGCGTTGCTTGGACCCAGGCAGCTTGATATGGGTAATTCCGGGTCATATGAATTGGGTGCGCACTGAATAGCCTACGACAGTGGGTTACATTGGGTTTTCGCTAGCGCCGACTGCCACCCTTCGCCCCGTTTCTCGAAGAAGCCGGCGGTCCTCCTCCGGAGAAGGCGCCGCTGCTATGCGAAGTACCCGATCGTGGGATTAGGTGGGGGTGGTGCCCTTGTCCTTAAACGGTACGCCCTCGGGGTCTTCTCCGCCTCGCACCGCCTTGGTTCCTTGCCTGACAAGGTCACGGAGCATTATGACGCCGCGATCGGTGGCCCCAAGGTGACGGAGGACCGAATCGAAGAGCTCGCTAGGCACTGACCGGCCTCCGTATTCACCCTAAGCCGCTATCGGCTTTCGACGCGCTCGAGGAAGCCCTTCAGAACATCGAGGTAGGCCTCCCGCTCCTCTAAGTGGGCCATGTGCGAGCTCAGCTCGAATTTGTGCAGCTCAGCGTTCGGAATGCCCTTGTGCAGCGTCTCAGCGGATTCCGGCCCAAGCCCGTAGCGGCCAAACGTGACCAGCGTCGGAACCTCTATCTCGCCGAGACGATCGATGCGGTCCCAGTCCCTCAGGTTGCCGGTGACGTGGAACTCGTTGACGCCCGTCATGGTCTCGTACGGCCCATGGTCCACGGCGAGGTTGCCAAAGCTCCGATCCTGTGAGTCCGGCCATGGGAGGATACGACAGACGTGGCGCTCGTAAAACTTCAGCATCGCGGACCTGTACTCGGGGTGTTGAAAGTCACCCGCCGCCTCGTAGCCCGCCAGCGTATCCTGCACCTCTTGCGGCATCTCGGACCTGAGGCGCCAGGCCTCGCGGGAGATCTGCATCGAGCTGGCCGTTGTGCTCGACAGCGTGAGACTCACCACCCCCGGCGGCCCACTGAGCATGTACTCGATTGCTAGCATTCCGCCCCAACGCTGCCCAAGCAGGTGGATGCGGTCGAGGTCCAGTGCCTGGCGGACGGCGATAACCTCCTCGACATATCGATCGATTCGCCACAACGAGTCGTCGTTTGGCTTATCCGACGCGCCGCTCCCTAGCTGGTCATAGAACACCACGGAACGGTCCCCGGCAAAGCTCTCTAGCGGATCCAGGCTGTCGAAACCCGCCCCGGGCCCTCCGTGAAGGGCGAGGAGCGGGACGCCACCACCCGAGCCCACCACCCTGAACCGCACATGCCCACCCGTGACGGGGACAATACCTTCGCGCGCTTCGAAAACACCACTAGACATATCGCCTGCTCCGCTCAAAACGAGACTTCCCGTTACCCGAATCGTAGGCGAGCCGACAACGTCAGGGGACTGTCGACCGTTGTTGCTGTGCGCATCATACGGTACCTGACTGAGAAACGACGACTTCCATAGCCTTAGTCCTCAGAATCGCCGATTGACAAGGCCAAAGTGCCGTGCTAGCTTGCTAATCGGTATCGCCGGGGCCTCTAGAGCCACAGCAGCTACCCGTTGAGAAGAGAAGGCGCCCAATATGACACCCAGCGCGAGCTTCCTCAACACCACCTACGGCGGATACCTCCACCGCGACGTGCCCCCTGAGGATGCCGAGCTCACCCATGTCGGTCCCGGCACACCGGCCGGCGAGTGGCTCCGCCGCTTTTGGCACCCAGTGTTCGCCACGGACGAACTGAAGAACTTGCCGAAGGCCATCCGCATTCTGGGCGAAGACCTGGTGCTCTTCCGCGACCGCTCGGGCCAGGTCGGCCTGCTGGAGCTTCATTGCTCGCACCGAGGGACGTCGCTAGAGTTCGGCCAGATCGAGGAGCGCGGCATCCGCTGCTGCTACCACGCCTGGCTCTACGACGTCGACGGCAAGATCCTGGACACGCCGGGCGAGCCCGCCGACAGCACGCTGAAACACCGACTCCACCACGGCGCCTACCCTACTCACGAGTACAAGGGGCTCGTCTTTGCGTATATGGGCCCGCCGGAGAAGCGTCCCGCGTTTCCTGTCTACGACACGTACCACATGCCGGGGTACCAGTCCCAAGCTCGAATGCACGGGATCTGGCCCTGCAACTGGCTCCAGGCCAACGAGAACAGCCACGACCCGGTCCACCTGCTCTTTCTCCACGCCCTTCCTGGCAACGAAGGCTTCACCGGCGACCTGTCAGAGCCTCCCGAGTCGGACTTCATGGAGAGTCCCCTTGGCATGGCGTGCGTGGACACCTGGAGATCGGGCGACCGTGTGCTGGTCCAGGTCGGCGATTACATTCCACCGAACCTCCACTTGGGCTGCGACATCAGCAAAGACGTCGCGCAACGCGACCTTGACCAGATTGGGCGGACCATCCTCTCCCAGTGGTTTGTGCCGGTGGACGATACGCATATGCAGCGGTTCGATATCTGGTACGCCCGCGAGTGTGAAGAGATATTTACCGGAGAATTCACGTACGGGCAGAAGCCGGGCTCGTATGACGAGCGCCAGCGGGTACCCGGTGACTATGACTCGCAGGTCAGTCAGCGGCCTATCGCTGTCCACGATCTGGAGCACCTCGGCAACACAGACCTGGGCGTTATCATGGGCCGCCACATCATGCGGCGCGGAATCGAGGCGGTGCGGAACGGCGAAGATCCCCCAGGTATCGGGTGGAAAGAGGGAGAGATAATCCCAACCTACACCCACGAACGGGCGCTAATCGCTCCCCTCGCGCCCACCCCGCGCGAAGACAGACTGCTGCTCCGGAACACTGGCCGGAGAGTCGTGCAGGACTACATCAAGGAGCTATCGAAGCGCCAGCCACAGCTAATTCGGCGCCCCACAAATGGGGATGACACACCCGACGAGGAGGCGTCATGACGACCAAGGCCCCATTCCTGAACATCCCTTACGGCGGGTACCATCACAACCGGGTGCCCGCCGAGGATGCCGAGATCACCCATGTCGGTCCTGGTACGCCGTGTGGCGAGTGGCTCCGACGATTCTGGCAGCCAGTCTCCCTCTCGGAGGGACTGCAGAACCTGCCCAAGGTGATTCGTATCCTGAGCGAGGACCTGGTCATCTTTCGGAACGGCTCCGGGCAGGTGGGCCTACTGGAGCTCCATTGCTCCCACCGGGGAACCTCACTGGAGTTCGGCCAGATCGAGGAGCGGGGGATCCGTTGCTGTTACCACGCCTGGCTTTACGACACAGATGGCACGATTCTAGAGACGCCAGGGGAGCCAGCGGACAGCACGCTGAAGGACCGGCTCCACCACGGGGCCTACCCGACTCATGAGTATGGGGGTCTGGTATCCGCTTACATGGGCCCGTTGGACAAGCGCCCCGCCTTCCCCATCTACGGCACTTACAGCATCGCCGGATACAAGACGGAGGCCCACGAGGCGATCGACTGGCCCTGCAACTGGCTCCAAGTCATGGAGAACGGCCAGGACCCCGTACACTTCCAATTTCTCCATAGCTTGCCCGGCAACTCCGGCTTCAGTGAAGAGTTCAAGCAGCCACCGGAGTTGGATTTTATCGAGACCCCCATCGGTATGATGTGCACCGCCACGCGCAGGGCCGGAGATAAGGTGTGGGTACGCGCGAGCGATTTCATCCTCCCAAACATTCAGCAGGGCTGCAACTTCGATGACAGCCTTGAGGAACGGGACGGGAACCGCCCCACCATGACCAGGTGGACGGTGCCCATAGACGATACCCACAATCTGCAATTCGGTTTCCATCGAGCTCGTAAGGACGAGGAGATCCCGCCAGAAGATAGCCTTGGGCAAACGCTGGACCGGCCCTACGAGGAGCGGCAGCGGCTTCCTGGCGACTACGACGCTATGAACAGCCAGCGGCCTATCGCCGTTCACGCGCTGGAGCACCTCGGCAGCACGGACCGTGGGGTCATCATGCTGCGGAACCTGGTAAGGCAGGGCGTCCGGGTTGTCCAAGACGGCGGTGAGCCCGTGGGTGTGATCGGCGAGGAAGGCGATGCTATACCAGCCTACGCCCACGAGCGAGTGTTGAGCATTTCCCCTGCGCCTACTCAAGAGGAGGACCGGCAACTGTTGCGGGACATCGGGCGGAGGGTGGCAGAGGAACGCATCGAGGAGCTCTCGAAACGCTAATCGATTGGCTCCCCGCCACTTACGGCAAACCACACGGGTAGAACACGAGGAGAATCGCCATGACGGCGAATGTTCCCTTTCTCGACATCCCTTACGGCGGGTACCTTCATAACGAGGTGCCTCTCGAGGATGCTGGGCTCACCCACGTGGGTCCCGGCATCCCCGCCGGCCAGTGGTTCCGCCGCTTCTGGCAGCCCGTGGCTGCCTCCCAGGACCTGAAGGACTTGCCGGTCGCACACGTGTCCTTGATGAGGAGCTGGTCGCTGTGCTAGAACTCAGCTTCAGGTGGAGCTTCCATTTGATGCTTTATTCACGCCCCGTATCACTCCTCAGTCACGGCCCGTGACGGGAAGCGCTTCTCCAGCCGGCTCCCTCCTTTTCGGCAGCGCCATAGCCACTACCAGCGCGACCAGTGCCATGGCTGCCACGAAGGCGATTGCAAGCCTTAGGTCGGTTGAGCCGATCGCCCCCGCCGTCACGGCCCCCAGCGCGCCGATCCAGAGAAGGCGGCTGTCCGTCGAGACTCGCATGCCCATGTAGCCCAGCGCCTGGCCCACGATGCGTCCGATGGCGGAGACGCTGGTCCAGAGAAGGCGGCTGCCCGTCGAGACTCGCACCCGCACGTAGCCCAGCGACCGGATTGTCGCACGGACAACGGTGGAGAGGCCGCGCCATATGCGCGCCGTAGGCCACGCCATAGCGCGACGCAGAGCTAGCAATGTGCCGGCCACCGGAGTCCAAACAGACTTCACAAGGGGCCTCATGGCTGTCGCCAGGTAAGCGGTGAGGATCTGAATAGGTTTCCAGCGGAAGATTCCGGCCACACTCCACGTGGCTATCCGCCAGGCAGCTATCAGGCCCAATATGCCGCCTGCCGCGAATACATATCTCAGAGCGCCAGGCAGAGTGCGTGTCGCTGCCTCTTCTACCAATCCATGAGACAGCAACCAGCCGATAATGTCGCCATTTCTCGTCCAGGCCAGGGCACTCATTCCGACGAACAGGAATGCCAACCAGCTTCCCATTCCCGGCCTTGCGATGTGCCCTCGTGTGGATGCTGGCGGTTCTGAAAAGACGTTTGTGGCCCGTATCTGACTTGTCATTTCCTCCCCCCCGTTTCCAGAAAGGACTTGTGGTGCGCCGCTGCTAGGCTTCGACGGATTTGGCGGCGCTTACGCCCTCCGTAAGAAGCCCGTTAACCCTTCCCTCTAATCCGGCCGACAGTTGGCGAGCTGCGTTATGTTGTCCTGGGCAGCCTCGATGCCTTTCTGCCGCAGCTGGCCCGCGATGGTGAGGGCTTCGACCAGGTCGTTGTGAGCTTGGGTAATTTTCTCGATGGCGATCACGGGATCGCTGTATAGATCGCCAATGTCCTCCGTGTGCCGCTTGATGGCCTTGGCGTTGGTGGCGACAAGGTCACCAAGAAACTCGCGTGTTCTCTGAGTCGCTTCCGCTACTTTTTGCTGTCGGATTAACGCCGACTGAATGGCCAGCCCAACAGTGACCACGTTGGTGGTCAGGGTCAAAGTGCGCTCTATTGATTGGCCGAGCCTCGTGTTGTTCTGTCGGCTCATCCCGATGCTGACGGAGTACTGGACGTGGACCTCTTCCATGGTCCGCAGGTCCTGAGTTCGCGTGGCAACGTCGTGGAGCGCGCCTTGTACCCTGTCGCGTTTCTCTGGATCATTGGTTTCCTCCAGAAGCTCATCTAGACGTCGCACGAGCAGTTCACCAAGGTAGGCATTACGCTGGATCGACAGCTGCTGTGCCTCGATATCGTCATAGCGCGCGCGGAGTTCGACATTGTCGCGGACGAGCAGCGCTCGACCGTCGCGGAGCTTGGTTTCGATAACCGCCACTTGGCGTGAAATCGGCTCGTACCGCAGCGCGATCTTGCTCATGGCGCGGGTTACTGGGTTGTGCCGCCCTTTGACGAATGGGAGCATTTCTAAGGGTAAAGTCCCGTTTTAGCCACCGGATTAGCTTTGAAGCAGCTTGAACAATGTCTTAACCTGTTCTGGTCCCAACAGACGCCGATGATTGTAGCGCCAGACATACTCAGCAAGATAGAGGGGCAGCCGTTCTCGGCGGACTCCCCCTTTGGCTGCCAGATGCCGCTTGAGATAACCCCAGAAGCCCTCCAAGCCGTTGACGTGGCTCCCTTGCCGATCGCTGAACGCCTGGCTGTGGTCCACAAGCCGGTGGACGTAGCCCCCCGCTGCGCCGCCCGTGTAGCTGGTAAAGGTGTCCGAGCAGACGATGGAGCCACGTTGCACGCGTTGGTGCAGGAGCGGCAGCAGCGTCTTGGCTTCCACGTTAGGTACCACTTGCGCCCACACCAGGCTACCTCGACACAGGATCCCAAAGACAGCTTGCTTAGTGGTTCCACGGCCCCGCTTCGTGCCCTGAACACGCTTTGCCAGGCGCCTGTTGCGCCAGGAACCTCCCAGGTAGGTCTCGTCGACCTCCACCACGCCGGAGAAGACATGGGGAACGTCCCGGACCATGGCCTGGCGCACCACGATCAGGGCGCGCAGGACTCGCTTTCGCTCCAGGCGGGCCTCCTGGGCAATCACCTCGGCACTCTGCCCCAAGACGAACCAGCGCAACAGTCGCCGCCACTCCCCTGGCGACAACCGAAGCGGCAGCGCCCTGGGCACCCACTCGTAGTGGCAGGCTGCACAACGACTCTTACCTCGCCGAATGCTCCAGCTCTTGGCGTGTTGACATCGAGGGCACCCAATCTTCCGTCCCATGCCACCATTCTCTCACAGGTGGCTGTTTTGGGACTATACCCTATAATCGTTGGCTGTCTCTGTGAGCCCCAGAGCGGCATCAAGCTCGCGGCATGCCAGGAGTCCGGCGTCCGAGGTGATGGTAGCGCCACGAAAATCCAGGCGGACTCTGCGGTCGAATTGGAGCTTCAAAGGGGTGTCGGAGCTTTCACCCATTGGGTGCCTCCAGCGAGATTGCGGTATCCAGAACTAGACCCGCTAGCTCGGCCAGTCTAGCACCCACACTGCCCATAATGCCCAGGTAGGCGGCTCAAATAGGCAGCACTCTTACCGGATTACGACGCACCCACGCGGCTGATCTGGGAAATGTGGGCTTACTTCTCCAGTAGTGGTGATGGAGCGGCTAGCGATTGGAGCCATCGAGTTCTGGGAGGTCACCTTCAGCCTTGGTGTGCTGGCGCTCTCGATAATCGCGGCGATGTACATGATGATCCGCGTCTTTCGCACCTACCTGCTCTCGTACGGCAAACGCCCGGGTCTCCTGGAGGTGCTGCGAACGCTCGCTAGGTCGTAGAGTGTTGCGCTAACCCCTGCGGCAGCCACTTCGTCCCGACTGGACCCTTTCCCTTTAGGCTTCACCTTGCACAGTTATGACTACATTTCCCTTTTTGTGTCCTTTTTCGGCATACGTGTGAGCCTCGGCAATTTGTTCCAACGGATAGCGTCTATCTATGACCGATTTTATCTCTCCCGCCTCAATAAGCCCTTTGAGGAAAATTAAATCTTCAGTCTTTCCGCTTGCTGTCCCACCTATTAGTTTCTTGCTGCTTGTCATTGAAGTCCATCGCATTCGAACACTTAGCGCCGGCGCAGCGACAGTTTGAAGATAGAATCCTTCTTTCTTTAGCGATCTCATACAACCTGAAAATGAACTCTTGCCTACCGCGTCAAAAACAACATTATAGGGATCACCGCTTTCGGTGAAATCCTCTTTAGTGTAATCAATTACCTTGTCGGCTCCCAGAGATTTCACCAGCTCTAAATTCGAGGTACTGCATACCCCGGTAACTTCCGCACCAAAGTACTTGGCAAGCTGCACCGCAAAAGTACCTACACTTCCAGAAGCGCCATAGAACAGTACACGTAGGCCCACCAGACGGGGCGAAAGACAGAACTGGCTCGACCACATACGGCTCGTTCGGGGGCGTTGGCTGAGTGCACTCGACGGTCGCAGTTCCTTCCGCGACCGTAATTGAGTGCACTCAGCGAATGTACGAGCGATTATCATTCTCCGAAAGTCCCTATTGCCAATACATCCTTGAGCACGTAAACGTAGTCGAATATTCGCCTTGCGTTCATTGTCACCAGCTGCCCACATGTGTCGTTTGTGCATTCTTGCAGCCGCGCTGTGTCCTATTCCCCAGCCAAGCCCCATCAAGGGCGAGAACCATGCACGGTTATAGACAACGGGTTCACAAGTGACTGCGGCTCAGAGCCTTGGTCGGCCAAGGACTGCTCCCGAGGATTCGGGCTTGCTAGTGAAGGGCTGGAGTCAAACGAGGAGACAGGAGGGGCAATTGGAGGACAGCGACGGTATGAACGTGATTGGCCGATACGGTGAACTTGCCATATATGTTGCGGATAATTCCATTTGGTTCTTCGGCCTTTGGGGACCTTGGTTGCGCGCTAAAGCAGGAGGACTCACGATCAACGGTAACTTCGATATCAAGGAAGTTTAGCGGGCGGTGGGTCAATGGATACCAGGCCTTGTAGATAGCCTCCTTTGCACTAAATAGCAGCACTGCCAAAGAACCTAACCCAGAGTCATCTAACCTATTGAGTTCCTCGGGAAGGCCCACGATTGAGTTCACCTTATCACTCAGCGGTGCATTCACCTCTGAGTCAATGCCTACCCCGGCGAAGTCGGAGACACGAGCGACCGCAGCGGCACAGTATCCATCGCAATGTGTGACGCTACCAACTATCCCATCAGGCCAGACTGGCTCTCTTGATGGGCCGGCTAGAACGGGGAAGTTAATGATACCCAGAGTTGCCAAGGCTAGCCTAGCGCAGGTTCGGCCCGCAGCAAACTCTCGATACCTCTTCTCGACGGCGTGTACGACTAACAGCTCCTCTTCTTCATGAAGCCAATACTCACCCCATCCAGGGTTGGCATCAACGTAACTGAGTTGGTCGGGCAGTAATAATGTCATCAGCCCTGATCTGTTCGGCAGTGGATTCATCAGGTACCTTCTGACAGGCTCGAATGTGAGGAGACCCCCGTGACCCGATTGCACACGTCTGGATCGCGGCTTTCGAAAGCGCCGATCAGATCAGTCTCCAACCAATCCGCCAAGGTGTGGGATTGAACTATGCCCCACACCAGCTGCTCAAGAGGTTGTTGGCTGTCCTGGAGCAGCCAAGGAGCGGCGTATGTCCCACTCATGGTGCATTACGTCGTGAGCTATACTCTGCACAATGTCGGACAGCGTCTGTAGACCTCGCTCCGGGTGATCGAATGTTAATTCCTGGTCAGCTGCATGAGAGAGCGCCCACAGGGTAGTCCGCACCGGTATAAGCTCGTATCGGCGAACTGACGCAAGGGCGTCCGGGTCGTAGGGCTCTATACGCATCTGCTCTCCAGTAACCGCGCTCCACAAGCGCTCAGCCCCTATCCAAAGGTTATCGGCAACATGGCACACGTACGACCCTACAGACCAGGTTAGGCTAGGATGCCGCACCGTGCCATCTTGACCATCCAGTAGCTTATTATACCGCCTTGGCGCATCGGCGATTAAGGCCGCTCCAGTGTCCAATGACATCGACCAATCGAACTCACATTCTCTGCAGGGGTCCCCATAAACCTTGATTCCCCACGTGCTCATCGTAGTGCCTCCTTGGAAGTGAATGGCTTCAATGCCCTGAACAGATCGCACACTGTACACTGTCTCAGTCAATTTGCTAAGCTCATTGCCCTACGCTCAGCTTCCTCGTTTTCTGAGATTAACTCTGTTATGGATCGCTATCCACGATTTGTGTGTCGGAACTTCGTGGTTAGTTCACTCAGAGTTGGCGCTCACTGCGACTTCCCCGGGCGAGACTTAGATTTCAGTCTCTGCAAGGATCGCCCTAGCTAAGGCTAGATCCTCAATGGCCACCCCGAATGGACGAAAGACGGCTATGTCTTGTTGCCTTCGCTGGCCAAACTCCGGCAGCATCAACACCCTGCCAAGTTCAGCATTCACCCTCCGGGTGCCCACGCTTCGGCTAGCGTCCGGCCCTACTACCACCCTCTGGGCTGCCATTCGGCCCAGGAGCCTTTGTTAGTCGATGATACCAGCCCCCAATCGACGAAGAGGAGAGGCGCTTTAAGAAGCACTTCTTCTGTAACATCGTCTAGAGAAACGTTGATGACGAGAGCGCCCCTCTCTAACTACTCCCAGAGGTAACCCCAGCTACATCGATCTGGTCAAAGACTGAGATAGGATGGGAAAAACGGACACCAAAGTCGGATAAGATAGAGCGACGGAGGTGTCAGTATGAAAGGTGTCCCTCAAGGAAGATACACGAGGGAATTCCGCCAGGAAGCAGTGAAGCTGGTAACGGAAGAGAGGCTATCATTGCCGGAGGCAGCCCGCCGGTTGTCCCTGGCGCCATCGACGTTAGGGTACTGGGTGAAGGCACAAAGGGCCGGCAAACTGGGAGATGTCGGCAAGACGTACAGGCCCTTGACTGAAGTAGAGATGGATTTGGCCCGGACTAAGAAGGAACTGGCGGAAGTGAAGATGGAGCGGGACATACTAAAAAAAGCGGCCGCGTACTTTGCCAAGGAGTCGCTGCCCGGTACGCGGCGATGAATGAGTTGCGGCTCAAGTATCCAGTCCGGATGATGCGACGGATTATGAATGTATCGGCCAGCGGCTACTATGCGTGGGTGGACCGGCCGCTGTCCAAGCGGGCACAGGAGGAAGTGCGGCTGGAGCTGGAGATAATGGCGGCCCACCAGCGGAATAGACAGACCTATGGCCCGGAACGGTTACAGCGCGATCTGGCGGAGCATGGCGTTCGGGTGGGTGTTTGCCGGATCAAGCGGATCCGGCAAAAGCTCGGCATACGCTGTAAACAGAAGAGGAGATTCAAGACTACCACTAACTCCGCGCACAGACTGCCAGTTGCGGATAACTTGTTGGGCCAGCAGTTCAAGGTCAGTCAGCCCAACGCCGTGTGGGTGAGTGACATCACCTATATACCGACTGATGAAGGCTGGCTATACCTGGCGGGCCACAAGGACCTGTTCACCGGAGAGCTCGTGGGCTATGCCATGGGAGAGCGGATGACCAGGAATCTGGTTAGTCAGTCTCTATTCCGGGCGCTGAGAGCCAAACGCCCCGCGAGGGGACTGATGCATCACTCTGACCGGGGCTCTCAGTATTGCTCCCAGGAGTACAGAAATCTTATGGAGCGCTCTGGCCTGAGATCATCCATGAGCGGGAAAGGGAACTGTTTTGATAATGCGCCGATGGAGAGCTTCTGGGGAACACTCAAGCAGGAGCTAGTCCATCACCGTCATTATCGAAGTAGACAGGAAGCAATTCGAGATATTACAGAATATATCGAGATCTTCTATAACAGGCAGCGCCGCCAGGCCAGGCTGGGATTCCTGTCACCTGCGGCCTTTCAACAAAGATTCTATGCAGGATTACTCGCAGCTTGAAAGGTTTGGTGTCCACTATTGCCATCCGACCCCAATTTTCACTACCACCAAAACTCCAAAGAGTAAGCGTCTGGTAGCCTTAGTGCCGGCGACGACCCTACTGCTCCGAGCACACCGAGAACGTCAAGAAGCCGATAGCGCCCAGTTTGGGCAGCCACTTGGTCCAGCTAGTCTAGTCCTGGGCCACCCGGACGGTAGTCCGCTCACACCTAATTCTATGACTCAGGCATGGACCCGCCTAGCAAGGCGGCTCGGCCTATCGCACGTCCGCCTGTATGATCTCCGACACACGCACGCCACGCTAATGCTCAAGCAGGGGGTCCATCCGAAAATCGTGAGTGAACGCCTTGGCCACGCCAGTATCGCGATCACCTTCGATACGTATTCTCACGTACTGCCCGGCCTCCAAGAAGAGGCTGCTCTTCGCTTCGCCGACGCCCTCGAAGGGGAAAAACCCTTACCGACAGCATCACCGCCAGATCAAGCCGTGACCATTCTGTGACCATTGATGAGAAATGGCCCCTTCGCCTAGAGCCAGCGGGGGCCAATTCACTCATAGATTCCACTAAAACAGTGGAGGCGACGGGCGGATTCTAAACTACCCAGTTGTGGGCGGGTGTGGGAGTGTGTGGAGATAGCTATTTGTAGCTATTATCCTAGTAGGTGGTTGTGCCGGATATGTGAGTGGTTGTCGGCATTGTCGGCATTTGTGTCGGCATCTTGGGCATCCATTGTTCGGGCGAAAGCTTCGGCTGCTTCCTTCTGCCACCCAGGGAGAGAATGGGCATAGATATCCGCTGTAGTCGAGACGCTGGCATGGCCCAGCCGCTTGCTCACGATCACGACGCTCTGACCACTCTGCAACGCCACAGAGGCATGAAAGTGTCGCAAGCTCCGCACAGTCATTTCTGGGTGACCGACACGTTGCCCAAAGCTCTTTACCGCCTTCGATAAGTTGTCTGGGTTAATCCACTCCCCATAAGGGTCGGCAAACACTTTCCCATGATCTTTGTACATGTCGCGCATTAGTTCCTTGGTCGTTCGCTGGTCTTCCCGGTGTTTGGCCATTACCTCAATGGTTCCCGCGTCCAGATCGACCACCCGCCTCCCGCTATGGGTTTTGGGTGGGTCCAAGTATAGTCCCCGTTCGAGGGTGCGCGAGAGGGACCGCTCGATGAGAATGCGCCCTTGGACCAGGTCAACGTCGTTCCAGAGCAGTCCCATTGCCTCGCCACGGCGCATGCCGGTATATGCGATGAGATGAATGCAAGCGTACAGGTAGTGTTCCTCGGTCCTGGCCAGCTGGAGGGCGGCCTTTACGGCCGGTATGTCTGGCGGTGCTGGTTCCTGGCGTATGATCCGGGGTGGCGAGACTGCCGATACGGGATTCCGATAAACCATTTCCATGCGCAGGGCGTGTTTCAGCGCACCTGAAAGGACGCGATGAACGAGACCTACGCCTTCCGATGCCATGCCGTTGGCTGATAGCTGCGATTCCAAGGCTTGTACATGAGATGGGGCTAGCTTGGCTAGCTGCACGTGGCCTATGGCTGGCTTGATGTGGCGGGTAATAATGCCCTGGTAGCGTTCCTTCGTGCGCTGACGTCGGTTTGGCGCGATGATCTCCTGCATCCATCGGTCCAACCAATCCCGCAGCAGTATCTTCTCGGCAGGTAGACCCAACCCTTTATCCAGGATGGATAGAAGCTCCCGCAGCCTGCGCTGGGCCTGGGCCTTGGTGCCCTGGACGGTGACAAACTTGCGCTGGCGTTTGCCCAGGGCGTCACGCCCGGTGTCGATGGTGAGCTCCCAGGAGCCGGGGCTGCGCTGTCGGAGAGAGCCTTTCACTTGACATCCTTATTGATAGTCGCACGTTTATGTGCTATCATAGACTCATGAACGGAAGGGAATTTGTAAGACGAGCTAGGCGATATGCCCGCAAGAACGGACTGGCCTTCGACTTCGACCCCGCTCGGGGCAAGGGTAGCCACGGAACGGTCTACGTCGGGCTCCGCCAAACCAGGGTTCAGCACGGCGAGATTCGCAAGGGCACACTGGCAGCTATGCTGAAGCAGCTCGAAATCCCCAGGGAGGAGTTCTAAATGAGGTACGAATACCCCTGTGACATCGTGCGTGACGGTGAGGAGTTCGAAGCAACAGGCCGGGAGGCATACGTGGTGACCTTCCCCGATGTCCCACCTGCGATCACCGGTGGCTTGTCCTGGAAGGAATCGCTTGAATTGGCCGAGGACTGCCTGGGAGGTGCCCTTGGCATCTATGTGAAGCTCCGTGAGGACATCCCTGAGCCCAGCCCCGCCACTGATGGCCAAGTGATGATTGAGGTGCCGCCCATCGTCGCGGCGAAGCTGGCCCTTTACACTGCTATGCGCAAACAAGGCATCACCAATGTCGCTCTCGCCGCTCGATTGGGCGTTACCGAAAATGCCGTGCGCAGGCTCGTTAATCCACGGCATCGGTCCCATATCACCTCAGTGGAGAAGGCCCTCCGAGCCGTTGGGCGCTCTCTAGTAGTCGAAGACAAGGTAGCGGTCTAGAGCCGGAACTGCGTTGCCGGAGGCTGCCTTTCACTCTAGAAGCTTCAAGGCGGTGCGTAGACCCTCGATGGCGCGACTCAGATCGTCAAGCCTCCTATCCACCTGCTCGTACGCATCCTCCAGCCTGCTGATGCGTTCTTCTAGGGCCATGTCTTATTCTGGAGGTTCTAGACTAACTTCTATACCTAGTCGAGTGGAGATTAGCCGCAGCCCACTAGCACCATCTGGAACATCGAATGCGATAGCGGTTGTTCCAGTGAAACCCGGCGCAACCCATTTCTTCGGGTCGCTTTCACCCATTTGGTCTGCGAAAGCTTCAGCAACATCCGCACCGTGGGACAAGTAACCTGCTGTCCCCCATTGCCTACCTCTATCATCCGCAAGCACGAAGTTATCATTGATTTGAGTGGAAGGTTGAATGCGGGAATTAGCTTCGTTCACAAGTGAATAGTAAATGCTCACGAACACCCCTTCCGCTTCAACTTTGCCGTATAGGTTATGCTCTATATTTGGGGCTCGTTCTATTGATTTTACAGTTATGATTATCTCGCCGCTCAGTTCTGGCTCTCCAGAGAGCTTATTCAATAGCCCAGCATCAATGGTAACCGGTTGCTCCATGACATAGGAGGTGATCGGCGTAGTTGGAGTATCCTCAGCGGTGAAGTCTAGGCTGCATGGGTCTTCTTCGGCTAAATCTTCCGGTGATTGATAAAAAATCCATTCGCCATCCCGCCAGATAGCATCCGGCTCTATGTCCCCATCGTCATCAAATTCTATTTGTACACCGTCTTTTTCAAAGTAGGATGCTACTCGCCCATCGTCACCGTCTACACTTACTTCTTCTATCACATAGGACGAGTCTTCAGGAATACCTAGGAATGCCCACCCGAACGTCATCAATCCTGCAAAATCGCCCAACGAACATTTCGCCTTAAAATTATCAGGAGATAACGCATACACGGAAGCCCATTCACGTTTAGCCATGGCGTCACCCCAACGTTGGGCGAATTCCTTCAGAAGAGTGGCTCTGTCGGAGTCTTGAGCCGTAGCAGTAGGTGTTGATGTAGGCGTCGGCTCTGCGGTCGGACTAAATGGTGTATTCGTAGGAAGCAAGGATTCAACCGTCGTCGTGGGTTCCGTTGTGGCCACGGGCTCCGGTGCTTCCGACCCACAGGCCACCGTCGCTAGCAGGACGAGCAGGCTGGCTGCTATGATGGTGCGCATTCTAACTCCCTAAATGTAAGTTCCAGTCCCCAGTCTTCATCGCCGTTGTTTTTTGTTGGTTGCGCCACCTCCACTCTTGGTCGGTGTGCTCCCAGTCCCACTCGGTTGCCTGGGCCTCGGTGTAGAGGTAACGCTTCCGCTCCCGGCGGTCTGACCTAGGATGTATGTATTCCCCACAGTCGCGGCACTTCCTGCGACGAATCCTCTAGTCGGTTTCCCCTACACTAGTTGGTAAAGAAATCCAAGATGTTGCCGCCGCCGCTACCATCTAACCTGTATAGGTCTGTGTAGCCACACTGCGTACACGCCACCGTGGCGTATTTCTGGTTCTGAATGTTTAGGAATCTGGTTAGGCCTGAACCCGTCGTCCTCAACTCACCAGACCTATAGTTTTTTCCGCTGCACTGAGCACAAGAATATTGCTGCTTCTCCATGAGGGCCTCCTTAGTGTCCGTCAAGTGATGCAGGGGCTATATCGCCATCAGCGCCAGCCGTGATTATAATCGGAGCAATCCCAAGACGCCATAGCTGGGGCTTCCCATATTGGGATGAATAAGCCTCCTTCTCTAGCTCTTTTAATTGCCATAACTAGAACGTCCTCGCCGCCCACCGCACCTCGCCGATGATCATTTCTCACCAACCACGAGACTCATGATAGAATAGGAGAACATCCTTTCGACAACCGAGGTGAGCGATGCAGGTAGACGAGGAGTTCCCCAGCAGAGACCTGACGTTCGAGTGGGGCCGAACCGCTCCGGACGAGCTTTCCAAGGCCGCCGACGCGATAGACACCAAGACTCTCGGAATCTTCGCGACTGCTAGCCTCATCATCGGCGTCGTCGCTGCTTTGGTTCGCAACATCAGTCTCGACCCTCCTAATATCCCGTTCGGAATATCGTTCCTGTCTTATCTGCTGATCCTGTGCGTCAGTGTGTGGGTCCTCTGGGGAAGGAAGTTCTCAGGCCCCAGCGATCCCTCGATCCTCCGAGAACATTACTGGAAGCTCCAGCCCGACGATGCCAAGGCCCACTATTGGTCCTACGCGGAAACTCATTACAAGGACACTTACCCCACGGTCAGACTGAAGGGCCGCCTGCTCTCATGTGCGGTCCCGCTCCTCGGGGTGGAGGTTGCGGCGCTGATCGTATGGCTATTTCTGCTCACGATCCTCGACTGAACCAGGATCGGGCGCCTTCGTAATCGGCCGGTTGGGGTCTGGTGGGCGCGTGTCCGTCGTCGTGGGTTCCGTTTCAGTCCCGCAAGCCACCACCGCGAGCAGGATGAGTAAGCTGGCTGCCAAGACGGTGCGCATTAAGACGACTCCTCCGCAGACATGGCCTCATCAGATTGGGCAGTGTCTGCATCCCCCTCCTCAGAAGTATAGGCTACGACAGTGGCTCGCAGCCGGTCAGCATAATCAAAGAGGTTATCCAGGTCATCAAGGTGTACTCGCTCTTCTTGCTTCTCTTCATTGAGTAGGCCGAGCCTTAAACTTGGGGTTCTAACTAGCAACCGGCACAACACGAGCCCATAATCGTTCCTCAGAGTGTCGGCATGAAGTGCCACGGTACAATAACTCTTGGCGTGTCGCAGCGCGATGCGACGCACATCCACCACGTCCCTGACGATGGCCTTGATAATGTTCAGCGCGTCCACTTCAGCGGGCACGAACTCGGGCTCCTCCGCTTCCTGCTGGTCCGGGCTCTCTTCATGTGAGTCGGCTCGCCCCTCCTCCCGTTCCAGCGCAGACTTTAGGCGGACGCTGATACGGTCGTTGATGAGTTGCGTAAACGCCTGCTGCGTGAGTGCTCCGAACGTCTCGCGCACCGTCTTGGTCACAGTGCCCTGGTAGACCTGCTTAGTGATGAAGCGAACAAACTCTTGGGATGGCTCAGTGATCTCTTCTGTCAACACCCGCTTGATCTCGTTCGTATAGTGGAGCTCCCGAGCCGCGTCAACGACCTCACTCATACTGAAGGCTGACTTGGTAAACCTCTTTAGCTCTTCGACCTGGGGTTCGGTGAAGTTAAGCATATTGAACTCGAAGAACGGCTTCCGGTCCATGACGTTTGGCTGGCCCAGATCGGAGAAGAATCGATACACGACCCCGTCCGTCAGGATGCCAAAGCGGGCGTCCGTGTTGGTAAAGTAACGAAGGAGCTGAGACATGTCGGCGTCGTCAAGGTTACTGCCGAATCGCTTACATTCAATAAGGACGGCGGGCCTGCCGTCCTGCATCAAGGCGTAATCAACCTTCTCGCCCTTCTTGAGCCCTACATCAGCAATAAACTCGGGCACGACTTCGGTGGGGTCAAAGATTTCATAGCCCAGCATCTGAATGAACGGGAGGACAAGCGCACTCTTCGTGGCCTCCTCGGTATCCAGGTGTTCAGTGCGCTTGGCGAATCGACCGGAGCGGGTACGTACCTCGTCTATGAAATCCATTAGAACGTCCTTCCTAACCAGCGCACCTCGCCGACGATGTCTGTGCCATACAGCAGAGGTGCAGGCGGCCAGTCAGGGTTATCGCTGACCACCAGCCAGCGTCCCTCGGTCCGCAATGCGTACTTCATCGATGAAATCCACATGTTCTCCTCTCTACACTCTCATCAACCGTCCCTGTACTTCCACAAAGTTAGCCGGAACGCCGAAATACGCAGCGATCTCCTGGACAGTTCCTAGCCCTTCGTCCCAGGCTTCATCCTTGTCCACCAGGAGATGAAAGGCAAAGTCTTCGGCCTCGCGTTCGAGTTTGTCCGCCAAGCCGCTGTTTGCCCGCAGCCATATGTTATTCAAGTGGGAGTGCATGATGAAATGCCCAATGCCATGAGCGACCGCCCAGCGTTGCGCCGGCCTATCCAGCTGTTCCGCTACTGCGATGTTCTTCTCAACGATGACCTCATGGAGTTCATCAGGTGGCATTGCCCGCTCGTACACTTCAAGTCCAAGCATATGAGCTACCTCGACCACATTCGCCTGTCCCGAGAGACCGTATTTGCGGCGTAGCCTCTCAGCTTCCAGATTGGCTTTCACGGCGCTCCTTCTCATGCACGAAGCGGATGAAGTCGGCGATACTCCTGATTGCCTCGTCCGACAGTTCTTTGCTTGTGGACCTCAGTGCCAACGACGCCTCGTTCATCACCAAATCGCGGTCGGCTTCGATTGACCACCGCTCAGTATCGTCGTCCGGTTTCGTCTGTCCTTGCTCCTCTTCGCCAAAGAACCACTCTACAGGCTTGTCGTATGCATGGGCTAAAGAGCGCATGGCCGGGCCCGACGGGTTTATCCGATCGGTCTCATAGCTGTAAATCGTGTTGGGATCAACCCCTATAGCCTGACCAGCTTGCCTCTGCGTCAAGCCAGCTTCAACCCTAGCTTGCTTTAGGCGCTGTCCCAACCCACTGTTGCTTCCGTCGCCACGACCCAATTCTTGTTACCTCGCTGTCTATTTTAAGTTGACCCTCTTGACAAGGTAGACTAATTACCATAGACTATTTAGAGAGAAATACTCTAATTAACAGAGAGACAGGTATTGAGATGGCCAAGACGCCGACTCAGGAAAAGCTAGAGGCCCAAAGAAGCAAGGGCATGGCGGACATACTCCGAGAAGGCCTGGAAGGCCGCCGCGGCCAGAAGCACATGGTCACCATGGCCGCTATGGACCTTGGAGTGACCGACGCAACGCTCTACCAGTGGTGCAGAGAGTTCGGAATAGACATTGACCAGTACCGGCGGGTGGAGGCGTAGCGATGGGCTACACGACTGTGAAGGCACACACACGGCGAGGCTATGCGGTCCAGGCACATACTCGACGGACAGACAACCATTGTATCCAGGACGTGCTGATGCGTGGCATAGAGCACATAAACAATCGTTATCGGTCTACGCCGGTCTGTTCCCACGTCGGCCAGTTTCTGGCATACCGCGAAACTGGGGTCACCTTCTTTGTCTGCCAGACCTGCCAACGCCACATCGGGTACTCACAGATGCAGTTGTGGGCCAAAGAAGGGCGAGTCAAGAGAGAGCAGATAGAGATAGCAGAGGAGACGGAGGAGCGAGTATGACGACTGTATGGACGCAAGAGGCGGACGCACGGTTACGGGACTATCTTGCGTCACACGAGTTGGCCGACGGCATTGGGACGGAGGAGTCGGCCTGCTCAGTCGCGGCGATCAACCTAGCGCTCACTGCGAAGGTAACGGACACCATCCCGATGTGTATGTCCGAGGTTATCGGTGAATGGATGATCGTCGTCCAAGACGCGATGCCTTCGGAGATGCGCAACTCGTCGGGGTGGAAGTGTTTGCTGCCGATGGCCGCTGGCACGGGCCGTGAGAGGGAGGACGTGCGGCTAGCTCTGGTCATGGATTGGATGTGGGGGACGGTGCTCCCCGATTTACAGAGCGTAGCGGATCAGGGCGGCTTCGGCACCGAGTGGCGGACGATGTGCATGGAGGAGTCTCCCGGCGCGGCCTGGGCCGCCAGGCACGCCGCCTGGGCCACCAGGGATGCCGCCAGGGCCGCCGCCTGGGCCGCCGGGGACGCCGCCTGGGACGCCGCCTGGGAGCGGTACGACCCTGTTGGGCTGTTGGCGCGGTTGGTGGCGGAGACGGAATAGTGGCTAAACTCCTTGACCTCTTTTGTGGTGCTGGTGGAGCAGCAGTTGGCTATCACCGTGCAGGCTTCGACGGGATAGTGGGCGTGGACATCGTGTCCCAGCCCCGGTACCCGTTCTCCTTCGTCCAGGCAGACGCCTTGGAGTTCGTCGCTGAGTACGGTCATGAGTTCGACGCGATTCATGCAAGCCCGCCGTGTCAATACTACTCGCGTCTTCGTTTTCTACCGTGGTTGAAGGACAAGGTCTACTGGCGGTCGATACCACCAACAAGGGACGGGCTGAACTCGACAGGCAAGCCATGGGTGATCGAGAACGTCGAGGATGCGGGATGGGACATGCTGGACTCGTTCACATTGTGTGGGAGGGCGTTTGGGCTTCCCATATTTCGGCACAGACGGTTCGAGACGAGCAATCTACCAATGTGGTCGGTTCCACATATGAAGCACGCCAGTGTGATCGTGCCAGGACGCGCGTCTTTAGCGAAGCGTCGCCACGGGATGGTTGGCATCAACGCTTGGGGTGGCCCGGCGGGGCACCAGGGAGGCGTAGAGCGCCATAAGGCGGCAATGGGCATCGATTGGATGACTGGTGATGAACTCGCCCAGTCCATACCGCCGGCCTTTACGGAGTTTATAGGCAGGCAATTGCTCAGGGATAAGGCTGACCATGCGTAGATGCTTTACGTGCAAGAAGGCATTCCCGGATGCCTACGCGCTGGAGTACCGGCGGCGTCCGGCCTTTGGAGACAGGGCTCTTGAGTGCATCGCCTGCTGCATGAGGCGGGAGGAAGAGGAACGAGAAGGCCCAGAGTTTCCCCATTACGTCGGCTGGGACGGCCAGGAGCACGGGGAGTATTAGAGATGACTGACAAGCTAGGTTACAGCATCAAGGAAGCTGCCGAGTCCCTGAGCATCAGCGCCTGGAAGCTGAAGGAGGAGATGTACCAGGGGCGGATTCGATATATCAAGATCGGTACGCGGGTAGTGATACCCCGGTGGGCCTTGGAGGAGCGGCTACGGCCAGAAGAGGCGCAACCAGTGTTGTAAGGGGAGGAGAAGAGCGAGAAATGGCTATCTGCTTCTATTGCAGCTTAGACCGTGACATGGCTGTTGCATCGCTGCTAGACACGATGCAACGACACGAGCCGCCGGACCAAATGGTGGCGTGGCTGGTGGACTGTTGCCCGCATTGCCGCGAGGACGTAGGCCAACGGTTCTCGGCCTACGTCCGGAACTCAAGGTGCAAGGAGGAGCCTAATGCAAGACGCCGACGTCAGGGTACGAGAATTGACAGCCGAGTTGGCCGAGAGGTTGGTCAACATCGAGGACGCGCTGGGAAGCCTCCGAGAGGAGGCGGATCGAATCCGATTGGAACTTAGGTGTCGGATCGAAGCCGAAGGTGGAACCGAGTTGCCTTGCGAGGGCTTCAAGGTAGCCCTTGAGACTGGCAGCCCCACCTACGACTACGGTCTGCTAGTGGCGCTCAAGGAACGGCTGCCGGATGACGAACTCAATAAGGCCTACTCGCCAGCCTACCAAAGGCTCATGGACGTGCCTGAGAAGTGGGACGGTCGGGTCTTAAACGGCCTAGAGCGTCGGTTTGGCGGCGAGATCGCTGGGATCATCCAACACGCTCGGATCCCAGGCCATATGAAGGTTGTCGTGCAGCGAAAGGAGGGAGGCCAATGACACTAGCACGCAGGGAAGAAAGCACGGACATTACCCATCTGCCGCTACCGGAACAGGTATTGGAGTTTCAGACGCGGTGCGCCAATGCGCTCATGGGTGTGATTGAGCAACAAAAAGGCAACAAGAATCCATTCATGGCCATGATAGATGGGAAGAGATTCTTGACCTTCGAGAGCTGGCAGACCATCGCTCGGTTCAACGGCTGTCACGTCTTGGTCGAGTCCGTCGAACCCATCATAGAGGACGACCAGATCATTGCGTACAAAGCCTGGGCCTCGGTTGTGGATGGCAAGGCCGGAGCAGTCCGGTCCCGGGCCGAGATGGAGTGTGGGCTGACAGCCTATCCCACGCAAGGAAAAGAAGGCCGTGAGAAGCACAAGGCCGCCAAGAGTGCGGCCCAGACTTGGGCTGGCGCTAAGGCCTGCCGCATGGCCTTCAGCTTCGTCGCGGTCCTGGCGGGCTTTGAAGCGACCACTGCCGAGGAGATGCAGATATCAGGGGATGAGGAGGTCCTTTGCCCCATTCACGGTGAGGCCTTCTTCAAGCGCGGCAGGATGAAGGTGCATGGCCACAAGAATGGCGATGGCTCGTGGTGCAACTTCAAACCCGCCCTGTTTAATGATCGGCTGCGAGCGGCTGCGGTTGCTGTTGAGTGGGACAACCTTAGGCTCAACGATTATTGCAAGGCCGAGTACGGCAAGACGTGGAGCGGGCTTGGCCCTCATGAGTGTATATCCCTTATCGGGTTCCTTGAGGACATGCTTGGCTCTGTGGACCCGCAGGAGCCCATGGAAGTGGCAGAGCAACTAGGGGTTGAACAGCGGCCAGTTATGCCGCTGGGAAGTTGATACTTTGGCTTCATCTGTTGCCGACAAACTTGCGCCCTATACCGACCAAGAGCTGGCCACAATGCTCAATGAGCACGGCTTAATGTGGACTGCTCGGCACTTCAACATAAGCAATGGAGCGTTGAACTGGAATCTGATGAAAAGGGGCATCCGGCACCAATGGCAAGCCACCCATTAAAAACGTGTGGGGGGGTTATTTCTGAAGGCACTTCGGTGGCCAAAATCGCTCAGAGGCCGGCGTTGGAGCTTATGACCGAGAAGGACTTCCTACAGATGGTCCGAGACGCTGCAAAAATGTTGGGGTGGTGGTCTTACTTTACCTGGACCAGCATCCACTCGCCCCGGGGTTTGCCTGACCTGATCCTGGTCAAGCCTGGTAGGGGCGTGGTATGGGCCGAACTGAAATCCGAGAAGGGCAAAGTCTCGGCGTATCAAGAGGACGTAATGGCGACCCTAAGAGCTGCTGGGCAAGAGGTTTACTTGTGGCGACCGAGTGACTGGTCCGAAATCGAGGCGGTGTTGCAAGGCAAAGTCAGGTGTATGTAATGGCATGGATTGAGGTACATCAATCGCTTCCGACGCACCGCAAGACGTTGTTGGCTGCCAATATTCTGAAGGTGCCTAGTGCCCTCATCGTCGGATATCTGGTTCGGCTGTGGCTATGGGCACTAGACAACGCCTCGGAAGGGGTACTAGCTGATGACCCCGCGCTCTTCAACATGATCATCGGCTGGAGGGGCCGGGGGAGCCTGCTACACGCCCTTACCGAGGCGGGGTTCCTAGAGCGCAGTGACGGGACCATCACCATCCACGACTGGTACGACTACGCGGGCAAGCTGGGCGACCAGCGAGAACTGCGGCGAGTGAGCAACAAGGATGCACAAGCGAGGCGGCGTCAGCGCTTACAGTCAGCACCCGTTACCGGTGGCACTGCTGGCAGTCAGCGCTTAGTCAGCGCTGAGAATGATGACAGTCAGCACCCTACCCTACCGTACCCTACCGAACCTAGGGAAGAAGAAAAAGAACCTCCTAAAGGAGGCGTTGTATTCACAACGCTGCGGGAGTGGCAAGAGCACATAGGCACAGTCTCAGGAAAGGGCAAAGTCATAGGAGTGCTCATGCAAATGCTTAAGACCCACTGGAATGCTCCTGTCTCAGGCGACAAGGTGGCTGGGCTCTTGACCCAGACGGGAAACGACGCTGGTTACGCCGCAAAAGTGCTCTGGCAGGCGATGGCAGAGAATCCGGCTGGTGATCTGGTGCAGTATGCGATGGGGATAGTTAGCAGGACAAAACGTAGCGATGGGAGGGAAGAACGTGGAAAGTTTGGGAACCATCCTCAAGCGAATCGCAACGGACAGTCAGCAGGAGAGAGTTGGGCCGCTGCTTGGCGATTCGCACAAGAGGCCCGAGCTCGTCGAGAAGGAACCGACCTGCCCACAGTGCCGTGACATGGGATGGGTGCGTGTCGAAGTCGATGTGGGCCATCCGGACTTCGGGAAGGCATTGGCTTGCCCAGGATGCTGGGAGCGGCGACAGCAGCAGCAACTGATGACTCATCGGCGGCACTTAGGCCCAGCTCTTCAGGCCATGACCTTCGAGTCGTTGAAAACCCGCGCTAATCTCGACAACGAGCAGCTGGCATGGTGGGGTCAGATGGTCAGCGCCTGCAAGGCCTATGCAGCGGGTGAGTCCCCAGCTCCCTGGCTGGTGCTAGGGGGCTCCAAGGGCTGGGGGAAGACTCACCTGGCCGTGGCGATAGTCAACGCCCGGTACGCTTCTGGAAAGCAGTGGGGGATATTCTTGACTGTGCCGGACCTACTGATCGAGTTGCGAGCGGGCTTTCAGGACAACAGCTATGAAGGCCGGTTGACGCTGCTTCGTGCTGCGCCACTGCTTGTACTGGATGACCTTGGCGTGGAGTACCACCGGCACACCAATGGCAACGAAGGATCGTGGGCGGAGGAGCAGCTATATCTAGTCTTGAATCACCGCTACCTACACCAGATGGAGACGGTGGTGACGACCAACGTGCAGCTTGACCGATTGGACCCTCGCTTAGCTGACCGTCTGCTGGACTCTGGCACGGGCCTAGTCCAGGTATGGGCGCGAGACCTGCCCAGCTACCGGAGCGGGATGACCTGGTGATGGTGGAAGAAACGCGAAAGCCGAGTGGGTGGTGCATGCGCTGCCAGATATGGGGGGAGATCGACTCGGCTCGCGATATCGTGATGAAGAATGGCAAGCCGGCGGTAACAGGGGCTTGCGTAAGTTGCGGGGCGTGGATACACGCACTAGGCAAAAGGAGATACCAGTGAGCACTGTATCGCCGCGTAATCGGATTAGAGAGTTACGGATGGTCAAGGCGCGAGCACTCAAAGCCGACCCGCGTAACTGGCGCAAGCACCCCAAGGCGCAGCGGGACGCTCTCCAGGCCATGCTTGATCGCGTGGGCTGGGCTGACGCCGTAATAGCTCGTGAGACGCCAGAGGGTCTTGTACTTGTGGATGGGCACCTGCGAGCAGACCTCGATGCCAACGCCGAGGTACCCGTGCTGGTAGTGGACTTGGACGAAGCCGAGGCTGGCCAGGTGCTCGCTACCCTTGACCCACTCGCGGCGATGGCGGAAGCAAACACTGAGGCGCTGTCGAAGCTCCTCCAGGAAGTCACGGTGCCGATAGACCTCGGCGACCTGTTCCCGACACTCCCAGGGCTGGTGCCTGAGCCACCGCCTGCACCTGACGACGTGGTGGAGCCTGTGGCCGACCCCGTTACGAAGCGGGGCGATATCTGGCAACTAGGACGGCATCGGCTCATGTGTGGGGACGCGACAAATGCGGAGGACGTGGCGCGGCTGCTTGATGGGGCCAAGCCAGACTGCATCTTGACTGACCCGCCGTACAGTAGTGGAGGCTTTCAGGAAGCGGGGAGGTCAGCGGGAAGTAAGGGGTCAGACGCTGTCTATAAGCCCATCGAGAATGACCGGCGCTCTACCCGTGGCTACATGGCCCTGATGAAGCAGATTCTCAGCGCAGTCACGCCGGTCGATGTGATCTACGTTTTTACTGGTTGGCGGATGTGGGTCAACCTGTTTGATGTGGTTGAGGGGTCTGGCCAAGGCGTGAGGTCAATGATCGTATGGGACAAGGGGACGCCAGGCATGGGTATGGGTTGGCGGGCTCAACATGAGCTGATTCTTTGTGCTACGCGCCAGAATGGATTGTGGAAACGCCATATGGGAGCACAAGGGAACGTTATCACGCTGCCAAGACAGGCAAACGAGTTGCACGCGACGCAGAAACCGGTTGCGCTGCTTGAGACTATCCTCGCAACCACCCCATTTGCTGAGATGGTTTATGACCCCTTCGTTGGCTCTGGCACCACCATCATCGCCGCCGAGCGGCAGGGCCGCATCTGCTATGCCATGGAGATAGACCCTGGCTACGTGGACGCCGCGGTGAAGCGCTGGGAGGCATACACGGGGGAGAAGGGGGTGAGAGGTGGCAGCTAAACCCTACAAGTTCACTGCTCCAAAAAGAGCGCTAGTCCTACAGGCCATAGCGGAGGGTAAGACTCGCACAGCTGCTATGGAGGCGGTCGGGCTCCATCGTTCGGCACTCTCCCACACTATGAAGCGGGACCCTGAGTTCGCCGCACTGATCGAAGCGGCAGAGATGCCGGTCCACGAGGCTGTTGAGTCAGCCCTGCTTAAGTCTGCCATGAGCGGCAACGTCACAGCGCAGATATTCTATCTCTGCAACCGTCAACCAGACCGCTGGCAGCATGTCAATCAGGTGCGTGTGGACACCAAGGTGGATATACACGTCGGGGCGGAGCAGGCGCTACAGGCGAAGATCATGAGCATGGCCCAGCTAGCAGAGCCAGAGGAGGAGTGATGAACCTAGCTGACCTACAGAAAGAGGCCCACGGCATCGCCAAGGAGCACGGCTGGTGGGACCAGGAGCGCACCTTCGGCGACTGCATCGCGCTGGTGCATAGCGAGCTGAGCGAGGCGCTGGAGGCGTATCGGGACATTGGGCTTGCCACCGAGAATCCTGTCCGCAAAACGGTTACCGGGGAAGTCCTGTACGAGCGGCATCTACACAAGCCCGAAGGCGTCGCGTCCGAGCTGGCCGACGTGGTGATCCGGGTGGCGGACATGGCGGAGTTTTACCGCGTGCGCTCCCCGTGGCAATCAGAACCTTATAAACCAGCAAGTCATAGGGATATGAGTTTCGGCGAGTGGATTACAACTTGCCACTCTGCACTAGACACCGTTTGGGGAGACGCCTGTGTCTATGACGTTCCGTCACGAGCGACGGACACCAGTCTTTGGCACTTCTTGAATACCGTCCAACGCATGGCCGCCCACTACGGCATCGACCTGGACGCGGCTATCGCCGCCAAGATGGAGTATAACCGGACACGGGAGTACAGGCACGGAGGGAAGGCGCTATGAAGGAGGCTAGGGGATATCGTCCCGTTACCGTTGTAGCTAAGGTGACGCTGGGTGGGTTCTGGGCCGACACTGAGGAGCTGGATGCCATGAGTAACGCTGAGGTGCTGGAACTGATTCACGAAGACATTACGGCATTTTTGGAGGAAGCGGAATGGCAGATTGAGCGGGAAGGGCGTACTGAAGTAATGGAATACAACCGGGGCAGCAGTTACCGGCACGGAGGTAAGGCGCTGTGAGGCTTGAAGGCTTCATACGCGAGAGTAACAGGATCGAGGGTTTGCACCACGACCCGACCGAGGGTGAGATCAACGCGCATGCGGCGTTTCTGGCGCTGCGGACCGTCACGGTGGCCGACATGGAGCTGTTCGTCGCTCGCGTGCAGCCGGACGCGGCGCTGAGGCGGCGGAAGGGCCAGAACGTATGGGTCGGGAACCATAGACCGCCACCAGGAGGGCCGGGGATCGAACCGGCCCTCAGTGGGCTGCTCGAGGACGTGGACCGGAGTTGTCACTACGTGTATGACATCCACTGCCAGTATGAGTCGCTCCATCCATTCACAGACGGCAACGGGCGGTCGGGCCGCGTGCTGTGGCTCTGGATGATGGGTGGAATAGAAGCTGTCCCACTGGGATTCCTTCATACGTTCTATTACCAGGTGCTGGATAATAGGAGGACTGGCGGATGATGACAAACCGGCTCCATTTCCTAGCGCAGCGTGGTCTTTGGTAAATGACCTCCGCGATTGAGCGCGCCGTCGCAGCCGTAGGCCCTGAGCGATTCCTGGGCTCGCTCACCGTCCAGGAGCAGCAGGCTCTCGCCTACCAGTGGCGGCTATGGGCCAGGCCCTCGCAGCTGCCGCCACCCGGCGAGTGGCTGACGTGGTTGATCATGGCAGGGCGGGGCTTCGGCAAGACCAGGACAGGTGCCGAATGGATTAGGCAACGGGTGGAGTCTGGTGAGGGTCGCCGAATCGCCTTGGTAGGCCGGACCCCAGCGGATGCCCGCGACGTCATGGTGGAAGGAGAGTCCGGTATCCTGAACGTATTCCCTCCTGACCAACGTCCCATCTATGAGCCATCTAAGCGCCGCATTACGTTTCATACTGGGGCCATTGCCACCGTCTACTCGTCGGAGAACCCGGAGCAGCTAAGAGGGCCGACTCATGACACGGCGTGGGTGGACGAATTGGGGACTTTTCAGTCCTCGGAGACGTTCGATAATTTACAGCTCGGCCTTCGCATGGGCCGGCCCCGTCAGATCGTCACGACCACACCGCGACCAGTGAGGACTATTCGGGACCTGGTTGCCGACTCCGATACTGTAGTCACCAGAGGCACCAGTTATGAGAACCGGGCGAACCTTGCCCCTGCATTCTATCGCCAGGTCATACGGCGCTATGAGGGCACCAGGCGGGGCCAGCAGGAGATCATGGGCCTGCTCCTGGAGGATGTGCCCGGCGCGCTCTGGCAGCGCAGCATGATCAAGTACAAGGCAGCGCCGGAACTAGAGCGTGTAGTTATTGGCATTGACCCTTCGGTTTCTGACAGTGAGGATGCCGCACGATGTGGTATCGTAGCAGCAGGAAAGGGCACAGATGGTATATATTACGTGCTCGCCGACAGGTCTTTACGGGCCAGCCCCGACCGTTGGGCGCATGAAGCAATAAGCCTCTTCCATGAACTCAAGGCCAATAGAATCATTGCCGAGGTGAACCAGGGCGGTAAGATGGTGGAGCTCACCCTTAGAACGATTGATCCTCAGATTCCCTATAGCGCTGTCCATGCCAGCGTCGGCAAGAAGGCCAGGGCCGAGCCCGTGTCGGCCCTCTATGAGCAAGGCCGAGTGTTCCACGTTGAGCCATTCCGTGATCTAGAGGATCAAATGTGTCTTGCCGGGGGCACGCTTGTAACTTGTATCGACGGAGATCGAAGAATTGAGGATATTGTCCCCGGTGATCAAGTACTGACGAGCCAAGGATGGCGGATGGTACTCCATGCTGGGCTATCTGGCGTCAAGATGACGTTGTACATAGACACCGAAAATGGCTATAATATACAGGCAACGGCAGATCATCCTATTGCCCGGTCAATTAGCGACTTTGTGCCTGCCGGTGAAATCAATGCCGGAGATTCTGTCCTATGCCTATCCCCATCGTTCGACCGTTTATTGAATATCGAGGAGAGAGATATTTCCTTGGAAACCACGGCTACTACACGACAAGTCGCAGCAGAGGGAAGCGGCTTCTCCACCGTGACATCTGGGAGGATGCAAACGGTCCCACCCCGGAAGGCTGGGATGTCCACCATCTCGACCATGATCGAGAGAATAACGCCCTTGCCAACCTTCAAGCCTTGTCCAGAAGGGAACATGTCAAGCATCATCTCCATGGAATCGCAACGCTTACAACTTCTGAGCGGAAGCAATCAGCCCGTGAATCATGGGCTCGCCGGAAACCGCATCGGGTTGTTTGCGTCGAATGTGGAGAGCGGTTTCAATCCACAGGTGTCCGTGCTGCCTATTGCTCCAAGAGATGCTACAGCCGTGCCGTATACCGACGTGCCTATGTGCGAGGCAAGGGCTATCGACGGAAGGATGGCACCTTCCGTGGCAATGTCGGAATCACGACTCTTGCACCAGGGCAACGTAGGCAGGCAGGGCTTAAAGCTTGGAAAAGCATCGAGCTTCACAATGTCATCTGCGTGGAGTGCGGGACGGACTTTCAATCAAGAGCCGTCCGCGCCAAGTATTGCTCTGAGAAGTGCTCTCGCCGAGCGGAACACCGACGTACCTATGTCATCGGTAAGGGTTACGTCCGTAACGATGGGACCTTCTATTCCCGTCTACGATCTGACCGTTGAGGGTGCGCACGAGTTCTTTGCCAATGGTATTCTCGTGCATAATTGTACGTGGACTAGTGAAGATGGCCCAAGCCCAGATAATATGGACGCTATGGTCTGGGCGCTCACAGAGCTTGCCCTGAGCCGACAGTGGAGGATGAGGCCTATCTAATGGTTAAACAGACTCGAATAATCTTCACCTTGGGCGACGTGGTACAAATACGT
This sequence comes from Dehalococcoidia bacterium, assembly GCA_965249185.1. GTDB lineage: Bacteria > Chloroflexota > Dehalococcoidia > Lucifugimonadales > Australimonadaceae > CBDFLS01. Next base: position 1,646,442 of record CBDFLS010000002.1, read on the forward strand.
TTCGTATGTCCCAAGTGTGACGGAGCAATGACTCAAAAACTCGATGCCAGTGAGCGATTGCCTGATCAATGTCCTTCATGTAAGCAGCCATGGTCCAAAGAGCCGGGGATTCGTAGCAGCGATCAGATCTTCTTAGAAGCATTGCGACATTATCTGAAGCAAGATGTGTTTCACGTGCAACTGCAATTCGAATTGGATGGCGAGAAGACAGAGTGACATCGTGAACCGCTTCACCCGTGGCCTCAAACAAATCTCGCAAATGATCTTCGGCCGCACCGCCAGTGGTCGCTCCCCGCTGTTCCTGCCCCGCACCGCCATTGACTATGAGCGCGAGGTAGGCGATGGCACTAAGTCCGATATCGTCATGGCTGGCGTCCACTGGCTTATGGGGGCCTTTCCTGAAGCGCCAGTTATTCTCAACCGCTTGACTTCCGATGGCAGCCCAGAGCCCGTTCTGATGCATGACTTCCTCTCCCTCCTGAAGCGTCCCAACCCGTACTACAGCGGTGAGCAGCTCTGGATGGGCATTGAGATGAGCTACACCGTGAGCGGCAACGCTTACGCCATCATCGTGTCAAACAACGCTGGTCGGCCTGCTCAACTCTGGTGGGTTCCACATTGGATGATGGAACCGGAATGGGATAGGGAGGGGAACGAGTTCCTTACGCATTACGTCTACTCTCCACCGGGCCATAGGCCGATACGCATCGAAGCCGAGGATGTGCTGCACTTCCGGTTCGGCTTCGACCCTAACAATCCGCGTAAGGGGCTATCGCCTTTACGCACAGTGATGCGTGAGCTTTTCACCGATGCGGAGGCGGCCAATTGGACCGCTTCGTTCCTGCGCAACGGTGCTGTCCCGTCTATCATGGTCATGCCCAAAGAGAACGCCAACATCCTTCAGAATGACGACGATCTGAAGGCTACAAAGGCTGACTTGTTGGCTAGCTTCACAGGAGACCGTCGTGGCGACCCCATGGCCATTGGAGCTCCAGTTGATATTGCGCAGTTTGGATACAATCCGCAGGAGATGGACTTAGCATCCCTGAGAAGGATTCCTGAGACGCGAGCCGCTGCTGCCCTACGGCTTCCCCCAATCGTCATGGGCCTGCTATCTGGTCTCCAATTTGCGACCTACGCGAACTTTCGTGAAGCAGAACGGGTGGCCTACCGGGCCAACCTAATACCGACCTACCGTAACATGGCCGGGACGCTTCATACACAGCTCCTATCCAGGTTCGAGCAGAACATTGATCTGTTCGAAGTGCAGTTCGATACCTCACAGGTAGAAGCTCTGCAAGAGAACGCTGATGCCCGGGCAGCACGATGGCGAGGTCTATTTGAAGGTGGTGTAGCCGAGCTAGGCGAAGCCCGTGCAGAAGTGGGTCTTACTGTGGACCCAGCCGTACACGCGATTCGCCGTGTGCCGCTGGCGGTCCTTGAAGTCCCAGCGGGGGAGGCGTTTCCCTCCTCGCCTCCTCCGTCTGGGACCGAGACACGGAGCCGCAAGGATGTTGAGACTAAACCCGAATCCACCGAAGGACGGCCTTGGGGACAGCCCTTGAAGAAGCCAGCGGGTGCTCCTCTGAATCTGGGATAATGGTTTTGGAACAGAAACCCGCCCGGAAACAAGGAGCACCCAATAGATGCTGCCACAGAACAAACCCGACCGTATCCGCATCCTCTTTGACGACCATCGCCTGGTGGCCAATGCCGGCCTGCTCCTGCCGGCCACCCTAGCCCGGCACCTGGGCCTGCGGGAACTCGTCGACCATCACCTTGACCTCGGCGGAGCGCCGGGACGGGCGAACACTGGGGACAAGATGCTGACGCTGGTCGCTTCCGCGCTGGCAGGCGGCGACTGCATCGACGACGCCGATGCGCTGCGCGCTGGTGGGACGGTCGGTGTTCTAGGCTGCGTGGTCAAGGCGCCATCCACCCTGGGGACCTTCCTGCGCAGCTTCCGGTGGGGGCATGTCCGTCAACTCGACCGCGTGAGCCGCCAGTTGTTGGCCCGGGCCTGGGCCGCTGGGGCCGGACCCGGCGACTCGCCCCTGACCATCGACCTGGACTCGACAATCTGCGAGACCTATGGACTGGCCAAGGAGGGAGCGCGCCACCACGGCTATACCGGCGCCCGCGGCTATCACCCGCTGCTGGCCATTGCCGCTGGCACCGGCGAGGTGCTGATGTCCCGGCTGCGCGAGGGCCGGGCCAACACCGCCCGTGGCGCCGCCCACTTCCTGCGTGAGACGGTGGGGCGGGTGCGCTACGGCGGGGCCAGGGGACAACTCACGGTGCGGGCCGACAGCGGCTTCTACGCCCACACTGTCGTTGCCGCCTGCCGGGAAATGGATGTCCGCTTCTCTATCACCATCCGCCAGCGCGCCAGCCTGCGGGACCTGATCGAGGCGATACCAGAGGAGGACTGGACTCCCATTCCCTACTGGATGGACGGCGCCGCCGATGTCGCCGAGACGACTTACACCCCGTTCCAGACCAAGCCGGACGCCGCGCCGGTGCGGCTCATTGTCCGGCGGGTGAAGCCGACGCCCGGTTCCCAGCTCGCCCTCTTCGCCAGATACAGCTATCACGCCTTCATCACCGACCGCGATGGGGAGACGCTGGAACTGGAGGCCGATCATCGCCGCCACGCCGAGGTCGAGAACGCCATACGCGACCTCAAGTACGGCGTCGGGCTGAACCACATGCCGTCGGCGCGCTTCGCCGCCAACGGCGCCTGGCTGGCGGTCCAGGTGATGGCGCATAACCTGGCCCGCTGGACGGCGCGGATTGGTCTGGGCGAGCGGACCGTGATCACCAAGACCCTCAGGCGGCGGGTCTTCGCTCTGGTGGGACGGATCACCCGCTCGGCGCGCCGCCTCACTTTGCATCTCCCCCGGCGCTGGCCTTGGGAAACCCAATTCAGTCGCGCCTTGGCCCGGCTGCAAGCCATTCCGTTCCCGGCCTGACGGCCAGCCTGCAACTGACCCAACGTCCCCGCAATCTCGCGCCACCCCGGTCGCGAGAGTCCCCTGCTGTGTATCCTCTCGCCATCCCGCGCATCGCAACTCCCGCATAGGGCCTTAGGGGCCCTATGCGGCGACTGAAGACCGGCCGCCGGCCTCCCATCTACCCCAAGACCCCAGGCCATCTCCCCTGTAGCTCCCTCACCCACCCCCTTCCGCTGTCCTCACGCCGTCCATCGGTGTCCTTCGGTGGATTCGGGCTAAAGTTACTGCCGCACAGCGCAACGTCATACGAGCCCTCCAGCGGGACGCTCAGCAGCTTGAGGGACCCTTTATTAGAGACCTTGAACTAGCCTTTTCTGAGCTTGGACAATTGGCGAGGCGGGCATATGAGGAAGCCCGGGAGTTAGTGCGTGCTGGTGGCGATGGCCTTGAAGAGAAGCAGACGCCGGAGGACGAGGCCCTGGCGGAGCGCATCATACAGGGCATGGCGCTAAGCCAGTGGAGCCAGGACGCCCTAATACCAGCCTTCAATGGCCACTACTTACGCACCACTGAAATGACGGTTGGGTCTATCAACACCGTCCTAAATCTCGGTGTCAACCTACCCGATCCTGTGGCACGTGAGATCGTGGCTGCTGGTGGACGACGTGCTGGGCTTCTGGACATTACAGGGGATACACGACGGGCCATCTTTCGCTCTCTGGCCGATGGTAGGGCCGCTGGCGAAGGTCCACCTGCCCTAGCTCGTCGCATCCGCAGCCAGGTGCCCGCGGGCCGGTTTACGAATGCTGGGCCGAAGTACAGGGCTCAACTTATATCTAGGACTGAGACGAAGTACGCACAGAACGTCTCAAGCCTCCAGACCTACCGTCAGTCGGATGTAGTGACAGGGCTCTTAGCCTTCGATAATCAGACAGGATTCGGTGATGATGAGTGCGTGGCGAGGGATGGTCGCATCTTCACGTTTGATGAAGCCGAGTCGGAATTGGCGACTGAGCATCCTCAGGGCACGCTATCATTTGGGCCGGTGACGAGATGAACCGCTGCAAGGACTGCAAGTGGTGGCTGGAAAAGACTTCTCATGCTGGTTCATGGGCTTTTGGAATGGATGGACTGTGGGGGGATTGCCAGATTCTACGGCATGACAATAAGCAATGGATGCACGCGAGAGCGTTTGTTGATATGTATGTGCCATGCGAGCACACTCTTGTAGAGGATAACTATTGGGGAAGGTTGCATACCGCGTCTGACTTCGGCTGCGTACAGTGGGAGGCCAATGACCGTAAGTAACGGCGTAGCCACCACCGATCAGCGTCCCCGCTGCTGGCGCTGTGGGCGGGTTCTCGCTGAGAAGCTTACCCGCCCCTGGGAACTGAGTTGCTCCCGGTGCAAGGCGACTAATGCGAGTCGCTCGGATGCGGTTCGCCTATCGGAGGCCGACCCCTCGGTGGCTGGTAGCGCACAATAGGCGTCGGGATCATCCAGGCCCACCCGCCGAGCTTGACGGCGTCCTTGATGTCTTAGCGGTGACTACTCGCCAGTGCTCCTGACCGCATCCGCATCCCTCGTAGTAGCTGCGTCCCATCGGAATGTTCTGCCGAGGATAGAACTCAATCCCCCTCTCTGCCAGAAATCGGACAGGGCCGCCCGTGCCCCAGTCCTGATAGGAGTACCACCGCTGCGGCTGATGCGCGAGGGCGGTCAGGCATGCATTCAACCGTTTTCGCTGGTGCTCCATCCATTCGGTAGCGGGTATGGCGGTGATCTCTTTGATTGCCTCCACCCCGCCCATGTTTAGCTTCCCTGAGCCGTTGGTCGTCATCTCTTCCCTCCTCAATCCCGTGCCTGTCTTCGTCTCTCGGCCCTATCCACTCAGGTCGGCGCGCTTCTGCTCACTCCCAGGTTGCTTCAGGACGCGCGTGGCCCAGCAACCCCAGCAGGACCCCGCGTGCCAGGGACAAGCTTGACCGGTGATGGGACGATCCAGCCGCGTCCGACTCTCTGAGCCCCTTCGATGCGTCCCTGAGTGAGCAACTGCTGGATGCGCCTCTGGGAGACGCCTAGCTCCTTGGCGGCCTGTTGACTGGATAGGAATTGTTGTTGTACCATGATCTTAGGTGACTAGCCTGGTAATGGGGCAGTTCGGCTTAGCTGGACTGCCCCATCTCATGTCATTACTCCCTATCATCCTGAAGGCTTGCCCATATGGGTCGAGCTGCCTCTTGACCCAATAAGTATTCAGTCAAGGCTTTATCCGCTTCTGGAGTCATGATGCCCTTGGCTTCGGCTTCCATAGCAGCCTTTAGGACGCCTGCGATGAACTTCGCTGATGCTTGTAAGTTGCTATGATGATTACTGTTCATCATTCCCTCTTGGGGCGGTGGAGCCAGGGGGATTCGAACCCCCATCTACCAAGGTGACTAACCTGGTGCTCTCCCTTTGAGCTATGGCCCCCTGCTTCATGCTTATAATATACACTATTGCGTATTGTTTGTCAAGTGTTTTAGGATGAATCTGAAGGCGATTTGACAAACTCGATCTAGAGTCCTACTATCTACATATAGTACCCGTGCGCCTTAGTGCGCCCGCATGTCGTGGACCAGTACGCTTAGGCGTCAGTGACCCCGTGCATATCTGAAGCACGGGGTTTTTTGTTTGCCTGACGACCTGCAATATAAGCGATTCACCCTTGAGATGAAGGGCGCGGGCGAGGCTGGCCTGGCCACTGCTCGCTTCGCCACTCTCAATGTTCGTGATCACGACGGCGACGTCACTCTCCCCGGAGCCTTCGGCAAGCAGACCGTTCTCCTCGCTGATTGGGCGCACGACAGCCGCTCTCCATCTATTGGCCGTGCTGACATTCACGAAGAAGGCAACGAAGCCCTCGGGGACATCCGCTTCAATCTGAAGATGTTTCGGGGTAACGAGGCCTATCAGTCTATCGCAATGTCCCAAGAGCTCCAGGAGTGGAGCTACGCCTATCAAATCCCTGAAGGCGGGGCCTATCAGGGCGACTTCGAGGGGCAGCAGGTCCGATTCCTCAAGACCGTCAAGGTGATTCATCTGTCCCCTGTCGAGCAGGGTGCTGGCATCAACACCGCGACCCTGGATATCAAGTGCGCCAATTGCAGCGGCTCTGGTAGTACCGACTTCCCTCCCGGCGTCAAGTTAACCCCTGTTGACCTGGACACCGTGATATCTAACGTTACAGAGCGTGTGCTCGCTCAGGTACAGCAGAGTAAATCCGAATCGGAACCAGAGATGCGACTAGACCCCTGGCTTGACTACGCCAGCTTCCGCATGGAGATGCTCCGCCGGAAAGCCATCTTACTAGGAGAGTGACATGGAACTTAAGGAACTTCAGGACAAGTATCTGGGCCTGCTGAAGCAGGTGGAGGAGGCCCGTGCTCCGTACGACGGCAAGGAAGCGCCTCCGGAAGAGGTTAAAGCACAAATGACTGCCTTGCTGGACGAGGCCGACAAACTCCAAGACGAGATCAAGGCCAAGCAGGACGGGGTCAAGCAAGCCAAACGCCTGGAGGAGCACACGAAGTGGGCCAATGAACCGCAGCGTCAGTTCCCCTTCCCGAAGGCAGACAGCGAGCGGAAGGATGGGGAGAAGGAGCGGCTAGCGGTCAAGGGCTTCCGGGCTTACCTCAAGGGCGGCCAGATGGCGCTCGCCAACGATGCCATCCCCGGCATTCCTGAGTACAAGGTGCTCCAGGCTGACCAGGACACCGCTGGTGGCTATCTCACCGTGCCCATGCAGGTAGTCCAGACCCTTCTGCGTGGGATCGATGATGCTGTAGTTATCCGTGGCCTCGCTAGCACCATCCAGGTAGGGCAGGGCGTGAGCCTTGGCGTGCCGACCCTGGATACCGACCAGGAAGACCCGACCTGGACTTCGGAGCTTCAGACCGGAGTCCAGGATGACGTCGGAGCCTTTGGGCGACGCGAGCTGAACCCCTCGCCACTGGCCAAGCGGGTCAGAATCTCAAACAAGCTCATCAATGCCCCTGGGCTGGACGCTGAGGCCATCTGGCTCCAGCGGATGCAGTATCGCTTCGACCGGGCTCAGGAGAACGCTTTCATGAACGGCACTGGAGCCAACCAGCCCTTGGGGCTCTTCACTGCTTCTAGCGACGGTATCAGCACCGGTCGTGATGTGAGTACCGGCAACACCAATACGGCTGTCACTGCCAACGGCCTCATTAATGCCCGCTATGAGCTCAAGGGGGGCTATTGGGCAAGAGCTCGTTGGCTCTTCCATCGTGATGCGCTGAAACAAATTCGCACCATCCAAGACACGAGTGGGTCCTACATTTGGCAGCCCAGTTTCCAGGCAGGACAGCCCGAGACCATCCTGGGCGTGCCGTTCATCATGAGCGAGTTTGCACCAAACACCTTCACCTCGGGCCTCTATGTGGGCATGATCGCCGACTTCTCCTACTACTGGATTGCCGACGCGCTGAGCATGCAGGTACAGCGGCTTATCGAGCTCTACGCCGAGTCGAACCAGGTGGGCTACATTGGCCGCTTGGAGACTGATGGCATGCCCGTACTCGAAGAGGCATTTGTCCGAGTGACACTAACTTAGGAGGACCATAATGGCCCAGAACTTTCTACCGGAACACCGAATAAGCATCGCCGTCGCTGCCAGCGCCCGAGCGGCAGGTCAGACCGCCATTAACGGCGCAATGGTCGATATGCAGGGATATGAAGGCGTGGTGGCGGTCGTCGAGATGGGAACCATTGCATCCACCGCTGTCACGTCCATTAAGTGGCAGCAGAGCGATACGACTACCGCTGCCGACTTCAGCGACCTGGAAGGTACAGGGCTCGCTATCGCTGACGACGCCGGTGACGAGATATTCGTCTCAGAGCTCTACAAGCCCACTAAGCGGTACGTGCGGGTTGTTGTTGCCCGGGCTACTGCCAACGCGGCGCTTCGTGCTGCCACATACGTCCAGTACAAGCCGCGCGTAGCACCGGTCTCCCAAGGTACAAACGTGGGCGGCGAGATTCACGTGGGACCAGCTGAGGGGACGGCATAACGATGGCTGACATTGATCTCACCGTACAAGACATCAACCGAATCAGTGGCTTAGTCGCCACGTACCTAGACAGTTCTTCGGCAACTCCCATATCGGCGACAGATGATTATTTCGCTAACAACAATGGCCGGACGTTTCTCCACGTCAAGAACGGGGCGACGGATGTCGTTGTTACCATTCACACGCCGAACACCGTGGACGGTTTGGCTGTCGCTGATAGGGCCGTAACGGTCACAGCAAACACCGAGGCATTCATAGGACCATTCCAGCCAAATGTCTACAACGGAGCAGACCATCAGATGAGCTTCGAGTTCGACGACGTGTCAAACGTGAGCGTGGCAGTATTGCGGGTGTAGACGTGGCGTTCAAGGGGGCTATCGAAAATAAGGCGCTCTATGTTCTGCCTCGGCATGCCCCGGAGTGCCGTTGCTGGGAGGTAGGTAATGGCTTCGACCCTGATCACTGTCGGACAACTGATGGAGCACGTAGAGACGGACCTGAGCGACGACGCCCTGGAACGGCTAGTAGACAGCGCCGACGCGGAGATAATAAGGGCCTACGGTCCTCATGATGGCGAGCAATCTGCACTCGTAGCCGGTCGAGGTTACAGGATATGGCTGCCCCGTCCAGCCGATTCTATCTCAGAGATAGTCGAATGGGGTGGATGGGAAACCCCGGGAGACGCCGACACCGTTTCCGCCGATAAGTACGCTTTAGAGCACGGCGGGCGCACCATCTTCCGCACCGATGCTCCGTTCATGACCAATGTCCAAATTACCTACACCCCTATAGCCGATAACCCCCGCCGCACGCAGGCTCTCATTGACCTCGTTAAGCTAGAGATTCAGTATCGGGGACTCAATACCGAAAGAGTTGGCTCCTACTCTGTGACATATATGGACCATGGCAAAGAGCGCCAAAACATCTTGGCTCGCCTACGTCAGAACTACGCAGGCGCTGGCCTATTGGCCTAGCGGGTGAGAGGCATTTGATCGTGATCAACCGTCACTCGAGAGCCTTTGAGACGTAGGCGCGGGGCTGCTGGCATGAGGAGAGAAGATATGGATGACCGATGGCGTTGGGACGATGACGAGGGCAACGGCTCCTACGTATTGGACGGGCCGGACAATGTATGGCGGGCGAGAGTTGAACCGGGGAAACCGGAGTGCATTGTGCGGATCAGTTTATGGGGTACGGACAAGTACGAGGGGCGGCTGTACACTCAAGGTATTGTGGGGCTGGAAAACGCCTGTACGTTCGCCGGGTTCGTAGCGGGTGAATTGCTGCGCAGGGCGCGGCCTCATGCGTTTCCGGTGACATGAGCGCCCGCAGTTTCATGACTCACAGGTGCGACACAGAACGCGACGTTATCTCCGACAGGCAGAACGCCTATAACCAGCCTGTCACAGAGCTTCGCGACATCAATACTGCTCTACCCTGTTATTGGCAGGTTCGTACTGAGCGGCTGATCCTGGATGGTGACAAGGCCGCCGCTATTGCTATGCACAACATGATGGCCCCACTGGGAAGCGACCTGCAAGAGCAGGACAGGGTGACTCGCATCTACGACCGTCGGGACCAAACTTTGAAGTCGGAGACCATGCGTATTCTTACGATGATCCGGCGTGAGGATCACCTGGAGCTGGCCTTGGATGAAGTCACGTGACTACCAATTTACCTGATAGCCTGAACCTTGTTCGGTAAGAGTCCAACGGGGGGCGATCATGGTGCTGGAGATTTACCGGAGGCGCTAGTGTGACGACTGAGCCTCTGAACATCGAAATGCTCCGGCAGCTGGACAGCGATGTCCGGGAGTTGCGCGCTGCCCTCCAGGAACTTCATAACAGTCAAGATCGGCACGCTGCTACGGTAGAGCGTCGCCTTGCTGGGGTAGAAGCGGCGCTTGCACTTCACAAAGCTACGGGCAATGGAGAGACCCAAGCGGGGCCATTGGGACGCTTACGACAATGGAAGGACGTCATTATGATTGCTTTGATCGCTAAGCTGGCGGGGCTAAATATAGCTCAGGTTATGGGTTGGCTAGGAGAGTAGCTATGCGCAGATGGATACGGGTGTTCAAAGCCGTGCGGGTGCTCATGCATGTGGTCGCTGATGCAGATGAGGACCAGAAGATCACGGCGGAGGAGGCACGGCAGATCATGAAAGCAACGTGGGGCGTGGTCCACGCCTACCGAGGGCATTAGCCCTCGGTGGCCATCCTGGAGCGTCTGGGGGTATTCTAGGGCCTTTGCGGGCATAAGGGGAGTGGACATGGTCAAAGAGACTCGCATCGTCTTCGGCATAGAAGACCTGGTAACGGCTCGGTTCCAATGCGGCAAGTGCAAAGGAGAAGTAGCACAGAATCTCATTGCTACCGAGTCGATGCCTGATCGATGCCCGCTATGCGGCTACCCTTGGCAGACGTCTGAAGGGTTCAAGACCACAACACATAGACTTCTTGAGTTGCTGCGAGAGGCCCTCGTTCAACAAGTCAATCCCGTACACCTGCGCCTCGATCTCGATGGCAGTGAGGACGAAAATGCCTAGAGGATTTAGATTGGACTGGAAGGGCGACGAGGTTAAGAAGAGGTGGCTGGAAGCAGCTCGGCAGGGCATTGACGAAACAACATCAGCTTGCGTTGTGACGGCTAAACCGTTGACGCCAAGGGTTACGGGTGCGCTACAAGGGTCAATACAAACAGAGCGAGCGCGCATCGAGGGGGATAAGGCAATTGGTCGTTGGGGCTCCTTCGATATCAACTATGCGATCTACGTGGAGACTGGGACAAGAGGTAGGCCCGGGGTGAACATGCTCAGGCGCGCTGCTGACCAGGAATATCCGGAGCTACTAGATCGAATAAAGGAGAGATACAGACGTGGCCGTCCCTGATCCCATGGCAGCCCTAGTCACGCTCCTGCTGGAGTCTGGAGGGCCTGTGGCATCCCAAGTGGGCACACGAGTATTTGGTGGTGAACTGCCCGATAACGAAAATCAGCACATGCCGCGCAAGTGCGTCGTGCTGCACTTCATTCCGGGCGGCACTAGAGAAGCGGACTGGACACCAAGGCGTGGCCAAGGCTTGGAAACCAAGTGCTACGGGGCCGATTATCTGGAAGCCATGAGTGTACACCTGGCAGTGTATGAGACGCTCCAGTTCCTAGAGCGGCGGGCAGTTAGCAATATGCTTCTCTACAGTGCCACGCTGCTCAGCGGCCCCATGCACATGATCGATCCAGATACCGACTGGCGGTACATGCTCGCCAGTTACAACGTTGAGGTGGGTGAACAGGCGTTAGTGTGATATAGTAATAGGGACAATTAAATACCTCGTGGCCCTCTGTGGCCCCGCATATCGTGGACCAGTACGCTTAGGCGTCAGTGACCCCGTGCAAAACAAAGCACGGGGTTTTTTATTTTGGCAAGGAGGTTGACAAATGGGAACCGAGAAGATACTGAGTGGACCGATCACGATTTATTCTGGTGCAGTTGCGGCAACTGCACCAGCCGTGGACGAGACGCCATCGACGTCCACCTGGACGTTGCTTGGCGAGGAGTTCTACGACGAGGATGGCGTGAGTGTCTCCTTCTCCGAGACCATCGAGATGGAGATGATCCTGAAATCGACCATGGGCCAAAAGGCGTTTAGGACTGCCGAGGAGAAGTCCATCACAGTCAGCATCAAGGATATGACAGTGGAGACCCTCTCTCGGATCATGAACAACAACGCCATTACTGATACGGCTGCGGCTAGTGGTGTACCCGGCACAAAGGCCATGAACCTTCAGCGGGGCCTGACGGTGACGGAGCTCGCTTTGCTCTTGCGGGGATTCTCGCCCTACGACACAGGCGGCAATAACTGGGGCATGCAGTTCTGGGTACCCAGATGCTATGTGTCGGAGCTGGGTGAGTTCACGTTTACCAAAACAGCAACGATCCTGCCGGTTACCTTCATGATCCTAGAACACGCCACCAGTGGTGCCGGCACCTACACTGCCCAGACCGCAGCAGCCCTATAGGAGGGACTATGCCTGAACGTGAACGCCAGGTTCTCAACCTGGATGCGCTGGCGATCATCCGTGATGCCGTGTCTATCGGCGGGCGGGAGTACGAAATAAAGGCCGCCAGTGACCTGTCCCCAAATGATCTGGCTTATCTGGTCAAGCTATCGGAGGAGGCTCAGGGCGTCCAGGACCAGGACTTCAACGAGGAAGGAGTAGAGAAGATGATGCGTAACCTGCGTCAGCAGGTGCGTCTTATTTTCTATGCTGATGTGCCCGACGATGTGATAGACGCACTCGGGCTTGGGCAGATGAGCAAGCTCGCCGATTTTTTTATCGGGCGTGCAGAGCTGGGGAGCCGGGCGATGCGTCGCCGGACACAGGCGAATCAGCGTCGCTCCAAGACATCAACTGGGGTAACGTAACCGCCCGGCTCCATCGATTCTATGGTGGTCCGGAGCCGAAGTATCCTACCTGGTTGGATATGCCGATACCCAGATTGAATTCGCTGCTCGCTGAAATCCCAGCGCTACAGGCGCAGGAATCCCTACGCCGTGTATCTGAATACGTCGTTGGGTCTGGGAATCTCAAGAAGCACCAATCCAGCCGGATTATCCGTGAGTGGGAACGCGAAGCCAATCGCGGTATGGTGGCCGTAGCCCCGGCACCACAGACGAAGGAGCAGTTTGAATTAAGGATGGCTATGCTCGGGTTTAGGGGAGTGGGCTTATGACTACAGGCGGAGGCATCCTAGGGCGCGCGGTGCTAGAGCTCGAAACCGACGCTAGTGGTGTCGATAGGGGTCTGAATAGAACTGAGCGCAATGCCACGCAACGCTTACGTGGCATTGGTAAGCGGATGTCTCTTGCGGTCACTGGCCCTATCCTTGGTATTGGTGCGGCCGTCTTTAAGGCTACAGAGACTATCGATGAAGCCATGGCCACGATTCAGACCGGGACGGGAGCCACTGGTGAGGCGCTAGAACAGCTAGAGGATGATTTCAAGGCCGTTTTTGGCTCCGTCCCAGCCGATGCACAGACCGTCGCATCCGCCATAGCCGACCTGAATACGACCCTCGGGCTTACTGGGGAACCACTCCAGGAGGCAGCCCGCACCGCCCTAGAATTAGCCGATGCGATGGGTACGGACACTGCCACGCTAATTAACAACACTGCCCGATCGATGCAGGTCTTTGGTGAAGAATCCGAGCAAGTCGCGCCCATCATGGATAAGCTCTTCGTTGCTAGTCAGGACACGGGCATAGGCATCGATGCGCTGACTAGCAACCTCCAAGCATACGGCCCGGTTCTCAAGAACGCCGGGTTTTCGATGGATGAATCTATTGCATTATTCGGTCAGCTTCATGAATCCGGTGTGGATGCCAGTCGTGTGTTTCCTGGGATAAATGCGTTTCTACGAAAGGCTGCGGACGAAGCATTCCCTGATTACTCCAAGTCTATTCAAGAGGCGACAGAGGCGCTTGAGGACAACCAGGAGGCAATCGCGTCCAACGAGGCAAAACAGGCTGATCTCCAGGAACGGATCAATGAACTAGCAGAGGATACGCTGGCGAAGCATTCTGATGCTCTAGAGACGAACCGTGAAAAGCACGGAGACCTCCAGGAACGGATCGAAGAACTGGCAGAGGATACGCTAGCGAAGCATTCTGATGCGATTGATGACAATCGGACGGCGTATGAAAGACTCCAGGAGCGCATGGAGGACTTGCGTGCTAATGCTCTGGAAAAGCATACAAAGGCACTGGAGCGCAATCGTGAGAAGCACGAAGAAACGCAAGAAAGAATTGAGGAGCTAGCAGAGCGGGGCATAGAAAAGTATAGCAGGGCTGTAGAAGATAACGAGACGAGACTACGCAAGGCTGAACAAGCTCTTGCTATCCACAATGCCCGGCTCGCTGAACAGGGAGAGGAGGTTAAGGAATCCACGCGCCTTGCCAATGAGTTCAAGAGTGCTGAACTCGCAGAGACGATAGCCGCACTCACCGCAGAGCAGGAGCGTCTAGCTAAGGCAACACCTGAAGTAACTCGTCAACAGCAGAAGCTTATTGATGGTCTCGCCGATCTCGATACGGAATTCAAGGCCCTGAGTAAATCAGGGCCTAAAGTATCCAAGCAACAGAAACGCCTGAGCGATGATATTCAGGACCTTGACGATGCGCTTGCCGACCTGAACGAGCAGGGACCAGAGACCACGCGGCAGCAAAAGAAACTTGCTAAGGCTGCCGCCGAGTTGGATTCTGAGTTTGCCCTGTTGAACAAGACTGGCCCCAAGGTCACCAAGCAGCAAAAGAAACTTGCTGAGCAGACTGCTGACCTGGATGCCGAATTGGTCACCCTAAACGAGGACACCGCGACTCATAACGCGACCCTAGTCGATCTCCAGGAAAAACAGGCGGACACGACCGCAGCCATCGCTGAGACAGGGGGAGTGACGGAAGAGTTCCTCAATAAGGCGCTCAAGGATGCCATAGTGAACACGACGGACTTGGATACGGCAACGGAGAACTTTGGCGCTGAAGGCGCCCAGCGGCTGCTTGTAGCGGCTCAGAATGGTGCCTTTGAACTGGAAAACCTGACCACCAAGATGAACGACTCTGAGCGTGCTGTCCTTGATAATGCCGATGCCACACGCACGAACACAGAGCGCATGCAGATGATGAAGAACGAGGCCATCGAGACAGCCGGGCGGTTTGGTGATTTACCAGGTCCTATTCAGGGAGTCACGGCAGGTTTAGCTGGCACTCTGGCTGCAATCGGGCCAATGCTCATAGCGCTACCGGCAATGACAGGCATGTTCAAAGGGTTGCGTAGTGCACTCTCATTAGCACGATTGAAGATGATCCTCATGAAGGCCATCACGAAAGGGTATACGGCAGTTCAATGGCTGTTAAACGCGGCCATGAGCGCCAACCCCATTGGGCTCTTGGTTGGAGCAATCATAGGACTGATTGCAGTTGGCGTCCTGCTGTGGAAGAACTGGGATAAGGTCAAGGAGAAGACCATTGCCATATGGAACTCCATCAAGGACTTCTTTATCAGGATATGGGGCTGGATCGTAGGCATATTTCGTGATCATTGGCAAACAATTCTAGGTATTTTGCTGCTGCTGGTTGCCCCGGGCTTGGGGCTGGCCTTACTCATATGGAAACACTGGGGCGCGATCACAGGTGTGGTCTCCGATATTCTCGATGCCGTGTTCGGTTTCTTCGGCGACCTCTGGACAAACATAACGGGCTGGTTTACGGATAATCCGCTAACAGGGCTTTTCTTGAAGAGTTGGGATAAGGTCAAGGAGACGGTCAGCGAGATATTAGGTGCTGTCTTCGGCTTTTTCGGTGACCTTTGGACAAACATAACGGGCTGGTTTACGGATAATCCGCTGACTAGCCTGATTGAAGAGCACTGGGGCAAGATCGTCGGAGTCGTTGCTGGCATTTGGGAAGGCGCTAGGCAAGCTGTTAAAGGGGCGATTAACGGCATAATCGAGATACTGAATACCTTCATCCGCTTCTGGAATGGAATAGAGATTAAGGTTCCAGAAGTAAAGATACCACCATTCGGCCCCACAGTCGGTGGATTCTCTATAGGTGTGCCAGACATTAAAGAGATACCTACGCTGGATGTTGGAGCAATTATTGATAGTCCAACGTTAGCAATGTTAGCTGCAAATAATCGACCCGAGGCGGTCATACCACTAAGTAAACTGGAGGGCATGGTCGGCAACGGAACCACCATCATTGTCGAAGGGCCGATCTATGGCTTCGATGATTTTGCTGCGAAAGTCCAGGAGGCCACCCTTCTCGGGGCACGTCGTGGCAGGCAAGACTTATTGTGATGACCGAACTAGGCGACTACCTGCTGGAAGTAGACTGGGACGGGGATGGCCTGTTTGCCAATACTTACTCCGATGTAAGCGGAGACCTCCTTCCTCCAATCACCACCAAAAGAGGCCGAGACTATGGGTCGATGGTCTATGGGCGGAGCGTTGCCGGTGTATTGAGCAACAGACTCCGTAATACCGACGGCAACCGCTACGACCGATTTAATAGCTCTTCCCCGCTCCATGAGCTCGTTGTCCCAGGCCGCCAGGTAAGACTATTGATGGGCTTGGGCATAGACACTGCGATCGTGCGGGCTCAACTGACGGCAGGGACCCAGCTCTGGCCGTCTGGTGGCACCGTGGCTACGGGCGGAGACCTGATCTTAGAGCCGAATCTGACGATTGATAGCCTGAACCTTACGACCGTCAGCAGTAAACTTCACCGCTTCCAGATGACTCGGACGACTGCATCAACTGTGGCTATGTCCGCGTTCTGGTCCAATACGGGTGGCGGCAGCAGGTTGTCCGTGTATATCCAAAACGCTGATGGGGCGCGTATGGAGATACCCTATTCGCTGCTCGGTACGACTACGAGCACGACCGCAGAGTGGAATATTGACGGGGCAGGTGAGGCAGCTTTACGAACCTTCCTTGGGGCCATTGCGAGTAGCCAACAGTTCTGGCTTATCGTAGACCGGCGCGATATCGTGAAATACGTGGGGACGGGCAACATGGGCTACTCGTCACTCTGGGGCGGGTACCTGGATAAGCCCACCCCAATTGAGCGAAGGGGTGGCAGGGATGAGCTGGAACTGAGGGCATTGGGGATACTCTCGCGGCTAAGCCAGCGCAAGGTCTCGGTGCCTATGCAGACCACGATCAAATCAGGTCCAGCCGTCCGCGTACTTTTGGACGCCGCAGATATCCCGGCGGAAGCTCGTGGGCGCATTGATGAAGGGGAGTTTACTCTTGGCCGGTGGTGGGGCCGACTTCAACCAGCGATCAAGTCTATTCGGGAGGTCGAGGATACGGAGGGCGGTTTCTCCTATGAGGATGCCAGGGGTCGGTACGCCTTCGACGGCCTCTACCGTAGGTTGTTACAGCGTACGAGTGTTCTGGCCTTCACCGATGACCCACAACCGACATTCATCCCTGTAATAACTGATGAGCCACAGGACCCGGCCCAAGACATTGCCAACATCGTGCGCGTCCCTGTACGCCAGTACACGGTCGCAGCAACGACTGTTCTATGGACACTCGGAGAAACACCCCTACTGAGGGTTGGTGACAGCATCACCTTCGTGGCGGAGTATCCAAACGAGAATAGTACAGCTACTCACCTCGCGGTAGATACTTGGAATACGCTGGTTGCCACCGCCGACTACACGGCAAATACGGCTGCGAATGGCACAGGCACGAACCTGACGACGTCCTTGGGGGTAACCGTCACGGACACTGCCAACTCCCGGACGATGGAGCTCACTAATAATCACGCTACGCTCGACATGTACGTGACTCTTCTCCAGGTCCGGGGACAGGCGTTAGTTGCTGGCCAGCCATACAACGTGGAGATTAAGGATCAGGACTCCATTGACAACTACGGACCACAGGACTATCTCGCGCCTGGGCAGTTTCTCCCCGATGCTCAAGATGCGGCGGAGTATGGACGTTTCATCCTGGCGTTGCAGAAGGACCCGCTGCGGAAGGCCACTATCACCGTCAACGCCAACGACCATCTGCAAGAGATGACCGCGTTAGACCTTTCGGATCGGGTCATGCTCGTGAGTCGCGGGCTGGCCCAGCATATGTTTGTGGAGTCGATCGAACACCGCGTCGACGTTGGCCTACGCCACGACGTTCGGCTGGTGCTCAGTCCTTCGCTTCCGTATGGCAACGTTATTATTCTGGGCAGCGGACCTGGCCTCGACACGGGAATCCTAGGAAGGTAGGCAATGGCCAACGACAAGGTATTGGTGCACAGCGACTATCGGGACGATCCCTTGAAACTCCTGGACCGAGCGCATATAGATTACGTGCCGTGGCTTGACGCGATGCACCAAGTGCACCGGGGGCAAGACGCACCAGACATACCCATCACCCGCACGGGTCAAGTTGAAGCTTTGATCAACTCAGGCCGTTGCCTATGGGTTTGTCCTGCCTGCAACTCCGTCACGCCCGTAGAAGACCGGCCTGCGACCACTCCAGTCGGGTCAACGGGGACAGGAGCCACATGGGACCTGACGCCGACACCGGCCCACTATGGCCACCCCTCTATATGCGTCCAGTGCGGGAGCGATTGGGTGGACGTGATGTTCCCGACGAATCGGGTTGCCATCGAAGCGGAGCTCATGAAGCAACCGGGGCATCGGGGTTTTGCCCCGGTGAGAAACTGGCAGCCAGGTTGGACGCTGGAGTACCTACAGGAGCGGACGGCGCGGGCCAATGAGCTCATAGCCGCAGGCGTGCAGTTCGTGCGGGCGCTGTCCATTGGGATTCCTCGCCTGTGGTCGGTGGGTGAGATTCTAACGGCGTCCAATATGAACACGTATATATCCGACATCTTGGACGATCTCAAAGGGACGAACGGCCCCATCGAGTACACAGACGCCATCGTGATCGATAGCCTCACCACCACGGAGCGGGATGCGCTGACTGCTGCGAATGGCATGGTCATCTACAACAGCACGCTAAGCGTCTTCGAGCGATACGAGAACGGAGCTTGGCGCGAGTTCACGGACCTTGCGAATCTAACCATAGCCAGCGCGGCCCAGGGCGACGTGTTCTTCAGGGGCGCAACAGCTATTCAGCGTCTGGGCGCTGGCACGGCGCGGCAACTCTTCCAGACTCGTGGCAATGCTGCCGATCCCGTATTCAGCGACCTGGTGGGTACCAAGGTGCAGGGCACAACGACGCAGGGGTCCATCCCCTACGAGGATTCTAGTGGCAATGTGGCTGCGCTCTCGCCGGGAGCGCTAGGAACAGTGCTGACGAGTGGCGGAACGAGCGCAAATCCATCTTTCAACCAGATCACCTTTGCCGGCGGCAACCTTGCGCTGATTATCGCCATGGGAGGGAGCTAGCCATGGCCGTTGGCGACATAGTGACGGGCGTAATCACAGCAACAGCAACAGCAGGTACAGTCAACACCGACTATCAGCCGACGTCGGGTACGGAGGTTGTTCTACTCGTCACCAGATTGCTCGTCTCTGTTACAGGTGGCACACAGAGTGGCGGTGCAGATGCTGATCTTTACGTTCGGCATTCGAGCACCAATTTTCCGCTCATGTCGACTCTAAGCATGCCTGCGGCAGCTAATCAGACAATGGTCAGACATAGTACGGTTGACATGCTACAACCAACAGGCTATTCCATCACGTTCGGTGCGGGAGTCGATGCCTATCAGCAGGACATCGTGACGCGTTTGCCGATTACAAATAGCACCTATCTTCGTCTTTCCGTCGGTAATTTGGGCACCTTCACCTCATCGATCACGGCAAGTTTGCTCTATATCGGCTACCAAACGAAATAAAAGGAGGATGCGATGGCATCTGGCGATGTCGTCACTGGCGAGATCGTTACGACAGCCGCAAATGGGACGGCGAATTATCGACCAGCGTCAGGGGTCGAGGTCGTTATTCTATTCACTCGCTTCGCTATCACGAGTGGGACACCGACGGGCACCGCTTACCTACGCAATGGTAGTACTGATTTCCTACTCTTCCATAGCGCTAATGCCTATGAAGACACGCAGCCCAGCGGCACGACAATCAACTTTAGCGGCACGCCCGCGGGCTATCAACAAACGATGCTCACGCGCTTGCCGCTCAACAACTCGACATATCTTCGCCTAGTTCAGAGTAATGCTACTGGGACCATCCGGTTGCTGTACGTCGGCTATGAGACGAAGTAGGGGAGTCCTCATTGACGTAACAACACTACGGGTGGCACTGGTGCCGTGGGCGAGGTGCGCATCTGATCCTGGTAGCCCATCATGTCGGCAAAATGTCGGCATTTGGGGCAAAATAGTTGGTATTTAGCTACGAATTAGGGGGTTGGAGGCGACGGGCGGATTCGAACCGCCGAATAGGGGTTTTGCAGACCCCCGCCTTAGACCACTTGGCTACGTCGCCCCGACAACAACGGCTGAATGGTGCCGAGGAGGAGACTTGAACTCCTACGGGCTTTCGCCCACTGCCCCCTCAAGACAGCGTGTCTACCTATTTCACCACCTCGGCACGGGTCAGCCTTCCCTTAGGTATGATACCGTCCCCACTCCCCGCTGCCAACCGACCCCCTCTGCACGGAGGGAGCGTGGCGGAACCCCCCGCGACCGGTTACAATGGGGCGCCTCAGCAACTAACCCGCCGGCGTCTGTTGCAGAGGCCGGCGGCCGAGAGGCACGAGGTGTAGCGATGGCACAGCAAGAGAAGCTCTCTCTTATCTGGCGGATCCACAACGCCACCTGCCCAGCCTGGCTTTCGGGCATCGGCTTCCTCCGGAAGATAGAGCCGGGTTGTCAGGCGATGCTGAAGCGCCAAGGCCCAAAGAGCTGAGGCAGCGCTGAGGGACGCCACGGTGGGATAAACCCCACGAGCGCTGCGGGAACATCATGAGGGGGGCCGCCGCCGCGCCGCGACCCAGACCCCAGCGCACCCCTCACCTCCATCACCGGGAGACAGACGATGACGCTGCTCATCGAACAGAAGTGCGTCGCCTGCAGGTCCGACGCCCCGCACGTCACCGACGAGGACGTGGCGGAGCTGCACCCCCAGGTGCCCGAGTGGACGCTGCTGGAAGAGAACGGGGTGCGGAAGCTCCAGCGGGTGTTCCGCTTCTCCGATTTCGCCACGGCCCTGAGCTTTACCGTGGGGGTAGGCGAAGCTGCCGAGGCGGAGGGGCACCACCCCTTGCTGGTGACCGATTGGGGCAGGGTTACAGTGACCTGGTGGGCCCACAAGATCAGGGACCTGCACCGCAACGATTTCATCATGGCTGCGAAGACGGACCATCTCTACACGCCCCCCAAAGAAAGCTGAAGAGGCAACAATGTATCTCATCCGACGGGTGTTTAAAGTGAAGCCGGGAACGTCGCGCAAGGCCGCTCAGATCATCTCGCAACTGGGCAAGAGGTATGAGGATGCGGGCCAGCGTTCCCCAATAAGAGTCTACTGGAGCGGCAGCACGGTCCCCGGACCGGCCAACACCATCTACATGGACTGGACCGAGGAGTCGATCCAGTCCCCGTACCGCGAGGGGCTACCGTCCCTATCGGACGCGACCGATATCTACAATCAGCTCCGGGAGGTCCAGGAGGAGAGCTACATCGAGTTCTACGAGATGTATGTGCCCAACTAGGCCACGCGCCCAACTAGGCCACCTGCAGGGCGCCCCTCGCCGCCTCAGCGGCCGTAGGCTTCCGCCACGAACGGCTCGACCTCCCTAAGAAACGCCGGCAGGTCATCGTCCATGATCCGGTGCGTGGTGCCGGCCACCTCCACCCAGCGCGCCTCGCCCTTGGTGAGCGCCACCATCCGTTCGCACGTCTCGCGGGTCAGCAGGTCGGTAGTCTCGGCCTTCATCAGTAGCATGGGGCAACTGACCTGCGCGATCTCGTCCCAGAGCCATGAGTCGAGCCGCGCGCGGGCCGGCGGCTCGGCGCCCAGCCACTCGTCGCGCAGCAGCGGGTCGAACTTCCAGGTGACCTTGCCGGTCGGGAGCCGCTTGAAGTGGTAGAGCACCCGGGCCCTGACCAGCGCTTCGGGCAGCGGCTGCTCCCGCGCCCTGCTCCGTCTGCCGAGCCACTCGATGGCGTCCTCCCACGAGTCGAACTCCATGGGCCGCTGGCCCATGAAGATGGTCCGCACCCGCTCCGCTGCCGCCGGTGGGAAGCCGGGGCCGTTATCGACGACCACGATGCCCCGGGTGTCGTTCGGGTACCGCGCGGCGGCGACATAGGCGATCCGGCCGCCCATGGAGTGGCCGATGAGCACGGGCCGGTCCAGCTCCAGCTCGCTCACCAGCGCGTGGACGTCGGAGGCCCACAGGTCGAAGTTGTACTCCCGCTCGGGCGACGGGCCGCTGTCGCCGTGGCCCCGCACGTTCAGCGAGATAACCCGGTACCGGTCCTGGAGCGCCTCGGCGGTCGTGCGAAAGTTATAGGCCACGCCGAGGAGCCCGTGGAGCAGCACCACCACCGGCGCGCCGGAGTCGCCCCACTCCAGATAGTTGAGCTGTAGGTCGGGGCCGTTGGCGACGTAGCCCGATTTCACCGGTGGCGCCGGCATGGTGACCTCCTGTTTATAGACGGCGGACGTTCCGATGGGGGCGGGTCTTACGAGTGGCCGTAGGCCTCCGCCAGAAACGGCTCCACCTCGCTCAGGAACCCAGGCAGATTGTCGTCCATAATCATATGCCCGGCGTTGGGCACTTCCACCCATCGCGCTGGTCCCCACGTCAGCTCCACCATCTTCTCGCACGTCTCGGCGGTCTCGAATGGGCTCGTCTCACCCTTCATCAGCAGCATGGGGCACCGGACCTGCGCGATCTCCTTCCACAGCCACGACTCCACGGTGGCCCGGTACGGCAGCTTCTCTTTCCATTCATCCCGGAGCAGCAGGTCGTGCTTGAAGGTCACCTTGCCGCTGGGGAGCCGCCGGAGGAGGTACGGAGCGCGGTCTTTGGCGGTCTGCTTGGGCAGCTCGTCGGCGGACCCGCGCATGATCCGCGCCATCCATTCCATGGCCGCCTCCCACGAATCGAACTCCGTGGGGCGCTTCCGCATGAACCCGTCCTGGACGAACAGCGCCACGGGGGGAGGAAAGCCCGGCCCGTTGTCGATGACCACGATCCCCCGGGTGTCCTGGGGGTAGTAGGCGGCGTGGCAGTAGGCGACACGGGCGCCCAGCGAGTGGCCCATGACCACCGGCCTGTCCAGCTCCAGGGCCGTGATCAGCGCGTGCACATCGGAGGCCCAATCGCGCCATCGCTGGTCGCCGGGCGAGTTGGGCGTGCGGTCCGGGAAGGGCCCGCTGTCGCCGTGGCCTCGTAAATTGAGCGAGATGAGCCGGTAGCGGTCCTGGAGCGCCTCGGCGGTGGTGCGCCAGTTGTAGGCGGCGCCGGTGAGCCCGATGACCAGCACCACCGGCGGCGCATCGGGGTCGCCCCACTCCAGGTAGTTGAGCTGCATCTCGGGGCCGTTGGAGACGTAGCCCGACTTCACCGGCGGTGCAACAGTCATCGCATGGCCTCCCTTGTCGCCGCCGGCCTTATTCCAGCCGCCAACTCAGTGAAATGGCGAGCGGACTCTACCACAAGCGAAGGTGCATTTCGAGCGAATGGGGAAGGGAAGCTGGATACGAGCGGAGGGGAGCGCTGGCAGGAGTGGGAGGATTCGAACCCCCGGCCTGCGGTTTTGGAGGCCGCACTGGGTTGCTCGCCTACGTATCCTGGCATTCGCTTGCGTACGATATTAACACGCCAGTGGCCCTGGAGATTCGCCTCCGTCCGTGGATGGACCCCCGTGTTGGGGTCAAAACTGGGGTCAAACCCGCTCTATTGAATGTCCTTGCGCGCCAACCCAGATAGGGGGGTAGGTATATTCACGCTCCCTCGTGGTGGTACTTACTATTCGCTCGCGCACCTGGACCCTCTAAACCGTTTGTGCAGCTTACTCACTGCTGTTGGTCAACGATACACAATTTACCCGTTGCGGTTCATTTTGGAATGAGAACTCGCACACAACTAACCGGCTTGAGAGTGGGATAGGACGTACTCGAAAGAACTTACACGCTGGACGGGGAGATGGGCCCTCCCCCATCTCCACCATGAACACGAAGGAGCTCCGCCATTTGGCGGAGCTCCTTCGTGTTACTAGCGATCAAAGGTGGCATTGGGGTCGGATGGCAATAGTGGACACCAAACCTTTCAAGCTGCGAGTAATCCTGCATAGAATCTTTGTTGAAAGGCCGCAGGTGACAGGAATCCCAGCCTGGCCTGGCGGCGCTGCCTGTTATAGAAGATCTCGATATATTCTGTCATATCTCGAATTGCTTCCTGTCTACTTCGATAATGACGGTGATGGACTAGCTCCTGCTTGAGTGTTCCCCAGAAGCTCTCCATCGGCGCATTATCAAAACAGTTCCCTTTCCCGCTCATGGATGATCTCAGGCCAGAGCGCTCCATAAGATTTCTGTACTCCTGGGAGCAATACTGAGAGCCCCGGTCAGAGTGATGCATCAGTCCCCTCGCGGGGCGTTTGGCTCTCAGCGCCCGGAATAGAGACTGACTAACCAGATTCCTGGTCATCCGCTCTCCCATGGCATAGCCCACGAGCTCTCCGGTGAACAGGTCCTTGTGGCCCGCCAGGTATAGCCAGCCTTCATCAGTCGGTATATAGGTGATGTCACTCACCCACACGGCGTTGGGCTGACTGACCTTGAACTGCTGGCCCAACAAGTTATCCGCAACTGGCAGTCTGTGCGCGGAGTTAGTGGTAGTCTTGAATCTCCTCTTCTGTTTACAGCGTATGCCGAGCTTTTGCCGGATCCGCTTGATCCGGCAAACACCCACCCGAACGCCATGCTCCGCCAGATCGCGCTGTAACCGTTCCGGGCCATAGGTCTGTCTATTCCGCTGGTGGGCCGCCATTATCTCCAGCTCCAGCCGCACTTCCTCCTGTGCCCGCTTGGACAGCGGCCGGTCCACCCACGCATAGTAGCCGCTGGCCGATATATTCATAATCCGTCGCATCATCCGGACTGGATACTTGAGCCGCAACTCATTCATCGCCGCGTACCGGGCAGCGACTCCTTGGCAAAGTACGCGGCCGCTTTTTTTAGTATGTCCCGCTCCATCTTCACTTCCGCCAGTTCCTTCTTAGTCCGGGCCAAATCCATCTCTACTTCAGTCAAGGGCCTGTACGTCTTGCCGACATCTCCCAGTTTGCCGGCCCTTTGTGCCTTCACCCAGTACCCTAACGTCGATGGCGCCAGGGACAACCGGCGGGCTGCCTCCGGCAATGATAGCCTCTCTTCCGTTACCAGCTTCACTGCTTCCTGGCGGAATTCCCTCGTGTATCTTCCTTGAGGGACACCTTTCATACTGACACCTCCGTCGCTCTATCTTATCCGACTTTGGTGTCCGTTTCTCCCATCCTATCTCACCTGGGAATAGTAACGGTCGCGACTTTCTGGTTGGCTGTGGCGATTCAATTCACAGGCTGTGGGTTGTGGCTGCTGCAGGGTCGATTTCTAAGCATACTCGTACCACTGCCTTGGGCTACACTAATTCTCGCATGGACTAACGAGTCGCACGGACTCATATGGAGCGACATCAATCCTGCTATCAGTGCGCAAATCTCAGTACAAATCTATGCTCATGGGCCAGCATTCTGGGCCTTCACGGCATATTCATATCTACTGATGCTCGTGGGAGTGATTATCGTAAGTCGCCCACTGTTTAAGTCGGGCCTTGCTCACTGGGCGGGGGCAAGTGCCCTTATCGTATCTGCTGGCATACCCTGGCTGGTCAATTTGAGCTTCGGCCTTGGCATAAGTCCTCTGCCAAATGTTGATCTGACACCATTGGCATTCGTTGTTAGCACCATTGCCCTATTGTGGGCAATCCTTCGAGGAAGGCTCCTGGCAAGCCAACTATGACCCGCTCCCCAGTATTTGTGCCACATGCACAACTAGCCTGTCCCTGCGATGGCGAACCTGATGCTGGCCACAACTTTCCGATGATGCTTTCCGGCGCGAACAGTTTCCTCGGCATATCTCTCCCTTTTCTTGCCCAGACGCTAATTTATCGCCTGGATCAATTTTGGGGGGTCAGGTCTCTCCCACACACCTGCCGGCTGCTAGTTACCCGCCCCCGATCATCCACCCCTACGGGCCAATGTTGCGAACGAAAGTTTCCGCATTGAATCATTCGTTTGGGTGATTTCATCCTATGCTACCAAGCGTGTATGTTCCATCGTGATGGGCTCCTCAAGCGGGATTCCTCACTCTCTTCTTGCAGTCGTGATTTAGCGATGCTGACCTGACCCCCGAAAACTGTCGGTGGCTCTGAGGAATCGCCAAACACTAATCATGTTGTTGCCACACCATTGGATTGACAATTTGTCGGTAAGGGGCATCGCAGATGCATTGTATTTCTTGATTAAGTCCATGGCCAATAGAAGCTTGGAGCAAGGCCGAGGTGCTGAACGGTATATCGGGAATTTATCCAGGTTCATTTGGCCCTGGCATGAAGGTTGGTTGATCCCGTTAGTCGCTCTACTAGCCGCGTTTGACTTCATTAGCACTTATCTTCTCTTGGAGATCAGCGGTAAAGCGAACGTCTACGAAGGTGGAATCCTTGCGAGTTGGGCGTTACGTCAGGGTGGTTTTAATGGTCTCTACATCATGAATTCTGTGGCCTTGGGGCTTCTCTGCGTCATCGCCGTATCTGCTCGCTTGGTTTACAGGCGATTTGGCCTGCACCATTTCGCTCGAACAGCGTACACCGTTGTATTAGTTCCATACGTCATTGCCGCGTTGGTTGCAGTGGTAAACAATCTTTCGCTTATTTTTCTTTAAGGGTATAGTCCCAAAACAGCCACCTGTGAGAGAATGGTGGCATGGGACGGAAGATTGGGTGCCCTCGATGTCAACACGCCAAGAGCTGGAGCATTCGGCGAGGTAAGAGTCGTTGTGCAGCCTGCCACTACGAGTGGGTGCCCAGGGCGCTGCCGCTTCGGTTGTCGCCAGGGGAGTGGCGGCGACTGTTGCGCTGGTTCGTCTTGGGGCAGAGTGCCGAGGTGATTGCCCAGGAGGC
This sequence comes from Dehalococcoidia bacterium, assembly GCA_965249185.1. GTDB lineage: Bacteria > Chloroflexota > Dehalococcoidia > Lucifugimonadales > Australimonadaceae > CBDFLS01. The sequence goes on from CBDFLS010000002.1 coordinate 1,673,122, forward strand.
CCGCCTGGAGCGAAAGCGAGTCCTGCGCGCCCTGATCGTGGTGCGCCAGGCCATGGTCCGGGACGTTCCCCATGTCTTCTCCGGCGTGGTGGAGGTCGACGAGACCTACCTGGGAGGTTCCTGGCGCAACAGGCGCCTGGCAAAGCGTGTTCAGGGCACGAAGCGGGGCCGTGGAACCACTAAGCAAGCTGTCTTTGGGATCCTGTGTCGAGGTGGCCTGGTGTGGGCGCAAGTGGTACCTAACGTGGAAGCCAAGACGCTGCTGCCGCTCCTGCACCAACGCGTGCAACGTGGCTCCATCGTCTGCTCGGACACCTTTACCAGCTACACGGGCGTCGCAGCGGGGGGCTACGTCCACCGGCTTGTGGACCACAGCCAGGCGTTCAGCGATCGGCAAGGGAGCCACGTCAACGGCTTGGAGGGCTTCTGGGGTTATCTCAAGCGGCGTCTGGCAGCCAAAGGGGGAGTCCGCCGAGAACGGCTGCCCCTCTATCTTGCTGAGTATGTCTGGCGCTACAATCATCGGCGTCTGTTGGGACCAGAACAGGTTAAGACATTGTTCAAGCTGCTTCAAAGCTAATCCGGTGGCTAAAACGGGACTTTACCCAAAAAGATTCTCCGAATCAAGAACTCAGCCGACAATCCACGGTACTCCTACAGGCTTGATCCAAATGAACTGGAAAAGGCACTAGCAACAATAGTGGCCAACGGATGGGAATGGCTGGCAGTCTATTACTCCCATTCTACTCACGGGGCCGCACCATCGCCCGTCGACATTCAAGAAGCGAGACGGCAGGAACTACAGCTGAATCAGGAGGGTAAGCTGCTGCCAGCACACCACTTGGTGGTTTCACTCATGAACGCCACCGCTCCTGAGCTAAAGGCTTTCAGAGTAATTGGCAGCGAGGTTGAGACGGTTGCGATCACGCTTCCTGAAACTGAGAGGCCATCTGGCGTGGTCGAGACTAGCGGAGTTGACGCAACCGCTACGGGAGAGCTGGGCCTATGCCCCATTGTGGAACCAGCGTAAAGGAGCTACAGGCCTTTTGCGGTTCTTGCGGTCGACAACTCCAGGGCGCGCCTTCGTCAAAGCCATTCTCGTCCGCCAGCCCTGCGGCAGGCTGGACCGTCGCATTTCTCGCTGGCACGGCGGTCTTGCTGATCGTATCGCTTATTTCGAACTGGATTGAGTTCGGTTTGCTACAGAGAATCCAAGATGGCGGGTTTGTGACATCTGTGGATGCGGACGCTAGTGACAGCCGGCAAGCTGCAATAGGCGTTGGGCTTCTCCTCTTATTCATAATCACCGCGATTGTGTTCCTAGTATGGATAGCGACGGTCTCAGGTAATCTTAAGGCGCTGGGAGTTACACATCAGCGGTTCTCGCCAGGTTGGGCGGTAGGTTGGTGGTTCATACCCATTATGGCCTTGTTTAGGCCATACCAGGTCATGAAGGAGGTCTGTCAGGGCAGTCATGCTGATCCGTCCAATGAAACCGACTCCTCGAACAGGGCGACCGTGCCTCCCATACTGGGTTGGTGGTAGGCGGCTTGGCTCATCGGCGGCTTCATATTCAATTCGGCAGGCCGTGTTACCACCGATGACTCCATCCAGAGTTTGATTACTGCCAACTTACTTCGTATGACAGGCGACGTCGTGTGGTTCTCGGCTGCTGTTCTTGCTGCGGCGCTGGTCGTTCACATAACGACGCGACAGATTCGCAAACATCGCATCCTGCAAGGCTTTGACTGAGAGCAACATCGGACGGCTTGATCCCGCCGTGCCGGAGAAGTTCGCAGACCAGAACGCCGAGCGCTTGCTAGGGGCGGCCAAATGAGGACTCACGCCAGCATCCGCCCCGGTGAGATGGGCGCGCTGGTCCGTAGCGGCGAGGTCCAGCTCGGGGGGAACCGCAGGCTCAAAATCTACGGGACGCTCGACTGCTGGAGCGGCAAGCGGATGGCGGTGGCCAGCCGGGTGTTCTTCTCCCGCGAGAGCGAAGCGCTCCGCGAGGGCTACCGGCCCTGCGGCCATTGCATGCGGGAGGCGTACCAGGAGTGGCGGGCGGGACGGGCCCGCGCGCGCTAGGGGATTTCCGCCGTGCCGAACAGAGACCTACCGGTGGTGGTTCGCAAAGCCCAGGCGAATCTTGAGGCCGTTCACCTTGGCGTTTTGCTTGCTTACCCGCGCGACGAACTCGGCGGTGGACTCCGGCGCTTTCACCTTGTGCGGCTTTTTCTTGCGTGACATGCGTGCTCCGGGCTCTGACTGGTGCTCCGGTGAGTATACCTCATTTTCCCACACGAGCAGCAGCGCCCACGAAATCTGCTCTACGCGGTCGGATGTCCCCTGGCGCTCTCGGCGCGGCGTACCGGAGAGAGCCTGTCAGCGAGCTCATGGCTCGAGGCGGAACGGGGTCTGCGGGCCGGCGGCCCCTGCGCGGATACCCCAGCCGTCAAACGCCGTATCGCGCCCGCGCTATCCCGGACCCTCCGCCAGCGGAATCGTGGCGGTCATGCGGGTCTCGTCGCCTACCACGCGAGTGGTATGTCCTCTGCCCGTGAGGTCCTCGACCAGGTTCACGTGCCCCGGGGTGAACAGGTGCACCGTGCCATCTCCCAGGCCGATCTCGGCGCTGCCGGACAGCGTGATGACGAACTGGCGGCGCGGTCCGGTGTGCCAGTCGATGAAGTGCCCCGGCGCATATGAGCGGAAGGTGATGCTCGTGGCGGCCTGAGCCGAGGCCAGCTCGGGGTGGGATGCCAAGTCCAGCTCTTCCATGTGCGACTCTCCGTCGTCTCCGGTGTACAAGCGGGTGATTCCCATCGGCGTGCCTCCTGCAATTTGATAGTGGGGCCTGCCCCAAGCGGCAATTACGATATACCTTCATTCACTCCCGCGATGGCATTCACTGCCGCGATGGAACTCGCGGACGACCTCCTGAAACCGGACCAACGATACCGGCCGTGACGAAGCCAGAGCCGTAGGAAGAGGTCGATGACCGGCGCGAAGGCTTTGCCCACGGGCTGTTGCCTCCCCTCGTCAGGCGGAGCTCCGGGGGAAGTGCGCTTCTTTGCCGCGTCCATCGGCGGTTCCGCTCCGAAAGCCGGTGTTCTCCGAGGCGCCATGCTCCGAGTAGTCGCGGATAGCCTGCAGCACCCGCTCCATCTCCCGGTCCTGGGAGTTGGCGAACATGTAGGTGCGGACCACCATGCCGCCGAAGAACTCCACGATCTCCGAGTAGTCGTCCACCACGAAGTCGGGCCACACCTGAATGCCCAGGTTCGGGAGCCGGGCCTCGAAGCGGTCCAGGGGCTTCTCGAACACGCCGGAGACCAGCGGCCCCAGGCCCAGGGCGTTCACCTCGCGGGTGCGGACCCCCATGCCGGACCAGATGAACAGCGTGTGCCCCTCCTCCAGAAGCGAGCGGAAGGTCTCCGCCGTGCAGGGGCGCAGGCTGCCGTCCACCGCCACGATCGTGTAGTCCATGTCGAAGAAGATGTTCATCGGTTCACCGAGCTGCCGGCGATGGCCTCCTTTGTTGACGTATGACCTTCCAGGCCCGGCCCTTACCCCGGTCCCCGCTGCTGAAGGCCGTAGAGATAGCCGTCGGGGCCGCGGAAGTGGGTCCACATCGCCCCGCTCTCGTGCTCTGTAAACCCGCTGACGAACTCCGCCCCCGCCGCCTCCAGCTCCTGGCGGGCCTGCCGTATATCCGAGACCTCGAACCCGATGGCCGGACACTCGTGGCGGTCGTAGTGCTCGTAGCCGGGCGCGAACACCTCGAAGGTCTGGCCCGAGGGGAGTGTGAATACGGCGTAGCCGGCTTCATCGTCGCGGGAGGCCAGCGCCAGCCCCATCTGCTTCTCGAAGAAACCAAGCGTCGTCCCGAAGCTCTCGGTCCGCACGCCCGCCCACATGAAGCCCGAGACCTGCATGGCCCTCCTCCTTCTTTCTTTCCTTCGATTGCTTCGCGGGCTTTCGGCCGCTTCGCGGGCTTTCGGCCGCTTCGCCGGTGAAGTCTAGCAGATGCCCGGAGGCGTTGAGCGGAAGCTTCGGCTCATCCGAGCCGGTCCTGGACCAGTGTCACAATCACCGTCAGCGTCCCGAGACTCGCCAGGGTGGTGGCCACCACCGACGCGGTAATGAACCGGGGGTTGGTCCCGAACTGAGTCGCCAGGATGATGGTGAACACCGCCGTGGGCATGGAGGCCACGATGACGACCGCCTGCTGTGACACCCCATGGAGCCCAAACACGAGGGTGGCCGCGTACGCCAGGGGAGCGGCCACCACCAGACGCAGCACCATGGCGGCCACAAGGCTCCGCAGCTCGCCCAGCTTGATGCCCTCGCCCAGATGAAAGCCGAGCACCAGCAGCATGGTGGGGATGGCGGCCTCGGCCAGCAGGCCGATGGGCTGCGCCAGGGCGGTGGGGAGCTCCCAGTCGGCCGCCTGCAATCCCAGCGCCGCGATGACGCCGTAGATGGCGGGGACCTTCGCCACTTGCAGCAGCGAGGCCAGCCTCCCCTGCTCGCTCCGGGAGGCGATGAAGGTCCCCACGGACCAGCCGACGACGGAGTGAGCGATGAAGATGACCACCGCCACGGCGAGCCCAGCGTCCCCCAGGGCCAGCAGCGTGACGGGCAGCGCCATGTTCCCCGCGTTGGGGAAGATGGTGGACAGGAGGAAGGCGCTCCGAATGGGCCTCGGGTGCCGCAGTAGTCCGCTGACCACGGCGCTGGCCGTGGCCACGAATGCCATCGCCAGCAACGTGGCCCCAACCACGCGGAACGACGACCCGGTGGAGAGCGAGCTCTTCATCAGCACGTCGAAGGCCAGCGCGGGGCTGAATAGGTAGAAAGTGACCTGGTTCAGCACGCTCGCGGAGAGCCGGCGCCAGCGCTGAAGGAGGGCGGCCACGGACACCAGCAGGAAGATGGGCAGGACAACATTCAGGAAGACGTCGAGCAATGGATTATCCGGGCTATGGGGCTATGGGGGCATTGTACGTGAGTGCAGGCCCCCAGTAGATCAAGGATATGGGGGCATTGCACGTGAGTGCTGGTCCCGATCCCATCGGGGCAGGCCCCCGGTAGATCAGGGTGGCCGCTGCGAGCTTGCGGCCCAACTTTAGCACAGCCGTAAAGCCGCTAAGGCGCTGGGCCGGACCGGGCTCGCTTTGACACCGCTCTCCCGTCTTCCTACAATCCACTAGCCTAAATTCGGGCCCCTTACCCAAACTCGGGCCCCTCGGCCCGGACCGAGCATGCAGAAGGAGCACCCATGGTGAGCGAAGGAAGCGGCGAACTGGCCTCGGCGACCCGCAGCGTGGTGCTCACCCGCGGGGGCATGGTCTGCTCCGCGTCGCCCCTGGCCGCCTCGGCGGGTGTCCAGGTGCTCCACGAGGGTGGCAACGCCTTCGACGCGGCCATCGCCACCGCCGCCGCCGAGTGCGTGACCATCCCGCCCATGTGCGGCGTGGGCGGCGAGGTCTTCGCCCTGCTCTACGAGGCCGCCACCGGCGTCCTGTGGGGCGTCACCGGCAGCGGCGCCGCGCCCACGGGGGCAACCCCGGAGTTCTTCGCGGGCCGGGGCTACGCCACCATGCCCCTGGATGGCCCCCTCTCCGCCACCATCCCCGGCGAGACCCACGCCTGGCAGACCATCCTGGAGCGGTTCGGCACCCTGGGCCTGGAGCGGCTGCTGGCCCCGGCCATCGGCCTGGCCGAGGAGGGCTTCCCCCTAGCCGAGCGGATCGCCGCCTACTACCCCATGAACTACGAGAAGCTGCGCCAGTTCCCCACCTCCGACGCCATCTTCCACCCGGCGGGCAGACCCCTGCGGGCGGGGGAGCTGCTGGTGCAGCGGGACCTGGGCCGCACCCTGCGGCGCATCGCCAAGGGGGGCGCTCAGGAGCTCTACCAGGGCGCCCTGGGCCGGGAGCTGGCGCGGGCCACCCAGCAGGCCGGCGGCCTCTTCAGCACCGAGGACCTGGCCCGGCACACCACCGAGGTCTACCCCGAGCCGCCCGCCGTCACCTACCGGGGCCACACCGTCTACGCCAACGCGCCGCCCTCCCAGGCCTTCCTCATTCTGGAGATGCTGAACCTGGTGGAGCGCTTCGACCTGGCCGCCATGGGCCACAACAGCGCCGACGCCATCCACGTGCTGGTGGAGGCCAAGAAGCTCGCCTTCGCCGACCGGCTAGCCTACGCCGGGGACCCGGCCTTCGTGGACATGCCCCTGGCGGAGCTCCTCTCCAAGGCTTACGCCCAGGAGCGCAGCCGTGCCATCGACATGGGCCGCGCCGCCCCCGAGGCCGCGCCCGGCACCCTGGGGGCCGTGGGCGCGCCGGGGGGCGAGCACACCTCCTACTTCTGCGTGGTGGACGCCGCGGGCAACGCCGCCTCCTTCATCCACAGCCTCTCCGCCTACTACGGCTCCGGGTTCGTGGCCGGGGACACCGGCGTGCTCTTGAACAACCGCGCGGGCCGGGGCTTCTTCCTGGACCCGGGCCACCCGAACGTCATCGCCCCGGGCAAGCACACCATGAACACCATCCAGACCTACATGGTCTTCCGCGACGGCGTGCCCGTCATCGTGGGCGGCACCCCGGGCGGCGACCGCCAGCCCCAGTGGAACGCCCAGGTCATCGTCAACCTGCTGGACTACGGGATGAACGTGCAGGAGGCGGCGGAGGCGCCCCGCTGGCAGCATCTCCCCGGCACCGATCCGGCGCTCCTCGGGCGGGCGCCCCGGCTTCTGCTGGAGCGGGGGATATCTCAAGAGACCAGCGAAAAGCTGGCGCGACGGGGACACCCGGCGCAGCCGCTAACGGCCGTGCCCGTGGGCGGCGCGGTGCAGCTCATCCGGCTGGACCCGGAGACGGGCATCCGCATGGGGGGAACCGACCCCCGCTGCGACGGCCATCCGACGCCGGAGTAGTTGCTAATTCGGAGTGCGAGAAGCTTCGGCGGGCGCTAAAGAGCCTCGATCACCCTGTCAAAGGCGGCGATGGTCTCCTGGACGTCCTCGGGGGTGTGGCACACGCCGGCGTAGAACTTGATGGTCCCCTTCAGGACGCCGTTCTCCAGCAGCAGGCGGTTGAACCGTTCGTGCGTCTCGGCGTTGGCCGCCAGGGTGGAGCGGTAGTCCGTTATCTCGCCGCCCGTGAAATAGACGTCGAACACCACATCCTCTCCCACCACCGTGGCGGGGATCTCGGCCCGGTCCAGCCGCTCCTGGAGCGCCTGCCGGAGCTGACGGCCGGTGTCGAAGGCCCGCTTGTAGAGCCCCGGGTCGTTCTTCAGCAGCTTCAGGGTGGCGAGGCCGGCGGTGGCCGAGATGGGGTTGCCGTTGAGGGTGCCCACCTGCGGGACGTACTCGCCGCTCTCCTCCATGTCCGGGTTGAAGTACCGCATCAGCTCCTCCCGGCCGGCGATGGCGCCCAGCGGGAAGCCGCCTCCCACGATCTTGCCGTAGGCCGCCAGGTCGGGCACTACACCGTAGTACTCCTGGGCCCCGCCGTAGGCCAAGCGGAAGCCGGTCACCACCTCATCGAAGATTAGGGGAATCCCATAGCGGGAGGTCACGTCCCGGAGCCCCTGGAGGAAGCCGGGCTCTGGAGGCAGGATGCGCTGGAAAGGCTCCAGGATCACCGCCGCCAGCTCGTCGTGGTGGCGCTCAATGATGGCCGATGTCGTCTCGATATCGTTGAAAGGGGCCACCAGCACCAGCTCTTCGATGGCCTGGGGGACCCCCGGCGAGCCGGGAGTGGCCTGGGGGAACTCTCGTGGGGTTTGGGGCGTCACGCTTATCGTGCCGTAGTCGCTGCTGCCGTGGTAGCCGCCCTCGAACTTCAGTACCTTCTCCCGATTACGGTGGGCGCGGGCCAGGCGCAGGCACTGGAAGGTCGAGTCGCTGCCGCTGCTGGTGAACCGCACCTGGTTGGCGCAGGGGACCGCCTCGACGATCTGCTCGGCCAGCAGGATGGCCGGCTCATTCTGGACGAAGTAGGTGCTGCCCCGGTCCAGGTAGTCCCGCACCGCCCCCATGACCACCGGATGGGCGTGCCCCAAGAACATGGGCCCCGAGCCCAGCAGGAAGTCGATGTACTCGTTGCCGCTCACGTCGCGCATACGGGAGCCCTGGGCCTCCTTGACCACGAAGGCCGTGCCGTGGGGGTGTTTCTGGTTCCCCAGCATGCCACCGGGAAGGTACCGGTGGGCCTTTTCCAGCAGCAGCTCCTCGTCGGCGGTCCGCTTCAGCGCCAATGGACACCTCGCTCGCATCTGGCTTCGCTCCGCTCGCTCATCATACACGTGAGCGCAGCAACGTCAATGGGGACTGGCCTTCGTTGACACATGGTGGGAAGGCCTATACACTGCCGCAGGCGCTCGTGGTCCCCAAGACGGCAGCAGGCCGCGGACATCACCGCTGGTAAGCCAGGGGCGCGATAGGCTGGAAACCCATGTATGGAGATCGACGGCCGGAGTTCGATCCGGAGCAGATCCTCCGCAACCTGAGGCAGACTTGGGACCGGTTCCGACAGCGTCTGCCCGCCGGCGGCATGGGGCTGCCCGTGGTGGGCCTCTTCGGCCTGGCCCTGCTGATATGGCTTTCCACCGGTTTCTACACCGTCTCCCCATCGGAGCAGGCGGCCCTCCGCCTCTTCGGTGAGTTCCGGGGCACCGAAGGCCCGGGGCTTCACTGGTATCCTCCGGCGCCCGTCGGCACGCGGAACAAGGAGGCGGTGCTGGAGGCCAAGACCATGGCGCTGGGCTTCCGCGCCGACCCCGCGCGGGACGTGCCGGGCGAGGCGCTGATGATCACCGGCGACCTGAACATCGTCAACAACCAGCTCGTGGTCCAGTACCGGATCGCGGACCTTGGAAAGTTCCTCTTCAATGTGGACGACCCCGGCGATCCGGAGCGCGATGAGCGGGAGGGCCGGCCCGACGGTCGCACTATGAGAGACGTCACCGAGGCGGCGCTCCGTCAGGTCATCGGCCAGCGCGCCATCGATGATGTGCTCACCGTCGGGAAAGAGGCCGTCCAGGAGGACACGAAGCTCCTATTGCAGAACATGCTGGACGACTACGGCGCGGGCATTGAGGTGCTCCAGGTGGTGCTCCAGACCGTGCGCCCGCCAGACCAGGTCCGGGACGCCTTCGACGATGTGGTCCGCGCCCGGGTGGACAAAGAGAGCCGCGTAAACGAGGCCCGCGCCTTCGAGCAGGACAAAATCCCACGGGCCCAGGGCGCGGCCCAGCAGGTGGTCCAGGCTGCCCTGGCCTTCAAGGAGGCCCGGATCGCCCGGGCAAGGGGTGAAGCGGAGCGGTTCCGGCAGATTCTGGACGAGTACTTGGACTCCAAGGACGTGACCCGCCAGCGGCTCTACCTGGAGGCCATGGAGGTGGTGCTGCCCGGCGTCTCCAAGTTTATCGTGGACCCGGACGCGGGCGGCAATCTGCTGCAGTTTCTACCGCTGACCTCCGAGGGTGGCCTGCCCATTCTGCCCGAGGAGAGCGGTGATTAGGGCCTCGGAAAGCGGTAATTAGGGATCGTAAGGGAGCCAGCGCATGCGGCAGCTCGTCATAGCGGGTGTGGGGTTGTTCCTGGTGGTCATCTTCGGCCCCCAGTTCTTCTACACGGTTGACCAGACCCAGTTCGCGGTCGTCACGCGTTTCGGTGAGATCAAGGACGTGAAGACCACCCCGGGCCTCAAGGTCAAGTTGGCTTTCGCGGATACGGTCACGCGCCTGGACAAGCGGCTGCTCAGAATCGACGTCCCTCCCAGCAGTATGCCCGACCGGGAGAACCAGTTCTTGGAGATCGACGCCTACGTGCGGTATCGGATCGAGGACCCGAGGAAGTTCCGCCAGACGCTGGTGGATGAGATAACGGCGGCCTCCAGAATCAGCAATATCGTCACGGGCGAGCTGCGGGCGGAGATCGGTCAGAAGACCCGGCCGGAGATCATCGGCGGGCAGATCTTGACGGATGAGGACGGCAGGCCCCTGAAGGATGAAGAGAGCCGAAACATCGTCCAACCCCTGGAGCCGGACGGCGTGCCCATTCGGGAGGCCATCACGCGAGCGGTCCGGGACCGGTCCGACCAGCGGGTGAAATCTTCTGAGAACGACTTTGGCATCACGATCGTGGACGTCCGCATCAAGCGTGCCGACTTCCCGGCGGCCACCGAGGAGAGCATCTTCACGAACATGCGGCGGGAGCGGTCCGTTCAGGCCAACCGTCTGCGGGCCGAGGGCGAGGAGGAGTTCCTGAGGCTAACCGCCAACGTGAACCGGCTGGTGGAGGTCATCGCCGCCGAGGCGGACGAGGAGTCCAGCACGCTCCGTGGCGAGGGCGAGGGTGAGGCCATCCGCATCCTGGCCTCGTCGCTCTGCCGGGCTCCGGAGTTCTTCGCCTTCCAGCGAAGTCTCGAGGCGTATAAAACAGCGCTGACCGGCAAGACCACGGTGGTCCTCTCCTCGGACAGCCCGCTGTTCCGATACCTCCAAACCCCGGGGTCGCTCGCTCTGCCGGGTATCGATAACTCCCGCCCAACAGTCAGCCTTAGCTACGGCAGCACTTCGGTCGGGGCAGACAACATCCTGAAGATCACGGCGACATTCGGCGAGCCCATCAACTGCAAGCCCACCATCGCCATCGACACCGAGGGCACGGACTTGGCGCCGGTGGCCATGACCGACACCGGCGAAAAGATCGTGTGGAATTACTTCTACGTCGTTCCCTCCGGCAGCGAAGGCACTGCCACGGTCACCATCGCCAACGCCACTGACGATGCCGGCAATCCCAACTCCGTCGCCACCAACGACGCCTTCACCATCGAAAGCAGGACTCCCTAAGCCGTCGTAAGCCGGGCCAGCCTCCGCGGTGTAGCCTCTCGGCCCGCTTGTGGCCTGTGGCGTCTCGTGGAATCGACGCCTGGCGGCGGCTTGCGTGCATCACGATGTAGACGCCGACTGGGCCCCCGTACACCGGCGCAGGGTCCGGGCTCCTGGCTCCGGTGCGACACCAGAGCGAGTGGAACACGGGACCGGCGTGAACCCTGCCTGGTATGATTGAGTCGATGGACCCGCACTTCATCCGCAACTTCTGCATCATCGCCCACATCGACCACGGCAAGTCCACGCTGGCGGACCGCGTGCTGGAGCTCACGGGCACGCTGACGGCCCGGGAAATGAGCGCCCAGGTGCTCGACTCCATGGACCTGGAGCGGGAGCGTGGCATCACCATCAAGGCCCAGGCCGTGCGCATGGACTACCGCCACGCCGACGGCCACATCTACCAACTCAACCTCATCGACACGCCGGGCCACGTGGACTTCAGCTACGAGGTGTCGCGGAGCCTCACCGCTTGCGAGGGCGCGGTGCTGGTGGTGGACGCCACCCAGGGCATTCAGGCCCAGACGCTTGCCAACGTCTATATGGCGATGGAGCACGACTTGACGGTGGTCCCGGTGCTCAACAAGCTCGACCTGATCGCCGCAGAGCCCCAGCGGACCGTGGAGGAGATGCGCCAGGCCTTCGGCTTCGAGCCCTCGGAGGTGCTGGAGGTATCGGCCAAGGAGGGCACCGGCGTCCCTGAGCTGCTGGCCGCCATCGTGGAGCGGGTCCCGCCGCCCGTGGTCCACGCCGACCGCCCGCTGCGCGCGCTGGTCTTCGACTCCAAGTACGACTCCTACAAGGGGGTGGTTGCCTACGTCCGGGTGATGGACGGCGCCATCCGCGCCACCGACCGCGTGCGCATGATCGCCACGGGCACCACGGCCGACGTGCTGGAGGTGGGCGTGTTCCGGCCCCGCATGCAGGAGGTGCCCGCCCTCTTCGGTGGCGAGGTGGGCTACGTGGCCACGGGACTCAAGAGCGTGGGCGAGTGCCGCGTGGGCGACACCATCACGCTGGCCAGGGACGGCGCCCGCGAGCCCCTTCCCGGCTACGCCCCCCAGAAGCCCATGGTCTTCGCCGGGCTCTATCCCGCCGAGGGGACCGACTACCACGATCTCCGTGAGGCCCTGGGCCGCCTGCAGCTCAACGACGCCGCGCTGACCTACGAGCCGGAGAGCAGCCCCGCCCTGGGGCCCGGCTACCGGTGCGGCTTCCTGGGCCTGCTCCACATGGAGATCGTCCAGGAGCGGCTGGAGCGCGAGTACGGCCTGGACCTGGTGGCCACGGCCCCCAGCGTGGCGTACCGGGTGGTGCTGAACGGTGGCGAGGAGCGGGAGGTTGACCGGCCAACGGACCTGCCGCCGGCCAGCGAGCTGGAGCGCACCCTGGAGCCGTGGCTCGACGTGAGCGTCGTCACGCCGTCGCGCTTCATGGGAGGGCTCATGGAGCTGGTCACCTCGAGCCGGGGCGAGTTCCGCCGCACCGAGTACCTGGACGTGTCCGGCCCGGTGACCGCCGACGGCCCGCCGGCGTCGGACCCGCGGGTGGTGCTCGACGTGCGGCTACCCATGATCGAGATGCTGGTGGACTTCTACGACCAGGTGAAGACCCGCAGCCGGGGCTACGCGTCGGTGGACTACACCTTCTTCGGCTACCGGCCCGCGCCCCTGGTGCGGCTGGACGTGCTGGTGAACGGCGTGTCCGTGGACGCGCTGTCGCTCATTACCCACGGCGACAAGGCCCAGGCGCAGGGTAGGGCGCTGGTGCAGCGGCTGCGCTCGCTGATCCCTCGCCAGCTCTTCGAGGTGCCCATCCAGGCGGCCATCGGTGGCAAGATCATCGCCCGTGAGTCGGTGAAGGCGCTGCGCAAGAACGTGCTGGCCAAGTGCTACGGCGGCGACGTGACCCGCAAGAAGAAGCTGCTGCAGAAGCAGGCCGAGGGCAAGCGGCGCATGAAGCGCATCGGCAACGTGGAGGTGCCCCAGGAGGCCTTCCTCGCCGTGCTCAAGACCGACAACAGGGGCTAAGCCAGGGTGCGAACCTGGACCCGCACGGGCGGGTCCAGGTTCGCAGGCTTTAGGCTAGGCCTGGGTGTGTTGTTGCGACAGGCCAGTGTCCTTGGGTCCACCGTCAGCTCGCTAGCGTAGCCGCTCAAACTCACTGACGCTGAGCTCCGTGTCTTTCAAGATTTTTCGCAAGATGCCTTTTCCCAGGTCTTTGCCGCTGTGTATTGGTACGGTGGTCCAGCGCCCATCGGAGTGATGATATACGGCGTGGCTGCCACTCTGACGGACTCGAACAAATCCCAGCCTCTCCAGCACGCGGACCACTTCGCCCGACTTTGCCGGGGTCAGTCTAGGCAACGACCCGTACCTCGTCTATGGCGATCTCAATCGGAACGGGCTCCCCTAACTCCTTCCGAGCCTCTATATGCAGACGAATGGCGTCTTTGATGTTTTCAATCGCCTCCTCGTAGGTTTCCCCTTGCGTGTGACAGCCTTGAAGGAGTGGGGCTGATGCCACATACAGTCCGTCTTCATCCTGTTCCACTACCACGGTGAACTTATAGTCCGTCATTTTTTTGACCTCTTCATCCGTCGAGTCAGTACCACGGACGAGCTTGTAAACCACCGGCCCGCGCTTTAATCTGGGTATAGTCCCAAAACAGCCACCTGTGAGAGAATGGTGGCACGGGACGGAAGATTGGGTGCCCTCGATGTCAACACGCCAAGAGCTGGAGCATTCGGCGAGGTAAGAGTCGTTGTGCAGCCTGCCACTACGAGTGGGTGCCCAGGGCGCTGCCGCTTCGGTTGTCGCCAGGGGAGTGGCGGCGACTGTTGCGCTGGTTCGTCTTGGGGCAGAGTGCCGAGGTGATTGCCCAGGAGGCCCGCCTGGAGCGAAAGCGAGTCCTGCGCGCCCTGATCGTGGTGCGCCAGGCCATGGTCCGGGACGTTCCCCATGTCTTCTCCGGCGTGGTGGAGGTCGACGAGACCTACCTGGGAGGTTCCTGGCGCAACAGGCGCCTGGCAAAGCGTGTTCAGGGCACGAAGCGGGGCCGTGGAACCACTAAGCAAGCTGTCTTTGGGATCCTGTGTCGAGGTGGCCTGGTGTGGGCGCAAGTGGTACCTAACGTGGAAGCCAAGACGCTGCTGCCGCTCCTGCACCAACGCGTGCAACGTGGCTCCATCGTCTGCTCGGACACCTTTACCAGCTACACGGGCGTCGCAGCGGGGGGCTACGTCCACCGGCTTGTGGACCACAGCCAGGCGTTCAGCGATCGGCAAGGGAGCCACGTCAACGGCTTGGAGGGCTTCTGGGGTTATCTCAAGCGGCGTCTGGCAGCCAAAGGGGGAGTCCGCCGAGAACGGCTGCCCCTCTATCTTGCTGAGTATGTCTGGCGCTACAATCATCGGCGTCTGTTGGGACCAGAACAGGTTAAGACATTGTTCAAGCTGCTTCAAAGCTAATCCGGTGGCTAAAACGGGACTTTACCCTTAATCTTTCTCCACCCCTAGCCCCTCAGCTCCCGCAGCCACATCTTTAGCTCTTCCTCGTACTCCGGGCGCTCCAGCGCCAGATCCACCGATGCCTTCAGCAGTCCCACCGGTGTGCCAGCGTCGTGGCGTTTGCCCTCGAGTCGGAGCGCGTGGACCGGCTCCCGCTGCGCCAGCAGCGCGATGCCGTCGGTGAGTTGGAGCTCGCCGATGGCGCCGGGCGTCACCGCCTCCAGGCAATCGAAGATGGCGGGCGTGAACACGTACGGCCCGACGATGGCCAGGTTCGACGGCGCCTCGTCCACGGACGGCTTCTCCACCACGTGGCTCAGCCGCCATTCCCGGTCCGACACCGGCTCGCCCGCCACCACGCCGTAGCGCTCGACCTGGTCTCTGGGCACCTCGATGACTCCCAGCGCGCTGCCCCTGCGCTCGAAGGTCTCCAGCATCTGGCTCACGGCCGAGCGCGGACCGATGAGGATTTCGTCGGGCAGGCACACGATGAACGGCTCATCGCCCACGGCCTTCTTCGCCATCAGCACCGCGTGGCCCAGGCCCAGGGGCTCCCGCTGACGCACCGCGATCACGTCGGCCATGCGCGAGACGCGCCGGACCTCCTCCAGGCGGGGGCTCCCCTTGGCCTCCAGGGCCCGCTCCAGCTCCGGCGCCACGTCGAAGTAGTCCTCGGTTATCGACTTGCCCCGGGAGGTCACGATGACGATCCGCTCGATGCCCGCCTCCACGGCCTGCTCGACCGCGTAATGGATCACCGGGCGGTCCACCAGCGGCAGCATCTCCTTGGGCAGCGCCTTGGTTATGGGCAGGAAGCGGGTGCCGAAGCCGGCGGCGGGGATAACGGCGGTGCGTATGACCATAGCGGGCCAAGTTTAGCACAGCTTGGTGAAACTTCCTTTTCCCCAAAGGGGCCTCCCCTCACTCCTCCGTTCGTCCTTCGAGTGCCTCAGGACGAACGGAGCATAAGCACTGTGGTTGATCGTCTCCGCTCATGGTTCGACGGGTCCGACAACGTCGAACTCTCGATAAAATCGGAGCTCACCACGATGGTTCGACAGGTCCGACAGCGTCGGACTCTCGATAAGATCGGAGCTCACCATGAGCAGGGTTATTAGCCGCTCACCCTGAGCCCTTCGTCTTCGCTCAGGACAGGCTTGTCGAAGGGCAAGCGGGAAGAGCGGGCTTGCGAGCGTTACGCTGCGGATAAGGGCCGCACCCTGCCGCGTTGACCTACCGGTGAGGCACGGGCTACAATCGTGGTGGTCGTGCTAGACGGGGAGCTAGCGGTGCCCTGTACCCGAAATCCGCTATACGCGGGGTTGAACTCCTCCCCGAGGACCGGTCCCACACCGCTGGTCCGGGCGTCGGCGTTGAGAGCCGGGCCCTGCGCGGCGGAGCACCGTGAACCCCGTCAGGTCCGGAAGGAAGCAGCGGTAAGCGGACTGCTTCGGGCGCCGCAGAACTGCCTGGCTTGAGTTGCGTCCAATGGATCATGTGCTGGGTCACCGGCTTCGACGGGAGGTGCACGGCCACTCTCCCAACTCAATCGGCCTGGGGGCGACCCTGGACCTTACTTCTGCCCACGCCCAGTCCGGCCAAGGCCCTGCAGCCGTAGTCCGGCCTCGCAAGGCGCTGGGCCAGCACTTCCTGAGCGACCGCAATATTCTGGGCTCCATCGCCGATGCCGCCGCCATCGGGCCCGGCGAGACGGTGGTGGAGGTTGGCCCCGGCACCGGCTCCCTGACCGAGGTGCTGGCGGCGCGGGCGGGGCGCGTCGTGGCCGTGGAGCTCGATGCGGCGCTGGCCGCCGGGCTGGCCGGACGCATGCCGGCCAACGTGGAGCTCCACACCGCCGACGCCCGGCGGGCCAACGTCGAAGCGCTGCTGGGGGGTTGCGTCCCCTACAAGCTTGTGGGCAATCTGCCCTACTACGCCGCCATGCCCATCCTGCGCCACTTCCTGGAGGGGCCGTGCAAGCCGCAGGCTGCGGTGGTCCTGCTCCAGCGGGAGGTGGCGCAGCAGGTCTGCGCCGCGCCGGGCCGCATGTCCCTGCTATCGCTGGCGGTGCAACTCTACGGCCTCCCCCGCATCGTGCGGTGGGTACGCCCGGGGGCGTTTCACCCGCCGCCCAAGGTCACCTCGGCAGTGGTCCATATCCGCGTCTACGACCAGCCGGCGGAAGGCGTGGACGACCCCGACGGCTTCTTCCGTGTGGCGCGGGCCGGATTCAGCGCGCCCCGCAAACAGCTCCGCAACGCGCTCGCTCAGGGCCTGGCCATCTCCCCGTCAGCGGCCGTCGGGCTGCTGGACCGCGCCGGCATAGACCCTCGCCGCCGGGCCGAGACCCTGTCCCTGGCCGAGTGGGCGCGGCTGCACCGGGCGCGGCGGCAATGACCTCCTCGATATCGCTGAGACTGAAGGCTCCCGCGAAGGTGAACCTCGCCCTGGAGGTGCTGGGCCGGCGCTCCGACGGCTACCACGAGGTGCGCACGGTGCTTCAGGCGATCGGTCTGGCCGACGAGCTGCGCATGGAGCGCGCGGAGGCCATTAGCCTGGAGGTGGTCCCGCCCGGCGCCGTGTCCGCCGAGGCAAACCTGGTCCTGGCGGCGGCGGCGCTGCTTCGGGAGGAGACGGGCCTTCAGGCAGGCGCTCGCATCCGGTTGCACAAGCGCATCCCCGTCTCGGCCGGTCTTGGCGGCGGCAGCAGCGACGCGGCGGCCACGCTGCTGGGACTTCGACGCCTGTGGGGGCTGGACCTCACCGAGGCCCGGCTGTTGGGGCTGGCGGCCCGGCTCGGCTCCGACGTGCCCTTCTTTATCCGGGGTGGCGCGGCGCTGGGCTCGGGCAGAGGCGAGGAGCTGACTGCGCTGCCCACCCCAAAGGGCCTCTGGGCCGTGGTCCTCGCGCCCTCGGACGCGGCTGGCGAGGGGAAGACGGCGCGGCTCTACGGCCTGCTGACGCTGGACCACTACAGCGCCGGCGGCGCTCGGAGCGAGGAGCTGGTCCGGCGGGTCCGCTCGGGCGAGCCGTTGGCTGGCGCCCTCTTCAACGTCTTCGACGGCGTTGGGGACTCGGCGTATCCGCGCCTGGCGTCGGCCCGGGATGCCTTTCGTACCGCCGGCGCCGGTGAGGCGCACCTGGCCGGCGCAGGACCGTCGCTGTTCGCGTTGGCCCGTGGCGGGACGGAGGCGCGGCGCCTGCGGGACCGGCTCATCGAGCAGGGGTATACGGCCCATGCCGCCCCGTTCCTTCAGGCGTGGGGGCTAGAAGGGGCCTCTCCGTCAGAGGCGGCCTTTCGTTAGAGGAGGCCTTTAGGGGACAGGCCCTGGTCACCCACCCATTGCGTTGGGCCCACGGCTGCCGTACCGTTGCCCAAGCCTGCCGCCGGAGTCCCCAGGTGACCACTCCCGCATTCAACGTATCCGCCCTCCACGTCCATCCCCTGGACGCGCCCTGCGTGGCCCTGGCCGTGGCCGCCTCCGGCCCCGACCCGGCGCGCGACCGCCTCCGGCCCCCGTTGGGCACGGGGCAGGCCCCGTTCGGCATCAGACTTGTCCCTTTCGGCACCGGACTGGGGGTGGCCGCGGTCAAGTTTCAGGGGAAGCGTGTTCTGGGGAGGTTCGATGGGTCTGCGACGGAGCTGTCGCAGTTCCTGGGAGACGCCCCCCTGGTGGGCCACGACCTCCCCCAAGCCCTGGGCCTTCTGGCCGACCAGGGCCTCCGGCTGGGCAATCTGCGCTGGGACGTGCTTGAGCTGGCCCTATTACTCTTGCCCGACGCGCAGGACACCACCCTGGACGGCCTCGCGCGGCTCCTGCTGGACGATGGCGCCGCTCCCCTCAATGACATCGCCGTGGCGGCCGAGACCACGCGCCTGGTCTACCTGGCGCTTCTGGAGCGGACCCAGGGCGTGCAAACCTCGGTGCTCCAGCGGATGGCTGCGCTGGCGGCCCATTCGCCCGGGTCCCTGGGCCTGCTGCTCGCGGCCCTGGCCGAGGGCGCCGGCAGCGGCTCCGCAGGCGTTCCTGGCGGCCTCGACTACCGGGCCCTGGCGCACCGGTTGGAGCGGCCCCGGAGCCTCGGCGCCGCTCAACGGCTGCGGTCCGTTGAGCCGGCGGAGGTGGCCTCTCTGCTCGGGTCCGACGGCCCCCTGAGCCGGAGTTTTCCCGGCTACGAGTCCCGGCCTGAGCAGGTCGCCATGGCCATGGCCGTGGCCGGCGCCTTCGCCTCATCGGGCGGCATGGACGATGACGAGCCGCGCCATCTGCTGGTGGAGGGCGGCACCGGCATCGGCAAGTCCGTGGCCTACCTGGTGCCGGCCATCCTCTTCGCTCTGCGGAACAACGCGCGCGTCGTGGTCTCCACCAACACCATCAACCTGCAAGAGCAGTTGGTGCACAAGGACATCCCTGACCTGCTGGCCGCCCTGCGCGATGCGCCCGGCGTCGACCTCTCGCGCTTCCGGTACACGCAGCTCAAGGGGAAGGGCAACTACCTCTGCCTGCGACGATGGGAGCAGCTCGCGGAGGCCGAGACCCTGACGGCCGAGGAGGCCCGCACCCTTGCGCGGACCCTCGTATGGCTCCAGGACACCACCACGGGCGACCGGGCTGAGCTGCACCTCCGGGGCAGGGAGATGTCGGTGTGGGAGCGGCTGTCGGCCAGCGCCTTCAACCGGTGCCCCGGCGCCCGTGACGGCGCCTGCTTTTACCGTCACGCCAGGGAGGTGGCGGCCGGCGCGCACCTGGTGGTGGTCAACCACGCCCTGCTCCTGGCGGACCTGCAGGTGGACGGCACGCTGCTGCCCGAATACGACCACCTGATTATCGACGAAGCCCACAATCTGGAGGAGGAGGCCACCCGCCAGTTCGGCTTCCGGCTGGGCCAGGGCACGGTGGAGGAGCTCGTGGAGCGCCTCGCCAGCGTGCTCCACGGCCTGGAGACGGCGCTCCGGGCCGTGCCCCTGGAGTCGGACCGCGTGGAGTCGATGCAGCGGCGTCTGGAGGAGGCGCAGCTTCCGCTGTCAGGCGTCCGCGACCGGTGGGCCCAGCTCGTCGCCTCGCTCATCGCCTTCGCGGCCGAGCACCTGCCCGGTGGGAACGGCGCCGAGGGCGACCTGCGCATCACCTCCGCCTCCCGGGTGCAGCCCGCCTGGTCGGCGCTGGAGATCGTGTGGGACGGCTTCGACCAGGCGCTGGCCGAGGCCGCCCACGGCGTCGGCACGCTGCTCCAGAGCATGGAGGGCCTGCCCGAGGGCGCGCTCCCCGGCGGCGAAGAGACGGCGCTGGAGCTCGGCGATTGGCTCGCGACTCAGGCCGAGCTGCGGCATCGGCTGGCCGGGTTCGTCGCCCAGCCGGAGGAGTCCATCGTCTACTGGCTGGGGCAAGGAGGCGGGCCGCTGACCGTTAACGGCGCTCCCCTGGAGGTGGGCACGCTGCTCCAGGAGCGGCTCTTCTCGCGGAAGCGGACGGTCGTCTTCACCAGCGCGACGCTGGCGGTCCGCCAGTCCTTCGACCACCTGCGCCAGCGGCTGGGGCTGGAGGGCCCGGAGGAGGTGTGCCTGGGCCCCCCCTTCGATTACCAGCGGGCGGCGCTCCTCTGCATTCCCACCGACATGCCGGAGCCCAACGCGGCCGATTACCAGGAACGGCTGGTGCAGGCGCTGGCCGGTCTGGTCCGGGTGGCTGGCGGCCACACCCTGGTGCTCTTCACGTCCCACGCCGCGATTCGGGCCACACGCGCCGGGCTCCAGGAGGCCCTGGCCGGCGGTCCCATCGCCGTGCTGGCCCAGGGCTTGGACGGCACGCCTCCGCAGTTGTTGGCCCGCTTTCAGGAGCAGCCGGCCACGGTGCTGCTGGGGACCTCCAGCTTCTGGGAAGGGGTGGACATCACGAACAACGCGCTGCGGGTGCTGGCCATGGCGCGGCTGCCCTTCAATGTGCCCACGGAGCCCCTCTTCGCGGCGCGTTCCGAGCTCTACGACCAGCCCTTCACCCAGTACGCGCTGCCCCAGGCGACGCTCCGGTTCCGCCAGGGGTTCGGACGCCTCATCCGCAGCCGGGCAGACCGGGGGGCCATCGTGGTCCTCGATGGCCGGGTCCACTCCAAGGCCTACGGGCGGTGGTTCCTGAGCTCGGTGCCGCCCGCCACGATGCTTCGAACGCCTCTTCGCGGGATGGCGGAGTCGGTGCGCCGGTGGCTGGACGACCCGGAATGGTCGCCATGACGGCGGAGCCTGCCTTTCTGGCGGTGGACCAGCCCCTGGACCTGGCCACGACGCTGAGTAGCGGCCAATCGTTCCGCTGGCGGCGCCAGGACGACGACACCTGGGTGGGCGTCCTGGGTCATGACCTGGTCCGGCTGCGAGTCGCGGATGGCGGCCTGCTCGTGCGGAGTGGGCCCACGCCTCCAGCGGAGGTGGCCGGCGCCCTCACGGCCTACCTGCGCCTGGACGACGACCTGCCCGCCATCCAGCGCCGGCTCGCCGACGACCCCCTGGTGCGGGACGCCATCGCCGTGTACCCGGGCCTCCGCCTGCTGCGGCAGGACCCTTGGGAGACGCTGGCCGCCTTCATCCTCTCCCAGAACTCCAATATTCCGCGCATCGCCAGCACCATCGAGGCCATCGCCCAGCGTTTCGGAGAGCCCGTCGAGCACGACGATGCCTCCGGCCACGCCTTCCCCTCGCCCCAGCGGCTGATGGAGGCCGGCGAGGAGGCGCTGCGGGAGCTCGGCTGCGGCTATCGCGCCCCCTATCTGGCGGCAGCGGCGGCCACGGTGGCCTCCGGCGAGATGCCTCTGGGCAGTCTGCGGGGCGCCGGCTACGACCAGGCCCAGGCCATGCTGCTGTCCATGCTCGGCGTGGGGGAGAAGGTGGCCGACTGCGTCATGCTCTTCGCGCTGGACCAGCTCGACGCCTTCCCCGTGGACCGCTGGGTGCGCCGCGCGATCGAGGGGTGGTACGCCCCCGACGGCCCGACGAGCTATCCGCGGGCACGGGCATGGGCGCTCGCGCGGTTCGGCCACGACGCTGGCTACGCCAACCAGTACCTCTTCTGGCGCCGCCGCCAGGTGCAGGGTGCGACCCTGCACCCATAGTCCACGCGCGCTGAGAACCCCGAGATACCAGCGATGCGAAGGCGGTGGTGAGGACCAGGCCAAAGGCGGCGTTTCAGGCGGTGCTGGCGGAGTCGGGGTTGCTCACGGCGTCAGCCTCGCTCGTGGCCTAGGCTCACCCACAGTCGCACTTACTGGCTCCCAAGCCCCGTTCCGAAACGGGGGCGGCCCAACCGGCCTGCATCTGTTCCTGAGCGACTCCCGATGCGGCCCCCTCCAAAAGGAAATCTTTTTGGCGACCAGCGTGCTCAGATCGGCGAGGGCGTTTAGGACGAACTTCCGCGTCAGTCGCTTCCAGCACCGCCTCTGAAGCCGTCGCGGAGGCTCAGACGCCCGAAGCAATCTTCCGATATTATGCACTCTAAGCTGGATCGATTTCCAAGGTTGTATACGGACTGGTTCTACGCAGCGGTTGCCGCCGCCATGCTTGGTTCCCTCGCCACAGTGCTCGAAAAGCCATTGGTCGGGCACATGTTCCCTGCCCCTAGAGCGTTCATTGTTTCCTTTGGGGCGCTCAAGATCCTTGCGGCTGGAGTCTTGCTTGCCATCTCCTTCATGGCCACCGGCTTCGACGGTGGCTCCGGCATCCTGTGGGCTCTAGGCAGCGGATTCGTCATGGTTGTCAGCGTAATCCTTTTCTTTTAGGGTAAAGTCCCGTTTTAGCCACCGGATTAGCTTTGAAGCAGCTTGAACAATGTCTTAACCTGTTCTGGTCCCAACAGACGCCGATGATTGTAGCGCCAGACATACTCAGCAAGATAGAGGGGCAGCCGTTCTCGGCGGACTCCCCCTTTGGCTGCCAGACGCCGCTTGAGATAACCCCAGAAGCCCTCCAAGCCGTTGACGTGGCTCCCTTGCCGATCGCTGAACGCCTGGCTGTGGTCCACAAGCCGGTGGACGTAGCCCCCCGCTGCGCCGCCCGTGTAGCTGGTAAAGGTGTCCGAGCAGACGATGGAGCCACGTTGCACGCGTTGGTGCAGGAGCGGCAGCAGCGTCTTGGCTTCCACGTTAGGTACCACTTGCGCCCACACCAGGCTACCTCGACACAGGATCCCAAAGACAGCTTGCTTAGTGGTTCCACGGCCCCGCTTCGTGCCCTGAACACGCTTTGCCAGGCGCCTGTTGCGCCAGGAACCTCCCAGGTAGGTCTCGTCGACCTCCACCACGCCGGAGAAGACATGGGGAACGTCCCGGACCATGGCCTGGCGCACCACGATCAGGGCGCGCAGGACTCGCTTTCGCTCCAGGCGGGCCTCCTGGGCAATCACCTCGGCACTCTGCCCCAAGACGAACCAGCGCAACAGTCGCCGCCACTCCCCTGGCGACAACCGAAGCGGCAGCGCCCTGGGCACCCACTCGTAGTGGCAGGCTGCACAACGACTCTTACCTCGCCGAATGCTCCAGCTCTTGGCGTGTTGACATCGAGGGCACCCAATCTTCCGTCCCATGCCACCATTCTCTCACAGGTGGCTGTTTTGGGATTATACCCTTCTTTTATGCGCTCTCGACCGAAGAGGTCTCCCGCGCCGCTCCGATGATGGCGATCGCACCGTTGTTCACTGCAATTTTTGCAGCGTTGTTGCTTGGTGAGCCAATGACGCTTGCTCAGTGGGCGGGGGTGCTCGCCGTCGTGGTCGGTGCCATGTTGCTCAGCCTCCGGCTACAGGATGGAGGTTTGAGGTTTGCCCGGAAGCGACCGTTTGTCGCGTTGCTTATCGCGGCCGCAGCACTGGCCGCATCAATCATAGTGACCGACCAAGCCGCCTCTCGAATGAACGCCTTGGCAACGCAGGGTTTGCGCGATTTGGCCATAGGCGCCGGAGTGCTGGCCGTCGCTTGGAGGCCGCGTTACACGGCGCAGGTCATGACCGCCTTGCGAGACCGTCGGACGCTCGGCTTGTTCCTGCTCGCAGAAGGGTTGTTGACGCCGCTTACCATGTTGGCATTCGTCTATGCCCTTTCAGTCGGACCAGTGGCGAGGGTTGGCGCCGTTTTCGGGTCCTGGCCCCTGGGCATTTTGGTGCTCAGCCTCGCCTTGAGCACTCCACTGTGGAACGTCCTCGGCGAGCAGTTGGACCGCTACACCATCGGCTTCAAAGCGATCGCGACGATATTGGTCGTCGGGGGCGTCGTTGCCGTCCGCCTCTGACCTGGTGCAATGGTGTTCACGGTGGAGGTGGGGGAGGGCCCATCTCCCCGTCTGCCATATGGGGTGGGCATGGTGGGCAAGGCGCCTCCGCGTTCGCGGAGGCGTGACTTAGCTTTGCAAGCCCCTGCCGGTGCGTGAAAGCTTCAGGGCCGGAGAAACTGCCTCATCCCACCGTTAGCACCAGCTTGCCGAAGTGCTCCGAGCGCTCCATGGCCTCGTGGGCCTGGCGCGCCTCCTCCAGCGGGTAGCTGCCGGCGATGACGCTCCGGATGGTGCCCTTCGAGGCCGCCTCCACGATCTGGCGCATCTCCTCGAAGGAGCCCATGTACATGCCGAATACGCGGAGCTGCTTGCTGAAGAGAAAGCCCAGGTGGAGGGTCGCTTGGTGGCCGGTGGTGACGCCGCACACGCCGTAGCGGCCGCCTCGGGCCAGGGAGGCGTAGGCCGCCTCGAAGGCCTTGGCGCCCACGCAGTCCACCACCAGGTCGACTCCCCGGCCCTGGGTGATCTCCTTCACCCGTTGCGCCACGTCCTCGAGGGCGTAGTTAATGACATGGTCGGCGCCGAGCTCCCGGGCGGCCTTGGACTTCTCTCCCGTGCTGGTGGTGGCGATGCACGTGGCGCCCACCACCCCCTTCACCACCTGGATGGCGGCGGTGCCGACGCCGCTGGAGGCGGAGAGCACTAAAGCCGTCTCCTCCTTTTGCAGGCGTCCCTCCCGGAGCACCATGCCCCAGGAAGGCAGGAAGACCGTGGGCAGCGCGGCCGCCTCCTCGTAGCCCAGGTGGCCGGGGATGGGGAAGACGTTGGCCGCCGGCGCCACCACGTACTCGGCGTAGGAGCCGGGCCGGTGGGTGCCCAGCATCCGGGTTTCCGGGCACTTGAACTGCTCGCCCGCGACGCAGGATGGACAGACCCCGCAGCTCGTCATCGGGTCCACCACCACCCGCTCTCCGGGCCGGCGGTCCGCCACACCCTGGCCGGTCTCCGCCACATCGCCGGCGCAATCGCCGCCCAGGATGTGTGGGAAGCGGTCGGCGGGCAGCTTGGTGCCGCGGATGCCCAGACGCGTGTAGACGTCGAGCCGGTTGATGGACACCGCCCGCACCCTCACCTTCACCTCGCCGGGTCCGGGAGAGGGCTCGGGCTGCTCGCCGTACTGGAGAGATTCGAGATCGCCGTGCTGTTCGATGAATACTGCTTTCAGGGCGCTACCTCTCGCTGTGGAATGCCGCCAAGCTCTTCAGCTTCCTCTCCCGATCAGGGACCGGACAAGGGCCGCCTCGCCCCGGCGGCTCCGAATCCGTCCGTCCAGCCGCTGGTCCCGGAGCGATTGCAGGATACGGCCCACCGCCGGACCGGGCGGCACGCCCAGACCCAGCAGGTCGGTGCCGCGCAGCCACGGCCGGATGCCACGCCATCGCTCCAGGTAGCGCCGGAGCCGGCCTCTCACCAGGCCCGACGCCGACAGCGTGGCCGCCGCTTGGACCGCCGCTGGCTCCGCCGGCTCCACGTGGGCCACCACCCGGTGGGGCGGCAGGCCGGGGCGCGCCAGCTCCCGGTCGAGGTCCTTCAGCCGCTGAACGTCCCGCAGCACACGGCGCTGTCGCTCCGTCAGGCCCACCCGGCGGGCCACCGCCTCCGCCGCCAGGGCGTCACCAGGATAGGTCAGCAGCCCCAAAAGGGCCAGGGGTTCGTGGGGTCGGCGCCCAGCCTTCCGAAGGGCCTGGGCCACCCCCGTGCCGCCGAGGGATGGGTGCATTGCCCCCAGCGCGCCCATTCGGTGGGCCCGCAAGAGGCAGGCGGCGGCCCGTTCCTCCAGCAGCATGCGCTCCAACTCCCGCCGGAGCCGGGCCGGCGAGATGGCGCTCAGGCACCACAGGTCGCGTCGCAGCCAGTCCAGGGTTCGTCGCTGCAGCCGGAACCCAAGCCGCTCGGCGTAGCGCGCGGCCCGGAGGATGCGCGTGGCATCGTCGCGGAAGCTCTCCTCGTGGAGTGCCCGCAGCACCTCGCGGGCCAGGTCCTCCCTTCCTCCCGTGGGGTCGGCTAGCTCGCCCCATCGGCTTGGCCGCAGGGACACCGCCATCGCGTTGATGGAAAAGTCCCGCCGCCGCAGGTCCTGCTCCAGGCCCACGGGCTTCACCCGAGGCAGCGCGCCGGGCTTCATGTACCGCTCCGACCGAGCGGTGGCCAGGTCCACGGCGCGCCCCCCGAGCTCCAGCTTGACCGTGCCGAACTGCGAGCGGGCGCGGGCCTGCCCGCCGACGCTGGCGACCAGCACCCCGGCCACCCGGTCCGCGTCAGCCTCGGAGACCAGGTCCAGGTCAACCACGGGGCGGCCCAACAGCGCATCGCGCACGGACCCCCCCACCAGATAGAGATGGATGCCCGACTCATGGGCGGCGCTCCCTAGCTGTCGCAGCAAGTCCAGGTCGTGGGGGCCGAAGGCGGAGTCGAGGGGAACCGTGAAGGGCATAACGCAACCGGGCGTACGAAGGTCGGGCAATTATAGCAGGGGCTTCGTGGGCAGCTACGCCGCGCTCGGTTGACTCACCTGAGACACACGGTAGAATAGTGGCAACCGGGAGGTACGCCATGACCAACCAGCAGTGCACCGTCTACTACGATTTTCGTTGACCCTTCGTCCACAATGCAGCCGTGTGGCTGGATATGGCGAAGGAGGGCCTGGGCGACGAGCTTGGGGTGGAGGTGGAGTGGAAACCCTTCTCTCTGGAGCAGGTGAACCAGAAAGTGGGGGACGACTATCGAGTCTGGGATGAGCCCGAGGACCAGACCCCGCCGGGCGTCTGGGGACTCCGGGCGGGCATCGCGGCGCGGCGGCAGGGTAAGGAGGAGGCCGGGCGGTTCCTTCTGGGGCTGCTGCGGGCGCGGCATATGGACCGGAGGGAGCTGGGCGATCGGGCGGTGCTCCTGGACGTGGCCCAGGAGGCCGGGCTCGACTTGGAGCGTTTCGTGACCGACCTGGAGGACCGGGGGGCCCTCCAAGAGATCGCTGAAAGCCATACGGAGGCGGTGGAGAAGCACGGCGTCTTCGGAACGCCCACCTTTATCTTCGCCGGCGGTGGCTCGGCCTTCTTGAAGATGCTGAAGCCCGAGTCCAAGGAGGAGGCCGCCAGGGGCTACTCCTCGCTCATGGATCTGATGCGGGGCGACCTGCTCGTGGGAGAGGTGAAGCGCCCCCAGCCCCCGTGGCCCAAGAGCGCCACAAACGACGGCTAGCGCCCCGGCGGACCGCAGGCTGTCCACGCACGCACAAGAGGAGCGGCCACCCTGGGAAAGGGTGGCCGCTCCTCTTTATGAGGCCTGCCTTATGAGGCCTGCTGGGGGACCCGGCGCCTCATCCGTCCCGGTGGTCCTGGAGCCCGGTCTTGAGCAGATGTTGGAGCTGTTGCAGGTGCTGGTAGAAGCTGCGCGCTTTCACGGGCTGCATGTAGATGTAGTTGTCCTCCCGGTACACCAGCAGACCGGCCTTATTCAGCTTATCGATGGCGGATATCCCTTCGATGATGCGGGGCCGGTGGCGGCTTCGCTCTCCTTCAGCGCGGAGCCGTAGACCGCGAGGATGGCCCATTGGGCGCCGCCCGAGGTCGTCGGGTCGGGGTAGACCACATCCAGCCCAGCTCCGCCCGCGTCCTCGAAGCTGTGCAGCCCCTTTGGGTTCCCCTGGCGCGTGAGCAGGCAGGCGATGGAGTAAGCGAAGGTCCCCTCGTGCTCGAAGCCCCGCCAGTCGGTGGTCACCATCCCTTTGCGCTCCATGTTCAGCACGTCCATCTCCGTCGACACTATCGCGACCTGAGCGGGCGCCCCAAAGATGATCTGGTTGGTGATGGTCCCCGAGCCCGCGAACGATGTGATCACCTGCACCTCCTGGCCCCTCTCCGAGTGCCAGGCCTGTTGGAACGCGGGGATGATCGCCTCTTTCATCACGTTTTCCATGGCGCTGAACCCAAGGAAGACGATGGTCCTTTTCGTGGACGCCTCGGAGCTGCAACCGGCCGAGACCATGACCAGTAGCGTCACGCTCCCCAGGAGCAGCACCCTGGGGAGTCGTGCCATCGCTCTCGGGGCCCGCCGGGGGAAGGGTGTCATGCGCAATAGGTAACCCCGCTCCGTGGCCTCTAAACCCCGAGGGCGGGACTGGGACCGGGGGTATAATCCGTGGGCCAGCGGTTTACGTGATTTAGCCCACATTTCCCAGATCAGCCGCGTGGGTGCGTCGTAATCCGGTGAGAGTGCTGCCTATTTGAGCCGCCTACCTGGGCATTATGGGCAGTGTGGGTGCTAGACTGGCCGAGCTAGCGGGTCTAGTTCTGGATACCGCAATCTCGCTGGAGGCACCCAATGGGTGAAAGCTCCGACACCCCTTTGAAGCTCCAATTCGACCGCAGAGTCCGCCTGGATTTTCGTGGCGCTACCATCACCTCGGACGCCGGACTCCTGGCATGCCGCGAGCTTGATGCCGCTCTGGGGCTCACAGAGACAGCCAACGATTATATCCATGAAAGCCGCACCGGCCGCAATGTGCAACACCCGCTGTTGCCCTTGCTCAGACAATCGGTGTATAGCCGTCTCGCTGGCTATGAGGACACCAACGACGCTGAACGGCTTGCCCAAGACCCGGCTATGCGTGTCATCGTCGGGTGGCAAGGTACTGATAAGCAGGCAGCCAGCACCAATACTATGAGCCGATTTGAGACTGAGGTGTTAACCGAAGAGGAAAACCTGGATGGGCTTGCGCGCCTGAATGTTGAGTGGGTGGACAGGGCCATGGCCCAGACATCTCACCAGCGAGTTATCCTAGACATGGACAGCTCTGAAAGCCCGGTGCATGGGCAGCAAGAGGGAGTCGCCTACAACGGCCACTTCGAGTCCGTATGTTATCACCCGCTCTTCCTGTTCAACCATTTCGGAGATTGCGAAGGTGCAATGCTTCGCCCGGGCAACGTCCACAGCGCTGAGCGGTGGCGGGAGGTTCTGGAGCCCGTCGTGAAGCGATACCAGGAGAAAGGAGTCCGGCTGCTGTTCCGGGCCGATGCTGCCTTTGCCAAGCCCGAGGTGTACGAGTACCTGGAGTCAAGGGACACTGGCTACGCTATGCGGCTTCCGGCCAACGAGGTATTACAAGGAAACATCCGGCACCTGCTGAAGCGGCCCGTGGGCAGGCCGCCTAAAGCCTGCCCTGAGCCTGTCGAAGGGAAGCCCGTAGTCCGGTATCACGACTTCGTTTACCAGGCCCAGAGCTGGGACATTCCCCGGCGTGTGGTCGCCAAGGTGGAGTGGCGCCAGGGTGAGCTATTCCCGAGGGTCGGGTTCGTCGTCACCAACCTCAACCTACCGCCGGCAGGCGTAACCCACTTCTACAACGGGCGGGGCACGGCCGAGCAGTGGATCAAGGAAGGTAAATACGCCCTGAACTGGACGCGGCTCTCGTGTCACAGGTTCGTTGCTAACCAGGTGAGGCTGTGGCTGTTTGTGCTGGCCTACAACCTGGGCAACTTCATGAGAAGGCTGACTTTGCCAGAGTAAGTGAAACACTGGTCACTGCGAAGCGTGCAGACCAAGCTCATCAAGATGGGTGGACGTCTGGTGCGGCATGCCAGGAGGTTGGTGTTTCAGCTTGCTGAGGTGGCAGTGTCCCGGGAGGTATTCCGGCAAGTGTTGGAGCGTATCGCCGGGCTCCATCCAGCACCAGGGTAGCGATTATCCTTGAGGTCATCAGAGGTGAAGAGAGGCAACCAAGGGCGAGGTGCGCGCCCGGAGGAGTTTGAAGGGAGTGCAAACGTGGTGAAAGCCACCTCCGCTGCCTGGGGCCGCTAACTCACCACGCCGAGAGATGGTTTTGTGCGCTTGATTGGATGGTTGACGGCATCCGTGACTGATACTACGATGGCTCTCGTCGAGGATGGTGCGTTGCTTGGACCCAGGCAGCTTGATATGGGTAATTCCGGTTTAGTGGAAGGGCACAAATGCCGGTCCGACCGCGACCGATGAGGCGTGGACGGGCCGTGAGTGGAGACGATACGACGAGGGGCGACGTGGCCGAAGATACCATCGAGTTGCGGGTCCCGCTGAAGGCGGAATACGTGGCCGTTCTTCGCGCCAGCGTGGGCGTGATCGCCGGTGGGCTGTCGATGACCTACGACGAGGTGATGCAGCTCCGCGTGGCCCTTTCGGAGGCGTTCGACCTGGCCGTACGGCATGATGCCCACGAGGCGCCGGCTGGGGGCGAGCTGACCGTTCGGTTCGTCGTCCGGCCCGGCTCCCTCGAGATGCTGGTTACCGGCCCCCACGGGTACGCCGCCCATCTGGATAGGGAGGCGGGGCGGGAGAGCAGGGCGCTGCTGGAGAGCCTGGTGGACGAAGTGGACTCCGGCGGCCAAGAAGACGGCGGGGGAGTGCTCCGGCTGCTCAAGCGCAGCGCTCGCGACGGGGCTGAGGGGCGGCGCTCGGGATAGGCGCCTCCGCCGAGGTCCGGCGTACATCGGCTCGCGCAGCCTTGACCATCCCTCGTGGCGGTTGCTACCATCGAGTCATCCCAATGGTGCGGGTCCCATGGTCCTCCGGCTGTTCCGTCGAAAAGGGAAGACGCAAGCGGCGCTGGCCAAAACGCGCCGTGGATGGGGTGGGAGCATCGCTGCGCTCCTGCGCCGCGGCCCTTTGGTCGACGACGCCCTGTGGGAGGAGATGGAGGACGCGCTGGTGGCCGCCGATGTGGGCGTGGAGACGACCACGGAGCTGGTCCAGCGGGTCCGCCGGCTCGTCGGCGAGGAGCGCGTCAAAAGCAACGAACGGGTGTCGGAGCTGTTCAAGGAGGAGATGGTCCGCCTGCTGCGGCCTGAGGACGGCGGCGCGCCGGACGCCCGGGAGCAGGAGACGCTGACGGCGAAACCCTTCGTGGTGCTGGTGGTGGGCGTCAACGGCGCGGGCAAGACCACGAGCATCGCCAAGCTCGCCTATCACTACGGGCAAACGGGCAAGCGGGTGATCATCGCCGCCGCCGACACCTTCCGGGCCGCCGCCATCGAGCAGCTCCAGGTCTGGGGAGAGCGCATCGGCGTCGACGTGGTGGCCCATCAGTGCGGGGCGGACCCCGGCGCCGTGGTCTTCGACGCCTATAACGCCGCCGTGGCCCGGGACGCCGACGTGCTGATGGTGGATACGGCGGGCCGCTTCCACACCAAGGCCAACCTCATGGAGGAGCTCCAGAAGGTGCGGCGGGTGCTGGCCCGCCTGGAGCCCGCGGCGCCTCATCAGACGGTCCTGGTCATGGATGCGACCACCGGCCAGAACGGCTTGGCGCAGGCCCGCGCGTTCCGGGACGTCATCGGAGTGGACGGCGTGTTCCTGGCCAAGCTGGATAGCACCGCCAAGGGCGGCATCGTGGTGGCGATTGCAAAGGAGCTCTCGCTGCCCATGCTCTTCGTCGGCACCGGCGAGGGGTTGGAGGACCTCTCCCTGTTCGATTCCGGCGACTTTGTCGACGCCCTGTTCTCCGAGCGGGACGAGCTCGACCAAGCGGCGTCACCCCAACACTAATGGCTGCGCTGCTGGTCTGGCTCCTTCTGCTCGAGCTGCTCGGTCTGTTGGCCTTCCCACTCGCTTACCGCGTCTTCTCACGGCTGCCCGACCGCGGCTGGACACTGAGCAAACCCTTGGGGCTGCTCATCCTCTCCTATGGCGTGTGGCTGCTGGGCCTCTCGCACACCATCCCCAATTCCCGGTGGTCGGTGCTGCTGGCCCTGCTGGCGCTGGCAGCGTTGGCGGCTTTGGCCGGCCGGCGCCACCGGCACGAGATCGTGGAGTTCGTCCGCCAGCGGCGGGGGACCATCCTCGTCTCGGAGGGGCTGTTCCTCATGCTCTTCTTGGGCTGGGCGCTCTATCGGGCCCATGTGCCCGACATCGTCCATACGGAGCAGCCCATGGACCTCGCCCTGCTCAACTCCATCGTGGCGAGTCCCCACTTCCCGCCCAACGACGTGTGGCTGGCGGGCCACGCCGTGAGCTACTACTACCTCGGCTATCTGATGACGGGCGCCCTGGCCATGCTCTCAGGCGTGGCCACCCCCGTGGCCTACAACCTGGGGCTGGTCACCGCGGCCAGTCTGGCCGGGCTCGCCGCCTTCGGCGTGGTCTATAACCTGGTGCGCCTCAGCCGTGGCTCCGTCATGGGCGCCACCCTTGCTGGAGCCGGGGCGGTGTTCCTGCTGCTGGCGGCAAGCAATCTGGAGGGGACTCTGGAGATGGTGCGGGCGGCGGGGCTGGGTGGCGAGGGCTTCTGGCGTTGGGTCGGGGTGGACGGCCTCATCGCGCCGGAGGCGGCCTCGGCCTCTTGGGTCCCGGAGGGGTTCTGGTGGTGGTTCCGCGCCAGCAGGGTGTTCGCCATCACCGAGTTCCCCATGTTCAGCTTCGTGCTCGGCGACATGCATCCCCACGTCATGTCCCTACCCTTCGTGCTGCTGGTGGTGGGCCTGGCTGTCCAGGTGTCCCTCCTGCCCGGCCTGCTGGGGCTGACATGGCTGCGGAGCCACTGGCCGCTGGCCCTGGCGCTTCCGCTGGCCCTGGGTGCGCTGGCCGCCATCAGCCTCTGGGACCTTCCTCTCGGGCTGGCCCTCGTGGGAGGCGCCGTGCTGCTCAACGCGGTCCGTCATCCCGTGGAGCGCCGGTGGCTCCCCGCGCCGGGTCTGGCTATCGGCGTGGTCGTGGCGCTCCTAGCGGTGGCGCTGTACCTGGTCGCGGCCAACGACTGGGGCCGTTCGCTGGTCCTCGTCGTGGTGGGTGGGGCCGTGCTGGTCGGGGGCGTGGTGCTGCTCGACGCATCGCGCCAAGGCGCTGGGCGGCGGTGGACCCTGGCCGACATGATGGCTTTCGGCGCCATCTTTGGGTTCCTCGCCCTGGCGCTCTTCGCTCCCTTCTACCTGACCTTTGAAAGCGAGGCCTCCGGCGTTCTGCCGCAGCGGGACCAGCTCACCCGGCCGGTCCATCTTCTGCTGGTATGGGGTGTTCTGGGGGCTCTGGCCCTGCTCCTGCTGGCGATGGTGGCCGGGCGGGTGGCGCGGGCGCGTGGCGACTGGGGCCTCCGGTTGGGAGTGGCCATGGCAATCGGCTTCGCTCCCTTTATCATATGGCTTCAGCCCATGTGGGGAGGGCCGGCGTATGCGCTGGGCCTGGCTGGGCTCGTGGCGACCAGGTTCGTGATGGAGCAAGCGGACCGCTCCAAAAGCGCATGGCGGACCTGGCTTCCCGCGGCTGCGCTGGCGGCCGGCGGAGCGCTCGTAGTCGCGCTCTTTGTGGACGGCCTCGCCAACGCCGGCGGCACGGCCCCCGGCGCCGCCTCGACCGCCGCGCGAACGCTGGTGGTGGCGCCTCTGGCGCTGGTGGCGGCGGCGGCGGTGTACGGAGCGTGGAGCCTCGTGGTGCAGCGCGCCACGGCGGGGTCTCGTCGCCGGCCTCAGGCGGAGACCGGAGAGGGGATAGCCCCGGTCCTGGGCCTTGTGGCCGTGGCGGCCGTGCTGGTGATGGGGCCGGAGCTCTTCCGTGTGGTGGACCAGTTCGGCCGCATCAACACCGTGTTCAAGCTCTACTACCAGGCGTGGATACTGCTGGCGCTGGTGGGGGGGTACGCCCTCTACTATGTAAGCGCCCGCCTCGACCGTTCCAGGCTCCCCGGGCGGGTGGGGGCGGTGGCCTGGGGGCTGGCGCTGGTGGTCGCCTTCGGCGCCGTCGCCTACTATCCGGCGGCCGCCCTCTATACTCGAGCCCAGGACAACCGCGCGGGCCTGACGCTGGACGGACAGGCGTACTTCGCGAGGGCGGCGCCGCCGGAGTATGAGGCGGTCCAGTGGATCAGGCGTTACGTCCCCCGCGACGCGGTGGTGGTGGAGAGCGCCGTGGCGCCGTGTACGGGCAACGCCACCGGCTGCAGCGACTTCACCGAGGCGGGACGGATCGCCTCCAGCACCGGCCGTCCCACCATCCTCGGTTGGAAGGGGCACGAGCGCCAGTGGGGGAGGCCGCCCAGCCTCCTGGATGCCCGGCAGGAGGACGTCCGCGAGATCTACCAAACCCAGGACCCGCTCCGGGCGCGAGTCCTGCTGGCGAAGTACGACGCGCGGTATGTGGTGGTGGGGTCCCGCGAGCGGCGAGCCTATGGCGCGGACGGCATGGCCAAGTTCGACCAGCTCGGCACGTTGGTCTTCCGCGACAGCTCGCAGACGTCACCCGTGATGGTGTATAAGGTGGTCCCGTGAGCATGGAGACGGAGAGCCTGGGCACCGGGCCCGCTCCCGCGCCGGCCGCTGAGCCGACCCGGGCCGGCTTATGGCGCGCCAGAATCCGTTGGGAGCTGCTGGCCTACGCCGCGCTGGTGGTGGTCGCGCTGGGCATGCGGCTGTGGGACCTGGGCGGGCGCTCGCTGCACTACGACGAGATTCTTCACGCCTGGTACTCGTGGCGTTACGCCGAAGGCCTGGGGTACAGCCACACGCCCCTGATGCACGGCCCCTTCCTCTTTCACGTCGCCGGCGCCACCTACAAATTATTTGGCAGCAGCGATCTCACGGCGCGGCTGGTCCCCGCCCTCTTCGGCGCCGTCCTTGTCGGGCTGCCCTACTTGCTCCGGCGCGAGCTGGGCAGGCCGGCCGCCCTCATCGCCGCCGTGCTGCTGGCCGCCTCTCCCTCCATCCTCTATTTCAGCCGCTTCATCCGCAACGATATCTACATGGCGGTCTGGACCCTGGCCCTGGTCGTTGTCATGTGGCGCTACCTGGAGCGGCCGCGCACCGCGCTGCTGGTGGCCTGGGCCGCCCTGTGGGCGCTGGCCTTCACCACCAAGGAGACGTCGTACATCACCGCCGGCATCCTGGGCCTCTATCTCGTGTTGCTAGCCTTGCCCGATATCCGCCGCTGGGTCTCCGGCCGGATGCGGCTTCGCGACTTGCCGCCGCCGGCGGTGCTGCTCCTGCTCCTGGTCACGCTCACGCTGCCCCTGTGGGGTCCCGTCCTGGGGCTTGTTCAGGACTGGCTGGGCGTGGTCCTCGTCAACCCGGACCCCAATGACCCGGTGGCCGGCGCCACCCGGGCCGCCACCGATACCGGGAGGCCGGTGGGCGTCGGTACGTATGTGGCAGTGCTGATCACGGTGGCGCTCATAGGCGTTTCGATGCTGATCGGCCTGCTGTGGGACCGGCGGCGGTGGCCGGTGATGATGGGAGTGTTCCTGGTCATTTTCCTCCTCTTCTTCTCCAGCTTCGGCAGCAACTGGCGGGGTATCTTCACCGGAGGCTGGGGGTCCCTGGGCTACTGGGTTGCCCAGCAGCCGGTGGAGCGTGCCGGACAGCCCTGGTACTTCTACCTGATCCTGTCGGCCAACTACGAGTTCCTGGCGCTGCTTCCCGCGTTGGTGGGCGCTCCGTTCCTGCTCCAACGTGGGCGCCGCTTCGACCTGTTCGTTGTCTTCTGGGCAGTGGCCACCTTCGCGGCCTTCTCCTACGCCGGGGAGAGGATGCCGTGGCTGATGGTGGGCATCACCCTGCCCCTGGCCGTCCTGACGGCGCGCTCGCTGGGACTGCTGGTGGAGTGGCTCCCCTGGCGTCGGCTGGGCGTCCTCTGGGCCGCGGCGCCCATGCTGCTGGGGGCCCTGGCGCTGGCCATGGCAACCCTGGTGGTGCTCACCGTGGTCCGTTCGGAGACCTCCGCATCGTCGGCCGGAATCGGCGTGGGACTGGCCCTGGCCGTGCCGGCCGGCGTGGGACTGGCGGCCATAGGCTGGAGGCGCGGCGTCGGTCCCACGCTGGGTCTCGCCGGACTCGGCGTCGCCGCCCTGCTGTTGGGGATGACGGTCTACAATGCCGGCCGTGCCAGCTACAGCTACGCCGGGTACGAGCGGCCCACCGAGATGCTGGTCTACTCGCAAACGGGCCAGGAGACCACGCGCGCCGCCCGCCTGCTCGACCGTATCGCTCGGGAGTCGGGGAAGGGCAAAGAGGGGCTGCGCCTCATGGTGGGCGAGTCGGACAACTTCTCCTGGCAGTGGAGGTGGTACGCCCGCGACTACCCCAATCTGACCTTCCGGTCGTTCAAGGACTCGCCGCTGGAGGGGCCCCCCGACGTGGATGTGGTGCTCATGAGCCAAACGGTCGAGTTCTCCAATAGGGATGCGCTGGAGGGCTTCACGAGGGTCGGCGAGCTCCACCACCTCTGGTGGTTCCCCAACTTCGTCTACAAAGATGTGAGCTCCGGCGACGCCCTGGGCGCTCTGGTGAAGCGGGATGGGTGGCGGGGCGCCGTGGACTACTTCTTCTCGCGCCGCTTGGGCAGCGAGATGTACCGCGCCCAAGGGGTCGTCTATGTGGCGGACTCGTATGCTGGGCTGGCCACGGAGTTGGGAGGCTCCTTCCTTACTCCTTCTGGAACGGAGTGAAGAGCGCGGCCGGGGGCCGGATTCTCCGCTTCGCTCAGCCGGATTCTTCGCTTCCCTCAGAATGACAGAGCGCTGGGGGCTCAGATTCTTCGCTTCGCTCAGAATGACGGAGAGACGAGGCCAGGAATAACGAAGAGCCCTCGACTTCCGTCATGCAGAATCCTCCACTTCTGTCATTCTGCCTCTAATTCTGTCATTCTGAAAGAGTCCTTCCTGCGGAAGGACGACTGAAGAATCTCGTTTAGAGCCCGCCCTGAGTCCACCCTCTGCAGCCGAAGCATTCCTTGTGACGGATTTCGCTCTTCCGCTATACTGGGCTGCGGTATACAGGGAGTAGGGGAGGGGTCTGTTGCTCTTCAGCCGCCGGTTCCTGCTGGGGGCCGCCGTCACGGTGGCCTTTCTCGCTCTGCTTTTCCTGCGGGTGGACATCTCCGAAGTGGGCTCGTCTCTCGCCGAGGGCAATTACGCCTACGTGGCGCCGGGCGTGGCGGTCTACTTCGTGGCCCTCTTCTTCCGCGCCTACCGGTGGTGCTTTCTGCTGCGGCCCATTCGGGCGCTCTCCACCCTGCGGCTCTTCCCGGTGGTGGCCGTGGGGTACATGGCTAACAACCTGCTGCCCGTGCGTCTGGGGGAGCTGGTGCGGAGCTACTATCTGGCGCGGCGGGAGCCGGTGCGCGCCAGCACGGCGCTGGCCACCATCATGGTGGAGCGGGTCTTCGACGGCCTGGTGCTCCTCTTCTTTCTGGTGCTGGCGGCGCTTTTCCTTCCCGTGACGGGCCTCACGGACCGGGTGAGCGACGCCGTGCGGCTGCCGGTGGCCCTGGTGTCGGTAATGGTGGTGCTGCCCTTCCTATGCGCCCTGGCGGCCATGGTGGGCATCGCCCTCTATCCCACGACGGCGGGCCGCATCGCCATGGCGATGACCAGGCCGTTGCCGGCCGGTCTCCACGCGCGGGTGAACGGCCTGTTGGAGCGCTTCTTCGAGGGCTTCCAGGCCCTGCGGAGTCCCCGCCGACTGGCCCTCATCTTCGTCCTCTCCCTCCCCATATGGCTCTTGGAGGGGACGATGTACTACCTCATCGCCCTGGGTTTCGACCTGAACGACCACTTTGAAACGGTGGGACTCATGGTTGCCGCCATGCTGATGGTGACGGCCGTCTCCAACCTGGCCACGTCGCTCCCCTCCTCCCAGGGCTCCGTGGGCCCCTTCGAGTTCTTCGCCGTCCTGGCGTTGGTCTATCTCGGCGTGGCCTCGGGCCTGGCCACGGCCTACGCCGTGGTGCTCCACCTGGCGCTGCTGCTGCCCGTGGTGGCCGTGGGCCTGGGATACTTGGCGCTGGACCACCTCTCGCTGGGCCAGCTCATTAGGAGGGACTCCATGGACCTTGTGCCGGCGGCGACGGTGCCGGAGAAGACCTCGTGAGGGTGGGGATCATCGGAGGCGGGGCCGCGGGCCTGGCCGCCGCCTACGAGCTGACCGTGGGCGGTCACACGGCCGAGGTGTTCGAGCGCGCCCCATTCCTGGGCGGCCAGGCCTCCACCTTCGAGGTGGGCGGCTATCCGGTGGAGCGCGGCTACCACCACCTCTTCCGCAGCGATACGGCCATGACGGGGCTGATGGAGGAGATAGGGCTGGGACACCGCCTGCGCTGGATCGATTCCTCCGTCGGCTTCTTCTGCGAGGGGAAGATATGGCCCTTCGTCACCCCCGGGGACCTGCTGCGCTTCAAGCCTCTGCGCTTGTGGGAGAGGTTCCGGGTGGGGCTGCTTACCCTCCGTCTGCAACGGCGCAAGGAGTGGCGGTCCCTGGAGCAGTACACCGCCTCCGAGTGGATGCGTCGCCACGCCGGGGAGCGGGCCTACCGGGTGCTCTTCGAACCGATGCTCCGGGGTAAGTTCGGGGCGTACTACGACCAGATCAGCATGGCCTGGCTCTGGAACAAATTCGCCCTCCGCACCACGTCGCGGGGCAAGGGGCTCCGGGGGATGCGGAAGGAGCAGCTCGGCTATCCCGAGGGCAGCTTCGGCGAGGTGTTCGACACGGTGGGCCGGCGGATAGTGGAGGGCGGCGGCCAGGTGCACACCCGCGCGTTGGTCGAGCGGGTGGTGGTGGAGGAGGGCAGGGCCACCGGCCTGCAGGTGCGCCTCGGCGACGGCGAGCCGGAGCAGCGCGCCTACGACGCGGTCATCGCCACCGTGCCCTCCTACATCTTTCCCAAGCTGGTGCCGCCCCTGCCCGACGACTATATGGCGCGGCTCACGGGCGTGGTGTACCTGGCGGCGGTGCTGGTGGTGCTGGTGATGGACCGGCCCCTGACGCCGGCCTATTGGCTGAACATCGCCGACCGCTCGCTCCCCTTCCTGGCGGTGGTGGAGCACACCAACTTCATGCCCCCCGAGCAGTACGGCGGCAAGCACATCGTCTACCTGGCCAACTATCTGGGCAAGGACGACCCCCTCTACCACCTGGGTAAAGAGGAGATGTACCAGGAGTACCTGCCCCATCTGCGCAAGCTGAACCCCGACTTCGACCCATCGTGGGTCGAGGAGTACCACTACCACCGCGAGGAGGCCGCCCAGCCCGTCGTGACCCGCGGCTACTCGGAGCGGGTCCCCGACCAGCGCACGCCCATCCCGCAGCTCTACCTGGCCAACACCACCCAGATATATCCGGAGGACCGGGGCACCAACTACAGCGTGCGTCTGGGCCGCCAGGTGGCCCGGCTCGTGGCCGACGACCACGCGGCGCGATAGTGCACGGATAGGCCCCCAGCCGCCGGCGTTGGCTTGTACGACACGGCGAGTATGGCGTAGTGGGCCAGGCACGAGGGTCTAGGGGGAAACCCTGGTTGAATGCCTTGGCCGCCCGTGCTACCATCCCCTCTGCGCTTTCGTTAGGAATTTCACGAACCCCGAGGTGGCTGTGACCACCGCCTCCCACGACCTCCGTCAACGGGTCCGCCAGGCCGTCGCCGAGCAGCCCTACGCCACCGTCACGGTGCTGTCGTCGCTGCTGGCCGTCCAGGACGCCGTGGGCTATCTGCCCCCGGAGGCCATGGACGAGGTGGCGGAGCGCACCGGCGCCTCCGTCAACGACGCCTGGGGCGTGGCCTCCTTCTACCCCAACTTCCGCTTCACCCCGCCCGGACGTCACCGGGTGGAGGTGTGCTGGGGCCCCACCTGTCACCTCATGGGCGCTCAGCCGCTGCTCCGCGGCGTCATGGAGCGCCTGGAGCTCTCCACCGAGGGGGAGACGCAGGACGGCGCCATCACCCTGAAGCTGAACACCTGTCTGGGCTGCTGCGCCCACGCGCCCGCCATGAGCTTCGACCACCACCTGCGGGGCCCAATCTCCCTCGACGATGCCCTGGGCGAGGTGGACCGTCTTCGCGCCGGCGACGGACAGGGAGGGCCGGCATGACCGAGGCGTACCAACACCTCAGGCGGCGGGCCGACGAACGCTGGCAGGCGCTCCACGAGAAACCGTGGGTCCGGGTGGGCACCGGCATTCTGGGCGGCGCGGCCGGCGCCCGCGCCACGGTGCAGGCGTTCAGGGAGGAGCTTGAGAAGCAGGGCGTGGAGGCCACCCTCTCCGAGGTGGGCACCACCGGCCTCTGCTACGCCGAGCCGCTGGTGGACATCGCCGCGCCCGGCGCGCCCCGCGTGCTCTACGCCAACGTGGGCCCCGACCGGGTGGCCGAGCTGGTCGCCACCCACGTGAAGACGGGCCAGCCCAAGCTGGAATGGGCGCTCGCCTCGGTGGAGGCCGACCTCCCCGGCATCCCGCGCCGCGAGGAGCTGCCCATGATGCGCGGACAGCTCCGTATCGCCCTGCGCAACGCCGGCGAGATCGACCCCGTGGACCTGGACCAGTACGTGGCCCGCGGCGGCTTCGAAGCGCTGGACAAGGCGCTCTCCGGCATGGCGCCGGACGAAGTACTCAAGGAGGTCGCCGACTCAGGCCTGCGGGGCCGGGGCGGCGCCGCCTTCTCCACCGGCACGAAGTGGAGCTTCCTGGCCCGATCCCCAGGGCCCCAGAAGTACATTCTGTGCAACTGCGAGGAGGGCGACCCCGGCGCCTTCAACGACAAGGGCATCCTGGAGACCGACCCGTTCACGCTCATCGAGGGGGCCATCCTGGCTGGCTATGCCACCGGCGCCACCAACGGCATCGTCTTCATCCGCCACGGGCACGAGGAACCCATCGAGCGCACCTGGAAGGCCATCGAGGCGTGCTATGCCAATGGCCTGCTGGGCGCGGGCATCCTCGGTGCCGATTTCTCGTTCGAGATGGAGGTCTCGCTGGTGGGCGAGTCCTACGTGGCCGGCGAGGAGACGGCGCTGATGGAGGCCATCGAGGGCAAGCGCGCCATGCCCCGGTTCCGGCCCCCCTTCCCCGCAGCCGTCGGCGTCTGGGGCAAGCCCAGCAACATCAACAACATCAAGACGTTGGCCTACGTCCCGGAGATCGTGCGCCGGGGCTCGGCGTGGTTCGCCGGCATCGGCACCGAGCGGAGCAAGGGCACCGCCATCGCCTGCCTCTCCGGCCACCTCAAATACGCCGGCATGGTGGAGGTTCCCTTCGGCCTCACCATCCGCGACCTGGTGGAGGAACTGGGCGGAGGCGAGCCCGATGGCAAGGGCATCAAGCTGCTCCAGACGGGCGGCCCCCTGGGCGGCGTCCTGCCCGCCGAGGGGCTTGATATCGTCCTGGACTTCGACGAGATGGCGAAGGCGGGCGCCATGTTCGGCTCGGGCGGCCTGATCGTGGCCAACCGGGAGGCGTGTGCCGTGGACCTGACCCGCAACCTCATCGCCTTCTGCCAGCTAGAGTCGTGCGGCAAGTGTTTCCCCTGCCGCCTGGGCATGAGCCATATCCTGGAGGTGCTCGAGCGCATCTGCACCTTCCGCTCCCGGCCGGGAGACCTGGAGCTGCTCCAGGGGGTGGGCGCCAACATGCAGGCCGGCTCCCTGTGCGGCCACGGCCAGCTCGGGTTCAACCCCGTGAGCTCGGCGCTCAAGGCCTTCGCCGGCGAGTTCCGGGAGCACATGGAGGAGGGCCGTTGCGCCACCGGGCGGTGCGGCACGCCCATGATCGGCCCCAACTTCACCCGCCGCTCGGCCCACCTCCACGGCGAGTCGCCCACCGCCGTGGTCAAGCCTGACTTTCTTGTCAACGTGGAGCCCGTGCCAGCGCGGGGACGTGGCGGCCGATAGGAGGTCTAGAGAGGCCATGAGCACACAGTCCTTCGATCCAGACAGCTACAAGGCCGGGCAGCAGCGCGAGTGGAACGACGTCGCCGTCGGCTGGAAGCGGTGGTGGGAGACCATCGAGCGCGGAGGCCATCACGTGAGCGACCGTCTGGTGGAGCTCGCGGAGGTGCAGCCCGGCCACCGGGTGCTGGACATCGCCACCGGCATCGGCGAGCCCGCCGTCACCGCCGCCCGCCGGGTCGGGCCCACGGGCCGGGTCACCGCCACCGATCAGTCCGTCGAAATGCTGGCCATCGCCGGGGAGCGGGCCGGGTCCCTGGCGCTTCAGAACCTGGACTTCCGGGAGATGGACGCGGAGACGCTGGACTTTCCGGAGTCCAGCTTCGACGCCATCCTATGCCGGTGGGGGTTGATGTTCCTGCCCGACCTCGCGGGGGCCCTGGGCCGCATTCACGGGTTGCTGTCTCCCGGCGGCAGCTTCGCCACCTCCATCTGGAGCCTTCCCCCCAAGGTCCCCATGGCGAGCATTCCGATGGCGGTGGTCCGGGGCATGCTCGACGTGCCTCCTCCTCCCCCGGAGACTCCCACGCTCTTCAAGCTGAGCACTCCCGGGTTGCTGGAGCAGGCCTTTGCCGAGGCCGGCTTTACCGACGTGCGCAGCGAGCATATGGATGTCATCATGGAGTTCGATTCCCCGGAGGCATACATGCAGATGATGCTGGATATCGCGGCCCCCATCATCGCGCTGATCGATCAGCAGCCGGCCGCGCTCAGGGAGGAGATATTGCGGGGGATCGAAAAGGCCGCCGGGGAGTATGCCGTGGCCGGCGGCGGCGTGCGCATGCCGAACGAGACGGTCTGCGTGGTAGGCAGGCGGTAGGCCGGCGGTAGGATAGGCAAAGGAGAGATGGTGTCATTCTGTCCAAAGATGCTCCCCGGCCCGACCGGGGCGGGCCGCTCATGGTGAGCCCTTCGGCTCTGCTCAGGACAGGCTTGTCGAATCCATGAGCGGAGATACGCGTATCGGAGAGTCCTTCGCCTTTCGTCATTCTGAGCGCAGCGAAGAATCTCAAGGCTGGAGAGAGACCCTTCGCGGAATTTATCCTGAACGAGATTCTTCAATCGTCCTTCCGTAGGAAGGACTCCTTCAGAATGACAAAAGCGAAGGGACCAGGGTGACATGGAAGAGTGCAGGGTGACGGAGAAATTGCGCAGCGAAGAATCTGAGCGGGATAACGCAACACCGAGGTACCCATGCCCGATGAATTGACCATAACCGTCAACGGCCAGGAGGTGAAGACCGCCTCCGGCCAGATGGTCATCCAGGCCGCCTCGGATGCCGGCATCTACATCCCGTACCTCTGCTATCACCCCGGTATGAAGCCCTACGGCGCCTGCCGCATGTGCGTGGTGCAGGTGGAGGGCGCGCCGGGCACCCCCGCCTCCTGCACCCTTCCCGTGCGGGACGGCATGGTGGTGAGCACGGTAACGGAGCCCGTCGCCCATGTCCGCAACACCATCCTGGACCTGCTGCTGTCAGAGCACCCCCACGGCTGCCTCACCTGCCATCGGGTGGACCTGTGCGGCCCCCAGGACATCTGCCTGCGCCACGTGGCCATCACCGACCGGTGCGTCACCTGCCCCAAGAATGAGCGATGCGAGCTGAAGGACACCACCCGGTTCCACACCATGGGCCTCAACTCGCCCCTGAGCTACCAGTACCGGAACCTGCAGGTGGAGATCAAGGACCCCTTCTACGATCGCGACTACAACCTGTGCATCGTCTGCGCCCGGTGCGTTCGCGCCTGCGACGAGCTGCGGGGCGATGTGGCGTTGACCATGACGGAGCGGGCGGGCCAGGTGCTGGTGGGCACTTCCATGGGCACCTCGCTGCTGGAGTCGGGCTGCGAGTTCTGCGGCTCCTGCCTCGACGTCTGCCCCGTGGGCGCGCTGGTGGAGCGCGACCACAAGTGGCGGCGGGCCAGCCGGGTGGAGCGCTCCGTCTGCGCCAACTGCCCCGTGGGCTGCCAGATGACCTACGAGGTGGACGACCGGGAGCGGGTCATCCGGGCCATCCCGGAGCTCAATGCGCCCGCCAACCATGGGCAGGCCTGCTACATGGGCAAGTTCGGGTTCGACTACGTGAACAGCAAGCAGCGGCTGAGCACTCCCCTGGTCCGTAAGGAGGGCGTCCTGGAGCCAGCCTCATGGGAAGAGGCGCTGGCGCTCGTGGCGGAGCGGCTGTCCGCTCATCGGGAGGGCCGCTTCGCGCTGGTGGCGTCGCCCCGGGCCACCAACGAGGAGCTCTACCTGGCCCAGAAGTTCGCCCGTGCCGTGATGGGCACCAACAACGTGGACACGGCTTCCAACCAGCGCCCCGGCTTGGTGGATGGGCTGGCCGATGTCCTCGGCTACGGCGCCGGCACGGGCTCCATCTGGGACCTGGCCTCGGCCGCCATCGTCCTGGTCGTCGGCGCCAACGTTACCGAGGAACAGAACGTGGCGGCCATTCCCATCAAGCAGGCGGTGCGGGCCGGTACCCAGCGGCTCATCGTTATCGACTCCCGCGAGGTGGAGCTCACGCGCTACGCCCAGCTCTGGCTCCGGCCATACCCTGGCACGGAGGCGGCGCTGTTGGGAGGTATGCTGCGCGTGGTCCTAGACGAGGGTCTGGCCGACGACGAG
Source organism: Dehalococcoidia bacterium (assembly GCA_965249185.1). Lineage (GTDB taxonomy): Bacteria > Chloroflexota > Dehalococcoidia > Lucifugimonadales > Australimonadaceae > CBDFLS01. Next base: position 1,717,148 of record CBDFLS010000002.1, read on the forward strand.
TTCTTGGCCCAGCGCTGTGATGGCCTGGACGCCCTGCGGGCATCCCTGGCCTCCTTCACCCCGGAGGCCGTGGCCCGGGAGACGGGCGTGGCCATGGAGCAGGTCCAGGAAGCGGCCCGGCTCTTCGCGGCCCACGGCCCAGCCAGCATCCTCTTCGCCCTGGACGGCTCCAGCGCGGACACGCAGCGGGCCACGGCCAAGGCCGTGGCCGACCTGGCGCTGGTCACCGGCAATCTCGGGACGCCGGGGGCGGGCGTGATGCCGCTGTACGGCGGCGCCAATGCTCAGGGCGGCTGGGACGTCGGCTGCGCGCCCGGCCTGCTGCCGGGCCACCAGCTTGTGTCGGACCCCGGCGCCGTGGAGCGAATGAGCAAGCTCTGGGGAACGCCGCCGCCCACCGAGCCGGGCCTGGGCGTGAGCGCCGTCTTTGACGCGGCCCGCGATGGCCGCCTGGGCGCCATGCTCCTCATGGGCGACCACGCCTCCTATAGCGACGGCCGCCTCGGCGATGTGCCTGGTGCGCTGCAGGGCCTGGAGTTCCTCGTGGTCACCGACGCCTTTCTCTCGCCCGTGGCGCAGGTGGCCGATGTCGTCCTGCCCGCCGCCACCGCTCTGGAGAAGCGCGGGACCTACACTAACCTGGAGCGGCGGGTCCAGCCGTTGAAGCGGGTCTTCCAGCTCAAGAGCGTCGATTCGCGCCCTGACTCCGAGGTCCTGAGCGAGTTGGCGCGCCGGATGGGCGTCGGCGGTTTCGACCACGCCGGACCCGAGGAGGTGCTGGACGAGATCGCCCAGGCTGCTCCCATCTACGGCGGCATCTCCTACGCCCGGCTGCTGGACGAGGCGGTCCCCACCCCACGGCCCTCTCCCGACAACCCGCTGCCCACCCAGCTGCAGTACTCCGACGTCGTCTCCATGGGGCTCCAGTGGCCGTGTCCGACCGCCGGCCATCCGGGCACGCCGCTGCTCTACGCGGACTCATTCCCCGCGGGCAAGGCGCTCCTCGCCCCCCTGGCGTGGCGGGAGCGGCCCCTGAGCCAGGACCCGCGCTTCCCGTTGCTGCTCGCCCACGGCCGCGTGCTGGCCCAGCCCGACCGCTCGGTTGAGATCGTGCACACCGACGGCCTCAACCGCATCCAGCGCCAGGAGTTCTTCGTGATGGCCGCTGTGGACGCTCAGGCCAGCGGCGTGCGCGAGGGCCAGACGGTGCGGGCGCTCACGCCCTCCGGCCACGGATTCACCGGCATCGTGCGCTTTTCGTCGGCCGCGCACCCCGGCGTCGTGTCGCTTACCACGCTTTTCGGTGACCTGGCCATACAGCTCGATGCATCGGAGCACCCGGACCCCATGAACCACGTGCCCCGGCTGGACATCGTGCCGTTGCGTTTGGAGCCGGCGTAAAGTTCGGGTCGGCACTCTTGACCGCTGTGCCAGCGCCCTCTGGTATGCTGGGGTTATCGCGCCTGGAGAGGCTGAAGCTGACCGATAAGGGGGACCTTTCGTGACATTGCCACAGGAGCGGATTCAGGAGGAGCGGGCCGCTAGAATTGCCCAGTTGCCCAAGGCCCGGATCGTGAAGCGCCAGGACTTCACCGATGACCTGTTTATCATCTGGCTGGAGACCGGGGTGCCCTTCACCTTCAAGCCCGGCCAGTACATCACCATCGGCGCCGGGGGCATCGAGCGGCCCTACTCCATCGCCTCGGCGCCCTACGAGCCGCTCGTCGAGCTCTTCGTCGAATACGTCCTGCCCGAGCACGGTGGCAAGCTCACCCCTCTTTTGTGGGCCCAGCACGTGGGCGACGAGGTCTCTATGCGCCCAAGGCCCAAGGGCATCTTCACCCTCGAACCCCAGTACCGTGACCACCTGATGCTGGGCACCGTCACGGGCGTGGCGCCGTACCTCAGCATCATTCGCCAGTACCTAGAGGACGGCCGCGAGGGGCACCGCTTCTTCGTCATGGAGGGCGCCAGCCATCAGGATGAGTTCGTATACGACCAGGAGCTTGAGGAGCTGGCCCAGCGGCATCCCGACGTGGTCCAGTTCGTCCCGACGGTGAGCCGGCCCCAGGCGGAGAAGAACGCCTCCTGGCAGGGCCGCAGCGGACGGGTGAATGTGCTGGTCGAGGAGTACTTGGAGACCTGGAGTCTGAAAAAGGATGAGACGCTCATCTATCTCTGCGGCAACCCCGGCATGATCGAGGACGTGAAACTCCGGGTGCTGCCCCACGGCTGGAACCTCAAGGAAGAGCGGTTCTGGAAGGAGGAGGACGAGTAACCAGGCGCCGTCGCCTTCGGAGCCGTCCGCCTGCCCGAGAAAAGGAGGGCTGCCCTTGTGTAGCCCTCCTTTCACGTTGGATGCATAATAGCGGGCCGGGAGTCCTAGGCCCTCATTCGCGGACCAAGTGTTTATGAGCGAGCAAGCCCAACAGCAGTCGGTGGTGGCCGACGACCCGCCCAGCATCATCACGCGCAGGACACGGGTCCTCACCCTGGTCGGCGTGCTGCTGGGACTGTTCCTGGCTGCGCTGGACCAGACCATCGTGGCCACGGCGCTGCCCACCGTGGTCACCGACCTCCAGGGCTTCGACCGGTTTGTGTGGGTCTTCACCGCCTACATGCTCGCCTCCACCGCCATCGTGCCCATCGCCGGCAAGCTCTCGGACATCTACAGCCGCAAGTGGACCTCCATGGTGGGCATCACCATCTTCATCGGGGGGTCGGTCCTGTGCGGCGCCTCCCAGACCATGACCCAGCTCATCGCCTTCCGGGCCGTCCAGGGCATAGGCGCGGGCATCATCATGGCCAACGCCTTCACCGTGGTCGCTGACCTCTTTCCACCCGCCGAGCGGGGCAAGTGGCAGGGGCTCTTCGGGGCCGCCTTCGGCATCGCCAGCGTCATCGGCCCCCTGGCCGGCGGCTATATCACCGATAACCTATCGTGGCGCTGGATCTTCTACATCAACATTCCCGTGGGGCTGGTGGCCTTGGCCGTGATTCTGTTGGGAATGCCTGTCATCCGCAGCCGCGCCGTGAAGCGCCAGATCGACTTTCTCGGCATCACCGCCCTCGTCGCGGGGGTGATCCCGCTGCTCCTCGCCTTCACCTGGGCGGGCACCACCTATCCGTGGGCATCGGTCCAAGTGGTGGGCCTGCTGACCGGCGCGGCGCTCATGCTGGGGATATTCGTGGCCGTGGAGCGCCGGGCCGCGGAGCCGGTCATTCCACTCTCCCTCTTCCGAAACCCCGTCTTCTCCGTCTCCGTGCCGGTGGTGCTGCTCACCGGGGCGGGGATGTTCGGCGCCGTGGCTTTCATTCCCCTGTTCATCCAGGCTGTCCTGGGCTCGTCGGCCACCAACGCCGGCCTGGTGCTGATACCCATGACCGGAGCCATCGTCGTGGGCGCCATCACCACCGGACAGCTCATCTCCAGGACGGGCCACTACCGGGTGTTCGGGGTGGCCGGCCTGACCATCATGGCCTTTGGCTTCTTTCTGCTGTCCAGGATGGACGAGAACACCTCCAACGCCACAGCGGTGCGGAACATGGTGATCATCGGTCTGGGCCTGGGGCCCACCTTCCCCACCTACACCATCGCGGTACAGAACGCGTTTGAGCGCCGGGTGCTGGGCGTCGCCACGTCATCCATCCAGTTCTTCCGCCAGATAGGCGCCACCGTGGGCCTGGCCATCATCGGGTCCATCATGACGCTGCGCCTCCAGAGCGGCCTCTCGGACGCCCTGGCCCAGCGGACCGGCCCCGCGCTGCCGCCCGGCGCCGTCGAGGCCCTGGGGGACCCGAGGATTCTGATCGACACCGGGGGCCAGGAGGCGGTCCGGCAGGGTCTGGCGAGCCAGGGAACCGAGATGGTGCGGGCCTTCAACGAGGGGCTGGAGCTCCTGCGCGTGGCCCTGGCCTCGGCCATTCAGGATGTGTTCCTCGTGAGCATGGGCATCGTGGTGGCCGCCCTGGCCGTCGGTCTCTTCCTGAGCGAGCGGCCCATCCATAAGGCGGCACGGGGCGGTCATGCTCCGGCTTCCGAGGCCGGACCTCCTCCGGAGTGACCGCGCTGGCCCGGCGCCCGTTTCGCCCATCACCTTGCGTCCGGTACAATTAGCCCAGTGCGCCGGCAGCCGAGCCCGCCGGAGCGCTTCGCTGAGAGGACCCGTGCCCACACCGCTGCGCGAACAGTACCTGGAGGTCAAGCGCCGCCACCCGGACGCCATCGTGCTGTTCCGGCTGGGCGACTTCTACGAGACCTTTGATCAGGACGCCCGCGTGGTCGCCCGCGACCTGGAGATCGTGCTGACCCGCCGGAACATGGGCAAGGGCGAGGTGGTGCCCATGGCCGGCATCCCCCACCATGCTCTGGAGAGCTACCTGGGCCGCCTCATCCGTCAGGGGCACCGGGTGGCCATCTGCGAGCAGCTCACCGAGCCGGCCCCCGGCCGGACTCTGGTGGAGCGCGGCGTGGTTCGGGTGGTCACCCCCGGCACGGTGGTGGAGGACTCCCTGCTGGAGCGGGGCGCCAACAACTACCTGGCCGCCGTGGCCGTGGACGGCGATGAAGCGGGCATCGCGTACGTGGACGTGACCACGGGCGAGTTCGCCGCCACCCAGATGCCCCGGGCGCGGCTCGACCAGGAGCTGGCGCGCCTCTCCCCCGCCGAGCTGGTGGTGTCCCAGGGCGCGGGCGGTCCGGCGGCGCGGCAGCAGAACGGCGGCTCGTCAATCAGCCCGCTGGACTCCCAGGCCTTCACGCCCGCGACCGCCCGCCGGCGGCTGCTGGACCTCTTCCAGGCCGCCACGCTGGATGCCTTCGGCTGCGAGGAGCTGCCATTGGCGACGGCCGCCGCCGGAGCGGTGGTGGAGTACCTGGGCCGGACGCAGCAGGCGGTGCTGGGACAGCTCCAGGGCCTGCGCACCTACACCACCGACGCCTTCATGGCCCTGGACCGCCAGACCCGGCGCAACCTGGAGCTCTTCGAGGGCGGCCGATGGGGAGGCCGCGAGCACTCGCTGCTGTCGGTACTGGACCTCACGCGCTCTCCCGTGGGCGCCCGGCTGCTCAGGCGCTGGCTCGGGCAGCCGCTGCTGGACCTGGCGGAGCTTTGGCGGCGGCAGGAGGCAGTGGAGTGGTTCCACGGCAGCACGGTGCGCCGCCAGCGCTTTCAGGCGGCCCTCGGCGAGGTCAGCGACCTGGAACGGGCGCTGCACCGCACCGGCGCGGGGGTGGCACTGCCCAGAGAGCTCGTGGCGCTGCGCCGGACGCTGGAGCAGGCGCCGGCCCTGAAGGGGATGCTGGCCGAGGCGGGCGACCTCCTGGCATGGCTCGACGCCGACCTGCTGCCGTGCAGCGAGACGGTCCAGCTCATCGCCTCCGCCATCGCCGACGACCCCCAGGGCGAGGTGGGGCAGGGCGGCGTGGTGCGCCAGGGCTTCTCCGCCGAGCTGGACGAGCTGCGCACCGCCTCCCAGGACGCTCGCTCCTTCATCGCCGCGCTGGAGCGCCGCGAGCGGGAGCGCACCGGCATCGCCTCCCTGAAGGTCGGCTACAACAGGGTGTTCGGCTACTACCTGCAGGTGACCAATGCCCACCTGGCCCAGGTGCCGGAGGACTACGTGCGCCGTCAGACCCTCACCGGCGCCGAGCGGTTCTACACGCCCGAGCTGAAGGAGCATGAGGACCAGGTGCTCAACGCCCGGGAGCGGATGGAGGAGATGGAGGGGGCCCTCTTTCGGCAGGTGTGCCGTCGGGTGGTGGAGATGACGCCCGCCATCACCCGCACCGCCGGCGCGCTGGCCATGCTGGACGTCTTCGTGGCCCTGGCCGAGGTGGCGGTGCGCTATCAGTACGTCCGGCCCACGCTGGACGACGGCGACGCCATCGATGTGAAGGGGGGCCGCCATCCGATGGTGGAGCGGGGTCTGCCGCCCGGCGCCTTCGTCCCCAACGACATCCGACTCTCCAGCGGCGGGGAGCAGATCGTCATCCTTACCGGCCCGAACATGTCGGGCAAGTCCACCTATATCCGCCAGGTGGCGCTGGTGGTGCTGCTAGCCCAGATAGGGAGCTTCGTGCCCGCCCAGGAGGCGCGCCTGGGACTGGTGGACCGGGTCTTCACCCGCGTGGGCCTCCAGGACGACCTGGCCTCCGGCCAGTCCACCTTCATGGTGGAGATGGTGGAGACGGCAGGCATCCTGCACCAGGCCACGCCCCGGTCCCTGGTGGTGCTGGACGAGATCGGGCGGGGCACCTCCACCTACGACGGCCTCTCCATCGCCCAGGCGGTGGCCGAGCACCTGCACAATGCGCCTCGGCTGGGCTGCCGGACGCTCTTCGCCACCCACTACCACGAGCTTACGGAGCTGGCCCGCTATCTGCCCCGGGTGCGGAACTACAGCGTGTCCGTGGCGGAGGAGGGCGGCGACGTGGTGTTCCTGCACCGGATCGTGCCTGGCGGCGCCGACCGCAGCTACGGCGTCCACGTGGCGCGGCTCGCCGGGCTGCCCCGTCCGGTGGTCCAGCGGGCGTGGGAGCTGCTGGCGGAGCTGGAGGGGCGCGCCGACCCCGGTCCTATCGGGGCGCCGTCGGGCTCCCGGCGGCGGCCCAAGAAGGCCGACACGCCCCAGCTCCCTCTCTTCGGCGGGCCATCGCCCACGCGGGAGGTGGTGGAGGCGCTGCTGGGCGTGGACGTCAGCGAGCTGACGCCCCTGGAGGCGCTCAACAAGCTCTACGAGCTGCAGGAGCGGGCGAAGGAGCAGGGCGGGGGCTGATAGCGGACTGCGAACCCGCTTCCCCGCTCGTGGTGAGGCTCTCGAACCATGAGCGGGACTCCAAACCGCTCACCCTGAGCCCTTCGGCTCTACTCAGGACAGGCTTGTCGAAGGGTCACCCTGTCCGATGATGCTTCGCTCATCGAGACTCTCGATAGCCCCGATGGAATCGGGGCGTATCGGAGAGCCAAGTTTACCCTTGAGCGGAGCGAAGGGAAGGGCGAGCCCTGGCTAGTGGGTCTGCCACATCTCCACTTCGGCGTGCTCGATGAGCTCCGTCAGCTTCTGGAACCAGGCGCCGATGGCGTCGGGGTTCACGCCCAGCCCCTGCTCCACCTTGGCGATGGTGGCGAGGTCCGGCACCTCCAGCTCGTAGACGACCCGGTCCGTCCGGCCGCTCTGGTAGTCTGACAGAACCCGGAGCTTCACATCGACGCCCGTGGTGCCCATGATATCGTCGAGCTTCTTCACGTGCTCGACGAGCGGGCCGCCGGCGCCCACCTTGCCGTAGAACGTCCGCCGCTGAACGATTGCCATGTTTCTTCCTCCTTCTCGCGTAGTGCCGGTATCATCCGGCCAGGCCGCCGGTTTTGCAAGCCGGGGCTTGCTGACCTGGCGAAAGACTGGAGCCGCTCATCGCGGGCGTTCTTCCCGCGTCGTCCTTCGACTGGCTCAGGACGAGCGACGCCCCACGCAGGGGCTGCTTCTACGCGCCACCGCCCAGTGTCATCCTGAGTCCCGATTGTATCGGGACGAAGGATCTGAGCCGGCATGGGCCTAGCGCCGTGCGTAATTGAGGTGAGATTCTTCGGTCGTCCTTCCGCAGGAAGGACTCTCTCAGAATGACATGGAGTGAAGGGCGTATCGGAGAGCTTGTCGAAGGACGAGCGGCGCCCCACGCGGGGGCTGCTTCTACTCCCCCGCCTCCTCCAGCTCCTCGTGCACCAGCCGCTCGCCGTGCTCCAGCAGCAGGCGCTCGCGCGCCTCGGACGTGTTGCGCGAGGCGAGGTAGCGCTGCAAGGCCTCCATGGGCGTGAGCGATTCCGCGGCCTCGTCGCCCAAGCGGGTCCGGCGGCTGCGGCGCACCTGACGCTCGATGGCCGCCACGTAGTAGGCGGGCTCCAGCGCCTGCTGTACCGAGGCCTCCCGGAAGCCGGCCTCCACCTCCTCCGGCATCTCCACGCGCACCCGCACCACGGCTCCCGCCAGCTTCTCTCCGGCGCGCTCGATGGCCGACACCGTGACCGCCGTGGGGTCCTCCTCCGCGCGCACGCTCACCTTCAAGGTCAGGAAGGGGCGGGCCGACACCGGGACGAACTCGAAGCTGGTGACCCGGTCGCCCCGTGGCGCCGACGGGTCCAGCTCCACCACGCAGAAGCCCTTGGTATCGCCCTCCTCGGAGAAGTCGATGCGCTGGAGGCTGCCCGGGTACACCGTGAGTGGGTGTTGGGAGAGCGTCTGGTGCTTATGGATGTGGCCCAAGGCCACGTAGTCGAACGCCGGGTCTGCCAGGGTGCTCTGGGTGAGCACGTGGTCGGTGCCCAGCATCATGCTCCGCTCCGATGAGAGCTGGGCGCTGGTGGCAGTGACGTGGGCGCACAGCACCGCGGGCAGGGAAGGGTCCAGCGCTTCCACCTGCTCGCGCAGGAGGTCGGTGAGCCGCTGCTCCACCTGCTGGGTGATCTGCCCCAGGGTCAGGTTGCGCGTCTCCTCGCGGGCCATGAACGAGCCGATGCGTATCCAGGGCAGCGCCACCACCTGGATGGGCCCAGCCAGAGTCGAGACGCGGTGGGTCTCCAAGTTGGCGCCCACGGTGACGTTGGCCACCTGGAGGGTGGGGAAGATCTCCAGGGCGGTGGCGCGGTTGGCCACGTGGGGCAGGTCGTGGTTGCCCACGGTGAGGAACACCGGGATGCCCGCCTCGCTGAGCCGGGCGATGCGCCGGGCGAACTCGCGCTGGTGGGTCTGGGTCGGATCGCGGCTCTTGTAGGCGTCGCCGGCGAAGAGCACCAGGTCTACGCGGCGGTCGAGGGCGCAGGCCACCGCCTCGTCGAGGGTGCACAGGAAGTCCAGCAGGCGTGTGGAGGCGCCCACGTACTGCTCGCGGTCCACGCCGGGCGCGAAGTGGCTGGGCAGGGCGTCCAGCTCCGCCTGGGTGGCGGGCCGCCCGTAGTTCTCCACGCCGATGTGGACGTCGGACAGATGCAGTATGCGCATAACGGTAGGTTAGCAGGGGAGGGCACCTCAGCGCGACAGGCCAAGGGCGATAGATTCTTCGCTACACTCAGAATGACACAGGGTGCGGGGCTCAGAATGAGGCAAAGAGCACAGGGGCCGAGGTGAAAGCCGCCGTTTTGTCACCCTGAGTCCGCCTGCGGCGGGCGAAGGGTCGCTCGCTCGTCCTACACCCGTGTAGCCCCCATCTCGCGCAGGAGCTTCTGGAGCGCGGGCACCAGCCCGGCGATGGGCACCCGCACCTGCTCCATGGTATCGCGGTCGCGGATGGTCACCGCCTGGTCCTCCTCCACCGTCTGGAAGTCCACCGTCACGCACAGCGGCGTGCCCACCTCGTCCTGGCGGCGGTAGCGACGGCCGATGGACTGGGCGTCGTCGTAGGCGCTGGGGAACTGGCCGCGGACCTGCGCGTACACCTCGCGGGCCGTGGGCACCAGCTTCTCGTTGCGGCTCAGCGGGAGCACCGCCACCTTCACGGGCGCTATGTCGGGGTGGAAGTGCAGCACCACCCGCGTGTCTTTGTTATCGCGTTCCTCGTCGTAGGCGTCCACCAAAAAGGCCAGCGCCGAGCGGTCCACGCCGCCCGACGGCTCGATGATATAGGGGAGGTAGTGCTCCTCGGCCTCCTGGTCGTAGTAGGTGAGGGACTGGCCGCTGAACTCGGCGTGGCGGCGCAGGTCGAAGTCGGTGCGGTTCGCGATGCCCTCCAGCTCGGCCCAGCCCCACGGGAACTGGTACTCGACGTCGGAGCAGGCCTTGGCGTAGTGGGCCAGCTCGTCCTCGCCGTGGGGCCGGATGCGCAGGTTCTCGGGGCGGATGCCCAGCTCCACGTACCAGCGGTGGCGCGTCTCTATCCAGTGCTCCAGCCAGTGGTCGTCGTCGCCGGGCTTCACGAAATACTCCATCTCCATCTGCTCGAACTCCAGCGTGCGGAAGACGAAGTTGCCGGGCGTGATCTCGTTGCGGAAGGCCTTGCCGATCTGGGCCACGCCGAAGGGGAGCTTCATCCGCGTGGCCGTAAGCACGTTATCGAAGTTCACGAAGATGCCCTGGGCCGTCTCCGGCCGCAGCCACACCTGGCTGGCCGATTCCTCCACGGGGCCCCGGAAGGTCTTGAACATCAGGTTGAAGAGGCGGGGCGGTGTGAGCTCGCCGCCGCAGTCGGGGCAGCGCGTCGTGGGTCCGCCCTCCAGGTGGTCGGCCCTGAACCGGTGGTGGCAGCTCTTGCACTCCACCAGCGGGTCCGTGAACCCCTCGACGTGGCCGCTGGCCTCCCACACCCGCGGGTGCATGAGGATGGCCGCATCCAGGCCCACCACATCGTCGCGCTCCTGGACCATGGAGCGCCACCATGCCTCCTTCACGTTGCGTTTCAGCTCAACGCCCAGCGGACCGTAGTCCCAGGTGGAGCCCAGGCCGCCGTAGATATCGCTTGAGGGGAACACGAACCCCCGGCGCTTGGCCAGGGAGACGATCTTGGTCATGTCCACCTGAGTGAGGTGCCGCTGTTGGGTCATCGGTGGTTTGGTTCCTATGGTTGCGGGTGTGCCAACGAGTATAGCGTAGGCGCGTGTGGGCCGCGAGGCCGCGCCGTTGACGCCGCCGCCCGCCGCGCCGAGAATGGGGCGACCCGCTATAGGAGACTCCATGACCTTCGCCGCATACGCCGCCCGGGAGCTGCTGGCCGAGACCGGCTGGCTGGCCGAGCACCTGGGCGACCCCAACGTCCGCGTGGTGGACACGGACCTGCCCGACGGCTATCGCAAGGCCCACATCCCCGGCGCCGTGGGCGTGGCCCACCACTACCTGAAGGGCGAAGACCAGCCGTTGCACGTCATGGGCCCCGACGCATTCAAGACGCTCATGGAGTCCATGGGCATCGGCGTCGGCACGCTGGTGGTGGCCTACGATAGCAACCGGGGTCTGACGGCGGCCCGCCTCTGGTGGGCGCTGAGCTACTACGGCCACGCCAACGTGAAGGTGCTCAACGGCGGCTGGCGCAAGTGGGTCCAGGAGGGGAGGCCGGTTGACGTGGGCTCCTCCAAGAGGCCGGAGCACCCAGTCGCGTTTACGCCCCGGGTCCGGCGCGAGGCGTTGGCCACGCTGGAGGACCTGGCGGCCGCCCACGACCAGCCCGGCGTGGCGGTGTGGGATATCCGCAGCGTTGGCGAGTACACGGGCGAAGTGGACCGGGGCAACGCCCGCGGGGGCCACCTGCCGGGGGCCCGTCACCTGGAGTGGCTGAAGCTGGTGAACGGTGGCGACCATACGTTCAAAGAGGCCGGTGAGCTGCGGGCGCTCCTGAAGGGAGCGGGCATTACGCCGGAGAAGACCGTCTACATCCACTGACAGGCCGGCATCCGTGCGGCGCACGGGGCGTTTGTGTTGGCGCTGCTGGGCTATCCCCGCGCGTGTGTGTATGATGCCTCCATGGCCGAGTGGGCCAACCGCGACGACACGCCGTTAATCTTAGACTAGACCGCGAGGCCGCCATGACGCTCGAACGTCGGATGTATCCCCATCTCGACCCGCCCTTCGGGGCCTTCTGCCACGCGGTGCGCACCGGCGAGTGGCTCTTCGTGTCGGGGCTCACGGCCCGGGGCACCGGCGCCGAGAAGGACGACATCGTGGCCCAGACCGAGGCTATCCTCGAAGGGCTGAAGGGTGCGCTGGAGGCCGAGGGCGGCAGCCTGCGCGACGTCATCCGGGTGACGGTCTACGTCACCGAGCTGGACCGGCTGATGGAGGTACACCAGGTGCGCCACCGCTACTTCGGCGACGCGCTCCCCGCCAGCACACTGGTGCAGGTGGCGGCGCTGGTGCGGCCCGAGCTGAAGATCGAGATCGAGGCCATCGCCCGCTTTGTGTCGTAGGGAGGTGCGGCCATGCCCTTCGACTACTCTCAAGGTGACCGCCGGACCAAGAGCGCGTTCCGATATCCGCGATGGCCTTAGCGAGGGAGGCGTTATGCGGTCAGGAGATTAGGGCCCGCGGCTTATGCGGATTCGTCCAGTCGTCGTTATGTGATTCTTGCAACTCCACTTTTTAGCTGACCACATTAAGAAACCAAAAGAAAGGAGAGTTTCATGGCTAAGGGACAAGATGCTCAAAAATCGGATAAAAAACGAGCAGGAAAAACGTTGAAAGAAAAGCGCCATGGGAAAAAAGAGAAGAAGGCCAATAGGGGCAAGGTTAATTCTTAAGGGTAAAGTCCCGTTTTAGCCACCGGATTAGCTTTGAAGCAGCTTGAACAATGTCTTAACCTGTTCTGGTCCCAACAGACGCCGATGATTGTAGCGCCAGACATACTCAGCAAGATAGAGGGGCAGCCGTTCTCGGCGGACTCCCCCTTTGGCTGCCAGACGCCGCTTGAGATAACCCCAGAAGCCCTCCAAGCCGTTGACGTGGCTCCCTTGCCGATCGCTGAACGCCTGGCTGTGGTCCACAAGCCGGTGGACGTAGCCCCCCGCTGCGACGCCCGTGTAGCTGGTAAAGGTGTCCGAGCAGACGATGGAGCCACGTTGCACGCGTTGGTGCAGGAGCGGCAGCAGCGTCTTGGCTTCCACGTTAGGTACCACTTGCGCCCACACCAGGCCACCTCGACACAGGATCCCAAAGACAGCTTGCTTAGTGGTTCCACGGCCCCGCTTCGTGCCCTGAACACGCTTTGCCAGGCGCCTGTTGCGCCAGGAACCTCCCAGGTAGGTCTCGTCGACCTCCACCACGCCGGAGAAGACATGGGGAACGTCCCGGACCATGGCCTGGCGCACCACGATCAGGGCGCGCAGGACTCGCTTTCGCTCCAGGCGGGCCTCCTGGGCAATCACCTCGGCACTCTGCCCCAAGACGAACCAGCGCAACAGTCGCCGCCACTCCCCTGGCGACAACCGAAGCGGCAGCGCCCTGGGCACCCACTCGTAGTGGCAGGCTGCACAACGACTCTTACCTCGCCGAATGCTCCAGCTCTTGGCGTGTTGACATCGAGGGCACCCAATCTTCCGTCCCATGCCACCATTCTCTCACAGGTGGCTGTTTTGGGACTATACCCATTCTTAAAGCAAATGAGCTTTGAGGCTAATAAGGCTATCAGCGGTCCACGTGCCAAAAAGCATGACTGATAGAGCGGGCGTCCGATGAAGCCCTGGGAGACGCTGGCGACCGCCATCACGCCTGACGGCAGCCGTTTCGAGCTGCAGCGCCACGACAACAAGTACGTCATTTTCACCGACGGCTACGACCTGATGACGAGCTATTCGCATGACTCAGAGGATGCGATGATGTCGCTCGCGTGCCCTAGCCCACCCACGGACGCCTGCGTGCTGATCGGCGGCCTCGGGATGGGCTTCACCCTTGCTGCGACGCTCGATCTCATGCCGCCACGGGGCACCGTGGTCGTCAGCGAGCTAGTCCCAGAGGTGGTCGAGTGGAACCGCGGCCCGCTGGGGCCGTTGGCCGGGCACCCCCTCGACGACCCCCGCACCGACCTCGTAGTGAGCGACGTCGCCGACGTGATCCGGGACAGCAGGTCGCGCTTCGACGCCATCTTGCTGGACGTGGACAACAGCGTCGATTCGGTCTCGCTGGCACGCAACTCATGGCTCTACACAGCGGAGGGGCTCGGTGCCGCACACCGCGCTTTGCGGCCGCGAGGCGCGCTTGCCATATGGTCGGTTGGCACGGAGAGGACGTTCAAGCGCAGGCTCCGCAGGGCCGATTTCACCCCTTCCACGCACCCCGTCAGGGGCACGCCAAGCGCGGTGGACACTACTCTGTCCTCGTGGGGCGGAGGCGCTAGCGCCCCGCGTGTGCGCTGAACCCCTGGGAGCGGCCCTGCTCGTGAAAAAAGAACGCCCCGATGGGCCTGAGCCCGTCGGGGCGTTCGCGTGAACGTGCCCTTGGCTAATCGATAGCCCACACCGCCTGGACCGTCATCGTCACGTCCAGCTCGCCGGGGCTGATGACCGTGGCCGCGGCGACGGAGAACGACTCGGCCCGGACCACGCCCTGATTGAATACGCCGCCGCCGAGCTCCGTGATGAACTGGAGCTTTCCGAGTTCGAAGCCAGCCACGCTGGCGAACTGCCGGGCCTTGGCCACGGCGTCCTCGATGGCCAGGATGCGGGCCCGCTCCGCCAGAGCCGATGGGTCCTCCAGCGTGAACTGGATGCTGTTGATGCGGGTGGCGTCGCCGCCGGCCTCCGTCACGCCGTCGATGACGGGCCCAATGCTGTCCAAGTCACGCACCTTCACCGTCAACGTATTGGAGACTCGGTAGCCCACCAGCACCCGCTCGGTGCGCCGGATGGTGGTGGTAGGCCCATCGGGCTCCCGCGCGCCGAGCGCCCCTCCTTCGATGGACATGGACCCGCCGGCGGCCGTCTTCACCACCTCTTCGTAGGTGTACTCGGGCTGGATGGAGAAGGAGCTTGTCTGAATGTCGGTCTCCGCCACGCCCTGGGCGCGCAGCACGGCGATGACCCCGTTCATGGCCAATGCGACGGTATTCCGGGCCTCGGCGACGCTCTTGGCGGAGGCCTCCGCGCCAAGGTGGAGCACCGCCAGGTCGGGCTCGGCGGTGGCCTGGCCGCTGCCGGTCACATGCAGCCCGGTGCCCTGCACAAGTCCGCCGGAGCCCAGTCCCTGCGCGCCTCTCGCCAGCGCTTCGAGCTGGCCGGCCGACAGCCCGCCGGCGCCGCCGTTGTTCCCGTTGCCCCCGTTGCCATTACCGCACCCGGCGGCTACCAGGGCCACGGCCATCAGGCCGACCAGTACAACAAATACCCTGCCCCGCGTCATCAGCGTCTTCATCGTATCCTCCTTATGGCTACTAGGGCCACGGCCGTCAGGCCCACCAGTGCCGCTAGCGCTTTTCCTTTTCGAAGCCGCTTCCTCATGCCGGTCCTCCTTCTGGGGACCGGTCAGGAAGACCGGCCCCGCCTGGTGTGTCGCTCACTAGCTAAGACGAGGAGGGGCCGGTAAAAGTTCCAAAGCGGTCGGGGTAGCGCGGTGGGGGTCAGCCGGAGCGCCGCCGCGCTACCCGCCAGGTCCACCCGACGGTGACGAGGGCCAGCAGCGCGACCGTCAGCGTCAGGGCCAGGATGGCCCACTCGTAGGTCTGCCTGCCCGCCGGCGCCGCCGTCTCAGGAGGCGCGAAGGCTGCGGTGGACGCCGTCTCTTGATCGGGGCGCTCCATCTCGGTCCCCGGTGTGGGGAATGGCTCGTCGGCGGGCGGCGCCGCGGCGTTCTCGACCGACCGCTCCACGTCCTCCGTAACGGCCTCGGCCTCCACAGCCACCTCCGTCTCCACCTGAGCGGCGACCTGTTCGGCGGCGAGCCCTTGCCGCTCTTGCGCCACCGGAGCAGCGGGGAGGTTGGTCCCGAAGCCTCCGGTGATGTCAGCGGTCACCAGCACCGCCAGGGCTACGGCGGTAGTGGCCGTGGCCATCTGGAGCAGCCGCAGGGGCGCCAACCGCCGTGGAGGCTCGTAGAAGGGCGCCTGGGCCGGCGCGTAGGGCAGGGCGAAGGAGCGGGATGGCTCCGCCATGGGCGCGCGGTGGAGCAGCTCCACCGTGGAGCGTAGCTCGTCCAGGTGTGCGCGGGCCTCGGGGTGAGAGGCCACATAGTCGCGCACGCGGGCCTCGGACCGGGCGTCCAGCCGCCCGTCGAGGTACTCCGAGAGGAGTCCCTGTACCCGCCGCCATGACCGTTGCCTCAGCCAGCCAAACACTGATGCACCCCCTATCTTCTTGACGTGGCAGGTCGCCCGAGAGTTCCATGTAGGGACGCAACAGCGTGCGCAGCCGGTCCCGGCCCCGGCTCAACCGCGACTTGACGGTCCCCAGAGAGACGTTGGCCGCCCGGGATGCCTCCTCGTAGCCGAGCCCCTGGAGGTCCACCAGGGAGACCACCAGCCGCTGGTCCTCGGGCAGTTGGGCCACGGCGTCGCGGACGCTCTGTCCCAGCTCCGACTGGATGGCCGATTCCTCCGGCGATGGCCCCGGCGACGTCATCGAGCCGCCCGGGTCGCCGCTCTCCAAGGTCTCCTCCAGCGAGCTGGTCCGGCGCCGGTGGGGCGAGCGTAGGATGTCGCGGCAGCCGTTGGCCACGATGGTGAGCAGCCAGGAGCGCAGGTTGTCGCCCCGGAACCCGCCGATCCGGCGGTAGGCGGAGAAGAAGGCCTCCTGCGTGGCGTCCTCGGCCAGGGAGGCATCGCGCAGCATGGAGCGGGCCAGGTTGTAGAGCCGCGTCTGATACCGCTCGACGATTGCGTTGAAGGCGTGCAGATCGCCCTGTTGGGCACGCTGCACCCACAGGCGCTCCTCGTTGTCTCTGTGTTGCTCCGAGGACATCAAGACCGGCACCGGCGCCATTCTACACCCCGGCTGCCGGCGGGCTCCTGGGCTATAATAGCCGCGACGGGTCCGGCGGCCCGTTTTTGGTGTTGCCCATGAAATCCGCACTCCGCGAAACCGTCCAAACCGTTGCCCTGGCGGTCTTCGTCTTCCTGCTGCTTCAGTCCAGCCTGCAAAACTATCGGGTGGAAGGCGCCAGCATGAACCCGACGCTGCAGGACCATGAACTCATTCTGGTTAACAAGCTCGTCTACCTTGGGGTGGAGGCCAAGCGGCTGGGCCGCCTCCTCCCCTGGGTGGATGGGGACGAGGGTGAGCGGTGGCGCCCCTTCCGCCCTCCTCAGCGGGGCGATGTCATCGTCTTCCACTCTTCCATCCCCCCCTACGACGACTTCGTGAAGCGGGTGATCGGAGTCCCGGGTGACACGGTGGCGCTGAACGAGGGGACCGTTTACGTCAACGGTACGCCCCTGGACGAGCCCTACGTGATCAACAGCTTCCCGGAGCGGCGCAACCCGATAGTTATTGGAGAGGGTCAGTACTACGTCCTGGGCGACAACCGGGGGCGGAGCGACGATTCGCGGCGTTGGGGGACGGTGTCGGAGGAGGATATTGTCGGCAAGGCGTGGGTTGGCTACTGGCCTCTGGACCGGCTCGGGGCTCTCTTCCCCTCCTGGCCCCGCTAAACGCCAAAGCTCTTTGCGGCCAAAGTGCTTTGCTGAGCGTGAGGGAAGGCCTTCTTCCGATAAAGGGGCCCCGATTCCCGAATGGGCTCTCACGCCGCTCCGGCCCGCCGCACGAGCCGCCGCACACGCTCCGGGTCCACCGGGTTCTCCACGAGGCCGTCCCGCTTGAGGCTGGTGCCGATGATGGCGCCGTCGGCCACCGCGAGCAGTGCCTCAATGCTCTCCTCGGTCACCCCGCTGCCCACCAGCAGGGGCACATCGGGCAGCGCCCCCTTTACCCTCACCACGTCCTGCATCTCCGCCGGCTCACCGGTGACGGGGCCGCTCACGATAAGGGCGTCGGCCTGGCCCCGGCGGACAGTGGCGATGGCGGCCCGGACGATGTCCGGGTCACCGATGGGCGCGGCGTGCTTGACCAGCACGTCGGCCAGAATCTTGACGTCGGCGCCGAGGGCGCTTCGGAGCCGGAGCACGTCGGAGGCCAGGCCCTCGATGAGTCCCTCCTCCGCCGCCATGGTCCCGTGGAGCACGTTGACGCGGATGAAGCGCGCCCCAGTCACCGCCGCCAGGGCAAGGGCCGAGAGGGCGTCGTTGCGCAGCACGTTGACGCCCAGCGGCAGCGTCACGGCCTCCTTCACCGCCTGAAGCGCCACGGCCATGGACGCCACGGTGGACGGCTCCACGCGGCCCTTCAGAAAGGGCGCGTCGCCGTGGTTCTCCACGATGAGCCCGTGGAACCCGCCCTCCGCCAGCATCGTGGTGTCGGCAACCGCTTGGTTCAAGACCGCGCCGAGGTCACCCCGCCAGCCCGGCGAGCCGGGCAGCGGCAGCAGGTGCACCATGCCGATGAGGGGCTTCTTGGCGCCGAAGAGCGGCTCCAGCCAGCCGGTTTCCTGGGCTTGCATGGGGGTGGTCCCACCTCCGGGGCGCCGGGCCCCCAGTCGCCGCCGCCGGCGCTATAAGTCGGCGACGGCTCGTTTGAGGCCCTCGGCGAACTCCTGGATCATGGAGTTGGCTTTGCGCTTGATGAGGGGCTGCCCCATCTGGCCCAGCCGCCCCATGAACTGGACGTCCGCGGCGACGTGGAGGTCGGTGGCGCCGGCGGAGGGCTCGGTCAGGGAGGCCTCGATGATGGCGCGGACGCCGCCTCCCACGCGCGCGTCCTTGGCCTGGGCGTTCATGGTCCAGCGGCCCTCCGCCTCGTTTTGGACCACGTCCGCCGTGCCGGAGAAGCTGAACCCCATGGGGCCCAGCCGAATGCGCATGGTGCCGCTATAGGTGCCGTTCTCCAGGGACTCCACCTGCTCCACGCCGGGCAGCAGGCGGGCCGCCCGGGGGACATCGGCCAGCAGGGGCCAGAGGACATCCCGGGACACTGGAATAGTGACCCGGTGCTCGAACTTCACCCGTCCAGCTCCAGGACCTGGGCCAGGGCGCGGCGGGTGAATACCACGGCCATGTCCCGCTTGTACTCCGCCGAGCCGCGGGGGTCGTCCATCGGGTCCACCTGACCGGCCACCAGCTCGGCGGCCCGGCGCACCAGCTCCGGGGTGGGCTTCTGGCCCTCCAGCGCCTCCTCCACGGAGGTGGCGTGGACCGGCGTCGGCGCCACAGCTCCGAGGGCCACGCGCAGGCCCTGGCAGCGGCCGTCCTCCACCCGCGCCGTGGCGGCCACTGACACGGTGGCGTAGTCGTCCGCCGTCCTGGGCAGGTACTTGAGGTATACGGAGCGCGCTCCCTGGGGCTGCTGGGGGACGATGACCTCCGTCAGCACCTCGTCGGGCGCGATGGCCGTCTCGTAGTAGTCGAGGAACAGCTCGCCCACCGGCACCACCCGCTCGCCGTGGGGCGAGACCAGCCGGGCGCTGGCGCCCAGAGCGAGCAGGCCTGGCAGCGGGTCCTGGGCTGGGTCGGCGTGGGCCAGGCCCCCGCCCACGGTCGCCATGTTGCGGATGCGCACCGTGGCCACCCGGCGATAGACCTCGGCCAGCAGCGGTGCGTGCTGCTGCACCAGCGGGGAGGTCTCCACGTCCCGGTGAGAGGTCAGCGCGCCGATGTGCAGGGCGCCGTCGCGCTGATCGATCCGCGCGAGGCCGGGCACCCGGTGCAGGCTCACCAGCCGGTCGGCCTGGACCAGCGATTGCCTGAGCATGGTCACGAGCGCGGTGCCCCCCGCGATGAGCCGGGCCTGGTCCGCGTGCTGCTCCAGGAGAGCCAGGACTCCCTCAACACTGTCCGGTGCGTCGAAGGTAAAGTCGTGCATATTCTAGCCGGCGGACGCCTTGGCCGCTTTGGCCGCCTCGAGGATGGAGTCGATGATCTGGTAGTAGCCGGTGCAGCGGCAGAGGTTGCCCATCATCCACTCCCGCACCTCCTCCTCGGTTGGGGAGGGGTTGCTGTCGAGCAGCGCCTTGGCCGCCACGAGCTGGCCCGGGGTGCAGATGCCGCACTGGAAGCCGCCGTGGGCTATGAAGCTCTCCTGGATGGGGTGCATCCGCTGGTCCTGGGCAAGCCCCTCAACGGTGGTGATCTGGGCGCCGTCGGCCTGGACGGCCAGGGTGATGCATGACGCCACCATGCGCCCGTTCAACAGCACGGTGCAGATGCCGCATACGCCCACGCTGCACGCCTCCTTGGTCCCCGTCAGGCCCAGGTCGTAGCGCAGCACGTCCACCAGCGAGCGTCCCGCGGGCACCTCCACCTGGCGGCTCTCGCCGTTGACTTCAAGCTGTATCCGATAGATTGTGTCTTGGGAGGCCATCTGCTATCGTGCCCCTGCTCGGAGATGAAAGCTTGACGGATGGTATGCCAAATCCGCTCGACTGACAAGGTGAGGTGGCAATGACGACGACCTACCGGGTCCTGGGACACTCGACGCCGCGGGTCGATGGCGCGGAGAAGGTGACGGGCGCGGGGCGCTACACGGGCGATATCAATCTGCCGGGGATGCTCCGGGGCAAGACGCTGCGCAGCCCCTTCCCGCACGCCCGCATCACGCGCATCGACGCCTCCCGCGCTCGCTCGTTGCCGGGCGTTCACGCGGTGCTGACCGGCGCCGACGTGAAGGGCATTCTCTGTGGCAACGGGTTCATGGACATGCCGGTGCTGGCCCTCGACCGGGTCCGCTTCGCCGGCGAGCAGGTGGCAGCGGTAGCCGCCGTGGACGATGAGACCGCCCAGCGGGCCCTGGACCTGATAGAGGTGGAGTATGAGGAGCTGCCCGCTCTCTTCGACCCCGCGGAGGCCATGAAGAAGGGCGCTCAGGTCCTCCATCCTGACCTGGAGAGCTACGACGGCTTGGTCGAGCCTGGAAGATGGGTGCCCGGCGATGGCATCTCTCAGCCGCGGCCGAAGGACTCCAACGTCTTCATCCACAACGCCTATGGGAAGGGAGACCCCGATGCCGGGTTCGCCCAGGCGGACGTGATCATCGAGAATACCTTCACCACGCATCGGGTGCATCAGGGATACCTGGAGCCCCACGCCTGCGTGGTCTGGATTGATGACGATGACCGGGTGCAGGTCTGGTCGGCGGACAAGGGCCCCCACTGGCTGAAGCAGCACCTGGCGTACGCGGCGGGCATCCCGGACGAGCGCATTCGCCTGAACCCGGTGCTCATCGGCGGCGACTTCGGGGGCAAGGGCTCGCCCATGGACGCGCCTCTCTGCTACTTCCTGGCGCTCCACAGCAAGCGGCCGGTGCGGATGGTCCGTAACTACGTGGAGGAGTTCGGCGCCTCGTGTCCGCGACATCCGGCGATGGTGCGCCTGAAGTCGGGCGTCATGCGCGACGGCACCATGGTAGCCCTCAAGGCGGAGATCACCTTCGACGGCGGCGCCTACGCCGGGCACAAGCACGCGGGCTATCTGCCCAGCGCCTATCACATCGCCGCCGTCTACCACATCCTCCACGCCCGGTTGGACACCTACATGGTCTATACCAATAACGTGCCGGGCGGCATCATGCGGGGCCCTGGCGAAGCGCAGGCGCTCTTCGCCATGGAGTGTCACGTGGACATGATCGCGCGACAGCTCGGCATGTCCCCCGTGGAGTTTCGCCTGAAGAACCTGGTCAAAGAGGGGCAGCAGGTCTCCCTGGGGCAGGAGTACAACGAGATCAGGGCCAGGGAGGCGCTGGAGGCGGCCATAGAGGCCTCGGGCTACCACGACCCCAAGCCGCCTAACGTGGGCCGGGGCATCGCCATCGGCGAGCGGACGCCCGGGTGGGGCACCACCCACGCCGCCGTGACGCTGAACCCGGACGGCTCCGTGGTGCTGAACACCTCCGTGTTCGACCAGGGCACCGGGACCTACACTACCATTCAGCAGATCGTGGCGGAGGAGCTGGGACTCACCCCCGACGAGGTGCGGGTCGAGGTGTGGGATACGGATTCCACGGGGTTCGACAGCGGGATGGGGGCCAGCAAGACCACGCGGCTTGTGAGCCAGGCGACCTATCGCGCGGCCCAGGAGGCGGTCCAGGAGATGTGGGCTCTGGCGGCGGAGCTCCTCGGCTGGCCGGCCGAGCGGACCGCTCTGGACGGCCACCAGTTCCTCAACCAGGAGACCGGCGAGCGCCGGCCCTGGGCCGAGCTGCTGGCCGGCGTGGACAGGTCCGTCACCGGCCGCGCCTCCCAGAAGGACACGCTCCGTTCGCCTATCACCTCCTTCCACGCTCAGGTGGCCGAGGTCTCCGTTGACCCGGAGACCGGCGAGGTGAAGCTCCTGTGTCTTACCACGGCCCACGACGTGGGAAGGGTGCTCAACCCCATGGGCCACCAGGGCCAGATCAACGGCTCGGTGATGCAGGGCATCGGCTTCACGCTCATGGAGGACCTGCCGGCCGAGGAGGGCCGTGTCACAACCCTCTCCTTCGCCGACTACAAGATGCCCACCATGAAAGATATTCCGGAGCTGCGGACGGTGCTGCTGGAGTCGGAGAGCGGTCTTGGCCCCTACAAGATCAAAGGGATCGGTGAGAACCCGATCAGCACCGTGGCGCCGGCCATCGTCAACGCTGTTGACGACGCCGTGGGCGTCCGCATCATGGACACGCCGGTCACCCCCGAGAAGGTCTATCGAGCGCTGCACGCCCAGGAGTAGGCGGCGCCCATCATCGAGCCCCGCCATGCCCAGACTTGTAACGGCGCTCTTTCCACTGTTGCTGCTGCTCGCTGCGTGTAATCAGCCGGGCCCCACGCCGTCCGCGACTCCGGACCCCACGTCCACGCCGGCCGCAACCGCCACTCCAACGTCCACTCCTCTCCCCGCGCCTGCGCCGACCCCTACCGCCGCTCTCGTTCCCACGTCAACGGCTGCTCCGGCCGCGACGCCACCGCCGGCCCTTATCCCCACGCCCACGCCCACCACTACCCCTACCTCCACCCCTACGCCGGCGCCCACTCCGCGGCCTGTTGAGGAGACGATGGCCGAGGCGGGCCCGTCAGTCGTCAGGGTGGAAGCGGGCTCGGGCTGGGGCACCGGCGTGGTGGTCCGCGACGATGGGTACATTCTCACCGCATGGGATGTCGTGGATGGCGCTTCGGAGGTCCGCGTGCGCTTTCCCGACGGCGCCGTCCTGCCCGCTGAGCTGAGGGGCAGAGACCTGGGCAGGGGACTGGCCGTGCTGGCGGTGGACATGTCGGGCCTCCCCGCGCTGGCGGTGGGCGGCGCAGGTCCCCTGGCGCCGGGGGACCCGGTCATCAAGCTGGGCTACGGCGTCCGGTCCGCGACCGTTCCCGCCGCTTCCACGGGCGCCGTTTCCGCCCTCCATGCCCGGAAGCGCTTTGACCCGGCGTTCATCGAGACGGACATCGCCAGCGGTCCCGGCGACAGCGGAAGCCCGCTGCTCGATGGACGCGGCAGGCTCGCGGGCGTGGTGGTCGCGGGGGGAGTGGCGCCGGCTGTCGAAGGCGCCGGCTTCGCGGTGGAGCTGGACGTCGGCGCGGAGTGGCTGGACCGCATGCTCGGCGGCGAAACGATATGCCAGCCGCCCCCGCGAGTCATGGAGGATGTCAATAGCTATCGCGATGCCGATTTCCCGTGGTCGGTAAGTCTCCCCCTCGGGTTCAAGTTCATCGACCTCGTCGCCGAACCCATCGGCATCTACAATTTCTACGACTTTGCTCCCGCCATCACGGCCTCCTTCTACCCCAAAGACCCGCGGGCGGGCCCGTCGGGCAGGTTTGCCCTGCCGGTGTCTGTATTCGTGAACGATCCCATGCCCAACCCATCCGGCGGCAACGCTCGCGGCTTTCTTATCGCGACCGCCGCGGAGCTAAACGAGGGGCCCAGGAACGTGCGGTTCCTTACGGAGCCCCGCAAGGTTTGCGTGGGTCCGAACCGGGATGCGTACGAGGTCGAGGTGTTGTGGACCGAGTTCGCCCCCAGGCTAGGGCCGGACTACGAAATAGGGGGTTTCGACTACATCTCGCGGGTGCGCTGGCTCGCCGTCGAGTCGGGAGCGGGTATCTATCTGATGCAAGGCGTGGCCTGGCCGGAGCAGTTCAGCTCCCGGGAGACGCATATCGATACCGTCCTGTATTCGTTTCGGACCACGGAATGATGTAGGTTAAACTGAGGTGGAGCCAGTAGATGGGGCCCGGTAGCTCAATTGGCAGAGCGTCGGACTTTTAATCCGTGCGTTGTGGGTTCGAGTCCCACCCGGGTCACCAGCCCTTACCGCCGCCGGTCAGTTCGCGTGATCTCAGACTGACTTACGTGCGCTCGTAAGCTGCCGCTCGCGTGGCCGCTTCGACATAGCGAAAGGGCCCGCCATGTAAGCTCGGGCCCCCTTCGTGCTTGGTCGTGGATGAGTCTGCTGGCGGACTAGTCCCCGGCGGCCGCCGGCTGCGGCGCCTTCTTGGGAAGCGGCAGGCCGTAGAAGCGGGCCACGTTGTCCACCAGCATCTTGTGCTTGGTGTCCATGCGAAGGTCCTCCCTCGCCATGAGTTTGCCGATGGGGTTGGCCACCCTATGGCCGTGGGGGATGTCCGAGGCGAAGAGCAGAAAGTCGTCGCCGTACCGCTCCGCCACGAAGGGCAACTGGTCCTCGTCCACCTCACAATTCACGAAGACCTGGCCGCGTCGGATGTATTGCTCCGGCAGGAGCTCGGAGGTGTAGGCGCTGGGCCTCATCATGGCGGAGCCTCCGATGGAAGCCTCGGGCATGTTGACCTCGCGCTTGGCGCCGGTGGTGCGCGACTCGTCCCTGCCGCTGTTCTCGGCGATGCGCTGGACCAGGTAGTCCACCCAGCGGGCGCCGTTCTCCATGAAGCCGACGCGCAGATTGGGATAGCGGTCCAGCAGGCCGGAGCGCATGATGGTGTGGAACCCGATGAGCTGGCTGAAGACGAAGGAGATGGTGACGCAGTCGAAGATGGTGTTGAAGAGGTTGTCCAGGGCGGGGCAGGGGAATCCCGGGTGGACCGCCACCGGCATGTCCAGCTCCGCCACGGTCCTCCAGATGGGCTCCATGGTGGGGTCGTCCAAGTGCTTATCGCCCACGGCGCCCAGTAGCATCAGGCCCGCAGAGCCCATATCCTTCGTGCGGCGTATCTCGCGGACCGACTCCTGGATGTCGTTGGGGTCGATGACCGTGACCCACTTCAGCCGGGTGGGGTCCTCGCTACTCATGTCGGCGACCCAGTCGTTGTACGACCGCGCCACGGCGCAGCCGATCTTCGGGTCGTTGGCGATGGGCCAGGTGAGCAGCACGGAGGGGAAGTTCACCTCCACGGCCACGTCTTCTCGGTCCATCTGCTCCAGGCGTGCCCTTCCCGAGCGCAGCTCGGCGGACTCGATGGTGTCGGTGTGCCCCTTCTCGGCGGCGGCCGCGATGATCCGCTGCCACGCGGGCGACACCTTGCCGTTTCTGGACACCGGTCCGCCGCTGAGCGCGACGCCCGGGCCGGTCATGCGTGGGTGGGCGAGGGAATCGATGATAAAGGAGAGGTTGCCCAGCTCGTCGGTCTCGATGAGCACCGGCCTGCGGTCCCGGAAGGCGGGGTCCCAGTACTTCTCGGACCAGGTGACCTCCGATTCCTCAACGTGGCTGTCGCAGTCGAAGGCCTTGATGGTGCCGTTCACATCGCTCATGGACTCTGCCTCCGTCCTCTAAAAGCGTCAGTGGGCGCTTAGACCGCGGTCGATTCCTCCGCCACCTTGATCGGGTTGGCGAGCAACTCCCCGGTCTTGGCCCTTCCGAAGGGCGCGTTGCGTCCGCCGTAGTGCTTGGTCACCACGAGCCGGCGCCACTGGACCACCTCTTGGTCCGTGGGCGAGAGCGTCTCCGGCCAGTCCCACCGTTGGCCCGGCATCACACTGCCGTCCTGGGCCGAGAAGCCGTACTCCGCTACCCACCGGTAGATGGTCCAGTAGAGGGCCCACTGCACCCCACGCACCAGGAAGTTGGCGGGTCGTGTGTAGTGGTAGTACCAGACGCGCGTCCGCTTCTCCTCCACGGGGATCACCTGGCGGGTCATCCTGCCGAAGAAGCCGCCGCCGCCGAAGCGGAAGAAGCGGCGCCAGAGACCGGATTTCTGTGGGCCGCCTGTCCGGTACATGCCGGGCAGGTGGTGGCCGGAGCCCCACCAGCCGTCCGGGTTGGACGCGGGCGGGTCCACGCGGGTGATGGAGAAGAAGGGAGCGAAGAGCCAGGCCCACCACCGCCGGAGCCGGTGCTTGGGCCACTTCCAGCCGCTGGGGTAGCGGTCCTGAGATGGCAGCTTGCCGGAGGGCCTGGAGGCGTAGTTGAACCCGTTCCCCAGGAAGAGCGGCTTCGTGGTCTCTATCGTGGCCCGCGGACGCATGCCGGGCGCGGCCAGCATCGCCGAGATATCGTCCCGGTGCAGGTAGTTCACGTGAGAGTCCAGGGAGTTCTCCAGCGCCTGGCACCAGATCGTGTCCCAGTGGATACGGTCGTTGAAGTACATGGCCGCCTTGGGGTCGAAGAACTCCTCGGGAACGTCCTCCTCGATGGGCGCCGGCTCGGTGTCGCCGATCCAGGCGAAGACCAGGCCCTTCAGCTCCCGCGTGGGGAAGACATACGCTTCGGTGCCGGGCTTGCCGCAGATCTTGGAATCGGGGCCCTCGCTCAGCACCGCCACGTTCTTGCCGTGCTCATCGAAGGTCCAGCCGTGGTAGGGGCAGGTGACCGTGCCCTTCCAGTGGCAGGTGCCCTCGGAGGGCCGCGCGCCCCGGTGGGGGCAGACGTCGCGGATGGCCACGATCTGGCCCTGGGAGCCACGGTAGACGCAGAGCTCCTCGCCCAGCATCCGTACCTGAACGGGGTGGCGCTTGGGGACGCTGCGCTTGGTAATGACGGGGTACCAGTAGTTGCGCAGGCCCAGCTTCGGGATCAGATGCCGGATGTCGCCGGCCAGGTCAGGGATCTTGCCGACCGGCGGCTGGCTGGGGGTCACGTCTCTGTGTTCGACGGCCTTTACCATGACATACTCCTCATTGTGTCGCGCTCCGTTGGGGGCCTCAAGTCGTCTACGTGGGCAACTTGGTGCTTTCGATGACCTCTTCCGTTTCCTGGGACTCGGTTACGTTCTCCACCGTGGGCCCGGCGCCAGCCACCTTACCATACGAGTAGGGTGCGTTGCGCCCGCCGTAGTGCTTGGTGATGACCAGCTTCCGCCACAGATTGATCTCCTGGTCCGTGGGCGAGAAGGTCTCCACCCGGTCCCATGGCTGGTTCGGCATGACGCTGCCGTCCTGGGCAGAGAAATTGTACTCGGCGAGATAGCGGTACGCTATCCGGTACAGGAGCCATTGCCACGCCGCCTCCAGCTTGTTCCGGGGCCTGGTGTAGTGGAAGTACCAGAGGCGCGACTTTTTCTCAGCCACCGCTACGGGCCAGCGGGTCAGGATGCCGAACAGGCCGCCGCCGCCGAAGCGGAACCGCCGTCCACCCCCCGAGCCCGCGCCTCCGGTGCGCAGCACCCCCGGCAGGCTGTGGGTGAACCCGCCCCACCGCTCCGGGTCCTTGACCGGCGGTGCGGTTATGCGGGTGAGCGAGGTGATGGGCACGAAGAGCCAGGCCCACCACCGGCGGAAGCGGTGCTTTGGCCACTTCCAGCCGTTGGGGTATATGTCCTGCACGGGCTGTTTGTCCGCCGGCGCGGTGACATCGCGGAACCCGTTGCCCATCCACGTGGGGCGGAAGAGCCGGCCGTGGCCCGTCCTGCGCGGGCCGTACTTCGTGGTGGCGAAAAGCGCCTGGAGGTGGTCCCGGTGCAGGTAGTTGGCGTGGGAGTCGAAGGAGTTCTCCAATGCCTGGCACCAATTGACGTTCCAGTGGATGGTGTCGTTGGCGAAGATGCGGGCGGCGGGGTCGAAGAAGTCCCCCGGCACGTCCTCCTCGATGGGCGCCGGCTCGGTGTCCCCGATCCAGATGAAGACCACGCCCTTCAGCTCCTGCGTGGGGAAGACATACGCCTCGGTGCCGGGCTTGCCGCAGATCTTGGAGTCCGGGCCCTCGCTGAGCACCGCCACGTTCTTGCCGTGCTCGTCGAAGGTCCAGCCGTGGTAGGGGCAGGTGACCGTGCCCTTCCAGTGGCAGGTGCCCTCGGAGGGCCTGGCGCCCCGGTGGGGGCAGATATCGCGGATGGCCACGGCCTGGCCTTGGGAGCCCCGGAAGAAGCAGACCTCCTCGCCGAGCATCCTGACCTGAACGGGGTGGCGCTTGGGGATTTTGCGCTTGGGAATGCCCGGGTACCAGTAGTTGCGCAGGCCCAGCCGAGGGAGCAGATAGCGGATGTCGCCGGTCATGTCCGGGATTACGCCGGTCGCCCCGTTGGTTGCGGACTCAAGTTTTGTTTCCGAAGCCTTTACCATCTGTCGTCGGTCCTCCTTGGCGGTGTCGCGCTATTTTGAAGCACACACATGCTCAGAACCGGCTGATTATATCTGATTTATAATCGCATTCTACGCTGGCCCATACGTCAAGGCAACCGGGAACGCAACGGGTTCCGGCCTTATGGGGCCACGTTGTTGCATAGGGCCGCGTTACGGCATAGCGCCGCGCCGCGCTCAGCGTGGCTTTGGAACTAGCCTCACGCGGGGACTGGCTCCGGCTCGGGGATGGGAAGACCGTAGAACCGGGCGGTATTGTCCACCAGTATCTTCCGCTTGGTCTCCTCACTCAAGTCCGTCCGGGCCATCAGCTTTCCCTGGGGGTTCGCCACCCGGTGGCCGTGGGGAATGTCGGAGGCGAAGAGCAGAAAATCGTCGCCGAACTCTTGCACAGTGTACGGGAGCTGGTGCTCGTCCACTTCGCAGTTTACGAAGACCTGCCCACGCCTGATGTAGTCGGCTGGCAGCAGCTCTGATGTGTAGGGGAAGGCCCTGAAGTGGGACGACCCGCCGATGGCCGCCTCATCGGTTGCTGGAGGAGCGGCCATGGTGACCCGGTCCATGGGTCTGCCGGAGTTCTCGGCGATACGCATAGCCAGATAGTCGACCCAGCGGGACCCGTTCTCCATGAAACCGACACGCAAATTGGGGTAGCGGTCCAGCAGGCCGGAGCGGACAACGGCATAGAAGCCCAGGAGCTGGCTGAATACGAAGGGCACCACGACGGCGTCCATCAGCGTCCTGTACTGGTTGTCGAGGCCGGGATTGCAGAAGCCGGGATGGACGGCCACCGGCATCTCCAGCTCGGCGCAGGCAGCCCAGATCGGTTCCATGCTGGGGTCATCGAGCTGTTTATCGCCCACGGAGCCCAGGAGCATAAGCCCCGCTGACCCCATCTTCTTGGTTCGCCGGATCTCCTGGGCCGATTCCTGGACATCCGCCGGGTCGATGACCGTGACCCACTTGAGCCGGTCCGGCGCCTGGCTACTGATGTCCGCCATGAAATTGTTGTAAGAGCGGGCCACGGCGCAGCCGATCTTCGGGTCGTGGGCCATGGGCCAGGTGAGCAGCAGGGAGGGGAAGTTCACCTCCACCGCGATCCCCTCGCGGTCCATCTGCTCCAGACGCGCGGTGGCGTTGTGGAACTCACAGGACTCGAGGGTATCGATGTGCCCCATCTTGGCCGCCTCGGTGGTGCGCAGCCGGAAGAAGGGCGAGGGCTCCCCGTTTCGGGAGGCGGGCACGCCGCCGGTGACCGACGCTGGCCCGACGATGCGTGGGTGGGAGATGGAATCGATAATGAAAGAGTTGTTCCCCATCTCGTCCGTTTGGACGATCATCGGCCGGCGGCCACGGAACCGCTGGTCCCAGTACTTGTCGGCGAACACATGCTCCGATTCCTCGATATGGCTATCGCAATCGTAGACCTTGTACATGTGAGGAGCCCCTTTCTTCCTCTAGATCGGCCGAATTCCGGCCTTCATGGCCGGGTTGCGGCATAGGGCCGCGCCGCTCCATAGGGCCACGCCGCGCTCAGCGTGGGGTCTTTCGCCGGCTGGCCTAGGTGGGGGGCAGCTCCACCGGGGTGGCCTCCAGGCCCATCTCCACCTGCCGCTCCTTGGCGAACCGCTCGGCTTCCGTGTCCTCCAGCACCTCGGCGCTCGGCTTCTCCATGCCCCGGGCGTGCTCCGTTACCAGCCGGCGGAGGTGGATGATCTCCGCGTCGGTGGGCGAGAGGTTCTCCGGCGTGTCGAACCGCTGCGGGACCATGACCGAGGCGTCCATCTCGGAGAAGTTGCCGATGACCCACTTGTGGATGAGGTGGAAGTGAACGTATTCGTAGATGACGCTCAGCCACCGGGGCCGCGCCGGCCGTATCGAATGGAAGTAGACCATGTGCGAGTCTTCCTCCGTGTAGGGCACCGGCCAGCGGGTGAGGATGTGCGGGTGGAAGGCGCGGAACATGCCCGGCAGGTGGTGGCGGTAGGCCATCCACTCCGGGTTGTCGGTGACGCCCCGCCGCTTGCGGGCGCGCTTCCAGCTCCACCGGATCGTCCAGTTCCAGAGCCCGCGCCAGTTGGACTTTGGCCATCGGCCCTCCAAGGCGGGATAGTATTCCTGGGCCGGCCCTTTATCGCTGTCCGGGGGTGGCCGGAAGCGCTCTATCCCAACGGCCACAGACTCTCCGCGCCGGTTCTGGATGGTGAAGGGCCGGCCTCCGAGGGGTCCACCCATGCGCAGGGGAGTCGACATGTAGCCCGCCAGCACGGTGGCGGCGTTCCGATGGACGTACGGCGGGTGCGCGTCCATGGAGTTCTCCAGCGAGACCATCCAGTTCACCGGCCAGCTCCGCCACCAAGCGAAGACGAGTACCTCTGGGTCGAAGAGCTCCTCCGGCACGTCCTCCTCAATGGGGACCGGCTCTCGATCGCCTATCCAGATGAACACAATGTTCTTCAGGGTCCTGGTCGGGTACATGCGCGCCGCGACCTTGCCCGGGATCTTGGAGTCGGGGCCCTCGGAGAGGACGGCCACGCACGTGCCGGTCTGGTCGAAGGTCCAGCCGTGGTAGGGGCATGAGATCGTGCCGGGGAAGTGGGAGTCGCCGTGGCCCAGGGAGCCGCCCCGGTGGGGGCACACGTCCCAGACGGCCTTCACCAGGCCATCCGCGCCCCGGAAGAAGGTGACCTTCTCGCCGAGGAGATCCATCGTCACCGGTTTCTTCTTGCCGACCCTCTGTTGAAGCAGGGCAGGGTACCAGTACTCCCGCAGCCCCAGCTTCGGGATCAACTCACGCCGGTCCCTGGGCGCCGTGGTCTTGGCGACGCCAACGGCGCTCCGGCCGTTCCCTTGGACCGCTCCATCGGCGCCCTTGACTGCCATGGCGGGCTCCTTCCCGGGCCTTTGGCTGCTTGGGCCACGGCCCGATGCCGTCTTTGGTGGGAGAGCCCTCGGAGAGCCCTCTTTAGTTAGGAGACAACGATGTGATTGTATGGGGCCACTCGTGAGGGGTCAAGGTGCCGCGGGCCTCCGGCTGGGGCATCCGCCGGCGCGGCTCCAGCGAGCCTGCCCGCGCACCGATTGATTGACGGCGCCCGCTCCGTGCGCTACATTCAGCCCAGCCGCTTGCTCCCACGGACGCTCGGGAGCCGTCGTGGGGAGCGCGGCTTTAAAGGAGGACACGGCCATGGCTTTTCAGTACGAATTTATTCCCCATATCCCCGAGTTCACCGAGTATTTCCACGTGGGCCCGCTCACCATCGGCGTCGAGTCCCGGATGCTCACGGATGCGACTACCGCCGCCATCAAAGAGGGCCAGGGCAAGATCGATCTGGAGACGATCAGCAAGCTGATGGCTGAATACTCCCAGGGCAGCCAGCAGTTGAAGGACGGCGGCGTTTCGCTCCACGTATTCGGCGAGGCCGATGGCGGGCTGGTCGAGTACCTCCGCTTCGACTGCTTCCTGGAATTCCCCCATTACCACTATGGCTATGTCGGGCGCCAGCCGTCGGATCAACTGCCCATCGACACGGTGGCGGACGGCGACGCGTTGGCGTGGACGGTGGAGCGGCTGCGCACCCGGCTCCAACCGATGCTGGAGCACGCCGGAGCCCACGAGCTGGCCTCCAGCGTAGACCAGGCTGAGGTGGAGGCGGTGTTGCCCCAGGTGGTCCGGGCGGCGGAGAAGTCGCTGGGCCAGTGGGTGGCGGTCAGCTAAGGCCCACGCTTTAAGGGTACGCGGTTGCGATGAGACCCCCACGTCCGGCGGAGGACCTGGGGCCCTCGTTGCCGGGCGGTTGACGCGCACTAGCCCGTGCGCTACAGTCGGGAGCAAGCTGGCGGCGCCCGCATGGGTGTCCGCGCCAGCAGGCGAACTGAGAGGAGATAGCGCTATGCCGAGAAAATACTCGCACCACCACGACCTCGCCCCCCATATCCCCGAGCGCACCGAGCTTCACTCCATGGGGCCCGTCACCGTTGGCATCGAGCCGAGGGTGATCAGCGATGGAATGAACGATGCCTACAAGGAGGTCACCTTCGTCGAGCTGGACACGATGCGGGAGCTGATGAACAAGTTCGAGCGGGGCGGCGAGAAGGTGCTGACGAGCGGGGTGAGCCTGCACGTCTTTGGTCACGATGAGGGCGAGCTGATCGAATACCTCCGCTTCGACTGCTTCTCCGTCAGGCCCCATTACCACTACTACTCCATGTCGCCGGGAACACCGCCGATTCCTCACGAGATCGACACGATAGCCCAGGGCGGTCCGCTCTCCTGGGCACTGGGACGCATTGGCACGAGGCTGCCTGAGATGCTCCGCCACGCCGGCGCCCACGAGCTGGCCGACCAGATCGGCCGGGCGGACATCGAGGCCGCGATGCCCGGGATCACGGCCTCCGCCGAGGATGCCCTGGCCAAAGCGCCTCCGGTCAGCGTGGCCTAGGGCCCCGTGGACCATCACCCCACTACAGCCACCCAGCGCGGGGTAGAGGCGCCGTGAACGGCCAGTCGACCAAAGGCATCTACGTAGTCCTCAGCGAGTGCAATGACCCCTCCCGCGAGGAGGAATTCAACGAGTGGTATACCCACACCCACTTGGCGGACGTGCTCGCCTCGGGGATCTTCCACCGCGCCTGGCGCTACGAGGCGGCCACTCCCGGCACTCCGAAGTATCTGGCCATCTATGAGACGGACGCCGGAGACTTGCCCGCCGCTGTCCGCAAGCTGGATGCGGAGCGGGACCTCCGGCGGCAAGAAGGGGGGTTCCATCCCACCCTGGAGGTGGTCTACCGCTCTTTCATGGCGACTCGGGAGCCAGGCATCTTCGTCTTCGACCAGCCCACGCCCGGCCGCATCACGGGGCTGCTCATGATGGGCTCCAACCCGAAGACGCCCGGCACCGATGATGCGTTCAACGAGTGGTACGACACCGTCCACATGGTGGACCTGGCCGCCACCGGGCTCTTCAAGGTGGGCCACCGGTTCGAGGCGCTGGAGGAGCCCGCGGAGGGCCAGGCCCGCTACCTGAACCTGTACGAGACGGAGCTGGAGGAGGTGTCCCAGGCGCTGACGGGACTCGACCCGTACCGCCAGGGCTGGATGGACCGGGGCACCTACTACTACGACCGCGTTTTCCTGCTGCGCGGCGCCTACCGGCTCATCGCCACGCACCCCCACTAATTGCCCCCGTCGGCATTGGGGGTCGTGGGAACCCCTTTCTTGGGAAGAAAGCGGTTCCCATACCCTCCGCAAAGAACTTTGGTGTTAGGTCAGGAGCCTGGGGGGCCTCAGGCCCCCCAGGCTCCTGACTCAAATACGAAGTTTTCTGGAAGGGGTTTGGGGAAACTCTCTTTTCCCAAAAGAGGTTTCCCCTGATTCCCCGATTTCGGCAGGGGGCAATTAGTGGGGGTGGGAGCCGGGCAGTGGCAGCACCACTGTTGCGGTGCCCAGAAAGAGGGGCTGGCCGGCCAGCACGAGGCGGTAGAGCTCCGCGGTCAGCTCCAGGTCCACCTTGTTGTACTCGATGAGCCGATGGGGTTCCTGCTCCCAGACGCGACGGTTCTGCCGGTGGTCCCAGGGCATCTTCCGTTCGCCGAAGGTGTTGTGGCAGAGGTCGTCCAGGCTGATGCGCCTGCCGGCAGCGGTATGGACCTCCCGCAGCAGGTCGTAGTGGTGGGCCACGCGCAGCTCCCGGTCCAGCACTTGGGCAAACCAGCGCTGCAGCACGGGCAGGTCAAAGAACGCGCCGTTGTAAGTCACCACCACGCCGGCGAAGCCGTCCAGGAAATCGGCCAGGCCGGCTAGGCTTTCCTGCTCGGCCGTGTAGGCGAGCGGCACTCCGCGATAGCTCACGCCGGCCAACAGCGGCTCGAACCCCTCGGGGAAGGAGTCCCAGGTGCCGCCGGCCGTCTCGATGTCCAGCACACAGAAGTCCGTGGGGTCCACGGACGCAGCATAACACGACGGGCCGCGAGCGGCAGCTTTGAGGCGAGACGCGCACCGCTACATTTTGTATGCCGCGCGGCTGATTACACTGTATCTGGCCTCCTGTGTCCTTGACACCGGCGCGGCCATACCCTATTCTGCGGCCAGCCTAGCGATAGGCGTACAACTGAATATCGGATGGCGGTGGTGCCCCCGAAGGGGGCTCAAACAAGGAAGCCGGTGAGAGGCCGGCACTGTCCCGCAACGGTATGTCAGGGTTACCCTGACGAGTCCGGACCAGGGCCACCGTCGGTGTCGAGGCCTTCGTGGAGAGGCACGGGCACGGGACGTGGCAACAACTGCACCCCCTGCCTTTCCATGAGGCGGGGGTTTTTGTTACGCCTCGGAGCGGTGGAGTGGACGCCGCTCAGCTCGTTACGGGAAAAGAGGAGGTACATATGGCGACGTCAAGTGAGCAGGCCGCCGTGGTCGAGGTAGGACGGGCACCCGGAGTCCGGGCCCTTGGGCCCCAGCTTGGCCGACGGCTCTGGATAGAGACACTGGTCATCTCCGCCTTCGTGGCGGCCATTCTCGGCACCAACTACGCGCTGGCCGGTCTGCCCAACGTCAAGGTCTTCGACCTGCTGGTCTTCGTGGCGGGCTACACCCTGGGTCTGCGCCGCGGCGTCGCGGTGGCCATGGGCGCGTGGCTGGTCTACGGGACGTTCAACCCCTGGGGAGCGGCCGGCCCGGTGCTGCTGATGACGCTAATGACCTCCGAGGTGGTGTACGCGCTGGCGGGCGCCGGTCTGCGCATGGTCGTCCCCCCGGGCCGGCTGCGGGTGCTCCCCGGCCGGCGGAGCCTCCTCTTCGCCGCCGCCGCGGTGGTGTGCACGCTGGCTTACGATGCGGCGACCAACGTCTTCACCGGGCTGGCGTGGGCGCAGATGGCGGGCGGCACGCAGTACGTACGCTGGCTGCTGGTCGCCCTTTTCAACCCCGGCGCGCTCCTCTTCTCCGCCATGCACGTGGGCAGCAACGTCGCCCTCTTCGCCCTGGCGGGGCCGGCCCTCATCAAGGGGATCGAGAAGGGAAAGGGATCCCTGCCTTGGATGCGCTAAAAGACCGGAGGAGCTTGCCGGCTTCGCTGGCGCTGGTTGTCCTGGCGCTGTTCTTTCTGGCCGGTTGCGGAGGGAATGATGCGGACGGCGAGGCCCCTCCCATTCACGTCAGCATGCTCATCCAGGTGAGCCAGGACGACGCCCGCTGGTCCCGCGACGTTGAGGTGGTTCACGGCGCCAACGCCTACGAGCTGACCGAGCAGGTCACCGGCGGCGACCTGGAGGGCACCTGGTACCCAGTATACAGGACCCATTTCATCGACTCGTTGGTGGGGGTTGCGAACGAAAACCCCCGCTACTGGCTCACCTACGTGTGGAGTGAGTCCGAGGCCATGTGGGAGCCGCTGCCCGTGGGCGCCGACCTCTACTCGCTCAAGGACGGCCACATCCTGGCCTGGTCCTATACCGACACGAGTCTGGACCCGAGCCCGCCGCCCGTGACGCCGTAACGGTCCGGCCCTGCGGCGCTTTCTTGGAGTCCGACTAACGCGCGAGGGGAGTCCGACTACTGCGCGAGGCCGCCGAAGCCGTAGAGGAAGTAGCCGCCCGTCGTGCCGACCTCTATGCGCCAGCCGAGGCCTGCCAGCCGCGCCTCCAGCTCTTCCGGGCGGTAGTAGACCTTGACGATACGGTACCGGTCACCGCTGTTGAGCTGGCGGTCCGATGTGATGGACTTCGGCCCCTCCAGCCGCTGGTCGATGGCCGTCGAAGTCTCGTCGGGCAGGGAGTCCATGAAGAAGACCCGGCCCCCCGGCGCCAGGCACGAGCGCACCATCTCCCAGAAGGGCTCGAACCGGTTCGGCGGCACGTGCGAGAGCCAGAAGCCGAAGAAGACCACGTCGTATTCGGCGTCCGGGCGCCAGGCGAAGACGTCCGCTTGCACGTAGCGCGTCGCTGACGACCCGGTCCGCTGGCGGGCGATGGCGAGCATCTCCGGCGACGCATCCACCGCGGTGACATGCCCCGCCGACCGGACCAGGTGGCGCGTCCAGTTGCCGGTGCCGCAGGCCAGCTCCAGCACACGGCCCTTCGGACCGAAGGAGCGGAGCGCCCTCGCCAGCTTGCGCCCTTCGGCGTGCCAGCGCCGGTTGAGCGCCGGGCCCCGGTCGTAGCGGCCCTGGCGCAGCCACCACTGGTCGTACTCGCCCGCCCGCGCCTGATAGTAGGCCCGCTGCTCCTGGAGAAGCCGCTCCGTCTCCCGTGGGTCCATGGCGTGCTTAGATGTCCTCCGGGCCGTCGCCGGGCCCATCGAGCAGCGCGGCTCTCAGGGCGTCGAGGGTGCTTTCGCCGACACCGATGGAGCGCGCGTAGCCCGCCGCGCCGCCGTAGCGCCGGTCGAGGTAGTCGAGCGTGGATTCCATCACTTCAGGACGGCACTCCATGAGACGGGCGTGCACCTCCATATCGCGGCCCAACAACCTCGCATTCTCCATAAGCTCCGGAAGCAGCGGTGTGATGTATAGTCCGGTCAGAGCGTAATCCTCAACCACGTCCCTTCGGGCCACCCCCAGCAGCTCCAGCAGCAGCGCCACCAGGATCCCGG
Organism: Dehalococcoidia bacterium; assembly: GCA_965249185.1. Taxonomy (GTDB): domain Bacteria; phylum Chloroflexota; class Dehalococcoidia; order Lucifugimonadales; family Australimonadaceae; genus CBDFLS01. The sequence goes on from CBDFLS010000002.1 coordinate 1,753,645, forward strand.
TGCGGTCCTTGCCTCCAGCGCAGTGAACGACCGCCGGGAACGTGTCGGACGTAGCCATGGACTCCATGATGCCGGAAATACGCCCCTGGCACTCCTCAAGGACCCACAGGTAGAATTCCCCTATCGTGCTAGGAGGCTTGAGCGCCATTACGTCCGGCGCCATGGGCTGGTGGCGATAGTCGAGGCCACCCCCTGCGGCAAATGGGTTTGGCCAGTCCCGCACCTCGTGCTCGAACCGCAGGTCAATGATGCTGCGGACGCCCATGTCCACCATCTGCCGCTGGCTGGCCGGCGTCAGCCGGTGGAGGCTATCGGACCTGAACAGCGTCCGCCAGCGCACGGCGCGTCCGTCGGCGGCCCGGTAGCCGCCCACGTCCCGGAAGTTATGGGTGCCCTCGATGGGCAGGTGACGTTGGTTCTCCGCTCCGTCCGTGGTCATATGCGGCTCAGCCCGCAAGCTGCGCCTTCAGCGCTTCGGGGTCGCTGGTGGGCAGCCCGCATACGTAATGGTGGCAGACGTAGGCCGTGGGGCGTCCGTCCACGGCGGTGCGCCCCTTCAGGAGAGGCGTGTCTAGGGGGCCGGTATCTAGGGGGCCGCTAGATAGGGGGTCCCACCCTACGAGCACCCGGTTGGGAGAGTAGGCGCCGTGGATGGCCTGGAGCAACGACTTGGTGGCGGGGGCCTTCGGGTCACCCACCACGGCCACCTCGGTGGGCGTGGCCAGGTAGAGGTCGAGAGCGCAGAGCCAGTGGCCGAACCCCGTGGGGTACTGGGCCATGAAATCGCGCACCGAGCGCAGCAGCAGGGCTCCCCTGCTGGCGTACTCGGTGTCGCCGGTGGCCATGCCCATGAGCAGCAGCGCCTCCGCGGCCGACGAGCTTCCGCTGGGCACCGCGTTGTCGGAGATGTCGCGGGGACGCACCACCAGCGCCTCGTGGTCCGCGCCGGTGTCGAAGAGCGTCTGCTGCTGGTCGGACCAGAAGAGGGCTAGCATCTCGTCGGTCAGCTCCTTGGCCGCCCGGAGCCAGCGGTGCGAGAAGGTGGCCTCGTGGAGGGCCAGCAGCCCCAGGATGAGCAGCGCGTAGTCCTCCAGGTACGCTTTGAGATGGGCCCGGCCGTCGCGCCAGGTGCGCAGGAGCCTGCCATCGCAGTGGAGCTGCTCCAGGAGGAAGGCGCCGTTGGCCTCGGCGGCCTGGCGGTACTTGTCGCTCTCCAGCACCGATGCGGCCTGGGCCAGCGCCCGCAGCGCCATGGCGTTCCACGCCGTCAGCACCTTATCGTCGCGGGCGGGGTGAACGCGCTTATCGCGCAGCTCCCGCAGGCGCACCTTCATGGGTTCCAGCTTTGCCAGCAGCTCCTCCTCGCTCACGCCCACCGCGTGGGCCACCATCTCGGAGGGCATGGGGACGGAGAGGATGTTCAGGCCCTCGAAGTTGCCCTCCGCCGTGACGCCATAGTGCTCGTTGAAGAGCGCGGCGTCCTCGGCGCCTAGCGCGGCCTCGATCTCCTGGGGGCTCCACACGTAGTACTTGCCCTCCACGCCCTCGCTGTCGGCGTCCTCGGAGGCGTGGAAGCCGCCGGCGGGGTCGCGCATCTCGCGGAGCAGGTAGTCCAGCGTCTCCTCGGCCACCCTGCGGTACGGGGTCGAGCCGGTGAGCTGGTAGGCGTGGAGGTAGAGCTGCGCCAGCAGCGCGTTGTCGTAGAGCATCTTCTCGAAGTGGGGCACCAGCCAGTGCGGGTCGGTGGCGTAGCGATGGAACCCGCCCCCAATCTGGTCGTAGATACCGCCGAAGGCCATCGATTCCAGGGTCTGCTCCACCATGTGGAGGGCCTGGGCCTCGCCCGTGCGGTGGTGGTAGCGGAGCAGGAACTCCAGGGTCATGGGCTGGGGGAACTTGGGCGCTCCGCCGAAGCCGCCGTGGGTGGCGTCGTGGAAGGAGGCCAGGCCCTGGTAGGCCTGCCGGAGCAGCGACGCCTCCAGCAGCTCAGTCGATGCGTGGGCGCGCGAGGCCTCCTGCAGGCGTGTCGTGAGCGTCTCGGCGGCGTGGAGCACGTCGCCCTGACGGTTGTTGTAGGTGTCGGACACGGCGTCGAGCACGCGCGGGAAGCCGGGCATGCCGTGGCGGTCCTCGGGCGGAAAGTAGGTGCCGCCGTAGAAGGGGCGGCCGTCGGGCGTGAGGAACACCGTCATGGGCCAGCCGCCGTGGCCGGTGAGCGCCTGGACCGCCTGCATGTAGATGCCGTCGAGGTCGGGCCGCTCCTCCCGGTCCACCTTGATGCAGACGAACCGTTCGTTCATCTGCCGGGCGATCTCCGGGTCCTCGAAGGACTCGTGCTCCATGACGTGGCACCAGTGGCAGGCGGCGTAGCCGATGGAGAGGAGGATGGGCTTGCCCTCGCGCCGGGCCCGCTCCAACGCCTCCTCGCCCCAGGCGTACCAGTCCACGGGGTTGTGGGCGTGCTGAAGCAGGTAGGGCGACGTTTCGTGGACCAGGCGGTTGGGCATGCGCTCATCATACCAGCCAGGGCGCAGCCCTGGACCCAGCAGGGTGACCCTTCCCTTCGGCGAGCCTGCCCTGTCGCCACCGCGGAGAGCAGAGCCGAAGGGCTCAAGGGAGACCCTTCGACAAGCCCTTTGTTCCGCTCAAAGGCGCCCCTTCGACAGGCTCAGGGTGAGCGGTCTTTACCTCGCTCGTGGTGAGCTTGTCGAACCATAAGCGGAGCATCATCGGACAGGGTGACGTGTATGGGAAGGTCTGGGAACCCAACTCTTGGTAGAAATGGGTTCCCAGACGGTGCCCCGCTTACAGCAGGGCCAGAGCCGTCATGACACCGCCGGCTGCTAGCGGCACGGTGAAGTTGTCGTCGAGGGGCAGGGGTAGCAGCTCCACGACGGCTGCCACCGCTACGCCCACGGCCACCCACCAGGCCAGCGGCACGTCGGGGTGGAGCGCGGCGAGTGCTCCCGCGGCGCCCGCGGCCACCGCGAACGCCAGCGTGCCCGCCAGCGACTTGCCGAAGATCCTGCCCCTGCCGCTGCGCGAGCCCACCACCGCGGCGGCGGGGTCGCCCACGGCCACGAAGAGCAGTCCCAGCACCGCCGCCTCGCGGCTGAACCACACGAAGGCCAGCATCGCCGCCAGTATGAGGAAGGTAGCGCCGGTGACCCTGGTCCGCTCGGCGGACTTGAAGAGCGGTATCGACCGCAGCAGGAGGTCGTTGAACGGGGGCACGGCCGCCCGGACCGCTTCGGCCGCCAGAGCCACGACGCCGAGGCCCAGGAGTCCCCAGACCATCCACGACGCTGGCAAATAGAGGCCGGCCACCGGGATGCTGGAGCCGGCCAGTAGATGGAAGACGTGACGATAGGCGGGAGGCGGGTGCGCTCGGGAGGCCTCTGTGGGCGAGGTCATGACGTCATGGAGGGTTCTTCCGGTGGGCAGTGGTCTCTTTGGAGCAGGACAGGGAGGCTGGCGCTAACGGCCCGGGGCCCCGGCCATGGCGCGCAGACGGCCCACCAGGCCCGCGAGGGTGTCCAGCACGAAGTCCACCTCCTGCTCCGTGTTCTCCGGGCCCAGGGTGAGGCGGAGGCTCCCGCGCGCCAGCTCCTCCGGCTGGCCCATGGCCAGGAGCACGTGGGACGGCTCCAGCGACGCCGAGGTGCAGGCGCTGCCGCTGGAGGCGGCCACTCCCGCCAAGTCCAGTCCCAGCAGGACCGACTCGCCCTCCACGCCGTGGAAGGAGAAGTTGACGTTGTTGGGCAGGCGCGCGGTGGGATGGCCGTTCAGTACGGCGCCTTGGACCCGCTCCTGGATGCCGCTGATCAGCCGGTCGCGGAGCGCGAGGCAGTGGCGGGCGGCCTCCTCCCGCCGGCGCTCCGCCATGTCCAGGGCCAGGCTCATGCCGACGATCCCCGGTACGTTCTCGGTGCCGGCGCGCCGCTCCCGCTCCTGGGCGCCGCCCACCTGCGTGGGGACGAAGGGCGTGCCCCGCCGGATATACAGCGCGCCCACGCCCTTGGGGCCGTTGAACTTGTGGGCCGAGAGGCTGAGCAGGTCCACGCCGAGCCGCTGCACGTTCAGGTCCAGGAAGCCGGCGCCTTGGACGGCGTCGGTGTGTACCACGACGGTCCGGTCCATCTCCTTGGCCCTGGCCTTGACCCGCCGCGCGACCTCCTCCACGGGCTGAACGGTGCCCACCTCGTTGTTGGCCAGCATGATGCTGACCACCGTGGTCTCGCCGGTGACCGCCCGCTCCACGGCTTCCGGGTCCACCAGGCCGTGCCGGTCCACGGGGAGAAGGGTCACCGAGAAGCCGAGGCGTTCCAGCAGATGGGCCACGTTGAGGACGGCGTGGTGCTCCACCGCCGAGGTGACGATGTGCCTGCCGGCGTCCTGGAGGGCCAGGGCCGCGCCCAACAGCGCCGCGTTATCCGACTCGGTGCCTCCGCTGGTGAAGGCCACCTCGCCCGTCCGGGCGCCCAGGACGTGGGCCACCCGCTCTCGGGACTCGTCCAGCGCCCGGCGGCCGTCCTGGGCCAGCGCGTAGATGCTGGAGGGGTTGCCGTAGCGCCGCGAGAAATAGGGCTCCATGGCGGCGAATACGACCGGGTCCAGCGCGGTGGTTGCCGCGTGGTCCATGTAGATAGTTGCCGCGTGATCCATGTAGGTAGTTGAAGCAGAACTCATAGCAGTCCGCGGACGGGACGCACCTTCGGGGCGTGCATCGCGGCCGTCCTCGGGCCGTGCAGCAAGGGTATTGTATCACCGGCCATGGGGCGCGGTTGGCTCAGGATGGCGGGGTAGCGTACGCCATCAGCTTGTAGGCGAGCTTCGCCGCGGTGTAGGCGCACGACTCCGGGCCCTCGGGCGGCGCCAGCTCCATAACGTCGAACCCGACGATACGCCGGCGCTCCGCCACGGCCCGCAGCAGCCCCAGGACCTCCCACCAACCCATGCCGCCCGGCTCGGGCGTGCCCACGGCGGGCATCAGCGACGGGTCGAAGACGTCCAGGTCGACGCTGACGTAGACGTTGGCCGTCAGGCGGTCCACGATGGCGTCCACCTCGGTCACGGGCTCTCTCCCGCGAGGGAACATGGGGACCCGCCCCCCTTTCAGGAACTCGTGGCCCTCCTCGCTGATGCTGCGGACACCCACCAGCACCACGGGCGCCCACTCCAGAGTGCGCCGGGCCGCCGAGGCGTGGCTGTGGGCGGAGCCCTGGTACTCGTCTCGCAGGTCGGTATGGGCGTCGAGGAAGAGCACGGAGAGGTCGGCGTGGTGCTGGGCCACCGCCCGCACGGCGCCGGAGGTGAGCGAGTGCTCCCCCCCGAGCAGGCACACCAGCTTGTCCTGCTCGGCGTACCAGCCCACCGCCTCCGTGACCCGGGCCACCATGCGCTCCGGGCCGCCGGCGTGGGGCTCCATCTCCGGCGCCGTGTAGATGCCGACGTCCGACGGGGAGCGGCCTAGCTCGGGGTCGAAGTCCTCCATCTGACGGGAGGCGCGGATTATGGCGGAGGGGCCCTCGCGGGCGCCGCTCCGGTAGCTGGTGGTGGCGTCGTAGGGCGCGGGCAGCACGACCACGCGGCTGCGCTCCAACGTGTGTTCGTCGTCGGCGAGCGCCAGAAAGGTGTTGGGGGTGGACGCCCAGGCGGGCTCGCACTTCGCTCCCTGTGCCATCGCCGCCTCGCCTCGGCCGTCGGCGCTCCGTGGCGCTACGGGCGCTGGTGGAGCGCCTTCCGTTCGCTCTCCACCGCCCGCTGGCCGTGGACCGCGTCCAGGTACTCCAGGCCGCGCTCCAGCGTCCACCACTTCACCTCGGCCATGGTGAACACCTGGCGGACCTCATCGAGGACCCGCTCCGTTTCGAACGTTTTGCAGGAGAAGACATCGATGTTGATATGGCTTCGGTCGGGGAAGGTGTGGACGCTGATGTGGCTCTCGGCGATGATCACGAACCCGGATACTCCCCAGTCCTCCGGCGTGGGACCCCGGTAGGTGAGCACGGCGGGCACAGTGATCTTGGTCATCTGGACGGCGTCCGGGAAGGTGTCCAAGAAGCGTTGGATGTAGTCGGGGTCCGATAGCTGCTGATAGTCGCAGCCGTACCCGTCGATGACCAGGTGCATTCGCTGCTTCCTTTCGGCGCCGGGGAGGTGATACGGTCCGCTGGGCAACGGCCACGTAGGATACCATCGCAGCTACGGCCATACAAGCAGGGCCAGGGTGACCCTTCCCTTCGCTCGGGGTAAAGACCGCTCATGGGCGACCCTTCGAGAGCCTCAGGGTGAGCGGTCTTTACCTCCGCTCGTGGTGAGCCCCGATCTTATCGAGAGTCCGACGTTGTCGGACCCGTCGAACCATGAGCGAAGCAGTATCGGCCAAGGCCCGCGCCCTGGTGCAGGCCGCGCATCGCCGGTGCTATACTCGCCGCACTTTTCGGTATATTCGAGGGGCCATGGGGGCATTGCACGTGAGTGCTTGTCCCGATCCCAACGGGGCAGGCCCCCAGTAGAAGGGGCCATGGGGGCATTGCACGGAGTGCAGGCCCCCAGTAGATAAGAGGGCCGCGTTGAAGGCAGAGATTATCGCAGTGGGCACCGAGCTGCTCATGGGCGAGACGGCCGATACCAACTCCTCCTGGCTGGCCATGCGCATGCCGGAGGTGGGCCTGGAGTTGCGGTGGATCACGGTGGTGGGCGACGATATGGAGCGGCTGCGTGGGCAGCTCGAGCTGGCCTGGCGCCGCTCTGACTACATCTTCACCATCGGCGGGCTGGGCCCCACGGAGGACGACATCACCCGCGATGCCATCGCCGGGGTGCTCGATGAGCCGCTGACCACGGACCCCGAGCTGATCGAATGGCTGGAGCAGAGCTTCCTGCGCAGGGGCATCGCCATGCCGTCGCATAACCGGCGCCAGGCGGGCACCATCCCATCGGCCACGGCGGTGCAGAACACCATGGGCACCGCGCCGGGCTGGTGGGTGGAGAGGGACGGCCGGGTGCTGGTCACGATGCCGGGACCGCCCGGAGAGCTTCAGGAGATGTGGAGCTCCAGGGTATCGCTCCGCCTGAAGGAGCGGGTCACGGGCAGCATCATACGCACCCGCACCTTCAAGACCATTGGTCTCAGCGAGGCCGCCCTGGATGAGATGGTCAAGCACCTCTACGGCCAGGAGGGGCTGGACTTGGGCTGTTACACCAGGCTCGATGGCATCGCGCTGCGCGCTATCGCCAAGGCGCCCGATGAGCCGGCGGCGATGGCCCGGCTCCAGACGCTGGAGGAGCAGATGCGCTCGGTCCTCGGCCCGCACCTGTGGGGCCTGGACGAGGAGAGGCCGGAGCACCGCTTGGGCGAGCTGCTGCGCGAGCGAGGCTATTCCCTGGCGGTGGTGGAGTCGTGCACCGGCGGACTGCTGGCCGGCGCGATAACGGAGGTGGCCGGGAGCTCCGATTACTTCGTGGGAGGAACGGTGGCCTACGTCAACCGGCTCAAGACCGCCGTGGGCGTTGACCCGGGCGTCATCGAGCGCTACGGGGCGGTCAGCGGGGAGTGCGCCGCGGCCATGGCGGATGCGGCTCGCACCGCCTACGGCACCGACTGCGGCATCGGTCTGACGGGCGTGGCGGGCCCGTCGGAGCTGGAGGGCGTACCGGTGGGCACGGTCTACATCGGCGTCGCGCAGCCGGGCGGCTCCAGCGTAAGCTACCACCGTTTCCCGCCCCGGCGGCCCCTGGTACGCGGACGCGCGGTGGCGATGGCGCTGCTGGAGATGTGTCAGGCGCTGGGGCGAACCGCCGGGCCGCCCCCTCGGTCTACAGGCGCCCAGCGAAGCCGCTGACGGACAACCCGGTGGCGGTGCGAGCCGCCTCCGCTTCGCGGGGGGCCATGCCCTGTCTACGTGCGTAAGCCTGAGCTCCGACTTGTCGGAGATCAGGCTTACCAGGCAAAGGGACCTGTGTAGGACCGCGAATCTTGGGACAGCGGCTACCGGACGACGCCGACGCGCTTGAGCAGAGCCGGAAACTCCTCGACGCTCGCCACCGGCCAGACCTCCGGATAGTTGTCGGTTACGATCCAGGCCTTGTGCAACGCTTCGAAGAAGACATCCTCGTTGGCGGCCTCCAGGATAATCGTAACGGCGCGGCGGGTGAGTGCGAAGTACATGCCGATGGGGTTCAGGGCCTGCCACGTTCCTATCATCTCTTGAATCTTCTCCGGGGTCTCTTCAAGCTCGGCCCCGATGTCCGCGTCCAACTCCATCTGGATAATGTATTTCATACTTCGCTCCTTCTGTTTTTCAGGGCGCGTGGCCGGCTGGTCTTCACGGCGTATTCTATCACCGGCTGTCGGCGCCGCAAGGCGAGGAGCACGACAAGAGCGGACCTAGGATGTCCGGGACCGGAGGAGGGTGAACTCCAGCAGCTTCGCGGAGGCGTAGAGGGTCTGGGTGTGAGACATGGGAACGCCCAGCTTGCCGCCCAGCTCCACCACCGCTCCCACGAGGCTCTCCAGCTCCAGTGGCCTGCCGGTCTCCACGTCCTGGAGCATGGAGGTCTTGTGGTGGCCCACCTTCGCCGCGCCGGCCAGCCGCTGTTCGATGCTCACCGGCAGCTCGATGCCCAAGGCCCTGGCCACGGCGTCGGCCTCGGCCATCACGGCGTGGGCGATGGCGCGCGTACCGGGGTCCGTGGCGATCTCCACCAGCGTGGCCCGGGTGAGGGCGCTCAGCGGGTTGAAGGCCACGTTGCCCAGCAGCTTCACCCACAGGTCCTGGCGGATGCGAGGGCGGACGGGGGCCCTGAGCCCGGCCCCGATAAAGGCGCCGGCGAGCCGCTTGGCGCGCTCGCTGGTGGAGCCGTCCAGCTCCCCGATGGAGAAGCGGTCCCCTTCGATGTGCTCGACAACGCCGGGCTCGGCGATGACCGCCGAGGGGTAGACCACGCAGCCGATAATGCGACGCGGCTCGATGGCCGAGGCGATGACGCCGCCCGGGTCCACGCTCTCCAGGCTCGTGCCCTCCCAGGGCCCGCCGTGGTCGTGGAAGTACCACCAGGGGATGCCGTTCTGGGCGGAGACGACCATGGTGTCCGGCCCCAGCAGCGGGGCCAACCTGGGCGCGATGGCCGTGAGGCTGTGGGCTTTGGCGGCTAGCACGACCGCGTCCACCTCGCCCACGGCGGTGGGGTTGGCGGCGGCGGCCGGGTGCGCCTCGAAGTCGCCCAGGGGGCTGCGCACGCGAACGCCGTGGTCCAGCATCGCCTGCAGGTGCGGACCCCGGGCGATGAGGCTGACGTCTTCACCGGCCAGCGATAGCCTGGCGCCCAGATAGGCGCCGATGGCTCCCGCTCCGTAGATGGCGAACCTCATGAATGCCGCTCCCTCCCCGTGGCCATTCCAAGGATGGATACCACTGGGAACCACTTTCTTGGGAGAAAGTAGTTCCCATACCCTCCGCAAAGAACTTCACGGCTAGGGTCCGGTCGGACCGGACCTCAATCACGAGGTTTTGTTTGGGCAAGCTGCCCTTTAAGCTAAATTTAGCGACCTCGTGCGCATGAATTTACGTCGCCGCCCTAGGTTCGTGTCCTCGATGGCTTTTCAGGAGACGATCATCTAACCTCCAAACACAACATTAGGGTTGTTCCAAAGTGATCCCCACCGAGTCGGGATCACTATCGCTGGTACCGTCGTTGACTACCAGCGTGGCCACGTACTCAGCATCCACGTCTGCAACGAAGGTCGGGTTAACGAGGCTGGCATCTGAGAGCACAGCACTGCTGCCATCGGGAGCAGAAAGAGTCCAACTGTAGGTGAGAGTTTCGTCCTCTGGATCGCTGCTGCCGGAGCCGTCCAACTGGACAGTATCCTCTGTGGCGACAGTCTGGTCTTCTCCCGCTACGGCCGTCGGCGGCTCATTGGGCTCAGCCTCCGCCTCGATCTCTACTGAGTCGGGATCACTATCGCTGGTACCGTCGTTGACTACCAGCGTGGCCACGTACTCAGCATCCACGTCTGCAACGAAGGTCGGGTTAACGAGGCTGGCATCTGAGAGCACAGCACTGCTGCCATCGGGAGCAGAAAGAGTCCAACTGTAGGTGAGAGTGTCGTCCTCTGGATCGCTGCTGCCGGAGCCGTCCAACTGGACAGTATCCTCTGTAGCGACAGTCTGGTCTTCTCCCGCTACGGCCGTCGGCGCGTCGGTGGCCAGAAGCTTAAAGGGCTGGTCAGCGCCGCTCTTGCCGATAACCGGGTGGAGGAGGTACTTGATTCCTTTTGGGCTCTTCTCATTCCCAGCCGCGACCACGGCGATGTCGAACACGAACGTCGTTTCCGTTCCCTCTGCGATGACGAAGGGCTTGTTGATCTTGATCTTTGAGCTGGGCAACTTGAGAGTGATGGGTTCTCCAGATTCAGCCAGCTCGCCCGTTACGTCGCCTATGTGCACTTGGACCCCAGTGTATGCGCCTTCGCCCAGTTGGACCTTGAGAATCTCAAGTGCATTATCGCCTTGGAGCTTGGTCAGGTCCGCCGTGTTGTCTTCTTCTGGGACATCGAATTCTACTACTCCAGACCCGCCGGCCTGTTGGACAGTAACCTTCTCAATGGCCACCAAAAGGCTATTGAAGTCGTCAATGGCTAGGCGGTCGTCGCTAATCAATACGTGGAAGTTACTGGCGACAGATGCCGGTGTCTGACTCGCTGTGGGTGTTGAGGTTACGCCACTGACCGTCGGTGTGGCGGCCAGTGCTGGCTCCCCTGTGCTCGGCCCTGAGGATTCCGCGGTCGATGTGGGAGTTGGTGTAGCATCATCTCCGTCACAGGCAGCAAGTCCGACCGCCACTACCAGGAGAAGCACTAACCACCACTTGGGCCCTGATATATACGACATGGTACATACCTTCTTAATCATTACGTTCTTAGACTAGGTCTTGGCCTGCTTAACACCGAATTCCGCGTCCCCCTCCTACTTTAGCTAAACGGCGAAAGGATAGATATGTCAGGAAAGACTTCTAAATCAGGGATTGCAGAGAGCCCCACATCACGTGGAGCTCTCCAGTCAGGAGATCTTGGGGAGGAGGAGAACACAAAGACGTTCTTTTTGCCTTCGAGCAACATTAATAGCACAGGTCGGTGCAGCAGCTTGCGACACGCTCCTGAGTGATAGAGTTTTGGACGCTCTTCGGCATTCGTACAGTACGAGTGCGCACGCATTTGTACGCGACTGTTCGCGCCGGAAAACCAATCCTCGGCAAACGCCAATCCGGTCGAAACGAAGTCCTGCTGGAGGATACTACAGGGCCGTCGTATTAATAGTGGAGTAGGGGGAGGGCCCATCTCCTCGTCCAAGTGCAGATTAACCTGATGGCTCAATCGAGATGGTACGTCAATGTATCGGTCTTGGTGGAGATAGGGAAGAGTCCGTCTGCCTGCCTGCCCGCAATGGTACCGGGATTCTCGCACCATATGCTGGGAAAAATAACGCGAGAGAACTAAGAGTGCCGTTGCCTAAGGAGGCGAATAATTCAGCTCATAACTGGTCTGGTTTTGTTCAATATCTGGCGGGCAGAGTACAGCGCTCAGGCTGGGCTGCTTTGCAAGTAGTGAGTCTGGTGTTCCAGTCCCCTCGGTCCCTCATTCTCCTGGGCCAGTTGTCCGTATGGAAGCGTACAAATCCGTACAATTGCGTACAGCAGCGTACGTACCGTACCCTACATCGGAGGCAGTCAGCCACGGCTTCTTCGGCCCGAACGCAGCGCGTTACCTTACGGCGCCACTCACCGGATCTAATGCCGAAGTTTAAAGTTCTGTAAGTGGAATTGACAGGTGCTGTTTGTATACCCGCATTTCCCAAAAGAGGTTTCCCCGGTGTATCCGTTTTTGAAACGGCGGCGGAGCGGGGCGCCATCTATGACGGCTTGGCCGTTTGGGTGGCGATGGCCTCGGCCACCAGGCGTCGCTGCACCTTGCCCGTTGCCGTGCGCGGTATCTCGTCGACGATGTGGACCACGCGCGGGCACTTGAAGTCGGCCAGGAGGCTTCGGCAGTGGGCGATCAGCTCCTGGGCCGTGGCCTCTCCGCTAAGGACCACCGCCGCCGAGGGCTCCTCGCCGTGGGTCGGATGCGGCACGCCGAAGGAGACGGCCTCCGCCACCGCCGGGTGCGACCGCAGCACCTCGTCGATCTCCAGGGGCGAGATCTTCTCGCCGCTCCGGTTGATCAGCTCCTTCAGCCGGCCCGACAGCGTCAGGTAGCCATCGGCGTCCAGCGAGCCTTCATCGCCCGTGCGGAACCAGCCGTTGGTGAAGGAGTCGGCGTTGGCGTCGGGGTTGTCCTCGTACGCGCTGATGACGTTGGGCCCCTGGATCACCACCTCGCCCTTCGCCGCCATCGGCAGCAGCGCGTCCTCTTCGTTCATGATGGCGATGGCCACCCCCGTGCCCTGGCCCACGGAGCCCGGCACGCGCACGCCCGGCGCCAGCGGGTTGGAGGCCATCTGGTGCGAAGCCTCGGTCATGCCGTAGGCCTCGATCACCGGAACGCCGAACACCTCCTCCATCTCCAGCATGGTGGAGGGGGGAAGGTGGGCGCTGCACGAGCGGATGAAGCGCAGGTGCCCGTAGGCCGCGCCGCCCGAGTCGTCGGCCCCTCTGCTCTTGGCGCGGTTCAGCAGCGTCTGGTGCATGGTGGGCACCGCCGAGTACCAGGTGACTCCGTAGTCGCGTACCACGGGCCAGAAGTTCAGCGCGTTGAAGCGCGCGGGCAGCACCAACGTGCCGCCGGAGAGGAAGGTTGCCAGCGTGGACGCCACCAGACCGTGGACGTGGAAGAGGGGCATCACGCAGAGCGATGCGTCGGCGGGCGTGAGCCGGTAGGTGTCCACCACATTGCGGACCGAGGCCGACAGGTTGCCGTGGGTGAGCGGGACCCGCTTGGGACGGCTGGTGGTGCCGCTGGTGTGGAGCACCAGGGCCACGTCGTCGGGGCCCGGCGGGTCGTAGGCAGCGGCCTCGGCGGCCGTGGAGAGCGCGACCTCACCCTGGGCGTCGACGCTTATCTCTATCTGGAGCGTAGCGCTGGGCGCGGCCTTCCGGGCCTCCTCGCCACCCGCGGGAGCGGTTATCAGGGCTTTCGCCTTGGTGTCCTCCAGGTAGAACCGGAACTCCTCCAGCTTGTACGCCTGGTTGAGGGGCGCGGCGGTGGTGGCGGCGGAGACGGCCAGAAAGCAGACCAGCGCCTCGATGCCGTTGGGCAGCACGATGGCCACCCGGTCGCCGCGGCATATGCCCAGGCCCGCGAGCTGTCCGGCCAGGGCGTGCACCTGGCGCCGCAGCGACTCGTAGGTGACGGATGGGCCGCCCGGCACCCGGATGGCCCGATGGGACGGCGCGCCCCGTTCCAGCAGCTCCAGAAGCGTGTTCTCGGTGGACTGCGAGGTCATGGCGTTGGTCCGGCCTCAGCCGGCGGCCCTCCCGCTCGCCGGCACCGCCCGTTGCTCGCCGGCGACGCCGTCCATGCGTGTGTGGCCAGCCGTTTTCATGGCGATACTCTTCACGCCGCGCGGCAAGCGCGGAGCTCCAGGACCGGGGCGAGGCTCATTTTCGCACACTCAGCACACTCAGAGGAGCGGGGGGAACGCCCAGGCGAGAGAGCCCTCGGGCATCTTCGCTTGGAACTGGAAGCTCCGGGCCGGCTCGTCGAACATCTCCTCGGGGCTCAGCCGCCGTGGGGTCAGCCCCTGGTCGTAAGCGTAGCCCATCACCTTGTCGAGCATGGACCGGTTTGGCTCGAACCCATAGCTCCACGGGTCGTCGCCGAACAGCTCCCTGGTCTCGTCCAGGTAGGTGCGCATCAGCGGCAGGCTGGTGAGCCGCTCGTTCTGCATGGCGCGGTAGGCCAGCGCCTTGGACTGGTCGAAGGCCTCGCACAGGTCCGCCAGCAGGCTTGGCCGCTCCTCCACGGCGGCCCGGCGCACGCCGACCATGTGGACGGCGACGTGGTGGCCGGTGTCGCGGTAGAACTCGCGTTGGAGCGGGCCCACGTCCTGGTGCACGCGCACGATCCTGTGCCGCTCCTCCAGCGCCATGGGGGGCGTGGCCTCCAGCATGATGCAGTCCACCGTGCCGTCCAGCAGCAGGCCGACGCCCATGTTGGGCGCGGGCGTGACCGTCACCTTGATGCCGTCGGGGATCTGCATCCCCGAACGCTCGGGGCCTCCGGTGAACCACTCGACCTCATCGAGGCTGATGCCGTGGTCCTCCTTCAGCATTCCCTTGTGCCAGATGCAAGCCGTCATGTAGTACTGGGGGCAGAACACCCGCCGGCCCTTGAGGTCGGCCAGCGAGCGGATGCCCGTGTCGGGGCGGGTGTAGATGTACTGCTGGATGAAGAGCCGGTCGGTGAAGACGGGGATGAAGGTGATGGGGTCGCCCCGGCCGCAGAGGAAGATGGAGCGGGCCATGGGCAACTCCGCGGCATCGAAAGTGCCGTTCACCAGGCCCTCGACGGTGGTGCCCGGCGCGCCGTGGATGGCGAACATGTCCCGCAGGGGCGCGGCGCGGCTGAACAGCCCCAGGGTGCGGTCGAAGCGCTGGACGGCCAAGGCCATGACGCGTGGCGGGCGTGGTCGTGTAGTCATGGGCGGGAGTATAGGCAGCGCGTACGATGCCGTCAATCCAGGGCACGTGAACCAAGGGCCGGGGAAACCTCTTTTGGGAAAAGAGAGTTTCCCCGTACCCCTTCCAGAAAACTTCGTGCCAGAAAATCTCGTGATTGAGGATTGAGGATTGAGGATTGAGGATTGAGGATTGAGGATTGAGGATTGAGGTCCGGTCCGACCGGACCCTACCCGCGAAGTTCTTTGCGGAGGGTGTGGGAACCACTGTCTTTCAAGAAAGGGGTTCCCACGAGTTGTGGTTCCCCCTGCCTACGCCCCCACGGCGAAGAGCTCCTCCACGCTCACGCGCTCCGGGATGATCCGCTGCTCCACGCAGGCGTCGATCAGCGCTTCCAGGGTGCGCCGGTTGGGCTCGATGCCGTAGGGCAGGGGGTCCGCGCCCACCATCTCCATTCTCCGGAGCATCGCCTGGTCCTCGGGCGCTCCGGGACCATCGGATCGCAGACGCTTCAGGTAGAGCTCTTTGGCTTCCACGAACGCGGAGAAGAGCGCCTCCGCGATCCATGGCTCGGCGGTCAGCAGCTCGTTCTTCACGACCACGGCGTGGTTGATGGGGTATATCCCTGTCGTTTCGAAATACGCTCGTGCCGCATCCTCCGCATCGTGGATAAGCGGCCGGACCGCCGAGGACGAGACGTCCCGGAATCCCACCGCGGCGTCGATCTCGCCGGCGACCAGCAGCTCGGCGAGCCCGGCGCCCGGCGGAGCGGGGACCACGTTGTCCGGCGCCGTGTACTCCTCCACGTGCTCGTCGCCGGTGGTCACCCAGGTCACGCTATTCAGGTCCACGCCGTACTCGGAGGCGAGGACGGCCCTGGCCCAGATCCCCGCCGTGACCGTCCACCCCCGGTTGACGCCCACGCGCCTGCCGTTCAGGCCGGCGGGGCCGGTGATGCCCGACTGGGGGCGGTGGACGATGGCCGAGTGGTAGAAGGCGCGCAAGGGGAAGACGGGAATGGCGGTGAAGCCCTTGTGGAAGGTGCGCGCGGGGAGGTACGTGCCCAGCGACACCTCGGCGATGTCGAACTCCAGGCCGCGGGTCATCCTGCGCACCACGTCGACGATGGGTATACCCTCCAGCGGGCGGAGCGCTATACCGGCGGGCCGCACCGTCCCGTCCTTCAAGGGCTGAGTGTGACCGTAGTCGCCTATGGCCGCCGTCAATTCAATAGTCGCCACGCTTCTGGCTCCTTGCAGCCGGCGCCGCATCTCGCTCAGTGGTTTCCACGCTGGCCGGAGAGCCGGGCACGTATACGAATCCCGGTGTGGACCGCCGTGCGCTAGGCGCCGGGGTTTGTGGGGCTGGACGTGGCTATGGCGGCTTCCTTCCGTCGGCCGCTCAGCGCCATGTTGACGACCGCCGCCGACACTACCACCGCTATACACGCGCCCATGAGCACCTCCAGGTCCTGGCGGAGGGCCACGACCAGCAGCGCGAAGTTGGCGTAGAGCACCGCCCGCATGGGGGGGATGAGCACTCGAATGAACCACCCGGCGGTGGCCGCCTGGACCCCGATGATGACCATGGCGCTGGTCGTGATGACCAGGATGGTCGTCGCGGAGCCGGAGTCGCCGAGCAACAGCAGCTCGGGGGCGACCAGGAAGAGGAGCGGGAACAACCACAGCGGCCACGATACACGGATCAGCACCTTGCAGACCGGCCAGTACCCCGTCTGGGCCACGGCGGCGGCCACGAGGGCGCTGGCTGCGACGGGTGGGATGATGGCGCTGAGGGTGCCGATGTAGAAGGCGGTGTAGTGGGAGACGCGGAAGTCCACGCCCATTCTCAGCAGCACCGGCGCGAAGGTAACGGCCATGATGAAGTAGATGGCCAGGGACGGGAGGCCCGCGCCAAGGACGACGCCGAAGACGATCATGATGACTCCGGCGATAAGCAGGCTGCCGTTAGAGGCGTCTTCTATGATCCCGCCCAGCCGGCCGCCGAGCCCAGTCCAGGTGATGGCGTCGGCCATGAGCGCGACGATCACCAGGATGACGGTCACGGAGCTTGCGTAGAAGGCGGCCTGACGTATCCCCTTGGACCAGACCGACCAGCGGGTCTCGACCCGTAGGACCACCGCCAGGACCAGGAGCGTCAGGAATCCTCCCACCGCCGCGGTACGCAGCGTGTAGCCTTGCAGCACGTAGTACATGATGACGGTCACCGGGAGCAATATCAGCGCGGCGGAGCGCAAGTACAAAAACGCGTTCATCCGCTCTCCGGCCGCCGGATCGGCGCTGATAGGCACGATGGTGCCGTGATGGCGCTGGGCATGGGTGAAGATCCACACTCCCACGGCCAGGAACCAAAGGAACGCGGGCACGAGGGACATCACGATGATCTCCAGGTAGCTCACGCCGATGACGTCCGACATGATGAAGGCGACGGCGCCCAGGATGGGAGGGGTGATGGAGGAGGCGTTGGAGGCCATGGCCTCGACGGCGGCCGCCTGGTCCGCCGTGTAGCCGGCCCTTCTCATGGCGGGGATGGTGATGGGCCCCGTGATGGCAACGTTGCTGGTCCCGCCGCCAACGAAGGACCCGGTAAGGGCGCTTGCAATCAGGCATCCCATTGCCGGCCCCCCGGCGATTCCCCGGGAGAGAAGCCGCGCCAGGCCAAGGAGGGCTATGCCTCCTCCCGCAGTGTTCATCAGCAGCCCCCAAAACACGAGCAGCCACAGGAACCGCGCGGCGATGTCCATGATATTCGCGAACATCTTCTGGCCCACCCTCGTCAGGATCTGCTGGGCCTCGAAGGACGGGCCGTGGAAGGCGCCGGGCAGCAGGTCCGCGACGAAGGTGTACCCCACAAACAGGAACCCCAGAATGGGGAAGATGGGTCCCCAATAGAGCCAGGAGAGGTACGTGATCTGGGCAAAAAGCAACACCGCCAGGATCATGTCCGGGTAGGTCCCGAAGACAGGCCGGAACGATATCTCAAGGGCCCGAGTGTGAAAGTAGTAGCCCGCGGCGACGAAGCCGACTGCGAGGACTGCGGCCACAATCCACCGTGGCGCGGTGGTCCCGCTCCGGTGAAGGTACCAGACGATGATCATGAGGCCGGCGGCGGCCACGTGGGCGACGGCATAAGCGAACGCGGGGGGGTCCCACGATTCCCAGAGGGCAGTCCGGAACTGCGCGAAGTAGACGACCAGCAGTATGAGGAGGCTGCTCCAGAAGAGGAGCGTCAGCAAGCGGTCACTGAAGCCTTTCGCCAAGGCTTTCGGCTCCTGAGACCCTATTGTGTGTTCAGCCATGGCGGGGTGTTCAGCAGCGGAACGGAGGTGATATGGATCACCGCGATACGCTTGGGGGCCGGACTGCGAAACCCCGCAGTCCGGCCCCCGTCACATCTAAGTTGCCATTGCCCTTAGCCTGGGGAGCTCTTCACTCGACCAGCGGCCAAGGCAGGCCTTCCTCGCCATACCACTGTTCGAGGCCCTCGAGTCCGTAGGTCTGTCCGGCCTCTTCATAGGCGCGGCGGGCGCCGGGGTGGTACCTGTCCTGGGGTATGAAGGCGTGGCCCATGCGTGCCTTCCAGACCTCGCCTATAAAGGGGAAGTACTCGTCGGCCACATTCTTGTTATCGAGGATGGCCTTCAGCATCTGGTAGACGATTATCTCCTCGGTGTCGGGGCTGGTCACGTAGATGGGTGTGATGCCGCCGATGCAGAAGGTGTCTTGGGAGGGAATGTCGTAGCCTGCCTTCGTGACCCCGTTCATCATGCCCTTGGGGAAGAACATTGGCTTGAGCAGGCCCACCTGCGTCCATGTGGGGTTCTGCTCCTGCATGGTCTTGAAGAAGTCTAAGCTGAAGCCGACCACATCCAGAGTGCCCGAGAGTTGGGCAAGCTGGTGGATCTTGGGGCTGGAAGCGGCCAGCGGGGTGTCGGACGCCAGGGTTGCGTAAGTCTGCGCGTCCACGTCCCGGTCCGACAGCGCGTCGTTCCCTGCCTTGCCGCCGATGATGACCGTTACATCATTGCGGATGCCCGCCGCTTTCAGATAGATCTCCGTGATCTCCGCCCACGGATGCGAGGGGTTGCCGCCGTGGAGCCGCTTACCCGCCAGGTCCTGCACCGTCTTGATGTCCGAGTCGATGGTGAAGATGTGAGTGCAGGCCACGGGGTAGGAGTCGAAGAGGGCCATCGGGAGGGGATCGGCCACCTTTCCGCCGGTGAAGGTGATGCCCACCGGGTTCAGGAGGATGTCCTCTTCGTTCTGCTGGAAGATGGTGCGCGTGTACTGCTCGGGACGGTTGTTGACGAAGTCGATGGCTGCGGCTCTCAGGGGCTCGTCCTGGGGGGTCCAGGTGATCCTGCCGCCTGTGCCACGGGCCAGCGCCTCGCGGAAGCCTTCAACGAAGAAGCTGCTCCCCGCCAGGCCGACGAGCACCTTGAAGTCGGCCGTCACCGTTGCCGCGTCGATGGTGGCGGTTGGTGTGGGCGTAGCAGGAAGTGACGTGGGAGTGGCGGTCACCACCACCTTTACCTCTTTCTCGATTACCACGGGCGTTGGCGTGGGATCGTCCCCACCGCATGCCGCCGCCACGGCCATGAGCATGGATACCGTCGCAAAAAGGGCACCTAGTCGCCAGAACATGAATCACCTCCTCCACATCGGCGTCGGTCTGCAGCTTACTGAGCGCGGTAGTTTGTGAATCCCGTATCGCGCAGTGAGACTGGCGAGCAACGTAACAGCGCGACCTGTATCTGTCAAGCTATGCCCGTGGGGCGCAAGTCCATGTGTATGGGGCGAATTTACTCTGGGCCGGCTCGGCTGAAAACAGAGGCCGGGCGGCACCGATTGACAGCCCCATGGGGCCGTGCTAGGTTGGCTGGTGCATTGTCGGCCAGTCTACTGGTGGGCGCGCGTGAGCGAAATGCTCCAAGCGTACGACTGTGATAGCCACGTAGAAGAGTCGGAGCTGACCTTCTCCGACAAGTACTGGGACCAGCGCTACAAGGGCCGCAGGCCCGTGGTGGTGGAGACCGATACCACCGGCAGCCTCTCTTTCATCGTCGACTCATTATCCCATCCACGGATCGTCGGGCCCGCATCGGCCACCGGCGGCGTGCCCGTCTCCCGACGGGGCGTGCCATCGCCCGCGTTCAATCGGCGGACGGCGTCGGCGGCGGAGCAGGGGCACATCGACACCCTGGAGTCGTGCGAGCTGCACAACGCCACGGCCCGCGTCGCGCAGATGGACCGGGAGGACGTGGCGGTACAGGTGAACTTCCCCTCGTTGCTGCTCACCTGGCCCATGGCCCACGATCCGAAGATCGGCTGCGCCGTGGCCCGCTCCTACAACAACTGGATGGCTGACATCAGCGGCCGGGCGCCGGATAGGCTCAAGTGGGTGACGGTCATCGATCCGGCGGATATACAGGAGTCGGTCCACGAGCTCCAACGGACCAAGGAGCTGGGGTCGGCGGGGCTGATGCTGCTGGGCACGGTGGGCAACAGGCACCTGGACGACCCGAGCATGGAGCCCATCTGGGCCGCCTGCGCCGAGCTGGACATGCCGGTGGCGGTCCACCCCGGCTTTAGCTGCCCGGCGCTGGACGACCTCTACAACACCCTCTCGGACGCCATCATGGTGCCCTTCGTGTTCAGCGACCTGCTGGGCTACTACGCCGTCATGCGTTCGGGGCTGCTGGACCGGTACCCGAAGCTGCGGGTGGGGTTCATGGAGAACGGCGCCCGGTGGGTGGACTACCTGACCATGCGTATCGAGGAGAACTCCGGGCGATTGGCCCGGCGGACGTCAGGTGGGAAGCGGCAGCCCGTGCTGGACGAGGCGCTGGTGGGTGGCTCCAGCGGCCCCCGGCCGAGTCCCTATAAGGCGGAGCTGCTGCCGTCGGAGTATATTAAGGATGGCCGGGTGTTCGTGAACTGCGAGGTGGACGAGGAGCAGCTTCCCTTCCTGGTACAGGAGTATGGAAACAACTTCCTGCTCTTCGCCTCCGACATTCCCCATGGCCACCGGGTGGCGGACCCCGTGGGCAAGATGCTGGCGAGGACGGACCTGAGCGAGGAGACGAAGCGGAAGATTCTGGTGGACAACACCGCGCGCTTCTACGGACTGCCGGTGCCCAAGCCAGAGTCGGAGCCCGCTCCAGCCTTGGGTTAGACGAGGCTGGCTGCGCGGCGGATTGGTGGCGGCGGAGCAGAATCACTGGAGGTGAAACGGCATGGGCGATATCAAGGCGTATGACTGCGATAGTCACGTGGAGGAGTCGGAGCTGACCTTCTCGGACAAGTACTGGGACCAGCGGTACCGGGGCCGGAGGCCGGTGGTGCGGGTCACGGACGCGATGGGTGGGCTCTCCTTCATCGTCGATTCCATCTCGCACCCTCGGCTGGTGGGCGCCTCGCCCGTGACGGGCGCCGTGCCGGTCTCGATAGGCGGAGAGACGTCGAACTTCTTCAAGCGGCGGACGGCGTCGGCGGCGGAGCAGGGGCATATCGACACCCTGGCGTCGTGCGAGCTCCACAACGCGGCGGCGCGGGTGGCGCAGATGGACCGGGAGGACGTGGCGGTACAGATAAACTTCCCCACCATGATGCTCACCTGGCCCATCGCCCACGATCCGAAGATCGGCTGCGCCGTGGCGCGCTCCTACAACAACTGGATGGCCGACATCAGCTCGCAGGCGCCGGACCGGCTCAAGTGGGTGACGGTCATCGACCCGGCGGATATACCGGAGTCGGTGCGCGAGATGGTGCGGACCAAGGAATTGGGGTCGGCAGGGCTGATGCTGCTGGGGATGGTGGGCAACAAGCACCTGGACGACCCGAGCATGGAGCCCATCTGGGCCACGGCGGAGGAGCTGGACATGCCGGTGGCGGTGCACCCGGGGTTCTGCGGGACGGCGCTGGAGGAGGTCTACAGCACCATCTCGGACGCGGTGATGATCTCCTTCGTGTTCACCGAGCTGCTGGGCTACTACTCCGTCATGCGCTCCGGGCTGCTGGACCGCTACCCGAAGCTGCGGGTGGGGTTCATGGAGAACGGCGCCCGGTGGGTGGACTACATGACCATGCGGATCGAGGAGAACTCGGGACGCCTGGGCCACCGGACCACCTCGACGGGCATACGGCCGAAGCTGGAGGAGACGGCCATCGGCGGCTCATCGGGCTTTGGCAGGCAGAATGCCTACCGGGGCGAACTGCTGCCGTCGGAGTACATCAAGAGCGGACGGGTGTTCGTGAACTGCGAGGTAGACGAGGAGCAGTTGCCCTTCGTGACGGAGCAGTACGGGAACGATTTCCTGCTCTTTGCCTCGGACGTCCCCCACGGCCACCGCGTGGTGGACCCGGTGGGAAAGATGCTGGCGCGGACGGACCTGAGCGAGGAGACGAAACGGAAGATTCTGGTGGACAACGTGGCCCGTTTCTATGGGCTGCCGGTGCCCCAGTCGGCGCGCCAGCGCGAGCCGGCGTCGGCTGGCGATTAACGAATGCTCAGCCGGCGGCGCGATGGCTGACCGGAGAGAGACGAGGCGGGCATGCCAGCGGTCCGGTGTGCCCGTCTCTTGTGCGTAGTGTGCAATAGGGCCGTATCAGCCCGGCACCCCAGGATGCCCGGCATCTCAGGATAGAGGAGGACGCGATGACGACGACACAAGTGCTGCCCGAGGGCAAGCTCCTGCTCGACGGCCAGTGGACGGCCGCCGCCGAGGGCGGGACTATCGATGTGATAGACCCGGCCACGCGGGAGGTGATTCAGACCATCGCCCGGGGCACCAAGACGGACGTCGACCAGGCGGTGGAGAGCAGCTACAGGACCTTCAAGGAGTGGTCCCGCGTATCGCCCACGGAGCGGGGGGGCATCCTCTACCGGTGGGCCCAGCTCATCAACGAGCACCGCGAGGAGCTGGCGGAGCTGGAGGCGCGGGACGTGGGCAAGCCGCTGAGCGATGCCAGAGGCATGATGTTCGGCGTGGCCAAGACCTATGAGTACTACGCTGGCGCCGCCGATAAGCTGACGGGGGTTACGCTGCCGTCGGGCTCGGCCGACTACTTCGGTTACACGGTGCGGGAGCCGTGGGGCGTCTGCGCGGTGATCATCCCCTGGAACGTGCCGTCCATCCTGATGGCCGGCAGGGTGGCGCCGGCTCTGGCCACGGGCAACACGGTGGTGCTCAAGCCGCCGGAGGACGCGCCGCTCTCGTGCATGCGGATCGCGGAGCTGGGCCTGGAGGCGGGGTTGCCTCCGGGGGCTCTGAACGTGGTCGCAGGCTATGGCGAGGAGGCGGGCGCGGCCCTCTCCAGCCATCCCGGCATTCACCACATGAGCTTCACCGGCTCTCCGGAGACGGGCTCGGTGGTCATGGCGGCGTGCGCCAAAAACCTGGTGCCCGTGCAGATGGAGCTGGGCGGAAAGACGCCCAACATCGTGCTGGAGGACGCCGACTTGAAGCGTGCGGTGCCGATTCTGGTGGACTCCATCGTGTTCAACACGGGCCAGGCGTGCTACGCCGGCTCGCGACTGATGGTGCAGGAGAGCCGGAAGGAGGAGGTGGTGGAGGCGGTGGCCAGCAAGATGGGGCAGGTCACCATTGGCGCTTGGCACGAGAATAAGGATATCGGGCCACTCATTAACCAGCAGCAGTACGACCGAGTGATGAGCTATCTGGAGGTGGGCAGGAACGAGGGGGCGGAGGTGGTGGTGGGTGGCGGGAAGCCCAAGGATGAGCGGCTCCAGCAAGGGTTCTTTGTGGAGCCGACGGTGTTCGATGGGGTGGAGCCGCAGATGCGTATCGCCCGAGAGGAGATCTTCGGGCCGGTGCTATCGGTGCTGAAGTTCCACGACGAGGAGGAAGCCATAGCCTTGGCCAACGACAATCCGTACGGGCTCATGGCGTGCATCTGGACCAAGGACCTGGGGCGGGCGCACCGGCTGGTCCACGCGCTGGAGGCCGGACAGATAAAGGTAAACCAGTTCGCCGGCGGGAGCGTTATCGGACTGCCCTTCGCGCCCTATAAGCGCAGCGGGTTCATCCACGGCGGCGGGTACTCGGGCCTGATGGAGTACACCAGGGAGAAAGCGGTCAGCATCTACATCGGGGGATAGCCCGCTGCTAACCCCCGTTCCGGGGACGGGGCGAGAACGACCGAGGGGCCGGGCCAGGCGTAAGCGGCGGGCCATCGGGTTATCTGCCGACCAGAGGAGGAAGCCGTGAAGGGCCGTACAGTGGTGCTCAAAGAGTATCGGAAGCCCATGGAGGTCCAGGAGTACGACGTCCCGGACCCGGAGCCCGGTGCGCTGGTGGTGCGGATAACCCAGGCGGGGCTGTGCGGCTCGGACCTGCACGTGTGGCGCGGCGATTTCGCCGGCCGGCAGATCCCCGCCACCGGCATTCCGCTGGGGCATGAGGGTGTGGGCGTGGTCCACTCTCTGGGCAAAGATGTCACCACCGATTTCATGGAGCAGCCGCTGAAGGAGGGCGACCGGATCATCTTCGCCATGGGCTATCCGTGTTACCGGTGCCTCTACTGCCTGAGCGGAGAGCACAACCACTGCCGGCAATGGAAGCTGAACCTGCGGCAGGCAGGCGGCGAGTGGCCTTATTTCGTCAACACCTACGCCGACTACCTCTACCTGCCGCCGCTGCACCCCATCTTCAAGGTGCCCGACGAGCTGTCCGATGAGCTCGTGGTGGCCCTCAACTGCGCGATGGGCACGGTGTTCCGGGGGCTGGAGGTGGCGGGGGCCCATCGCGGGCAGACCATAGTCACCCAGGGCGCCGGCGGTCTGGGGCTCTACACCGTTGCCCTGGCCAGGGACCTGGGGGCCGGCTGCATCATCGCCATCGACGGCCTGGAGCCGCGCCTGAACCTAGCGAAGGAGCTGGGCGCCGACGTAACGATCAATATCAACGAGCTCAAGACGCCGGAGGAGCGGATAGCACGGGTGCAGGAGGTCACCGGCGGCCGGGGCGCCGACGTGGTGGTGGAGTTGGTGGGCCTGGGTGAGCTGCTGCCCGAGGGCGTGGGTATGCTCGGCTTCGGCGGCACCTTCGTGGAGATCGGCAACCTCATGCCGGGCCGTCCCGCCACCATCGAGCCCAGGGTGCTGCTCAAGACCAAGCGGATCGTTGGCTCCATAGCGTACCGGCCGTCCACCCTTCCCACCATGCTCAACTTCCTGGTGCGCAATCACCGGACCATGCCGCTCCACAAGCTCATCTCGCACAAGTTCGCCCTGGCGGATATCAGCGAGGCTTTCGAGCAGTCCGAGTGGAGCGGGCGCTCGACCCCGGTGATTCGGAGCGCTATTATTCCCTGAGCGCGACGTCTATCGCAATCGCAGGTCCCAGCGCCGCGCGACCCATATCGCGCGGCGCTTTTGCCCATATCGCGCAGTGCTTTTGGAGCTTGTTCGCCGGGTTCGGCGGCCGCTGTCCGGGCCCCGGCAGGAGGTGACGCATGGCCCTTGGACTCGCCGAGCTGGACGCAATGGGGACCGCAGAGGCCCAGGCGCTCTCCCACGAGGAGCGTGACCGGCTTCTGGACCTGATTATCGCCGACGGCCGGAAGCTGGCGACCGACACGGTCTCCTATCGGACCGGCCTCTACTGCGACTACTTTGAGGAGGATCTGGCGCGGCTGCAGAAGGTGCGGGCCGTCCGGGTGCGCTGCCGTGGGACCACCGACTCAGGGTTCGACGGCGTGCCGGTGGGCGTGACCGATGAGGAGCGCTACCACGCGGCCCTCGGCCACTTAGGGACCATCCTCGGGGCCGCGGGCTCCGGCTTTGGCCGGGTGGTGAACATGGTGGTGTTCCTCACCGATATGGAGAAGTGGCCGCTATTCAACCAGGTCTATCGCCAGTTCGTGCCCAACCCGCCCTGCCGGGCGGTTATCGGGACCACCGGGCTGGCTCAAAAGCCGCTGGCAATCGAAATCGTGGAGTGCATCGCCTACCGGGTAGCGGCGTAGGGAGCGCCAAAGGCCGCTGGGACGTGCAAGCGTTCCGGCGCGGCGCGCAGATGGAGGGGGTTGAACGGCCTAGCGAGCGGGTGCGGTCACGAACCGGTCCCGCCGGAGCCAGTGGCTCCCACGGCGGGGGTACGCTCAGCCTCGTGGCCGTGCAGCACGATGGTTGCGATGGCCGATGCCACCACGACCAGTATCGTTGTCACCATCATCCATTCCCAGTCCTGGCGCAAGGCGACCACCAGCAGGCCGAAGTTGAGGTAGAGTCCGATCCTGAACACGAGCAGGAGCGGCCGCAGCAGCCAGCCCGCCGTGGCCGTCTGGACGCCGATGATGGTGACGGCGCTGCTTGCGATGACCAGCAGGGTGAACGCAGGTCCGGTGTCGCCCAGCAACAGCAGCTCGGGTGCGACCAGGAAGAGGAGTGGGAATACCCACAGCGGCCACGATATCTTGGTCAGCACCTTGCACACCGGCCAATATTTGGTCTGGGCCACGGCGGCCGCCACCAGGGCGCTGGCGGCGATGGGCGGAATGATGGTGCTCAGGTTCCCGATGTAGAAGGCAACGTAGTGGGAGACCTGGAAGTCGACGCCCATCTCCTGCATGATGGGCGAGAAGGTCAGCGACATGATGAAATAGATGGCCAGGGCCGGGAGGCCGGCGCCCAGGATAACGCCGAATATGATCATGATGGTCCCGGCGGCGAGAATGTAGCCGCCCGAGAGCGTCTGGACGACATTCGACAGCCGGCCGCCGAGGTACGTGAAGGTGATGGCGTCGGCGATGATGGTGAGCGCCACCAGGATGAGGGTCACCGAACTGGAGTAGTAGACCGCCCGGCGCATCCCCTGGGTCCAGACCGACCACCGAGTCTCGATCCTGAAGACGGCGCCCAGGAACATGGACGTGGCGAAGGCGCCGAGGGTGCCTGTCCGCAGGGTGAAGCCATTGAGCACCAGGATAAGGATCACTGCCACCGGCCCCCCCAGAAGCAGCGCGGACCGGAGATAGCGGTGCCACGGGATGAACTCGTCGCCCAACTCCTTGGCGTGCATCGATCGTATCTGGTCCCGGTTCTTTTGGGCATGGGAGTAGATATAGACGCCGGCGGCCAAGAACCAGAGGAACGCGGGCACCAGGGACATGATGACGATTTGGATGTAATGAACGCCGATGATCTCCGACATGATGAAGGCGACGGTGCCCAGGACCGGCGGGGTGATGGCCGAGGCGTTGGAGGCTATGGCTTCGACGGAGGCCGACATCTCGGAGCTGTAGCCCGCTTTCTTCATCGCCGGAATGGTGATGGGCCCCGTGATCGCCACGTTGCTGGTGCCTCCACCCACGAAGGAGCCGGTGACCGCGCTGGCGATCAATGCCCCGAAGGCCGGACCGCCCGCGATGCCGGTTCTAGAGAGCATTTTGGCCATTCCCAAGATGGCGACGCCCGCGCCGGCGGTGCTCATCATCATGCCCCAGATGAGCAGGAGCCACAGGAAGCGGGCGCTCAGGGTGGCGATCGGGCCGAATAGCTTGTTGCCCAATCTGCTGAAGATGCGGTGGGTATCGAAGGCGGGGCCCTTGAGCGCGCCTGGCAGCAGGTCCGCGATGAACACGTAGCCGAAGAAGACGAGGGCCAGGATCGGGAAGATGGGCCCCCAGTAGCGCCACGACAGGTAGAGCACCATGGCGAACACCAGCGCGCCCAGGAACAGGTCAGGGAT
Organism: Dehalococcoidia bacterium; assembly: GCA_965249185.1. Classification (GTDB taxonomy): domain Bacteria; phylum Chloroflexota; class Dehalococcoidia; order Lucifugimonadales; family Australimonadaceae; genus CBDFLS01. Next base: position 1,781,000 of record CBDFLS010000002.1, read on the forward strand.
GGTCCCGTAGACCGCCCGACGAACCAGGTCTTCGGCTACGATGTAGAAGTAGGAGCCCGAGATGACGAAGAGGGCAAAGAGCGAGAGGCCTATAAGCCAGCGCATGGGGCCCACGTGCCCCCCCAGGCCGAACCGCTTATCGATGTACCAGACCGAGACCACCATGCCGGTGGCGGCCACGTGGGCCACGGTGTAGGCGTTCTGCGGCGGATCCCAGGGCTGGTGCAGGACGATGGAGCTGAAGGGGAGGCCGATCTTGAACTGGGAGAAGAAGATGGCGGCGGTCAGCAGGATGGACGACCAGGCCAGCACCGTCACGAAAACGCCGGAGATGGTCTTCGACGTTGAGTCTCCAGCTACATCAGCTACCGAAGCTGCTCGGTCATCGTCCATAGCTTTGCATCCCCAAGGCCTAGCAAAGGAAGAGACGTGTCGAGGGAGTCTTCTCTGCAAACCGCGGGGGCCGGGCCGCTTTCAAAAGCGGCCCGGCCCTTCATGCTAGCGTTATCGACTGGCGATATTCCTAGCCATCGGGATTATCGGCTTCCCACTGCCGAATGCCGGGCGTCCCGAAGGTCTTGCCTGTCTCTTCGAACGCGCGCTGCGATCCGGGGTGGAAATTCGTGTGCGGTGCCCAGATGTGGCCCAGCCGCTCGCCCCACTGAGGCATCAGGTAAGGCCAGTAGGTGTTGCCGAGATCAACGTTGTCGATGACGGCCTTGGTCATCTGGTAGACGGCCTCGGCGTCGGCATCCGGGCTAATGCCAAAGTGGACACCGTTGCCGCTCAGGCAGTTGAGCTCGGGATCGGGAACCACGTTGTAGTTGGTCCCGAAAGCCGCCCTCGCGTATCCGGGCTTCAGCACCACCCGCTGCAGGGTTCCGGCGTCCACCCATGCCTTATTCGCAGGGTCGGCCCGCACGTCCTCAATGACTTGCGCTGTCATGTCCACGAAGTGGAAGGTGCCCGTGGCCTGGGCAAGCCGGTGCGTGCCCGAGCCGCCGGAGGCGTTCCTGCTGTCGGCGAAGACGATGCCTCCGGTTATAGCGTCCACCTCACGGTCCGCCAGCGCGTCGGTCGGGTACTTGCCGCCCGTCAGCAACGTGGTCGTGTTGAAGACGCCGGCCGCCTTCAGCACCATGGTCATGTTGGCGTACCAGGCCGCGCTACCGCCGGAGTTGTTCCAGAGGTGCATGCGCTTGCCCGCCAGGTCGTGGACCGTCTTGATCTCTGGGTCCAGGGTCGAAATGGTCATGCAGGCGGCGGGGAACACGGACCAGAGCAGGTTCGGCCGCTTCTCCTGGGCCACCTCGCCGTTGAAGTTGATGCCGCCCTCCTGCCACATCAGGGCCTGCTCCTCCGTGAGGGTGTACATGGTCCTGGCGGCTTCCTCCGGCCGACTGCGCAGGAAGTTGACGGCATCGTCGCCGGTGGCCTCCTCAGGCGTCATGGTGAGCCTGCCGCCCGTGTTGATGTCCAGCATCTGGCGGTAGCCTTCGATGAAGCTGGCGTAGAAGGCGCTGGCCATGAGCCGGAAGTTCACGCTCACTGTAGCGGGGTCCGTGGTCGGGGTGGGCGCGGCCGCCGCCGTGGGGGTGGCGGTCACCTGCACCTCCTTGATCACCTCCCGCAAGACCTCCTTCTCTACCTCGACCTCCTTGATGACCTCCTTCTCCACCTCCACCTCTACCCTCACCTCTTTAATTACCTCTTTTTCGATCACAATCGGCGTGGGGGTGGGGTCGTCGCCTCCACACGCCGCTGCCACGAGGGCCACGACGAGCCCCAGCAGCATCAGCAAGCCGAATCTGCGCACCATGGAAGACCTCCTTCATGATACCAAACTGAATACACCGGAATGCCCCCATACGGGGGGCATCCTTACAAGCTGCCGGGACTATACTTACTTGAGACGATCTTGTCAAGACACCCCATCGCTTGCCGATGGGGCAAATACGGGTGGGTATAGTCCCAAAACAGCCACCTGTGAGAGAATGGTGGCATGGGACGGAAGATTGGGTGCCCTCGATGTCAACACGCCAAGAGCTGGAGCATTCGGCGAGGTAAGAGTCGTTGTGCAGCCTGCCACTACGAGTGGGTGCCCAGGGCGCTGCCGCTTCGGTTGTCGCCAGGGGAGTGGCGGCGACTGTTGCGCTGGTTCGTCTTGGGGCAGAGTGCCGAGGTGATTGCCCAGGAGGCCCGCCTGGAGCGAAAGCGAGTCCTGCGAGCCCTGATCGTGGTGCGCCAGGCCATGGTCCGGGACGTTCCCCATGTCTTCTCCGGCGTGGTGGAGGTCGACGAGACCTACCTGGGAGGTTCCTGGCGCAACAGGCGCCTGGCAAAGCGTGTTCAGGGCACGAAGCGGGGCCGTGGAACCACTAAGCAAGCTGTCTTTGGGATCCTGTGTCGAGGTGGCCTGGTGTGGGCGCAAGTGGTACCTAACGTGGAAGCCAAGACGCTGCTGCCGCTCCTGCACCAACGCGTGCAACGTGGCTCCATCGTCTGCTCGGACACCTTTACCAGCTACACGGGCGTCGCAGCGGGGGGCTACGTCCACCGGCTTGTGGACCACAGCCAGGCGTTCAGCGATCGGCAAGGGAGCCACGTCAACGGCTTGGAGGGCTTCTGGGGTTATCTCAAGCGGCGTCTGGCAGCCAAAGGGGGAGTCCGCCGAGAACGGCTGCCCCTCTATCTTGCTGAGTATGTCTGGCGCTACAATCATCGGCGTCTGTTGGGACCAGAACAGGTTAAGACATTGTTCAAGCTGCTTCAAAGCTAATCCGGTGGCTAAAACGGGACTTTACCCTACGGGTTACGTATAAGAGTGGCCGGCGTTCGGTGGTGTTGTGCCATGGGATACGTTGCCTAATCGGGCATCGGGGCCTAATCGGGCATCGGGGCCTAATCGGGCATCGGGTAGCCGTCGCAGCGTGGGTCGGTTCCCCCCATGCGGATGCCCGTCTCCGGGTCCAGCCGGATGAGCTGCACCGCGCCGGGGATATCCCCCGCGGGCGGAGGGACCACGCGATGCCCCCGGCGGCGTAGCTCCTCAAGGGCGCCCTCCGGTATCCCTCCCTCGGCCCGTATCTCCGAGGGTCCGTCGATGGTGGCCGGGTCGGTGCCGGGGGAGTGCCGCCAGCGGGGCGCCTCCGCCGCCTCCTGCACGTTCATCCCGTAGTCCAACAGGTTGGCGATGACCTGGGCGTTCCACTGGGGCTGGGAATCGCCGCCCGGGGTGCCGCCCACGATGACGGGCACGCCGTCGCGGAAGACCATGTAGGTCTGGATGGTGTTCATGGTGTGCTTGCCCGGGGCGATGACGTTCGGGTGGCCCGGGTCCAGGAAGAAGCCCCGGCCCGCGCGGTTGTTCAAGAGCACGCCGGTGTCCCCGGCCACGAACCCGGAGCCGTAGTAGGCGGAGAGGCTGTGGATGAAGGAGGCGGCGTTGCCCGCGGCGTCCACCACGCAGAAGTAGGAGGTGTGCTCGCCCCCCGGCGCGCCCACGGCCCCCAGGGTGCCGGGCGCGGCCTCGGGGGCGGCGCGGCCCATGTCGATGGCACGGCTGCGCTCCTGGGCGTAAGCCTTGGAGAGGAGCTCCGCCAGGGGCATGTCCACGAAGGCCGGGTCCCCGGCGTAGGCTAGCCGGTCGGCGAAGGCGAGCTTCTTGGCCTCCACCAGCACGTGGATGGCGTCGGCGCTGTTGTGGCCCATGGCGGCCAGGTCGAAGCGCTCCACCAGGTTCAGCATCTCCAGAATGAGGAAGGCCTGGGAGGGCGGCGCGTTGGCGTAGACGGTGTGGCCCCGGTAGGTGACGGCGGGCGGCTCGGGGTAGACCTCGGTGGTGTGCCGGGCCAGGTCCTCGGTGCTGAAGAGGCCGCCGGCCTGCTGGGTGGCCCGCGCCAGCTCCCGGCCCAGGGCGCCCTGGTAGAGCTCCTGAGCGCCCCCCTTGGCGATGCGCCGCAGGGTGCGGCCCAGGTCCCGCTGCACCAGCAGCTCCCCCGCCCGCAGGGGTCTGCCCGCCGGGTGGAAGATGGCGTCGGAGGTGGGGAACTGGCGCAGCTTCTCGTAGTTCATGGGGTAGTAGGCGGCGATCCGCTCGGCTAGGGGGAAGCCCTCCTCGGCCAGGCCGATGGCCGGGGCCAGCAGCCGCTCCAGGCCCAGGGTGCCGAACCGCTCCAGGATGGTCTGCCAGGCGTGGGTCTCGCCGGGGATGGTGGCGGAGAGGGGGCCATCCAGGGGCATGGTGGCGTAGCCCCGGCCCGCGAAGAACTCCGGGGTTGCCCCCGTGGGCGCGGCGCCGCTGCCGGTGACGCCCCACAGGACGCCGGTGGCGGCCTCGTAGAGCAGGGCGAAGACCTCGCCGCCCACGCCGCACATGGGCGGGATGGTCACGCACTCGGCGGCGGCGGTGGCGATGGCCGCGTCGAAGGCGTTGCCACCCTCGTGGAGCACCTGGACACCCGCCGAGGCGGCCAGGGGCGACGCGGAGCAGACCATGCCCCCGCGGGTGAGCACCACGCTGCGGGTCGCCGAGGCCAGTTCGCCGCTTCCTTCGCTCACCATGGGTGCTCCTTCTGCATGCTCGGTCCGGGCCGAGGGGCCCGAGTCTGGGCTTGGGAATTGTAGGGGCGACGGCTGCGGGTGTCAAAAGCGCGGATGGGCTAAACGCACGTTTCTGGCGCGTTTCCGCACGCCGCTGTATCCTACTTCCGCCGGTCCAGGCCGCCCAGCGGGCCGGCTTTGCGCCCCGGAAGCCCGTGGTGGGAGGAATCGTGTATGGCTGCATCGCTTCGAGAACTCTTCCAGGTGGAGAAGCCGGTCATCGCCATGGCCCATCTCCCCCCGTTGCCGGGGACTCCGCTCTACGACGAGCAACGGGGGGTTGCCGGCATCATCGAGGATGTGGCCTCGGACGTGGAGAAGCTGCTCCAAGAGGGAGTGGACGGGCTCCTGTTCTGCAATGAGGGCGACCGGCCTTACGCTCTCCAGGCCAACTTTGAAGGCGTAGCGGTCATGAGCCGAGTGATCACCGAGCTCGCTCCCAGGGACCGGCCCTTTGGCGTCGACTTTCTGTGGGACGGGGGGCGCGCCGCCCTGGCCATGGCCCTGGCCACTGGGGCCAGCTTTGTGCGCGGGGTGTTCACGGGCGTCTACGATAGCGATATGGGCCTCTGGAACACGGAGGCGGCGGGGCTTCTGCGCTACCGCCGCTCCATTGGCGCGCAACACGTCAAGCTCTTCTTCAATATCACGCCCGAGTTCGCCTCGCCTCTGGGCGACCGGCCGGTGGGGATGCTGGCCAAGAGCGCCGTGGTCTCCTCCCTGGCCGATGCCATCCTGGTCTCGGGGCCCCGCGCCGGGGCCGAGCCGGACATGGCTGCCTTGCGCCAGGCCAAGGAGGCCGTGGATGGCGAGGCGCCCGTCCTGCTGAACACCGGCGCCAGGACCGAAAACGTTCGCCAGTTCCTCTCCGTGGCCGACGGCGTCATCGTCGGCTCCGGCCTCAAGGTGGACGGCCACACCTGGAACCCGGTCGACCGCGGGCGCGTGGAGGCCTTCATGGCCGCCGTGCGAGAGATGCGGTAAGCGGCTCCGGCGAAGATGCCCATGGGCGAATATCTGCTCGGGATCGACATCGGCACGACCTCCACCAAGGCCGTTCTCTGTGATCTGAAGGGGGGCGTCCTGGCCGAGGCCTCCGCGCCCGCCACGCTCCATTCCCCTCGCCCTGGGTGGGCCGAGGCGGACCCCGAGGAGTGGTGGGCCAACGTCTGCGCCGTGGCGCCCCGCTGCCTGGAAGCGGCCGGCGCCCTCGCCTCCAGCATCGCCGCCGTGGGCGTCAGCGGCATGGTGCCCACGCTCGTGTTGCTGGACCGGGATGAGCGCGTGCTGCGTCCCTCCATTCAGCAGAACGACGCACGCTCGCACCGTGAGATCGCGGAGCTCAGGGCCCGGGTGGACGAGGGCCAGGTGCTCCACCGCACCGGCAACCCCGTCAGCCAGCAGAGCATCGGGCCGAAGCTTGCGTGGCTCCGCCGTCACGAGCCAGCCGTGATGGAGCGCGCGGTGAGGGTGGTTGGCGCCTATGATTTCATCGTGAACCGCCTCACCGGCACGCCGTCCATCGAGCGCAACTGGGCGCTGGAGAGCGGGCTATGGGACCTGCGCCGCGAGGACTGGGACGAGGAGCTACTGGCCCTCGCCTCGATGGATAGAGCGCTTTTGCCGCCGGTGCGCCGGCCGGAGGAGGTGGTGGGGCGGGTGAGTCGGGGAGCCGCCGCCGCCACGGGCCTGATGGAGGGGACGCCGGTGGTGGCGGGCAGCGCCGATCACGTCGCTTCCGCTTTCTCTGCCGGGGTCAGCGAGCATGGCGACCTGCTCGTCAAGCTCGGCGGGGCGGGGGATATCCTCTGCTGTCTGGACCGGCCGGAAGGAGACCCGCGGCTCTTTCTCGATTACCACGTGATTCCCGGTAAGTACCTGCTCAACGGCTGCATGGCGGCCAGCGGCTCCATAATCCGGTGGTTTCGCGAGCAGTTCGCCCCGGAGACAGAGTACGCGGCCCTGGATGAAGAGGCGGCGAAGGTGCCGCCGGGGTCCGATGGGCTGGTGCTCTTACCTTATTTCTTAGGAGAGAAGACACCCGTCTTCGATCCGCTCGCCCGGGGCGTCCTCTTCGGCCTCACCTTGAGTCACACCAGGGCCCACATCTACCGAGCTATTCTGGAGGGCATCGGCTTCGGCTTCTACCATCATCTGGAGGTGCTGGCCGACCGGGCGCTGAGGCCGGCGGTGGCCCGCGTGGCCAACGGCGGCGCCCGCTCCGAGCTGTGGCGGCAGGTCACCGCCGACGTCCTCGGCATTCCGCTGGAGCAGACCGCGCGGCACCCCGGCTCGTCGCTGGGAGTGGCCTTCGTGGCCGGCATGGGAGTGGGCGCCTTCGATGACTGGCGGGAGATCGAGCGCTATATCGAGGTCGCCGGGGTCACCGAGCCGGACATGGCCAACCACGACCGGTACCGACGGCCCTATGCGCTCTATCGGGAGTTGTACACGGCGCTGAAGGAGAAATTCCCGCTCCTGGGCCGTGCCGTTGGAGAAGAGAAATGAGGCTGGAGGGAAGGGTGGCCGCCGTCACGGGCGCGGGAAGCGGCATCGGGCGGGCCATCGCGCTGGCGCTGGCCGCGGAGGGGGCGCGTGTGGCTATCACCGACGTGGACCCGGAGTCGGCGCGGCGGGTGGCCGGGGAGACCGGCGCCGGTGGCGATGCGATGGCCCTGAAGCTGGACGTGACCCACCGGCGCGATGCGGAAGCTGCCGTGAAGCGTCTGCGGGAGCGCTGGGGGGGGATCGACATCTGGTGCAACAACGCCGGAGTCAGCACGATGGCTAACTTCTGGGACGTGACCGACCAGGAGTGGAAGCTCAACATGGAAGTGAACGCCAAGGGCGTTTTCCTCTGCTCCCAGGTGGTGTCGCGCCAGATGATGGGCCAGGAGCCCGATCCCGCCAGCGGGCTGCGGGGCAAGATCATCACCACCGCCTCCATGGCCGGCCGGCGGGGCAAGGCCCCCTTCCTGGCGCCCTACGTGGCCAGCAAGTTTGCCGTCGTGGGGCTCACCCAGGCCATGTCCGGCGAGCTTGCGCCCCACGGCATCACCGTGAACGCCGTCTGCCCCGGCTATGTCCAGACGCCGATGCACGAGCGCGAGCTCCGGTGGGAGGCCGAGCTGCGCGGCGTCACGCCCGCCGCCGTGGGCCAGCTCTTCATCGCCGACACCCCGTTGGGGCGTTTGCAGACCCCGGAGGAGGTGGCGAAGGCCGTCCTGTTCCTCGCCTCGCCGGACGCCGATTATGTCACCGGGCAGGTGCTCAACACCAACGGCGGGGCGTGGATGGAGTGAGCGCGCCGAACGTAGGGAGAGCGCCCCCGGGGGCGCTCTCCCTAGTAGCTATTCGTTCGTCTGGGCGCTAGTCCCCGGCGGAGGGCGCCGGCTCCAGCTCCCGCGCGGGCACCGGCAGGCGGTAGAACCGGGCGGTGTTGTCGATCAGTGTCTTGCGCTTTGTCTCCTGGCTCAGGTCCGTCCGCGCCAGGAACTTGTCCACCGAGTGAGAGACGCGGTGCGGGTGGGGGATGTCGCCCGCGAACGTCAGGAAATCGTCGCCGTACCGGTCCACCACGAAGGGTAGCTGGTCCTCGTCCACCTCGCAGTTGACGTAGATCTGGCCGCGCTTGATGTACTCCTCCGGCAGCAGCTCGGAGAGGTAGTTGCTGGGCCTGAAGAAGGAGGAGCCACCTATAGCGGCCTCATTGAAGGTCTTGGGCCGCGCCCGCGTAGTGGTGCGATCCATGTCCTTGCCGGAGAATTCGGCGATCCGCATGGTCAGGAAGTCCACCCACCGGGCGCCGTTCTCCATGAAGGCGACGCGTAGATCGGGGTAGCGGTCCAGCAGCCCTGAGCGGAGGATGGCCTGGTAGCCGACCATGAGGCTGAACGAGAAGGGCATGGTCACCGCGTCGATGAGGGTGCTGTACTGCTCGTCCAGCCCGGGGTTGCAGAAGCCGGGATGGACCGCCACCGGCATGTCCAGCTCGGCCACGGTCCGCCAGATGGGCTCCAGGCTGGGGTGGTCCCAGTGCTTGTTTCCCACGGAGCCCAGGATCATCAGGCCCACGGAGCCCAGCGCCTTCGTGCGCTTGATCTCGCGGACCGACTCCTCCACATCGCCGGGGTTGATAACCGTCACCCACTTGAGCCGGTCGGGAGCCTGGCTGCTCACGTCGGCGATCCAACTGTTGTAGGAACGGGCGATGGCGTTGGCTATCTTCGGGTCGTGGGCGATGGGCCAGGTGAGCAGCATCGACGGGAAGTTCACCTGCACCGCCAGGTTCTCGTGGTCCATCTGCTCCACTCGCGCCTGGGCGTTGTGGAACTCGGCGGACTCCAGGGTGTCGATGTGCCCTTTGCCCACCGCGGCCTCCATCTGCTTGGAGAAGAGGTCCGACGGCACGCCGTTCTTGGACATGGGAGACCCGCTCATGGTGATGGAGGGGCCGGTGAGCCGCTGGTGGGTGAGCGAATCGATGATGAAGGAGAGGTTGCCCTGGACGTCGGACTCCACCACCATGGGCCTGCGCCCCAGATACTGGGGGTCCCAATAGGGGTCGGCGAACGTCCGCTCTCCCTCTTGGACGTGGCTGTCGCAGTCGAGTACTTTCATGGTAACCGGACCTCCATTCGCTGGACGTACCGGCCCGCGCCCCGGAGAGCCGTAGGCCGGTCAGGCTGGACCACTGTAGCACCGGGTATCAGGGCCGTCAATTCGCACACGGAGCGCCGGTTTCCAAGGGGCGGCTGGCGCCCATGGCGCTGCCGATAGGCCTCGATTCGACAACCTCACCACGAGCGGGAATACACAATCCGTTCGTCCTGAGGCACTCGAAGGGCGAACGGAGCATAAGCGCTGGGATTGAGAACCCCGCTCATGGTTCGAGAGGTCCGACAACGCCGGATTCTCGATAAAATCGGACCTCACCACGAGCGGACGTAAAGACCGCTCACCCTGAGCCTGTCGAAGGGTTGTCTTGAGCCTGGCGCCAATGCCGCTCATGGTTCCCTTCGGCTTCGCTCAGGGTAAACTCGCCTCACCACGAGCGGGAATACTTACGCCGCTCACCCTGTCCGATGATGCTCCCCGGCGCGACCGGGGCGGGCCGCTCATCGAGAGTCCTCCCGAGGCAGGATGAAGCGTATTATGTCTTCCGACCCCACGGGTAAGATACTAGAATCTACGGATACAGGTGAATCATGAACGAGCTGGCGCGGCTCACCGCCCGGCAGGCGGTTGCGCTGCTGATGAAGTGGGAGGCATCGCCGCTGGAGCTGATCGACGCGGCGCTGGAGCGTATCGGGGAGACCGATGGCGCCATCAACGCCCTGCCGACCCTGTGCGTCGAGAGGGCCCGCGCCCACGCCGAGCGGCTCATGGCCGGCGGCCCGGGCGAGCCGCCCCTTGGCTATCTGCATGGCCTGCCCATCGCGGTGAAGGACCTGACCGACGTGGCGGGCGTCCGCACCACCAGGGGCTCGCCCATCTTCGCCGACCGGGTGCCGGAGCGGTCCGATTATCTGGTGGAGCGGCTGGAGGCCAGGGGCGCGGTGGTGCTGGCCAAGTCCAACACGCCGGAGTTCGGCGCCGGCGCCAACACCTTTAACGAGGTGTTCGGCAAGACCAGGAACCCGTGGGACACCCGGCTCACCCCAGGGGGCTCATCGGGCGGCTCGGCGGCGGCGCTGGCGGCGGGCCAGGTGTGGCTGGCCACGGGCAGCGACCTGGGCGGCAGCTTGCGGATACCGGCCAGCTTCTGCTCGGTGGTCGGCCTCCGGCCCAGTCCCGGCCGTGTCGCCCACGGCCCCCGCGATCTGCCATTCGGCACGCTGTCGGTGGCGGGCCCTATGGGCCGCACCGTTGGCGATGTGGCGCTCATGCTCGACGCGCAGGCGGGCCGGCACCCGGGCGACCCCCTGAGTCTGCCCGCGCCCACCCAGGCTTACGTGACCGCCGTTGACAATCCCACTGCTCCCCAGCGTGTCGCCTTTAGCCCGGACCTGGGCATCGCTCCGGTGAACCCGGAGGTGAAGGAGCTGTGCGCGAAGGGGGCGGCCCTGTTCCAGGACATGGGCGCGACGGTGGAGGAGGCGTGCATCGACCTGGGTGACGCCGAGGAGATATTCCAGACGCTGCGCGCCGCTCTGTACGCGGCGGAGCACGAGCCGCTGCTCCGCGAGCACCGGGACATGCTGAAGCCGGAGGTGGTGTGGAATATCGAGAAGGGACTGGCGCTGACCGCGGACGATATCGGCAGGGCGGAGCGGGCCCGGGGCGCGCTCTATCGACGAACCGCCGAGTTCTTCCAGCGCTACGACCTGCTCGTGTCGCCGGCGGTGGTTACGCCGCCCTTCGACGTGGATACGCGCTACGTGACCGAGGTGGCCGGCGTTAGTTTCGATACGTACGTGGGCTGGCTGGTGCTCTCGTTCGCGCTGACGCTGACGGCCTGCCCCGCGATCTCGGTGCCCTGCGGCTTCACCCGCGCCGGGCTGCCCGTGGGGCTCCAGCTCATGGCGCCCCGGGCGAATGAGGCCGCGCTCCTATCGGCGGCCGCGCTGTTTGAGCAGGCCGCGGGTCTGGCGAGTAGGGTGCCGCTCGATCCCCACAGCCCATAGCGTGGGGAGGTCAGGGAGTCCCCGGCCTCGCTTATCTCCGTGAGGGCACGAGCGTGTTCGCCACCGGCAACGGGGTAATATAGAATGTAGGCAGGCTACAGACCGAGAGGGGCCGCAGCGAAGCCCGGAACGGGACCGTCGCAGGCCAACAAACGCGATACGGAGGCGAAGCATGGTAGACGTCGCCGGACCACAGCATGAGACCGTAGCGGAAGAGACCAACGGCGTGATTCCCGAGCTCCGCGGCGATATCCGGCCGCTCATCCCCGTGATGGGCCTGCGCAACTACTGGTACCCTGGCATCGCCAAGCACAAGATACCCAAGCGCCATCCCGTCCAGGTCAAGATGCTGGATGAGGAGGTCTGCTTCTTCCGGGGCGCCCAGGGCCAGGCCGTGGCCATCCGGGACATCTGCCCCCACCGGGGCGCACGGCCCTCCGAGGGCACATGCCACTGGAAAGGCACCGTCACGTGTCCCTACCACGGCTGGACTTTCGACGAGCACGGCAAGAACGTGGCGGTGCTCAGCGAAGGCCCAGACTCCAAGATCTGCGGCAAGCCCGGCACGGAGGCGAGCGTATTCCCCACCCGTGAGCTGAAGGGGATCGTGTTCATCTGGATCGGCGATACCGAGCCGGCGCCCATCGAGGAGGACGTGCCGGAGGAGTTCTTCATCCCCGAGGCGTACATCCTCTACAACGACCACACTTACTGGAAGACCAACTGGGCCATAGCCCTGGAGAACTACTTCGACTCCCATGCCAACTACCTCCATCGGGATGAAATCAACCAGGGGTTGCTGGCCCGTCCCCAACTGGGGGCACGCTCCTCGGCGGGGGCGGTGATGTCAAATTTCACCGGAAACGGGCTCACGTACATGGCGCCCCGGGGTCGGGTGACTCCTCCCCAGGACAGCTATCCGGACGGAAGAAAGTGGCCCAAGCACCGTTTCCGCCGGCTATGGGCGTGGTTATTCGTGCCTATCTTCTCGGCCACCAGGGTGCCCGCTCCGCCGCCGGAAAACGCCCAGTGGTGGGGCGGCGACCTGCGCCTGCCGGGCATGGCCCGCGTCGGCCATGACAACATAAAGAAACGCAAGTTCCGTTACGGCGGCGGCGGTCTGCTGGGGAGGATGACGAGGCAGGTTGTCGCCGTTGAGCCTCACCTTACGCGCCTCTGGTACTTCCACTACACCCGGCCCGACAATTGGGTCCAGAAGATGTGGAACAAGTTCCTCTACAACATCTTCTACCGGTGGGCTTCCGAGTACAGCTTCTCCGCCCAGGACGGCAGCGTGATGCCCAACCAGCGGTGGGATAGCAAAGAGATGCTCTCTCCCACCGACTTTGGCGTGGTCCAGTGGCGGAAGCTGGTGATCACCAAGCACTTCGGAGGGCGCAGCGCCAAGTTCGGCCAGGACAGGACGCCCGCCCAGACGGCGAAAGAGGTGGCCGAGATCGAACAGGAGATTGCGAAGGCGCGGAAGCGTTAGCGGCTCGCGCCGCGTGGGCCCGGCTCAGCCGGACGGCGGGCAGGAGTGCATTTCAGTGCGCTCCTGCCCCTTTTTCGCTGTCAAAGGATACAGCGCGGCGCTAATCGCGCACAGGCGGCGGCGGCGCCGGCCTCGCGGTCCGAAAACACCTTGTCCCGCTCATGCGTGCTTGGGTGCGGGAGGCCCCGTGCTAGAATAGGCTAACTTTGTCTGAGGAGGGTCGGCAATGTCCGAAGAGAATAAAGCGGTAGTCAGACAGTATTACGCGCTCCTGGACAAAGGAGACGTGCCAGGCATCATGGACCTCCTTTCAGACAGCCTGGCCTGGCGCTTCACAGGTCACCCGGCTCCGCTTACCAAATCGTCCTTAGGCGGACTCATCCAGGGATTCCGAGCCGCCTTTCCGAATATGCAGCACACTCTCGATGCGCAGATTGTGGAAGGGGACTGGGTTGTAACCCCTGTAACGTTCCGTGGCACGCACACGGGGGACCTGATGGGCATTCCGCCGAGCGGGAAACAGGTTGAAGCGCGCGCCATCAACCTCCATCGAATATCTGGGGGCAAGATGGTGGAGGCCGAGACGGTGCTAGACATGATGGCGTTGATGCAACAGATCGGCGCGGTACCCTCGCCAGGATAAAGCCTCCCCTCAAACCCTTAGCGCTGCAGGCATCGGCCTGCCTATCCCTGGGTCCAATCCCTGCCGCGTGGCCAGACATCCCGCACCTTTGTTGGGCTTGAGGTTTCACAAGCTCGGCATGAGAGGCGAGATTCTTCGCTGCGCTCAGAATGACAGATGCCGAAAGGTGACACCACGACTTCGCACGTCTCACTCTGGCGGGCAGGGTGGCCGTAATGTCATTCTGAGCCCCGATTGCATCGGGGCGAAGAATCTCACGTAGGCTGGGTAGATCCTTCGCTTCACTCAGGATGACGGGAAGGCCCGCCACTCCGCCCTTCGACAGGCTCTCCGATACGCCCCGATTCCATCGGTCCGGCTCGACCGGACTCCGGCGGACGGAGGGCTATCGAGAGTCTCGCTGGTCCCGATCCCATCGGGAATGAGCGAAGCATCACGGACAGGGTGAGCGGATTTATGTTCCCGCTCATGGTTCGAGAGCCTCACCACGAGCGGGAATCACATGCTCCGTTCGTCCTGAGGCACTCGAAGGGCGAACGGAGCATAAGCGCTGGGTTCTAGAACCCAGCGCTTGGATGCTTTCGGCTTCGCTCAGGGCAAACTTGCCTCACCGCGAGCGGGAAGGGGACACGGCACGCCCGTGGCGGGGGTGCTGGGCTGCACCTTCCGGTCAGCGCGCCTTCACAAGCACCACTGCGTGGGTTTGATGAGGTCTGCCCTTGGCGTCGTTCGGGACCTCGCATATGAGTGCAGGGTTGCACCTCGCTGGTCAGAAGGTGAGGCGGCGGTAGAGGTAAGGCAGGCGCTGGGGCAGGTCCGTGATGTCGGGCAGCACCTCGTAGCCCAGGTCGCCGGCCATCGTCTTCAGGTAATCGTGACCCTGGCGGTCCACGGTGAGGCAGAAGGGGGTGATGTCCTTCCTGCGGGCCTCCAGGAGCGCCATGCGCGTGTCCTGGACGGCGTACTCCTTCTCCACCCCCTCGCGGCTGTAGCCCCGGTCCTGGGGCCGGCCGTCGCTGATGACGAAGAGGAACTTGGTCTTCGCCTGGATGGCGTCGAGCTTGGTGGTGGCGTGGCGGATGGCCGGGCCCATGCGGGTGGCGTGCAGGGGCGCCACCTTGTCGAGGCGCTGCTTGACCCGCTCCGAGAGGGGCTCCTCCATCTCCTTGATTACGTAGAACTCCACATTCTCGCGGCCGAAGCCGGAGAAGCCGTAGATGCCGTACCGGTCGCCGATGGCGTCCAGGGCGTTGCTGAGGAGCACCATGGACTCCTTCTCCACGTCGATGATGCGCTTGGAGGGCCGGCGGCCGCCCTCGCTCCGGCGGTTGCGGAGCCAAACGGCGTACTCCACGGGGTCGCTGGGGGCCTCCCAGTCGCTGGCGTCGCGTTTCGACTCCTCGATGGCCTCGGCGGTGGAGGCGCTCATGTCCAGCAGGAACGCCACGCCCACGTCGCGCTGCACCTTGTTGCGGTGCCAGTAGACGCGGTCGTCGGGCGTTTGGCCCGTGCGCCAGTCCACCATGGCCTCCAGGGCGGCATCCATGTCGATGTCCTCACCCTCCTTGACGCGCCGCACCTTCTGCTGCATCTCCGGTTTCACCATCTCGAACTGGCGCCGTATCTGCTCCATGAGGCCCCTGTAGGTCTCGAGGGTTTCGTTGAAGAACCGGGTGTCGCCCGATGCCACCTGCTTCTCCTGGACCACGCACCATCGGGGCCGGTAGTCGTTGGCCCGGAAGTCCCACTCGTCGTACACGAAGGACGGGGGCTCCTGGGTGTCGAGGGCGCCGCCCGCCTCGTCCTCATGGGGGATATGGCCGTAGCCCTGGCCCGGCTGTTTGGGCGGAGGGGGTGTTCCCGCCACCTTTATCAAATTGTCGGCCACGGCGCCCAGCTCATTGCCTTCGCCGAGCTCCAGCTCGGTGCTGTTCTGCAGAAGCTGTTCGAGCGCCTCCTGGCTGAGGGCCAAGGGCGATGGCTCTCCTTCGGCCCCCTGCTCCCCTCTCATTCTGGCCAGCAACTGCACCATCTCCGGCTTGAACTCGCCTCGGAAGTCGACGCTCTGCGGCGACTCGTAATCGTCCTGTTCGACGTCCTGCCGGTCTCCCTCGCGCTGCAGCTCCTCCACCAGGCGGTCCACATCCTCCCCGGCGGTTTCCTCATCGCCGAACTCATGGTCCCCCCACTCCTCCGGTGGAACGGGATCGGTGGGGAGTTTGGCGATGATGCGATACATGCGCAGCGTGACCTCGGCGGTGTCCTCGATCTGGGCCCGCAGGTCTTGCACACGGCGCAGCAGGGCGGCCAATTCTTTCGCCTGGTCCAGGTAGGCGGTCGGCACGGGGAGCCGGTGATCTTGGCGCAGGCTCAGACGCACCAACAGCTCCACCATCACCTGCTGCAGAGGCATCTCCTCCATGGGCGGCCGCTCCGCCAGTGCCTCCAACTGGACCCGCCGGTAGTCGGGGACGATGCCCCGGTACTGGTTCGTCAGTAAGTGGTCGGCCCGCGCGTCCTCCGTCACCGAGAAGATGTCCGAGGCGAGGCGGCGGTTGGCGAAGAGGTCGAAGAAGCGGGACATATCGGAGGAGAACTGACCTTGGCCGTTCTCGACCGGGGGCGTTGGCGGCGTCAGCCGGGGCCGCAGGTCCTCGAAGAGGGCGGAGGGACGCTCGTTGTTGAACTCGAAGCTGCCGAACTCCAGGTGGCCCAACTGGTGAGTGGTCACCACCTTGAACCAGGCGAAGTTGTCGCTCTTCACGGGGTACCGGTCCACCGACTCGGGCAGGTACACGCTGGTGCCGTCGGTGGAGGCCTGCTCGGAGGAGACCCACCCGATGCCCATATTGGTCAGCTCCCGGGTGGCCCGCACGTCGACGCCGGCGCCCGCCAGAGCGCGGCTGTATTGGCCCAGGAGCGTTTTCACGCGCCCCAGCTCCAGGCTGGAGGAGAGCGTGTCCAGCACCTCCTCCGAGCGGGTCGACTCCAGCTTGAAGTAGGCGATGCCGCTATCGGCGTTCTCCCGGAGGGTCTCCACGCCCAGACGGTGCCAGGTCTCGGCTTGGGCAAAGCTGACCTGTTCCATGACCCGGGGCATGCTCCTCAGGAAGGCGCCGGACGCGTCCAACGAGTATTCGGCCAATTGCTCGGTCCAGTCGATGACCTGACGGTGCTCCTCGGCGGGCAGCCGCGCCAGCGCCTGGGTGGCCTCCAGTATGAAGCCGGACACGCTGGGCATGCCTCGCCGGGCCAGCCGCTGGGCCAGAACGATGAACCGGCGGCGCTGCGGCTTATCGACGTTGGCGGTGATGTGACTGGCCGCTTCGAAGCAGCCCCGCACCTCTCGCCAGCTCTGCTCCGCCACGGTGGAGGCGAGCGAGATCAGCTCCTCCCGCTCCTCCACGCCGGGGAAGACCCGCTGGCCCAGGTGGAGGCATTCGGTGGCCAGATCGTAGGAGCGGTGGGAGAGGGTCCCCACCAGCGCCACGAACTGCTCGAGCTCCCGATAGTTGAGATGGGTGAGGAGGTCCGGGCTGGCCTCGAAGAACTTGGCGGCGAGGTTGCTGGACTTCCACGTGCCTTTGCTCAGGCTCCGTCCCAGTCCGGCCCAACCCGCGATGTGCCGGGGAGGCAGGGTGCCCAGGACTTGGGGGCTCGCCTTGAAGAAAGCGGCCGCCACGGTGGGGGAGGCGTGGCAAACGGTGGCCCCGCTCTCGGCCCAGCGGAGGAAGGGAGGGAAGCTCAGCACGCCGAGGACCCGGGGGCTCGCCTTGAAGTACTCCACGGCCGCCTCCCAGGAGCGGACCGTCTGCTGGGCGATGCGCAGGCCCTCCTGTCCCCAGCGCACGGCCTGGGCGTCGTCGGGCACCGCGGCGGTGGCCTCGCTCTCGGCTTCCACGAACGCTTCGTAGAGCGACGAGGGGTACGCGCCCAGCTCGGTGGCCACCTGTTCGAGCTCCGGGGACCTCATGGGGCCGCCCGCGCGGTCTGCTTACTTGCCAGGGCTGTTTGGGCGAGGCCAAGGAATTGGGTCAGGATCACAGCGGTGGCGCCGTAGACCAGGTGGGCGCCGGCGGCGTAGGAGAAGCGCCGCAGCAGGCCCCCATCCGGGGCGAGGTGGGCTTCGTGGCGCACGGCGGATGGGTCCAGCAGCTCCCCCAGGGGCACCTCCAGCACCTCCGCCACCTCACGCTCGTCCACCGTGAACTCGTAGGGGTACGGGATACGCCCGACGAACGGGTAGACGAGGTACCGCGTGCGGGTGAGGAGCGGGTCGAGCTGGCCCAAGACTTCGACGTCCTCGGGCCGTATGCCCATCTCCTCCCGTCCCTCGCGCAGGGCGCACGCCAGCATATCGGCGTCCTCAGGCTCGCGGGCGCCGCCCGGAAAGGCGATCTCGCCCTTGTGCTGGCCTACCAGCTCGGAGCGGCGGTTCAGGAGCAGGCGCCAGCTTCCCTCTCGCCGGTACACCAGGACCAGCACGCCGGCGGGTTTGGACTCGCCGGAGGGCGGCTCCTGAGGCGGGCGTTGGGCCAAGGCTCGTTTGAGGGATGCTGTGAAGGAGTCGTCCATAAGGCTTCGAGGGCTTCCCACAACTGGGCCGGATGGCAGGGCAGGGGCTACGGGAAGATGGAGGTTACCACCTCGGAGAGGCTCCGCTGCACCTCTGCGTCGTCGGTCATGCCCCAGACCACCGCCACGTGGCAGGCGCGCCGCGGCTCGATGCCGCTGGCGATGAGCCGGCCGGCGTAGATGAGCAGCCGCGTGCTCACGCCCTCCTGGAGCCCGTGGCCCTTCAGATGGCGTATCTTCTCGCCGAGCAGCGCCAGCGCTTGGGATGTCTCCTCGTCCGCTCCGCTCTCGTGCTCGATGATCGGCTTCTCCAAGTCTGGCGGCGGAAAGTCGAACTCGATGGCGATGAACCGTTGACGGGTGCTGTGCTTGAGGTCTTTGAGCGCGCTCTGGTAACCGGGGTTGTAGGAGATGACCAGCAAGAAGTTCGGATGGGCCTCGATCACCTGTCCCAGCTTCTCCACGTGGAGCAGGCGGCGGTGGTCGGTGAGCGGGTGAATGAGCACGGTGGTGTCCTTGCGGGCCTCCACCACCTCGTCCAGGTAGCAGAGGCCGCCGTACTTCACGGCCCGGGTGAGCGGGCCGTCGATCCACCGGGTGCCGTCGGTATCCAGCAGGAAGCGGCCGATCAGGTCGCTGGCCGTCAGGTCTTCGTGGCAGGCCACCGTCACCAGCGGGATGCCGTGCCCGTTGGCCTTTGTAGTCATGGACTTGCTCAGGCTGTAGCTCATGTACTCGATGAAACGGGTCTTGCCCGAGCCGGTGGGGCCCTTCATGAGCACCGGGATCTTCTCGGCGTAGGCCGCCTCGAACAGCGAGATCTCGTCCGCTACCGGAAGGTAGAAAGGCTCCTTCGTTATGACGTGTTCTTCGATCAGGTGCTGACGGTAGCCGTCCGGTTTGCTATCTGCCATGAGGTCCCTCACTCGCTCCGCTGAGTCTTTCGCGCCAGAGGGACTCCACCCGCCGGCGTAATGCTTCCATGTCCGCGCCGTTGTCGATGACGACATCCGCACGCTGGAGCTTACGCTCCGGGGGCGATTGGGCCACCATGCGCTGGCGCACCTGCGCTTCCGTAAGGCCCCGCTGGTGCTGGGTGCGCTGTATCGCCCGCTCTTGGGGCGCCGACACCGCCCAGACCTCGTCTACGATGGCGTCCCAACCGGCCTCCAGCAAGACCGCCGCCTCCACCACCGCCACCGCCGCTCCCTCCTGCTCCAGCGCCTTGAGACGCGTCTGAATCTCCTCGCGTATCAGGGGATGGACCTCGGCGTTGAGTCTGGTCATCGCCTCCGGGTCGGAGAAGACGATCTCGCCCAGCCGCTTGCGGTCCACCTCTTTGTTGGCATCGACTATATCTGGACCGAAGAGCGCCACCACTCTCCGCCAGCCCTCGGTGCCCGGCCTGTACACCTGGTGGCCCACCCGGTCTGCTTCGATGACATGGGCGCCCAGCGACTGGAGGATGGAGACCACCGTGCTCTTGCCCACTCCGATGCCGCCGGTGATGCCAATTACCTTCATGGACGCCCCCAACGGGCATGGACGCCCCCAACGGGCATGGACGCCCCCAACGGGCATGGACGCCCCCAACGGGAGTCAGCCCATTCTAGCATGGAGGCCGAGAGCCGGGCAACGAACGCCTGATGGCCCCCGCGCGGCCGCCGAGTTCTCATCGCACCGGCGCGGGCTCGCACACGTCACGTCGAAGCTCAGCGTGGGGGGCCTCGCATAAGTCGCATAAGGCTGCGGGGTGAACCCTGCCTGGTACAATAGGCGCCCAATGAGAGACGCCGCCCAATGAGAGACGCCGAATGACGGCCACCGAATGACACTCCCGCCCAATGCACTGGCCGCCGCTTCCACCGGTCCGGCCCGACCGGGGCGGGCCGACGGACAGAGGGAGGAGCTGCGAAGGCGCTCTCTGGACCTGCTGGAGTTCTCCCGCGTCCGCGAGACGCTCGCGTCCCACACCCATCTTCCCATCGCTCGCGAGCTGGCGCTCTCGCTGACACCCGCCCACGACGCGGAGGCGGTTCGCCGCCGCCAGCAGGAGACGGCGGAGGCGCGCCTGCTGCTGGGCGAGACCGGGGAGGTGGACCTCGCCACGGAGCGGGACATCCGTCCGGTGCTGCGGCGGGCGGTGCTGGACGGCGTTCTGACGGGCGAGGAGCTGGTGGCGGTGGCCGATTCGCTCGAGCTGGTCCGCCGGGCCAAGGCTATCGGGAGCCGGTTACAGGGCAAAATTCCGCTGCTCCGGGCGGCGGCCAGGAGCATCCCTGACATGCGCTCGCTGGAGCGGGCGGTCCGGAGCAAGGTCGCCCCCAGCGGCGAGCTGCTGGACGATGCCACCTCCTACCTCCGGCAGCTCCGGCGGGAGGTCCGCGATGCGTACGAGAAGGCCGTCCGCCCTCTGGAGCGGCTCATCGCCTCGGACCTGGGACACGAGGCGCTCCAGGAACGTCTGATCACCGTGCGCGCGGAGCGGCTGGTGGTGCCCGTGAAGGCGGAGCTCCGGCGGCGGCTGCCCGGCATCGTCCACGACGTGTCGGACTCGGGCGCCACTCTCTTCATCGAGCCTCTGAGCAACGTGACGCTCTGCAACACCTGGCGGGAGCGGTCTGCCGAGGAGGGAGAGGAGTCGCTGCGCGTTCGCCGTCAGCTCTCGTCGGCGGTGGCCCGGCGGGCCGCCGAGGCCGGCCAGGCTTTGGAGCAGGCGGCCCGGCTGGATCTGGCCCTGGCCAAGGCCCGGTACGCCCAGGTATGCCATGCGGCGCCCGTTCGCACCGCCGGCGACCTCGCGCTGGGCCTTCACCTGGTTGAGGCGAGGCATCCGCTGCTGCCGGGGCCGGTGGTGCCCGTGTCCATGGCGCTGGAGAGTCCAGTGGCCGGCCTGGTGATCACGGGCCCGAACACGGGCGGAAAGACGGTGACGCTGAAGACACTGGGGCTGCTGGCCCTGATGCACCAGGCGGGCCTCCAGCTACCGGCTGGTGCATCCACCGTCCTGCCGGTGTTCGATGGAGTGTACGCGGATATCGGCGACCAGCAGGACATCGAGCGGTCGGTCTCCACCTTCAGCTCCCATATCTCCAACATCGCTCGGATTCTGGATGCGGCCACGTCCCGCTCGCTGGTGCTGCTCGACGAGCTGGGCACGAGCACCGACCCGGAGGAGGGGGCGGCGCTGGCCAAGGCGGTCCTCGCCCACCTGGCGGGCAAAGGGGTGCGCACCGTGGTCACGACTCATCACCGGACGGTGGCCGCCTTCGTGGAGGGGCAGGAGGCGCTGGAGAACGCCAGCGTGGAGCTGGACCCGGAGACGCTGCTGCCCACCTACAAGCTCACCATGGGGCTCCCGGGCCGCAGCTACGCCCTGGCCGTGGCCGAGCGGCTGAAGCTGGACCCCCAGGTGGTGCAGGCGGCTAGGGCGTTCCAGGACCCGGCCCACCAGGCGACCGATGCGCTGCTCGAGGGGCTGCAAACGGACCGTCATCACACCCGGAAGCGGCTTCAGGAGGCGGAGGAGGCCCAGGCGAGGGCCGCGGCTCTCCAGCAGGAGCTGGAGCAGAGGCTGGAGGAGCTGGCCCAGGCCCAGGAGCAGGTGGTGGAGGAGACCCGTCAGGAGCTGCTGGCCGAGGCCAAGGAGGTGCTGGCGGCGCTGCGTCGCGCCGGGGCGGCCGCCACCTGGGAGCCGCCTCCGCCCCGGGTGACCGACGAGGCCCGTCGGGAGGTGGCCGAGGTGCAGCGGCGGCTCCGCTCGCGCCTGTGGGGCAGGACCGCCCCGGCGCCCGCGCGCAAGGGCCGCCTGACGGCCGGCGACCTGGTGGAGGTGGGCGTCCTGGGGTTCACCGGCACGGTGCTGGCCCCGCCCACGGACGACCGTAAGGTGGAGGTGCTGATCGGCAGCGCCCGCGTGCTGCTGCCCGTCTCCCGGCTGCGGAAGGTGGGGGAGGGCGCGGTACCCGTCACGAGGCCCGTCACCTCCGTGCGCCTGGACTCCGGCCACCCGATGCTGGCGCCGGAGCCGGAGCTGGACCTGCGCGGGCTGCGGCTGCACGAGTCGCTGGAGCGGCTCGACGCGCTGCTCGACCGGGCGCTGGCCCAGGGACGCGGGAGTGTGCTGGTTATCCATGGCAAGGGCATGGGCGCGCTCCGCCAAGGCGTGTGGAAGCACCTGGCGCATCATCCGGCGGTGGAGCGGTACGACTTCGCGGAGCGGGAGCGCGGCGGCGATGGCGCCACGGTGGTAGAGCTAGGGTAGGGCGGACCGTCATTCTGAGCCCTTCGCGCTATGTCATTCTGAGCAAAGCGAAGAATCTATCTCCTCGCTCAGAGCCTGCCCTGTCCGCCACCGCGGAGAGCGCAGCGAAGGGATAAACGCCACGAAGGGTCTCTTGTCGCGCCAGCCCCCGACCCCGCACAGATTCTTCGTCCCGATGCAATAGGAACTCAGAATGACAGACCGGAAGCGGACTCAGAATGACGAGGCAGGAGGATCGTGGAAGAGGGCGGGTCGTGAAATAGGGCGGTCGCTCGCCGCCTACCCCGCTTGCCCCTTCCGGTGCTCGGCGATGGCGTCCTGGAGCGTGGTCCAGGGCAGCAGGGCGCACTTGACGCGGACGGGGAACTTCCTGATCCCTTCCAACGCCGTCAGCTCCCCCAGCTCCTCCTGCTCGGCTTCGCTCATGGCGCTGCCCCGCATGATCTCCTTGAACCGCCCCAGCAGCGCCTGGGCGTCGTCCAGCGTGCGCCCCTTGAGCAGCTCACCCATGATGGAGGCCGACGACTGGCTGATGGCGCAGCCCTGGCCGCCGATGCCCACGGCCGAGATGCGCCCGTCGCCGTCGAGGCCGGCGGTGAGCAGCACCTGGTCGCCGCAGAAGGGGTTGTAGCCCTCGCCCTGGAGGTCGGGGTCCTGGAGCAGGCCGTGGTTCCGGGGGCGCTTGTAGTGGTCCAGGACTATATCCTGGTACAGGTCGTCCAGAGCTTCCGTCTCATCGAGCGGCATTGCGGAAGTACCTCAGCACCTCGTGGAGTCCGTTCATCAGCGTGTCGATCTCATCTTCCGTGTTGTAGACATAGAAGCTGGTCCTGGCGGTGGCCGGCACCTGGAGCTTGCGCATCAGCGGCATGGCGCAGTGGTGGCCGGCGCGGATGGCGATGCCCATGCGGTCGAGCACGGTGCCCAGGTCGTGGGGATGGACGCTGGGTGTGTGGAAGGCGACGATGCCGCCGCGCACGCTCATGTCCGTTGGGCCGTAGACGGTGACCTCCTCCAGCTCCCGGAACCGCTCCAGCGCGTAGCCGGTGAGCTGGACCTCGTGCCGGCGCACCCGCTCCATGCCCAGGCCGCTCAGGTAGTCCACGGCGGCGCCCAGGCCGATGGCGTCGGCGATGTTGGGCGTCCCCGCCTCGAAGCGCATGGGCAGGTCGTTCCACGAGGCCCGCTCGTAGGTGACCTCGCGCACCATCTCGCCGCCGCGCAGGAAGGGCTCCATCTGCTCCAGCACCTCGCCCCGCACGTACAAAACGCCGATGCCCGTGGGGCCGCACATCTTGTGGCCGGAGAAGGCGAGGAAGTCGCATCCCAGCTCCTGGACGTCGGTGGGGAGGTGGGGCACGCTCTGGGCGGCGTCCAGCAGCACCAGGGCGCCCACCCGGTGAGCGGTCTCGATGATCTGCCGTGCCGGGGTGATGGTGCCCAGCACGTTGGACATGTGGGTCATGGCCACCAGCCGGGTCCGGCGGTTCAGCAGGCTGTCGAGGTCCGAGAGGTCCAGGGTGTGGTCCTGGGCCATGGGAATGAACCGCAATGCCGCGCCCGTCACCTGGGCGACGTGCTGCCAGGGAACCAGGTTGCTATGGTGCTCGATCTCGGTGAGCAGCAGCTCGTCGCCGGGCTTGAGGTTGGCCTGGGCCCAGGTCTGGGCCACCAGGTTGATGGCCTCGGTGGTGTTGCGCACGTAAATCAGGTGCTCGGAGGAGGGTGCGTTGATGAACCGCGTCACCTTCTCCCGGGCCTCCTCGTACCGGTCGGTGGCCTCCACGCTGAGGGCGTGGACTCCCCGGTGGACGTTGGAGTTGTAGCCCTCGTAGTAGTCGGTGAGCGCCTGGATCACGGCGCGGGGCTTCTGAGAGGTGGCGGCGTTGTCCAGGTAGACCAGGGGCTTGCCGTGGACCTCACGCGACAGGATGGGAAAGTCACGCCTGATGGCGGCGACGTCCAGGGAGGCGGTCATGGCGTCCCTCCGCCGGCGAAGTGCTCGTGGAGCTTGGCCGCCACCAGCTCTTCGGCGTGGGCGTGAACGTGCCAATCCCCGATGGCGCCGAGCACCTCCGTCACGAAGCCGTGGGCCAGGAGCGTGCGGGCTGCGTCGCCGCCGATGCCCCGGCTCTTGAGGTAGAAGAGGCCCTCGTCGTCGAGCTGCCCCACCGCCGAACCGTGGGTGCACTTCACGTCGTCGGCGTAGATCTCGAGCTGCGGCTTCGAGTCCACCTTCGCCCGGCCCGACAGCACCAGCGTCTTATTCGTCTGCTGGGCGTCGCTCCCCTGGGCGTCCTGGCGGACCAGCACGCGCCCGTTGAACACCGCCGTGGAGCTGCCGCTGACCGCGCCCTTGTACAGCTCCCGGCTGGTGGCGTGGGGCTGGGCGTGGTCGATGAATGTCTGGTTGTCCACGTGCTGCCCGCCGGTGGGCAGGTAGAGGCCGTTGAGGGTGCACCGGCTGCCCTGGCCGTCCAGGAGCACGCGGAGGTTGTTCCTGACCAGCCCGCCGCCCAGGTCCAGGGAGAGCGAGCCGAAGGTGCTGTCGCGCCGCTGCACCACCTGCGTGGTGTTGATGTGGAAGGCGGCGGGGCTCTCACGCTGGAGCTTGTAGTGCTCCACCGATGCGCCCTCGCCGGCCACGATCTCGGTGACCGTGTTGGTAAAGTAGCGGGCGCCGGTAAGGCCGATGTGGGTCTCGATGACCGTGACCTTGCTCTCCGCGCCCGCCACGACCAGCACCCGCGGGTGGGCGGCGAACTCCTCCTGGGAGGCCGCGACGAACAGCAGGTGCACCGGCTGCTCCACCACCGCGCCGTCAGGGATATGGACGAAGGCGACGTCGTGGAGGAAGGCGGTGTTCAGCGCGGTGAAGACGCTGGCCTGGTAGTCGGCGTGGCGGGATACTTGCTCCTCCAGCAAGTCGCGTTGTGCGGAGGTGGCCTGCGCCAGGTTCGTCACGATGATGCCGGCGGGCAGCGCCGAGACGGCGGTGCTCTTGGCGGAGTAGCGCCCGTTGATGAAAACGAGCTGGCTCCACCTGGAGGCCCAGAAGCTGATGCGCTCCAGGTCCCGGTCGCTCAGTCCTTGACGCTGAGGCGCGGGAAGGTGCAGGAACGGGGTCTGGGCGATGGGCCGGATGTCGGTGTACTTCCACTCCTCGTTGCCGCGGCGGGCCATGGGAAAGCCCAGCTCGGCGAAGCGGGTGATCGCCGCGCCACGGAGCGCGCGGAGCCATGCGGGGTCCCGGGCCGCGCCATTCTTTTCGAAGGCATCGAAGGCCGAGAGGTACTGGTCCTCGTGGGTCAAGGCTGCTTCAGGCATGGTCGCGGCGCGCCTAGCCGTTGGTCTGGAGGGCGCCCTCGGCCTCCTCGGTCCAATCGTAGCCCTTGGATTCGACCTCGAAGGCCAGCTCGCTGCCGCCCGACCTGGCGATACGGCCGTCGACGAGGACGTGCACGTAGTCGGGGATGACGTAGCTGAGAATGCGCTGGTAGTGGGTGACCAGGACGATGGCGTTGTCGGGGCCGCGCATCTGGTTGATGCCGTGGGCCACGAGCTTCAGCGCATCGACATCCAGGCCAGAGTCTGTCTCGTCCAGGACCGAGAGCGCAGGCTCCAGCAGCGCCATCTGGAGGATCTCGCTCCGCTTCTTCTCTCCGCCCGAGAAGCCCTCGTTGACCGCGCGCTTGGCGAGCCCGGGCTCCATCTCCACGGTCTTCATCCTCTCCTTGATCAGCTTGTCGAACTTCAGCACGTTCAGCTCCGGGAGCCCACGGCCTTTGCGCACTTCGTTGACCCCGGCCCGCAGAAAGTGGTCGAGCCGCACGCCGGGGACCTCGGGAGGGTTCTGGAAGGAGAGGAAGATGCCGAGCCGTGCGCGCTCCTCTGGAGGTATCCCCAGGAGGCTGCTGCCTTTGTAGAGCGCCTTCCCCGCCGTGACGCGGTAGCGGGGATGCCCCGCCAGGGCCAGGGCCAGGGTGCTCTTGCCGGAGCCGTTGGGCCCCATGATGGCGTGCACCTCGCCGGTGTTCACGGTGAGGTCGATCCCCTTCAGGACCTCGACGTCACCGACGCTCACACGCAGGTTGCGTAGTTCGAGCAGGGCCATGATCAGCCTATGGCCCCTTCCAGGTTCAGGTCGAGGAGCCGGTTGGCCTCCACGGCGAACTCCATGGGCAGCTTCCGGAAGACCTCCTTGCAGAAGCCGTTGACGATGAGCGAGTTGGCGTTCTCGGTGGAGATGCCCCGCTGGTTGCAGTAGAAGACCTGCTCGTCGCTGATCGTGGAGGTGGCGGCCTCGTGCCGAACGCTGGACGAATCGTTCTGGACCTCGATGTAGGGCACGGTGTGGGCGCCGCAGCGGTCGCCCAGCAGCAGCGAGTCGCACTGGGTGTAGTTGCGTGAGGCGGTGGCCTTGGGCATGACCTTGACCAGGCCCCGGTAGGTGTTGTTGCCGTGGCCCGCGGAGATGCCCTTGGAGATGATGGTGCTGCTGGTGTTCTTGCCCAGGTGGGTCATCTTGGTGCCGGTGTCGGCCTGCTGGCGGCCCTTGGTGAGCGCCACGGAGTAGAACTCACCGATGGAGTCGTCGCCCTGGAGGATAACGCTGGGGTACTTCCAGGTGATGGCCGAGCCGGTCTCCACCTGGGTCCAGGAGATCTTGGAGCCTCTGCCCTGGCACTTGCCGCGCTTGGTGACGAAGTTGTAGATGCCGCCCACGCCCTGGTCATTGCCCGGGTACCAGTTCTGGATGGTGGAGTACTTGATCTCGGCGTTGTCCAGGGTCAGCAGCTCCACCACGGCGGCGTGGAGCTGGTTGGTGTCCCGCATGGGAGCGCTGCACCCCTCCAGGTAGCTGACGTAGCTGCCCTCCTCCGCCACGATGAGCGTGCGCTCAAACTGGCCCGTGTCGGCGGTGTTGATGCGGAAATAGCTGGAGAGCTCCAGCGGACAGCGCACTCCCTTGGGGATGTAGCAGAAGGAGCCATCGGAGAAGACGGCGGAGTTCAGCGCCGCGTAGAAGTTGTCGGTGTAGGGCACCACGGAGCCCAGGTATCTCTCGATCAGCTCCGGGTGCTCCTGGACCGCCTCGGAGAAGGAGCAGAAGATGACGCCGTACTTCTCCAGCGTCTTGCGGGCCGTGGTGGCCACCGACACGCTGTCGAAGATGGCGTCCACCGCCACGCCGGACAGCCGCTTCTGCTCCCCGATGGGAATGCCCAGCTTCGCGAAGGTGTCCAGCAGCTCCTGGTCCACCTCGTCCAGGCTACTCAGCTCGGCCTTCTTCTTGGGCGCCGAGTAGTAGATGATGTTCTGGAAGTCGATGGGCGGGTAGTGGACGTTGGCCCATTGGGGCACCTTGCCGTCCTTGGCCAGCGTCACCCAATGCCGGTAGGCCCGGAGCCGCCACTGGAGCATGAACTCCGGCTCGTTCTTCTTGGCGGAGATCCAGCGGACCGTGTCCTCGTCGAGCCCCCGGGCGGCCACGTCCGATTCGATGTCCGTGACGAAGCCATATTTGTATTCCTGGTTGGCCAGGGCCTCCGCCGCCCTGCCAGCGATAGTCATGGGCCTGCTCCTTCGAGGTAGGGGGCTCTGCTCGTCACCGCTGCTTCGGCGATGTGCATGGCGGCGGGATAAGTAGAGATTGTTGACCTTCTACAGCAACAATAGTCTACACGACCACTCGGGGGTGTCAAGGGAGACCACGGGCCCCGCCGTTTCACCCGCGGCCGGCGGTATCCAGGAAGCTCCGCACCGCCTCCTCCGACGTGTGCTGGAAGCGGTGGCCCGTCTTCCGCTCCAGCCGCCCGGTGTCGACCACCCACGGGTGGCGGACGAAGTCGAGGCCCACGGCCGGAGCGTCGTTTTGCAGTCGGAGCCACCAGGTGACGTTGACGAGCGGGTAGGCCAGCGCGGCGGGCAGCCACAGCAGGGGCCGGCGGGCCATCCGGGCGAGCTGCGACCAGCGGACGGTTCCCGGCGCCGCCACGTTGTAGACGCCGGGGTGCGGCTCCGCGAGGAAGCGCCAGAGCACATCTTCCAGGTCGTCCTCGTGGACGAACTGGAGGGGAGGGTCGTGGCCCCGGATGCCCACCAGCATCCGCTTGAAGAGGGCGGTGGTGATGAAATTCTTGGCCGATGGCCCCATCACCACGCAGGAGCGCAGGATGGTGACCTCCGTGTCCGGGTGGGAGGCGGCGTATTCCAGGAAGAGGCGCTCGCTGGCCGCCTTGTCCCACACGTACTGGAAGGCGTAGGTCGGCCGGCATGGGGAGTCCTCGGTGAGGGGCATGGCGTTGTCCGCGTGAGGGCCGTAGACGGTGGAGCTGGAGAGCACCACGATCCGGCGCACGCCGGCGGCCTCGCAGGCGCGCAGCAGGTTGGCGGCGCCGCCCACGTTGGTCTCGTGGGCCTTGCGGCGGTCGCGGCCCTGACGGAGCACGAAGGCCAGGTGGGCCACCGCCTCCACCCGGTGGCGCTGGAAGACCTCGGCCAGGGGCTCGGTGATGTCCTGCTGGGTGAAGCTGACCTTGGAGTGGGCCTCGGGCAGGGGCCGGATGTCCGTGGCGACGATGCGCCGTACGCCGGCTTCCCGCTCCAGGCGGGCCACGAGCCCCCGGCCGATGTAGCCGGCTGCGCCGGTCACCGCCACGGCCCCGGGCGGGCCGCTATCCGCCATCGCCGGGAGCGTCGGTGAAGTCGAAGCCCAGAGCGCCCAAACCCCCCACCTCGAAGCGCATGCCCACCTTGTGGGACGGCCGGTCCAGGGTGGGGCCCTCCACCTCGATGGTGGTGGTCTTGTTCATGGCCAGGGTGAAGGGGTTCTCCTTGGAGACCTGGTCGAAGCTCACCCTTCTGCCGTCCGCCTCAAAGGTGGTGGCGGCCATGTCCAGCTCCCGGCCATCCAGGGTCACGGGGAACATGGCCCGGGCGTACCCAGAGCCCAGCCGGTTGCGGAGCTGGAACTGGAAGCCCGTGGGAGTGCCTTTGAGGCTCCCTTTCACATAGAGACGGCGGAGCAGGAAGGCGGGCACTTTCACTGGCGGGCTCCTTCTTGATGGGAACGGCGATCTTGATGGGAGAGGCGATGGCTGGCGGCGTTCATTTGTGCGTAGCGCTCCGCCGGGAAGCTAACCCTGCTCCGCCTGGCGGCGCATGCGGAACAGCTCGACCTCAGAGGCCACCACGTCGGCGGGGAGCGCCTGCGCCCGGCCCAGCACGCGGGCCAGGGTGAAGACGTGGGCCTGCTGCTCGGCCAGCCGGCAGACGTGCAGCGCCTCGTCCAGGGAGCGGCCCACGCCCACCAGGCCGTGATTGCGCAGCAGCACCGCGTTCCGCTCGCCCAGGGCGGCCACGGCGTGGTCGGCCAGCTCCTGACTGCTGGGGAAGCCGTACTCGGCCACCCGCACGCCTCCGCCCAGCGCCAGCACCGCCTCGTCGATGAGGGGAGGGATCTGGAGCCCGGCCACCGCCAGGGCGCAGGCATAGGTGGAGTGGGTGTGCATGACCGCGCCGACGTCGGGCCGCGCCAGGTAGATGGCCGCGTGGGTGAGCGTCTCGGTGGAGGGGACCAGATCGCCGGCCACGGGTTCGCCCTCGAAGTCCACGACCACGATCTCCTCACCGGTGATGCGCTCGTAGGCGACGCCGGAGGGCGTGATAGCCATGAGCCGGCGACCGCCGGAGTCCGCGACGCGGCGGCTGACGTTGCCGCTGGACCCCATGACCAGGCCCTCGCGCGCCATGGCCTGGGCCGCGGCCAGCACCTCGGCCCGCTCGGTCCGCCATTCCTGGAGGACCCCGGCCGATGCCGTGGCGCCGTTGCTCTTTACTCTTCGTGGGGCCATGGAGACAGCATATCAGGAGGTAGGCGCAGCGCCAAGCTCGCGCTACAGCTCGTCGCCGAGCTCCTGGAGCCTCTGGCGTAGCCGGAGCCACCGCTGGTAGAGGTCTTCGTACTCGGAGCCGCGGCGCGGGTCGGGCTCCAGGCCCGTTGATTGGGCGGCGGCGGCCGGCGCCAGCCTATTCGCGGCTTCCTTGCCGGCGGCCAGCAGGGCTGCGCCGATGGCGCTGGCGCGGGGGTGGTGCAGGCGCACGTTCGTGCCGAGGACGTCGGCTAGGAGCTGGGGAAAGACGCGGCCCTGGGCCATGCCGCCGGAGAGGTGCACCGAGGCCGGCTGCCGGTCCGCCACCTGAGCCACCCGCTCCAGGCACTCACGGACCGCGTAGGCGACGTTCTCCAGGCTGGCCCGGGCCACGTGGGAGCGATGCAGCGGGTTGTAGGTGATGGGCACCGGCGTGAGCAGGCCGCCCATGGTGATGCCGGGGTTTGCCAGGTCCAGCGCATGCGGTCCCCAGAAGGCGGTGGTGAGCTCGCCGCCGTCGCCCGCACGGGAGGCCAGGTCGTCGAGCCGTCCCGTGCGCGACGGGGCGCCGAGCATGCGTCCCACCATCTCCAGCGCGCCGCCGGCGTCGCCCGCGTTGGCCTCCGCGACCCAGCGCCCGGCCAGCACATGGCAGCCGACCCAGGTGCGGCGTGCGTTATCGAAGGCGGGCCGCCCGGTGACCATCTGCACCGGCACGCTCCATCCCGCCACCACGCCCACGCCGCCGGGCTCCGTTATCCCCATGCCCAGCAGGGCGGTCTGCGTGTCGGGGCCCGCTAGCACAACGGGGGTGCCAGGCTTCAGCCCCACGAGTCCGGCCGCCTCCCGAGTGAGGCCGCCGAAGGCACTGCCCTCCTCGACCAGAGGCGGGAGCAGGCCGGTATCCACGCCCAGCTCCGCCAGCAGGCCGGTGGCGGGGCCCCGCGACGATACGTCCAGCAACCCGGCCTCGCCCAGCAGCGATGGGACGTCGGCCACTTCGCCCGTGAGCCGATGGGCCACCCATGCGCCCAGCGTCAGCACGCGCCGGATGCGCCGGTGGAGCCGTGGGTGGTGGAGCTCCCACCATTGCAGCTTGGCCGGCGTGAAGAAGAGCGAGGGCAGATGGCCCGTGGTCCGGTAGACGGCCTCGGCCAGCGTGTCGTCGATGGAGGCGCCCTCGAAGACGGCCCGGAGGTCCACGTTGGGGCCCACGTAGAGGGTGCCCCCCGCCCTATCCAGGAAGGCCACCCCCTGGCGCTGGCTGGTCACGGCGATGGCGGCGATGTCGCCCGACCGGAGGCCGGCGGCACGGACGCCATCTTGGATGGCCCTGGCCACGCACTTCCACAGCTCGTCCGGCGAGAAGCGGACGGCCAGGCCCTCGCCGCCCCGGGCCCGGAGAGGGCGGTAGGGCAGGGCCGCGCCCGCCGTGAGCTTCCAGGGCGTCTCGACGGGCGCCAGCAGGCTTCGCAGCCCGCTGCTGCCGAGGTCCAGGGCGAGGATGTGGTTCTTCACGATTCTTAGCCAGTTAACCCGTTAGGCTTGCGTGGAGAGTGCTCGAACAGCCATTCCATTAGTGCAGTTGTGTTTTGGATTCGCCGGAAGGAACCTTTTGGAATAACTCGAATGTTGGGCCTTTCAGACTTTATCCCGCTGGCGTCGCCCTTTGTATGCTTGGCTGTTCTATATTCTTCGAGCGAAGGAAGAGGTTCGCCGGGACCATTACCGAATACCAGGTAATTCAAGTTAATTATGCGACGGTCGATATCCTCCTGGTATAACAGCCAGACCACGCAGCCACTAGGTTTCTCGGCGAGCTTGATATTGACC
The DNA here is from genome assembly GCA_965249185.1 of Dehalococcoidia bacterium. Lineage (GTDB taxonomy): Bacteria > Chloroflexota > Dehalococcoidia > Lucifugimonadales > Australimonadaceae > CBDFLS01. The sequence goes on from CBDFLS010000002.1 coordinate 1,812,909, forward strand.
GATTGCCTGCTTGTCCTAGCATCAGCTCTGGAACCTTTAAGTTGTATGTGCCGAATGACTCCTCTGTATCCTAGAACCAGGTCATACCCGAAGCTATCAACCTCTGAGTGCAGCACATCGACTGTACTTTGATTCAGCCAGGCCTCTTTTAGAATCTCGGTCACAAAGAGATGCTCGAGTAGGCTCTCGCGGAAGCTCGATTCTATAGAGTCGAATGCTTGATCGTGGTTCAAAATGGCCTCCGTAGGGACTCTTTTATGCCCAAGATGGGCATTCCCCAGTTGAGCTGAGCTCACTATTGCCCCCGCTCCTGGGTGGCCCTGAGTTCTCTCCGTTCATCCTTCGAGTGCCTCAGGACGAACGGCACCGCAATATCGGCTTCCTCTGCGCCTCCGCCATTTCCCCGCTCACCCTGAGCCTGTCGAAGGGCGGGCGGGAAACTTCCTCCTTCCCCACACATCGGGGTTGGCCAAGCGCCGGGGCCGGCGCCCTCGCAGAAAGCGGCCCAGGTCGTCCACCACCATCCGCGAGTGGCGGGCCACCGTTTCGATGGTGGCGCCGCCGATGTGCGGCGTGAGAATGACGTTGGGCAGCCCCAGGAACGGGCTGTTGGGAGGAATGGGATGCGCCTCGTGGACGTCCAGGGCGGCGCCGGCGATATGTCCTGCCCGTAGCGCCGAGGCCAGCGCCTCCTGCTCCACCACCGCCGGCGAGGTGACGTTGACCAGGCAGGCCGAGGGACGCAGCAGCGCGAGGCGCCGGCCGTCCAGGAGGCCCGCCGTCTCCGGGGTCTCCGGCACGTGGACGGTCACGAAGTCGCTCTCGCCGAGGAGCTGGTCCAGCTTCACCAGCGCGACCCCGGCGGTCCCGCGCGCGCCCGGCGTCACGTAGGGGTCGTGGGCGAGCACCCGCATCCCGACAGCGCGGCCCATGCGGGCGACCCGCCGGCCGATCTCCCCCAGGCCGACAACTCCGAGGGTCGCGCCAGCCAGCTCGCGGCCTTGGAAGGCGGTATACGGCTCCGCCGGCTCCTCCCAGCGGTTGCCGCTCACGTAGTGATGGGCCTGGGGAATGTGGCGGGCCAAGGAGAGCATCAAGCCCAGCGCCAGCTCGGCAACGGCCTGGGCGTTGCGGCCCGGGGTGTGGGCCACCACCACGCCCTGCTCGGTGGCGGCATCCAGGTCCACCTGGTTGAGGGCGGCGCGGCAGAGGGCGGCGAAGCGAAGCGATGGCGCCGCTTCAAACAGCTCCTCGAAGAGGAAATCCGCCTCGACCACCAGCGCCTGGTAGTCCTCGCTTTGAAGGCGTTCGCCCAGCTCCTGGGGATCGTACAGTTGGTTCGTCTCGGTCCACGGCTCGTAGGACACACGCCCCAGGCGCTCCAGGGCGGCCAGCCCCTCGGGCGAAAAGGGGGCCAGCACCAGCGTGTTCACGCCGTGGGCTCTTCATGGCGCGCTGCTCGCCCGGCGGCCCCGACCCGCTCGGCGGCGGTCTCACCGCTACGCACCGCGCTCTCCATGGTGGCGGGCCATCCCGTGTCCGTCCAATCGCCGGCCAGGAAGAGGTTTGCCAGTGGCGTCTCCGCGGGCAACCGGTACGCCGAGGTGCCGGGGAGGCTTCGAAAGGTGGCCTTCTGCTCCTTCACCACCAGGAACCGGACGATGTTCGCCTCCCGCGCCCGGGGAAGCAGGCGCTGGAGCTCGCGGGTGAACAGCTCGTGGAGTTCCTGCTTGCTCATGGGCCAGAACTCCCATGCGCCGCTGAGAGAGACGCACAGGTACTGCTCCGAGCCGTTCTCTTGGCCCATGATCCTCGACTTGTTGAAGACGCACTGAACGGGGCTCTCCACGAAGGCGACAAACTCGAAGTCGGCCACGGGGCGGTCGTACCAGATGTGCACGTCCACGATGGGGGACCAGGTGTGGTTGGCCGCCGGCGCCAGCTCCGGCAGCTCCCGCACCTCGGGGGGCAGCACCTCCATCAGCGCGTCGGAGGGCAGGGCGCTGACGTACCAGTCTGCCTTCAGCCGCTCGCCGCCCGTCAGCTCGACCCCCGTGACGGATAGCGCATCGTCGGTCAGCAGCCGGTTCACCGCGCGCCCCAAGAGCAGGGTGGCGCCCCGCTCGCGCAGCCGCCGCTCGACGGCGTTGCCCATGACCTCCGACAGGCCGGTGCGGGCGTAGCCCACGTCGGCGCCGTGGCGGTCGCGGAGCAGCCCGACCTGAAAGACCATGAACCCCATGGCGGCGCTGGCGTTCCGCGAGCTGTCGTTGAGCGTGGGGACGATGATCAGGTCCCAGAAGTTGTCGATGGCGTGGTCGGACTGACCGTGGCGGTGGAGCCAGTCGTAGAAGCTCTCTCGCTCCAGCTCGGGCCGGTTCCGAAAGGGGGTGCGCCAGAGCTTCAGGAGCACCGGCACCGCCCGCAGCTTCTCCCGCCACCCGATGTGCGGGTAGCGGAAAAAGGAGGGGAGGAGGTGAAGGGGCGGGGGGAGCGGCAGCGACCGGAGCACGCCGCGACGGCCCTGGCCGTTGCGCACCTCCACGGAGAGGGCGGGCTGGCGGTGGGTCAGCTCCAGCGTGCCCACCTCGCGAAGGAACCGGATGTAGGAGGCGCAGCAGCCCAGGAAGACGTGCTGGCCGTTGTCCACCTGGGTGTTGGTCTCTTTATCGATAAAGGAATAGGCGCGTCCCCCGAGATAGGGCCGGCGCTCCACCAGCGTTACCCGGTGGCCTTGATCGGTCAGCCGCCACGCGGCGGCCATGCCCGCCAGACCACCCCCCAGGACGACAACGCTCCCTACGGGAGCCTGGGGTGAGGCAGCACGCTGGTGGCCCACAGCTTGGCGGTTAATAGGAGCTTCTCCTGGGTCGGAAGACGGGTGCGGCCCTGGAAAACGTCGAACCCCCGGGCCTCTATCTTGTCCAGCAGCCTGCTGTAGAGGCCGTGGAGAACGGCTGGACAGGCGCGGGAGCGGCGCGGAAGCAGCGGTATCAGACGCGCCCCCCGGTCGAAGTGCTCCCGGGCCCGGCGAGCCTGGAACCGCATGAGGGCCACAAAGCTCTCGTCGATGATACCACGGTGCAGGGATTCCTCTGAGTAGCCGAACTCGGCCAGCTCGTCCTGGGGGAGGTAGACCCGCCCGCGCTCGGCGTCCTCCTTGATGTCGCGGAGGATGTTGGTGAGCTGCATGGCCAGGCCCAGGTCGATGGCGTACTCCTTGGCCCTGGGGTCCTGATAGCCGAAGACCTCGATGCAGATCAGCCCCACGGTGGAGGCCACCCGGTAGCAGTAGGTGCGCAGCGCGTCGAAGGTGTCGTACCGCTGCTGGGTCAGGTCCATCTCGACGCCGGCGAGCACGTCCTGGAAGTAGGCTTCGGGTATCTGATGGGCGGCTGCCGCGTGGGCCAGGGCGGTGAACACGGGTCCCTCCGGCTCGCCGGCGTAGGCGCGGGCCAGGGCCGCCCGGGTGTCGGCCAGCCGCCGCACCTGCTCCTCAACGGGCGCGGGCTCGTCGGCGATGTCGTCGCAGAGGCGGCAGAAGGCGTAGGTGGCGTAGATGGCGCGCCGCTGACGAGACGGGAGGGTGAGGAAGGCGAAGAAGAAGTTGCGGGCCGCCCGCCGGGTGACCTGCTGGCAGTGCCGGTACGACTCGCGGAGCTCCAGCGTCAGGCCCGCCATCTCAGGGCCGTCCCAGCACCGCCATCCTGAGGGCGGTGGAGAAGATGAGCCACACCTTTCGGGAAGCGGCGACGGTGGGCCGGCGGCTGAGCACGTCGTAGTCCTGCCGGCGGATGGCTTCCAGCACCGACAAGCCGCCTTTGCTGAACAGGGCAACGTCCAGCCGCGCCCGGCCTTTTAGCCGGTCAACGAGGCCCAACCCCTGGCGGAAGAGCTCCTCCGCCCGGTACACCTCGAAGCGCATCAGCGCTCGGAACGGCCCGTTCGCCAGGCCTTGCTCAAGCTCGGCCTCGCTGTAGCCGAAGCGGTCCATGTCCTCCAGCGGGATATAGATGCGCCCCATCTCCCAGTCGCGGCGCACGTCCTGCCAGAAGTTGGCGAGCTGGAGCGCCGTGCACGTGGCGTCCGAGAGGCGCTGGCGCTCTTCGTCCCGGTGGCCCAGGAGGTAGAGGACCATGTGGCCCACGGGGTTGGCGGAGTGCTCGCAGTAGTGGAGCAGGTCCTGGTAGGTGGGGTGACGGTGCAGGCGCTGGTCCATCCGGTTCGCCTCGATGAGCTTTCGGAAGGGCGCATCGGGGATATCGAAGCGGCGGACCGTGTCCTGGAGCGCCACCATCACGGGATGGGACGGAGCGCCGGTGTAGCAGCGTTCCAGCTCCTGCTCCCAGCCGTCCAGCAGCGTCAGGCGGTCGCCCGCGGCCTCATCGCCGAGGTCGTCGGTGGAGCGGCAGAAGGCGTAGACGGCGTGGAAGTGGGGCCGGAGCTTCCGGGGCAGGAGCCAGGAGACGACGGTGAAATTCTCGTAGTGAGCGCGCGCGGTGCGGGCGCAGTGGAGGTATGCCTCGGAGAGAGAGGGTGCCGAAAGGGGGGTCTCGGCGGCGGAAGCCACGGGGGTTCACTCACCGAGGACGGTAATCAGTACCTCTCGGGAGCGCGGACGGTCCAGCTCGATCAGAAAGAGGCGTTGCCACTGGCCGAACTGGAGCTCGCCGTCGACCAAAGGAATGGTCTCGCTGGTGCTCAGGAACAGGTGCTGGCAGTGCGCGTGGCCGTTGGGGCACTCGTCCTCGGTCATGTTGACCGTACGGACGGTGAAATCGTTGTGCCGGTAATTGCCGTTGAGAGGGGCCATACGGCACAGGAACTGCTCCATATCCTCGATAAGGAGCGGCTCGTTCTCGTTGATCTTGATGGCGGCGGTGGTATGCAGGGAGTAGACGCAGACCAGACCGTCCCTGGCGCCGGTCGCGCCCACATGCGCCATAACCCGATCTGTGATATCGATGAACTGAGGAGCCCTGGAGGTCTCGATGATAAGTCGAGAGAGCAGTCCTGTCTTCATAGACTCCCGTCTCCTCCCGGGGCAGCTATAATTGACCCTGGCCCCCGCCGACAGAAACCGAGGGGAACCCTAGCATAACTAGGCATCCTTTGCAACTCTTTGCAGACATCTTCTTTACACGATTTTGGGAGATTGGGCAACCCTTTTCCCCGCTCATTTGGGGGCGTCTGGCGGGACGCGCTCATCCCCATCCCCTGACGCCCGCGGCGCCACTAGCTGGAGGTATCTGCCCAGGGCCCACAGCGGGAAGTAGTTCCGGTACAGGTGGTAGTTGATCATGAAGCCTGCGCCCAGCTCCACGCCTTGCCAGGTGGGGTCGCCGGCGCGAAGATAGCGCCGCGGCTGCTCGCCGATGCCGTAGCCGGGGAATCCGCATCCCGTGAACTGGGGCTCGTCCCAGGTGCCGTCCTCCCGCTGGGTGGAGACCAGGTAGGCCAACCCGCGCTGGGTGGCGGTATGGTCCGCCTCGCCGGCCGCCAGCAGGGAGATGAGCGCCCAGGCCGTCTGGGAGGCGGTGCTCTCACCGGAGCCCCGGAGCGAGGGGTCTACGTAGGAAGCGCAGCTCTCGCCCCAGCCGCCGTCGTCATTCTGGCGGGCCGCCAGCCACTCCACGGCCTGGAGCACAGCGGGCTGGTCCATCTTTTCGCCGATGGCCTGGAGGGCCGGCAGCACCGAGCCGGTGCCGTAGATGTAGTTGACGCCCCACCGGCCGAACCAACAGCCGTCCGGCTCCTGCTCCCGCCGCATGTAGGCGAGGGCCCGCTCAATGGGAGGGTAGGCGGCGTCGTGGCCGAGACGGCCGAACATCTCCACCACGTGGGCGGTCACGTCGGCGCTGGGCGGGTCCAGCACCTCGCCGAAATCGCTGAAGGGGATCTTGGTCACCAGCCGGTCGGTGTTGTCCTTGTCGAAGGCCGCCCACCCGCCGTTGGAGGACTGCATGCCCGCCATCCAAGCCTCGGCCCGCCGCACTGCGGCCTGCCGCTCCCGGTCCTCCGCGGGGTCGCTGAGCCTGACCGCGTCCAGGATCATGACGATGATGGACGTATCGTCGATGTCGGGGTAGAGGTCGTTCTCGAACTCGAAGGCCCAGCCGCTGGGCTCCAGGTCCGGGGCCTTCACCGCCCAGTCGCCCTTGACCCTGATCTCCTCCTTGAGGAGCCAGCGCACCGTTCGCTGGAGCGCCGGATGGTCCGGCGGGACGCCCGCGTCCAGCAGGCCCAGGGCGGCCAGCGCCGTGTCCCAGACGGGCGAGAGGCAGGCCTGGACGCGGAGGGAAGCGCCGTCGTCGCTGGGCTTGCTCCACGCCTCCCGGAAGCCCTGAAGCCCCTTTGCCATGACCGGATGGTCGTTGGCGTAGCCGAGCTGTCGCAGGGCTATGAGCGCGTAGACCCACGGGGGCTGGATGCCGCCCCAGGAGCCGTCCGCCTCCTGGTGCTCCACGATCCAGCGCTCCGTCTTGCGAAGCGCCCGCGCCCGGAGCGGCTTCCACGGGAGCCGCTCGTACCATCGGAGCATGCGGTCGGCCAGCCAGAAGAGGCCCTGGGTGCTCAGCCAGCTATGGCTGCGCCGGGGCAGGCGGTAGTCCGTCTGGTCGCGGGGCGCCGGGAACAGCTCGTCGATGGCCGTCTCGGGAGGGATGGTCTTGCGCGGGTGCTTGGTCAGCAGGACCAGCATGGGCGCTATGGTGGCCCGGGCCCAACTGGAGAAGCGGTAGATGTTGAAGGGCGCCCAGGTGGGGAGCAGCATCAGCTCCGGGGGCATCGCCGGCGTGCCCTTCCACTCCCACTGGCCGAAGAGCGCCAGCCAGATCTTGGTGAAGATGCGCACATTGGGCACGCCACCCTTGCTCAGAATGAAGTCCCGGGCCGCCCGCATGGACGGCTCGCCGGCGGAGACGCCCATGAGCTTCAGTGCGAAGTAGCACTCCACGGAGGTGCTCAGGTCTCCGGGGGCGCCGTAATACATGCCCCAGGTGCCGTCGTCCCGCTGCCGGCGCATGATGTCGTTGGCCACCAGCTTCCAGCGCTCCCCTTCGTGGGAGTCCAGGAAGTAGGTGAGCATCAGGTACTCCGCCTCCATGGTGGGGTTGGACTCCAGCTCCCCCCACCAGTAGCCATCGGGGTGCTGGGTGGCGAAGAAGTACTCCCGTGTGCGGCCCAGCGCCTCCGCCACCTGACGGCGGAGCTCGGCGGCTGAGGATGAGGTGCTGGGATTGGTCATCGGTTGCTCGCCGCCGCGCCTACTGCCGGGGACCCGTGACGACACCCGGGATAGCAAAGGCGCAGTAGTTGATGTCGCCGAACCCTATGTGCATTACTCAGACCCTCCCGTTTCTTCGACTAGGGCTTGGGTCTGCGCCCGCTCAGCTCCGGGCACCCTTGTGTTCGGCGTCACCAGGAGCAGCAGGGAGGGCAACACCAGGAGCGAGCTCGCCGCCGCCAGGAATATCATGGTGGCCGTCAGGATGCCATAGGAGGAGAAGAGGGGCATGGGGGCAAAGCCCATTACGGCGAACCCGACGATGCTGGTAGCTGCCGAGGCCATCAGCGCGATGCCGGTCCCCCGGGCGGCCTGGCGGAGCGCCTCGACCTTATCGGCGGCCCTGGTCAGCTCCTCGCGGAAGCGCTGGGTCATATGAATGGCATAGTCGATCCCAACTCCTATGGAGACCGCCGCGATGGTAGCGGTGACGAAGTTGAGCCCGAAGTCGAAGGCGTACATAAAGGCGTAGAGCCAGGCCACGACCAGGCCGATGGGGATGATGGTGACCACGCCGAACCGGATGGAGCGCATGGCGGCCATGGCGACCAGGAGGCAGGCGATGACAGCGATGGGCAAGGCCCGCTGCAAGCCGCTGGTGGTGGCGTCCAGCGCGGCTTGGCGGGTGTAGGGCGAGCCCGTTAGTCCGGCGCGGGAGATGGCTGGCTCGGCCTCGAGCAGCCGGATGTCCTCGGCGAGCGCATCGCGGGACTTGATGACGTTGGTCTGCTCCCGTGTGCCGGGGATGCCGAACACGATGGTCGTGGCGTCCGGCCGGGCGCCCGTGGGGTCGTGGAAGAGGGTCTCGCTCACCTCCAGGTGGTCGTAGATATTTCGGCTGGGGCTCAGCGGCACGCCGTTCACCACCATGTAGTCGTAAATGGCCTGGAGTTGCTCCTTGGAATCGGGCCTGCGGTAGACCTTTTCGCGGTAGGTCGTCTGGCGAAGGCCATCGCCGAGGGTGATGGGGACACCCGACGCCTCTTCTATCTGGGCCCGGGCGTAGTCCGAGCGCATGACCTGCTCCAAAACAACGAAGATTGGCCGCGCCTGGAGAGTAGCCTGGCCCTGGTTGGTCTTGGCCACCGTGGGATTGTCCGCCGCCTGGGTCAGGAATCGGTCGATGGCGGCTAGGGCGGCCGGTTCCGCCAGGTCGCCCTCGATATAGATAATGGCGGACTCGCCGCCCGCATCGCCCACGTGGTCCTCGATCTTGTCCAGACCGACCACGAAGTCGGAGTCGCTCTTGAAGAAGTCCTTGACGTCGAAGCTCCCCTCCAATTGGAAGGCGTAATAGCCCGCGAAGGCGGTCACCACCGCCGCCAGGGGGAGCACGATGAACCGTGCGCGAGCGAGGGCCACCACGAGATCGGCTGCCCGGGAGGGCTGGGACTCTGCGCCACGCACCAGGGGAGGGGACTCGGGGGTGGCGGGGCTAGGCGCCGTCTTCTCCCGCCCGGCCTCCCAGCGCATGAGCGCCACGGGGACGGTGAGGCCGAGGATGACAAAGGCCGCGAGAATGGCGAAGCCCGCTCCGATACCGAACCCGATGACCGTCTCGATGTCCGCCGAGACGTTGGAGAGGAAGGCGATGGCGTCCGTCACCATGGCCAGGAACAGGGCGGCCAGGACCCCGGCCATGCCTAGGCGAAGGGCGCGCCGGGCGTTCACGCCGAGCTTCCGCTCCTCACGGTAGCGGCTCACGGCATGGATGACGAAGTCGGCGCCCAGGGAGATCATGGCGATGGGCACGATGAAGTCGAGGGTCGTGGAGGAGTTGAGGCCCGCCAGATTGGAGAGGCCTTTGAGCCAGATGATCATGAATACCAGCCCAAGGCCCGTGAGGAGCACCACCCGGGCCGAGCGCATGCTGATGCCCACCACGACCAGCACCATGAAGAAGGTGGCAATGATGAAGGGGACGGCGGTGTTAATCTCGTCCGCTATCTCCAGGCCGGCGTCGATGGCGACACCCCAGAGCTGGTAGCTCTCCTCGTTTCCCCGGAGCATGGTCTGGACCTTTCGATTGAACTCCTCTTTGCCTTCGGTGACATCGTCGCCCGTGATGCCGATGCTGCCGCTGCCACCGCCGAGCCTCTCGTTGTCGGCCGCGACAGGGAAAAGGAGGGCAGGGGAGGTCCAGTAGTCGATCTCCTGGCCCCACAGCGACCTGCGCTCCACCGCCTTGAGCGTGAACGACAGCGCGTCCTCAAATCCCTCAGTCGCGGGGTTGCTGAGCACCTGATGGACGGCGAGCTTCACCTCCTCATCGGTGGCCCGCTCAAGAGTTGTGTTCAGCCTGGGGTCCCTGGCCAGCACCTCCTGAACGGCGTCGGCCAGGGTGTAGATGCCGAAGATGGGCTGCTGGCGGTCGGTGTCGAAACCGTTGTACAGGTAGGACCGTTCCTCCAGATTTGGGGAATTAAGGGTGCCCTCGCGGTCGGCCTCCTTCAACGCCACGGTGTTCTGGTAGAGCTCCCACATGGGCGCTTGCGTCAGGAAGTCTCCGCTTCGCGCCTCGGCCACGAAGAAGGTGCCGTGGATGCGCGCGGGCAGTTTCGCGTCCACCAGGTCCTGCAGGTCGTAGACGACGCCTCCTGGGTTGTCCGAGGCTGCCTCGTCGGGGGCCATGGTGAACATGGGTATGGCGAGCAGGAGTGTGAGGACCACGATGGACAGGAGAAACCAGCCAGACCTTCGCTCCAGAAAACTGCCCACGTTCAGTGAAAGCGTCCCCGTATCGCGCATGGCTATCTCCTTATGTTTTTCCTTACACGCGGGCCGGATGGCGGCTTGGTGCGACGTAGCCTTCGGCGCTGAACCATTCGATGGCCCGGCGCAGCGCGTCGCGCACCGGACGCTGGGGAAGCCCCAGCTCGCGCACGGCCTTGGAGCAGTCTACCCACGTGGGCTTTCTGGCGTGCTGGGTTCCCTCCAGGGGTATCCGGGGCTGTCTTCTGAGCAGCGTGCCCTCCACAAACTGGTCGAGATAGGCGGCTGCCAGCGCCAGGGCCATGGGCACGCGGCGGCGGGGCGCCGGGAGCCCGGTGAGCCCGGCCAGCATCCGCAGCATCTCCTCGAGGGTTACGTTGCCCTCCTGGTTGCCCAGCAGGTACCGCTGGCCGACGGCGCCGCGCTCCAGCGCCAACACGTGCCCCTCGGCCACGTCGGCCACGTCCACCAGGTTGAGGCCGGTGTTCACGTAGGCGGGGATGGCGCCGCGCAAAAAATCGACGATCACCCGGCCCGTGGGCGTCGGCTTCACATCGCCGGGGCCCACGGCCACCGTGGGGTTCACCACCACCAGGGGTGCGCCCTGGTCCGCCAGCCGCCGGGCCTCCATCTCCGCCTGGAACTTTGAGCGCCGGTAGTGGCCGGCCAGGTCCCCGGGCTCTGCGTCCTCCGTCTCGTCGGCCAGCGTCCCGCCGCCGCTGTGCTTGATGGTGCCCACGGTGCTGGTGTGGACGATACGCTCCACGCCGGCCTGGCAGGCCTCCTCCAGCACGTTCCGCGTGCCCTGGACGTTGACCTGGTACATGAGGGCGGGCCTGGGCGCCCAGAAGGTGTAGAGGCCCGCCACGTGGACCACGGCGTCGCACCCCCGGAGCGCCGCCGCCACCGACGGCCGGTCCCGGATATCGCCGAAGGCGGCGTCCAGCTCCGGGTGTCTCCACGACAGCTCCTGGCCGGGGCGGAGCAGCGCCTGGACCTGGTATCCCCGCTCCAGGAGCGCGCGGGCAACGTGGCCGCCGATGAACCCCGTGGCGCCCGTGACGAGCACCCGGTTCACGACGGCGCGCCGTCGTACCGGCGGGCCATCTCCGGCGCCAGGGAGCGCACCGTCCGCCGCAGCGTCCGCTGGGCCCGCCGCGAGCGGAGCGCCAGGGGCACCAGCCGAAGCCCGTGGCTCCAGTAGGAGAAGACGTAGCGCAGGGTGTGCTTCATCACGTTCCGGCCCTGGTCCTCCACGATTCTGGCCCCCAGCTTCGGGAGCGTGTAGTCCGCACCGTCCAGGACCGCTCGGAGCGCGAGGAAGGGCGTCTGATGGGCGGCGGCCACCTGGGCCAGCCAATAGCCCTCCATGTCCACCACCGCGGCGCCGGTGTCGAGACCGGCCCTCCGTTTCTGGTCGGGCGTCGAGAGCAGTCCGGGCGACGTGAGGAGGTCGCCGTAGTGATAGGGGAGCCGCATCCGGTCCATCCGGTCGATGGCCCACTCCAGGAGTCCGGTGTCCGCGGGCAGCGGTGGTGGCGCGTCGGCTTCGTATGCGAGAAAAGAGCCGCAGACCACCAGCGCGCCGGTGCGCGCCTGGGGTGTCAGCGCGCCGGCGAAGCCGAGGGAGAGCACGCACCGCACCCCGCCGGCTTCCAGCAGACGCTCCAGGGCGGGCCCGCCCGCCCGCCCCAGTCCCGTCGTCGCCACCCGGAGGACGCCCTGGCGACCAGGTTGCAGCCCGCCGAGCTCGCGCGGAGTGGGCGCCACCACCAGAAGGGCGGCCGCTCCGGGGGTGGAGGGTGCGCGTTCCGCGCCCGGGCCAGTGCTGGTGCTAGTGATAGCGCACCTCTCCTCCGTTTTGGAGCGTCCCGCCCGCCGCTTCCGCCGGGGGCCCTGGCGTCAAGGGCCGGTGCGTGCGGTTACGAAGAGCCGGCCGGCGTTTCTCCATCTTCCGCCCGCCGCCGTGCCCGCTCCTTTTCTCTGCGCTTGATCCAGGCGTCGTACGACTTGCCGGCGGCGGTGTCCTTGCCGGTGAACCGGATATTCCGGATATCGGCGTACGGGATGGCGAAGGGGCCGTTGCCACGGTCGTCGAACATCTGGACGAAGGGCTCGGGGACCTCGGCGTTGCGATTGAACAGGTAGCCCGCCACCTCGGAGCCATCGGCCTTGACCAGGGTGACGTTTCCCCGGTAGTCGAAGGCGAAATCGATGACCTGGGCGAGGGTCAGCTCGCCGTCAAGCTCGGGGACCCAGCCTTGCAGACGCTTCTCTTCGGCCATGGTGCTGCTAGCGGTCGGGCATGGACTTGCCGGGGCGCTTAGAGCTTGCCCGTGAGCGTGGTGACCACCGTGTCTTTGAAGCCCTTCCAGGAGCTGAAGGTCTCGTGGACGGCGGTGGGCTCGAAACCGCAGTGGACCATGCAATCGCGGCACTTCTCGTTGCCGCTCTTCCTCCCGTAGTTCTCCCAGGGAGTGGTCTCCAGCAGCTCTTTGAAGGTGGATGCATATCCCTCTTGCAGGAGGTAGCAGGGACGCTGCCAGCCGAAAACGTTGTACAGCGGATTGCCCCAGGGGGTGCACTCGTAATTCTGCTTGCCCATGAGGAATTGCAAGAAGAGAGGCGACTGGTTGAACTTCCAGCGCTTCTTCTTGTCGCTCAGTATCTCGGTGAAGAGCTGGTTGGTCCGCTCTTTGCGCAGAAAGTGCTCCTGGTCCGGCGCCTTGGCGTAGCTGTAGCCGGGGGAGACCATCATGCCCTCGACGTTCAGGTCCATCATGGCGTCGAAGAAATCGCGGACCCGCAGGGGCTCGGCGCCGTCGAAGAGCGTGGTGTTGGAGGTGACGCGATAGCCCCGCGACACCGCCTCCTTGATGCCCTCCACCGCCTGCTCGTAGACCCCATCGCGGCAGACCGACTCGTCGTGCTCCTCCTGGAGGCCGTCCATGTGAACGCTGAAGGTGAAGTACTTGGAGGGCTTAAAGATCCCCGCCTCCAGCTTCTCCTTCAGCAGAATGGCGTTGGTGCAGAGGTAGAAGTACTTCTTGCGCTCGGCCAGCGCCTCGGTCAGCTCCGCGATGTGGGGGTACATGAGGGGCTCGCCGCCGGCGATGCTGACCATGGGGGCGCCGCTCTCGTCCACGGCGTTGAGGCAGGCCTCCACCGAGAGGTCCTTCTTCAGGACCTGCCCCGGGTACTGGATCTTGCCGCAGCCGGCGCATGCCAGGTTGCACCGGAAGAGGGGCTCCAGCATGAGCACCAGGGCGTACTTCTTCTTCCGAAGCAGCTTCTGCTTCAGCACGTGGCGGGATACCGTCCACATCTGGGAGACCGGTACGGCCATCTCTGTTCCTTTACTTCTGGCGGGTCACGAAGAACTCCGCCATCGTCTCCACCTGCCGGCGGGCATCCGGCGCCATGTCCAGCTTCTGGAGGCTGGCGAGCGCCTGTTGCCCCTCGGCCTCCGCCGTCTTCTGAGCATACTCCTGGGCGCCGAGGCCGTCCAGAATGCCCAGCACGCGCTCCACGTCCGGGGCCTCAACCTCCGCCTTTGCGTAAAGCTCTTTGAGCCACTCCCGGTCCGCTCCTTGGGCCCGCTCCAGCATGTACACCACGGGCAACGACTTCTTCTTGCGGCGGATGTCCGCGCCGACGGGCTTGCCCGTCTGGGCCGGGTCGCCCCAGATGCCGAGGATGTCGTCGCGCACCTGGAAGGCGAGCCCCAGGCGGCGCCCGCAGCGGCCGAAGGCGTCGGCGGTGGGCTCGTCCTCGGTGGCTATCAGCGCCCCCAGATACATGGCGGCGTCGATGAGGGCGCCCGTCTTGCGGCCCACCATGTCCATGTACTGCCCGGCGGTGACGCCATCGGCCTGCTCATAGGCCATGTCCAAGTACTGGCCCTCGATCATCTCCATGTATCGGTTGGTGAGCGTCCGGGAGGCGGCCACCAGGCAGGATGGCGAGATGACGGTCTCGGTCAGGGCCAGGAGCGCACGGTCCGCCAGGACGCACATGGCGTTGCCTGCGTCCAGGGCCTTGGGCACGCCCCAAATGCTCCACACGGTGGGGCGGTGCCGCCGCTCCACGTCTCCGTCCTGGATGTCGTCGTGGAGCAGGGAGAAGTTGTGGACCAGCTCCAGGGCCGCCGCCGTGGGCAGCGCGCGGCGCGAGTCCCCTCCGGCGAGTTCGCATGCCATGAGGCAGAGGATGGGCCGCAGTGCCTTGCCGCCGCTGTCGGGAGTTGCCCGGCCGTCCAACTCCTCCCACCCCAGGTGGTAACGGAGGAGGGGGTAGAGGCCGCTAACGTCGGGAGGCACCGCGTGACGGAGCTGGTCCGTCACTTCGGCGCGGTACCGGTACTGGAGCGCCGTGACCTCTCGTTCCGTGGTGGTGGACATAGGCCTTTTGGGAGGGGCGGAGAGGTCTCGCATGGAGGCGTGGCCGCCGCCACTACATCGTGGGCCGATGCAGGCGAGCGTAGCAGCGCCCTAGGGTGGTGTCAAGGGAACTGCGTGCTCCGAACCGTGACTCGTCCAACCCCGAGGGGACGCCGCTTCAGGCCCGGAGGGCGGTGCCGAGGCTAACGCCCGAATCGGGCGCCGAACTGCTCGATGACCTCGGCGGTGTGCAGCACGCCCAGGCGAAAGTAGTCCCGCCGGATGTTCTCGTTGGGAGCGTGGATGCGGTTGCCCGGATAGTCGATGCCGCAGGAGGCCACGGGCACGCCCAGCACTTCCTGGACCGGGTACTGGGGCCCCGTGCCCGCCATGTTGGGCTGGATATAGGGCTTGCTGCCGTACACCGTGCGCGCCGTTTTCGCCACGAGGCCCACCCACGGGTCGCCGATAGGCGTGCGGGCCGGGTGCTCCATGCCGTAGGTGGTGATGGTGATATCGCTGAAGCCGTGCTCGTCCAGGTGGGAGCGGAGCGCGGCCTGCACCTCGTCCGGCGACTGGTCCGGCACCAGGCGGAAGTCGAGCTTGACCCGGGCCCAGGCGGGCAGGACCGTCTTGGAGCCGGGTCCGGTGTAGCCGGAGATCATCCCGGCGATGTTGCAGGTGGGGTCCATGACCAGCCGGCGCCGGAACTCGTGGCCGCTGGCCTCCTGGACGAACACCTCGATGCCCAGGTCGCGCCGGTACCGCTCGTCCTCGGCGGGGATAACCCGCAGGGCCTCCACCTCCTCCGGCAACGGAGCGCGGATGCTGTCGTAGAAGCCCCGGAGCTGCACACGCTCGCCGCGGTCCTTGAGGGTGCTGAGGGCCCAGGCCAGCCGCCAGGCGGGGTTGGGCACCACCGGCGCATAGGAGGAGTGGGAGTCGGTGGCCGCGGTCACGCACTCCAGCTCGACATAGAGGATGCCCTTGACGCCCAGGGTGAGCAGGGGATGGCCGTCCCAGTTCACGCCGCCGCCCTCCCAGATGCACACGTCGGCCTTCAGCTTGTCGCGGTGCTGGTGCAGGAAGTCATGGAGCCCGGGGCTGCCGATCTCCTCGGCCCCCTCGATGAGGAACTTGATCCGGGCGGGGAGCTCGCCTTTTGCGCTAAGAATGGCTTTTATCGCAGCTAGCCGCGCTATCAGATGGCCCTTGTCGTCGGAGATGCCACGGCCGTAGATATACCCGTCCCGCTCCGTGGGCTCGAAGGGTGGCGTCTCCCACAGCTCCAGGGGCTCCGCCGGCTGCACGTCGTAGTGGTTGTAGAAGAGGAGCGTCCGGTCGGACGAACCCTCGGCCTCGCCGTAGACCACCGGGTAGGCGGGGTTGGCCGTGGGCATGATCTCCGCCTTGAGCCCGGCTTTCGTCAGCTCCTCGGCCACCTTCTCCGCGCACTCCAGCACCCCCAGCTTCTGGGCGCTGACGCTGGGCTGGGCGGTGAGCCGCTTCAGGTCCTCCAGCGTCTCGTCCAGGTGGCTGTCGATATACTCGCGGACCGCGTTTTCCACAACATCCTCCCTCGTGTCAGGCTGGTCGTCCATGGTCATGCCGCTCGATGGGGGTGTCAAGCGCCGGGGCTAGCCGCTCCCTCCGCCGCCCGACTCCCGGCCCGGCTCCGTCATCCTGGCGGGGTCCAGGAGCGAGTCCAGCTTCTCCTCGCTCAGCTCCGTGCGCTCCTTGGCGATCTCGCGAACCGTCTTTCCGGTGGCGGCGCCCTCCTTGGCGATCTGGGCCGCGGCGTCGTAGCCGATGGCGGGGGTGAGCCCGGTGGCCAGCATGAGCCCCTGCTCGACCATGGCGGGCCCGTGGGCCGTGGCCTGGATGCCCCGCAGGCACTGCGCGTCGAAGTTGGCCGTGGCGGACGCAAGGAGCGTCGTGGCCTGGTGCAGGTGATAGGCGGCCACGGGCCAGTAGGTGTTCAACTCCAGATAGCCGCCTTGGGCCGCCGCGCTGATCGTGGCGTCGTTGCCGATGACGTGGGCCGCCACTTGGAGCAGCGACTCGGCGATGACCGGGTTCACCTTGCCCGGCATGATGGACGAGCCGGGCTGCACGGCCGGTAGCTCCAGCTCTCCCAGGCCGGCCCGAGGTCCGGAAGCGAGCCATCGGAGGTCGTTGGCGATCTTCTGCAGCGCCACGGCGGCGCTCCGCACGGCGCCGCTGGCGGCCAGCATGGCGTCCAGCGTGCTCTGGGCCTGGAAGTGATGGGGCGTCTCGGTGACGGTGAAGCTCAGGTCCTGGGAGAGGAGCGCGCACACGCCCCGGGCGAAGTCGGGATGGGTGTTTACGCCGGTGCCCACGGCGGTGCCGCCCAGGGCTACTTCGGACAGGGGCGCGGCCTGGGCCCGCAGCCCTTCTCCGGCTCGCCCAAGCTGCTGGGCGTAGCCCTGGAGCTCCTGGCCCAGGCGAATGGGCGTGGCGTCCTGCAGGTGCGTGCGGCCCGTCTTGATGATGTCCCAGAACTCCCTGGACTTCTCCTCCAGGGTCAGGCGGGCCTGGTCCATGGCCGGCAGGAGCCGGCTGCGAAGGGCCTGGGCCGCGGCCAGGTGGGCCGCCGTGGGGATGACGTCGTTGGACGACTGGCCCATGTTGACGTGGTCGTTGGGGTGCAGGCGCTGGCCGGGCTTCATGAGCAGCTCGGCGGCGCGGCGGGCGATCACCTCGTTGGCGTTGGTGTTGGTGGAGGTGCCGGAGCCGGTCTGGAAGAGGTCCACCACGAAGTGGGTGTCGAACTTGCCGGATGCCACCTCCTCAGCGGCGCCGGCGATGGCGTCGCCCAGCTCCGGGTCCAGGAGCCCGAGGCTGACGTTGGTCCGGGCGGCCGCTCGCTTGATAAGGCCGAGGATGTGGATGAAATCGGGCGGGAAGCGGAGCTCGCTGATGGGAAAGTTGTGCACCGCGCGCTGGGTGGAGGCGCCATAGTAGGCGTCGGTGGGCACCTCCATAGGGCCCATGCTGTCGCGCTCGGTCCGGGTGGCATTCGTGTCGGTCATCGGGGCCTTCCTTGGTGAAGTTCCGTTTGCGAGGGATAATCTTACGCTGCGGGGGCCACTTCTGCCAGACCGCCGCCGGGCGCCGGAAAAGCAAGCGTAAGCGCGCTTGAAGCGTCTTCGGGACTTATCGCGGCTGTGCTATGATTTCAGGCGCAGGCCCTGACGGCCGATGCCTCCTTAAGGAGGAGACCAATGGTTGAACGCGTCTCACGCTGGCAGTGGGCTGTGCCCATGGCCGTGACTATCTCGGCGGCGGCCCTGGCCGTGCTGCTGGCGGCGGCGTGGCTGGCGCACCGGACCGACAACGCCCTGGGGAACGGCCCGTTGCCCAGCAACCTTACGGGCCGGGGCGCCTACGGGCTCACGCTGGTCACGGCCCTGCTGGGACTGGGCGGTGGAGGCGCGGTAATCATCGGCGCCTCGATGGCCCGGCAGATGGCGGGACGGTTTTCATGGGTCTACTATCTGGCGATTGGAGTGGCCGGCCTCCTGCTGATGCTGGTCCCGCTCCGGACGTTTGGGAACGAGACCTGGGCCGGCCTGCCGCCGTTTATGGTGAGCGTCCCGGCGCACGTGGTGGTGGCCGTGGCCCTGGGCGCGTTGGTCCTGGGAGGCATAGATGTGATGCGCTGGGTGCCGGTGGGGCTTCTCGGGCGGGGGCTGACCATGGCGGGGACATCGATGGCGGCGCCAGCCAGGGGACTGCCGGGCCGCTTCACGCCCAGCGCATGGCGCGCGTTGTCCATGATGCAGGAGGAGGCCCACCGGTTCGAGCAGGGCTACATGGGGCCGGAGCACCTGCTCCTGGGCCTGCTGCGGGAGGACCGGTCGGTGGGCGCCCGAACCTTAGTGAACCTGGGCGTTGAACTGGACCCGCTCCGGTCCCAGGTGGAGGCGGTCATCGGTCGGCGGGGCACGCTCTTCACGGGGGCCGGTGGGCTCACGCGCCGGTGTCAGCAGATCATCGAGCAAGCGGCTCGGCTCGCCCGCGAGTCCGGCGAGCGCCAGGTGGGCACGGGCCACCTGCTCTGGAGCCTGGTGAGCCAGCCGGACGACTCCGCCTCCCAGAGCTTGGTGGCGATGGGCGTCACGGCCGACCGGGTGGAAGAGGAGATGAACCGCCTGGGCACCCACTCCGATGAGATTGTGGGGCCGGATCCCGCCTCTGGGGTGTGACCTTTTCCCTCGCCCGTCACCCCGTCGTCTCGCGCTCTCGGCAGCTCCCAGGGCCCGTAGCTCAGTGGTAGAGCGGCCGGCTCATAACCGGTTGGTCCCAGGTTCGATCCCTGGCGGGCCCACCAACGTGTACTGAACTGCGAACTACTGGGCCGTGGAGAGCCACCTCTGCGGCGTCTCCGCCCCCTATCGGGCTATCCGGCGGCGTGGGTAGGGTGTAGAAGACCGTCGCCTTTCCCGGCTTGACCTTGATCTCCTTGACGAAGGACTTGATGAAGGCCCGAGACTCGGTGATCTCGCTGGTCATCAGGAAGTCGCTCATGTCCTGTGCATAGGATGCGATGGTGTCCACGTTGTCCAGTACGGCCCGGCGCTCTGAGAGCAATGCCCTGGCCTCCTCTGCGGCGATCTCCAGCTTCTCCTGACGCTCCCGGTGCTCTCTGATGCGGGAGGTGGCGTCGGATATGTCGAGTTCCGAGTTCTCGATGACGTGCCACACCCGGTCCAAGCGCCGCCGCACCTCGATAAGCTCCGCTTCGATGTTTTCCAGCCTCTCCCGCTGCTCAGCAGCCACGCCGTCCATCTCCTCGTCCATCAGCCTAACCAGGTCCCGGATGTTGCTTTCCGTGAGGATGTTTGCGCGAATCTGCTCGATCATCAGCTTCTCAAAGCGCTTGGAGTTGAGGCGAGGAGTCTTGCAGGGTCCCTTGCCCTTTTTCAGCAGTGAGTGGCAGACGTAGTAGCTGTACTTGCCGCTTTTGGCCTCAGCCGCAGTGAGCGCCTTTCCGCACTTCTCACATTTCACCAAGCCGCTGAGGAGGTAGGGGCTGGATGCCCGCCGGGGGTTGACCCTGGCCGGGGCCTTGGAGCGAAGGGAGCGGGTGATGCGTCGGAACTCCTGCTTGGTGACTATTGCGGGGAATGCGTCCTCCACCCGCACAGGCGGCGCTCCGTCCTTGGCATCGACGCCCCAAACCAGCGTTCCTGTATACGCTTCGTTGGAGAGGATGCGGTGCACAGTGGACTTCAACCAGTGCTTGCCCGTTGAGGTGGGGATGCCCTCACCATTCAGCGTCTTGGTGATGTCCAGGGTGCTCTTGCCCTGTAGGGCCATCTGGAAGATGCGCCGGATCACTGAGTCCGCCGGCGGGTCCAGCTCCAGCTTGGGCCGCTTCTTTGCTCCGTCCTGGACCGACACCTTCCTGTACCCGAAGGGAGCGTAGGTGGAGACCCAGAAGCCCCGTATGGCGGCTTCCCGCATCCCTCGGACGACTTCTTGGGCCAAGTTTTCAGAGTAGAACTCGTCCACGCTCTCGATGATGGCCTCCATGAGCTTGCCCGTCGGAGAGTCGTCGGCGTGCTCGGTGATAGAGACGACTTTGATGCCCCGCTTCCTCAGCATGGACTTGAAAGCCACGGCGTGCTCCCGTTTGCGGGTGAAGCGTGAGAACTTCCAAACAAGAATCTCATGGAAGGGAGAGTTGGGCTTGCTGGCCTCATCCAGCATCTTTCTGAATTGGGGCCGGTCGGCGATGCGCCCGCTCTCGGCCTCGTCCACATACTCTCGCGCTACGACGTAGCCGTTCTTCTCCGCGTAGTCTCGAAGCGCCCTGAGCTGGGCGGACACGGACAGGTCCACGTCCTGCCGGTTGCTGGACACCCGTGCGTAGAGGGCTGCTGGTGTTGGGTCATTTTGTTGTTTCATGTATATCCTCACTCCCTTGAAAGTTGGTTTGCAATGAGATCGATATCGTCTTCATGTCCTGGCGTTTGCTATCAGCCCTCAAGCGCCGACAAGAACCGGGGTGCATTGAGTATTCTTATCCCTTCATGCTCTGCAAGGGGAAGAAGGTGCCGCCGGTCTCCCGTGACCAGGTAGTCGGCAGAAGCCTCTACCGCACACCCCAGGATCCGGTTGTCCGCTTCGTTTCCCTCGATCACCTGTGGCACCTGCTGGGGGTCGATGATGTTTGCCGCGTCCCGCAGCATCTCGATGGCCCTGTGTGTGTTCTCCTCCTCCCAGCCAAACTTGCGAGTCAATACCCCTGCACCCTCCTCCAGGACAGAAGATGAGAGACAGAGCTCGAACCGCCCCCTGCGGGCCAGCTCCAATACGAGCCGCTCGTTCCCAGGGAAGTTGAGACCTGAGACGATGACGTTGGTGTCCAGGACGACCCTCATGCCCGGGTAGGACCGACTTCAGAGCGGTATTCCTCCACCAGCGGTCCCACATCCTCGGGTCCGAGACCCTGCTCCCTGGCCCGCTGCTCTCCGTACTGGAGCAGCGCTCTCCACTCACATTCTTCGATGTAGCGTACCAGCGCCTCTCGGAGGAACTCACTTCTGGTGCGTCCCTCTTGCTTCATCACCTCGTCCACCCGCTCCGCCATCTCTGGAGGCAGGGAGAAGGTGATGGTCTTCGTTGTTCTTGGCATGTCGGCCTCCACACTATGTTACCGAGTCTTACTCTAATATTGCACCGACGATGGACCCGCTGTCAACGGCCCGGAGACACCTTCACAGGTATGGAGATGCTGGGAAGAACTCCTTCGATTCCTTTAGGGTTCTGCTGAGTCCTCCCCTGTAGGACCTAAATGTAGAGCAGAGCTAAAGACCCAGCGCTCCGGGGCCCCTATTGCTAAATGATTGCTGCATGTGAGCGAGCAATTTCGAGCGAGATGCCCAAAATACCCTCCCTACAGCATGGGCCCGGCAGCGCACCCAGAAACGGTCTCGGTTGACCTTGCTGGACACCTGAAGCAAGGGGCGCCTAGATCATAAGCATTGACCCAGCTTCATTCATGAGGTGTGGGGGAGGGCGCGCTCACCCTCCCTTTCAAGCCCTGACGTTCCCAGGGGCCTTCGTGGTGTGATGGACGTGTACAGAGATTTGAGTTTGTTCCAAAAAGGGAAGTCGGGGTCCTGAGCAAGCTAATTCGGGGAGAAACCACCCCCTATAGGACCATCTCAGCAAGCACTTTGTGTCCAGAGCGGGTTCCAGGGGGTGGTGCCAGGAACGGGCTAGGGAAACTTCCCGAAAAGGAAGTGCCGATTTGTGAGCCGACTTCCCTTTCGTCGTGGAGAAGTTTCCTTTTCGGAAGTGGGAGTGAGGGACCGATGAAAGAGAGGGCTGTAGCGATGGAAAAGACGAGGAGCCTGGAGAACCTGCACGAGTTGCGGCTCATGGCGCTGCTGCTCGACGTGATACGCGAGAAAGGGCGCATGGAAGCGGCGGACCTGCTGGGCGTCAACTACAAGACTCTGGCTAGAGCCGTGGAGACCGGCAGCCTTTCGCCGCGCATGAGCCATGCGTTGGATCGTTTGCTCCTGTCCAGGGAGTCCAAAGCTATGGCCGCGCAGCAGGAACGCATCGCAGCTCTGGAGGGGCGGGTGGAGGGCCTGGAACAGAAGATCAAGAGCAGTCTCGGCAAGGTGCGAGCCTTCGTCGAGGGCCAGGTGAAGGCCCTGGGAGAGGAGCACACCAGGGCTCTGCGCCAGTTGGAGCGACGGGTGGCTGAGGTCGGGGCCGGGCAGGGGTCGGGGAGCGGGGCTAATGCGGTTCGCAAGCCGGTTGGTAATACCACGTTTCGGCGGCGGTATCCCGAGCTGGTGACCGTCGAGCCTGCTCTCGATGACGAGGCGGTCTTCGGTGGGCGTGGCCGCTGATCGACGAGTGGCGCACGCTCAGAGCGAGTCATCCCATCGGGGGCAAGAGTCTGTCGTGGCTGGTGACGCACGAGCGTATCCTGGAGTTGGAGCTGGCTATGGCCGAGGAGCACGGGCTGAACCTGCCGCCCGAGACCCAGCCGCTCACGGGGGTGTGGAGGAACGGGCAGCGACGCTCGATAGAGGCGGCCCTGGGCGACACCCGGTGGGCGCGGACCAGGAGGGAGTTGCTCAGGTGGGTGCGCCGGATCCTCACCCTTGGCCTGTGGCGGAAGTAGGCGCTGCGTCATCTCCGTACCATGTTTGCTGCATGAGTGCAAGTGATGTGGGTGGTGAGGCCCCGAAAGTATTGCCAAAGGGGAGATGGGGCGTAATACTGAGATTGTTATCAGGTTTTTCCAGTGTTTCTTTGCCTTAGAAACCTGGGGGTCCTTTCCCTGAGCCCGGGATGTACCAGAGGGATCGAGCCAGGCTCTCCCAACGGCCGCCCAAGAGGGATGCTTCCACAAAGGCCGGAGTGCGTCCTGCGTTTCGACCTTTCGATACGACGGTTGGAGTGCCCCATGCCCTCTGACCGTCCCCCCATGCCTGCGGCATAGCCCTTCAGACAGCTAGGCCGCAGCTTCGACACGCGCCGGTCTGCCATTTGCATCGCAGGCTGGCCGCTTCGCGTCACCGCAGCCTCCCCAGAGTCGGCGCGCCATATTGACCCTGGTCGAGCTGTGCCCTTTTACACCCGCGTCTGTTCTGTGGCCACATCCTGGGACAGCCGCGCCGCGTCTTCGTAGCTCCCCAGAACTCGCGTTGCGACGAAGAGACCCTGGCCGAGCTGCGTCTTTTCCACCCTGGCCCCTCTGCGTTCGATGCGCGGACCAGGCCGAGGACAAGTCACGCTGCGTTCACGTGAGGCATCCCACCGTGGGCGGAGTGTGTCCATCGTCAACCAACCCATAAGCCACGACCCTCGCTGTGGATGCCGGTGCGGGCAACACACATTTAGGAGGTGCGTATGCACGAGAAGGAACGAGGCCAAAGGGTCCCGGCAGCCGCCGTCAGGGCCGGGAGATTCCTGCGGCGGCGTAAGCGGCTGGGGATTGCGCTGGTGGTGGTCGCCCCACTGCTCACCGGCATAGGTCTGGAGCTGTTCTTCCTGAACCTCCCGGGCCTGCGCATCGGGGCGCTGTTCATTCGCAGCCAGGTGCGCAGACGTAGACAGGAGCGGGAGCATCAGCGCTGGCTGAGACGCCGGGAGCGTGAGGCCGAACAGACCACAGGTTAACTAGGCACCCACGAATTCAGGATCGCAGCAACGGCGGTGTGGGCGTTCGCGCTCGCGCCGTCGTTTGTTGTGAGTTGACGACCGAAGGCAAACCAAATCGAAAGGAGCACAGAGATGACGACGCAAGTAACGACGATTGGGACGATAGGAACGATGAGGGCAGCCTGGAGGCCCAGCTTGGAAGAGCTGGTGGACCGGCTGATAGCGGCACTGTTCCCCCAGGAAGAGGAGACGACGCAGACCGTGGCCCGGAGCGTCCACGACGCTCGGCGGCTGCGGCAGACCGGCGACCTGGACGGGGCGCTGGCGGTCTTCGCCGATGTGGGCACCGGCAAGGCAGACGCGAGCGAAGCTCGCTGGGCACACGCCGAGTGGCTCGGCCTGGTCAAGCGCAGGTTCGGCGACCGGGAGATCCTGATGTACAGCCAGGGCACCGGCAGGGCTGCGGCCCTGTCCCCCCATGACGACGGGACGCTGGAGGTCCTGGCTGTGCTGGGGATGCGCTGGCAGCCGGGCAAGCTTCTGTCCAGCCGCAGCCTGCAGGGTCTCAGGGCCATAGGAGGTGAGTCATGACCTTAGCCAATAGGCACATGGCCGGGGACCGGCCCCAAGCCGGTGCTTGGGCTTGGGCGGCTTGACCCCGCGCCGTCCTGGGTAGTTGTCGCCGAGGGCCTGTTCGACTGGCGTGCCTTGACCCAGTGGGGCCTCCCCGTCTGCGCCGCCCTGGGCACCCAGGGCATGGAGCGTGTTGCTGCCAGCTTGCCTAGCTGCTCCCGCGTGTTCCTCGCCTTCGACGGAGACGATGCGGGCCTGGCGGCGGCGGGCAGCTTGCGGGCTTGCTTGGACGCCGCGCCGCCATAATCGCCCTCCCTCAGGGCGTCGGCGACGCGGTAGAGCTTGCGGCCCTTCCCCACCGACGCGCCGGCTTCCTGCGCCTGCTGGCTCAGGCGGCACGCTCCACCCGCTAACCGCCTCACCGCTTCACCACTGCGGAGCTTGCTCGCTTCGCTCCCTTGCTTGCGGGACTCCCTCCCGCCTCACCCCATCCCACTCTCACCGCCTAGAGCCTGCCACCGACTCCGATCGGGGGAGGAACTATGCCTAATTCACGACGAGCCTGCCCCGTACTCGATACGGGGGCCTTGCCCGCACACGGCTTCCCGTAGGGAAGTCCGCGCCGGCCATTCGCCACAGGACAAACACCACACCAGGAGACAGTCCCGGCCATCGGGACACGGATTCGAGCGGGACTGTCTCCAAGAAGGGGGCGGTCCCGCTTCTTCATTACAGGAGGAAGCGACATGACGACTACGAGCATTGAGAGGCATGCCCCCGTATCAGGCACGGGACAGACCCCGGAGATACGTGCCCGGGCGGCGGGACCTGGATCGAACCTTGGCAAGCCAGAGAGTGAGCTCCGGGCTGCGGCCAGGCGGCGCGGACTCACCATGAAGGAGCTTGCGGCCAAGATGGGGGTGTCTGCGGGCCACCTGTCGCAGATTGCGACGGGGGGCGGGCCGTGGACTCCGAAGATGCGTGAAAAGGCTGCGTCGGTGCTGGGAGAGGTCCCAGGACAGGGGGTCGTCTACCGCCAAGGCGGCGTGGTGACCGGCGAGAGCAGCTACATCCGGGAGCGCGCCCGTGGGCTGGGCATGAGCATGCAGGACCTGGCCGACCGAGTGGGGGTGTCCTACGGCTACATGGCGCAGGTGTCGCGCGGCCGCAGGAACATGGGCGTGAAGGTCCAGGCGCGGGTCGAGTCGGCGTTGGAGGCTCCGGCGAAGATCGCGCCCGCGCAGTGCGCCAACCGCCAGGGATGCGTGGTGAGCGGGGAGAGTAGCTATATCAGGGAGCGGGCCAGGGAGCTGGGCATGAGCCTGCGGGACCTGGCCGACCGCGCGGGCGTGTCCTACAGCTACATGTCAATGGTGGCGCGGGGTCATAGGAACATGGGCGTGAAGGTCCAGGCCAGGATGGAGTCGGCGCTGGAGGCTCCGGCGAAGGTCGCGCCCGCGCAGCCCGCCTGCATCGACCGGGAGGCCGTGTGGGACCGGATGAACGCCCACGGCTTCAGCCAGAACGAGGTCGCACGGCGCGCCGGCATCAGCTCCGCCAACCTCTCCCAGATCATGAACGGCAGGAACAACCCGTCGCCGGGGGTCCTGAGGAGGCTGCACGGGGTTCTGTTCCAGCGGTCTGAGGCGGAGGAGCGGGTCATGCCCGCCGAGGTGAAGGTGTTGGGTTGGCGGAAGGGCGAGCGGAGCGGGATGGTGGTGCGCGGCGCCGGGGGTCCTGGGCATATGGTCGGAGGCGGCGCCGTTCGTATCGGCGGTCGTGTGCCCTGGGGCGCGAAGGCGGCCTTTGCCTATTGTACGGGGTATGACGGCCGGGGCCGGGTGTCGGTGACTCCCGTTGTTGAAAGGGGCTGCTCCGCCATGTTGACGCAACCTAAGATGGCGGCGGCTGCCTAGTCCAACAGCGGGGGAAACGCCGGGGTCACGGCCGATGGCGCGACGAGGCCCCGGGGCCCAGCAGTCGGTGTTTTTCCTGGGCCGAGTTCATGGTCGAGGAGCCGGTGAAGCCGAAGAAGAACGGGAAGCGGAAACCCGCGACCCTCTCCATGTTCGAGTGGGCGCTCAGCATGGAGCAGGAAAGGGAGGCCGAGCGGGTTGCGTAGGACGTTGACCGCTGCGTAGAAAGAGGGTGAAGGCCATCGCCATATCTGTGATGGCCTCCACCCTTCCACAAGCTCGTGTGTATGCGGGCTTTTTTGTTGTCCGGAATCGTCGGGAAGCGTAGAATCTCAGGTGTAGAAGAACGCCTGTGAGAGGGAGGGAAGAGGTGACGATACCAGCCCGGCCTGCCGAGGAAACGGCCCACCAACCTATACAAAAATCAAGAACTTTCGTATTGAAGTTCAGGTTAGCTCGGTAGGTGTGGCCCTCACAGGGCTGGCAGCCCCCCCTGTGGGGCTCCGATGCGCCGTGCGGCGGGCCAATCCAGCCAGCGCGGTTTCTACTCAGAGGACTTGAAGAGTGCTATGCGATTGCCAGCGATGTCATAGAATATGGCAATCGAGCCGAATCCTCCGGGAATCTCTGTGGGTTGCATGAGGGCGGTGCCGCCCAGGCTTACGGCCTTGTCAAGATACGCTTGGAGGTCGTTGACCATAACGGCGACGGAAGGATGGTTGGGCGGCATGCCTTCTGTGTGCTGGAAGATGCCGCCGCCAATCCCTCCAGATTCCTGCTGGATGAAGCGGTAGTTGGCCTCCTCGTGATGGTCGATTTGCCAGTCGAACATCCCGGTGTAGAAGTCGGCGAGCGACGCTGCGTTGCTGCCTCCAAGCTCGAAATGTACCACCGGCGGAGCGTTCCCCTTGGGCGGCATCTGCCCGTCCCATTCCGGCGGTAGTGAATACAACCCTATGGTGTTGTCAGCAGGGTCCACGAACATGGCGATGGAGCCCATTCCGGGCGCTATCTCCATCGGTGGCATGATGGCATTCCCGCCCATACTGGCCACCTTATCCAGGGCCGTTTGAAGGTCGTCAACCTGCACATAGAAGGTAACATAGCTGCGCCCCGGCATATCCTCAGTAGTTGGATACACGCCGCCACCGATGCCGCCCTCATTTGCGGACACCAAACTGTAGTTGCCAATCTCTTCGCCCTGCACTTCAATATTCCACCCGAACAGGTCGCTATAGAACTGCCGCAGAGCAGGCCCATCCGGGCCGGCAATTTCAAAGTGCACTACCGGGTTCCCCATGGTTTATCCCCTTCAGAGTTAAGAATTTCCCTAGGTCACAACGTATTGCTTTGATTCTACAACGTGTCAATCTAGTTCACTAGCGAAGGGTAAAGTCCCGTTTTAGCCACCGGATTAGCTTTGAAGCAGCTTGAACAATGTCTTAACCTGTTCTGGTCCCAACAGACGCCGATGATTGTAGCGCCAGACATACTCAGCAAGATAGAGGGGCAGCCGTTCTCGGCGGACTCCCCCTTTGGCTGCCAGACGCCGCTTGAGATAACCCCAGAAGCCCTCCAAGCCGTTGACGTGGCTCCCTTGCCGATCGCTGAACGCCTGGCTGTGGTCCACAAGCCGGTGGACGTAGCCCCCCGCTGCGACGCCCGTGTAGCTGGTAAAGGTGTCCGAGCAGACGATGGAGCCACGTTGCACGCGTTGGTGCAGGAGCGGCAGCAGCGTCTTGGCTTCCACGTTAGGTACCACTTGCGCCCACACCAGGCCACCTCGACACAGGATCCCAAAGACAGCTTGCTTAGTGGTTCCACGGCCCCGCTTCGTGCCCTGAACACGCTTTGCCAGGCGCCTGTTGCGCCAGGAACCTCCCAGGTAGGTCTCGTCGACCTCCACCACGCCGGAGAAGACATGGGGAACGTCCCGGACCATGGCCTGGCGCACCACGATCAGGGCGCGCAGGACTCGCTTTCGCTCCAGGCGGGCCTCCTGGGCAATCACCTCGGCACTCTGCCCCAAGACGAACCAGCGCAACAGTCGCCGCCACTCCCCTGGCGACAACCGAAGCGGCAGCGCCCTGGGCACCCACTCGTAGTGGCAGGCTGCACAACGACTCTTACCTCGCCGAATGCTCCAGCTCTTGGCGTGTTGACATCGAGGGCACCCAATCTTCCGTCCCATGCCACCATTCTCTCACAGGTGGCTGTTTTGGGACTATACCCTAGATAAATCGGTCCTTGCGATATGGGTCCCCAAGCAACTGTTGTCGCGTCTCCGGCATCGCAACTGACTGGCCTCTGCGAGTGCATTCTTCCAAGCCCTTCCCGGAGTGGTAAGCGGCATCTGCCAACGTCATCTCTGATTTCGTTCCCGTCGTCTCCTCAGCCTGCTCAATCATGGGAACCAACTGCTTTTCGTCACGACTATCGTCTGCCATGTCAACCGCCGTATTAAACATGCCGGTCGCTCCCCCGTCAGGTTCTAAGGGTGAGACCATAGCCTGGGCGTTGTAGCCGAGCAAAACGCTGCCGCGCGTCTTCATCAGCCGGGCGTCTCCGTCAGTGAGGTTAATGCGCTTCTGGCGTTCCTTACTCTCAAGGTCGGCCATCGCCTGCCTCACCTGCTTCCTCAGCATCTCCTTGTTGGCCAACTCCCCAGGCAGATGGGCAGTGGCCGTATCTTCTCCTGCTTCGTTCTGAGCTTCAAGGTCACGTATCGCCGCTTCTACCCGGTTCAACAACTGGCGCAGTTCCTCAGCGGCGTGGGTCCTGTAGACCGATGCGTTGGCGCCCACCTTTGTACCATCCACCGCCTGCACCGCCAGGTCCACCAGTTTCATCGTCACCGCCGTACGAACCGTCCGCTCGAACAGCTTCCTCATGGCCTGCCTGTGTCCTTTGTAGAATCGCCACAGGGTGTTGTGGTCTGGATGTTGCCACCCGGTCAGCCACAGATATGGTATCTGATCCCGGCAGGCCGCCTCCAGCTTCCGGCACGAGCGCACCCCGGTCATGAATCCGTACAGCCACACGCTCAACAGCGCACGAGGGTGGTAGGCCGGAGCTCCCAGCGTGTCCCCTTCTATCTCCACGCCGAGCTCTGACCAGCCCTCTCTATCCAACGCGTCCACGAACTCAGCCACGAATCGCGCTGGGTGATCCAATGGCACCAGCTCGTCAAGAGACGGCGGCAACAGCCACATCTGCTCTCGGTCCATATCCCGAAGCGGCATCTCCATCTCTCCTTCGTTGATGTCGCCTCAAAGGTACACCTAACACGGTTCCATTCACCAGTTCCCCGACTTCTGAGACAGGCTCATGTGAGGTCTTTTTTTGTTGTCCATCAGAGTACGTGGTCGGCAGAAACGCTTCGGTCTATGACGAATAGGGAGCACGGGAAGAGACCAAATCGAGGTCCCCCTTCATGTGTCCGATGCCAACCACCGTTTCCTCAGCTGTCTGACGCTGCGGCTGGAAAACCCAAGGAAGACTGTGGAAGGTGCCTCACCATTGCAAAACATACCGTGAATGCCTATCATGGCACTCATGATGGACGCTACACTCCCCCGCCTCGTTGGGCCAAGCCTTCAGGACCGTCTCCGAGTCATGCCTGCGGTGGTGGTGACCGGGGCCCGTCAGACGGGGAAGAGCACCCTAGCCCAGGAGCTTATGCCGGGCGGACGGCACTTCCTCTCCCTGGACGACCTCGACGTGGTAGATGCAGCCCGCCGCGATCCCGAGGCGCTCCTGGGGGGCAGCCAGCAGGTGACTCTCGATGAGGTGCAGCGAGAGCCGGACCTTCTGCATGCGGTGAAGCGGGCCATAGACCAGCAGCGCCAGCCGGGGAAGTTCCTCATCACCGGTTTAGCCCAACCTGCTATTGATGCGACAGGTCTCCGAGTCCCTTGCTGGCCGGGCCAGCTATCTGACCCTCTGGCCGATGACCCGGCGAGAGCAGCTGGGTCTCGGACGTGGTGGGCATCTTCCCCAATCGGCCAGCCGCGCTTCGCCTGGTTGGGGCTGTCCTGGCCGAACAGCACGACGAATGGGCCATCGGCCGACGCTACATGACATCTGCGGCCAACAGC
The DNA here is from genome assembly GCA_965249185.1 of Dehalococcoidia bacterium. Taxonomy (GTDB): domain Bacteria; phylum Chloroflexota; class Dehalococcoidia; order Lucifugimonadales; family Australimonadaceae; genus CBDFLS01. The sequence goes on from CBDFLS010000002.1 coordinate 1,843,027, forward strand.
ATCGACGAAGCTCTACCCGAGGCGGATCTAGAGAAGGCAGCGGCATAGATGTGTTCAACAGGATGGCGCTCTCTCTTACACCGCTTTACGGGACGTGACCCATCAGGAGACGAATAACCAAAACCGATGTCGTTGTCAGGAGGCAAGATGGACAGGTACGTACGTTTACCCGCTGGGATGGTAGTAGTTGTCGCGCTGCTAGCCATGGCTGCGTGTGGAGGCAACGAAGGAGAGGCCCGAGAGAATACGCTCGATGAGATCCTCGATCGAGGACACCTCGTCTGCGGCATCAAAGCTGACACCCCAGGCTTCGGCGTGCTCAACCCGGACGGCACGGCCCAAGGTAACGACGTGGAGTATTGCCACGCGATGGCCGCGGCTGTCTTCGGAGACAGGAGCAAGGTCGGGTTCAAGGAGGCCACCTCCGCCAACCGCTTCGAGCTGCTCGCCGCGAAAGAGATCGACGTGCTCATCCGCACAACCACTTGGACCGCCAGCCGCGACACCGACCTCAACGTCGCCTTCGCGCCCACCACCTTCTACGACGGCACCGGCATCATGGTGAAGGCGAGCGCCGGACTGTCCAGCGCTAAGGAGCTCGACGGGGCCACTATCTGCATCCTGGACGGCACCAGCACCCAGGGCGCCGTCTCCGACTTCTTCTCCGAACAGGGGCTCACCTACTCTGAGATCACCTTCCAGGCCAACCCGGAGCTCCGCGGAGCGTTTATCAACGATCAGTGTGACGCCTGGTCCTCCGATAAATCACAGCTGGGCGGTCACCAGTTCACCCTAAAGGCGGACGGGACCGACGCCATCGTGCTCCCCGAGACGCTCTCCAAAGAACCTCTCGGTCCGAGTGTACGCGACTACGACTCGGAGTGGGAAGACGTGGTGCGCTGGGTAGTGAATGGCATGATCATCGCCGAAGAGCAGGGGGTCACCTCGGATAATATGGGTCAGATGGCGGCGAACCCGCCGAACAACACAGTGGCCCGTCTCCTGGGAGTGGGATTCGACGGCGGCCCTCCTACCAACCTGGGCATCGGACACGGCAAGATCGCCAGCACCTTCATGCAGAGCGTGATCGATCAGGTCGGCAACTACGGTGAGGCCTACAGCCTTACGCTCGAGCAGGTAGGACTCACCCGTGCCGGATCGTTGAACGCCTCCTATCTAGATGGCGGACTGATCTACGCCCCGCCGATGCGCTAAGAGCGCTTTCTGACAAGGACGGAACGTATGGGCGGGCATACCCCTGCCCATACGTTGGATTTCGTGTGATTGCTAGGCGATGATGCAGCGCCTGAAAAACATCTGGTTCAAGAGACGCTCGCGCTACCTCGCGGTCAATCTAATCGTCGGTGCCGCTTCCGGGATCGTTGTGGGCTACGTCGGCTATTCCATAGCCATCAACCTCTTCGATTTCGACTTCCTCTTCGGGCCTTACGGCAGTCCGGACCGCAGCTCGATCTTCCAGTTCCTGAACGTAGAGGCGAGCAACCCGAGATGGCTGGGGATGCTCAAAGGTGCTGGCAACACCATAGCAGTCGTGGTCTTTGCCATCTTCCTTTCCTCCATGTTCGGCCTGGCCGTTGGCGTGGCCCGACTCTCCTCCAATCCCATGGTCAACCGGCTGGGCAAGCTCTACGTCGACCTGTTCAGGAACCTGCCCCTGCTGCTGATCATGTTCTTCTTCGCCTTCGCGGTGTCCAGGGGACTGCCCAAGATAGAGGAGCGCTCAGGGTGGAGCGGTCTCCTCTACATCAGCAACCGCGGGCTGGCCATCCCCTGGCTCGAGACCGCCAATTCGCTCTGGTGGCTGTGGCCCGTGGCGTTGCTCGGCGCCGCCATGGGCGCGTGGCTCGTGAGGAGGAGCCGTGCGCGCAGGGAGGCCAAGACGGGGGAGAGCCTGCGCCCCAATGTGTGGGGAACAGCGGTCTTTGTGCTCATAGGAGCGGTGGCATACGCCGGACTGCTCTTCCCGGTGCGCCTAACTCTTCCTGACGTGACTCAATCGGCGTCCGGGTTCTTCTCGTATACCGGTGGCAATCTGCTCGGGTTGGGTTATCTGAGCGCGCTGGTGTCGCTCACCCTCTACATAAGCGCCTACATCGCTGAGATCGTGCGTGGCTCGCTCCAGGCGGTTCCCCACGGCCAGACCGAAGCCTCCGCATCTCTTGGATTATCAACGTACCAGCGCTTCTCGCTGATCATTCTGCCCCAGGCCCTGCGGATCATGATTCCTTCTTTGAACAACGAATACCAAAACGCCAACAAGGACTCGACGCTTGCGCATGCCATAGCCTACGGCGAGATAGTCCTGATATCCAATAGGATCATCAACAACACCGGGAACCTCCTGCAGACATACCTGTTCATATTCTTCGTTTTCGTCATCACGAACCTCATCATCTCGCTGATCATGAATGCGATTAACCGAAAAGTCCAGATCAGATGACGACATCTGCAGCGTATCGCTCCATCGTCTCCAGCTGTCTGACCTGGGCAAGGACAAACCTGTTCGATTCATGGCGTAACTCCGTCCTCAGCTTAGCCACCATAGCGGCTGGCGGTATCGCCGGATTCCTGATGCTGAGGTTCGTTCTGTTCCAGGCCAACTGGGGCCTCGTCGCGATCAACCGAAAGCTGTTCTTCGTCGGCAGTTATCCTGCGGAGGACACCTTCCGGATATGGATATCCCTCTTCATCGTGGTAATTCTGGTTGCCCTTACCTATGGCGTCTGGAGCGGAAGATTGCGGCCCTACATAGTGGCGATCGGTGTGGTGGCGGTGATAACTCTCACACTCGGCCTGGGGACCGATCTGCAGATCCAGGAGGGACAGTACACCCAAGAGATACAGTCCGCGGGACAGACCGCAATCGTGAGCGGTGTCCACAGAGAACTGGTGTGGGAGCGTGGCTGGGCACCCCGCTGGCTCTACTCGCTCTCACTGGGACTCGCAATTCCGTTCGGTACATCTTGGCTGCTACTCGCTGGGCTCTTTGCGGTCCTGATAGGAGGAGCCTGGGCGGGCAGGCGCCTCTCCAGATGGAGAAACAATCCGATACTGCTTCAGGCGATCGGCGCAGCGTGGGTCCTGCTCATCCCGATGATCGTCTTGCTCCAGTTGGGGGTGTCCAGCAGCCACTGGGAGAGCGCATTCCTCGACCTGCTGGTGTTTGCCGTGGGGGGATTCTTCTCCTTCTTCATCGGTCTCGGACTGGCGTTGGGCCGCACCTCTCCGTACTGGACTATACGGTTCTCCGCCGTCGGCTACATCGAGGTCGTGCGCGCTGCCCCGCTGCTCGTCTGGCTACTGTTCGCCACGTTCCTCGATGACGAGTTCGGACCTATCGGCGAAGCGTTCAGCAACATCGACCTCGTATATCGAGTCATGATCGTTTTTGCCTTCTTCGGCGGGGCCTACATCGCTGAGGTTTTGCGAGGCGGACTCCAGTCCATACCTCGTGGCCAGCATGAAGCGTCTGAGGCGATAGGTCTTTCCGTAGCGCAGAAGTACATCTTCATCATCCTGCCGCAAGCGATCAAGTCGGTTATCCCGGCAATTATCGGGCGCTTCATCGCCCTATGGAAAGATACAGCGCTACTCGCCGCAATATCGCTCGTCAACACACTGGAAAAGGCGAAGGAGATCCTCGGGGGCCAAACGGACATAGCGGAGGGTGCTTTCTTCGAGATATATATTGTGGTCGGGCTCATATACTGGCTGATTTCGTATCTGTTATCCCGGCTTGGCGGAGCGGCGGAAACCCGATTGGGAGTGAACACCAGATAGCGGACCAGGCTATAGAGAGGACCGACACATGGCAGAGCAGAGCGGCAAAGAGATACTCCGCCTAGAGAAAGTGGTGAAACGCTACGGCGATTTCGCTGCTCTGAAAGAAGTCGACGTCTCAGTGATCGAGGGCGAGGTCGTCGTCATCATCGGGCCTTCTGGCTCAGGCAAATCGACCCTGCTCAGGACCATAAACCAACTCGAGCGACACGATTCCGGCCGGATCGTCGTTGACGGCGTCGAGCTGACGGACGACGCCCGCACTCTCGCCAAGATACGGGCCGACACGGGGATAGTCTTTCAGCAGTTCAACCTCTTCCCGCACCTCACCGTCATGCGCAACATAACACTCGCGCCGCAGAAGGTCCGCCACATGCCGCACAAGCAGGCGGAGGAACTCGCGCTCCAACTGCTGCGCCGCGTAGGTATACCTGAACAGGCGGAGAAATACCCCGGCCAGCTCTCAGGCGGCCAGCAGCAGCGCGTCGCCATCGCCCGCGCTCTCGCGATGAACCCCAAGCTGATGATGTTCGACGAGCCCACCTCCGCGCTCGACCCGGAGATGATCAACGAGGTCCTCAAGGTGATGGGCGAGTTGGCTGCGTCCGGTATGACCATGATCTGCGTTACCCACGAGATGAGCTTCGCAAGGAACGTCGCCGACCGCGTGATCTTCATGGATGAGGGCGAGATAGTCGAAGTCGGAACCTCTGAGGAGTTCTTCACCAGCCCGCGAGAGTCCCGCACCAAACTCTTTCTAAGCAAGATCCTCACCCACTAATTTGCTACTCCAACCCAATCTCCCCTGTAGCAAAGGGCTAGAGGGCCCCGGCCCATTCGTCCTGAGCTTGTCGAAGGCTATTCCTAAGGGCATCGCGCAGGCGCACTCCAGCCAAAACGGCATCAACCGATGTGTTCAGGCTGTCCGAACTCCAGCGAGGGCCCAACTCCCTAACGGGTTCCTACGACCTGCTGGCGCCGGGGATATCACGGCGGTGGAAAAGGTAGAAGGCCAGTCCGCCCAAGACGAGAGCGTAGGCCGCAAGCACCAGAAAGGCAAGGAGCTCCCCCGGAGCATCGCCTAGAGTGCCACCGATGGCGCCACTCGCTCCTTCTGCATCTCCACCGCTCATGCGCCGATATTATAGATCAGCAGGAAGTCCGCCACGTTCTGGAACCAGTCGAAGAGATTGATGAAGATGCCTAGGAAGATCTGCTCAAAGAAATAGTACCCTAGGCCTACGCCCATCCCGCCGCAGAGGAGCGAGTCGCCACTGCCACAAGGCCCACAAGGGCCCCGTAGGGGAGTACGGAGAAGCAGGCTCTGCCGAAGACTTCGGCCACGTCCCCTCCCAAAGAAGCTGTTCTCCAAGCCCTCAGTACCGCCGATGCCCTGGAAATAGCGAAGGTTGTTGCGTCCGCTGAGGTAGGGGTAGAAGCTTGGCTCCTCCACAATCGCCCCAATGCGCCGGAGAGCGTCGGGAGTAGAGTCCCAGGAAGTGGTGTAAGAGGGAGAGGGTCTGGAGAAAGAGAAACCACCGCGTCATCCTTAGCGGGCAAAGATTTGGGTATAGTCCCAAAACAGCCACCTGTGAGAGAATGGTGGCATGGGACGGAAGATTGGGTGCCCTCGATGTCAACACGCCAAGAGCTGGAGCATTCGGCGAGGTAAGAGTCGTTGTGCAGCCTGCCACTACGAGTGGGTGCCCAGGGCGCTGCCGCTTCGGTTGTCGCCAGGGGAGTGGCGGCGACTGTTGCGCTGGTTCGTCTTGGGGCAGAGTGCCGAGGTGATTGCCCAGGAGGCCCGCCTGGAGCGAAAGCGAGTCCTGCGCGCCCTGATCGTGGTGCGCCAGGCCATGGTCCGGGACGTTCCCCATGTCTTCTCCGGCGTGGTGGAGGTCGACGAGACCTACCTGGGAGGTTCCTGGCGCAACAGGCGCCTGGCAAAGCGTGTTCAGGGCACGAAGCGGGGCCGTGGAACCACTAAGCAAGCTGTCTTTGGGATCCTGTGTCGAGGTGGCCTGGTGTGGGCGCAAGTGGTACCTAACGTGGAAGCCAAGACGCTGCTGCCGCTCCTGCACCAACGCGTGCAACGTGGCTCCATCGTCTGCTCGGACACCTTTACCAGCTACACGGGCGTCGCAGCGGGGGGCTACGTCCACCGGCTTGTGGACCACAGCCAGGCGTTCAGCGATCGGCAAGGGAGCCACGTCAACGGCTTGGAGGGCTTCTGGGGTTATCTCAAGCGGCGTCTGGCAGCCAAAGGGGGAGTCCGCCGAGAACGGCTGCCCCTCTATCTTGCTGAGTATGTCTGGCGCTACAATCATCGGCGTCTGTTGGGACCAGAACAGGTTAAGACATTGTTCAAGCTGCTTCAAAGCTAATCCGGTGGCTAAAACGGGACTTTACCCTTAATTAATACGTCTCCAATGCCACAATCTGTAGGCCGTCAGCGATAATGGGACACATATAAGGGTAGGAAAACCCGAGAGTCGGAGGGTGGTGTGAGCTCCTGAGGTGAAGGTAAAGTTACCCACAGAAAGGAGCAGATGCGTGTCCCAGTCAGAAGTAGGCAAAGCAGAGGCCGCCGAGGAGCGGAGTGAAGAGACCAGGTCCTTCGTCCGCGCAGTGAAGGCGGCCACCCGACTCAAGTACACCTCGGAAGAGAAGATCCGAATTGTTCTGGAGGGCTTCCGCCGCGAGGTCACAGTCAACGACCTGTGCTGGCGGGAGGGGATCAAGCCGCACTCCTACTACTCGTGGACCAAAGAGTTCATGGAGGCGGGCAAGGAGAGGTTGACCCGTGACTCGGTTCGGGACGCCACTCAGCATGAGGTAGGGCAGCTCAAGCGAGAGAACGGGGAACTCAAGGAGCTAGTGGCCGATCTGTCGCTGGAGGCGTACCGTCTCAAAAAAACGGTCATCCCCATGCCCCAGGACGCCACCGGCACCAGCGGATGAGCGCCCCGGAGAAGGCAGAGGTAGTTACCAAAGTATCCTCGTCTCCCCTCCCCAAGCGAAAGGTCCTCAGAGAGCTGGGCATCCCTAAGAGCACCTACTACCGGTGGCTCAGACGCCAAAACCAACAAGGACTTGAGGACCGACCAGGAGGCGATCAGCCACCATGGAACCGTCTTACTATTCAGGAAGAACGCTCAGTCCTGTTATCAGCCAGAGAGATGCCAGAGCTGAGCTGCCGTCAGCTGGCCGCGTGGATCACCGACAACCAGGGCTTCTCAGTCTCAGAGTCCAGCGTCTACCGTATCCTGGGCAGGGAGGGCCTAGTGAAGAGGCCTGAGATGCGGTTGGCGGCGGGGAAGGAGTACCACCGCAAGACCACAGGGCCTCACCAGATGTGGGCCACCGATGCCTCATACTTCAGGGTGGTTGGTTGGGGCTACTACTACCTGGTCACTGTCATGGACGACTACTCCCGCTTCATCCTGGCTCACAGGCTTCAGCAAGATATGACGGCCGACTCCTTCATCGAGGTGGTCCAGGATGCTGTGGACACGACCAGCATGGACCAAGTTCCAGTCACAGACTGCACCAGGCTGCTGAGTGACAACGGTCCAGGCTATGTCTCAAGAGCATTCAGGGACTACCTGGGGATGGTTGGCATCAAGCACATCCTAGCAACTCCTTTCCACCCTCCGACCAACGGGAAGCTGGAGCGCTACCACCAGACCATCAAACGGGACGTCAACCAGGTGCCTTATGAGTTGCCCGCCGACCTTGAGGCTGCTATCGCGGCCTTCGTCAGCTACTACAACTACCGGCGCTATCACAAGGCTCTGGGCAACGTGACACCATCAGACGTGCTCAAGGGAAGACGGCAAGAGATCCTACAACGCAGGAAGGAGGTGAAGGCTCAAACCACCGAACGGCGACGACGCTACAACAGGGCCCTCAGGGAGCTCACCAGACCTCCATCCAGCCCCTGATCTCTCGGCTCCCAATGTGTCCCACTTTTGCTGGTTGCTAACAGTTGCCCAGCTCTGGGGGGATGAGACCGGTGAGTTGGTTGTCGGTGAGGTTGAGGATCGTCAGGTCGGTGAGGTTGCCCAGTTCAGTTGGGATTGGGCCGCTCAGCTCGTTGCCGGAGAGGTAGAGCTGCGCCAGGTCGGTGAGGTTGCCCAGTTCAGTTGGGATTGGGCCGCTCAGCTCGTTGCCGGAGAGGTAGAGCTGCGCCAGGTCGGTGAGGTTGCCCAACTCTGGGGGGATGAGACCGGTGAGTTGGTTGTCGTGAAGGTAGAGGATTGCCAGGTCGGTGAGGTTACCCAGCTCTGCCGGAATCTCGCCGGTGAGCTCGTTGCCATAGAAATAGAGGCGGGTCAACGCGGTCAGATCGCCCAGCTCGGGCGGGATGAGACCGGTGAGTTGGTTGTCGTGAAGGTAGAGGATCGTCAGGTCGGTGAGGTCGCCCAACTCTGGGGGGATGGGACCGGTGAGTTGGTTGTCGTGAAGGTAGAAGATCGTCAGGTTGGTGAGGTCGCCCAGCTCTGGGGGGATGGGGCCGGTGAGCTTGTTGCTCTGAAGATAGAGGTGGGTCAGGTCTCTGAGGTTGCCCAGCTCGGCGGGGATGGGGCCGGTGAGCTTGTTGCTCTGAAGATAGAGGTGGGTCAGGTTGGTGAGGTCGCCCAGCTCTGCAGGGATGGGGCCGCTGAGCTTGTTGCTCTGAAGATAGAGGCGGGTCAACGCGGTCAGGTTGCCCAACTCAGCGGGGACGGGGCCGGTGAGCTTGTTGTTGGAAAGATAGAGGATCGTCAGGTTGGTGAGGTCGCCCAGCTCTGCAGGGATGGGGCCGCTGAGCTTGTTGCTCTGAAGATAGAGGTGGGTCAGGTTGGTGAGGTCGCCCAGCTCTGCAGGGATGGGACCGCTGAGCCTGTTGCTCTGAAGATAGAGGCGGGTCAACGCGGTCAGGTTGCCCAACTCAGCGGGGACGGGGCCGCTGAGCTTGTTGTTGGAAAGATAGAGACTCGTCAGGTTGGTGAGGTTGCCCAGCTCTGGAGGGACGGGGCCGGTGAGCTTGTTGTTGTGAAGGTAGAGGATTGCCAGGTCGGTGAGGTTACCCAGCTCTGCCGGAATCTCGCCGGTGAGCTCGTTGCCATAGAAATAGAGGCGGGTCAACGCGGTCAGATCGCCCAGCTCGGGCGGGATGAGACCGGTGAGCTTGTTGTTGTGAAGGTAGAGGATCGTCAGGTTGGTGAGGTCGCCCAACTCTGCAGGTATGGCGCCGCCGAGTTTATTGCCGGAGAGGTTGAGAATCGTCAGGTCCGTGAGGTTGCCCAGCTCCGACGGGATCGAACCTGCAAGCCCTTTCCCATTGGCGGTGAGTCCAGTGACCCGGCCATGCGAGACGGAGATGCCTTCCCAGTCAGTGATAGGCGTGTTGACGTTCCAGTCCAACACATTGCCGGTGTCAAGAGTTGCTTTGGCGTCAAGCAACGCTTCGCAATCGGCGATTAGGCCGGAATTGGCGGAAGGGTCGGGTACGGCAACGCTGTCGTCGCACCGCGACTGCGCCTGTGCCGTACTAGGTGATGCAATGGCAAGCGCCAATGTCAGGAAGAAAACAGCGATGAGCAAGACCCGTCCCCGGCTGGGGTTGGGTTTGCCGAGGCCAAACTCGGGGAGGGTAGGTATGTTACAACTTGTCACCAAGGTCTTCCTGTTCCGTAGTTTCACTCCGACGGATGCGACAGTAGCTTCCTCTCCTATCTCCGGCTACGTCGCACCACAATTATGAGAACGACTCCAGCGACTACCCCAATCACTACCACGACGATAGCCCACCAGGGGAATCCTTCGTCCCCGCCGTCCGCCTCGGACGGCGCTGGCTCCGCCGTGAGTGTAGGCGCTGGCTCCGCCGTGGGTGTAGGCGTAGGCTCCGCCGTGGGTGTAGGCGTAGGCTCCGCCGTGGGTGTAGGAGTAGGCTCCGCCGTGGGTGTAGGAGTAGGCTCCGCCGTGGGTGTAGGCGTAGGCTCCGCCGTGGGTGTAGGCGTAGGCTCCGCCGTGGGTGTAGGCGTAGGCTCCGCCGTGGGTGTAGGCGTAGGAGTAGGTGGGGGCGGCGCTTCTTCAGTTTCGCCACTGCCTGATTCCGACCAAGGGCTGACTCCCTCGGCGTTGATAGCCCGCACCTGCACCTCGTAGCCGGTCTCAGGCTTAAGATTGCTCAGGGTCATGGATATGCCGGTGCCGCCGTACCCGACGTCTTTGAACTCCCCGTCAGCTTCACGGTATTGCAAGTCGTAATCCGTGATCTCCGGTCCCTGGTTATCGGGCGCCGTCCAGTTTACTGCCAGGGTAGAGTGGCTGGTGGCCTTGAGGTCGGGTGCTGCTGGACGTGCCGGTGGCTCATCAACGTTCTCAACGCTGATGGTAACTATGATCCCACCGACACCCCCTCGGCGGTCCCGGGCGCTCACCCGCACCGAGTATTCGTTCTTGACCTCGTAGTCCAACGCTGTCTTGGTGGTGAGCTGCCCTGTGCTAGGGTCCACGTCGAAGGAGGCTCGATCCATTCCCCACAGCCAGTACTCCAGCCGGTCACTATCCGAGTCCCTGGCGTTCACTGGGTCCCCCACAGCCATGCCCACTTCTGCGTTCTCCGGGACGGTGCGGGTGGTGTTGAGGCCCTCGTTGAACCTAGGCGAGCGGTTGGCAGGTTCGTCGTCCACCGCAGTGACGGTGACGGTGACCGTACCGGTGTCCGTACCCCCGTTCCCGTCGCTCACTGTATAGGTGAAGGAGTCGGACCCGTGGAAGCTGGAGTTGGGGGTGTAGGTGACGGTGGCCCCGGCGTTCCTGATCGCGGCGCGGCCATTGCTAGGTACGCTCACCGCAGTTACGCTGAGGGCGCCCCCGTCCGCGTCCGTGTCGTTGTCCAACACCCTAATGACGATGGCCCTGTCTTCGTCAGTCGTGGTGGAGTCACTCACCGCCACAGGCGGGTCGTTAACTGAAGTGACGATGACGGTGACCGTAGCGGTGTCCGTACCCCCGTTCCCGTCGCTCACCTTGTAGGTGAACAAGTCGGAACCGTGGAAGTTAGCATTAGGAGTATAGGTGACGGTGGTCCCGGCGCCTGTGACCGCGACGCTCCCGTTGCTTGGTGTGCTCACCTCGATGACGCTGAGGCTGTCACCGTCCACGTCCGAGTCGTTGTCCAACACCCTAATGACGATGGCCGTGTCCTCGGCAGTCGTGGTGGAGTCATCCACCGCCACTGGCGGGCCGTTGGCTTGAGGGATGGCTTCCCCTTCTGCCTGGGGCCCTGGGCTGCGGAGGTTCACCGCGCGGACCTGGAAGTCATATACTCGGCCATTAAATAGGTTTTCCACCGTGTGCTCGGTGGGAAGTTGGCCTTCGATTCCGGGGACGGACTCCCAGTCATGGATGTCCAGCACGTGGGCCGAGCCTGCCCCCACCAAGGCGGTGTGAGCGGCAGTGTCCACCGCTACGGAATACCCGAACCAATCGCCCGCCTCGCCGTCTTCGTCGGTCAGCTTTTTCTTCTGGCTCCACTCACCGTTGGAATCCCTGGTGAAGACGTAAGCCGAACCTGAAGCAGAGCCGTTGTCGTCGTCCCCGTACGCACCAACCACCACGGTATCAACGTCCACCGCCACCGAATACCCGAAGTAGTCGAGAGCATCGCCGTCGTCTGCAGTCAGCTTTTCCCCACCGTCCCACACGCCTCCCGAATCTCTGGTGAAGACATAGGCCGCACCGGCATCCAGAAGGTACAAGGGTGAATCGGGGTCTGAATGGGGGTCAATGGGGTCGTGCTGATACGCTCCCACCACGACGGTGGCAACTTCCACCTCGGCACCACCAACCTCCACGGTATCAACGTCCACCGCTACGGAATACCCGAAGTTATCCTGCGCCTCGCCGTCGGAGGCGGTCAGCTTGTCGGTCTCATTCCCGTCGGCCCAGGCACCGGAGGGCTTCACGAACACGTAGACCGAGCCCGAGTCAATGCCTTTGTCATCGTCCCCGGACGCCCCGATCACAGCGGTTTTGCCGTCCAATGCTACGGAAACCCCGAACCAGTCGTCATCGGCGCCGTCGGAGGCGGTCAACTTGGCCGTCTCAGCGTCTTCCATGGGGTTCCAGTCGGCCCAGCTGCCACTGCTGTTGGGTTTGGTGAATATGTAGGCCGAACCAGAATCTTCTGAGTCGTTTTCCTCGTCGTCGTCCTGGTACGCTCCTACTAGGACGGTGTCACCGTCCACCGCCACGGAATACCCGAAGTAGTCGAGGGCCGCGCCGTCGGAAGCCATGAGCTTGGCGGTCTCAGTACTGGTGGCCCAGGCCCCAGTGGGCTTCACGAATACGTAGACCGAGCCGGAATCAGCGCCGGCGCCGTCGTTCCCAGGCGCCCCAACCACGACAGTATCACCGTCCACCGCCACGGAAATCCCGAAGTTGTCGTAGGCCGCGCCACCGGAGGCGGTCAGCTTTACCCCATCGTCCCACACACCGTCATTCCTGGTGAAGACGTAGGCCGCGCCGGAATCAGCGCCGTTGCCATTGTCCTGATAGGCCCCGATCACCGCTGTGTCACCGTCCACCGACACCGCATACCCGAACTTGTCGCCCCCCACGCCGTCCAGCTTGCTGGTCTTCAGCAGGTGCAATACCTCGTATCTGAGTATGGTCTCTTTTGTCTCAACGTGGGTGTAAGCCCATTTCAGCTTCACCTCACCATTGCCCTCCTCCGGGGGCTCCAAGGCCGGGCGAACTAGTTGAGGCGGCAGAGGCTTGGCGTCGATCGCCGCCGAGGCAGGGCCAACGCCGGTTGCGTTCTCCGCCGAGATTTGGAACGTGTACGTGGTGCCGTTGGTGAGGCCGGTAATGGTGTATGTGGTGGCGTCGGCACTGATGTTGGTTGAGTTCGTGACTCCGTCGATGCTGTAATGGTATTTATCGATCGAAGCGTCGACGGGGTCGCCCCAACTCAGACGCACCTCTTCGTGGCCCGGCTCCGCCGCGAGATTCAACGGCGAGTCTGGTAGCGTACCCGCCGGTGTCGCGGTGACGTCCGAGGCATCGCCGTATGGCTGAAGAGCCTGGTTGTCCACCGCGCGGATATGGAACGTGTACTCGGTGTCGTTGGTCAGACTGGTAACGGTGTAACCGATGGTGTTCGCGACGCTGTAGTCGATGTCGTCGGCGTCGATGTCGATGAAGCTAGTGCCGCCGTCGGTGCTGTACTGGTATTTATCGATCGAAGAGTCGTTGGGGTCGGCCCACTCCAGCTTCACCTGGGTGTCGCCCGCGGTTGCGGAGAGGCCCGGCGCGGCCGGTGTCGCACTTGCGGGCTTGGCATCTTTTGTGGCCGCAGGACCCTCTCCGATCACGTTCACCGCCCGCACCGCAAACGTGTACGTGGTGAGGTTGGTCAGGCCGAGCACCGGGTAATTGTCGGTGCCCGGCCCGCTGTCGGGAATACTCGTGAAGGTCGTACCGCCGTCGGTGTTGTACTCGTACTTCGTGATAGGGGCGATAGTGGCGTCAGCGGTGGCCGCAGTCCAGCTCAACGTCACCTGGCCGTCGCCCGCCTGTGCGCTCAGGACGGGCGCGACCGGCTTCCCCAACGGAGTGGCGCTGGCTCCGTCCGAGGCAGGACCAGCGCCACTCCGGTTCAGCGCCCGGATTTGGTACGCGTACTCTGTTCCGTTGGTCAGGCTGGTCACTGTGTGATTTGTGGTCTGATGGTCGCTGAGGCCAATGTCCATCCAATCGGGTATGCCCAACACATGGACCGAACCAGCATCCATGCCAGTTGCGATGTCGTCACTGTACGCCCCAACCAGTGCGAGATCACCGCGTTGATCATCCAGGTCCACTGCCACTGACCATCCGAACCTGTCGTTGGCCGCGCCGTTAGGGGCGGTGAGCTTGAGGGTCTCAAAGGTGCTGGCCCAGCCGAGGGCAGGCTTCTCGAAAACATACGCCGAACCGGAATTGCGTCCGTTGTCGTCGTCTTGCCACGACCCAACTACCACGGTGTCACCATCCACCGCCACCGACACTCCGAAGTTATCTCCAGCTGCGGCGTCGGAGGGGGTGAGCCTGGCTTTCTCGCCCCACACACCCGATTCCCTGGCGAAGACATAGGCAGCACCGGAACCGGCGCCGGTTCCGGGGTCGCTGTGCTGACTTGCTCCGATCACCGCAGTGTCGCCGTCCAGAGCTACGGAAAACCCGAAGTAGCCGCTCGGCTGGCGGTCGGAGGCGGTCAGCTTGGCAGTCTCATTTCCGTCGGTCCAGCCTCCGGGAGGCTTGTCAAAGACGTAGGCCGAACCGCTTCCTAACTCACCGAAGACCGTGTCGTCCCCGTACGCCCCTACCAATACAGTGTCGCCGTCCACCGCTAACGAGTACCCGAGATAGGCGAGTTGCAAGCTTGTGGAGGCGGTGAGCTTGGCCGCTTGGCTCCACACACCGGTACCCGAATCCTTGGTGAACACATAGGCCGCACCAGCGCTCAAACGGCCCCCGGCGTCATAGAGGCGAGACCCAATCGCCAGGGTGTTGCCGGCCAGAGCTACGGAACCTCCGAAGAAGGCGTACTCCTCGGGGACAGTGGGGGCCAGCTTGGCGGTCATCGCTGCCTTGGCTGTTTGTGACAAGGCGTCCCAGGCGGCCCAGCCTCCGGTGGGCTTAGTGAATACGTAGGTCGCACCGGAATTTACCAGGGTAGTATTGCTAGCGTCTTCGCCGTCGTATGCGTGGGCTCCAACCACTACGGTGTCCCCGTCCACCGCAACGGACCACCCGAACTGGTCGCCCGTCTCTTCGCCGTCGAGCTTGACCTGCTGGGTCCAGTCACCGGTGGAATCCCTGGTGAATATATAGGCCGAACCCCTCCTATCATTTGCCCGGTCCGCCCCAACCACGGCGGTGTCGCCGTCGATTGCTACGGAAATCCCGAAATGGTCGCCCGCCGCCCCGTCGGCGGCGGTGAGCCAGTCCTCCGGGATCACCTCCGCTAGCTCGTACCCGGTTATCGTCGAGTTGCCGGGGTTATCCCAGCTCAGCGTCACTCGGGTGTCGCTAGCCACCGCTCCCAACCCGGTCGGCTTGGCTGGCTTCGGAGCCCTGGGAGTGGCGCTGGCGCTGTTTGAGGCAGGCCCTTCGCCGGAGGCGTTTACCGCGCGGATTTGGAACGAATACTCCTGGTAGTTGGTCAGGCCGGTGACGGTGTATGCAGTGGTGGCCGAGTTGCTGCCGCCGTCGAAGTCCGAGAAATTCGCGCCCCCGGCGGTGCTGTACTGGTACTTCGTGATTGTGGCGTTGCCGGGATCGGCCCAGGAGAGCGCAACCTTGCCGTCACCCGGCGCGGCCGACAGATTCGCGGGGGCGACCGGTACCATCAAGGCGCTTACGGTGGAGGGCGCGCCGTTGCCGAGATCGTTCACGGCGCGCAGCGCCAAGGTGTGCGTGACGCCGTTGGTCAAGCCGGTCACGGTGTAGGTGGTGGTGGTAGCGCCGCTGCCACCGATTTCCGCGAAGGTCGTGCCGCCGTCTGTGCTGTACTTGTATCCCGTGATTGTGTCGTCTTCGGGGTCGTCCCAGGACAGAGCGACCTGCCCGTTCCCTCCCGCGGCCGACAGGTTGGTCGGGGCGTATGGTACCGCCTTGGGCGTGGCGTCGAGCCTGTCCGATGCCGGGCCATTGCCGCTGGCGTTCACCCCGCGGAGCTGGAAGGTGTACACGACGTCATTGGTCAGGCCTGTCACCGCGTAGGAAGTCGCGTTGGCTTCGCCGGGCGCGCTGTTGGAAATGTCAGTCCAGGACGGGATGCCCATAATATGGGCTGCCCCTTTATTACTGCCGTCCCCGTACGCGCCAACCACGGCGGTACTACCGTCCACCGCTACGGACCACCCGAAGTGGTCTTCCGCTGCGCCATCGTGGTCGATGATTTTGGCCGTCTCAGTACCGGTGGCCCAGTTGCCGTTAATGGGCTTGGTGAAGAAGTAGGCCGAACCGGATTTATCCCCCTTGTCGTCGTCTAGGTGCGCCCCAATCACGACGGTGTTGCCGGACACCGCCACGGAAATTCCGAATTCGTCGCCGCTCGTCCCGTCGGAGGCGGTAAGCTTGGCTGTCTCAGTACTGGTGGCCCACGCGTTGCCAGGCTTGGTGAAAACGTAGGCCGCACCGGAATTGTTCACGGTGTCACTTTTGTCGTGTTGGTGCGCGCCGACTACGACGGTGTTACCGTCTATCGCCACGGAAATACCGAACTCATCTCCCGCCGCAGCGTCGAAGGCGGTGAGTGTGGCCGTCAAAGTGGCCTTGCCATCGGCATCCAGGGAGTCCCAGTCTTCCCAGTCTATTGAGCCGTCGCTGTTGGCGTCGGACGATGGCTTGGTGATTGCGTAGGCCGAATCGGCCTTGCGGGCCCCGACGACGATGGTGTTACCGTCAATCGCCACGGAATTACCGAAGTAACCGCCTGCCGCAGTGCCGGGGGCGGTCAGCTTGGTCGTTAACATGGCCTTGCCATCGGCGCTCAGGCTGTTCCAGTCGTCCCATCCGTTGTCGCCCGAGGGCTTGGTGAAGACGTAGACCGAACCGGACTCAGCGCCGCCGTCGTCGTCCAGGTGCGCGCCGACCACTATGGTGTCGCCATCCACCGCAACGGAATAACCGAACTGGTCTCCGTCTGCAGCGTCGGAGGCGGTCAGCTGGGCCGTCTGCTTCCACATCCCCTGGGAATCCTTGGTGAATATGTAAGCCGAACCGGTATTGGTGGCCTGGCCCTCGCCCGGTTCGCCCTCGTCGTATTGGTGGGCCCCGACCACGGCGGTGTCGCCATCCAATGCTACGGACCGCCCGAACTCGTCGCCATTGTCCCCGTCCGAGGCATTCAGCGTGGCGTTCTTGGTCCACACCTCGGATACCGAATTCCAGGTGAATACGTAAGCAGCACCCGGGCGATTGTTGAAGTCAGCGTCATAAGCCTGCAACGCCCCAACCAACGCGGTGTCACCGTCTGCCGCCACGGCCATCCCGAAGAAGTCGTCATCCCTGCCGGCGCCTCCGGCGGTAAGCTTTCTCGGCGTAATCCGCAACAGTTGGTACTTGGTTATGGTGGAATCGTCGGGGTTGTCCCAGCCCAACTCCACTTGGGAGTTGTACTCGATCCCGGTGAGTCCGGTGGGCTTGGCCGGCAGTATCAAGGCGGTCACGGTGGATGCCTCGCCGTTACCGGTAGGGTTCACCGCACGCAACGCCAACGTGTACTCGGTGCTGTTGGTCAGGCCGGTGACGGTGTATGCAGTGGTGGACGCGCTGCTGCCACCGTCGAAGTCCGAGAAATTCGCGCCCCCGTCGGTGCTGTACTGGTACTTCGTGATTGTGGCGTTGCCCGGATCGTCCCAGGAAAGGGCGACCTCGCCATCGCCCGGCGTGGCTGAGAGGTTCACGGGGGCAGCTGGCACGGGCACGGGCACGCCGGTCGCAGTTGATGCCGGGCCGTCGCCGGAAGGGTTCACCGCACGCACTGCGAACATGTATGTGATGTCGTTGGTCAGGCCGGTTACCGTCTGGCTCCTGATCGCGGCGGCGGTATCGGGGATTTTGGCCCAGCCCGATGTCCCGATGACGTAGGCAGAGCCGGCATCGGAGACATCGTTGCCGGTGTCGTCGTCGTCGTCATTGGCGTCGTTCCTGGGCGCAGCCACCAATGCAGTGTCACCGTCCAGCGCCAGCGCGATTCCGAACCGGTCGCCCGTCGCGGCGTTGGAGGCGGTGAGCTTGACCGTGCCAGTAGTGTCGGTCCAGCCGTTCGTGGGTTTGATGAATACGTAGATCGAACCGGAGTCCGTGCCGTCGTCGTCGTTCTGGTGGGCCCCGACCAAGATGGTGTCGCCGTCCACTGCAACGGACCGACCGAACTGGTCGCTATCGGCGCCGTCTGACGCGGTGAGCTTGGCCGTCTCGGTGCCTGCACTGTTGGTCCAACCGGTGTTGGGTTTTGTGAATACGTAGGCCGAACCGGTGCTGGCCTCAGCCCCGTCGACCGTGTTCCGGTCTCCGGACGCGCCAACGACTATAGTGTTGCCGTCCACCGCGACGGAACGACCGAAATTGTCGTTGGCGGCCCGGTCGGACGCCCTGAGCTGCACGGTTTCAGTCGTCGTGGCCCAGGCGGCGCCCCCAGACTTGACGAACACGTAGACCAAACCGGAATCGGTGAGGCTGTTGTCGTCCTTACCGTACGCCCCGACTGCGATGGTATCGTCGTCCACCGCTACTGAATTCCCGAACAGATCGTCCGCACCGGCGTTGGAGGCGGTGAGCTTGGCATTCTGGCTCCACTCACCATTGGAATCCCTGGCGAAAACGTATGCCGAGCCGGTGCTGACGTTTGTGCCAGCAACAGAGTTTTGGTCTCCTGGCGCTCCGACCACGATGGTGCTCGCACCGTACAATGCCACGGAGGCTCCGAACAGATCGTCCGCCGCGCCGCCTGTAGCGGTGAGCTTGGTCTCGGTAATGGTGGATGTCCAGTCGCCATCGGAAGGCTTGGTGAACACGTAGATTGCGCCCGTTTTGCTGACGTTCCCACGGGCCCCAACCACCACGGTATCGCCGTCCACCGCCACGGAGATTCCGAACTCGTCACCATCCGCGCCATCGGAAGCGGTCAGCTTCGCCTGCTGGCTCCACGCACCGTTGGAATCCTTGGTGTAGACGTAGGCCGCGCCGGGCCTGCTAACGTCCAGACTGGTGTCGGGATCCGTATAGGTGGGTTGGAACGCTCCGACCACGGCGGTATCGTTGTCTACCGCTACCGAAACCCCGAACCTGTCATTTAACGCGCTGTCGGAGGCGATCAGCCCGCTCTCCTCGGCGAGCTGCAATAACTCATACTTGGTTATGGTCGTATTCGCGGGGTCATCCCAGGTAAGCGCAGCCTGGCCGTCACCCGGCGCTGCCGAGAGGTTCGCCGGGGCTGCCGGCGCTGTCGGGGCGGAGGCCTCGCCGGAGGCAATGCTGTTGCCCACTGAGTTCACAGCCCGAACCAAGAAGGTGTAGGTCTTGCCACGGTCCAGGCCGGTCACGGTGTGGCCTATGGCGTTGTTTCCTGCGGGGGCACTTTCGGGGATGTCGGTCCAGTTGCCGTAGTTGTCCGTGCCCGCTTTTTGGCGATACTGGTGCATGGTAATCGCGCTGCCGCCGTCGGAAACCGAAGCGGTCCAGGCAAGTGTGACCGAGGTATCGGCGCCGGTCGCCGTCAAACTCATCGGGGCGTCCGGTACAGTCTCCGGCGTGGCGGTCACGGTCGATGCCGTGCCGTCACCGCCATCGTTCACCGCTCGCACCGCCAAGGTGTACTGTGTGCCGTTGGTCAGCCCGGTAACGGTATATGCGGTCGTTTCATTGTCGCTGCTGCCGATGTCGGTGAAGTTCGTGCCGCCATTGGTGCTGTACTGGTATTTGGTGATGGTGTCGTTGCCGGGGTCGTCCCAGGAAAGCGTAACCTGGCCGTTGCCCACCGTGGCCGAGAGGTTTACCGGGGCGGCCGGGGCGCGGTTTTCCCCTTTGACTTTGATTTGGGTAAAGTCCCGTTTTAGCCACCGGATTAGCTTTGAAGCAGCTTGAACAATGTCTTAACCTGTTCTGGTCCCAACAGACGCCGATGATTGTAGCGCCAGACATACTCAGCAAGATAGAGGGGCAGCCGTTCTCGGCGGACTCCCCCCTTGGCTGCCAGACGCCGCTTGAGATAACCCCAGAAGCCCTCCAAGCCGTTGACGTGGCTCCCTTGCCGATCGCTGAACGCCTGGCTGTGGTCCACAAGCCGGTGGACGTAGCCCCCCGCTGCGACGCCCGTGTAGCTGGTAAAGGTGTCCGAGCAGACGATGGAGCCACGTTGCACGCGTTGGTGCAGGAGCGGCAGCAGCGTCTTGGCTTCCACGTTAGGTACCACTTGCGCCCACACCAGGCCACCTCGACACAGGATCCCAAAGACAGCTTGCTTAGTGGTTCCACGGCCCCGCTTCGTGCCCTGAACACGCTTTGCCAGGCGCCTGTTGCGCCAGGAACCTCCCAGGTAGGTCTCGTCGACCTCCACCACGCCGGAGAAGACATGGGGAACGTCCCGGACCATGGCCTGGCGCACCACGATCAGGGCTCGCAGGACTCGCTTTCGCTCCAGACGGGCCTCCTGGGCAATCACCTCGGCACTCTGCCCCAAGACGAACCAGCGCAACAGTCGCCGCCACTCCCCTGGCGACAACCGAAGCGGCAGCGCCCTGGGCACCCACTCGTAGTGGCAGGCTGCACAACGACTCTTACCTCGCCGAATGCTCCAGCTCTTGGCGTGTTGACATCGAGGGCACCCAATCTTCCGTCCCATGCCACCATTCTCTCACAGGTGGCTGTTTTGGGACTATACCCTTGATTTTTATCCTAGCGTTATTAGGCGTACCCCAATTGCCGGTCGAGCCCGTGACCCTCGAGTGGCGTTCATTGGCGATGCGCCACCCTGCGTAGGCGCCAGAATCTTCCTGGGTGCGATCCGTAAGGTCCCATTGAGGTTGAGTTGGATTGAGCCCGACAGCGAAAGTCATGTGCACGAAGTAGGTGGTTTCTGCGCTGAGACTGGAGTTGGCAGGGGCGGTGAACTTCCGGAGTCCTGTCCCTAGATTGCTCGGGTTGGTCAAGGTATATAGGACCGTGTCGCTAGGGTCTTGCCCGTCGGCCTCCCTAACCGAAACCGCCAGGGTTCCATTAGCTGGAGCCGTGTGTACCTGCAATTCGATACTGGTCAAGACGTAGCCCAGCGTATTCTTGCCGGTGGTGAACCCCTGAGCATGGTCGTAGGCGCCTACGGGTGTCCCACCGAATCCACTTTGGCTGGTGTTGCTCACCAGCACGATCTCTGCGGCATCGGACGGCGCAGGAGAGCCGAGCAGCAGCGCGGCGGCGAGAAGCACGCCGATGATTATCAGCCGCGGGAAAGTTCTTATATGGACTGCTCTCATATAATGTCCTGATCGTCGGCATCGGATGCGGTTAGCTTGGCCGCCAAGGTCCACCTACCGAATTCCGAACCCCTGATAAACACGCCAGCCGTACCGGAATCGTCGCCCCGGTACGGTGCTATCACCGCGGTATCTCCGTCCACCGCTACGGCATACTCGGATTCATTATGTTGGGTTGGGAAGTAGTCCGTTAATTTTGCACACTTCGCAAGCTTCCATAGCTGGTAGTTGGTTATGTATGGCGAGTCGGGGGTAGGATCGTAACAACTCGGCCTCGGCTGGGTGTAGAGCGCCTCCGTGGACAGACCGATCCGCGGGCCCGGAACCTTATCTGGGGTTTTAACTCTCGCGAATGTGATCATTGGCACAGTAGGCCGGAAGACCATGCCCAGATTCAACAGAGTGGACAGCACCAGCGGCAGGGGTTGAGCTGCCACTGGCTCCAGTGTGTAGAAGCCGTACAGGTCCATGCCAGTTGTGCCGGTAAAGATCAACGTCACGTTCAGCATGAGGAGCAGGCCACTCAACCATGGCGCGGGCTTATCGCTACCACCCGGTCCGGCCCTAGTAGACCTGCCTCCACCCTGGCGGTCCTCTGTGGGAGCCGATATCCAAAACTCTGATGACTTTTGAACCATCCCCGCCAGACGACGCCTCATAGCACCCTCCACCAGGGCGCAGCAAGCACATCCGGTGCCAGCCATTCCAGGGTATTGCCAGCGTGGAGCAACAGGCCTGCCCTGGCCCTATCGCCATACTCGGCCCGGAAGGTGCGCAGATGGGCTATATCTCGGAGACGCGGCCGCTCCGTCGCCTTGACTTCGATGGGCAGCAGCCGATCCCCAGCCTCAATCACGAAGTCCACCTCCTCACCGATGGCCGTGCGCCAGTAGAGGACCTCAGCCCGGTCGAGCCGTGCGTCCCGCCAGGTCAGCAGATCGTGAAGCACCAAGTTCTCCAGATGTGCCCCTCGGGGCTCCTCCTCCTGGGTGAGATGCAGCGCCACCCCGGTGTCGCCCCAGTAGAGCTTGGGAGATTTGATCAGCCGCTTGGTGCGGTTCACCGCGTAGGCGGGGAGCCGGACGAGGAGATACGACGTTTCCAGCAGGTTGAGGTAGCGGCTCACCGTCGGCTGAGGCAGCGCCACGTCACGGCCAAGCTCCGCCTGGTTGACAAGGTTGCCCATGCGGAGGCAGGCGGCCCGCATCAGCCTGCGAAAGTCTGGCAATGCCGAGATGGAAGAGAGGTCCTGGAGGTCCCGTTCCAGATAGGTGCGCACGTAGCCGTCAAACCAGACGGCCCTGTCCTGAGCGGCCTTGAGGTGGATGGCCGGTAGCGGGAAGCCACCGCGAAGCGCCAGCGCCCGCCAGTCCTCCGGCTGGTCAGGTTGGGCAGCCACCAGGTCGAGCCATTCCTCGTCGCGGGCCTTCAGCAGCTCCTCCCAGATGCCCCCACGTCCGAGACCCAGCTGCTCTCGCCGGGTCATCGGCCAGAGGGTCAGATAGCTGGCCCGGCCAGCAAGGGACTCGGAGACCTGTCGCATCAATAGCAGATTGGCCGAACCGGTGATGAGGAACTTCCCCGGCTGGCGCTGCTGGTCTATGGCCCGCTTCACCGCATGCAGAAGGTCCGGCTCTCGCTGCACCTCATCGAGAGTCACCTGCTGGCTGCCCCCCAGGAGCGCCTCGGGATCGCGGCGGGCTGCATCTACCACGTCGAGGTCGTCCAGGGAGAGGAAGCGCCGTCCGCCCGGCATAAGCTCCTGGGCTAGGGTGCTCTTCCCCGTCTGACGGGCTCCGGTCACCACCACCGCAGGCATGACCCGGAGACGGTCCTGAAGGCTTGGCCCAACGAGGCGGGGGAGTGTGTCATTCGCCATAGGCAGCATGATAGTCATTCACGATATGTTTTGCAATGGTGAGGCACCTTCCACAGTCTTCCTTGGGTTTATCCAGCCGCAGCGTCAGACAGCTGAGGAAACGGTGGTTGGCATCGGACACATGAAGGGGACCTCGATTTGGTCTCTTCCCGTGCTCCCTATTCGTCATAGACCGAAGCGTTTCTGCCGACCACGTACTCTAATGGACAACAAAAAAAGACCTCACATATGGATAGGCAGGGGCAGCTAGCGTCCTCAAACGATAGCTGCCCCTGTTTTGCACAAGTCAGCGCCCTGTGCCGACCATCTCCTCCTCTCTCTGTTGCTTCAAGCTCAGCGTCCCTTCCACTTTGCAGGCCGTTCTGCGAAAAGCTCCACCCAGGCGCTTAGAACAGCCTCGACTGGGGCTGGCCTTGGGCTGCCTCTTCCTCCGCTGTTGAATCCTGTGCCGACCCCTGCTCACGCCGGGGCCGACGGCGAGTCGAGGCAGCGGGTCGCTCGTGAGAGGGATACTTGGGTTCGTCTTCCCACTTGGCTCTCGCCCTTTCAACTACCGCCAAGACCTCCTGTGTCAGCCCGGATAGGTCCAGGCCATCCACCGGCTCGATGTGGGGGTCCGACGAGGGTCGTTGCACCCCTATGGTGGCCCTGCCGTCCTTGATCGACACGACAACCTTCAGGTCCTCTGGCGGAGCGGTCTCGTCTCCGCCGGTCTGGTCCTCACCGATCTCCGAATCTTGCTGGGCCTGTTCGGTCTCGTTCTTGTCGGCTTTGTTAGCAACCAGCAAAAGTGGGACACATTGGGAGTCGAGAGATCAGGTGCTGGATGGAGGTCTGGTGAGCTCCCTGAGGGCCCTGTTGTGGCGTCGTCGCCGTTCGGTGGTTTGAGCCTTCACCTCCTTCCTGCGTTGTAGGATCTCTTGCAGTCTTCCCTTGAGCACGTCTGATGGTGTCACGTTGCCCAGAGCCTTATGATAGCGCCGGTAGTTGTAGTAGCTGACGAAGGCCGCGATAGCAGCCTCAAGGTCGGCGGGCAACTCATAAGGCACCTGGTTGACGTCCCGTTTGATGGTCTGGTGGTAGCGCTCCAGCTTCCCGTTGGTCGGAGGGTGGAAAGGAGTTGCTAGGATGTGCTTGATGCCAACCATCCCCAGGTAGTCCCTGAATGCTCTTGCGACATAGCCTGGACCGTTGTCACTCAGCAGCCTGGTGCGGTCTGTGACTGGAACTTGGTCCATGCTGGTCGTGTCCACAGCGTCCTGGACCACCTCGATGAAGGAGTCGGCCGTCATATCTTGCTGAAGCCTGTGAGCCAGGATGAAGCGGGAGTAGTCGTCCATAACGGTGACCAGGTAGTAGTAGCCCCAACCAACCACCCTGAAGTATGAGGCATCGGTGGCCCACATCTGGTGAGGCCCTGTGGTCTTGCGGTGGTACTCCTTCCCCGCCGCCAACCGCATCTCAGGCCTCTTCACTAGGCCCTCCCTGCCCAGGATACGGTAGACGCTGGACTCTGAGACTGAGAAGCCCTGGTTGTCGGTGATCCACGCGGCCTGCTGACGGCAGCTCAGCTCTGGCATCTCTCTGGCTGATAACAGGACTGAGCGTTCTTCCTGAATAGTAAGACGGTTCCATGGTGGCTGATCGCCTCCTGGTCGGTCCTCAAGTCCTTGTTGGTTTTGGCGTCCTGGGGCATGGGGATGGCCGTTTTTTTGGACGGTACGCCTCCAGCGACAGATCGGCCACTAGCTCCTTGAGTTCCCCGTTCTCTCGCTTGAGCTGCCCTACCTCATGCTGAGTGGCGTCCCGAACCGAGTCACGGGTCAACCTCTCCTTGCCCGCCTCCATGAACTCTTTGGTCCACGAGTACTAGGAGTGGGGCTTGATCCCCTCCCGCCGGCACAGGTCGTTGACTGTGACCTCGCGGAGGAAGCCCTCCAGAACAATTCGGATCTTCTCTTCCGAGGTGTACTTACGTCGGGCAGCCGCCTTCACTGTGCGGACGAAAGACCTGGTCTGCTCGCTTCGTTCCTCGGCAGCCTCTGCTTTGCTTACTTCTAATTGGGACTGCGATAATCTTTCCCGGGCCTTCTCGGGTCGGGTCTGACCCGAAATGGGACCGGCGCAGTGCCTTTAATGGGATCTGTCGACCTCGTTCTCGAGGCGGCCCAACCCGCCCACCGACCAGGTGAGCAAGTGACCTGATAGGAGCCTGGCCAAAGGCCCCGTCGCAGTCCTGTCCGCTCTCCTGGCCTGTTGGAGCCATCTTACTCAAGAGCGAGGAGGCAGTCTGTGACCACTAGCAGCGGATTGGATGGTGTCGCCAGGGTGATCGTTGGTGTTGACACGCACCTGGACGAACACGTAGCTGTGGCAATCGACCACCATGGAACGCGCCTGGGTGAATACCGGCTAGGGACGACGGCCAAGGGCTACGAGGACCTGGAGACCTGGGCTATCGGCCTGGGCCAGGTCGCCACCTTTGGCGTCGAAGGTACCGGCTCATATGGAGCGGGGCTGGCTCGACACCTTGCTCGGTGTGGCCACAAAGTTATCGAGGTCAACCGACCAGACAGGTCCACACGCCGTAGACTGGGCAAAAGCGACCCTCTCGACGCTGAAATGGCCGCACGATCTGTCCTCGCCGGGGTGGCTCGGGAGTCTCCCAAGTCAGGTGTGGACAAGGTGGAGATGATCCGGGTGCTCAAGATTGTCAAGGACTCTGCGATGAAGGCCCGCACGCAGGCCATCAACCAGATGAAAGCCCTTGTGGTCACCGCGCCTGTTGAGTTGCGAGAGGAATTGGCCGGACTAAATGCCCGGAGGCTTGTAGATCGCTGCATTAGCTTTCGCCCGGGTAGGCTGGCGACGCCGGTAGCAGCAGCTAAGCATGCACTTCGGCTGCTTGCCCGTCGTCACAGCCAGCTCACCTGCGAGATCGAAGGTGTCTGGGGTCGGATGGCAATAGTGGACACCAAACCTTTCAAGCTGCGAGTAATCCTGCATAGAATCTTTGTTGAAAGGCCGCAGGTGACAGGAATCCCAGCCTGGCCTGGCGGCGCTGCCTGTTATAGAAGATCTCGATATATCCTGTAAGGGTAAAGTCCCGTTTTAGCCACCGGATTAGCTTTGAAGCAGCTTGAACAATGTCTTAACCTGTTCTGGTCCCAACAGACGCCGATGATTGTAGCGCCAGACATACTCAGCAAGATAGAGGGGCAGCCGTTCTCGGCGGACTCCCCCTTTGGCTGCCAGACGCCGCTTGAGATAACCCCAGAAGCCCTCCAAGCCGTTGACGTGGCTCCCTTGCCGATCGCTGAACGCCTGGCTGTGGTCCACAAGCCGGTGGACGTAGCCCCCCGCTGCGACGCCCGTGTAGCTGGTAAAGGTGTCCGAGCAGACGATGGAGCCACGTTGCACGCGTTGGTGCAGGAGCGGCAGCAGCGTCTTGGCTTCCACGTTAGGTACCACTTGCGCCCACACCAGGCCACCTCGACACAGGATCCCAAAGACAGCTTGCTTAGTGGTTCCACGGCCCCGCTTCGTGCCCTGAACACGCTTTGCCAGGCGCCTGTTGCGCCAGGAACCTCCCAGGTAGGTCTCGTCGACCTCCACCACGCCGGAGAAGACATGGGGAACGTCCCGGACCATGGCCTGGCGCACCACGATCAGGGCGCGCAGGACTCGCTTTCGCTCCAGGCGGGCCTCCTGGGCAATCACCTCGGCACTCTGCCCCAAGACGAACCAGCGCAACAGTCGCCGCCACTCCCCTGGCGACAACCGAAGCGGCAGCGCCCTGGGCACCCACTCGTAGTGGCAGGCTGCACAACGACTCTTACCTCGCCGAATGCTCCAGCTCTTGGCGTGTTGACATCGAGGGCACCCAATCTTCCGTCCCATGCCACCATTCTCTCACAGGTGGCTGTTTTGGGACTATACCCTTCTGTCATATCTCGAATTGCTTCCTGTCTACTTCGATAATGACGGTGATGGACTAGCTCCTGCTTGAGTGTTCCCCAGAAGCTCTCCATCGGCGCATTATCAAAACAGTTCCCTTTCCCGCTCATGGATGATCTCAGGCCAGAGCGCTCCATAAGATTTCTGTACTCTGGGAGCAATACTGAGAGCCCCGGTCAGAGTGATGCATCAGTCCCCTCGCGGGGCGTTTGGCTCTCAGCGCCCGGAATAGAGACTGACTAACCAGATTCCTGGTCATCCGCTCTCCCATGGCATAGCCCACGAGCTCTCCGGTGAACAGGTCCTTGTGGCCCGCCAGGTATAGCCAGCCTTCATCAGTCGGTATATAGGTGATGTCACTCACCCACACGGCGTTGGGCTGACTGACCTTGAACTGCTGGCCCAACAAGTTATCCGCAACTGGCAGTCTGTGCGCGGAGTTAGTGGTAGTCTTGAATCTCCTCTTCTGTTTACAGCGTATGCCGAGCTTTTGCCGGATCCGCTTGATCCGGCAAACACCCACCCGAACGCCATGCTCCGCCAGATCGCGCTGTAACCGTTCCGGGCCATAGGTCTGTCTATTCCGCTGGTGGGCCGCCATTATCTCCAGCTCCAGCCGCACTTCCTCCTGTGCCCGCTTGGACAGCGGCCGGTCCACCCACGCATAGTAGCCGCTGGCCGATACATTCATAATCCGTCGCATCATCCGGACTGGATACTTGAGCCGCAACTCATTCATCGCCGCGTACCGGGCAGCGACTCCTTGGCAAAGTACGCGGCCGCTTTTTTTAGTATGTCCCGCTCCATCTTCACTTCCGCCAGTTCCTTCTTAGTCCGGGCCAAATCCATCTCTACTTCAGTCAAGGGCCTGTACGTCTTGCCGACATCTCCCAGTTTGCCGGCCCTTTGTGCCTTCACCCAGTACCCTAACGTCGATGGCGCCAGGGACAACCGGCGGGCTGCCTCCGGCAATGATAGCCTCTCTTCCGTTACCAGCTTCACTGCTTCCTGGCGGAATTCCCTCGTGTATCTTCCTTGAGGGACACCTTTCATACTGACACCTCCGTCGCTCTATCTTATCCGACTTTGGTGTCCGTTTTTCCCATCCTATCTCAGTCGACGAGGAGCTGGCCCGGCTCACCGCGGAGACTGCGTCGGCATTGGTCCACACCTTCGGAGTCGGAGCGGACACCGCAGCCACGCTTCTCGTGACTGCCGGCAGCAATCCCGAGCGACTGAGGTCTGAGCCCGCCTTCGCCGCCCTGTGCGGAGTAAACCCCATTCCTGCCTCTTCAGGCAAGACCGAACGCCACCGACTCAACCGCGGAGGTGATCGACAAGCCAATGCCGCTCTCTATCGCGTTGTCCTTGTGAGACTCCGCTACGATGAGCGGACGAGGGAGTATATGCGGCGTCGCACCAGGGAGGGGATGACAAAGTCCGAGGTCATCCGCTGCCTCAAACGCTACGTCGCTCGTCAGATCTTCGCCATCTTGCATGAGATCGGACGCAAGAACCTGGCTCTACCAGCCGCCGCTTGACATCTATAGGAGCATTACATCTGCTCCTTTCTGTGGGTAACTCTACCCTCATTTCAGGAGATCACACCACCCTCCGACTCTCGGGTTTTCCTACCCTTATATGTGTCCCATTATCGCTGACGGTCTACAGTTGTGGCAGTCTCCAAAGACTCCTGTGGCGCCGTTACTAGGTGGGTG
The DNA here is from genome assembly GCA_965249185.1 of Dehalococcoidia bacterium. Lineage (GTDB taxonomy): Bacteria > Chloroflexota > Dehalococcoidia > Lucifugimonadales > Australimonadaceae > CBDFLS01. The sequence continues at coordinate 1,871,397 of CBDFLS010000002.1, forward strand.
GGACCCTCCATCTCTACATCCAGCACTTATACGTATAAGGTAGTCAATAACGAAACATGTAGTGGTGGGGCCACAACTCTAGGCAACGCATGGGATTTTTGCTATGGCACCACGAAGCTGATAACCGACGATATAAGCCTACAAACGGCTCCTAGATTTATATCGGGTGGTGAGGTAGGCGATGCTCTCTGGCCAAGGAATCCACACGGTGTGGAGATGGGGCCTTCCGACCTCACCAACAACAAGTATAAATCAGTCTCCGGGGCTTGGAATTCCACGACTTCAGTTTACTGCATGGATGGTGATGCTAACTCCCAGACGCCGACAAACGGTGTCTGCACCAGTTGGACAGACAACGACTATCAGGTGACAGGTGTCAATCCCCCCGACAGTTCTTGGCACTCAGAGGGACCGTAGCTCTGGGCCCGACAGAACCCACCTTGAAGGAGACAATAAAGATATGCGGATCCGATTACTGATTCTTACAATGGGACTCATCATAGCCGTCCTGTCCCTAGGAATGGCTTTGGGAGCCGATTCCACCCCAGATGCAACCGACTTACGTGGCTTACCAGAAGGGCGAGTTAACCGAGACAGTGCAATAGCAGCTGGTAAGTTAATAGCTAATGTTGAACAATTTGATGTTGAGAATATATTTGCCCACGAGAAGACGCTTGCACAGTATGCGGTTAGCAGAGGAACATCCTTGGGAGAGGCAATGAGGCCAGATCGAGAAGTCTGGGTCGTGTCTTTTCACGGATCCGGTACAAATGAGTGGGACTCAACTAATAGCGTCCACTCAATATTTGAGGTTGTGCTCGACAAGGAGACGGGTGAGGTCGTAGCAGTTACTTATCGCGAGTAATGTAAGCGTCACATCATGTTCAACCTGCGGAGCGTCATTTTGGGATTCGCGGCCGGGACAATTCCGGGAATCGCTGCTTTGAGTTTGGGAATGGCCTTTACAGGTCTGGGAAATATCGGTCGCCATTCATTCATAATCGAAGTCGTAGGTCCATCACTTGTCTTTGTCGCTATAGGAGGCACGCTGGGCGCGCTGACCAGTACATCATTTGCATTCATCCGTGCAAGAAGACGAGAAACGACAACTAGCGGGAAGCGGTACAGAGTGGCGGCAGGACTCGTGGCAGGTATGGTACCTGGACTGAGTGGGTTGATTTACGCGGGGCTCTTCTTGGGTTGCGGGGATTTGGAACCAGGCTCATTCATCAGGCTCGAATGTCTGGACCTTCGGAGTTTGTATCTTCTTGTATTTACAGCTGTAACCGTGATAGGGGCATTCTTAGGGTCGTTGGCAGGAGGATACCTTGCTGTCAATCGAGGCCAACTTGTCTAAGCCCACATTTCCCAGATCAGCCGCGTGGGTGCGTCGTAATCCGGTAAGAGTGCTGCCTATTTGAGCCGCCTACCTGGGCATTATGGGCAGTGTGGGTGCTAGACTGGCCGAGCTAGCGGGTCTAGTTCTGGATACCGCAATCTCGCTGGAGGCACCCAATGGGTGAAAGCTCCGACACCCCTTTGAAGCTCCAATTCGACCGCAGAGTCCGCCTGGATTTTCGTGGCGCTACCATCACCTCGGACGCCGGACTCCTGGCATGCCGCGAGCTTGATGCCGCTCTGGGGCTCACAGAGACAGCCAACGATTATATCCATGAAAGCCGCACCGGCCGCAATGTGCAACACCCGCTGTTGCCCTTGCTCAGACAATCGGTGTATAGCCGTCTCGCTGGCTACGGGGACACCAACGACGCTGAACGGCTTGCCCAAGACCCGGCTATGCGTGTCATCGTCGGGTGGCAAGGTACTGATAAGCAGGCAGCCAGCACCAATACTATGAGCCGATTTGAGACTGAGGTGTTAACCGAAGAGGAAAACCTGGATGGGCTTGCGCGCCTGAATGTTGAGTGGGTGGACAGGGCCATGGCCCAGACATCTCACCAGCGAGTTATCCTAGACATGGACAGCTCTGAAAGCCCGGTGCATGGGCAGCAAGAGGGAGTCGCCTACAACGGCCACTTCGAGTCCGTATGTTATCACCCGCTCTTCCTGTTCAACCATTTCGGAGATTGCGAAGGTGCAATGCTTCGCCCGGGCAACGTCCACAGCGCTGAGCGGTGGCGGGAGGTTCTGGAGCCCGTCGTGAAGCGATACCAGGAGAAAGGAGTCCGGCTGCTGTTCCGGGCCGATGCTGCCTTTGCCAAGCCCGAGGTGTACGAGTACCTGGAGTCAAGGGACACTGGCTACGCTATGCGGCTTCCGGCCAACGAGGTATTACAAGGAAACATCCGGCACCTGCTGAAGCGGCCCGTGGGCAGGCCGCCTAAAGCCTGCCCTGAGCCTGTCGAAGGGAAGCCCGTAGTCCGGTATCACGACTTCGTTTACCAGGCCCAGAGCTGGGACATTCCCCGGCGTGTGGTCGCCAAGGTGGAGTGGCGCCAGGGTGAGCTATTCCCGAGGGTCGGGTTCGTCGTCACCAACCTCAACCTACCGCCGGCAGGCGTAACCCACTTCTACAACGGGCGGGGCACGGCCGAGCAGTGGATCAAGGAAGGTAAATACGCCCTGAACTGGACGCGGCTCTCGTGTCACAGGTTCGTTGCTAACCAGGTGAGGCTGTGGCTGTTTGTGCTGGCCTACAACCTGGGCAACTTCATGAGAAGGCTGACTTTGCCAGAGTCAGTGAAACACTGGTCACTGCGAAGCGTGCAGACCAAGCTCATCAAGATGGGTGGACGTCTGGTGCGGCATGCCAGGAGGTTGGTGTTTCAGCTTGCTGAGGTGGCAGTGTCCCGGGAGGTATTCCGGCAAGTGTTGGAGCGTATCGCCGGGCTCCATCCAGCACCAGGGTAGCGATTATCCTTGAGGTCATCAGAGGTGAAGAGAGGCAACCAAGGGCGAGGTGCGCGCCCGGAGGAGTTTGAAGGGAGTGCAAACGTGGTGAAAGCCACCTCCGCTGCCTGGGGCCGCTAACTCACCACGCCGAGAGATGGTTTTGTGCGCTTGATTGGATGGTTGACGGCATCCGTGACTGATACTACGATGGCTCTCGTCGAGGATGGTGCGTTGCTTGGACCCAGGCAGCTTGATATGGGTAATTCCGGCTAATAGTATAACCACGGGTCCCCCATATTGCGTCAAATGAGGGGTTTTGAGCAGAGTCCACGTCTCCTCCGCTTGGCAATCTCTGTATTCTTCGTCCCAGTGGAAGCTCGCCGTCACGTGCGCGAGTCAGGTTGGCCGGAAGACCACTAGGTTCTCCAAATCGTTAGGGGGGCTCCTGCGGCCTCGTTTGGGCGATGTCGCGTTCCTTTTGGGCAGTCCAATCGGTGCTGGCAGATTGAGATAGGATGGGAAAAACGGACACCAAAGTCGGATAAGATAGAGCGACGGAGGTGTCAGTATGAAAGGTGTCCCTCAAGGAAGATACACGAGGGAATTCCGCCAGGAAGCAGTGAAGCTGGTAACGGAAGAGAGGCTATCATTGCCGGAGGCAGCCCGCCGGTTGTCCCTGGCGCCATCGACGTTAGGGTACTGGGTGAAGGCACAAAGGGCCGGCAAACTGGGAGATGTCGGCAAGACGTACAGGCCCTTGACTGAAGTAGAGATGGATTTGGCCCGGACTAAGAAGGAACTGGCGGAAGTGAAGATGGAGCGGGACATACTAAAAAAAGCGGCCGCGTACTTTGCCAAGGAGTCGCTGCCCGGTACGCGGCGATGAATGAGTTGCGGCTCAAGTATCCAGTCCGGATGATGCGACGGATTATGAATGTATCGGCCAGCGGCTACTATGCGTGGGTGGACCGGCCGCTGTCCAAGCGGGCACAGGAGGAAGTGCGGCTGGAGCTGGAGATAATGGCGGCCCACCAGCGGAATAGACAGACCTATGGCCCGGAACGGTTACAGCGCGATCTGGCGGAGCATGGCGTTCGGGTGGGTGTTTGCCGGATCAAGCGGATCCGGCAAAAGCTCGGCATACGCTGTAAACAGAAGAGGAGATTCAAGACTACCACTAACTCCGCGCACAGACTGCCAGTTGCGGATAACTTGTTGGGCCAGCAGTTCAAGGTCAGTCAGCCCAACGCCGTGTGGGTGAGTGACATCACCTATATACCGACTGATGAAGGCTGGCTATACCTGGCGGGCCACAAGGACCTGTTCACCGGAGAGCTCGTGGGCTATGCCATGGGAGAGCGGATGACCAGGAATCTGGTTAGTCAGTCTCTATTCCGGGCGCTGAGAGCCAAACGCCCCGCGAGGGGACTGATGCATCACTCTGACCGGGGCTCTCAGTATTGCTCCCAGGAGTACAGAAATCTTATGGAGCGCTCTGGCCTGAGATCATCCATGAGCGGGAAAGGGAACTGTTTTGATAATGCGCCGATGGAGAGCTTCTGGGGAACACTCAAGCAGGAGCTAGTCCATCACCGTCATTATCGAAGTAGACAGGAAGCAATTCGAGATATGACAGAATATATCGAGATCTTCTATAACAGGCAGCGCCGCCAGGCCAGGCTGGGATTCCTGTCACCTGCGGCCTTTCAACAAAGATTCTATGCAGGATTACTCGCAGCTTGAAAGGTTTGGTGTCCACTATTGCCATCCGACCCCAGATCCATCAACGGGGGCTAACTCCGTCGCGATCACTAATTCAGACTTAACAAGATCTCGGCGAACGGTTGCTTTACGCAGCCCTGTGCTTAACAGCTTCAGGCCAACCCCTTGTGATGCCGCACGTTCTGTGGGCCTTCCACTCCAGAAGCGGCTGGGCCTGGATGCGTTCTTGCAAGGCCGTATTAGAGGTCAGGATCGTCGCGTCGATCTTCCCTCCATCGAGGAGCAGGTCCAGGAACGCTCGCTCCGCGTCCCTGAAAGGAAACAGCGCAGACAACCCCCTCCGGCATTCTGCCACAAGGTCGTTTCCGTAGTTGGCCGCTTCGAGACCCTGTAGGGCACCAACGCGGAGGGAAGGCACGAGCTGGCTGGAGATATCCCTTGGGTCGAAAGCCACGTCCTCGACAGAAACGGTGCGCCAGTCCCCCCGGTCCATCGCTCCGTAGACGACGAAAGCGATTCTGAGCCGTTCAACATCGAGCCCGTCGATGGAGAAGACCAGACGGCTGTCGAACAGGTCCCTGGCCCTGCGGCGCGCCAACAGCGCCGCCAGCTCATGGATATCCACCACTGGGGTATTCGTAGCCCGCCAGCTTCCCAAAGAGCGGGAGTCCATAGTGGCGAGGGGCCAGAGAGGGACACGGTACATGTAGTTGATGTCTACATCGATCCTGCCGCTCTGCCCGGATGCTGCTGGATAGCGCAGTGACCACTTTCCTCCCGCATGCTCTTCAGGCAACCGCCTGATGGTAAAGTCCTCACGGCTGAAGACGGCCTGTATCGCCTCTTCCAGCCTGGGACGCTCCTCCAGCATGGCCTCTCTACTCTCTGAACCCACGTAGTTCAGGTCGATGTCCACGGACAGCCTTGGTACGTCGAACACGAAGAGGTTCAGCGCGGTCCCGCCCTTGAGGGCCAGCTTCCCTTTCAGAAACGGATGGGCTTGGATGGCATCGAGCAGTCCCAGTAGGTGGACGGCCTTCTCCAGCACGTCGGCGCGGAATCCCGTCGCCTCGGCCTCCACGCTCAGCCTCTCGGGAGATATCCTCATGTCACCTCCGCCCAGGACCGCTCGACCACCTCCATCGGCACCACCAGGTTCCACTCGGCCACAAGGCTCCCGGAGCTGCGCTTGTTGCGATCGACGTAGTGGGGTTGCCGTGGGCGTCGATGGCGGAGCTCAATGAGATGGCGCTCCTCGACCATCAGAGCCTCTCGGTGCTGCGCAAGGAAAAAGCCCACCTTTGAGGCCGTTGTCGCGTTTTCGAGCAGCAGCGCGTACTCCACCACCTTCTCCAGATCGAAGAACTCCACAGACTCCAGGGAGCGCCAGACCTCCTCCCAACCCCCTGAATAGTCCGGACGGTCCAGTACGTCCACCAGGGTGCGCTCAAGGCTCGTGACCCTGAGCGGCATGCCCGCACGCTCTCCAGTCACCACCCCAACATGCTCCATGCCGCAGCGCAGGAGCGCCTCCGGGAACCGGGCGCCCCGGAATACGTGGGAGCGGAAGGTCAACGGCTCCAAGGGACGACTTGCCAGGTAGGTGAGATGCTGCCAGACCGAGTAGGCCCGTCCGTGGAACTCAAGGGCTGTGTGGTGGGAGAGAACGGCGTCCGGCGTCAGCTTGGATGCGACCAGGTAGGGGTCTATCGGATAGGCGTCGAGGTCGGCTCCCGGCGGGATGACGGCGAACAGCCCGCGCCGGACCCGGACCAGGCGTCCCCTCTTGGTGTGGTAGGCAAGGAGCGATTCCTAGGTCCGTGCTCCGACCCGGCCAGTGGATACAAGGTGCTCGGCTAGCTCCTCTCCGGTGAACACCGGATGTTGGCGGAAGAAGGCGTCGTGTCTGACTGTGGGCATTACTGATTCCCTATCGAGGTATCCAGGGTTATACTATGGGTATCGCGGCTCCCTGTCATTGGGTGCAGCCGTCTCGCTTGGCATATACACGTGTAACCCATCTATATGCTACGGTTGATACGTGTGGTTGTCAAATTGAGCGCTTGTGGACGCAGATTGCCGCCGATGGCGATGCGGAACACCGAAATGCCCGCACCTTTCACTCCAAAAGCAGGGGCAACTGAAGCCGGACCATCCTGTCAGGGATTCCGAAGTGCTGCGCTATTTCCCACGATTCGGTGAGGTGGGCGTTCAGCGCCTCCTCCACGTCCATGAGCATGGCGCAGGCGAAGTCGTTGGCCTCCCGCTCGATTCTCCCGCCAAAGCTGGTGTGCTTGTACATCCAGAGGTGGTTGCCGGGGTGCAGGAACCAGTGCCCTATGGAGTGGGCGATCATCCACCGCCTCTCGTCAGGCTCCAGGTCTTCGGCGATGCACATGTAACGGTCGATGCGCATGTCTTCCTGAGCCCGCAAAGCCCACGGGATGACCTCGAATCCCAGCATACTGGCCACCCCCTCGGCGTCCACCTGCCCGCGCAGCCCCAGCTTGCGCCGGAACTCCACGGCCCTCCGCTGCGCCTTGTTCATTCCTCAGCTTACGTTCTCCTTCGTCGCTCTCGTACAAACCGGATGAACTCCATGATCGACTCCACGTCTTCCGTGGGCAAGCCCGAGACGGCATTGCTGAAGGAGACATCCGCCTCCTTGAGGAGCTCAGCCTCCACCACGTCCCGGCCCAGAATCCAATCGGTGCTCACCTCGCAACGGTAGGCCAGCTCCAACAGGTGCTCATGGGAGGGCTTCATCTTCCCCGCCTCCCAGCACCAGACGGCGTGAGGGCTGACTCCGACCAGCTTGCTCACCTGGGCCTGGGTCAGCCCCACCTTCTTCCTGGCCTCTCTGATGCGGGCGCCGATGTTCTGCCACTTGTAGCCCCTGTCTTTCGTCATGGGTCTAGCCGCTCGCGGCAATGCTGTGGAACATGCCCATATCACCTTGATAGTAGCACGGCTGTTCTTGACAAGCCATCTGCGTTATAATTACTATCCTATCATAAGCTATGCTTAGGGTCCAGCAGTGAGGTGAAGTTGCACATGAGACCCAAACATCGGGGCGTCGTCAGGCTTAAGACCCAGGCGCTGTGGTGCCGGTTGGATGAGTTGAACGGCTCTCAGAACTGGCTCGCCGAAGAGATCGGCATCAGCAAGAGCTACATGTCCTTTCTGATAAGGAAAGAGAAGGCTCCTTCGGGACGGGTGAGGCGAAGGATGATGGAGGCGCTCGGCATCAACGGGTTCGATGATCTTTTCCTCATTGAGCATCCTGATTGAGTACCCGCAGCTCTCCCCCCCGTCTGCCCGGCGATAGCGATGAGCTCACCATCGGGGGCCGCGTTGTGCCCTACGAGACCGGCGAGCTGCCCGAGGACTTCGTCCAGCGTCTCCACCTGCTGAAGAAACGTACCGGCCTCACCTGGAACGGTTTCGCCGACCTCCTGGGCGTCGACCGCAAGCAGATGCTCAGGTGGCGGCGGGGGACGGAGCCCTGCGGCGGGGCCTATCGCTCCCTGGTCCGCATTGCCCGGTGGGTTCCCGGGGGCCTGGACCTCATGGTCGGAGAGGACTTCTTGATCGCACTGGGGGAGGACTAAACCATTGCCTCGTCAACGCATCAACTACCGGAGGACGATTCACCACTTTCCCAACGACTTCCCTCGGAGTCTGGAGCGGTTCAAGGACGCCTCCGGCCTCACCTGGGGTGAGATGGCCCGCCGTCTGGGGACGAATACCCTCACCTTGAGGCGGTGGCGGGCTGGCACCCGGCCCAACGCACTGCACCTCCTTGCGCTGCTGGACCTGGCCGAGGAGTTGAAGCTCGCCCATTTGTTGCCAAAGGGTACCTTCCACCGCCGATAGATTCCGTCGCATCGCCCTCATCCCCTGGATCGAACTCCAGGGGCCTCCTCTCACGCCCCTCATCGTCCCTGAGAAACTCAACGCCTAGCCATCGCCCATCCCAACCTGGGCAGTCGGCTGCCGCGAGCCACACCCGCCGTGCGTCCTGGCTTCTTTCATCAGACCCCTATAGGGGATTACGCCCAACTTTCCGGTCCCCCACACTGAAGGAGAACGGGCGTTCGCCCAAGAGGGGCAAATACCCAGGAGATGAACGAAAGGCCAGCGGTCCAGTGCGACTACGCGACATGAAACATACGAGAAAGAACCAACGCAAAAGAGGAGAGAAGCCCGCCGAGGACGAATCCCTCGCCGAGCTGATGTCGTCCTACACTCCCGAGCAGCGCAGGGCGATCCGCAAGGGGCTGCGCATCCTGGCAAAGGTCGCCGTCCGCGCCCACATGCGGCGGCAGGCGGCCGCTACCTCCGAGCCGGAAGCCCAGCCGGACGGCGGCGGCGACGAGGAGCTCTGATGGCCTCCTCTCCAGCCCTCACCGTCATCAGCCTGGGCGGTGGCGTCCAGTCCTCGGTCATGGCGCTCATGGCCAGCGACGGCGCATTCGACACCGAACCTGACTGCGCCATCTTCGCCGACACCCACTGGGAGCCGCCCAGCATCTACACCCACCTGGATTGGCTGTCCAGCAATCTGAGCTTTCCCCTGTACATGGTGGACAACGGGCGCAGCCTACGGGAGGACGCAAAGGCCCTGACCAATCACTCAGGGTCCCGCAGCTTCGTAGACCTTCCCGTCTACCTGAAGGGGCGCGACGGCGAGGGCGACGGCATCGGCAGACGCCAGTGCACCGAGCACTACAAGATCGCACCCGTGCGCCGCAAGATACGCGAGCTCCTGGGGCTAAGGAAGGGACAGCGCGTCCCAGCCGGCACGACCGTCGAGCTGTGGCTCGGCATCTCCACCGACGAGGCCATTCGCATGAAGCCGTCCCGAGACAGGTGGATACTCAACCGCTACCCTCTCATAGAGGCGGGGATGTCTCGGAGGGACTGTATGGACTGGTGGACGGCCCGCTACGACAGGCCGCTGGAACGCTCGGCGTGCGTCGCCTGCCCCTTCCAGTCACGCCAGCGATGTGTGGAGACCAGGCGCAGGTGGCCGGAGCTGTTCGCCGAGGCGGTGGAGATCGACGCGAACATGCGCCGCAGGCTCGCCTTCGCCAAGGAGCCATACCTCCATCCTCGAAGGATTCCACTTGACCAGGCCGTCAGCCGCGATGAGGTACGCCTGGGACACGATGGGGAGAGCAACGGGTTCGGGAACGAGTGCGAGGGACACTGTGGGGTGTGAGAAGGCGGATATCTACGGGGAGAAGGTGCGCGGCGAGCGCCACGGCGTGCTAGTAGAGGATCATGTGGGTGGGAACCAGCCGTTGAGCTTCCGGGTCCACCGCCAAGGCCAAGCCCTCCAGGGTGTAGGCCCCCAGCAGGGGAGGGGCATCCTCCACTCCGAAGACCACGATGGTGACTACGCTCTCGCCGTCAATGGTAGCCCACGCCTGTCCGAACTCCATCTCGACGCGCCGCCCGTCGGCCACCAGAAATCCGCGCTTGCCTGTCGGCTCGATGCCCAGCTCCCGCAGAAGGCTGGAGGGCAACGTGGTGAACGATGCGCCGGTGTCCACCGTCGCCTCCATGTCCTGTGCCTGCTGGCCGTCCATGCTGGAAATGCGGAGCGGCCACTTGAAAGTCCCCATAGAGAGAACCCCTCCGTCGCCAATGTCTACCATCCCATTTTATACGATTTCGGGCGCTCGTTACAGGGGTTGCAGGGGCACGCCCCCTTGACAACGGGAGGCCGGTTCGTCCATGATAAGGGTAAGGCCCAGTATGACTACAAGAGGTAAAAACATGCCCAGGACGACGAAGGTCATCACCTTCTCCCTGCCCCCGGAGATGGCCGAGCAGGTCAAACAGGTGATGGCCGAGGAGGACCGCACCATGAGCCAGCTCATCCGGGAGGCCCTGCGCCTCTACATGGACGACCGCGAGTGGAGAAGCCTCGTGCGTTACGGACAGCGCCGCGCCCGAGAGCAGGGCATCGCCCCCGAGGACGTGGAGCGGCTGGTGGACGAGCTCCGGGCCAAGCAGAAAGCACGAGGAGGACGCACAGATGAGTGATCGACACGACCCCACACCGGCTGCCCTCTACGCCAGGGTCTCCAGCGACCGCCAGGACGTGGACCTGTCCATTGCCGCACAGCTTCGGGCGCTTCGGGACTACGCCGACAAGAACGGCTACCTTATCGCCCGCGAGTACGTGGATGAGGCCCAGAGCGGACGCGTCGCGGACAGGCCGGAGTTCCGCAAGATGATCGACGAGGCCAGCAGACCCGAGTCGCCTTTCCATGAGATTCTGGTCTGGAAATTCTCCAGGTTCACCAGAAAGCGCGAGCACGCCGTCGCTTTCAAGTCGATGCTCCGGCGCAAGGGAATCCGCGTCGTCTCCATCACCGAGCAGGCTGAGGACACCTCCACCGGCAGACTACTGGAAGGCATCATCGAGTCCGTTGACGAGTTCTACAGTGAGAATCTTGCCCAGGAAGTTCTCCGGGGTATGCGGGAGGCGGCCTCCAGAGGCTTCTGGGTCGCCAGCAGGACGCCCTACGGCTACAACCGGGTCATGGTGCAGGACGGTCCCAAGAAGCGCCCCACCCTGGAGCCCGACCCGACAACCACACCCATCCTCAAGCGCATCTTCGATATGGCCGAAGCAGGCAGGGGGATGACTGACATCACTCGCACCCTCAACGACGAGGGCATCGCCAGCCCCGCAGGAAAGCTCTGGGGCAAGACCAGCGTCCACGCCGTCCTCAAGAACGAGGTCTACACTGGCGCTCTGGTCTGGGGCGCGAAAGCAAAGGACAATGCCGAGCCGGTGCGCGTAGACAAAGCGTTCCCAGGCATCATCTCCAAGGCCCAGTTCCGCCGCGTCAACAAGCTGATGCGCTCCCGCGCACCCAAGGTCAGCCACCCCCGAAGGGTGGGAAGCTCCTACCTGCTCAGCGGACTGGTCAAGTGCAAGACCTGCAACAGGGCGCTCTCAGGCCAGGACTCCAAGAGCGGCCAGTTCTCCTACTACGTCTGCCAGTCGCTTATGAAGCGCGGCAGCGGCGCCTGCGATACCCCCAGGCTCAACGCCCGCCGCTTCGAGGAGCTTGTCGTCGATAAGATTCGCTCCAACATCCTCACCGAGAGCAGCATCCGCGCCCTGGTGAAGGTGGTGGACGAGGAGATGGATGGCGTGGCCAGCGAGCAGCGCAAGAGGCTTGAGACCATCGACTCGGAGCTTGCCGACGTAAGGCGCAGGTTGGACCGGCTCTACAATCTCGTCGAGACCACCGAGCTCGATATGGCCGACGTTACCCCGCGCATCCGCGACCACCGGGAGCGGCAGGGCCGCCTTGAGTCTTCGGCTCAGGAAGCGAGAGCAATCCTCTCCCAGCGCAGGGAGGTCCTGGACGACGTGCAGACCATCACGGCCTACGCCCAGGACATGAGCGAGTTCCTGAACGAGAGCGAGTTGACCGAGCGCAGGGCCTTCATCGAGAGCTTCGTCAAGGAGATCGTGGTCATGCCAGGCAACGCCCTTATGCGCTACACCGTTCCCATGCCAGACGATAGCCCCATCCCGGGGAGAGATGCCGAGGAGATGGCGCTGAACGGCTCGGTTCTGTCTACCGTCAAGTTTGGTGGGCCGGACTGGACGAAATCGAGAACCGAGGCCGATTCCCGCTTCACACCGTCCTTTGGCATGGGAACGGTGTACGTCAGCGTCGCCTCGTCTCCCACCACCTCGATGCCCTCCACGAAGTTGCGAATGAGCGCCTTCCGCTCGGGGAACGTCCCCTCTTGCAAGAACTCCCGGAAGTCCGCCACGTACCCCTTGATCTCCTCGGTGGTCGGAAGCTCAACCCTCCGCTGCTCAAGCTGGGTCTCGGCGTCCTCCCTCGCAGCCTCCAGCTGTTCCTCACGGTGCCTCAGCGAGAAGATGCGGGACGACAGGACCTCCAACGTCAGCTCGCTCGTCTCAAGAGCCTCGTAGAGCCTCTCAAGCCGCTTCCTCACGTCCCCTAGCTCGGCGTCGATGACCTCCAGCCTACCGGACAGCTCACCGGCCATAGCGTCGATCTCCTCGGCCACCAACGTCACCAACTCAACGATGGTCTCCTCGGTCAGAATCCGCTCCCCGATCTTCTGGACGACGAACTCCTCCACCTTGGGAGCGTTCAGGTAGCGTGCGCTGCATGTCCCTGCACCTTCCCTGAACAGCGTGCCGCAGATGTAGTAGCCGTATTGACCGCTCTTGGCCCCCTGGCCGGAGTAGGGCCTGCCGCACACTCCACACTTCAGCAGACCGCTCAGCAGGAACCTGCTCCCCACTCTCGCGGGCCTTCGCACCTTCGGTGCTCGGTCCCGCATTGCCTCCTGAACGGCGTCGAACAGCTCCCTAGACACCAGCGCGGGCCATGCTCCCTCCACTCGCACCGGGTCCTGGGCCTTCTCTACCTTGGTGGTTCTGCCCCAGACGGCGGTTCCGGTGTAGGCTTCGTTGGTCAGCAGGTAGTGGAGTCCTCCCTTGTACCAGCGTTTGCCCCTGTTGGTGATGCCCCGGTCGTTCAGGGTCCTGCATATCTCCTTGAGGCCGTAGCCGCTGAGCGAGCTCTCGAATATCTCCTTCACTATTGGAGCGGTGGCCGGGTCAACCTCCAGGGTGGGACGCTCCTTGGCTCCGTCGCTGATTTTGACCCTCTTGTAGCCGAAGGGAGCCTTGGAGCCGAGGAAGAAGCCCCTCGATGCCGCTTCCCTCATCCCCCGGACGACCTCCTGGGCAAGATTCTCACTGTAGAACTCATCGACGCTCTCGATGATTCCCTCAAGCAGTCTGCCCGTGGCGGTGTCCTCGGCCTGCTCGGTGATGGACACCACACGGATGCCTTTACGCCGTAGCATCGACTTGAAGGCGACGGCGTGCTCGCGCTTTCTGGTGAAGCGGCTGAATTTCCAGACGAGAATCACGTCGAAGGGGGCCTTCGGCTTGCTGCCCTCCTCGATCATCTCCCTGAACTGGGGCCGGTCAGCGACGCGGCCGCTCTCGGCCTCGTCTATGTACTCGCGGGCGACGGAGTAGCCGTTGGCCTTGGCGTAGTCTTTGAGCGCCCGTAGTTGCGCGGACACGGACAGGTCCACGTCCTGCCGCTCGCTGGACACCCTGGCGTACAGGGCCGCCGGTGTTGGGGGTTGATATTGCTTCATGCGTTGTCCTCCTTTTGGTGGCGCAGTAAACGTGGAGATTGGATATCTATTACTCCTCTAGGACTTCGCGCAAGGAATCCTCTACCAAAGACGCCGTACGCCGTACGAGTCGAAGAGTGATTCACTGGAAAGGAGAGCAAGGTTGCGCGCCAGCGCCTGAGCGATGAGCATTCTGTCAAACGGGTCGCGGTGGGACCCCAAGAGCGCCCCGGCCCTCCCAGCGTCGTCGACGGTAATATCCAGCTCTTCGAAGCCCTGGTCCGCTATCGCACCGGGAATATCAAGCGCCACCTCGCTGGCTCCCGAAAGCCTGCCCAGGCGGTGCTTGGTGGCTATCTCCCAGGCTGACGCCGCGCTTACCAGAATGTCGTTGGCTTCATCTTCAATGGCCTGATGGGCAGGGTCCGACAGCCTATCGCTTCCGGCGAGCCACCAGAGGAAGGCGTGGGTGTCGAGCAATACCCTCATCGTTCAGGCGACGTGTGCGGCCGTAACAACGCAGCCTCCTTCCACAGCAAATCCAGCTCGACCGGCAAGGCCTATCGAGAGGGGTCAGGTGGTGTCAGATTATCCGCTTCGGTGACTAGCTCGGTCAAAACGACCAAGTCGAGGTTCTCGAGGCGTCGGAACCCGATGCTTGCTGCGCCGAGTTTCACCTTTCCGAGGCGATCGGCATAGCGGTGGGCAAGGTAGGCGTTGTCGGCCGTAGCGTTGACGTAGATGCTGTAGTTCCTCTTCTGGCGAGCGAGGCCGACGAGGAACCACTCGACGGTATCTCCCGAGGAGCCTGTCTGGTCGATGTGGCCGTATCCGATGATTGACTGGTGTGTGCCGCCCCAGAAGACGCCCTGCCAAAGCACCCGTTGGCGGTCAGGCAGCGCACCGTGGATCGCCCTGTCGACCGAGATTAGGGTGTCGCGGTGCTCGTCGGGAAGCGACGCTAGGTAGGCGTCCGGACTGGTGTCGCCGACTCGCATCGACTCGCTCATGCCTTTTCCTCGGCATTGGCCAGACATGAGAGATCGTTCCGCAAGGTTTCGCGGGTTGAACCCAGAAACTTCTTGCCGATAAGCTTGACGAATACCTTAATGAACAGGTTGTTGGGCTGGGCCTCGAAAGATGCCGAAACCTCTGTGGTCTCGCCACCTTTGGATTCCCCGAGGCTGTAACGGGTTAGGTAGGTTGCTCCGGCCTCGGTCGCAGTCATTGCAAACGAATTTGGCTCCCTCCACTCAACAGCTTCGATAGTTTGCGTGTGACTCTTTCCATAGGCCCACCGGGCCTGCTTCCACTTCGCGCCGACTCCGAACTTCTCCGAGGTCAGCCACTCGATCGCTTCGCATGACTTTGCTCGACTGGGGTACAGATCCGAATCGATCAACTTACTCCAAGTCTTCTCAATCGATCCTTTGAACTCCTGCTTGATCGATATCTTTGATGTCATTGCATTGCTACTTCTTAAGGGGTGAACATAGCGCAGGATCCTACTGGATGAAGAGCCCGGTAAGTCCTGACGGTCAGAGGGCTCGTGGGGTCTAAACCGGTGTCACCTAACTGTATTCCGTCTCCCTATATGGAAATCCCCCACCGAAAGGTCGCAGTGCAGTACGCTCACCTCTCCCAGACAGATAGCTCTTCCTCTGGAAGCGGATCGAAGAAGCTGTCGTCGACGACCAGGCGGTCCCTCCAGGCGCCGAATCGCCGTTTTCCCCTGGGCTGGCAGCGAACAAGGCGGGCCACCGGCTTGCCGTCGCGGGCGATGATGACCTCCTCGCCAGCTTCGGCCTGCGCTAGGAGGCGGGACAAGTGGGTCTTCGCTTCGTGGACATTGACAACTGGCATCACTTGCTCCCCGGTTAGACTATCTTAGCTAATTATATGACTAATCACAAATGGAGGCAACCCCCCGTTGTCACAAAAACTATCGAACGGGGTTTGACACATTATATCCGCCTACGATATAATGGGCACGATACTAATGGAGGCCGCTTGCAGTGACTAGCTCAGTTCCGACGGACATCCTTCCCCTTCCAACCGCGCAGGTCCACATCCTGTTGGCCCTGGTAACCGGTGACAAGCATGGGTACGCTATCATGAGCGAAGTCGAGGCTCTGACCGAAGGATCGGTCACGATGGGTCCGGGGACTCTGTACGGGACGATCAAACGAATGCTGAAGGCACGGTTGGTCGAAGAGACGGACGAGCGACCGGACCCCGAGCTGGACGACGAACGTCGGCGCTACTACAGACTCACCGCTCTTGGTGCGCTGGTTCTTGATGCTGAGGTCGCACGCATGGAGCAGCTCGCCCGCACCGCCCATTCGCGGCGGCAGATCGCACAACGCAGGCTGGGCTTGGAGGGCTGACATGATCTCCGAGAAGCTGTACCGCGCACTGCTAGTGGTCTATCCGAGCGAACACCGCCGGGAATACGGCGAGCCTATGGTCCAACTGTTTCGGGACTGAATGCGACGTGACGGGGGTGGAGTCAAAACCCCGATTGTGTGGGTGCAGATGATCTTCGATCTCGTGTGTTCAGCATCCAGGGAGCATAAGGAGGGCGTCATGTTAGAGAGCTTACGGGTCAAGAGAGTTGGCGTCCGTTCGGGTAAATTCCTACTCTGGTCTCTGGTGGGAGCGATCACGCTCTACATGGCTACGACTGCGGTGGTCTTGACCGCAGGTCTTGTGTCGCTGGTAACGGGCTGGTATCAGTTCACCATCGAGTCCGGTCCTCTGGCGTTCTTGGGCTACACGATGCTCCTCGATAGCAAGACGGACTGGGCTATATCGTTTGAATTCAGCCTGCTTGGCTTCTTGGTTCTCGTTGCGGCGGCAGGGCTTCTGAGGGGCGTATGGTCGGCGATGCGAGCCCTGGGAACCTCCTTGAGGGCTTAGGCGAACTTCCTGGCCGCGAGATAGTACCTACCAACTCCTACTAGAATAGTAGCCACGTGACCAGAACGCTGGTGACCAGCAGCACGAACAGCACGATGGCGGTCCCGCGGACTGCGATGACCACTTCCTTCGTCTCCTTGTGCTCGGCGATCTCCTTCTGGTACGCCCCCTCAAGCTCTTCGTAAGGCCGTCTGCTGGCAGATGCGGACTCCCTGGCCTCGTCCCGTTCCCGCTTCAGCTCAGATGCTCTAAGCTTCAACTCGGATACGCTTTGCTCCAACTGGCGCACGGTCCGCTCAAGCTCTTCCTCCCTGGCGATGGCCCGACGCAGCAGTTCGTCGTCGCCCACGTGCTCTAGCCCGTGCATACGCACATAGACCCGACGCCCCTCCCTGACCACCTCGACCTCTCCACTCCTGATCCTCCGGTCGAGGGTGGACAGGGATATTTCCATCTCTCGCGCCGCCTCCGCTTTCGTCACCCAGCGGACGTGCTCATCCATCGCTCTTTTCCTCGCCCTGTGGCTGACGCCTCCGCCTCCAGTCGAACAGACGCAAGCCCCGCCCCCCGGCGTCGGGCGCATCCACCGACTCCTGGCCCCCGGCGACGTCTTCGGACTTCTGTGCCGCCTCCAGGGCCTCCACGCGCCGGGTCAGACGCTCTACGAGCCTAGCCAGATCGTCCACGGCTTCAATCGCCAGCCTCATCCTCGCCTCCAACCGGTCCAGTGGCGTCGTTCTCTCCCATCCGGGGTCGTCCAGGTTGCCCATGAGTCGCTGCACGGCCAGGGTCATTCTGCCCGTCAACCGCTCCCGGCGCAGGGCCAGCGCCACTGTCTTCCGGTTCACACCCAGGAGGGCCGCCGTCCGGCGCTGTCCTTCCCGCTCAACGAGCCACTCCACAACCCACTTGAGGTCGGGCTGACTGTCGTCGGCCCGCGATGCTGGCCCGCCGTTGCTCTTTGGCTTCCCAGGAGTCATTTCCGTTTTCTACAGGGGGTGGCCGCTTTTGCAATTTCATCCATTTTTCGGTGGAACCAGCCCTTTACAGATACTGCTAACAGATTTCGGTCATACACTCCGAATGTGGCAAAAAGCATTAGCTGGCTGGCCCAGGATGTCCGCTCCTACCCATGCCCCAAAATCATGTCACGCACCCCGACATCGTTTCGCGCCAAAATCGATGGGCCAAACTGGGCCGCATTCGTCGCCAACACGCCAAATCCTGTCCGCATCAACCCTCCGGCTCCCCCGGGCAGGCCCATCCGTAGCTGTTTCCTCGCTACATGCTGACACGTCAACTGCTGCAAGAGTGCAAACAAGTCGTCGTAGGAGAGGCATCGTAGTTTAGCACGGCTTCCCAATCATTTGCATCTTCCAGCGTTGACCGGTCAGTGAGTCTTTTGGCCCGTTTCGTAGCTGATTTAGGGGTGAATGAGCCGGTTTGTGGCGTCGGTGATCCCCGAAAAGCAGCCCGTCGGACGTAACTTTCAGCCCCCAAACAGCATATCGGGGGGACAGGGACGCATCGGCCCTATCTATCCCCCTCTACAGGACGCATCCGGTGGTAGAGGGAGTCCCATTGGTAAGCGCTCAGTTCGGACAGCGCCAGTCGTGGGGATTCCGGCTCCCAGAGAGGACGCCAGGAGGGTCCCAGTATCCCTGTTGTGGACAGAACGGGCCGGCAGGACACAAGGATGGGCAGCGACATCCGGGTCATCCGGGCCGATGTGCGCACGTAGGTAGCCTCGACCTCCTCTGTGTCCACGACGAACAGGGTGGTGGGGAACGGGGGCTGGTCTTCCCCTGGTTCGGTGGACCAGTAGTAGCTCATGTAGGGACTCAGGCGGGCTATGACTCCCTCGGGGTGACGGGCCCGCAGCTCGTACTCGATGTAGAACGGTATCTCAAGGCCTTCCGCGACCATCTTCCCCACGGCGTCTGGGGCGATGGCCGACTGACCCCAGTTGTAGGCCCGGTCGGACCTCGCGGTGGGGACCGACCACATCAGCTCGCTGTCAGAATCTGCTATGGCCTCGGCTTCAAGCTTCGAGAGGAACCATGTGATGCCGTCAGCGTGCTTCGTCTGCCGCGCCCACGTCTCGATGCGGTGGCCCACGTGCCTTCTCCGGCCCTGCCGGTCGGTGATGAGGGCGGTGCTCCAGATGCCACGCGTGGTTGGGAGCTGGGCTCGGTCCCTGTGGGTGATGTAACGGATGCCCTCGGCGGACAGCGTGTAGCGAGTGTCTCCACGTTTGCTCCGGCGCTTGACGAGGCCCCACGTGTTGACGAGGCTATGCACCATCTGGCTTACTCGTCCCTCCGAGACGCCGAGCCAGCGAGCAAGGTGCTCACGGGGGATCATCGGGTGGTCGGTGATGAGGTCGAGTGTCCGCTTCTCCGAGGGTGTGATGCCGAAGGCCGGCGCAGCCTCCACCATCCGCTCAGGACGGGGTATCGAGGCGCGTTTGCGCTCCGGCGACTCGGTGCGTGGCCTTCCGCCGGGGCTGCCCTGGGAGCTGACGTGATTGAGGGTGTGGTACGAGCCGCTGAACAGGCCTGAGGTCTTCTGCCAGACGTGGAGGTCCCGCCCTTCGAGTGCGTCCCTAGACTCCATACCGACGTAGGAGTCTTCAATATTCAGTTCCATGCAGAACCTCGTCGTCAGCCTCTGCTCCCAGACGCTGGGGGTCAGGAGCAAGACGGTGCCGGGGCGGCGCGTGTAGTCGTACTCCGCTATGGCCCTCAGCCGGTCGTAGAGCGAGCGCCGACGAAGAGCCAGGCTCTGGCGTACCATTCCGAAGCTGCGCCCGTCGTGGAGGGTGATCGTGGCGTCGAAGCGGCCCCGGCGGTGGAACTCCACGTGCGACCGTAGGCCGTCGATGCCGGGGGAGAGTGAGGCGGCGAGACGATAGACGGCGGCCACCGCGTCCATCCGGCGGATGAGAAGCGCCAGCCACTCCCTGGACACCGGGTAGATTCGCACGAAGTCCGATGGGGTGTCGAAGCCGAGTATCCCGGCGGCCTCCCCGATGCCGTTGGCCGTCAGGTAGTACCTCTGGCTCGACGGCAGGTGGGCAGTCCCGTGACTCACTCGGCCGACCACGCCGGCGGCCAACAGGCTGGTCAGGGCGCGGTGGATGGTCGTGTGAGGCTCCCCCAGGATGCCTGCCAACTCTGCTGAGTCGATGAAAGGCATCCTGCTGAGGGAGTCGAGAAGCTGTCGTTCGGTGAGAGCCATGCATCAATAGTAGCAACGTGCATATACGGTGCGCAGCCACTACATGTCAGCACCGGTGAATGGAAAGCGCCTTCTCTGGCTTCGGCGGGATCACCGACACTAGATCACGAGCTGGGCAGCCTTTGGCCGCGCCTTCCCGCCGTGCACCGACGGCTCGGCGCACCATTTGGCCGACAGCCTCCGAACTCCCTCGTACACATCCTCGTCGAAGCCCAAGAGTTCACAGACCAATCGTCGGTCCAGAAGAGCGCGGTTGGGGTCGGTGTCCGCGACGTAGGCGGGCTTCAACTCCATGTCCCTGAGTTCGTTGAAAATGGCTTCAGAGGTGCGCAGTTGCTCCTCGCTGAGGGCGCGGAGGTCCAGGACGGGCAGTGATTCGACGGCACGTATAGTCGTTCTGCCTCGCCCGCTCTGCTGTCGGTTTGAGTGCCACCAGAACAGCAGCAGCCCCAGGGTGCTATCGCACCACAGCGTAAAGGCGTAGTCTAACTGGCCATTTTGGAACCGCACGTTTGGCCAAGCGACGCCACCCATGCTTTCCTGCTCAGTGAACGCTGCGGTCAACGGCTGCGAGTTGAACCTGAAATCGCGATTGACGTGAGCGCGGCTGGCCGTAGCCCAGGCAATTGCGGCTTTCTCCTCCATTCCCGACCTGACCCGGAGCTGGGAGTCTGGCTGGCAGGCCATCCGAGTCTCGTTCTTAGCATCGTGATTCCACAGAGACGGATAAGTAGCTGTAGGAGTTGGGGCCATCTTGTCGAATGGGCCGCGAGGTCGTGGTCCCGTGATGTCTCGATCAACCAAGCCGAGTTTAGATGTCTTGTTCAACGGAGCCACTTTCACGTCCAACGGCGAGGGGCTGCCGGGAAGCCATAGCTTGGATTTAGCCAATGCGAAAGCTGCCTGAGCCAGCGATAAGTCGGACAGACGGACCGCACCCCATGATGCCCCGTCCGTCTGCACCGGGACGGTCATGCTGTCGCCGGCCAGCTCGTCACCGATCATTAAAGCGGTGCCGCCATAAGGCCCATCCTCAACCCGTCTCGCCCTTTGAGGACTGGAGACGTTCATCGCCAGTGAAGTTGCATGGGCAAACCCTTGGGCACGGCGGCCCAGGGATATGAAGTGCCCTCGTCCCGTTGGTGCCTCAGCTTGCTTGACCTTGCGAGCTATGACCAGGCACTCGGCCATGCCCGTATCGGCTGAGAACGACAGGTGATCGTTGTCCGAAGCCGCGATGCTCAACACGGTAAGGTCGGTATAGTTCTTGGCCAACGTTTCCCTGAACCCCTGCCATGAAAGACCAGCGGCTGCCGACAGTGGCAATACCAGGGCAAGGACCCCACCGAACCTGAGCTTTTTGTGGGCCAATGCTGCAAATGCTGATGCGATTCCAGCGTTGCCGTGGTAGCAGGAGTCCTTCCCCAACTGGTTGATCCGGTCGCCCATCGCCGTCTGGTCTGCGGGCGTGGCGTCAAATGCGGCGAAGGCGGGGTTGGTGATATCCGCATGGGCACCTTCATGGTTGGTTGCCCTGGTGAAGGGTGGATTCATTATCACCAGGTCAAAGTTCGCGTCCGGGATGTCCACGTTGATCTGGGCAGCAGTCTCCTCTCCCACGCTGCCAGTGCGCAGAGCTGGGTCGCTGGTATTGAACAAGGTCAAGGCTGTGGAGGCTTGGAGCAACTCCAGGGAACCTATCTTCACCGTGCTGTCCTTCTGCTTTCCGTAGGGCATGGCGTAGAGACGGGACTGCTTGAATCCCACGTTGGGCCGCATACCGGACAGGGTGGAGCCGGTGATGTGAATAGCCGAGGGCATGACGTCGCAGCCGTACAGGACCTCCTCCATCATCATCGGATGCAGCGAAGTAGAGTCGCCCCCGGCGCGCTCGTGGTGGGAAGCAACCTGCTCGCACACCGCCGACAGCAGAGCACCGGTACCACAGGCAAAATCCCCGATGCGCAGCCTGCCGATGGCCTCGGTGTCGGCCCAGTCCACGCCGTCCATCTTGGCCACGGCGAGCCGGGCCAAAAGCGCGGCCGAGGCTGGAAGCGTGTAGAAGGTAGCCAGATACTTCCGATCAGCGATAAGCCGTTGAAATATGCGGCCTGTCAGGTCGTGGGCGTTGTCGACGCCGGTGGCTTCAACTTCCTGGGCAGTCTCCAACAACTCCCGCAAGATGCTAGTGGCAACGTCTCCGGGAAGCTGCTCCAAGATGTCCTTGGCTATGGCAAAGATGGGCCAGTAGTTGATCTTCAGGATGTCTTCCCAGGCCGTGAGCGCCTCACTCTGGGGATTTGCAGAGGTACCCTCAAAAAGTGTGTAAACAGTCAGGCGGTGTACCCTCTCTCTGAAACAACACGGGCTCAAGGCCCAAGAGAGGAGATACACCGCCTATGGGAAAGAGAAGCACTGGGAGCTGGTCGGAGTCAAGGCCGGAGTGGGACCAGTTGGAGGACTGGGTTCGAGGTCAGGTCCAGGAGCTGATCCAGGAGTTGCTGGAGGAAGAGGTGACGGAGTTTCTAGGAAGGGCGAAGTCGGCCCGCAGGTCTGAGTCGGACAACGAGAGAGGCTATAGGAACGGATACGGCAGACCCCGAAGGCTTACGCTGAGTTCGGGAACGGTACAGCTGAGGAGGCCACGAGTCCTCAACACCGAAGAGGAGTTCGAGAGCCGGCTGCTGCCGCTGTTCGTCAACAGGACCAGGAAGGTTGCTGAGCTGATCCCCCAGTTGTACCTACATGGCCTTTCCGAAGGTGACTTCGACCTGGCGGTGCGGGGACTGCTGGGAGAAGAGGCACCGATATCGGCGAGCACGGTAGCCCGGTTGAAGGATAAGTGGAACGATGAGCTTGCCCAATGGCGCGCTAGGCCCCTGGATGACCTGGAAGTGGTGTACATGTGGGTGGATGGAGTCTACGTCAAGGCCGGTCTTGAGCGGGAGAAGGCGGCGATCCTGGTGGTGATGGCGGCCCTGAGCGACGGAAGCAAGGTGGTGGTGAGCGCGATTCCCGGATACAGGGAGTCCATAGAGAGCTGGTCCGATGTGCTCAGGGACATGAGGCGCCGCGGGCTGGAGTGCCCAAGACTGGTAATTGGAGACGGACATCTGGGCATCTGGGGAGCTCTGCGCAACGTCTATCCTCAGGCGGCCGAGCAACGCTGCTGGAACCACAAGGTCCTAAACGTACTGGACAGGCTTCCAAAGCGACAGCAGGACCAGGCCAAACTCATGCTGCGTACCATCCCCTACGCCCAGACTCGGACAGAGGCTGAGCGGCTCAGGACGGAGTTTACTAGATGGTGCCGCGACCACTCCTACGAAGCAGCCTGTGTGACCCTTGAGCGGGACTGGGACCGCATGATCACCTTCTATGACTTCCCCAAGGAGCACTGGCAGCACCTTCGCACGACGAACCCGGTGGAGTCACGCTTCGCTGCGCTCAGACTTCGGACCGATGCCGCCAAGCGCTACAAGAGGGTCGATCGGGCGATAGCGGTGATCTGGAAAATGTTGATGGTCGCCGAACAGCGCTTCAGGCGTCTGAAGGCCCCTGAGTTGATCGAAGACGTCTATCTCGGCGCTCAATACGTGGATGGGATCGTCTCTGTGACAACGGCTGAGAAGGTCGCCGCCTGATGTCGTTTACACACCTATTGACGTAACCTCGAGTTGCAACGTTGGGTCCGCACACCAAGCGCAGAGGTTTCACTCCCTCATGCATCCCCGCAATGCGCTGGTGGAAGACCATTGCGTTGGCGATGATGGCACAGGCCATGCGGCGGGTCTGAGGAACGTCGCTCATTCCCAACAACCGGGCAATAATAGGGGTTACGTTGGGGCGCAGCTTCGCCATTTCCTCCAAACGGTTGGCGGACTGTCCGATGCCTTGCTCAAGCGTGTCAGCCGCCTGCTCCACTGCTTTCTGTGGGACGGACACCAAACGGGCTATGTCAGCCAGATCGCTCACTGAGCCGCCCAGCCATCCCGATTCGGGAAATCGGCTGCCGTCCTGATGAAGGACGCAGTAGGTTAGGTGTGTCTCGACTAGAGCCAAGCGCAGGTCATAGGCGTCTTCGACGCTTCTGGGATAACGCAGGGCTATGGCAGCCTCGACGGTGCGCGGGGCACCTCTTACGCGGAGCCCCAGCCGTTCGGAGGCATCCTTCTCCACTTCGACAGCCGGCTCATACTCAGCCTCTACGACCACCGGGGAGCGGCCCGGCGCGACGATCAGCACGTCGGCATGGCGGCCCGGATGGTCGCTGAAGGTCTGGGTGTTCTCGGAGCGGACTTCACAGCCCGGCATCATGCCTCGCAGCATGTCGCCCAGTGCGTTGTTCGCGTTCGGCTCGGTCTGGCGTGGCATACTTACATTCAGGCAGTTAGCTTGCGGCCAACCCTGTTTCTCTCTTCTCTATGGGATTGATGGATTGCTGGATACGGCCGCGAATGTTTGGTCAAAGGTCTTGATCTCTCGGACCCCACGCCTTCGACAACTGGCTAGGTGGCAGAGGTCTCGGGCTTGTAACGCGGGATATTGCCCATGGAGTTGACGGGCCAGAGCCACGTCCGCCTCCTCCAGCGGCCAAACCTCAACTCCGGCGCTTGCTATCAAGTCCAGCGTTGCATCGAAGGTTTGCAGCCTTTCGATGGGCAAGTATGCATGGGCCAGTTCCTGCATGACCTCTGCTGAAGTGCACAGCGGTGTGCCACTTCGGTTAGCTTCGACGAAGAATCCTTGGGCATTTGTCTGGAGAACGTGGGGGCGTCCTACGGCGTACATGAAGACGTTGGTGTCGACGAAAATCACGTTCTGGCAACTCCTCGGCCGCGCGACTCGCTCATGACGCGCAAGTGTTCATCCCAGTCCGGCTCCGTCTCTGGGCCTTCCAGCGTAGCGCATGACCTGAAAAACTCCTCAACGTCCTCAGGTGACTGGAATAGCTTGACGATCTGGCGCTTTTCGAGGCGCTCGTGCGCAGCTTCACGCAGCCAGGCGCTGAGGGACATGCCCTCCTGCCGCGCCTGGTGAACAAAGCGGTCTCGGTCATTGTCCGCCATTACCAACTGTACTCTGGCCATATCGACCTCCAACCGGGCTAAGGTGAGTGTGTAATATCGTTACACATACTACCGACCGAAGTCAATGGCAAGATCCGTGCCCGACTGGAAGGTTGGTTGGGGACGTGGCCCCGGAGCACTACTGCTGCTGGAGGCCGAGCACCTACTATACCGCCAGCTTGAATCTCAAGCTGAAAGTTCTTGATTTCGTCAAGTCTGATGGGCCTGCACGTACTGAATTGAGCCTGTCTCATAAAGCTGAGAGCTCCAGTATGCTATCTTTCTGGATTCCCGCTTTCGCGGGCATGACGGCTTATTTTGCAGTATTTCATACTCTATCAGGGTGGTCGTGATCGCTAACCGTAGGACTGCCTCCACCCAAAATCCTGGCAGGAGACTTCTGAGACAGGCTCAATTGCGAACTTTTCGCTGGGAGGTCTCAATTTAGAAACGTCGGGGCCGGCCCATCCGCGAAATACCGAGGCTTCAAGGGCCACTACTAAGAAACTATCTCAAAACTGGCGGCCTCAAAGCTGGTGGCAAAGATCACCGTTGTGCGCAAGGATGACATCGCGTTACGTGTCACCCCGATCCTAACCTTCCCCCATCAAGGGGGAAGCGAGGTCGGCTTTGGAGCTACGTTCTCGTCCGACTCATGAGGCAGGAAGGTGAACGGCACGCCGAAAATGTTGACATACTCGGCGTCGAACATTTCGGTCTCCTTGTTTAACTCGCAGGACGTGCGCCTGAGACCTCGCCCGACCACCTTCTTTCACACAGCAGTTGGCTGGTGAACGCCCTGAGGCCCATGATGTGAGTCACGGTCTTGGCGTCCCACCCTTCCGAGAGCATTCCTACCGAAATCACGTTCTGTATCTGCTCGCCGGGCTGACCCTTTCGCCCCACGGTATCGACCATCTTCCTCAGCTGCTCGGCCCTCTGGTCTGCCGTGAGCTTTGGGCTGGCCGCACCGTCGTCGGAATCATCTTCATCGTCTATACGGACCTCTGCTATGGGTTCCTCAGACTCCCCAGCCCGCTTCAGCACCCCTGAGTCGATGTGGAGTGTCCGTTCGGCATCGCAGAGTTCGTCTATGAGGATTCGCTTACGATCAAAGGCGTGCTTGACCCGGGCCGCCGTCTCAGTGCGGTTCGCGACGGTGATCATCACCGGCGGCGTCTTGTGCCCCATTTCCGCCCAGTCCTTGGCCGTCACCCTCCAGTCATAACCCAGCAGGTAATAGCCGTTGGCGATGAGATCGGGCAGCGGTTCGTCTGGCTTGGCCCGGCGGTTCAGGTCGTCTTTCACCTCCGGGTCGTTGTAGATGTCGTACAGGCGCGACTTGTACGTCTTGGCGTCGGGTAGCGCATCGTCCCGGACCACGACTCGCGGCGTCTTGACGAGACCGGACTCAATCGCGTCGTTCAGCCCGAAGTCGCTGACTATCTAGTCGAACAAGGCCTCTTCCGAGCTTCGCTTGCCGGACGGGGCGAAGGGTGTAGCCGAGAAGTCGTAGCAGGTGAGTATTCCTCTCGCTCGATGAATCCTGTCCAGGCCGCCCACCCACTTGGCGGCCTCCTCGATGTCAGCCTTCGCCACGCCCTTCACCTTGGACTCAGCGGGGACCCGCCAGGCGTGGTGTGCCTCGTCGTTGATGACCAGGACGTTGCGGGCGGGAGCCATCTCGTCCAGCACGTCACGGACGTAGGCCTCATCACTTTTGGCGCCGCGCTTATCCACGCTCCGCTTCCTGCCTATCTGCTCGTCAGTCTCCCAGTTGAGGGCGTGCCAGTTGCGGCGATTTCCCACCACGTTCAAGTAAGTCCTACTTGATAGTACGTTTCAAACCAAGAAAACGTTGATTCGAACTGACGCTCCCTTGCACGACTCGTACGCTAATGCCTCCGCCGGGTATACGCTCGACACCCCAATCCTGCATGGGCCATAATTGCCGAGCGTTGCGGAACTGGCTAGACCCGTCGCCTCGCGCGGAACGCGAGCGTTAGAGCCCCGACCAGGCTGAGGACCACAAGCGCTCCACCCACAGGGATCCCGATGGAACGCCAGGGGTTCGCTTCTTCCGGGCTTTGGAGCTCGGTGGTGATCCTCGCTTGTGCATCTTCGTCAGGCTTGTTCTTGGGTAGTCGCCCGTCGCTCCGCACCTCCTGGTGGAGGACGACTCCGTCTCCCACCAGGGAAGTGAGGACGCTGTCGAAGGCGGATGCGGGCACCAGGAAACTCAGGAACGCCTCCTGGCCGTCCTGTTGGGTCGAGACCGTTACCACCTGACCCATCGTCCCGCCGGCTTGGTCGACCAGGTCGCGGATGCGCCTGACCGAACGCTCCACGTCGCGCACTTCGATCCGCAGGGACGCTGAGGGAGCGGAGGCCGTTGGGTCGGGAGGGAGCGCAAAGGTCACCGTGATCGTCGCGAGCGCGACGCTACGTTCGATGAAGTCGAGCTGCCCTTGCAAGCGCTCGACGTTTGCCCGCACGCGCCCGAGTTCCCGCTCCACGGTGAGCACGTCGCTGACGGATACGGCCCGGTCGAGCAGCTTCAGCAGGCTCGCCTCAGCGCTCCGCTCGCTCCGAAGCTGGGCCGCGAGGTCGATGGCGTCACCTGTGACGTCGGTCTGACCAAGGCTCTGTCCGAGCACCTCGCCGAACGCCTCGATGCGGTCGATCGTGTGGTTGAACTGCTCGGCAGGCACGCGGATGGTGGCGGAGCCGCGTCCGGGCTGAGGGCCGTCTGTCGTGGAGACGTGCTCGATAAAGCCTCCAACCGACTCCACGAAGGCGCGGAGCTCGGTGATGGCCGTGCCGACGTCTTCTACCTCGACCGTCAGCGACGCCTGCGAGATGACCTGGCGCTCGCTATTGAAGACCGGGAAGTCCTGGGCGTCGCCCGAGGGACTCGGGGCTGGCCCCCGCGTGCCCAGAGGCCCTGGACTTCCAGCAGGACCCCAGACAATCGACGGCGCTGGTGTCCCGGTGGGCTGCGGTGCCGGCACCACGAGCGCGCCCGACTGCTCTTCCCCCAACGCCCGCGACAGGCGCGTGACTGCTCCATCGTCAACATCTAAGTATTCGAAGAGTCCAGCGCTGTCATCTGATCTGATGGCGAGGTTGAATGAGTTCTCATCGCCTGCGACGAGCAGCCCATCGCCGTTGCCTGCCGTCAGACCAGCGGCGACCAGCACGATACCAGTGGCGCCGACGGCCAGCACCACGGTAGCGGCGGCGCCAACTGCTAGGGAGGCCCATCGCCGTTGCCACCAGGTGGAAGTTGTGGTGGATCCCTCCAGCCTCGGCTTGATGCGTACCCACAGGTCTGCAGGGGCGGGCGCCTCACTCCCCGCCGCGTGGAGCGCCGTCCGCAGCCTGCGTTCGGTCTTCTCGTCTTGTTCGCTCATGTCTCATCCTCGCAGTCTGCCAGTATCTCTCGCAGGTGCTCAAGCGCCCTGCTCAAGCGCGATTTGACTGTTCCCTCACGGACGCCGAGGGCATCCGCCACTTCCCCCGTCGATAGGTCCGCGAAGTAGCGGAGAGCAACTACTCGCTGGTGACCGTCGGACAGCTGGCTGAGCGCTCGCCGAACCTCGTCTTTGTCGTCCACGTAGCCGAACTCTGGGTCCGTGCTGCCTTGATCAGCCTCGGGTAACGGTTCGACCGACAGCTGACGGCGAGCCTTCACGTTGAGCGCCTGGTTGACCGCGATGCGGACCAACCAAGGTTTCACGGGCTCGCCGAGACGGAACGTTGCTATGCCTTTCCAGGCTCGCACGAATGTCTCTTGGACGAGCTCTTCGCTGACCGGCCTGTCATGTGTCATGAGGTAGAGCGTACCCATCAGCACGTCCCCGTAGTACTCCACTATCGGACGGAATGCCTCGCGGTCGCCGCTCTGGCAGCGCCGGACCGCATCCTGCTCGTTGATCACGTTCTCTCCTGGTCGCCAGCGGCCTTCATTAGGAATATACAGGCCATTGGGACGATAGGTTCCCTACACTGCTGTGATGAGCGACAGTTGACGAGAGTGGTCTGCAAGAAAGACATGATGTTGTTCGCTAGCGGCTGGGCCATACCGCTAGCCCTTTACTACCGGACCTCACGTGACCTGTCTCCAGTGTTAGGTCCAGGAATTCCTAGAGCACGACCGGTGTTGTGCTGCCATCTGTTCCGCGACTCCTCAGGCTTAAGAGCAGAACATGAGTCCGGTACCCAGGATTCAACGGTGACCTTCAACCTTCGATTCTCTAGATGGACGACCATTCCCTTACTTAGTCACCTCTGCTTCTGAACTTGTCATCCGAAAGCAGTTTCAGCCCGTCCAGGATAGTGTACTGCTCGGAGGCGTCGGTTGAAGGGTGCTCGTTGGCCTCGTGAAGGCTCTTCACCGTTTGCTCCAGGATGGACGCCAGCCCTAGCATAGGAACCCCAGATAGTTGCCAGCGGCTCACTTTACGCATGCCCTTTCCATCGCCAGCGGTGTTCTACCGCAACTCCATCAGCAGGCTTAGTGTCGCAGTGAGGCCAAGCTCGCTATTGAAGGGATTTCCCTCGGGGTCCTCCGTGATGGTGGTCGCTACCACTCGTATGACGCTCACCGGCAGCCAAACGGTGGCCTGCCATACAGAGAGATCGGCGCGGGCAGGCAATGGTTCCTTTGAGCCCACATTTCCCAGATCAGCCGCGTGGGTGCGTCGTAATCCGGTAAGAGTGCTGCCTATTTGAGCCGCCTACCTGGGCATTATGGGCAGTGTGGGTGCTAGACTGGCCGAGCTAGCGGGCCTAGTTCTGGATACCGCAATCTCGCTGGAGGCACCCAATGGGTGAAAGCTCCGACACCCCTTTGAAGCTCCAATTCGACCGCAGAGTCCGCCTGGATTTTCGTGGCGCTACCATCACCTCGGACGCCGGACTCCTGGCATGCCGCGAGCTTGATGCCGCTCTGGGGCTCACAGAGACAGCCAACGATTATATCCATGAAAGCCGCACCGGCCGCAATGTGCAACACCCGCTGTTGCCCTTGCTCAGACAATCGGTGTATAGCCGTCTCGCTGGCTACGAGGACACCAACGACGCTGAACGGCTTGCCCAAGACCCGGCTATGCGTGTCATCGTCGGGTGGCAAGGTACTGATAAGCAGGCAGCCAGCACCAATACTATGAGCCGATTTGAGACTGAGGTGTTAACCGAAGAGGAAAACCTGGATGGGCTTGCGCGCCTGAATGTTGAGTGGGTGGACAGGGCCATGGCCCAGACATCTCACCAGCGAGTTATCCTAGACATGGACAGCTCTGAAAGCCCGGTGCATGGGCAGCAAGAGGGAGTCGCCTACAACGGCCACTTCGAGTCCGTATGTTATCACCCGCTCTTCCTGTTCAACCATTTCGGAGATTGCGAAGGTGCAATGCTTCGCCCGGGCAACGTCCACAGCGCTGAGCGGTGGCGGGAGGTTCTGGAGCCCGTCGTGAAGCGATACCAGGAGAAAGGAGTCCGGCTGCTGTTCCGGGCCGATGCTGCCTTTGCCAAGCCCGAGGTGTACGAGTACCTGGAGTCAAGGGACACTGGCTACGCTATGCGGCTTCCGGCCAACGAGGTATTACAAGGAAACATCCGGCACCTGCTGAAGCGGCCCGTGGGCAGGCCGCCTAAAGCCTGCCCTGAGCCTGTCGAAGGGAAGCCCGTAGTCCGGTATCACGACTTCGTTTACCAGGCCCAGAGCTGGGACATTCCCCGGCGTGTGGTCGCCAAGGTGGAGTGGCGCCAGGGTGAGCTATTCCCGAGGGTCGGGTTCGTCGTCACCAACCTCAACCTACCGCCGGCAGGCGTAACCCACTTCTACAACGGGCGGGGCACGGCCGAGCAGTGGATCAAGGAAGGTAAATACGCCCTGAACTGGACGCGGCTCTCGTGTCACAGGTTCGTTGCTAACCAGGTGAGGCTGTGGCTGTTTGTGCTGGCCTGCAACCTGGGCAACTTCATGAGAAGGCTGACTTTGCCAGAGTCAGTGAAACACTGGTCACTGCGAAGCGTGCAGACCAAGCTCATCAAGATGGGTGGACGTCTGGTGCGGCATGCCAGGAGGTTGGTGTTTCAGCTTGCTGAGGTGGCAGTGTCCCGGGAGGTATTCCGGCAAGTGTTGGAGCGTATCGCCGGGCTCCATCCAGCACCAGGGTAGCGATTATCCTTGAGGTCATCAGAGGTGAAGAGAGGCAACCAAGGGCGAGGTGCGCGCCCGGAGGAGTTTGAAGGGAGTGCAAACGTGGTGAAAGCCACCTCCGCTGCCTGGGGCCGCTAACGCACCACGTCGAGAGATGGTTTTGTGCGCTTGATTGGATGGTTGACGGCATCCGTGACTGATACTACGATGGCTCTCGTCGAGGATGGTGCGTTGCTTGGACCCAGGCAGCTTGATATGGGTAATTCCGGTTCAGATAGGTTCGCACGGTTGATATAGCCGTATCTCCTTGCCGGACGACCCGACGTGCACGGGACGGCGCATTGCCAAACACTTGATGCTCAGGGGGAGTAGACATGTACCCAGTGCCCACTGAGTTGATATCCATGTAATCGAACAGGTACTCCGGGTCCGTATCCTCTGAAAGTGTCTCTGGATTGATTTGGACGGCGTGCTTCAGGCGCACGAGATCCCAATGCTCCGGCACGTCGCCCAGCCAGGGGATGCCGGAGGGCTTGTAGGCGGGGTAGGGCATATTGGCGCTAATCAATGAGGACACCCAGTTTCAAGCATGACTTTCTTCCGCGCATCTCCCAACGTCTCCGACCGGATTCCCAGTAGATGTATTTGCCTTCAATGTTGTCCAAGTCAAGGTCGGCGATCATGCTAAACGCCTCTTCGGGCAAATCAGAAGTAAAGACAATCATTGTGATTTGGCTTTCGACCTTCACTCTTACAGTTCCCTCTTCGTTTCGGCGTGCGCCGAACAGGCGGGACACCAGCCTGTGGAGGCCCCTATATGAATCGCGCCCCGCCTCATCAAGGAATCCCTTTAAGAAGGTAAAGTTAGCGAACACAATCAATATAGTCCACCATGGCACATCCTCAATGCTCTTGTACGAAAGCGTTGAGTTTACCGGCCCGGGTAGTCCTTCCTCATGGGCAATCTGGCTTACCGCGGCCACCTCATCCGATGACGCATTTACATCCAGCACCCACATTAGATTTGAGGACGGTTGTTCAGCCATCGAAGTTCATCCCATAGCTCATCTTGATGCTGCTCCCATAATCTCCCCTAAAAGCCCCTCCGTCTCTCGTTCCAGGGACAGGATATCGGCCCTGATCTCCTCCAAGGACCGCAGGGGCTTGGGCTTGTAGAAGTATCGGTTGAAGCTGATCTCGTAGCCCGTCTTTATGCTGTCGGACACATACCAGGCGTCGGTTGCGTAGGGCAGCACCTCCCGTCGGATGAAGGCCTCGACGCCTCCCTCCTCCAGCAACGGCACCTGTTCCGTGTCTCGGAGTTCCGGGTCGGGCTCGTACTCCACGACGGTATTCTGACCGTCCAGTTCAGCTTCCATCAGTCCGCGGATCGGATCAGGTTCTACCGCGCCCCACCTGTGGGTCTTCTTGATTACGGGCGCGGCGGCCTCTTCGCGGGACGCCAACGCCATCTGCAATAGGTTCTTCCGCTTGGCCGTCAACTTGACGCTATGCGCGGAGGCGTTCGCCACGACGACTTCCATGAATCGGTTGAAATCGGGGTGAGGGCCGGCGCCCAGCACTGCCGCCACCCGATCAATGACGTTAGAGAGTGGCTCTTCCTTTACTTCACGGCAGGCGGCTCGGAAGCGCTGGCGATGGTCCGGCGATAGATCGACGGTGAGCCGCAGCGGGCGCTCCACGGTAACCTTCCAATAGCCGAAGGCTTCATTGGGAAATATCTTCGACTGCTCCGTCTCCTCGAAGGCAAGGAAAGCATCGCAGACGCGGCCGATGTCCTCGTCGGATAACTCGCAGTTTTTGCTGCCCAGGTTCTTGCGAAGGGGCCTGTACCACTGCGTGGCGTCGATGAGTTGCACCTTCCCTCGGCGAGGCTCAGGCTTGCGATTGCTGAGCACCCATATGTAAGTTGCGATGCCGGTGTTATAGAACATGTTGAGGGGTAGGGCGACGATAGCCTCCAGCCAGTCGTTCTCGATGATCCAACGGCGTATGTTGCTCTCGCCCTGGCCGGCGTCGCCGGTGAAGAGGGAGCTGCCGTTGTGTACCTCCGCGATGCGGCTGCCCATCGGGGTGTCCCGCTTCATCTTGCTCAGCATGTTGGCCAGGAACATCATCTGGCCGTCGCTGGAGCGGGGGATGAGGGAGTAGTCCGCGTCTCCGCCGTGCTCCACGACGAAGCGCGAGTCCGTGATGTCGGACTTTCCGCCCATGCGTTCCAGGTCGCTCTTCCAGCTCTTGCCGTAAGGCGGATTGGAGAGCATGAAGTCGAACTCGCGGGCGGGGAAGGCGTAGGTAGAGAGGGTGGAGCCGTACTGCATGTTGTCTGCCTCGCCGCCTTCTCCCTTCAGGATGAGGTCGGCCTTACTGATGGCGTAGGTCTCAGGATTCACCTCCTGTCCGTACAGATGGACTGACGCCTCCTTGCCTTGTTCCCTAGCCAGCTGCGTCAGCGTCTCTTCCGCTACCGTCAGCATCCCGCCTGTGCCGCACGCGCCGTCATAGACCAGGTAGGTGGTCGATTGCATCCTATCGGCGATAGGCAGAAAGACGAGGCGGGCCATGAGCTGCACCACATCACGCGGGGTGAAGTGTTCACCGGCCTCCTCGTTGTTCTCTTCGTTGAAGCGGCGTATGAGCTCCTCGAAGACCGTACCCATGCGGTGGTTGTATAGGCCCCACCAGCCTGACGGAGCCGTCCCCGTTCAGCACGGGTACAGGGCTCAAGTTGATGGAAGTGTCCAGGAACTTCTCCAGCAGGAAGCCGAGGGCGTCCGCCTCCACTAGCGTCGGTATCTGGTTGCGGAATTTGAACTTGTCAAGGACCTCCTGGATGTTGGGCGAGAAGCCGTCGAGGTATGCCTCGACGTCGGCCCGCAACTACTGTTGCCGCCCGCGGGATGTGAGGTCGCGGAGTCGGAAGGGCGACGTGTTGTAGAAGGCCTGGCCGGAAGTCTGGCGCAGGGCGGCATCCTGATTCGTAATGCCTGCGTCGTCCAACTGGGCCTTCATGCGGAGAACCGCCTCCTTGGTCGGTTCCAGAACTGCGTCGAGGCGGCGGATGACCGTCATGGGCAGAATGACGTCGCGGTACTTGCCCCGGACGTAGACGTCCCGCAGCACGTCGTCGGCGATGCCCCAGATAAAGCTGCTGATGTTCAGGTCGCTCATTGGTTCGCCATGCTGCGATAGGCTGCCTTGACCATCTGGTCAAGGGCAACGGCGGCTTCCTCGTTGAGGCGGGGGTCGGAGTGGAGACAGGACGAGATCACCGCAAGGGGCTCCGGCTCATTCTTGGCGGCGGCGCTCCTGACGAATTGGTCTACGTCCAGCCCCGACCACGCCGCCAAGGCTGCGAGACCGTTCACGTCAGGGTGTTTGCCTTGGGACATACGGCTCAAAGTG
Source organism: Dehalococcoidia bacterium (assembly GCA_965249185.1). Classification (GTDB taxonomy): domain Bacteria; phylum Chloroflexota; class Dehalococcoidia; order Lucifugimonadales; family Australimonadaceae; genus CBDFLS01. The sequence continues at coordinate 1,905,960 of CBDFLS010000002.1, forward strand.
GAGGCGCTGATGCCGCACTCCTCCGCCACTTGCTTCCAGGTGCAACGGCGGGCCTGCCTCTGTGCGTCCAAAGCGGCGAAGAATGCGCCGCCGTCGAACCTCGCCGCCTTGGCCATCAGCCTCTCCTTCGTGGTTCACATCCGAGATGGTCATCACCGACAGTGGAATGAATCGCCTATTCGATTATCGCAACCGCATGATATGATTGCAATAGCCGTCAGGGACTACTGAGGAGGTCCAACCCTCGGCAGTTCCCGTGGTGAAGAAGGCAAGGAGGCCCGACAGGCAGTAGAGCTACTACGGCCGTGAGGCGTTGAATCTCAGCCTTCTACCCTGCCATGTAGGTAACCAAGGGGTTGGGGTGGGTTCACAGTTCCAGACGCATCTCAAAGATGGTTCTGCCTACCGTCGACTTAGGCCCACCAGCAGCACAAAGCACTCCGCGCCCCCTGCTAGCGTACGCCACGTACGGTAGTGTAGGCTTGCTGCCGCATCGTCCACCACCGGAGACCTCCGCCATGCCGCAGACGTTCCAGGCCCTGCTCGTCCACCCCGACGCGACTGGCGCGTGGACGTACCTCGCGGTCCCCTTCGACGTCGCGCAGGCCTACGGGACCAAGGCGCGGGTGGCGGTGAAGGGCACCGTGAACGGCGTCGCCTTCCGCAGCTCGCTGTTGCCCCAGGGCGACGGCATCCACATCCTGGTGGTGCCCAAGCCGCTGCGGACCGCCGCCAAGGCCGCGCCGGGCGACACCGTGGAGGTGGTGGTCGAGGCTGACACCGCGCCCAGGACCTGGCCGCCGCCCTGGCGGAGCACCAGGAGGCCGGCGCACGGTTCGAGGCCATGTCCTATTCGCACCGGAAAGAGTACGTGGACTGGGTCGAGTCGGCCAAGCGCGCGGAGACCCGGGCGAGCCGTATCGAGAAGGCGGTAGGGATGATCGCGGAGCGCCTGCGGCTCAAGGGCTAGCGAGGCGCGGGCCCGCCGCTGGGGCCGTCCCACCAGGCCGGAGACGCGTAACCACGGAGCAGCGAGGTGCAGCGTGGACCTGTTCGAGGCGATTCATACCCAGCGGGCCATCCGCTCCTTCAAGCCGGACCCGGTTCCCGATGATCTGCTCCACAAGGTGCTGGACGCCGCCATCCGCGCGCCCAACGGCGGCAACAGCCAGCAGTGGGCCTTTCTGGTGCTCAGGGACGCGGAGGTGAAGCGGCGGGTCGGGGCCATCTACCGCGAGGTATTCAACGCCACCGGCATGCCCGCCATGGCCGACGACCCCGACCCGTCCAGGGCCAGGGTCTACCGCACGGCCACGGAGCTGGCCCAGCGCATGGGCGAGGCGCCGGTGCTCATCCTGGCCTGCGTCCGCAAGAGCAGTTACGCCCCGAACACCCTGGAGGGCTCCTCCATCTACCCGGCGGTGCAGAACCTAATGCTGGCGGCGCGGGGTCTGGGCCTGGGCACCGTGCTCACGACCATCCACCGTATTCGCGAAGACGACATCAAGGCGCTGCTCGGCATCCCCGATGACGTGAATACGGCCGCGCTCATTCCGCTGGGCTATCCCGCGGAGGGGACGCGCTTCGGCCCCACGAAACGGCGTCCGGTGGAGGAGGTAGCCTTCGTGGACCGGTGGGGAGGGCCGGGGCTATCTTAGACGCGGTCTAGGGTGCATTAGGAGGGGAGGCTACCATGGCGGTGGGTATCTTCTTTGCGTTGCTGGCGGCGCTGTGTCTTGGCGGAAGCCAGGTCGTGGCGCGAAGGGCCATGTTCCACCTGCCGGTATCGATGACGGTGGTGGTGTCCATTGTAGTCATCGTGGTGGTGGTGGGGGGCATGGGGCTTATCATCGAGGGCCCCTCCGCCTTCCTCGGCCTCCCCGGGGAATTTTTCCTATGGGTGGCGCTTCTGGCGGCGTTCAGCTACGTCACCGGCCATCTGCTCCTTTTCACTGCGCTCCACTATGCCAGCGTGACCGTAGCTGGGCCCATCGTGGCGGGAAACGCGCTCTTCTCCCTCCTCTTCGCCGTGACCCTGGGAGGCGAGCGCCCCAACCTGCCGACGGTGCTGGGGGCCTTCATCATTGTCGCGGGAGTGACGATCATTCTGAGCGACCGGAAGCGGATGCTGCGATGAGGGCTCCCTTGGCGTTGCGCTGGGGCCCCATCACCGTCGGGGCTATGACCATAGGCATCATGGCGGCCGTCTGCGTGGCCGCTTCCTTTGGGGCCGCCTCCTACGTGGCCAGCCGGCTGGTGAACGACTTCGCGCCCCCGCTGGTGGTGATCGCCTACGAGGCGGTCTTCGGCCTGGTCTACGTGAGTCTCCTGCGGTTTCGGGCGCTGGCCGGAGTGCGCCAGGTCACGCCGGCGGGGCTTTGGTGGGCCCTGCTTGCCGGGGTGGCCGTGGTCGTGGGCGTCGGCTCCTTCTACACGGCGTTGAGCCGGGCCCCCCTCAGCGTGGCCGCGCCGGTGGTGGGGGCCACGCCGCTGGCCGCTTACGCCTTCGTCCTCATTGGGCTGCGGGGGTCTGAGCGCATCACCCGCCGTGCCCTGCTGGGCGCCGCGATGGTGGTGGTGGGGGTGACGTTGATCGGGGTCTTTAATGCCTAATCGTCGCCAAGGGCGACGGGGATATGGCCTAATCGTCGCCAAGGGCGACGGGGATATGGCCTAATCGTCGCCAAGGGCGACGGGGATATGGCCTAACGGCCGCCAAGGGCGACGAGGACTAGAAGACGTCCAGCGTAAACCGGGAGCCGTCGGGCGAGGCCTTGAAGTCGAGGACGGCGGAGGGTAGCTGCTCCGCGAGCGCCGCGTCCATGAGGAGCACCTGCATGCCCTCGTGGTCCACCGCGTGGTCCGTCTCGCTCCGCTCGTCGATCACGAGCCCGAAATCCCCCTCGCCGGTCCAGACTGGCGGCATGGCGAGCCGCAGATAGCGCTCCGGGTCGAGGTTGCTCGTCTCGAGGATTCGCCTCAGCTCCTCTTTGGCGCTCTCAGTTACGGTCAACATGGGTTTAGAGCGGACGAGAGATAAACGGGAGCAGCGCCGCTGGATATGGCCAGAGGCGGACGGAGTCTTCGCGCCGGTCTTACTGGGGCTCCGAAGTATCGAGGTTGAGCAGGTACTTGTAGCCCTTGCCCGTGCCCTCGGCGATCACCACCTCGTGGACGTTCAGGTCATGGGCGGCGATATGGAGAGAGGTGCCGGTGGTCTCGACGATGGACCCGCAGGGGCTCTTGAACCGAAGCCCCGCATCTACACTGCTGGTTTCCGCGTACGACAAGGGAGCCTCCTCCTGAGTGTTGAGCTCCAGGCGCTCACGGCCTCATATTATGGCCCATGACGCGGAAAAGGCAACCGCCCCTCCCATCAGCGGGTGAGCAGAACGATGGAGCCGGTGGCCGTGGCCAGTCCCACCACCCGCGTGAGCTTGACCGGTTCGTCCAGCAGGACGAAGCCCAGCACCGATGCGATGGCCAGACTCATGGCGAAGATGGGGACTACCACCGATGCGGGCCCGGCGCTGAGCGCCTTGTAGTAGCTGATGATGGAGACCGAGATCAGCAGGCCCGCAACCAACATGAGCGTTGTTGGCTGGTTGAAGCCCAACTGGTTGGTGACGTTGGAGCCGCGGGCCAGCGCCCAGACCACCCCCGCAATCACCAGGATGCCGTTGGTGAAGATCAAGGCCGTCTCCGGCGGGACGCTGCGGAGGGTGTACTTGAGGAACGTCACCGAGATGCCTTGGGCGCACATGGCTACAATCGCCCAGCCGATAAAGGTCATGTTTCACTGCTCCTTGATTGTGTTTCGGACCGCCGAGCCTCGGCCCTGCCGGTCCGGCGCCGGTAGCATACCCTCACCGGCGTCTCCGTGCACCGTGGAATTGGGCGCTCCAGCTACGGTGCATGCCGCTCCCAGACCTGCCCAGACCTGATAAAGTTGGCGTTGGCCGCCTCTTAGGCCGCCTCAATTGGGGGACCGCGAATGGTGGGAGACCCGCCAATGGACGAACGCCGCTACCAGCAGCTCAGGACGCTCCGTGTGCTGAACGATAACGTGCCCGGTGTGCTCGGCGCGCTGACCACGGCCCTGGGGGCCGAAGGGGCAAACATCGGCAACGTGCAGACGGTCTTTCTGGGGCAATCTCACATCATCCGCGATATCGACGTGCTGGTCGAGGATGAGGCGCATCTGGAGCGGCTCACCGGGGTGCTGACGCAGGTCGAGCATGTGCAGGTCCTGGAGGTCCGGGACGAGGTGCTCGGCCTTCACAGTGGAGGCAAGATCCGCATGGTAAGCCGGGCGCCCATCGACTCGGTGGCCATGCTGCGGAAGGTGTACACGCCGGGCGTGGCCGACGTCTGCCGCAGGATCGCCAAGGACCCGGCGTTGCGGGACCTCTACACCTCTATCCCCAACCTGGTGGCCATCGTCACCGACGGCACCGCGGTCCTGGGCCTGGGGAGCATCGGCCCGTATGCCGCCATGCCGGTGATGGAGGGCAAGGCGGCGCTCCTCGACCAGCTCGTGGGTCTCAGCGGCGTGCCCCTGCTGCTGGACACGATAGACCCCGAGGAGATCATCGCCACGGTGAAGCGGATCGCCCCGACCTTCGGGGGCATCCAGCTCGAGGACATTTCGGCGCCGCGGTGCTTCGAGGTGGCCGCGCGGCTCAAGGAGGAGCTGAGCATCCCGGTGATGCACGACGACCAGGACGGGACGGCCGCGGTGGTCCTGGGCGCGTTGCTCACGGCCTGCAGGCGGTGCGACCTCGATCTTCATCAGGTGGTCATCGGCCAGATAGGTCTCGGCGCCGCTGGCCAGGCCATCGCGGAGATGCTGACCTTCTTGACCGGCAATCCGGTCCTCGGCGCGGACATCGTTCCGGAGAGCCTGGAGCGTCACCGCTCCCTGGGGGGCAGGCCCTCGAGCCAGGCGGAGATCATGGAGAAGGCGCAGGTGGTCATCAGCACCACCGGGGTCAAGGGCCTGATGGACCCGGCGTCCGTCCGTCCGGGACAAGTGGTGTTGGCGCTCTCCAACCCCGACCCGGAGATCACGACCGAAGAGGCGCTGGCCCACGGCGCGGCCCTGGCCGCCGACGGCCGGTCGGCAACGCCCTGGGCTACCCCGGCATCTGGAAAGGCACGTTGGAGAGCAAGGCAACCCAGGTGACCCGGGAGATGCTCATGGCGGCGGGCAGGGCCCTCTCCGAGATGGCGGGCGCCACCGACCTGCTGTCGGACCCGCTGAGCCGGGATGTGCACAGGAGCGTGGCCAGCGCCGTCGCCCAGGCGGCCGTCAAGTCGGGGGTGGCCAAGCGCGTCCTGGACGAAGACTACTTCTCGGGGACGGGGAACGCGGCGCGGTGAGCCGGGCCGCGCCCTGGGGCTGCGCTTGGGGCCCCAGGGCGGCTCTCCGGCTATACGGTACGCTTTTCCCCTCTTCCAGAACGCCAATCTGGCCAAGTTCAGCGAGAGTCCCGTGTGCAGCGCCGGCATGCGGAAATTGGGCCGCGCCACCCCCTCTTGCCGAAGCAGCGACTCCAGGTACTCGGCGCCGGCTTCCACCCCGTTGGCCCTGAAGTTGTCCAGCAGGCGGTAGGCGGTCGGCGCGTGGATCCTGCCCGGCCTGCAGGCGCACCAGTAGAAGTGGCCGACCAGGACGCCGTAGAGAAAAGTCAGCAGGCCGTAGGTCTCGCCCGACACCCCCTTATTGTCGAGGACGCCCCAGGCGATGAGGCCGCCAGCCAGGGCAAGTATAAAGCTGAACCTCCATCTGTTTCGCCGGATGATGTAGGTGAACGGCTCGTCGGTGAGGGCGTGCCACAGCCGGTCGTAGAAAAAGAAGAAGACGGCGAGGCCCGCCAGGATGCCCACCGGGACGATGACACGCATCAGCACGTCCATGGCGCCTCCAACTCCAGCCTATTTTGGGCTCCGGCCTATTTGTGACCGTTCGGTTTCGGGGCGGCGCGGCGGCCGGTGCCCTTGGCCGGGTCCATCTCCACGCCGTAGTCCCGCAGGGCCGCTTGGGGCGAGACGAGGCCCTGCTGGACGTCGGCCACCACCGATTCCACCGGCCGGTCGAAGGGATCGCCGAAGCCGCCGCTGCCGGCGTCCAGCGACGTGAGGGTCTCCCCCGGCTGAAGCGTCTGCTCCCCGGAATAGAGGAGGTGGCGCCCCTTGGGGTGGACCGGCTTGCCTTCGATGAGCACCTCCCGCGACGCACCGTGCTTTCCTCCCTGGTATCCCATGGGCGGGAAAGAGGTGCGGTTGGCGAAGCATGCCACCGCGATGGGTCCTTCGGAGCGGTTGCGGAACTCCATCCGCTGGCCAAGCCCGCCCCGGAACAGGCCCGGACCGCCGGAGTCCTGGCGCAGCTCCTTTCGGCCTATCAGGATGTCGGTGGTGCTCTCCAGCGCCTCCACCGAGGAGACGGAGGTGTTGGCGGGCCCCATGGTGGTGTGCAGGCCGTCCTTGGTGGCTCTGGCGCCGAAGCCGCCCGCCGAGAAACAGATGTTGGAGAAGGGCTTCCCCCGTAGGTCGTGGCCCACGAAATTGAAGAGGTTCATCATGCCCATCTCGCCGGCGAGACGCTCGGGCAGCACTTCCGCCAGGGCGCCCCAGATGCCGAAGGGCACGAACTGTCCTATGGCGTGGCGCGCCCCCGAGGCCGTGGGGGGCAGGGCGTTCAGGATGCACCCCTCCGGAGCCGTGATGGTCAGCGGTCGGATGCTGCCGTCGTTGTTGGGGATGGAGGGCGTGGTGATGCACTTCATGGCGTAGCTGGCGTAGGCGGAGGTGTAGCAGAGGGGGACGTTGACGCCCGCGGGCACGCAAGGGCCGGTCCCGGCGAAATCGATCACCGCCTCGTCGCCCCGGATCTCCACCGCGCAGGCGATGTCGATGCTGCTGTCGAAGCCCTCGATCTGAAACTCGTGGCTGTAGCGTCCGTCGGGGATGCGCAGGATCTCCTGGCGGACCGACGCCTCCGTCCGGGCGCGGATGGCCTCGGAGAGGGAGTCCAGGCTCTCCATGCCGTACTCCGCCATGAGCGCCAGGAGCTGGTGCGCGCCCCGCTCGTTGGCGGCGATGTTGGCGTGGACATCCCCCAGGGTCTGCTCCGGGACCCGGGAGTTCGACCGTATGAGGGCTACCAGCGTTTCGTTGAGGCGTCCCTCCTCGGCCAGCTTCATTGGCGGGATACGCATTCCCTCCTCATAGACCTCCCTGGCCACGGCGGAGAAGCCGATGCCGCCGATATCGGGGACGTGGGTGATGGTCCCGGTGAAGGCGACCAGATCGGCACCTCGGAACACCGGACGGATGACTGTGATGTCGAAGATGTGGCCCGTCCCCATCCAGGGGTCGTTGGTGATGAAGAGGTCGCCGGGGCGGACGCTCTCTGGCGGGAAGCGCTTCAGGAAGTGGGGCATGGAAAGCGAGAGGGTGCCCACGAAGGCGGGGGCGCAATAGGTGCACTGGCTGAGGAGCAGCCCCTGCCGGTCGAAGACGGCGCAGCAGAGGTCGAAGGCCTCCCGGACAATGGTGGAGAAGGCGGTGCGGATCAGCGCCAGGAACATCTCGTCGGCGATGGCCACCAGCCGGTCCCATTGGATGGTCAGGGCTACCTCATCTTGCTTCATGGCCACGCCTCCTGGCTTGCGCGTCGTTATGACTCGGAAATGACGATCCGGATGTTCAGGTGCTCGTCCACCCGGCCCACGTCTCCCGGACCGAGGAGCAGCGACGACTCGCGCTCCTCAACCACGGCGGGCCCCGTAACCACGTCCTGGGGCGCCAGGCGGTACCGGTCGTAGATGGGACAGCGCTGGAAGCCGCCCGTCTCGAAGATGTACACGTCGCGGTGCCCTTTCAGGGCCGGATGCCCGTCCGGCCCTTCCGTGGCGGGAACGGGAGGCGGCGGAGGCGTCGCCGAGCCGCGGGTGAGGCGTAGGTCCAGGTCGGTGATAGGCCCGGCGCCCGCCACCTTCCAGTTCAGCACCTCCATGGACGCGCCGGAGGGGGCGGTGCCGTAGAGCTTGGTGTAGGCGGCCACGAAGCGGCGCTCCAGGTCGGCCCTCGTATCGCCGGAGTCCAGACCGTTGACCGCGACCTCGACGGTGTAGGACTGGCCCTGATAGCGCAGGTCCATGGTTCGCGTGAGGCTCGCGTCCTCCGGGGGCACCCGGGCCTGGCGGAGCATCTCCATGGTGCGCGCCTCCAGCGCCGCGAACCGCTGCTTCATGCGCTCCGCCGTCACCTCGTCCAGGGGCTCGACGGCGGTCTGGACCGCGTCGAAGCCCAGCGGGGTGACCAGCAGGCCGAAGGCGGAGAAGACCCCCGCGCCCCAGGGCACGACGACCCGACGGACTCCCAGCCGCTTCGCCACCCGCACGGCATGGACGGGTCCGGCACCGCCAAAGGCCACCAGATCGTGGCCGATGATGTCCACGCCGGACTCGGCGGTGTGCAGCCGGAAAGCGCGGGCTATATTCTCATTGGCAACGTCGTGGACCCCGCGGGCGGCCTCTAGCACCTCCACGCCCAAGGGCTCCGCCACCTCCCGCTGGAGGGCCTGGCGGCCCGCCTCCAGGTCCAGGCGCATCTCGCCGCCCAGGAAGAAGCCGGGGTTCAGGTAGCCCAGGAGCAGGTCCGCGTCGGTGACCGTGGGGTGGGCGCCGCCGCGCGCGTAGCAGGCCGGTCCGGGATCGGCGCCCGCGCTCTCGGGTCCCACCCGGAGCCGGCCCAGCGTATCCACGCTGGCGATGCTGCCGCCGCCCGCGCCGATCTCGATGAGCTGCACCGCCGGGACCATCAGGGGAAAGCCACTGCCCTTCTTGTACTTGTAGGACCGGGCCACCTCGGCGGCGTACTCCTTCCGGAGCGCTCCGTCCTTGATCACGCACCCCTTGGCCGTGGTCCCGCCCATGTCGAAGGCCAGCAGGTCCTTGACCCCGATGCCCCGGCCCAGGTACTGGCTCATGAGGGCGCCGGCCACCGGCCCCGACTCCAGCAGCAGGACCGGGTACCGGGCCGCGGTCTCGACGGTGATGGCGCCGCCGGCGGAGGTCATCAGATAGAGGTCGCCCCGGAAACCGCGCCGCCGCAGCCCGTCCTCCAATCGCTCCAGGTACCCTTGGATCAGGGGCTGGACGTATGCGTTCACCACCGTGGTGGAGGTGCGCTCGTACTCGCCGATGAAGGCCGTGATGTCCGAGGAGATGGAGACGTGGAGCTGGGGGAACTCGGCGGCCAGGATCTCCTTGATGCGGCGCTCGTGGGCGGGGTTGGCGTAGCTGTGCAGCAGGCACACGGCCACCGAGCCGGCTTCCGCCCGCAGCAGCTCGCCCACCTCCGTCCTCAGGGAGTCCTCGTCCAGCTCCCGGAGGATGGAGCCGTAGTGGTCGGTCCGCTCACGGACCTCCCGGCGCAAGTGGCGGGGGGCCAGTGGAGCCGGGAACTCGATGCCGAGGTCATAGATGTCGAAGCGGACCTCGCGGCGGATCTCCAGGGTGTCGCGGAAGCCCTCGGTGGCCAGCAGGCCCACCACGGCGCCCCTGCGCTCGATCACCGCGTTGGACACCAGCGTCGTACCGTGCACCACCTGCTCCACCGCGTCCAGGGGCACGCCGTGACGCTTCAGGAGCAGGTCCAGGCCCTCCAGCGCTCCGACCGATGGGTCCTGGGGGGTGGTGGGGTGCTTCTCCACGGCGATGCTCCCCTGGTCCACCAGGACGAAGTCGGTGAAGGTGCCCCCTACGTCGATGCCGATACGGGTGCGCACGGTGGCGGCCCTTCCTTCTTTTCGGGCATCATGCTGATACTGGCCGACCGTCATGCTACTACTGGGCCCAGGGAGCGGCAAGCGGGAGCTGTCAGCTAACGCGAGTCGTCTCTTCAGGCGGCCCGTATTGCGCTTGGGGAGGACGGTACTGAATAAACAGGAGGGCGATGAGGGAGCTGCCGAGGGCCATGCCGCCGCCTGCGAGCATGACCACCCGGAAGGCGGCGACGAAGGACTCGTCGATGGCGCGCTGGATGGAGACCGTGAGCTCGGGGGCGAGGTCCACGGGCACCTCGATGCCGGCGAGCTGGTTGCGCTGCTCCTCCAGCCGGGCCGCCATCGGCGCCGGTGGGTCGATGACGGCGAGCCGGTCGTCCAGGGCGCCGTTGAAGGTGGCCAGGGCCACCACGCCCATGACCGCGATGGCCAGGAGCGAGGCGGTCCGGGAGATGGCGTTGTTCACGCCGGACGCGGCGCCCGCGTGGCTGGCGTCGGCGCTGCCCATGACGACGGTGACCAGCGGCGTTACGCAGATGGCCATGCCGAGGCCCAGCGCGACCACGCCGGGGAAGAACGTGGTCCAATAGCTGCCGCCGATGCCGGGCACCGCGAGCAGGCCGAACCCGGCCGCGGCGATGGCCGGCCCCACCACCAGGGGCGCCTTGGCGCCGTATCGCTGGGTCAGGCCGCCGGCCCAGCGCGATAGCACGGCGATGATGACGATGAACGGCAGGAAGGCCGCGCCGGCGGCCGTGACCGAGTACCCCTGCACCTGAATGAGATTGAACGGCAGGAAGAAGAGCGAGCCTCCCAGCGCGCCATAAAGGAGCAGCGTTAATAGATTCGCCCCGGTGAAGTTGCGGGACTTGAACATGGCGACTTGGACCATCGGGGCCGCGACGCGCAGTTCGACGAGCACAAAGGCGATGAGTCCGGCCGCGCCCATGCCGAGGGCGCCGAGCACGAGCCCGTGGGTGAGGCCGTAGTTCGCCGATTCGATGAACCCGTAGATAAGGCCCCCCAACCCAACGACGCTGAGCGCGGCGCCCGGCCAGTCCAGGCGTCCGGTGGCCTGCTCATCCCGGCTTTCGTCCACGAGGGTGAACAGCAGCGCGAGGACCACCACGGCCAGCGGGATGTTGATGAAGAAGACCCACCGCCACGAGAGGTTGGTGACCAGCCAGCCGCCGAGCACCGGGCCCAGGGCCGCCGTGATGGCGGTGAAGCCGGCCCAGGTGCCGATCGCCTTGCCCCGCGCCTCCTCCGCGAAGGACGCGCTGATGATGGCCAAGCTGCCGGGCACCAGGAGCGCGGCGCCGATGCCCTGGACGGCCCGGGCGGCGATGAGCTGCTCGGCGTTGGGCGCCAGACCGCACCAGACGGAGGCCAGGGTGAAAACCACCACGCCCGATGCGAAGGTCCGCCGCCGGCCGATACGGTCGCCCAGTGAACCGCCCACTAAAAGGAGGGCCGCCAGGAAGAGGGCGTAGGCCTCCACCACCCACTGGAGCTGGCTGACCGTGGCGCTCAGGTCGGTCTGAAGGACGGGCAGCGCGACGCTGACGGCGGTGCCGTCGATGAAGGCCATGCTGGAGCCCAGGATCGTCGCCGCCAGCACCCAGGGCCCGGCGCGGCGCGCGCACGGCTTCGTCGCCACCCTGGAACGGATAACACCCTCGTCGCACGGCTGATTGAAGTGGAGAAACACGGCTGGCTTTTGTCGGTCAGTCGGCGGCGGCGCTGCCGGCCCTGGCCCCCGGCCGGGACTCGCGGAGCTCGGAGGCATCGCGGCGGCCTTCTGGGCTCCGCGCCGGCGGCGGCGGGTCGTGCCGGTAATCGAACAGCTCCGCGGCGGCCACGGCCTGCTCCACCAGGCCGGCCACGTCCAGCCCCGCCTCCAGCGAACGCACCTTGGCCACCGACACCCTGGTGGCGGGCGACTTGGGCACGAAGAGGCTGCAGCAGTCCTCATCCGGCAGGATGGAGAGCTCATACGTGCCGATAGCCCGGGCCTGGTCGGTGATCTCCTGCTTGTCCTGGCCAACCAGCGGGCGCAGCACCGGCATCTCCACCGACTCGTCGATGGTGACGATGTTCTGGAGGGTCTGGGAGCCCACCTGGCCCAGGCTTTCGCCGGTCACCAGCGCCAGGGCCTTCTCGCGCCGGGCGATGGCCTCGGCGATGCGGAACATGAAGCGTCGATAGAGCACCACGCGGAAGGCGCCGGGCACGCTCAGGAGCATCTGGCGCTGGACGTCGGCGAAGGGCACCAGATAGAGCCGCGTTTCGTACTGGAAGGCGTTGAGCAGTTCGGCCAGCTCCTTGGCCTTCTCCCGCGAGCGCCCTTCGACCAGTGGGAAGCTGTGGAAGTGGACCAGCACGCTGTTGCAGCCGCGGTGCACCATGCGCCAGGCCGCCACGGGCGAGTCGATGCCGCCGGACATGAGGATTGCCACCCTGCCGCCGGTGCCCACGGGCAGGCCGCCAGCCCCCGGGGTCTCCTCCGTGTAGACGAAGGCGTCGTTCGGCAGCACCTCCACGTGGACGTCCAGCTCGTGGTGCGTCAGGTCCACCCTGGCGCCGCTGCGCTCCCGCACCATGTCTCCGAGGCGCACGTTCAGCTCATGAGAGGTCATGGAGAAGGACTTGTCGGCGCGCCGGGCGGAGATACGGAAGGAGGCGAACCGCTCCTGGGTGGTGACCTCCGCCACCAACCGCTCGATGGCGCTGTAGACGGGCGGGGCCCGGTGTGCCAGGCAGACCTTGACCGCGCCGGAGACCACGGCGAGCCGTCGGCGCACCGCCTCCCAGTCGGCATCCGGTTCCAGGGTGCAGCGCACCAGCAGGTGCTCGGACCACACGCGGCGCACGCCCAGGCCCGCCGTGGCGCGGCGGATGTTCGCCACCAGCGCCCTGATGAACATAGGGCGGTTCTTGCCCTTGAGGGCCACCTCGTGGAAGCGGACGATAACGTCGCGGGGCTGGTCCATGCGTCTCCTCGGTGACGCCGTCTATCTTATCAGGCCAGTAGGGCTATCTTATCAGGCCAGTAGGGCGCCGGTGGTCTTGACACGCCCTGGGCCTGCGCCTACGGTTGTGGCCTCCCAACAGGACACATGACGAGGGCAGACGCCCGGAGGAGGAGCGACCGATGAAAGCGGCGAGGCTCGCGGGTTACCGGCGTTTCGAGCTATTGGACGTGGAGAAGCCCACCGCCAAAGACGGCGAGTGCCTCGTCAGGCTCGAGCGGCTCTCGGTTTGCGGCAGCGACATCCACCGGGAGTACGCCCATGCGCACCCCGAGGAGGAGTACCCACGGCGGCTGGGCGCGCCCTGTCACGAGTGCGCCGGCGTGGTGGTGGAGAGCCGGACCGACGCGCTCCACGAGGGCCAGCGGGTCATCGTGCTGCCGGGCAGCGAGGCGGACGGCGGGCCGGGGGGCCTGGTGGAGTACATCACCGCGACCCCTCCGCAGCTTATCGGCGTGCCCGACACCGGCGATCTGGCCGAGTGGGTCATGTGCCAGCCGGCGGGCACGGTGCTCTACGCTTGCCAGCGGATCGGCAGCCTGCTTGGCAAGGACGTGGTGGTGGTGGGGCAGGGGAGCATCGGGCTCTCGTTCGTCATGCTCGCGGTGCGGTCGGGGGCGCGCCAGGTCATAGGTGTCGACCGCGTGGACTACCGGCTCCGTTGGGCGGAGTCGCTGGGCGCGGCCCACACGGTCAATCCGGCGCGGGACAACGCGGTGGAGGCGGTCCAGCAGCTCACCGGCGGCCGAGGCGCCGATGTGGTCGTCGAGGCCACCGGCGACCGGGAGGCGGTGCAGCTCTGCCAGTCGCTCGTCCGCCAGTTCGGGACGCTGGTGCTGTTCGGCATCCAGCTCGACCCCATCGTGCCCATGGACCTGAACATGCTGCTCTACAAGCAGCCCACCATTATTCCGACGGCCAACACCTTCACCGCCGACCCGGCCCGGGTGGTGCGGGAGATGGTGGAGCTGAAGGAGCGCGGATGGATAGACCCGGGGCGGCTGGTGACCCACCAGGTGCCCTTCGAGGAGGTCCAGCGCTCCTACGATATGTACGAGCACCAGCAGGACGAGGTCATCAAGGTGGTGCTGGGCGTGTGAGGCGGGGTTCACCTCGCACCCACCTGCGAAGTCTCAAGGCGGACTTTATCAGCGTAACGTCGTCAAGCCCGCGCCGCAGGCCTGGACGCGGCTTGGCCGTCGTTGAGCCGCTGCTATAATGCCCTGGTTCTCTTCGGCAGGAGGGCTTATGGCGCAGACCAAGGGCCGGGCGGCCGCGGCGAAGCTGGCGCCGGCGCTCCCCGACGGCCTGACCCACGAGGGGCTGCTGGAGCTGTACGCCACCATGGTGCTGGCCCGCACTCTGGACGAACGGGCGTGGGCCATGAACCGCCAGGGCAAAGCGGCCATCGTCTCCTCCTGCCAAGGCCACGAGGCCGCCCAGCTCGCCAGCGTCTGGGCGCTGCGGCGCCACACCGCCAACTACTTCTGCTTCACCTACTACCGCGACCTGGCGGTGTGCCTGGCCCAGGGCCTGACGGTCCACGACGCCATGCTGGGCTATCTGGCCAAGGCCGGCGAGCCCTTCAGCGGCGCCCGCCAGTTCCCGCTTCACGGCGCCGACCTGCCCCACAACGTCATCAACCTCTCCAACGTGGTGGGCGACCACGTGCCCCACGCCGTGGGCTGGGCCCTGGCATGCAGGATGCGCCGGTTGCCCACGGTGGTGGCCGTCTACTTCGGCGACGGCGCCACCAGCCAGGGCGATGTCCACGAGGCGATGAACTTCGCCTCGGTCCACCGGCTCCCCGTGCTCTTCCTGTGTGAGAACAACCGGTACGCCATCTCCGTGCCGCTGGAGAAGCAGATGGCCGTGGCGACGGTGGCCGAGCGCGCCGCCGCCTACGGCATGCCGGGCGTGACGGTGGATGGCACGGACGTGCCGGCGTCGTATGCGGCCACGGCGGAGGCCGCCCGGCGGGCGGCAGGCGGGGCCGGGCCGTCGCTGGTGGAGTTCATGGTGGAGCGCTCACTGCCCCACACCAGCGATGACGACGACACGCGCTACCGGCCCCGCGAGGAGCTGGAGGCGGGCCGCCTGCGGGACCCGCTGGCGCGGCTCCAACGGATGCTGCTCGAGACCGGCGTGTTGACCGGGGAGCGCGACGAGGAGTGCCGCCGCCGCGCCCGCCAGGAGGTGGATGACGCCACGGAGGCGGCCGAGGCGGCCCCGTACCCGGAGGCGGACACGTTCCACCGCCACGTCTACGGCGGGCGGGAGCATACCCCTGCTCATACTTCGACAAACCCTTCGCTCCGCTCAAGGGCTAAGGGCGCAGCACGAGCGGGAGCAATGGGATCAGGACGAAAGGAAGACGGTGTAGGGGAGGGCGCTTCCGTTCGTGGTGAGGCTCTCGAACCACGAGCGCGGGAGCAAGACGCGCCGGAGGAGGGCTGATGGCCACGATAACCGTCATCGAGGCGGTGCGCCAGGCGCTGGCGGAGGAGATGCGCCGGGACCCGCTGGTGTTCGTCATGGGCGAGGACGTGGGCAAGCGGGGCGGCGTTTTCCTGGCCACCCAGGGGCTGCTGGAGGAGTTCGGGGAGGAGCGGGTCATCGATACGCCGCTGGCCGAGTCCTCCATCGCCGGCATCGCCATGGGCGCGTCCATGCGGGGGATGCGGCCCGTGGCCGAGATCCAGTTTGCTGATTTCATCTGGCCCGCCATGAACCAGCTCGTGGGCGAGGCGGCCCGGGCCCGCTATGGGACCAACGGCGCGCTCCACGTGCCCATGGTGGTGCGCAGTCCCTACGGCGGCCACGTTCGAGGCGGCCTCTTCCACTCCCAGAGCGTGGAGTCCTACTTCGCCCATACGCCGGGCCTGGTGGTGGTGGTCCCAGCCACGCCCTACGACGCCAAGGGGCTGCTCAAGTCCGCTATCCGCGACGACGACCCCGTGATCTTCCTGGAGCACAAGCGCACCTACCGCTCGGTCCGGGGCGAGGTGCCGGAGGAGGAGTACACGGTGCCCATCGGTTCGGCGGAGGTGAAGCGCCAGGGCGCCGACGCGACGCTGGTGACCTACGGGCTCACGGTCCACTACGCGCTCCAGGCGGCCGAGACGCTGGCCGGAGAGGGTGCGGAGGTGGAGGTGGTGGACCTGCGCACGCTGCGGCCCCTGGACACGGAGACGGTGCTGGCGTCGGTCCGCAAGACCAGCCGCGCGCTCATCGTCCACGAGGACACGGCCACCGGGGGCATCGGCGCGGAGCTGAGCGCCCGCATCACGGAGGGCGCCTTCGGCGACCTGGATGCGCCGGTGATGCGCTGCACGGGCCCCGATGTGCCGGCGATGCCCTTCGCGCCCACGCTGGAGGCCGCCTTCATGCCCACCGCCGATAAGATCGCGGACGCGCTGCGCGAGCTGCTGGCGTACTAGGGAGCATTCATGCCCACCATCATCGAGCTTCCGCACGTCGGCGAGTCGGTCACCGAGGGGACCATCGGCAAGTGGCTGGTGCGGCCCGGCGAGCGGGTGGAGAAGTACGCCCCGCTGGTGGAGGTGATGACCGACAAGGTGAACATGGAGGTGCCGTCGCCCTTCAGCGGCACGCTGACGCGGGTGCTGGCCGATGAGGGGGAGACGGTGCCCATGGGCGCGCCCATCGCCGAGATGGAGGTGGAGGGCGCAGCCGCCGGTGCGGAGCCCGTTCGTGGTGAGGCCCTCGAACCACGAGCGGGAGAGGGACGCGCCTTCGAGTTTGTGGAGAGCGTACGGAGCGTGGGCCCCACGGGCTCCGGCGAGGGTGGGCAGGGGAGGCCCGATGCGTCGCTGACCGAGGCCCAGCCGCCGGAATCTCGGGCCGCTCATGCTTCGACGAGCCCTTCGCTCCGCTCAAGGGCTAAGGGCTCAGCACGAGCGGGGGAGGAAAATAGTCAGCCGCCGCTCTCCCCGTTGGTCCGGCGGCTGGTGGCCCAGCACGGCGTGGACGTGGCAGGGCTCCAGGGCACCGGCCTAGGTGGGCGCGTCACCAAGGAGGACGTGCTCCGCCAGGTGGAGATGCGTGGCGCTCCCGCGCGGCGGGCCGAGGCCGGCCGGGACGAGGAGGAGGTGCCCCTGACGCCCCTGCGCAGGAGCATCGTCGAGCACGTGACCCGCAGCGCCCGGGAGATCCCGGCGGCGTGGACCATGGTGGAGGTGGACGTGACCGGGCTGGTGGCGTGCCGCGAGCGCCATCGGGAGGGATACCAGCGTCAGGCGGGCGCTCCGCTTACCCACCTACCTTTCGTCGTGGCGGCGGTGGCGGAGGCGCTCAAGGAGCGTCCACGGCTCAACTCCCGCTGGGACGGCGGCCGTCTCTACGTGAGCAGGCGGGTCCACATCGGCATCGCCGTGGCCACCTCCGAGGGGCTAGTGGTGCCCGTGGTCCACGACGCCGACGGCCTGGGCGTGGGCGCCATCGCCGCTCGCATACACGAGCTGGCGGAGCGGGCGCGCCGACAGGCGCTGCGGCTGGAGGATGTCCAGGGCGGCACCTTCACCGTCAACAACACCGGCGCGCTGGGCTCCGTGGTCTCCTATCCCATCATCAACCATCCCCAGGCGGCGATCCTCACCACCGAGGCGATCGTCAGACGGCCGGTGGTGACCGACGATGGCGACGTGGCGGTGCGCTCCGTGATGAACGTGGGCCTCGCCTTCGACCACCGCGTGTGCGACGGCGCCGACGCCTCCGCCTTTCTGGGCGCGGTCAAGTCGCGGTTGGAGGCGATTACCGAGGAGACGCCGCTGCTATAGGGGGCCATGGGGGCATTGCACGTGAGTGCGGGCCCCCAGTAGATTAGGCCATGGGGGCATTGCCCGTGAGTGCGGCCCCTCATGGGGATATGGGGGTATTGCACGTGAGTGCTTGTCCTCCGTCCGCCGGCCCGACCGGAGCGGGCCGGGGAGTCCCGCCGCCGGACGGTCGGGCCGGACCGATCCCATCGGGGCAGGCCCCCACGGGGATATGGGGGTATTGCACGTAAGTGCTTGTCCCGATCCCATCGGGGCAGACCCCCAGTAGATCAAAGAGGAGGCGTGATGGCTGAAAAGAAGAGTCATGGGCCCAGAGGGTTCAGCGATGCTATGGTGAAGGAAAAGACGGGCCGGACGTCGGCGGAGTGGTACGCGCTGCTCGATGCCTGGGGCGCCGCCGAGAAGGGCCACACGAAGACGGCCAAGCATTTGCGCGACGAGCAGGGGCTCAGCCCCTGGTGGGCCCAGGCGGTCACCATCCGCCACGAGTACGAGCGCGGGCTGCGGTAGGAAGTTGAGAGGGGCGATGGCCGTGAATGCTGCGCAGGCCCTCTGTCGGGTCGTTTGGCTGGGCGATGGGATCGACTACCTGGAGGCGTGGGAGCTGCAGCGGCGGCTGGCCGCCCAGCGGGCCGAGGGCCGCATACCCGACACGCTGCTGCTGCTGGAGCACGCGCCCGTCTACACGGCGGGGCGGCGCTTCCGGCCGGAGCACGTGCTGCTCGATGCCGGCGCGTTGCAAGCGCTGGGCGTCCCGCTCATCGAGACCGACCGGGGAGGGCAGGTCACGTATCACGGCCCGGGCCAGCTCGTTGGGTACCCCATTCTGGGTCTGGCCGAGCGGGGCATGGGCCCTCGCGAGTACGTGCGCGCGCTGGAGCAGGTGCTGGCGGAGACGGCGGCCGGCTTCGGGCTGAGCGCCGGCACGCAGGAGGGGCTCACCGGCGTCTGGGCGGGGGACGCGAAGCTGGCGGCCATCGGCGTCAAGATCAGCCGGGGCGTGACGCTCCACGGCTTCGCGCTGAATGTGGACCCCGACCTGCGCTACTACCGCCATATCGTCGCTTGCGGCCTCACCGACCGGGAGGCGACCTCCATGGCGCGGCTCTTGGGCCGCCCGGTGGAGATGGAGGCGGTGCGGCGCCGGCTGGTGGACCGCTTCGCGGAGCGGTTTGGCGTGGAGGTGGTGGAGCAATCCGGCTCCCCACTGCTCTAGCTGCGGCTTTCTCTGGACCACCACCTCTCCGTGCTCTGGCGAGGGCTTGCGCGCACCTGCCGGGGTAAGCGCTACGGGACTCGCATGTGGGTCCAGGGCTGCCCTTGTTTTGTTGACAAAGTTAGCTTGCCTTCCTAGAATGAGAGGCATCGTGGCCCACAACCAACACCCCCAGGCGGCCCCATGATCTCCGTGCGGCTGCTCCACGAGCTCCAGGCCGTGGACCACGAGCTGGATCGCCGGCATGCGCGGCTGGCCGAAATCGATGCGCGCTTGGGCGATGACACCGCGCTGGCCGGACTGCGGGGCGAGTCCGCGGACCTCGGCGCAAGCATCGATCAGACGGGCGCCGTCCAGCGGGAGCTGGAGAGCGCCGCCGCCTCATTTTCGGACAGGATCGGTCAAGCGGAGGCCAGGCTGTATGGTGGCACGGTGACCAGTCCCCGAGAGCTGTCGGACCTGCAGGCGGACGTGGAGTACCTGAAGCGCCGCCGCTCGGAGCAGGAGGAGCGTCTGCTGACGGTGATCGAAGAAGTGGAGGGCCTGCAGTCGAATCTGCGGGGCGTGGACTCCCAGCTTCAGCGGGAGGAGCGGGCCTGGGAGGCCGAGCAAGCATCCATGGTCCAGGAGCAGCAGAAACTGAACGGGGAGGTGAAGCAGTTCTCCGTCACCCGGGCCGGTATGGCCAAGCGGGTGCCGGCGCTTGACCTCGCGCTGTATGAACGGGTGCGGCGGGTCCACGAGGGCCGCGCCGTGGCGCAGGTGCAGCAGGGCAGGTGCGAGGCGTGCCACATAGCACTGCCCACGCGCCAGCTCCAGGCGGTGCGGACCTCCAGCGCCCCCGTCCGCTGCGCCAGTTGCGGACTCATCCTTTTGGCGGACTGACCATGCGAGCACTCGCCTATTTCAGAGCCGACGCCCAAGTAGACCGTCGAGACCCCTCATCGGTCTCGGCCCTCTCCCGGGCGTTCCAAGATTTCTGCTCCGCCCGGGGGCACAACCCCCAGGGAATCTTTGCCGATGACACGGCCTCCTCCGAGCGGGCCCGGTTCCGGGAGATGGTGGGGACGATCAGCGGCTCCGGGCTGGCGTACCTAGTGGTGCTGCGCGAGGTAGACGACCTGGGAGACGGCCTGGAGGAGCAGGTGGACCGGCTGCTGGAGCTTGACGCTTTGGCTTGCCAGGTGGTCTGCGACGACTCCGCCATGCCGGACCCGCTGCAGGCCGCCGTCCGCTCATGGAAGGCCAAGTCGCCGGCGGCGTCCCGGGGGGAGAGCATTCGGAATGGGATGCAGGCGCGGGCGGCCCGGGGCCTGGGTCTGGGCAAACCCCCTTACGGCTATCGAATAGGCAGGAGCGGGTCCCTGGAGCCGGTGACCGCTGAAGTGGAGGTGGTCCGCACGATCTTCGAACTCTATTTGGACCAGGCCCTGGGTGTGCGCTCCATCGCCCGCCAGTTGAACGAGCGGGGCTACCGCACGCGTCGGGGCGAAAGCTGGAGCATGGTCACCATCCGGGATGTCCTGCGGAACCACGCCTACATCGGCACCTACCAGCGGTTCGGCCTGCGGATACCGTCGAGCCATCCAGCTCTGGTGTCCACCGATGAGTTCAAGCGTGTCCAGGACCGGATGCGCAGCCGCAGCCCCGAGCGCCGGCACCCTCGCGCGGCGCCCTTTCTGCTCTCCGGCCTCCTCTACTGCGGCGAATGCGGCCAGCGCATGATGGGGGTCACCCGCTACCAGACCTGGCGGCGCAAGGACGGCGAGCGCGTGAGGGGTGAGTACCGCTACTACCAGTGCCAGTCGCGGACCAACCGGGGGCAGTGCCAGTACCACACCCGGCGGGCGGCCGAGTTTGAGGGTGAGGTGTTGGAGCGGTTGCGCCAGATGGCGGCGGACGGTCTGGAGGGACGAGACGCGGCGGCGGACTCTTTGGGCGGGCATCGGCAGCAGGAGGAGACGCGGCTCCGCACCCTGGAGCGTCGCTACGTGGAGTACGTGCGGCGGGCCGCCGATGGCGCCATGACGCTTGGACGGCTGCGAAACGCCGTGGCGGGTGTGCTGATGGAGCGTCGCGCCGCCGCCGGCCGTCTGGCCTTGTACGTCGGCAGCCGCGAGCAGCTCCGGCAGGTCCAGCGGGCCCAGGAGCTGCGGCTCGGCGAGTGGGATGCGCTCGATGTGGCCCAACGCCAGGAGGTGCTTCGGACGCTGCTCTCCCGCATCACCGTGACCGACGAGGGCATGGAGCTGGCTCTGCTGGGCCAGTAGCTCCGGCCAATAGCTCCTGACTGTATAATAGGAGATGCCAAGGGGGCCGGGTGGCCGCTCCGATCTGATCGGAGAGGAAAGTCCGGACTCCACCGGGCAGGGTGCTGGGTAACGCCCAGGCGCCGTAAGGCGACGGCTAGTGCCACAGAGACCAGTCCGCCGATGGTCCCGACTTGTCGGGACACAGGCAAGGGTGAAACGGTGCGGCAAGAGCGCACCAGGTCCCGTGGTGACACGGGGCGCTGGTAAACCCCACCTGGAGCAAGGCCAAATAAGGGGACATGCTCCGCCTGGCGGAGCGACGGCGCCCGGCTGGGTCCCCGGGTTGGCTGCACGATCCTTCCGGTAACGGAAGGGCTAGAGAGATGGCCACCATCCCGGCAACGCTGGGACACAGAATCCGGCTTACAGGCTCCCTTGGCACAGAGGCCCCGGCCCATTGGCCGGGGCCTCTATGGCGCCTGAGGAGCACCACAGGCGCCGGAGGCGCACCAGGGGCGTGAGACGGTGTTCAGCCCCCATCATTTAAGGCGCCTTCTTTGGTGGACGGCGGCAGGGTCATGCGCAGCAGCAGCCGTTCGCCCGGCGCCACCTCCACGGCGTAGGTGAGCTCTGAGCCGAGCTCCTTCATCAGCACACCCGCTATATCCGCGACGGTAGATATGTCCTCCACGCTCAGCTCCATGGTCAGGACCGTCGTGCCGTCGGCCTGGGGCTCGATGGTGTTGGGTGAACCGGTAGCGGCTGACGGTACGCACACTCCACCCTGCCAGCGGCGGTGCGGCAACTCTCAAAACTCCAGTGAGGGCATGTGGTCTCAAGGCGGGCTCCGGGGGGGTGTCACTGAGTTGAGTCAACCGCCCGTTGGAAGGCTAAACGGCGGGCCACGCCGGTCGCCCGTGAATCCGATGCGCGCCTTCGGTCGTATACGGTAATAGGAGGCGGAGTGCCCAATGGCGGAGTGGACGACGTGGTGGTCTGAGGGTGCTACTATCGCTTCCTCGTGTTGCGGCGGGGGCGGGGTCCGGGTGCCTCGCTCCCGCTGCGCCGAGCAAACATACGCGGAGGTGATCCAGACATGCGACGGCTGCTGACGATTTTTGCGGTGGTTACGACTATCTCGCTGCTGGCGGCGGCGTGCGGCGGCTCGGACCCCACCCCAACGCCGACACGGACCAGTCCCACGGCCTCGGCCGCTACCGCCACGCCCACGGCCACCGCCGGCCCCGCTCCGGAGGGGGCCGCCTTGCCGATCGAGAACTTCGCGCACCTGGAGCTGACCGTTGAGGCCGGCACGCCGGTCACGTGGACAAACCTGGATGGAGCGCCCCATACTGTCACCGCAGGGGCGCCCGGCAACAAGACCGGCGCTTTCGACAGCGGCAGTCTCTCCCGAGGCGAGACGTTCACTCAGACCTTCGATCAGAAGGGGAGCTTCGCCTATTTCTGCGCCATCCATACCAACATGAGGGCGACGGTCACCGTGGTGGGCGCGGGCGAGGCGCCATCCGGCGATGGGTCGCCGGCCGCCGCCGCCGGCGGCGGTTACGATGCGGGCTACATCAGCTACTGATGTGCATGGAAGCCGCCGCGCTTGCGGGCCCTTGAAGGCCTTTGCGGGCCCTTGAAGGAATGAAAGAGCGGTTACGAGGAGGTCATTAGCATGCGACGCATCCTGACGTTCGGCATCGTGGTGGCGGTTGTGTCGCTGCTGGCGGCTGCGTGCGGCGGGGCGGATCCGGCGCCCACGTCCACGCCGACCAGCACGCCGGAGCCGACCGCAACACCGACGCCGGAGCCGGAACCCACCGATACCCCGACGACGCTATCCACAGCAACGCCCACGGCCACGTTAGACCCCACGGCAACTACCGCGCCGCCGTCCACACCCACGAGCACCCCGAAGCCGACCGAGACACCCACCCCCACCTCCGGGCCGACGCCCACCGCCCCGCGGATGGACCCCCCGGTGAATGTCACTACGCCGATACCTACCCCCACACCGATACCCTCACCTAGTCCCACCGGCACCGGGTCCACGGCCACTCCGGGAGAGGTCGCGCTGGGCCCCAGCAAGGACAACACCCTCTACTTCAGCATCACGGGAGGGTCCAGCAACGGAGCGGGCAGCTATATCTTTGTCGGCAACACTAACAGCGGCAGCGCCCGGCGGGCCGTGATCGCCTTCGACATAGCCAGCCAGGTCCCGGCCGGAGCCACTATCACCCAGGTCGTGCTCACCCTCAACATGTCCAGGAGCGTGACTGGCGCCCAGACGGTAAACCTGCACCGCTTGCTGGCGGACTGGGGCGAAGGGGCATCCGATGCGTCCGGCCAAGAGGGAGGGGGAGCCAACGCCAGCTCCGGTGACGCCACGTGGACCCACCGGTTTTTCAGCACCACGAACTGGCAAACGCCCGGAGGCGACTTCTCACCGACGGTCAGCGCCAGCACATCCGTGGGGCCCATTGGCGGCTATATCTGGGGTTCCACCGCCCAGATGGTGGCCGACGTCCAGGGATGGCTCGACAACCCAACGGCCAACTCCGGATGGGTGCTCATAGGAAACGAGGCGTCGAACAAGACCACCAAGCGTTTCGACTTCAAGGAGAACGGCACCGCAGCCAAACACCCGGTGCTGTCCATCTCCTACAGCATGCCGTAATTGAGCGTGGCGATGGACCGGAGACTGGGGTGGACCGGTCATCGACGGCGCATGTCTGGGCGCGTGGACGGATTCGATGACGGCGGTCCCTTGAGCAGTTCGCGAGAGTGGGCTGGCGTGCCTTCCCCTGCTATTGGGTGAGCACTTCCAGGCTATGGCCGTTTGGGTCCGGGAAATAGAAGCCCCGCCCGCCACGCCTGTCGTTGATTTGCATGTTGTCCTGGGCGTTGGGCTCGCTGCCGTAAGCGATTCCCTCGGCTTTCACCCTCGCGAAGATGGCGTCGAACTCCTCGTCGCTAATGCGGAAGGCGTAGTGGTGGCTCTCGAAGCTCTCCCGGTTATCGAAGTCCAGCGTCAGGGTATCGTTGACCTGGACCGGCGCGAAGTGCCCCATGGCCCCTTCGAACTTCAGTCCGAAGAGCCTGGCAAAGAATTCTGCCGAGGCGACTTTGTCTTTGGCGGGAACGATGGTGTGGTCCAGCACGATGGACATGGGCACCTCCTTCGGCGGATAGCGGAACGGTTCTCCACGAAAGAAGCTAAGCCTGGAGCGGACGGGTGTCAAGGGCCGCCCCAGGGCTCTAGCCGCCGGGGGGCTGGACAGAAGGGCCCAGCGAGGGCCGGCGTGCGTCCCAGGGGTGGGCCGCGTCGTAGGCCGCGGAGGCGCTGAGCACGGCGGCGTCGGCGCCCTTGGGCCCGACTATGTGGAGACCCACAGGCAACCCCTCGCTCGTAAAACCGCAGGGGATGCTGGCGGCGGGATTGCCGCTGAGGTTGAAGGGCGAGCAGAAGGGGGTGAACCCCCAGCGTGGGTCCACCGGTTGGCCGTCGATGCGCTCCGGCGGCTCGTCGATAGGGAAGGCGGGCACGGCCATGGTTGGGGTCACGAGCAGGTCGTAGTCTTGAAAGAAGCGCTCCGTGCGCCGCCGGTGCCACTCCAGGTCGCGCAGCGCCATGGAGTATTGGGTGGCGGGCCAAGTGGAGGCGTGAGTGAGCCAGCTCAAGAGGGCAGGGGTGAGCAGGTGGCCCTGGTCCTTCAGCACGGGGCCCAGGCTTA
This sequence comes from Dehalococcoidia bacterium, assembly GCA_965249185.1. Taxonomy (GTDB): domain Bacteria; phylum Chloroflexota; class Dehalococcoidia; order Lucifugimonadales; family Australimonadaceae; genus CBDFLS01. The sequence continues at coordinate 1,930,795 of CBDFLS010000002.1, forward strand.
CGGCCAGATCGGTCAAGACCAGAACGGACCAGACTCGGACTGTCTGCTGCGGGTCGATGTCCGGCGTCTGCTCCTCCACCTCGGCGCCCAGCTCACCGAGCGCCCGGACCGCCCGCTCGGTCAGCCGCCGCACCTCCGGGTCCACGGGACAACCGCCCAGGGTGGGGCTCCATGCGATGCGAAGCCCCTGGAGGGTAGGCGCCTCCAGAGCCGCCAGGAAATCGGGCGGGGACTCCTGAATGCACAGGGCATCCCGGGGATCGGGGCCGGCGAGCACGGCCAGGAGGAGGGCCGCATCCCGGACGTTGTGGGCCATGGGGCCGTTCTGGGAGATGGCCTGCCAGCCGCCGGGCCCCTGGTAAGAGACGGGCACGCGGCCCGCGGTGGGTTTCATGCCATAGACGCCGCAGAAGCTGGCGGGAATGCGGATGGAGCCGCCGGCGTCGCTCCCGTTGGCCAGGGGGCAGAGCCCGGCGGCCAGGGCGGACCCGGCGCCGCCGCTGGAGCCGCCGCTGGTCCTGGTGGGGTCCCAGGGGTTGCGGCAGGGGTCTGCGACCTGGTTCTCGGTTGTGCCCTTCGAGCCGAACTCGGGCGTGTTGGTCTTGCCAAGGATGATCGCGCCCGCGGCCCGGATGCGCTCCACCGGGATGTCGTCTTGCTCCGGCACCCAGTCCTTGAAGAGGGCTGAACCCCTGGTGGTCCGGATTCCCCGGGTGACGTTAAGGTCCTTGATGGCAATCGGCACGCCGTGGAGGGGCCCCAGCTCCTTGCCCGACGTGACCACGGCCTCGGCGGCGCGGGCCGCCTCCATGGCCTGATCCGCGGCCACGGTGATGTAGGCGCTGAGCTGCGGGTTCTGGGCCTCCGTGCGCTCCAGAAAGTGGGCGGTCAGCTCCACGGGCGAGACGTTTCTGGCGCGGACCATCTCCGCCAGACGCCACGCTGGGGTGTAGGTAAGCTCATCCGACGACATGGCACCTCCAAAAAGGATGCAGGGCCAAGAATGCACGGCCCCCAGGATACACGGCGTGTCCCGTGCGGGTCGCGCTAGCGCTCTCCAGGCCCTCCGTCCGGCACGAGGCGGCCGGGTGAGAAGGGCTCCATGGGGTAGTCGCTATGGCCCTCGACGATCTGCTGCGCCAGGTACTTTCCCGTGACCAGGGACATGAGGATGCCCTTTCTGCCGTGGCCGGTGGCCAGGAACAGGCCGCTCCATCCGGGCACGGGTCCGATGATAGGCATCTCGTCCCTCGAGAGGGGGCGCAGGCATGAGGAGACTTCGATCACTTGGGCGTCGACCAAGCGGGGGGCCAGGCGGAGGACGGCCCGCATGATCGACTCCCGGCCCTCGGGGGTGGCCTGGCGCACAAACCCCGCCATCTCCTCCGTGGTGCCAGCGTATACGCGGCCGCTGGGCTTGGGAAGGACGTATCCGCTCGAATGGAGGAGGGCATACTCGGGCGGCGCGCCATCGACGAGCAGATGGGTGATCTGACCGCGCAAGGGCACCACCGGCACGTCGAGCCCCATCCACGGGCCCGCGAACTGGCTCCAGGGGCCGTTGGCCACCACGACCGTCCCGGCGGGTACGGACTCATCTCCCAGGAGCACCCCGGTCACACGCTCGCCGTGGCGCTGGAGGCCGGTCACCTCACCGTGGCGGATGGTGGCGCCGTGGCGCTCGGCGGCCTGGGCCACGGCCAGGGCATACTGGTAGGACTCAAGCTGGAGCTCGTCCTGCGAGTAGGAGGCGCCCAGGTTCTCGTCGGTGAGCCAGGTGTCCATGGAGCGGAGAGCGGCGCTGTCGAGCCATGTGGCCCGCATGCCGTGCTCCTGAAACCATCTCGTCTGGGCCTGGCGCTCGGCCACCTCCTGCTCGGTGAAGGCGATGCGAAGGGTGGGGATGGGGGTAAGGTGGTAGTCGATGCCGGACTCCTCGACCAGGGTGGGCCCCATCTCCCGGTGGAGCGTAAGCCCCGCCAGACCGAGCTGTACGAAGGGGCCCGGGGGGCTGGTGGAGCGGCCCAACGGACCGAGCTCGCCGGCCGAGGCCCCCGACGCCTGGCTGCCGATGGCGTCGCGCTCCAGAATGAGGCAGCGCAGGCGGTGGTGCGCTCCCAGGAAGTATGCGGTGGCGCAGCCGATGACGCCTCCGCCTACGATGACAACGTCGGGACTCGCGGGTGCTGTGGGCATGGTGGGGCCGGCGGCGAGATGTGCTGCGGGAGGCTTTTGAGAGGATGCGCTACTATTACAGACGCTCGCCCTGGAAGAGGCCCGCGTAGGGCGCGTCGGTAGGCGTTTCCAGGGCCATGAACACCATCTGGAGGAGACGGGCGTTCCGCGACACTGAAAAGCCGTGGGCATTATAGACCACCAGCAGCGCCTGGGAACGGCCCTGGTACCCGGCATCCCACACGGCGTTGTGAATGGCCACGCCGCTGCGCAGGAGGCTGGAGCGGGGCTTGGCCAGCGCCATGATCGAGTCGGGCAGGCGCACCGCCTCGTTGAATGTGATGAGGTATGTCCCCGGCGGGAGGTGGATGAAGCCCGTCTCGTCAAAGGCCACCTCCTGGGTGGAGGACAGGCGGCGGTCTTCTTGGCCACCGCCCAGGCGGCCGCCGTCCTGGAAGCGGGCCACGCTCTGGAGGGTCAGGTCGAAGCCGTTGGGCTGTAGCTGAAGCTCCAGGTCGACATGGCCTGATACGAGGGGCGTCGGGCCCTTGAGCAACGCTCCGATCTGCTGGCGGGACAATACGCCCATAGCGGCTTCACCTGGGGGATAGCGGGCGACACTATAGGCGTGACTTTGGCGCGTGTCAAAGGCGCTCTAGCTAGTGAATTTGCCAAATTGGGCAAAAAAAGCCCCGATTGATGGCATCACCCCCTTGACGTAGCTGGTTTTATCGTTCTACGATGCTAGCGACCTCAGCAGGACAGCACTACTGAAGTAGTAAGGAGGCGATCGATGCAAGGGTATTGTATGAAGTGTCGTGCGCAGCGAGATATGCAGAACACGAAGCCGGTAACGTTGAAGAACGGTCGGCCGGCCACGCAGGGGACCTGTCCCAAGTGTTCGACCAAGATGTTCCGTATCGGCAAGGGATAATAGTCCCATCTTATTCGTCGACCCAAGGGCCCGCCGTTTCGGCGGGCCCTTCCTTGTATGTGCCGGCGGAGCCGGGCAGGTGGCTGTGGCAGTGTATGATGGGCCTGCCGACGCCCCGGTGCATCTACATCTAAGGGTGGCCGCGCGCCGTTCCCCGCTTAACGCTGTCCCCACGCAACATTGCCCACGCAACACTGAATGACATGAACATCGACGTAGCACTCCAAGGGATCACTATCGGGTCTTTCACGCTCCGTTTCTATGCGCTCGCGCTGCTGACGGGCATGTTGATGGGCGTGGTCCTGGCCCGCCGCGAGGCACGCCGCTTGGGAGACGACCCGGAGCATGTGGTCAATATCGCTGTGCTGGGCGTCGTCCTTGGGCTGGTGGGCGCGAGGCTCTACCACGTCTTCGACCAGCAGTGGTGGCCCTATTTCCGGGCCAATCCGGAGCAGATCGTCCTGGGCATCCGGAACGGTGGACTGGGGATATTCGGCGCGATGGTGGGCGCTGTCCTCGCGTTGGCCATCTACGTCCGGTGGAAGCGGTTGCCCATGCTCCGGTGGCTGGATATCGGCGCACCCGCCTTTCTCCTGGGTCAGGCCTTGGGACGGTGGGGCAACTTCTTCAACCAGGAGCTGTACGGCCCACCTTCGGACCTACCGTGGGCATTCCCCATCAGTCTGGCCAACCGGGCGTCCGGCTACGAAGCATTCGAACGGTTCCATCCGCTCTTCCTCTACGAGTCGCTGCTGAGCCTGATGGGGGTGGTGGCGCTGCTCTACCTGGCGCGCCGTTTCGGCCCGTGGCTGCGAACGGGCGACATGGTGCTGCTCTACTTCATCTGGTACCCCGCCGAGCGGTTCGCGCTCGAGTTCCTTCGGCTGGACCCGTGGACCCAGGGTGGAATCCCCATGGCCCAGTGGCTCACCGGCGCCAGTGTGCTGTTGGCTATAGCCACGCTGGTCTGGCGGCATCGCCGGCCCCGGTTCGCCGATGAGGTGGAGGGGCCGCGCCGCCGTTCGCGGGCGTCCGAGCGGCGGCAGCGCCGGCGGACGGGCTAACAAGCGTGGCTGGATGCGGGTAGGCGAAGGCTTGACACTCCTCTCCAGCGTCCCTACCGTCGTTTCAGGTCGTTCCAAGAGCGTTTCGGAGTAGGGGTGGAGATGGCTCATCAAATGTTCCGCGCTCCGTGGCGTCCGGGCCATGCGGTCCCTGAGGGCCGGCCCGCCTGGGCCCTGAGCTGGGCGCCGTATGGTCGTCGGCACGTTTACGCGGGCTTGTTCTCGGCCACCGCGGAGTGCTGGCGTTGTACGCCGTGGTGGCGGGCCTGGTCCTGCTGCCGCTGTTCAGCGCCGGGAGCCCCCTGGGTGTGGACGCGCCCACCTTTCTGCACCTGGGCTTGGCCACGGAGCAAGCGCTCACCGGGAACCTGGGCGGAATCGTCTCCGACCCCTTCTGGTACGGGGGTTTTCCGTACCTGCAAGCCTACTCACCCCTGGGGTACGGGCTCATCGGCCTGGTGGCCGCCGCCACGCCGTTTCCTCTAGAGCTGGTCTACCGGGCGGCCCTTTTTGCGGCCTATGTGGCGATGGGCGCCAGCGCATACTGGCTGGCCCTGGAGTTCGGCCTGCGCAGGAGCATTGCCGTGTGGGCGGGGCTGCTGACCCTCGGCTCCTATCCCGTCTTCACTGGCCTGGGCATCTTCGGCTGGTTCTCCACACTGGTGGCGCTGCCCCTGGGAATCTTCGGGTACGTGCTTCTCGAGCGCGCGAATCGAACGCAGAGCGGTCGGCTCGCCGTTTGGGGAGGCGTCCTGTTCGCCGGCTGCCTGCTGGCGCATCATATGACGGCCATTGGCCTGGCGCTGGGACTGGCGCCTTGGCTGCTCTACCAGCTCTGGAGCGGCGCGGGGGACCGGCGGAGGCTGATCAGGAATATAGCCCTCTTCTCCGCGGGCGGCCTAGCGGTGGGAGGGCTGTGGGGTGTCTTCTTTCTGGCCCATATCTTGAGCGTGGGCTTCGAGCGGGAGCTGGCGGGGAACTGGCGGTTCAGCTTGGAGGACTACCGAGGCAGGCTGCTCGACCGGGAGCTGATCGGCGTCGAGATCTACCCCTCCTATCTGGGTTGGGTGCAGGTGCCTCTGGCGGCTGGAGGAGTGTTGCGGGCGCTGCTCTCACCGGGCCGGATGCGGGGTCCGGCTATCGTCCTGATCGTCCTGACCTGGTTCAGCCTCGGCGCCGTGGGGATGCCGCTGGTCAACTATTACTCCTTCTCCGGGCTGGACGTGGCACGGTTTACGCTCTTCATGACGCCTTTCATGGCCCTCATGGGCGCCTACTTGCTTTCGGAGGTGCTGGGCGATGCGCGCACGCTCCAATTGAAGCTGCTCCTGCCCGCATGGGTGGCGTCCGGAGCGGTCGGGCTGGGGGCGGCACTCCTGCTGGTGCTGCCCGCCATAGACGTGAAGGACGCCCGCCCAACCCTGTTGCCTATCTCCGCCGGCGAGGAGCTGGACCTGGCCATGGAGTGGCTGGTGGGAGAGACGGAGGAGGATGCCACCGTTCTGGCGGTGGGGTTCCGGAACTGGGACGCTTACTGGGTCCCGCTCCGTTCCGGCCGGCCCTTGATGGACGGCTGGTACGACGAGGGGGCGGACGATTGGCGGACGATCCGGGAGATGCGGCACATGGGCTGGTTCGGCAGGGTGGACGCGCTCCGTCTCTGGGAGATCATGGGGAAGAGGGACACGGACTATCTGATGGTGTGCCAGGGGGACTTCTGGGACAGCCCACATAAGTACGATGAGATTGTCAGCCAGGACACCTTCTTGTTCGAGGAGCGGGCATCGTGGCCCAGCCTCATTATCTACGAACGGATCGGCTAGGGCGGGCCGAGCTTCGCTGCCGCGGGGGTTATCGGAACAGCCGCCGGAGCAGGCCGCCACGCGGGGGCTGGGGCGAGATGGGACTGACGGGTCCATCAGCGATGATGGAGGCGGGGTTGTCGTAGAGGAGGGCGTGGGTGGCATCAGCGCCCACCAGCTCCGTCACGCGGGATGCGGCGCTGGCCAAGAAAGGCTCTCGAAGGCCCGTGGGCCGGTGGGTGTCGGAAGCTAGGATGTGCACCAGGCCGCGCCGGAGCATCTCCTCGGCGGCGTGCCGGGCCCTGGCGCCGAAGCCGCCCGCCACGCTGGTGGCGGTCACCTGGGCTAGGGCCCCATGCTCCACGAGCTCCTCCAGATACGCCAGGTTCTCCTGCAAGGGGACGATGCGATCCACGTGGGCCAGCACGGGCACGACGCCCAGGAGCTGGACTTGGAACAGCACCTCCTGGGTGTAGTTGGCCCACTGCATGGCGTCGAACTCCACCAGCATGTACCGAGAGCCGTTGAGGCTCAGGCAGCGCTTTTCCTTAGGGTATAGTCCCAAAACAGCCACCTGTGAGAGAATGGTGGCATGGGACGGAAGATTGGGTGCCCTCGATGTCAACACGCCAAGAGCTGGAGCATTCGGCGAGGTAAGAGTCGTTGTGCAGCCTGCCACTACGAGTGGGTGCCCAGGGCGCTGCCGCTTCGGTTGTCGCCAGGGGAGTGGCGGCGACTGTTGCGCTGGTTCGTCTTGGGGCAGAGTGCCGAGGTGATTGCCCAGGAGGCCCGCCTGGAGCGAAAGCGAGTCCTGCGAGCCCTGATCGTGGTGCGCCAGGCCATGGTCCGGGACGTTCCCCATGTCTTCTCCGGCGTGGTGGAGGTCGACGAGACCTACCTGGGAGGTTCCTGGCGCAACAGGCGCCTGGCAAAGCGTGTTCAGGGCACGAAGCGGGGCCGTGGAACCACTAAGCAAGCTGTCTTTGGGATCCTGTGTCGAGGTGGCCTGGTGTGGGCGCAAGTGGTACCTAACGTGGAAGCCAAGACGCTGCTGCCGCTCCTGCACCAACGCGTGCAACGTGGCTCCATCGTCTGCTCGGACACCTTTACCAGCTACACGGGCGTCGCAGCGGGGGGCTACGTCCACCGGCTTGTGGACCACAGCCAGGCGTTCAGCGATCGGCAAGGGAGCCACGTCAACGGCTTGGAGGGCTTCTGGGGTTATCTCAAGCGGCGTCTGGCAGCCAAGGGGGGAGTCCGCCGAGAACGGCTGCCCCTCTATCTTGCTGAGTATGTCTGGCGCTACAATCATCGGCGTCTGTTGGGACCAGAACAGGTTAAGACATTGTTCAAGCTGCTTCAAAGCTAATCCGGTGGCTAAAACGGGACTTTACCCTTCCTTAATCAGCTCTGGCAGGTTGGGGACCAGGTGCTGCTCTAGGCCGGGCATGAGCTGGAGCTGGATGCCGTGGGACGCCGCCATCCGGCGCAGGGCGGCTAGACGCTCCTCGAGCACGGAGACGCCCCCCTGGTCGAGGAAGTCCTGGGAATGGGGCGTGACCACCATGCCCGTGACGCCACGCTGGGCCGAGAGGGAGAGCATGGCGAGGGACTGCTCCTCGTCCTCCGCGCCGTCATCGAAGGCCGGTATGACGTGGCAGTGAAGGTCGTAGAGGGGGAGCGGAGGTCGGGTTGGTTGGTCTGTCATGGAGGCGCTACTCCACCGTGACGCTTTTGGCTAAGTGTCTGGGCTGGTCCACATCGCAGCCGCGATAGACGGCCGTGTGGTATGCGAAGAGTTGCAGGGGCACGGCGGCGATCAGCGGGGCCAGGAGCGGCGGGCATGGCGGAGTCCACAGCACATCATCGACCTGCCCCGCGAGGCTGTCGTCGCCCTCGGTGGCGATGGCCAGCACCGGGCCCTCGCGCGCCTTCACCTCGTTGATGCTCCCCAGCAGCTTCTCGTAGAGGGGGTGCCGCATGGCCAGGGCTACGACCGGAGTCTCCGGGTCCACCAGCGCGATGGGGCCGTGCTTGAGCTCGGATGCGGGAAGGCCTTCCGCGTGGAGGTAGCTGAGCTCTTTGAGCTTCAAGGCCCCTTCGCGGGCCAGGGGCTCCAGAAGCCCTCGGCCGATGAAGAGGAAGCTCCGGCATTGGGAGTAGCTGGAGGCCAGATGGCGATAGGCCGTACCGTTGAGGGCCAGGGCTCGGCTCAGCAAGGCGGGTAGTTGGGCCAACGTCGCCACGTGGCCCGCCAACGACGCCGGGTCGAGCACCCCGCGTTGAGCGCCCAGGTGGGCCGCCAGCAGGTAGAGGCAGACCATGGAGGTGGTGAAGGTCTTGCTGGAGGCTACGCCCACCTCCGGGCCCGCGTGCATGAGGATGGCGCCCTCGGCTATGTGGGTGGCCTGGCTCCCCTCCACGTTGCAGATGGCGAGGGTCCGGGCCCCGCCCTGGATGGCCTGCTGGAGTCCCTCCAGCGTATCGGCGGTCTCGCCGGACTGGCCGACGGCTACCACCAGGGTGCGCTTGTCGACCACCGGCTGGCGGTAGCGGAACTCCGAGGCGTTCTCCGCAGTCGAAGGCAGCCGAGCGATCTGCTCCATCATCCGGGCGCCCACCTGGGCGGCGTGAAGGCTGGTGCCCATGCCAATGAACACGGCGCGCTCCAGGCCCTGGAGCTGGCGTTGGGTAAAGGGCACCTCATCCAGCGTGATCTCCTCCGGGCTGAAGGAGAGACGGCCCCGAAGGGCGCTCATGGCGGCCTCGGGCTGCTCCATGATCTCCTTGAGCATGAAGTGCTTGTACCCGCCCTTGGCCGCGGCCAGAGGGTTGAGGGCCACGGACTTTGGCCGGTTCTTCACGCGCTGGCCGTCCAGGGTGTAGTAGGCGCTGTCGTCCGGGTGGAGCACGGCGAGCTGTCCCGGTGAGAGGAAGGCGATGGAGTTGGTGAGGGGCAGCAGGGCGGGCAGGTCGCTGGCCAGGTACATCTCCCCCTGGCCGTACCCGACGCAGATTCCTCCCGCGTGGCCGATGCGGAGGGTGACGATGGTGTCCGGGTCGCCGGTGTAGAGGGCTGCGATGGCGTGGGCGCCCCGGAGCTGGGCGGCGGCCTGGCGCACGGCGTCCGGGAAGGATGCGCCTTGGGCCAACCGCTCCTCGACGAGATGGGTGATCACCTCCGAGTCGGTGGCGGAGCTGAAGGTGTGCCCCGCGCTCAGGAGCCGCTCCTTGAGCTCCAGGTAGTTCTCCACGATTCCGTTGTGGACCACGACCACCCGGTTGGTGCAGTCGGCGTGGGGATGTGCGTTGAGCTCGGTGGCCTTGCCGTGGGTTGCCCACCGGGTGTGGCCAAGGCCCCTGGTGCCCGAAAGGGGGTGGGCCTCCACCTCTCTGACGAGGTTCTGGAGCTTCCCGGAAGCCTTGCGGATTGCGAGGCCCTCCGGACCGTTGATGACGGCGAGGCCTGCGCTGTCATACCCGCGGTACTCAAGCAGAGTCAGGCCCGCGAGGACCAGCGGGGTTGCTTCCCGGTTGCCCAGATAGCCGAAGATGCCGCACATAGGCCGTCCACGAGATGTAGGATAGCCTCATAGCGTAACAAAGTCTTCGCGGCCCGTAAATCGCGCCGGCGGCGTGCTGGAGGGCGTTCAGTCGTTGAGAGGGGACAGCAGGCTTGCGGCCTCCCGGTCCACGAGCCAGGTGAGCCGGCCGTCGGCGGGCCGCACGAGGGCCGCCGGGAGGGCGTCGCCGGAGGGGGTCGGCTCCAGGACGCGGCGGAGGGCTTGAGCTTTGGCGGGGCCCGTCACGAGGAAGAGAATTTCCCTGGCTGCGTTGAGCAGCGGGAGGGTCATGGTGATTCGCCAGGCCCCGAGAGAGGGAACGTGGTTGGCCACCACGAGTTGCCGCCGCTCGTTCACGGCCTTGGCGCCGGGGAAAAGGGAGGCGGTGTGCCCATCTTCTCCTATACCCAGGAGCGCTAGGTCCAGGCGGGGCTCCCGCCGCCCGATGAGGGCCCGCACCGATTGCTCGTAGCGGACGGCGGACTCCTCGGGGGTCAGGCCGACGGTCTCGATAGGGTGTGTCTGCGCTTCGAGCAGGGGGACGTGGGCCAGGAGCGCTTCCCGGGCCATGGCGAAGTTGCTGTCGGCGTGGTCCGGCGGCATCCACCGCTCGTCGCTCCAGAGGAGGTGGGTGGCCGTCCAGGGCATCGCCTGCGCGTAGGGTGGGGAGGCTAGGAGCCGGTAGAGGAGGGCGGGGGTGCCGCCCCCGGAGAGGGCCATGACGAACCGTCCCCGCTGGGCCACGGCGGAGCGGGCGGCCGCAAGAACATGCTCGGCCCCCGCCCGGGCGGCCTCGGTGGGAGTGGAGAGGACGTGGGGCGCTGTCACGCTAGTGCCCGTTTTCACCAGAATGAAGGCCGTGGGCACCACAGAGGTGGAGCCACTGATGGCCCATCTCGTCCGGCAGATGGTCGGCGGCCTCCGGGCCCCAGGAGCCCCGCTCGTACTCGGCCATAGGTGGCGCGTCCGGCGCTTCGCCCGCCTCGAGGACCGGCTGAACGATGGCCCACGCCTGCTCCACCTGGTCGGCGCGCATGAAGAGGGAGGCGTCGCCGTTGAGGGCGTCCTGGAGGAGGCGCTCGTAGGCTTCGGGGATGGCCTGGGCGCCGAAGGAGGAATCGTAGTGGAACTCCATGGCGTTGGGCCGGGTGGTCATGCCGGCGTCGGGCACCTTCACCTGGAACCGCAGGTGCATGCCTTCGTCGGGCTGGAGGCAGAGCGCGAGGGCGTTGGCGGTCTGTTCGCGGTCGGAGGACATGTTGAAGAGCAGGTAGGGCGGGCGGCGGAACTGGATCGCGATCTCCGAGGCTTTGGCCGCCATGGTCTTGCCGGAGCGGAGGTAGAAGGGGACTCCCTGCCAGCGCCAGTTGTCGATGAAGAGGCGGAGGGCTATGTAGGTGGGAGTGCGCGAGTCTGGCGCCACGCCGCGTTCATCCCTGTACCCCTTGTATTGGGCGGCGACCGTATTCCGGGCCACCTCCTGGGGAGACCACCGGCGCACACCCTGGAGCACCTTCACCTTCTCGTTGCGCAGCGCGTCGGCCTCCATGGAGTTTGGGGGCTCCATGGCCACAATGGTCAGGAGCTGGAGGAGGTGGTTCTGGACCATATCGCGCACCACGCCCGACTCATCGTAGGAGGCGCCCCGGTCACTGACGTCCACCTGCTCGGCCACGGTGATCTGGACGTGGTCCACATACGTGCGGTTCCATATGGGCTCGAAGATGGCGTTGGCGAAGCGGAACACCAGGAGGTTCTGCACGGTCTCTTTGCCTAGATAGTGGTCGATCCGGTAGACCTGGTCCTCGCTGAAGACGGAGTGGATGGTACGGTCGAGGGCGCGGGCCGAAGCGCCGTCCCGTCCGAAGGGCTTCTCGATGACCACGCGGCGCCATCCATTGGGCTCCTGGGCCTGCTCTTGGGCCCGGTCCTGGGCTCGCTCTTGGGCCAGCCCGGCGGCGCCCAGGTTGGCGATGGCCGTCTCGAAGAGGGAGGGGGCGATGGCCAGGTAGAAGAGACGGTTGGCGGCGGCGTCGCCCGCCTCCAGCTCCTCCAGCTTCGAGCGCAGGGTGTCGAAAGAGGCGGGGTTGGAGATGTCGCCACGGGCAAAGAAGATGCGTGAGGCGAAGTCCTCCCACTCCTCTTCACGGATGGCCAGGTCCGCCAGCTCCCGGACGCCGTCCCAGACGTGCAGGCGGCACATGGTGTCGGTGAAATCGGAACGGGAGACGCCGATAACGCGCAGGTCATTGGGGAGCCGCCCCTTGCAGTGGAGCGTGAAGAGGGCGGGCACGAGCTTGCGCCGCGCCAGGTCCCCGGAGATGCCGAAGATCACCAGAGTGGTAGTCACGGGGCTCTCCTGGGGGCGTGGCCGCCGAACCGCAGGCGCATGGCGGCCAGCAGCCTTGCGCTGAAGGGCTGGTCTTGGCGGGAGCGGAAACGGGCCTGGAGCGCGGCTGAGATGACCGGCAGCGGCACGGCGAGGTCCACCGATTCCTCCACCGTCCAGCGCCCCTCGCCCGAGTCCTCCACGTAGGCCAGGATCTCTCCCAGGTCCGGATCGTCGGCCAGGGCGCCAGCTATCAAGTCCAGGAGCCAGGAGCGCAACACGCTCCCGTAGCGCCACGTCTCCGCCACCTGGGCCAGGTCCAGCCCGAGCTCCTCCTTGGCCTTGAGCAGCTCGAAGCCCTCGGCGTAGGCCTGCATCAGGCCGTACTCAACGCCGTTGTGGACCATCTTGGTGAAGTGCCCCGCTCCAAGGCCTCCCACGTGGGCGTACCCCTGGTCCGGGGCGGGCGCCAGGGCGTGGAAGAGGGGCTCGACCCGCAGCACCGCCTCGCGGTCGCCGCCCACCATGAGACAGTAGCCCCCGGCCAGGCCCCAGATGCCGCCGCTGGTGCCCGCGTCCACCAGATGAAGCCCTTTGCCCGCCAGCTCCTGGCCCCGCCGCAGGGTGTCTTTGTAGTTGGCGTTGCCGCCGTCCACCACGACGTCGCCGGGCGCAAGGAGGCCGGCCAAGGCGTTGAGGGTGTCCTGGGTGGGCTGTCCCGCAGGCACCATGACCCAGACGGCGCGGGGCGGGTCCAGCTTCTGGACCAGCTCCTCCAGCGAGGCGGCGCTGCCCAGCCCTCTGGCCTCGGCGGCACGCCGGGCATCGGGGTCCCGGTCGAAGGCGACGACCTGATGGCCTGCTCTGCTCAGGCGCTCAGCCATATTGCCGCCCATGCGGCCGAGACCGACCATTCCTACTTGCATGACTACGTCTCCTTTGACGGGTAAGACGCCCTGTTGTGGGCTTCGGTCCGGCGCCGGACGGCGGGGAGGAGGTACTCCGGGTCGCTGACGATCCACTGGGGGTCGATGCCTGGAGCGCCCCGGAGACCGCACTCGGTGAAGGGTGTGGCCATGGCGACCACAGCCATGCCCGCGGCGATGCCGGCCCGCACTCCCGCCGGCGAGTCCTCGATGACCAGGCACTCCTCGGGGCGAACGTTCAGGCGGCTGGCGCCCAGGAGATAGATCTCAGGGTCCGGCTTGGGGTTCCGGACATCCTCACGGCCCAACAGGGTGTCGAGGAGCTCCATGAGTCCGAGCGTCTCCAGCACGTAACGCGCCTCTTTGGGGGTGGACATGGTGGCTACCGCCGTGGCGAGGCCCTCCCCCCGGAGGGTGCGGAGCAGCGCGATGCTGTGCGGCCACTGGTTCTCCCAGAGCACCTGGGGGTCGCTGACCAGGGCGTCGTATATCCGCAGCCGGAGCGCCGTCAGCACGCCGGCGGGCTCCGATGCGCCATAGTCCTTCATGAGGGGCCTGAGGTCGGGCTCCAGCCCCAGCCGCTCCATGATGTGGCGGGAGGCCAGCTCCCGGGAGGACCCTACAATCTCCTTGTACGCCTCGATGGCCCGGGGGTCAGGGTCGGGGAGGTGGCGTATCTGCTGGACGGCTCGAGCGTAGGAGTTGGCTTTGAGCTTCTCCGATTGGACCAGAGTACCGTCCAGGTCAAACAAAACGGCCTGGATCACGTCATCCACCTAGCGGAGGGAGTCAAGCAGCGCCTGGAGGGCAGCGGCGGGGTCCGCTCCCAGTTGAAGCCGGGCGAGCCGCCGGTTCCGCTTCTGGAGGGCCTGCAAGTCGCCCAGGGCCTGGGCTTCGGCGAGCACTTGGAAGGTGTAAGGCTGACCGGGGATGGGGAGATCGATGGGCTGGCCGCCGGTGAGCTGCAGGTAGAGGCCCGTGGGGGGGCCACCCTTGTGGAGCTGGCCCGTGGAGTGGAGGTATCGGGGCCCGTATCCCGCGGTGGTGGCGATGCCGTGGCGCTCGGCGACCAGCCGCCGCAGCTTATCCAGCGCGTGGTCTATCTCGGGTGTTTGCGCCAGATAGGCCATGAGGGCCAGGTAATCACCCGGCTGGGCCGCGTCAAGGAGCGCCCCGGCGGAGGCGGGCGTCTCTACGTCCGGCAGACGGCCGTGCTCCTGGTAGCTCTTGAGCACCCGCTCCGTGAGGTCCTTGGCCTCTTGGACGTTGGGCTGGTCGAAGGGGTGCACTCCCAGGACGGCGCCGGCGATGGCCGTGGCGAACTCCCATCGGAAGATCTCCGCTCCCAGGTCGTAGCGGTCGGCCAGGTCCAGACGGAGGAAGGGATGTCCAGCCGCGGCCAGGGCGTCGAGGTGGACGTCGGTGGCCGCGTTGTCGTCGCCGGCCAGACGCAGGTACACGAAAAAGCGGTCGTGGCCGTAGGCGGCGGGCGGCATGGGCGGCTCGCCGGCCACGGGCACGATGCCGGTGCCCTCCTTGCCCAGGCTCTCGGCCAGGAGCTGCTCCACCCACAGCCCGAAGGCGGATATGTCGGGGGAGGTGACCAGCGTGAGCTTGTCCACTCCCTTCTTGGCCAGGGCGCCCATGGCGGCGCCCAACCAGAGACCGGAGTTCTCAGGACCACGGATACTGGAGGCGCATGCCTCTCCCATCCGGCGGGCCCGGTCCAGGAGCAGCGCTACGTCGACGCCCATCAGAGCGGCGGGCACCAGGCCGAAGTAGGAGAGGGCGGAGAACCGGCCTCCGATGTCGGCTGGGTTCAGGAAGGTGCGGCGGAAGCCGTCACGCCGGGCCAGCTCCTCCAGGGAGGTGCCCGAGTCCGTGATGGCGACGAAGTGTTCTCCGGCCGAAGCGCCATCAACAGCGTTCTCGACCAGGGCCCGGAAGTGGCGGTAGAAGGAGAGCACCTCAACGGTGCCTCCCGACTTGGAGGAGACGATGAAAAGCGTGCGGCGTGGATCAACGGCGTCGGTGACGCGCTGGACCCAGCCCGGCACGGTGGAGTCGAGGACGAGCAGCTCGGGGTGGCCGGAGGCGCTGCCGAAGGTCCGGCGGAGCACCTCGGGGGAGAGGCCGCTGCCTCCCATGCCCAGGAGCACCACGTGACGGAAGCCCGCCTCGCGCACCTCTCGGGCGAGCGCCTCCAGCATGGGGAGCTGCTCGCTCATGAGGTCCGGGGCCGACAGCCAGCCGAGCCGGTCCGTGATCTCCTTGGGGTCGTTGCGCCAAACGGTGTGGTCCTTGCGCCAGGTGCGGGCGACCACTTCGTCCCGCCGGAGCCGGTCCACGGCTTCGCTCACTGCCGGGGCGTGCTCGCCCAGCGTCGCGCCGGGCGCATGCTCCGCCAGCAGCTTGGCCTGCTTCTCCTGGATGCTGGCGAGCGCGGCGGCGTAAGAACGGGCGAAGGCGCTCACGCCGTCGGCCAGGAGCTTCGCGGCGACCTCACCCATATCGATATCGGCTCGGGCGAGGGCGTCCAGAGTGCTCCGGGCGTCCTTTGCGTTGTCGTCGAGGGTGACGGCGGGACAGCCGTGGTCCAGGACCGCGGTGACGGTGGCCGGCGGCATGGTGTTGACCGTGTCGGGGCCTATGAGGGAATCGACGTAGAGGGTGTCTGGATAGGCCGGGTCCTTGGTGCTGGTGCTGGCCCACAGGGGGCGCTGGACGCGGGCCCCTTGGGCCCGTAGGGCCTCGAACCGGTCCTGGCCGAAGGTGTGGCGGAAGAGGGCGTAGGCCATGTGGGCGTTGGCGATGGCCGCCTTGCCCAGCAGTGGTCGCAGCCCGGTGGCCCCACCTCGAATCCGCTCGTGGAGCAGTGCGTCCACGGCGGTGTCCACCCGGCTCACGAAGAAGGACGCCACGGAGGCCACCGAGCTTGGGTCACCGCCGTTGGCGGCCAGCGCCTCCATCCCCGAAATGTAGGCCTCCATCCCCTGGCGGTAGGACTCCAGCGAGAAGGTGAGCGTCACGTTGATGTTGAGACCGTCGGCGATGAGCTGGCGGATGGCGGGGACTCCCTGCGGGGTGGCCGGGACTTTGATCATCACGTTGGGGCGGTCCAGGATATCGAAGAGGCGGTGGGCCTCGGCCACAGTGGCGCCTGTGTCGTGGGCCAGGGCAGGGGGCACCTCGAGGCTCACGTAACCGTCGGCGCCGTCCGTCTCGTCGTAGACGCCCCGGAGGAGGTCGGCGGCGCCCCGGATATCCTCCAGGGCCAGGGCCTCGAAGATCTGGGCGGGAGGCTTGCCGGAGTGGGTCGGCGATAGCAGGGCGTCGTCGTAGTCGGTGCTGCCGGCAATCGCCTTCTCGAAGATGGTGGGGTTGGAGGTCAGGCCCGTGACGCCGAGCTCGATGAGCTCCGCCAGATCTCCCGATGTGAGCAGGCCACGCCGGATATTGTCATACCAGGTTGACTGGCCGAGCGCGCGGGCTTGCTGGATGGTATTGGGCATCGGCGCATTTCCTAGTCGTTTGATGCGGGAACGGAGTAGCGCGATTCAACCGCCCGCACCTTCTGGAGCCTTCGGAGGTGACGCTCCTCTCCGCTGAAGCCGGCGTGCAGGAAGGCGCGGACGAGTTCCTGGGTGAGCTCCGGGCCGATGACCCGGGTGCCCAGGCAGAGGACGTTCATGTCGTCGTGCTCGACGCCCTGGCGAGCGGAATAGGTGTCGTGGCAGAGGCCGGCGCGCACGCCGGGGACCTTGTTGGCGGTGATGGAGGCGCCCACGCCGCTGCCACAGAGGAGCACGCCCCGCTCGGCTCGGCCGGCGGCCACCGCCTCGGCTACCGCTTGGGCGTAATCGGGGTAGTCATCCGCGGGGTCGAGGGCCGAAGCCCCCAGGTCCAGGACCTCGTGCTCCAATGAGCGGAGCCACTGGGCAAGCTCGCTCTTGGCCTGAAACCCCGCGTGGTCTGCTCCGAGGGCGATGTGCACGGCTGTGGGCTCCGCTGGGTGCGCTTTAGGCAGGGATGATCAAGAGAGACGCCGATGGCGCCAGAGACCATGAAAATGAGGAGCAAGCTGACTGCGATATGGGCCACCCGCGAGGCTGCGGCAACGGGATGGAAGGGGGCCACGATAACAAATGGCGGGGACGGTGTAAACTTAAGGAGGGCGGTGAAGACGCGTGAGTCGAGGGAGCGGCCCAGCACGCGCCGCCCCCCGTTGGTCGAGGCAAGCCCGCGGCCATAGGGAACAGTTGGTGGAAGGAGGCTGCGATGGGATTGCTCCACTGGTTGACGCGCTGAAGGCGCCCTGGTACGTTGCGTAACTGAGCTAATTTAAATTGGGTAAAGTCCCGTTTTAGCCACCGGATTAGCTTCGAAGCAGCTTGAACAATGTCTTAACCTGTTCTGGTCCCAACAGACGCCGATGATTGTAGCGCCAGACATACTCAGCAAGATAGAGGGGCAGCCGTTCTCGGCGGACTCCCCCTTTGGCTGCCAGACGCCGCTTGAGATAACCCCAGAAGCCCTCCAAGCCGTTGACGTGGCTCCCTTGCCGATCGCTGAACGCCTGGCTGTGGTCCACAAGCCGGTGGACGTAGCCCCCCGCTGCGACGCCCGTGTAGCTGGTAAAGGTGTCCGAGCAGACGATGGAGCCACGTTGCACGCGTTGGTGCAGGAGCGGCAGCAGCGTCTTGGCTTCCACGTTAGGTACCACTTGCGCCCACACCAGGCCACCTCGACACAGGATCCCAAAGACAGCTTGCTTAGTGGTTCCACGGCCCCGCTTCGTGCCCTGAACACGCTTTGCCAGGCGCCTGTTGCGCCAGGAACCTCCCAGGTAGGTCTCGTCGACCTCCACCACGCCGGAGAAGACATGGGGAACGTCCCGGACCATGGCCTGGCGCACCACGATCAGGGCGCGCAGGACTCGCTTTCGCTCCAGGCGGGCCTCCTGGGCAATCACCTCGGCACTCTGCCCCAAGACGAACCAGCGCAACAGTCGCCGCCACTCCCCTGGCGACAACCGAAGCGGCAGCGCCCTGGGCACCCACTCGTAGTGGCAGGCTGCACAACGACTCTTACCTCGCCGAATGCTCCAGCTCTTGGCGTGTTGACATCGAGGGCACCCAATCTTCCGTCCCATGCCACCATTCTCTCACAGGTGGCTGTTTTGGGACTATACCCAAGGTAATTCTAGTGGATGCCGACCTCCGCAAGCCCTCGCAACACAACATATTTGGACTGGGACGTCAGCATGGGCTGACTAACCTGCTCTTGGGCTCCCTTACGTTAGATGAAGCTCTGAGGCAGGAAGTTAAAGATGGCCTCACCGTGATTCCCAGCGGTCCTCTACCCCCGGATCCTGCACAAGTCCTCAGACTGCCACAGATGAGGGAGGTATTGGAGCGGCTGCGAGAGCGGGCGGATTTGGTGATTATCGATTCGGCTCCGCTTCTTGCAGTATCAGAAGCTCTGGTATTACCATCAATGGCAGACGCAGTCCTCATGGTCATAGATGTGCATGCTACTCGCCGTCAATCTGTTGAACGCGCCGTGGCGGCACTTCGGCAGGCGATATGGAAAGGTGGCGGGTGCAGTCTTCAATAAGGTCAATGTTAAGGAATCTGAAGCATACTACTACCACTACTATTACGCCCAGGGCTATGGCGAACCTGCTGGCGGTCGGCGCGCAGGGATAGCTGGAAGGTTGGCTGGGCTCCGCAAGCTCAATGTTTTCAACAAGCGCCGGCCGCATTCTAAACGGCCTACCGAGATTGCCGCGGAGTGACGGAATGGGGTCCCCCGGGTACTGCCTCTGGGTGTTGTTGGAGGCTTCGGGGTACATTGTCTCGTCTCCACATCCGACTGAAACGTGGCGCTTGGGGGAGTGGGCCCGTAGCGAATGGGTTCCCGCGAGCGCACGATAAAGAGCGAAAAAGGAGTTGTAGAAATTGAATGAGATGCAGACACCAAGAGTGATTGCAGGGGTGGTCCCCGCCCATGGCGGCACGCTGAAGGAATTGCTCTCAGCGGATGATGCGGGGATTCAAACGCTGCGGGATGAAGCGGCTAGGCTACCATCCTGGGAGTTAACCTCCCGGCAAGTGTGTGATACGGAGTTGCTGCTGAATGGCGGGTTCTCTCCGCTCGAGGGTTTTCTCGGCCGGGAGGACTATGGTTCGGTCTGCGGTGAGATGCGGCTCGTGGACGGAACTATCTGGCCGATCCCCATAACGCTTGATGTGACCGAAGCGTTCGCGTCGTCTCTCACCAAAGGCGCTCGGGTCACCCTGCGGGACCCGGAGGGGGTGGCACTCGCTATATTGACGGTCAGCGATGTGTGGAGGCCGGACTTGCGGGAGGAAGCGAGGCTGGTCTATGGCACCACGGATGAGCTTCACCCGGGAGTGACCAATCTCTTTCACCATACCGGAACGTTATACGTGGGGGGCCGGTTGGAGGGCCTGGAGCTCCCGGCGCATAGCACCTTTGGGGAGCTGAGGCACACGCCGGCACAGCTACGGAAATTATTCGATGCGAAGGGTTGGAAGCGGATTGTGGCGTTCCAGACCCGCAATCCGATGCACCGGGCCCATGTAGAGGTAACGAAACAAGCTGCACGGGAGGCCGAGGCGAATCTGCTCATCCACCCAGTGGTTGGGCAGACCAAGCCCGGCGATGTGGAGTCTTACACTCGGGTCCGCTGCTATCAGGCCCTGCTCCAGTATTATCCGGAGCAGACGACCGCGCTCAGCTTGCTGCCTCTGGCCATGCGCATGGCCGGGCCCCGGGAGGCGGTATGGCATGCGATCATTAGGAAGAACTACGGATGCACGCACCTGATCGTGGGGAGAGACCATGCCGGGCCCGGGAATGACAGCCAGGGTAAGCCGTTCTACTCGCCCTACGCGGCCCAAGAGCTGTTGGCAATGCATGAGCAGGAGCTGGGCATCAAGCTCGTCTCTTTTGAGGAGATGGTGTACGTGGAGAGCGTGGGGCAGTATATGGTGCGTTCCCAGGTGCCCGATGGCGCGGAAGTCCTTTCGATCTCCGGCACGGAGCTCCGTTCGCGCCTGGAGCAAGGGACTGAGCTTCCGGAGTGGTTCACTTATCCAGAGGTGGCTCTAGAGTTGCGCCGCTTATACCCAGCTCGCGGCCAGTAGGAGTCCGCTGACGGTCTGAATCGGTCCCGCGGCCGCGTTCTGTTCGTCCTTTGCACTTGTGAGGGGGGCCGAAGCGGACGTTGAGGGCCGCCCGCTACTGGCACCTTCTTGGTGCCTTGTTTATTATGTTTGGCGTGTTCAGACGGACCGGGTCCGCCGTGCAAGCGACCGCTCCTGGCCAACTCGGAATGCTCGAGGTGGACGGGTGCGGCTGCGTGGTCGGGGCCTGCTGAGGCGGCCGGCCACCAAGCACCCGGGCGCCGCAGGCGTTGCCGCGAGGCGCCGTGGCGGTGGGTGAAGCTGCGCCAGGCAGGCAGTTGGGACGGTATCCGCTTCGGTTACCCCTGGGGACCGCGCTCGCTGACTTTATATGACTAAGACACTTATAACTGGTGGCGCTGGGTTCATCGGCTCTCATCTGTGCGATAGGCTCTTGGCGATGGGGCATGAGGTTGTTTGTCTGGATAACCTTGACCCCTTTTATGCCCCAGGGGTGAAGCTCGCAAACCTGGCCGAAGCGCGCTCAAACCCCGGCCTTGAGTTCGTCCACGGGGACGTGATGGATACCGAACTGCTTGACCGCGTATTTGCGCGCGGGCCGGAGCTGGTGATACATCTCGCGGCCCTGGCTGGCGTCCGCAACTCTTTACTGGACCCGGCCCGGTATGCGCGGGTGAATATCGAGGGGACGGTGAATCTGCTGGAGCGGGCACGGAGCCATGGTGTGGGCCGCTTCGTCTTCGCTTCCTCCTCATCGGTTTACGGACATTCCGACGGCGGGCCTCTGTCTGAAGACCACCCCGCCCTTGAGCCGGTGTCACCGTATGGTGCGTCCAAGCGAGCGGGAGAGTTAGTCTGCTGGACCTTTAATCACCTCTCCGGAATGCCCATAGCGGCACTGCGGTTCTTTACGGTCTATGGGCCGAGACAGCGGCCAGACATGGCCATCCATAAGTTTGCGAAGCTCATGCTCTCGGGTCAGCCGATTCCCGTCTACGGCGATGGCCGCTCGCGCCGGGACTATACTTACGTGGCGGATATCATAGACGGCATCGTTGCGGCGGCAGAGCATCCCGATGGCTTTCAGATCTTCAACCTCGGAAGCTCGCGGCCCGTTGAACTTTTGGAGGTGATCCATCAACTGGGCGCCGCACTTGATGTACAGCCCGAGCTTCAATTCCTCCCAGAGCAGCCGGGCGACGTGAGGTTTACGCTGTCTGACGGCGCTCGATCGGAGCGAGTCCTCGGCTACAGGCCGCAGGCCTCCATTGAGGAGGGCATCCGCAAATTCGCCGAGTGGTTTAGGCTGCACGGGACGTCCATGGAAGGGGAGCCGAAACCATGAAGCTCTGCGTCATAGGTGGAGCTGGCTACGTTGGCCTGATCACTGGCGTTGGCTTTGCAAAGCTCGGTCACACCGTTGTAAACTTCGACGTGGATGCCGATAAGGTGGCGTCCCTGGCGCGAGGAACGAGCCCCATTTATGAAGTTGGCCTTCAGGAGATGCTCCAGGAGTGTCTCGATTCGGAGCGCTTGAGCTTCACGACTGATTTAGATGCGGCGGCGCGCGATGCGGAAGCGGTGTTCGTTGCCGTTGGCAGTCCCGCCGGCGAGGATGGCGGCACCGACCTTTCGCAAGTGAAGAGCGTGGTCACGTCTCTGAGCAAAGTGGCGGCGTCTCAGTCCGTTGTCGTTATCAAGTCCACCGTCCCGGCAGGGACGGTGGACTTGATCCGCGAAGAGTGGGCGCGGCGCGATGGGCGTTCGGAACTGCACCTCGTGGTAAACCCTGAGTTCTTGCGGGAGGGCCAGGGCCTGAAGGATTTCTTCTACCCCAGCCGCATTGTTGTGGGCGCCGATTCCGAGTGGGCGCGGCAGGTGATGCGCCGTCTGTACGCTCGGTTCATCGATGGACCGGACGATGGCGAGCCGGAGATTCCGATGGCCCGTGGTGTGCCCCTGATTGAGACGACGGCCGTTAACGCGCAGATAGTCAAGTACGCGGCTAACGCCTTCTTAGCCACACGGCTCTCTTTCATCAATGAGATGGCCGGAATCTGCGAGCAGGTGGGAGCGGATATCACCGAGGTGGTGAATGGGCTGGGTTACGATCCCAGGATCGGTTGGGAGTATCTCCAGGCGGGGATTGGTTTTGGGGGGCCTTGCCTGGAAAAGGACCTGAAGGCCCTTATCCATTTCTCGGGCCGCCACCAGCATGACGCCCGCTTCATGAAGGCGGTGTTGGACCGCAATGATCGTCAGGTCCAGCATATCGTGGAGAAGATAGTGGAGCTGCTCGGGCCCGAACTCTCCCAGAAGCGTGTGGCCATCCTCGGCCTCGCCTTCAAGCTGGGGACCAATGATGTCCGCACGTCGCTCTCGCTCCGCATCATGCGGATGCTGCTGGACAGGGGTTGCGTGCTGACCGCTCATGACCCCGTGGCGCTGTCGGAGGCTCAATCCCTGCTGCCCGAAGCGCACTACAGCGATGATCTCTATCGTGCTCTGGACGGTGCGGATGCGCTGGTCCTTCTCACCGATTGGCCTGAGTATGGAGCGCTGGACCTTGAACGAATCGCAGGCTTGATGCGCCAGAAAAATGTGGTGGACGGCCGCAACATGCTGGAGCGGGGCGCACTGGAGCGTCTGGAGTTTCGGTACCGCGGCGTTGGCCGATGAATGATATGATGCGGCGCGTCTGACTGAGTGGGAGGAGAGGGACAGATGGGCGAGCTTGGAGTCCTTCTGGCGGGCTTGGGCGGCTTCGGCCGAAACCACCTGCGGGCGTGGAGTGATCTCAAGATTGGGGATGCGCTGTACGTCGCCGAATTGGACCCGGCGCTCCATGACGAGTGCCGGGTATTCAATGTTCCCTTAGACCACATATCGACTGATTTCAATCAGCTGCTCCAGAAGGTGGACGTGGTAGACATAGTCACGCCTTCCACGAGCCACTTTGCCCTGTGCAAGGCCGCCCTTGAAGCGGGGAAAGACGTCTTCGTGGAGAAGCCGATGACGATGACTTCGGAAGAGGCCCGGGAGCTGGCGTCGCTGGTGCGGCAGAGCGAGCGCGTGCTGCAGGTGGGCTACTACTACCGGTTCCATCCCATCGCGCCGGTCCTGAAGGCCGCGCTGTCGAGCGGTGAGTTGGGCGACGTGCGCTATATCTCTGGAAACTTTATGGGGTTCAAACGGGCGCGGACGGATGTGGGCGTCACGCATACGGACGCTATCCACTTCATCGACCTGTTCAACTGGCTGCTGGGCACGCCGCCAAAAGAGGTGTTCGTGGTAGCCCGCGACCACTTCAACCGAGGCCTGGAGGACTGGTCGGTGGTGCTGCTGGAGTACCCCGGTGGAACGGTGGCCAAGGTGGAGTCCGGCTATATTCAGCCCGGACGATGGAGGGATAAGGTTGTGCCGAACGCCTTCACCTCCAAGGAGTTTTTCCTCTGCGGCACTCGTGCTACCGCAGAGGTGGACTTCGAGACGGAATATCTGGTGGTCCACGATGTGCATCACGAGTTTCAGAACGGGACGTGGGCGCCGGTGGTGGCCGGCAGCGAGACCCGCAACACCGGCACCGCCACGCCAATTCGGATGATCGGGGCGGAGTTGCAGGACTTCCTGGAGTGCGTGCGTACTCGTCGGCGTCCCAGTGCGGACGTGGTGGGCAGCGGGGTTGTGCTGGCCCGGATCATGGAGGCGGTCTATCGGTCCGCGGAGGAGCACCTCCCGGTGTCCCTGGACTGGTCCGACGAGGAGGTACGCGCTCTGGCCGACGCCCCGGTTGGCGGTGTGCCGCGATAGCCTGAGGACCCGGAATAGCCTGAGGAACTCTAAGGAACGGTCCATGACGCTGAAAGATATCACCGAGAACGACCTGCTCAATAACATTCCTCTAGCCGCCCGCAAGAGTGATGGGGAGCGGTCACGGGTGAGGGTGGGCGATGCGGAGTTCGGGGGAGATCGCTTCGTGGTCATCGCCGGGCCGTGTGCCGTCGAGAGCAAAGCGCAGGTGCTGGACATCGCCCAGCACGTCAAGGAGAGCGGCGCCTCTATCCTCCGAGGCGGCGCCTTTAAGCCCCTAACGTTTCCTTACCGCAGCGAGAAGACCTTTGAGTTGGGTGCGGAGGGCCTCCGCTACTTGGCGGATGCGCGAGAGGCCAGCGGCCTTCCGGTGGTGACTGAGGTGATGGACGCTCGCGCGATCGAGCTGGTTGCCGGCTTCGCGGACATGCTCCAGGTAGGGGCCCGGAATATGCAGAATTTTCCTCTGCTGGAGGAGTTGGGGCACGTCGGCAAGCCGGTGCTGCTGAAGCGTCATTTTGGTTGTAGCGTGAGGGACTGGCTTGGCGCCGCCGAGTACATTCTTTACCACGGCAACTCACAGGTGGTGCTGTGCGAACGGGGTGTTGTCGCTCCTCACACGCATCAGGGAACCGCAAGGTTTATCGTCGATATTCAGGCCGTGCTTGCGGTGCATGAGTTCTCGCACTTGCCGGTAATCGTGGACCCCAGCCATGCGACGTTCAGGCGCGAGTATGTGGCGCCGATTGCCCGGGCCGCCCTGGCGGCGGGGGCCGATGGCATTATTTTGGATGTTCATCCCACGCCGGAGCTAGCCGCGGTGGACCCGCTCCAGGCGCTTTCGTACGATGCGTTCGCCCAGTTGATGTCTCAGCTCAGGGGCATTGGTACGGCCGTGGGCCGGGAGGTCTGAGCGATGGCGGTGCGAGGACGCGCTGGGCAGGGCGCCATAGAGATGGTGCAGCCACACTTGGACAACTCGCTGGACTCTTCAGCGAGCGCCCGTCCCATCGTAGCCGGGATCATTGGCGACCGTCCCTCTCTTTATGCTAAGAGCCCTCTGCTCTGGAACGCGGTGTTCCGGGACCTGGGGCTGGATGCGGCATACCTGCCCTTTGACGTTTCGGCGGAGAATCTGCCGCGGCTGGTGGAGGCGCTTCGGGGGTGTGCCACCTACGTTGGAGGGAACGTGACGGTCCCCTACAAAGTACAGGTGATGGACCTCCTGGACGAAGTGGACCCGCTAGCCAGGCAGATCGGCGCGGTGAACACCATCAGCCGCACGCGGGACGGCAGGCTGGTGGGGTATAACACCGACGCCACGGGAGCGGTGGAGTCGCTGGTCAGGAGGATGTCGTGGCAGGAGTGCCCGTTCCTGAAGGGGCTCGCGGGCAAGCGTGTGCTGCTTGTTGGCGCCGGCGGCGCTGGCCGGGCGGTGGCCTTCGCCATTGCCCAGCAGGTTGGCAAAACAGGGGCTATGTGGATCACCAACCGTTCGGCGGAGCGGGCGCGGGAGCTGGCTGAAGAGGTCCGCCGTGCCTATGGAGTCGCCCAGGCCCTGAGTGAGGATGAGCTGTCCGATAAGCTCGCTGATGTCGACCTGGTGATCAATGCCTCGACGCGGGGGCAGGCGGGGGTCCGGCGGCTTCCGGGGGGCCTGGCGACCTGTTTGGAGCCCTACTCGCCGCTGGCGCCCGCGAACCCCGCCACCTTCCAAGCGGACGAGCAAGCCACGGAGGCCGACTTCTATCGCGCCTGGTACGAGGCCTCGGTGGAGGATATCCATGCCAACACGAAGGCCTCGGCAAATGCCATCCTCGGCTCCGGGCGGGAGACGGCCTACTTCGACCTCATCTATGCGCCACAGGAGACCACGCTGTTGAGGCAGGCGCGTCTCAGCGGGCGCCCCACGCTCAACGGCAAGGGCATGAACATCATTCAGGCGGTGGAGGCCTTCGTGCACAGAGTAATGAAGCCCCACCTAGGTGAGGCGGCCGATGGCGCGTACGAGCGGGTCTCGGATGCCATGGCCGGGGTGTGGTGAGTCTGAGTAGTCCTGCAAGCGGAGCAAGCCTTCGTACGGCTAGCCCGTTCCTCAAGACTTGATTTCCTGGGTACATGGATGAGATCTGCCCACTAGTCGTGGACGCTCTCAATGAGCGTTGGCGTTGAATTCTACGCGGAATAGCACCCGATTTTTCTTTGCCGCATAGGGTGGTCCTAGCCAGTGCTCGTTCTCTTCCGGGACGTAAGGGTAGAACGCGAATTGGCTCGTGGCCGGCTGCTGTTCAAAGGAGCTTTGGAGCTGTTCTTTAGGAAGCAGCGTTCCTGGGCGAGAATCGGGATAAGTCTTAACGGGCTTCTTACCGTTGAGCAGGATACGGGTCTCACCCAGTAGTCGCCGTATGGGTAATCTGGATACAGCCGAAACAAACTCCTCAGGTCTATCCAGGTGATAGAGAACACCGGCACAGATAGCTATGTCCCAAGATGGTCCAGCTAGGGATGTTTCCCAATCGCTATCGTGGAAATCCAACAAGCGAAGCTCAATGAGGTGGCGCAACCCACGTTTGCGTGCTACGAAGTCGAGGCTTTTGAGGAACCGTTCGGTTCGGTCGACTGCGACAACATGTGCCCCTCTTTTGGCCAGTTCTAGGGTCATGTAGCCATTGGCACAGCCTAGATCCAGGCAGCGGGCCCCGCTCAAATCCTCTGGGAAGTGCAGTGCCAATTGCTGCCAGAGGAAAGCGGGATAGCGATATGGGATAGGCATGAGTTGGACGCCTGGGTTGACGTTTCCGCTCTCGAAGGTAGTAACTCCGGGAACAACCTCAATGTCGTGGAACCAGGGCCCCAGCCGACGGAGGCGCCAAAGCAGAAATAGTCGCCTTAGCCTGCCCAATGTTGGTAGATTCACTTGAGTCCCGTGCAGGTTCGTCCTAGAGGGCTTTCAGAAGAGCGCCTCTTGGTAAATTCACATCAAAAGAGATGGCCCAGCGGTACCCTTTTGGGCCAACGAAAATATGTCGGCTAGTAACTGATCGGACCGGATTATACACCTGCCGCCAATGGGACCACCTTGAGTGATTCCAAGGTGAAGTTTGAGGCTGTCGCAGGAACTGAATTATTCAAGGGTAAAGTCCCGTTTTAGCCACCGGATTAGCTTTGAAGCAGCTTGAACAATGTCTTAACCTGTTCTGGTCCCAACAGACGCCGATGATTGTAGCGCCAGACATACTCAGCAAGATAGAGGGGCAGCCGTTCTCGGCGGACTCCCCCTTTGGCTGCCAGACGCCGCTTGAGATAACCCCAGAAGCCCTCCAAGCCGTTGACGTGGCTCCCTTGCCGATCGCTGAACGCCTGGCTGTGGTCCACAAGCCGGTGGACGTAGCCCCCCGCTGCGACGCCCGTGTAGCTGGTAAAGGTGTCCGAGCAGACGATGGAGCCACGTTGCACGCGTTGGTGCAGGAGCGGCAGCAGCGTCTTGGCTTCCACGTTAGGTACCACTTGCGCCCACACCAGGCCACCTCGACACAGGATCCCAAAGACAGCTTGCTTAGTGGTTCCACGGCCCCGCTTCGTGCCCTGAACACGCTTTGCCAGGCGCCTGTTGCGCCAGGAACCTCCCAGGTAGGTCTCGTCGACCTCCACCACGCCGGAGAAGACATGGGGAACGTCCCGGACCATGGCCTGGCGCACCACGATCAGGGCTCGCAGGACTCGCTTTCGCTCCAGGCGGGCCTCCTGGGCAATCACCTCGGCACTCTGCCCCAAGACGAACCAGCGCAACAGTCGCCGCCACTCCCCTGGCGACAACCGAAGCGGCAGCGCCCTGGGCACCCACTCGTAGTGGCAGGCTGCACAACGACTCTTACCTCGCCGAATGCTCCAGCTCTTGGCGTGTTGACATCGAGGGCACCCAATCTTCCGTCCCATGCCACCATTCTCTCACAGGTGGCTGTTTTGGGACTATACCCTGATTCAAAATGGGACGGTAATGGTAACACACGCCGTTGAGCTATCCTGGTTCGCAAGATTTGCCTGCGATTCAGATGTCTTCGCCGACTTGCAGTGGGCTAGCAGTTAGCCCGTTTCGGTTGACAGGATACGAGCTTGCCGCTACAGTTATCGGTGATGCGTTCAAAGATTGAACACAATGGCGGGACTGAGAGCGACTCGTCACGGGAGATGCTCCTTCTCTCGGAGATAGAGCACGCTCCGGAGACGAGCCAGCGCCACCTGGCGCTGCGGCTCGGGCTGTCGGTCGGCATGGTGAACCTGCTGCTTCGGAACCTGGCGCGCAAGGGCTACGTGCGCGTCACGCGAGCCGGCTGGCGGCGCTGGCTGTACGCCATGACGCCGAGCGGCGCCTCGCGCAAGGTCCAGCTTCTGGTGGGATACGTCCGCCGGTTCCTCGGCGACTATCAGCGGGTGCGCGGAATGCTGCGAGAACAATTGGCGCCTCTCTCCCTGCACGCGGAGTCGAGAGTCGCGATCTATGGGACCGGTGAGCTTGCGGAGCTCGTTTACCTGTCGCTAAGGGAGCTCGCGGTGGAGGAGGTGGAGGTCTTCGACACGCGGAGCTCGAACGGACGGAAATTTCTGGGCTTGCCTGTGCGTGATGTGAGCACACTTCGGCCCGAGGACCATGACAGGGTGGTGATCGCCGTGCTTCCGGAGGCCTCAAGAGGCTACGAAGAGCTCCGGGCCGCGGGCGTTTCTCCGGAGCGCCTGGTTACGCTCTTCGGTGAGCGCCCGCGGAGAGATGAAGGGATAGCGCATTGAGGCATTGGCGCTTTCGAGCGGTCTCGACCGGACCTCAAGTTGAGGCCGCTTCCGGCGCCCGGCGGTCCCGTTTGCGTATGGTGGCGGAGAATGCGGTAGTGGGCATTGGTACATGATGATTCCTGATTTCTTAGCCCGGCGGAACCCCTACGTTATCGGCGCTTTGGTGGAGAACCACGGCGGAGATGCGCAGCTTGCGCGAGACCTTATCCGTCTCGCGTCCGAAAGCGGCTGTGATGCGGTGGCACTGCGGCTGAGCACTGTAGATGATTGCTATACCGCCGACTACTTGAGACGGCCGAATACGCTGTGGCCGGAGCGGGGCCGCACCTGGGGCGACTACTTACGCTCGTTGGAGCTCGGTCCGGGGGATGTCGGCGCGCTTCGGGATGAGGCACGGGGGCATTTGGACTTTATCGCAGCCCCCTTGGATCTGAAGGCGTTCCAGTGGTCGGAGGAGTTGGCGCCGGATGCGTTCCAGGTGGAGCCAGCGGTGCTTGGGCACTTGGCGCTCCTGGAGGCGATGGCGGCGACGCGCCGGCCGCTATTCCTGGTGTGCGGACGCTGCACTGAGCTGGAGCTGTCGAATGCCCTGGAGGCGCTCAAAGATAGTCCGGTAGTGCTGCTCCATACGGTGCACGGGGGCGCGGTGTCGTTGAGCGAAACGGCTCTGCCGCTGATGCGAGTGCTGGAGGAGAAGCATGGACTGCCGGTGGGCTATTACGGCCTGGAGCCCGGGGTGGTGGCCGCGGCCGCGGCGCTGGCTCTCGGCGCCAAGGTGATCGAGAAGCCCTTCACTACGGACCATCGCTTGTCCGGGCCACGACACGCGAGCAGCCTGGACCGCGACGAGCTGCGCGCGCTGGTGAGCACGCTACGGGCGTTGGCCGGCTCGCTGGCCACCGATGGCCCCCGAGTCCCCTTGCCGGCCGAGCTGGGGCCGGAAGAGTCCGCGAGGGCCGCCCTGGTAGCGGGGAAGGACCTGGCCGCGGGTGAGGTGCTTCAGCCAGAGATGCTGCTGACGCGACTCGGGTCCTATGGCATCAGCCCTCTCCTGCAAAGCCGATTGCTGGGACGACGGCTTGCATACGATGTTGTTGCCGGAGACCCGGTGACTTTCGGTGAGATGCATGCGCCGGATTAACCCGCTCGCCCAAAGGCTCTGGAACTTGGAGAGGAGCGAGGACCGCATATCCGATGTCGCACTTTGCCTCATGTTCGAGTCGCACTTTGATAGGAAGCCGAGGTAGGGGATGAAAGCGCTCGTTCTCTGTGGTGGAAAGGGGACCCGGCTCCGGCCACTGACCTATGCCATCCCCAAGCAGTTGATTCCCGTGGCCAACCGGCCCATCGTTGCCTACGTGCTGGGTCACATCGTGGAAGCCGGTATCGACAATGTTGGGGTCATCGTGTCGTCGGAAACCGGCGATCAGACCCGGGAGACGATCACGCGTCTGTTCCCCCGCCTTCGGGTCACTTACATATTCCAGGAGCAACCGCTGGGCCTCGCACATACCGTAACGGTGGCGCGTTCCTACTTGGGCGATGATCCTTTCGTGATGTATCTGGGCGACAATCTCATCGGTCAGGGCATTCGAGAATTCATAGACCACTTCCAGCGCTCCTCCGCCGACGCGGTCATCCTGTTAAAAGAGGTTGGCGATCCCCGGTTGTTTGGCGTGGCCGAGGTCGATGATGGCGGGCGTGTGGTGCGCCTGGTGGAGAAGCCTGACCAGCCGCCCAGCAATCTGGCGCTGGTGGGCCTCTACGTGTTCTCACCGGCTATCCATGACGCGATCCGGCAGACGAAGCCATCCTGGCGAGGGGAGCTGGAGATAACCGACGCGGTCCAGGTATTGCTGGAGACGGGCGGCAACGTTCAGAGCCATGTGCTTGAAGGGTGGTGGCTGGACACTGGGAAGAAGGATGATCTGTTGGCGGCGAACCGCAGGGTGCTGGACGACTGGACCGACCGTGACATACGCGGGCAGGTGGACGATGAGACGAAGGTGAAGGGGCGCGTGGTGGTGATGGACGGCGCGGTAGTCCAGGGGAGCGAGATCAGGGGGCCGGCGATCATCGGTACTGGCTCCGTGGTCACCGGCTCGACCGTGGGTCCCTATGCGAGCATCGGCGATGGTTGCGTCATCACGGACTCGTCGTTGGAATGCAGCGTCGTGCTGGATGGAGTCAGGCTCGAGGGGGTAACCCCGATACAGAATAGCGTTATCGGTCGGCATGCCATGGTGCGGGCAAGCCATGACAAGCGCCAAGGGGTGCAGCTCATGATCGGCGACGACGCAGAGGTGCTGGTCTAAATGCCGTTTGACTTCGAACGTTTATCAATTCCGGAAGTGATTCTCGTCCACCCCCGGGTGTTTGGAGACAGCAGGGGGTTCTTCCTTGAGAGTTACAAGCACTCAGACTTTGCCGGTAACGGTATCCCGGCGCAGTTTGTCCAGGACAACTACTCCCGGTCGGCCCATGCGGTCCTTCGTGGATTGCATTACCAAACGGAGCCGGCGGCGCAGGGGAAGCTGGTGATGGTGGTCTCTGGAGAGATATTCGATGTCGCGGTAGACATTCGAGACGGCTCGCCCACTTATGGGAAATGGGCGAGTGCCGTCCTCTCCGCTGAGAACCATAGGCTGCTATACGTACCCCCTGGGTTTGCCCACGGGTTCTGTGTGCTAAGCAGCACCGCCGATGTGCTGTATAAGGTCACCGGCGAGTATTCGGCAGCGCACGAGCGGGGCATACTGTGGAACGACCCGCAGATCGGCATCGATTGGCCAATTACGCAGCCGGAACTCTCCGAACGGGACAAAATGCTTCCTCTCTTGCAACAAGCGGACAACAACTTCCGCTATCGGGGCGGTGATTCGTGACCACCATTCTCGTTACCGGCGGCTGCGGCTTTATCGGGAGTCACTTTGTTGAACTGCTGCTCGGTTCGACAGATTGGCGGGTAGTGAACCTGGATAAGCTAACGTATGCGGGGAATCCCCAGAACTTGGCTGGAGTCCGGGAGAGCGAGCGATACCGTTTTGTGAAGGGTGACATCGCAGATCGGAAGTGCGTTGAGGAGCTGTTCGATGAGGAACGCCCCGACCTTGTCGCCAACTTTGCCGCGGAGTCTCATGTGGACCGCAGCATACTGGACGCCTCAGTATTTCTTCGTACAAATGTTGAAGGGACACATACGCTGCTTGAGGCCGCCCGTAAGCACAAGGCGCGCCGTTTCCTCCAGGTCTCAACCGACGAGGTCTATGGGGATATCGAAGGTAAGGAATCGTGCCGAGAGGATGCGTCGTTGTTGCCGAGCAGCCCTTACGCCGCCAGCAAGGCCGCCGCCGACCTGTTGGCCTTAGCGTATCAGCGAACCCACGACGTGCCGCTGTTGATCAGCCGGAGTTCGAATGTCTATGGCCCTCGGCAGTTCCCAGAGAAGTTGATACCTTTATTGATAAGGAAAGCGCTAGCCGGTGAGGCGCTTCCGATCTATGGAGATGGCGAGCAAAAGCGACATTGGCTTTACGTTACAGACAACTGCCGTGCGCTGTTGGCGTTGATGGCGGCTGATGGTCTGGAGGGAATCTATAACGTGGGCCACGATGAACAGCGCTCCAATCTGGAGATCGTCCAGCTGGTGTGCGCCGCGCTGAGCAAAGAGACTGGGCTGAGGGAGGACCAATTTACGAACCTGGTCACGCTTGTCGCCGACAGGCCCGGTCACGATCGTCGATATGCCATGGATTCGACAAAAGTGGCGCGGGAGACCGGCTGGGCTCCGACGACGAGTTTTGACGCAGGGCTCACGGCTACGGTGCGGTGGTATCTTGCCAACCCATCCTGGGCAGAGGGCGCCATGACGGGGGAGAACCGTCAGTTCTTTGACAAGGTGTATAACCGAAGGTGGGAAAATTCCTAATATGATGAAAGTCGCAGTCGTCGGCTGCACGGGCCAGCTCGGGACAGACCTCGTCAAGGTTCTCACGGCGGGAGGGGAGCATTCTGTGGTCCCCATAAGTCATGAGGAGGTGGACTGCACTGACTCGGAAGCAACTCGAAGAGCGCTTGGTGATGCCGCGCCTGATGCGGTGGTCAACTGCGCCGCCTTTGTGCGCGTGGATGATTGTGAGGACCACCCCGAAGAGGCGTTAGCCATCAACGTCCTTGGCTCGTTGAATGTCGCGCGCGCCTGTGCGGAGAGCGGAACACTTTGCGTCTACGTGAGCACTGATTACGTTTTTGATGGCGGGAAAGGCTCTGCATACACGGAGCGGGATACTCCGCTGCCGATTAATGTCTATGGGACATCCAAGCTGGCAGGGGAGTACATGGTGCGGCAGGCGGCCAAGGATTGGCTGATCGTGCGCACCTCCAGCCTCTTCGGCATCACGGGAGCTCGGGGCAAGGGCGGCAATTTCATCGAGACGATTCTCTCTCGCGCTCGGGCTGGTCAGCCGCTGAATGTTATCGACGATATTCGCATGTCGCCGACCTATACGGTTGATGCGGCTCAAGCGCTTGCGCGGCTCATTTCGGATGGGACAACGGGTGTGGTGCATGTGGCTAACAAGGGCACATGCTCCTGGTATGAGCTTGCCAAAGCGGCGGTGGAGCGGGTGGGGATTCCCGTGGATGTGGCCCCGGTGCCGGCTTCCACCTATCCGTCCAAGGCACAACGCCCGAGGGATTCATCGCTGGCGAGCGATCGGCTGTCCGCCGGAGATACACCTCGGCTGTGGCGGGAGGCGCTAGAGGCGTACCTACGCGAGAAGGGGCATATCTAGCAAGCAGCCTCGGAGCCCGGGAGGTCCGGGCGGAACTGGAGCGAGACGTGCTTTCAGTCGTCCTTAGAACAAAGAACGAATCGCAGTGGATCGGGCGCTGTCTCAGCGCTCTCTCCGCGCAGAACTATCCGGCGGTTGAGATCATCGTGGTGGACAATCAGTCCGTGGATGGGACGCTGGACATCATCGGCCGGTACGATTGCAAGGTGCTGAGCATTAGCGATAAGGACTTTACGTTTGGCCGGTCCCTCAACTTGGGGATACGGGAGTCATCGGGGGAGTATGTGGCTATTCTCTCGGGCCATTGCATCCCCGTGGATGACCAGTGGCTGAGTATGCTGCGAGCGGGGTTCCTCGATGAGTCCGTTGCCGGCGTCTATGGGCGCCAGTTGCCGTTGCCGGATACCTCTCCCTATGACAAGCGGGACTTGTGGACCACGTTCGGTATTGAGCAAAGGGTGCAGCATCAAGACTTCTTCTTTCACAATGCCAACTCCATAATCCGCCGCGCAGTGTGGGAGGAGATACCCTTTGACGAGGAGATCGCCGGAGTTGAGGACAGGGAGTGGGCGAAAGAGGTCATCAGATGCGGGTATCAGATCGTGTATCAGCCGTTGGCAAGCGTCTTCCACTACCATGGCATTCATCACGGGCGCAACGAGGAACGCTCGACGCGAGTCGCCAAGGTGATTGAGCTTATTCAGCAGCGAGGCCGCTCGCATGCCTAACGATCTCCACGTGGTCTCCATTATTCCCGCCAGGGGGGGCTCCAAAGGCATTCCGAGAAAGAATGTGCGTGTCGTTGGTGGGAAGCCGCTGGTCGCTTGGAGTGTCGAAGCATCGCTGAAGTGCGCGCTCATCGACCGAACGATCGTCTCCACCGACGATGAGGAGATTGCGGGAGTGGCCCGTGAGTATGGGGCGGAGGTGCCCTTTATGCGGCCCGCTGAGCTCGCCGCGGACCGGGCCGGCACCGAGGGTGTCCTGCAGCACGCGGTGGACTGGCTGGAGCAGAAGGATGGGTACCGGGTTGATATTCTCGTCTTTCTTCAGCCGACGGATATATTTCGCAAGCAGAGCTGGGTGGGGGAAGTGGTCCAGGCCCTCATGGATGATCCGGGTTTGGAATCGTGCTTTGTGGGGTATGAGACCTACAAGAACTTCTGGCAGGTCCGTGATGGAGCGTTTGTCCCGTTGAGCCATCGGGGCTACGGGCCTCGGCAGACCAAGTCGAGCGTTATTCGGGAGGACACGGGGCTCGCGTGTGCCTCCAGAGCTGAAGTTATCAAGGCGGGCAAGCGGGTCGGCGATAGGGTGAAGATCATCCTCACCGATGAGTTTGCCTGCGGGATCGATGTGCAGTACCCCTTTGACCTCTTCCTAGCGGAGAAGGTGATCACTGAGTGGGGGCTTAAGCCGAATTGGGACTGAAGAGGGAGGGTCGGTTCATCGATATGCGAGTCCTAGCGATTATTGCGGTCCGCAGCTGCGACGGCGAGGTGAATGGCAGCCCCGTTGTGCTTTCGAACAAGCCGCTGTTGGCGTACGCGGTTGAAGCATCATTGGCGAGTGAGTCCGTGGACCGAACAGTGGTCACGACGGATAGCCCGTCGCTGCGGGACCTGGCCGTCGGTCTAGGGGCGGAGGCACCCTTCCTGAGACCCGCCGAGCTGGCGGCGCCGGGAGTGGGGCTGAATGAAGTCCTGCAACATTGTCTGGCGTGGCTCGAAATCAACGACGATTATCTACCGGACATCGTTGTTTGCCTGGAGGTGTCCCATCCCCTGCGGCCAGAAGGGCTCATCGATCAGGTGGTTGGGGTTTTGGAGGACAACCAGTTGGACACGGCGTTCACTGTGTACGAAGAGCGGCACGCATTCTGGCAACTGGACCCGTACGGTGAGCCGCACCGGGTCGGAAGCGAAGAGATGGGGGCTAGAAGCGGCGCTCAGCCGTTATATCGCGAAGTTGCCGGCCTCGTGTTGGCCTGCCGTGCGGACCTCATCCGCCAGGCGAAGCGTGTTGGAGACAACGTAGCCATTGTGCCTATTCACGAAGCCTACGCTTTGGTAGATACCCAGGACCCCCTCGGCCTGGTGTTGGCTGAGCACATACTGAGTCGGGGCGGTCTCATCTCAAGCAACTGACAGGGCCGCAATTCACAAGTAGGGGGAACGATCGGAGCCTATGAAAACCGCATTAATCCTAGGGAGTGGAATGGCAGGGTCTACCGCTGCTTTCTTGCTGAAGAAGCGGGGATTCCAGGTGACAGTTTTGGAGGGCGATGGTCACGCGGGGGGCGGTGTCTGGACACGCTACTACGCAGGCCATCCCCATACGTTCGGTCCTCGCATCTTCTTCTCCAAGGATGAGCAGGTTATTGAGCTCTTGACCAGCCTCATAGAGATACGGGAGTTCTTCACACGGGCTTGGACGTTCGTTGAAGAGGACCAGCAGCTATACCATTATCCGCTGCAATATGCGGACCTCCCCACTATGCCAGATTACGACCAGGTCCGTGAGGAGCTGGACGAGCGGGAGGGGAAGACGCCAAGCACGGACGACTTTGAGGCCTATTGGCAAAGCGCCATTGGCCCGACCTTATACGGTAAGTTTGTGAGGGACTACTCGAAGAAGATGTGGGGAATCGAGTCAAACCGACAGCTAACCGCCAATTGGGACTGGGTAAATCGAGGCACCCCGATCCGCGATGGCGACGACCGGCTATACACCGACCAGTTCCAGGGCTATCCCCGGGACCCGCGTGGATACAATGGCTATTTCGAGAGGGCCCTGGAGGGATGCGATGCCCGGTATGGGTGCAGAGTCCAGAGATTCGATCCCGACCGGGGCGTCGTCCACTCCGACCAGGGAGAACTCACGGCTGACGTCATCATAAATTCTGTCCACGTCGATGCGCTGTTCGGCTTCGAATTCGGGAGATTGCAATACTCGGGGCGGCAGTTCATCCCCCTCTGGTTGCCGGTTGAGCATGCGTTGCCCGAGGACGTCACGTGGATCCACTACAGCGGCAAGGAAGAGCACACTCGGGTCACGGAGTTCAAGAAGATTACGGGATACAAGTCGGAAAGCACGTTGCTGGGGCTGGAGGTGCCGTCGAACCGGGGGAGATACTACCCGGTGCAGACTCCTCCGGAGGTTACGCGTTACCAGGAATACACAAAGCTATTCCCGCGTAACTTCTCCTCCATTGGAAGACTGGGGACGTTTCAATACAAGGGAATTCCCGATGCGATACGTGATGCAATCGACGCGGTGGACGAGTTGACGAGTTGACCAGGGCAGTTATCACGGGAGGGGCGGGTTTCATAGGGTCGCATGTTGCCGACCTTCTTCTCTCGGAGGGGTGGGAGTTGATCGTTATCGATGACCTCTCCACGGGTAACCCAGCCAACCTGGACCCCAGGGCGGAGCTTGTAGAGGGCAGCATCCTTGATACGGACTTGCTGAAGCGGCACTTTGCCGGGGCGGATTATGTGTTCCATCTTGCGGCGCTTCCACGGATTCAGCCCTCTTTCGATTCGCCGGTGGAGCATGAACGAATCAATGTGGAGGGCACGATCAGCTGCCTCCTGGCGGCCAGGGAAAATCGGCAGCTCAAAAAATTCGTGCTTTCGTCTTCGTCGGCGTGCTACGGCACTCCCAGTGAGCTCCCAACCACCGAGCTGGCGGCTATCTCGTGCACGAACCCTTATGCGCTACAAAAGTACACGAGCGAGCAATACGGCCTGATCCTTGGCAGACACTTCGGTATACCCCTGGTGTCTCTGCGCTATTTCAACGCCTATGGCCAGAGGTCTTTTAACCCAAAGAATCCGTTTAACGCCTATAGCTCCGTGATTGGCGTTTTCCATCGGCAAAAAAAAGAGGGGAAGCCGCTGACCGTAACGGGAGATGGAAAGCAAGCGCGAGATTTCGTGCATGTGTGGGACATTGCCCAAGCCAACCTATTGGCCGCGCTGTCCGATAAGGAATTCGAGGTGTTTAACGTCGGATCGGGCACTTCCGTATCGATAAATGAATTGGCCGGGTTGTTTGGAGGCCCCATAACCTATATCCCTGAGCGCAAGGGCGAGGCGCTCATAACTTGGGCGGATATCTCCAAGATCAGCGCGGAGCTCGGCTGGGAGCCTCGGATCACTCTCTCCGAGGGCATGCGGAATCTTTAGTGGGCTGCAACCCAAACGCGAATCTGTAAAGTCTCGACCAATTAAAGGATCTCTTAGCTGTGGACAGCAACACTTCCTTCTACGAATCGCCGGCGGACATGCCCAAAAGCGCCCGGGCCTATTGGGGCGCTATCAGGGAGCGGTATACCTACGACGACATCAGTGGCGCTTTGGAGTCCCTCAAGGGCCTTCGCGTTCTCGTGCTGGGCGACCTGGTGATAGACGAGTATTGTTATTGCCGCGTATCCGGGACCGTGAGCAAGGCCCCCGTGCTGGCGGCGATTTACGAGGGCATGCAGCGGATGCTGGGTGGGGGAGGGGTTATCGCGCGCCATGCCGCGGAATTGGCTTCTGAGGTTCATTACGTAGGCACGGTGGGTGCCTTGGACCAGGGCCACGATGAGCTGACGACAATTCTCGAGAACGAGGGCATCACTTCCAAGTTGATAACGTGGCCGGGGACCCACACCGTGACGAAGCGTCGTTATATAACCGGCGGGTACCCGAACCCCCTCGAATCTTCACCGCATGGAGCCGGCGTTGACCGTAGCATTCGGCTCTTCGAGATCGGTTTCATGGCTACAACCCCCTTGCCTAAACAGGTGGAGGAGGAGTTGTGTGCGTACCTGAGCGATATGGCTCCAAAATACGATGTGGTTATCGTCGCCGATTTTGGCCACGGTCTGATATCACAGAAGGTGAGAGAAACTATCAGTGCCCGCGCCAATTGGTGGTCGGTCAACGCGCAAACGAACTCATCCAATTTCGGGTTCAATAGGATTACGAAGCATGCCAAGGCGGATTTTGTATGTATCGACGAGCTGGAGGCGAGGCTTCCCTCCGGTGATAGAACGAGCCGGCTAGGGGATATTGTGCAAGGGCTCCGGGAGTCTCTCGAATGCAGCAGTATCATGGTGACAAGGGGCAAAGAGGGACTGGTGCTCTTTAATGGCCGCGAGGCCCACGAGGCTCCTGCTTTGGCGAATAGGGTGGTGGACACCGTTGGGGCCGGCGATGCAGTCCTGGCCATGGCCTCTCTCTGTAAGGCGCGTCACCTTGATGAGGAGCTCGTGGTGCTGCTGGGCTCCTGCTCGGGGGCATTGGCGGCATGGCAGGTAGGTAATCAGGCGCCGGTCCGCAAGTCTCGGTTGCTGGGCTACGTCGAAAGCGCTCTGTCCCTGTAGGTGTGCAGTTGGGAAGCCGGGTTATGAGGCACCGGAGAGGAACATGATTCCCAGGCAAGTGGCCAAGGACTATATCGATGATCTCCGTAGGGTGCTTGGAGAGCTCTCCCTGACGGCTCTGGCCCAATTCCTAGAGCTGTTGAAGGAGGCGCATCAACAGGACAAACAGGTTTTCCTCATCGGAAATGGAGGGAGCGCGGCGACCGCGTCGCACATGGCCAACGATATGGTCAAGGGAGTGGCGGTGTACGGAGGGCATGGGTTCCGCGCGCACTCACTTACCGACAATGTCGCTCTGTTCACGGCCATCGCCAACGACCACGGCTACAACCAGGTCTTCGCGGACCAACTGACCACGCTTGCGAAGCCGCGAGACCTCTTAATCGTGATATCAGGCAGTGGCAACTCTCCGAACATCTTAAGAGCGCTTGAGCGGGCATCCGAGATGGGGCTGGCTACGGTGGGTCTTCTAGGGAAGGGTGGGGGGAAAGCCGCCGGGCTTGTGGACCTTGCGATCATCGTCCCGTCCGACGACTACGGGCCCATTGAGGATGCGCATATGATGATCGATCATCTGGTAATGACTTACTTTCAGCACCTCCAGCGGCCTCAGGGCT
This sequence comes from Dehalococcoidia bacterium, assembly GCA_965249185.1. Classification (GTDB taxonomy): domain Bacteria; phylum Chloroflexota; class Dehalococcoidia; order Lucifugimonadales; family Australimonadaceae; genus CBDFLS01. Next base: position 1,970,142 of record CBDFLS010000002.1, read on the forward strand.
GACAGCATGAGCCGTCCGGGTGTGTTTTTGGACCGGGATGGAGTCCTTATAGAGGATGCCCACTTGCTCGATCACCCCGACGATGTACGGCTGTACCCATCCGCACCCAAGGCGGTCCGAGAGCTTCATGGCGCCGGCTTCACGGTTGTGGTCGTGAGCAATCAGACGGTTGTCTCCAGGGGGCTCGCATCGCTAGCCGATGTGGAGGCAGCCAACGAGCGCATTCAAAGGCTGCTGCTGCAGGCATCGAGCGAGAGAATCGACAGGTTCTATATCTGTCCACACCATCCATCGGCCACGCTTCCTGAATATCGCATCGATTGTGAGTGCCGGAAGCCACGTCCGGGCCTGCTGCTCCGAGCCGCGGAGGAGATGGACCTGGACCTGGTGGCGAGCCACATGATCGGAGACAGGCTCTCCGATATCGTCGCCGGCTCTAGGGCCGGCTGCAAAACTATCCTCGTGGAAACGGGGATGCACAATGCGCCGCCCATCGAATCTCCAGACGCGGCGTGGGACGTGAAACCTGATGTGGTCTGCGCTGACTTGGGTGAGGCGGCCGACTGGATTCTTGGAAACTAGCTGATGAAGGCGCTAGTGCTCTGTGGAGGATTGGGAAAACGTTTGGGAGCCCTCACGCGAGAAACGCCCAAGCCCATGCTGCAGATAGCGGACCGGCCACTGCTTGCTTACACGCTTGAGTATCTCGTAGCCAATGGGTTCGACCAGATCGCCATCAACCTCCACTTCAGGCCGGAGGTGATCACGGGCTACGTGAGCGATGGATCACAGTTCGGCGCGCACGTTCACTACTCCTACGAGGACACACTGTTGGGGACCGCCGGAGCCGTAAAGCGGCTCGAAGACTACTTCGGTACTGACCGGCTGTTTCTCGTTGTCCATGGAGACTTGCTCATCGATCAGGACCTAGCGGCGATGGTGGAGGGCCACCAGTCCCATGGAGCCATCGCGACCCTGCTGTTGCATCAGCGGGCGGGGTCCAACAGTCTCATAGACATGGACGGCAATGGCCGCATCACCGATCTCCTCGAGCGACCCTCAGAGAAGGAACGCAAGGAGCGGCCATATCCCTGGGTTAATTCCGGGCTTTATCTTTTTGGCCCCCGGATATTCTCTTACATCCCTCCCGGAGAGCCAGTGGACTTTCCGAAAGGTGTGTTCCAAAGAATATTCGGGCTGGAGCCGCTGTTCGGTTTCCCGCTCACCGGCTACCGGTGCGCCATCGACTCGGCCGACCGGTATAAGGAGGCCGCTCTAGCGGTACAGAGCGGCAGCTATGCCGTCCCGAAGACCTCGTTACGAGGAGGGAATTAAGCTGGAGCAGAAAACCGTATTCTTCGGACCATTTGTTGGCGAGATGGGCTGGGAGCTGCTGTACTGGCATGGCTGGGTGAGAAAGGTTTCCCGGACACACTTTCGTGACTACCGCAAGATCGTGGCCAGCTTCCCGGGACGTGAGCCCTTCTACCCGGAGGCGGACGAATATTGGTCTCACCCACGGAAATTCGTGGATGTTCTCAAATCGTCCCACGGCTATGTGACTGACTTTTGGAGGAATGGACAGCCGTCCCCCGATCAGGTGGTGGTGGAGCGGAAGTACGGATTTATTCCCCGGGTAAGGCACTCGTCCTTATCGCTGGACTCTGAGCGCCCGCCCGATGTTGAGAAGGCTGCGGAGGCTCTGCTGAAGACGTACGCGGCACGGCTTCCGGAGGACACCGAGTTCTTTGTTCCCTGGCGCCGGAATCGCTTTGAGGCGGACGGACTGGAATTCGGAACGTCCTATCCGGAGAATCCGAAGTCTTGGAAAGACTTTGTGCAAGAGGCCATGCCGTTTGGGGCGCAGGATTTCGAGCTACTCCAGCCGACCAGTCGAGGCTCGGCCCTCCTGGCCGAGCGAGTCGGTCCGGACGCGCGGCTACTTTGCGTGTTTCCCCGTAACCGGCGGCTCCGAAGGCCGGACAAAAATTGGCCCCGGGAGGACTATGTAAAGCTGTTGCAGCAGCTGCAGCGTCGGTATCCCGAGCTGACCGTGGCGGTGCTCGGCGCCCCGGGTGAGGCCTACTTCGATGATGGTGTTCCATCTGAATGGGTCGACCTCATCAATGTCCCCAGCGATGCGCGCTTGGACATGCAGGTAGCTGCGTTGCAGCAGGGTGCCCTGGCGCTCGGCAGCATGTCGGGCGCTATTCTCTTTGCCCTGGCGGCGGGCTGCCCTGCGATCACTTGGGGATGGCGCGGCGCAGACGTTGCGTACCATGAGCAGAACGTATTGAAAACACGATTCGTCTACTACCCGAGGATGACCGCGCCGGTGAACCACATCTTTACGCTGGCCTCCGGCATGATTGATGGCGTGCTACCTCCATCTCATGAGGATGGTCGGCCTTGGGACCCAGAGGGCTACGACAGGATGCGATTCCCGGGGTCAGGGGTTCTTAGAAGAGTCCGTCGCCTGTGGGCCTGGTGACAAGGGAGCGGAAGGATGCCACCATACGGCGGTTACTAGGTCAGTTAAGACGAAAGCTTGAAACCCTCTAGGTCGCTTTCGTTATGGGAGAGGCGACTTCACAGTGGTCCGTCGGAATGGGATTGAGATCACGTCCACTAGGTGGAACCCAACTGCGCAAAACCTCGTGTTTGGCTGGCATGCGACGTGGCGGAAGCAAGATGAGGTATTTCGGTGGGTCATTGATAATGGTTTTCACTTATGCCTAGCATGTCACCTGAAGGTTTACTCGAAATGAGCCCCACTGAGATAGGATGGGAAAAACGGACACCAAAGTCGGATAAGATAGAGCGACGGAGGTGTCAGTATGAAAGGTGTCCCTCAAGGAAGATACACGAGGGAATTCCGCCAGGAAGCAGTGAAGCTGGTAACGGAAGAGAGGCTATCATTGCCGGAGGCAGCCCGCCGGTTGTCCCTGGCGCCATCGACGTTAGGGTACTGGGTGAAGGCACAAAGGGCCGGCAAACTGGGAGATGTCGGCAAGACGTACAGGCCCTTGACTGAAGTAGAGATGGATTTGGCCCGGACTAAGAAGGAACTGGCGGAAGTGAAGATGGAGCGGGACATACTAAAAAAAGCGGCCGCGTACTTTGCCAAGGAGTCGCTGCCCGGTACGCGGCGATGAATGAGTTGCGGCTCAAGTATCCAGTCCGGATGATGCGACGGATTATGAATGTATCGGCCAGCGGCTACTATGCGTGGGTGGACCGGCCGCTGTCCAAGCGGGCACAGGAGGAAGTGCGGCTGGAGCTGGAGATAATGGCGGCCCACCAGCGGAATAGACAGACCTATGGCCCGGAACGGTTACAGCGCGATCTGGCGGAGCATGGCGTTCGGGTGGGTGTTTGCCGGATCAAGCGGATCCGGCAAAAGCTCGGCATACGCTGTAAACAGAAGAGGAGATTCAAGACTACCACTAACTCCGCGCACAGACTGCCAGTTGCGGATAACTTGTTGGGCCAGCAGTTCAAGGTCAGTCAGCCCAACGCCGTGTGGGTGAGTGACATCACCTATATACCGACTGATGAAGGCTGGCTATACCTGGCGGGCCACAAGGACCTGTTCACCGGAGAGCTCGTGGGCTATGCCATGGGAGAGCGGATGACCAGGAATCTGGTTAGTCAGTCTCTATTCCGGGCGCTGAGAGCCAAACGCCCCGCGAGGGGACTGATACATCACTCTGACCGGGGCTCTCAGTATTGCTCCCAGGAGTACAGAAATCTTATGGAGCGCTCTGGCCTGAGATCATCCATGAGCGGGAAAGGGAACTGTTTTGATAATGCGCCGATGGAGAGCTTCTGGGGAACACTCAAGCAGGAGCTAGTCCATCACCGTCATTATCGAAGTAGACAGGAAGCAATTCGAGATATGACAGAATATATCGAGATCTTCTATAACAGGCAGCGCCGCCAGGCCAGGCTGGGATTCCTGTCACCTGCGGCCTTTCAACAAAGATTCTATGCAGGATTACTCGCAGCTTGAAAGGTTTGGTGTCCACTATTGCCATCCGACCCCACACTGAGAAATTTCGGGCCATCGCCAGTCGCTTGCGTGTCGTTAAGAGCATGCAACAGGCACAGGGCGGTATTCACCAACCCTCGGCAATTGAGGCATGGCTTGACCTGGACTCGGCCCTGTTTTGGGACGAGCGCTGGCTGCGGCGTTTTCGCCATCCCCACATGCACCTGCACAATGGCACTATGAACTGGCCTAACCGGAGGCCTCGACACGAACGGTACCAGGATTGGTATACCCTTGGGACGTTTAGAGAAGCAGGTCCGTTATCAGACTTTCAACGCCTGAAACGGAGGGTAGCGGACTTCTATGACACGGCGCGGGGACTCGGTTTCTTGGCATGGATGTACAGAGATCTGGCGAGGCAGGTGCCAGCAGATATCATCCAACGAGTGTCCGACTGTCCAGTAGGTCGCCCATTCCATTTGCTAACGCCCAAAGGCCGTTGGCTAACAGAGCCGGTTCTCCGACACGCCTATTATGTGGGTCAGCTAGCACAGTCATTGCCGCCGTCTTACTGGGATGGCGCTGCAGTTCTGGAGATAGGGGCGGGATATGGGAGTCTTGCACGTCTGCTCAAGCGTTTCTTCCCGCATATCCGATACGTGATGACGGATCTGCCCGAGCGACTCGTCTTGCAGGCATACTACCTGGTTCACAGTTTCCCTGGCGCGACATTCGACATCATTGATGGCACCTCGAATACTGGTCAACCCACTGCAGACTTTACCTTCGTTCCCACCTGGCGTCTGGCCGACATCCCCGATCGAAGCATCGACATAGTTGTCAATACCCAGAGCATGCAAGAGATGAAATTGGAACAAGTTGATTACTATTTGGCCCATGTTGAGCGCATGGCGAGGGGGTATTTTTAGGGTATAGTCCCAAAACAGCCACCTGTGAGAGAATGGTGGCATGGGACGGAAGATTGGGTGCCCTCGATGTCAACACGCCAAGAGCTGGGGCATTCGGCGAGGTAAGAGTCGTTGTGCAGCCTGCCACTACGAGTGGGTGCCCAGGGCGCTGCCGCTTCGGTTGTCGCCAGGGGAGTGGCGGCGACTGTTGCGCTGGTTCGTCTTGGGGCAGAGTGCCGAGGTGATTGCCCAGGAGGCCCGCCTGGAGCGAAAGCGAGTCCTGCGCGCCCTGATCGTGGTGCGCCAGGCCATGGTCCGGGACGTTCCCCATGTCTTCTCCGGCGTGGTGGAGGTCGACGAGACCTACCTGGGAGGTTCCTGGCGCAACAGGCGCCTGGCAAAGCGTGTTCAGGGCACGAAGCGGGGCCGTGGAACCACTAAGCAAGCTGTCTTTGGGATCCTGTGTCGAGGTGGCCTGGTGTGGGCGCAAGTGGTACCTAACGTGGAAGCCAAGACGCTGCTGCCGCTCCTGCACCAACGCGTGCAACGTGGCTCCATCGTCTGCTCGGACACCTTTACCAGCTACACGGGCGTCGCAGCGGGGGGCTACGTCCACCGGCTTGTGGACCACAGCCAGGCGTTCAGCGATCGGCAAGGGAGCCACGTCAACGGCTTGGAGGGCTTCTGGGGTTATCTCAAGCGGCGTCTGGCAGCCAAAGGGGGAGTCCGCCGAGAACGGCTGCCCCTCTATCTTGCTGAGTATGTCTGGCGCTACAATCATCGGCGTCTGTTGGGACCAGAACAGGTTAAGACATTGTTCAAGCTGCTTCAAAGCTAATCCGGTGGCTAAAACGGGACTTTACCCATTTTTATTGCGTGAACCGGAGAGAGAAGCTGATTGCGGACGAGATGATCCGTCATCCTGGTTACTTGCTTGGCGTAGGTTGGCGGAGAGTGAATGAGCGGCCCCAGTGGCGCGCGCCAGACATTCTCGAAGGTCTCTATCCGCGCACGGATCGGGGCTAATTGCTATGGAACTCGCTCGCGCATCAGCCGAAGGTGGAGGCCCGGGTTTGCTGGTAGGGCGGGGTTGAGGCAGGCGCGCCCCTCGATTCTCAAAGGCTTCTAGGAGAAGCATATATCATGAGAATTCGGATACCGAAATTGCGCTCAATTGGAAGGCTTCTGAGAGCGCTATTCAGACCTACTACTTATCGACAGCTTCGACGCACACTCTGGAAAATCGCTGACCTTGACGGGGGGGGGGATCTAAGTGCAATCCCTGCTGGGGACCGGTGGCTGCTCCAATCGACACACGTTGTGCATGTAGCAAATTTTCACACCGTCACCACAAATATCGGTGACCACTATATGTTGGATGCGGCGGACCATCTGCTAAAAAGGGAGTTCCCTAGCGTCATTAGGCACCACATGCCTGACTTGCGATGTACCGGACGCTTCGAATCTCCAGTGATCGACTCTGAATCGATCGTTTGGGCCAATCAGAGCCACATGATGCTGGTTGGTCCAGGACCGCTGTTCAATGGGTCGGAAGACGAGTGGAAACTGCTATTCCCGAGCAAGCGTCCGAGAGAACTGTTGGATGATCTCCGAGTTCCCTTGGTGCTACTAGGTTTAGGGGCACCGGGCTCCGTGCGCGACGGGGTCATCGTCCCGCGCCCGATAAGCGAGCGTGTCGCAGATGAGATTCGTCTGATATGTGCCAGAGCCTTCATCATAAGCGTTCGTGATCCCCTAACGCGCGACTTCCTCCAGGGGCTTGGAATAGAAAATGTCGAGGTCACTGGGTGCCCGACCTTGTTCCGATTTGGGAATCCACCGTTTCGGAACGACGCTAGCCAGCGGGATGTCTTGATAAGCTACCGTGCCACGAACCCCGGCGGGGTAGACGAGGCAAACGCCGCCTTGCTCGGTACGGTGGTCAAGCTCATCGGGGCGCTTGGCCACCCGCTACGGCTCGTTGTTCACGACCCACGAGAATTGCAGAGCGCTCGTTCGTTGGCCGCCATGCTAAACATAGAGGCTATCATCCCTAAGAGCCTCCACGACCTTTACAGGATGTCATCTGCAGCAGCCCTCGTCATTGCGGAGCGATATCACGGCAACTTGTGCGCGGCCGCTCAAGGGGTGCCGTTCATCTCTATAGCGACCGATGGCCGAACTCTCAGTACGATGCAGATGCTTGATGCTGAGCCGGTAACTCTGAATCTTACCGGACTATCTGGGGAGGATGCTGAAGAAAGACTATTGAGGTTATCCAAGGATGCATTGACAGGAGAGGGCTTCGATTACGCGCGCGTACATAAAAGGATCAATCAGCTAGGCGCAAGGATGGATGCAGTCATGCATCAAATTACCGGCGAGCTGCGCGAGAGAGGGCGCATGCTCATCCCTTCCTAGGGGCCGATCCGTGGTCCGCCGTCCCACTGAGCAGGACGGCAAGCGATGAATCAGGAGGCCGAATCAATGGCCTCGATTAGCTGAAAAATGATGGTTCGAGCGCCGAGACTGACGCACAAATTTCAAGCATGGCTACTAGTAGCTGGAAGCCTCAGCCGATGCTCAAGAGTCTGGCCTATTTAGCCGGCTCTGGGGTTCTTATCTCTCTGATTCGCTTGCCAGTTGGCATCATCTCCCGCGGAATTCTGGGCCCAAGCATCTTCGGAATAGTTGCCACCATGGAACTGGCCTTCAGCTACTCCGGCTATGCCAATCTGGGGATCACACGGTCGATGCAACGTGAGCTTCCATATTCGTTGGGAGCCGGGGACGAACTTCGCGCCAGGGCAATCTCCGAAACGGCACTGGCGTTTTCGTTGATATCAGGAGCGCTTTCGGCTGGTCTCGTTGTCGCATTGGCCTTCCTGCTGCTGCCGGACGCAGGCGGCACATTCATGCCGGCCGTTATCGCTGTGTATGCATCGGTTATTGTGGCCTGGCAGTTCGCGCAATATCAGATCGCGAGGGCGCGTTCCTTTGAGATGTTCCAGCTCATCAGCCGGGTGACGGTAGTTGTGGCGCTCGTCTACGCGGTGGTGGCCATCGTTGCGATATACTTATGGGGGATCTACGGCTTCCTCACTGCGCTCACAGTAAATGTTCTTCTCCAGTTACTTCTGCTAGCGTTGTTCCAACCCCGAACTGTTGCAATCCGACTCCGCGGCACCGAGCTCCGGCGCCTCATAATCATGGGCCTCCCCATGGCTGCAGGTGGGGTGCTCTACACCTTGAACATTACTGCCGACCAATTGGTAGTAGTCTCGGTTCTCGGCGCGGAATCTTTGGGTGTCTATTCTGTAGCAGTGCTGGGCAGGATATATCTGTGGCAGGTGGCCCATAGCTTTGCCTCTGTGTGGCAACCGCGTCTCCAGGTGCTGTACGGGCAGACCCATGATCCCGCATGGTTAGCCGAGAAGATTGTCGAGCCGTGTCAGGTCTTGGCCTTTTCGACACCCATCGTTTTCGGTTTGGCATTCTTGACAGGTCAGTTGATCGTGGGCCTGGCTCTGCCGGACTTCGTCGAAGGTGTGGCAGCGTTCCAGGTGTTGCTCCTGGCTGTGTATCTGCGGGTGATGCGTACGCTTCCTGGTGTGTACATAGACACAATCAAACGGCAGAACGTAAGCCTGCTCATAGGAGCAATTGCAACCGCAGTTTCACTTTTGGCGGTGGTGCTTTTTCTAGAGGCGGGGCTCGGTTTACAGGGGGCGGCCGGCGGGGCCACGGTAGGCGCTCTCGTTCATTACGGGATCACCGCAGGATATCTATCGTCCAAGTCGCGCAGACCTCTTTTCATGCTGTTGCGTCTGTTCTTGCTACTGCTTCCAATGGTTTACGCGTACGGTATCCTGTTGGCTCTGGACTGGTGGATTCCCTGGAGCGTTGATGACCAGCTCGCATCTGGAATCCTCCGTGCCCTCTATCGTGGCGCACTTTATTTGATAGCCATGTCCCCGTTGGCCCTCTTGCTCTTTCGGTCAATCAGCAGGTCCTCCTTCTTGCGGTCTACGCTGCGTTGGAGACAGGCGCCTGGGGCTGCCGAGGGTGGGTTGGATAGATCGGACGAATAGTAAAGTTGAGCAGCTTGAATGGTAGAAGGAATTCGCGCCCCTTTACCACGGGCCTTAAGTAGGAGCCGATATAACTTATGGGAATTGTAAAGAATATCCTATCGATGAAAGCCATTCCTCCCGTGTCCACGCCTTACAGTGACTACGCCGCGTTGGACTTGAGCGAGAATTTTCATTTTCACTGGCGCAATGTCAGGTTTGTGATGGACGATGAGGAATTTGATCAATTTTGCACTCTTGTGGGGACTGCCAAGCACAGATGGGAGAAAATGGGCAAGCCCACAACGCATGAGAATGCCCACAAGGGTGAGCAATACACGATGGCCACAGCGAAGATCAAGGATCACCCGGGCTCCAACAACCCATTCATAGCTGACGAGGGGATTAGGTTGGAGCTATCGCAGTGGGCTGATTGCATCCACGTCCATTGGAAGTGGATGCGATTTGAGCTTGACTACCAAGAGTTCTTGGACTTCGCCGATTCCATGACGGAGGCAGGGGAAAAACTACGGTCGCATCCCTCTTTCACAACCTCTCCTAGGAGGTTTGGCACGCATCACGTGGCTTGTCCGCGAGGTAGAGTGGACCAGGTCGGCGATTCTGAGTTCTGGACAGAGGCGGAGCAGGATAGCTGGCTAGACGACAGACATCGCACTATCTTCCTGGATGCCGAGGACGCCTCCCAGGTGAATTTGCCGTATGCCACCCTAGAAGAGAATCTTGGAACGGTTCGAGGGCGGCATATATTCATACAAGACAATAGCGTACTCCGGACAGTGGGTCGCTTTCTGAAGCGCATGGCAGATCGAGCGCTACAGAGATAGCCACTGTGACAAGATTGTCTACCAGCGTGGTGAAGGAGAAGTAGGCCAGTGGCGGCAAGGGGCGCGGGTTATCGGGTGATGAATCGAGGTTGCGATTGGCCGCCTCTATGCCAGACATAACCCTCAAGGAGCTCGAACGTTTCGCACACCATTGGCCGCGTGAGCTGGGTATCGCAACAGAGTTCACCCACCTGGGAGTGTCTCTGCTGGATATGCTTACCGTAGATGTCCATCTTCTGCTGCGCGAACGTTGGTACGGTCGGAGTCAGACATCGATAAAAAGCCGGATCGCTCGGACCGTTCGAAGGCTCATGATGCGTTGGTACCCGCAGGCGCATTTCAAGCTTGAACGGAGATTAACTAAGGCCGGTTTACCATGGCCCGATAAGGAAGCATCGCTTGGGCAGGACCGAGTTCTCTTTGTTGTTCAGGGAGCGACCCAGAGTGACCTGGGGACTCTCCTTCCGGTGATACGCGGTTTACAGACCAACGCTATTTGTCGGCCGCTCGTGGTCACGGCTGACGCGGGCGCAACGGCGAGACTTGGACGCGAGGGGATTGAATTCCACAATTTGTATGGTTATCGGGGAGATCTTGGGCACTACAGCAAGGTTGCCCGAGAGGTGTTGGGAGCGCTTCGAGCTACCGTGGCAAATGGCGCAAAGAACGGGTTCCCCGGCTTTCCCATCGAGATGCGCAGGCTCGGGGTTTTCGAAGCGCTGGCCTGGCGGGCCTTGTTGCTCATGCACACGCTGGATGCGGCGGACGAGTTGCTCGATCGCTCGGTGCGGGCGGTGGTCGTTGCCTCAGACGTGCATCCGGTAGGCAAAGCGATCGTTCACCTGGCCAATGCCAGAGGCATTCCGACCATCGTCGTGCAACACGGGCTGTATGGCAACGATGGCGAGGCGCTGACCTTGGGCTTTCTCCCTCTTAGCGCTGCTACCGTCTGCGTGTGGGGTGAGGGTTCGGCCCAGATACTTGAGCGCCACGGCGTGGCCCGGGAAAGAATCCGCCTCACGGGCCAACCTCGCTTCGACCAGATCGTTGCGTTACGGGAGCAGGATTGGCATCATCGAATATGTGATCAGCTCGAACTGGCACATTCATGCCGATTCCTTACATTCGCTTCCCAGAACATCTTTCGGCGGGATGAACAGAGACTTGCCATTCTCCAGAGCTTCGGAAGATTGTGCGAAGATATACCGGAATCGGTGGTGGTGGTGAAACTGCATCCAGCGGAGAATCTGCGCTTGTGGGAGCAATCGGCGGCGAAGTTGGAATTGCCGCGGGTGCGCATCGTGAAACAGATAGACCTTCACCGCCTGTTGGCTGCAAGCGATGTGGTGATGACGGTGTTCTCGACCGTTGGGCTGGAGGCCCTGTTGCTGGGGAAACCCCTGGTGGTCCTTACCGATCTAGAACGTAGCTATGAAATGGAGTATCTGCAGGCCGGCGCCGCAATTCCGGCCGAGAGCGAGCACCTCACCGACGCGGTGCGGAGGATCTTATACGACAGCTCCACGCGGGAGGCCCTACGAAAGGCGGCCGAGAGTTTTGTTAGATACCACACCCTAGGGCTTAACGCGCAGGCTGCCGACCGCGTGTCCGCCGTCATATACGACCACCAAGTCCACGCAAAGGACGCCAAGGAATAAGCCCCATCGATGTTTGCTGACATCTTGTCGCGGGAGCGATTGGGAACCGTGGCCGTCACCGCACTGGCGGTGTTGGGTGCGGGATATGTGGTGGCGAAAGAGAGCGTTTTGGCAATAGTGCTCTCAATCGCCGTCTTGGTGGTTGCCGGCGTCGTTGTTGCTATCACACGAAAACCCGTGTGGGCAGCATACGCCATACTATTTACCGCGCCCCTGATTGCATACCGTAGTGAGCTTCTGGGCTTCAATGTTTCGTTGCAAAGGATTTTGCTCTTTGTTGGCATCAGCGCCGTGCTCATGCGAGCGCCCGCGCGGGGGCGTATGAGGCTCCGCTTCCCAGTGGCCGCCCTGATCTTCGCAGGCTTTATCGTCTTCGAATTGTTTGGCGTTATGAAGACTGGAAAGTTGGACGCGGCGACACACAAGCTTGGCATTCTTATGGTCGGCTGGTTAATCCTGGAATTCCTAGCGAATATGCTGGATTCTCGTGAGAAGGTAATCCAAGGGTTTAAACCGACATTTCCTTCTTTAGAACTCTGGTAGCTGAGAGGTGCCAATGCCTCTGCCACGATCCTTGAGCCGACGTGCCTGCAACAATGGTGACCAGTTGGCGCTTGCAACTCCCTGCTGTGCCGCTCCAGCGTCAGTGCTTCTACGGTAGATGATAATGGAATCGAGCGGCCAACGCATCCATAATTTTGGGGCAGACCCTGGAGCGCCAGGTCGTCTCAGCCGAACCCACTCCCGTAGTGGTTCGGGGGATCGGCACTGCCAACCGAATGAGGTGACGTCGCCGCCATTCACATGGCTATACTGGCTATAAGGGAGGTCGAGCGCTTACGCTTACAGTGTTTGAGCGGCTGCCGCGGACGCCTCTGAACGACAGACGCCCAATCCTTCCACCTTTGGCGTCCAGAACGGCTGCCGTGGACGCCTCCAGAACTGGTAGGTTCGACATATGGCCCTCTCTGTAAACCGTCAGGGAAAATGGGACACCTGAGAGGGGTGGAAAACCCGAGAGTCTGAGAGTGGTGTGAGCTCCTGAAGCGAGGGTAAAGTACCTCATGAAAGGAGCGGACCGTGTCCCAGTCACAAGAGAGCAAGGCAGATGCTGCCCAGCAGCGGAGCGAGGAGACCAGGTCTTTCGTCCGCACGGTGAAGGCGGCAACCCGACGTAGATACACCCCCGAAGAGAAGATCCTTGTCGTCCTGGAGGGCTTTCGCCGGGAGGTCACTGTCAATGACCTGTGCAGGCGAGAGGGGATCAAGCCCCACTCCTACCACCCACGCGTGGACCAAGGAGTTCATGGAGGCTGGCAAGGAGAGGCTTACCCGTGAGACGGTGCGGGACGCCACGGGCCAGGAGATCCAGCAACTCAGGCGTGACAACGACGAGCTCAAGGAGCTGGTGGCCGACCTGTCCCTGGAGGACTACCGTATCAAAAAAACGGCTATCCCAGTGCCTGCCGACGACGTCGGTACCAACGCATGAGCGCGTCCGAGAAGACGACGGTCCTGGCCAGGGTAGCTTCGTCCACGCTTCCAAAGCGTCAGGTACTCAAGGACCTGGGTGTCCCCAAGAGCACCTACTATCGGTGGCTGACGCGCGAGCAACGGTGCCAAGGGCTTGAGAATCAACCGGAAGGCGGCCTGGCACCCTGGAACCGCCTGAGTCAACCTGAGGAGCAAGCGGTCCGGACGGTGGCACGTCGAGCGCCTGAACTGAGCTGTCGTCAACTTGCTGCCTGGATCACCGACAACCAGGGCTTCTCCGTCTCCGAGTCCACGGTCTACCGCATCCTGCGCAGGGAGGGTCTGGTCAAGTCACCCAAGATGCAGCTCAAGGCCGGCAAGGAGTACCACCGCAAGACCACCGGTCCCAACCAGATGTGGGCAACCGACGCCTCCTACTTCAAGGTCATCGGGTGGGGCTACTACTACTTGGTGACGGTGATGGATGACTTCTCCCGCTTCATCCTGGCCCATAAGCTCCAACGCGACACGACCTCAGCCGGAATTACCCATATCAAGCTGCCTGGGTCCAAGCAACGCACCATCCTCGACGAGAGCCATCGTAGTATCAGTCACGGATGCCGTCAACCATCCAATCAAGCGCACAAAACCATCTCTCGGCGTGGTGAGTTAGCGGCCCCAGGCAGCGGAGGTGGCTTTCACCACGTTTGCACTCCCTTCAAACTCCTCCGGGCGCGCACCTCGCCCTTGGTTGCCTCTCTTCACCTCTGATGACCTCAAGGATAATCGCTACCCTGGTGCTGGATGGAGCCCGGCGATACGCTCCAACACTTGCCGGAATACCTCCCGGGACACTGCCACCTCAGCAAGCTGAAACACCAACCTCCTGGCATGCCGCACCAGACGTCCACCCATCTTGATGAGCTTGGTCTGCACGCTTCGCAGTGACCAGTGTTTCACTGACTCTGGCAAAGTCAGCCTTCTCATGAAGTTGCCCAGGTTGTAGGCCAGCACAAACAGCCACAGCCTCACCTGGTTAGCAACGAACCTGTGACACGAGAGCCGCGTCCAGTTCAGGGCGTATTTACCTTCCTTGATCCACTGCTCGGCCGTGCCCCGCCCGTTGTAGAAGTGGGTTACGCCTGCCGGCGGTAGGTTGAGGTTGGTGACGACGAACCCGACCCTCGGGAATAGCTCACCCTGGCGCCACTCCACCTTGGCGACCACACGCCGGGGAATGTCCCAGCTCTGGGCCTGGTAAACGAAGTCGTGATACCGGACTACGGGCTTCCCTTCGACAGGCTCAGGGCAGGCTTTAGGCGGCCTGCCCACGGGCCGCTTCAGCAGGTGCCGGATGTTTCCTTGTAATACCTCGTTGGCCGGAAGCCGCATAGCGTAGCCAGTGTCCCTTGACTCCAGGTACTCGTACACCTCGGGCTTGGCAAAGGCAGCATCGGCCCGGAACAGCAGCCGGACTCCTTTCTCCTGGTATCGCTTCACGACTGGCTCCAGAACCTCCCGCCACCGCTCAGCGCTGTGGACGTTGCCCGGGCGAAGCATTGCACCTTCGCAATCTCCGAAATGGTTGAACAGGAAGAGCGGGTGATAACATACGGACTCGAAGTGGCCGTTGTAGGCGACTCCCTCTTGCTGCCCATGCACCGGGCTTTCAGAGCTGTCCATGTCTAGGATAACTCGCTGGTGAGATGTCTGGGCCATGGCCCTGTCCACCCACTCAACATTCAGGCGCGCAAGCCCATCCAGGTTTTCCTCTTCGGTTAACACCTCAGTCTCAAATCGGCTCATAGTATTGGTGCTGGCTGCCTGCTTATCAGTACCTTGCCACCCGACGATGACACGCATAGCCGGGTCTTGGGCAAGCCGTTCAGCGTCGTTGGTGTCCTCATAGCCAGCGAGACGGCTATACACCGATTGTCTGAGCAAGGGCAACAGCGGGTGTTGCACATTGCGGCCGGTGCGGCTTTCATGGATATAATCGTTGGCTGTCTCTGTGAGCCCCAGAGCGGCATCAAGCTCGCGGCATGCCAGGAGTCCGGCGTCCGAGGTGATGGTAGCGCCACGAAAATCCAGGCGGACTCTGCGGTCGAATTGGAGCTTCAAAGGGGTGTCGGAGCTTTCACCCATTGGGTGCCTCCAGCGAGATTGCGGTATCCAGAACTAGACCCGCTAGCTCGGCCAGTCTAGCACCCACACTGCCCATAATGCCCAGGTAGGCGGCTCAAATAGGCAGCACTCTCACCGGATTACGACGCACCCACGCGGCTGATCTGGGAAATGTGGGTTAAATTCTTTGTGTTGGGGTCGGTGTATCCCGTGGTATTGGGGGTCTATCAGTGGTTCTATGCGGTTCCAGGACAGATCAATGTTCCTCTGGCCACGCTTTTCTCTCCTCGCTTGACCAGCGATGACCGGCTTCGTTGGGGTGTTCATGCACTCGGCGAAAATCTCCTGAGGATAAGTAGCACACTGGGAACCCCCACTGCATTTGGGGAGTACCTGGCTATTGTGCTCATAATGGTATTGGCGCTGGTATGGTGGGTGCCCATGAGCTGGCCCTGGGCGCTGGCTGGTTATGCGTATTCAATCATCGTTATGCTCCTGATCATATCTACCTTCTCGAGGAGCGCCTGGCCGATAACTCTTTTTGGTCTAATGATGTTGGTCGCGGTGACGCTGTTTACGAGCAAGAGATTTTCAAAGATTCTCTTGCTGACATTGGCAATGGTCCTAGCGGCCGCGGCGTCTTTGACCCTGGTCCCAGCAATTGTTCTAGGGTATAGTCCCAAAACAGCCACCTGTGAGAGAATGGTGGCATGGGACGGAAGATTGGGTGCCCTCGATGTCAACACGCCAAGAGCTGGAGCATTCGGCGAGGTAAGAGTCGTTGTGCAGCCTGCCACTACGAGTGGGTGCCCAGGGCGCTGCCGCTTCGGTTGTCGCCAGGGGAGTGGCGGCGACTGTTGCGCTGGTTCGTCTTGGGGCAGAGTGCCGAGGTGATTGCCCAGGAGGCCCGCCTGGAGCGAAAGCGAGTCCTGCGAGCCCTGATCGTGGTGCGCCAGGCCATGGTCCGGGACGTTCCCCATGTCTTCTCCGGCGTGGTGGAGGTCGACGAGACCTACCTGGGAGGTTCCTGGCGCAACAGGCGCCTGGCAAAGCGTGTTCAGGGCACGAAGCGGGGCCGTGGAACCACTAAGCAAGCTGTCTTTGGGATCCTGTGTCGAGGTGGCCTGGTGTGGGCGCAAGTGGTACCTAACGTGGAAGCCAAGACGCTGCTGCCGCTCCTGCACCAACGCGTGCAACGTGGCTCCATCGTCTGCTCGGACACCTTTACCAGCTACACGGGTGTCGCAGCGGGGGGCTACGTCCACCGGCTTGTGGACCACAGCCAGGCGTTCAGCGATCGGCAAGGGAGCCACGTCAACGGCTTGGAGGGCTTCTGGGGTTATCTCAAGCGGCGTCTGGCAGCCAAAGGGGGAGTCCGCCGAGAACGGCTGCCCCTCTATCTTGCTGAGTATGTCTGGCGCTACAATCATCGGCGTCTGTTGGGACCAGAACAGGTTAAGACATTGTTCAAGCTGCTTCAAAGCTAATCCGGTGGCTAAAACGGGACTTTACCCTTGTTCTAAAAGGCAGTCTGCTACCCATTGTCGGAGCAATGTTTGGCGATTTCGCACAAGACGCACGACTCGCGGAGCATCTTGTGAGCAAAGTGGCCGCGATACGCTTTTTTGCTGATAGTCCGATTATCGGTGTGGGGATCAGCAACTTCGGCCAACTTTCTGGCCAAGGGGGTCTGCTCTCATCAAGTGAGTCAACGTTATTTACAGAGCTCGCCGAAGGGGGGGTCACGTCCCATAGAGTGGTGTAAGAGTACGTCATCCTGTTGATATCGTCTAGGCCGCTGCCTCTGCGAGTTCGGCTCTGGGTAGAGCTTCGTTGGAGGTGGTTACCTCCTGTGTCATGTATCGACGGCCGACGGCCCACTCGTCGTGCTGCTCAGCTAGGACGGCGCCGACCAGGCGACGGACAGCTGGGCGGTTAGGGAAGATGCCCACCACATCGGTGCGGCGCCGTATCTCCTTGTTGAGACGCTCCAGGGGGTTGTTGGACCAGATCTTCTTCCAGTGGGCGAGTGGGAAGCTGGAGAAGGCCAGGACGTCGGGTCCAGCCTCGTCCAGTCGAGAGGCGACCTGTGGGAACGGGTCCTGGAGCTGAGCAATCACCCGCTCGAGTTGGGCATGCACCTCCTGAGGGGACGGCTGCTGGTAGATGGTGCGTACCATGGTGGCCACCCAGGGCTGAGCGCTCCTGGGGACCCGAGTGAGCAGGTTGGTCATGAAGTGGGTGCGGCACCGCTGCCAACTGGCCCCACCGAAGACAGTTGCGATGGCATCCCTGAGTCCCTGATGAGCGTCCGATACCACCAGTTCCACCCCGCCGAGGCCCCTGGCGACCAGTGAGCGCAGGAAGGCTAACCAGAAGGCGCCGTCTTCACTGGTACCCACGTCCATCCCAACGATCTCACGCTTGCCCTCGCTATTGACCGCCGTCGCCACCACCACGCTGACGTTGACTATCCTACCGGCCTCTCTGACCTTCTGGGTTAGTGCGTCCAGCCACAGGTAGGGATATGATCCGCCGTCCAGCGGCCGACCCAGGAAGCTCTCCACCACCCCGTCCAGCTCCTGGCAGATACGCGACACTTGGCTCTTTGAGATACCCTCGCACCCAAGAGCCTTGACCAGATCATCCACTCGCCTCGTCGATACACCCTCCACATACGCCTGCTGGATCACCGCCAGCAGAGCTCGCTCGCTGCGACGCCGTGGCTCCAGCAGGCTCGGAAAGTAGCTCCCCTCCCTCAGCTTGGGTATCTGCAACTCCATGGTCCCTACGCGAGTGTCCCATGCTCGAGACCGGTACCCGTTGCGCTGGGTCACCCGCTCAGGGTTGCGTTCTCCATACCCAGCACCGGTCCTCGATGACACATCAGCCTCCATGATCTCCTCGACCAGCACTCTCAGTGCCTCTCGTAGAAAGTCCACGTCACCGTCGACTCCCCTCTTGCGCATTAGCTCAAGCAGGTCCATCCTTTCCTTGACCACCGTTGTCCTCCTTTCTCAGGCTCGTCTTTGCCCGCTAAGGATGACGTGGTGGTCTCTCTTCATCCAGACCCTCTACTCTTGTTACACCACTTCCTGGGACTCTACTGAAGGGGGACTGATCGGCGTGGGACTTTTGGTCGCCTTCAGTATCGCTGTTCTTCGTCCGTTATGGAAAAGAGTGCGCATCTCGTACAACGAGCCAGTTATGGGCGCTGTGGGGAGGGCACTGCTTGTTGGCATGGCCATTCTCTTTGTGAACAACATTCTCACTGAGACCTTATTCAGAGACACCGCATGGGCTATCATGGGATTGGCTCTAGCATTTACATCATTGCGCCGGCAACCTGCGTTCAATCAGATTGGTGCAAAATCTGCTCCTTCCGCTCTCGAATAAAATCTTGTTTGACCCATCAGCGCCATTCCACATTTGAGGCGGAGAAATACGGGTGAACAGGTAATATTGGCGTCTCCAGAGCACCGATTATGCCCGCCAACCCCCAGGCCTCTTTATCGGAGTCCGCATCCTTGAAAAGCAGCCCACTGTCTTTGACCATCGTCATTGTGGCTTGGAACTGCCGCGATGAGCTGGAGGACTGTCTTCAATCGTTGGAGAGTGGGCTTTCCGATGTCCCGGTCTACGTGGTGGATAACGCGTCTTCGGACGGCACCCGTGAAATGGTGCGGCATCGGTTCCCGAACGTCCGCCTGGTGGCAAACGACGCAAACCTCGGCTTTGGTCCCGCTCACAACATTGTTCTTCGGGCGGTGCAGACCGACTTTGCGCTTATCCTGAATCCAGATACTATTCTTAATCGAGACGCCGTTATCCGATGTCATGATGCAATCCTTCAAGATGTTCGGATCGGTGTGGTAAGTTGCCGATTGATTGGTGAGGATGGGTTACTGAGACCAGGTAACATTCGAGCTTTGCCTGACCTTATGACAACGTTTCGAGACGAGCTCCTTATAAGTTGGTTGTGGAGGATGCTTTCTTCAAATCGAGAGGAGAGAGCCATTAAGAGACACACCAGGCCGTTTGAAGTGGAGGTGGTCTCTGGGGCCTTTATGTACATAAGGACGGTCGCAGGCCGAGAAGTGGACTTCTTCGACGACGATATTTTCCTCTACGGTGACGATACAGATCTGTGCTATCGGCTGAGGCAGGCCCATTGGAAGGTCTTTTACGTACCAGATGCGAGTATTATTCATCTCGGAGCGCGCAGCACAGCGAAGGCCTCAGAACGGGCGTTATATCAGTTTTATAGGAGTGAGGATCACTACTTTCGTAAGCACTACCCTCTTCATACTCTCATTGGGTACAGGAGCATAACATCGCTTGGGTGTGCTCTTAGAGCCGTGATTTACACGCTTCTTATGAGAACTCGGAGATCATCAGACCGAGATGCACGGGTCGGCGTATACGTTCGTGTCCTGGCAGCGTATGGACGGGCGCTGCTCAACGGGTGGTTCTTCCGGCGGCGCGAAATCTTGAGACGGAACTTTTGAGAGAAGCGGGATCAGCACCAAAGTGGATCTAAAGCCCTAAATTGCACTTGACGAATTGCGGCTAAACCTTCGGGTTTAAGCCGCCACCCGTTATTCCGAATATGATTGTTGAATCCTAGGAATGGTGGCCAGCCGGGGTGGACGGAGACCTGAATCTGTAGGCCCGCCTATTTGGGCAACCACACATTCCGTAGACATCTCGAATATGCCAAGGGCCAAGAGCCGTTGAGGGGGAAGCGTGAAGGCGCTCCACATAGTTGCGAGCCTGGCCGTCGATTGGGGCGGCCCACCGCGTATGGTCGCTTCGCTATGCGAGTCTCTTCAGGCAAAGGGGATCGCGTGCACGGTGCTCGCTCCTGATCTGCCCAAGGGCGCGCGCCTGGTAGAGATCGAGGGCGTGCGGGTGGAGACCTTTCCCACCGGGTGGCTCTCTCCGCTGTGGACGGGGCACAGCCCGAAGCTGGCGGCACGTCTGCTCGACATCGTTGCGGGGTTCGACGTGGTGCATATCCACGAGCTCTGGCATCACTCGCACTACGTGGCCGCCAAGGCCGCCTCGCGAGCTGGAAAGTCCTACGTGATAGCCCCCTACGGAGCCTTGCAGCCCTGGGCGCTGAAGCAGAAGCCGATCAGGAAGCGCCTCTACTGGTCCATAGCGCAGCGGCGCATACTGGAGCGGGCGGCTGCCGTGCACGTCTCCTCCAAGGCTGAGGCTGAAGCGGCGCTTCACACCAACCGTCGAAGCCGGCCGGTTGTGATCCCCGGCGGGGTCGACGTATCCCAGTTCGCCGTGCTTCCGGACAGGGAAGTGTTTGAACGCAGCCACCCGGAGTTGAAAGGGAAGAGAGTCATTCTGTTTCTCGGCCGTCTTCATCCGGTTAAGGGCCTGGACCTGCTGGCGGATGCGCTGGCTGAGCTGGCGCGGGAGGACCGCTACAGCGATGTATATGCGGTCTGCGTCGGACCCGATGAAGATGGGTATCTCGCTGCCCTTGAGCGTAAGTTCATGTCCGTGGGTGTGTTGGAACGGACGATCTTCACCGGCGCCTTGACCGGTGAGGACCGGCTGGCCGCGCTATCGCGGGCGGACCTTTTTACGTTGCCTTCGTACTCAGAGGGATTCAGCGTCGCTGTGTTGGAAGCGCTGGCGGCGGGCCTTCCGGTGCTCATCAGTCAGGCGTGTAATTTTCCAGAGGTATCCGAAGTGGAGGCGGGGGAAGTGGTTGCGGCGGCCAGCGGCGAAGTCGCCAGCGGGCTGAGGCGTATCTTGGATGATGCAAGCCACCGCCGGCGAATGGGAGAGAACGGCCGCAAGCTGGTGCAAGAGCGTTATACGTGGGACCAGACGGTGAATCAGGTTATCGATCTGTATGAGCGAGTAGCGCGCTAAAACAGCCCTCCCTCGTGACAATGGGGTGCCGCGGCTGTAACCTGTAAGGTAGGCTGGAGAGCGCCTGCCGCCTTGGAGGCACGATGCGCCTCATGGTGGGCGCCTGCTCGAGAGTTACGTAGGGGGAAGCTGTGCAGCGAGTCCTGGTCATCGGCGGCGCGGGATATATTGGCGGTTCGACTGTCGATGTGCTCGTGGAGCGTGGGTTCGACGTGCGCGTGTATGACAGCCTCCTCTATGAGGAGCAGTACCGCAAACCGGTCGATTTCGTATTTGGCGACGTGCGGGACGGTGAGCGGCTCAAGCCCCACTTGGCTTGGGCCGATACGGTGATCTGGCTGGCGGCGCTGGTGGGTGATGGCGCTTGCGCCCTGAACCCTGACGTGGCCATGGAGATCAATAGAGACACGGTGGCATGGCTGTCCCGGAATTACGATGGCCGGATCGTCTTCCCATCAACCTGCTCCGTATACGGCGCACAGGACGGTCTTCTGGATGAACATGCCCCCGAGGCGCCCCTATCGGTTTATGGCAAATCAAAATTGGAGGCGGAGCAATTCTTGACGGACAAGAATGCGCTCGTATTCCGCCTGGGCACTCTGTATGGCGTGGGAGACCTCTTCTCACGTCTGCGCCTCGATCTTGTGGTGAATACCCTCACGGTTAGGGCGCACACGCAGGGCAAACTCACCGTTTTCGGGGGTGAGCAGTACAGGCCGCTGATTCACGTGCGCGACGTGGCCGAGGCCATCGCGGACGCGCATGCAAGCGAGATGACCGGCGTGTTCAACCTGCATTCGGAGAACATGCGTGTCTGGGACCTGGCGCAGCAGGTCGCCACCTACTTCCCAGGTGTTCGGATCGAGCGCACCGAGATGAAATTTGAGGACACCCGGAACTACAGGGTATCCAGCGATAAGGCGCGTAACTCCCTCGGCTATGTCCCCAAGCTTTCACTGGAAGACGGGGTCGCGGAGCTCAAGGCGTTACTCGATCAGAAGCGGTTGACAGACGTTAACAATGTCCGGTATGTGAACCAGGGGTTCCTTGCGCAGATGGGCGCCTCACGCTGAGGCGTGCATCTGACAGCGGAGCTCTGAGCTTCGCCACCCACTGTTCAGAGAGAAGGCCCAGCCTTGAGCGAACCTCGCCTCATAGAAGGGAACTTAGTGGCGGACGACCGTGGGGAGTTGGCGTTCGTCAACGAGTTTGACTTTGCAGGGGTGAAACGCTTCTACACGGTGAGCAATCATCGGACCGGTTTCGTACGGGCATGGCATGCCCACAAGCAGGAGGCCAAGTACGCAACGGTCGTAACCGGAGCGGCGCTGTTCGGCGCGGTGGAGGTGGATGACTGGGAGAGTCCCTCACAGGACTTGGAAGTGCACCGCTATACGCTAACGGCCAAGCGGCCGTCCGTACTGTTCATTCCGGCGGGATACGCCCACGGATATATGACGCTGACCGAGGAGACCAGGGTTACGTTCTTTTCGACCTCGACGCTGGCCGAGTCGAGCAAGGACGATTTTCGATACCACGCTCGCCATTGGGATATCTGGACCGTGGTAGAGCGGTAACGCTGGAGCTGGAGCGATGTCAAGCAGCGGGGTAAAACCCTCAGGGCTTACGCATGTGACGGTCCTCGGTGGCTCGGGCATGCTGGGCGCCATGGTGACCGATGCTTTAGCGCGGGACCCTTCGTTGCGGGTGACCGCCACCGTTCGCAGCCAGACGCTGCGAGACCATGGCGCCGCCAAGGTCCCGGAGGCGACGTGGACCATCTTCGATGCCGCGGCATTCAACGGGCATGATTCCACCTCGGTGTTCCAGGGCCAGGACTACGTGATCAATGCCATCGGCATAATCAAGCCCTACATCCACGACGACAATCCCGACGAAGTGAGGACCGCGATTCAGACCAACTCCCTCTTTCCACACCGTTTGGCGTCCGTTGCCGGGCGGGAGGGCTTCCGGGTCCTCCAGATCGCCACCGACTGCACATTCGATGGCACCAAGGGAGGATACGTTGAGGGCGATGCCCACAATCCCACCGATGTGTATGGGAAGACGAAAAGCCTCGGCGAAGTAAACGCCGACTGCATGCACCACCTCCGCTGCTCCATAGTCGGCCCGGAGGTTAAGGGAGCGGCTTCTCTGCTTGAATGGCTGGTGGGACAGCCGGAGGGCGCCCAGTTCCGTGGCTTCTCCAACCACCGTTGGAACGGGGTGACCACACTGCATTTTGCCAAGGTGTGCCATGGCATCGTAACCGGGGGCCTGTTGACGCCTCGCTTCCAGCACCTGATTCCGACGGGAGTCGTGACAAAGGCGGAGCTGCTGCGCCTGTTTGCTCAGACCTACGGCCGCTCCAGCGATTTGACGATCTCCGAAGCCGAGGCGCCAGTGGCTATAGACCGCACCCTGGGCACCCAAGCCCCGGAGAGCAACGACTTGCTCTGGCAGGGCGCCGGTTATGCGGAGCCGCCGACCGTGGCTGCGATGATTCGAGAGATGGGGGCCTTCGACTTTCGGCTCGGGAGAGCGCCGGCGGAGACGATAGCGGGAGATTAGGCTTGAAGATCGCTACTGTTTACGGGACTCGACCCGAGTTCATCCGTCTCAGCGGCATCTGCCGAGAGATGGACAAGCACTGCGATCAGACACTGATTCATACGGGTCAGAACTACGATCCGGGTCTCAGCGATATATTCTTTCAGGAGCTGGGTCTTCGGTCCCCTGACATACACCTGGGGGTTCGGGCCAAGAGCTTCGCCAATCAAATCGGCCAGATGATTCCTGCCCTCGATGAGGCTATCGAGCGGGCAAACCCCGACCGGGTCATGGTCCTCGGCGATACCAACTCCACATTGGCCGCGGCCATCGTAACGGCGCGCAGGAGAATTCCCACCTTCCACTTGGAGGCCGGCAACAGGTGCTACGACGACCGAGTCCCGGAGGAGGTTAACCGGAGAATAATCGACCACTGCTGCACCGTGCATATGCCGTACACCCACAGGAGCAAAGAAAATCTCGTGAAGGAGGGGATCGCGCGGGAGCGTATCTTCGTTATCGGCAATCCCATCAAAGAGGCGATGCAGGCGTTCGATGAGCAAAGCGCTCGCAGCTCCATCTTGTCCCAGATGGCGCTCAGCCCTGGCCAGTACTTTTTGGTTACCGCGCACCGTACGGAGAACGTCGATGATAGGGACCGGCTGGCCAGCCTGTGCCAGGGCCTCGCCGCCGCCGGCGAGCGGTATCAGTTGCCGGTTATAGTCAGCACCCACCCACGTACGGCGGACAAGCTAAAGCAGTGGGGAATACGGGTCGACGAGCGATGGGTGCGGCTCCATGAGCCTTTCGGCTTCTTCGACTTCATGGCCCTTGAGAGGAGTGCGCGGTGCCTCATCACTGACAGTGGTACCGTGCAGGAGGAGGGCTGCATCTTGGGTATTCCGGCGGTGACTATCCGAGACACCACCGAGAGGCCTGAGACCATCGAGTGCGGGAGCAACATCCTGGCAGGGGTGAACCCCGACTCCCTCTTGCGGGCCCTGGGGATCGTGCTCGAAGGTGCGCGGCGGTGGAATCCTCCGTCTGAATACCTGGAAGACTCGGTCTCCCGGACCGTTGCGCAGGTAGTCCTCGGTTACATGGCATAGACTTGGCTCGCCTGGTCTTGCAGTCCCCGAACGGACCGTTTGTCTGCCTATTTCCGTTGGACATCAATGTGGCGCCCTGAACATTCTGATCCTTTCCCAGTTCTACAAGCCTGAGCCGCTTCCCAAGATTCATGAGCTGGCCGAGTCGCTTCAACAGCTCGGACATCGGGTAACGGTCATCACTGGCTTTCCGAACTATCCGGAGGGAAGGATCTACCCCGGTTACAAGCTCCGTCCTTGGCGCACCGAAGTTGTCGCGGGGGTGCGCGTAATCAGGCTTCCCCTGTGGCCGGACCACAGCCGGTCGGCAGTCCGCCGCATGCTCAACTACTTTTCCTTCGCCGTATCAGCGACCGTATTGGGCCCGCTGCTGTGCGGGCGGCAGGATGTGATGTATGTATGGCATCTACCGACTACGGTCGGAATGGTCGCTTGGGTCATCCATCTTCTCCGCCGCGTGCCATTCCTTTATGGCGTGCATGACCTCTGGCCAGAGAGCGTAGTAGCGGCCGGAATGATGCGTGGAGGACCGCTGGTCAAGATATTGAATGGGCTCCAACGGTTCGTCTACTCAAGGGCGCATCTCATCGGCGTGGGGTCTCCAGGCTTCATCCCCCACCTGGAATCCAAAAGAGTTCCACGCAGCAAGGTCCATCATCTTCCCGACTGGGCAGATGAGGAGGTCTTTCACCCAGTCGCTCGCGACGAAGAGCTGGCCAAGACTTTGGGTATGACTGAACGTTTTAACGTGGTCTTTGGCGGGCAGTTGGGCATAGCCCAAGGGCTCGATACCATAGTCGAGGCCGCTGAGCTGCTCCGCGAGCAAACCGATATCCAGTTTGTGCTAGCCGGAGAGGGTGTGGAGAGGTCCAGGCTGGAGGCTAGAGTCCAACGAGCCGGATTGGAGAATGTACGGTTCTTGGGGCAGGTGCCGCCCGAGCAGATGAATCGAATCTACGGACTGTCCGATGTGCTGTTGGTACACTTGAAAGCCGGCTTCTTCTCCAGTCTGAGTATTCCGGGAAAGACCTATGCATATCTGGCTAGCGGAAAGCCCATGCTCGCCGCTCTGGATGGCAGCGCGGCACGGATGATTGAGGAGATTGGCGCCGCTCTAGTATGCTCACCGGAGGACCCGCGGCGGATGGCGCAAGCCGTGCTCGATTTCCGGGCGATGACGCCGGCTGATCGCGAGAGGATGGGTGCTTTGGGCCTGGAGCGGTTCCGTTCCCACTATTCGCGGCGGGCCGGTGTGGCCCTACATGAAAAGATGCTCAGCTCCCTGGTCTGGCATGATTGAGCGTCCCAATACGGTGGAAGCCCGGCTCGGATACGGCCATTGATGACAGCAACACGCCATTTATGACAGTAACACGATTGTACAAACGGCCTTTCGATCTGATGGTGCTGGTTATCGCGCATCTCCTCCTGCTGCCGGTCTGGATACTGCTCTGGATAGCGATTCCCATAGCTATCTGGTTGGATGATCGGGGGCCGGTGTTCTATCCACAACGCCGCATCGGAAAAGAGGGGCGCCCATTCCAACTGCTAAAATTCAGGACCATGGTGAGTAACGCGGATAATATCGGTCCGGGATGGACCGCGGAGACGGATGAGCGGGTCACTCGCGTAGGCAGAGTGCTCAGGCGGACCGCTTTGGACGAGCTTCCCCAAGTGGTGAATATCTTTCGGGGTGACATCAGCCTTGTGGGGCCCCGCGCGCTACCGTTGAAAATGCACGAAGAGATGACGCTAGAAGAGCCAAGCTTTCCACTGCGTCTCCAGATCCGTCCGGGCCTTACGGGATTTGCGCAGCTCTACCTGGCTCGGCACTGCTCACCTCGAAAGCGGTTGCATTACGATCTGCTCTATATTAAGAAGCAGAGCCTGTGGGTGGATATGAAAATCGTTCTTTTGTCTGTTTGGCTTACGCTCACCGGCAAGTGGGGAACCGGCTCTCGCAAGGCAGAGCATACTTCCAAAAGCTACGAACAGGGTGTGTAAGGAGTGCGTATATAGTGCGAATCTTAATCACGGGCGGAGCCGGCTTTCAGGGAAGCCACATCACCAACTTGCTCACGCAAGCGGGCCATAGGGTCACCATACTCAACACGCCATCCCCTGAGGCGGAACGGAACATCGCTTCATTTGCCAAGGACGTGCCCATTGTTTGGGGGAGTGTCACTGACAAAGAGATCGTGACCAAAGCCGTCCGGGGAATGGATGTTGTATTGCATTTGGCGGCTCAGATTAACGTCGATGAATCGATTCATGCCCCCGTCACTTTCATCGAAGTGAACACATTGGGCACTTGCAACGTATTGGCGGCAGTGCGGAACAGTGGCTGCCGGCTCATCTATGCGTCAACGTGCGAGGTGTACGGGTATTCAGGTGATGCGCCCCTGAAGGAGAGCGCCGAGCTTAAGCCGTACAGCCCGTATGCCGCCAGCAAAGCGGGCGCCGAGAGGCTTTGCTACGCGTACTACATGACATATGGCGTCGATGTCACCATCGTCCGTCCGTGCAACATCTACGGTGAGGGCCAAAAAAGGGGTAAGGGTGGAGCCGTGATATCGATCTTTGCCAATCGGGCCCTCAAAGGCGAGCCACTCGTGGTCTCCGGTAATGGGCAGCAGAGGCGGGAATACATGCACGTCTCTGATCTCACCCAGGCCTACGCGTTGATTCTCGGGCGAGAAGACCTCAAAGGCACCTCCATTAACATCGGAACAGGGGAGACAGTCTCCATCAAAGAGATAGCCGAAGCTGTTAGCGCCAAGTTCGATGTACCCATAGAATTTCAACCTGCAAGACTGGGAGAGGTTCCGGGATTCCGTCTCGACAGCTCATTCGCCAACAGCCTTGGATTTACACCGCGTGTGAAGTTTTGGGACGGACTTGAGCGCTACATTGCGTGGGTCAAAGCAAGCGCCTCCTCCCAAGAGAATTAGTCCAGATGCGACGTGTAGGGGCTCCGTTTGTTCTCCTGCTGGCATGGCTGGGCGTGATCCTGTTCTTTTCATCGCAGAGCACGGTGCCGGGCGAAGGCATCTTAGGATTGCCTGACGCCACTCGTGCGGTTCTTGGGCATCTGGGCCTCTACGGGGTGCTGGGCGTACTCGTTCTTTGGAACGCGTGCCGAACGAGGCCTGCTTGGGGCTGGTCGCTCTTCGGTGTCATGGCGGCGAGCATCTTCGGCTTCCTGTGGGGCGCCCTCGACGAGTGGCACCAGAGGTTCGTTCCGGGGCGCGACTCCTCTCTTGGGGACATGGGCGTGGACACGGCCGGCGCCTTCGGAGGGAGCGTGCTCCTCTATCTGCTCTACTCCTTTCTCCACCGATCCGAGTCGGCCAGGCGGGAGTGAGAACGAATGCCGGCCTTGGCTTTGACGGCCTCGGATAACGCATCTCCCTAGGCGCGTCCTTGATGGATGGGACCGGGGCGCGAGGGCACCTGCCTGCTTTTATTTCCTCTCTGTTCGGGGTAGGCTGTGGGAATCGTCTGAACGCATGCACCGACAACACGGTCTTATGGGCACCTCCGCCTCCAATGACTACAGGAACGGTTCTGGCCCCCTCCGGCGCCTGATGCTCGTCATGCAGCCCGGCATTGGACTCAAGCGGTGGGCCGGGTTGGCGGTCATCGGGTTGCTCATGCTGGTGCTTGGAGTGGTTTTTGCGGTCTCCGGTTCGCCCAGCGCCACTTTTCTGAAGGTCGGCAGGGCAATCACCCTCTCCAGCGTGCTGCCTGCCATCTGGAGGGGCGTGCTCTTCGCAGGTTTGGGCGGGGCCATCGCCGGCTTTGCGCTCTTCCGGCTCTACAAGATAGCGCTCTTCGGCGCCTCCTATACCGCCGGCGAGCGGGGAGTGATAGAAAACCTCTCCATGCACCGCCTGCGCCGGGGAGGCCCCCGGATCGTGGCCATCGGCGGTGGCACCGGGCTCTCCTCTCTCTTGCGGGGCCTCAAGCGGTACACCGAGGAGATCACCGCCGTGGTGACGGTGGCCGACGATGGCGGCAGCTCGGGAAGGCTCCGCAACGAGCTGGGCATTCCGCCCCCGGGCGACGCCCGCCAGTGCCTCATCGCCCTCTCGGAGTCGGAGCCGCTGATGGAGGAGGTGCTGACCTATCGCTTCGATTCGGGCGAAGGAGGGCTACAGGGGCATAACGTGGGCAACCTCTTGCTGGCCGCCCTTACACGTACCAGGGGTAGCTTTCACGCCGCGCTCCAGGCCACGGCCAAGCTCTTGGCAGTCAAGGGCCAGGTGGTGCCGTCCAGCATATCGTCCAATCTGGTGCTGGTGGCGGAGACCGCGTCTGGACAGGTGTTGACCGGCGAGACCGCCATCAGCCGCGCGGGTGAGCGGCTGAAGCGGCTATGGGTAGAAGACCCGGCCTGCGAGGTGAACCCAGCGGCGGTCGCCGCCATCGGCGAAGCGGATGCCATCGTCATCGGCCCGGGCAGCCTCTACACCACCATCATCCCCAACTTCCTGGTGCCCGGCTTGGCGGACGCCGTGCGGCGGTCGCGGGGGAGCAAGATCTTCGTTTGCAACGTGGCGACCGAGCACGGGGAGACCGATGGCATGGGAGCTTCCGAGCACCTGGAGATCTTTCGGCGCCACGCCCAGGTAGAGGTGACCCACTTCCTCTTGAACGACCATCCCCGACCCATCGCTCCTGAGAGCCACCAGGAGCCGGTGGTGCCTCAGCCCCCCAATGACTTCTCGGGCCGGCTCATGGTCAGAGACCTGATTGACGAGCGTATGTCCACCCGCCACGACCCGCAGAAGCTAGCGGAGGCGGTTATGGAGTGCGTACGGGGCGCTCAGAGTGGTCCCCTCTCGTTCCTCGGACGCCTGAACCCTTTCGGCGGTGGCCCCACCCAGACTCATCAAGCGTGACGGCAGGTGCAAAAGCGCCGGCCGGGCTTCCGGTCACCCCTCGAAGATCTCCTCGGGCAGGCACGCCGTGACGACGAAGTTGGGAACGTCCACCACGTTGCTGATCTTCAGGTCCACGGCCACGCTGCAGATGATGTAGGCCTGATCCCGGCTCCATCCCCGCTCCTGCAGCAGGTCGATCATCTGTAAGAGCGCGTTGCGGCATGCCAGGGTCAGGTCTTCCCCCGCGTTGCTTCCATCGGCCCGGATGGGCATCCCCATGGTGGCCGTAAACCTCCTGGGGGCCGCCCACTTCGGATCGATAAAATAGTCGTCGCGAACGAACTGGGGGCTGAGGATATTGCGCCGGGCCGCCTCGCCCTTGAGCACCCGGAAGCGCAGCACGGCGGTAGCGCCCATCTCCACCGCGTTCACACACACCTCGCCATCGCCCTGGGCGAAGTGGCCGTCGCCCGTTGAGAAGAGCGCCCCTTCCACGAATACGGGGAGCAGCATCCTGGTGCCCTTGGTCATCTGCTTCACGTCGAAATTGCCGCCGTTCTCCCGGGGAGGGATGGTCCGCAGCCCCTCCGTGGCCGCCGGACCCTTGGCGGGCACCGCGCTCACCGGGTCCGGCGGGAACACCAGGCCCTTCCTCTCCATGAGATCCTGCTCGCGCCTGGTCCAGCGCTCCACCTGCTCTTTGGAGGGGGCCACGGCGGACACGCCCATGAAGGGGCCGCCGGGGATGCGGACGCCGGGCAGCTCAGGCGCCGTGGCCCAGTTGTCGGCCATGCTCCAGTGGACCAGGTAGGGCGTGGTGAAGAGGTCTCGGAGGAAGCCCATCCCCGGAACGATGGCGCTCACCGCCCACTTCTCCGGAACGATGTCGAGGAACTCCGCCTCCAGCAGGTCGCCCGGCTGCGCCCGCTTTACCCAGACGGGTCCCGTGAGAGGGTGGACGGCCCTGCCTTCCATGCGCTCGACATCGGCAGCGGTGGCCTGGGGATTGAGCTGGAGGTCCGAGGAGTCCCGCGTCTGGAACACCACCTCCTCGCCTTCGTCGGCCTCCAGGACCGGGGGAATATCGGGATGGAACCGGTTGTGGCCTTTGTCGGGCTCCTCGGTCAGGGGCTTGCTCCGGTCGATCTCAATGCTCTTCATGGCCTCCTCCATCGAGACGAGAACGATGCGCCGGACGACGTGCCGGCCCCCGTGCGGTCTATCTCAAGGCTGGCGGCCCAGGGCGCCACGGCCTCTGGAAGTCCTACGGCGCGAGGGCCGGCGAGACCGTGAGGGGGATGGCGTATTACCGGGCGGCAGCGGCGGTCGCCACGGGCTGCAGCTTGGCGACGATCTTCCCGGTGGAGACCATGTGGCGCTGCAGCCCCAGCGCCTTGGGCTCCAGACCCAGGGCCAGCCCCACCACCTGGGGCAGGTGGAGGATGGGCATCAGGATCTCGCGCTGGGCCGCCGCGGCCGCCTGCGACTGCTGGCCGTCCAGCTCCAGGTGGCAGAGCGGGCAGGGCACCACCATGGCGTCGGCGCCGTTGTCCATGGCCTCGCCGGTGTGCTTGGCGGTCATGGCCCAGGAATTGGGCTCGTTGATCGTGAGCGTGGGGAAGCCGCAGCACTTGCCCTTCCCCTTGATGTCCACGTT
Organism: Dehalococcoidia bacterium; assembly: GCA_965249185.1. Lineage (GTDB taxonomy): Bacteria > Chloroflexota > Dehalococcoidia > Lucifugimonadales > Australimonadaceae > CBDFLS01. The sequence goes on from CBDFLS010000002.1 coordinate 2,001,311, forward strand.
GGTCCCGCCCAGCGCCTCGGTGAGCTGCTCGATGTATTTCTTGCGCTCGGGCCGCTCTATCACATCCTCGGGCCGGCGGAGATAGCAGCCGTAGAAGGGCGAGATGCCCGTCCCGCTGAGGGGCCGGGTCACCTTTTCGCGCAGGGTCTCCAGACCCACGTCCTCCACCAGGGCCCACAGGAAGTGCTTCACCTCCGTGGTCCCCCGGTACTCCAGCCCCTGCTCGGCCAGGAACTCGCGGTTGATGTAGCCACGGTACTCGGGGTCGCGCAGCCGCAGCGCCGACGCGCCGATGACGCCCTGACAGGTGCTGCAGATGGTCATCAGCGGCAGCTCTCGCTGCTCGGCCTTGGCCAGCGTCCGCGCGTTGATGGTGTCCGAGATATCGCTGCTGAGCACGCCTGCGCCGCTGCACCCGACGTCGGTCAGCTCCTCCACCTCTAGGTGCAGCTCGTCCATGACGCGCATGACGGACTGATAGAGCTCCGGGCAGGAGCCCTTGGCAACGCATCCGGGATAGAGTGCGAAGCGCCTCATGGTGTGGTCTCCTTTCGCTGCGCCTGGTTTAGTTTGCGGTGCCGCTCGAACAGCTTCCCGATCTCGCCGGCGCCCGGCCGCTTGCGGTGGGGCAGCAGCGATGCTTTGCCGCGCCGCAGCGCCTTCAGGCCCATGGGCAGCATCTTCAGCGTACCCTTGATCAGACCGCCGTAGGTATGGATGGCCAGGGCGCGCTCGTCCAGCCAGCCGCTCCGCTCCACCGACCGCGCGAAGGCATCGTAGTGGCGGGCCGCCTGGACGTTGCGCGTGCCGGACTTGACGCCCAGCAGCAGCGAGCGGTCCCGCAGGTCCATGATGCGGTGCGTGGGCTCGATGCCGAAGGGGCAGTGCTCCGACGCCTCCCAGCAGTGGACGCAGTCCCAGGCCCCTTGCGGCTCGCCCATCTCCACCAGCCGCTCCTTAGTGATGCTGTCGCGCGGGTCGAAGACGTACCGGTAGGCCTTGGTGAGCGCCGCCGGCCCCAGGAAGTCCAGGTTCACGTCGATGACGGTGCACCCCTCGTCGCACAGGCCGCACATGGTGCAGCGCATGGCCTTGCGCACCGGCTTCAGCTCCTCGTCGGTGGTCTGGACAGTCCCGTTGGGGACGAGTCCGGGGCTTAGCGCCTTGGCCTTGGCCCACAGGAACTGATCGATGTCGTACATGACATCCCTCGTGATGGGGGCGTAGCGGATGGGCTCGATCTTGATCTCGCCCTCCTTCTGCACCTTGCCGGTGGTGACCAGGCACGAGACCACCTGCTTGCCGTTGACCCGCATGGTGCAGTCGCCGCAGAAGCCCACCGAGCAGGAGCCGCGGAAAGCCAGGCTGCCGTCCTGCTCCTCCCTGATCCGCGTCAGCGCATCGAAGACGCTCGTCTCCGGCGGCGCGTCCACCTCGTAGGCCTGGAACGTGTCGGCCTTCCTGTTGCTATCGCCTCGCCGGACCTTGAAGCTCAGCTTCATGGGCGTCTCCTCATGTTGCGGTCGTGGTCTCCATCGGCGCTCCTAGGGGGCCGCCGTGGAACTCTCCTGTACTTGGGGTCCCGTATCGCTCGCGGACACCCGCAGATGCTTGCGCCAGCCATCGTCGTCCCGGGCGGGATGGTCGGTCCGCACATGGACCCCACGGCTCTCCGGACGCGCCAATGCGCTGGCGACGATCGCCTGGGCCACGTCTAGCAGGGAGCCGAGGTCCAGATACTGGACCAGCGCGAAGTTGTAGTCGTTCCCTCGCGCGTTGAGGCCCAGCGACAGCCGCTCCGACCTCATCTCGCCGGTCCGCTGGAGCGCTTTCTTTAGGTCGCCCTCGTCCCTGGACTGGCCGGCATGGCGGTGCATGAGCCCCGCCAGCTCCTCGCGCATGGCCGCTACAGACCCTCCGCCGGCGTCCCGCTGGAGGACATCCTCGATGACGGCCTGCTCCAGCTTCAAAGCGTCACTGGAGGGTTCCGAGTCGGGAGCCGAGCCTGCGTGCTCGCCCGCCGCGAGGCCCGCCTGCTTGCCCGAGGATACCGAGGCCAGGAGGAAATTGCCATCGAGCCCCGCCGCGCCGTGGAACCCCGTGCCGGCGCACCCACCGGCCGCGTAGAGCCCCGCCATCTCCGTGGCGCCGCGGGCGTCCACCGCTACTCCGCCCAGCAGGCGGTGCATGGCCGGGCGCACGGGAATGGGCTCAGCGGCGATGTCTACGCCCGCCAGCTCTTTGAGCCGGTACCTGGTGTTGAAGAATCGCTCCTCCGCCACCCCCGGCGCCCATGAGACGCGCAGAGCGGCCGCGCCGTCCTTCTCCTCCAGTGAAGCATCGTAGGCCCAGACCAGCTCGCTGACCGCCAGCCGGGAGCCCTTGAGCACCGCCGGGTGGTACTGGACGAACTCCATGTCCACCAGCGGGACGCCGGCCCGGTACGCCATGGCCGTGCCGTCGCCGGTGCAGAGCAGGGAGGCGGTGCTCGGCTCGTAGAGACGCCGCGGGGCGCCCGTGGCCAGGACCACTGCCTTGCTCGCCAACGTCTCCAGCTTGCCGGTGGCCAGATTCAGGGCCACCACGCCTCGGCAAGCGTCGCGCTCCACGATCAGGGATAGAGCTATCCACTCAGCATAGAACTCCGCCTGGGCCCGAATGGCCTGCTCGTAGAGCGTGTGGGTGATGGTCAGGCCCGACATATCGTCCACGAAGGCGGCGCGCGCTTGACTGGCGCCCCGAAGCTTCAGGCGGGCCAGCTCGGCGCCGTCGGCCCGGCCCTCGGCTCGGCCATCGACCCGCCCGTCGGCCCGCCCGTCGGCCCGATTGAACGGCACCCCCATCCGGTCCAGCTCCCATACGAGCTCGGGGGCGTCCCGGCAAACGCCGTTCACGACGTCCGGCGCGTTCAGGCCATCCCCCCAAGCCGTGGTATCCGATGCGTGGGCCTCCCAGCTATCGTCCCCTGAGAGCGCGGCATTGAACCCGTCCTGAAGCGTAACCGAATGGCTCCTGGTGGGATGGGCTTTGGACACCACCGCCACAGTGGCTCCGAGGCTTCGCGCGGCCAGCGCCGCCCGGAGTCCGGCGATGCCTCCGCCTATGACGAGGACGTCGTACATGGTCTCTCCCAGGAGCTGGGACGCTCAACTTGGTGGGGTACAAGCCCATGTTAGCACAGGCTCCTGGGGGCGCAAAGACGGTCTCCTTAAGTCCGCCACCCGATTTTGCACGGCATCCCGCCGCATGATGGGCATCCCCCCGCATGACAGCCCTCCCCCCGCATGACATAAGGGAACGCGCGTGGCATGATGGTCTACGAATTCGTCCACGGAGTGCTCGCCATGACATCCCCCGACAGCGCCCCCCGCGACGCAGGCATCCCCGAAGGCCAGGCCCTCGACGCCGAGTTCCTCTTGGAGCGGGCCGAGGAGGCGCAGCGGCTGGTGGAGACTGGCGATGCCCTCTCCGCCAGCTTGCTGCTCGCGCAGCTCCACCCTGCTGACCAGGGTGGACTGCTGTCCATGCTGCCCGACGCCGAGCGGCGGGTCCTCTTCGGGGCCTTGGCGCCCGACGCCGCGGCGCGGGTGCTGGAGGAGCTGGACCCTGAAGATGCCGCCGCCGCGTTGGCGCACATCGAGCCGTCGATACGCTCGGACATCCTCGATGAGGTGAGCCCTGAGGTGGCGGCGGACGTGCTGCATCAGCTCTCCGAGGAGCGGGCCCAGGAGACCCTGCGGGAGATGGAGGAGGCGGAAGATGTCATTCCGCTGCTTCAGTACCCCGACGACACGGCCGGCGGCTTGATGGCCCCCAATTTCCCCGTGGTGCTCGCCCATGGCACCGCCGCCACCGCCCTGGACGTCCTCCGCCTGCGGACCGAGGTCTCCTTCGAATTCAACACGGTGTTCGTCGTCAACGATGAGGGGGCATTAGTGGGGCAGGTGGGCCTGATCTCCCTGGCCCTCGCCCGGTCCCACATGCTGGTCCGGGAGAGCATGGACGCAAACGTCATCTCGACCGGAGTGGACACGGACCAGGAGGAGTGCGCGCGCCTCATGCGCCATTACGACCTGGCCCAGCTTCCCGTCACCGATGGCCAGGGACGCCTGGTCGGGGTGATCCCCGCCGACTATCTGGTCGAAGTGGTGGTGGACGAGGACACGGAGGATATGCTCCAGGTCGCGGCCGTGGGTGGCGACCGTGTCACGGGCCCCCTGCGCCGGTCCATCCGGAGCCGGCTGCCGTGGCTTACCGTGAACCTGGGGACCACCTTCCTGGCCGCCGTGGTCATCGGGCTGTTTCAGTCCACCATAGCCGACGTGGTCATCCTGGCGGCCTTCCTGCCGGTGGTGGCGGGGCAGGGGGGCATCGGCGGCACCCAGACCATGACGCTGGTGGTGCGGAGCATCGCCCTCGGTGAGCTAGGGGGCGTCCGCGCACGCCAGCTCCTCACGAGGGAAGCGGTCCTGGGTCTGGTCCATGGCGTCGCGCTCGGTCTGCTGGTGGCGGTCGTGGCGCTGGCCTGGCGGCAGAACCTGGGCCTGGCGGTGGTGCTGGGCATCGCCATGCTCGGCAACATGGTGGTCGCCGGCCTGGTGGGCGCCAGCGTGCCCCTGCTGCTGCGGCGGCTGCGCCTGGACCCCGCCGTTTCGTCCGCCGTCGTCGTCACCACGTTCACCGATGTCGTGGGTTTCCTGCTCTTTTTGGGGCTGGCGACGGCCCTCATTGAGCTTCTGCTCTGAGGCGGCGGTCCTTCTGCGAGCGCTCAGTTCCTGAGCATCGGGTAACGGAGGCGCATGAAGAGGATTACCGCCAGCCCGGTGGCGGTGAGCGCCGTCAGTCCTATCTGGGGTCCCAAGAGCTCGGAGAGGTAGCCTGCCGCAATCGTGCCCACGGGCTGGACTCCGATGCCGAAAACGATGGCGCCCATGGCCCGGCCCCGAAGCTCCGGAGGTGTCGACTCCAGGGCGATCAGCGGCTGCATGACCCCAAACCCCGCCATGAACACCCCAGCCGTCAGTAGCAGGACGAGCGAGAGCGGGTACCAGGGCGAGAGGGCGAAGCCCATGGCCGCGAGGAGCATGCCCATGGAGCCCAATGAAAAGAAGCTCCCCCTCTTCTTCACCGTCACCGAGGCGAGGATGACGGCACCGATGAGCGCGCCCATGCCCACCGCCCCCGCCAGCAGCCCGTAGCGCACCTCGCTGGCGCCCAGGACGTCCCTGGCGACGACCGGTATCATGTACACCACCGGCCACCCGAAGACGTTGAAGGCAATGGTGAGCTGCACCGCCACCCGTATATTGGTGTTTGTCCTTATCAGATGGACCGCTCCCCACACGTAGGACGCCACGCTCTCGTGCCCCCCTTGGGGTGTGGCCTTCAACTGTCTCTGGATGGACAGCGTCAGCAGCAGCGCCAGGGCGCTCAGCAGGGCGATCCCCAGATAGGCCCCCGAGAAGTCCACATATCGGATCAGCACGGTGCCGAGCACCGGCCCCAGCATGTTGCTGCCCATCAGCAGGGCCGAGTCCAGGGATACGGCGTTGGTCAGCCCGGGCCCCTTGAAGATGTCGGCCAGGGTGGAGCGCCGCGCCGCGAAGTCCACCGACCAGCCGCACCCGGCGATGAACATGATGACGTAGGCGTGCCACGGCTGCGCCCGGTCCAGGAAGAGCACGGTGGTCATGCCGGCGACGACCGTGAAGTTGAGCATCTGCGCGCCCACCATGGCCCGTTTCCTGGGGAACCGGTCGGCCAGGCTTCCGGACACCAGGCCCAGCAGGAACATGGGGGTCATGCGGCTTACGGCGACCAGCGCCACCATGGAGGCCGAGTCGGTTAGCTCCAGCACCAGCCACGAGAGCACGGCCAGCTCCATGCCCCGGTAGGTGTAGTAGGTGGCGGAGACTGCCCACAGCCGGCGGAAGGTGGCATTCCGTAACGCGTCGAAGGTCCGGAGGCGGCGCCTCTGGGTCTGGGGCATGGCGTCGGGCAGCTCAGCCAAAGTGGCTCACAACGAGCGAGGATAACGACATTCTACTCGGTCGTCGGCGACCGGACGACGGCTGGCCTGGCGCGTGTATACTCCATCGGTGGTGGCGCATCGGAGTCAATGAGGGCCTACGCTCAAGCCAACACCGGTGGAGGGGACAAAGCATGGACCACGAGGACTATATGCGGCTTGCCATCGAGGAGGCGAAACGCTCCAAGCGAGACGGAGGCAAGCCTTTTGGCAGCCTGCTGGTGAAGGATGGCCAGGTGGTCGCCCGCGCCCATAACCGGGCGCTCCAAGACAGCGATCCGACCTCCCATGCGGAGCTGAATGTGGTCCGCTCCTACTGCACCGAGAGCCGCGTCGCCGACCTGGAGGGCCATACCCTTTACGCAAGCTGTGAGCCCTGCGCCATGTGCGCGTCGGCCATCGTCTGGGCCAACGTCTCCACGGTGGTCTTCGGCGCCGACCACGCCGACATTCCGGGCGTCTCCACGGAGCCGCCGCACCTGTCCTGCCAAGAGGCCATACGCCGATTCGGAAAGCCCATCGAGGTGATTCCCCACGTCCTGCGACGGGAGCGCGCCGCGCTCTTAGAGTAAGCCCTGGCCGGCGGGCCGGACAGCCGCGCCGGTGCGGGAGCCGCGGACCACTGGCGCTCAAGGCGCCGCCCCTATATTCAGAGGGCCCACGTCCACCGCCAGGGCCCGAGTGTAGGCCTCGGCAGCGCCCTTGGCAACGTTGTCGTGGGGCATTGGGGTTGCCGCTGGAGCGGTGGGCGGTTGGCCTGCTCAGGGGACGTGGGCGCAAAATTGACGTGGTAATGGCGTCATGCCATAGTGACCAAGCTCCATGCATTCCGGGCGCAAAGGACGAATAACATGTACTGGGTATACGACGCGGACAGCCATGTGGAAGAGGGAGAGATCGCCTTCTCGGACCGGTACTGGGACCAGCGGTACCGGGGCCGCAGGCCGATCGTAGTGGAGACCGACGCCATGGGGAATCTCTCATGGATGGTGGACTCCCACAGCTTTCCCCGGATCTCAGGCCGTGCGCCGGCCCATGCCGGAAACCCGAACAGCAGGAGTGGAGCGCCAACGGCCGACTTCCGGTCGCGGGTTGCTCACGCAGCGGGGCAGGGCATGGAGATCACGCTGGAGGGCATGGAGTTCCACTCCGCCGCCGCTCGTCTGGCCATAATGGACCAGGCCGGCATCGCGGTCCAGGTGAACTTCCCCACGCAACTGCTCATCTGGCCCTTCGCGCACGACCCCAAGATCGGCTGCGCGCTCGCTCGCTCCTACAATAACCATATGGCCGACATCGCCAGCCAGGCCCCCGACCGCCTCAAGTGGGTCGCCGTCATCGACCCAGCAGATATTCAGGAATCGGTCCGGGAGGTCCGCCGCTGCCGGGAGATGGGCTCAATCGGCCTGATGCTGCTGGGCACCTATGGCGACCGGCACCTGGACCACCCAAGCCTAGAGCCCATCTGGGCCACGGTGGCGGAGCTGGACATGCCGGTGGCCATCCACCCCGGCTTCTGCAACCCTGGGCTCGATAATCAGTACGCCAATGTCATAGCCGCCTTCACCGTTCCCTTCGTCTTTAGCCTGCTGATGGGCTTCTACGCGGTAATCCGTTCGGGGCTGCTGGACCGCTATCCCAATATTCGGGTGGGCTTCATGGAGAACGGGGCCCGGTGGGTGGACTTTCTGACTATGCGCATCCACGAAAACTGCGGGCGGGCCACCGCCAGGACCTCCGAGCCCTTCGAGCACACGGTTATCGACGAGGCGGACGTAGGAGGGTCCTCCTACACGAGGCCTGGGATGACGGGCTACGAGGCGCTGCTGCTACCGGAGGAGTACATTAAACGGGGACAGATCTTCGTCAACTGCGAGGTGGACGAGAACCAGTTGCCCTTCATCGTGCACGAATATGGAGACGACTTCTTGATGTTCGCGGGCGACATGTGGCATGGCCACAACGTGCTGAACCCGGTCCAGCAGCTCCTGGACCGGCCGGAGCTCGGCGAAGAGACCAAGCGCAAGATCCTCGTGGACAACGTCGCCCGTTTCTACGGGTTGCCCGTTCCTAAGAAGGTGCCGGAGCCGGCCCCGGCCGGGGGCTAGAAAGCGACTTGCGGGTGGATTCTGCGAGCGCTAGGGCCCAATCGGACCAGGCACACGACCAGGAGGACTGCTCAGGCCTGCGTCATCTCCTTGATCCGGGCCTCAGCCACCTTGCGTCCGGTGTCCCGTAGCAGCAGCCGGTCCTGCTTCTCCGTAGGCGCCGGAGGGATACGCAGCACCTTATCGTGGGCGCATGTGAGGATGGTTTTTCCCTCATCGAACGTGACGCCTGGGGGGCTCTCGCCGCGCTGCACCGCCCGGATACCGTCCCTGATCTGGTTCCTCGTCTTGATAACCCCACGATCGGTGTAGGCCAGGTTCTCCAGGGCGTGAACGGCGATGGGCCGCTGGCTGATCTGCGCATCGTCGTCGCCTGGCGTACGCTGCCGCTCCTCATAGGGGCGTCCCCCTAGCTGACCGAAAATAACATCTCTTGCGGGCTCCACGCCATCGCGGACCGGGCGGACACCGAACCGGATGCAAGTCGTATCGTCCACGGGCACCGTCCACGCTACCCGCTCGGTGCGGCCCGGGTAGTCCCGTTTGAACCGTTCTTCAGCGCCGTGGTCAACGTCCGGGCCCGACGTGATGTTCGGGGGCAGGTAGTCGCCCACGCGGACCCATATCAGGTCCCCAGCTCTGCGCACGTCCACATCTATCAGGCCAAGGGGGCTCTCCAGGAACTCCCACTCGCTCGCTTGTGCGAAGTCCTCGGCGAACCCACGGTTGCCCTCGATGCTGTGAAGAAAGAGCAGGTGAGACGGGTCCCAGATGTTGTCGTGCATCTGGAGCCAGTTGCAGGGACGGGTGAAAGACGCGCCGGTCTCAAGATGGTAACCCGGCATGGTGTAGAAGTCGTACATGGGGAAAGCGGGCCTCCTGTCCGGCGGCCCCATGTAGGCAAACACGATCCCCGCGCACTCATGGGTGGGGTACGCGCCGTGGTAGAGGCGGTCCTTCAGCGTGCTCTCCGCCGGCTCTCCGGGCGTCTCCAACACCTTGCCAGTCACGTCGTAGAGCCAGGCGTGATAGCAGCAGCGGATGCCCCGCTCCTCTATCTGGCCGAACTCCAGCGACGTGCCCCGGTGGGAGCAGTGGAGCTCCAGGAGGCCGGCCCGTCCGGAGCGGTCGCGGAACGCCACCAGGTCTTCGTTCATGATGCGGATGGCTTTGGGCAGGTCCTTCAGGTCCTCTGATAGGGCCACGGGCTGCCAGAAGCGGCGGAGCCACTCGCCGCCGGGCGTGCCGGGGCCGGCATGGGTGAGCTCCTCATCTTCCGGGGGCACGTCGCTGTGGAAATATCCGCTGTAGGGAGTAGTGAGAAACGGAACGTTCGTTGTCATATCGCTCCTGCCTTCCACTTGAATCCGGCCCTCGCCCGGACGTTGTCGGAGACGCCGTTCGCGGCGCTATGTGAGCGTGCTGCCGCCGTCCACGGTCAGCATCTGGCCGGTGATGAAGCGGGCGGCGGGGGAAGCCAGGAAGACCACCGCATTGGCCACGTCGTCGGCCTGGCCCGCCGTCTTCAGCGGTTGACGGCTCATCATGTAAGGCTTGCTCACATCATTCCATCGTTTGGGGTCTACAGTCGTCATCGGCGTCTCGATCCAGCCCGGCCGCACGCAGTTCACGCGTATATTCAGAGGGCCCACCTCCACCGCCAGGGCCCGAGTGTAGGCCTCGGCGGCGCCCTTGGCAACGTTGTAGGAGAGGCCCGATCTCGCCGATGAAGTGGCGTCGGGCAAGCTGCGGTGACTCGCCGCGATGGAGGACATGTTGACGATAGCCCCGCCGCCCTGGGCCTCCATGTGCGGGACCACCCGCTTGCACATCTGATAGATGCCGGTGATGGTGGTGTCCATCATCTGCTGCCAGGTGTCGGTGGGCTCGGACCACCCGCCCATCCCTCCCCCGATACCCGCGTTGTTGAAGACGATGTCGATGCGCCCGTAGCGGTCCACGGTGGCCCGGACGCACGCCTCGATCTGCGCCTCCTGGGAGACGTCGGTCTGGATGAATGCCGCTTCGCCTCCCGCCTCCACGATCTCCCGGACCACCCGGTGGCCGCGCTCCTGGTTGCGGGCGGCGATGACCACCCGGGCTCCCTGGTGGGCAAACAGCTTGGCCGTGGCGGCGCCGATGCCCGAGTTGCCGCCCGTGACGATGGCCACTTCGCCGTCGAACTGAGGCATGGCGTCCCTCCTCTGATTCAGCGGGGCGTAGAGCACCGGACCAGCCGGAGGATGTGAGCGGGCTGGCGCGGATGCCGGCGGGAGCAACAGTGGAGTCCCAGGCGGGATTCGAACCCGCGACCCGCTGCTTAGAAGGCAGCCGCTCTATCCCCTGAGCTACTGGGACACGTAATGCTGGCTTCGACTATACTTTTCGCCTATAGGGTCGTCAAGCTGCGCGCCCGCAGCCCTGCCCGTTGCCCTGAACAGACCGTTTCCGCATCGGTCCCGTTTCTCCCTCAGTAAAAGGAGGACCTCATGGCCCTTTCCACGCTGCGATACGACGCGGAGGATGGAATCGCTCTGATCACACTGGACCGGCCCGAGCGCCGCAACGCCATGGACCGCCAGCTTGTGCGTGAGCTTGGGGATGCGGTGGACCTGGTGGAGGGCGATGAGGGCGTGCGGGTGGCGATCATCACCGGCGAGGGCCGCGCCTTCTGTGCGGGCGCAGATATCAAGGAGCGGGCCGAGCACCCCGATGAGATGGAGGTGCAACGCAGCTCCCGGGTGTTGTCTCCCCTGTTCAGGCGGCTGGAGCGGCTTGGCAAGCTGTTCATCGCCGCAGTCAACGGCCCCGCCTTTGGTGGCGGCTGCGAGCTGGCCTTGGCCTGCGACCTGCGGGTGGCTGCCGCCGGGGCCACCTTCGCCTTGCCCGAGGTCCGGTTGGGCATCCTGCCAGGGGCTGGCGGCACCCAGCGCCTTCCCCGCCTCGTCGGGGCGGCCAGGGCCCTGGAGATGATGCTCATGGCCCGGACCATCACCGCGGACGAGGCCCTGGACTGGGGCCTGGTCAATCGCGTCGTCCCACCCGGCGAAGTGGTGCCCGAGGCCAGGCGTATTGCGGTCGAGCTGCTGGCCAAGGCCCCCCTCGCCCTGGGCGTGATCAAGCAGGCTGTCGGCGTGGCGTCGAGCACCGACCTGGACTCCGGCCTCCAGTACGAGCAGCGGTGCGCCGACATGCTCGCTCTGACCGAGGACCGGCGCGAGGGATATCAGGCCTTCGCGGAGAAGCGTCAGCCGGTGTTCCGGGGGCGCTAGCGGTCGGTGGAGGGGGCGGTGGACACCCTGTGGATGGTGAGCCGGCCCAGGCGCCATCGCGACATCTTCCGCACCCCCATGCCCGCTACATCCGGGGAGGTGGTGAAGTGGCGCTGCACCACCTTTCCCAGGGGCCGTGCCAGCACAAGGCCCACCACGGCGTTGGAGAATGCGCGAGACCAGCCGTCGGCGCCGCGGCCCCTGGAGTGAAGCGCCACGGCTACGCCCAGGGTGGCCAGGGCTCCTCCCACCACCAGGTTGGTGCCGCAGAATGGGGACACGGCCAGCTCCACCTCGCCGGCCCGCAGGCGCTCCAGCGCATCGTGGACGGAGCGTTCCACCTCTTCGGTGGGGACGTCGCCGTAGATGAAAAAGCCTCCGGGGGTGGAGTTCCCGGCCAGGATGCCCTTAGCCATCCCCCGCTCGGCGAGCAGCGCGATGGTGGCGTGCTCCAGGCCGTGATTACGGCGCGTCCGCTCCCAGGACTCCATCGCGTGCTCCCTGATCGCTTCCATGGCCCTATTCTACTCCCCCCGTGAAAGCGTGGCCCTATACAAGGTGAGACCTAGCTGACGCTCCGGAACAATTCCACTCCCGCCAGCGCGAGACCGGTGACGAGCCCCCCAGCTATACAGACTCCCACGGCGATGGCGGGGAGCGCCCGGCGCAGGGGCACCCGGAACACCCGGACCGCCAGCGTGCCGGTCCAGACGCCGGTCAGAGGAAGGGGTATGGCCACCAGGAGCGCCACGGCCAGCGCATCGTAGCGCCGGAACAGCGGGCCGAACTGCTCCTGGACTCGGCGTCTCCGCCAGCGCAGAAGGGCACCGGCGGGGTTCGGAAAGCTCTCCAGCCATCCGCCGAGCCGGTTCAGGCCCACCAGGATGAAAGGGACGGGGACCAGGTTGCCGGCGATGGAGAGCGCCAGCACCAGCGGCCAGGAGAGGTCGTACTTGACGATGCCAAGGGGAATAGACGCCCGTAGCTCCCCCAGGGGCGTCATGGCCGTCAGGAAGGTGATCAGCTCGTCGGACAAGGGTAAAGGAGCCCTCAACGGTGTCGTGTGGAGATGGGGCACCGGTAGGATACCAGAAAGGGCCTGACGAGGGTGTTCTGAACATTTCCCGAACTATGGTTAGACGATTGACTAAATAAAGGCTAGTCGCACTTGTAGCCTATGAATTGACAAATAATTGAGATATTGCTATTATTCCGACCATTCTACATAGTGTCGGTGCCGGAGGAGGGTTCGCATGGCGCGAAAAACCCGTCTCATGCAGCAGGTCGAGGGGCGTTATCGTCAGCCCCTGGAGCGGCTCCTGCCACAGATGATTAATGAGCGTGGCCTCTCGGCCACTGCTCTGTATCTGGAAGTGAGCAAGGCCACTCTCGGCTACTGGCTGCTCAAGTTGGGCATCAACGTGCATCGCGTGGCGCTGGCCCCGGGGGAGTCCCTCGAGGTCAAGCGGGTCAGCTAGCCGAGCGTTCGGTTCCCCTGCTCTCAGGGGGTGGGTGGCGCAGGTTGCCACTCGCCTCTCGGGCGTGCGTATGGCAGGGGATAGCTGGCGGTTCTCGTCTGAGGCTCGAGGCTCTTCGCGGTGGTTGCCGCGCGATGTAACGAGCCTGGCCGCCCATGTTGGCGTCATGCGTCTTGACACGCTTTCGTCGAGCGTGGTACAAGGCGGGGACTGTCGGTGAGAGCGCCCCGCAAATGTATGAAAAAGGTCTGAGATCAGAGACGGGGTCCATCCGCATCCGGCGGTGGGCCCCACGCTTTGCTTCGGAGCGTTCAATCCAGGGAGAGAGCTGAAGTGCACCCAAAGAGGTTGCTCCTGGGGGGAGTGCTGCTGGCGATGGTGGCCGCGGCCTGTGGCGGAACACCCGCCGCTCCCACGGGATGCTTCGAGCCTGAGGGCGGTACCCTGGTGTCGGTGCCATGTCTGGAGACGGTCACCATCTACCTGGACGGACAGGGCGCCATGGACTTCGCCCTGAAGCTGGCGGACGAAGAACACCTCTTTGACGTGCGTGTGGTAGCTGGCGGCGAGGGGCCGGTGGCGCCGTCCACTGCTGAGGCCACCGTTGCTCCCACGCTGCCGCCGCTGGTGAAATGCCCAACCGGCGGCTCGCCGCAGGCCCTTGGCTGCGAGCTCTTCTCGTCGGCGCCCCCGCAGGCGTGCTCCATCTGCCACACCATCGACGGTCTGGCCTTCGGCCAGATAGGCCCGGACCTTACGCACGTCGGCGCCAAAGGCGAGACCTACATCCGCGAGTCCATCGCCAACCCCAACGCCGTCATCGCCGACGCGTGCCCCACGGGGCCCTGCCAGCCCGATGTGATGCCCCAGGACTTTGGCACGGCACTCACCGCGGACCAGCTAAACGCCGTGGTCGCCTTCCTCTTGACGCTCAAGTAGTCGCTCATCTCGATTGTGGGCCGCCGAGGCGATCGCACACTGCTGATGTGTGAGGCCATGGAGGCATGTCAAAAGGCGCCCGCTCCGCGTCTCCGGTGAGGGTTTTCTCGCATGGCGGGATGCCCTCGTATGGCGGGATGCCCCCGTATGGCGGGATGCCAAAGAGGAGAGTACAATAACGCTCCTGTCCGCGGTGGCGAATGCGGCTACGAAACGGAGCATCGCAGGAAGCATTTGGGGATAATGACGCTGGCGGACACCGAGCGGCGGATGTTGCTGTTCCGGCTGACGGTGGTGGGGCTGGCTGCCCTGGGCCTCTGGTATTTCTTGCCGCAGCGCGGCGCGGCCGCCCCAATGGTGGGGAGTGGGGTAGGGGTCTACGTCGCCTACTCGCTGCTCATGATTCTGGTGCTCACGCCCCGGGTCCCCTCCCATGCGGCCGTCTACATTCTGGCGCTGGTCGACGTGGCGGCGCTGCTGGTGGTGCTCTACACGGCCCCGGACAGTCAAAGCACGCCTTTCGTTGCCATGGTGGTCCTGGTGGCCATCTACTACTCCTCCATGTACGGCTTCGGGCCGGGCGCCGCCGCCGCCGGCGTTCTGGGCGTCGGCTGTGCTATCGCCTACATGCAGTCGTCCAGCCCCATGGCTGGCGACCCGAGCAAGGCCATCAGCCTTTGGGTGCCCCTCATCGTGACGATGGCGATCATGGGCGGCTTTCTCCACCAGCTCAGAGAGGTGGAACCTCAAAAGGGCAGGGGGTTTTCGCTCCGAAGGCTCTTTGCTCTCGGTGGGACCCGGACGGCGTTGGAGGTCTCGGGGACTCCGCTGATTCCGAGCGCACAGTCTCGCGAGCCGAAGCTTCGCCTGGGCAGCCTTCGTATCGACCGCGCCAGCGGTCAGGTGGTTATCGCCGGTACGCAGGTGCGCTTCTCGCCCACGGAGTTGCAGCTTCTGGATACCCTGGCCCAGCACGCGGGTCATACCATAGGACAGGAGCAGGTGCTGCGGGCGATCTGGGGTGAGTCGTACCGGGGCGGCATGAATGTGGTGAATGTGACGGTCCACCGCTTGCGCCGGAAGCTGGAGCGCTGTGGGTACGCGGGTCTCGTCCTCACCGTGCGAGGTAAGGGCTATATACTGGACGCCGCACAGCTAGGCGCGTAGGGGCCGCTTCCTGGGTCCCGTCCACCGGGCCTCGCCAGCTCCACGATTCCTCCTGTTTCGAGCCTTCGTCGCTCATCGGGCGAGCGGCGCGCCCGAGGGGTCCGCGGCTCCGCAAGCGCTCGTTGACCCGATGTGGGGCGAAACCTATACTGTCTGGCGCATTTCCCTATCCACTTTCCCTATTCACCGAGGTATCGCCATGCGCTTAACGTCTCTCCAGGAGAATCTGAACCGCGGCTTGGGTATCGTCGGCAGGGCCGTGGCCACACGGACGACACTGCCTATCACGCAGCACGTACTGCTTGCCACCGATGGATCGCGGCTGAAGCTCTCCGCCACGAACTTGGAGATAGCCATCAGCACGTGGATAGGCGCGCAGGTGGAGGAGGAGGGGGAGATCACGGTGCCGGCCCGGCTGCTGACAGAGTTCGTCAGCTCCCTCTCCCATGACTCGGTGGAGCTGCAGACCACCGCCCAGGGCAAGGGGGTGGAGTTGAAGTGCGCCCGGGTTGAGGCGCACATCAACGGCGCCGACGCGAACGACTTCCCACCCATACCATCGGTGGAGCAGGGCATAGGAGTGCAGGTGGCATCCAAGGCGTTGCGCGAGGCGATTCACCAGGTGGCCTTCGCCGCCGCCACGGAGGACTCGCGCCCCGTGCTCACCGGCGTGAACATGGAGCTGGACGGCGATCGGCTGACCCTGGCCGCCGCGGACGGCTTCCGGCTGGCGGTCCACCACACGAAGCTGGCCCAACCGGTCTCGGAGCCCTTCTCCGTCATCATCCCGGCCAGAACGCTGCTGGAGGTGGAACGGCTCCTGGACGAACAGGACGAGCCTGTGGACATCATGGTGACGCCCCAGAAGAGCCAGGCACTCTTCAAGATGAAGGACATCGAGGTGGTCTCACAGCTTATTCAGGGCACCTTTCCGAACTACTCACAACTCATCCCTCAGGGGCACACGACCCGCGCCGTTGTCGGCCTTCAGGAGCTCCAGCGGGCGACCCGCACCGCGTCAATCTTCGCCAAGGATGGCGGCGGCATCATTCGGCTTCAGCTCATCCCCGGTCAGGGTGGCATGGCGGGCAGGCTCGTCATCTCGTCGAGGGCCGAAGAGGTGGGCGATAACACGGGCGACGTGGAGGCGCAGATCGAGGGGGACGAGGGCAAAATCGCCTTCAACAGCAGGTATCTGGCGGAGGTCTTCACGGTGCTCGATAAGGAGCAGGTGGCGTTGGAGATGAGCGCCTCTTCCAGCCCCGGCGTGATCCGGCCGGTGAACGACGACAACTACATCCACGTCATCATGCCCATGTTCGTGCAATGGTAGGTGGGTGCTTTATGCGGCAGGCGAAGAAAGTTACGGAAGGTAGTGGATGCCGACCATCCTGCATGTCGGGCCGTACCGGTTCATCTTTTATGCTGGCGACCGGGATGAGCCAGAACACGTTCATGTTGAGCGAGACGACAACGTGGCAAAATTCTGGCTAGACCCGATTCGGCTGGAGCGGAGCGGTGGGTTCGGTCGGCCCGAGATGAGGAGTATTCAGCGGATTGTGGAGGAGCATCGCTCCGCGTTGCTGGAGGCTTGGCATGACTACTTCCAAGGTTGAGATCAAGGTTCCAGACGCAATAGGGGTGGCGGTCACCGACGAGGCACTAACGGTGGAGCTGAACGATGGCAGGGCCATTTCGGTGCCACTGGCTTGGTATCCCAGGCTCTTGCACGCCACGCCAGATGAGCGGGGCCAATGGCGATTGATAGGTGAGGGCCAAGGCATCCACTGGGAGGGCCTGGACGAGGATATCAGCGTGGAAGGCTTGCTAGCTGGGCGCCATTCCGGAGAAAGCCAGGCCTCTTTAAAGCGCTGGCTGGCGGGGAGAGTCCAGGGGTAGGAAATACCAGTGTTCGTTCAGTGGTAGGGTTGAACGCGCGCTGAGGTACACTACTTCCCAAACTCTTCCCGTAGCCGACCACCACCAAGCGGTGCCCAGTTAGATGGACTGCGACCATAGAGTTGGCTAGAATGAAGCTCTGGGGGGTCTGCAGTGCATAATGAATTCACGGCCATCATAGAGAGAGACGGCCAGTGGTACATCGCCTACTGTCCTGAGATCCCAGGCGCAAACGGGCAGGGCATGACCAAGGAGGAAGCCCGTGAAAGTCTGGGTGAGGCCATTGCACTCATCCTCGAGGACCGTCGGGAAGATGGCTTGCGCGGAGTACCTCCAGATGCCATCCGTGAGACAGTCGTCATCACTTGAAGCGAAGTGGTTTGCTCCGCCACCTTCGTAGGCACGGTTGCTATCTCAAACGAGAGAGCGGTGTCCACTCTTTGTGGTGGAACCCGACCACCGGCGCCGTAGAGGCCGTGCCTCGGCATTCCGAAATCCCGGATCGGCTCGCAAGTAAGATTTGCCGAAACCTTTCGGTGCCAATGGTCGGCCAGAGGTCGAAAGGAAGTAGCAGCGGGGTCTAGGCTACCGGAATAGCCTGCTTACGGAGCTGCGCCAGGCTGGGGCATACCGCGTCGTGGAAACCCGGCACGCCATCATCCCCTACAGCGCTATGATTGAGCTAGGGTATAGTCCCAAAACAGCCACCTGTGAGAGAATGGTGGCATGGGACGGAAGATTGGGTGCCCTCGATGTCAACACGCCAAGAGCTGGAGCATTCGGCGAGGTAAGAGTCGTTGTGCAGCCTGCCACTACGAGTGGGTGCCCAGGGCGCTGCCGCTTCGGTTGTCGCCAGGGGAGTGGCGGCGACTGTTGCGCTGGTTCGTCTTGGGGCAGAGTGCCGAGGTGATTGCCCAGGAGGCCCGCCTGGAGCGAAAGCGAGTCCTGCGCGCCCTGATCGTGGTGCGCCAGGCCATGGTCCGGGACGTTCCCCATGTCTTCTCCGGCGTGGTGGAGGTCGACGAGACCTACCTGGGAGGTTCCTGGCGCAACAGGCGCCTGGCAAAGCGTGTTCAGGGCACGAAGCGGGGCCGTGGAACCACTAAGCAAGCTGTCTTTGGGATCCTGTGTCGAGGTGGCCTGGTGTGGGCGCAAGTGGTACCTAACGTGGAAGCCAAGACGCTGCTGCCGCTCCTGCACCAACGCGTGCAACGTGGCTCCATCGTCTGCTCGGACACCTTTACCAGCTACACGGGCGTCGCAGCGGGGGGCTACGTCCACCGGCTTGTGGACCACAGCCAGGCGTTCAGCGATCGGCAAGGGAGCCACGTCAACGGCTTGGAGGGCTTCTGGGGTTATCTCAAGCGGCGTCTGGCAGCCAAAGGGGGAGTCCGCCGAGAACGGCTGCCCCTCTATCTTGCTGAGTATGTCTGGCGCTACAATCATCGGCGTCTGTTGGGACCAGAACAGGTTAAGACATTGTTCAAGCTGCTTCAAAGCTAATCCGGTGGCTAAAACGGGACTTTACCCTTGAGCTATCATGCCTGTGTTCGTGCAGCGAGCGCTGCACTCGTGGGCCGGGGCAGCCGCACCAACCCCCGGTCTAGGAGGGGCCGGCATGCCCGCACCGCTTGACGGCATCACCGTTCTCGACCTGACCATCTACGCCAACGGCCCCTGGGCCACCGTGATGCTCTCCGACATGGGGGCCGAGGTCATCAAGATCGAGCGCCCCATCCACGGCGATCCGGGTCGTCATATGTGGATGCTGGGCTCCCCTCGGCGGCCCGTCAATGCCTTCTTCGAGACGAACAACCGCAACAAGAAGAGCGTCACTCTGGACCTGAAGAGTCCGGAGGGGCTGGAAATCTTCCACGCCTTAGCCAAAAACGCAGATGTCGTTACCCACAGCTTCCGCACGGGCGTGGTGGAGCGGCTGGGCGTCGATTACGAGACGGTGAGGCGCTACAACCCGAGAATTGTGTACGCGGCGGCCTCCGGGTGGGGCTCCAAGGGGCCGGATGCTCGTGACGGCGTCTACGACCTGGTGGGCCAGGCGCGCTCCGGCCTTATAGCCATGCTCTCGGCCGGCGAGCCGCAGGTGGCCTACAGAGGCGCCGGCACCATCGTCGACCAGATAGGCGGGGTGCTCTTGGCCCAGGGCATCCTGCTGGGTATCATCGCTCGCGACCGGTACGGAGTCGGCCAGCATATCGAGGTCCCTCAGCTAGGGGCCGCGATGCTCCTTCAGGCGCAGGCGCTCAATGCCTACCTCTTCAACGGTGACCCGCCGAGGGGCGGTCCGGAGAAGCGGAGCGGCTCTCCTCTCTTCAACGTCTACCGCTGCGGCGATGGCCGCTGGCTCGCCGTGGGCTTTATCCAGTCGCTGGAGCACCGGTGGTCGGACGTGTGTCACGCTCTCGGCCTGGAACACCTCATCGACGACCCGCGGTACACCGAGATCGAGAACGACACCCAGGATGCGCGGGAGCTCACCGCGCTGTTCGACCGGACCTTCGCAACCAAGCCTCGCGACGAGTGGCTGGCAATCCTCAAGGCGCACCGAGCGGTATGCTCCCCGGTCCAGGACTACGAAGAGCTCACCACCGATCCTCAGGTCATCGCCAACGAGTACCTCGCCGAGTTGCCCTATGCGGGCGGGGGAACGATAAGAGAGGTAGGGGTGCCCATCAAGATGAGCGAGACCCCTGGGGCAGCCCGCGCTTCCGCCCCGGAGCTCGGTCAGCACACCCAGGAGGTGCTGGCGGAGCTCAGCTATACCGTCGCGAAGATCGCCGCGCTGAGGGACAAGGGCGTTATCTGACGAGGGCCATCGGACGGGTACGCACATGAGCTTGCCCGACAGCGTTCGGGGTTGGCAAGCGGCAGGCGACCATCCCGCCTACTTGGGTTAGTCTGTGCGCGCAAGCTGCATATGCCGCCAACGCGCATGCCGGAAGGGTTGACCCGTGCACATCGCCAAGGAATAATGAGATGAGAATTATTGTCATTCCCATAGGAATCCTACGTTGCGGGCCCAAGTGGTGAGCCGGAATACCCAGCCGCTGGCGGCGCTGGTAGGAATTTCCCAGCAGCCGGGCAGCACAGGTGCGCCATCGCCGCATCCACCACTATCACCCGGTGAGTACCAAGAATTAGAGCCCGCATCCTGGGTCCCGTTTCATTTTCGAGGAGTAATCGGCTTGGCGTATAGGGGATAGGCGAAGAGAAAAGTCCTCCGACTGCGGGACGGGTCGGGCTTGGGGTTGGAGCAACGCCGGTATCGCCCACGGAAGCGACACGATGGTTACACAAAGAGAGAATTCCTTCGAACAGCGGGTCAGCAAGGTGCTCCAGGAGGTTGGGTTCATCACCGCCGACCAGATTGAGCGAGCCCGTGAGGTAAGCCAGCAGAAGGGGGCTGGGCTCCTGGACACCATCGTGGCCCAGGGCATGGTGGCCCGGGAGACCCTGGTGACGGTGCTCAGCTTCCAGCTCCGGGTCCCCTTGTGGATCTGAAGCACGCCGAGGTGGACCCCGAGGCCGTGCGGCTCGTGAGCGAGGAGTACGCGGTCGAGCACGAGGTGCTTCCCGTGGGCTTCGACGCCGATGGCTCCCTGCGGGTCGCCACGCTAATAACGAATAATCTTCAGAGGATTGATTGCGGATGGGGACATAGGAACGAAATATTTACGGGCTCCCTGGAGCTTTGCGGCTTATGGGTTTTCTCTACGCTGTCCGAGTGGACCCCTGGGTAGTTATCCCCCGGAGTGGGAGTGAGGCGTGTGATGTATGCTATAGTCTACAGTTATCTGATCTGACACAGACTGCTTAGCAGCTTAGATTAGTAGGGTTGGCTCGATTGTCGGCACGATTCAGTGTGCCAACTGGTTTCTCATCAATTCGGCTCAGGTAGTCGGCATTTAGGATTAGGCAACGAATTTGAAATGCATAGTTCTCGCCCGAGCTATCAATGAACCAGGCTTGGTTGTCGACTATGTCAGTTCCGACGGCTGTGAGGGCTGTGCGTGAATGGGTCTGAGCCGGTAGAGGTTCGGCCGTTTGTTCGGGGTGCCGTGTTGGTTGAGCGCTTAGTGCTGGGAACTCACTTGATGGAGAGCATTGGGCGGATCATTTGCGGCAGTGACCAGAGTACCCCGAATGCTCATCATCCGGAAAAACTGTTTGTAAGTAGTGCATCCGTAGTCGGAAAGCCAGAGTTCGCTTTTCAGGTAGTACAGAACCTCAAAAACTCGGTGTTGGAGCTGAGGTCCCTACGGAAGTATCCCTCAAAATGTCCAGCCCAAACCGGGTCGGCAACATCGATCTAACCATCAGAGGGCTGTGATCTATGGTGGCCGCCATCGCCTTTCTGCTGGGCGCTTCTGTGGGAAGCTTCCAGAATGTGGTGGCCGACCGGCTCCCCACGGGCCAGTCCCTTGTGACACCCCGCTCCCACTGCCCCGTCTGCGAGACCACCCTTCGCTTCTTGGACATGGTGCCCATCCTCAGCTATCTGTGGCTGCGGAGTAGATGCCGCTCCTGCGGCGTCGTGATCCCAGCGCGTTTGATGGCCATGGAGGCAGCGACCGCACTTCTTTTCCTCTCCTTTTTTCTCTGGTCGGGCCTGAGCGTCGAAGCTTTGGCCCTCTCTCTGGTTGGCTCTCTGTTCCTCCTGATCGCCATCATCGATATGGAGCATGGGCTGGTTCTGAACCGCGTCGTGTTTCCTAGCTTGGTGGGCGCCCTCATCCTGGCCCCATTTTGGACTACACTTGGGCTCTCCAGACCATTGTTGGGGAGCCACGGCATCCTGGCCTCTCTCCTCAATTCGCTGGCCGCAGGGGTGGGCGGGTTTCTTATCTTTCTTATCATCGTTCTCCTGTTCCCGAAGGGGATAGGGTGGGGTGATGTTAAACTAGCTGGCCTCATAGGATTGCTCGTGGGCTTTCCCGGAGGCATAGTCGCCTTGTGGATCGCGGCGGTTGCCGGTGGTCTGGTGGGAGGCTTCCTTGTCCTGCTGCACAAGAAGGGCAGGAAAAATGCGCTTCCCTTCGTTCCCTTCATGACCCTGGGCGCGATTACCGCCCTTCCAGCGGGGAGAGATCTCCTCTTCGGATTCTTAAATCTTTTCGGCAAGGTGTAATCGACTTGTAGGGGGTACGTCAGGCTGCGCGGAACTCGATAGCCCATGGTTGAAGAGGCGCACTCTTCCTTGCAGACGTTCTGACCTAGGACCGGTCTACCAAAAGGCGATCGAAGTGGTGTGCCGCGAGAAGGGCATGATGGAGTGGAGGCAGCGAGGATTCACGTTGGCGGAGCTGGTGGTGGTAATAGTCATGTTTGGGGTTTTGGCGGCTATCGCGATGCCGTTGGCGATGTACTACCTGAACGGGGCGAAGGAGCGCTCGTACATCGCGGATCGGGCGCGATTCCAGGCGGCAGTAGATGGGTTCTACAACGCCGCGAGCAATGTGCGTTTTTTGGGAAAACGGCAGTATCCTCTGATCGGGCGAATGCAGACGTCGACTTTACTAACGAAAGAGACCAGCTCAGTAGCGTACGCGGATAACCAGGACCCATTCAGTCCGTTCATCAATGGGACGACTGCTATCGCGACGTGGAACCCGGTAGGTGGGACGGAGGGTAGCGACCTAAGCGCGAAATGGTGGGATGTGGGGTTGATCCCGGATATGCGGGATGTGGCCAACTCGGGTGCCGCGGACAGATGGACGTCGGTGGT
Organism: Dehalococcoidia bacterium; assembly: GCA_965249185.1. GTDB lineage: Bacteria > Chloroflexota > Dehalococcoidia > Lucifugimonadales > Australimonadaceae > CBDFLS01. The sequence continues at coordinate 2,023,945 of CBDFLS010000002.1, forward strand.
GGTGAAGCGTGACGGGGTGAAGTACCATACGGATCCAAGGTACTTCATGATCGACTTCGAGCTTTTGGTGACAGATGAGTGGATGGAGGCAATTCCCGAATCAGCGTCGGAGGAAAATAACAAGAGCGGCGGGAGGGGAACGTACACGGGACACTACAGCTGGTATGTGGATGATGATGGAGCGGTACAAGCGCTGTATTACACCCTACCGTTAAGCCAGGGTTACCAGGACAACATATTCCCGTAAAATTTAGGTGAGGTTCACTGCCGGTCAGTAAGCGATTACACGCAATTTGGTTCACCACGAAGTGGGCGTGTCTTTGCTTGGGCTATGCGTAATACAAAAAGGGTATAGTCCCAAAACAGCCACCTGTGAGAGAATGGTGGCATGGGACGGAAGATTGGGTGCCCTCGATGTCAACACGCCAAGAGCTGGAGCATTCGGCGAGGTAAGAGTCGTTGTGCAGCCTGCCACTACGAGTGGGTGCCCAGGGCGCTGCCGCTTCGGTTGTCGCCAGGGGAGTGGCGGCGACTGTTGCGCTGGTTCGTCTTGGGGCAGAGTGCCGAGGTGATTGCCCAGGAGGCCCGCCTGGAGCGAAAGCGAGTCCTGCGAGCCCTGATCGTGGTGCGCCAGGCCATGGTCCGGGACGTTCCCCATGTCTTCTCCGGCGTGGTGGAGGTCGACGAGACCTACCTGGGAGGTTCCTGGCGCAACAGGCGCCTGGCAAAGCGTGTTCAGGGCACGAAGCGGGGCCGTGGAACCACTAAGCAAGCTGTCTTTGGGATCCTGTGTCGAGGTGGCCTGGTGTGGGCGCAAGTGGTACCTAACGTGGAAGCCAAGACGCTGCTGCCGCTCCTGCACCAACGCGTGCAACGTGGCTCCATCGTCTGCTCGGACACCTTTACCAGCTACACGGGCGTCGCAGCGGGGGGCTACGTCCACCGGCTTGTGGACCACAGCCAGGCGTTCAGCGATCGGCAAGGGAGCCACGTCAACGGCTTGGAGGGCTTCTGGGGTTATCTCAAGCGGCGTCTGGCAGCCAAAGGGGGAGTCCGCCGAGAACGGCTGCCCCTCTATCTTGCTGAGTATGTCTGGCGCTACAATCATCGGCGTCTGTTGGGACCAGAACAGGTTAAGACATTGTTCAAGCTGCTTCAAAGCTAATCCGGTGGCTAAAACGGGACTTTACCCTACAAAAATGGTGTGCTAGTCTTCCAGCCAAATAACTTTCACCACCTTCGATAGGTGATTGAGCAAGATCAAGTGGCCCGTCCTGAGTTCTCTGAATGGATGTGGTTGGGTTAAGTGCCATCTAAGTGATTGCCATGGCAACGGGCATCAGACAGGTGTGGTACGCCGAAGTGCTTATTGGAGTTCAGAAGCGAAGCAGTGGCTTACATCGCACGCCAATTGATGTAGAGCTGGCCACACGTAAAATCGCATGCGCGTGCGTGGCCTCCCCACCTATCTGAAGGAGTCCAGCAGCTCGCCCAGGGTCAGCCAGTAGTAGACGATGTACGCCCCCGCTATGAGCAGCAGCCCGGCGCTGATGGGCTGGATGTAGGGGAGCACCCTGCGGACCTTCGTCACCAGCGCGCCGCGGAATATGGCGATGCTCAGTGTCAGCACCAGGATCACCAGCCCCATGCCGAAGCCGTAGAGCACGAACTGCAGGGCGGAGTCCAGGAAGGTGCCCACGGTGAGGGTGCTGCCCACCACCGTTAGGAAGATGGGCAGGGTGCAGCTCAGCGAAGCGGTGCCGTAGCCCAGCCCGAAGGCGAAGTAGCCGCGCACGCTGGTCTGGCCCGCGTTCCCCATCCGCGCCGACATCCGCTCGGCCAGCGAGCTGTAGAGCGTGCCACCGGCGACCATCCACGCGCCCGCGATGGCCAGCAGCACGCCGATGCTCAGCCCGATCCATGGGAAGAACTTGATCAGGGGCTGCGCGCCGCCGGCGATGGCCAGCCCCACGACGCCGAAGAGCACGATGAACCCCGACGTCACCACCGAGCCCACCAGCAACGCCCGGGAGAGGCGGTGGACGACGGGGCCGGGCGCGTCCGCGGTGGCATCGCTTCCCAGGTAGAGGCCCAGGTACGCAGGCAGCATGGCGAAGCCGCATGGGTTCACCGCCGACACCATGCCGGCGCCAAAGGCGAAGCCCAGCGGGATGAGGCTGCTGGTGCTCCCGAGGAAGTTGCCCGCCGACGCCGAGAGCGATTCGACGCGCCCGGTGAGCACGCCCGTGGTGGTCCCCGTCACGATGGCCCCCACGACCGCCGCGCCCAGGACCGCCAGCAGCAGCGCCGCCGGTACAACGAGCGTCCGGGACAGGCTCCTCTTTCCGGCTGCGGTTCGCTCCATGGCTGCCTCTCGCATATATTCTAGCCGAATCCGTCCCCGCTGTACGGCTGCTAACTTGCGGGTGTATGAAGCAGCTTACGAAACACTTCGTCCTTTGGATGCTGCGCCGCCGCTGAGGGTGCATGGGAGGAGATGTCGCGCCGCCGCCGAGGATGCCGCGGCGTGTATACTTCCCCGCGGTGTCCAGGGCGGACCGCCGGCGGAGGGCAGCAGGCGCTGGGCATGCGGAGGGAGGCTGCATGGCGGCGAGGCCGGGCTCGGAAGACAAGAGAGCTCCACGCTTCTTCTACGGCTGGTACGTAGTTATGGGCATGGCCGTGGTGGGCGGCATGGTCATCGCCATGGGCGGCGCCAACTTCGGCCTGTTCATTGAGCCCATGCGCGAGGCGCTGGATACGGGCGATGCCAGCTTCGGCCTGGCGCAGACGGCCCGGGTCATCGGCGTGGCGGTGTCGGCGCCCTTCATCGGACGGCTGCTGGACCGGCACGGCGCTCGCGGGCCCCTGGCGGTGGCCGGCTTCCTCACGGGCCTGGCCGTGATGGCCCTGGCGTTGGTGACGGCGCCCTGGCAGATGGTGGCCGTCTTCGCCGTTCTGGGCATCCTCGGCATGCAGGGTGGCATCACCCTCTACACCACCGTTCCCATCGCCCGCTGGTTCGTGCGCAAGCGGGGCAGGGCCATGTCCCTGACCATTGTCGGCATCCCCATCGGCATCGCCATCTCGGCGCCGGTGACCCAGCAGCTCATCAAGTATGTGGGATGGGAGAACGCGTGGCTCATCTTCGGCGGGTTCGGCGGCATCGTGATCATCGCTATCGCCCTGGTAGTCGTGCGCCGCCAGCCGGAGGACATGGGCCTGCTTCCCGATGGCGCCGCGCCGCCGTCCGACGCCGGTCAAGCCGTCGCCGGCGGTCCCGAAGGGAGCAAGCCTCCTCCGCGTTCCCAGCCGGACGAGTACCAGTGGACCCGGGCCGAGGCGATGCGCACGGGCGCCTTCTGGCGGCTGGCGGTGGTCTTCGGCCTGGTCATGTTCGGCCAGGCCACCATGGTCATCTTCCGCTACCCCTACTTCGTCGAGCGGGGGATCAGTAAGCAGCTCTCCGCGTACAGCCTGTCCGTTGAGGCGCTCGTTGGCATAAGCGTCATCCTTCTGCTGGGGCTAGTGCTCGACCGCGTCAAGCCCCACTACGTGGGCGTCCTTGGATTCTTCTTTCTCATAGTCTGCTACCTCCTGACCATGACGATCACAACGCCGTGGCAGATGTTCCTGGCGTCGGTCTTCCTCGGCATGGGGATTCCCATCCAGGTAACGCTGCAAAACTCGATCTGGCCGACATACTTTGGAAGGGCGCATGTGGGGAGCATTCGGGGAGCATCCTTCCCGATCACCATCTTCTTCAGCGCTCTGGGAGCTCCCCTGGCGGGGATATTGAAAGATGTTACGGGGGAATACTTCGTGGCGTGGTGGGCGGCCATAGGCGCATTCCTCATCGGGGCCCTGCTGTTCGCCTTCACGCCCCGTCCGAAACCGAAGCGCGCTGTCGCCACCGCGCTCTAGTCACGGCGCGTTGCCGCCGGGGCGTCCGGCATGGACGCCGCCCCGCCCAAAGGGCTCCGCTGCAATCAGGGACAGCCGTCCCGCCATCGTGGACTGAGAGCAACCGATGCGAGCGGAAGAACAACCCAAGAGACCTCCTCGGCTCTACTATGGCTGGGTCATCGTGGTTGCGCTGGGTGTCATTGGCGGCATGGCCGTCGGCATGGGGGGCGTCAACTTCGGCCTCTTCGTCAAGCCCATGGAAAACGAGCTGGGCATAAGCCAGGCCTTTTTCGGCCTGGCGCACACCGCGCGCATCGTCGGTGTGGCGGTGTCGGCGCCCTTCCTCGGACGGCTGTTGGACCGGTACGGGCCCCGGGGACTCCTGGCGGGGGCCGGTCTCCTCTCGGGCCTGTGCGTCATGGGGCTGGCCCACGTCACCGAGGCGTGGCAGATGATCGCCCTCTTCGCTGCCCTGGGGTTCATCGGCCTGCAGGGCGGCATCATGCTTTACACCTCGGTCCCCATCGCCAGGTGGTTCGTGCGTCGACGCGGCAAGGCCATGGCCTGGAGCTTCATCGGCGTTCCCGTCGGCATCGCCATCACCGGCCCCTTGACCCAGTTCAGCATCTCCCACGTTGGATGGCGCGATACGTGGACTATCTTTGGCAGCATCGGCGCCATAGTCGTGGTACTGATCGCCTTGCTGCTGGTGCGCCGTGCGCCGGAGGACATGGGTCTGCTGCCCGATGGGGTCTCGCACGACCAGGCGGCGCGGGAGGCCGCTCAAGCCCAGGCCCCGGGCGCGCCCTCCACGTCTGAGCACTCGTGGACCCGGGCCGAGGCGATACGTACGGGCGCCTTCTGGCGCCTGGCCGTGGTCTTTGGACTCATGATGTTCGGCCAGTCCACCATGACCCTCTTCCGCTTCCCCCACTTTACGGACCGTGGCATCGATTCGCAGCTCGTCGCCTTCACCCTCACGGCCGAGGCGCTGACCGGGGTGGCGGTGCTCTTCGTCTGGGGCATGGTCATGGACCGGTTCAAACCTCGCCATGTGGGCGTGCTGGGGTTCGTGGCGCTGACCATTGCCGTCCTGCTCATCATGTCCACCCGGACGCCGGCGCACATGTTCCTGGCCACCACTGTGTACGGCATCGGGATACCCACCATACTGAACCTCCAGAACGTGATCTGGCCCGCGTACTTTGGCCGGGCGAACCTGGGCAGCATCCGGGGCCTGGCCCTTCCCATAACGCTGGGCCTGGGCGCCCTGGGAGCGCCGATAACCGGATGGATCAACGACACCAGTGGGAACTACTTTCCGGCGTGGTGGGGAGCCGTTGGCGTGCTGGTGGCAGCGGTCGTTCTCGTGGCGTTTACGACCCCGCCCAGGCGGCCCAGCGCACGCTCTGCGTAGCGGTTAGACAGCCCCGAGTCGGGCCGAGGGCTGCTCGTTATCGCCGGCTCGAGAAATGGGCTCCGGCCATAGGTGGACCGCCGTGGACGGGATGGTCACCGTCCACTCCAGCGGCAGCGACGGCCCCAGCGCATGGTGGGCGGCCAGGTCCAGCTCCACGTGGAGCTGCGGGCCCGCGCCCGTGTCGCCACGCAGCGCCAGGAGGAGCTCCCGGCGCGCGCCCCGGTCGAGCTGCTGAACCAGGCGGCCCGGCACGGTCGTTCCGGAGGGGCTGTCCTGTGTTGGCGGACCGGGCTGGAGCGCCACCTCCTGGGGCCGGATGCCCACGGTTACCCTCGCGCCTCGTTTCAGCCCCGAGCCTCTGGCCTTCAGGCGCACCCCGTCCATCTCCACCATGGTGGCCTCACCGTCGGCGCTGACAACGGCGCCCGGCAGCAGGTTTCTGACGCCGAGCACGCGGGCGGCCGCCGGCGTGGCTGGGTGGCGGAACACCTCCTGGCGAGGCCCCCGCTGGACCACTCGGCCAGCCTTCAAGACCACCAGGTGAGATGCCAGGGCGTAGGCCTCGGCCACGTCGTGGGTCACCAGCAGCGTCGTGAGCCCCACGCGCTCCTGCAGCTCGCGGAACTGCTCCGTCAGCGCCGCCCGGGTGGGCGTATCGAGGGCGGAGAAGGGCTCGTCGAGCAGCATCAGCGATGGCCGGCGGGCCAGGGCGCGTCCGAGGGCTACCCGCTGCTGCTGGCCGCCCGAGAGCTCGGTGGGCCGGCGCCGCTCCAGTCCCTCCAGGTGCAGCAGCTCCACCAGCTCGGCCACCCTGCGCTGGCGCTCGCCCCCGGACCAGCCGCCGAGTCCATACGTCAAGTTCTGGAAGACCGTGAGGTGGGGGAAGAGGGCGTATTGCTGGAAGACGTACCCGATCTCCCGCAGCCGCGCCGGCATCCGCAGCTTCCGCTCCGCGTCGAAGAGAGGCCGCCCGTCCAGGGTGATGTGGCCGGCGTGGGGCCGAAGCAGTCCGGCGATGGCCCGCAGCGTGAGCGTTTTGCCCGAGCCCGACGCGCCCAAGACGCCCGTGGTCCCTCCTTCGACGTCGAAAGCCGCTTCCAATGAGAAGCTGCCGACTTGCGCTTCAATCGCCACCGAGAGGCGTGCCATTTACCACCGTCCTCCGCGACCCACGATGCCAACGGTTACCAGGAGGCCCACCGTTGTCAGCGTGAGCAGCAGCACTAGCACCTGCGCATCGCCGATCCGGTTCGTTTGGACGGCGTCGTAGATGGCGATGGACATGGTCTGGGTGCGCCCCGGCACGTTGCCCGCCACCATCAGCGTTGCGCCGAACTCGCCCATCGCCCGGGCCAAGGCCATGGCCACGCCGGCGAGCACCGCCTTCCACGCCAGCGGGATGGTGACGGTGCGGAACACCCCGATCTCGGTGCGGCCCAGGGTGCGCGCCGCCTCCTCGTACGCGGGATCCACCAACTCAAAGCCGGCCTGGGCCGCGCGTATCAGGAACGGCACCGAGGAGACGAAGGCGGCCAGGACCGCGCCGCTCCAGTGGAATACAAGGGAGAAGCTGAAGACGCTCTCCAGGAAAGAGCCGATGGCGCTCTGGCGGCCGACTATCTGGAGAAGGTAGTAGCCCAGCACCGTGGGTGGGAGCAGCATGGGCACCAGCACCAGCACCGAAAGGAAGTCCCGTCCCCAGAACCGCAGGCGCGCTAATCCCCACGCCACGGGCACGCCGATGACCACGGCCAGCGCCGTGCTCGCCAGCGCCACTTGCAGGCTCAAGCCCACCGGGAAGAGGTCCATGGCTAGGGTCCGCTCCCACTGGACGATGGGCCGTAGCCATGACGCCCCAACGCAGCCGCGCCCATGGGCCCCGTGACGAGGTCCACGAAACGTTGCGCCAGCTCCGGCTGGGCCGATCCCCTCAACACGCCGATGGTCTGGACGATGGGTGGATGGAGCTCCGGGTCCAGGGGCGTAACGGCGAGAACCTCCGCGTCCGCTAAGGAGCGTGCCACCAGCCCCATCTCGGCGTTCCCCGTCTCGACGAACTGCAACGCCTGGCGCACGTTCTCGCCGTAGACGAGCTTGGGTTGGAGCCGGGTCCAGAGGCCGGCTGAACGGAGTGCCTCCCGCGCCGCGGCGCCATAGGGCGCCGTCTCCGGGTTGGCCATGGCCACGTAGCGCACCTGGGGATCGAGCAGCGCCTCCAGCGAGACCGGGGCCGGTCCGGCCTTCCGGTTCGCCACCAGCACTAGCTGCCCGAAGGCGTACGTCCGGTAGGTCCCCGGGGCGATCAGCCCCTGCCGCTCGAGCCGGTCCATAAACGATGGATCGGCGGCCGCGAATACGTCGATAGGCGCGCCCTGCTCGATCTGGTGGGTCAGTGTCCCGGTAGCGCCGAAGGAGAAGATGACGTCGGCGCCGCTCTCCTCCTGGAACCGCTCACCCAGCTCGTGAAAAAGGGGCTGGAGGCTCGAGGCGGCCGCCACGATGAGCTTCGGCGGAGGCCCTGCCGGAGCGGTGCCTGCGCACGATGCCATGAGCACCAGCGCGGTGAGCGCAATCCAGCGCAAGGGCATGGAGGCTACCTTTCGGGCGGCTGACAATGGGTCAGGCGGCTGACAACGGGGACCCCATATTGGTGGTGTCGTAGCCACCCAAAGACTCCACCTGCCGGCGCAGCTCAGGCCGCCGCAGCGCCGCGAGAAGCTCCTGGACCGGGTCTAGGTCCAGGAAGTGGTCCGGTATCACCAGGTCGTACCGCTCCTGGTCCAGCGGGATGAAGTCCAGCCCCGCAGCCTGGGCCGCCGCTTTGACGCCAACTCCGGCGTCGGCCAGGCCCATGGCCACCACCTGCGCCACCATTAGGTGTCCAGGCGCCTCGCGGCCATACCCGGCCAGCGCCTGGGTGGGCACCCCCGCCTGCGCCAGCGCGCGGTCCAGCAGAGCGCGGCTGCCGGAGCCCGGCTCGCGATTGACCATGAAGGTGTCCGGGCGCGCCAGGTCCTCCACGCCCCGTACCTGCTTAGGATTTCCGGGGGCCACCATGAGCCCCTGGTGCCAGACCGCAAAGGTGACCACTGTGGCGGGGAACGGAAGCAGCCGACGTGCCCAGGGGCCGTTGTAGGTGCCCGTGGCCTCGTCCAGCAGGTGACAGCCCGCCACGTGGGCGTGGCCCAGGGCCAGCTGCTCGAGCGCGGAGCGGCTGGCCTGCTCGAACCACCGCAGCTCCACGCCGCGCCCCTGGAGATGGAACGCCACCACCGCCGCGGCCGGGTCGCATCCCACCGCCACCAGACTCCGCTTCGACGGTGCCGCTGACCCCCAGAGGTCCACGAGCACCCGATCACCGCCACCGCTGGCGGGACGGGCCATGCCTTGACCCGGCGGCAATAGGCTGGCGATGCCCATTTTCGGCGGCCCTCCCTGCAGCGGACGGGCCAGCCACCGCTGGCCGACCTGATGGAGGTCCACCCTTCCGGACGCCGGTGCGGAAACGGCCCGCTCGGGCAAAGGAACGCCGGGCGTGACCCACTCCGCCTCGACGGCTCGCACCTCCTGCTCCGAGAGCCGGAATAGCGACTCCACCGCTGTGTCCAGGGCTCGGGCGAGTCGAAGCGCCACATCGGTGGCTGGAGTGGCGAAGCCCCGCTCGATGGCGGCGTAGGCCTGCCTGCTGACCCCGGCGGCCTGGGCAAGCTCTGCCTGACTGAGATTGGAGGCTCGGCGAGCCTCCCGGAGAGTCGTCTCCACGCGGGCCAGGACAAGAATGTAATGTATACATGATATCATAGCAAGTATACATATCTTTTCTATCCGATAGGCCTCCTCGCGAGAGCCAGGACCCCCTTCCCTTCTATCCCTTCCCCCTTCCCATTCTTCCCCCTCCCACTCCCTCCCACCTTTCCCTTTCCTCCCTTTCCCCCTTTCTTCTCCCGCTCCCGCCTCCCCTTGAGCGTCGCGTGTCCCGGCGATTCCCTCGCTGCTCACCGCGCCGCTCACCGCCGCAGGGGGCACGCGCCCTGTACCCCTCGCCCCGTAGCCCTCGCCCTGTAGCCCTTGCCGCCGTTGGGGATGGGGAGAGCCCGCCGAGGCCCCGGACCGCGCGCCAGATCCCGCTTAAACGCCATTTTTCATTTCGGATAGCTTGCCGTTTTTAGGGCTGAATTGCGCATAAAAACAAGTCTATAGGCCCGTATTGCGGCCATAGCGCTAATTGGTGTCGAACTGGTTCCCTGCGCCGGGTGACATCCGCCCCCAGCGGGCGTGTGGAGAGCCGTGGACCGGCCTTTTCCCTCTTTCGTGCGTGCTCCGGCCGAGGCGCGCGGGCTCTGCCGAGGATCGCCGGCGGCCGTGAATCATGCGCGTTTTACCTCTTAATGGAGCGTTAGTGGAGGGCCGCATCAGCTGCCTCACGCCGCCACATGTGGGCCGGCCGCGCTATCCGTGGGGGCGCGCAGGTGTGGACCTTCGCGGAGCGATACCTCTGGGGCCACGTTTCCGTGCCACGGGCAGGCGACCCCGCCATCCAAAGCAGCAAATCTGCTAATCAATCTCCTATATTATTCGGTAATTAATTCAGTAGAGGTATTGATATTTGCTTATTATTCTAGCAAAATGCTGAAAATCAGTTCTGCGGTGGGTGGTCCGCTAGTGAAGAGGGGAGATGGCAGATGGCTAAGCTCGGTCCGTATTCTTACCCCGATATCCGGTTTGGCGACGCTGTTGAGATAGCTGGGCGGATCCTGACCAAGTTCAAGGGCACCGTGAGTGTCAAGGGATTGGCCTGGGAGATGGGCATGGCCGAGGGGAGCGGGACCCTGTTTGCGAAGGTGGCGGCCCTGCGTGACTTCGGCCTGGTGGAGGGCAGGGGGGAGCTGCGTGTAACACCCCTCGCCCAGCGGGTCCTCCATCCGGCTGATAGCGCCGAGGCGTTCCAGGCCCGGGCCGAGGCGTTCCAGCGGGTCGAGCTGCTGCGCCGCCTCTACAATCGGTTCCAGGGGGAAGTGCCGGACGACCCTGGACTGCTGATCGGCCTGGAGGAGGTCACGAGGGCCCCGAGAGACGAGATCGTTCGACGGGCTTCGCTCATTCAGAAGCACCTGAACGATGCCTTCAGGGCCCTGAGGCGGTTGAACCGAAAAGATTTAGTGGAAGAAGACGTAAGCATAGAATATTCTGGTAAATACCAGGGAAATCTTTTTGACGCGCCGCTGTCCGGCCCTGCCGGCCGCTTCCCTCCGTCCCAGGGCGCCGTTCCGGCGCAGAGGGGCGGCCTGGTGCTGTCGGCCGGCGGACTCCAGCTTTCGGCGCCGCTGACCAGCGAGTACATAGACGCCGCTATACGGCTGTTGACCACACTCAAGGCGCAGTTGCCCGCCGGTGGTGAAACCCAAGCGGATGCCACATCGGAGGCAGGGCAGGGTGATGACCTGTTTGAATCGGACGATTCGTCGGTGGAGGACTCCGCCAGTGGAGATCCACCCTACACGAGCAGCTTTAAGAGACGGCGGTCGTAGCGACGATTGACAAGGGGAGTAGTATTCGCTCCCAATCTCAACACACCATTCCCGTGGCGCGCGAAGAGGGGCAGACCTAACGTCTGCCCCTCTTCAATTCAGCCGTTGTGATTGCACTCCGCAGCGGGACCACGCATACCCGGGGTCTCACTGACGACGGCACGAGAGGGCTAGCTACCGCCGCAAGCGGTCGTCGTCGTCCGGTAGCGGCGGCCACAGGGGTGGTTGGCGCCGATGGGGATAGCGTGCCGGCCAGAGCGGCTCCCGTCGCAGGAGGCGGTAGGCCGCGACCACGGCCAGCCCGGCCACGAGCCCGCCCAGGTGCGCGAAGTAGGCCACGCCTCCCGTGGCGGCTGCTCCCAGGGAGCCAAGGCTGCTGAAGGCCTGGAGGAACGCCCAGAAGCCCAGCAGGAAGACCGCGCGTACGCGGATGACGAAGATGAAGCCCATGAAGATAAGCGTGGTGATCCGGCTATGAGGATAAAGAAGCAGGTATGCGCCCAGCACTCCGGCGATGGCCCCACTGGCGCCGATCATCGGCACCTCGCTCTCCGTATTGATGAGCGTCTGGGCCCAGGCCGCCGCGAGACCGGCCGCCAAATAGAAGGCGAGGAATCGCAGGCGGCCGAACCGGTCCTCGATGTTGTCGCCGAAGACCCACAGGAAGACCATGTTGCCCGCCAGGTGCAGAAAGCCCCCGTGAAGGAACATGGAGCTGAACATGGTGCCCCACGTGGGAATGGGCGAGGTCAAGTCCACCGGGATTCCAGCGTTCCCGGCTCCAGTAATCAGCAGCCGTTGGCCGAACTCCAGCCCCCCAGTCAGCTCGGCTGGGATGACGCCGAATCGGTACGTGAAGATGAACTCGTCGATGCTGCTCAGGGAGAGCTGATAGACGAAGACGACGACGTTCACCGCGATGAGGGCGAGGGTGACGTAGGGGAAGGACTGCCGGCGGAGGTCCGGATCGGACAGCGGGATCATGGAAGCCTTCGGCCGAGGCGCCGTGAGCGCCGCGCGGGTGCTGGGGCTATTGTAGCCGACCGGCAAAGGCCGGGTCGGCGCTACGTGAGCGTCACCCCGCCATCCACGGGCAGCACCTGGCCGGTGATGAACCGGGCGTCGGGCGAGGCCAGGAAGACCACGGCGTTGGCGATGTCCTCGGCCTGGCCTATCGTCTTCAGCGCCTGGCGGCCTCTGAAGTAGGGCTTGGTCACCTCCTCGGTGCGCCGCCGGCCGATACCCGTGAGCGGCGTTTCGATCCACCCGGGGCGCACGCAGTTGACGCGGATGCCCAGGTGGCCCACCGCCACGGCCAGCGCGTGGGTGTACGCTTCGGCGGCGCCCTTGGAGGTGTGGTACGAGAGCGCCAGGCCCGCGATGGGGTGCTTGGGCAGGTTGCCCTGGACCGCCTTGATGGACGACATGTTGACGATGGCCCCGCCGCCCTGGGCCTCCATGTGCGGGACCACCAGCTTGCACATGCGGAACATGCTGGTGATGGTGGTCTCCAGCATCTGCCGCCACGACTCGTCGGGCTCCGACCATCCGCCCATGGCCCCGATACCCGCGTTGTTGAAGACGATATCGACGCGCCCGTAGCGTTTCAGCGTGCCGCTGACGCACGCCTCGATCTGCGCCTCCTGGGTCACATCGGTCTGGATGAAGCTGGCCTCGCCGCCCGCCGCCTCGATCTCCCCGGCTATCCGGCCGCCCCGCTCCTGGTTCCGGGCGGCGATCACCACCCGGGCGCCCTCGTGGGCGAGCAGCTTGGCCGTGGCGGCGCCGATGCCCGAGCTGCCGCCCGTGACGATGGCCACGTCGCCGTCGAATAGTGGCATGGATTGCCTCCCGCGCCTGGCGCGGGGCGTAGGTTACCAGAAACGCGACGTGGGCTGGACGGGCCCTTCTCCCCTACAGCATCTCCACGAGCTTTTGGGCCACGGCCCTGGTCATGCCGGGCACGGCCGCCACATCCTCCAGCGACGCCTCGCGGATGCCCTGGACGGTGCCGAAGCGCCGCAGGAGCATTTGCTTGCGCTTGGGCCCGATGCCCGGTATGGAGTCGAGGACCGAGCGGGTGGAGGCCTTGCTGCGCCGCTGCCGGTGGTACGTGATGGCGAACCGGTGGGTCTCGTCGCGGACGCGCTGCACCAGGTAGAGGCCCTGGGAGCCCCGGGGCAGCAGCACCGGCTCCGGCACGTTGGGTAGAAAGACCTCCTCGCGCTGCTTGGCGATGCTGGCCAGCGGCACGTCGGTGAGCCCCAGCTCCAGGAAGACCTGGAGCGCCGCTGAGAGGTGCCCCTTGCCGCCGTCGATGAGCACTAGCCCCGGCACCAGGCCCCACGCCTCCTGCTTCTCCATCCGCTGGCTGGTGGCAGCCTCCTCCGGCGCCATGACGCCCGTGCGGGCGTAGCGGCGGCGGCGGTACTTAACGCGGCTGGTCCCAGTCATGGGCGCGTCGTGTCCATTAGCGGCCGGGAGGCCCCCGTGCTCCTGACGCAGCTCGCCCAGGCGCTTGAAGCGACGGCGGAGCACCTCCTGCATCATGCTGTAGTCATCCACCCCCTCCACGGACCTGATCTGGAAGCGGCGGTAGTGGGCCGTCTTGGGGCGGCCCTCCTGGAAGACCACCATGCTCCCCACGGAGTTCGTGCCCTGGATGTTGGAGATGTCGTAGCACTCGATGCGGTTGGGCAGCTCCGGCAAGCTGAGCGCCTCCTGGAGCTCCGCCAGCGCCTGGAGCACCTTGTCCGACTCGAAGAGCCACTTGACGCGGCGCTGGTTCAGCCCCTCCCGGGCGTTCTCCGCCACCATGGCCACCAGCTTCCGCTTGGCGCCCCGGCGGGGCGTCAGCAGCGATACCCGGCGGCCCCGCTTGGCGCTGAGCCACTGCTCCACCAGCGCGGTGTTCTCGATGGGGTGCTGGAGCAGCAGCACGGGCGGCACCGATGGCGCGGCGTCGTAGAACTGCTGGATGAAACCCTCCAGCAGCCGCGGCGGCTCCTCGTCCTCGCCCCCCTCCATCAGGAAGTGGTCGCGTCCGATGAGCTTGCCCCGGCGGACGTTGAACAGCTCCACCCACACCTCGCCCTGGTCGTGGGCCAGGGCCAGCACGTCCAGGTCCTCGTGCCCGGGGGAGACTACCTTCTGGCTCTCGGAGACCGACTCGATGGCGCGCACCTGGTCCCGCAGGGCGGCCGCCCGCTCGAACTTGAGCGCCTCGGAGGCCTCCGCCATGCGCCGGCGCAGCGTGTCCAGCACCTCATTGGTGTCGCCCTCCAGGAACATGATCACCTGCCGGACCACCTCCTGGTACTCCTGGCGGTCCACGGCGCCGATGCATGGGCCCACGCACCGGTTGATGTAGTACTCCAAGCATGGCCGCTCGTCGGTGCCGGTGATGGTCTTGGTGCACGAGCGGTAGGGGAAGAGCTTCTTGAGCAGGTCCATGGTCTTGCGGACCGAGCTGGCGCTGGCGAAGGGCCCGAAGTAGCGCGCGCCGTCGCTCAGCACGCGGCGGGTGAAATAGAGCTGGGGGAAGTCCTCGTTCAGGTCGATCTTGATGTAGGGGTAGGTCTTGTCGTCCTTGAGGCGGGCGTTGTAGAAGGGCTTGTGGCGCTTGATGAGCAGGTTCTCTAGGATCAGCGCCTCGGAGGCCGTCTCGGTCACGATGTACTCGTAATCGGCGACCTTCATGACCATCCGCTGGATCTTGGGCTCCTTGCCCGCGGGGGTCTGGAAGTAGGAGCGGAGCCGGCTGCGGAGGCTAGCGGCCTTTCCCACGTAGAGCACCCGCCCTTCGGCGTCGCGCATGAAGTAGACGCCGGGCTGGTTGGGCGTGGCCTTCAGCCGGCTGGAGAAGTCCCTGGTTTTCGTGACTGTCGCCATACGCGGATATTGTAGCACCAGCCGGGGCTCGGCCCCGGTTTGGTCCGACCGGACCCTGGACCCACCGCGGGTCCCGAAGGCGCGTGTAAGCGCACCTCGTTTGAGCCCTTACCGGGATGTCCCTGCCGGAGGACATTGCAAGCTCTTGTCGGGAGTTGGCGGGGGAAGATTCTTCGTCCCGATTGCATCGGGGCTCAGAATGACGTTGAAGTGCTCGGCATGGCGGCGGAGGCGGGGCGCACGGAGCGGCGCTGGCGCCACGTCACCCTGAGCGGAGCGAAGGGCCTAGGGCGGCGGCGGAGTCGGGATTGCGTAAGGGGGGTCATCCCTGCCCGGTAGCGGGGCGAAGGGCCTCGCCTACGCCCCCAGGTTCGTGGCGAGCTTCAGGCCCACGAGGACGCCCGCGACTGTCAGCATCACGATGCCGATGCGCAGCAGCTCGGTCCGCAGGTTTGCGCTGGTCTGGACCACCCCGGCCGCCCGTTCGCGGCGGAGAGCCCGTGCCGCCGGGGCCGCCACGCGAGCGCTGGTGGACGGTGCTGGAGCCGCTGCCGTTGCCGCTCCTGCAAGTTGCTGTGGCGCTTCTTCCGTGGAAGGGGCTTCAGCGGGCGTGGGGGGCGGCACGTACTGGGGCGCCTGGGCCACTGGGCCGCGTCGCGGCTTCTGCTTGGCGCGCTGGCGGAGCTGGGCCTGGCGCGCGGCTACGCGATGTGATTTTTTGTTGGGCATTACAGCACTCCTTGGAGCGAGAACGGATAGGTGGGGGCGTCCTAGCCCTCAAGACCGCCGGCTGCGCTGACGATGACCTCCGCTGCTTGGGGGACCTCCAGCCGGTCGGCGTTCAGTACCAGGTGGTAGTGCTGCGGGTCCTGCGGCTGCGCCTTGAAGAAGCGCTGAAAATAGCCGGTTCGGGCGCGGTCGTTATCGGCCACGTATCGCTCGGCCTCCTTCTGCTCCAGGCGCTCCCGCGTCATGATCCGCTGCGCCCGTTGCTCCAACGACGACGTCAGGCCAATGTGGAGCGCACCGGGCCACTCGCTGAGGATAATGTTGGCGCCTCGCCCAATGATGATGGAGTGGCCCTCCTCGGCCAGCTCCCGGATCACGGCGGTGGTCGCCTCCAGGAGATGCGCGTCGTCGATCTCCTCGGCGGTGGTGATGGGGCCATCGCTGATGTCACGATACTCGCGGACCAGCAGCGCGTCGAGCCCGGGGCTGAAGTAGGGGTCGCTGCCGGTGCCCGCCATGGCCGAGCGCTCCAGCACGTTCCGGAAAAAAGAGGAGAGGCGGCTGGAGAGGGTCTGGGGCCTCTCCGTCTTGTCCGCCAGCGCCTCCACGGTAGCGCCTATCCTGCGGCCCGCTTCGGCCAGGATGAGCCGGTCCACGTAGTCGATGCCCATGCGGGTGGCCACCTCGGCCCCTATCTCCGGGGCCCCGGTGCCTACCATGCCGGTGAGGGTGATGAGTGGCATTAGCTCATTACCTCCCTTCGGGCCGACTCATCGGCTGCGTTCAGCAGCCGAGCATGCCCCTCGTCCTCGCCGAAAGGGGTCGAGATCATGCATCTGCCTGCGGCGATGCGCATAGCTGGCTCTGTGGCTACGCCCGTGGATGGGCGCTCTCGTAGGCTCGTCGCACCTGCTCGTCGCTGAGGTGCGTGTAAAGCTGCGTCGTCGCAATGTTAGCATGGCCCAGCAATTCCTGTACATGCCGGAGGGAGGCGCCGCCCTGGAGCAGGTGGGTGGCGAAGGTGTGGCGCAGCGTGTGGGGCGTGAGCCGGGTGTCGATGCCGGCCTGCAGGGCGTACCGCCGCAGGATGAGCCCGTACCCCTGCCGGGTGAGGGGCCGTCCCCGGCGGCTCAGGAACAGGGCGGTGGTCTGACGCAGGCGCCGGTCACGGGTGCTTGCCAGCAGCTTCGGCCTCGCCTCCGTCAGATAGCGCCGCAGCCGCTCGACGATTCCCGGATAGAGAGGCACCATCCGCTCCTTGGAGCCCTTGCCCATGCACCGGACCCAGCCCGACTCAAGGTTGAGGCTCAATACCTCCAGGCCCAGCTCGCTCACCACCTCGGAGACGCGCAGGCCGGCGGCGTAGGTGATCTCGAGCATGGCGCGGTCGCGCAGGCCGTCGGGTGGGGGCGTGGCGTCGGTCGCCTGGAGCAGGGCCACTATCTCCTCTTCGGTGAGGACCGCGGGCAGGGCGCGGCCCGGCCTTCTCGCCTGCAGCGAATCGCCGGGGCTGCGCGGTATCACCGCCTCCTCGGCCAGAAACCGCAGCAGCGAGCGGACGGCCGCCATCTTGCGGGCCACCGTTGCCTCCGCATAACCTCGGGACTGGAGCGCCAGGCTGTACCGTTCCATCGACTTCTGGTCTACCGCGTCCCAATCCAGGTCGCCACCGCGATTGGCCCTGGGCTGGAGCAGCTCCACGAGCTGGCCCAGGTCGTTCCGGTAGGCGCTGATGGTGTGCGGCGACATACCGCGCTCGGCGCGGAGGTGGCTCAGGAACGCTTCGAGATGCTGGTCCATGACAATGGCCAAAGCCGCCCGCTTTGCGTACTCACGTCTCCTGTGTATTGTATCGTCGGCGGGAGGTCCGCCGGTACCCGAGGAGGGGCCATGGAAACGGAGTTTCGCGTCTCCGCTCGGCTGAGGCATCTGTCGTGATCAGGATGGGTCTGGGCCCGACCTTGTTGGACGTGGGGCCTCTGGACGTGACCTGGTCCGGCCTGCTCGCCCTGGCTGGGGTGGCGGTGGGGGCGTTGCTGGCGGTCCGGTGGCTCCGAGGGGTGGGCGTCTCGCCCGGACAGGCCTATGGCGTCATCTTGTGGGTGCTCATCGGCGGGCTGGCGGGCGCGCGGCTCCTCCACGTGGCCGACTACTGGAGCTACTACTGGGCACTGCCGTGGGAGGCGCTCTACATCTGGGCCGGGGGCCTCGCCCTGTGGGGCGCCATCTTGGGGGCCGCCGCCGGGGGGTTGCTCCACGCCCGGATGCGGGGTATGCCGGTCTGGCGCGTAGCCGACGTGGGCGCCCTGGCGGCGTTGCTCGGCCAGGCGGTTGGCAGGGTGGGCGACATCGTGGGCGGCGAGATCATGGCGAAGGCCACGGCCTGGCCCTGGGGGCTGGAATACACCCATCCGGAGAGCTTGTCGTACAGCCCTGAGGCGTTGGCGGTGCATCCCGTGGCCGCGTATGAGCTGCTGTGGGACCTGGCCGCTTTCGGCCTGCTCTGGCGGCTTCGGCGGCGCCCGCTCCCCGAAGGCGGCGTGTTTCTGGGATACCTTGCGCTCTACGCAGCTGGCCGGTTGCTGATCGGCTTCGCACGGCTCGACAGGGTGTGGGGGCTGGGTCTCCAGGAGGCCCAGCTCGTGGCCCTGGTGGTCCTGCCGGCCGTGGGGCTGACCGCGTGGCGGCTTCGCTCGAGGCGGGCCCGTTCTCCTAAAGGGACCAATTGAGCATGGCCGCGCGCCGGTGTAGCTTCCGGGCGGGGCCGTGCGCTATGCTTCTCGAATGGCCCGGTAGGACTGAGCGGAGAGGGGAGAGTCGATGACCGCCTTGTGCTGGCGTGGTCTGCTGGTGATCCTGACGTGGGGGCTTTGGGTGACGGCGGCGGCGGCCTGCGGCGCCGCGCCCACCCCGACGCCCACCGCTACGCTCACCCCAACGCCGTCCGCCAGCGCACAGGAGCTTATGGCGCGGATGATGGGGGCGCTCCTGGACCTGAAGACCGTCCGTTTCTCCCTCTCGCACGTTGAAGGCGGCACCGACTTGGGTATCGGGCTTCTGCTGACCGCCGTGGAGGGCGAGGCGGCCTTTCCGGAGCGGGCGAGGCTCAATGCCCAGGCGGTGGTCAGCGGGCTCAGAGTCAATGTGTCGATCGGTATCGTCCAGATCGGGGGGACGGCCTTCCTCCAGGACCCGGTCAGCAGAAGCTGGAAGGAGGTGGACCCCGGCTCGCTCCCCTTCCTCTTCGCGGACATGAACCGCAGCGTGGCCGAGGCGATGGCGGTGAGCGAGGAGGTGGCGTTCGCGGGGACGGGGGAGCTGGGCGGCGCTCCGGTCTATATCCTGACCGGGACCGTGCCCTCGGAGGCGCTTCGCGGCCTGGTGCCCGCGGCGGTCTCGGATGAGCGGCTGCGGTGGGAGCTGGCCATTGGCCGGGTGGATGGCCTGCCCAGAAGGCTGCGGCTCCAGGGCGTCCTCATTTCCGGCGATACCCCCGAGATGACGCGATTGCTCCACCTCTCCGGCTTCGACGCCCCGGTCACCATCGAGCCGCCGCTCTAGCGAGTGATTCGACATATTTGGCCGGCCTGCCGCGAGCACCATGCGGAACCTTCCTCCCAACGCCGTCCTCCTGCTGGTCTGTCTGGGCGTCTTCGTCGCCTCCCTGGACCAGACGGTGGTGGTCACCGCTCTGCCCGAAGTGATGTTCGACCTGGGCATCACCATCGACCGGCTGGACAGCGTGGCGTGGATAGTCACGGGCTACTTGCTGGGGTTCACCGCTGCCATGCCCTTGCTGGGGCGCGTGGGCGACGTCTTCGGCCACCGCCGCCTCTACGCTGGCGCGGCGGTGCTCTTCGCCGTGGGCTCGGTGCTGGTGGCCCTGTCCGGCTCGTTGGGCTGGCTGGTGGGGGCCCGGGTGGTCCAGGCCGTGGGCGGCGGCGCGCTTATCCCGGCGGCCATCGCGCTGGCCAGCGACCGCCAGCCGGCGGTGCGCCGGAGCGTGGTGCTGGGCATCGTTGGCGCCGCCGCGGAGACCGGCAGCGTGCTGGGGCCCCTCTACGGCGGCGGCATCATCGAGCTGGCGGGTTGGCGGTGGATCTTCTGGGCCAACGTGCCCCTGAGCGGACTGCTGCTCCTGGGGCTGGTGCTGGTGCCGGAGACGGCCCGCCAGCGGGTCCGACTCGACTACCGGGGAGGCCTGCTCCTGGCCGCCGGCCTGGCGGTGCTGACGTTGGCCTTGGCTCAGCGCTCCGCCTTCGGCCAGCTCTCGCCGACGCCCTTCGTGCTGATCGCCGCTGGCGTCACCCTCCTGGCCCTCCTGGGAGCGGTGGAGCGCCAGGCCGTCCAGCCCATCCTCAGCCGTCTCCTCTTCCGCTCGCGGTCCTTCATCGCCGCCTTCTCCAGCCAGCTCCTGGTTGGCGGCGCGCTGATAATGGCGCTGGTCACCGTCCCGCTGATGACGGATACGGTGCTGGGACAGCCGCCGCTGGAGGGCGGCCTGCGCCTGATGCGATTCACCGGTGCCATACCCTTCGGCGCCGTGTTGGGCGGGTACGCCACCCGCTGGCTGGGACCCCGGCCGCCGACGCTGGCTGGCCTGGGGCTGGGGGCGCTCGGCTTCTTCTGGATGAGCGGCTGGGGACTGGACATCGCCGACCCCTCGCTGTCGCTGCACCTGGCCACCGGCGGGCTGGGGTTCGGACTGGTCATCGCGCCGCTGCTGACCGTGGTCGTGAACGCCGGAGGCGAAGACTACCGGGGCACCGCCGCCGCTTTCATGACCATGGCGCGCATGGTGGGCATGACCCTCGGCCTGGCCGCCCTCTCGGCGTGGGGCATGGGCTATTTCCAGCTCCTCGCCAGCGAGCTGTCGTTGCCCCTACAGGCGTCCGGCGAGAGCGCGGCGGTTTTCCAGGAGCGGCTGTCGGCCTACCAGGCGGGCGTGGCCGGCGCATCGCTCAGCGTCTTCTCGGCCTTCTTCCGGGTGGGCGCGGCGCTCAGCCTGGCCGCCATCGTCCCCGCGCTATGGATGTACGAGCGGCGGCGGCGCTAACCCCGCGCACCCGCTGATGGTGAGCCGCCCCTCACCCCCGCTCGTGGTGAGGCGAGTTTACCCTGAGTCTATCGAAGGGAACCATGAGCGGAGCAATAACGGGTGTGCTGAGGTCCGTCTGGGCCTGCGCCCGCCCGCGCCTTACGAGGACGGCGCGTAGTCGAGCAGCGTGAGCCGCAGCCGTTCGCTGCCGCGCCAGTGGTCCACGTTCAGCGTGTAGACGATGTCGACGCGCTGGGTGCCGGGCTGCCACGCCTGGCGGAAGGCCACGGCGTCCCACATTGCGCCGCCGCTGCGGAGCCGCAGCCGGAAGTGCTGGCCGCCGGTGCCCATGGTGCGGGCGTCGGCCACCTGGATGCCCCGGCTGAGGAAGACGGGCGCCGGGTTGCCCATGCCGAAGGGCTCCATCCGGCGCAGCACGGGCAGGGTAGGGCCCACAAGCTCCACGGGCGCTACCTCCGCCTCCACCGTGCCGTCGGTGACGGCGGGGCCGCCCCGCTCCGACGCGATGGCCCGCAGGCGCTCCTCCAGCTCGGGGAGCACGGCCACGGGGCAGGTGAACCCCGCGGCCTGGGCGTGGCCGCCGTGCCGGAGCAGCAGGCTGTCGCAGGCGAGCAGCGCCTCCGCCCAGTGGAAGCCGGGCCTGCTGCGGCAGCTCCCCCGCGCGGTGTCGCCCTCCACGGCGTAGACCACCGCCGGCACGCCGTACTCTTCGCTGAGCTTCCCAGCCACCAGCCCGACGACCCCCGGGTTGAAGTCGGCGCTGCCCAGCATGACCAGTCCTTCGCCTACGAAGGGTTCGGGGCCTTCTGATGCCTCGAGCTGCTGGAGGCAGGCCTGGAGCACCTGCTCGGTGAGCTCCCGGCGCTGACCGTTGTTGCGGTCGAGCTCCGCCGCCAGCTCGCCGGCCTCCGACGGGTCATCGGTCATCAGCAGGTTGTAGGCGGTCATGGCGTGGTCCAGCCTGCCCGCCGCGTTGAGCCGGGGCCCCAGGGCGAAGCCGATGGTCTCGGCGCTCGCGTGGGCGGGCTCGGCGCCCGCGGCCCGCAGCAGGGCCAGGAGTCCCACGGTGGAGGTGCGGTGTAGCTGCGCCAGCCCCAGGTGGACGATGGAGCGGTTCTCGTCGAGCAGCGGCGCCATGTCCGTGATCGTGCCGATGGCCGCCAGCTCCAGAAGGCCGTCGGACCAGTCCTGGGGGTGAGCGGACTCCAGGAGCGCCTGGGCCAGCTTTAGCGCCATGCCCACGCCGGTAAGGTGTTGGGACGGGTAGGCGGAGCCGGGCAACCGTGGGTTGATGATGGCCGCCGCCTCCGGGCGCGGGCCGCTCACCACGTGGTGGTCCGTGACGATGGTGTCGACGCCCAGCTCCCGGGCCAGGGCGATGGGCGCCACGTCGGTGACCCCGCAGTCCACGGTGACGATGAGCCGCGCGCCCTCGGTGTGGAGCTGGCGGACCGCCTCGGGGTTGAGGCCGTGGCCCTCCTGGACGCGATGGGGTATGTAGGGAGTGGCGTGGAGTCCGTATCGGCGAAGGGCGCGGACCATGAGCGCCGTGCCGGTGACGCCGTCGGCGTCGAAGTCGCCGAAGACGGCCACCGTCTCTCCGTCGCGCCGGGCCCGCTCCAGGCGTTCCACCGCGAGCGCCATCTCCGGGAGGTCCTGCGGATCGTGCAAGGGGGACTGGGCTTCCGAAAGGAAATCGCCGGCCTCTTGGGCGTCGCGGAAGCCTCGCTGGTACAGCAGTCGCGCCACCAGCGGCGGATGGTCGCCCAGCATCTGGAGCTGGTCGGGCGCCGGCGGCTCCATCACGCGCCAGCGCTTCTGCAGGCCTTGGAAGAGGGAGGCGCTCATCGGTCTGTCATGCTGAGTGCGCCATTAGCGAGCGAAGCATCTCGCGATAACCTCCGATAGACCCTTCGTCCACCGCGGGCAGACTCAGGGTGCGAGGACGAGAGGGCATAGGGATCCCTTTTAGTCGTGGCCCCTATGCCTTGGGCTCGCGGAAGACCAGGGAGGAGTTGTGGCCGCCGAAGCCGAGGTTGTTGCTCATGGCGGCGCGTACCCGGCCCCGGTAGGGGATATGGGGCGTGTAGTCCAGGTCGCAGTCGGGGTCGGGGGTCTGGAGGTTGATGGTGGGGGGACAGGCGCCCTGGTCGATGGCCAGGACGCAGACGACCGCCTCCACGCCGCCGGCGGCGCCCAGCAGGTGGCCGGTCATGGACTTGGTGGAGCTGATCTTGACCTTGTACGCCTCGTCGCCGAGCACCGACTTCATGGCCATGGTCTCGAACTTATCGTTCATCGGCGTGCTGGTGCCGTGGGCGTTGACGTAGGCCAGCTCCTTGGGCTCCATGCCCGCATGCTCCAGGGCGGTCCGCATGGCCCGGGCGGCCCCCTCGCCGTCGGGCGACGGCTGGGTCACGTGGTGGGCGTCGGAGGTGGCGCCGTAGCCGGCCAGTTCCGCCAGGGGGCGGACGCCCCGGCGGGCGACGCTATCGGCGCTCTCCAGGACCAGGATGCCGGCGCCCTCGCCCATGACGAAGCCGTCGCGGCCGGCGTCGAAGGGCCGGCTGGCGCCCTGGGGGTCGTCGTTGCGCTTGGAGAGGGCCATGCAGGCGTTGAATCCGGCCACTGCGATGGGGCAGATGGGCGCCTCGGCGCCGCCGGCGATGGCGATGTCGATGTCGCCGCGGCGGAGCATCTCGCTGGCGAGGCCGATGGCGTCGGCGCCGCTGGAGCAGGCGGTGACGGTGCAATAGTTGGGGCCCTTGGCGCCAAAGAGGATGGAGACCTGGCCCGAGGCCATGTCGGCCAGCATCATGGGCACCAGGAAGGGGTTCACCCGGTCGGGGCCGCGCTCGGCCAGGACGGCTTGCTGCTCCGACAGGGTGATGATCCCGCCGATGCCGCTGCCGATGACCGTGCCGACGCGGGTGGCGTCGACGGAGCCGGTATTCAGGTCCAGGCCCGCCTGGGCCAGCGCCTGATGGGTGGCGGCCACGGCGAGCTGTGCGAACCGGTCCAGACGGCGGGCCTGCTTGCGGTCCACGTATTCGGCGGGGTCAAAACCCTTCGCCTCGCCGGCGAACCTCGTCTCGAAGCCCTCGGGGTCGAAGCTGGTGATGTAGTCGATGCCGGAGGCGCCCTTGAGAAGCGCGTCCCACGAGGAGCGGGCGTCCAAGCCCACGGGGGTGACCATCCCGACGCCGGTAACGTAGACTCGTGAGTCCGCCATCTGCTCCTGCTCGCTCCCGTGCCGCTGGACGATGGGTCCGGCCAATCATAGGGCAGTTATGCGGTGGGCGGCAATCGGCAGGGTACTACCCTGCACCTACATGCGGGTCCCGAGAGGACGGTTAACGGCAATCGCTCGCAAGTCCACGCCAACTGGATTCACCCTGCACGTGGTCGCCCCATTGAACTATTAAAATCGGGGCCTAGCCCAGGAGGTCCTCGAATTCCTGGGTCAGCATCACCCTGCTCAGGTTGCGCGCCGTGTGCATCAGGCCGATGTGGCTGAAGGCCTGGGGGAAATTGCCCAGGGCATTTAAGGTGGAGGGCTGCACCATCTCGGCCAGCAGGCCCAGGTGGTTGGCGCACTTCAGCGCCTCCTGAAAGCGGTTCAACGCCTCCTCCCGCTCCCCGATGAACAAGAGCGCGCCGATGAGCCAGAAGCTGAGGATCAGGAAAGCGCCCTCGTCGCCCCCGACGCCGTCGTCGGTCTCCTCCGGGAGATAGCGCCGCACGAAGGGCCCCTCCGAGAGCTCCTGGGCCACCCGCTTGACCGTGGAGCGCACCTTCGGGTCGGTGGGAGGCAGAAAGCCCACGAAGGGGACCAGCAGCGCGCTGGCGTCGATGGCGTCGGAGCCGTACCGTTGCACGAAGCTCCGCTTCTTCTTCGACCACCCGCGCCGGAGGAGCTCCTCCTTGATCTGGGCCGCCTCGGCGCGCCACCATTCCACCCGGCCCGAATAGCCCTGGGTCTCTGCCAAGTAGGAGGCCCGGTCCAGAGCGACCCAGCACATGAGCTTGGAGTAGACGAAGTGCTGCTCCGGCCCCCGCACCTCCCAGATGCTCCGGTCCGGCAGCCGCCAGGTGCGGGCCGCCAGATCGGCCAGCCGTTCGATCAGCTCCCACCCGCCTTGGGGCAGGTTGCCGTTGAACCGGTGGTACGTTGCCAGGCTCAGCACCACCTCGCCGAAGACGTCCAACTGGCGGTGGAACGCGGCGTCGTTGCCGACGCGCACCGGAGCGGAGCCTCGGTACCCCTCCAGGTGGTCCAGGGTCCGCTCCTTCAGCTCACTGGCGTCATCGATGCCGTACAGCACCTGCATCTGGTCCACGTCGGCGCGGACGTGGTCGATGAGCCACCGGATGAAGGCCTTCCCCTCCGCGTAGTCGCCCATGCGAAAGAGGATGCCCACCGTCCACGCGGCGTCCCGGAGCCAGCAGTAGCGGTAGTCCCAGTTTCGCTGGCCGCCCAGGTGCTCCGGCAGCGACGTGGTCGGCGCGGCGACGATGGCGCCGGTGGGATGGTGGGTGAGCAGGTGGAGCACCAGGAAGGACCGCACCACCTCATCACGCCAGAGGCCGTCGTACGGGGCCTTGGCGGCCATGCTCCGCCAGAAGCGGGTGGCGCGGTTGAGCTTGGTTTGGCAGTCCATGGCCCGCAGCGACGGTGTCCGGCTGAGGCCGTAGGCGGCCACGAACTGGTGCTCTTCGCCGGCGTTGATGGTGAACGTCGCCTCGGCGGAGGGGCCATCCGCACCGTCTTCCCCCTCGATGGTCAGCGGGAGGGAGGCGATCAGCGCCATGGACTCCTCCGCCTGCCGGGCAACCACCCCGGCGCGTGCGGGTGAGATCTCCGTTGGTCCCTGGGCGTAGTTGAAGCGTGGCCGGAAGCTGAGCTGGAGATCCACGTTGCCCCGGAGCCCCCTGATCAGCCGGTGGATCTCATGGGGCGTCCGGCCCTCCTGCGACGGCCTGGCCAGCGGCATGAAGTCGATGATGAGCGCGCTGCCGGTGTCAGTGGTGAACGTGGTCTCCAGGATGTTGGTGTCCGGCGCGTATCGCTGAATGGAGGTATGGGACGCGCTGGGAGCGATCTGGAAGCGCCCGCCACGCCGATCGTCCAGGATGGCGGCGAAGACGCTGGGGGAATCGAAGCGTGGAAAGCAGGCCCAGTCGATGGAGCCGTCGCGCCCCACCAGGGCGCAGGAGGACATATCACCGATGATGCCGTAATCGTTGATGTTCTGGTAGGCCAAGGTTTGTTAGGTGCGGGCCCAAGCGCCAGGGCGCCTTATGCCGGCGCCGAAAGGTCCGCCGGAGCCGTCTGAGCACAGCGGAGAGAGGAGCGTGAATGCGCACCTCTGAGTGCCTCTTTAAAGTGTACTACGGTACGCACACCGGCACACCATCGAAGAGGTAGCAGCCTGGTCTCATATCCGCTTGGAGAGGCCACTCGCCGCGGAAACGCGTCGGAATGCCTTTCCATGTCCGCGCACAGCAGCTATAATCAGTTAGATGTAAAAGTGCGCCACATCGACGAGGGCCGTTGAAATCGGCCGGTCTGAGAGCCGGCTGGCGCCTCTCCAAGACGCCGACGGCTATCTCCCCCCAGATACGCGGGAGGGTTTTTATGTCTCGGATTAAACGGGCGATACTGATTGCACCCAAGTCCACCGGGGGCAACTTTGAGTACGTAGCGATTCCACGCCAGGGGCTTCTCTACCTGTCCGGCGCCCTCAAGCAGTGGACCGAGGGGGAGTACCTCTACGAGCGCGATGTCTGGTACGAGGACCGGAATGGAAAGATCAATCCGGAAAAGGACCTTGCGGGGGCGGACCTGGTGCTCATTACGGCGCTCATCAACGAAGCGCCTCGGGCTTACGAGATCGCCCGAGCGGTGCGGGCCCACTACCCGGACATGCCCATCATCGGCGGCGGCCCCCACATGGGTCCGCTGCACGAAGAGGCGCTGGGGCAGGGGATGGATGTGGTCGTTCAGCGCGAGGGAGAGGACATCATCGGCCCCCTCTGCGATATCCTCATCAAGCAACGCGGCTCCGCACGGGACCAGGCGCTGCGGCAGGTCCCCGGCATCTCTTTCATCGAGAGCGGCAAGCTGGGGCAGTTGGTGCTGACGCCGCGCCGGGGTTTGGTGGCGCCGGACTACGTGGACCTGCCTGATTTCTATGCCATGCGAGACCTGACGCCCCGAAACCCGTTGGCGGCAGGCGTTATCGAGACCACCCGCGGCTGTGTCGAGAACTGCTCCTACTGCCAGGTGATCCAGCAGTTCCTGGGCTACCGCATGGTCCCCCGCGAGACGGAGCTCCGGAGGCTGGACCAGCTCCAGGAGCTGGCCGATAAAGGACTCATCTTCACGAACCGCGAGGGCAAGTTCAGCGTCTTCATCTCAGACGATCTCCACGCGCCACCCCTGAGGGCCACCAAGTTCCGCAACGAGCGGCTGGAGCGCCTCAAAGGGTGGAAGGACCACTCGGACCGCATGTGGATGATAGCCCAGGTCCGCGCGGAGGTGGGCCAGGACCCCGAGCTGATGGAGGCCATGAGCGACGCAGGCATCAGGATGCTCTACGTGGGCGTGGAGTCGAGCAACGCCAAGAACCTGGCGCTTGTGCGCAAACGCCAGGAGCCCGACCAGGTGGAGAAGGACCTGGTGGCGCTGAAGGCCCAGAGCTTCTACGTCACCGCCATGACGATCATCGGCCTTCCCTATGACACCGAGGACAGCATTATGGAGATGGCGGATTGGGCACGGGGCGTGAGCAAGTACCAGACGGCAAACCTGCTGACTCCCCTTCCCGCCACCATCAACTGGGAGACGCTCGCACCCTTGGACGAGGACGGGTCGCTGCTGGCGCCCGGGAAGATGCGTCCCTATCAGTTGTACACGGGCCGGCAGTTCGTACACCTGGATTCCCGCTGGAGCATGCAGGAGTCCCAGGCGCTGTTCGAGGCCTATTCCAGTAAGCTGAGGTCGGTGGACACTATGTACGAGCGAATCTTCACGATGTTTAAGATGCACACGCGCCGGCTGGCGGTCATGACGCGTGAGGCGGGAGACAAAGTTTCGTTGACCCTCAACGACCTGAAGCAATCCCTGGACAGGGGCTCGCCCAGCGCGAAGCCGTTTTCGGCACCGAAGGGCTAGAGCAAACACGAATGGTAAGAAAAAGGCCAGGGCCTAGGCCCTGGCCTTTTTCTTACGCTGTCGTGGTGCTTACTGGAGATCCACCATCCGCAGGTGGCGCCGGCCGTTACGGTTCTCCAGATAGCCCGCCCGGTCGCCGATCCCGTGACTGAAGATCAGCAGCCAACCGTCGCGCGTGGCCTCGTTCAGGAACTCCCGTTTGCGCTCCAGCGTCTCCTCGGGCAGGCGGTCGGTGGCGGCGATGCACGAGAGTTGCAGGTGGTAGGGCGTGGGCACGAGGTCGCCGAGGAAGGCCACCCGCTCGCCGCCGTGCGTGATGAGCGCTATCTGGTGGCCGCTACACGGGCCGCCGGTCAGCCGCAGTTGCAGCCCCGGCGCCAGCTCCGCGGTCTCATTGACCATATGAATCTGGTTCCGCTCCTGGAGGGGGAGAAAGTCCTCGGGCCGGTAGCTATCCGCGCCTCGCTCATTGGGGTTCATGGCTTCGAGGAAGGCCGCCCGCTGCACATAATACTTGGCCTTGGGAAAGGTGGGGACCAATGTTCCGTTGCGGTCGCGCTTCGTGCACCCGCCGGCGTGCAAAAAGTGGAGGCTGGTGAGGATAACGCCGTGGATATCCTGGGGCTGGAGGTTCCAGCCCTTGAGGGCCTGGAGCAGTTGGCTGGTGCCGATGCCGAAGGTGTCCCGGGCCGCGGGCGAGTGTTTCTGGCCCGCGCCGGTGTCAACAAGAAAGTTCTGGCGGTCGACGCTTATCAACAAACAGTTGAGACCCAGACGGACCCGGTTGCGCCGGTCGGCCTGGAGCCATTCGTTCCACTGGCTCTTGGGGAAGGGCCCGAATAGGGAGCCGCCATCCGTTTTTACAACGCCATCGGAAAGAAGGTGAAGGGCGGTTCTCCCAGGCAAGGCAAAGCTCCTCAGCCGAAGGATTCAGGACTGAATCGCGACGCAAGGCCCGCGGGCGGTGCGTAAACTGGGCGTTCCCCGCTTGGGTAGGTCCGAGCGCAATCGTGACGAGAACCGAAGATAGACCGGCGCGGCGCCGGTGGAGCGGAGTCACCGGAACGATAGATGCCGCCAGGTCCGCTGTCAAT
This sequence comes from Dehalococcoidia bacterium, assembly GCA_965249185.1. GTDB lineage: Bacteria > Chloroflexota > Dehalococcoidia > Lucifugimonadales > Australimonadaceae > CBDFLS01. Next base: position 2,052,749 of record CBDFLS010000002.1, read on the forward strand.
GGAACCGATGTGCCAATCTGGGCCCCCGGTTGGGGGCCCAGACGGATACGATACGTAGCTGGCTGCTCGCGATTATTCGAGCGGGACGCGGTTTTCCACATTCGAATTGTCGCTGTGCGAAACGGGGCGCCGGAGCCGGCGCGGTGTCCGCGGTTTCACTCCGTGGCCGGCGAGAGGCCGGAGCGCGCCTTTGGAGGGCTAGGGGTAGCTGACCGTGCCCTCGGGAGCGGAGGTCACCTGCTGATGGGTGTGGACGAACCGGGGGTCCTCGACGGTCTCGGCCAGGGAGGCGCCCGGCGGCACCATGGGGTAGACGTTCTCCTCCTGGGCCACCGCGAAGTCGATGAGGTAGGGGCCGTTATGGTCGGCTGCTTTGCGCAGGGCCGGCTCCACCTCCTCCTGGGTGGTGACGCTGGCGGCGGGGATGCCGTAGGCATCGGCCAACTTCACGAAGTTGGGCCCGCTAATGGGGACCGCCTTGTACCGGTGATCATAGAAGAGCTCCTGCCACTGGCGCACCATGCCCAAATAGCCGTTGTTGATGATGACGTACTTGATGGGCAGGTGCTCCTGGACCACCGTGGCCAGCTCCTGGAGCGTCATCTGGAAGCCGCCGTCGCCGGCCACGCTCCACACCGTGGCGCCGGGCCGGCCGACCTGGGCGCCGATGGCCGCCGGGACCTCGAATCCCATGACCCCTAGGCCGCCCGAGGAGATAAAACTGTTGGGCCTGCTCAGAAAGAAATACTGAGCGGCCCACATCTGGTGCTGGCCCACACCCGTCACAATGATGGGGTCTTTCGCCTGCTGGATAAGCGTGTTGAGTTTGGAGAGGACGAACTGGGGCAGCAGGGCATCCGACTGGGGGACCTGGAGGCTCGGGTGCTCGCGCTGCAGCTCGGCGATGCGGTCGAGCCAGCCCTGACGCGGCTCGTGCCGCACCAGCGGAAGTAGCGCCGCCAGCACTTGCTTCACATCGCCCACCAGCGGGATGTCCGTGGGGACGTTCTTGTTGATCTGGGAGGGCTCAATCTCCACGTGCACGACCTTGGCGAGGGGGGCGAAGCTCCCGGGCCGTCCGATGACCCGGTCGTCGAACCGCATGCCTATGCCCATAACCAGGTCGCACTCGGCGACGGCGATGTTGTTCCAGTACATGCCGTGCATCCCCAGCATGCCCAGGCTCAGGGCGTGGTGCCGTGGGAATGCGCCGGTGCCGTGGATGGTGTTGACCACCGGGACGTTGGCCTTCTCGGCCAGCTCCTTGAGCTCACGGCACGCCCCCGAGAGGTGGACGCCGTGGCCGACGATGAGCAGGGGCCGCTGCGCCTCGTTCAGCAGTTGGGCCGTCCGCTCCAGATCCCGGCTCAGCGGCCCAACGGACCCGTTGGATGAGGCGGCCCTGGCCGGATAGTGGAAGTCGGCCTCCTCGGCCTGTAGGTCCTTGGGGAGGTCGATAAGGACGGGGCCGGGACGGCCGTGCCGGGCTACGGCGAAGGCCTCGCAGATGGTCGCCGCCAGATCCTTGGGGTCCATCACCAGGTAGGTCTTCTTGACCAGGGGCGCGGCCATGCCCGTGGTGGCGCACTCCTGGAAGGCCTCCTTGCCCATGAAGTTCCGGGCCACCTGGCCCGTGATGGCCACCACCGGAGTCGAGTCCATCTTGGCGGCGGCGAGGCCGGTCATGAGATTGGTGGCGCCGGGGCCGGAGGTGGCCACGCAGACGCCGACCCGCCCCGTGGCCCGGGCGTATCCCTCGGCGGCGTGGGCCGCCGCCTGCTCGTGGCGCACCAGGACGTGGCGGAGCTGCGGGTAGTGGTAGAGGGCGTCGTAGAAGGGCAGGATGGCGCCGCCCGGATGGCCGAAGAGCACCTCCACTCCCTCGCGCAGGAGCGACTCGCAAACGATGCTCGCGCCGGTCATCCGCATGGCGGTGCCACTCGTGGTAACAAAAGGCGCGTCCACCACAGACTGGGACGTGCCGGTGCCTCACGCTAGCATTCCGCGGCGAGCGATGTCAAGCTGCGTGGGGTGATGCTAAGCGGTGTTGTGGCGGCGCTGCTCCGTCCGGCGACCGGCCTCAGGTGGCGCGCAGCGTCTCCTGCCGCGCCATGGCCTCGTCGGGGATGAGGTCTCCTTTTACTCCGGGCGGCGGTGCCATCGCAGGTCCGGCTGCCGCGACGCTTTGGCCTCGTCCAACCGAGAGACGGGAGTGTGGTGGGGCGCCCGCCGCACGTACTCGGGGTTGTCGGACGCCTCTTCGTCGATACGCCTGAGCGCATCGACGAAGGCATCCAGCGTCTCCTTCGACTCCGTCTCGGTGGGTTCGATGAGGAGCGCCTCATCCACCACCAGGGGGAAGTACATGGTGGGGGCGTGGAAGCCGTAGTCCAGGAGCCGTTTGGCCACGTCCAGGGCCTTGACGGGCCGCTGCCGCCGGGCCGAGAGGACCACCTCGTGCATGTAGGTGCGGTCGTAGGGTAGCTCGTACCGGTCCCGGAGGCGGGCCTTCAGATAGTTGGCGCTAAGCACGGCGCCGGCGCTCACCTCGCGCAGGCCCTCGGCGCCCAGGGAGCGGATGTAGGCGAGGGCGCGGACCAGCACGCCGAAGTTGCCGTGGAAGGCGCCGATACGGCCGATGCTTCGGGGGGGCCGCTCCAGCGCGTACCGGTGGCCCTCCGGCGTTTCCACCCTGGACACCACCGGCGCCGGGAGGTAGGGCAGCAGCGTTTCCCCCACGCAAACGGGCCCCGCGCCGGGGCCGCCGCCGCCGTGGGGCGTGCTGAAGGTCTTGTGCAGATTCAGGTGCACCACGTCGAACCCCAGGTGCGCCAGCATGACCCGGCCCAGCAGCGCGTTCATATTGGCGCCGTCGCCGTAGACCAGACCTCCGGCCTCGTGGACCGCGCGGCATATCTCCACCACATTGGTGTCGAAGAGGCCGAGGGTGTTGGGCAGGGTGAACATCACCCCCGCCAGGTCGGGAGTCGCCTCGCGCCGGAGCGCCTCCAGGTCCATGTTGCCGCTGTCGTCGGAGGGGATGGTCACCACGTGGTGGCCGCCCATGGCCGCCGAAGCGGGGTTGGTGCCGTGGGCCGAATCGGGGATGAGCACCTTGCGCCGGTGGCCCTCGCCACGGGCCCGGTGGTGGGCCCGGACCATCAGGATGCCGGAGAGCTCGCCGTGGGCCCCGGCCATGGGCGCCAGGCTGGCCCCCCGCATGCCCGTGAGCTCCTTCAGCCACTCCTGGAGTCGGTGCATCACCTCGAGGGCTCCCTGGGCCTGCTGGTCCGGCTGGCGCGGGTGGAGTTGGGCGAACCCGGGCATGGCCGCGATGGCGTCGTTGAGCTTCGGGTTGTACTTCATGGTGCAGCTACCCAGCGGGTAGTAGTTGGTGTCCACCGAGAAGTTGAGCTGGCTGAGCCGGGTGAAGTAGCGGACCACCTCCGGCTCCGTCAACTCGGGCAGCCCCAGCTCCTCCCGCAGCAGACCGGCGGGTGGTGGCTCTTGGGCGGGCACGTCCAGCGGCGGCAGCGATGCGCCGATGCGGCCTGGGGAGCTCCGCTCCATGAGCAGACGCCGGCCATGCTCCTCCACGCTTATCTCCATCCGTTGCTCTTGCATGACTATGAGAGCTCCCGGAGCGCCGTCACGAGGCGGTCGATCTCGTCGCGACTGTTCAGCTCGGTGACGCACAGCAGCATGCCGTTGGGGAGCTGCTCGCCGATATCCAGTCCGCCGATGATGCCCCGCTCCAGCAGGGCGGCGTTCACCTCGGCCGGCGGCCGGGGGCAGGAGACGGCGAACTCCTGGAAGAAGACGCCGTCCATGGGCAGGCGGTAGCCGGGGATGCGGGCGATCTGCCCGGCGGCGTAGTGGGCCTTGTGGTAGCAGAGCTCCGCCACCTGCCGGAGGCCGCGCTTGCCCAGGCAGGCCACGTGGATGGTGGCCATGAGGCCCACCAGGGCGGTGCTGGTGCAGATGTTGGAGGTGGCCCGCTCCCGCCTGATGTGCTGCTCCCGGGTCTGGAGGGCCAGCACGTAGCCGGTCCGGCCCTGGGCGTCGTTGGTGCGGCCAACGATGCGTCCCGGCATCTGGCGCAGGAACTCCTGCTTGCACGCGAAGAGCCCCACGTAGGGGCCGCCGAAGCTCGGGGGCACGCCCAGGGCCTGGCCCTCGGCGGTGGCGATGTCCACGTCATAGGCTCCCGGCGGCTTGAACAGGGCCACGGCCACCGGGTCCGTCGACGCGCAGACGAGGGCGCCATGCCCGTGGGCCACGGCGGTCAGCGCCTCTAGGTCCTCCAGGTAGCCGAAGAAGTTGGGGTGCTGTACCAGCAGGCATGCGGTGTCCTCCCGCAGCTCAGTGACGTCGGGGGGCACGGTATACACGCCGATCTCCTGGGGCTCGGCGTAGGTGCGAACCACCTCGGCGTAGCTGGGCGAGACGGTCTCGAGGACGGCCACCTGGGAGCGCCGGGTGACGCGGCAGGCCATGAGGGCCGCCTCGGCCAGGGCCGTGGCGCCGTCGTACATGCCGGCGTTGGCCACCTCCATCTCCAGGAGCTGGCAGACCATGGTCTGGAACTCGTAGGCGGTCTGGAGCGTGCCCTGGGCCACCTCCGGCTGGTAGGGGGTGTAGGAGGTCACGAACTCGCCGCGGCCGGCAAGCGCCGCCACGACGGCCGGCGTGAAATGCCGGTAGACGCCCGCCCCCAGGAAGCAGGGGTGGCGGCCGGGCGCCTGGTTTCGCTCCGCCAGCCGGGCGAACTCCTGGGTCAGCTCCAGCTCCGATAGCGGCGGCGGCAGCCGCAGCTCCGGGTCCCGGTGCTCGGCGGGGATATCGAGGAACAGCTCCTCCACCGTGTTGACGCCCACGGCTCGGAGCATCTCCGCCTGATCGTCGGCGGTGCTGGGGAGATAGGGATGGGCGAAGGAGCGCTCTGCCATACCCACGCCTGCTATGCGCAGCGACGCGAGCGGTGGGGCGTGGCGGAGGAGATCGGGGACATCATTGTCCGCCGACGTGGGCGTCGTACTGGGCGGCGTCAAGGAGGCTCTCCAGCCCGGAGGGGTCGGCGAGTCTCATGCGGACCAGCCATCCCTGGCCGTAGGGGTCCTGGTTCACCAGCTCCGGCTTGCGCGTCAGCTCCTGGTTCACCTCCAGCACCTCGCCGTTGACGGGCGAGTAGAGGTCGGAGACGGCCTTGACCGACTCCACCTCGCCTATTTTCTGGGACTGCTGGGCCTGGCTTCCCACCGCCGGCAGCTCCAGGTAGACCACATCGCCGAGCTCGTCCTGGGCGAACGCGCTGAGGCCGACCAGTGCGGTCCCGGCGGGCTCTAGCAGGACCCACTCATGCTCCTTGGAGTATTTGCGGTCGGTGGGAGTCGCCATGCTCACCTGGGTCGAGAATAAAAGGGCAGGGGGACGGTCTCCACTTCGATGGCCCTGCCTCGAACGTCCACCGACAGGCGGATGCCGGGGACGGAGAGTCGAGCCGGAACATAGCCGAGGCCAATATTCATGTCAAGGGTGGGGGAGTAGCCGCCGCTGGTGACCTCGCCTATCGTTTCGCCATCCGCCCGGATGGGCGAGTGAGCGCGGGGGAGCGCGCCTTTCGCCAGGGCCCGGAAGCCCGCCAGCCGGCGGGGGGCGCCATCCGACCGGATGCGGCCCAGCGCCTCGGCGCCGCAGAAGCTCTCTTTCTCCCAGGCCACGAACCGCTCCAGCCCCGCCTCGACGGGGTTGGTGGCGGGCGAGATGTCGCTGCCATGGAGGGGCAGCGCGGCCTCCAATCGCAGGACGTCGCGGGCGCCCAGGCCGCAAGGCGACGCTCTTCCCTGGACCAGCAGGCCCCAGAGCCAGGCCGCGTCCGCCGCCGGGGGCATGAGCTCAACGCCGTCCTCGCCGGTGTACCCGGTGCGGGCGATGAGCACCGCGCGCCCCTGTAGCACGGTCTCCGCGCATCGGAATGGCCTGACATCCCGGATATCGAAGGCGAACGCTTGGGCCATGATTCCGCCGGCGCCCGGGCCCTGGAGCGCGAGCATGGAGACTCGCTCCGTCTCGTCCACCACCGAGGCGCGGGGGAAGCGCTGGTCGCGCCAGTGCTCCAGCCACTTCAGCACCTCCGGCGTGTTGGCGGCGTTGGCCACGAGCAGGAACCGCTGTTCTCCCAGCCGGTAGGCGATGCCGTCGTCGATGATGCCGCCCTCCCGGTTGCAGAGGAGACCGTACCGGGCGCGGCCCACCGGCATCTCCGGCCCGATATCGGCGGTGTGGACCCAGTTGAGCAGCGCCCCGGCGCTGGGCCCCTCGATGGCGATACGGCCCATGTGGGAGACGTCGAAGAGTCCGGCGTGGGTGCGGACGGCCTGCGCTTCGGCCAGGATGCCTTGGTACTGGACCGGCATATCCCAGCCGCCGAAGGGCACCATGCGCGCGCCCAGGCCGGCGTGGGCCGCGTGGAGTGGAGTGCGGCGGAGCGTGGAGGCCATGGGGTGTAGCTTAGCACCCCTCGGCGGAGATTCCAGGGGCGCCGACGGTCTATTTTGGCTGTGGTCAGCTTAAGAAATAGTGGCCCGCCCGGAGGGATTCGAACCCACGACCCTCGGTTCCGAGGTCCGATACCCAGCGTCCGTGGGAGTCTCTCAACAACCGCAGCGTACCAATAAAACCCCCCGGCTTGGCTGTCAAATCAAGTGCCAATCGACCGTAGGTGGCACGAGCAATTAACGCTATGGAGGCGATTGCGAATCTTGGGGAGTGAGGTCCGAGAGCCTATTCCTCAGGCGTGTTCGTGCCTTCTTGAGGCGGGTGATGCCTCGGTTCGTTTGGAGCTGCAACTCGTTCACCATCTCATCCATCCCGCGCTGCGCGAACAGCACTCGAATATATCCGAGCTCTTTGAGTTTCGACTCGATCCGGGCCAACTCATCGCGTATGGCCGTTGGTGTTGTCGGAAGCTTGGGGCTCATCGGGTGGGATTGTAGCCCATGAACGGCACGGTGCGCATCCATACGACAGGCGCCATCGGTCCCTCGTGAGTGCTGTGCGAGCGTCCAACTTCAGCAATGGGAACGCGAAGAGAAGGGAGGTCGACTCAGAATTCTCATAACGCTGTCAGCGTCGGCAATGCGTCTAGCTGCGGTCTATGGCGCGCTCTTCTGAGGCGGTCTGCTTTCGGGCCATGTGGCCACCGATGATAGCGCCGACGCCTCCCATGACCGCTGTGTAGACCAGGACCACGCCGCCGATAAGGCCCAGGGCTTGCTGAACGCGCTGGGACAGGAGTCCGCTGCCGAAGGAGTCTAGCCCGACGACGATAATTACTATGGGGGCCACCATAAACAGGCCCATGGCCAGCCCTATCTGGATGGCTTTCGAGGAAGTGGCCCCAGTTCTGAACCCCGCTGTGTACCCCCCTACAAGGGGCCCCAAAGGGCCGGTGATGAAGTGGAGGATGGGGGGTAGGAGCATCCCAAGGGCAATGAGCGCTCCGATTAACGAATTCTTGAGCATGGCAAAGGGCTTGAGCGTGGCAAAGGGTTAGTGCTGCCAGGCGCCGCGAGGACGTTGCCGGGATGACGAGGGCGACTGCAACCGTCCATAACGCTCTAGGCTGGGTCGGGGATCCACTTCGCGTTGGGCGGGGGCACTTGTGAGAGGACATCCTGGGCGGCGGCCGTAATGCCGGGCATTGCAGCCTCGATCTCCGCCCCGTCGACCCTGCCGGCCAGATCGTGGGCCCCGGCGTATTCCAGCATCTGGACCAGCCGGGTCCGAAGGCGCTCCAGCGCCCAGGCAACGGGCTCTCCGTCGGCGATGGTGTCGAGGTGAATGCGCCCAGGCTTGACCTCGCCGGAAGCGTAGACATAGTGATAGTGAGGTACCTGGGCGAAACAGTCGAACCGCAGGTACTCCGCGGATTCCCCTTCTTCATCGCCGTACACGTGTATCGAGATGCCGCTCTCGCGTACGGCCCCTCCATTTGCCTCGTAGCCGTCGGCCAGCTTGCGCGCCGTGGCAAGGTCGATGCCTCTTGTAGCGTGGAACGCCGCCACCGAATCGTCGGTCATCACGATAGGCTCGATCCCAAGGGTGACCGCTCCCGCCTGGATGTACTTGGTGCGCTCGGGTATGGCCGGTGTGAGTCCTCGACCAGGAAGGCTTGCGGAGTTGTTGTGTCCCATGTTCGGTGTAGCCTCCTCGGCTGATGGTCTTCTCGATCGTAAGAGATAGCCGGTCCTTGCGACGTCTTCGATAGCTCAACTGAGACGCCGACATAGTAATTGCGAGTCGCACTAAAGGTCAATTTAACGCAGCCGGTTGCCTCGTGGGGTACCGCACATCTGCAATTAGGCCCCAAAAAACTGGCCCGCCCGGAGGGATTCGAACCCACGACCCTCGGTTCCGAAGACCGATGCTCTATCCACTGAGCTACGGGCGGGTAGGGGCTATGTAGCGGGGCTGTGCGAGAAGATATGGCGGGGGATGAGCCGGAAGGTCACGCTGCCGAACCTGTCCTCCCGGTAGTCCTCCGCGAAGGCGCGGCCCTTCTCCTCGCCATAGTAGCGCAGCGCCATGGCCAGCACCAGATCGTAGAGAGGCCGCTCCGTCTCCTCCACCGGGCCGTCCATCGTCACCATGGCGTGGGGCAGCTCCCTGTGGTCCACGCAGAGCGAGGCGTGGGGCCGACGCTTCAGGTTGCGCCACTTGAGGCTGCCGCGGAACGTGAACATGTGGGCGGCGCCATCCTCCCACTGGTACCAGATGGGCGCCAGGCGGGGCCGGCCCTCCCCGTCCAACGTGCCGATCACCGCGATGAACGGCTGTCCCAGGAAGGCGTCGAGCTCCCCGGAGGACATACTCTTGATCTCGTAGACCATGGGCCTGGGCTCGCCTCCCCGGTGTCCGCGACCGTGCATTGGGCGCAAGCCATGATACCACGCGGCCACGGGGAGCCCTGCGGGGGCGCTACCGCGACTGTCCCAGCTTGAGCGAGGGCAGGGCGTCCCGTATCTCGTCCACGTGCACCGCGTAGAAGGTGCCGACCACGCGCTGGCCGCCGGCCGTCTGCTCCTGCACCGCCCGCACCATGCCAACTACGAAGCCGCCGGCGTCCAACACCGGGCCTCCGCTATCGCCGGGGTCCACCGGAACGTCCATCTCCAGATTCAGGCCCAGGCCGCCGGCCCCGAAGTCGATCACCTGTGAGAAAACCCCCACGTTTGCCGCGGCGGCTCCCACCGTGCCGTCGTCCTTGACCCCGGCGCCGGAGTAGCCCAGGGCCATCAGCGAACGGGCGATATCGTCGGTGGTGATCTCGCCCAGCGGCAGCGGCACAACTCCCTCGGGGAGCTGAGCAATCGCGGCGTTGAAGGTCAGGAGCGCAATGTCCCGCTGAGCGTCGGTGGCCAGGACAGTCGCCGAGAATGGTGGGTCTCCGGACTGCCGCACAGTGACGGTGGTGAAGCCGGAGACCACATGCTCGTTGGTCAGGATGAGGCCGGGCTCGATGAGCCAGCCGGAGCCGGTCCCCACGGGCGTTTCGATGAAGAAAACCGAATTCCATACGCGGTTGTAGGCAGCGTTGAAGTCCACCACGGGCTGCGGGGTGGCGCTGGGCTGGGGCGTGGGTGTTGGCTGCGGCGTGGCCGTGGGCAGTGGTGTTGGGAAGGTGACCGGCGTGGCCGTCGCCTGGGGGGTCGCCGTGGGCAATGGAGTGGGAAAGGTGACCGGCGTGGGCGTGGGCGGGAAGGCGACGGGAGTAGCCGTTGGCAGGGGCGTGGGGAAAGTGACCGGCGTGGCCGTAGGCGGGAAGGCGACGGGAGTAGCCGTTGGCAGGGGCGTGGGGAAAGTGACCGGCGTGGCCGTAGGCGGGAAGGCGACGGGAGTAGCCGTGGGCAATGGCGTGGGAAAGTAGATGGACGTGGGAGTGGGAACCGCAGTGAGCGCCGCCACGATCCGTTGGTCGGCCAGACGCTGGACCTCCTCGTCGGACGGCCCGCACGAGGCGAGCATGGCAACGCCAAGAGCGGTGGTAAGGAGCACCTTGGCGCGAAGAGCCAGGGCTATCAGGCGATACCCCTTGAAAGCAGCACCACGGGCTTCGCTGACCGCGGATATTGTAGAGTGGCGTGACGCATGGGTCGTTGGGCGAGTCTATCAGGGCACCGTGCCGGCGTGCAGCGGCTGGACGCCACGCCCTGGGGTGGTCAGCGATGACGACGGAAGAGCTGGTCATAGGCATCGTTCGGGTAGCCGGCTCGCTGCCGGTGCTCTGGTGGCCCTTCGTCGGCGCCATCATCGCCATCCTGGTCGATTTCTCCGACCTGTTCATGATGAACCTGCTGGACCTGGGCGGGCTCCGGGACTATCAGGCCTTCGACAAGTGGGTAGACCTGGCTTATATGGCGACCTTCCTGGCGGTCGCGCTCCGGTGGCGGGGCACGGCTAGGAACGTGGCTATCGGGCTCTTCGTCTTCCGTATCGCGGGCGTGGGAGCGTTCGAGCTGGTGGGCTGGCGCGGGCTCCTGCTCTTCTTCCCGAACCTCTTCGAGTTCTGGGTGGTCTTTGTGCCCGGGCTCCGGCGGATCAAGCCCCGGTACGCGCTGACGCCCATGCGTGCGGCCGTCTGGCTGGCGCCGCTGCTGGCGCTCAAGGAGTTCCAGGAGTATGCGCTGCACTGGGGCCAGTGGCTCGATAAGTACCGCGCGGTCGATGTGGTGGCGGACTGGTGGAACGCGCTCCGGGGTCTCTTTTAGCGGGGGGGGGGGGGACTTGAGCGACTCCTCCGCCACCTGCCGGCCCAGGTCCCGCAGCAGCCGCCGGTCCTCCTCCGGCGTGGGCGCCGGGGGAACGCGCATCACCTTGTCCAGGACGTAGCTGGGGATGGCGCCCGCGTCCTGGCCGGGGTAGGGGATGCCGGCGGGGTCGTCCCCCTCCTGGACCGACCGGATGCTGCGCCGGACCATGTTCCGCAGCATGATGATCCCCCGGTCCGTGGTGGCCAGGTGCTCCAGGGCGTGGACCTCGATGGGCCGCTGGCTCACCTGCGCGTCGTAGTCGCCGGGCACCTGCTGGCGCTCCTGGTAGGAGCGCTGGTCCGATTGGCCGAAGCCGGTTTCCCTGCCGCGGTCCTCGTCCTCGTTGGCCCACCAGAAGCCGATGTGCATGCAACTGGTGTCGTCGATGGGCACGGTCCACCAGGTGAGCCAGGATCCCTTGTTGGGACTGCCGTCCGCGGACTTCCCGCCCTCTAGATGCTTGGAGAGCTCGGGCATCTGGTTGATGTTGGGAAAGATATAGTCGCTGACCAGCACCCACACGAAGTCTCCGATGCGGCGGGAGTCGATGCTCACCATACCGACGGGTGTCTCCATGTAGTCCCACTCCACGTCCCGGTGGCCCACGCTTTCCATGCCGAGCTGCGTGGCGAAGTCGACGTTGCCCGCCATGCTATGGAGAAAGTAGAAGTGGGAGGGGTCCATGGCGTTCTCGCGCACCTGGAGCTAGGTGCAGGGCCAGAAGAGCCGGACATTGGTGAGGAGCCGCTTGCCCCCCAGCTTTGGCATCTTCTCATAGGTGTCGAAGACGGGGAACTCGGGGCGCTTCTCCGGCGGGCCCATGTAGGCGAAGACGAGCCCGTTGTACTCGTGAGTGGGGTACGCGCCGTGACAGAGCCGGTCCTTCAGCGTGCTCTCGGCCGGCTCGCCGGGGGTTTCCAGGATCTTGCCATCCACGTCGTAGAGCCAGGCGTGGTAGCAGCAGCGGATGCCCCGCTCCTCTATCTGGCCGAACTCCAGCGACGTGCCCCGGTGGGAGCAGTGGAGCTCCAGCAGGCCGACCTGGCCCGAGCGGTCGCGGAACACCACTAGGTCCTCGCCCAGGATGCGGACGGCCACGGGCAGGTCCTTCAGCTCGTCCGAGATGGCCACGGGATGCCAGAAGCGGCGAAACCACTCGCCGCCGGGGGTGCCGGGGCCCACGTGGGTGAGCTCGGCGTCCTCGGAGGGCACTTCGTTGTGGAGGTACGCGCCGTAGGGGACGTTGAGGAACGTGGGCTGCGTGGCCATACTCCTCTCCTCCTTAACCATCGTGCTCAGCCGGCATGGCGCCCGGGCGCTACGAGCGCTCCTTGATCCGCGCTTCCGTGACCTCGCGGCCCGTCTTCCGCAAAAGACGCTTATCCTCCTCGGGCGTGGACGCCGGCGGGATGCGGAGCACCCTCTCTTGGGAGTAGGTACGGACGACGCCGTCCCTGCCATAGGCGCCGCTCTGGGAGTCGCCGTTCTTCCCCACGGCACGGATGCCGCTCCTCACCATGTTCCGCAGCATAATGACTCCCCGGTCGGAAGTGGCCAGGTGCTCCAGCGCGTGGACCGCGATGGGCCGCTGGCCCACCTGGGCGTCGGAGTCGCCGGGCACCCGCTGGCGCTCCTCGTAGGAGCGGTCGGGCATCTGGCCGAACCCCGCCTTCTTGGAGACCTCCTCCCCGTCCCGGGCGCGCCAGAAGCCGATCTGCATGGTGTTGGTGTCGTCAATGGGCACCGCCCACCGGGTCACCGTGGGCCGGTTGCCGTCCCGCTGGGCCACGTTCTCGCCCAAGTCGCAGCCCTGGTGCATGTTGGGAGCGACGTAGTCGGTCACCCGGACCCAGACCAAGTCGCCGACCCGCCGGGTATCGATGTACACCATCCCTATGGGCGTCTCCATGAAGTCGATCTCGCCCATCTGCGCGAAATCTCCGGTGAACCCCTCGTTGCCCTCGATGGCGTGGAGGAAGAGCAGGTGGATCGGGTCCATGGCGTTCTCGCGGACCTGCAGCCAGTTGCAGGCCCAGATGTAGGGGACGCCGGGCTGCATGTGGTAGCCGGGCATGTCGTAGGTGTCGAAGACGGGGAACTCGGGGCGCTTCTCCGGCGGGCCCATGTAGGCGAAGACGAGCCCTCCATACTCTCGGGTGGGATAGGCGGCGTGGTGGAGCCGGTCCTTCAGCGTGCTCTCGGCCGGCTCACCGGGGGTTTCCAAGATTTTGCCGTCCACGTCGTAGAGCCAGGCGTGGTAGCAGCAGCGGATGCCCCGCTCCTCTATCTGGCCGAACTCCAGCGACGTGCCCCGGTGGGAGCAGTGGAGCTCCAGCAGGCCGACTTGGCCGGAGCGGTCGCGGAACACCACCAGGTCCTCGCCCAGGATGCGGATGGCCACGGGCAGGTCTCTGATCTCCTCCGAGGAGACCACGGGCTGCCAGAAGCGGCGGAACCACTCGCCGCCGGGGCTGCCGGGGCCCACGTGCGTGAGCTCGGTATCCTCGGAGGGCACGTCGCGGTGGAGGTACGCGCCGTAGGGGGTGTTGAGGAAGGGGGCTTTGGTTGTCAAGTCGTCATCTCCTGCTGGACAGGGGATTGCCTGACGGCGTGGCCCAGCGCGGTGCATTTTACAACATGCAAGCAGGGGTTTGCCCGCTCTCAGGCCGGTTGGCGACCACGACGCCGTGGTACCATCACCCTGGCAAGCCGGAAGCCATCTTTTCGGAGGCCGGACATGGCGCAGGTCACGGAGCGATACCGCGATTCCGTCGAGGCGATGGTGGTCATCTCCGACTTCACGCCGCCCCGAAGCGGCGACACCGCGGCGCTGGAGCGGGTGGGGGTGGTGAACGCGGACTTCATCTGCGCCGCCTATAACCCCGGCAAGCTGGTGAGAGTGGACTCCATCGTCGCGGCCCACGCCATCAGGCAGGGGACGGGCAGGGACGTGGTGTTCAACCTGGCGCCCCGCGATATGAACAAGGTGGCCATGCAGTCGTCGCTGCTGGGCGCGCAGGTGCTGGGGCTGGAGAACGTGATCGTGGTGCAGGGAGACGGCTTCACGGAGCAGGAGCGGGCCCTGGTGAAGCCGGTGGACGACTTCACCTCCACGGGCCTTATCGGCGCCATACGTTCCATGAACGAGGGGCTGGACTACCGCGGGTCGAAGCTGCGCTCGCCCACGGGGTTCTGCGTGGGCGCCAGCCTCGACCTGGCGAGAGAACTGGAGGCGGAGGCGGCGCTGGCACACCGGAAGGTGGAGGCCGGCGCCCAGTTCTTCATCACCCAGCCCATCTACGACCTCGCGCGCCGGGACCGGTTTCTGGAGCTCTACGAGACGGCGGCGGGCCGCCCGCTGGCGGAGCCGGTCTTCTGGGGAGTGCAGGTGCTGGAGAGGGACGGCATCACCCTGGGCCCGGTGCCCGCCAACCTTCTTCGGGAGATGGAGCGGGGCAGAGGTGGGGTGGAGGTGGCCGTGGAGCAGCTGCAAGCCTTCGCGGAGGCCGGCATGCGAGGGGTATACTTGGTGCCGCCGATTCTGAAGGGCGGGGCCAGGGACTACGAGGCCGCGCAGCGGGTGCTCCAGGCCCTGGGACGCTAGCTTCGTCCGAGGTGATGCATGGCTGAGAAGCTACAGCAGAACGACCGGTTCCCTTCCATGGAGCTGAGGCTCGTGGGCGGCGGGACGGTGCGGATTCCGGATGAGATTCCGACCCGCTACGCCGCGGTCCTCTTCTACAGGGCGTACTGGTGACCCTACTGCATCCGGCAGTTGGCCGCGTACGAGCAGAGGAAGGCGGAGCTGGAGGCGCTGGGGGTCACTATCTATGCCGCCAGCGCCGACCCGCTGGAGAGGGCCCAAGAGGTCGCGGGCCAGGGGCTCACCTTTCCCGTGGCCTACGGCTTCACCAGGGAGGAGGCGGAGCTCATCGGCGCCTGGTGGGAGGAGACGAGGGGCTACGTTCAGCCCTCGGAGTTCTTGCTGGGGCCGGAGGGCCTGGTGCTGGGCTCGCTGTACGTCTCGGGTCCGGTGGGGCGCATGGACGTCGAGGAGGTGGTGCGATTCATCACGAACCGGGAGCGGAGGCGGCTGGAGCAGGCGGCGGGATGAGCGGCGCTCGCCTCCTGGTAACGCATGGCGCCGGCGGCAAGAGGCCCGATGCAAACGCATCGGGCCTCTTGCTAACCAACGCTTTTAGGGAGAAAGATGGGGTGAGCGGAGGGATTTGAACCCTCGATCTCCAGGGCCACAACCTGGCGCCTTAACCACTAGGCCACGCCCACCACGTCCATCGTCCATTCTATCGGTGGCCTGGGACGGAGTCAAAGGAGCGGCTGAATGCCCTGAGGCGGGCCTACTTCTTGGAGGCGAGGTCCTGGACCAGGCGGATGAGCGTGCGGGTGGGGACGCCGGTGGCGCCTTTGACCAGGTGGCCCTTCTCCCTCTCGGTGAGGAAGGTTCCGGCGATGTCCAGGTGGGTCCACTCCACGCCCTCGGCGAACTCGGAGAGGAAGAAGCCGGCGGTGATGCTGCCGGCGCCACGGCCGCCGGTGTTCTTCACGTCGGCCCACTCGCTCTTGTTCTGCTCCTTGTACTCCTCGAACATGGGGAGCTGCCACATCTTCTCGCCCGTGGCCGCTCCGGCCGCCAGCACGGCGTCGACGAGGGGCTGGGAGTGGCCCATGATGCCGGTGGTCACGGTGCCCAGCGCCACGACCATGGCGCCGGTGAGGGTTGCGATATCCACGATGCGCTCCGCCTTCAGATCCTCCTTGGCGTAGCAGATAGCGTCGGCCAGCACCAGCCGGCCCTCGGCGTCGGTGTTGTCCACCTCGATGGTCTTGCCGCTCATGGCGCGGATGATGTCGCCGGGGCGCTGGGCGTTGCCCGACGGCATGTTCTCCACGGCGGGCACCACGCCAAAGACGTTGATGGCCGGCCTCAGCAGTCCGATGGCGCGCATGGCGCCGATGACCGACGCGCCGCCGCTCATGTCCCCCTTCATCTGCCACATCTCGGCGGCGGGCTTGATGGAGATGCCGCCGCTGTCGAAGGTGATGCCCTTGCCCACCAGGGCCACGTTGTTCTTTGGGTGGGAGGGGTCGCCTTTGTGCTCCAGGACGATGAGCTTCGGCTCCTGCTGAGTGCCCGCGGAGACGGCCAGGATGGCGCCCATGCGCCGCTCCACCATCTCCTCGTGCCCGATGACCCGCAGCGTGAGCCCCGTCTCCTCGGCCACCTCCCCGGCGATCTCCGCCATCCGCGTGGGGGTCATGACGTTTGCCGGCTCGTTCACCATGTCGCGGGCCACGATGACGCCGCCGGCCAGGGTCTGCCCCTGGGCGATGCCCTGTTCCAGCGCCTTCACTTTGGCCTGGTCCTGCTCCACGATCCGCAGCTCCTCCAGGCGCCGCTGGGGCTCGTCGCTGTCCTTGGAGCGGTACCGATCGAAATCGTAGAGGCCCAGCGCCGTGCCCTCGGTCATCGCCTGGGCGGAGGCCTCCGGCGAGAGCCCGCCGACGCCCGCGCCGTGGGCCAGGGTGGCCGCTCGGGCCACACCGAGGCCCCGGAGGTAGCGGGCCGCTCCGCCCGATACCTCCCGGACCACGTCGGCGTCGAACTTCTCCCTCTTGCCCAGGCCCACCACCACCACGCGCTTGGCCGGCAGCTTTCCCCAGGTGTGGAGCACGGCCGTCTCGCCCTTCTTGCCCTTGATCTCCCCATCGCTTATCAGATTCGAGATCGCGCCGTCCAGGGCCCGGTCCACGGCGCCGGCTCCGCCGCCAGGAGCGGTGACTCCCTCGAAGAGGTTCACCACCAGGGCGTCGGCGTCGGCCTGAACGATGTCACCCGCCACGGCTGTAATTTTCACCATCGATGCACCCTCCGTTGAAGAGAAAAGCGCGCCGGAGCGCGCTGGAAGACCGTGGGTAGACTATCCCCGCCTCCGGCCGGTGTCAACCGAGCGGTTACGGGGCCACCGGCTGGAAGGCGCAGCCGGCCAGTCCTGGCCCGACGTGGACGCCAATGACGGGCGTGAGCTCGCTGGTGAAGAGCTCCACGGGCCTCAGCTCCGCCTCCACCCGCTCCGCCAGGAGCTGGGCGGCCTCGGGAGCGCCGGCGTGGATGACGGCCACCCGGGCGCGCTGGCCCTGGAGCCGCTGCTCCACCAGCGCCAGGAGGCGCGCCATGGCCCGCTGACGGGTCCGCGGCCGCTCCACCATGCCGATGTGCCCCGCCGAAAGCTCCAGGATGGGCTTGAAGTTCAGGAGGTGGCCCATCCACATGGCCACCCGGGGAGCGCGTCCGCTCCTCCACACGTAATAGAGGGTCTCCATGAAGCCGAGCAGATAGACGTCGGGGGCCCGCTGCTCGACGATGGCCGCCACCTGCGCCAGGGACATGCCCTCGGCCGCCTGCCGGGCCGCCTCGAGCACGAGCAGGCCCTCGGCGGTGCCCGCCGTCTGCGAGTCCAGCACCCGAACCTCGAGGCCGGGCAGGAGCTGCCGTGCCTGCTCCTGGGCCACGAGGGCCGACTCATGGGTGGCGCTCAGCCGGGCGGCGAGGGTGAGGCAGAGCACCGAGTCCGCGGTGGCTGAGGCTTCCTGAAAGGCCTGAAGAAAGGCGCCGGGCTGGGGCGCGGAGGTGGTGGGCAGGGAGCCGCGGTCGCGGAGCAGGTCGTAGAAACCGCCGGAGGTCAGGTCCACGCCATCGCGGTACACCTGTCCCTGGTGGTGGATCTCGAAGGGCACCACGTAGACGGGAAGATGTTGTATTAGAGGAGCGGGCAGGGAGATGCTGCTATCGGCGACGATAGCCAGGGAGGGGGCGGGCATGCCTAGAGGGCTGAGCGCGCGCCGCCGTGGCCGCGGATGCGCTGCCGAAGAAACCGGCGGATGGACTCGCCGGAGGGATCCAGCAGGAGCGGGCTCAGGAGAAAGGCGACGGTGGCCGGGATGCCGATGACGACGGCCAGGGGCCGCGTCTCCGACTGATAGGTGATCATCGCCAGGGCCACCAGGGCAGGAGCGGAGAGCAACACCAGGAACATGCGCCAGGAGCGGTGCCCAATCTTCATGTAGAGGGCCGTGGTGGCGGCCACTGCCAGGAAGAGGACGGCGGACTGCGAGTCGGTGGCCAAAGCGCGGGCCTTGTCTGGGATCAGCACGCCGCCGTGCCAGTGCAGCAGGAAGAGCCAGGCGGTGAAGAAGGGGATGGGCAGCACCGCCAGGGAGACCAGCAGCCAGTCGTGGCGGACGGCCCTTCGGGCGACCCGCAGGATGAGGACGAACGAGACTGGAATGTAGAGGGCGATGCCTAGATAGAGCGGGACGCCCAGTGGGAGCGGGTGGCCGGTGACCCACATCCAGGCGCCGTAGCCGATAGCCGCCGTGGCCAGCGCCCAGGTGAGCGCGGGGACAGCCAGTGCGTAGCCAAGCCACGGGTAGGTCCACTGGGGCGAGCCTCTGCGCCAGGCGAGGACGGCGATAAGCGTGGCGCCCGTGGCAGCGACCACCACCCAGAACAGGTCGGTCCACAGGTGGAAGGCGAAAATACCGGCCAGCGCCAGGTGCGGCACCACCGCCAGCAGGATGTCGCGCCAGGAGCCGGGAGCGTGCACGGAGTAGAAGGTTTTGGCCAGCCCGCGGGGGTCGCCCGTGGCCGTAAAGACCTGTGCCATGGCTGCGTCGCCGGACAGTCCCTGGTCCTGAAGCTCCGAGGAGCGCTCCTCCATGTGGGCCCGCACCTCGTCCACCACCTCGCGGCGCTTTTCGGGGTCTATGCGGAGCCCCTGTCCAAGGGAGCTCAGATAGCTCTGAATGTCTGTCGGACGCATGGGCTTTCTACCTCTCGGGCGCGACCACGAGGTTCACCGCCTTGGAGAACTGGCCCCACTCCGTGGACTTGTGCCGGAGCTCCGCCAACCCCTTCTCGGTGATGGAGTAGTAGCGGCGCTGCTGGCCGGTGAGCGAGGAGGCCCAGACGCCCCGGACGAGTCCGGCGCGCTCCAGGCGGTGGAGGGCTGGATAGAGGGTGCCCTCTTTGAACTGGAAGTACCCGCTGCTGCGCTGCTCGATCTCCCTGGCGAGCTGATAGCCGTACATGGGCTCGCGCTCAACCAGCGCCAGCAGCAATGTCTCCGTATTGCCTTTCAGGAGCTCTCGTTGGTACACGAGGCCCTCTCCCTTCCGCCGCCTCTCGCGGCCATATTATGTGCGCCGCCGAACGCTTCGTCAATCGAGCTGGCGGGCTTTGCCGGGCCATTCGACCGTCCGGAGGAGGTTGATCATCAGCGAAACCTCGAATACGAAGACTATACTGAACGTAACGAACGACCCGCCGGACTGTCAGGGGCAGGGCAGCCATGGATGGAGCAGGGGAACAGGGCTCGTGCCGGCTGGAGCTCGTGGTCCAGCCGAGGGCGGGCAGGGAAGAGGTGACGTGGAGCGCCGGTGGCCCGCTGCGGGTGCGCGTGGCGGCCGCACCAGAGCGGGGGAAGGCCAACGCCGCCGTGGTCGCCGCGCTGGCGTCTCGGTTGGACGTGCCACGGCGGGAGGTGCGGATCGTCGGCGGTCAGCGTTCGCGCCGGAAGGTGGTGGAGCTTCCGCTGCCGTTCGCCGAGGTCGTGAGGCGGCTGGAGAGCCCTCCAGCGCCCTGAGCGAGCGGAAGGAAAGGACACCCGCTCCGTCATTCTGAGCGGAGCGAAGAATCCCGAGGGCTGAGCAGAGCGAAGAATCCCGCGGGGCTGGGCGGCGGTCCGCTAGGTCGCAAGGATGAAGCGTTGAAGAACAATGAGGACGATGATGGCCACCATGGGGGTGATATCGATCATGCCCATGGTGGGGATAACGCGCCGTAAGGGACGCATGAGCGGGTCGGTGAGCATGGCGAGGGCGCGGTCCAGGCGCATGATGAATTCGTTGCGCATTCCCGCCACCAGCAGCCACGACAGGATCACCCGGGCGAAGATGGCGATCAGCATGATTTGGATAAGCGATAGGAGCAGTTCTTTCAAGGCGTGCTACGCCTCCTTTCCCAGCGACTTGGCCTTTTCGTAGGCCGTCGCCACGGCGTCCATGATGCTGGCGCGGAAGCCACCCCTCCGCAGGGCCAGGAGCCCTTCGGCGGTGGTGCCGCCCGGAGAGGTGACCATCTCCCGCAGTTGTCCTAACTGCTCGCCCGTCTCTTTGGCCAGCAGCGCGCTCCCCAGCACCGTCTCCACCACCAGGGTCCGAGCCATCTCGTGGGGGATCCCCACGTGGACGGCCGACTCAATCAACGACTCCATGAAGCTGTAGGTGTAGGCGGGGCCGCTGCCGGAGACGGCGGTGGCCATGTCCAGGTACGCCTCGTCCTCCACGTAGAGCTGCCGGCCCAAGGCTTCGAGCAGCGCCGCCGCCGCCTCCCTGGCGGGGCCGTCCACCCGGGCGGTGGCGGTCCAGACGGAGATGCCGGCGCCGATCCGCGCGGGCGTGTTGGGCATGACGCGGATGACCCGCTGGTGGCCAAGGCCCGTGGCGAGGGTGGCGATGGTGGCCCCCGCCACGATTGAGAGGGCGGTCTGGTCCTCGGCAAGCCGGCCCCGGAGGTCGGCGAGCACATCCCCCAGGTGCTGGGGCTTCACCGACAGCACCACCAGGCCGGCGCCATCGAGGGCCGGCGGGTTGTCCGGCGTAACGTTCACGCCGTACCGCTCGGCCAGCTCCTGGCGGCGCGATGCCACCGGCTCGGCCACGGTGACCTGGCCGGGCTCGGCGATGCCCTGGGCGATGGCGCGGCTAATCATGGCCTCGGCCATGACACCGCCGCCGATGAAGGCGGTGCGCATAGCATTTTCCGGTTTATTTGGGGTCGGCGTCTCCAGCGAGCCGGCGCGGGCGGCCCGGCGTGCTGGGCATGGGCTCAAGCGGGTCCAAGCCAGTATAGCAGCTATCCTAGAGGGAGGCGATGCGTTGGTTGGTCCGTTTTACTCCCTCCTCGCTGCCGCCCAACTCCGAAAAGAGACGGGCCCCGTATATTCTACGGGGCCCGTTGGCCCACACCCGTGGCGCGTCGAGAGGGGCCGAGGAGGAGGGAAACCCGGAACTGTTCAATAAGGTCGTTCCGGGCAACCCTCGTCAGGCGGTGGCCACCCGCGTTTTCAGGGCTGGGGCTTGCTGGAGGTGGACGCGCCTCCAGAGCTCAAAGTCCAGCTCGCAGCCATCGGGCTGGACCTGCAGGATGGCCCGGTCCATCTTGATCAGGAAGCGGGCGCTCTTCAGGGGATCGCTCCGGCCCTCCTGTTGGAGTCTGAACTCCAGGTGTTTCAGGTTCCGCTCCACCTCCTGGCCGTCGATGGAGTCGCCCTCCAGGACTACGATGCCGTGGTGGGCCAGGGGCAGCGCCCAGGGCCCGCGGAACTCCATGTCCCGGGTGACGAGGGTTCGTTTAAGCGCGATGGCCCCGTTCAGGCCAACGGGCCCGGGGGCCCGCCACAGGTCCTCGGCGTGGACCACATCCAGTGTGTCGCCGGAGACGCGGGGCATTCCCACATCCAGGAGCCATTGGAAACGGGTCTCGCTCATGGGCACCTCCATGATAGCGGTCGCTTCTGACCTGCGCCTTCCTCTATGAACGGGCCCACAACGAAGGGGCCCGCCATCTGTTCAGCCGCACTTGTTCCAACCGCAGGCGGGGCAGGAGATGCATCCCTCCTGCATCAGGGTGGGCCCGTTGCAGTCCGGGCACTTGCGCTGAGAGGCCAACAGCTCCGGGGTGTGGCCGTGGCCGTTTCCATTGCCGTTTCCATTGCCGGCCAACTCATGGGGGGCCGCGATGGGGAGCGTGGCCTGGGCCGCGAAAGCCGCCCTCACGCGCCGCTCCTGCTCGGTGGAGCCCAGGGCGTGGGTGGCCATGGCCAGGGCCACGGCGTCGGGGGCCGACTTGACCAGCCGGCCCTGGTCCCACACCGGCTCGCTGGTGATGCCCCGGAGCTGCTCCACCAGCTCCACGGCGGGCACGCCTGAGCGAAGGGCCAGGGAGATGAGGCGGGAGATGGCCTCCAGGTACGCCTGGTCGGTGCTGCCCGCCTTGCCGACGGTGGTGAACACCTCGAAGGGCTTGCCGTCGGCGTCGAAGTTGATGGTGACGTAGGCGTTGCCGTGGGCGGTGCGGACGCGCTCGGTGATGCCACGGATGGCCTTGGGCCGCTCGCGAGGCACCCGGAGAGAGGAGGTCTGCCCCTGGACGGCGGCCTCCTCTTTACGCGAGCCGGGCACCTCCAGAACCTGGGTGGGCTTGCTGCCGTCCCGGTAGATGGTGATGCCGTTGCACTTGGTCTTGTGGGCCAGCAGATAAGCGTTCTCCACGTCGTCGCGGGAGGCGTTGCTGCGCATGTTGATGGTCTTGGAGACGGCCAGATCCGTGTGGGCCTGGAAGGCCGCCTGCATCCTGATATGGGCCTCGTAGGGTATCTCCATGGCCGTGGCGAAGAGCCGCTTCACATCGTCGGGAATGCCGTCCACTCCCTGGATGGAGCCGGTCTTGACCACCTGCTCCATGAGCTCCTCGCTCCAGAAGCCCCGCTCCCGGGCGATCTGCTCCAGGTGCGGGTTCACCTCCTGCAGGTGCTTGCCGTCCAGCACATTCTTGACGAAGGCCAGGGCGAAGACCGGCTCGACGCCCGAGGAGCAGCCGGCGATGGCGGAGATGCTGCCGGTGGGGGCGATGCAGGTGCGGGTGGCGTTGCGGATGGGCTCGCTGAGGCAGGCGGGGTAGGGGCCCCGCTCCGTGGCCAGCTCCACCGAGACCTCGCGGGCGGTGCGGTTGATGAGCCCCATGACCTGGTCGGCCAGCTCCAGGGCCTGCGGGTCCTCGTAGGGGATGCCCAGCATGATGAGGGCGTCGTGCCAGCCCATCACGCCCAGGCCGGTCTTGCGGGTGGCCTGCACCGCCCGGTTCACCTCCTCGGTGGGGAACTGGTTGACGGTGACCACGTTATCGAGGAATCGGGCGCAGACGCGTACCGTCTCCTCCAGCGCGTCGAAGTCGAAGCTGCTCTGGCCCGCCGTGGCGCCGGCCTGGACGAACTTGGCCAGGTTGATGGAGCCGAGGTTGCACGCCTCGTTGGCGAGCAGGGGCACCTCGCCGCAGGGGTTGGTGCTCTCCAGCCGGCCCAGGTGGGGCGTGGGGTTGCGGCGGTTGGCCTCGTCGATGAAGTAGAGGCCGGGGTCGCCGGTGCTCCATGCGCTGTCGACGATCTCCTTCCAGAGATGCCGGGCGGAGACGGCCTGGGTCTTCTCGCCGGTGGCGGGGTCCACCAGCTCCCAGTCCTCGTCGCGCTCCACGGCTTCCATGAAGGCATCGCTTATGGCCACGGAGACGTTGAAGTTCTGGGCGGTGACGTAGTCATCTTTCATGTGGATGAAGTCGAGGACCTCCGGGTGGGACACGGAGAGGATGCCCATGTTGGCGCCGTGGCGCTTCCCCCCTTGGGTGATCATGTCGGAGAGGGAGGAGAGCATTTTGAGCACGGCCACGGAGCCGCAGGCCTTGCCGTGGGTGGTGGTGATGGAGCTGCCGCGGCTGCGCAGGCGGGAGAAGGAGTAGCCGATGCCACCGCCGAACTTCTGAATCATGGCGGAGGTGGTGGCCGCCTGCATGATGGAGGCCATGGTGTCCTCGATGGGGATGACGAAGCAGGCGGAGAGGGTTCCCTGGCCCGTGCCGGCGTTGAATAGGGTGGGGGAGTTGGGTAGGAAGCGGCAGTCGGCCATCATCTCGTAGAACCGCTCGGCCCACTGCTCCTGGTCCTGCTCCGGGGAGGCCACGGCGCGGGCCACCCGCTGAAAGAGGTCCGCGGGGGACTCGTTGTTCAGCAGGTAGCGGGTCTTGAGAACGGTCAGGGCGTTCTCGGTGAGGTTCGGAGTGGTAACCATAATGGGCTCCTAAATGCGGCAAAGCATCGACGCGTGGGGATTCGGGTATGCTGCCGGCTCTCCGCTACAGTGCGGGTCGCGGGCGCATCTTTTCGGTCTTTTTGGTTATGTTTCGCTTCCCTCTCAGCTTGCGCGGGCCTCGTTAGCTCTTCGGCCCCGATTGCGCTCCATCCCGCTCCGGCAACTCCACCACCTTGCCGTGGAGGGTGGCGCGGGGCCGACGGCCCCGGCGTGGCTTTCGTTGCTGGCGGGCCGCCGCGTCCTCCGGCAGAAGGCTGAGCTGGGAGACCGCCGCCGTCTGCCGCTGGCTCTCCCGCATGGCTGTCTGGAGCGATTCGATCTCCCGACTGAACTCGTCCAAGTCGTCGAAGTCCCGGTAGACGCTGGCGTAGCGGATATAGGCCACGCGGTCCAGCTCCTGGAGCCTGTTGATGACGATCTCGCCGATCATGACGGTGGTGACCTCGCCCCGGCCCAGGCCCAGGAGCCCGGCCTCGATCTCGTCCACTACCTTCTCCAACGTCCCGGTGGGGAGTGCGCGCTTGGCGCAGGCCAACCGGATGCTGTTCAGCAGCTTGTCCCGGTTGAACTCCTCGCGGCGGTTGTCCCGCTTGGCCACGATGAGAGCGGAGCTCTGCACCCGCTCGTAGGTGGTGAAGCGGACACCGCACCGCAGGCACTCGCGGCGGCGGCGGATACTCTCGCCGGAGTCGCGGGAGTCGGTGACGCGGGACTCGATATCGCCGCAGTAGGGGCATCGCATGGTCGGCTCAGGTCTCCCGGCGCGGCGTTCTGGGGGATCGATGGGTGGTCTGGGGAGGATGGAGAGATAGGCCCCCAGACCACCCGCTATGGAACACCGAAACCGGTGTTCTGTCAATGAGTGGACGACAATATGTTGTGTTTTAAGGTGCCGCTGCCACCAGATGAGGTGGCCACGATGAAGCGTGGCCTATTCTGCGCGGGCGGCGGAGGGATGTCAAGAGGTTTTAGCGCTAATTCCCGCTATATGACGGGGGTTTCGCTGGCCAATCACATTATATAGTATGTAGCTGCGGTTTGCTACTAGACGCTGTGCGGAGTGCTCTCTTGGACTGCGGGAGCGCGGAGGGTGCCGCTGGGATGCGAGGGTCGAGGAGACAGCGTAGGAGAAGAGGGCGGCGGCCGGCCCCTGGAGGGCATGGGCTGCCGCTGCTGATTATCGTTATCCTGCTGGTGCTCGCGGCCGCCTTTACCCTGGCCCGGCTCCTGCCAGGGTCCTGAGGTCCGTCCGTCATTGGAAGGAAGGGCGGAGCATCTCTCGCCGGCAGACGACAGACCTTTCCCTCTGCTCAAAGGCTGAGGGCTTAGGGTGACCCTTCGACAAGCTCAGGGTGAGCGGTTTCGGAGTCCCGCTCATGGTGAGGTTCTCGAACCATGAGCGGGGCATCATCGGACAGGATGACATAACCGAAGAGCGTGGGGGCCGCTCCGCACGGAGCGGAGGGGGAGGTCTCCCCGGCACCTCCGTGTTGAGATGGGCTTTGGAGGCGCAGGCCGGGGGCAAAGACGAGCCCCGCGGAGTCCCGCGGGGCCCGGGAGCCTGCTCCCATGGCGCGGAGTGGAGAGAGCAGGGGATCGGGGAACGCTCGTCCGGGCGCTCCAGACGTGCCCCGACGCATCGGGGCATGAACGACACGCTATGTGGAGGAGGCCCGGGGCCCGTGCGGGAGGCATCGCACGGGACCCCGGGAAGGAACGGTTGTGGCTAGCCCCGTTTGTGAGCGTGGTGCTCGTCACGCAAGAACGGTGGCAGATCGAGCGTGCTCTCGTCACCGAGCGCCTTGCGGAGGATCTCCGAGATACTGTCATCGTCCTCTAAGGAGCCGCTCTCAATGCTGGGTAGACCCGTGGCGATGATCGTCACGCGCACCTCGTCGTCCATCTTCAGGTCGGTGACCATGCCGAAGATGATGTTGGCCTCGGCGTCGACGGCGCGGCTGATGACGTCGGCGGCCTTCTGGACCTCCAGAAGGGTGAGGTCGTTGCCGCCGGTGATGTTGAAGAGCACGCCCCGCGCGCCCTCAATGCTCACGTCGAGCATGGGGCTGTTGATGGCGGCCTGGGCGGCATCCACCGCGCGGTTCTCCCCCCTGCCGGTGGCGATGGCCATCCAGGCGGGGCCGGCCCCGCTCATGATGGCCTTGATGTCGGCGAAGTCTAGGTTGATCTCGCCGGGGACGGTGACCAGCTCGGCGATGGCCTGCACCCCCTGGCGCAGCACATCGTCCGCCATCTTGAAGGCGTTCTCGGCCGTCATGTTCTCGTCGCAGATGCTGGCGAGCCGGTCGTTGGGGATGACGATGACGGTGTCCACGTTGTCCTTCAACTGCTGGATGCCGTCCTCGGCCTGCTTGCTGCGCTTGCGGCCCTCGAAGTTGAAGGGCTTGGTGACGACGGCAATGGTGAGGGCGCCGGTCTCCTTGCCGATCTCGGCCACGACCGGCGCGGCGCCGGTGCCGGTGCCGCCGCCCATGCCGGCGGCGATGAAGATCATGTCGGAGCCGCGGACGGCCTCGTAGAGCTCCTCCCGCGACTCCTCGGCGGCCGCCCGGCCCAGCTCTGGGTTACCCCCGACTCCGAGGCCTCGGGTCAGCTTGTCGCCGATGCGAATCTTGACCGGTATCTCGGAGCGGAGCAGGTGCTGGGCGTCGGTGTTGACGGCCAGGTACTCCACACCCGGGATCCGCTCACGGAACATGCGGGAGACGGCGTTGCCGCCGCCGCCGCCCACCCCGATCACCTTCACCTGGGCGATTCCATCGCTCTCGAGTGGATAGCTGGTCTGATAGCTGTCTGTCATCTCTACTGTGCTCCTTTCAGGTTCTTCCTCATATGACTCTTGGCGCTCTTCTTCGGGCCCTGGCGTAAACGGCGCTGCGCCGTCCGCTGCGCCTGGGGCCTCTTCCTTCTCTTGCTCTTGGTTCATTGTTTCCGGCTCACCTCCATGGACGAGAGTTAACCAACGATGTTTCCCACGGTCAGGCCTGCGCCTCTTTCGGACGCTTGAAGGTGAAACGTGACAGCCATCCCCTGAGGCGTCGCATGGCGGGCGCCGAGAGGGATGGGGCTCCGCCGTTGAACGGCTTCGGATCGCCGCGGCGGATGCCCCAGAGCAAGAGGCCGACGGTAGTGGCGAAGGCGGCGTCCTCCAGCTCTGTGGGAAGACCCAGCGCCTGGGACGGGGACCCCTGCCGCACGGGGCAGGAGGCGTACTCCTCGGCCACCTCCAGCAGGCCGGGCAGGTTGGAGGTGCCGCCGGTAATAACCATGCCGGCCGGCGGCATCCGGTCGAGCCCCGCTTCCTTCACCTTGTGGAGGATGAGCCGGACCAGGTCCACCGACCTGTCGTGGAGGAGGGCATAAAAGGTAAGACTCGGGACCGTCTTGGTGACGGACCCCTCTCCAATCGGTATCTCCATGGTGTCGTTGGGGCCTATGCCATCGACGATGGAGGAGCCGTAGCGCAGCTTGGTCTGCTCCGCCGCTGCCAGGGTGATCCCCAAGCCCCGCGAGAGGTCATGGGTGAACTGCCAGCCGCCCACGGGCAGCGCGGCCGTATGCCAGATGGCGCCGTCCTTGAAGATGGCGATATCGCTGGTGCCCCCGCCCACGTCGACCAGCACCACGCCGGTGTCCCGCTCATCGGCGCTGAGCACGGCTTCGCTGCTGGCCAGGTGCTCGATGATCAGGCCCTTCACGGTCACGCCGGCGGACCGCACCACCCTGGCCAGGTTCTCCATGGGTGCCAGGTCGCCGATAACCACGTGGGACTCGGAGCTCAGGTGTTGGCCGGAGAGCCCCACCGGATTGTTCACTTCGTTCAAGCCGTCCACGGTGTAAGACCGGGGAATGACGTGGACGAGACGGCGTCGGTCGGCGGCCTGGTCGGAGGTGGAGCTGAGCAGGCGGTCGACGTCCCGCTGGGAGACCACCGAGCGCCGCTTGCGCGCCACGGGCACGGAGACGCTGGCGTTGATGCAGGTGAGAAAGCTGCCGGTGATGCCCACGTAGGCGGGCGGCAGGCGCCGGCCCAGCATCAGCCGCGCTTCATCGACGGAGCGGCGCACCGACTCCGCCAGCTCATCGGGGCTGACCACCATCCCTTTCTTCATGCCGGTGGACCTGGCGTGTCCCAAGGCCACAACCTCCACCGTGCCGGCGTGGCTCACTCGGCCCACGAGGGTTCCCACCTTGGTGGTGCCGACGTCCACGGCGCAGTAGAGTGACTCTTTGGTGCGTGACATGGCGGACTTCTCCTTAGGACCGTGGAGCGCCTGGCGCCCCGGTCCGAGATCTCCTATGTGCTCTCCGCCACTCGAAGGCGGGCGCTCCTGCAACGGCGGTTTTGGCGTACCTCTTCCTGAGTCGGCCTGATCACCTTCTTCGTCAGCGGACGTAGCGTCGCTTCCTGCTCCGAGGTCCGGCCGCTCCGGAGGAACTCTTTGACGGCCCGGTCCTCCAGGGAGTGGTAGGCGATGGTGACGAGCCGGCCGCCACGGTCGAGGACCGAGTGGGCCTGGACCAGTCCCTCCGCGAGGTTCTCCAGCTCTCGGTTGGTGGCAATGCGCAGCGCCTGAAACGTGCGCGTGGCGGGGTGGGTGCGGCCCCGGCGGTAGCCGGAGGCGCGCCGCACGATCTCAGCCAGCTCGTGGCTGGTGGCGATGGGGCGCTGGGCCACGATGGCCCGGGCGATGCGCCGTGAGCGGGGCTCCTGCCCCAGTAGGAAGAGGAGGTCGGCCAGCTCCTCCTGGTCGCTGTGGTTCACCAGGTCCGCCGCGGTGAGCTCCTGGTCCGGGTCGAAACGCATGTCTAGGGGCTCCGGGCGCTGAAAGCTGAACCCGCGCTCCTCCCGGTCGAGCTGGCGGGAGGAGATGCCGAGGTCGAAGAGTACGCCGTCGGCGGGCACGAAGCCACAGCTTCTGGCCACTGAGTCCAGGGACGCGTAGCTCGCCTGAATCACCGTGGCGGCCTTGCCGTAGGGGGCCAGCCAAGCCAGGCTTGCCGCCACGGCCTCCGGGTCCACGTCCATTCCCAGCAGGTGGCCGCTGGGCGCCGAGGCGTCGAGGATGGCCAGGGCGTGGCCGCCGTCCCCAAGGGTGCAGTCGATGTACCGCCCGCCGGGGCGCACGGCCAGGCCCTGGAGGACCTCGTCCACCATGACCGGCTCATGGAACGTCTGGGGCAGGGCGGAGGTCACCGGTTCCCCTCCTCGGCGGAGTCGGCCATGCGGGAGGCTGCCTCCTCTACATAAGGGAGCTCCTGCTCCTCCCAGCGCCGACGGTCCCACATCTCCAGGTAGTCGCCGCCCCCCACCAGCACCAACTCATCGTGGATATCCGCATAGCGGCGCAGCGGCTGGGGAAGCAGTACCCGGCCCTGGCGGTCCAGCTCCAGGTCGAAGGCGCCGCCGAAGGTCATGCGGCGGAGGACCCGCGCGTGGCGGCGGTTCGGCGACATGGCGGCGATGGCGCCCGACCACGAGTCCCAGGTGGCGGGGGTGAAGGCCCAGACGCACGGGTCCAGCCCCTTGGTCAGGAAGATGCCTCCTTTGAAGGCCTCCCGGAACCGGGCGGGGACGGCGATGCGGCCCTGGGCGTCCAGGCGATGGGTGTATTCCCCGTGGAAGCGAACGACCATTTCCTAATTTCCCCTAATTCGAACCTGTTTGCACCAAAACAAACCAGACTTTAGTACGGTGCTTGCGAAAATGCAAGCCCCTGAACGGCCTGATTTATGGGCATTTTCGTGTGTTGCGGTTGGGTTCCCGGCGTGCGGACCAGCCCGTTTTTCCTCGGCCGGAGACAATAGGGGCGGCAAGCTGGGCCGCAATTACCCACTATGCGGTTGCGTATGGAGCGCACGCACGATATACGGTAGAAACGGGGACTTGGGCCCGCGCGGGCTGGCGTCTTTCACGAAGCAATGGGCTATTTTTCGTTTCGATTGGCTTTATTTCGTAGCTGAACTGGGGTGAGCGCTTGAGCCGGTGGGGCCGATGGTGTTAAATGCGTGAAGCCAAGCGGAGCTCGCCCCGTTTGCCCGAGAGGAGCGCATAAGGCGTCTCCGGGGCGACTCGCGCGGTCCAAGAGCCGGAGGAGATATGGCGGCTGAAAGGCAGTCCACCGAGGGGCATCGGCACCTCCAGGAGTTCCAATCGCCGGGCCGGCTCTGCATGGGGGCGGGCCCATCCAACTACGACCCCCGGGTGGTCCAGGCCCTGGCCGCATCCCTCCTGGGGCATCTGGACCCGGACATGCGCCCGGTGCTGGAGGACGTGAGCCAGATGCTCCGGCTGGTGTTCCAGACGGAGAACCCGCTTACCCTGCCCGTCTCGGGGACCGGCATGGCCGGCATGGAGGCGTCGCTGGTCAATGTGGTGGAGCCCGGCGATGCGGTGGTTGTCGCCGTCAACGGCTTCTTCGGCCGGCGATTGGTCGAGGTGGCCGGCAGATGTGGGGCCACGGTGCACCAGGTCTCCCAGACGCACGGCCAGCCGGTGGACCCCGAGGCGGTGCGCTCCGAGGTGCGCAGCCACCCCAGCGTGAAGGCGGTGGCCGTGGTCCACGCCGAGACCTCCACCGGCGCGCTGACGCCGCTGCCGGAGCTGGCCGCCATCGCCCACGACGCGGGCGCGCTGCTTATCGTGGACGCCGTTACCTCGCTGGGGGGCATCGATCTGCGGGTGGACGAATGGGACCTGGACGTGTGCTATTCGGGCACTCAGAAGTGCATGGGCTGCCCGTCGGGTCTGGCACCCGTCACAGTGAACGCCCGCGCGCTGGAGGTCATCGAGCGCCGGAAGAGCCCGGTCCAGAGCTACTATCTAGACCTGAAGCTGCTCGGGGGTTTCTGGCTCGAGCGAGGCTATCACCACACCGTCTCGGCGCCCCTGGTGTTCGCCCTGCGGGAGGCGCTGCGACTCATCCTGGAAGAGGGGCTGGAGAGCCGGTATGAGCGGCACATCGCGCACGGCGCCGCTTTCCGGGCCGGCGTAGAGGCCATGGGCCTCTCGCTACTGGCCCCCGAAGCCTCCAGCACGCCGAGCCTGGCGGCGGTGGTGGTGCCGGAGGGAGTCGACGGCGCCGAGGCCCGCAGGGTGCTGCTGCGCGATTACAACACGGAGATCAGCGGCGGGCTGGGCGATCAGGCGGCGAAGCTCTGGCGGGTGGGCCTGATGGGGTACAACTCCACGACACGCAATGTGCTCTACGTCCTCTCGGCCCTGGAGGACGCGCTGCTCCGGCAGGGCTTCGAGCTGCCCGTGGGCGGAGGCGTGGCCGCGGCACAGCGGTCCCTTCAGGACCGAAAGCGCGGCGCGTGATGCTTTCCCGATAGCGGGGCCCATGGCCATCTCGTTCACCGACGGCCTCCGCCGCGACACCGATGCGCTGCACCGGCGTATTCTCTCCCACCCTTTCGTGACCGGCGTCGGCGATGGCTCCCTCCCGGTGGAGGCCTTCAAGTTCTACGTCCGTCAGGACTACCTCTTCCTTATTGAGTACAGCCGCGTCTTGGCCCTGGCCGTGGCGAAGGCGCCGGACCTGGAGAGCATGGGGGCGTTCGCGCGGCTGCTGCACGAGACGCTGAACACCGAGATGTCGCTCCACCGGGGCTACTGTTCCAGCTTCGGCGTCTCGGAGGAGGAGCTGGAGGCCACCGAGGCGGCGCCCACCACCGTGGCCTATACCTCTTATCTATTGAACGTGGCCGGACGGAGCGCCTTCTCCGAGGTGGTGTGCGCCATGCTTCCCTGCCAGTGGGGCTACGCCGAGCTCGGCCAACGCCTCAAGGAGCAGGGGCCTCCGGCGCACGCGCCGCTCTACGCCCAATGGATCGAGATGTACGCGGACCCCGATTTTCAGCGGCTGTCCGGCTGGGCCCGCTCGCTGGCCGACCGGCTGGCGGAGCAGGCCGGCGAGCGGGAGCGCCGCCGCATGGCCGAGGCCTACGCCACCGCCACACGTTACGAGTACCTTTTCTGGGACATGGCCTACCGCCAGGAGACCTGGCCCCTCTAGCACTGGTGAGGCCGGCCTGGCCCTTCCCCTCGCCGTCAATAGATCGCTGCATCACGGCACTTTCCCGCAGCGCCCTGACGTCTTCAGCTCGCTACCGTTATAAGAGGAAGAGGAGAGGTTTGGGAGGTCCCTGAGGTGGCCACGAGCGAATGGTATACTGGCTCCGCCCGCCCCCGCACACCGCGCCTGCTCAGGAGCGCTCTAAAGTTGGCCCTTCCCAGCCGTGACCAGGTCCAGCTTGACGACCTGGCCTTCGCCGAGCTGTACGAACACTACTACGACCGAGTCGTCCGCTATATCGCCGCGCGGACCGGCAGCCGCGACGACGCCCAGGAGATGGCTGGCGATGTCTTCGTGCGCGCCCTGGAGTCGCTGGACACCATCCAGGAGCGGGGCATTCCGCCCGGGGCGTGGCTCTTTCGGGTGGCGCACAACCTGGTGGTGGACCTCTATCGGAAACGCGCCCGCCGCCGGAGCGTTCCGCTGGAGCAGGCCGGCGCAACGGCTGCGCCGGGGCCGCCGCCCACGCCCGTGCGGGGCGCGCCCAAAACAGTCCGCGCCGACCGGCTGCTGAAGCTCAACGACCAGATGGAACGGATTGAGGAGCGGGTCCGGAAGATGTCCGAACAGGCCTCCGACGCCCATACCCGGCGCAGCTTCGTCCGCGCCCAGGAGTCCCTTGGCGAAGACCTCCGCCACGCCCGGGGCGTGCTCAAGCGGGCGGATAAGGCCCGGAAGCTTCCCCGCAAGTTACAGCAGGAGGCGGGGGTGACCGGGGCCTCCTCGGGAGAGGCCAAGCCGGGCTCTACCATATCGGTGTTGCGGTACGTCACCGCTGAGGTGGTCGAGGTCGAGCTCGTCCGGGTCGATGGTGGCGTCCGGGTCGATCTGATGGTGGTGGGCCCCGAGGGCCGCCGTCAGGTGGTGCGCCTGATGCCCGGCGCGGCGCAGCTCTTGCGCGGCGAGCTGCCCGGTACTCTGGAGGACCTTCGCATTCACGGCGCCGTCCAGCTCGCCGTGGACCCGGCGACCGGCGAGGTCCGCCAGGTACGCATGCTTCCAGAGCCGTAAGCCACAGGCGTTCCCCCAGCTTCGGTTGGCGCCTCGCTGGTGCCATCGCGGAGAGAGCTATCGGTCCGAAGCCAGGTGCTACAATGGCTTTAGGTTTGCAACGGAGTGATGAAGCCTGGCCATGCCCTCCTCTTTCACCGAACGCCTGTCCCGGGGCATCCTGCTGTCGGACGGCGCCATGGGGACCCAGTTGTACGCCCGCGGCGGGCGGGGGGTCGGCCCGTGTCTGGACGCTCTGAACCTCTCGCAGCCCGAGCTGGTCAGAGGGATTCATCTTGACTATCTCCGCGCCGGGGCGGAGCTCATCGAGACCAACACCTTTGGCGCCAGCGCCATCCGCTTGGCGCCCCACGGCCTGGCTGACCGGGTGGCTGACATCAATCGCGCCGGGGTGGCCATCGCCCAAGAGGCCCGGCGGCTCATGGGCCAGGAGCTGTGGGTGGCGGGCGCCATCGGGCCCGTGGGCCGGGACGGCAGCCAGTACGGCGTGGTGCGCTCCGCCTCCGCCCAGGAGGCCTTCGCCGAGCAGGCCGCGGCCCTAGCGGAGGCCCAGGCCGACCTCATCGTCCTCGAGACCTTCACCGCGCTGTTGGAGCTGGAGGAGGCCGTGAAGGCGGTGCAGTCGGTCACCGGACTGCCCATCGTGGCCCAGATGAGCTTCAACGAGGACGGCCGCACCTCCGGCGGCGATACGCCGGAGGAGGTGGTCGCGGCCTTGGAGCGCCTGGGTGTGGCCGCGGTGGGCGCCAACTGCGGGGTCGGTCCCGAGCCCCTGCTCCAGGTGATGGAGCGCATGGCCCAGGTGTCGCACACGCCGCTGGTGGCGCAGCCCAACGCGGGCTTTCCCACCTATAGCGAGGGGCGCCTGGTCTACCTCTCAACACCGGACTACATGGCGGAGCGGGCCCAACGCTTCGGCGAGAGCGGCGTGGCGATGGTTGGAGGGTGCTGTGGGACCACTCCGGAGCATACGGCTGCGATGCGTGACGCGGTGCAGCGGGTGACACCCACTCCGGGCCGCGTCCGCCGGGCCGCGGCGCCCGCCAAGGAGCGCGTCCCTGCTCCTCCAGCGGCCCCGCCGACGCCCACGGACCTGGGCCAGCGGCTTCAGCGGGGCGAGTTCGTGGTGACGATGGAGGTGGACCCGCCCCGGGGCTTCGATATCAGCACGACGCTGGACCTGCTGCGAGGAGTCACCCGCAGCGTGCATGCCATCAGCGTGGCCGACAGCCCCTTGGGCCAGGGGCGCATGAGCGCGCTGGCCACCAGCAGTCTGCTCCAGAGCCGTCTGGGGGTGGAGACGGTCATGCACATGACCACCCGCCACCGGAACCTGGTGGCCATCCACGCGGACCTGCTGGGCGCCCATGCGCTGGGTGTGCGCAACGTATTCGTGGTCATGGGCGACGCTCCCCGCACCGGCGATTACCCCCGCGCCACCGCCGTGGCCGACATCTCCGCCTCCGGCCTGGTGCGGCTCATCAGCGCGTTTAACCATGGCGTGGACGGCTTGGGCAGGCCCATCGAGCGGCCCACCTCTTTCTTCGTGGGCTGCGCCTTCAACCTGTCGGCGCCCGATCTGGACCGCGAGCTGCGGGTGCTGGAGAGGAAGGTGGAGGCGGGCGCTCACTTTCTGCTCACCCAGCCCGTCTACGACCCCGAGGCGGTGGAACGCGTGTGGCAGCGTCTGGGCGGCTTCCCGCTGCCGTTGCTGCTCGGGGTCCTGCCCCTGCGGAGTGTCCGCCACGCGCAGTTCCTGCACCACGAGGTGCCGGGAATCTCGGTGCCGCCGCAGCTCATCGAGCGGCTGGAGTCGGCGGGGCCCGACGCCGGCGCCGTGGGCCTGGCCATAAGCCAGGAGCTGTTGCGAGCGGTGCAGGGGCGCGTGGCCGGCGCCTACTTCATCCCGCCCTACGGCCGGTACCAGGTGGTGGCGGAGACGCTGGCGGGCGTGGAGATCCCGGGCCTGAGCCCCCGGAATTAAGAGGCGGCGTGCCTGGGCCGGTGTCGTTGACCCCCCTTTTCCCTTGACGTAGAGTGACAAGCAGACCAAAGCGCGTCTCTGGAGAGTTGGAGATGGCTACAGACACGGCCGGTCTCATTCGCGTGGGCAGCCTGTCCGACCTGGAGCGGCAGGGGTGCACGGTGGTGACCGGCGCTGGGAGCACCATCGCCGTTTTCCATCACCGGGGGCAGGTCTACGCCCTGGACAACCGGTGTCCGCACATGGGCTTCCCCCTGAGCCAGGGGACGGTCCGCGACGGCATTCTCACGTGTCACTGGCACCACGCCCGCTTCGATCTGGCCGGCGGCAGCGCCTTCGACCTCTTCGCCGGCGATTGCCGTGCCTTTCCGGTCCGGGTCACGGACGGCGAGGTATGGGTGGACGCGTCGCCGTCATCGCCGCCGGTGGACTACTGGACCCGGCGCCTGGCCGATGGGCTGGAGCACAACATCCGGCTGGTTATCGCCAGGTCGGCGGTCGGTCTCACGAAGGCGGAGGCCGACTACCGGGTGCCGCTGGAGACCGGAGCGCTTTTCGGGGCCAGGTACAGCGCCAGCGGCTGGGGCGCGGCCATGAGCATCCTGACGGCCTGCGCCAACATGCTGCCGTTGCTAAGGCCCGAAGACCGACCGCTGGCGCTCTATCAAGGCCTGTTCCATGTGGCCCAGGAGTGCGCCGGCCAGCCACCACGGTTCCTTATCGAGCCCCTCGCCACCTCGATACAGGACCCGGACCGGCTGAAGGGTTGGTTCCGGCGTTTCGTGGAGGTGCGTGACGGCGAGGCGGCCGAGCGCACGCTCCGCACGGCCATAGACGCGGGCCTGCCTCCCGAGGCCGTGGCCGACATCATCTTTGCGGCCATCACCGACCACCTCTTTATCGACGGGGGGCACACCATCGATTTCGCCAGCAAGGCCTTCGAGCTGCTGGACCTGATCGGCTGGCGGCACGCCGGGCCGGTGCTCACGAGCCTGGTGCCGCAGATCGTAGGCGCCGCCCGGTCCGAAGAGTCCTCGGCCTGGCGGCATCCGGTGGACGTGGCGGAGCTGCTGTTCCAGGCCTACGAGGAGCTGCCGTCGCTCTGGGAGCGAGGGCGGAAGGCCAGCGTCCCGTGGCATGGGGAGGAGGAGCTGATTGAGCGGGTGCTGGGCGACGAGCCGTCCGCCACCGTCGAGACGCTGAAGGCGGCCGTGGCCGCGGGCGCTGCTCCCGCCGCCTTGGGCGCCGCCGTGGCCGATGCCGCTTTCATGAGGCTGGCCCGGTTCCATCTCTCCAACGAGTTCACCGACTGGAACACGGTCCACCACTGCGTGACCACGGCCAACGCGGTCCACCAGGCCCTGCGCCGGGCGCCGTCGGTGGAGCTGCTGCGGGGCGTGTTCGACACGGCCATGAGCATCTACCACGCCCGGTTCCTCAACATACCGTCGGCGGCCATGCCGGCCCCGAACGGGCATGGGGCCCCGAACGGGCATGGGGCCCCCAACGGGCATGGGGCCCCCAACGGGCATGGGGGCCCTAACGGGCATGGGGCCATAGACGGCGGCGCGCTGCTCGAGGAGCTGCTGGGCGGCATGGATAAGCAGCGGCAGGTGGCCGAGTCGGCCCGGGTGGTGGCAGGGTACCTGGACGGCGGAGCGTCCGCCGAGCCGCTGCTGGCCACTCTGGGCCAGGCCGTGCTCCGGGAGGACGCCGGGTTCCACCAGTTCCAGATGGCGGAGGCGGCGTTGCGCCAGTTCCAGCACCGCGAGGGGACGCCCCAAGGCCGGACGGCGCTGATCGGCGGCGTGCGATTCCTGGCCGCGCATGCCCCCACGGTGCGGTCGGCGGGACAGACCTACCATACCGCCCTGCGGCTGGAGCGGGGCGACCAGATCTTCCAGGACGATTAGGCATGGGGCCGTAGCTCAGCTGGGAGAGCGCCTGCTTTGCAAGCAGGAAGTCAGGGGTTCGAATCCCCTCGGCTCCACCAACGTGTACTGAACTGCGAACTACTGGGCCGTGGAGAGCCACCTCTGCGGCGTCTCCGCCCCCTATCGGGCTGTCCGGCGGCGTGGGTAGGGTGTAGTAGACCGTCGCCTTTCCTGGCTTGACCACGATCTCCTTGACGAAGGACTTGATGAAGGCCCTCGATTCGGTGATTTCGCTGGTCATCAGGAAGTCGCTCATGTCCTCGGCGAAGGCGGCGATGGTGTCCACGTTGTCCAGCACGGCCCGGCGCTCTGAGAGCAATGCCCTGGCCTCCTCTGCGGCGATCTCCAGCTTCTCCTGACGCTCCCGGTGCTCTCTGATGCGGGAGGTGGCGTCGGATATGTCGAGTTCCGAGTTCTCGATGACGTGCCACACCCGGTCCAAGCGCCGCCGCACCTCGATAAGCTCCGCTTCGATGTTTTCCAGCCTCTCCCGCTGCTCAGCAGCCACCCCGTCCATCTCCTCGTCCATCAGCCTAACCAGGTCCCGGATGTTGCTTTCCGTGAGGATGTTTGCGCGAATCTGCTCGATCATCAGCTTCTCAAAGCGCTTGGAGTTGAGGCGAGGCGTCTTGCAGGTTCCCTTGCCCTTTTTCAGCAGTGAGTGGCAGACGTAGTAGCTGTACTTGCCGCTTTTGGCCTCAGCCGCAGTGAGCGCCTTTCCGCACTTCTCACATTTCACCAAGCCGCTGAGTAGGTAGGGGCTGGATGCCCGCCGGGGGTTGACCCTGGCAGGGGCCTTGGAGCGAAGGGAGCGGGTGATCCGTCGAAACTCCTGCTTGGTGACTATTGCGGGAAATGCGTCCTCCACCCGCACAGGCGGCGCTCCGTCCTTGGCATCGACGCCCCAAACCAGCGTTCCTGTATACGCTTCGTTGGAGAGGATGCGGTGCACAGTGGACTTCAACCAGTGCTTGCCCGTTGAGGTGGGGATGCCCTCACCATTCAGCGTCTTGGTGATGTCCAGGGTGCTCTTGCCCTGAAGGGCCATCTGGAAGATGCGCCGGATCACTGAGTCCGCCGGCGGGTCCAGCTCCAGCTTGGGCCGCTTCTTTGCTCCGTCCTGGACCGACACCTTCCTGTACCCGAAGGGAGCGTAGGTGGAGACCCAGAAGCCCCGTATGGCGGCTTCCCGCATCCCTCGGGTCACCTCCTGGGCCAGGTTCTCGCTGTAGAACTCGTCCACGCTCTCGATGATGGCCTCCATGAGCTTGCCTGTGGGAGAGTCGTCGGCGTGCTCGGTGATGGAGACGACTTTGATACCCCGCTTCCTCAGCATGGACTTGAAAGCCACGGCGTGCTCCCGTTTGCGGGTGAAGCGTGAGAACTTCCAAACAAGAATCTCATGGAAGGGAGAGTTGGGCTTGCTGGCCTCATCCAGCATCTTTCTGAATTGGGGCCGGTCGGCGATGCGCCCGCTCTCGGCCTCGTCCACATACTCTCGCGCTACGACGTAGCCGTTCTTCTCCGCGTAGTCTCGAAGCGCCCTGAGCTGGGCGGACACGGACAGGTCCACGTCCTGCCGGTTGCTGGACACCCGTGCGTAGAGCGCCACGTTGCCGTTCATCCCTTTGTCGGTGTTCATATCCTCCCCCTTTTTTGCCTATTTAATGGTGAGTTCCTGGTAGTCGAAGAGCCGCTCGAAGGCGACTCCGTTGTTTATCTGGGGCCTCAGCGCCCCGCGTTGCTGGTAGGGCACGGCCACGACTGCAACCTTCGCCAGCTGTCCCTTCCACGTGACCGGCCTGGCAGCGATGGCGATGTCGCCGCTTCGTGCGCCCAGACGCGTGGACTCCACCTCGGCGTATGCAGCCTTGCCGTTGAGCACCACCCACTCGGCAATCGAGCCAGGGGATGGAGTGGTGCCCTTGCGGGGCATGCCGCCTCGTGAACCACAGAGGACGCGAGGATCCCGGATGCCGAAGCCCTGAGTGCGTGTCACGATGGTGGCCCTGAATTGGCGACGGTCCGGTGGCTCGGTCCACTCGGCCGGGTTGCCCTGTTCTTGGCGTTGATACAGGACCCCCAGGAGGGGCTGGTTCCGCATGACTTCGGCGAGCCGCAGGGTCACTGAGGCGTAAGAGCACTCGAACTGTGAGCGGAGAGCGATTATGTCCAGGCCGGAAGCCTTGGCGAAGGGAGCGAACACCGCAGGCTGCATCAGCACCGAGGCGGCGAAATAGTCGGCATCCCAGCAGAGCTTCCTGGAGGGCGAAGGCTCCATCTCCTGGTCCGAGAGCATCTCGTGAATGATCTCGTAGGTCTCGTGAAGGACGGTGTGGTTCTTGCCCCCCTCCCACTGGTCGGTTGAGTATCGGATCGAGTAGTGGCGCTGGTCCAAGCTGAAGTGGGTACCCCTAAGACCGCCGGGCAGCTTCTGCCCCAGCACAGACGCGATGCCAGCCTCTTCCAGCACCTTGATGAGCTCCTCGAAGCCGGGGCGGACCGACACGCGGAAGTAGCGGACGAACAGGTGGGCGATGTAGGCGGGGTCGTTCCGCTGCCTGCACGACAGCCTTGCCAGGATGGTCTCTCTGAAGTCGTCCAGCGTTCTCATCATTCCAAAAGCTGCTTATCGGTGAGTTGTTCGTACATCTCGACGATGAACCTTTTCGCCGCCGTGGTGAGGGGTCCATCGAGCCTGGTGCCGAAATTGAACCTGGGGTCGGCCACCACGTACCGGAAGGCCCGGTCGACGTTGGCCTCCTCGTCGGCATAGGGGTCTTCAACATCTTCCAGGTATCCGGCCCGTCTCAGCAAGTCATTGAGGGAGACCTCGTAGAAGTCCGCCAGCTTCCTGAGTATTCGGAGGCCGGGATTCCTCTGACCCTTCTCGATCTGGGAAAGGAAGGGATCGGAGACGCCTGAGTCTCGGGCCACCTGGCGCAAGCTGCGGTCTCCCCGCAGCTCTTTCAGGTAGGGGCCTATGTCCAGTTCGGCGGATTCTGGGTCCATCATGTCCCTATGATAGAACACTTGCTACATGTTTGCAAGCACTTTGTGGCCGAAATGGTAAATAATGCCATAAATCCCTTGTCCGCTATTATACAGCGTTGCTATACTATAGCAAAGGCCGAACTACTGTTCCCTCCGGCTGTCATCGTACCCACAGGCCGTGCCACGCGCAACGGCCATTTGGCAGCCCAATCCAGTCGGAAAGGTGTCGCTTTTTTGCCTAAAGACGTTCGTCTGACCAAGAAGCAAGAGGAGCTTCGCATCAAGGGGCTGCGCATCCTGGCGCGGATGATGGTCCGCGCCTACCTCAAGGACCTGGCTGACGCCAACCGGGGGGTATCCCAGAACGGCGTGTCTGCCGAATCTCAACGGGAAGCCGAGCAGGATGTCGGGTAGGCCAGCCCTCAAGAGGGTGCGTGTGAAGGCCGGGGGTGTGTGGAACATCCTCAACCACATCCACATGTCGCAGAACCAGCTTGCCCATGTGATGGGCTCGACCTCGGGCTACCTCTCCCAGCTGCTCAACGGCCAGCGCAACCCGTCGCCCAAGATGCGGCGTCGGCTGCTCCAAGCCCTGGGCAATCCTCCCTTTGACGAGGTGTTCATCTTGGAGGACGCCCATGACTAGCCAGCGCCGTCCCACGGACCCGCCGTTTTCGCCTGGTGTCGCCTTAATGCCGGAGGACTTCCCCCGCCGATTAACCAGGCTCAAGGAGATCACTGGCCTGTCCTGGGAGGGGCTCGCTACATGCCTCGGGGTGGACATGAAACAGGTGCATCGCTGGCGCCAGGGAGGGGAGCCCTGCGGAGGGGCCGTGCTATCGCTGGTCATGGTGGCGACTCTGGTGCCCGAGGGTCTTGGAAAGCTACTGGATGATGACCGGATAGTCGTCTACAGGAGGAATTAGAGATGTCGTCAATGAGAGGGATCAGAGATATGGAATGCCTTCAGAGAATCGGCCGAAACCGGCGAGGCAAACTGCCCCGAGACTTCCCCCAGCGTTTGGAGTTTCTCAAAGAGACCTCCGGCCTGAGTTGGAAGGCCCTGTCCCGGCGTCTGGGAGTGAGCTACCAGCGGGTGCGCCGTTGGCGTGGAGGCAGTGAGCCCACGGGAGGGGCCATGCTGGCCCTGTTCCAGTTGGCATCCGAGGTGCCAGGGGGTATGGAGGCGTTGGTCCCCGAGGAGGCGGAACTCCTCCGCCGGGGAGTCTAGCGCCTTGGGCCGTCAGAAATGGGTCTACCACAAGCTCCCATCGGAGTTCCCGCCGGACTTCCCCCAGCGGCTGGAGAGCCTGAAGGAGGCCACAGGGCTGACCTGGCTTGGACTGGCCCGCGCCCTGGGCGTTGACGCCCGCATGTTGCGCCGCTGGCGCACGGGGACGCAGCCGGGCTCGGGGCACCTCATCGCACTGTTCAGGTTTGCCGACGGGCTGGGGCTGCTACGCCACCTGCTGCCGGAAGCTGAAGATCAGGAGGCGGCGCTGCAATGAATCGCCTCACGGTCATCAGCCTCGGAGGAGGCGTCCAGTCCACGGTAATGGCTCTCATGGCGGGCGATGGCGCATTCGGCGGCGTGCCGGACTGGGCCATCTTCGCCGATACTCATTGGGAACCACCCACCATATACTCTCACCTGGAGTGGCTGTCCCGACGCCTTCCGTTCCCTCTCTGTTACGCCCGCCGTCCGTGTGCCTCTTCAGGTCGTCGTTACCCTGCTGAAAAAGACAGAGACCGCCTCGGAGGGCGGTCTCGACCCTACCCTCGAATCGGTAGGGGTGGTAGGTAGGATATAGCACCAAGAGCCGTCTGTCGTCAATGGTCCGAGGGTTGATTGTCCCTTGGCCTTCATCTCCTTACAACCCCCTGGGGGTCCCGCCTCGACGCCTGTCTATTGAGGGCCACGTCGAGGATGGAGAAGGCTTCGGCGATGCCGTGGTTCTCTACTCTAGGGACGGGTTCCTCCTGCTGCTTCAGCAGGGCATGAGCGATGAAGTCCGCCATCTGAAGCAGGTAGTCGTCCTTGGAGCTGCGGAAGGCGGGGCCACCGATGACGTGCTCTATGGGGATGTTCCTGGTCTTCTCCCCGTCCTCCCAGAGGTCGTAGCGGCTGGGAACGTGGTTGCGCACCTTGAGCCGACCGTAGAGCCGGGTGATCATCTGCTCCTTCCCCTCGTCGAAGATGAGGAAAGCGTGCCTATTGGCTGAGGTGACCGAGGTGTTGATGCGGTTGAGGAGGCGGTCAAGGCTGGCCTGCTCGTACCTCCTGCTCTCCGGCTTGTGGAGGCAGACGTTGATGACCTCGATGCCGCCCATGCGCCTGGCGGCATCCTCCAGGCGGCACAGACCCTCCAGAAAGACACTGGCTCCCTGTGCCACGGACACCCGTTCGCTGTTCGTTCCGTTCTTGGCGAGCAGCCCCCGTCCCGCCAGCAGGTCGCAGGCGTGAAGCTCCCTGGACAGGGGGATTCCGTACCGCTCCATTAGCTCCAGACGCCATGCGTGGATGCCGGCAAAGAGCCGGTTCCAGACCTCGCCATCCACTCCCAGGGCGGAGCGGACGTAGTAGCGGGGGCCTTCGGACTCGTCGATGTAGTACAGACGCATGATTCTTCTCCCGTCTCCTATAGGTGTTTAGGGGTCGTTGAAAGGATGGATAGGCTCCCAGCGGTCAGGGGTGCGCCAGGCCGGACCCAGCGGCCCCACCCTCTCCAACAGGTTTCTGGGAGCCACAAACAGGGGCACCTGCACCTTCGCGGTGTGCATCTCCTCTTTGGCGATGCGGAGAAAGTGGGTCTCGGCCACGTCGTCGTCGAAGACGACCAATACGGCAGGCTGAGCGCCGTGGTCGTCGATGGGCCGGTGGGTGGAGTAGTAGCGCAGGTAGGGGGCGATCCTGGCCGCCATGGTGATGGGGCGTACCGCCCGGCGCTCCCATTCCAGGAAGAAGGGCCAGATCGCCTGTCCGTTGTGCAGCAGGCCGAAGGCGTCGGGACGGACCGAGTGGAGCCTCTCTGCGTAGCGGAAGTACCTGGAGGCCCGTCCAGGGGAGTCGAGCTGCGCCAGCTCCCGTCCCCGGCTGCGGGCCTGCTTCGCCAGGACGGCTATGAACCAGTGCACCGCATCGGTGTGCTGAATGTTCCTGAGCAGCTGACGGGCTCTTGCTCCGGAGACGTTTCGCCAGGTAGCGGCACGGTCAGGGTCTGTAAGGGAGGCGCTCCATCGCTTCTTCATCGCGCCCACGGAGGTGCGATCGCGCCTTGCGAGGACAGAGAGCCCCAGGTCGGAAAGGATGAGGCGGCGACGGCCCTCTACAACGTCGTCGATGACGAGACCCAGGCTTGTGAGCCGTTGCAGAAGCTGGGAGATCCTCGACCGCTTCACCTCCAGCACCCCACCCAGGTGAGCGGGCGTCATCCAGGGCCAGTCGGAGAGCAGGTCGAGGCAGCGCTTCTCCGTCGATTTGAGCAGCGCAGGCAGCAGGTGGTCGGGTGCGGAGTCGTCCTGCCCGTCCACGTTGAGGTGTTCGGGGAGGGAGACCCGCTCGGGCGGCTCCTCGGTAGGCAGATCTCCGTTGGGGCTGGTGTGCTTCAAGGCCCTACTGAGGTCGAGGGATACCGAGTCCGAGGGTATGCGCCATACGGGCGTGGATGGGTCT
This sequence comes from Dehalococcoidia bacterium, assembly GCA_965249185.1. GTDB lineage: Bacteria > Chloroflexota > Dehalococcoidia > Lucifugimonadales > Australimonadaceae > CBDFLS01. Next base: position 2,096,197 of record CBDFLS010000002.1, read on the forward strand.
GCCGACACAGCGTCCCGCTCAAGGGCGAGGAACGAAGCGGCCGGCGCTCCTGCCAGCAGCCTCCTCGCCTGTCGGAGGCGCACCTCGTCGGGAAGCAGGACAAGGATGGCGCTGGGCGACGGGCCGTCCCGCAGCCTCCAGAGCCGCTTGGAGAAGGCCGTCCTGTCGGAGGTGAGCCCCTGCCTGACGACGCCGATGATGCGTTCATCGGGAAGGACGATGGCGGCGTCCATGGGCTTGGCCCGGTACCAGCGGAACCGGATGGGGTGGGCGATGTTGGAGATAGTGGCAGCGAGCCGGTAGATGACTGCGGCGGCATCCAGCCGCTCCAGGAGGACGCGCTGCCACTGGGCGGAGACGGGATAGAGGTTCAGAAGCTCATCCACCGTCATGCCCTCGACCCGTGCCAGCCGGTGCAGCCCAGATGGGGTGAGATAGAACCGGCGCGTTGGCGGCGTGACGTCCGTGGCGTGGGGGACGGAGGCGGCCAGGCCCTCGACCTCAAATTTCTCGACGCTCTCGTAGACCGAGCCCCGAGACCAGCCGGAGACGGCGACCAGCTCCAGCCGGTCGAGGAAGGGCATGGCTGCCAGATGTCCCAGTAGCTCTTCTTGGCACTCGGTGAGCGTCATGCGCCCTGCTCCTCTTCAGGAGCGTCTTGCTCCTTCTTCGTCTCGGTTGCGCCAGCCGCCTTGTCCCGCTTGGTTCGCTGATTGCGCCGCTTGGAGGGCTTGTCCCGTTTCTTGGGAGCCGGGCCATTGCTGGGCGGGGTCTTATTGCCCCTCTCCAGGGCCGCAATCGCCGCCCGGTACTGCTCCACCAGCCGCTCCGACTCGCCCTGGCCGGCGGCTATCTCCTTCACCGGGGTGGCGTAGCCGCCAGTGGCGGCGCGGATGCGGGCGGCGACTTCGGGGTCTCCCGCATCGGGCTTCCTGACGGCCATGGAGAAGACGGGGAGCCGCTCCTTGTCCACGGTGGCCCGCACGTAGCAGTGGTGCACCGGCAGAGAGGTGATGTCATCCTCGGAGACCCGGTCCTTGCCCAGCTCCCAGACCAGGGTCCTTGCGTCGTTACCCGCCACCTGGAAGACGGCCAGACAGCCCACGTTGGACATGATGGAGTCCTGCATGGTGCGGGAGAGGTCGCCCAGCTTGGCCAGGCCCTGGGTGGCGAGGATGAACGATGCCCCAAACTTCCCCAGCTCGGAGAGCATGGTCTCGTAGTCCACGCCGGGCATGGACTGCATCTCGTCCACCACCACCAGGACGCCCCTGCGTTTTTCGAGGGGCAGGGCTCCCTGCTCCCGAATCACGGCGTCCACCAGGTTCAGGATGGAGGCACCCACCAGGGCGGCCACGTCCCTGCCCGCCGTTCCCTGGGAGGTGGAGACCAGAAGCACGCCGCCGTCCAGGATCAGCTGGCGCATGTCGATGGTGGAGCGGGACTGGCCCAGGATGGCCCGTGCCTTTTTGGATGAGGCGTAGTAGGAGAGGCGGGTCTGGACGGGGGCCAGAGCCTCTGCCTTGTACTGGCGGTGCCAGTTACTGAAGTCCCTGCTCCACCACTCAAGCAGGTAGGGGTCGCTCACCTTGGCCAGCACCTTGGCCTGGAACTTGTCGTCGGAGAGGAGCCTGAGCCCGTCCAGGATGGTGTACTGCTGATCGGCGTCCACCCTCTCATTGGCCTCGTGGAGGGTCTTGACGGTCTGCTCCAGGATGGACTGCATCCTCGGTCCCCACTGGTCCCAGAGGCCCTTGGCGACCCGCACCACCGAGTCGGCGGTGCGGTCCCTGTCGGCAAATATTCTGGTGTCGAGCAGGTTGATGCCGGGAGCCCCCGCATCGTCGGCCAGGTCGATGAGGCGCACCCGGTCGATGAGGGACTCGGGCACCTGCCCCAGCAGCCCGCTCACCAGGTCGGTGTGGGGATCGACAACGACGATGGCGTCGGGGTCCTTGCCCTTGGCCTTCTGTTTCAGCTTGTGGGAGACGATGTGGTGCATGAGGGTGCTTTTCCCCATGCGGGTGCGGGCCACGTAGAGGTGGTGGCGTCGCAGCAGGTCGTCGGGGAAGTGGATATCCCGGGGATTGCCCGCCGTGGTCTGGCCCACCAGAGCGCCGCCCCTGGTGCCTCTGGCCGAGGGAAGGAGCACCCGTGCTCCCGACCGCTCCACCAGGGGGGTCTCATCTCTTGCGCCCGGCGGGTGCCACAGGCAGGCCACCTCCCGCACCCCCAGGACGCTGCGCTTGCCGAAGAGCCCCGTGGAAGCGGGCTGCAAGGACGGGACCGGCACCGTAGGCCGCACCTTGCCCACCCGGAAGCGAGCGCCTGCGGGGTTGTCGTAGTGGCGGTAGGCCGCCGCCACCCGGCTCAGCAGCTCATTTGCGCGGCGACGTGGCTCCTTAGCGTCTTTGGGCAGAATGGCGGTGACCTGAAGCTCCGCGCCAAAGGCGATGCGGGAGACCTTCTCCTTGATCAACAGCGGGTCGTGGACGCGGGAGCGAGCCCGCCTCCAGCGCCACCATCCCCAGCCCGCCACGACCGTCCCCAAGGCCACGCCAGCGGCCAGGAGTACGGCCTTCCACGTCTCCCCGCCCTGTACCCAGAAGTAGCCCTGGAAGACGCTGAGGGCCGCCAGGCCCAGGACGATCATGAGGACGGCGTCGGTCTGGAGGGGCTTGGTCTGATAGGTGTATGAAGCGTCCCTGTGCTCGGTGGCGGGGTTCCTGACGGCCTTGTTCATGTGGGCCGCCGACCAGTCGGGTCCCAGGGAGCGCAGCAGGATCCGGGCCACGATGCGCTCCTTGTCGTGCAAAGTAGACAAGGCCCCGATCAGTGCGATGAGAGGGTCTGAGCCGGGGTCCAGCAGGTCGTCGTCGCGGAAGGTGCGGAGGGGAAGGTAGTCGGGGCCGTCGGCGGCCAGGGTCATGCCCCACGCCTCCTCTCCCTCGTCAAGGCGCAGGGGGTCCTCCTCGTGGGGCACATCCTGGATGCGGGCCTGGGGGTAGTGGGCCGATATCTGGCCCTTGACCACCTCGTCGTCGCGGCAGCGGGCCATGAGGGTCACGCCGTCGGCGTCTCCCGCCAGCTCCAACGAAAAGGGCTCAGGGACCGCGATGGACTGGAGCAGGTTCTCCACGCCCAGCAGGGTGCGCTCCCCCGTGCGGGGCGGCGTCACCGCCAGCAGCACCGGGGGCTTTTTGTCCTTTTGGCCGCCCAGCAGCCAGCCTATGGGGTTCAGTTTCATGGTGGTTTCTCCTTTCTGAAGGTGAGTTGCTATGGGTAGCTCAGCTGTGTACGGCAGGCCGGGCGTCAATGAGCCCCTGCTCTTCGGTGGTGGCCAGGATGCGGACGGGGAAGCGGCCGCCCCGGGCGATCAGCATCCCGTCCCCGCGAGGACAGGAGAGAAGCCACTGGACGTCGGCCTCCGAGAGGTCGAAGGACTCCCCGACCGCTCTCAGCGCCGCCGCGTCCTGCTGGAGCAGCAGCTTGAATGCGGAGTTCTGGAGAAGCACCCTTCCCGAATGGCCCACGATGGGCCTACTGGTGTCCTCGCTGAGGAAGTCCTGGACATCCTGGGTAATGGAGATGAGGCCCAGATGGTGCTTCCTTGCTCGCTTTGCCAGGGAGACCAGGGAAGAGGCCCCCTCGGGGTGCTGCATGATGCTCCACACCTCGTCCACCACCAGCACCCTGGGTCTGGGGTCCCTGGACGCCATGGACCAGACCGCCTCGGCGCACACCAGCGTTGCGGCGGGCCTTAGCTCCGGCTCCAGCAGGCGAAGGTTGAAGACGGTGATGGGAAGCTCGGTTCCCATCAGGTCTGCCCCCTGGTCGGTGAGCAGGTGGCGCAGGCTGCCGGTGGCGAAGGGCCTCAGCAGGGATGCCATCCCCTTATAGCCCTGAGATTCGAGGAATATGAAGAAGTCCTGGAAGCCGGTGACGGCACGATGGGTGGTGTAGTAGGCGGTCAGGGCCTCGTCCAGTGTGGCCCGCTGCTCCGGTGAGAAGCGTTCGCCCACCATGACCTCGATCAACCTGCGCAGTCCGCCCACCCGTTGCAGGACCTCGCTCTCATCCTCCTCTTCCAGAACGAAGGGGTTGAGCCCGTGACCGGCGACGCCGGGGGTCAGCACCCTTCCCCCTGCGGTCTGGGCCAGGGAAGCGTACTCCCCTTCGGGGTCGATGACGTAGTAGACGATGCCCCTGGATATGCCCCGCAGCAGACCCAGCTTGGTGGAGAAGGACTTCCCCGCGCCGCTCCTGGCCATGACCACCGTGTTGGCGTTGAGGAAGGCCCCGTCGAAGGGGTCGTAGGTCACGACCGATCCGGACCGCAGGTCCAGGCCGAAGAGGGTGCCCTTGCGGGTGTCCAGGTCGGGGGGCGCGAAGGGCAAGAGGAAGGCGAGGGTGGTGGTGTCCACCGTGCGCCAGGAGCCCCCCGGGTTGAGGGCCAGGGGCAGCGTGGAGAGGTGGCCGTCGCGCTGCCGGAATCTCATGGCGTCCAGGACGGCCATGGACCCGGCGAAGAGGCCCCGAAGCTGCTGCCCCCGCTCCTTCAGCGAGTCTGCTGTCCCTGCATAGATGGTGATGGAGAAAGAGGCGTTGAACAGGCGCTCCCTGCCCCGGTGCACCTCGTCCCTGAGCCGGGATGCGTCCTCCAGGGCGATCTCCGTCTCCGGAGAGGCCGTCCTGCCCCGGCGGAGCGAGATGGCGATGCCCGACTCCATCTTCACCCGCTGCCACTCCAGGGTCCTCACGGCCTGGGCGGTGGCGATGGGCGAGATGTGTATGGACAGGTCCATGGGCAGGCCCAGGGCCAGGACCCGCTGCATGTACCCCAGGGGCAGGGTCCGGGGCCAGCGGGTCAGCTGGTAGCTCCTTCCCAGGCGTTCTCCCATGTCGAGCTGGCCTCTGCTGAGGCTGATGACCATAGGGGACTCCGGTGATGGAGCAGGCGGAGCGCATCCCCGCAGGGTGGACTCCACCAGCAGCCGCAGAGCCCTGTCCTTGAGCGGGAAGACGGCGAAGCCCGCCCTGGTGAGGAGGCCCTGAAGCTCGTCGGCCCGCGCCTTTAGAGCGATTGCGTAAAAGCGCCGGTCCACGACGCCGGGGCGCTCCTCAAGCTCTCCCAGGAACTCCCCTAAAGAGGCCGACGCCTGGGCAACTCCCTCGGCCAGGCCGCTTGGACGGCGCTCAGCCAGGGAGTCTCGAAGGGCTCCCAGCCGGGGCGGGTGCTGTCGCACCAGGAGTTGCACGGGGAAGTCCAATGCGTTGAGGACGGCGGCGAAGGCCCCCATGATGGGCTGCTCCACCTCCAGGCCCCGCACCTCCATGACGGAGACCTCCACGCCGCCGAGACGCAGGATGGTCTCGTCATGCAGCCCCGCTATCGGAAAGTAGCGGGTCAGAGGCGGCGGAGTCTTGGGTTTCTTTGGGGCACTTCCGTCCGGCTGGGGTTGTTGGGTTTCAGCAGGCGCTTCGTCTGTGGTCACCGGCGCCTGCTCTCCCGCCGGGGGATGAAGACCCTCGCCGGTCCTGCGTCGAAGGGGTCTGAACTTGCGACGTTTCATGGGCGCACCTCCTGGGGTTTGAGTGGTATGCGAACGACGGCCTTCTGCGGGAGCCGGTGCCGGGGCAGGTGGCGGCCCCTCTTGGACCGCTTCCGCCGCCGTGAACCGCTGGCGCCGTTGGGCCGAGGCTGCTTGTCTTCCTGCTCTTTGCCGTTCCTTTCCTTGCCCCGTGTCATGACTGCTCCTTCCGCCGTCGCCGGGAGGCGCGCAGCGTGCGGATGGCGGCTATTACCAGGTAGACGCCGGTGCCCAAGACGGCGACGCCGACGAAGGGAGACGGGGCCAGGGACGCTGCCGTCAGCCCGGCCATGATCCCGACGACTCCGGCCATCAGTTGAAGCCTTGGCTCCTCGGTCCAGTAGGCCAGGGCCACCAGGCCCAGAAACAGGATCGTGTCTGCGGTACTCATACATTCCTCCTTGTCTTCTTGCTGTTGTGGTTCCTAACGCGTCGGCAGCAGCACCGTGGTGCTGTCCACCAGGAGCACCATGAGGCCCTTGGCCAGGAGCACCAGCACCAGGCCGGAGATGGCTCCGATGACAGCGCCCTTGGCCCTTCCCCTGGCATGGGGGTTCTCCGGCTCGCCCCACATGAGGACGAAGGCGGCCCAGACCAGGCTGAAGCCCGCCAGGATGCCGGCGATGAGGATGAAGATGTTGAGAAGCCGGTTGTACTCCTCCAGCATCTCCGCCCCCGCCTCTCCGTGGGACGCTCCGGTGGTGAAGAGGGCGAAGGCGATAAGCGCCGCCAGGCTCACGATGCGCCCCAGGGCTCTCGGCAACACCCTCAAGAAGGGTTGGTCCAGGCGAGCCGCATGGTGGATTGACGAAAGAGCTCTACGCATTACCGAAGCTCCTGTCCCACCAGCTCCCGGAAGACCTCCTGGGCTGGGATGGCCTCGCCGGGGATCTCCTCGGCGGTGTAGCTCTTCTCCGAGACCACGGCCCCGGCCTCGTCCTCCATGAGCTGTCTTGCCTCGATGGAGATGGAGAGGCTGTCCAGCCAGGCCATGTAGAGCTCGGTGCGGAGCTTGGCCGCCTCGTCGGGAGTCAGGTCGAAGTAGTTGTTGTCCTCCATGTGGTCCAGGGCGTCCTTGTAGGGATTGGTGGAGTCGTCCTCGTCTTCATCCTCGTCGTCCTGGTCCTCGATGAGCTGGAGGTACTGCTCCGGCTCCGAGGGGATGTCGGAGTCCTCCGGCGGGTCGGGCAATGCCTCGAATGGAGCGTCCGAGAGGATGGGGAAGGCGGTGGAGAGCACGTCCCGGTAGTGGCGCACCAGGGGCTCCTGCTCCGTCACCTCGGCCGAGGTGTAGGCGGGGATGACGACCTCCACGTCCACCTCCTGGGTCACCTCCTTGCCCTCCACCCACACGTCCTCGCTGACGTGCTGGCTCTGGCTCTGCCCCGGCAACGTGACGGTCTCGCTGACCGCCTGGCTCTGGGTCTGGCCGGGGATGGTGACCGTCTCGCTGACGGTCGTCTGGTCGGTCTGTGCGGGAAGGGTGATCTCGGTGGTGGCGTAGGTGGACGCCTCATCCTCGGCGTAGCCGGTGGCGGTGCCCGAGGCCGTCCCTGATACATACTCCGATGCGTAGGTGGACGCCTCATCCTCGGCGTAGCCGTAGGCGGTGCCCGAGGCCGTCCCCGATACGTACTCCGATTCGTAGGAGTAGGCGGTCCCCGACGCATAGCTCGAAGCCTCGGTGGAGGCGTAGCCGTAGGCGGTTCCCGATGCGTAGCCTGACGCGGTCCCGGAGGCGTAGCCCGTCGCGCTGCCGCTGGCGTAACCGGTTGCCGTTCCCGATGCGTAGCCCGATGCGGCGCCGCTGGCATACCCAGAAGCCGTCTCCTGGGGCACCCATATATTGAAGCTCAGCCAGCCCAGGATGATGTTTGCCCAGTGACTGACGGCGGTGGTGAAGCCCCCGACGAGGGTGGAGACCCATGAACCGACCGTGGCCCAGACGGTGACGCCGACGATCCTGGAGACCCACGAGCCCACCGGCGTGGAGACCCATGAGCCCACCGCCGTGGAGAGCCATGAGCCCACCGTGGTCCAGACGCTGGCTCCGACGATGGCCGATAGCCACTTGCCCACGGTGCCCGAAAGCACCGCGCCGAGGACGGTCCACACCTCGGCGTTCACGACGGCCGAGAGCCACTTGCCCACGGTGCCCGAAAGCACCGCGCTCAGGATGGTCCACACCTCGGCGCTCACGATGGCCGATAGCCACTTGCCCACGGTTGCGGATATCCACCCGCCCACGGTGTGGGTGACGGCCCCCCAGGCGGCGCTCAGGGTTGCCGAGAGGGTGCGGACCACGGGTGAGAACCAGGCGCTCAGAGTGGCTGAAACCGTATGGACCACCGGGCCGAACCAGGCGCTCAGGGTCGAGCTCACCGTGTGATAGAAGCCCGCAAAGTGGCCTATGACGGGTATCCGCTCGATGAGGGACTGCTCCTCGTTGTGGGTGAGGTCCACCCTGCCCGGCAGGGGGATCACACGGGTCGACGTGATGTCCGCTCGAAGGGATACCTGGTGGACGCGGTCCTCCTGGGGAAGGGAGAAGTTGAAGGGCATGTCGCCGTCCCGGGCGAAGGCCAGGCCGGTGGTAGAACCGGCCGCCGAGACCGCCAGGTAGACCTCGCCGGTCACATCGGCGACGTCGGCATCCAGGAGCAGCTTCCGGCTCACCGCTGCCGCGGGGTCCGCCGGGTCGGTGAGGACAGTGGCTTCGACGACCTCCTCCGCCCGGCTGTTGCAGGCGCTGGAGAGGCGGCCCGTGACGTTGCCCAGCCGCCAACCCACCTCGGTCATGGAGAGGCCGCAGTCGGCGGTCTCCAGCCCTGGCAGGGGGTAGGGAAGGCTGCCCTGGTCCAGCACTCGGATGCCGCCGTTGCCCAGGGCGTCCCGCCAGGAGATGACGATGGCCTTGTGGTTTGCCGTGAGGGGGATGGTGTACTGCCGGGGCTCTCCCCGGTAGAGGACCCCCTGGGTGTAGAAGGGCCGGTAGCGGTCGTGGGTCTCGGTGGTGACCTGCACCTCCAGGGACGTTGCCGCACGAAGGGTCAGCTCGGCCTCGTTGCCCCGCACCCGCCACGCCTCGATGAAGAGCCGTTGGGGGTCGGGGCCGCTCGCCGGTCCAGCGGCAAGGGCCGCAGAAGGAGCGATGGAGGTCAGGATGACCATCACGGCCAGGAGGAGGCTCAGGCACTTGAAGGGGAGTCCCTTCAGCCGGAACCTCCACAGTCTGCGCCGTCCTTTCTTCTTTTGAGATTTGGGCTTGGGCGGCGTTGCTACCGGAGGGTTGAGCAGCGCGGTGACCTCTCCCTCGTACCGTTTGGGCGAAAGGGCGAAGCGGAGCAGGTCCAAGATCACTATGGGCAGCCCCCTCCCTCCGGGGCGCACGGCCACCATGGCCAGCCCCAGAAGGCCGACGGCGATGGCGGCGCCCAGACGGACGGCGCCGTCGGGGAGGAAGGCGGCCTGCTTCCATAGCCCGTAGGCCAACCCGACGACCGCAGCGATGGCCACGATCTGGGGGAAGGTCAGGCCCAGCAGGACCTTGTCCTCCGTTTGCAGGTGAGTGGGTACTTCGTGTTCACGCAAGGGCGTACACCTCCTAAGGCGAGTTGCCGGACGGGTTGCTCGGGTTGGGCAATTCGGGGGTCACGGGACTGCCGATGGCGGCGTTGATGATGAGGTTCATCACGCCATAGGCCAGCAGCGCCAGCACCACCCCGGCCAGGGCCGTGAACATGGCGCTCTTGCCCCGCTCCATCTGGTGGGGCGCGCCGGAGGCGGAGAGGTACAGGAAGGACCCGTAGATGAAGAACCCTGTGCCGACGACACCCACCATCGCTAACAAGATGCCCACGATGTTGGATACCGTCTGAATCAGATCGCTCATGCGAATACCTCCTTCTGATTGCTTGTTATTTGAGTTGTCGAGCTACTCGTTCATGCTGCGGGGAGGCATCCCCGCCGACGTGTTGCCCGTCGATGCTTCGCCTCCGCCGCCGCCCTTGGCGAGGCCCGCCGCAGCAGGGAGCCAGCTTCCAACGCCGCCCCCACTGCCTGCTGCCCCGGCCTTCATCGCTCCGGCAGCCGACATAGCGCCGGTTGCCATGCCCGCCGCGTGCATCATCCTGGGCAGGGCCATGAGCATGGATGCCCCGTAGTGGAGGGTGCGCAGCCAGGCGTCGAACACCCCGGTGGTGCCAAGCATCGAGGGGACCCGGGTGGTCAGGTAGACGAAGGCGATGCTCATCAACAGCTGCCACAGGAAGTCGTTGACCGGCTGGCCTGCACCGATGGAGGCGAAGTCGTCCAGGAAGGCGATGGCCAGGGCCAGGGCGACCAGCTGGACCGACTGCTGAAACACCGTCACCAGGAAGGTCTTCAGCCAGTAGCGGCCCCACCCGGCGGTCATGGGCAGGACCCACAGCCCCAACGCCACGGGAGCCAGCACCAGCAGCAGGTCGATGAGGGCGAGGCGGATGATGAATTGGCCGATCACGTAGAGGATGAAGAAGCCGTAGACCAGGTAGAGCAAGGCCAGCGCCAACGCCAGACCCGTGTTACCCACCTGGATGGCCTGGAGGAACACGTCCAGGGGCGCTCTCAGCAGGTCTCCCGCCGTCACCTCCAACGAGACGGCCACGAACCGGGATATGCTGTCGGCCAGGTCGATGATGAAGGAGCCCCACCACAGAGAGGTGGAGGCGGCGACCACGGCGATCATCAACCGGGGCACCAACTCCCTCCAGCCGAAGTCGTGACCCCCCAGGTGCTCCCGGAAGATCATGGTGATGCCCGCCCACGCCAGGATGACCCCCAGGCCCGCAGCCACGACGACCCACACCACCATCCAGGCTTGCTGGACGGCTTCGTGCAGGTAGGTCAAATTGGGCGGGGTGCCGGTGAGGATGTCGGTCATGTGTTGCATTCCCCCTAGCAGTTGGCCGGGTCCGAGCCGGTGATCTTGCTCAGGACGCTGCACAGGATTCCGTGGATGCCCTCCACCACCCAACCCGCAAATGCCTTGGCCCAGCGGGACGGGTTCAGAGCGTTCAGCACCCTGTCCCACAACCCCGAACCTTCATGGGCGGGGATGATGACCTCGAAGTCGTGGAGCTCATACTCGTGGAAGACGTACAGGACCAGGGTGTACGCCCTGTCCGGCTCCAGCTCGGGCTGCTCGTCGTACTCGGGGTAGTCGATGTCGTACTCCCAGCCCCGGTCCTTCTCCTTGGGGTCGTCCTGGATGAAGTAGAGGGCGGTAAGCCACTCGCCGGTCACCGGGTCCTTGACCCCGTAGCCTGCCCAGGTGGGGTTCGCGCTGAAGATGGGCTTGGCCTCGAAGTCGCCGTCGTCGTGGCGCTTGATGAACTCCTCGTCCTCGTTGACCAGGGTCAGCGCGCTCTGCTGTAGGGGTGCGGCCAACGCCAGGTTGCTTGCGGGGGTGGCCACGACAAGGACCATGAACAGCGCCATGCCTATCAAGGCCAGCCGCATCGCCTTTATGGATTTCAGGGTCGATCTCAGTGCCATCTCGTCACCTCCTTTGGATTGATGGAAGGTTTTCCTTCAATCGAGTCTGACGACTCGGAGGGCGGGACATAATCCCTTGAAAGGGAGGGCGCGCTCACCCTCCCTTTCAAGCCCTGACGTTTCCAGGGGCCTTCGTGGTGTGATGGACGTGTACAGAGATTTGAGTTTGTTCCAAAAAGGGAAGTCGGGGTCCTGAGCAAGCTAATTCGGGGAGAAAACACCCCCTATAGGACCATCTCAGCAAGCACTTTGTGTCCAGAGCGGGTTCCAGGGGGTGGTGCCAGGACGGGCTAGGGAAACTTCCCGAAAAGGAAGTGCCGATTTGTGAGCCGACTTCCCTTTCGTCGTGGAGAAGTTTCCTTTTTCGGAAGTGGGAGTGAGGGACCGATGAAAGAGAGGGCTGTAGCGATGGAAAAGACGAGGAGCCTGGAGAACCTGCACGAGTTGCGGCTCATGGCGCTGCTGCTCGACGTGATACGCGAGAAAGGGCGCATGGAAGCGGCGGACCGCCTGGGCGTCAACTACAAGACCCTGGCTAGAGCCGTGGAGACCGGCAGCCTTTCGCCGCGCATGAGCCATGCGTTGGATCGTTTGCTCCTGTCCAGGGAGTCCAAAGCTATGGCCGCGCAGCAGGAACGCATCGCAGCTCTGGAGGGGCGGGTGGAGGGCCTGGAACAGAAGATCAAGAGCAGTCTCGGCAAGGTGCCAGCCTTCGTCGAGGGCCAGGTGAAGGCCCTGGGAGAGGAGCACACCAGGGCTCTGCGCCAGTTGGAGCGACGGGTGGCTGAGGTCGGGGCCGGGCAGGGGTCGGGGAGCGGGGCTATTGCGGTTCGCAAGCCGGTTGGTAATACCACGTTTCGGCGGAAGTATCCCGAGCTGGTGACCCGTGAACCTGCGCCAGACGACGAGGAGGTCTTCGGTGCGGCGTGGCCGCTGATCGACGAGTGGCGAAGGCTCAGGGAAGGCCATCCCAACGACGGCAGGAGCCTGTCGTGGCTGGTGACGGAGGAGCGCATCCTGAATCTGGAGCTGGCTATGGCCGAGGAGCACGGGCTGACCCTGCCGCCCGAGACCCAGCCGCTCGCGGGGGTGTGGAGGAACGGGCAGCGACGCTCGATAGAAGCGGCCCTGAGCGACACCCGGTGGGCGCGGACCAGGAGGGAGCGGCTCAGGTGGGTGCGGCGGTTCTTCACCCTGGGACTGTGGTGGAAGTAGGCGCTGCGTCATCTCCGCACGATGTTTGCTGCATGAGAGCAAGTGATGTGGGTGGTAAGGCCCAAAAGGTATTGCCAAAGGGGAGATGGGGCGTAATACTGAGATTGTTATCAGGTTTTTCCAGTGTTTCTTTGCCTTAGAAACCTGGGGGTCCTTTCCCTGAGCCCGGGATGTACCAGAGGGATCGAGCCAGGCTCTCCCAACGGTCGCCCAAGAGGGATGCTTCCACAAAGGCCGGAGTGCGTCCTGCGTTTCGACCTTTCGATACGACGGTTGGAGTGCCCCATGCCCTCTGACCGTCCCCCCATGCCTGCGGCATAGCTCTTCAGACAGCTAGGCCGCAGCTTCGACACGCGCCGGTCTGCCATTTGCATCGCAGGCTGGCCGCTTCGCGTCACCGCAGCCTCCCCAGAGTCGGTACGCCATATAGACCCTGGTCGAGCTGTGCCCTTTTACACCCGCGTCTGTTCCGTGACCACGTCGTAGGGCAGCCGCGCCGCGTCTTCGTAGCTCCCCAGAACTCGCGTTGCGGCGAAGAGACCCTGGCCGAGCTGCGTCTTTTCCACCCTGGCCCCTCTGCGTTCGATGCGCGGACCAGGCCGGGGACAAGTCATGCTGCGTTCACGTGAGGCATCCCACCGTGGGCGGAGTGTGTCCATCAACAGTCAACCCAGTAGCGAAGACCCGCGCCACGGATGCCGGTGCGGGCAACAGACATAAGAAGGAGGTGCGCATGCACATCAAGGAACGGGTTCCACGGGTCCTGGCCGCCGTCGCCGGGACCGCAAGAGCCATGCGGCGGCACAAGCGGAGGACGCTGGCGGCAGGCGTGGCGTTGCTCCTGGTAATGCCCCTGTTGACCGGTTCAGGCGTTGACGCCTTCACCGTCAACGCTCTGGCCCTTGGATGCGGAGCGTTGATGCTCCGGCGGTTCATGGGCGCAAGGAACAGGAAACAGGCGATACAAGCACTACGGCAATCGAAAGTAGAAAGGAGGTCATGATGACAACGGCAGTGATGAACAACAGAACGATGGTAGTGGGTGAAAGGCCCAGGCGCAGTCTGGAGGAGCTGGTGGACCGGGTGATGGATGCCCTCTTTGCCAGCAACCATGAGCAGCCCCAGGAGACCGTGGCCCGGAGGGTCCACGACGCACGGCGGCTGCGGAAGGCGGGGAACCTCGACGGTGCGTTGACGCTCATAGCCGACCTGGACACCGCCACGGCGGATGTGCGCGAGGCGCGTTGGGCCTTCGCCGAGTGGCAGGACCTGGTGCGACGACGGTTCGGGCAAAGCGAGACCCTAGTGTACAGCCAGGGCGCTGGCAGAGCTGCGGCGCTCGCTCCCCACGGCGACGGGACCGTGAAAGTCCTGGCTGTGCTGGGGATGGGGTGGCAGCCGGGCAAGGTGGTCTCCGCGAGGAGCCTGCGGGGCCTGAAGCCCCTGAAAGGAGGTAGGTCATGGTCGTAGCCAACACACAGGTTGACCTGGCGGCCCTCAAGAGCCGCCATTCCTTGGCCGACGTGGTGGAGGCGTCGGGCGTGCAGCTGAGGGGAAGGGGCCGCGTCCGTCAGGGCGTCTGCCCCTTCCACCAGGAGTCGGAAGGCAGCTTTACGGTGTACGCCGACACGTCCAGGTTTTACTGCTTCGGCTGTGGAGTTGGTGGGGACGTGCTGGACTTTATCCAGCGGGCCGAGGGCCTCACCCTGCCCGAGGCGATACAGAGGCTGGGTGGTGGGACTGGGCTGGCTCCCAGCCCAGCCGTCCGGTCGAGGACACAGGCCGCGCCACGGCGTACCGCTGCTCCCGTGGTTCCCCAGCGGGACCCGGCGGCGCTGTCGGCGGCAACGAGGTTCTACCTCCGGTCCATGCTGCGCAGCAGTGAGGCGCGTGAGTATCTGGGCTCCAGGGGCATCAGCTTCGATACCGCCTGCCGCCTGGGTCTTGGCTTCGCGCCGGGGGACGGGCTGCGCCAGTACCTTGGCGCCGCCGGATTCGGCGGCGAGCGGATACGGGCGTCGGGCTTGTTCACCGAGCGGGGCGAGCGGTTCGCAGGGATGGTGGTGGTTCCCGACCTGGCCTCGGGCCGCGCCCGCTGGCTTGTGGGCCGGGCCATTGACCCGGAGCGGACGCCGAGGTTTCAGGCGCTGCCCGGACCCAAGCCGGTGCTTGGACTTGGGCGGCTTGGCCTTGCGCCGTCTTGGGTGGTCCTTACTGAAGGGGTGTTCGACTGGCTTGCCCTTGAGCAGTGGGGCCTCCCCGCCTGCGCAGCCCTGGGGACACAGGGCATGGAGCGGGTGGCAGGTAGCTTGCTTGCCTTCCCTCGCGTGTTCCTCGCCTTCGACTCAGACGATGCGGGCCGCGAGGCCGCCGAGCGGCTTGAAAGCTTGCTTGGACGGCGCGCCGCCACGGTGCGCTTGTTTGGGGTGGCCGCTGACGTGGCCGAGCTCGCCACGACGCCCCACGGACAGACCACGTTCCGGGGCTTGCTTGCACGGGCATCCCGCACCGTTAGGTAGCACACAGTTCCCCTTCGACACGGGCCTCCCGCCCGCTCTTGTGCCCACGCCGCCCGCCGTCTTGCAGGCTCCGTGCCTGCGCCATCGACCCCCCTACAGCATTACCCAAGGAGGCGCTATGCCCAATGAATGACGGGGCTTGCCCCGCCTACGGGCTCCCCATAGGGGCAACCTGCACCGACCAGAGAAACAGCAGAGACATCACAAAGGAGAAGCACAATGACGACCTCATCGACCAAGAACGGAAGCAACGGCGTCCACCCGGACGCTGCCATCACTCCGGAGCACGACCTGCTCTGGGACAGCCTGTCCCCCAAGGTGGTGACCGAGCTGGAGAAGCCCCTCGACCCGAGCCTGGTCTCCCAGCGCAAGGGACGGGCCGGGCGCAATTACAACTACATCGAGGGCCACACCGTCATCGACCAGGCGAACCGCATCTTCGGGTTAGCGGGTTGGGGTTATGAAGTGGTGGGCGACGTGACCCTGCGGGAGATCGAGCAGGTCGACCCCAAGACGGGCGAGATCAGCCGCATCCGCGCCTACAGCGCTCCGGTGCGGGTCACCGTCCCCGGCGCTCCGCCCCGCACGGATATCGGGTTCCACGCCGTGGCGGAGGAGACGGCGGAGGGTCACGACACAGCCTGCAAAGGGTCGGTTACCGACGGTCTCAAACGCGCCCTGCGCAGCTTCGGAGACCAGTTCGGGAATTGCCTCTACGGAGACCAGGCGGCCACCGGGCAACCGGCGAAGCAGGAAAGCGCAGCCGACTCCCTTGCTCCGCCGCTGCGGGCGACGCTGATCGACCTGGGGGCGATGCAGGGGTTCGACGAGAAGCAGGTGCGGGCTGCGGTCAAGGGCAAGACGGGCAAGGACCTTGAGGCGGTATCGGCATCGGAGCTGACGCCGCTCGTGCAAGGGGCGACCCGGAAGCTCCAGCAGACGCGGGAAGCAGAGGCGGCGGAAGCGGCATGAGCCCAACGCGCCATAGCGAGCCCACGTAACGGGGCTGTCTGCACACCGGGGCAGCCCCGTTTTCATCTACAGGACCGAAAGGAGACGACATGAAAGTGAACACTATGTATACCCCGTGGGGACCTCCCCAGGACGTCGTAGCACTGGCCGAGGGCGTGGTGCGGATCGAAACGGCCAGCCACGGCGGGCTGAAGCTGAGCTGGGAGCGGTGGGACTCCCTTCCCCCTGCCGTCCAAGAGACGCTGCTGACCCCGACCTACGCCGAAGAGGACTGCGAAGAGGTCATCGTCCAGACGCTGCTGGGCATCGGCGACAAGAGGGACCGGGAGTGTGCCCTCAAGGTCGCCAAATTCTTCGACCGCTACGCCCCAGCCCTTCCCTATCTCCTTGAGAAGGGGGAGGGACCATGACCCCGGCGACACGGCCCAGGCCCAGGACGCTGCCAAGCAGCACGACCAAGCTCCATACCGAGCACGGGAACCTCTACATCACGGTGTCCCTGGACGAGGACGGTGAGCCCTTCGAGGTCTTCGGAAGCATCGGCAAGGCGGGTTCCTTCACCTCCGGGGTGACGGAGTTGGCCTGCCGACTCGTCTCGCTGCACTTGCGGAGGGGCACGCCCGTCGCCGAGATCGTGGACCAGTGCCAGGGCATAGCTGAGATGCAGCCCTTCGCCAATCAGTTGAGCGATGGGTCGAGCATATGGGTGCTCGGTTTAGGAGACGCTATCGCCCACATCCTGCGGGGCTTCCTCAAGGCCAGGCAGGAGAGAGAGGAGAAGCAGAGAGGAGAGGAAGAAGGAACCGAAGCTAAGGCAGCCGCATGAGCTGCACAGACAACCGAGCGTTGCGCAAAGGCGGGGCTGTCTCTACGGGGGCGGCTCCGCTCTTCATATTCAGGAGCAAAGGAGAAGTGACCATGAGCCAGAACGAGGACCTGACCAACGACCGGTCGGAGGTCTACTCACGACCGGCAGCCCATTTCGACGGCGACGGGGCGCTGGTGGTGCGGGCATCGGCCGCCAGCAGCTGCCGCAGAGCCCTTTGGTATGCCGCCACTGAACATCAGCCCACCAACCCTCCCAGCGACGAATCCCTGACCGTCATGGAGGCGGGGCAGGCCCTTGAGCAGGTGGTGCTGCGGGCGATGGAGCGTGCGAGCTGGGACGTGACCCCGGTGGACCCCAACAACCCCAGGGAGGTGACGGCCCAGATCACCCCCAACCTCCGCGTTACCGGCCACCCCGACGCCACCGGCATCCTCCCCTTCTTCGGAGGGCCGGAGGTGATCGTCGAGGTCAAGACCAGGGGGCCGGAAGCCTACAAGCGCTGGCAGACCCTTGGCGCAGAGCGGAGTCACCCCGAATCGGTCGCCCAGGCCGCTCTCTACACCTACGGGCTATTCGGGGAGAAGCGCGATGTGGTGATCGCCACGATGGACACGGGCAGCCGAGCCTGGGACACGGAGACGATTCCCGCCGAACGCGTGGAGGACGCGATGGAGGCCGTTACATTCCGGCTCGGCGAGCTGGCCGACCACTACGCCGCCCACGGACAGGACCCGGACGAGCTGCCGGAGCGGGACTTCCGCGCCGGTAGCTGGCAGTGCCGGAGCTGCCCGTTCCTGAACACGTGCAAGCCCGGAGCAGCCGAGGAAAGAGGAGAAACAGACGAGTCACCGGACATAGAAGGAAGGGAGGTGAGCGCGGAGGAGGCCCGGGAGGCGGCGCGGGCATACCTGGAAGCGCAGGAAGCCCTTCGGGAGCCGGAACAGGCCAAACGCCGGGCGCTGGACACCCTCAAGTCGTGGATGCGGCAGCGGGGGATGACCAAAGCAAGCGTCGAGGGCCGGTCGGTAAGCCTGGTGCAGACCCGCCGCTTCTCGGTCGACTACCGCAAGCTGAACGCGCTGCTGGACCCGGATACCCGCGTCGACATTGTGACGGAGGCCGTGTCTCAGTACGTGCGGGTGAGCTAGACGCTCTGTAACGGGAGCGCATGGACAAGACCGTTCCCTTCGGAAGGGGACGGCGCTGCATTTCCATTCGAGTGCGGCAACGCCGCACTACTACACACACAAAGGAGAAACGACATGGCACGCACAATCAACAAGGTAGAGCTACTGGGACGGGTCGGAGCAGACCCCGAAATGAAATACACCCAGAGCGGCACCGCCATCACCCAGCTACGGCTGGCCACCGACCGACACCGCCAGAACGGAGAGACGAGCACGGACTGGCACAGTATCACCTGCTGGTCCGGCCTGGCCGAAGCGGTGAACCAGTATGTCGCCAAAGGGGACCGGCTGTACGTCGCAGGCAAGCTGGCCCAGAACTCGTATGAAACCGAGGACGGACAGCGCAGGCACCGCACCGAGATTCACGCCTCCGAGGTGGTCTTCCTCGACTCTCGCAACGGGAATGGCTCTGCGAAGGAGTCTGAGGACGCGGCTGCTGAGGAACCGGTGACGGCCAAGTCACCCTTCTAGGCCAGAAACACCTACTGCCGTCCGCCGTTTCGCAGGCGCTCCACGGGGCCGTTCCCACCTTTGGGATCGGCCCCGCTTCTCGTTTCAGTCCACTTACACCTACGGGAGGTCCCTATGACCACGGAACGCTACACCGACACACTACTGGAGACCCTCCGGCGCAACGTCAGCATCCTGGGAGAGCTGGCCGTGCGCTACGGGGTGGAGACCCATCCACCGCGCCCCGCCGACCCTCCGGCGGTCTATTCGCCCGAGGCGGTGCGGCTGCTGCTAGCGCCGGAGATGGCCCGCCTCGCCCAGGAGCAGCTACGGGTCCTGCTCCTCAATACCAGGACCGAAGTGGTGGGCCAGCGGGTCGTCTACCAGGGCGACGTGAGCTCCATCACCGTCAGACCGGCGGAGGTGTTCCGGCCCGCCGTCATTGAGGCGGTTCCAAGCATCATCGTCGTCCACAATCATCCCAGCAGAGACCCCGAACCGAGCCCGGCTGACGTGGCTATTACCAAGAAGCTCATGGAGGCGGGCAAGCTCCTGGGGGTCGAGCTACTGGACCACGTGGTCATCGGCGGGGACAAGGCCGTCAGCCTCAAGGAGCGCGGCCTCATCACCACCCTCTAACCCTATAGGAAAACCCAGGCAGCCCAGCAACGACCCTTACCGGCCCCACGGAGTCACCGCGCCTCCGCGCATCAGCATTCCAATTACCGAAAGGAGACATACCCATGCTTGCAACCGACCACACACTCGACCCCGAAGCCCTGTACACCATCAACGCCGGGGGGTTCTCGGCCACCGCCGACGCCTTCGCCCGCGACGAGGCGACCGACGGCCTCTGGTTCGTCTCGATGGTGGGCTCCCAGACGGCGCTCAAGGCGATCTGGGCCTCCCTGCTCAAGCAACCGCCCGATGTTGCCCACCTCATCCAGGGCGCGGATGGGATGGCCCTCTCGGGAGGGTATGAGCGCTGCGGTATCCCGTACCAAACAATTGGCACGTGGACGACCAAGATCGCCAAGCTGCCGGTGAGTGGGGGCTGGCACGCGTTGGTCTATACGAAAATGGCCCAGTACGCCTCCGAACACGACACCTTCCTCCTCCTGGCCCAGACGGAAGACGAGGCCCCCAGGCTCCACTACCGCTTCCTGGACAAGAGGAGCCCACTGCCGTTGCATCCCTCCTGGGCAGACTGGCTGTGGCGGCGGGGCCTTCAGAAGGAGGAGACCACTCAGCTCCAATCGACGGGAGTGGTCGCCTACCGCTGCAACCCCAACCCCGAATCCCTCAAGGAGGACCTCTCGGAGGCGGTGGCTTCTGGGACGCTGACCCTACCCGGAGAGGAAGAGTCCATCGTGGCAGCAGTGAACGGAGGAGGGTATGGATAAGACGCTGACAATTGCCAAACGCACAAACAAACGCAGGCAGGAGCGGCATTTCAAAGCCTGGCAGCGCTTCTCGCCGGACGGAACGACCTGCCGTTTCTGCCGGCACGACCACACGCAGCACCTGTGCACCTCCGCGCAACCGCATTTCTATCGGCCAGCGACGGAGGCAGAGAGGCGCGACCCCAGGGTAACCCTCTACCGCCACCCGCTAGTCGATGGGGGCTACGTGCTGGTCAGACGGATGCCGGTGGCGAAACACGCCGAGATTATCACAGCCTTTTGTACCGCCTGCGCAGAAGCTGCCGGCACCCGCCAGGTCCTCTGCTACCAGCGGACCCGCGCTATCGGAGAGGTGGTGGGAATCAAGTCAGAAAAGCGGCTCGCCGCCTGAAGGCGGTAGCCGATGAAAGGAGAAACACTATGACCACAAACCAGACCCTGTTCTTCACCTGCCCGCACTGCGAGGAGCGGTCCGCCCAGATTGAGGAGCCGGACAAGGATGTCCATACCGGAGAGAGCTACCACTGCAACTCCTGCGGGGTGCAGGTGATATTCCAGGCGCTGTCCGCCGAGGACTACGTCCCACCGCCCAGGGCGAGGAGGGACTGCTACTTCTGCAACCCCGAACCCTGCAAGTTCGGCCCATCAATATCGACCGACCATGAGAAAGGAGAGACGTCATGAGACTAGCAGCACAGAGTAAAGGGGGCTTTTACCCCACGCCAGAACGGGTGGTTGACTTCATCGCCTCGCTGATACGGGTTCCTTCGGGCTCCTACTACCGGAACCGGGAGGCGCTCCGCATCCTCGACCCCTGCTGCGGTGCGGGGGAAGCGGCGGCCCAACTGGCGGAGCGGTTGGCCAGCGTCAACACGGTCCCCATCGAGACCTACGGGGTGGAGCTGCACCAGGAGAGAGCGGAAGAGGCGGCGGGCCGTTTGCGCCGCACCCTGGCGGCGGACCTGTTCCAGACCTCCATCGGCAACCAGGCGTTCGGCGTCTGCTTTTTGAACCCTCCATACGACCACGATCCGGAAAGTAAGCGGACGGAGCACGCGTTTCTCACCCACGTCACCCGCTACCTGGACCAGGGAGGGCTGCTGGTGTTCATCGTGCCCCGGCAGCGTCTCGCCGTCTCCGCCAAGTACCTGGCGTCATACTACGCCAGGCTGAGGTGCTGGGCTTTCCCGCACCCTGAGCGTGAGGCATTCGACCAGGTGGTGGTCATGGGCTACCGGCAACTGGAGCCCCATCTGGACGTGGAGGTCGAGAGGGAGATACGGGAGTGGTCGGAGGGGGAGCCAAGACCGCTGGTCTCCTCGAACTACCCCGTCTACACCCCATCCACCGCCGATGCAGGCGACATCCTGTTCGCCACCCGCAACGTCGATCCCGTGGCCGCTGCTGCCGAGGCGAGGCGTTCCGGCCTGTGGGCCAACGCCGAGGTCACCGACGCGCTGTGGCCCAGCAAAGACCAACGCACCCGTCCACTGATGCCGCTCCGTCGCGGACACATGGCCATGCTCATCGCTGCCGGTTTCCTGGACAACCTCCAGCTCCAGGCCGACGGTCGGCGCATCCTGGTCAAGGGGAAGACCACCAAGGAGCTGGTCCTGGTGGAGGAGACCCCCGATAAGGAGACCTACCGGGAGAAGCTCCGCACCACTGTCGTCGCGTTGGACCTGGAGGACGGCATGATAACCGACATCGCCGCATAAGACTGCTCACCCAGAGCCGCATCACGAGGCCCCACTGGTGTCAGTGACCAGCGGGGCCTCGCCTCTTGCTACAACCCACAAGAACCCGGCATACATATCTATATATAAGGAAGGAGACGACCAATGGACCTCGCTCAGTTCATCGACACCTACCGAGACGCAATAGCTCAGCGGGTGGTGGAGTCCTACCCGCCCCTCTACCGGCCCTCTCAGAACGGCGTCGGCCTGCCCCAACTCCTACGCTCCCCCCTGGGGGCGCAGGCCGACGCCATACGGGGTGTGACCCTCTCCCTCAAGGCCCACCAGGGCACAAACATCGTGGGGGAGATGGGCACCGGCAAGACCTTCCTCGGCGCATCGGCAGCCTACGCCGCTGGCTTCCAGCGGGTGCTCGTCCTCACACCCCCGCACCTGACCCGGAAGTGGAAGCGGGAGGTCGAGCAGACGGTGCCCAAGGCCCGCGTCGCCATCGTCGCCTCCATCACCGACCTGGAGAAGCTGCGCCTCTCCACCGGCCCAGGACCCCTCTTCGCCATCATGTCAAGAGAACGGGCGAAGCTCTCCTACCGCTGGCGGGCGGCGTACATCGAGCGGTGGGCCACAGCCAGGGGCGGGCTGGTCCGAGACGAGGAGACGGGGGAACCCTTCAAGGTGCCCTGCTGCCCCCTCTGCGCCAGCCAGATCGTGGACAAGGACGGTGTGCCCCTGACCGCCGAGGAGATGGGGCGCAAGCGGCGCACCTGCGCTGGGTGCGGCTCCGCCCTCTGGCAAGCCGACCCCAACGGGCCGAAGCGATACCCGCTCGCCGACTACATCAAGAAGCGGATGAAGGGCTTCTTCGAGCTGCTCGTAACAGACGAGGTGCATGAGTACAAAGGAAGGGGCTCCGCCCAGGGCATCGCAGCGGGCGTCCTCGCCGACTCCTGCGGGCGCTCCCTCACCCTGACCGGCACCCTCTCTGGAGGGTATTCGAGCACCTTGTTCCACCTGCTCTACCGGTTCAGCCCGGCCATCAGGACGGAGTTCGGGCGCTCCGAGGAGGGAAGGTGGATATCCCGCTACGGCTTCGAGGAGCACACCATCGGCAAGGACGACGACGACTCGGTGGAGGACGGACGGTTCAGCCGTAGGCGGAGATACCGCAAGGTGGTGCGGGAACGGCCGGGGCTCGCCCCAGCCGCCCTGTTTCACCTCATAGGCAATAGCGTGTTCCTCAGACTCTCCGACGTGGCATCGGGGCTGCCTCCCTACGAGGAGCAGGTGATGCTGTGCGGGATGGACTCCGAGCCCGATGCCATCGGCTACACCCAGCGGGGAGCCTACGGCACCCTCTTCGAGAAGCTGCGGGCTGCATTAACCGATGCACTGGCCAAGGGCTCACGGAAGCTCCTGTCCACCTATCTTCAGTCGCTGCTGGCCTACCCCGACGGCTGCACGCGGGGCGAGACCGTCTTCGACCCGGAGTCGGGGGACGTGCTCGTCCAGGTGCCGCCCCTCTCCGAGGAGAAACTGTATCCAAAGGAGAAGGCACTGCTGGACCTGGTGGCAACGGAAAGAATGGAGGGGAGGAGAGTGTTGGTCTACGCCACCCATACCGGAACAAGGGACGTAACCGAAAGGATGAGCGACATCCTGGCGAAGCACGGATTCCGGGTGGCGGTGATGAAGGCCGATGCCGTGGCCCCGGACCGGAGGGAGGCGTGGGTGGAGCAGAAGGTCAAGGAGGGCATCGACGTCCTGATCTGCCACCCACGTCTGGTGCAGACGGGCCTCGACCTGATCGACTTCCCAACGATTGTTTGGGCGGAAACGGATTACAGCGTCTACACCATGCGGCAGGCGTCGCGCCGCTCCTGGCGCATCGGACAGACCCGGCCCGTCAAGGTCGTGTTCATGGCCTACAGGGGCACCCTCCAGGCCGACGCATTGAAGCTGGTGGCCCAGAAGCTGCAAAGTTCCCTGGCCGTAGAGGGGGAGCTGCCCGAGGATGGCCTCGCGGCCTATGGGGATGACGGGGACGACCTGATGCTGGCCCTGGCAAGAAAGATCGTGAACGGAGAAGAGGATGAGGAGTCGGTGGAGGCGGTCTTCGCCCAGGCGAGGGAGGCCGAAGCCAGCGGCGAAGAGCTGCTGGTGGACGAGGAGTGGCACGCGGTGGAGTTGGAAGCCGAGACGGTGCCGGTTGTGATCGAGACGCATCGGAACGGAGCCAGCCACGCCGCCAAGGTGGACGCGGGCAACGGTCATCACGACGAAGCCCCTGAGACACAGCGGTCGCTCTTCTCCTGGGCAGAGTTCATGGCCGAGGAGCCGGCGAAGCCGGCCAGAAGAAACGGGAAGCCCACGCCCGCGACCCTCTCGATGTTCGAGTGGGCGCTGAGCTTGGAGGAAGAAAAGGAGGAGGAGAGGGCCGGCGCTAGGCGTTGACCAGAACTACACAGGGGGACCACTGCGGATGTAGCAGCGGTCCCCCTGTTCCATCCATATATGCGACCCCTTTTTTGTTGCCCGAATTCATCATTGCTCTTCCATGCATTGGAAGCAGCGTCCAGAGTCCATGCCCAGGGCCGGGCGGTAGGGCTATTGCTTTACGACCTGAATCTCGATTTCCCTGACCAGGAATCCGTCCCCCAATCTAAGGGGGATGCCCCAAGAGTCGTTCATCAACATTACTAGCTCGAACCCGTCGCCGCTATACAGAACCCCACGCGCATTCTCTTCGCAATCGCCGTTGAAGCACACTGTCGCACTGCTGACTACTTGGGATTTCGAGAGCCCCGGGGTGTCGTCCATGGAGTTAGGCGTTGCCAAAGCGTAAGCGAAAGCCGAGTTCGGCACGAAGATGCTGTCCTCGGAGACGGCGCTCTCCTCCATGCTGCCATCCATTGCATCGTACTCGTCGATAGCTCTGCCATCCAACCTCGTGTACGAGCCGACGTTACTCCCGACGCCATACCGGCCAAGGTCGACCGACGGAGACTCGATCACGGTGTCGACCCATTCAGTCTCCGACTGGTATTCGAGGCGATGCAACTCCTTAAAGGGCTCGATAGAGCGCTCCCCGACGGAAATGGAGGGGCCGTACACTTCGTACACCATCGTCATGCTTGGAAGCAGATTACCTGAACTGGCCTGAACCCCAGCTTGGTCCGTGTATACAAGCAAAGAAACTACGAACAGTGCTGTAAGCGCTGCTCCCAACACCAAGAAGGTTGGCTTGCTCTTTATCGTCCATTTAGTCATTACTTCGTCCTCGCTTTCACTCAAGGAAGTGATTGTGATAGGGTCCTGAGTACTCGGCCCAATCCGAAGCCAGAGTCAAAACATTGTCCTCGCTTTCACTCAAGGAAGTGACTGTGGTAGGGTCCTGAGTACCCGGCCCAATCCTGAGCCAGAGTCAAATATTTCTTATACCGGAGACGGTTCTTAACTGATGCATTTGCACTATCTTCCTTCAAGAGATTCCGGTATTCAGCCCGGATGAGGTGGAGTCGACACAGGCGGAGGCGAAAGGCGCTAGATCAGACCGAGACGCTGGGCGGCGAGCACCGCGCCCAGCTTCGTCTTCGCCTGCACCTTCCCCCGGGCATTGCTGAAGTGGTTGCGAACAGTGTTGCTGCTAACGTGCAGCTCAGCAGCGATCTCCTTGGTCTCAAGTCCCAGGGCCAGAAGATGCAACACTTCCACCTCACGGGCCGTCAGGGGACTGACCCGTCTGAGTGCCGCTTGTGTGATCGGGTCCGCTGATGGTGCCGACGTACTCCCTTTCAGCAGCACATTCTGGACGGAACTGGCGACCCTTCTAGCCCGTTCGTCATCTGCCTCGACGTGGAACAGGTGTACCAGTATCGAATCATTGGATCGGGTGGCCGGAATCGTTATTGGGGTGATAGTAGCTCGCATTCGGCGACCTGAGGCGCAGAGCATCCGAACGTGGACTACCGGCGGGATGCACCCTTCCCTGGCGAGCCGGATGGAGGGGCAGCTCTCGATGCATATAGGGGTCGAACCCTCCTCGGGCAGGTTTCGTAAGATCTCGTAGCATCGACGTCCGATCAAGTTTTCCGCTTTATGGCCGAGAATCCGCTCGGCGCTGGGGTTCCAGAACAAGATGGTCTGGCTCATGTCCACGGCATAGGCACCGTATGGCGCTTGGTTCAACAGGTCAAGGATGCCAATGGTCGTCAACGAGAAACTCCAGCCCACCGCATATGGAATGGCCGCACCCCAATGCTGTAAGCGCCGATCTCGTGGCCCGGTTCCTGAAGTACAGAGAGGCATGACGACGGCCGCTGCCCTTCAAGCAGAGCAAGGCGGCGGCGGATATCACACGGCCCTTTCTTCTTGGCGTAACCCACCGTATGAAACGTCATGTTGCGCTGCTCCCTTCGCTCAGCTCCGGCCTATCGGCCCCCGAGAGGGCCTTCCTGCAAATATCCAGGTGTCCCCCATCACAGAAATCTGCCAAAGGCAATACGAATCGCAGCTGGGCATGGCGTCACCGGTTAGCGCCACAGCCAACTGCTTCTTAAGAGCCTGAGTGAGTTTTTCCTGTCGCTAGGAACCTATTATAGCAGGACTACTACAGGAAAGATATTAGTCAGCTGCCTCCTAGTCCGACCCCCACTCAAACAGGGAGAGCGACTACACTGTCCTCTACCATGAGGTCGGAGGAGTCAATGCCAAGCTACTTGTCTCCACGGACGTCTCCGGAGGGTTCGCCGGCATCAGCTTCCCCAGGTTCGACGGACCTAGCCTCATCGCTTATGGTCACGATCTCACCCGGGAGCAGCTGCTAACTGCCATTGGCGTCTTCAAGACCATCCATGGAATCGAATAGCATGGCCGATACTGAGACGACTCAGAAGTTCATGTCGGCTGGCTTCTTTGGGTTATACCCTACATCCTGGCGTGAAGTTGCGCTCTCGAACCTAGTAAACTGAGATCACATTCAAAGTCTCAGTAGCCCGGCTCACGGAGTGGACCATTCGGTGGTATTGACCTGCTCCCCGGATTAGGTCTAGGGATCCTTAGAGTCCGACCGGCGTTTTCCTGACCATCTGTTGTGCGAACTCCTCTGGTGTCCGGTTGCCCAGGGCGCTGTGGGGCCGGATGGCATTGTAGTCGTCTCGCCAGGTCGCCACGATGCGCTGGGCAGCGGGCAAGCTCATGAACCAGTGCTCGTTGAGACACTCGTCGCGGAGCTGTCCGTTGAAGCTCTCGATGAATGCGTTCTGGATGGGCTTGCCGGGGTCGATGAAGTGCAGTCGCACCGCTCCGGTAGGGCCCATGCATCCAAGACCCTTCCGGCGAATTCGGGGCCGTTGTCCACGATGACCTGGAGCTACAGCCGTAGTCATAGGAAACGCGTAGTCGCATCCTCACTGTAGCAAGCCATGGGAGCTTGTCAAAAAGACTGTGCGGTATCAGCGGTCTTGGGCCTATCTCAGAGCGTGCAGGGGAGCTGCCAACGCATCTCTACTCGACGACCATGGGAGCCGCTTTGGATCAGGAGAGCGGCGACCCCCCGGGCTACGCCAGCCCGTATCAAATCATATGCATCAAGGTGTGAGCCGGGGGATCGGCTACAGCACCTCCTCTATTCGTCTACCAACAAATTGGTGTCGCCAAGCGGAGAGGCTGGCACCCTGTCGTGTGTAGCAAGGGCCACCATCGCTGCGAAGCTAGCGGGATTGGCGTCAGGTGCGAAGGTAGGTTCCGGACGGGCGCCGCCGTATTGGACGACTGTAGGCCCTGAAACGTCAACCAGCGCCCACGGGCCCAGGAAGCTGTAGCTCTTGTCGTCGGGGTTTCGGCTGAGGAAGAACACGAACTCGTCCCCGACGTCGGGCAGCGATATCCGCAGTGGTGATGACCCGCGCTTGCTCTTGAACCCCTTGAGCTTGATCACGAGGTTGTCACGAACCAGACCATCGTCCAAGACTACCACATCAGGGGCGATGCTGTAGTACGTGTAGGGATATTCAGCAGGTTGGGGCACATCCCGCTGATCAGTGTTTTCTGAAGCGCCGTATGGTCCCTCGATACGCTCGGCAAGAATGCTGTCGATGCGACCGATGACGATGGCGTCGGACCGATTGACCAGCGTCTGTATGCTGCCCGGCTCCGGTGCCCAAACGGCGAGGCTAGCTCCAACGAGTGGGTTCGCAGCATTCTGGGCAGAGACGATCAAGAAATATAGAGCGAGGACGACCATCACCACTGTGACGAGCGGGAGTAGGAATCGGGCTGGCGTTTTGAGTCTTCCGGATGATGCTTCCACGAGAGTCTCCTTAAATGAGGGATTTTGTGCCTCGGGCAACCCGAACAAACCTGGGTAATACTTGCTGTTCACGTCCGACCTGTCGTGACTGGTTAGCACTCCCCAGACCGAACCCGAGCAGGCGTTTATCCACATCACGGAAGCGGTGGAACATGCGACGTGGTCCAGACCCCACACATGGCCCATTTCGTGCCGGGCGTAGTAAGCGACAAGGTTTGTAGCGTACGAGTGGGTATTGTAGTAAATGTATGAGAAATCGACTTTATGGTTGGTCTCATTGCAGTAGCCATTCAGCACGTGGTCGTCATCAGAGCATGGCTCCATTTGTGACAGCGGATCTGCCCAGGCGGGAGGCTCCGACGACCCGTAGTTCCCGTCGTAGTGAATCACATTGCCGCAGTTTCCATTCGGTGTGCATCGATTAACGTTAAGGTCAGTATTGTTGTCGTAGTCATCAGCGGCGGAGTGAACATCCGTACTTTGAGGAATTCGGCTCTCGACGGTAATCGTGTCGTCAGTATCCCAAATGAAACTGGGAGAATAATTGTGAGCCATCGCTTTGGGCACTGTCAGCAGTAGAATTACCGCACTGCCTAACAGGAGTAGGACCTGGAAAAATATCATTGGCCGGGCAAAAAGAGAAGCCATTGCTCAAGTACCTCCGTTGGCGAAATGATTAGGAATCATCAGGTTCAGAAATTTGCATCCATCGGCATTGAAGTCGTCTTGTCCTAATTGAATGGGAGTGTTTCTAATTCGTCGCCATATCTCTGACGCGCATCGTTGGCGACCCACTACTGACCAATGGGCTTCGTCGCCATCTCCCTTAAACGTTGGCAACTCTAAAGATATCACTGTTGTGAGCCGACCGCATGATACATTTGTATCATATTTGACAACGGATTCTGGACCCTGCAACAGGTCAGGGGGAAGTGAACACAGTTGGAAGGTCTCAGAACCTGAGACCCAAAGGGTATGGCGACTCATGTGCCTCGTCTCATCGGAGGTAATGAGTGATGAGGCCCAAAAAGTCTGCGAGCAGGCCAGAGACGAGTTTCGCCCCCTGCTGCTCGCGTCGTGACGCATTGAGGAGAACCCCCGCTGGGCGAGGACGTGACTATAGCTGCACGTCGCGTCGATAAATGACTATCCATACTATGCGTTCACCATGCGGCGGCGTAGCCTTCCCCAAAGGACAAGAAGCTACTTGTAATGCTCAGAAGCTGGCCCACACGAAGATTCCCACCGCTGAGCGTATCGGGCACAGGTGACTACTCACTAGGCCGCCTGGCTAGTCCATGCCACCAGTTGAGACAAACGAATCCATGAACATATAATCTCCGACACAAGTTTTTTGAGACACATGATATAATGGTTCGCTAACCTTGAAATAGCTTCTTTAGAAAACACCCGTCATACAGCGAGGACGTCAGCGATGAAGGCTGCGGCAATTTCCTCTATGGTGTTTGGGCAGAGAATGAATATCCCGACGATACAGAGGCGTCTCAATTCGGCGGTTTTACGACCTATGTGTACGTTTGTGATGAATAGACGAGTTTGAGGTTGAGTAACGGAGGGGCTTCTCCGATTGAGATGGAGGTTTGCTTAGAGGTAGAAGTTTCTGGCTCGTTGGGATGAGGTGAGCAATTCAGAGACCGCATCGTGAACGATCTGGCATGAGCCGGGCCAGCCACCGTTTGAAGACTAGACTCCTGCCCTGCGCCGTATGCGTGGGGCTTCTTCTTTATTAACGGGGGTCATTGCCTATATTAGGTGAGCCCTGACGGCATCTGGGAGTAGATGGGCACTAGTTCGCTTAGGAGACGCTAGTTCATGGAACGGAATTGACAGTTGAAGCGTATACCTAATTAGAACGGGAGTCCAGCTGATGAGAGTGCTGAGCGACTGAGAGCCGTGGACCAACGTAGCCGCTGATACAGAATTTGCTTGGAGAAAGAAGGGGCAGAATTATACTCCCCGGGAACTATTCCTCCGGCAAGAGCGTCCTATTTAGAGAAAGTATTCGATTCTCGACTTAATGGGGGTGGCATCATGCGACTTCTAGGAGCCATCGTAGTTGGAATGGTGGCCTTGACGGTAGCTGCCTGCGGAAGCTCCACACCAACGCCTACCAGCGATGTGGAGTGGGCCGGTGGGGCAGGGACTCAGGTAGAGACGCCATCAAGCACACCAACAGCTATGATTGACGCCGGTTCTGGCGCTGGGACGCCGCTCCCAGACAGAGGTGTCATCAAGCACACCAACGCCTACCAGCGATGTGGAGTGGGCCGGTGGAGCAGGGACTCAGGTAGAGACGCCATCAAGCACACCAACAGCTACAGGTGAAGTGGGGTCGGACACTGTGTCGCCGACACAGGCAGAGGACACCATCAGGTACAGCAGGGACAACTCCAACTCCAGCCAGCGCTCCGGTAGTCGGACAATCGGAACCTGCCGTGGACCATGAGGCTCGGGACGCACAGCGTCCTAAGAGAGGTCATGGAAGAGTTTCCTGAAAGGATGAAGACGTGGATAGACCAAGATACCATCGTGTACTTGCTTAATCGCCATCCTCACGGC